>NZ_CM176708.1:4800000-6869965 GCF_058130025.1 Gordonia sp. LMA167 | reverse complement strand
TTCGTCGCCTCCTTCACCCACAGGACCACTGATCGCTTGAGGACATCACGCTCCATGCGCAGCTCGGCGACCTCGTCACGCAACCGTTTGAGCTCAGCAGCGTCATCAACGGTCAGCTCGCCGCGGCCCTCCCGCTCGGCGCGCGCCCGGTTGACCCAGTTACCCAAGGTGCCCTCGTTGACCCCCAGGTCTCGAGCGACCTGGGCGATCGGCTTACCTGTCTCCTCGACGATCCGGACCGCCCCATCACGAAACTCCCGGTCGTACTTCTTCCGCTTCTCTGGCATCGTGCTCCTCATTATCGATGCCTCTACGGTTCGGGGGGAACCTCAGAGTGCATCCGCACGACGATCTTCCACCAGGGCCCCTACAAGACCATCGCCGACGTCGAGTACGCCACCGCAGCGTGGGTCGACTGGTACAACTGCAGCCGGCTGCACTCGAGCATCGGCCTGATCCCACCCAACGAGTACGAGGCCAGCTACTACGCTGGACTCACCACCGAGCAAACCCCCACATTGGAGGCGGCACAAAACTTGGGGTGATTCAGTTGAAATTTGACCCCCTTTTGGTGTGGTTACTGGTCGGCGTTGACGAGTTGTCGTCGGGTCTTGGTGCGGTAGGAGTCGCCGTCGATGGTGATGACCTCGGCGTGGTGGACGAGGCGGTCGATGAGTGCGGCGGCAACGACATCGTCGGCGAAGACTTCGCCCCAGCGGCCGAATGGCATGTTCGAGGTGATCAGGATCGAGCCTTGTTCGTAGCGGCTGGCGATGAGTTGGAAGAACAGGTTGGCGGTATCGGAGTCGAACGGCAGGTAGCCGATCTCGTCGATGATGATCAGCCGGTAGCGGCGGAGCCGTTTGAGTTCGGAGACCAGGCGGCCGGTGGTGTGTGCCTCGGTCAGGTGTGGTTCCCCCGGAATCGTGGAGGACTCCTCTATGCGGCTTCGGGCTCGGTGACTGCGGTGTTCTCGTAGTCGACCGGACTCATCATCCCGATCGCGCTGTGGCGACGCTGGTGATTGTAGAAGCCGTAGCACCACTCCAACACGACCGCCTGCGCCTCCATGATAGTATGGAACTCGTTGCGTGACAACACTTCCCACTCCAAAGAAGAGAAGAATGCCTCCGCTGCGGCGTTGTCGAAACACGATCCGACCCGGCCCATCGACTGCCGGATACCCATCTTCTGGCACAGCCTGGTGAACCGTCTCGCGGTGTACGTCGACCCACGATCGGTGTGGAAAATCAGCTTCTGCGCATCGTCATCACGCCATATCGCCTGCATGCCGCCCCGCGTGGCGACCGCCATCTCGATCGCCGCACACGCCAACGCTGCATCCGGGTGACGACTGGTGGCCGCCCCCAGCAGGCGGCGACTGTAGAGGTCGATGACCGTGGCCAGATACAGCTTGCCCGCCGCGGTCGGGATCTCGGTGATGTCGCCGACCCACCGCTGATCGGGGCACTGTGCGGTGAAATCGCGACCCAACAAATCGGGGAACTTCGGGGCGGTCTTGTCCTGACGGGTCAGCCCGTTGCGCCGGCGGATCCGCCGCGCGACCAGGCCCTGACGACACATCGAATCAGCGACAGTCTTCTCGGTCACCGTCCACCCGTCAGCACGCAGATCCGCATGCAGGCGCGGTGACCCGTGCAGGCCGCGGGCCTTGTCGAACGCCACCGCCACGGCCCGGTCGATGGTGTCCCGGCGATAGTCGCGGGTGGTGTGCAAACCCGTTGCCGCACCCGGCGATTGGGTCCGCTTATGCCATTTGTAGAACCACGCCTCGCTGACCCCGAGCAGCCGGCAGGACACCGCGTGTGGCACCCGATAGTTGGTCCTCTGGTCGGCGATAAAGCGTGCCACGCTCACTTCGTCGCCTCCTTCACCCACAGGACCACTGATCGCTTGAGGACATCACGCTCCATGCGCAGCTCGGCGACCTCGTCACGCAACCGTTTGAGCTCAGCAGCGTCATCAACGGTCAGCTCGCCGCGGCCCTCCCGCTCGGCGCGCGCCCGGTTGACCCAGTTACCCAAGGTGCCCTCGTTGACCCCCAGGTCTCGAGCGACCTGGGCGATCGGCTTACCTGTCTCCTCGACGATCCGGACCGCCCCATCACGAAACTCCCGGTCGTACTTCTTCCGCTTCTCTGGCATCGTGCTCCTCATTATCGATGCCTCTACGGTTCGGGGGGAACCTCAAGGCGGGTGACCCATCCGGTGGTGGTGTCGAAGAGCACAGGGTAGGCGTTGTGCGCGGCTTTGATCCCGAGCGCGATCGCGAGGTGGGTCTTACCCACTCCAGGTGGTCCGAGAAGGATCACGTTGTCGCTCTTGGCGATCCAGGTGCTGGTGGCCAGATGGGCGATAACATCGCGACGCAATCCTGGAAGGCGGTCGAAGTTGAAGTCCTCGAGTGTCTTGACCGCGGGGAAGCGAGCGCCACTGATCCGCAGCACGGTGCCGTTGGCTTCGCGTTCACTGACCTGGCGGTCAAGGATCGCTGCGAGGTACTCCTCGTGGGTCCAGTTGTCGGTGCGGGCCCGCTCGGCCAACTCGGCCCAGCAGCGGCGGATCGCTGGCATCTTCAACGCCCGCGCCGCGAACTCGATCTGCTTACCTGTGTGATTGTCGGACATGGTATTTCACCTTTCAGTGATAGTGGACGGGGTGGGTGGTTGAGCACCTGACGGGGTAGCAAAGTGCACCCCGAACAGGTCGTCGTAGTCTGGTAGCGCCCGGATCGGTACCTCGTGGCCGTCGGGGTGGGCGCGGATGCGGGCGGCGTTTCGGGCCCGGTTGGCGAGGTCTTGGCGGCGGTAGTCGCGGCGCAGTTCTTTGGCTGCCCGCACGTGCTGAGGGTCGGCGATGGTGACGTGGTTGGCCCAGCTGCGAGCGTGGTCGGCGACGGTGACCTCGCCGCACTGGATGCGCACCTGCTGCAGGTCGGCGGTGATGTCGACGAAGCGACCGATCACCGACGGGTGCACCGAATAGTCATTGCCGGCCACACGTACGTAGTAGTCGCGACCGAGTCGCACCCGGCTACTCAACCCGATATGAGGTGCGGTCGGGGGAAGCCCGGCCATCTGCTCGAGGTCCTCGGCGAGCGCATCACACGGGCGTCGATCACCGATCGCGCGCACCACTCGGGTGTTGGCATGATCGGCCAGCCACCGATCGAACTGGGCGGTGAAATCGTCCGGTGAGGCGAACTGGCGGCCCGGCAGGAACGAGGTCTCGAAGAATCGGTTGTTGCGTTCGACCATGCCCTTGTACTCGGGGTCTCGCGGTGGCGCCAGCTCCAGCCGAGTGCCCAAGGTGCCCACGAATCCTGCGGCCAGCGCGGTGGGTGTGCCCTTGGGGCCGATCGCGGCTTCGCGGTCCCACACCAGCTTGCGGGTCACCGCGCCCAGTTGCGACAGCAGCAGCCACATCCCCGTCAGGATGTCTCCGCCCTGGCGCGACGGGATCATCACCGCCGACCGGTATCGGGAGAACGCCAATGTCATCACCAATACCGGTAACATGGCGAATTGATTGTGGCCCACTGGGATTCGGTAGTCCGGGAACCACAGATCCCACTGCGAACAGCCGCCGGGCTCATAGATCACCCGATCGGCCGGATCTACCCCACGAAACTCCGGGCGAATCACCCGGACCCGGTCTTTGAGGACAGTCAACGATCTCGTCCACCCGATCCGCTCCGCGATCACCGTCGCCGGCATCGTCGGATACTCCCGCAACAACGCCCGGATCTGCGGTTCGAACGCATCGACCACCGAGCCCTTCGCCGGTCGCGAGTACTTCGGCGCGGTGTCTGAGGCCAACGCCGCCCGCACCGTGTTACGGGCCACCCCCAACCGGCGCGATCTCCTTGATCGGCACACCCTCACTGCGATGCAAACGGCGGATCTCCGCCCACTGCTCCACTGAAATCACCCTCCTAACAAGACGGGGGTCAAAATTCACCCGTCGTCAGGGGGTCAGTTTTCAGGCGCCGTCAACATACCCTTCGGGATCGATCCAACGACCGCGTCACCAGGTAGAGCGTTTTGAGTGCGGACTGCTCGTTCGGGAAGTGCCCTCGAGCGCGCACCGCACGCCGCTAGCGGGGCGTTGAGACTTTCGCTAGCGTTGGTGGAGCACAACACTCGTCGAATTTCGACGTCGTTGTCAAGGAACGGGATGAACTCCTCCCACGCACTCTCCCACAGGGTCACGATCGCCGGGTACGGCGTGCCCCACTTCTCAGCGAATTCCTCCCATCGCAGCCGGGCCTCAGCGGCGGTCAGCGCGGTGTAGATCGGTCTGAGATCGGCGCTGATCTTGTCCCTATACTTGCGGGAGGCGTACTTGAAGGTGTTCCGGATCAAATGGATGATGCACGTCTGTACCGTGGCCAACGGAAACGCGGCAGACACACTGTCGGGCGACCCTTTCAAGCCGTCACAGACAAGGGAGAAGATGCCCCTGGCACCCCGGTTCTTGAGGTCGGTGAGCACCGCCCGCCGGAACGTGGCCGACTCGCTGCCGCCGTCGCCAGCCCACATGCCGAGGATGTCTTTGTGCCCATCGAGATCAACCCCGATCGCGGCGTAGATCGGCCGGCTACTCACTCACGCACCTCATCCGCGGTGGTGACATCGTGTTCTTGACCAGTCTCAACTGGCCCTGCCACCAGGGCATCCACGCCCTCGACTGTGTCGGTCATCGTCGTGATTCCTCCTGCCCCACGCCGGGGGCGATCAAACCACTTACACCGAATCAGCGACAGTCCCCCCTGCGGCGTCAGTCTGTACGCGTGAAGTTGGCGAAGAAGTCATCGATTGTTGATAGGTCGGCATACCGTCGAAAATGAGCGACGTCGACCTTGACGAAGACACCGCTAGAGGTGAAATACGTTCGATCATCGAACGATCCAACGGCCGCGATGTGCAGTAGGCGATCCGACTCGTGGTCAATCCAAGCAGAGAGGCGAATGGGAGTGTGCAGAGGGACCGGCTGACGGTATTCGACGGTCAGGGTGCGGGTCACCGCGGGGGTCCGCGCGATCCACAGGGTGAAACCCATGATGTCGTCGCAAGCGGCCGAGATCGCTCCGCCGTGCGCCAACCCGGGCGCGCCAAGGTGCCTCTCGTCGAAGGTGTGATCGGCGTACACCCGCTCGCCACTCCGGTAGACCTCAAGTTGAAGTCCGTGGGGGTTTTCGCTTCCGCAGCCCATGCACTGGGACGAGTGCGCCGGCAGTCTTGCTTCTGAGGTCATCTTCTGATCGTTGTCCTTACTAAGCCGCCACCTACTCAAACAGGGTGCGGGGGTCGATGAGGTGTGGGAGCAGGTCCCGACACGGTCTTTCTGTAAACACTATAGGTAATACTGCCAGTACCTGGTACCGTCCATAACGCGCACCAGCATTAAGCGGCGCATACCCCGTGTACGAGGGAAGGAGAGGTCCATCACCACTCGGACCGGCGCCAACCGTTTCCTGGACGGCGCCGCCACTTTCGGTAGCACCCTCGGCTTGGCTGGCCAGGCCCTGCGGTGGGTAGCGGTAGACATTGCTACGGGACGGTTTCCGTTTCGCGAAGCCGTATCGCAGACTTGGTTCGTTATTGTCGTGACGACTCTGCCCGCGATTCTGGTAGCTGTGCCATTCGGTGTCATCGTGTCGGTACAAGTGGGAAGCCTCACTCAGCAAGTTGGGGCCACGTCAATTGCTGGCGCCGCTGGGGGCCTCGGGATCATTCAACAGGGAGCGCCCATCGTTACCGCCCTTCTACTCGGGGGCGCGGCCGGATCAGCGATTGCCTCTGATTTGGGCGCTCGAACGATTCGCGAAGAAATTGCCGCCATGGAGACACTCGGACTCAACCCCACCAGGCGCGTCGTAGCACCTCGGTTCGTATCTGTGTTGATCACTGCGCCGATGCTCTGCATGCTGATCGTCTTCACCGGGCTGCTGGCGGGCTACGCCATCAGCGTCGATGTCCAAGGCATCACACCCGGCAGCTATGTCGCATCGTTCGCGTCGTTCGCATCGGTAACCGACATCGTTGTCGCTCTATGCAAATCGCTTGTGTTCGGACTTGTCGTGGTGACGATTGCTTGTCACCGCGGGCTGTCGACGAAGGGCGGCCCTAAAGGCGTCGCAACCTCGGTCAATGCCACCGTAGTGCTGGGTGTCGTCGCGTGCTTCGTGATCAATGTCTTTATCACGCAACTAACAACCATGTTCGTCCCCCAAACCATTGGATGAGAAACGCCTCGTGACCACCGTTCCCTCCCGGAGGTTCTCCGCCGCCACCCGGCCGGTCGGTGCCGTGATCGCGCCCGTTGCACAAGTACCTGAACGCTTGGGGCACGTCGCGACCTTTGTGATCGCCGCGGTCCTCGGCATCCGCCATGTCATCACCACATACCGGCGCCAAACCCTGCTCTACATACAAGAATTCGCCTGGGGTAGAGGTGCAGTCTTGGTCGGTGGTGGAACGGCCATCGTCCTCGCCATCCTCGGCATCGCCGTCGGCGCCTCAATCGGTATCCAGGGTTACGCCTCGCTGGACCTCGTAGGGATGGGTTCACTGACTGGATTCATCTCTTCCTACGCTAACACCCGAGAGCTTGCGCCAATGATCGCTGCGATCGGGTTCGCAGCACAAGCCGGCTGCCGGTTGACAGCTGAGATAGGCTCGATGCGCATTTCCGAGGAGATCGACGCTCTCGAGGCTATGGCGGTACGTCCCATTCCCTTCGTCGTCAGCACTCGCGTAGTGGCGTCGATCACGACCGTGATTCCTTTGTACATCATCGCGCTTATTCTCGGATTCGCGGCCGCTAAGCTCGTCGTCACACAGGTACACGGCCAATCCGGCGGCACTTATGATTTCTATTTCGACCAGTTCCTCAAACCTCAGGACCTTATCTTCTCGCTCATCAAAGTTCTTGTATTTGTCGTTTCCGTAGTGATTATCCATAGCTATCAGGGCTACTTCGCCACAGGCGGAGCTGAGGGGGTAGGCCGGGCGTCCGGCCGAGCGATCCGCACGAGCCTCATCGTCATCGTCGTGGAGGACATGATTCTGACACTTCTGATGTGGGGATTCGATTCCGGCGTACGGATTTCTGGGTAGGGGGGTTCAGTGGCTGTCTTTCATGATCCGTCCGGGCGCGAACCATCGCACGGGAACCTGGTCCTTCGGGGGGTCGCCCTCTTAATCCTCGGCGCGATAGCTGCCTACTTACTGATAAGTGACGCTAACGGTGACTTCAGCGATCACACGTCGTTGACCATCAACACCGACGCGATAGGCGACGGATTGAAGGGGGGATCGGAAGTGAAGTACCTTGGGTTCACCGTGGGCGAGGTCTCGAGCATCTCGGTTCGAGACCGTGGCGCGACGGTCAAAATCAACTTCACCGGTTCCGGCAACGACCTAGATCTCCGGCAGGGCATGACGGTGAATTACACTTCGGCAAACGCACTGGGACCGACGGCACTGGAAATCGTAGATCCTGGACACGGACCGCCCATCGGTTCCGGCGGGAGTGTCTACGTAAGCAGGTTGCAGTCTGAACAGACCTCGGTGTCAACACTTGTTCGCAAGATCTCCACGCTGGTCGAGGCACTGGACCAGCCCTCGTTCGAAGCGGTGGTGAGGTTCATCGTCGAGGATTCGCAGGCAATGTCTGATAGCGGAAAACTCGTATTCCAGATCGCGAAGCTCACGCGGGATGTCCAGAAACGGCCGGTCGGGGAGGACCTAGAAATTGCAGCCAATCTGTCCACCGGAGTCGCCGACTTCATGACGCCGTTCGTCCCTGGCGTCTTGAAGAACGTCGATATCGCTGACTTTTTCGCCACTCAACAGAACATCGATCGCACGAAAAGCAATCTCGGCGACACGGGAAAGGTTCTGTTCGGTGCACTCGGCGGACTGCTCGACAAGAATTACCCGGCCCTGAGTTCGCTGTTAGACGTCGGCCTTGATCTAGCGCGGCCCGTCGCCAGATCCGCCTCGGGGCTCGTTCGCACGGTGTACACGATCCCGCAGATCCTCGATGGCATCGACAAAGCCTTGCCGAAATTCGGCGACCGAGTCCAGCTCCAGCTAGCACTGGTGGTCCAGACCTCACCTGCTCTACAAAGCGCATTGAGAATGGGGGGGCCCACGGGATGACTCTGAGGTCTCTGACACCCACAATCATTAAGATCACCGCGTTCACCGCTGTCATCGGCGTCCTTACGTATGTCATCATCGCGATTCTGCAGCCGACCAACGAAGGATCCTCCAGTTCGCAGCGTTCCGCGGTTTTTGCCGACGCTTCCGGACTCAAGCCCCGCGACGGGGTACGACTCGCTGGAGTGAAGGTGGGATATGTAACGGCTGTCGACCTGAAGGGATCAACAGCGATCGTCCGTTTCCAACTGGACGACGGCGTCTCGATTACCCCCGCGACGACTGCCGCCGTCCGTTACCAAAACCTGCTGGGGCAGCGGTATGTGGAGCTCATCAATGCCGGACAAGGCGCCGACCAGGAGTCGATCACACAGGTGGCACTCAACAAGACCGTCCCGTCGTTCGACGTATCGACACTATTCAACAGTTTCAAACCAGTATTCGATACATTGAATACGGCCGAGATCAATGAGCTTCAGTCGAACCTGCTACGGGTCGCCCAGGGGGACGGTCGAGGTATCGCACCAGTCATGAAGCAAGTCGCGAACATCACCGAGTACGGGAACCAGCGTTCAGAGATCATCACCAACATTGTGACGAGCCTGGGACAGGTGTCTGATCAGTTGATGGGGCGCTCCGCCGAACTGGTCGAGTTGATAGACAAATTGGGGTCAATCGTCGATGCGTTCAGCCGCGTGAGCGATCGCCTGAGGGCCTCGCTGCGGGAGGTCAACCGTTCGATGGCGAAGACTGTGCTCTCCGGTGAGCAGATCGAGTCGACCTACGACACCAGCTTCGCGGCCATTTATCAGAGATTGGTGCGGGAGCCAGGGGATACAGAAAGCTTACTGAACGGTGCCGTTCTCCTGAAGCCACTCCTGGACGCCCTGGAAACTACATCCAAAGCGACACCTTCGTCCTCGGCGGCAGGGTGCGCCCGAGGAGTGCTCGACCTACCGAGAACAGCGCAGATCGCCCTGATGGGTCAACGACTGGTGGTGTGCCAGTGACCCGCTTCTTCGATAAGCGTCCGCATCACCGCCCGCAGCGTCGGCGCGACCTCATCCTGGCGGGAGTCGTTACGATGGTCACGGTGGCCGGCCTCGTCGTGGCGGGTGCTGTGTACATCTCACCGCCCGGACAAACTATCTACAGTGCCAAGTTAGTCAATACCGGCGGATTGGAAGCCGGCGACCAGGTACGTATCGCCGGGATCAGGAAAGGCAAGGTCGCGTCAGTCGACCTGACCGGAACGTTCATCACCGTGCGATTCCGGCTGGATGACTCGATTGCCGTTCGGTCGGACGCGACGGCGAACGTCCGTCTCATCACCCCTATTGGTGGACGTGTATTGGACCTCGACCCAGGTTCAGGCCCGTCGGCCCTCGACGGTGCAATCCCACTGGAGCAGACAAGCAGCACCTACGACATTTCCAGCACGCTTGAGACAACCACACCGGTGTTCCGTGACGTGCGTGGTGTTGATCTACGGCGCACAGCGGCGCTGCTACAGAATGCTTTCTCCGACGGAAACACCAATATCCCTGATGCCCTGCAAAACGCGAGCAGCCTGATGGACCTACTGCAACGTCAGTACGCACAACTCGACAAGACGATGACGTTGTCCGATGAGTACGTCGCCGCCCTCGCAAACCGCAAGCAGGTACTCGTGGACTTCCTCCGCCAGCTCAGCTTCCTTGCCCGCACCCTTGGACCAGACATCGCCAACGTCCAGAACGGATTCGATTATCTGCGCCGTCTTTTCAAGCTACTGACCCGACCGCTTGTCGCGTACCGCGACGGAATAGAACCATCGGTACAACAGTTCAAGACCCTTCTGAACAAGGTGTCGGCCCAGATGCCCGCCTACGCAAACGCGCTGACCCAGGTCGATCAGATCACCAGACGACTGAGCATTCTTCTCGACGCTCCAGAGGTCGGTCCAGCGAGTCCTGAACCGACTGTCCGCATCTGCATCCCGAGTGGTGATCAAAAATGCTGACAGAGCGGATGCGTCAGCATCTGATCCCGATCGCCACCATCGTCACACTGGCAGTAGTGATCGCGGCCGTAGGAATCAACTATGCGACAGCCGACGACGACACGCGGCCACTATGTGCGGAGTTTTCCGACGCATCAGGTCTGTACGAAGGCAACTCCGTCGCGATGCTCGGCAAGAAGGTGGGCAGGGTCGTAGGCATTCACGAGGAGGGCCAGAGGGGCGTGCGTGTCGACATGCGGATCGACAAGACCGTGCCGCTTCCCGCGGATGTGGGGGCCACCCTGGTGTCCACCTCGATTGTCACCGAAAGACAAATCGAGTTCACCCATCCCTATCGCGGCGGAGAGCATTACGAGTCGGCCAAGTGCATACCACTGAACAAAACCAGGACTCCACTGGGGATTAGTCAAACGCTCGACGCGATCAGCACTCTTTCCGATGAACTCGTCAAGGACGGCGGACGTGACACCGATGCGATTCTCCAGGCGCTCACGCTCGTCTCCAAGAACATGGAGGGAACCCAGGGCGATATCTCTGGCATTCTCAAGGACTCGGCCACGCTGATCAACGATCCGACCCGGCGTGATGGTCAGATACGCAGAATTGTAGCCAACCTCGCGACCTTAACCGGTGTTGCCACCGAGAACAGTGCTGAGGTGACCCAGCTGTTCGACAACTTCGTCGGCGCAATCGAGGTGATTGTTGCTTTCGGTCAAACATTCGGCGCCGCAACAGAGTACGCAGGTACCTTCGTCCCCATCCTGTCGCGATTGGCGTCCGACTTCGGTCCACCGATCTTCGCAATTGGTGATGCTGCGGTTCCACTCCTCGCGCAAGTAGGCAAGCAAGAGAACATCCTGGCGACCGTCGCCGCTCGAACGGCTGACCTCATCGTCAAGCATCCGGATGCGAAGTCGATCCTGCGGGCATTCGCCGTGTCTGTCCCACTGCAGACCCTAAGAACGGCGTGTGCCTCTCCCCCCGTCAACGGCGTCTGCAGGACGGGTAACGAAGTGGCGACGATCGCTAACTTGATCGGAGGG
The DNA here is from genome assembly GCF_058130025.1 of Gordonia sp. LMA167. Classification (NCBI taxonomy): domain Bacteria; kingdom Bacillati; phylum Actinomycetota; class Actinomycetes; order Mycobacteriales; family Gordoniaceae; genus Gordonia; species Gordonia sp. LMA167. The sequence continues at coordinate 6,858,732 of NZ_CM176708.1, read as the reverse complement.
CAATCTCAATGATGACCTACGGCTACCTTCGCCGTGTCACGGCCGCGATCGTGACGCTGTTCGCAGCGACCATCGCCCTCGCCGCCTGCAGCATCAACGCCGACAACCCGCCGACCATCGGCGGATCATCCGCCCGAGACGGCTACGACATCGAGATCGAGTTCACGAGTGCTCTGAACTTGCCTGCCCGTGCCAAAGTCCTCTCTCGAGGGATTGACGTCGGTGCCGTCACCAGCGTCACGTACGACGGAGGCCACGCGCTGGTTGCCGCCCGAATTGATAAAGACGCCCAACTGCAGGAAGATTCGCGCGCGGAACTCCGCCAAGACACTCTCCTGGGCGAGATTTATGTGGCCATCCTTCCCCCCGCACAGCAGTCCACCCAAGCCTTGCTGCACGCGGGATCGGTAATACCTCTCTCACGCACCGAACCGGCTGCCAACGTCGAGGACGTGATGCGGGGGATGGCTAATGTACTGGGCGGGGGTGAACTCGATAAAATCCATACCGCGATATCGACACTGAACTCGACCTTTCCGAGTGACCCCGCCCAATTCGATACGCTTTACCGCACGACGTTGCGCACCGTGTCTGAGGTGTCCGCCAACACCGACAAACTCGACGTAGTCCTGCAGTCGGCCGATCGCACACTGAAAGTGATCCTGGCCGACCCGTCAGGTACTGACCGAATGTTGACCAAGGGGGGAGTGAACTTCTATGGTCTGGGCTATTCGCTAATTGACGTCGCGCTACTTATCGCCAACCTGCGCGACTTCGCAGTATCTGCCGGCCGTATCGTCGACCCTGAGTATTCCCGCATCAAGGAAACGGTAGGAGCGATCGCGCCGGTAATCGCGTCCATCGCGTACTCGGACATCTACTCCAAGGATGTTTCCGACAAGGCGACGCGTGTAATACGCGAGAAGCTCATCCCATTCGTCAGCTCGCCAGATATCAACGTTTCCGACGTGTCTATCGACGGCCAAGATCTAGCCCGACGTGATGCCGGGTCGTTCATTAACGTATTGCGAGCGATCGGAATGATGCCATGATCCGCAGCACCGTCGTATCCCTGGTTGCCCTTGTCGTCGTCTTCCTCGTCGGAGCAACATACCTGACCATCGACGTGGCACGAATAAACCCGTTCCGCTCCGACTACACGATCTCGGCCATACTCAAGAGCTCGGGCGGCCTGCTCGACACATCGCCGGTGATGCTAGAGGGGGTGCCGGCGGGCAAGGTGACATCTATTCGCGTCACAGATAATCAGCTCGCCGTCGACATGTCCATCGACTCCGGCTACAAGATCCCTCGCGGCAGTGTCATGACGATCCAGAACCTCTCGGTCGCGGGAGAGCAATACATCAACTTCATCCCACCGGATACCACCACCAGTGAGTACTTGCGTAGTGGGGACCTAGTGCCCGCCAGCGCCATCCACGTGTCCCAATCCGTTCCCCAGGTGCTCCCGAAAATGTCGGCAGTGGCCGACGCGCTCGATCCAGCATCGATTCAGACCATCAACGAAACGATCTCGGCTGCAGTCGACGGCCGGCAAAAGGACCTCGACACGATCGGAGACATGATGCACCGCCTCGTGGACTTCGTCGGTGACGACGGTGCGGTCCGTACCACCGCGGACAATGCCGAGTTCCTCCTGGGCCTCATGTCGAACGTGGGCGGTGTGCTCAGTACCGCGTCGGTCCGGACCCCGGATGCCGTCGACGGTTTGGCGAGAATCCAACGTGCGTTCATCGTTTTCACCTCTACGTCCTACGACAAATGGCCACCAATCCTGAAGCTAGTGGAAAAGCTCAGCGGTTACATCCAGATACTTCAGCCCGACATTGTCGCCATCACCCGCGCGGTCAAACCGGCGACGGCGAAAGTCGCAGACACATACGTCGACTTCGGATCGATCGGTGATCTCCTGGCGCGAACATTCCCCGCGTCCCATCGGGGACAGGCGCAAATCCCGATCGCCGTCACACCATCACCCCGCTGACGCCCGATGTCTCCCCCCCCCTACCCCAGCATTTACAGAAGGCAGCAAATGACCGCACACGACAACGGATCAGAATCCGAGGACAGCGGCACCGAAAATGAGCTGACTACGGCTTCCGATAAGGCAGACCGCGGCGACGCCACTAGTGCCACAGAACCTGCGACGTCACAGGACGTTTCCGCCTCGGACGAGGCAAGCCCCCCGACGTCCGAGGCCGAGCAGCGCTGGGGATCAGCACGCCTCCAGGTGGTGGCCGTCGGTGCTCTCGTGGTAGTACTCGCGGTGCTGGCCGGGCTCTTTGCTTACCTCTACATTGACATGCGGCAAGCAAAGACGTCCCTGGAGGACGCCGCCACACAACGAGCGCAGGCAGCGCAGGCAGCATCGGACTACACCACAAAGTCGCTCACGTACAGCTACCAAAACACCGACGCATTCTTTACCGAAGTGAAAGAGAATGCCAGCGATGCGTTGGTCAAGCGATACGACGATGTCGAACCCACCCTGACCCAAATCATGAAACAGGCCAAGGTCCAAGCGGCGGGACGCGTACTGGCGACCAGCGTCACCGGCAGCGCCAGCGAGAACCGGGGGGAATACACGGTGCTGGTCTTCGCCACCCAGAAGACCCAGAATGTTCAGAACCCTCAGCCGAGCGAACTCCCCACACTGTTGAAAGTCGTCGTGCTGAAGACCGATAACGGCTGGCAGATCCAGGATTACGGACCTGCCGAATGATCCAGCGTCCGCCGCGAAAGGAGAGTTAGATGAAAAGCACCATGCAGGAGGTGCCGATGACAGTGTCATCGATACTGCGCCACGTCGCAACCAATCACACTGTTAGGCAGGTGATTACCTATTCCGTGAACGGCTCTGCCCGGTATGCGACCTACGGCGATCTTGAAGAGCGATGCGCACGTCTGGCGAATGCTCTGCGTCGGGTCGGCGTGGTCGGCGACGACCGCGTGGCAACGATGCTGTGGAACAACCAGGAGCACCTCGAAGCGTACGCTGCGGTACCCGCGATGGGCGCGGTGCTGCATACGCTGAACATCCGGTTGTCACCGGCTCAGCTGCAGTTCATCGCGAACCACGCCGAAGACAAGGTCATTATCGTGGACGGGTCGCTGGTTCCGTTGTTGGCGGCGGTCCTACCGGGCTTGGCGACGGTTCGGGTTGTGTTCGTTACCGGCGACGGCGACACCTCCCCGCTCGACGGGCACGGCGTGACCGTGATGCGATATCATGACGCGCTCGCAGCGGAATCCCCAGTGTTCTCTTGGGTCGATCCCGACGAGCGGTCGGCTGCGGGTATGTGTTATACGAGCGGCACTACAGGCGATCCCAAGGGGGTCGTCTACAGTCATCGCTCGGTGTTTCTGCACTCCATGGCAGCGTGTACCGGTAACGCTCTGGCGATCGCAGAAGCCGATCGTGTACTTCCCGTCGTGCCGATGTTTCATGCCAGCGCCTGGGGTCTGCCCTACGCGTCGCTGATGGCCGGCGCGGACTTGCTGATGCCTGATCGATACCTTCAAGCAGCGCCGCTCGCTGACATGATCCAACAACATCGCCCCACGAAGGCAGGAGCAGTACCGACAATCTGGAACGATCTTCTTCAGTACGGTATCGCGAATCCGGGTGTCGACTTGTCATCGATCGACCTTGTCGCCTGTGGTGGAGCTCCCGTCCCGCAGTCGTTGATCGAGGGGTTTGCGGACCGCTTCGGCGTACAGATTATTCAGGCGTGGGGTATGACTGAGACGTCCCCGCTTGCAGCGGTAGGTCGGCCTCCCGCCGGGATCGGCCCCACAAAGGAAATATCTTACCGCAAGCGACAGGGACGGGCAATTTGCGGGGTGGAGATGCGCCTCATCGACGAGGGCGGCCTGCCTGTTCCCCGTGACGACAAGTCCGTCGGTGAACTCGAAGTGCGGGGTCCGTGGGTCACAGGCAGCTACTACCGACTCGAGGACACCGAGAGGTTTCGGGATGGCTGGTTGCGGACCGGCGACGTGGGACACATCAGTCCGGACGGGTATCTGACGCTGACCGACCGGTCCAAGGACGTCATCAAGTCCGGGGGCGAATGGATCTCGTCAGTGGAGCTCGAGAACTGGATCATGTCGCACCCGGATGTCGCCGAGGCCGCGGTTGTCGCGATGCCCGACCCCCGATGGCAGGAGACAGCTCTCGCTGTTGTGGTTCCGGCACCGGGTCGCGAAGTGTCGGCTGACACGCTCCACGAGTGGTGCCTAAGAAATTGCCCGGAGGAGATCCCGCACTGGTGGATCCCGAACAACTGGACGTTCATGGAGCAGATACCACGGACGAGCGTGGGCAAGTTCGACAAGAAGGTGTTGCGCGCGAAGCATGAGCAGGGCGAGCTGCCGGTTGTATCGAACTAGCGCCGCACGGGGTCGGCTTCGCGTCCGCACTGGCCGAGATAGGACACCGCCGAGGTAAGGCACAGATGTGCCCACCGAACGTCCTCAGCGTTCGGTGGGCACGTATTTATTGGAGCGATCCGTCTGCCCGATGGCCCCGGTGGGAAAGACAGAACCGTCACTGGGAATTGCGCGGCCATTCATCTCTCACTCATCGTTCGTTGGGCGCCGTTTTATCGAGCGTCGTAGAGTTTGCGAGGTGGACATCGCAGCCAGCGCTCCACATTCGCAGTCATCAGCACACAACATCGAAGGGGCCACCATCATGGCCGAGGCTATCGTGGGCGCAATCATTACCGACATCGTCGGCGAACTGGTCACCGGATCGATCGAGTCCGGATCAGACGAAGCTACCGCTTGAGCGCTTCACAGAAGAACACACCGCCCCGTGGCTTCTGCCGCGGGGCGGTCTCTTGGTGCGCGGGGGCTCGAGAGCTTGTCAAGATGTCTGTGTAAGAACGTGGCTCCTGATTTTCTTGTGGTCTGTGGGGTCTAGCTGAGGTGGGGTTCGATCCGGTCGGGGTAGGCCAGTGCGAGTTGTCCGAGGGCCTGTTTCCAGTTGGTGACGACCTGTCCCTCGACCAGTCGTCCGAGGGCCTTACGGGGCTGTGACCGCCTGGTCCCGCGTTCTTTGAGGCGTTGAGCGGCTCGTTTGTCTTCGATGTCGCAGATGGCCAGCCACAAGAGTTTGCGGACCGCGATGTCGTTGGGGAAATGTCCGCGGTTCTTGATGACCTTGCGGAGCTGGTAGTTCAATGACTCGATCGAGTTGGTGGTGTAGATGACTTTGCGCAGCTCGGGCGGGAATGCCAGGAAGGGGATGAACCGATCCCAGACTCGGTCGAAAGCCATTGCCGCACTCGGATATTTGGCGCCTAGTTCCGAGTCGCGGAAGGCTTCCCACTCGCGGCGGGCGGTCTCGGCGTCGGGGGCGGTGTAGATCGGTTTGATCGCCCGGGCCACGTCTTTGCGGTCTTTGTGGTTCACGAACCGCATCGAGTTGCGGATCAGATGCACCAGACAGGTTTGCACGGTGGCCAGCGGCCAGGTCACCTCGATTGCCTCGGGGAATCCGGTGAGCCCGTCACAGCACACGATCAGCACGTCCTTGACGCCGCGGTTGGCCAGATTCGCACACACCCCGGCCCAGAACTTGGCGCCTTCTTCGGCCTGTATCCAGATTCCCAGCACATGCTTGACGCCGGCCATGTCGACGCCAATAGCGATGTGGGCGTGCTTGTTTCGAACATGAGAACTGTCTTTGACGTTCACCACCAGCGCGTCGAGGTAGATGCCGGGACACAACGGCTCCAGCGGCCGGTTCTGCCATTCGTCGACCGCGTCGAGGACCTCGTCGCAGATCTTGGAGATCGTCTCGTGCGAGAGATCGGTGCCGATCGTGGCGGCCAAATGGTGTTGGATATCGCGCAACGTCATGCCGCCGGCGTACAGCGGGACCACGATCTTCCACTCCAGCCCGTACAAGACCGTCTCCGACGTCGAGTTCGCGGCCGCTGGTTGGGTCGACTGGTACAACAACAGCAGGCTGCACTCGAGTATCGGCCAGATCCCCCCGACCGAGTTCGAAACGCTCCACTACTCTGGCCTCGGCCCGAGGACCAGCCCACAATGGAGGCGGCACAAAACCTCGGGTCGTTCAGTCCCTGTGCGTGAGGCTCCGGCCCGCAACCCCCAACACATCGCCGTGGAGTCACCCATACCGTCTAGCGTTGTACGGACGCAATTCGTCTATCACGAGCGACCGTGCCGCGTCATGCCCTATGCCGATCCTTACCTGTTGACGGGATGGTCGGGAAGTTCAGGGACCGACGCTTGTCAGATCCCCATGGGTTCGTCCGCGTGTCTTTTGCGATGGTCCCGGGGCGCGCCGGAAGCGGTCGATGTCACCCGGCCACCAGCTTGCAGTGCCCAGCAGCACCGCTAGTGCCGGGACTACTAAGGTCCGCACCAGGAACGTGTCGAGCAGCAAACCGACACCGATGATGAACCCGATTTGCACCATCACATCGATGGAGCCGACCATCAGCCCGAACATGCTGGCTGCGAAGATCAACCCGGCCGAGGTGATCACCGAACCGGTGTAGGCGACGGTACGCATTACTCCGACCCGCACGCTCGCTCTCGTCTCCTCTCTCAGGCGTGAGACCAGCAGCATGTTGTAGTCAGCGCCCACCGCCACCAAGACGATGAACGACACCAGTGGAGCTGGCCAGGCGATCCCGGCACCGAGGATGTGTTGAAGTACGAGCACACCGATACCAAGAGCCGCCATATAGTTCAAGACGACGGTTGCAAGGAGATAGACCGGTGCAACGACGGCCCGCAACAACAGCATCAGGATCAGACCCACGATGAGAAGTGTGGCTATGCCAAGCAGTTTGAAATCGTACGACAACAACCGCTGGACGTCGGCATTGATCGCAGGAAAGCCCGCGACCGAAGCACGTCCGCCCTCCAGAGTGGTGTTCGGCATCGCGTTCTCGGCGACGCTAGACAGCTCGTTCGCCAGCGTCATTGCATCGGCAGAGTATGGGTCGTAGGAGGTCTGTACCGCATAGCGCACGGTTTTCCCGTCGGGCGAGATGAACTGTCGAGCGACCTGACTGAACTGCTGGTCCTTGAACGCATCCGCGGGGAGATAGAAGCCGGTTGCCGAATCAGAATCGCCGATCTCGCGGGCGGGAGCCCGAAGCTGTGCGGCGACCTGTGCTAGTCCACCGAGTAGCTGAACGTTGCTGTCCACCAAAGCCCCGACTCCGTTCGACAACTGACGTGCGCCGTCGGCGAGTGCGCCGACGCCGGACTCGAGTTGCGAGACCCTGTTCCCGAGGTCCTGTCCACCGATGGTCTGTAGTGCAGAATTCAGCGTTTGAAGAGAACGCTGCAGCTGTGCCATGTCGGTAGAGCCTGGCGCACTCACGCGGCCGAGTTGCGCGGCAAAGTTAGCCACCCTCGCGAGCGACTGATCATCCGCGAGTGCCCGGATGTCGGCCGTTTGCGCGCGCAGTGCCGAGCACTGCGCGATCTGCTGACACCACGGAGCTTCCAATGCGGACAACGCTGGCGCGACCGCGTCTGCCGCAGACTGGGCCCGACGTGCGAGTTGAGACAGCTCAGGCGCTCGCTGGGAGAACTGTCGAAGCGTTGGGGCGGCGCTCGCGAGTTGGTTCACCAACGGCCGGTACTCATCGAGTTGTGGGCCAAATGACGACACCTCGTCTAGCAACCCCGACAGCGGAGCGAGATTGGATGAGATCTGGTCTTCTAGCAGTGCCAGGCCTCCGGCGAGCTGCTCTGATCCGGTCTTCAGGACGGCCAGATCACCCTTGCGGGCCTGTACATCTCCGGTCTCCTCGGTGATCTTGGTACCGATCTGATCGTTCTGCCAAGACAATTGCGCCTGCTGCAGCTTCTCACCGGTTGGCCGCGTCACGCCAATGACCCTGGTCACGCCGGGAATCTGCGCGACGCGGGATGCCAACTGGTCGAGGTCGGCAAGGCCTTGAGCCGTGCGCATGTCGTTCTCGGACTCCACCACCAAGAATTCCGAGATAATGATGTCTTTCGGAAAGTGGCGGTTGAGCAGCGCGTAGCCTTCGTTGCTCCCTGTGTCAGTTGGCTGCCCCTCTCGATCGTCGTAGGTGATCTGGATTGTTGCGGCGACCAGGGCGAGGCCAATCAACGCGACTACACTGATCGCGAGCAGAGGGACCGGCCGCCGGATAACCATGACTCCGACTCTTCTCCAGTAATCCCGCGTCAGGTCACGGCGGGGAAGGCCGGCCCCTCTCTTGGCAGCGAAGGAGAGCACGGGGGGCAACAATGTCACCGTCGCCAAGAATGCGAATGCTATGGCGATTGCGCAGGCCGGCCCCAAAGTGTTGAACACACTGAGCTTGGCGAAGGCCATAGCCAGGAAGGCTAGGGCCACAGTGCCCGCCGATGCGAGAACCACGCGGCCGATAGTTGCATTCGCGTGGGCAATAGCGGCATCAGGAGAGTTGCCTGCTCGAATACCCTCATGATAGCGGCTGATGAGGAACACCGAATAGTCAACTCCGGCACCGAAGATGATGACGGTCATGAACATCGAGGTGAACTGGGATACCGGCATGCCCAGCTCGCCTAGTCCAGATAGAACTCCGCGACCCACGGCCAAACTCATGCCCACGACAAGCAGCGGCATCAGCGCGGTGAACACCGAACGGTAGACGACGAGGAGGATCACGGCGATCAGCAGCACGGTGGCGACAGTGATCAGGACCAGATCCGACTCGCCCACGGCGAGTTGGTCGCTAAAGGTCGCGGGTGGGCCTGTCACACGGACTCTCGTCTCAGTGTCGCGAAAGATTCTCTCCGCGGTGTCGCGTACCGCTGCGACCGCCTCCGCGGTATCGGGTCCCCCGAGTGTGCCGGTCACTCCCACGGGCAGATACCAGGCTTGCTTGTCTTTGCTGAGAGCCTGACTCGCAGTGAGGGGATCGCTCAGCAGGTCTCGGACGGCGATGACGTGCTTGTCGTCCGCCCGCAGGGTGTCGACAAGCACGTGGTATCGATCGCGGGTGTTGTCGGACAGGCCTGCACTGTTCTCCATCACAACGAATACGGTGGTCTTGGCGCCGCGCTCGTCGAAAGAGGCGCCCATACGGTCCAAGGTCTGAAAAGACGGGACTCCGGCCGGGATCGGATCCACAGATTGTTCCCGTACCACTGACTCCAGTTGAGGAAAGAGAAGGCCTAAGCCGATAGCGGCACCGAGCCAAACCAGCGTCACAATCCCTTTGCGGCGGAGGGTAAACCATGCAACCCGCTCAAGGGTCGGACTGTATTCGCCGAGTTTCTCGCCCCCTCTCGACGAGCGGGTTCGAATGGGAGACGAACTCACCATGTGCAATATCCTCTCGACCTGAAGTGGGCGACCCAATCGTTCGGATCCGTCTGGCGAACGTCCGTGCGGTGGATGATTGTCACTTGTGGTGGTGCTCGGCCATGTCTTCGACCTCCTCGAGAGTGGTGGGCAGGTGGTATGGGGGGGTGCTCTTACCTGAGATGCGGTATCGGCCCCAGAAGTCGGGATCCCCGACGACACACTCCGCCCGCCCCTCAGCGGTCGTAAATACAGCGATCGCGCGGGCGCCTTTCAGGAGCCCGTCGAGCTCATCATTCTTCTGAATCCGGCCATACCAGGTGTATAAGCCGTTCAGCGGCTGGAAATAACCTCTTATTTTCGCTTCGACATGGATCTCCGTCCCACGGCACACCAGGGTTCCTTCGCCGGAGTAGTCGAGGTCATGGTCGTCAGACATGCAGCCCTACCTTCTTCGCATTGAGCGTTGACAAATAACGCGGTTCGTGGATACTAGCAGTACCAGATACTGCGAGTAATGGGTACTGGGCGCCAGGCCCCGACTCCCAGCCTTGAACGACCGAGGAGAAGACATGACCGTGCAGGATGCCCATATCAAGCCCGACTTTTCACAGGAGGGCATGGCCCGGGTGAACGGGCGCAAGCCCGTCGACATGGAACGATCTGCAGGTCGTCTGTTGCGGTCTTCCGCGGAGAAGTTCTACGACGCGGAGATCGACATCGACTGGGAGTCGCCCTGGGAGGAAGGCAAGTACTTTCTGCCAGAGCACCGGGTGTCGCTATACGGCACCAAACTATGGAACAAGATGACCGAGGAGCAGCGTCGCGAGCTGGGACGCCACGAGATCGTGAGCATCCTCAGTTTCGGCATCTACGCAGAGAACCTCTTGAGTTCGGCGCTCCTGCGCATGTCGGCAAAGGGGGCCCTAACCGATCAGAAGTCCCTATACGCGCTAACAGAAATCGGCGATGAGTCCCGCCATTCCACTATGTTCGCGCGCCTCATTAACAAAACAGGCGTGCCCCCTTACAAGCTCCCTAAGGGCTTCTTGAGCTTCGCAAAGATCCTGCATTTCGTCCCGCTCGGACCGTCGGTGTCCGGAGCCACGCTGCTGATCGAGGAAATCCTGGACCGCGCCCAGCGCGAGGCGATGAACGACCCCAGTATGCAGCCTCAGCTTCGCCAGCTCATGAAGATCCATGTCCTCGAGGAAGCCCGTCACATTACCTTTGCGCGACTGGAGATGATCGAAGGCATGCAGCGTCGACGTAAGGCGACGCGCGCTTGGCACCGAGGGGTGCTTGCCGTCATCGCGAACCTGGCGTACCCGCTGCTCATTAATCCGAAAGTGTACCCCGCAGTGGGAATTAGCCGCTGGCGTGGCGTATGGGCACAACAAACCAGCCCAAACTATCGGACCAACCTGCAGTTCATGTCGGAGCCCATGATTCGGTTCTTCCATGAGGCGGGAATGCTGGAAGGCAAGTTCACAATGGCCATGTGGCGCGCGACGCGGAGCCTTCCCGACGATCTCCGCTGATCTCCGTTCACGCGGCCGAGCCGTCACGGTCGACATCAGTTAGACCTGTGCGGAGCATTCTCGATGGCTTCGCGATCACTTCCGCCTCAACAGATCACCCGCTGCCACTGTGCGCAGGTGATGTGTTGTGCCAACGAACCCACGAGGGAGAAAGCATAAACATGGCATCTTCAACTACCCGGCGCGCCTCGCGCGCCGCCGCCAAAACCGACTCAACCGACGACCCGATTTCGACCAAGATTCTGATCATCGGAAGCGGGTTCTCTGGTCTCGGGATGGCCGCACAGCTAAGACGTCGCGGGTACAGCGACTTTCTAATCCTGGAGAAGGCAAGCTCCGTCGGTGGAACCTGGCGCGACAATACCTATCCGGGCTGTGCATGTGACGTCCCGTCGCTGATGTACTCGTACTCATTCGAAAGTCGAGGTAGCTGGTCGAAGGTGTGGTCGTCACAACCAGAAATTGAGCGGTATCTACAAGACGTCGCGGACAAGCGCGGCGTGACACAAAAGATTCATTTCGGTCAGAAGTTGGTTTCCGGATACTGGAGCGAGTCAGAGTCGCGGTGGCACCTGCGTACTGAGTCCGGACGTGAGTACATTGCTCAGTTCGTAGTTTCAGGAGTCGGTGCGCTGCATATCCCCAATTTTCCCGAAATTTCGGGGATTGAGGACTTTAAAGGCGAAGCGTTTCACTCCGCACAGTGGGATCATTCGGTGGATCTGGAGGGCAAGCGTGTCGCCGTGATCGGCACTGGTGCCAGCGCTATCCAGTTTGTGCCGTTCGTACAGAAGGAGGCCATGTCCCTCAAGGTCTTCCAGCGAACCCCTGCCTGGGTCCTACCCCGCAAGAATTTCACCGTTCCGCCGGCCCTGCGGACTCTTCTGAGCAGACTCCCGATTGCACGTCGTATCGCCAGGTGGTCGGTGTACTGGGGTGCGGAGAGCCTAGCCTTCGGCCTCAACGGTCACTCCAACCTTATGCGGCCAATCGAACGGGTCGCTCGGTGGAACATTGAACGCTCCATCTCTGATCCGGCACTACGCAAGAAACTGACCCCGTCATATCGCATCGGCTGTAAGCGAATTCTGGGATCAAACGACTATTACCCTGCACTTGCGGCGCCCAACACCACCGTCATCAGCGATCGGATTGAGAGGGTCACCGCTGATTCCATCATCACCTCAGACGGCGTCGAGCACCTCATCGACGTAATTATTTATGCGACCGGTTTTCACGTGACTGATGGTTTCGATCAGCTCGCCCTGAAAGGTGCCACTGGCGAGGATCTCCCGTCCCACTGGCATCAGACGGGGATTAACACGCACCTGGGCATCACGACCAAGGGTTTTCCCAACCTGTTTTTCCTCCTCGGACCCAACACGGGCCTCGGCCACAACTCAGTGGTGTTCATGATCGAGCAACAGATCAAATACATCATGAAGGCCATCGACACAGTAGAAAGCCGAGGCGCTGAGAAGGTTGACGTACGCCCGTCCGTGCAAGAACAGTTCAACACCGACATCCAGCGGAAGCTGGCCAAGGGAGTGTGGACCAACGGCGGCTGCACGAGTTGGTATCTCGACTCGCAGGGCGTCAACCGGACCGTGTGGCCGGGCTTCACATGGCAGTACTGGCGCGCCACAAAAGATTTCGACCCCGCCGAGTACGACATCGCCTGAGCCCGAACGCACGGAGAGACACGATTCGTAGAAATGGTGAGACGACAGTGAGCAATTCTGACCGGCATGATTACACAGGCAAGGTGGCAGTGATCACCGGTGCCGCGTCAGGGATCGGTCGGTCTCTGGCACTCCAGTTGGCGGAGCGAGGTGCCGCACTGGCACTGTCCGACATTGATGAGATGCACTTGAAGGAGACTGCAGAACTTTGCCGCACCACGTATGCGGCGACGGTAACCGCCGCCGTACTAGACGTTGCGGACCGCAGTGCGTTTCAGGACTATGCCGACGGAGTGCGGTCAGAGTCGGGCCACGTCGACATGGTGTTCAATAACGCCGGCGTGGCCTTGGGCGTCGACGTGGTCGACATGACCTGGGAAGACTTCGACTGGCTCATGGGCATCAACTTTGGCGGAGTCGTTAACGGGTCGAAGGCGTTTCTGCCTCACCTGATCGCGTCCGGGGACGGACATCTCATTAACACGTCGAGCGTCTTCGGCTTGATCGGAATCCCCAGCCAGAGCGCATACAATGCCGCGAAATTCGGCGTCAGAGGCTTCACCGAGGCGCTCCGACAGGAGATGAAAATCAGTCGATACCCGGTCACAGTGACATGTGTGCACCCGGGGGGTGTAAAAACCAACATCGTCAACAATGCCCGAGGCGTTTCCGCCATGGGGGCAGACACCGCGACTGTCGCCTCGCTGTTCGACAGGATCGCACGAAGCACCCCGGATAAAGCAGCGGCGACAATCCTCAAAGGTATGGACAAGAAGAAGGCACGAGTGTTGATCGGTGCGGACGCCCGCGGTTTCGACTTCGTGGCACGGGTGATCGGTCCCCGCTACCAGGACATCGCGGCGCCACTGACACGGGCGGGTTACGCGGTCGCACGTAGACAGGGGATCCTCAAGTGACCGTCGAACCCGATGCACGTCCGGCTGCCGCAGCCCGCTCACGCACCTTGCGCGTCTCAGAAGTGACCCAGGAAACGAAAGACTCCGTCACCATTTCGTTCGAGATCCCCGATGCCATGGTCGAGGAGTTCAAGCATGTCCCAGGGCAATTCATCACCGTGAAGATCCCATCTGATCGGACCGGTCATGTCGCACGATGCTACTCGTTGAGCAGCTCGCCTCACGTCGAGGACTTCCGTCTCGAGATCGGGATCAAGCGGACGGAGAACGGTTACGCATCGAACTGGCTGTGCGACAACGCGATGACGGGAATGGAGTTGACCGTCCTCCCGCCGTCGGGGCACTTCACGGCTAAGAATCTCGACGTCGATTTTCTATTCTTTGCAGGAGGAAGTGGGATCACTCCGGTCTTGTCGCTGATTAAGTCGGCGCTTGTGTGCGGCGGGGGCGAAGTCACACTGTTCTACGCGAATCGCGATGCCGAGTCGATCATGTACGAGGGCCAACTGGCGCAGATCGCCTCCGAGTTCCCCGAGCGTTTCACGGTCTTCCACTGGTTGGAGTCGGCTATGGGGATTCCGGCACCTGAGGATGTCGAATCCGCCATACGTGAGCACCGCGGTGCACAGATCTACACCTGTGGTCCGGCGCCGTTCATGGATCTGGTTCAGAAGTCGGCGGAGGCCTGCGGTGTCGAGCACGCCTCGGTACATCGAGAAGTCTTTCAGTCACTGACCGGAGATCCATTCGAGACAGCCACGATGCGTCAGCTCAGTGACGACGATGGTGTGGCGACCGCCACGGTCTATCTGAATGGGCAGTCCATCACGACTGAGTGGCCGCGCAACACTCCGTTGCTCGACGTGCTATTGGCCCAAGGTCACAATGCCCCGTACTCCTGCCGAGAAGGGGCCTGCAGCGCGTGCGTATGCAAGCTGGTTGAGGGTGATGTAGAAATGGCACAAAACCACATCCTCGTTGAAGATGACATTGCCGACGGTGAACGGCTTGCGTGTCAGGCACTTCCGCTGACGGATGCAGTCACGGTGAGCTTCGATGACCTCTGAGATAGCGAGCGAGTCGCGAGGATCGCGGCACCTCGAGGTCCTCTCCTCCGACGGAACCAGGTTGTTCGCCCAGGAATTCGGCTCGGGCCGGGATGCTCCACTTCTAGTCTTTAGTCACGGCTGGGCCTGTCAGGGGCGTTTCTGGCGGCCACAGATCGAACAGTTCGCGGCGACGCATAGGGTAGTGGTCTACGACCAACGCGGACACGGGTGGAGCGACCGGGGCCGGGTACCGTTCTCGGCGAGACTTCTGGCCGATGACTTGGAGTCCGTAGTTCGGGCGGTAGCCACTCCCACCGACAAGGCTGTCGTGGTCGGACACAGCATGGGAGGTATGTCCATCATGAGCTGGGCAGCTGAGTACCCAGCCTCGGTGTCGGAGCTGGCCCGCGGAGTAGTACTGGCAAGCACCGGGCCATCACAGTTGGTGGATCGGTCAACGTTACTCAAAGTTCCCCGCCAGCTACGACCGAGACTTGAACGGGCCTTCGCGGCTAGTCTTGCGGTCGCGGGACCCGAGATGCAGGACACGCGTTTGTCTCGCCGCCTGATTCGTTACGGAACCCTGGGCCCGGGCGCGACTGTCGAGGTAATCGATGAGTGCGCCGACATCGTGTTGCGATGCCCACCACAGGTGCGGGGGATGTGGGGTGCGGTTTTGGCGACAATCGACGTCAGCAGGGGTGTTGACTCGCTGACAGTGCCGGCGGCGGTCATCGTGGGCGATGCCGACAGACTGACCCCGGCGGCCCATTCGGTGGATCTCGCAGCGCGACTGGGTCGGCAGGGCGTTCTATTTGAATTCACTCTTCTCGACAAGGTCGGTCACATGTCCAACCTAGAGGCCGTTGAAGACTTCAATTCAGCTGTGGCCAGGTTAGACAGATCCGCTTGAAGCTCGTTTCGACCCATGTCTCTGCCGACTGCATGCGTGCGCCACGTGCTTATTGGGGCGACGGTCAACCATCCTGGTAGCGTGGTGGGTCATGTCTGTAGTCCGTCGAATCTCCGCAGCCCCGGTGAAAGTGCAACGTCGTGTGCGCGATGCACGAAGCACGCGTTGGGACGACCACCGCGCTATCGTGAAGGCTGAACTCGTCGACGCGGCAATACGCGCGATCGAGAAGTTTGGCGACGCTGTGAGCATGGACGACTTCGCGGAAGAGGCAGGGGCGTCGAAGCCGAAGCTTTATCGCCATTTCGGTGACCGAGCTGGGCTCTATTCCGCTGTGGCAGCACGTTTGGGTTCGATGATGTGGGAGTCCGCACAGTCAACTCTGCTCTCCGGACAGCAGGACTCCGTCGACGAGCTCTTCCGGTCAGCGATCTCCGCATACGTGTCATTGGTCGACGAGCATCCGGCGGTCGTCCGCTTCCTCATGACGAACCACATGTTTCAGTATTCTGAGTCCGGCGAGGGAGGGGCCGCGGATCAGCTGAGATCGGCAATGGATATTATTTCCGACGAGTTCGCCCGTAGCCTCCAATCGGTCGGTGCCGACGAGTCCCTCGTCGCCGTCGTAGTGGCCTCCATCTTGGGGGCGGGCCTATCAGCTACCCAATGGTGGATCGATCACGGTCGGCTCAATGGAATGAGCAAGGACCTGTTCTCCGCGCACCTTTATCAGACGTCGTGGGGGATCATTGACGGCGCTGCGGCCACAGTGGGCGTTCGCTTCCGCAGAGACAGACCCTTCGGCGACCCCGCGTTCGCCACTCGCCTCGGACTAGACTGATCCCGCTCGCGAGAGACGGTGCCGCCCCAGTCTCCGCCCTCAGTATTTGATCACAACTGTGTTCCTTATCGCGAGGAGCACTTGTCCAAGTGTCGGATGGGCGGGTCGAACGACTCGTCGTCTACCACCTGATCTAGTGTCATCTCGTCGCCCCCGGTGATGAAGCCGGCGAGCCAGTCAGGCCCCCAGGTCTGGCGCGACTGAGGTGAGCCCTCCTGGGTGGTCCAGTCGTTGTGGGACTCTGTTGCTCGATTGTTCGAGCAGGAAGAATCAACGACGTCATGACATCGAACAAGCGCCGCCGGCACACGCCGGAGCAGATCATCCGCAAGCTCGCCGAGGGCAATATGCTCCTCGCCGCTGGTCAGGAACTCGACGAGGTGTGCCGGCACCTCGAAGTCGCGGAGTCCACGTGGCATCGCTGGCTGGCCCAGTACGGCGGCATGAAAGCTGATGACGCCAAGCGGCTCAAAGAACTCGAGGCGGAGAACGCCCGACTCAAGAAGCTCGTGGCCAACCAGGCCCTCGACATTGACATGCTCAAGGACCTGTCGTCGGGAAACTTTTGACCCCGAACCGTAAACGCCGCGCCGTGACGGTGCTGCAAGAACGGTTCGGGGTGTCTCAGCGTCGGGCGTGTGCGGTGGTCGGTATCCACCGCTCGACGATGCGCCTGAGGACACAACCAGCGGACGACGAGGACACCAGGCTGAGGGCCTGGCTACGCAGGTTCTCCACCGACCGGCCCCGGTGGGGGTGGCGGCGAGCAGCGAAGATGGCACGCAAATCCGGATGGGCGGTCAACGACAAACGTATTCGTCGACTATGGTGTGAGGAAGGACTTCGAGTGCCCCAGCGCCGCAAAAAGAAGCGGTTGACCGGCGTCGGTGTCACCGTAGGGGCGATGTGTCCTATCCGGCCGAACGTGATCTGGGCGATGGACTTCCAATTCGACACCCTCGCTGATGGTCGTACGATCAAGCTACTCAACATCATTGATGAGTACACCCGAGAGTGTCTGGCCATCGAGATCGGCAGGTCAATCGACGCCGACCAAGTGGTCGCAGTCCTTGACACGCTGGCTTTGACCCGCGGGGCGCCGGTCTACGTGCGGTTCGACAACGGCCCCGAATTCGTCGCCCACGCCGTACGCGACTGGTGCCGATTCACCGGCACCGGAGCCTTGTTCATCGACCCCGGTTCGCCATGGCAGAACGGCTGGATCGAATCGTTCAACGGTCGACTACGCGATGAACTGCTCAACTCGTGGCGCTTCGATTCTCTGCTCGAAGCCCAAGTGATCACCGAGGATTGGAGGACCGACTACAACACCGCCAGGCCCCACAGCGCCCACGGCGAACTCAGCCCCGCTGAATTCGCTCTACAGTGGACCACGACCCACCAATCCCAAGCCGCATAGCGACTGGACCACCAAACGGGTCCCCCTCACAATACGTGGCTAACTTATGAAGTTGGGACAAAGCGCGCGAAGTCGTGCCCCATGCCGGAATGGTTTCTGGATTATTCGATCAGTGCCGAAATGAAGGAAGTTGACATGGCGGACAGTGTGCAAAGCACAGCCGTCGGGCCTGTCGCAGCTTAATCGCTTGGTTGTCAGCTCGACAACTAGTCATTCTCCGGTGCAGTCTCGCACGCTGTGTCGCAACCCCGAGCTTGCCTTCACTCTCGCGCTGAAGGAGCACCGGCACGCCGAGCCCATCAAGGTTCTGGGCCGCCAACCACTCTAACCTCAATCTTTCGTGAGGTGGCGGTCCCTTGTTGAGTGGTCCGGATGGTGTGGTTTGAGGACCGCATTCCGGGTGTGGGCCGTGGCGTGTTGCCCGAGGCGTCGGTGGGCGTCGGGGTTCACGGTCCCGAGGTGGAGCATCCTTTCTGGATCGATGATCGGATCGAGCCTGGTGGTCAGGCCGGCGCGGGAAGCACTGCGAGTCTGGCTATTCCGTCGAGCAGGAGGTCGACGTAGGGTGCGTGGGCGGCGAGTTTCAACCGGGTGAATCACCCCAAGTTTTGTGCCGCCTCCAATGTGGGGGTTTGCTCGGTGGTGAGTCCAGCGTAGTAGCTGGCCTCGTACTCGTTGGGTGGGATCAGGCCGATGCTCGAGTGCAGCCGGCTGCAGTTGTACCAGTCGACCCACGCTGCGGTGGCGTACTCGACGTCGGCGATGGTCTTGTAGGGGCCCTGGTGGAAGATCGTCGTGCGGATGCACTCGGTCTTGTAGAGGCCGTTCGCTGATTCGATCAGCGCGTTGTCGTAGGCATCTCCCACCGATCCGATCGACGCAGAGATACTCTCCAGTGAGAGTTTCTGCGTCAACCGTGTTGACGTGTACTGGGCGGGTTCAATCGGTCCATGCAACACCGGGTTGTTGTAGTGAGTGTAACTGTCCTTCAAAGACTTCGGCGGGGGTCTTCCAGCCGAGGGCCTTTCGGGGACGGTTTGAGGTTCCCCCCGAACCGTAGAGGCATCGATAATGAGGAGCACGATGCCAGAGAAGCGGAAGAAGTACGACCGGGAGTTTCGTGATGGGGCGGTCCGGATCGTCGAGGAGACAGGTAAGCCGATCGCCCAGGTCGCTCGAGACCTGGGGGTCAACGAGGGCACCTTGGGTAACTGGGTCAACCGGGCGCGCGCCGAGCGGGAGGGCCGCGGCGAGCTGACCGTTGATGACGCTGCTGAGCTCAAACGGTTGCGTGACGAGGTCGCCGAGCTGCGCATGGAGCGTGATGTCCTCAAGCGATCAGTGGTCCTGTGGGTGAAGGAGGCGACGAAGTGAGCGTGGCACGCTTTATCGCCGACCAGAGGACCAACTATCGGGTGCCACACGCGGTGTCCTGCCGGCTGCTCGGGGTCAGCGAGGCGTGGTTCTACAAATGGCATAAGCGGACCCAATCGCCGGGTGCGGCAACGGGTTTGCACACCACCCGCGACTATCGCCGGGACACCATCGACCGGGCCGTGGCGGTGGCGTTCGACAAGGCCCGCGGCCTGCACGGGTCACCGCGCCTGCATGCGGATCTGCGTGCTGACGGGTGGACGGTGACCGAGAAGACTGTCGCTGATTCGATGTGTCGTCAGGGCCTGGTCGCGCGGCGGATCCGCCGGCGCAACGGGCTGACCCGTCAGGACAAGACCGCCCCGAAGTTCCCCGATTTGTTGGGTCGCGATTTCACCGCACAGTGCCCCGATCAGCGGTGGGTCGGCGACATCACCGAGATCCCGACCGCGGCGGGCAAGCTGTATCTGGCCACGGTCATCGACCTCTACAGTCGCCGCCTGCTGGGGGCGGCCACCAGTCGTCACCCGGATGCAGCGTTGGCGTGTGCGGCGATCGAGATGGCGGTCGCCACGCGGGGCGGCATGCAGGCGATATGGCGTGATGACGATGCGCAGAAGCTGATTTTCCACACCGATCGTGGGTCGACGTACACCGCGAGACGGTTCACCAGGCTGTGCCAGAAGATGGGTATCCGGCAGTCGATGGGCCGGGTCGGATCGTGTTTCGACAACGCCGCAGCGGAGGCATTCTTCTCTTCTTTGGAGTGGGAAGTGTTGTCACGCAACGAGTTCCATACTATCATGGAGGCGCAGGCGGTCGTGTTGGAGTGGTGCTACGGCTTCTACAATCACCAGCGTCGCCACAGCGCGATCGGGATGATGAGTCCGGTCGACTACGAGAACACCGCAGTCACCGAGCCCGAAGCCGCATAGAGGAGTCCTCCACGATTCCGGGGGAACCACAGTTGTTGAGGGTGTATGCGATGGCTTCGAGGTCGTTTGCAGACCACCGTGACAGGTCAGTTCCCTTCGGAAAATATTGGCGCAGCAGCCCATTAGTGTTCTCGTTGGACGGTCGCTGCCACGGCGAATGCGGATCGGCGAAGAACACCTGCGTTCCGGTATCCATCGCGAACTGGGCATGAGCGGACAGTTCCTTACCGCGATCCCACGTTAACGTCTTGCGCAACTGCTGCGGCAGCGCCGCTATCGACGCCGTCAGTGCCGCGTTCATCGCGATGGCGCCGTAGCCACCGAGTGCCGGCCCGTTCTTCACCGGCGGTTGCTCACCCCACCCTTGCAAGCGTGGGAGATGGACTAGAATCGTTGCGCGACTGCGCCGTTCGACAATAGTGCCGATAGCCGACCGACCCACACCGATGATGAGATCACCCTCCCAGTGGCCGGGGACAGCACGGTCGTGGGCCTCAGGCGGGCGCTGGCTGAGGACGACATCGGAGGTGACGTGACCCTGCGGCTTGTTGCGTGAGCGAGCACGGGGCTCCCGCAATGCCCGCCCGGTCCGCAGGCACGCCACCAACTCGCGTTTGAGCGCGCCACGGCCCTCGATGAACAGGGATTGATAGATTGCCTCATGACTGATGCGCATGGATTCATCATCGGGGAAATCGACCCGCAGGCGCTGGGAGATCTGCTCCGGACTCCATGCCAGAGACCACCGCCGGTCGGCCCGGTGCGGCTTGTTGAGCCCCTTCCACGGCGGCGGCGTGGGGCCGGCGACGATCGTGCCGTAGGGGCTACGGACAGTGCCCGCCAACCGCTCCTGCACGTACTCCCGCAACTCGACGTTGGCCACGAGTTTCGCTGTTTTCGGGCGCTTGGCGGCCTGCTCAGCTTTCCACTGCGCCACCGAGGCTCGATACTCGAGTTTCCCACTCCTGGTAGCGGAGTTGCGGCGCAACTCACGCGAAATCGTTGCCGGACTGCGTCCGATCTGCCGAGCAATCTCTCTCACACCACACTGTTGGGCGCGGAGCAGCGCGATCTCTTCCCGTTCAGCGAACGACAGGTAACGACCCGCCGGCTCGTCCAGACTCAGTGGCGTCATTCCGCCAGCGTGGCGGAACCACCGCGACCCCACCGGCACCGACACGCCGACCGCCACCGACGCCTCCGCCGTGCTCATCCCCGTCGCGATCAACCCCCAAAACTGACGTCGCACCGCCCGCGACGGCTCGGGCCGGCCCGGCGAACGCATCGCCGGCCGCAACGCACGATCAGCTCGCCACTGCCGACGAACCCCCGTGGGCGCATCGCTGGTCTTCTTGCTCCAGTCTGCTGTAGCCAAAGCCAACACCTCCAAGATCAAGGTGTTGCGACGACCAGTTGAATTCACCCTGCGATCCTGCATCCGAATGGTGTATCAGCTCACCATCTTTGACAGGATGACCATCGCGGTCACGTTGCCATAGCGCCATCCGTAGAGGGATGGTCACCAAGGTGGCGTCCTTGCTCGTGGAGGCATGCCAGGCCACGATCTTGCGGGAGAACACATCGATGATGAACACGACGTACACCCATCCGGACCACGTTCGGACGTAAGTGAAGTCGGTGACCCACACACGGTTCGGTTCGGCAGCACAGAACGTGCGGTTCAACAGGTCTCCGGCCCGGATTCCATCCGTGGACGGGATCGTTGTTCGGATACCTTTGGAACGACGAATACCATTGAGGTGCAACATCTTCATCGCGCGGTCCACCGCACCGTAGGACACCCCTGGCATGCTGGTGCGGTCCAGAAGTGCACGCATCTTCACGCGTCCGTAGAGCCCTTCCGGGGTGAGCCGCCGCCGTCCCTGGTGATCGACCCGCCACGCGACCTCACGCACCGCATCGACAGTCTGGGCGTCGCTGATGGTGCGTGCGGCGGGCCGACGCGAACGCCAGGCCCGATAGGTGCGTGCGGCGATCTGGCAACCCTGCTCCCGCAGGACTCGGCAGATCGACTCGACCGCTACACCTTCAGCTCGCATCGTGTCGATGAACGCGATGATCATCGATTGCGGGGGTCGAGTTCCCCCGCGAAGAAAGTCGTCGCCGCTTTCAACACCGCCACGTCCTCACGCAGTTGCCGGTTCTCGGCCTTGAGCTTCTTGATCTCGGCCGATTCCTCCGAGGTCACGCCCGGGCGTTGCCCGGTATCGACTTGATTCTGCACCGCCCACCGGCGGACCGATTCCTTCCCAACGCCGACCTGCTTGGCCACAGCCTCGGCCGCCGCTGTCAGCGACGCATACTCACCACCATGGGTCTGCAACAACCGCAACGCCCGCTCACGGACCTCTGGATCGATCTTCTTCGGCATAACGCTCATCCTTCCTAACTCAGAAGGAAACGGCATCAAACCTAGGGTGATTCATCTCGACGAGACTGGCGCCTTCGACACCATCGAGACCGCGCAAACGGCTATCGACGAATGGGTCCACGCCTACAACACCTGCAGACCGCATCAGTCGCTGAACATGGCCACCCCTGCCAGCGTGTTCCGCAGTCGCAGCACCGATCCCGACACCATGCCCAGCAAGCCTGTTGGTGCCGAGATCCGACCGGAAGCCGAAGTCGTTCGGCCAGCTCCAACCGTGGCCGATCAGTCGAGTTCCGCCATTGAGTTCGACACTGTCGTGCCGCCGTCCGGTGTAGTGACTATTGCCGGTGTGCAACAGGTGTGGGTCGGAAAGAAACTATGCGCAGCGCAGTGTCGTGATGTGGGCTGACCTGTCGAGCGTGTACATCATCTGCGACGACATCGTGATCAAGACGGTCCGGTCGAAGCTGACCACCGCAGACCTGCAACGACTCCGCGCCCGCGGCACCCGCCCGGGCCGGCCCAGACCGGCGCAAGCCGCGTTCGACACCTCCACCGCCACCCATCGGCCGCGAGCTATCGAGATCGACCGGACCGCGAACCGCGACGGCATCGTCATTGTTCGTGGACATGAACTCGCCCTCGGCGTCGTGACGGCCGGCAGCCGGGTCACCCTGCGGATCGACGGCGAGTTGATCCACGCGACCAACGGCACCCACCTGATCAAGACGCTACCCAATCCTCTTGACCTAGAGAATATTCGCCGCTTGACCGGAGTTCGGGAAGCCAGCACCCCGCTGCCGCCTGCGCCACCGTCAGGGCCGCAGAGCGTGCAGCGCCGGGTTCCCAAGAGCGGTCAGATCATGGTGGCCGGCCAACGCCTCCGAGTCAGTCCGACCTACGCCGGCACCATCGTCACCATCATCGTCGACGATCACCACCTACGAGTGCTCGACGGCGCCAGAGAACTGTCACTGCACGCACGAACCACCACCAAGACCATTCGCAACTTCAACGCCCACCGGCCCCACCGCCGGTAAGCATCTCCCGAGAACACGACGTCACGCATCTCCTGAGACCGCACACGTCACGCTCGACCGAGTCCGCTGAACTGCGCGAGGCCCGTAAGCGGATCCGCCTGCTTGAGCAGGAGAACGAGGTGCTGCGTCGAGCGGCGGCGTATCTATCGCAGGCGAACCTGCCGGGAAAAGGCTGTACCCGCTCGTGAAAGAGCTCGCCGCCGACGGGATTGCCGTGCAACCTCGAACTGGGACCACGGTGACGGTGTGGGAACACAAGAATCGGGCGCGTCGGCTCCCTGCGGTCAGGTCGTCGTCGGGGGTGCCGGTGGCCTCACCGCGGCCTCGGCGACATCCGGGTGCGACATGATCCATCTTGGGGCGGGCCTATCAGCTACCCAATGGTGGATCGATCACGGTCGGCTCAATGGAATGAGCAAGGACCTGTTCTCCGCGCACCTCTATCAGACGTCTGGGGGATCATTGACGGCGCTGCGGCCACAGTGGGCGTTCGCTTCCGCAGAGACAGACCCTTCGGCGACCCCGCGTTCGCCACTCGCCTCGGACTAGACTGATCCCGCTCGCGAGAGACGGTGCCGCCCCAGTCTCCGCCCTCAGTATTTGATCACAACTGTGTTCCTTATCGCGAGGAGCACTTGTCCAAGTGTCGGATGGGCGGGTCGAACGACTCGTCGTCTACCACCTGATCTAGTGTCATCACGTCGCCCCCGGTGATGAAGCCGGCGAGCCAGTCAGGCCCCAGGTCTGGCGCGACCAGTAGGACCGAATCAACTCGTAGGAACTGATGCCCACGATCTCGTGGTTCACCCCGTCGGACTCCGGTAGCGACCCACCTCAGTCGATCCAGATGCGAAAGGGCCGGGCTAGGGCCAGCCACTCACCGATGCGGTGCTGGCAGTTCTTCTAAACGGCGGACCTTAGGGATCTGGCGGCGGAGTCCAGTGAGGTGGCAAGGCTCGACTCAGTGTCAGTTAGAACCGCCGCGGCCTCGATGACGTGGTCGAGCCGGGTAGCAGCGGTCGAGCCCTTGTGTACGGCCGCCTGAGCGACTGATGTCCATGCTGCAGCCGCTCGGTGAGCATCTCTGGCAAGGTCGCTGGTTGCAGCATCGCCGGTCAGTCGGGCGATCTCGTCGCAGCCACACGCGAGTAGTCGTCGGAACAGGCCACCACCCGTACCTGCCTTCTCGATGAATGCACCAAGACTGAATAGGTGGACTTCGAGCACGTCGGAGGGCAGCTCATGCCAGAGCACCACGTCAGAGGATAGTGCTAGGGCTGCGTCTATTCCGTGTGTCCCCGAGTGTTCGACAGGGCCGGCGATCGTGGATCCTGCGGGCGCGCGCATGCATGCCGCAGATTGCGCGAACGCCTCCGCAGCCACGACGGCGATTGACGGTAGCGCCTCGGGCCAGTCAATGCGGAAGAGCGTATGTCGGGTCGGCTCGGGGAAGGTCATCGAGCGTCGGGCTCGCGCCAGCGCGTCGAAGGGAACCTGTTGAATTTCGACGCGATCGTTGTCTGCGACGTAAGCGATTTCTGCGTCGCTGTCGTAGCCCACTATGACGATATCGTGGCGACTCATGCGCAACTGAACGCGCAGGTAGGGCAATTCAGCAATTTCGGCCCACACGAGCGCGGGCCGGCCGCGGTCGAGTTCGTCGCGGACGAGATCCCACCCTAGCTGGGGATCGTCGGTGGACCGGACCTCCACCGTAGCGCCGAGACGGCGGGGGAGGTCCATCTCGAAGTCAGGACCACGTCCTACCAGATACAACGGCGGCACGAGGGCGTCGGTGCGAACATACGTGAGCGAGAGTGCTCCGCCCAGAGCGAACACCAGACCCTCGTTCGGTGGCCCGTCGAAGCCTAGTCCCGACCACTCCATCAAGTCGCGCATCGCGCTGGAGCCGCAATGGCCGCCCATTCGGTGTGGATAGGTGTCGAGCAATGACTCGGACATTGTCATGGTCTCCCTAGTGGTGGTGGACACTGTGCGACGGGATCTGGCCGACAGGTGGTGGCACGGGTGTTCGAGCGGGCAGTAACCTGCGGCGGTAGCCCGCCGGAGCGCACACTATGCGCGGAATGCGTCGGACGGAGCTGGCCGTCCCGAGAAGATCCGAGGGCCGTAGGCATGCCGCAGGCCCGCCAGGATTTCCTCGAGGGGCAAGTCGTTGTAGACGCCGCGTTCGTGCACGTACTCCATGTGCGCGGAGCCGTCCGCCGCGTGCGCGTGAAACAACGCGTCGCGATCGCCGGTGAAGTCGATAGGTGGGACCCCGAATCGAGTGCACAATTCA
Source organism: Gordonia sp. LMA167 (assembly GCF_058130025.1). Taxonomy (NCBI): domain Bacteria; kingdom Bacillati; phylum Actinomycetota; class Actinomycetes; order Mycobacteriales; family Gordoniaceae; genus Gordonia; species Gordonia sp. LMA167. The sequence continues at coordinate 6,832,986 of NZ_CM176708.1, read as the reverse complement.
ATGTTGAACGCGGGTGTAGCTTTCAACCAGCGCCCCTCGATGTAGACGTGGCTGTATCCGTGATATACGAAGACGTCGGTTCCCATGAGTTCGCGCAGCGCGTCGGTCTGCAGATGATTGCGTACATCAGCGAAGCCGAGCCGGGCCGGTATGTTTGCCGCGCGGAACGCGGCTGTCAGTACGACCGCTTTGGGTACGCAGTACCCACGTCCGGACTCGATGACATGGCTGGCCCGGTAATGATCGGGCTTGTCAGAGACGGTGTAGGGGTCGTAACGGATCTGGTCTCGGACTGCGGCGAAGAGGCGCCGCGCCTTCTCGCGATCGGTGTCCGCGTCGCCGACCGCGTCTTGGGTGAAGGCCTGCACGGTCGCGTGATGGATGTCGAGGAAGGTCGATGCTGTGAGCGCCGCCGCCGGCCTTTCCGCTGCCGCGGGTGATGTGGTCATGGTGTGGCTCCGATCAGTTCGGACCTGTCGAGCGACGAACGCTGTGCGATCGTACGCTTCGCGTTCATGAAATCCTTGGGTCTGTTGACGCAGTCCGCGGCGATCAGCTCGCCGTCGTTGAAGTAGTAACAGGTGAAGTCACGGTCGTGGTCAGGGTCACCGCTGACCAGTACCTCGTCGTACCCGGTGTTGAGCCCGGCGATCTGCAGCTTCAGATCGTATTGATCGGACCAGAACCAAGGCAGCGCGGTGAGACCGGCTTCGTTGCCGCAGATGGTCGCTGCCGCGACCTTGGCCTGCTCGGTGGCGGCCGCCACACATTCGAGGCGGACGCGCCTGTCGTACCGTGCGATCCGTTGGTTGACGCAGTCGCCGGCGGCGACGATGTCGGGGTCGCTGGTGCGTGCATGGTCGTCGACGATGACTCCGTCGTCAACCTCGAGGCCCGCGGCGACCGCGAGATCCGTGTTGGGAATGATGCCGACACCGACGATGACGAGGTCCGCGGCCAGGGTCTCACCGTCGGCGAGCACCACCTCTTCGACTCGCCCCTCCCCGCGAAAACCCTCGACCAACGCGCTGGTGCGAACATCGACACCCTCGGTCCGGTGGGTACGGTCGAAAAACCTCGAGACCACCGGCGCGGTCACCCGCTCGAGCACGCGTTCCGCAGCCTCGAGAACAGTGACGTCCACACCCTGAGCTCGAAGTGAGGCGGCCGTCTCCAGGCCGATATAGCCGCCGCCGACGATGACGGCCCGGCAACCTGGCACCACCGCGGCACGGATGGCCTCGACGTCGGTGGCGGTGCGCAAGTAGTGGACGCCCGTCAACTCGGCGCCCGGAACGGTCAGCGCGCGGGCGCGCGCGCCGGTGCACAGTGCCAGCGTGGCGTAAGACACCACGTCTCCACTGTTGAGGGTGACAGTGTGCGCGGAACGGTTGATCGCCGTCGCCGTTCCGTCCACGAGCTCGATCCGCTGCTTGTCGTAGAACTGACGTCCGCGGATCGCGCAGTCATCAAGCTGTGATGCACCTGCCAGGTATGCCTTGGACAGCGGTGGACGCTGGTAGGGGAGCCTGCCCTCGTCGCCGATCAGCAAGACATCCCCGGCCCATTTCTCCTTTCGGAGAGCGCCCGCGAGTTGGACGCCGGCGTGGCTCGCGCCGAGGATGACGACCTGATCAGCCGTCACATTTCCCCCTTGGGGGTCAGGCGAACCATCATCTTGCTGATCCCACGGACAAAGTTCGATTGCACGTACTCCGGCTCACCCACCACCTCGATGTTGTCGAAGCGAGGGAGGAGCTCCTCCCACAGGATGCGTAGCTGGAGCTCGGCGAGCCGGTTGCCCATGCAGCGGTGTACACCGAAACCGAACGCGATGTGGTTGCGGGCGTTGGCCCGGTCGATGATGAGCTCGTCTGGACGCTCGAAGACGCGCTCGTCTCGGTTGCCCGAGGCGTACCACATCACCACCTTGTCACCCTTGCGGATGAACTGGCCGCCGAGCATGACGTCCTTCTTGGCGACCCTGCGCATGTAAGCAAGAGGGGTCTGCCAGCGGATGATCTCCGACACCGCGTTGGGGATGAGGTCGGGGTTGGCCTTGAGCTTCTCGAACTGCTCGGGGTATTCGTTGAGGGCCAGCACTCCGCCGCTCATGGAGTTGCGGGTCGTGTCATTGCCGCCGACGATCAGCAGCACGAGGTTACCGAGGAACTCCATGGGGCGATCGTCGAGGAGGTTCTTGGTGTCCTCGTTGCTTTGCAGCATGGTGATGAGGTCGAAGCCAGGCTCTTCGCCGGCCACGGTACGTGCCGCCTTGTCCCGCCACAGCGAACTCAGGCCTTGCGCCATCGCGACCATCTCACGGAAGACCCTGTCGTTGTCCGAGGGGCCGCCGTTGGCCTGCTCCATCGAGGTCGCGAGGTCGGACCATTCGACCAGCTTGTGCCGCTTGTCGTAAGGGAAGTCAAGTAGCGTCGCGAGCATGCGTGCAGTGAGTTCGATCGACACAGTCTGGACCCAGTCAAACGGCTCGTTGAGTGGGAGTCCGTCGAGGACTTCGCGGACGCGCGCGCGGATGAGCCCCTCCATCTCACGAAGGTTCTTCGGAGCCACCACGCCCTGCACTGCGGCGCGCTGCTTGTCGTGCCGGGGCGGATCCATCGCGATGAACATCGCGATGTCCATGAAACGCGGGGGCCTGCCGATGATGATGAACGGTTCGGCGGAGAACGCCTCGTGATTCTTGTCGACCGCGATGATGTCGGCGTGTCGCGTGACCGACCAGAACGGACCGAAGGGGCTCTCCGAACGGAAGTGCACCGGCGCCTCGTTGCGGACACGCTCGAAGTACGAGCGCCACATACCCTGGCGATACAGGAACGGGTTACTCAGGTCGATTTCGGCGAGATCGACCTCGTCCACCGGCGGGATCGGGGTCTCGGTGAAGATCTTCTGGCCGTCGGTCCTTGTGACGATTCGGCGGGTCTTGTCATAGACATGCGCCCCCCGGATCTGAAGGTCGATCGGGATCATTGATTGCGCCTTCTCGGCGACGGTGGCTGCGATGCTCATGATTGCATTCCTTCGTCGTTGCGGGTCAGAGTTGGAATTCCGGGAGGCGAACAGTCAGGCCGTCCCACTCCTCAGTCGCGATCATCTGGCAGGACAGCCGCGAGGTTCCTTCCCGTTCCGGATGCATGCTCAGCATCTCTTCCTCGCCCTCGCCGCTGCGCCCGACGGTCTTGATCCACGCCGGGTCGACAATGACGTGACACGTACCGCAGGCCGCTTCGCCACCACAATCACCGTCGATGCCGGGGACGGCTTCGTCGACGGCGGTCTGCATGAGCGACTTCCCCTCCACGAGATCGGCTTCGTAGTCGTCTCCATCGTGGGTGATGTATGTGATCGTGGCCATGGCCACCTCCTTGCACGTATGAGGTTCCCCTTGAGTGTGAATGTGCGGATCCCGACCGATCCATGTGTGAACGTCGCAATCTGTTGTTAATCTGGCTCACGTGACCCTCGGTGAATCCGGTGTGCCCCCGTTGGCGTTTGCACAGCTTCTCGACAGCGGTGCGCTGGGCACGGAGGCGACGAGCGCATTCGGTCGGATAATGGCCCAGGAGGGCACCGACCTCAGAACGTTGATCACGCAAGAAGCGCAGGTGCCGATGCAATGGTTTCATGACGTGTATCCGACGATGGGGCCGCACGACGGGTTTCGGCTGGGCCTCGCATTCGCTGAGCACGCTCAGCTGACCTCCTTCGGTCCACTGAGCCTGCCGCTGGTCAGTGCCGGGTCGGTCGTTGACATCGTCGAGTTGCTTCGTTTTCTGCCGTTGATCTCGACGGCGCTAAGTGCGGACTTTCATCATGGCGCCAGTGGTCTTACCATCGGTCTCGCAGGGCGCACCGACAGCGCGGGTACCGACTGCTTTGCCGTCACTTATGGGGGCCTGACCGTTCTGCGTCTGGTGAAAATACTCACAGGAGATGTGTCCTCAGCAGAGTTACACCTGACCTGCCCGGCGCCGACCGAGCCGCTGAACGTGGGAGAGATAGGGCATCGAGTCGTCTTCGATGCGCCAGCGTCATTTGTTCGCATACCAGCCGAGGCGCTTCATGAGGTGTGCCGCTTTTCCGATCCCGTCGCCTACCGGATCGGTACCGCCGAACTGCGACGGCTCTGCGATCAGCGGCGTCACAACTCGTACACGCAGCGCGTCCGAGCCCAGTTTGATGCAGACCCTGCTCGAGTCAACGCTAGTCGGATCGCAGCAGAGCTGTCGGTATCGGTAAGCACACTCAAACGGCACCTACACGCCGAGGGCACCACCCTGCGCCGCCTACGACAGCAATTCATGCAGGAGCACGCCATCCTCCGACTTCTCGATCCCGGCGTCGGAATCGGCCAGATTGCTACCGAACTGGGGTACTGCGACGTCGCAAGCTTTTCTCATGCGTTTGCTCGGTGGGTCGGCTGCTCCCCGTCGCAGTTTCGACTTCGACGTGCACGCCCGCCAGCCGCATGAATGCTCGACCAGCCCAATCGGGGCGTCAGCTGATTACACCACAACGAATTTCGCGACTGGTTCATAACGTTTCGATACGGTAACCCGGGCCCGCCCCGTCCGAAGCGCACGGTCGTTACAAGTCAGCCAGCATCGCCTACGCGGCAATTCTCAGCCACACCTCAACGTCTGCCGCCTCGCCGAGGACACCAGCCGGTTCGTTCTAGCCACCGTTATGGCCGCCATGGTGGGGTTCTCGAACAGTCTCGGCGAGGAAGTCGGTCGTTATGGCATCGGAGTCTCACTCGTCTGCCCTTCGGAGGTCAACACCGACTACTTCGAACGGAACGATGCAGACATGGGGTGGTACCCCCGGATGTCGCAGTGGTTTCCGGTTCTGGAGCCCGAAGACGTCGCTCGACGAACTGTCCGGGCGATACGCACCAACCGGCGTGAGGCCATCTTTCCCTGGGAATGGCGCTGGCCACCTGGCTGCACAAGCGATTCCCGAAGATGGGGATCAGTGTTCTCAAAGCGCTCGGCTTGGCTTGTTCCGTCCACGCGTCATCCCGCCGGGGGAGCTGGCGGGCTTGCGAACAAGGCGAGAATGACAGCGTGGATCTGCACGACGGATTCGGCACGCGAACCCCGGAGCTGGAGCAGGTGGCTCACGGTGAGTCGTACGAAGATCTCGGTGATCGACTCCAGCGCGAATTCGTCGAGATCGGGCTTCCGAGAACGGATCTGATCGGCTACCACCTGCGTCGCCCGCCCGAGGACGACCTCTGAGTCGACGGTGACCAGCGACAGGAGTTCGCCGCCCTGGAGTCTGCCCGAGATGATCGACATCAGAAGCTCGTTGTCCTCACCAAGGGTCAGTGTGCGCTCCGCGGCGGCTGTGAGTCCGTCAACGATGTCCTGTTCGTCCGCGATGCCCTCGACGACCCCGTGGAGGAAGCGGTCTGCCTCGCGTGCGATCAGCGATGCCGCAAGCTGATCCCTGGTCCCGACCTCGTTGTAGAGGGTCGTACGGCTGATTCCGACCTCGCGCGCCACCCGGGACATGTTCACCGCGGACCATCCCCGTTCCACCACGAGATCGCGAGCGGAGTCGAGTATGCGATCGCGCAGCAGGTCGCGTACTTCGTCGTGGAAGCTCGGGGGCGTAGCCATGTGTCCATCATGCCCGAATTGGCATGCAGGCCTAAGGCGCCCGCCTGAGTGTTTGACACATTAGGCAATTATGTGTAAAAACAATACAGTTCATCTCACAGTGTCAACACACTGTGTCCGACCGCACCGCCCCGCTTGGCCAGGACGGACAGAAGCGGCGACCGGCACACGGTCATCACAGGGACGTGTTCCTGTAGAGGCTCAATCAGCCACGTAATACCCACGCCCACAGACGATTGCGAGCATCCAATGAACGCTGAGGCGAGCGAGAAAGACACCGACTACGACGTCCTGGTGATCGGCTCCGGGTTCGGCGGCAGCGTCACCGCCCTTCGCCTGGCAGAGAAGGGCTACCGGGTCGGCGTTCTCGAAGCCGGCCGCAGATTCGACGATGCGGACTTCGCCAAGACCAGCTGGGACGTTCGACGATTCCTGTGGGCGCCGAAGCTGGGTGCGTACGGGATTCAGCGCATCCACCTACTTCGCGACTGTGTCATCTTGGCCGGGGCGGGAGTCGGGGGGGGCTCTCTCAACTACGCCAACACCCTCTACCAGCCGGGATCAGCATTCTTCGGCGATCCGCAGTGGGCGCACATCACAGACTGGGAAGACGAGCTGACGCCCTACTACGACCAGGCGCGTCGCATGCTGGGCGTGGTCACCAACCCGCACATGACGCCTGCCGACGAGATCATCCGGTCGGTGGCCGACGACATGAGTGTCGGCGACACGTTTGTCCAGACTCCGGTCGGGGTGTACTTCGGCGAGCCCGGTCGTACCGTGTCGGATCCCTACTTCGGTGGGGTCGGACCGGATCGCACCGGCTGCATCGAGTGCGGCGAGTGCATGACAGGTTGCCGTCACGGTGCCAAGAACACGCTGCTCAAGAACTACCTCGGGCTCGCCGAACGCGCTGGAGTGGTGGTGAATCCGCTGACCACCGTCACCGACGTGCGTCAGCGACCCGATGGCTCCTGGACAGTCGACACAGTCAAGACCGGTGCCTGGATTCGTAAGCGCGAGAAGGCGTTCACCGCTCACAATGTCGTCTTCGCGGCGGGTACCTGGGGTACCCAGCAGTTGCTGCACAAGCTCAAGGACTCCGGCCGCCTTCCTGAGCTCTCGACGCGACTGGGCGAGTTGACCAGGACCAACTCCGAGTCGATCCTCGGGGCCACCCGTTACCGCGTCGACGAATCCCTCGACCTCACCAAGGGCGTGGCGATCACGTCGTCGTTCTACCCCACGCCGGACACCCACGTCGAACCCGTCCGATACGGCAAGGGCTCCAACGCGATGGGGTTGTTGCAGGCGCCGATGACCGACGGCGACGGACGGTTGCCGCGATGGCTGCGATTCATCGGCGTCGCGCTCCGGGATCCACTCGCCACAGCACGTGTCCTGGCGGTGAAGGGCTGGAGCGAGCGGACCGTGATCGCACTGGTGATGCAAAACCTCGACAACTCGATCACCACTTTCACAAAGCGCGGTCTGTTCGGTCGCCGGCTCACCAGCAAGCAGGGGCACGGCGAGCCCAATCCCACCTGGATCCCCGCGGGCAACGAAGCCACGCGGCGCATCGCCGAGAAGATCGGCGGCACCTCCGCCGGAACGTGGGGCGAGGTGTTCAACGTGCCGATGACCGCACACTTCCTCGGCGGATGCGTGATCGGGGACGATGAGGACAACGGTGTGATCGACCCATATCACCGCGTGTACGGCTATCCGTCGCTGAGTGTGGTCGACGGTTCGGCCGTGTCCGCGAATCTGGGCGTCAACCCGTCGCTGACCATAGCTGCTCAGGCCGAGCGGGCCGCCGCGTTGTGGCCGAACAAGGGGGAGAAGGACCTTCGCCCGATCCAGGGTTCGGGTTATCGGCGCATCGAGCCCACCGAACCCCGGTCGCCGATCGTGCCGGTCTCGGCGCCTGGAGCGCTGCGACTGCCCATCATTCCTGTCCGTCGAGTGGCAGACGAGAAGATCTCGCGGGCCGCAACGCGTGAGAGCTCCGACGCCCGATGAGCGCACTCGCCCCCGAAACAGCGCTCCCGGAACGACGCCAATCGTCAACGCTCGCACCGGTTCTCAAGAAGGCGCGCCACGGTACCGAAATGGTCGGCGACTTCTTCCTCACCTTCTGGGGCATCGTCAAGATGCTCCCACGGCGTCCCTTCCAGTGGCGTGAGCTGGTGGCGCAGGCGTGGTTCATCGCGAGCGTATCGATTGTCCCGACCATGCTGATGTCGATCCCGTTCTGCGTCATGGTGGTGTTCCAGATCAACGTTCTGCTGAACGAGATCGGTGCGATCGACCTGTCCGGTGCGGGCGCGGGTGTGGCCGTCATCCGAGAGATCGGACCCATCGTCACGGTTCTCGTCGTCGCGGGCGCAGGTGCCACCGCGATCTGCGCCGATCTCGGTTCGCGCACCATCCGCGAAGAGATCGACGCCATGAAGGTGCTCGGTATCGACCCGATCCAGCGACTCGCAGTTCCGCGCGTGATCGCCTCCTGCGGCGTCGCGGTGTTCCTGAACGGCCTGGTGACCGCCATCGGCCTGGCCGGGGGATACGTGTACGGCGTCTTCCTCCAAGGTGCCACGCCGGGTCAATACATCACCGCGATCCCGATCCTCACCGGAATTCCCGACCTACTCATCAGCGAGCTCAAGGCCGGCATCTTCGGTCTGCTGGCCGCACTGGTGGCCTGCCATCTCGGCTTCAACGCGGGAGGCGGACCGAAGGGTGTCGGCGACGCCGTGAACCAGACCGTTGTCTTCAGCTTTGTGCTGCTGTTCCTCGCGAACGCGGTCATCACCACGCTCGCACTGCACTGAAGGCCTCGACATGACTGCGCGAACACAAGAGCAGGGACCACGTTGACATCGACTCAGATGCCCACCGAACCGTCGCGGCGACTGACCGACCGGTTGGACGCCGGGAAGGCGCTGAAGCCCGCCGAATCCTTCGGAGAGAAACTGGCGTTCTACGGGGTGGCGCTGCGGGCGGTACCCAAGGCGATGACCCACTATCGTCGCGAGACCTTGCGCCTGCTAGCTGAGGTGTCGCTCGGCGCAGGTGCACTCGCCATCATCGGCGGGACCGTCGTGATCATCGGATTCCTCACGGCTGCAGCCGGATACGAGGTCGGTCAACAGGGATCGAGTTCACTGGGGCGCGTCGGTGTGGAAGCGATGTCGGGCTTCATTTCCGCCTTCTTCAACACCCGCGAAGCGATCCCGGTCATTGCTGGCGTCGCACTCACGGCGACGGTGGGCTCCGGTTTCACTGCGCAACTCGGTGCCATGCGCGTGAGCGAGGAGATCGACGCGCTCGAGGTGATGTCGGTTCAGTCGCTGCCCTATCTGGTGTCGACGCGGATCGCGGCGGGACTCGCCGCTGTGGTGCCGCTGTACGCGATCGCCCTCTTCACCGGGTACGCCGCCACCAAGTTCGTGAGCGTGTTCCTGTCGGACCAGTCGCCGGGCACCTACGACCACTACTTCCGGCTGTTCTTGCAGCCCGGTGACATCGCGATCTCACTGTTGAAGGTGATCGTCATGGCGGTCGCCGTGATGGCGGTGCACTGCTACTACGGCTACAACGCCAGCGGTGGACCGGCCGGGGTCGGCGTCGCTGTCGGCCACGCCGTCCGCACGTCACTGATCATCATCATGATGGTCGACTTCATCGTCGGTATCGCCTTGTACGGCGGCGTCCACGCGACTGTGCGGGTGTCGGGATGATCGAACACTCACGCAGACAACACCTGCTGTACGCGTTCGTCGCCTTCGCCGTGGTGGTGGGCGTCGTCGTGGCTGCGCTGATGTCGTACAACGGCAGGTTCCAGGCCACCGGGTCCATCTACCTGAACGCCCCGCGCACGGGGCTGCTGCTGGTGCCTGGATCGGACGTCAAGCTGTACGGCGTAGTGATCGGTCGTGTCGCATCTGTCGACGTGTACGGCGATCACGCTCGCATCGAGCTGGCGGTGGAGGAAGACCAGCTCGGCGATCTGCCGACGAACGTCCGGGCGGAGATGGAGCCGACCACGCTCTTCGGCCGCAAGTACGTCGCGCTGACGATGCCGGAGCAGCCGGCGGCATCGACGTTGAGCGCCGGTGCCACCATCGACACCTCGCAAACGCCGGTCGAGGTCTACGACACTTTCGAGTTGCTTGTCGGAATTCTCGACCGTGTGGACCCGGCGCGGGTGAATGCAACCCTGACCGCTGTGCAGACCGGCACCGTCGATCGGGGCGAGAAGCTCGGCGAGCTGGTCGACTCGGTGAACACCTACCTCGCGACCTTCAACAAGTCACTGCCAACTCTGCAACGGGATCTCGAGCTCGGTGCGGACAATCTCGACACATTCGCCGGACTGTCACCGGACCTGATGGCCACCGTCCGTCACCTCACCACCACCTCGAAGACGATTGTGGAGAACCAGTCGCAGCTGACTGCGTTCCTGTTGAGCTTCACCGAGTTCGGGAACACCGGCAACCGGTTCATGACTAACGCGGGCACGCCACTGGTGAAGGCCGCCGACGCCCTGGCGCCGCCGGCGCAGGTGCTCGGAGACTACGGACCGATCTACCCGTGCTTCCTGGACGGACTGAACACGAGCCGCAAATATCTCGAGCGGGCGTTCGGCGGAGCGAGACCGGGCCTCGACATCGTCGGCACCCTGCTCATCGGCGACCCGCCATACCGACCGGGCATCGACGCGCCCGAACACACGGCAGGAACGGCGGGACCGAGCTGCTACGGCTACCCGCGCGCACCCGGCGAAAAGGGGCCGGGGCACGTCGACTTCGACGACGGCAGTCACGCGTACCGCGATGTGAAGTCGATCGAAGACGTCATCGGAAACCCGTTCGCCTCGATGATCTACGGAATGACGAAATGACAATCACCGGACCGGCCATCAAGCTGGGGATCTTTCTCGCTGTCAGCTCGCTGATCACCTCGGCTCTGTTCGTGATCGTCGGCGACCTGCGTTTCGGTCCGACAACGGTTTTCCGCGCTCAGTTCATGTCCGCATCCGGCCTGCGGACCGGCGACGACGTCAAGGTGGCCGGTGTGGTGGTCGGGAAGGTCACCGATGTGGACATCGTGGACTCCGGTGCGGCTGCGCAGACGGGTCTGGGAGCAGAGGTCCGTATGGACGTCGACTCCCACATCCCGGTGACGACCACCACCAACGCCTACATCAGGTACAAGAACCTGATCGGTGATCGGTACCTCGAGCTGAAGACCGACCCCGGAGACGTGGGTAGGAGGCGGTCAGCCGACAGCGTGATCCCGGTATCGCAGACCAAGCCGGCTCTCGACATGGATGCACTCGTCAACGGGTTCAAACCCCTACTGACCGGGGTGAATCCAGAGCAGACCAACAAGCTGTCCGCTGCGCTGGTCTCGGTACTCAACGGCCGCACAGCCGATATCAGCGATCTGATCACCCAAATGGGTGAACTCGGCGAAACCATCGCCGATCGCGACGCGACGATCGGATCGGTGGTCACCGATCTGAACACCGTGCTCGTAACGGTAGCGGATCGCCGGGAGGCCTTCGGCAGCGTCGTCGTCCAGTTGCAGGAGCTGGTCTCCGAGCTTGCCGGTGATCGCCGGCTGATCGCCGACGGCCTCACGAACATCGCGGGCGCGACCACCGAGCTCGACGAGCTGCTGTCCCGAGCCCGCCCCGATCTCACCTCCGACATCGAGCATCTGCGCGGTCTGGCCCAGAACCTGAACAGCAACACTTCAACGATCAACATGCTGCTCGCGAAGATGCCGGAGGCCTATCGGCTTCTGGGCAGGTCGTCGGGCTACGGCAGTTTTGTGAACTTCTTCGTGTGCGGCCTCGCGATCCGCTATCCGACGCTCGACGGCGGACATGCGGACACACCGATGGTCCAAGTCCCAGCTCGGCGCTGTAAGTGAGGGAGACAACCAGATGAGGTCAAAACATCATGAGATCTGACGACTCCCGCCGTCGAATCCGGGCCGGTCTCATCGGAATCGGGGCGATACTCGCGGTTCTCGCGCTCGCGTTCAACTACCGCTCGATTCCGTTCCTGCCCGGCGTGACCGTCGTGGTCGCCGAGTTCTCCGACGCCAGTGGCCTGAATCCCGACGACGAAGTGCACATCGCCGGCGTGGCCGCGGGGAGTGTGCAGTCGATCGAGCTCGCCGAGGACCACGTCGACGTGACGATGCGGCTCACCGACGGCTGGGAGAAGCTCGGTTCCGAGACCACGGCCTCGATCAAGGTCGAGACCGCGCTCGGGCGTCGCTTCGTCCAACTCACGACCGCCGGCCCCGGCGAGCTCGGCGACCGAATCCCGGTGTCGCGGACAAGTTCCGGCTTCGACCTCACCGAGTCACTCGACCAGCTCACCGAGACCGTCGGAGACACCGACAAGAAGAGCGTCGTCGACGCGGTCGAGAGCCTCGACAAGGTCATGAACGATCTCCCGTCCGACATCGGCGGCTCCCTGGAGAACGTCGCCGCTGCGGCACGGACGGTGTCGTCGCGCGATGCCGGAATCCGGACGCTTCTGCAGAAGGCCGATTCGGTTTCCGACGTGCTGGCCGAGCGAAAGGGCAACATCACCAGGCTCATCGACGACGGGTCGGTGCTGTTCGAGACCCTCGTCGATCGGGCCGAGGTGATCCGCAGGCTGCTCACCAGCCTGCGCGCAGTATCCACCGAGATAGAGACGTTCGTCCATGACACCGGATCGTCCACCCCACAGATGCTCGAGGAGGTCCGTCAGGTGACGGCCACGCTCAACGCCAACTACGCCAACCTCGAAAAGTCGATCAAGGGGATGCGCACATTCGTCATGCAATTCGCCGACGTCCTGGGCAGCGGACCGTTCTTCTCAGTACTGCTCCAGAACATCACGCCGGCCAATCTCCGCGGCCAGCAGCCGGGCAGTCCGGGAGGCGGGCGATGAGCACGTCATCAGCCGTCAACCGACTCGGCGGGCCCGCGGTCATCGCCCTCGTCATCGTCGCCATGGTGGCCGTGACCGCGGCGAAGGTATGGGAGAGCACGCACACCTCACGGGCCACAATCTGGTTCACGGACGGCACCGGGCTGTTCGTCGGCGATCCGGTCAAGATGCGCGGCGTCACCATCGGCACTGTCGAAGCAGTGGAGGCCACACCGGCGAAGGTTCGCGTCGAGGTCTCGTACGACGACTCGGCGTACGTGGACTCCGAGGCACGGGCGGCGATCGTGGCGCCGACCCTCGTCTCCGGTCGGTATGTTCAGTTCGTCAACCCGGTCAAGCGATCGCCGGCTGGTGCGCTGAAAGACGATGCCGTGGTGGAGGTCGGCCGGACCGCGGTCCCGGTCGGGTACGACGAGATCAAGAAGCAGGTGACCGACCTCGCGCACCAACTCGGACCTTCCACCGGCGATGAGAAGGGGGCGCTCAGCCGACTCATCGACACCTCGGCCGGTGCGCTCGACACCAGCGGCGGCTCACTCCGGAAGTCGGTCGATGCGCTCTCCGACGCGATGAGGACGCTCTCCGCGGCCGGCCCCGACCTGTTCAGCACAGTCCGCAATCTCCAGCAGGTCGTCACCGCGCTGCGCACCGCCGACCAGCAGATCGTCGGTTTCGCCTCGCAACTCGACGACGCGTCGGCCGTGCTCGACGACAATCGGACGCAACTCGATGCCGCGATCCGTGCCCTCAACTCGATGGCCCCACGCCTGCGCGACTACTTGAAGCAGAACCAGGGTGCGCTAAGCCGTGACGTCAAGGACCTCACCAGGGTGTCCCGACTGCTCGTCGACAGGCAGGACGATCTGGCTCAGATCCTGCACACGGCGCCGACCGCGCTGTCGAACCTCTACAACATCTACGACCCGGACTCGAACTCACTGACGGCCGGTCTCGCGGTGGCCGACTTCCCGGATCCGGTGTCGCTCATCTGTGCACTGCTGACAACCGTGGACGCTCCCAAGTCGGAATGCCAGAAGGCCGAGACCACCCTGACCCGGGTCATCACGTCCGAGATGGCACGCTCGACCGGTCGCCCCGAGGAGGGAGGACGCTGATGGGACACAAGCGCTTTCACGTCGGCGCGGGACTGATCGCGGCGGCCGTCGCGATGTCGACGGTGGCGGGCTGTCGGTTCGACGGCGCCAACTCGTTGTCACTGCCAGGCGACGCCGTCTCCGGTGACAGCTACAGCATCACCGTCCAGTTAGCCGACGTGCAGAACCTGGTGTCGAACTCCCTGGTCAAGCTCGACAACGCGAATGTCGGGCAGATCCGGTCCATCACAGTGCGCGAGTCGTTCGCCGAAGTGGACGTGGAGCTCTCCGAGGGAGTGGAGATCCCGAACGGTTCGACCGTGAAGCTGGCACAGACCTCGGTGCTGGGCGCGCAGTACCTGGAGTTCATTCCTCCCGCGGAGCAGACGCCGGGCAAGCTGTTGCCCGGCGACACACTCGATGTCAACAGCTCCGCAGCCTATCCGTCGACCGAGTCGGTGCTGGCGGCCTTGTCGCTGATCCTCAACGGCAGTGGCCTCGAACAGCTCCGGTCGATCATGACCGAGCTCAACGACGCCACCGATGGCCGCACAGCCGCTGCCAACCGAGCGATATCTCAACTCAAGACCTTCGTCTCCGGACTACACAAGCAACGTGATGACATCGGCCGCGCCATCGATTCGCTCGGCAAGCTCAGCGCCACGCTGGCCGATCAGAGTTCGACCGTGGCGGAGGGCATCGACAACCTGGAACCCGCCCTGACCGTGCTGGCGGACCAACGCGAGGAGCTGGTCACGATGCTCGATCGCGTAGGAGTGTTCGGCGCAAAGGTGGGCAGCGTGATCGCACGCAGCAACGCCGATCTGAACTCCATTGCCGCGGAACTCCGTCCCGCACTGAAGGGGCTCGAGGAGTCCGGCGACGACCTGGTCGGCTCGCTCATCGTCGGGCTCACCGTTCCGTTCCCGGTGACCGTCATCGACAAGGGAATGAAGGGTGACTACCAGAACCTCTTCCTGACCCTCGACCTGTCGGTGGGCGCCATACGCGACAAGGTGCTCGGCAGTATTCCCAAGGTGGCCCTGGCCAGGATGGCGACCTCGCGGCAAGCCGCGGACCCACTCCGCGCTCCATTCGGACTGCGCACCCCCACAACGGATCACAGCCCATCGAAAAAGACCTCACCGCAGCCCGCCGGGATGGGGGGCCCCCGATGAAACTCACCAGACTGGTGCGATGGCAGCTCGTCGTATTCGCTGTCCTCACCGTGGTCAGCGTAGTCTACGGGACTGTCACCTACGTCGGCATCGGTCGGGTCACCGGCATCGGATCGTATCGCGTGGTCGCCGAGTTCGACACCGCCGGCGGCATTTACGAGACCGGACTGGTGACCTATCGAGGTGTAACCGTGGGACGGGTGGATTCGGTAGACGTCGATCTGGCCGACTTGTCGGCGCCGGTTCGCATCACCCTGCGCATCGATTCGGACAACACGATCCCGCGAAACAGTGCGGCGCACATCAGGAGTCAGTCTGCGGTCGGGGAACAATACGTGGATCTGATTCCCCGCGACAACGGCGGGCCCGCGCTGACGGACGGAGACGTGTTGTCGGCCAAGGGCAATGAGGCGCCCACGCCCACAAAAGACGTCCTGGAGAGGACCATGAACCTCGTTGCGACGATCTCGCCCCAGAATCTGGAGACGACCGTCGACGAGGTGTCCGACGGGCTAGGACAGACCGGTGATCGCCTGGCTCGGTTGATCGACGCATCACAGCGGCTGCTCGAGTTGGCGCAGATCGATATCGGCCCCACCACCCGGCTGATCGACGACGCCGAACCGCTGTTGACCACTGGCAACCGGGTGGCCGCCGACCTGACCTCTGCGGTGGCGAACCTCGCGTCGTTCACCGATCAGCTCGCGCTGAGCGATGAACACTTGCGGACTCTGCTGACCCAGACCCCGTCGGCAGCCGACCAGGTGTCGGCCACCCTGACCGAGCTGACGCCTACGCTGCCGACGCTGCTCGCCGACCTCCAGTCCGTGGGACAGGTGCTGCGCGTCAACGTCCCCAACCTCCGGCACATCCTGACCGTCTATCCGGCGTTCACGTCGGGAACCCTGAACTCGGTCGACGGCTACGCGCTCGGCCAGAGTCCGCAGGCTCCACTCGACATCAAGCTCGGAAACACGCTGAACCCGCCCCCGTGCACCGAGGGATATGGCGGCAGCCGACGTCGTGACGCATCGGACATGCGGACTGTGCCGGTGGTTCCGGACCAGTACTGCGACGCGCGCCCCGACAACCCGAAGGTGGCGCGTGGCGCCCGGAACGTCCCGTGCGCGACCGACCCCCGCGTGAGGACTCCCTTAGTGGCCGATTGCCCCGGGGGACTTCCGTCCACGTGGCCGGAGATGTTGTCGCGTCCGCACTCTATGGGCGACGCCGGCGGTGACCCAGGGGCGAAGAGGGTGCCGAAGCGCTTACGTACAGCGTCGAAGCCGGTGCCGTATTCGGAGACCACCGGAAGGTTCCGAGGGCCCGACGGGGTGACGTACTTCGTGGGAACACCCACCAACTCAGCTTCGGCGAAAGGAAAGGCGACATGGCAGTCGTTACTGATCAAGTAGAGGCCACCGGTCCGGAAGTCGACGACGACGCGGTCGGCCCGGAGAGCGCCGGCGAAGGGGCGGGCACTGCTCCACTCCGGTCCGTGGTCACCGTGTGGGCGCTGGTGGCGGCCCTCGTGGCGGTGCTCGCGCTGCTCGGCGTGAAGGGCACCGATCTCTATCAGGCCAAGCAGGACGAGAAGCGGAACTCTGAGGTACTCGACGTCACCCGCGAGGTGGTCGCCGGACTCGTCAGCCTCGACTACCGCCGGTCGAAGGCCGACCTGGATCGGATCAAGTCCGTCGCCACCGGATCCTTTCAGCAGCAGTTTGAACAGCTGGCTACGTCGTTCGAGCAGGTCCTTTCCTCCGGCGAGGTCCTCTCGACTGGATCGGTCAAGGAGGCGGGGATCATCACCGCCGACGACGACGCCGCGCGGGTCCTGGCCGCGGTCAGCTCGATCGTCAAGAACACCGAGGCACCCGACGGGCAGCAACGCGTCTATCGGATGAAGGTGGATCTGACGGCCGCCGACCATGCGTGGAAGGTCAGCAACGTGGAGTTCGTGTCATGAACGCGGGGAGCGCGGACCAAGAGGCGTCGACCGACGCGAAGGCGGCAGAACCGAGGAGGAAGCCATGAACAAGGTTGTGGAGCAAGATATCTCATCCGAGTTCGCCGAGGCGGAGGTGGATCGCGACGTCGACACCGACGCGGCGCCTACCGACGGCGCCGAGAAGCAGGACAAGGTGCGCGGCGGTCATGTCAAACGACTCGGCCCCGTCGTTGTGAGCTGGCCCGCCAGACTTTCGACAAAGGCGCGTAACGGGTTGGTCAGGGTGCTGGCGGCACTCGTGATCGCCGGCGCCGGTGGACTCGGCTACGTGTGGTTCGCGACGAGCGCGGCGACGACGGAGGCATCGGCGGGGCAGTCCGCGCTTGCATCGGCACGTACCGACATCCCCAAACTGCTCAGTTATGACTACCGAACAGTCGACACCGCGCTGCCCGAAGCTGCCGAGACCATGCTGACCGGCAGGTTCCTCGACGAATACACCCAACTGGGCGAATCAGTTATTCAACCTGCTGCCAAGAAGGAGCAGATCGTCACGAACGCCGAGGTGGTCGACGCCGCACTCGTCGCGTCGGACGCCGATCACGCAACCGTCCTGCTCTTCGTCAACCAGACGACGTCCAAGAAGGACGCTGAGGGGCCGCGACTCGACGGCAGCCGCATTCGCGTCCAGATGGCCAAGGACGGCGATCGCTGGAAGATCTCCGAATTCACACCGGTGTAGCCGCGGAAACCCTGAGCCATCCACACCACACCATGGAGAACAACTCATGACTCTCACCACCGATTTCACCACAGTCGCGGAGCTCGACAGTGCGCTGCTACGACTCAGCGCAGGCGAGCGCCGGTGGGCAGACCTCCCGCTGACCCGGCGCGCCGACCTTCTGCAACAGGTGGCGCACCAGGCGGCCGAGCAGGCATCGGATTGGGTTGAGGCCGCGTGCCGAGCGAAGCGGATCTCGCCCTCATCGCCGCTCGCAGGCGAAGAATGGCTGTCGGGGCCGTACCCGGTCATCACGAACGCTGCCACGCTGGCCCGTTCTCTGCGCGACCTGAGCAGCGGCGACAGTCCCATCGCCCACGTACCGACTTCCGTCGCTCCCGGCGGTCGTGTTGCGCTCGACGTCTTTCCCCATCAGATCTGGGATCGGCTACTGCTGTCGGGCGTCTCGGCCAAGGTCTGGCTGAAGCCGGGGGTGAGTGTCACCCAGGCGCGGTCGGCGGCGGGATTGGCGCAACTCGACCCCGCGACGACGCACGGCATGTCAGTCGTCCTCGGCGCCGGCAACATCACCTCGATCGCCGTGCTGGACACCCTGTACGAGCTGATCGCGCACAATCGCGTCGTGATCCTCAAACTGAACCCCGTCTTGGGCGAGATGTTCGACGCGATCAACGCCGTCCTGCGACCCCTGTCCGAGCGCGGCTTCGTGGAGGTCGTCAGGGGCGGTGTCGAGGTCGGCTCGTATCTCGTCGATCACCCGAATGTGGCGCATGTCCACATCACCGGAAGCTCGGCAAGTCACGACGCCATCGTCTTCGGCACCGGCCCGGAAGGCGAGGCCCGTCGCCGGGCCGGCGTACCGAAGCTCGGCAAGACCATCACCAGTGAACTCGGCGGCGTATCACCCACCGTCGTCGTCCCCACCGGGTGGTCGGCCAAGGACATCCGTTTCCAGGCGGAGCACCTGGCCACCCAGCGTCTGCACAACGGCGGCTACAACTGCATCGCCGCCCAGGTTGCCGTGATCCCGTCCGAGTGGTCCAAGAAAGGGGAGTTCCTCCGGGAACTCCGCGACCAGATCGACAAGGCTCCCGCGCGGCCAGCCTATTACCCCGGAAGCGACCAACGGGTCGCCGCGGCAGCCGACCGGCACGCCACGGCCAACGCACGCGAGAACGGCCGGCTGCTGATCGAGGGGCTCTCACCGGACCAGGTGGCCGAGGCCTTCACCGTGGAGTACTTCTCGCCCGTGCTGGCCGTCGTGGAGATCCCCGGAGACGGGATTGCCTACCTCCGGGCAGCGAGCCGCTTCGTCAATGAGCGGCTCGAGGGCACTCTCGGCGCCAACGTCTTGGTGCACCCGAGATACCGCCGCAAGCTCGGTCGAGAGTTCGAGTGGTTCGTGGAATCGCTCCGCTACGGCACGATTGCGATCAACGCGTGGACGGGGGTCGGTTATCTCACCGCAGCAGCACCATGGGGCGGCTTTCCCGGTGCGACCCTCGTCGATGTCGAGAGCGGAATCGGATTGGTACACAACGCATCACTGGTGGACGACACAGAGCGCACGGTCGTGACCGGCCCGTTCCGCCCGCTGAGCCGATCTCTGATCACCGGCCAGCTGTCGATCACGCCGAAGCCGGCGTGGTTCGTCAGGAACACGCATGCGCACCATGTAGGCCGAAAGATGGTTGCATTCGCGGCAGATCCGAAGGCCACCCGGCTGCCGTCGCTCTTTGCGTCCGCCTTACGCGGCTGACGCACCGCGCGCAGCGAGGTGCCCCGTCACGAAGCGTACGGGGTGTGGTGCGTCCACCTCAGGCCGGCTCGAGCGCCCGCTTGGCCTTCTCCAACGCGGCGAGCGTGCGCAACACGGAGTCGCGCTTCGCGGTCAGGTCGGACACCTTGGCCTTGCCACTCAAGCCGCCATCCTTCTGCGCGACCTGCAGACGTTCCTCGATCTCGGTGAGCTGCGCCAGGAGGCTCTGCGCCCGGCTCATGAGCTCGGCGCGGTCGGGTCGTGAGACGTTCGCCGGCCCGGCGACGCCGGACCTGACATTCTGCGGCTTGGTGGCCACCGCCTTCCCGCCTGCCTTCGTGGGCAGTCGTCGTCGCGGTTCGACGCTTCGCCGCCGGGAAGCAGCACGCGGGGGAGTCTGCGTGCGCGTCTGGTTGAGCACCGTCCGCGCCTCTCGCCGCGGAACTCCGCGATTTCGTCGGTGGACGAGCACCACACGCAAACACTCGAAGTGGTTTCGGTCACGAACGCATCGGCAGCAGCGGGATTGACGGGGAAAAGAGTACGAAACAAAGTTTTTCACCCGGAAATCGGGTTTCCGGTACACCGTATCCCGCCGCTGACTTGACCCGCCGGACCGTCCCCGACGCGCTGTTCATCGTCGTCGAGCAACTCGGACCCACCCTCGTCGTTGCGGACACGAGCTCGAGCCGGCGGCGGGGCAGTGGCGTTTACCGGCCACCCCCGGCGGGAACCTCATCTGCGTGCGATTACCTTCGGTACAGATGACGACGTGTCGGGCTGGAACAACCGGCCCTGCTCGACGGTGACGACCGTGTACCTGGCCGAGGCATTGCTGGTTGTGGCGGAGGGTCAGCAACCTCCGGGTCTGATGCCGGCCCGGCAGCAGATGGCGGTGTCCCTGGGCTGGCACATCGTCCTTGCGTGTTTCGGGGTGGCGTTCCCGACGATGATCTTCGTGATGCGCCGTCGCGGCATCGTGCGCGACGGCCCTGTCGCAATGGGACTGGCCCGACGGTGGGCCAAGGTGTCGGCAGTGCTGTTCGCGATCGGCGCGGTCTCGGGCACGATCCTCAGCTTCGAGATGGGTCTGCTGTGGCCCGGTTTGATGGGCCGGTTCGGTGACGTGCTGGGATTGCCATTCGCGTTCGAAGGGCTGTCGTTCTTCGTCGAGGCGATCTTCCTCGGGATCTACCTCTACGGCTGGGACCGCATGCCGCCTCGACGCCATCTGCTGATGCTGATTCCGATGGGCATCGCCGGGGTCGTCGGGACGTTCTGCGTGGTCTCGGTCAATGAGGTTCCCCCCGAACCGTAGAGGCATCGATAATGAGGAGCACGATGCCAGAGAAGCGGAAGAAGTACGACCGGGAGTTTCGTGATGGGGCGGTCCGGATCGTCGAGGAGACAGGTAAGCCGATCGCCCAGGTCGCTCGAGACCTGGGGGTCAACGAGGGCACCTTGGGTAACTGGGTCAACCGGGCGCGCGCCGAGCGGGAGGGCCGCGGCGAGCTGACCGTTGATGACGCTGCTGAGCTCAAACGGTTGCGTGACGAGGTCGCCGAGCTGCGCATGGAGCGTGATGTCCTCAAGCGATCAGTGGTCCTGTGGGTGAAGGAGGCGACGAAGTGAGCGTGGCACGCTTTATCGCCGACCAGAGGACCAACTATCGGGTGCCACACGCGGTGTCCTGCCGGCTGCTCGGGGTCAGCGAGGCGTGGTTCTACAAATGGCATAAGCGGACCCAATCGCCGGGTGCGGCAACGGGTTTGCACACCACCCGCGACTATCGCCGGGACACCATCGACCGGGCCGTGGCGGTGGCGTTCGACAAGGCCCGCGGCCTGCACGGGTCACCGCGCCTGCATGCGGATCTGCGTGCTGACGGGTGGACGGTGACCGAGAAGACTGTCGCTGATTCGATGTGTCGTCAGGGCCTGGTCGCGCGGCGGATCCGCCGGCGCAACGGGCTGACCCGTCAGGACAAGACCGCCCCGAAGTTCCCCGATTTGTTGGGTCGCGATTTCACCGCACAGTGCCCCGATCAGCGGTGGGTCGGCGACATCACCGAGATCCCGACCGCGGCGGGCAAGCTGTATCTGGCCACGGTCATCGACCTCTACAGTCGCCGCCTGCTGGGGGCGGCCACCAGTCGTCACCCGGATGCAGCGTTGGCGTGTGCGGCGATCGAGATGGCGGTCGCCACGCGGGGCGGCATGCAGGCGATATGGCGTGATGACGATGCGCAGAAGCTGATTTTCCACACCGATCGTGGGTCGACGTACACCGCGAGACGGTTCACCAGGCTGTGCCAGAAGATGGGTATCCGGCAGTCGATGGGCCGGGTCGGATCGTGTTTCGACAACGCCGCAGCGGAGGCATTCTTCTCTTCTTTGGAGTGGGAAGTGTTGTCACGCAACGAGTTCCATACTATCATGGAGGCGCAGGCGGTCGTGTTGGAGTGGTGCTACGGCTTCTACAATCACCAGCGTCGCCACAGCGCGATCGGGATGATGAGTCCGGTCGACTACGAGAACACCGCAGTCACCGAGCCCGAAGCCGCATAGAGGAGTCCTCCACGATTCCGGGGGAACCACACCTGACCGAGGCACACACCACCGGCCGCCTGGTCTCCGAACTCAAACGGCTCCGCCGCTACCGGCTGATCATCATCGACGAGATCGGCTACCTGCCGTTCGACTCCGATACCGCCAACCTGTTCTTCCAACTCATCGCCAGCCGCTACGAACAAGGCTCGATCCTGATCACCTCGAACATGCCATTCGGCCGCTGGGGCGAAGTCTTCGCCGACGATGTCGTTGCCGCCGCACTCATCGACCGCCTCGTCCACCACGCCGAGGTCATCACCATCGACGGCGACTCCTACCGCACCAAGACCCGACGACAACTCGTCAACGCCGACCAGTAACCACACCAAAAGGGGGTCAAATTTCAACCGTCGATAAGGGGTCAGTTTTCGGCCGCCGTTGACAGATAGCCGTTTGCGCGGTCTCGATGGTGTCGAAGGCGCCAGTCTCGTCGAGAAGCTCCCGGCGCAATGTGCGATGGAATCGTTCGATTTTGCCGGTCGTGGTCGGTGACCGGCGTTTGGTCAACCGCGCGGTGATGCCGTACTCGCGACACGTCCGCTCGAAGAGCACCTCAACCGGCAACGGCCGCGTGTGTCTGCCGGTGAACTGGTTGCCGTTGTCGGTGAGCACCTCGAACGGCACGCCCCATCGATTCATCGCCCCGACGAACGCTTCACACACGGCACTGCCACTGGGCTGCTCGAGAACCGCGGCGACGGTGACGAAGCGGGAATGGTCGTCGATGCCGGTCAACAGTTTGCATTCCCGGCCGCCAGCCAGGAACACACCTCCAACCAGGTCGAGTTGCCACAGATGCATCGGAGCTTCCCGCTCCCATCGCTTGTAGACCCGTTTATGTAGCTGCTCTTGAGGATTGACCAATCCGTTGCGTACCAGCACGCGGTGCACCGTGGCCCGCGCGGGCGCGGGCGCATAAGGGTCGAGGCGTCCGAGTTCGTAGACGATGCGCCGGGCACCCCACCGCCGGTGGGTGCGTCGCATTTCGCAGATCGTCGCCTCCACTTGTGGAGAGATCTGGTTCGGGCTAGTACGCGGTCGGCGAGATCGATCCGATAAACCGCCCAGACCTGATGCGGCATAGCGCTTGCGCCACGCCGTGACCGTTTGGCGAGAGACACCGTAACGGTTAGCGACCTCGATGACCGGAGCACCGTCGGCGACTTCGGTGACCGCACGGAACCTGACCTCCACACGCACCCGTGCAGCGATCTCAGCATCGGATTCAGTCTCAGCAGAGAAGGACACCCCCCACACTCTGACTGCGACCACCGACAAGCGTGAGACGTCAACGATGTCCCGACGACACGACGTCAAGCATGTCCCGAGCCCTTACACGTCACACGTCGGCAACCCACCGGTGGCGGGTGGAGCCGTCGTGCTGGTACTCCGTCTCCAACTCTTGAAAGAACTCAGTGATGTACATGCTGGAGCGATACGGGAAGTACCGAACTTCGTCGACGTTCTGGGCATCGTCGCGTCCGAGGTTGCCCACGACGAGGTTTCCAAGAGCTTCGAGGTTGCGGCGACGGAACTTCACATGGGCATTGTTGCAAGCGACGCCGACGAATGCCCACACCTCGCGCGACCCTGCGGGCGATGCCCGATCAAGACCGAGGCGTTCGACTACCAGTTCGTCGGACCATCCGGGTAGCGTGTCGCAAGGGTCGGTTCCGAACTCGGCGGCCATGCCGTCGGCGGCAGGGAGATTGCACGCCCTGGTGGTTCTCGATCAATTTCCCACGGTGTATAGCGTGGACTTGCGGCGTTGAAGGTGTGCTGCAGGAGGATTTCCATCAGTGAGTTGAGTTGCCCGACTCCTTTGAGCCCGTGGCGTCGGTATGACTCATTCGCCTCGTAGACATCTGCGCGGCACATGTGCTGATCCGCCTCAAGCGTTCCGCGGTAGAGTGAGGGCATTCTCGAAGCCACTGACGAGCGCGAGTCAGATCTGTTGCCGGAGTGTCCTGTCTGCACGTAGCTCCTTCAAGGTGGGCGCCATTCAAGTGGCTCCTCGCCGAATCCCAGGTCAGGCAACAGGCTGTTTGATCGGATTGTGGACCACTGCTCGCGTACCAGGTTGCGCGCCGAGCTGAGATCGCCGTCGTTGGAATCCTCAGAGTAGAGCGATTCTGTCGCGAACTCGGCGGCCCCGCCGGTGTAGACCTCCCAAATCGCGACGGCTAGCGCGTGTGGAGTCACTGCTCTGAACGTGCGGCTCGTGCTAAGAATTCTCGCAATGGAGATCGTGAGATCTGGATTGGCAAGTTGAAGCCGCCGGCGGTGGTAATCGATAGGAGGCGGGCCGGTGAGCAGTTCCCGGGTCTGGTTCTCGATCTGATCCAGGGTGTCGGTCCAATCGCCGCTGCGCTTGATCTGGCGGATGAGTAGTGGTGGGTAGCGCGAGAATTCGTGAGGCAGTCCTAGCGCGAAAGCGATATGGCCCCAAGGTCTCGCGGTCCCAGACCGTGCAAGGAGCATGGAAAGGACGGCGCGATCCTTCGCAGTCGTGTAGTCGCGGAATCCCGTCCAGTGAACTTGAGGTATCGACGAGAGAGGAATGTGGTTGCCCGGGATCTCGTGGGCCGTCGGATAACGGGCACACCCACTAGCAACTCGAAACGTCAGTTGTGCCGTCGGCGATAGCTTTTCGGCGAGCGGGGTGATGGCGAGGTGGCCGATAACCGCATTCGTCCGACTACGGGGCAAATCTCGGCCGTCCCTGAGAAGCCAGGTTCCTGGAGTAAGGACGCTCTGCTCTACGGCGAGCGAATGAGCCGCATGAACGTCCTCCTCGCAGAGGATGGACTTTACCTTGAGGAGTTGCTCGAGGCACGCGGCGTCAGGGTCGCTTGCTGCCTGACAGCTCATAATGGGCTTGCCCAGCGTCAGAGCCGCGTCGAAGTATTCGCGTGTACTGAACCGCTGACCGCCAAAGCTGTTCGTCGAAGGCTCTGATGCACCGCGTGCGAGTTCGAGAATCCAAACCTGAGCTTCAACGATCTCGGGGGCAACCCTACGGAACTCGACGTCGCGCAAGTCGTGGCCGCAGTATGCGTGTCGAGTTCTTGGTGTTCGGGGGCGATTGTCGCGCTGCGGACAGGCCCAGTTGGGGTCGGTGCTATTGGGCCAACTCGTGCCCGCCCACGGCGTCTCGGCACACCGAGGGCAGTTGGTAGGCATCAAGATCGCATGTTCGACACAGACGCGGTGTAGCGGCAGTGACCATGTCGAGTTCCAGTATCCTTGCTGAG
This sequence comes from Gordonia sp. LMA167, assembly GCF_058130025.1. Taxonomy (NCBI): domain Bacteria; kingdom Bacillati; phylum Actinomycetota; class Actinomycetes; order Mycobacteriales; family Gordoniaceae; genus Gordonia; species Gordonia sp. LMA167. Next base: position 6,807,789 of record NZ_CM176708.1, on the reverse strand, counting down.
CAAGGCATTCGGGACAGTAGGAAGGGTCGAGGGGCATCGATTCCGAAGACTTACCGTACCGTTCCCAGTGCGTGCGAAATGCGGAAACAGCCTCGGATATGAGTCCTGCCCGGAGGTATCGGGCTCGTTCGTCCGGTAGCCCCACCGTATCCACAATCAAATCACTGTGCTCAGCGATATGCGCAGAGACTCGTGTGGGGGACCAGGCACTCGTTGGAATCCCGAGTTCTCGGAGTAGCGCGCGTGCGGTGAGTCCGTAGCGGTGGCCGAAACGGCGCAGCCAACTCGGTGCGGTCTCATCGTCCCTGGGGGCGACGAGTATGGGAAGCCGCCGCGGGTTGTACCCGTCTGGTATCGCAATTGCGGAGGGTAGTTGCTCCGCGTCGGTTCTCTCACCTCTTGGGAGTGGTGAGCCGCTGAGCGGCATTGTCAACGACGACCTCCTCCAGGATGCTCGCAGTAATTTGCTCGGTGCCCGTCTTAATAGCCAGATAGGCGGCCCGATCGAGCAGGTTCGTCAGTGAACCGATGTGCCCTTGCGTTCGGCGGAAGAGTTCCTTGCCGAAATCGGATAGTGTCCCAGGCGTTTGCGCGGCGAGCATTAGGTGCAATTCGAGGGCGTTGAGAAGCGAGATCCAGGCGACGTTGCTGGCATCGGAGTCGGTGTTGAACGGCGCGACGCGTGCACGTGTGGCACGGCGGGCAGTCTGTGCGTACACGGCACCGTCATCGCCTCCCAGGCCCTCGTCGAAGAACTTCTTCTCTGTGAGGCGTACACCGACGTAAATGAACGTGACCGCCATTTCGTTGGCCAAGCCCTTCAGATGATTGCTTACTTCGCGACCGTGACGGTCTCGAAAGTCGATGAAGTGAAGGTCATCGATGACAATTATCTGAGTCTCGCAGCTCCGTACGCAGTCGACCGCGAGCGCACCCAAACCAGAAGTATTCGCACCAGCTACCCCCAGATGGCCATAGAAGGCGAGGATCTTTCTGTTCAGGCCCTTGAGGGTGATTCCAGCATCGAGCGGGATGAAGGCGACCGGAATACGCTGATCGCCTGCGGCGGTCTCGCTGCTGAGGCGGCGAATTGCAGTTCGATGGAACTGCCTTGCGTAGCGGATGGCGATGGTGGTCTTACCGAGACCTGGCGGGGCGTCGATCACGACCGATCCGCGGAGGCGGTCGCCATCGCGACGGTTGGACGCCATGACTTGATCGATGACAGCGAAGGCGTGCGTGAGTTGAGCTGTCTTGACAGTCGGGAGGTTGGCATTCCATACAAAGCGAGCTTCGTTGTAGTCTTCGCGCTCGTCGTCGCTGAGCGCTGCGATCTGTCCCTTCGTGAGGAGTTCCAGGCTCGCGCGCGGCGGCGAATGCACGAAGTCGTGCCAGCCCACTTTTGACGCCAGGTTGTAGCGATGCGGTTGATTGTTTCGAAGCCATAGTGCCCATGGGTTACTCATTCGTCGAATACCTCATAGCTCGAATCGTCTGCACCTTGGTACTTCTCAAACACATCGAGGTCATCGTCCAAATCCCAACCTGGAGGGCGACGTTCTGCTCTCCTCGCGAGAAGGTCGATAACTCCTGGCAGTGATGCAATCTCGTCGTCAGGTTGGCCATCGCCAGTATCGCTTGCCGTGGAACGGGTGCTGGCCAGGCGTCGTGCGAGGGCGCGGTCGCGCTTGGATTTGGTGTTGCCTTTGGACCACTCATCGAGGAGGTTGCGGACGGCGTCCTGTGGGTCGACATGCCGGTTTTCGCGGACGGCCAGAAGCTTGGTGTAGTCGGCGGCGTCCGAGGAGAAGGGCTGGTCGAGTCCACCTGCGTGCTCCCAGACCAGAGGCGACCATTTGCCAGATGAGGGGTCGCGGAAGTACACGCGTCGAACATCGCCGCTGTCTATGTGGATTGGCCATTTTCTAGCCTTCGGACCACCGAAGTTGGACTTGCTATTCCGGTAAGGGTTGAGCGCCGCGCCATCGTATCGGCGCCCATCCACTTCTATGCCATAGTGCTGGATCGTGCGCCACTCCACATTGAGAAACTCGTACGCAAGGTCCGGTGAGGACGGGATGGTGAGTCCACCGGCGCGAGCCAGGCCGATCTCGTACATTTCGAGCGGTGATAGCTCGAGGCCGGGCGTCTCAGGGAGACACAAGCCTTCGTGTTTCGACCGGTGGTACACCCGAGCTGTCCACTCGCGAATTATCGACTCAAGCTCGGCGACGTAGTAGAACGCTTGACTCTCAATGTCTTCACCGCGGTGATAGACGTCGGGTCCCTTGTAGCCCGGCAGTTGCTGAAGCAGGCCGAGCCGAATGGTCTTGAAGAAGCGTTCGACAGTTGGCTTGTCTGACGCCTTCTTTACGATCGCAGGCTGAATCGAGATTCCGAGTCGCGCACAGGCGGATCTGACATGGTGCGAGAGGTAGATCTTGCCATGGTCAACAACGATTGACTCGGGTAGGCAGCCTGGGATGCTCGGAGTGGCATCGTCTGCGGTCGGGTCGTCGCGTTCGATTGCGATCGAACTAGGCACGCCGTGAAACGGCCACGCTCCGTCGTCGACCGGTTCTTGGGGCGTCACCGACTGGTGTAACACATTGGCCACGTCGATTGCCTTGGTTGAAATCGGGGTCAGGCGCAGACCGACAATGCAGCGTGTATAGAGGTCTTGCGCCACAGTGAGTTCGACCGGCACCCAACGCAGCGTGATCGGCTCCATCGCGAACACGTCGAGGCGCGTTGTGTCGAGTACGAAGTACTCTCCGGGGCGCGTGGCGCGCAAACGGCCATACGGGGCCTCCGGCCGGTCGGCGGCGATTCGCCGTGCCTTTCCGCTGCCAAATGAATAGCGACCCTTGGAGAGCTCGTCCAGCCAGCGGTAGGCGGTCGCATTGGATGGGGTGGGCGCCAGATCGGCGCCACACCGCTCGGTCAGCAGATTGTTGGCCTGGTCGATTACTATGTTTCTGCTGGGTGTGGATTCGCGTGTGTACCGATTGAGTACGTCGAGGCACGCCTCCCGCCAGAGTGGGTCGATCGGCGAGCGCTGCTTCCTTGCTTCGACGAGGCCGGCTGGTCCTGACTCTTGATACGCCTTCACCCAGCGTTTGACGGTGCGGTCAGACATGTTGTGTGCGAGAGCGACCGTTTCGGAGCTGCGACCGATAGAGTCGCCGCTGTTGTGATGCATCTCCAGTACTGCTTCGACGACGGCGAGCCGTGCGTTGTAAGTCTCTTGCTGTTTCTTCGTAAGATTCGAAAGCAGTTGTCCGGACGTCTCGCAGGGCCTGCGAGGTGCGTCGAGCGGCTGAGAAGACCTCACGAGGTGTGGAGTGCTCACCGCTCGTGTGCCGCGATCCGATTCGACTATCGACCGACTGTCGCTGATCTCGACTATGCGGACCACGGATCCGTCGATCCACACCCGATCGCCAACAGCAAGTCGATAAGTGTTGCTCATACGGCCTCGGCTCGATGGATCAAGGTGTTGTCGCCGAATGGCCGGGTGAGATCGGCCGTGAAGGTGCCCGTCCACAGAAGCTCGAGGACGATGTGTCGAGGCCGTGCAATCCGCTCGGCTGCGAGTGTGGCTTCAGCGTGCGCGATTGAGAGCTCCTCTGGAAATCGTTCGAGCACCGTCTGGAACAGGGCCGCGCGCGACTCGCGGCGAGCCTGAGAAGCGAATCTGATGTTGTTGATCAATGCCGAGTCCTCGCCGGTCCAAACCTCATAATCGGCGGAGAGGCGCTTGGACACCACCTTGGTCCACGTGAACACGGCCTTGACCTCGTCTTTCTGCGCGATTCGTGGATTCTTGACGTCCACGACCAAATATGACCCATCAGCCCGCGTCAGTAGGAGATCGGGACAGTGGCGTCGGCCGGTACCTCTGTCGTCGCCGGTGATCCAGAAAGGTTGCGCCGTGATCCAAACGACTTCGGGATCGAAGTCGGCAAGCAAGATGCGGTCGCGTTCGAGAAGGCTTTCGTAAACCACGTGGTCGGCTGTTGTACGGGTCCAAAAAAGACCTGGATAGTGGCGTTGGCCGGCGTGGGACGGTGGCAGGCGCACTGGCTGGGCTCGGGCCATCGAGCTGATCGAGTGATCCCTGACCTGACTGATGGTCTCGTCACCGGCTTCGGTAACGAAGCGAATCTCGGTCGCACCGATCTGATCAGGCATTTTGCTATCGTGCCGCATGACAGCCCGATGAGAACGATGACACGCCTATGACAAGCCGATGAGAAAATGACACGTTCGGTGAGAAGCTACAGCCATCTTCAGGTCCTGGCGAAATATCGCAGGGAACAAACATCCGGCCACCAGGGTTGAGTCGGTCAGACTGAACTTTGGAGGTTAGATGACTGAGACATACTCAGTGCCCGTCCTGTTCGTTCCTGACCTGGTCGTCTTGCCCGGCATGGTGGTGCCGATCCCGCTCGACGACGCCGCTCAGGCGACGGTGGACGCGGCCCGGGCCAGCGAGTCCGGAAAACTGCTGGTCGCCCCGCGTCTGGACGACCGCTATCCCACCTACGGCGTGCTCGCGTCGATCGTCCAGATCGGCCGGATTCCCGGCGGCGGCACAGCCGTCGTCGTGAAGGGCGAGAAGCGGGCCCACATCGGGTCCGGCACCACCGGTCCGGGCGCGGCCCTGTGGGTCGAGATCACCGAGGTCGACGACCCCGAGATCACCGACGAGGTGAAGGCGCTGGCCGCCGAGTACAAGAAGCTGGTGCTGGCCATGCTGCAGCGTCGCGAGGCGTGGCAGATCATCGACGCGGTCAACAAGATGACCGATCCGTCCGACCTTGCCGACACCGCCGGGTACACGTCCTGGCTCACCGACGCCCAGAAGCGTCAGCTGCTGGAGACGCCGGACATCGCCGAGCGACTCACCCTGCTCACCGAGTGGACCGGCGAACACATCGCCGAGACCGAGGTCAGCGACAAGATCGCCGACGATGTGCGCAGCGGCATGGAGAAGCAGCAGAAGGAATTCCTGCTGCGTCAGCAACTCGCCGCGATCCGCAAGGAACTCGGTGAGGACGAACCCGACGGCGCCGACGACTACCGCGGTCGCGTGGAGACCGCCGACCTGCCCGACAAGGTACGCGAGGCCGCGCTGCGTGAGGTCGGCAAGCTCGAACGCGCCAGCGACCAGTCGCCGGAGACCGGCTGGATCCGCACCTGGCTCGACACCGTGCTCGACCTGCCGTGGAACGTCAAGACCGACGACTCCACCGATATCGCCGGTGCCCGCGAGATCCTCGACGCCGACCACCACGGCCTCGAGGACGTCAAGGACCGCATCGTCGAATACCTGGCGGTGCGTGCACGTCGCGCCGAACGCGGCCTCCAGGTCGTCGGCGGCCGCGGCTCCGGGGCCGTCATGGTGCTGGCCGGCCCGCCCGGTGTCGGCAAGACATCGCTCGGCGAAAGTGTCGCCCGCGCGTTGGGCCGCACGTTCGTGCGCGTCGCCCTCGGTGGTGTGCGCGACGAGGCCGAGATCCGTGGTCACCGCCGCACCTACGTCGGTGCTCTGCCCGGCCGGATCGTCCGCGCCATCGGCGAGGCCGGATCGATGAATCCGGTCGTGCTGCTCGACGAGATCGACAAGGTGGGCTCGGACTACCGCGGTGATCCGGCGGCGGCACTGCTCGAGGTCCTCGACCCTGCGCAGAACCACACGTTCCGCGATCACTACCTGGATCTCGACCTCGACCTGTCCGACGTCCTGTTCCTGGCCACCGCCAACGTGGTGGAGAACATCCCGTCGGCGCTGCTGGACCGGATGGAGCTGGTCACGCTCGACGGCTATACCGAGGACGACAAGGTCGCCATCGCCCGCGACTACCTGCTGCCGAGGCAGGCCGAACGGGCGGCCCTGACCGCCGACGAGGTGACCGTGACCGACGCGGCGCTGCGTGAGATCGCCGCCGACTACACCCGGGAACCCGGTGTGCGGCAGTTCGAGCGGCTACTCGCCAAGGCGCTCCGCAAGGCCGCCACCAATATCGAATCAGGCAAGGCCACCACACCGGTCACGATCGACGAGCCCGACCTCAAGGAATATCTGGGGCGGCCACGGTTCACTCCGGAATCGGCCGAACGCACCGCGGTGCCCGGCGTGGCCACCGGCCTGGCGGTGACCGGAATGGGTGGCGACGTGCTGTTCATCGAGGCCAACTCGACGGACGGCAAGCCCGGACTGCAGCTCACCGGACAACTCGGCGACGTGATGAAGGAATCCGCGCAGATCGCGCTGTCCTATGTCCGGGCGCACGCCGAGCAGCTCGGTGTCGACCCGACAGCGCTGGACAAGACCATCCACGTGCACGTGCCCGCCGGCGCGGTGCCCAAGGACGGTCCGAGCGCGGGCGTCACCATGGTGACCGCGCTGGTCTCCATGGCGACCGGGCGAAAGGTGCGTGCCGAGGTGGGTATGACCGGTGAGGTCACGCTGAACGGTCGGGTGCTGCCGATCGGCGGGGTCAAGCAGAAACTGCTTGCCGCGCAACGCAACGGGCTCACGACCGTGTTCATCCCGCAGCGCAACGAGCCCGACCTCGACGATGTGCCGGCCGAGGTGCTCGACGCGTTGGAGGTCAAGCCCATGGTCGATGTCGCCGACATCATCGTGCAGGCGCTCGAGCCGGCGCAGGAGGCGAACGCTACGGCGGCCTGATCCACACGGGCACAACGGCACACACGGCCGGGCGGTGCGTAGGAAGGTCCTACGCACCGCCCGTCTGTTGTGTTGTGCCGACTACGCGTCGCCCTGGAGCTGTGCCATCATGCCCATCGCATCCATGATGATGCGGCTCTCGCTCAGCTTGCCGTCCCGGAAACGATCCAAGGTCCAGGCCTCGACCGTCACCGATCGGCCTGTCGCCGGGATGCCGAGGAATTCTCCGCGGTGGGTGCCCGTCCACGTCGACCAGGCCGCCACGCGGTCGCCCTCGGCCACCATCTCGTGGACCGACCACCGCAGGTCGGGGAAGGCGCTGAACATCTGCGCCAAGAAGTCGCGTAGGCCGTCGCGCCCGGGGCCTTGGCCGGGCGGCGGATTCTGCTCGACGAAATCCTCGGTGAGGATGTCACTGATCATCTCCAGATGCTGACCGTTGATGATCTCGTCGATGAAACGCCGGTCGGCGAGCTTGTTGGATTCGGCCAAACTGGTTGTCGCGGTGTGTGCTTCGGTTGAGGTGGACATCGATCTGCCTTTCGTGGGTTGTCAGAGCGGAAGTCTGTTGGCGAGGGCTTCGTGTCCCTCGGCACGGCCGGAGAGGGTGCGCGCGAACTCGATGGCGTCGATGCCGATCGTCGGCGCGCCGCCGTGGCCGGTGAAGCGGCCACCCGCGGGGCCCTCGAGGTCGAGTGTGAAGGGCTGGTCGTGGACTTCTGCCCACTCGGCCAGGATGTCCTCGACGATCCGTCCGTCGTGATCGGCGGTGGGCTGCAGCTCGAGGCCGGTTGCCCGCGCGAGGTCGACGCGATGCATCCAGGTGTCGCGGGTGAAGCCGATGTCGAACAGGTACCCGAGGGGCTTCCAGCCGAGGTCCACGCCGAGGGGGGTGCCGATCGGCAACAGCGGAAGTGCGCGAACGGGTGTGGGCATACGCGTTCGTGCCCGCAATGCGGCGGCGGAGTGCGTTTCCCACAGGTTCGCCAGTTCGTCTGTCTGCCAGCGGGTCCGGGCCCGTAGCTGCGCCTCGTTGAGGCCGTCGACCCAGTGTTCGCCACCGATCTCAGCGGTCAGTGGTCTCCCGGCCCGGACCTGCCGGAGGAATTCCAGCGGATTGGCCTGCGCCTGGGCCGAGGCGATGACATGGACCACCACGTCTCGGACCGTCCAGCCGTCACAGTCGGTGGCCTTCGCCCAGTCGTCGGGACCGAGGCGTCGAAGCAGTTCGAGCAGGCGCGCGTTCTCGGTGGCGGTGAGTTGCATCGCCTCGTCGTGGCCGATCCGTTTGATGTCTGTTGCGGGACGGGTGCTTTCGAACGAAGTCATTGTGTGGCGTCCTCTCGGGGGAAGTGGTCGACGACGAGCGCGACCATGGTCTCGACATGTCGGGTCCATCGGTCACCTCCGGGGTCGTTGGCGATCTGCTGGGCCCCGATGCCGGCGATGACGGCGGTGTAGGCATCGAGTTGGGCAGGCAGTGTCGCGCCGGCCGCGACAAGCAGGACCTGTGTGCGCCGTACCAGTTGCTCCGCCAACCGGTAGGAGGTCTCTGAGGGGACGAATCCGGGAATGGTGCGCTGGAACAGCAGCTGTTGGCGTGGCGGGTTGTCCACGACGAACTCGACGATCGTCTGCGACAGCCGCATCAGTTGCTCGCGGGCCGAACCGGCCGCGGGAACGGCATCGATCCGTGCGAGCAACTCCTCGTAGGCTTCGGCGAACATCGCGTCGAACAGATCCAGCTTCGACGACACATAGCTGTACAGCGATGGCTGCCGCATGCCCACGCGTCGGGCGACCTCGTGCAGAGTCACCGCACCCAGACCGCTCTCGTTCGCAATCGACCACGCGGCGTCGAGAATCTGCCGGCGTCGCGCGGCGCGCTTATCGAGTGTGAGTGGCGGCATCAGCGGCTCCTATCGTTGATAGGCATAGAACTATCATTGATAGACGATGCGGGAAAGTCAAGAGTCTGTGCCGTTCGGGTGGGTGCTGGATCGGCGGCTCTGATTCGGCCACATCGGCAGCAGCCGATGAGTGCGACGACGATAATCGGTACTGCGGTTTGTCAACGCTGCGCCCGGATCAGGTGAGCCTGCGACCTGCGCGGAACGGATGTCGAGGAGGTCCCATGACCGATCTACCCACCATCACCGACGAAGAAATGCAGACGAGTCTTCAGTACGCCCAGCCGTATTCCGTGGTCATCCTTCGGGCCGGCCCGAAGTACAAATCTCCCGAGGCCGAGGCGATCATCTGGGAACACGGCCGCCGCAATTTCGCGCTCCGGGCGGCCGGCGCCCTGTCCGTGGTGCTCCCGGTCCTCGACGATTCGGATGTGTGCGGTGTGGGCATCTTCGATCGCGACGTCGACACGACCACCGGACTCATGAACGACGACCCTGGGGTTCAGGCCGAAGTCTTCACCTTCGAGGTGCACCCCGCCCGGGGCTTCCCCGGGGATGCGCTGCCGCCGGAACCTGTGTAGCTCGTCGGCAAGCAACCCATTGGCTGAAACCGACACACCAGCGGGCCGCGGTATCGATCATCGTTACCGCGGCTCGCAGGTGTTGATTGTTATGTCATTCTTCGCCGATTCGGTGAGTCACCGTCGCAAACCGAACAGTTCCTATCAGATCTGCCCGATGTTCTCGAGTATGTTCATGAACACCGTCGCGTTCTCATACAGCACCCACATCTCGGCAACTGTGGCATCGTGCGTCACCGGGTTCTGCAAACCGAAGTTGTTCACCCAGGCGGCAGTTCGAGTCGATTGGAACAATACGGTGGTCGCTCGCTTGTCGCCGATGATGTCACCGAGGAACCAGGCGGTGAACAATGGTTCCAGATCGACCCCGTAGGTCTTCTTGAAGGCCTTGATGATCGCCGGAGTGGCGTCTACGAGTGCCCCACCGAAGGTGTAGAAGTCGCGGGTGTCCTGCGGCGTCGACTTCACCGTCACCAATGCGTTCGGGAAGTCGATGATCAGATGCGCGAAGATCTCGCCCATCAGCACGCGCCCGGGACTGCGGTCGCAGTGCGTGGTCAGCCGCAGCGCCTGCGCCCAGTGAGCGGGAGGCTTTCCGCCCGTGACGAACTCGTGCAGCGCGCTCACATACAGGCGCACGACCTCCACCGCGAGGGCCGTGGCCCAGACCGGGTCGTCGTAGATCCCCGATTTGATACTCGGACCAACGAGTTTGAGGATCTCGTCGAAGGCGATCGGGAAGGTTCCGCGGTAGTCGTTGGGTTTACTCAGGACTTTGCGGAGGTCGGCGATCTTCTTCTGCGCGTCGTCATAGGTGACGATGCTTTTCGGATCGGTCAGCGCACCGAGTTGTTTGTTTTGTTCGGGTGTCGACTTGGGAATGCAGGCCGATACCGCTGTGGGGGATGCCATTGCCGTCGGGGCGATCGCAGTCACTGTGCCGAAGGTCAACGCCGTAGCCAGAAGTGCCACACCAACAGATTTGAATGCGCGCATGAGCGAAGAATATTCACATTGGTGCACATCCGTGTCGGAATTGTGAAGCTACCGAAAGGTAAGGTTGGCCGCGAGGCTCGCTCGTGCCGATGGCGCCGACCGCGTGGTGGCAGTCATCGCCGGTGAACATGTCACCGTGAACGTCGGCACGTATCGGGCCAACAAATCAACGAGATGCACTGTCCCGCAGTCCTTCCCGGCGCTGTATCGGTCGTCGTCGTACTCCAGGGCGCGATGGGACGCCACCGCGATCCTTCGCTACCCGTCGGCGGTAGGAATCGATCAGTCGTCGCCGGTCGGGAAACCGAAGATGCGCGCGATCGCCAGGCGGATCAATTCCCGGGGGAAGTGTGTGGTCGCGATCAGTGTCTGCTGCTGGATGAGTCCGTCGATGAGCGCCACCACCAGTTCCGCCGACCGTTCCGGGCTGTCCGGTCCGAACGCCGCCACGAACGGCTCGGTGAACTCGATGAAGGCGCTGCGGTTGGCGTTCACCTGCTTGCGCAGTTCGTCGTCGAACTGCGCTTCCACGACCAGCGCGTGGCGCGCACTCACCACGCCCTGCCCTTCGGTGGACATCGCCTCGACGAAGTCGGTGGTGCAGTCGAGGATCATGTCGGTGGAGGAGTCGTTTCCGGCCGCGAGTATCGGGGTGAACGCCCGTATCGCGATGGCATACATCTGCTCGTACACCTCGGCGAGCGCGAGTGCCTGGAGTCGAGATCGGGTCGGTGCGTAGTAGTTGACCGAGCCGGCGGGCAGGCCGACCGCCTCGTCCACCGATCGATGTGTCAGTGCTCGCAGGCCGCCGGCGGCGATGACGTCGAGAGCCGCCCGCCCGAACCGCGCCTGCCGGTCAGTCATCGTCGGCTTCGATGTCACGACCCCGCCTTCCGAGGTCACAGGCCTCGCGTCTGGAGACCGGGTCCATGCCCGGCTGATGCAGTCTAAACAGCGGTCGCTGGGTGTCGCATGACCGGAGCCGGGCAGTGAGATTTGACTCACATTGAGTGATATACGCTCAACTTTGACCGCGAAATCGGGAACATTCTCCGCGATCGTCCCGTTGGACTCATCGAGAAACCTGAGTCGTGTAGACTCAACCCAGGTTGACTCCGGCTCGTTCTTTCAGTAGGACATGAGTCGGATGCACTGAGGTTCGGGTCCCGCGCGGGTTTCGAAGAACATCCGCGGTTCGTGCCAGACCGGCGCCGGACCCGGGCACGTACTTGGGTGCAGACCCATGAACTAGGAGGAACACATATGTCTCGTGCAGTTGGAATCGACCTCGGCACCACCAACTCGGTGGTCTCCGTGCTCGAAGGCGGCGAGGCCGCCGTCATCGCCAACGCCGAAGGCTCCCGCACCACGCCCTCGATCGTCGCTTTCGCACGCAACGGTGAGGTTCTGGTCGGACAGCCGGCGAAGAACCAGGCGGTCACCAACGTCGACCGCACCATCCGGTCGGTCAAGCGTCACATGGGCGAAGGCGACTGGTCCGTCGAGATCGACGACAAGAAGTACACCCCGCAGGAGATCAGCGCCCGCACCCTGCAGAAGCTGAAGCGCGACGCCGAGTCCTACCTCGGTGAGGACGTCACCGACGCGGTCATCACCGTCCCGGCTTACTTCAACGACTCGCAGCGCCAGGCCACCAAGGAAGCCGGCCAGATCGCCGGCCTCAACGTCCTGCGTATCGTCAACGAGCCCACCGCCGCCGCACTGGCCTACGGCCTGGACAAGGGCGAGAGCGAGCAGACCATCCTCGTCTTCGACCTCGGTGGCGGTACCTTCGACGTCTCGCTGCTCGAGATCGGCGACGGTGTGGTCGAGGTCCGCGCGACCTCCGGCGACAACCACCTCGGTGGCGACGACTGGGATCAGCGCATCGTCGACTGGCTCGTCGACAAGTTCAAGAGCCAGAACGGCATCGACCTGACCAAGGACAAGATGGCGATGCAGCGTCTGCGTGAGGCTGCGGAGAAGGCCAAGATCGAACTGTCTGCGTCGCAGAGCACCTCGATCAACCTGCCCTACATCACCGTCGACGCGGAGAAGAACCCGCTGTTCCTCGATGAGCAGCTGAGCCGTAGCGAGTTCCAGAAGATCACCTCGGACCTGCTCGAGCGCACCCGTGCGCCGTTCCAGGCCGTCATCAAGGACGCCGGCATCGCCGTCGGCGACATCGATCACGTGGTGCTCGTCGGCGGTTCGACCCGTATGCCCGCGGTGACCGAGCTGGTCAAGGAACTCACCGGTGGCCAGGAGCCCAACAAGGGCGTCAACCCCGATGAGGTCGTCGCCGTCGGCGCCGCCCTGCAGGCCGGCGTGCTGCGCGGCGAGGTCAAGGACGTGCTGCTGCTCGACGTGACCCCGCTGAGCCTCGGTATCGAGACCAAGGGCGGCGTGATGCACAAGCTGATCGAGCGCAACACCACGATCCCGACCAAGCGGTCGGAGACCTACACCACGGCCGAGGACAATCAGCCGTCGGTGCAGATCCAGGTCTATCAGGGTGAGCGTGAGATCGCCTCGCACAACAAGCTGCTCGGTTCGTTCGAACTCGGCGGCATCGCCCCTGCGCCGCAGGGTGTGCCGCAGATCGAGGTGACCTTCGACATCGACGCCAACGGCATCGTGCACGTCACCGCCAAGGACAAGGGCACCGGCAAGGAGAACTCGATCCGCATCCAGGAGGGCTCGGGCCTGAGCAAGGACGAGATCGACCGGATGATCAAGGACGCCGAGGCGCACGCCGACGAGGACCGTCAGCGTCGCGAGGAGGCCGAGACCCGCAACCAGGCCGAGTCGTTGGTCAACCACACCGAGAAGTTCCTCAAGGACAACGAGGACAAGGTGCCGGGCGAGGTCAAGGACAAGGTCGAGGCATCGATCGCGGAGGCTCAGGAGGCTCTGAAGGGCACCGACATCGCCGCCATCAAGGCCGCGATCGAGAAGCTGTCGACCGAGTCGCAGGAGATGGGTCAGGCGATCTATGCGGCATCGGCTGCGGAGTCGCCCAACGGTGGCGCACCGGAAGGTGAGACTGCCGGCGGCGACGACGTGGTGGACGCCGAGGTCGTCGACGAGCCGTCGAACACCGGGGACAACAAGTGACCGCTGGCGGGCCGGACGGCACGCACGCTGCCGAGGAACCGGTCACGGTGACCGATCGTCGTCGCATCGACCCGGAAACGGGTGAGGTGCGCGAGGATCCGGCCGCCGGACCGGGCCCGGCGGAAGCCGAGCCGGTTACGGATGCGGCGCCCGACGAGGGCGAGACAGCCGCCGACGTCGCCGACGAGCGGGTGGCCGAGCTGACCGCGGACCTGCAACGAGAACGGGCCCAGTTCGCCAACTTCCGGCGGCGGGCTGCCGAGGAGAAGCAGGGATCGGTCGCCTATGGCAAGCAGCTCCTCATCGACAAGTTGCTGCCGGTTCTCGACGACCTCGACCGTGCCCGTGAGCACGGCGACCTCGAGAGCGGACCGCTGCGCGGTGTCGCCGACAAACTGGCCGGCGCACTGGCCGGCGAGGGACTCGCCAAGTTCGGCGAACCGGGCGACGTGTTCGACCCCGAATTGCACGAGGCGGTCCAGCACGACGGTGAGGGCGCGGAGCCGGTCATCGGTGCCGTGTACCGCACCGGCTACCGGCTCGGCGAGAAGGTGATCCGTCACGCGATGGTCACGGTCACCGACCCGGTTGATACACCGAGCAATGCAACTGAACAGACTGGTGCACAATAAGCGCACCCTTCTCGATCCCTGAGGAGCGAGGGGCGCTGGTGACCTCCTCGCTCCCTGAGTGACCACCCGGTCCCTGAGGAGCGAGGAGCGCTAGGGCTGGCGACCACCCCGCTCCCTGAGGAGCGAGGAGCGCTAGGGCTGGCGACCACCCCGCTCCCTGAGGAGCGAGGAGCGCTAGGGCTGGCGACCACCCCGCTCCCTGAGGAGCGAGGAGCGCTAGAGCTAGCGACCACCCCGCTCCCTGAGGAGCGAGGAGCGCTAGCGACGAGCGTCACGAAGGGGCGCCCTTCGTGACGCTCGCAAGCTCGCTCCTCAGGGGGCGGGGACGCTCGGCTCGCTCCTCAGGGGGCGGGGACGCTCGGCTCGCTCCTCAGTGGGCGGGGACGCTCGGCTCGCTCCTCAGGGGGCGGGGAAACTCGCACCTCAGGGGGCGGGGACGCTCGGCTCGCTCCTCAGGGAGCAGTGAACGACAACTGAACAAGGACAACTTCATCCAGACAATTGACATATCGAAGGAGGTGACGTCTGGTGGCTCCGCAGAGAGAGTGGTTGGAACACGACTTCTACAAGGACCTGGGCGTTGCTTCTGACGCTTCAGCTGAAGAGATCAAGAAGGCCTACCGGAAGCTCGCTCGCGAGCTGCACCCCGATGCGAATCCGGGTGACACCGCGGCCGAAGAGCGATTCAAGCGGGTGTCTGAAGCACACAGCGTGCTGTCCGATGCCGAGAAGCGCAAGGAATACGACGAGACCCGCGCCATGTTCGCCGGCGGACGATTCCGCGGCGGAGGCAACGGGTTCCCCGGGGGCTTCCCCGGAGGCGGGGGAACGACCTACACGACGTCGACCGGCGCCGACTTCAACATCGGCGACCTGTTCGGCGGGGGCGACGCGGGCGGCGCCGGCGGCGGATTCGGCGACCTGTTCGAGGGCTTGTTCAACCGCGGCCCGCGCAACTCGACGGCCACTCGGCCCAAGCGCGGCAACGACCTCGAGACCGAGACGTCGTTGTCGTTCAAGGACGCCGCGATGGGTACGACCGTCCCATTGCGGGTGACCAGCCCGGCTCCCTGTACGACCTGTCATGGCAGCGGCGCGAAGCCGGGCACCAGTCCGCGGGTCTGCCCGAACTGCAACGGTTCCGGGTTCGTGAGCCGCAACCAGGGGGCGTTCGGTTTCAGCGAACCGTGCCAGGACTGCCAGGGCACCGGGTCACGGATCGACGATCCGTGCTCGGATTGCGAGGGCACCGGTGTGAAGGTCCGCGCCCGCACCATCAATGTCCGCATTCCCGCCGGCGTGGAGGACGGCCAGCGCATTCGCTTGGCCGGCCAGGGGGAGGCGGGCCGTCGCGGAGCGCCGTCCGGCGACCTGTACGTCGTCGTGCACGTCACCGCCGACAAGGTGTTCACCCGCAGCGGCAACGACCTCAAAGTGCAGCTGCCCGTCAGCATCTCCGAGCTCGTGCTCGGTGCGACGGTGTCGGTGCCGACGCTCGACGGGACCGTCGGGGTCAAGATCCCGGCGAACACCACCGACGGCCGCACCCTGCGGGTCCGAGGACGTGGGGTGCCCAAGCGGTCCGGCGGCGCCGGTGACCTGCTCGTCACCGTCAAGGTGGCCGTACCGCCGAAACTGGACGACGCGGCCGCCGAAGCGATGCGGCAGTACGCCGCCGCGGAGAAGGCCGCCGGTTTCGATCCCCGCGCCGGGTGGGGGCGATGATGATGGCGCGCGACTTCGAGAACGAGAGTGCCGCGACGTTCCTCATCTCGGTCGCCGCCGAACTCGCCGGCATGCATGCGCAGACACTGCGCACCTATGACCGGCTCGGTCTGGTCACGCCGCAACGCACGAGCGGCGGCGGCCGGCGCTACTCCACGCGCGACGTCGAACTGCTCCGCGAGATCCAGCGCCTGTCCCAGGAGGAGGGCGTGAACCTCGCCGGGATCAAGCGGATCATCGACCTGAGCAATCAGGTCGACGCGCTCCAGCAGCGGGTTCGTGAACTCCAGGCCGACCTCGACAGCGCGTCCCAGCGGCGTGGCGGCGAACTGGTGCCGGTACCACGGACCAGCGCGCTGGTGGTGTGGCAGCCGCGGCGCAAGCGTAAAGCCGACTGATCGGCGACATCGCCCACCCGCTACCCTGACTCGGGACGAAACGTCGCCGGAGACAGGACTGAGGACATGGCCGAGACGAAGGGCGCCCATTTCGGGGGCGGCTCGCCCTCGGCCGGGTCGGTGCTCGGGATCTCCGTCGTCGAGGATCAGGTGGCCTCCATCGTCCGTGGCCCAGACGGCGAGATCATCGCCACCAACCTGGTCGAGCTGCCCGATCCGTCGGCACAGAGTTCGGAGACCGCGATCCACGAGCTCGTGGATTCCGTGCCGTACGAGATCGATCGGATCGGTATCGCCTGTGCGCGGCCGGCCACGCAAAGCTATCTGCAGTCGAATCTTTCGCCCGGCACGTCTCGGCCCGGCTGGTACGACAAGGTTCTCGTCACCGACTCGCCGAGCGCCCTTGCCGAGGCGGCCCGCGCGGTGGTCGCCGGCCGCGGCATCATCGCCGTCGTCGACCTGGACCGCGCGGCGGTCCCGTCGCCGGGATCGTCGGTGGTCACACTGGACTCGGCGACCGGCGAGGTGCTCGGCACGGCCGAGTTCGCCTACGGTTCCCCCGGTCCCGTCACCGATCCGGCCCATGCCAGTGCTGTCGCCGACGCGGTGGTGGCCGCACCCGGCGGTTCGTCGGTGACGTCGGTGGTGTGTACCGGCCCGGGGGCGGAGGTGCCCGGCGCGGCGTCGGCCCTCGAGTACGCACTGGCGCGCCCGGTCACGGTGGCCCACCAACCGGCGCTCGCCGCTGCCGTCGGTGCGGCCACACTCGCGGTGCGACCCACTGCCGCGGTGCGCGGAGCGTCGTCGAACCGTCGCTGGTGGCTGATCGGCGCAGCGATCGTGGCGGCCTTGGCCCTCGGCGCGATCGCAGCGTCGGCCGTCTTCGCCGGGGTCGACGCTGCCGACGAAGACGCGGCCCCGACGTCCACGGTCACCGAGACCGCGCCACCGACGACCGTGACCCGCACTGCCGAACCGGTGACACAGGTCCGTACCGAGGTGGCGACCACGACGGTGCGCGCTCAGCGGGAGACCGTCACCGAGACGTCGACGGCCACCGAGACCGAAACCGAGACCGAGACCGCCACCGATGCGCCGACCGTCACCGTCACCGAGACGACGACGGAGACCGTGTTCGGCGGCGGCCCGGGCACCACCTACGGCCCGCCCTGACGCGAAGACGCTCTGTTCGTTCCCCTGGTATCGGCAGGTCCCCCGCCGGCTGGTGGAGAGTTTGGCGATACCCGGGGGAGGAAGCTCGGACCGTCAGCCGACCGGGTCGTGCTGGATCATGCTGGCCCGCGCACCCGCGATGAGCAGTCGGCGACGGGTCGTGTCGATCATCTTCGCCGACCCCGCGATCAGGACCTGATGGTCATCCCACGGGCCTGACCCGGCGACCACCTCGGCCAGGGTGCCGATCCGGTGCTCGATCCCCAATGCCTCCGGCGTCGCCATCGACGTGATCCACCACGGATCGGCAGTCTCCTCCGACACCGCGGTCACCGTCAGCCACGGATTGGTCGCCGCGATCCGACGTAGCACCGCGAGGTCATACAGCTCGCCCGGGTACCGCATCCCATAGAAGATGTGGGTGGGCGGCGAGTCGGCCCGTTTCGACATCTCGATCAACAGCGCTCGCAGCGGCGCCAGGCCCGTCCCGCCCGCGACCATCAGCACCGGCCGCTGCCGGTCGACGTGCAGCGTGCCGTGGCCCTGAGCGAAATACCAGACATCGCCGGGCCGCGTCTCACCGACGATCGCGGAGCTCACCGTTCCTCCCTGCACGGCACGGACATGGAACTCGAGTTCGCCCGCCGGGTTCGGGGGGATGGCAGGGGACAGATTGCGCCACACCTTGGGGCGTTGCGGAACCTGAACCTCGAGGTACTGGCCGACGTCGAACCGAAGCGGCGCGTCGGTGCGCAGCCGGACCACCGCCAGGTCACGGGTGATGCGGAACTTCTCCACGACCTGCGCCGACCACAACGCCGGATGGGGCGCGGTTTCGGCGGCTCCGCGCATCACCCCGGTGGTCAGCATCATCGCCTGCGTCACCGTCTGCGCCGCCTCGTCGTCCCAGTAATCGCCGAGGATCGCGGCGAACTCGGCGATCAACGCCTGGTAGATGATGCCGTAATGCTCGGGCCGCACGCCGTACTTGCGGTGGTCACGGCCGAGTTGCGCCAGGAATTCGATCAGCTCCTGATGCCCGGCTTCGCTCGGCACGACGTCGAGCACATGGTCGATCACCCGGAAGAACGCATCGCGCTGACCCGCCATCACGGCCGGGAAGAGTTCCCGGAGGTCCGGGTCGATGGAGAACATCCGCGTGTAGATGTTGGTGGAGAAGCGGTCGGGGTCGCGATTGATCAGGTCACGGAGGTGATGCAGCGTGTGCCGAGAGTGACTGGCCACGTCGCACTCACCTCCCCGTTGATCCGTTGTTCCGCGTCGACCCGATTATCCCGAAAGACTCTAGTCACCCTAACGGTCGAGCGACGGTGACTTACGATCGATCATTCGATGTCGGGTCCGCGTCAACTGTGGCAATCTCGGGTAGGTGAGCTCGCTCGATGGCGTGATTCCGGGCATAGTCGATGCCCATCTGCACCAGTGGAATCCGCGGAGCACACCATGGGCGGCGAACCGACTCTCGCGGCTGTATCGGTTCGTCCCGTCGTTCGGGGACCGGGTGTTCCCGATGGTGGTGTCGCAGGCGGACCGCGAATACGTGCTGACCCCGAGCACGGTGGCGCGGGTCTATGAGCCGATGCAGTATCTGGCCGACGCAGTCATGGTTCCGCCGATTGCCGGCGTTCGGGTCGACACGGTGGTGCACATGGAGTCGCACTGGCGCGGCGACGACACAGCCGGCGGTTCGGAGTCCCCGGCGGGCCGCTCGGCGGTCGAGGAGACCCGTTACGTGGTCGGGCTGCCGTTCGGGCTCGGGTCGGCGCCCCGTCTCGGCGCGATCGTCGCGCATGCCGATCCGCGCTCCGAAAGGTTTCCGGAACTGCTCGACGAGCACGCCGCGCTCACCGACCGCATGCGCGGCATCCGGTGGATCACCACGCGCCACCCGGACCCCAAGATCCGCAACGGCGCGGACAGCGACGGCATTCTCGCCTCGACCGCCTTTCTGAAGGGTTTCGCCGAGGTCGCCGAGCGGAAGCTGGTCTTCGACGCCTTCGTGTACTCCCATCAGCTCTACGATGTGGTGACCCTGGCGCGCGAGTACCCGGAGGTGACCATCGTCGTCGATCACATCGGCGCGCCCGTCGGGGTGTTCGGTCCGGTCGGCGCACGGACCGGGGCGACGGCGGGGGCGCGCGCCGACATCCTGCGCCTGTGGCGCGAACGGATGATCACCGTCGCCGCCTGCCCCAACGTGATGGTCAAGCTGTCGGGTCTCGGACTGCCCGTGCTCGGCTACGGGCGCGAACGGTGGGGCAACGTCGGCAGCCGAGGCACGCTCGCCGAGATGATCGGGCCTCTCGTCGAGCATGTCCTCGGCCATTTCGGCGCGGACCGGGTGATCTTCGGCTCCAACTTCCCGATCGACAAACCCAACGCGTCGCTCGACATGATCATCGGTGCCCTCATCGACCTGATCTCACCCCGCGGCGACTATGTGCTGCGGAAAGTCTTCCGAGAGAATGCATTGCGGGTGTACCGGATCGAGGATTAGCTGCCGACCCACCCGCTGATCGAGTGGTCGATGCCCACCCGCTGATATCGAGTAGTCGACGCCCACCCGCTGATCGAGTAGCCCCACCCGCTGATCGAGTAGCCCGAGCCGCCAGGCGAGGGCGTATCGAGATCCGGTGGTGGTCTCGATACGGTGCCTCGGCTGGCGCCTCGGCGCCTACTCGACCAGCGGTTGGGTGTGTCGAGATTCGGTGGTGGTCTCGATACGGTGCCTCGGCTGGCGCCTCGGCGCCTACTCGACCAGCGGTTGGGTGTGTCGAGATTCGGTGGTGGTCTCGATACGGTGCCTCGGCTGGCGCCTCGGCGCCTACTCGACCAGCGGTTGGGTGCCCTCCTGCTGGGCGAGGGCGTGTCGAGATCCGGTGTGGTGGTCTCGATACGGTGCCTCGGCATTCACCCGAACGAAAGGTGGCGCGAAGCGCTCACCGCGTCCACCACCCGCGCCTCCGTGCCGGTTCGGGCACCGGGACATCCCGCAACGCACGCCGGATGATGTCGGTGAATTCCGCACAGGTGTCATAGCGATCGGCAGGGTTCTTGGCCAGCGCCTTGACGAACACCGAGTTCAACGACGACGGCAGCCACGGATGAGCCTTGGTCAGCGCGGGCACCGGATCGTGGAGATGGGCGTAGGTGATGGCGAACGCAGTCGCCCGCGGAAACGGTGGATCACCTGTGAGCAGCTCGAACATGCTCGCGGCCAGGGCATATTGATCGGTGGCCGGGGAGAGCCGTTGTGCGGTCAGCAGTTCCGGGGCGGCATAGGCGATCGACCCCTGGACCCGGCCATTGCGTGCCAGGGGACGGGCGTCATCGAGCAATTGGGCGATCCCGAAGTCGGTGAGCACGGC
Source organism: Gordonia sp. LMA167 (assembly GCF_058130025.1). NCBI lineage: Bacteria > Bacillati > Actinomycetota > Actinomycetes > Mycobacteriales > Gordoniaceae > Gordonia > Gordonia sp. LMA167. The sequence goes on along the minus strand of NZ_CM176708.1, from coordinate 6,787,168 downwards.
GCGCGTCTGCTCGGCGCTCGTGGAGACCATCACGTTTGCGGGTTTGACATCTCGGTGCAAGACCTCGCAACGATGGGCGTAGTCCAAGGCGGCGGCGATCTGCTCACCGATGTCCGTGATCGTCGCGACCCCGGCCTCGGTCGGGTGGTGGGTGATCAGTTCGTTCGCCGACGTTCCGTCGATGAACTCCATCGCCATCCACAGAACCGTTGCCGGCGTGCGGTTCTCGTCATCGACGTCCGCGGCGTCGATCTCGCCCCGCGAATACATGTCGACGATGTGTGGGTGATCGAGGAGCGAGGCGATGGTGAACTCCCGATCGAAGCGTTCGCGCATGCGCTGCTGGTCGTTGGGTCGCGTGTGCAGGACCTTGAGCGCGACCGGATCGGGATCATCACCCCGGTGGGCGCGGTAGACCTCGGCGCTGCTGCCGCTGCCCAGGTAGCTGTCAATGGCGTAGCCGCCCACCAGGTCACCCGCCCCGAACACAACGTCAGGGTAGTCGGGCCAGGAACGATCGGCGCGGTGGCGGGTGGTCACCCCGGCGCGGCCGGTATCCCGGACCTGTGTCGAGCGCGACGGCCAGTGTTTCTCCGCGTCCTGGATGTACCCGTTCATATCGCTCACCCAACCCATTTTGCCCGGTCAGGGCGGTTGAGAACCTCAGGTTCCCGGAGGCGGCGGTCCGCCGCGCCCACCGGGTGGACTCGGCATCGGTCCTCCTGGGCCGCCGGGCATGCCCGGCCCACCCGGTGGGGGCGGACCCATCTGCTGCTGGTTGTCGGCTTTGGATGCGACCCCGACGGTGATGTCGATGGTCATGCCGTCGGCGGGTCTGCCGGTGACCGTGGCCAGCTCCGCATCCCAGCCGTCGCCGAACACATTGTCCGACGCCAACGTCACGTGCGACAGATTGGTGATGCTCTGGGCGTAGGCGCTGTCGTGGTCGAACACCGCATCACAGGCATCCTGCGGCAGCGCGATCTGCGAGGTGAGTCGCGCATCCGATCCGGCCACGGCCTGCTCGAGCGAATCGAACACCTCGAAGTGGATGTGTGGCCAGCGGCCCGCGTAGCAGGCCGGGAAGATCGACGTGAAACGGACCATGCCGTCGGCGTCGGCCACTTGGACTCCGCGCAGGTAGTTCTGGTCGGCGTCGGCCTGGCTGTACATCGAGTAATTGCCGTCGCGGTCGCAGTGCCAGACATAGACCGCCATGCCCTGCCCCGGTGTGCAGTTGTCGACGAGATCCTTCAGCCGAATGGTGATGGTGGCCGGCACGCCCTCCGCCGTGCCCGAGGCGTCGCCGAAGCTCGACCGGATGTCACTGCGCACGATGCCCGAGGCGATCAGGATGTTGGGTCCGTTGCTGCCGTCTCCTGGATAGGGGCCCGCGGTCTCCTCGGGAGCGGCGGGCGCGCAGCCCTGCGCCGTGCCCGACGCATCGGTACCGGCGCTCGACGTAGACGCCGACGACGTGCCCGACGAACCGCCGGACGAGTCCGATCCGCACGCCGCCGCGGTCGTGGCCACGGCACCGGTGGCGAACAGGGCGAACATGCGTCGCCGGGTCAGCGACTGCAGATCGAACCGCAGTCCCCGGTCGTGGTCAGGTGGTTCAGGCGGCATGTGAGTGACGGTACAACCCGACACTTCGGACATCGAGCAGATGAGCTGCGGGGTTGCTGTGAGTCGGTGTCGTCGCAATTTTCCGCCTGGTGAGCGTGGCGTCGTCACTCCGGCGGCCTCGCGGTGTTGAAGAATCGGGCGAACGGCGGGGCATACAGTTGGGATCATGACCGAAGTCGTCACCCCGGAGTCCCTCGCCACCGAGTTGCCGGACGGAATGGTCGTCACCGATCCCGACATCCTCGCCGCCTACCGGCAGGACCGAGCGCAGGACCCGGATGCCGGTACGCCGTTCGCCCTGGTGCGTCCGACCACCACCGCCCAGGTACAGACCGTCGTCCGATGGTGCGCGCGGCACGGGGTGCCGATGGTGACGCGGGGAGCGGGCACGAGCCTCTCGGGTGGGTCGACGGCGGTCGACGGCGCGCTGATGCTCTCCACCGAGAAGATGCGTGAGCTGGTCATCGACACCGCCACCCGAACCGCCGTCGTCCAGCCGGGATTGTTCAACGCCGAGGTGAAGGCCGCCGCTGCCGCGCACAATCTCTGGTATCCGCCGGACCCGTCATCGTTCGAGATCTGCTCGATCGGCGGGAACGTCGCCACCAACGCCGGCGGCCTGTGCTGTGTGAAGTACGGCGTCACCACCGACTATGTCCTCGGGCTCGAGGTGGTGCTCGCGGACGGCCGGGCGGTGCGTCTCGGTGGCAAACAACTCAAGGACTCCGCCGGTCTGCCGTTGACCAAGCTGTTCGTCGGCAGTGAGGGGTTGCTCGGCATCGTCACCGAGATCACCTTGCGGCTGCTGCCGCCGCAGGCACCGGCGTCGACCGTCGTCGGCAGCTTCGCCACCGTGCATCAGGCGAGCGAGGCGGTGCTGGCCATCACCGCTCAGATCCGGCCGGCGATGCTGGAGTTCATGGACTCGGTGTCCATCAACGCCGTCGAGGACATGCTGCGGATGGGCCTCGACCGTGAGGCCGGCGCGCTGCTGGTCGCGCAGTCGGATGCGCCGGGGCCCGCCGGTGCCGCCGAGGTGGAGATCATCCAGCGGGCGTTCGAGGACAACGGTGCCACCGAGGTGTTCGCCACCGACGACCCGCAGGAAGGCGAGGCATTCACCGCGGCCCGGCGTGCCGCCATCCCCGCAGTGGAGAAACTCGGTTCGCTGCTGCTCGAAGACGTCGGCGTACCGCTCCCGCAGCTCCCGGCCCTGATCGACGGTGTCGCGACGATCGCCGCGGAACGTCGGGTGATGATCTCGGTGATCGCGCACGCCGGCGACGGCAACACCCACCCGCTGATCGTGTTCGACCCCTCCGACCCCGACGAGGCCGCGCGTGCCCAGGCGGCGTTCGGCGAGATCATGGACCTCGCGATCGCATTGGGCGGCACCATCACCGGCGAACACGGGGTGGGTCGGTTGAAGAAGGCGTGGTTGCCGAACCAGGTGGGCGAGGACGTCATGGAACTGACCGCGCGGATCAAGCAGGCGCTCGATCCGCAAGGCCTGTTGAATCCGGGTGTGCTGCTCTGAGCGACCCTTCGTGACGCTCACTCGTTCCTCGCGGGCTCCTCAGGGATCGGGCGGGACAATGCCCGCCCGAGCGTTATCCGCTCCCTGAGGCGGGGTCCTGAGGAGCGAGTTTGCGAGCGTCTCGAAGGAAGCGAGGCGCTAGCCGAGCGTCACGAATGGCCGCAAAACTTCAGTGCCGCAAAAGAATCGCGCCCAGGTCGGCGCCGGTGGGCAGCGCGCCGTACTCGAAGGCGCGATCCGCGCCGAGACGCGCGGCGATGAACGCATCGGAGACCGCGGCCGGGGAGTAGCGCACGAGCAGTGACGCCTCCAGCGCCAGGGCCATCGACTCGACCACACGGCGGGCATGTCCCTGTGCCGAGGCAGTGTCCATCCGGGCGAGCTCACCGAGCTGGTCACGCAGGCGCTCGAGGTGCAGGTCCAGGGTGCGGTTGGCGCCGAGCGCCTTGTTGATCTCGGCGTCGAACGCGGCGACCGACTCTGGTTCGCGGGTCATCGCGCGCAGGACGTCGAGCGCGATCACGTTGCCCGAGCCCTCCCACACGGCCATCACCGGCTGCTCGCGGTAGCGCATCGCCAACGGGAACGCCTCGGTGTAGCCGTTGCCGCCCAGGCATTCCAGTGCCTCGTAGGAGTGGTGTGGTCCGCGCTTGCAGATCCAGTACTTGGCGACGGCGGTGGCCAGCCGGCGGAAGGCCTTCTCCTGATCGCTCGCATCCTCGTCGTGGGCGCGAGCCAGCCGGATCGCGGTGACCGTGGCGGCTTCGGATTCCAGGGCGAGGTCCGCCAGCACCGCGGTCATCGCCGGCTGGTCGGCCAGCGTGGCACCGAACGCGGCGCGATGACGAGCGTGCCAGACGGCCTCGGCCACCGACTGTCGCATCCCGGCGGCGCTGCCGAGCACGCAATCCAGGCGGGTCTGCGCGACCATCTCGATGATCGTGCGGACTCCGCGGCCCGGCTCGCCGACCATCACCGCGACCGTGCCGTCGAGTTCGATCTCCGACGACGCGTTCGACTTGTTGCCTAGCTTGTCCTTGAGACGCTGAATGCGGAACACGTTGCGGGTGCCGTCCGGCAGGACGCGCGGCAGCAGGAAACACGAGAGTCCTTCGCCGCCGGCACCTTCCGCCTGTGCCAAGACCAGGAAGGCATCCGACATGGGTGCCGAGCAGAACCACTTGTGGCCGGTCAGCAGGTATTCGCCGCCCGGGCCGCCACCCGCGACCGGCTTGGCGACCGTGGTGTTGGCGCGCACATCCGAGCCGCCCTGCTTCTCGGTCATCGACATCCCGAAGATCGCGGACTGCTTGTCGGCGCTCAGGTCGGGGGAGTAGCTGCGCGACAGTGCTTTCGGCACCCACTGGACGGCGACGTCGGGCTGCAGTTCAAGCGACGGGATTACCGCATGCGTCATCGACACCGGGCACGCATGCCCGGGTTCGATCTGCCCGAACAACATGAACCCGGCAGCGCGGACCACATGCGAGCCGGGCTGTGGATCGGCCCAGCAGCGGGTGTGGCTGCCGTGCGCGACCGACGCCGAGATGATGCGGTGATAGGACGGGTGGTACTCGACCTCGTCGATCCGGTTGCCCCAGCGGTCATGGGTGTGCAGCACCGGCGTGATGGTGTTGGCCAGGTGCGCATCGTGCTGGAACTGGGCGCTGCCCACGAGCTCGCCGATCTCGCGGAGTTCGTCGTCGGCCCACCCGCCGTCGTGGCGTGTGACCGCTTCGCGCAGAACGGTGTTGAGTTCATACTCGTTGATGTCGACGCGTGGCGCGGACTGGTTGAAGACGGTGTGGGTTGTGTGGGGGAGTGGGTGCGCGGTGGTCTCGGTGGAGTGGGTCATGTGGCTGCCTTTCGGGGTTTGGCTGCTGGTCGAGGAGGTCGCGAGTTCTTTCGCTGGTCGAGTAGGTCGCGAACGAAGTGAGTGGCCGTATCGAGACCTGTTGCGACTGGTCTCGATACGCTGTCTCGCCTAGCGGCTCGACGGCTACTCGACCACCGAAGAAGCTCCCGCTGGTCGAGTAGGTGCGAGCCGCGAGGCGAGCACCGTATCGAGACCCCTTAGATCGCATGCTGCAGAACACTGTCGGGAATCTGAAGATTGGTGAACACGATCTTGACGGCGCCCTCGATGTCGCTGTCGAGCTCGGTGCCTGCCGCTGCCTGCTGGATGATGAGCCCGAAGATCGCCGACCAGAAGGCCTTTGCCTCGACGTCGATGGGTGCCCGCAATTCCCACCCGGTGCGCACCAGCGTGCGCATCAGTGCGTCGGCGCCGCGCTCGTGCAGCACGGTCAGCGTCTCCGCGATCGCAGGGCGCAGGTCGGCTCGCCGCGACGCCATCGACATCGCTGTCGTGAACAGTTCGACGTTGCGTGCCTGCTCGCCGAGCAGTGTGGAGATCAGTGCGTGGGTGTACTCGCCGACGGTCGTCGCGGCCTGGGCGGCGTTTTCGGCGTGTCGTCCGGCGCGCAGAACTGCGGCACAGGCCACTTCGACGAACAGGTGTTCCTTGGAGCCGAAGTAGTACGTGACCTGGTTGGGATAGGTATTGGCCTGCTTGCAGATCTGCGCTACTGACGCGGTCTCGCCGTGCTCGGTGAACACCGAGGTGGCGGCGCGGAGCAGCGCCAGGCGCGTTGCCTTGCCGGCTTCACGGGTGGCGCGTGCGGGGGTGGTCACCCGAGAATCGTCGCACATAGTTGTTTGTATGGCAAACAATAAATCGTGGATCGCGCGCACAGAACAGCAGCACCACCGGAGCAGCAGCACCGCGCTGATCGGCCGCCGGCGGCCGCCGTCTCGCGGTCGGCTGCAGGCCCTGCCGACCGCGAGGGGACCTGCTACGAGGGTGCCTGGAAAGCTCCGTCTGGTGCGGTTCGTGGGACGGGTGCCACCAACCCCGGCATCGCCTTATGTTTCTTGGGTGAGCACTTGCCGTAGGTCGTGCCTTGCGGGTCGACGTAGTCGATGTACATACCAGCGCATTCGGTTTCAAGAATGATGCAATGGCCGAAGCCCTTGCACAGCGTGTTGCCGTTGCCGTCGGGCAGCGTGCCGCCGGCCGAGGTGACTGCGGTGCCGCCGAGGAGAATGCCGAGGGACAGTGCTGCGGTGGACGCTGCTCGCGTAATCACTCGAGTCACGCCGGACCTGCCGGCCAGGCCGGCGCGGAATGAGCAGTGTGGGTTGCGTCCAAGTCGCCGGATACTGGAATGCGGTCGACGTCGATCGAGGTTGTGTTCATGGCCGAGTCCTTTGCTCACGCGGCCGAACGTTTCGGCCGTCGATAGAACGAGTCGACGACATGGGGAAGTGCAATAGTTCTTCGTCGGTAACCCTGTTCCCCCAAATGAGGTAATCAGCCCGCCCGAAGTTCTCGATCGCTAAGCACGTCCTGTATATCTTCAATCGCCGTGTTGACGCGGGGTCAATCGGTGATCGGGAGGGAACTACATCATGCTGGCAGGCAACCGGAAAGCGCGGCGAGCGCAGGAGCGTAGCGAGGTCCGGAAGTCGCGGCGTGTGCAGAAGGCAGTGGTGGCCCTGGGCGCCGGTATCGCGGTCGGCGTCGGAGCCACGGGTGCGGCGGGCGCCGAGACAATCCAGGCGCAGGCGATCTCACAGAACAGCTACACCACCGTCGAGAATCTGATCGCCATCGCCGACAACCTCGGGCGTACCCAGATCGCGATGCTGGCACCGGCCGGGTCGGTTTTGCCCGAGGGCTGGGTGCCGGTGGTCACCAGCGAGTCGTCGACCAGCACCGAGCAGCTCAACTTCCTCGAGGCGCTCACCCAGGGCGGCCAACTCTTGCTCGCCGTCCCCGACACCAGCCACGTTCCGGGTGCCTCGACCGCGCTGTCCGGGATCAGCCCGCAGGTGGCGCAGGCCCTTGCCGCACTCCCGCTGGCCGACACCCTCGGCAGCGGGGCGACGGTGTACACGAAGATGGGATCGGCGCTGGTCCAGCTCAATCTCGTCAACGTCAACACGGCCCTGCGCAACACAACGGCCGACGTCGCCGGGGTCGTCGGCAATGACCGAGTTGACCAACATGCCGGCCAACTCACCGGAATCCCGTCGATCGACGACACGCTGGGCTTCTGGACCGGCAGCCGCACCACCTCGAACTGGACGGGAACTTTCAGCTGGTTGGGCGCCGGCGGCACCACGTGGGTCAACCAGGATCGCGTGACCATGGACGGAATCACCTCGGAGCAGCTCAAGGATCTGTTCGGTCAGGATCTGAACGAGCCGGATGCGCTGGTGGTGGCGAATGGATCGTGGAAGAGTTGCGGGTTCCTCTGCGTGAAGTGGGTACAGAAAACCGACGCCAACGGCGACCTGGTCTACACCACCACTTATGACCCCAACACCGGAGTCGCCAACGCGCTGTCCGCACTCGACGGCATCGAGGTGGGTGGATTCTCGATCATCCAGCGCGAGGCGGGCGGCGTCTACAGCGGACCGCTCGGCGGCCAGGCCGGATGGCTGGCCGCCGCGACCCAGGTTGTCGTACCCGGGGTGGGCGGCGCTGACGATCAGGTCGCCACCATCCCGCTCTACGCCGCGGGCGTCAGCCTGCCCGACAACCTGTTCACCACCGGGACGCAACTCAGCCCCGGCCTCGTGACGACCAGCGGCCAGTCGGTGGACTCAGTGCTCGGGAGCCGTTCGTCGACCTGGTCGCTGCCCGGGTTGGGGCTCGGCGCGCAGCAGACCTCGCTGTTGGAGTCCGGTCACCTCGGACCGGATGGCTTCGCGTACAACTCCGGATGGACGATCGCCACGATCACCCTCGGTGATGTGACTGTGCCCGTGGTGTATTCACTGGGCTCGGTCAACGCCGGTCCCAGCGGGTTCGGTATGAGCGGGCCGTCGCTCATGGGTGTCGGACTCCCTGGATTCCAAGTGGGTTCGGCACCGTCGGGCACGTCTTCCGCGATCCCGGACGGCATTTCGCAGCTGCTCGGTGACGTACCCACCTCCGTCATCACCCTGACACCCCAGATGCTGTTCCAGTTGGCCCAGATCGAGGACCCCAGCGGGGGCGTTCTGAGCGACCCGATCGGCACTCTCGAGAAGGTGCTCAGCCCACTGTTCACCGAGTACGTGACGCCGACGGCCACGCAGATCTCGCAGGCACTCGCCGACGCCGCCACCGAAGCGGTGAATCAGGGTTCGGCCCGACTCGCCGACGCCTCCACGAAGGTTGCCGAGGTCACCGAGAACCTCGCCGACAACACGGAGAACCTCAGTCAGGCCGTCGCGACGCCGCCGACCGCCATCGAGCCGAGTGCGATCGACGTTGCCGCACAGGCCAGTACCGGTCGGCATGCACTGCCCGAGGCGCAGGCCTCGCAGGCCGCCGATGGGGATGACTCCACGCCCTACGTCGGCAAGCACCGCGCGGATGATGGCGCATCGACGGATGAAACGCCGGACGTCGGCAGCGACACAGGTGGTTCCGATGACGCCGGCTCGGAGAATGCCGGTTCCGGAGCTTCGGGTTCCGATAGTGCTGGTTCCGACGCTGCAGGTTCCGACGCTGCAGGCTCCGACGCCGCCGTCCCCGACGACGGCGGCTCAACCAACGATGATGGCGACGGCGCCGGAGCGGCCGGCGGCGAGTAGATGGTTGACAACCGTCTATGTGACTGACACGCCCGGTCGGGTCGAAGCGCGGGAGGACGGTCCGGAATCCGAGTTGCTGCCCAAACGATGACCTGCGGGGGGATACGGACGCTGATCTGGACACCTTCGGCGTCGCGTAGCAGCTGATGACAAAATCGGTTGGCATAGAGCATGTTTCGGTGTCAGCGGCGATGTTCATGGGTTTGCACCGCCGGCCGACCCGAGAGGCTGTCCACTCGGGTTGATTCGGTATCAACGTGCGCGTCAGGTCCGGTCCAGTCGCCGCAGGAGACCAGCAGCCTTCCCCGCATGATCCGTTTGAGCACACAAACCGAGGACCTGCCTGCCGATTTCGATGCGCCAGCAATATGACTGCGTACGCTCGAACCTCCGACGGCCCTTGTGCAGGAGCATGTTTCGCTCGTAGTGGTCCGGCGGCACGAAGCGCCTCAGGACACCACACGTGACGAGGCTCAATCAATCGGCGACGCGTCACCCCCGGCGACAGCGAGACGAGCCGAAGCCGAATCGATCAATTGCGCGAGATGCAGAGCCGGTCGGTGACGCAGGTCGGCGAGCTGCGTTCGGCACGAGAACCCGTCGGCGAGAACCACAGCGTTCGGAGCGGCGTCGACCGCGGGGAGTAGGTTCTGCTCGGCCACGGCGACCGACACCTCGTAGTGGCCCCGTTCGACACCGAAGTTTCCGGCGAGTCCACAGCAGCCGGCCACCGTGTGGACCCGCGCGCCGCTGGACTTGAGGAGTTGTGCATCCGCCTCCCAACCGAGCACGGAGTGATGGTGGCAGTGTGGTTGAGCGATGACCTCGATACCGGTGAGGTCCGGTGGTGACCAACTCTGTGTGTTGCTCAGCAATTCGGCGAGTGTGCGGACCCGAGCTGACACCGCCGCGGCGCGTTTGTCGTCGGGGTAGCAGATCGTGGATGTCCTTGCGTAGCACGGCAGTGCAGGAAGGTTCGACCCCGACGATCGGGATATCGCCTGACGCGTCGTCGGTGAGCGCGGCCACGGTCCGGCGCAGGATGTTTCGCGCGGAGTCGAGTTGACCAGTGGTGATCCAGGTGAGGCCGCAACAGACCCGGGATGAGGGGAGTTGCGGTTCGTAGCCCGCTGCGCGAAGCACCCGGACCGTGGCTTCGGCGACCTCGGGATCGAAAGCGTCCGAAAACGAATCGGCGAACAGCAGGACCGGTGTCCGGTCGCTGGCCACCGGTCGGAAGGTGCGTCGGAACGGGCGTCGAGCGAAGCGCGGGATCGATCGGCGGGCGTCGACGCCCGATGCCAACAGCGAGACCTGTGCGATGCCAGGGGCTGACACCAGTAAATTTGTCAGACGCGGCAGTCGCCCGGCGAGGCGCGCCCACATCGGCAGCTTGCCCAGGCTGTAGTGGGAGCGGGGCCGCACACGGCCCCGATACTTCTGGTGCAGCACCTCGGACTTGTACGTGGCCATGTCGATGCCGGTGGGGCAGTCGGATGAGCAGCCTTTGCACGAGAGGCACAGGTCCATCGCGTCGTGCACCGACGGATCGCGCCACGACAACTCGCCGCGAACCACCTCCTGCAGAACCCGGGCCCGTCCCCGCGTGGAGTCCTTCTCCTCGCGAGTCGCCTGGTACGACGGGCACATGACGCCGCCGGTCCCGGAGTTGTCTGCCCGGCATTTGCCGACTCCGGTGCAGCGGTGAACGGCCTGCGTCAGGCTCCCGCCATCGTGCGGGTAGGCCAACGCGAGATCCAGGGCTGGGAACCGGGCCGCCGGGCGCACATTGGCGTCGATCGACTCCGGATCGACGAGCACACCGGGGTTGAGCAGATTCGACGGGTCGAATGCGTGCTTGACGGCCCCGAACAAGGCGATCGCGTCCGCCGAGAACATGTGGGGCAGGAGTTCGGATCGGGCTCGGCCGTCACCGTGCTCCCCCGACAGTGAGCCGCCGAATCCGCCGACGAGGCGCGCTGCGTCGGTGAGGAATTCGCGCATCACCCGGGTGCCGTCGGGGCGGTCGAGAGGGAAATCGAGACGCACGTGCATGCATCCCTCACCGAAATGGCCGAAGGGTGCCGACGTCATCCCGTAGTCGGCGACCAGGTCGTCGAAACGGGCGAGGTAGTCGCCGAGTTGAGCGGGCGGCACCGCGGCGTCCTCCCAGCCCGGCCACGCCGGCTTGTCGGAGGGTGCGCGGCCGGCGAGTCCGGCGCCGTCTTCGCGGATCCGCCATAGACCAGCCGCGACGACGGGGTCGGTGACAACGATGGCCGATTCGCCGAGCCCGGCCCCGGCCAGCGCCTCGGCGCGTGCGCGAACGTCGTCGAGGTGTTCACCGGCCAGCTCGACGAACAGCCATGCCCGTCCAGTAGGCAGGTCGGGGATTGCGCTGTCGCCGCGTCGGGAGCGAAGGACGTCAACCAACCGGGAATCGAGTCCTTCGCACGCTGTCGGTCGGTGCTCGACGACGGCCGGGGCGGCCCGCCCGGCATCGACGATCGTCGCGAAACCGAGGACGACGACCACTCGCACCGGCGCGTCGGTCACCAACTTCACGGTTGCCTGCGTGACGACGCCCAGGGTTCCTTCTGATCCGACGAGAGCCTGTGTCAGATCGAAGCGCTCAGGGAGCAAGTGGTGCACGGCGTAGCCGGACACCTGACGGCCGAACCGATCGAACTCGGTGCGCGCCGTCGCCAGATGCGGCGACATCGCGGTGCGAACCGCGGCCAGCAGAGCCTCGGCGCCACGAGTGAACGCTCCCGACACGTCGTACCCGGTCACCAGCCGGTCGCCGTTCGCGGTGACCATTTCGAGCCCCGCGATGTTGTCGGATGTTCGTCCGTAGGCGAGGGAGCGGGAGCCGCACGCGTTGTTGCCGATCATCCCGCCGATCGTGCAGCGGGCATGCGTCGACGGGTCCGGACCGAAGCGCAGACCGCTTGCGGCGACCGCCTTCTGGAGGGTGGCCTGCACCGCCCCGGCCTCGACGACCGCAGTCCGTGAGATCGGATCAAATGAGATGACCCGATTGAGGTGCCGGGAGAAGTCGAGGACGATCCCGGGTCCGACGGCGTTGCCCGCAACCGACGTGCCGGCACCGCGCGCGGTGATGGGCACGCCGTACTCGCGCCCGACGGATAACGCGGCAAAGACGTCGTCCACGCCACGTGGGCGCACCACGGCCCTCGGTGGAACGCGATAGAGGGATGCATCCGACGAGTACATCGCCCGGGCGCCGACGTCGGCTCGGACCTCGAGTCCGGCAGCGCGGAGTCCGGTGCAGAGGTGATCGGACCCAGAAGTCATTCGATTGCCCGTCCAAGAAGATGAATAGATGTCCTGGTCACGAGGCGTCGACGATGCTGTCGACCAATCCCCATGCCAGTGCGGTATCCGCGTCGATCCGCCGTCCGGACATCGCGAGATACGCAGTGCGCCAACGTCCGACGCGTCGTGGAATGCTCACCGTACCACCCGCGCCGGGGATGAGGCCCAGGCCCAGCTCGGGCAGCGCGAACACGGCGTCAGGGCGGGCGACGACGGACCCGCAGTACGCGGCCATCTCCAGGCCGCTGCCGAGCACGGCGCCATGGATCTCGGCGCGGAACCGAGACCCGAGTCGTTCCCGAACTGCGTCGAGCAGCAGTGCCGGGCTGTACCGGGTCCGAGCCAGATGCGCGTCGGCTGGATCGGACAGGAGTCCGAACTCGACGAGATCTCCTCCGCTGCAGAATGATCGACCATTGCCGGTGAACACGACCGAGGTGATCGAGGCATCGGCGAGCGCTGCGTGCAGTCCGTCGATGAGGCCCGCGCGCAGCACGTTGCTGAACGCGTTGTGCCGGTCGGGCCGATTGAAGGTGATCCGCATGGTGTCGTCGTCGCGCTCGAGCAGCACGGCATCGTCCTGCTCGTGGCGAGCGCAGCGACCTTTGCCCGCGAGCCATCGCGCGAATTCCGGACCGGCCTGCAGCGTGGAATAGGCGAGCGACTCGGTGGTGAGTCCCTGTCGTGTACCGGTACCGGGGACGTTGGCGCGCAGCACGTCGTCGCAGATCTGGGCGGCGGTGGGGTTCGCCGACACCGTCTCGCGGATCTGGTCGAGCGCCTCGTCGACCGAATCGACGCGGACCACACGGTGGTCGTCGCCTGCGGCCTCGCCGATTGTGAACGATGCGCGTTGTTCCCACGCGTCGGCGACGGACCCTACCGGGATCGAGACACCCGGATTGACCGCGACGGTGACGCCGCCAAACGAGTCGAGATCGTTCGGCGGCGCCCCGGGAGCGCTGAGGTCCACGATCGTCAATACGGAATCGGTGGACACAGTTCGTCTCCCTGTCGTCGAGTGTCAGACCGACCGGGTGGCCGCGTCTTCTCCGGCAAGATACCCGAACACGACTCCGAGGACGATCGTGCCGCCTGCGCCTCCGTAGAATCCGAGAGTGGTTGCACCACCGACATTTCCGGCTGCATACAGACCGGTGATCGCGCCACCTTCGAGATCGAGCACGCGGCCTTTGGCATCGGTGCGCGGACCGCCGAGGGTGCCGATCGCGCTCGCCTCGATCTTCACCGCATAGTAGGGCGGCTGGTCGACCGGACCGAGGGCTCCCGATGCGGGGTTCTTCAGCGCGGGACGCATGATCATGGCGAGCGGCCGGACCAGGCAGCGGCGCATCAGGTCACCCCGACGGGACTTGGAGAAGAAGGCCATCACGAAGCCGGCGATGGGGCCGATGAGCTTGGCGAGGGCCATCCGGCTGCGCTCGGCGAGGCGCGGCGACCAGGCGTTCCACGAAAGCCGACCCAGGAACGGGTTGTGGTCGCCGAAGAAGCGTTCGAACGTCGTGGTGCCGCGGCCGAACCAGGGGTCACGACCTTTGGCGGCCTCGGGGTTGTAGTCGCGGACCGTCTTGGTGAGGCCGGCCGGGTCGATGCCGCACTTGCGTGCCAGCGCTTCCAGCGTGGGCGCGCTCTCGACGATCGACGGATACTGACCGCCCGGCGGAGTGCTGAGGAACGCATACCGCTGGTGGTAGTACTCGTCGAAGATCATCCACGCGGTCTCATTGATCATCTCGCCGGTCTCGGGGTCGGCCGCGCGCATCACAGCGCCGAGATCGTTGTAGGACGCGGCTTCGTTGCCGAAACGCTCACCGTTGCGGTTGACCATGATGGTGTGCGGCAGTGCGCGCTCACCCTGGACGAGACGACTGATCGGAGTGCCGTCGAGTTCTTCACCCGGCACCTGGATACCCGGCATCCACCACGCCTGATCCATTCCGACGAGGTCGGCGCCCACGTCGGCGGCCATCTGGACTGCGTCGCCTCGGTGACCCTTGACGCTCACCTGGACCGGGAACTGGCCGCCGAGATGCTTGGAGGTCAGGTCGGCGGAACCCTCGAAACCTCCGGAGGCCAGGATGACACCGCGTGCTGCCGAGACGGTGACGGTGCCCTCTGGGGTCTCGACCTCGACACCGGTGACGGCGCCGCCGTTCTGCAACAGTCGGGTGACACGGGTCTCGGTACGAACCTGAACCCCCACGTCGAGCGCGCCCTCGAGGAGCGCTCCGATCAGGGCGTAGCCGCCGAGCCACACGCTCTGGATGCCGTTCATCAGCCACAACGGCAATGGGTTGCGTGCCATGCCGGACTTCTTGGGAGGGCGCACGAGTGCGGCGTCCTCGCCCAGGCCGTCGGGCGAGAAGGGTGCGGGGAACAGCGAGCGGAAGTTCGACGCGCCCCGGATGTCGGACGTGTAGTCCGGCCACGCCACGGGAATCCAGCGCAGCCCGGTTCGGTCTTCCACGAAGCGGGCGACCTTCGGAGAGGAGTCGAGGAACGCGTCGATGACGTCCGGGTCGAGGGAGTCGTCGCGGCCCTCGCCCATCAGGTAGATCCGCGCCTCCTCGGGAGAGTCGGCGGCCCCGAGTGCCCCGTATGAGTAGCCGTGGTTCGGGACCCAGATGGCGCCGCCGGAGATCGCGGAGGTCCCGCCGACGAGGTGTTCGGACTCGAGGACCAGGACACTGGCGCCCTTCGCGGCGGCACTGAGGGCAGCCGCCATGCCGGATGCACCCGAGCCCACCACGACGACGTCGACTTCGGTCGGGACGTCGAACTCGGCCGCCGAGCCGACGCTGCCGCGATGTCCGGCTGTTCGCTTCTGCAGCTTCATGAAAACCCTCACTATCCGTTGCTCTTGTGTGCTCCAGCACACAATACTCTATTTATCATGAGCAAATACCATCGAGTTGATATCTGCGTTTGAAACACCTGGTCAGCGGGCCAGGAAGCCTGCGTCGACGGCCAAGCTGTGTCCGGTCACGTACGACGATCGGTCCGAGCAGAGCCACAGGCATGCCTCGGCGATCTCTTCCGGGGTGCCCAGACGGCCGAACAGGCTCAGCCCGAACTCGTCCGGCGGGGTGACGCCCGAGGCCGCGCGTGCGGCACGGATCATCGGGGTGTCGATGCCGCCGGGAAGGACCGCATTCACCCGGATCTGGTCTCGACCGTGCTCGAGCGCCGCCGCTTTCGTCAGCCCCACGACGCCGTGTTTGCTCGCGACGTAAGCCGGATTGTGTGCTCGAGCCTTGACCGAACTCACCGAACCGAGGTTGACGATCGAACCCGATTGCTGCGTCACCATCTGCCGCAGCTCGTGCTTGAGACACAGGGCGACCGCGCGCAGGTTGACTGCGATGATGCGGTCGAACGTCGCGATGTCGAGGTCGACGATCGGCGCCGAGTCGGGTGGCAGTGCAGCATTGTTCACCGCCCAGTCGAGGCGCCCCCACTTCTCGACCGCCGTGGTGACCATGCCGGCCACGTCCGCCTCGTTCGACACGTCGACACGCATGAACGTGGCCGCACCGCCATCGGCGAGGATCTCGTCGACCACCGCCGATCCGTGCTCGGCGTCGAGATCGGCGACCAGGACGCGAGCGCCGTTGCGTGCGAGGAGTCGGGCCGTCGCCGCACCCATGCCCGAGCCACCTCCGGTGACGATCGCGACGGCGTCGGGCGCGTGGGCATCCGGACGGGGGATGGTGGTCATGGAAAGCTCCTATCTGCATGCCGGGCCGGCGGGCCCGGAAATCGTTGGGGCGGTAGCCGGTCCGATCGCTTGGTGGGGATTGACGAAAGCTACGTGACGGCTACCGTGCGCGGGGTCACTCGAGTGCGGCACCGACGGCGATCGCCTCTTCGATGAGCGTCTCGAGGGCTGCGCGGGAGCGGACGCCGGGCTCGTAGCGGACCTTGCGCAAGGTGCCATCGAACGGGAAGGCTCGGTGTCGGGAGTAGATGGACCAGGACACCGGCGAGCGTCGGTCGGCGCCGACGTCGATGCCCTGGAACGGGGTCATGCCACGTAATGCGGGCATGATGCCGGACGCGACCGCGTCGCCGTTCGCCGATAGTGTCACCGACCACGTCGTTGTATCGGGGAGACCGACATCGACGACGAACTCCACGCTGCCGGTGGGTGTTGCCGCGGTGAGCTCGGTCATGTCTCCGAAGAAGTTCTGCACGAGGTGGATTCGGCCGTCCTCGAGGTACAGCACGTAGCCGGACTCCTGGCCACCATGTGCGACCAGCACCCCGGACGATGTCGCTTCGACCTCGGCCTCGACGATGATGCGAAAAGGGCGCCCGGCGATGAGCCGTAGCGACCGGTAGCGCTCGAGCGTCGGTGTTCCCGAGAGGATGTCCAGGGGTTGTTCGAGGACGGCGTCACCGGGTGGACGGCGGAGGTGATTACCGCCGGCGCCTTCGTTGATCGGGAAGACCTGGTTGGCCCACGCGGCCTCGTCCCATGCGCGTTTGAGTTCTTCGAGCAGACCGGGATTGTCGGCAGCCACGTCGTGGAGTTGGTTGAGGTCCTCGTCGACGTGAAACAGCGCCCATGGCTCTGCGGAGAGCGGCACGAGATCCGTTCGGTTCGGCAGCGACGCCGACGGCTGCAGTGATTCTCGCATCGTCACGGCTTCCCAGCCGTCCTTGTAATAGCCGCGGTTGCCGTTGCACTCGTAGTACTGCTCGGAGTGGTTCGACAGTGCGCCGGGATCGGCGAGCATCGCGGCGAAGCTGGTACCGTCGACCGGGTTTGCCGCCTCACCGGATCGCTCTGCGGGCGAATCGAGTCCGATGAGCTCGGTCAGAGTCGGCAGGATGTCGGTCACATGCACGTACTGGCGCGAGATCACCGAGCCGACCGGGGCCACCTTCTCCGGATACCGCAGGATCATCGGAACCGTATGGCCGCCGCGATAAGTGGTGATCTTGTACAAGCGAAAAGGTGTGTTGCACGCCATCGCCCATCCGCGCGGGTAGTGTGCCCAGCTCTGCGGTCCGCCGATCTCGTCATCGGAGTACATCTGGAAGTCCTGCTCGGTGACCTCTGATGACGACGTCGTCGGCGAGCTCAGCCTCTGGTAGAAGTTGGACCCGTGGCTCAGCCCCTCTCTCGACGCGCCGTTGTCGCTCAAGAACAGGAACACGGTGTTGTCCCACTCACCGAGCTCCTCCAACAGGGTGCGCAGACGAGCGGCGCTGGTGTCGATGGACTCGACCATGGCGGCGTAGACCTCCATGTATCGAGCCATCACTCGCCGTTGATCTTCGGGCAGTGAGTCCCATTCCGCGACATCGAGGTGTTCCTCCGAGTTTCGCGGCGGCAGTCGCGTTCCGGGAGGCACGAGGCCGAGCTCGACCTGTCTCGCGAGACGCTCATCGCGGATGGCGTCCCAGCCCTTGTCGTACTTACCGCGGTGGCGCAGGATGTCCTCGCGCGGCGCCTGCAGGGGGGCATGGCATGCGCCGTGGGCGAAGTACATGAAGAACGGTTTCGCCGGGTTGGCCGACTTGGTGGCCCGGATCATGGACAGGGCGCGATCGGTCAGGTCGGTGGTCAGGTAGTAGTCCTCGGGGTACGAGTCGGTGTCGACCGCAGAGTTGCCCTCGTACAGGCGGTGCGGGTGGTGGAAGTTCGTCATGGCTTCGAGGAATCCGTAGTACTGGTCGAACCCACGCTGCAACGGCCATGAGTGCTTCGACGCCGCATCGTGCATCTCCGAGTCCTTGCTCAGGTGCCATTTGCCGACCATCATCGTGGAATAGCCGTTGTGGCGGAAGACTTCCGCGATAGTCGGCTGATTCTCCGGCAACTCGCCCGCGTAGCCGGGGAAGCCGGGGTCGTTGTTGCTGACCATGCCGACCCCGACCGCGTGTTGGTTGCGCCCGGTCAACAAGGCGGCGCGAGTGGGGGAGCAGAGCGACGTCACGTGGAAGTTGGCGTACCGCAATCCATCCTGGGCGATCGCATCCAGCGCCGGTGTCTCGATCTCGGATCCGTAACAGCCGAGGTCCGAGAAACCGACGTCGTCGGCCAACATGACGATGACATTCGGCGCGCCCTCGGGTGGCGTGGGCCGTGTCGGCCAGGACGGTATCGATGCCCCGAATGTCCGATGTGCTTGTCCTGCAAAGCCTTCGTAGGGCGGACGGCCCGGACTGGTTATCACTAATTCATTATGAGAATTAGACGCGGCTGTGTCAACGGTCACTCGGCCGGAACCGGACCCGGTTGCGGCCACACCGCGGCGCGTAGTCGGGGGGAACGGGGTGTGCGCATGCCGATTGCCGGTGCCGTCACGACTCGGATGACCACTCGGCCATGGTGATGACGACCTTGTGACGGCCGGTCGACGGGGTCATCGCCGCTTCAAACGCTTCGGCGACCCGGCTGACCGGGAACGCATGTGTGAGCATGGTCGGGATCAGATCAGGATGGCGTTTCAGGTACTCGTCGGCGGCTCCCAGAGTTCGTCGGCGGTCTCGCGTGCCGCCGGCCATCAGGGTGAGATCCTTGCGGACCATCCGTTCCATGTCGATGGCGTAGTGGTCTTCGTCGGGGACGCCGAAGTAGAACACGGTCCCTTGCGGTGCGACGGCGTCGATCGCGTGGTTGAGCGTCGCGGTCTGATGTCCGATGGCTTCGACGATGACTCCTGGACGGTCGGCGTCCTCGATGCATGCGGCCCAGGCCGCGCTGTGTGAACGGGTCACCGACCGGAGTCCCGCGGCGGATGCGACCTCGGCGCGGTCGACGAGATCGACGCCGTCGACGTGCGCTCCTGACATGTTCAGTACGTGCGCGAAGAGCAGGCCGATGGGGCCGAGGCCGAGGACCGTGCAGCGTCGTCCGGCAACGTCGCCGAGGCGTTCGACGGCGTAGAGCACGCATGCGAGGGGTTGCAGTAGTACTGCTTCGGCCGGCGACCATCGGTCCGAGTGGACGGCGAGTGAGTCGGCGTCGGTGGTCACGATTTCGGCCATGCCGTCGAAGCCTGTCGCCCAGCCGACGACGTGGTCTCCCGGCCGGAACTCGGAGGTGCCGGGGTCGACGATTCGGCCTGCGATCTCGTGCATCGGCGACCCGGCGGGTGCGATGCCGTCGGGATGGGCGTCACCGCCGAATCGTGCCGGGACTCCGCGCACGAATGGTCCGTCGCTGCCGCAGATGCCGCCGGCGAGGACTCGGACGGTCGCTTCGCCTGGGCCGGGCACAGGCTCGGTCGCAAGGTCGGTTTCGCGGAACCGCATCGGGCCCGTGAGCAGGACTGATCGCATTGCAGACCTTTCATTTGTCGGTGTCACGCTCTTGTGACAGGTAGGAGGCGACCCGGGCCGAACCCGGCAGACGGTAAATCATGATGATAAATAGCTGCCTGTGTCAAGCGTCACTCATCGGTCCCGGTCGGCGGGTCGTCTCATTCGGCCACGCGGCCCGCGATTGTGATGCCCATCTCGATACGAAATCGATGTGATCCAGGGTTGACAACCTATTCCTCATGATACTCACTCACCTGTGACCGTCGCCATAGTTTCGCGACCTAAAGCCACCCCGGAAGGAAAACCATGAGCCCGAAAAAATTGACGGCGCTGATCGGCGCCGCGGCCCTCGCCGCGGCCCTCGCCGCGGGTATCGCAGCCTGCGGCAGCGGCGGCAGCTCCGCCGACGCGGGGAGCATGCAGGTGATGATGTACCCGAGCGTTGCCTATCGACTTCCGGTGATCGTCGCCCAGGAGAAGGGGTTCTTCGCCAACGAGGGGGTGAAGATCAACATCATCTCCCAACCGAACAATCTGCAGGGTATTCAGGCACTCGAGGCCACCAAGTCACAGGCCGGGCTGATGAGCACCTCGACCCTCGGGCAGGGCATTCAGGCGGGTAGCCAGGTCCAGGCGTTCTGCGGTGGCCTCGACGTCACGCAGTCCTCCATCGTGGCGCCTGCCGACACCAAGCTTCCCTCGGTACACGACGGCGCCACCGCGGACGAGGTGTTCAAAGCGCTCAGTGGCCTCAAGGTCGGCGCACAAACCCCGGTCGGCAGCGGCTTCCAGGTCATGCTCGACGCGGCTCTCACGAAGGGCGGGGCGTCGAATATGACCTGGGTTAACATCGGCGGCAGTAACTCGGTCACTCAGGCATCGCTGCAGAACGGCAGTGTCGATGTGGCGCAGTCGAGCCCGTCCGGCACGCAGATGCTCGTCGAGACGGGCATCGCCAAGGAGTTGGTGTACATGCCTGACAGCAGCGACCTCTACGGGCAGCTGTACGGCAGCCCCTGGGTCGGACCGAAGGCTTGGCTGGCGGAGCACCCCGAGACAGCGAAGGCGTTCTGCGATGGGACCGCGGCGGCACTCGACTACATCAACGACCCGGCGAATCATGACGAGGTTTTGCAGATCTCGATGAAAGACAGCGGGATCCGCGATGAGAATGTCGCCGAGGCCGTGCTGCAGACATACAAGAAGGGCTACTCTGCCGACCTGTCGACCGACACCATCCAGAAGACCTTTGACGAGTACGAGAAGCTGGGCATCGTCAAGCCGCAACCGGCGCTTGATGCGACGGCGATCGTCAACACTGTCGGGCGCCAGTCATGACCACGGCGATCGGCAATGTACGAAAGGACGGGTCCGCTATGAGCGCGGCCACACAAGCGGGCAACACTGTCGCCGAACCCAAAGTGAGTTTCACGAACATTCGTCAGGTGTTCGATCTGCCAAAGCAGGCGAAGAACGACACCGGTGCGGCGTCGAGCGTAGTGGCACTTGACAATGTGAACCTGGAGATTCCGGATGGGCAGTTCGTGGCGCTCGTCGGGGCCAGTGGGTGCGGCAAGACGACTTTGATGAACATGATCGCAGGGCTGGTGAAGCCCACCGCCGGGACGGTGGAGGTCAGTGGTAAACCGCCACGCCTGCCCAACCTGGACATCGGATACAAGTTCGCTCGGGATGCTTTGCTGCCGTGGCGAAGCGCTCGTCGCAGCGTGGAGCTGCCGCTCGAGGTTCGGGGCTGGGATCGACAGCGTCGGCGCGAACGCGCCGATGAGATGCTCGACCTCGTCGGTCTGCGCGACAAGCACACCCAGTACCGCAACCAGCTCTCCCAGGGTATGCGTCAGCGAGTGGCGCTGGCCCGCACGCTGGCATCCGACCCGTCGATCCTCTTGATGGCGAACCCTTCGCCGCCCTGGATGCGCGTACCAAGCTCACCCTGGAAGGTGAGTTCCTCCGCATCTGGGAAGGCGGTGGCGACTCCCGCAAGACCGTCATCTTCGTCACTCACGACCTCGACGAGGCGGTCCTGCTCGCCGACCGGGTGGTGATCATGCTGCCGCGCCCGGGGCGGATCGCCAAGGACATCATCGTCGACCTACCCCGGCCACGCGCTGATCATCTCGGTGAGGTCCGATACACCGAAGAGTTTCGCGAGATCACCCAGTCGCTGTTCGACAGCCTGGAAGGTGCCATCGCGTCCGAGGAGGAGGTGACAGGGCGATGACCGTCGCAGACGAGAGGGTGGCCAACGCTTCGTCGGCAGCTTCGAGCCAGACCGACGCGCCGGCCAAGCCCCCCTCGAAGGTCAAGCACCGCTTGGCGGTAGCCGCGATCCAGGTGGCCGTCGTCGTGGCGTTCTTGGGCATCTGGGAATGGGCGTCACGCACGGAACTGATCGACCCGTTGCTGTTCGGGCGACCGAGCGAAGTGTGGACGGCGTTCTTCGAATACGTTCCGTCGGCGGATGGCTTGGCGTCGCTGACCGCCACATTCCAGGCGGTCGCGCTCGCGTTCGTCATCGGTTCGATCCTCGGCACCGTGTGCGGGTTCGTGTTGGGCTTGAGTCACTGGGCGAACGACATCTTCGGTCCGTTCCTCGTCCCACTGAACAGCATCCCGCGTATCGCGCTGGCGCCGATGTTCATCGCCTGGTTCGGTCTGACGATGAATGCGAAAGTCTTCCTCGCTGTGACCATCGTGTTCTTCATCCTCGCGGAGAACGCGCGCTCGGCAGTCCAGTCGGTTGACTCGGACCTGATGACCATGGCTCGCGTCGTGGGCCTGAAGCGCTCGGCTCTGGTCTGGAAGGTGGTATTGCCTTCGGCGGTGCCGACGATGTTCGCCGGCCTGCGCCTGACGTTCACATACTCGCTGCTGGGTGTCATCGCTTCGGAGATGATCGCGGCCACCAACGGCATCGGTCAGGACATCGTCCTGTTCTCGTCGGGCTATCAGATCAACACGGTCTTCGCGATCATCATCGAGTTGGTGATCATCGCGGTCTTCGTCAACGCGGTCTTCCAGTACGTAGAGCGTCGCCTCCTGCGCTGGCAGGAGTGACCACCCCTTTTACCCCGGCTCCGGCGACACCGTCGCCGGAGCCGGTTTCCATGTGTAACAGATGGTCTCAGCCCTTCATGCCGCGGGCATCCATCCCGCCCAGTGAGTCGCCCGCGACCTCGGCATTGTGGGAATGGCCCATGTGGTGCAGACCGAACACCGAGTCGAGGCCGGACCGGAAGCCTTGCAGATCTTCGGCCTGATTGACGGCCTTCTTGGTCAGCGCGAGACCGAATGCCGGCATCTTCGCGATCCGCATGGCGATGTCGTCGACCCGGTCATCCAGATGATCTTGTGAGACAACCTGATTCACGATCCCCGCGTCCAGTGCGCGGCGGGCGTCGAATCGGTCGCCGGTGAAGAGGAACTCTTTGGCCACGCGGGGGCTCATCACCCACGGGTGAGCGAAGTACTCGACGCCCGGGATCCCCATCGTGACGACCGGGTCGGAGAAGAACGCGTCGTCGGAGGCGACGATGAAATCACACACCCACGCCAGCATCAGACCGCCGGCGATACACGCACCGTGGACCTTCGCGATCATCGGCTTCGGGATCTCGCGCCACCGGCGGCACATGCCCAGGTACACCTCCGATTCGCGGGCAAACCGCGCGTCGACGCCGTCGCGGCCGACGTGGTCCCAGTGGATGATCGCGCGTCGTTCGAAACTCTGGTCCACGTCGCGGCCGGGCGTGCCGATGTCGTGACCGGCGCAGAAGTGCTTACCCGTGCCGGCCAGCACGACCACCTTGACGTCGTCGTCGTTGACGGCACGTGTGAGGGCATCGTCGATGGCGTAGGTCATCGCGGAGTTCTGTGCGTTCGAGTACTCGGGTCGGTTGAGTGTCACATACGCGATCTGTTCGCGAACCGAGTACGTCACGGGAGAGGAATTCTGATCGGTCATGGTCGGAGACTATCACCCGAAACGCAATTCATCAGGATAAATTATGCGAAGGTATTGATAGTCGAAAAGGAGTCGAGGACATGCAGATTGGGCCATTTTCCGTGACGCCGCGGAACAGAGAAGCGCGGCTCGACGTGGCCGACTTCCGTGCCGCCGCGCGGCGTCGTCTACCGCGTCCGGTGTGGGCGTACGTCGAGAACGGTGCCGATGACGGGCGGACCACCGCAGCCAATGCGGACGCGTGGCGCCGGTGGCAGGTCCGGCAGCGGGTTCTCGCCGGGGTTCGCGACGTCGGCACCGAGACGACCGTCGTCGGTGACCATCTCGGGCTTCCCGTTCTGCTCGGTCCGGTCGGGCTGGCAGGCGCGGTCGGGGGTAGTGGGGACCTCGCTGCCGCGGACGCCGTTGCGCGATACTCGACTCGGGCCGTGCTCAGCACCGGCTCCACGCATTCCCTGGAGGACGTAGGTGCAGCTGCGGCTCCGGGCGGATGGTTCCAGCTCTATCCGTGGGGAGATAGACAGCTCACCGGATCGCTGATCGACCGTGCACGCGCCGCCGGATTCGGCCGGCTCGTCGTGACGGTAGACGTGCCGGTCGTCGGGAACCGACTCGGGGAGAGGAGGTTTGGTATGAGCTCGCAACCATGGCTGTCGCCTGGTGTGGCAGTTCGATACGCGGGACACCCGCGCTGGCTGCTCGACGCGGCTCGACACCGCCGGTTCAGTCTGGCGAACCTGGCCGTACCGGGCGAACGCGGGCGCATCGCCGACTCGGTCCGACGTCATGCGATCGCCATGCGTCCCGACCTGTCGTGGGACGACCTGGCGTGGATGCGTCGCCGGTGGGGCGGCCCGTTGGTGGTCAAGGGGGTTCTGGAACCCGACGACGCGGCCCGTGCCGTGGACATCGGCGCCGATGGGGTGATCGTCTCGAATCACGGTGGCCGGCAGCTCGCCGGGACGCTGCCGACGGCGCGGGCGCTGGTCGACGTCGTCGACCGTGTCGGCAAGCAGATCGACGTCCTCGTCGACGGTGGAATCCGTTCGGGCCTCGACGTCGCCGTGGCGATGGCGCTCGGGGCGCGGGCGGTGCTGATCGGCCGGCCGTGGCTCTACGGGCTTTCCGTCGGTGGCGCCGACGGCGTTGCCGAGATCCTTGCGGTGCTCGACGCCGAGCTGCGCCGCACGGCCCACCTGATGGGTGTCGGCTCGGTGCACGAGCTCTCACGGGAGCATCTGGTGCGCGCCGACGGCATGGCAGCGGAGCTCGTGTGGTGACGGGAACGGGCACGGCCACGAACGGAGTGGGTTCGTGATGGACGCCGAATTTGAGCTGATGCTGATCGAGCGCCGCATCGAGCGAGTGTTGGTGAGGTACACGCGAGCCGTCGACAGATTCGACATGGCGGCCATGCGATCGTGCTACTGGCCGGGGGCCGAGGACCGGCACGGGGCGTTCCGCGGGTCGGTGGAGGCCTACATCCCGTGGGTCGAACGTCAGCTGAGAGATTTCGAGCGCACCATGCACTATCTGACGAACGTGCAGATAGAGGTGTCGGACTCGCGGGCGGCCGCTCGCGTCGAGTCGTATCTGCTTGCCTATCACCGTTCTCGGCCAGCAGTCGAGGACCCCGTCGATGTGTTGCTGGGGCTTCGGTACATCGACCGTTTCGAATGTCGATCCAAGGAGTGGCGAATAGCCACCCGAGTGTGCGTCTACGAGTGGAAGCGGGAAATTCCCTCGTGCGAAACAGGTTTCGGTCCGTCGCATGTCATCGGAGCACGCGGTCCAGAGGACGCGTTGACGTGGATCATGGACGGTGCCGACCCCGTTCACGATGGACCCGGGCGGCCGTGATCGCCGTCGGGACATGACCTGACGGCGGTCGCGGCGGCCCGTCCGTCCACGCGGCTACATCGTCAGAACGATCTTGCCGGTGTGGCTGCTCGCCTCGATCCGCTCGTGGGCGCGCGCGGCGTCCGACAACGGCATGACGCAGTCGATGACGGGCTTGATGGCGCCGGATTCATATAGGGGCCACACCTCGTCGACGAGCTGTGCGCAGATCTGCCCCTTCTCGGCGATCGGGCGAGGGCGGAGCGAGGTTGCGATGACGCGGGCCCGCTTGACGAGGAGACGACCGATGTTCAGCTCACCCTTGGTGCCGCCCTGCATGCCGATGATCGCGAGGCGTCCACCGGTGGCCAGCGCTTTGAGGTTGCGGTCCAAGTACGAGCCGCCCATGTTGTCGAGGATGACGTCGACACCTCGGCCGCCGGTGGCCTCCTTCACCGCACCGACGAAGTCCTCGTCGCGGTAATTGATCGCCACCTCCGCACCCAGCTGCAGGCAGGTCGTGACCTTGTCCGGGCTGCCTGCGGTCGCGATGACGCGGTGTCCACGTGCGACCGCGAGGCCTATCGCGAACGAACCGATGCCACCCGCACCGCCATGGACGAGGAGGGTCTCGCCCGATGAGAGGCCGGCCTCCATGAACACGTTCGACCACACGGTGGCCGCGGCCTCGGGAAGTGCTGCCGCAGAGATCAAGTCGACGCCGGTGGGGACCGGCATCACCTGCTCCTGTGGCACCACCGCCTGGCTGGCGTAGCCACCCCCCGCGACGAGCGCACAGACCGCGTCACCTGCATTCCACCTGGTCACATCGGCGCCGACGGCGACGACGGTGCCGCTGCATTCGAGTCCCATCACGTCGGTGATCCCTGGTGGTGGCGGGTAGTTCCCGATGCGCTGGTGGGTGTCGCCCTTGTTGACGGCGGTCGCCGCCACCTGTAAGAGGACCTCGCCGGGTGCGGGAACCGGGTCGGGCAATTCGGTGATCTGAAGGACCTCGGGTCCTCCGAACTCGCGGACGGTCACGGCGTGCATCAATCAGCTCCTCACCAGGGAATCGATCCGCACAATGCGGATCGATGTAAACATCATGAGAAATACGATAGTGTGTGTTGCATCGCAAGTCCAAGGTCGACGTGACTGTCGGCTCCCGAGGAGGTTCACCTGTGATGACCGAGAACAGCCATGTCCGATCCGTGGTCGATGGCACCGATGTCGATGCCCGAGCTGCCGCATTCCTCGATGCCGGAACGGTTCCCCATGTGATCGAGGGCGAGCGCCGAAAGTCTCGGGCCGGGGGTGAGCGTCAGATCATGAATCCGTCGACGGGGCGGCAGATCGGCGTGGTCACCTCCGGTGATGCCGATGATCTCGACGACGCGGTGTGCAGTGCACGTGACGCATTCGACGACGGCCGCTGGCGTCTGCTGACCCCGCGCGAGAAGGAGTCGCGGCTGCATCGGCTCGCCGACCTGCTTGAGGAGCATCGGGAGGTGACCGGTGACCTCGACGGACTCGACGCCGGCATCCTGCGCAAGTACGCGTCGTTCGTGTCGCAGGCCTCGATCAACGCGCTGCGTTACTACGCGGGCTGGCCCACCAAGATCGCCGGTCACATGCCGCCGGTCGGCCCCGACTACACAGTCCAGGAACGAATCGAGCCGATCGGTGTCATGGGTGTCATCAAGCCGTGGAACGGTCCGGCGGCCTTCTTCAATCAGGTGGCACCCGCGCTGGCGGCGGGCAACTCGGTCGTGCTCAAACCTGCCGAGCACACCCCGCTGACCGCGACCTACATGGGGCTGCTCGCCCTCGAGGCCGGGATTCCGCCGGGCGTGCTGAACGTGGTCCACGGCGACGGTGTGGTCGGGAGCGCGCTGGTCGCCCATCCCGGGGTCAACCGATTGTCGTTCACCGGGTCGGTCGGTACCGGTCGGGCGCTCGCTGCTGCGGCCGCGCAGACGTTCAAGAAGGTGAATATCGAGCTCGGCGGAAAGTCGCCGGTCATCGTCTTCCCCGACGCCGACCTCGACCTGGCGGCAAGGGCCGCGACCGGGTCGGTGTGGAACAACTCCGGCCAGGTCTGCACCGCAGGATCGCGCACCCTGGTCCATCGCGACATCTACGACGAGTTCCTCGAGCGTGCGGTGGAGGCGTCGAAGGATCTCACCGTCGGTCACGCCTTCGACGATGCGGCCGACCTCGGCCCGTTGATCTCCCCGCAGCAACTCGAGAAGGTCCGCGGCTACGTCGACATCGGACGGGCAGAGGGCGCCACGGTGAAGCTCCTCGGAGACGCGCCCGAGTCGGGCGGCAACTATCAGGCGCCGGTGATCTTCGCCGATGTCGACATGTCGATGCGCGTGGCGCGCGAGGAGATCTTCGGCCCGGTCATGTCGGTGATGCCGTTCGACACCGAGCAGCAGGCGTATCGGATCGCCAACGACACCGAGTTCGGTTTGGCCGCCGGCGTCTTCACGCGCGACATCGCGCGTGCCGATCGTGCCGCCGATGCGCTGGACGCCGGAACGGTGTGGATCAACTGCTACCAGGTGCTCGATGCCGCGGTGTCGTTCGGCGGTGCGAAGCACTCGGGCTATGGCCGCAGCCTGGGTTCGCCTGCGCTGGAGGAGTACACCCGTCGTAAGTCGGTCTGGTCGCGCCGTTACTGATCGGATACTTGCATTAATTATCATGAGGAATTAATGTGGCTTGTAGCACACACAGAGGAGAGCGGATGTCTACGACACAGGAGTGCAACGACCGCCTGGCGCGAGTCCTTGACGACATGGAGATCCGTCGGGCGATCACCGATTACGCGACCCTGGTCGACGCTCGGGACTGGACTCGCCTGACCGCGATCTTCGCCGATGACGTAGTGGTCGAGTACCACAACGGTCGTACCACCGTGCACGGCGCGAAGGCCGTCGCCGAGTATGTCGAGGCCAACACCTCACACGTCGCGTGGCAGCACCACATGGTGTCGCCGTACGGCATCGACGTGGACGGGGACTCCGCGACCGCACTCGCCTACCTGGTCTCGCACCAGCAGATCCGGGGCGACGACACCGAGTTCCTGATGATGGCGGCGGACTACACGCTCGAACTCGCACGCCGGGAGTGCGGCTGGGTCATCACCCGCATGGTCCACACGATCAAGGTCGCCAGCTTTCTGCCCATCACCTCGGTCCCATCCGCCGGTGTCGACGTCCCCGCGGCTGTCCGCCACTGAGAATTCACCACTGAGTATTCACCGCTGAGCATTCAGCACTGAGCATTCACCACTACCCAGATTCGAGGAAATACCGCATGGCTGCTCATTCGACTCCCGAGCTCACCGAAGCCGACCTGGCCGATGCCGCCGCGCGGCTCGAGCGTGCCAAGGCAGCCGGGTGCCCGGTTGTGAACTTCGATTACACGACGCCCCAGCCCGCGTTGAGCTACTTCTCCAAATTCGACGAGCTGCGCCACCAGGGGCCGACCGCGTACTCGTCCTACGGCCCCGGCTTCTGGATGCTGCTCACCTCCGATCTGGTCCGCGAGGCGTATCAGACGCCGGAGATCTTCAGCAGCCACGCCACCATCCCGTCGATCCCGAACCCGGACTGGCATTGGATTCCGACGATGGTTGATCCGCCGTTGCACAGTGAGTATCGCCGGATGCTCAACATCGCGTTCTCGCCGCGTTTCGTGAAGCAGAACGAGGATCGGATCCGGCAGGACTGCATCGATACCATCGAGAAGTTCGCCGCTGACGGCAAGGTCGACTTCATCGAGCAGTTCGCGAAAGTGTTTCCGACACAGGTGTTCTTGCGCATCGTCGGTCTGCCGATGGAGCACACCGACATGTTCATGGCGTGGGTCGAGGCGACTTTCGACGGCCTCGGTCATTTCGGCGACAAGGCCGTCAGCCAGCACGACGCGCAGGTCGCGATCCGGAGCTACTTCTCGGAGGTGTTGAAGGACCGTCGCGAGAACCCGCAGGCGAATCCCGAGGACGACTTCTTCTCGATCCTGGCCGACACCGTGATCGGCGGCGAGCCGATCACCGACGAGGCGTTCACCAACATGGCCGAGGTGATCCTGTTGGCCGGCCTGGACACGGTGAAGAGTCAGCTCAGTTACATGTTCTATTGGCTGGCCAACCATCCGAGCGACCGGGAGTGGATCGTCCGTGAACCGGAGATCATCCCGAACGCCGTCGAGGAGTTCCTGCGTGCCCACAACATCGTCATGACGGCCCGAAAGGTCACCGAGGACACCGATTTCCATGGTTGCCCGATGAAGAAGGGCGACATGGTGATGGTCGCCAATCCGTCGGCGTCGCGCGACGAGGCCGAGTTCGACAACCCGACCGAGATCCAGCTCGACCGTCAGGTCACGACCCACTACTCGTTCGCGGGTGGTCCGCACCGTTGCGTCGGCGCCCACCTGGCACGCAAGGAGTTGGCGATCGCTCTGGAGGAGTGGCACAAGCGCATCCCCAACTACACGGTCACCAACACCGAGGGCCTTGTCGAGGCGGGCCCGCAGGTCGGTCTCGAGCGCCTGGAGCTGGGGTGGTCGGTGTGAGCACCAACGACACCGCGACCCGGCGTATCAGCATCGACACCAAGCGCTGCAGCGGCCACGGACGGTGCTACACCCTCGCACCCGAGATCTTCGACATGGACGATGAGGGCTTTTCGGTTCTGCTCACCGAAACGGTGCCCGGTGACTCGCCACGTCTGCACGATGCGCAGACCGCGGTCGATGCCTGCCCCGAACGCGCGATCTCGATGGAGATCGAGTCATGACGGCGGCCGCCACCAGACACCCAGACCTTTCCGACCACACATCGTCGGCCCGGATGTGGTTGGCCGCGAACGCTCCTGCGACCTCGATCGCCGCACGTGACGCACACGACGTGTCGGTGTTCCACAACCTGTCCCATGACGTCGAGTGCGCCCTGATCGACGAGCTGCGTGCGTGGCAGCGCACCAAGTTCGACGGCGGTTTCGCGGCGCTGTCCTGGCCGTCGGATCTGTACGGGGCCGGTCTGCCCACAGAATTCGAGGACGCCTTCAAACAGGCGGAAGCGGAGTTGGTGCCGCTGCCCAGACACGAGCTGATCTCGGTGACGGTCAACCTGATCGCCCCCACGATCCGCCTCTACGCATCCGAGCACGTCCGGTCGATGCTGCTGCCGGGCCTGCTGGACGGGTCACTGCTGGCCTGCCAGTTGTTCTCCGAACCCGCTGCCGGCTCCGATCTCGCGAACGTCTCCACCCGCGCCACCCGCGAAGGAGGGGACTGGGTCATCTCGGGCCAGAAGGTGTGGACCTCGGGCGCCCAGTTCGCCGACTGGGGCCAGGCCATCGTGCGGACCGAGCCCGGGTCGACGGGCAGTCGAGGCCTGACAACATTCGTGATCCCGATGAACGCCGAGGGCGTTGACGTCCGACCCATCCGCCAGATGTCCGGCGGCACCAGCTTCAATGAGGTGTTCCTCAACGACGTTCGGATCCCTGACAGTTACCGGCTCGGCGAGGTCGGTGACGGCTGGGCCGTCACTCGGGCCACCCTCGGTTTCGAACGGGCCAACGCGTCGAACAAGAAGGGTGTCGGCGGATCATTCGACCAGCTCCTCGAACTCGCCACGCGCACAGACTCATTGCAGCACCGCGACGTCCGAGCCCAACTGGCCGACGTCCGCCTGCGTGAGGTCGGCGCCGAGGTCGCGCTGCGCCGCGACAAGCGTGCCCGCGACGCCGGCGAGGCGCCGGGCGCGACCGGATCGATGCGCAAACTCCAGTGGGTCACCCGACTGGGGATCGTCTCGGATCTGGCGCGCACCATGCTCGTAGAGAAGTTGATCGCCGACACCGGTGAGCCCGGAACCTTCTCCTGGAACGCCCACCTGCTCGGCGCACCCGGCTACCGGATCGCCGGCGGAACCGACCAGATCCAGCGCTCGATCATCGCCGAACGCCACCTCGGGCTGCCGGCGGAACCACGTGCCCCCAAACCCTCCCGAACGGATTCCACGACATGAGCGTCTCCATCGATCTGTCCGGTCGCGTCGTCCTGGTGACCGGCGGCAGTCGTGGTCTCGGCCTCGAGATGTCGCATGCCTACGCCATGGCCGGCGCGCACGTCATCATCGCGAGCCGCAAACAGGCAGGCGTTGACGATGCGGCCGCGGCCGTCACCGAAGCCAGTGGCGTCCGGGCCGTCGGGATAGCCGGCCATGTCGGCGACTGGGACGGCTGTGCCGCCCTGGTGGACACCGCGATCGCCGAGTTCGGTCGACTCGACGTCCTGGTCAACAACGCGGGTATCGCACCGACCTACGATTCACTCGAGAGCGCGTCGGAGAAGCTGTTCGACAAGACCCTCGAAGTGAATCTGAAGGGACCGTTCCGGATGGCCACACTGGCCGCGCCGAAGATGGCCGACGGCGGTTCGATCATCAACATCAGCTCGATCGCGTCGGTTCGTCCGAAGACCACCGACCTGATCTACGCGGCGGCCAAAGCCGGACTCAACACGCTGACCAAGGGATTGGCGCAGGAGTACGGACCGCGACTGCGCTGCAACACGATCATGGCTGGTCCGTTCCTGACTGAATTGGCCGACGTATGGTACACCGACGAATGGCGCGCCAACGCCCAGGGTTTCCCGATGCGCCGAGCCGGTGAGCCAAACGAGATCGTCGGCGCCGCACTCTATTTCGCGTCTTCCCTGTCTAGTTTCACTACCGGGACGATCCTGCCGGTCGACGGTGGTCGGACCGCGACTTCGTGAACCCGATGACCCTCGGGGAAAGTGAGTATGTCCAGATGAGCACCACCACTGAGAAAGCCGTGTCCGCCGAACGTCGCCCGGTGCCGCGCACCGGACCGCTTGCGGGCGTGCGCGTCGCCGACTTCTGTTGGATGGGAGTCGGTTCGGTCGCCACGAGGATGCTGGCGGACTTCGGCGCCGAGGTCATCAAGATCGAGAACCGGCGACGCATCGACCGGCCGCGCCTCCTTCCGATCTACAAGGGCGAAGTCCGCAACTACGGCGAGGAACGGTCCGACGCCGACCCGAACCGGGGCGGGCTGCACAACAACTACAGCCGCAACAAGCTCGGTATCACCGTCGACATGAAGACCGACCGCGGCCGCAGTCTCGTCGATCAGTTGATCTCGGAGAGCACTGTGGTCACGGAAAACTTCGCGCCCGGCGTGATGGAGCGGTGGGGCCTCACCTACGAGCGGTTGCGTGAACTGTCGCCGGAGGTGATCTACGGCCGGATGAGTGGCTTCGGGCACACCGGACCGCACGCTCACTACAAGTCGTACGGACCGATCGTGCAGGCCGTCAGCGGGCTC
Organism: Gordonia sp. LMA167; assembly: GCF_058130025.1. Taxonomy (NCBI): domain Bacteria; kingdom Bacillati; phylum Actinomycetota; class Actinomycetes; order Mycobacteriales; family Gordoniaceae; genus Gordonia; species Gordonia sp. LMA167. Next base: position 6,754,518 of record NZ_CM176708.1, on the reverse strand, counting down.
TCGTTCATCAGCGGACTGCCCGGTGTCGAACCGTCGGGCTGGGGGCTGTCGTACATGGACAACCAAGCGGCGTACTACAACTCGGCGGCGCTGATGATGGCGATCCTGCGTCGCCGCGCGACCGGGCTGGGTGCCGAGGTCGATGTGTCCGCCGTCGAGGTCGGCATCTCGATGATCGGTGCCGACATGCTCGACGTGACCGCGAACGGCTCCGTCACGCGTCGTCCGACGTTCCCGCGTGGCAATCGCCTCGACGATCCGGCGGCCGCCCCGCACGGCGTGTACCCGAGTGCTGGTGAGGATCGGTGGGTCGCGATCGCAGTGTTCGACGACGCCGACTGGGGGCGGTTCGTCGCCGCCATCGGACGGCCCGCGTGGACCGACGACCCGCGGTTCGCGACGCAGCACGACCGTCACGACCACCAGGATGCGCTCGATGCGCACGTCGCGGCGTGGACCCGACAACGCAGCGACCGCGAAGCGATGGAACTGCTCCAGGCCGCGGGTGTCGCGGCCGGCGCGGTGCAGAACGCCGAAGACCTCAACGAATGGGACCCGCAGATCGCCGATCGTGGCACCTTCTTCGAACTCGACCACCCGGTGATCGGACAGGCGCGCTTCGAGGGGACCCCGATCTCCTTCTCCCGTACCCGCCCGGACACATGGCGGTCGGCACCGCTGCTCGGCGAGGACAACCGTTACGTGTTCGGCGACATCCTGGGTCTGGACGGCGACGAGATCGCCGAACTCGAGAGCGACGGAGTGATCTGACATGTGGCAAGGACCAGTGGACACCCTCACCTACAGCGGACTGCGCGTGGTGGAGCTCGCCGAGGAGCCCCAAGGCGAGATCGTCGGCAAACTGCTCGCAGACCAGGGCGCCGACGTGATCAAGGTGGAACCCGCCTGCGGTGCGAAGAGCCGACATGTCGGACCGTGGGTCGACGGACACGACGGCGACCTCGACCACAGCCTCACCTTCTGGACGTACAACACCAGCAAGCGCAGCGTCGTCGTCGACACGACGACCGACAGCGGGCGGGCCGAGCGGGAACAGCTCATCGCGTACGCCGATGTGCTCATCACTTCCGGCACCCCCGCCGATCTGGCCGCGGCCGACGTCGACCTGCACGCGCTCACCGACCGCTACCCGCACCTGATCGTGGTGTCGGTGTCGCCGTTCGGGCTCACCGGGCCGTGGGCCAACCGACGCTCGAGCGACCTCGTCGCGCTCGCCACCGGCGGCATCCTGATGAGCTGCGGCTACGACGACCACTCGATTCCGCCGATCCGCCCGGGCGGCAATCAGGCGATGCAGACCGCGGCGAGCTTCGGTCACACCGGTCTGCTGCTGGCGTTGCTGGAACGACAGGCGTCCGGCCTCGGGCAGATCGTGGACGTGTCGATGCACGAGGCAATCGCTGTCAGCGGCGAGCTGGCCAACCCGTACTGGTTCTACCCACGGGTGCTGATCGAACGTCAGACCTGTCGCCACGCGCAGCCGAGCCCCACCTCGCCCGCCCTGTTCGAGTGCGCCGACGGCGTCCAGGTGTACTTCGCGCTGATCCTCAGCGACAACAAGACGTGGCGCATCCTGGTCGACTGGCTCGATTCGCTGGGTCTGGCGCTCGACCTCGCCGACGACGAGTACCTGGAGCTGTCTCACCGGCAAGAGAACTTTCCGTACATCCAGACGCTGATGGAGTCGTTCTTCCTGATGCAGGACTCCGCAACGGTCTACGACGAGGCACAGCGACGCGGTCTGCCGCTCGGTCCGGTGTCCGCGCCAGAAGACCTCCTCGACGACCCGCACCTGCAGGCGCGGGGTTACTTCGTCGACGTCGCGATCGACGGCGAGACCGTCAAGTTCCCGGGTGCGCCGTTCGCGTTCTCCTACGGCACCGGCGCACCCCAGTCCCCGCCGAGGCTCGGCGCCGACACCGACGCGGTGCTCGCCGAGAGTCAGGCAACCACCGAGATCGGAGCGATGTCGTGAACACCTGGCAGCCCGACACCTGCGCGGTCGTCGGCATCGGTACCACCGAGTACTCGAAGAAGTCCGGCGTCAGCGTCACTTCGCTCGCCGCGGAGGCGTCCCTCGAGGCAATCGCCGACGCCGGCTTGCGGCCGGGGGACATCGACGGCCTGATCCGCAGCGACTACGACGAGGCCTCCCAGGTAGCACTCGCCGACGCGATCGGCGCCGACGACATCGCCTATTGGGGCCAGAACGGCCCCGGCGGCTCCGGTCCGTGCGCGATGGTGGGGCAGGCCGTCGCCGCCATCATGTCCGGTCAGGCCACCACGGTGCTGGTCTACCGCGCGCTCAACGGCCGGTCCGGGCGCCGTCTCGGCAAAGGCGTCAGTGTCGAGGGTGGGGTCGGCGGCGCGTCGAGCTACCTCGAATTGTTCGCGCCTTATGGGATGACCTCACCCGGCCAGTTCTTCGGCATGCTCGCCCGACGGCACATGTCCGAGCACGGGCTCACCCACGAAGCGCTCGCCGAGATCGCCATGGTGTGTCGCCGTCGCGCCAACGACAACCCGGCAGCACAGATGTACGACCGCAAGCTGACGTTGGACGACTATTACTCCTCGCGGATGATCTCCGATCCACTGCGCCTGTTCGACTTCTGCCTGGAAACCGACGGCGGCGCGGCGCTGGTGGTCACCACGACCGAACGCGCCAAGGATCTGCAGCAGCCGCCGGCCCTCATCAACTCGGTCGCGCAGGCGACGGGCCTGCGCGTGGGGCCCGGCCAGATGTACCCGGTGCTGCTCGGGGAGAGCCTCGAGCACCTGACGTCCAAACGCGTCGCCGAACGGCTCTATGAGCGGTCGGGTCTCACGCCGGCCGACGTCGACGTGGCCCAGCTCTACGACTGCTTCACGGTGACGGTCTATCTACAGCTCGCCGACTTCGGCTTCTGCAGCCGCGACGACGTGGCGGGGTTCGTCGAGAGCGGTGCCCTCGACCTCGGCGGTGCCATCCCGATCAACACGGCAGGAGGACAGTTGTCCGAGTCATACATCCACGGGATGAACCACATCGTGGAAGGTGTCCGCCAGATCCGTGGCACATCCACATCGCAGGTGCCCGACGCGAAGGTCTCGCTCGTCACGTCCGCTCCGCCGCCCGGCGCGAGCGCTCTGCTCCTGGTGGCCGCGTGAGCGCCCCGCGTGCTGCCGTCGTGAGCACCGGGCTCGGCGCCGGCATCGGACTCCGTCCGGTGCTCGACGACCCGGAGACCGGCGGCTTCTTCGCTGCAGCGACCGATGGTCGCCTGGTGGTTCAGACCTGTCGCACATGCGATCACCAACAGCATCCGCCGAGGCCGCGCTGTCGCTCGTGCCACGGCGACGACCTCGGCTGGTCCGATGTGCCGCAGATCGGCACCGTCCACACGTGGACCATCGTCGAGCATCAGATCAATCCGCACTATCCGGTGCCGTACGCCTCGATCCTCGTGGACGTCGAACCCCGGCCGGGCGAGCCGGTGGTCCGCTTCCTCGGACACATCGCGGGACGTCCCGACCTGTGGGTCGGCGCACCCGTCCGCACCGTGTTCATCGAGCTCGACGAATCGACAACCATCCCGAACTGGGAACTCATCCCGGCCACCTAACGCTGATCCCGAACCTTGTTGACCCCGAACTTCGCTGACACCGAACTTCCCTGACTGAAGGAGCTCCCCATGGCATGGGACTTCGAAACCGACCCCGAGTACCAGGAACAGCTGGACTGGGTGGAGCGCTTCGTGCGCGACGAGGTCGAGCCCGCCGACCGCATGTACGATCACCCGCTCGACATGAACGATCCGGTGCGCAACGCCATCGTCAAACCGCTGCAGGAAAAGGTCCGAGAGAAGGGCCTGTGGGCGTGCCACCTCGGGCCCGAGCTCGGCGGCAAGGGATACGGCCAACTCAAACTGGCGTTGCTCAACGAGCTGATCGGCACCACCCTCAGCGGCCCGGTGATATTCGGAACCCAGGCGCCCGACTCCGGCAACGCAGAGATCCTGGCACACTACGGTTCGGCGGAACTGAAGGAGAAGTACCTCGAGCCCCTGCTCGACGGGCAGATCGCGTCGTGTTTCTCGATGACCGAGCCCACCGGCGGGTCCGACCCCACGTCGTTTCGCTGCCGTGCCGTTCGCGACGGGGACGAGTACGTGATCACCGGCGAGAAGTGGTTCTCGTCGAACGCGCGCTTCGCCTCGTTCCTGATCGTCATGGCGGTCACCGATCCAGACGCCGATCGCCATCGCAGGGCATCGATGTTCGTCGTGCCGGCGGATACCCCGGGCATCGAGATCATCCGCAACGTCGGTGTCACCGGCCACGCCGGCCACGAGGGCACCCACGCCTACGTCCGATACAACGATGTCCGTGTGCCCGCCGCGAATCTTCTCGGTGGCGAGGGTGACGGTTTCACGGTCGCCCAGGTCCGCCTCGGCGGCGGACGCATCCATCACGCGATGCGGACCGTCGCACTGGTCCGTCGCTCGTTGGACGCCATGCTCGAACGCGCCGTCTCCCGCGAGACCCGCGGCCGTTCGCTCGGCGAGTTGCAGCTGGTCCAGGAGATGATCGCCGACTCGTGGATCCAGCTCGAACAGTTCCGTCTCCTCGTGCTGCGTACCGCGTGGAAGATCGACCAGGTCAACGACTACAAGCAGGTCATCAAGGACATCGCGGGCGTCAAGGTCGCGATGCCGAAGGTGTTGCAGGACGTGGCGGGGCGTGCCGTCCAACTCCATGGCTCGCTCGGCATCTCCACCGAGCTGCCGTTCGGGAAATACGTCCTCGAAGGCTTCCACATGGCGATCGCCGACGGCGCCACCGAGATCCACAAGCAGTCGGTTGCCAAACAACTGCTCAAGGACGTCGAGCCCGCACCGGACCTGTTCCCGTCGATCCACGTCCCGCGACTCCAGGAAGCGGCCGACACCAAGTTCGCCGATGTCCTCGCCACCGTCGCGCCCGAACCTGTCGAGGTGAGCTGATCATGATCCTCGACGACGTGGAGGCCGTCGCCGACCGGGCCGACCTGGCTGCGGTCCTCGCCGGCGTCGCCGAACGCGCGACACCGCGCAGCGTGGTCGTCGCCCGGGCGGACGCAGCCGCGGCCGGCCAGATCGACAGCGCCCTCTGGGGTCGCCTGATCGGGGAGATCGGCGTGCTGGGATTGGCCGTACCCGAGGAACTCGGCGGGGCCGGCGCGACCTGGGCGGAGATCGCGGTGCTCATGGAGCAGGTCGGGCGCAGCACCGCCGCGGTCCCTGTCCTGGGCGCGGTCCTCGCCGTGGACGCCATCGCGGCATCCGGCGACGCCTCGGCCCACGCCGAGCTCCTTCCCGCGTTGATCGCGGGCGAGACGATCGGCACCGTCTGGGCCGGTACCGGACTCACCGCCGCCGCAGACGCCGTCTCGGGAGAGGCGCGACTCGTGATCGAGGGCGGCCACGCCGATCTCGTGATCGCTCAGGCAGATACGGGGGACGGGGCCGCGTGGTTCGCGATCGAGACAGCGACGGCAGCAGTTCATCGTCACGAGACCCTCGACCTCGTCCGCGACCTCGCGACCATCACCTTCGTCGACGCTCCGGCCCGGCGGATCGTGGTAAGCGATCCCGATGATCTGGCCGCCCGTCTACGCGACCTGGCCCTCGTCGCGGTGGCCGCCGAACAGCTCGGCGTCGCCGAACAGGCTCTCGCCGACGCCGTCGAGTACGCCGGCGTGCGTGAGCAGTTCCGCCGCATCATCGGTTCGTTCCAAGCGCTCAAGCATCTGATCGCCGACGTCGCCACCGAGACCGACCTCGCGCGCTCGATGGTCGAGCATGCCGTGTGGGCAGCGGTGGCGAGTCCGGCGGACCTGCCCGAGGCGGCGGCGATGGCGATGCTGGCGGCGACGCGCGCCGCGGTCTTCGCGAGCGGTGAGAACGTCCAGGTGCACGGCGGTATCGGCTTCAGTTGGGAGCATCCGGCTCACATCCTGTTCCGCAAGGCACGCAGCAACGACAACCTGCTCGGCTCGTCTGCGGAACTGTCCGATCGGATTCTGTCCGCGCACGGGGTGTCGCGATGACGCCCGGCGCCGATCATCGGGTGGTCGTCGTGGGCGGCGGCATCGGTGGAAGTCGCACGTGTGCCGCGCTGCGGTCGGAAGGGTTCACCGGCGCGATCACGCTGGTCAGCGCAGAAGAGCATGACCCGTACGATCGGCCGCCCCTGAGCAAGGGATGTCTCACCGACTCGGTCGATCCCGGTCTCGGACTCGACTTCGACGACCTCGACACTCGCGTCCTTCGGGGCGTGCGGGCGACGGGACTCGATCGAGGCGCGAAGAAGCTCGCCACCACTGACGGCGACCTCGGCTACGACACCCTGATTCTCGCCACGGGATCGACAGCGGTGAGACTCCCGGGCGACGGCGAACAGTTGACTCTTCGAACCCGCGAGGATGCCGAAAAGCTGCGGTCGAGGTTGCGGCCGGGAGCGCGCATCGTGATCGTCGGCGCGGGGTGGATCGGCGCCGAGGTCGCCACCGCGGCAATCGGTCTCGATTGCTCGGTGACCTGTGTCGAAGCGGGTGACGGGCCACACGCGGGCCCGTTCGGCGCCGCAGTGGCAGAGCGTCTGGCCGCGATGTGGGAGGGTGTCGACCTCCGTACCCGCACGGGAGTTGCCGAGGTCGGTGAATCCGGTGTACTGCTCACCGACGGCGCGGTCTTGGCGGCCGACGCGGTCGTGGTCGGAGTCGGTGCCCGCGCGGACCTGTGCTGGCTCGCCGACGCCGGTCTCGACGTCGATGGGCACGGAGTGTGTGTCGACTCGGGCCGTCGGACCAACGACCCGGCGATCTACGCGGTCGGCGACATCGCGAGCCGCTGGAGCGACCGCCTGTCGCAGCGTGTGCACACCGGACATTGGGACGAGGCGACGAACGGGGCGACCGCGGCTGCTGCGTCCATCATGCGGTCCGGAAACAGCACCGACGACGTCCCGTACTTCTGGTCCGACCAGTTCGGGCGCAAGATTCAATACGTCGGCCAGCACGGTCGCGACGACCGACTCGTTGTCCGCGACCACCCGACGACGGACCGATGGGGTGCGGTGTGGGTCGACGAGTCGAATCGGGTGACCGCGCATCTATCGGTCGGGTTCCCGCGTGCAATGGTGCAGGCGCGGGCCGCGATCGTGGACAGACGGGAGGTGGATGCGCGGGGATTGACCGATCTGACAGCACCGCTGTGATCAGCGAGCCGAGCGGGTATGTCGGACCATGCCACAGTGCGACCCGATGTGATAGATCATCGGTAGGAATACACCTCTCGACGGAGACACCGGAGGGAAGCGACAGTAGGGGATGGGATCCACATGACCGAAGCAAACGCGACAGCGGGAGACACACCCGTCGGTCAGACCGCGATCTCGATCGCGGGGGGTGGATCGGTCCTGCGCCCACTGAAGGCTGCCGAGGTCGTCGCACGCGCAGTCGTGCGGACGATCCGGTCCGAAGGGCTGCAGACGGGAGACAGCCTGCCGTCCGAGGCCGAGATGCTCCGGCACTATACGGTCAGTCGCGAGTCCCTCCGGGAGGGTCTTCGGCTCCTCGAGGTCCAGGGCATGATCTCGATCCGCCGCGGACCCGGCGGTGGGCCGATCGTCGGCACGGTCGATTCGGCCAACCTGGGCCGGATGGAGGCGCTGTACCTTCACCTGGCCGGCGCGACGTACGACGAGTTGTTCGATGCGTGGGTATTCGCCGAGACCACGCTGGCCGGCCTGGCCGCGGCCAACCCTGACGACGAAGCGCGCAAAGCAGCGATGGCGCCGTACATCGACGGGCAGGTCGACGAGATCGTCCACGACGACCTCGACGTCTACATGTCCGGTCACGAGGGCTTCCACGGATCGGTCGCCGCACTCGCCGGCAACCGTGTCTTCCAGGTGACGTTCCGGTCATACGGCCAGATCGTCGCCCACCACCTCGCGATGATCGGCGACGTCACGCTGATTCATCAAGAACTCGTCGACGACCACCTCAAGCTCGCTCGAGTGATCTCCGAAGGAGACACCGACAAGGCATCAGCACTGATGAACCAGCACCTGACGCGCGTTCTCGCTCTGAACCGGGCGCAGCTGGGCACTCTCCTCGACGGCGACGTGGAGTGGATCTGATCCGCTCCTGCACCGTCTGAACCCGAATAGAAGGAACCTTCACGATGTTCTTTTTCGAGACCATCGCCAGAGCTCTGCGCTCCGAGGACATCACCACGATCTTCGGCGTGATGGGCGACGCGAACATCTACATGATGGACAGTTTTGCCGCGCTGGACGACACCGAGTTCATCTCGACGTCCAACGAGGCCGGAGCGGTCACCGCGGCGAACGGCTATGCCCGGGTGACCGGCGGCCTCGGCGTCGCGTGCGTGACTCACGGGCCAGCGCTCACGAACACCGTGACGGGACTGGTGGAAGGCGTCAAGGACCGCACTCCACTGCTGCTGGTTGCGGGTGACACCGCGGTACTCGACCGGGACAACTTCCAGAACATCTCCCAGCGTGACGTCGTGATGCCGACCGGCGCGGGCTTCGAGCAGGTGCGTGCGGTCGAGACGGTCGTCGAAGATGTGGCTGTCGCGGTGCGGCGCGCACTGAACGAACGTCGCCCCATCGTGCTCAATGTGCCCATCGAGTTCCAGTGGGAACAAGTCGAATTCGAGCCTGCCGCCTCGCGTTGGGCGCCGGTGCAAGCAGTACGTCCGGCTGTGGACGCGCTCGAGGAGGCAGTCGCGGTGATCGCGGCCGCCCGCCGCCCGCTGGTCCTGTCCGGGCAAGGCGTGATGTCCGAGGCCGCACGAGCAGCGGTCGCTCGTTTCGCACACCGGATCGGTGCTCCGCTCGGAACCACGTTGCGCGGACGTGACTCGTATCGGGATGACCCGCACAACATCGGGATCGTCGGCACCATCTCGCACAAGGTGGCCCTCGACGTGATCGGCGATGCGGACACCGTCATCGCGTTCGGCGCCGGACTGAACAAGTGGACGACGATGGAAGGCAGCGTTCTCGACGGTCGGCGTGTGGTCCAGATCGACGTGGACCGGGATGCGCTGCAGCGCAACCAGACTGTCGATGCCGTCGTGCTCGGCGACGCCGCGGTCGTCGCAGCCGAGCTCATCGAGATGCTCGACGCCATCGATGCCCCCGCGAGCGGTTTCGCGTCGGCAGAGTTGGCGGCGCGCCTGGCAGAGCACCGCGACGACGCCTTCGTCGACCGTAGCGGCGACGGCACCGTCGACTTACGCTCCGCGATGATCGCGATCGAAAAGGCGTTCCCGCGTGATCGCGCACTGGTTTACGACGGTGGCCGGTTCATCTTCAATGCCTTCGCGTTGTTCCACGTCGAGCGGCCACGGGATTACGTGCACACCGTCAACTTCGGGTCGATCGGCCTCGGCATGGGCAACGCGATCGGTGCCGCAGTCGGTGCGCGACGCCCGACGCTGCTGGTGACCGGCGACGGTGGGTTCATGCTCGGCGGCCTCGCCGAGTTCAACACCGCTGTGCGCCATGGTCTCGACCTCGTCGTCGCGGTGTTCAACGACGGGGCGTACGGCGCCGAACACATCCAGTTCCGTCGCAAGGACATGGATCCGGCGCGGTCGACGTTCGACTGGCCCGACTTCGCCCCGGTGGCAGAGTCACTCGGCGGACGCGGCTACACGGTGCGGTCGATGGCCGAACTCGACGCTGCCCTCGCCGAACTGCCGAAGCGGGATCGCCCTGTCCTGCTCGACATCAAGATCGACCCGGATCAGGTGGACATGGCCGGCCACTGACACCGTCGGCATCAACCGATGCCCATCCTCGCCGCGTTCTCGGCGATGATGTCGCGTCGGTGCGGGTCGTCGACGGGCCAGACGCTGTCGGCCCAGACCACGATGTCATCGAATCCCTCGTCGGCCCATCGCCGGAGTTCGGCGGGGTCTGCCCCCGGCATCCGGAACCAGGTTCGGAACGGATCTGTGCGAAGCTGCTCGTCGATCTCTCCGCTGATCTTTGCGCGGAGGCCGACTGCTTCGTCGAGAGTCGGTGTGCCGCTGCTGAACCAGCCGTCGCCTCGACGAATCGACCGGCGTATCGCCGTTTCGGTGTTGCCGCCGAGGACGAGCGGTACCGGAGTCGCGGTGTCGGTGATCTGTACGGCGTCGAACACATACTCCCCGTCCGAGCGTGCAACCCACCCTCCGGCGAGTGCGTCACGAATGATGCCGACACCGGCTTCCAACCGTCGGAACCTCGCGGCGAACGGTGCGTCAAGAGCGGCGAACTCTTCGGTGAGCCAGCCCGCACCGACCCCGAGAATCAAACGGCCGCTGCAGATCTCCTGCACCGTGCACACCGAGCGGGCGATCTGCAGCGGGTGCCGGAGCGGCGCCACATAGACTCCCGTCGCCAGCGTGATGCGGTCGGTCACTGCACCCGCTGCGGCCAGCGTCGGCACCGGATCGACAAGGTGCACAGAGGCATCCGCATGTGCTGTCGTGTGCTGCTGAAAACCCGCGCCTGCCTGCGGATGTGAGGTCCGATACGCGTATGGCGCGAGGACGTGCTCACCGATCCAGAGCGAGTCGAAGCCGGCGGCGTCGGCATCGCGAGCAAGCGCGATCACGTCGCCGGCGGCGAGTCCGTAGGCCGAGATCCCGATGCGCACATTGTCCTCCTGTGGTTGCCCGATACCTCGAACATAATCGTCATGAGGAAATTTGGCGAAAGTCTTGTGGAATTTCGTCATGATCTTTAGGGTCGACGCAGTGGCTCGAGTCACATCTGCCGACGAAGTCTTCGTCGAACCTCCGAGGAGCTGAAATCGTGAAACTGCTGCGAAGCATTACCGGTGGAATCGCCGCCGCAACGATGGCCATCGTTCTCGCTGGATGTGGCGGCAGCGAGCCGACCGCCCTGGCGAGTGATTGGGACGGCATCGTGCAGGCGGCGAAGGACGAGGGGTCGCTCACGCTGTACACCTCCGCCGGCACCGCACCTTCGGAAGCGCTGGTCGAGGGATTCAAGGACAAGTACGGGATCGACGTCACCTTGGTACGAGGTATCGACAGTGAACTGCTGCCCAAGGTCGAGACCGAGCTCAACATCAAGCGGGGCATCGCCGACGTCTTCATCACCTCGGATCGGACATGGGTCGACTCGCATCCCGACGCCGTGATGACGATCGAGGGCCCGTCGGTACACGAGGACGCGTACGAGGCGTCGAAGAACGCGCCCGACGGAACATGGGCGGCGACACACGCATTCGTGTCCGCGCTCTCATGGAACACCGACCTGGTGAAGTCCGCGCCGAATTCGGCGGCGGATCTCCTCTCGCCGGATCTGGCAGGTGGCAAGATCGGGTTGCCTGACCCGGACACGTCGCCATCGATCGTGCAGTTCTACACACACATGGCGAAGGCCCAGGGCGCAGGATTCCTCGAGAAACTTGCCGCGCAGAAGCCGCGCATCTACCCGTCGACCGCGACCATGATGCAGGCGATCGCATCCGGCGAGATCGCGATCAGTCCATACACACAGCCGATGGTCGACGAGAAGGCGGCAGGTGCACCCGTCGACTACGCGATAACGAACGACGCCTGGGGCGTCCGATCGTTCGGCGGCGTCCTGGCGACTGCGCCCAACCCCAATGCGGGACAACTGTTCATGGACTACGTCCTGTCACGCGACGGGCAGACCGCGTTCACCACTCCGAAGTACGGCACGCCGCGGACCGACGTCGACAGTGCGGCAGCCACGTTCAAGGACGTCACGCTCACTGACGGATACCCGGAACAGCAAGAGGTCACCGACTTCCGAGCGCGCTTCAAGTCGCTGATGTTCTGACGGCGCTGAGTCACCGACCACCGACATCATCACCGAAGGGCGAAATCCATGACGTCGCTGACCATCTCGAACCTGAGTAAGAGCTTCAAAGCGCGTAGGCGCGTCACCGTGATCGACGACCTGGACCTCCGAGTCGAGGACGGCGAACTACTGGTCCTGCTCGGGCCGAGCGGTTGTGGGAAAACCACGACGCTGCGATGCGTCGCGGGCCTCGAAACTCCCGATCAGGGCGCCATCCGATTCGACGACACCCCGGTCTTCGAGTCCGCGTCCGGGGTGAACACACCTCCTGAGCGGCGCAGCATCGGTGTGGTGTTCCAGTCGTATGCCCTGTGGCCGCACATGACGGTGCGCAGGAACATCGAGTACCCACTTCGTCACCGCAGGCTGAAATCGAAGATCGCCGAGGGGTGGGTCGACGAAGCGGCTCGCCTGGTCGAGTGCGTGAATCTGTTGGACCGCTATCCGGCGCAGCTGTCAGGCGGTCAGCAGCAGCGCGTCGCACTCGCACGCGGGCTCGTCGCGCGTCCGGACCTGGTGCTGTTCGACGAGCCGCTGTCGAATCTGGATACCCGGCTTCGGGATTCGGTCCGGTCGCAGCTTCATGAGCTGCACCGTTCCTTGGGTTTCACCGGCGTCTTCGTCACCCACGACCAAGGCGAGGCATTCGCATTGGCCAGCCGGATGGCGATCATGCGGGCGGGTGCCATTGACCAGATCGGGACGCCGCAGGAAGTCTACGAGCGGCCGCGAACGGAATACGTCGCGGACTTCATCGGCCTGACCAATGTATTCGACGTGCGACGCGACGGCGATGCGGAGACAGTGTTCGGCCTCCCGCTCACCGGGCGCCCGCTTCTGTGCGGGCACGCTGCCGAGGCACGGGTGCGGTTGCGTCCGAACGACATCGACCTCGCGCCGCCAGGCACGGTCGCCGACGAGGTCAGCAGCTTCCCGGCGACTGTGGTCGACGTGACCTACGGGGGCAGCCACCTCGACGTGATGGCCGACGTCCACGGACATCGATTGCATGCGCAGATCCCCGCGGGCGACGCCGGCAGTTGGCAGCGCGATCTCGAGGTCGGGGACGCCGTCGCCGGGCGTTTCGTCCCGGAGGCGGCACGGCTCTACGACTCCGATGGCGCGTGGATCTCGTCACCGGTCAGAGAGGGTGCGCTCGCATGACGGTAGACGCTCCGGTCCTTGTCGACTCCGCACGCACAGCCGACGTGACCCCGGTTCCGCTCGGTCCGCGCGTCAGAAGGTGGAGGTCGCGTCCCTTCCGTGGGTCGGTGCTCCTGGCAGCATTCGTGGCGGTGCTCGCCTACTTCGTCGTCTGGCCGCTGATCCAGCTGCAGCAGCGCGCGTTCGAGGACGGTGGGCGTGGCTACTCCGTGGCGTTCGGAACCGACGGTGTGTTCGGCGTGATCCGCGACACGCTGGTGTTGTCGGGTGCCTCAACCCTGATCGCCACGGTCCTCGGGACCAGCCTCGCCTGGGCAGTGACCCGACTACCGTCGCGGCTCCAGTGGATGCGCGTTCTGCCGCTGCTGCCGATTGTGATGCCGATGGTGGCCGTTGTGCTCGGCTGGGGCTTCCTGTTGTCGCCGCGTCCCGGATTCCTCAACACGCTGATGAGGAAGCTTCCCTGGTGGTCCGATCTGGAATCCGGTCCAGTCGATGTGTACTCGTTCTGGTGGATCGTGGTGATAACCGGATTTGCGTTGACAGCCTTCGTCTACCTCTTCGTGAGCACCGGTGTGCAGAACGTGAGCGCCGACCATATCGAAGCCGCCCACGCGAGCGGTGCGACGGCGACCCATGCATTCTTCACCGTCGTCCTGCCGCTGCTACGGCCCTCGCTGATCCAGGGAGTCGGTGTCGCGTTTCTCCTCGGCATCGGCCAATTCACTGCTCCGCTCCTGCTGGGTTCGAACGCGGGCATCGACGTTGTCGCCACGTGGATGCTGATGTTCACGGCCAACTCCCCGATCGATTATGGCGCGGCCGCCGCCATCGGTTCGCCGCTGCTGGTCATCGGGTTGGTGGTGATCGTCGCCCAACGGGCTGCACTCGGAGATCAGAAACGGTTTGTCACACACGGCGGCAAGGGTTTCCGGTCGGGGGGCAAGCCGTCGCTGGTCGCCGCGCTCGGCGTCGGTCTCTATTTCCTGCTCTCGACCTTGCTTCCGTTGATCGCACTCGTCATCGTGGCTGTCTCACCGTTCTGGAGCGGGAGCCCACACGACTTCACCTTCGACAACATTCACACGGTGCTGACCGACGAACGTATCGTGGGAGCATTGGGGACGAGCGTGCTGGCATCCGTCGGCGCGGCGCTGATCGTCCTGCCGGTCGGGTTCATCGCCGCCGTCGTTCTGGTTCGCAATCAGCAGAATCGGATTCTGAAATGGTTGTTGGACGTTGTTGTCGCACTGCCGCTCGGGGTGCCGGCGGTGGTGTTCGGAGTCGGCTTCCTCCTTGCCTACTCGACCGCTCCGTTCATCCTGTACGGGTCCACCTGGGTTGTCGTCCTGGTGTACGCGACCCTGATGCTGCCTTTCGCGACGAGGACATTGACCTCGGGCCTGATCGCACTCGGCGATACCTACCTGGAGGCCTCGCGAACGTGTGGTGCCACACCGATCCATACGTGGCTGTGGATCGTCATGCCGTTGCTGCGTGGCAGCATCGCCGGTGCCGGCGCCATCATCTTCGTGATGCTGACACACGAGTTCTCGGCGTCGCTGCTGGTACGCGCTCCGACGGTGCAGGTGATGGGCACGCTTCTCTACGACTACTGGACCAACGGGCAGTTTCCCGTGGTTGCGGCGATGGCTCTGGTCATGACAGTCGTGACCGGCTTGGGTGTGTGCGTGGCGATGTTCGTGGGCGGCCGCAACGTCATGCAGAACCTGTGAGTCCCTCACCGTGAAGCGTCATCTGATGCTCCCGGAAATCGGTGACGTCATGGCGCTGCCGGAGGTCAACGTCGAGCCGGTTCCCGACGAGCACATCGACGGGAACGGGCACCTCAGCGTCCGGTTCATCGTGGAGATCGCCGCGCACGGCGCGCATGCGTTGTTGGTGGCCTGTGGTCTCACCGACGAGCGCCGAGAACGCACTCATCAGGGCGTGTTCACGGCCGAGCACCACATCGCCTATCTCGCGGAGATGAGTGCGGATTCCGATCTCGCGGTGTACGTTCGAGTGCTCGACAGGTCTGACCGAGCGGTTATCCTGCTGGCGTTTGTCGTCGACCGCGCAAGGCGACGCGTGACCGCGGTCCTTCGGGGTGTCGTGGTGAGCGTCGATCTGGACACGCGACGTTCGACACCTTTCGCACCGGAGATCGCTTCCGAGATCGACCAGTTGCTGTCGGACCACGATGGGCTCGCCTGGTCGCCGCCCTTCCCACGCTGGGGGCGGTTGTCCCGTGCCCGACATCGCCGGTGGCTACGCCGAGCGGGGCGAATCCTCGGACGTCTGCACCCGTTTGCGCCGAAAGACGTGGCGCGGAAGTGAAGTCATACCGACGCCGGATCGATTGTCTGGCAATCGATCCGGCGTAGGTTGTGCTCGTCGCCGCCTCGCGGTGGGTCAGTGGCTCACGGAATCGACGAGTTGATTTGCATCGAGCCCGGGTTCGGGCTTTGTGATACCCAATTCGGCATATCGGTCGAAGGTCTTCTGGATCACGTCCGCCGAGATGTCCGCTGAGTACTCGTCATAGGTCTTCAACACGGCGTTGGCGATCCTGACATCCTTGATACCGCTGTCGCTCATGGAAGTATTCAGGACGTCTTCGTGGTTTCGGGGATCGCGAATGTACTTGAGCGCGACCTTGGTTGCGTCGCAGAAGGCCCGAGCGGTCTTTTCGTTGTCCTTGAGCCACGCCGACGGCGCGATCCATGGGCTGCCGTACAGCTGTCCGTAGAGTTCGCTGTGATCGGGTAGGTAGATCAGTTCCTTGGCCGCACCGCTTTCGACGAGAGCTTGTGTGCCGGAGGGGTTGGACTGTGCGACGTCGATGCTGCCGTTCTGCAGAGACGCCTGGGTGACCGAGTTGCTGCCGCCGATGTTCACCCAGGTCAGGTTCGATGCACCGCCGTCGGTGAGTGCTGCGTCGAGCATGATCTGGAATCCACTACCGATCGGTGTCTGCGCGCCGACCTTCTTCCCGGAAAGCGCTGCGAACACCTGCTGCGGGGTGGCGCCGTCGGAGATCGCCGGCAGGTCGGTGTCTGCAGCGGCGACGATCGACGACTGCGTGACCTCGATTCCGCCGCAGAACGCTTGAACGTTACCGCCGCCCTGTACGCCTTGGGCGAACGTCGCGGCCGACACCTGCCCGGCCTGCGACTTGGTCGCCTGCAGTGCCTGAACGCCCTGCAGATTGTTCGGCTGCGCAACAATATTCACGGTCAGACCGACATCGTCGAAGAACCCCTTCTCCTGCGCGATGAGCACAGGAAGACGATAGGCGAGGGCGGGGAACAGCATCACCTGCATGCCTTCCGCATTCGCATCGGTGTCTGCCGAGGTGGAGCCACCGGCGCATGCCGCAGCAGAGCACGTCAACGCCAGGGTTCCGACGAGTGCCGCCATCTTTTTCAGCTTCATGGATTCCTTCACGGTGATCGGGGTGAGGATCGAAAGTGACGCCAGTCACACACGGGAGTATTTATTATGAGGAATGTGATGTCAAGTGGTGCAGTTGAAATAGCGCCCACGCGAGAACGGAGGTCGATTTCGGCTGCACCATCGGGGCGCGTGGCGTCCGGAGCGCGCCGAGGCCCTGAGATCCGCTTGCAATTAAGATCATGAGGAATTACTGTGTCGTGTAACACACCGCAGATGGCGGTGTTGGTAGGTCACAACGCCTGATCAGACCTACGCGCCTGCGCAAGTGGTGTGTTGCCCCGAGTGATCGCGGCAGCACTTGTCTCACGTGTTGTGAAGGCACGCTTGGATACCGCCCTGCTCACGGCACGTCCCGCTCAATAGCACCACCGCCTGGTTACACCACCGAAGGAGACATCTCATGAGTGCTCATTCGACGACTCAGCTGACCGAAGCCGAGCTTGTTGATGCCGCGGCGCGGCTCGAGCGCGCCAAGGCTGCCGGGTGTCCGGTTGTCAATTTCGACTACACGACGCCCCAGCCGGCGTTGAGCTACTTCTCCAAATTCGATGAGCTGCGCAACCAGACGCCGACGGCGTATTCGTCCTACGGCCCTGGGTTTTGGATGCTGCTCACCTCCGATCTGGTCCGCGAGGCGTATCAGACGCCGGAGATCTTCAGCAGCAGCGCAACGATTCCATCGGTGCCCAATCCGGATTGGCATTGGATTCCGACGATGGTTGATCCGCCGTTGCACAGTGAGTATCGCCGGATGCTCAACATCGCGTTCTCGCCGCGTTTCGTGAAGCAGAACGAGGATCGGATCCGGCAGGACTGCATCGAGACCATCGAGAAGTTCGCCGCCGACGGCGCCTGCGACTTCCTGGGGCAGTTTGCGAAAGTGTTTCCGACACAGGTGTTCTTGCGCATCGTGGGTCTGCCGATGGAGCACACCGACATGTTCATGGCGTGGGTCGAGGCGACTTTCGACGGCCTCGGACATCTCGGCGATGATGCCATGGATCAACGGGAGGCCCAGGCCGCGATCCAAACCTACTTCGCGGGGGTGCTCGAGGACCGTCGCGAGAACCCGCCGGCCAACCCTGAGGACGACTTCTTCTCGATCCTCGCGAGCACGGTCATCGGCGGTGAACCGATCACCGATGACGCGTTCACCAACATGGCCGAGGTGATCCTGTTGGCCGGCCTGGACACGGTGAAGAGTCAGCTCAGTTACATGTTCTATTGGCTGGCCAACCATCCGAGCGACCGGGAGTGGATCGTCCGCGAGCCGGAGATCATCCCGAACGCCGTCGAGGAGTTCCTGCGTGCCCACAACATCGTCATGACGGCTCGTCAGGTTGCCGAGGACACCGATTTCCATGGTTGCCCGATGAAGCAGGGCGACATGGTGATGGTCGCCAATCCGTCGGCGTCGCGCGACGAGGCCGAATACGACAATCCCACCGAAATCCAGCTCGACCGTCAGGTCACGACCCACTACTCGTTCGCGGGTGGTCCGCACCGTTGCGTCGGCGCGCATCTCGTCCGGACGGAGCTCGCGATCGCTCTGGAGGAGTGGCACAAGCGCATCCCGAACTACACGGTCACCAACACCGAGGGGCTTGTCGAGGCGGGCCCGACTGTGGGTCTCGAGCGCCTGGAGCTGGCGTGGTCAATGTGAGCTGCCAACACTCAAGGGCTGTGAAGTCTTCTGAGAAAAAGAATTTGAAGGTAGAGAGGAAGAGTTTTCATGCCGTTGGAAAATGATGTCCAGTTGGTGTCTGTCGACGATCACTTGATCGAGAGGCCCAACG
Organism: Gordonia sp. LMA167; assembly: GCF_058130025.1. Classification (NCBI taxonomy): domain Bacteria; kingdom Bacillati; phylum Actinomycetota; class Actinomycetes; order Mycobacteriales; family Gordoniaceae; genus Gordonia; species Gordonia sp. LMA167. The sequence goes on along the minus strand of NZ_CM176708.1, from coordinate 6,736,174 downwards.
TGTGGCGTGACAGGTTGCCTCAGAAATATCGGGATCGTGGCCCGCGAATTGTCGAAGCCACGGGTGAGGAAACCGACCAGTACGGATTCGGGCAGCGCGTGAGCAAGGGCAACCAGGTGTGGATGCTCGAAGACAAGGTGTACGCCCAGCTCGGATTGAATGCGGTTGCGGGCCGCCCACGCGATCAGATCGGCACCGACCCGGTCCGTTTCGACGAGATGATCCCGGGCTGCTACGACCCGGCGGCGCGCGTCAAGGACATGGACGTCGACGGTGTGCAGGCCGCGGCGTTGTTCCCGTCCTTCCCGCGTTTTGCCGGGACGCTGTTCGGTACCCTCGAAGACCGCGAACTGGCACTCCTGTGTGTGCAGGCGTGGAACGACTATGTGCTCGACGAGTGGTGCGCACCGTATCCGGACCGGTTCATTCCGATGATCATCCTGCCGCACTGGGACATTCAGCAGTCGATCGCAGAACTGAAACGTGTGGAGGGCCGCAACATTCGGGCGATCTCCTTCCCGGAGAACCCGGCGAAGCTGGGGCACCCGTCCTTTCACTCCGATCACTGGGATCCGCTGTTCTCGGAACTGACCGAACGGGACATCGTCGCATGCCTGCACTTCGGGACGTCCGGTCAGGTGACCTTGACGGCCGACGATGCGCCGATGGCAGTGATGACCACGCTGATGGGTACGAACTCGATGGCGTCGGTGGCCGACCTGCTGTTCTCGCCGGTCTTCCACAAGCACCCGAATCTGAAGGTGTCGGTCTCCGAAGGCGGTATCGGGTGGATTCCGTGGCTCCTCGAGCGAGCCGATCAGACATGGGAGCGGCACCGCTTCTATCAGAACGTCAACCAGGAGATCCGGCCGTCCGAGCTGTTCGGACGAAACATCTGGGGATGCTTCATCGTCGACGAGTACGGCGTGAAGAACCGACATGAGATCGGCGTGGACCGTCTGACATGGGAGTGCGACTACCCGCATTCGGACTCGTACTGGCCCAACAGCCGCAAGGTGGTCGAGGAGATGTTCCTGGATGTCCCCTCCGACGAGGTGAAGAAGATCGTCGAGACCAACGCGCGGGATCTGTTCCGATTCCCGAGGGGAGCGTGACGCCATGGCCGACAACACCGATCTTGAGTTCGGCGAGTCGGATTGGGACGAGCAAGATCTGCTGACCATCGACGAGGCGGGAGGTCGCCTCGAGGAGGAGATCGCCGCGCTCAACGCGCGGATCGCTCGGTCCTCCGACGACGCGGCAGCCGGCCTCGTCGCGCGTCGTGCGGCCATCGAGGCTGTCCGCGCAGCCATCTCTGCCGGGCCGACCCAGCTGGCTCGCGCCGACTGAGCTGACCCGCGGGACACCGAGGACCTGGCCGGTGACCACGACTCCGAGTCCCTGTGACCCCACATGCCTTCACAGGGGCTCGGAGCCGTGGTCACCGGCCAGGTCGTGTGTCGACTTCCGACCGCGCACTCCACCCTTGACGTAATCCTCATGAGGAATTATTCTGTGATCGTGTTCACTCAAACCGCCACCGTCTCCGGTACCTCACACGGCCGACCGCTGAACGTCGAGGGGCGTGCGGCATGACGTCCGGGGCCCGGGCCGACCTCACGCCCGACGTCGCACCCGTCCGCGAGGGGGAGAACCTCGATTGGCCGGCGCTGGAGGCCTACCTGCGGGCGGAGCTGCCCGACCTCGACGGACCGTTTTCGGTGCTGCAGTTCCCGCGCGGATCGGCGAACCTGACCTACCGCGTGACCTTCGGCGACCGGCACCTCGTCGTGCGACGTCCACCGCTTGGTCAGGTGGCGGCGGCCGCTCACGACATGGCACGCGAGCACCGCGTGCTCTCCCGTCTGTACGAGGCGTATCCGCGGGCGCCGCGCGCTTATCTGCACTGCGCCGATACCGCGATCGTCGGCGCCGAGTTCTTCGTGTCGGAGTACCGCCGTGGGCACGTGGTCTGGGACCACGTGCCGACCGAGGTCTCGACCGACGGAGACGCGTCAAGACGTGTCGGTCTTGCCGTGATCGATGCGCTGGCCGAACTCCACGACGTCGACCCGGAATCGTGCGACCTCCAAGATCTCGGCCGACCCGATGGGTTCCTGCAGCGCCAAGTGGATGGCTGGACGCGCCGCTGGGGCGCGGTGGCCGATCAATCGCTGCTCGACGACGCCGCGCAGACGCGGGCCCTCGTCGATGAGGTCGCTTCGCGGCTGGCTCGCGGACTGCCGCGCACACAACGGGCCGGTATCGTCCACAATGACTTCAAGATCGACAACTGTCAGTTCGTCGACGGTGACCCCGACCGAGTCGCCGCCGTCTTCGACTGGGACATGGCGACTCTCGGTGACTCGCTCGCCGACTTCGGCACGCTGCTGAACTATTGGCCCGACCACACCCTCGACGTCGACGACCCCGGTGCATTCGTCGCCGCGTCGGCCACGCGAGCGCTCGACCTTCCCGACCGGCGCACCGTCGTCGAACGGTACGCGTCCACGAGTTCGCTCGATCTGGCCGACATCGCCTGGTACGAGGCGTTTGGCTGTTGGCGCACCGTCGTCATCCTGCAACAGCTGTATGCGCGCGCCGTACGCGGGGAAAGCGCCGATCCGCGCATGCTGCAACGTGGCGAAATGGTTGCACCGTTGGCTCGACGGGCTCTCGCGCTGCTCGGCGCACACGCCTGAAAACCCTTACATCGCAAGATCAACCCGAGAACGAGGAAACACATGAAGACCGGAAGCAAACTGCTCAGCTCGGTGTGCACCACCGAGGTCATGGTGGTCAAGGGAGCCGACATAGACCTCGCCTGTGGTGGCTCACCGATGGTCGACACCCGCGGGGACGAGTCGGGTCCCGTGGCCGACGGCTTCGACGGTGGCACTGTGCTGGGCAAGCGCTACGCCCACGAGGCGTCGGGCCTGCAGGTGCTGTGCGTCAAGCCAGGTGCGGGAAGTCTCTCCGTCAACGGTGAGATCCTGCCGGAGCTCGCCGCCAAGAAGCTACCCGCTTCGGACTGAGGCGCATCAATGAATGTGACGATGCTCTTGCAGATGGCCGCTGAGGCCGCCGGCGACCGCACAGCGATCGTCGGCGACGACATCCGGTGGACCTATGATGATCTCGCCCAGCAGGCGGGCGCATGGGCTGCGGTCATCAACGATCACGACGTCGAGGCCGTCGCGTACGTCGGCGAGAACTCACCCGATGCCATCGGCCTCTTCTTTGGCACTGCGGTCGCAGGCGTCTCGTACGTCCCGGTGAACTACCGGTGGACCGACGCGCAGTTGCACGAGGCGCTCACTCGAATAGCGCCGGTCGCGGTGGTCACCGACGAGCGTTCGGCGCCCCGCGTCGACGGTCTCGAGGGCGTGCACGTGCTGTCGCGGCCGGACCCGAGCCGCATCGCCGAACCTGCTGACACCGACGGTGAGTTCCCCGCCGTTCTGCTGTTCACCAGTGGTACCAGCGGTACCCCGAAGGCGGCGATCCTGCGTAACCGCCACCTCGTGCCGTACGTCGTGTCGACGGTCGAGTTCCTCAACGCCGATGAGGACGAGGCCATTCTCGTCTCGGTTCCGCCCTATCACATCGCCGCGGTCAGCTCGATGATCACGTCGGTCTATGCCGGTCGAAAGATCGTGCTGCTCACTGCGTTCGACCCGCAGAGGTGGGTTCAGCTCGCTCGTGGCGAAGGCGTCACCCAAGCGATGGTGGTGCCCACCATGCTGGACCGGATCCTCGACATCGTCGAACACGACGGACAGGGTCTGCCAACGCTCCGCCACCTGTCCTACGGTGGCGGGCGCATGCCCGTCGACGTCATCGAACGGACCCTTCGACTGTTGCCGGACGTCGACCTGGTGAATGCCTACGGGCTCACCGAGACGAGTTCGACGATCAGCCTCCTCGGTCCCGAGGACCATCGGATCGCCGCGGACAGTGACGATCCCGTGGTGCGTGCCCGACTGGGCTCCGTCGGTCAAGCGTTGCCGTCGGTCGAGATCGAGATCCGCGACGACGATGGCACCGTGCTCGCCACCGGTGAGACCGGTGAGATCTGGGTACGGGGCGATCAGGTGTCCGGAGAGTACTTGAGCCACTCGGCGATCGACGAGTCCGGTTGGTATCCGACACGCGATCACGGACACCTCGATGCCGACGGTTTCCTGTTCCTGCACGGCCGCGCCGACGACGTCATCGTCCGTGGCGGCGAGAACATCGCGCCCAGCGAGATCGAGGACCGCCTGCGCGCGCATCCGAGTGTGGACGACGTCGCCGTCGTCGGGATTCCGGACGAGCAGTGGGGCGAGCGGATCGAGGCGTTCGTGGTGAGCTGCAGCGACATCGACGTCGACGCACTCAAGGAATGGGTCCGCGAAGGCTTACGCTCCACCCGCGTACCCCAATACATTCATCAGCAGGCAGAACTCCCGTACAACGAGACCGGGAAACTGCTGCGACGTGTGCTCAAGGATGAGCGGGTCGCCGCGCTGTAGCGCCGTGCCCGAGATATTCAGGTAAGGAATCAGGTGACCCCATGACGTTCGTGATCACGCAGAACTGCTGCAACGACGCGTCCTGTGTGCCGGTGTGCCCGGTGAACTGCATTCATCCGACACCCGATGAGCCGGAGTACGCGACCACCGAAATGCTCTACATCGACCCAGAGGCGTGCATCGAATGCGGTGCGTGCCTGGACGCGTGCCCGGTGAGCGCGATCGAACCCGATTACGATCTGCCGGAATCCTCGCTGCCGTTCCTGGAACTCAACTCGGTGTACTACCGCGATCGGACCCACCAGGATTACCCACGGGTCCCGTATGTCGCTACGCCCGTGCGTGGGTGGAAGGACTCGGGGCCCCTGCGTGTGGCCATCGTGGGCGCTGGACCGGCGAGCAGTTACGCCGTCGAACATCTCCTCGCACAGCGTGGCCTCGACGTCCAGATCGACGTCTTCGAGAAGCTGATGACCCCGTGGGGGTTGCTGCGGCACGGTGTCGCTCCTGATCACGCCGCGACGAAGCAGGCAGCCGACGCCTTCACGAGGTCGATGCGTCACCGCGCGGTCCGCGTATTCTTCGACGTCGCAGTCGGTGTGGACATCACGCGCGACGACCTCGCCGATCGTTATCACGCAGTTCTCTACGGTGTGGGCGCTGCGTCGGATCGGCGTCTGAACATCCCCGGTGAGGACCTGCCCGGCAGTATGGCCGCGACCTCGCTGGTCGCCTGGTATAACGGACATCCCGACGGGCCAGAGTTCGAGCCCGACCTCACGTCGGAACGGGCGATCGTCATCGGCAACGGCAATGTCGCTCTCGATGTCGCACGCATTCTCGCGTCTGACGTGGACGACCTCCGCACCACCGACATCGCCGAACACTCGTTGGATGTGCTTGCCGGGTCTAAGATCCGGGAGATCAGGGTGCTCGGCCGTCGCGGCGCAGACGTCGCGGCCTTCACGACGCCGGAGCTCATCGGGCTGCGTGAGTCACTCGGTCCACGTCTGATCCGCAGCGAGACCTTGGGTGAGCCGTCACCGGACGCCTCGGTCGTCGCGCAATACAAGCGAGAGCTCATCGAGCAACTGCCGACGCAGGCTCCGGAGACCGATGAACCCGTCGTGGTGCTGGATTTCCGTCGGACACCACTCGAGATCGTCGGCGACTCCGCGGTGCGGGCGCTGCGCCTGGAGTCGACGGGTGGCGGCGATGTAGTCGACGTCGAGTGCGGGCTCGTCGTCCGCGCCGTCGGTTACCGTTCGGAGCCGATCGCCGGGCTCCCGTTCGATACCGAGCGGGCCATCGTCCCCAATCATGACGGCCGCGTACAGGATGTCGACGGTGAGACCGTCAGCGGAACGTACGTCACCGGCTGGGTCAAACGCGGCCCGTCGGGATCGCTCGGGACCAACCGCCGGTGTGCGCAGGCAACCGTCGCGTCGTTGCTCGACGACTTCCGCGCGGGAGTGTTGGCCGAACCGGGTGTCATCGACGACATCACGGAACAGTTGCCGGACGCCGTGAGCTTTGACGATTGGCGGCACCTCGATACGCACGAGAAGACCACTGGGCGCGCCGCGGGACGGTCGCGACTGAAGACGGTGAGCCGCGACGAGCAGCGCACCATCGTCGCCGCCCGCGAATCCTGACGGCAACCGGGTATCGGCCCCACAAGGAGGTTGTGATCAGCGCAGAAAGCGCCCCGAGGGTTTTCGAGTCCGTCGACGACTTCAGCGCCGCGGTCGGTCAGCAACTCGGCACCAGCGCGTGGCTGACGATCGATCAGACGATGGTCGACGGCTTCGCGGAGCTGACCCGCGACCGACAGTGGATTCATGTGGACGCCGAGCGGGCGGTCGGCGGCCCATTTGGTGGCACCATCGCCCACGGATACCTGACGTTGTCTCTGCTGCCGTCTTTCGGCTGGCAGATCTACACGGTCAACGGTGTGGAGATGGGTGTCAACTACGGGCTGGATTCCGTACGCTTCCCGCATCCGGTGGTCGTCGGCTCCCGCGTCCGTGCCGTCGCGACGCTGACCGACGCCCGGAGTGCGCCGTCGGGGTGGCGGTTCGTGGTTAGATTCGTCGTGGAGATCGAGGGACAGACCAAGCCGGCATGCGTCGCCGACACCGTCCGGCTCCTGGTCGGCTGATCGAGCGCTGTCGACCAACTGGCCGGTGCGTGCGCGGGCACCGTTGGGTCGCTCGGTGCCACCGGATCGGCGGTGGACACGTGAAAGCCGGCGCCTCAGCGCATGCCCTAAGCCGGGCGCTTGCCGACGTAACCTGTTTCGGCAGGGTGTAGCCGCAGCCTCCGGATCGCGATCGCGAGTTGTACTCGAAGGCGTCCCGCGGGATCCCGCGTCGACCAGCCCAGGGACTGTTCGATCGTGACAAGGCGGTCTTGCAGTGTCGAATGGTGGATGTACAACGCGGCCGCGGCCAGCCGCAGACTTGTGTGCGAGGTGTATTCGACCAGGGTTCGCAGAACCCAGGGCGCTGTCTTGGCGGCGGTCTCGAGTTTCAGGACGTCGATCGGCGGCGCGGCTGGGTCGAATGCGCCGGCCAGTAGGGCGAGAGCGCTGACCTCGTCGGCGTATACGACACACGGACCGGGGTCGTCGTCGGTTCCGTCGGCGGCGAAGCGCAGTGCCGTCTGCGCGTCTGCCCACGATCGCGGCAGTTCGAGGAAGGGGACCGCGGGGCCCACTCCGACGCGTTGGCCGCTGGCCTGTCTCCGGGTGTGCGTGGCCTGGTCGACGGTCTCGACTCTCCCCGGTGCCCCGGCTACGGCCACCGCGCGCAGCAGGGCATCCTCGGGAATCCGAAGCGCGCGGAGAGCGTTGCGACGGTCATGCTCGCCGGCTGCGGCGTCGAGCAGAACTTCCACCGCGGCCGGATCGTCGACATCGCCGGCAAGCCGCGGAGCGCGTCGTGTTCGCTGCAACACCCCGCGTGCGGCGAAGGATGCCCGATCAAGGACCATCGCTTCGACGAGTGAATAGCCGCCGGTGTGTTCAATCCAGAAGGCCGCCGGATCATCGGGTGTGAGCTGTGCGGTCGGCCATTGTGCGTCCGTTGGGCCGAGCTTGCGATCGATGTGTCCATCGACGTCGGCACGCAGCGCGATGTTGTGGCGCGAGTCGACGAATCGCGCTGGGCAGCCGGTCAGGGTGGCGACCGCGGCAACGATCGGCTCCAGCCCGGCGCGGCCCTCGACCAGCTCGTCGAACCGCGTGATCACCCGGGCGGCAGCGCCCGCATCCGGATCCAACGCGTCGAGTCTGGCGATTACGTGGTGCACCGCTTCATCGTGCCGCACTGTGATGTGGATTACCAGGAGCGACCGGGTTGCGATCGCAGTGTTCGTGGGTCCCGGGCGATGCCATTTGGCGGGTGATTGCCGCCGAATGGCAACGCCGCGCGCGTATTTTCAGTCATACGATCGGCCCGAACCGCGCCTGATCTGGGTGCACACGTCAGCAAAGGGGCTCCGATGTCGTACCAGGTGATGAAGAACGTGCAGATCCCGATGCGGGACGGCACCAGACTTGCCGCGGACATCTGGTTGCCGGCGTCCGAGGGGCCGCTCCCGGTGCTTCTCACACGGACGTCCTACGGGAAGACAGAGTTCGTCACATACACCGGTCCCACGCCGAACGTCTTCAAGCTGGTCGCGGCCGGCTACGTCGTGGTCGTACAGGACTGTCGGGGAACCTTCGAGTCGGAAGGGACGTTCGTTCCGCACGTCGGGGAAGCCGAAGACGGTGTCGACACCATCGAGTGGCTCCTCGCGCAGGACTGGTGCGACGGCAACATCGCGACATTCGGCGGTTCCTATCTCGGGATGAACCAATGGCTCCTCGCCGCTACCGGGACCGAGGGGCTCAAGGCGATCGCGCCGGCCGTTTCGTCCGGCGATCTCTACCGGGCCCCGTGGTACTCGCAGGGGGGTGCGCTGTCGCTCGACATCACCATGGTCTGGGCAACGATGATGGGTTTGCAGAATGCGCAACGGTCGCTGAAGGCAGGTACCGGCGAGGTGAGCGATCTACCGCTGCTCGCCGCCGACCTGGCCGATCAGGAACGAGTCGTCGCGGTCACGCCTCTCACCGATCATCCGCTCATCGAGAAGCACTTCCCATGGACCTTCGAGAAGGTGCTGACCCATCCCGACCGCGACGAGATGTGGAGCGGACTTGCCGGCCTGGACAGTGCCTCGTCGATCACCACCCCGGCGCTGCACGTCGGAGGGTGGTATGACCTCTTCATCGGCGAGACCTTGCACTCGTACCGCATGTTGAGCGACAAGGCGGGGTCCGAGGACGCCCGCAACAGCCAGTATCTGATCATCGGGCCGTGGGCGCACAGTCCCAACGGGCACGCGGCGCACTACCCCGACCGGTCATTCGGTATGTTCGCATCCATCGACGCCGCAATGCTGACCGATCCGCATATTGCATTGTTCGATCGCTGGCTCAAGGGTCGGGAAGATGCGCTGGCCGACCAGCCCCGGGTCCGGCTGTTCGTGATGGGCATCGACCAGTGGCGCGATGAGTCGGATTGGCCGCTCCCGGACACCGTCTATCGATCCTATTTTCTCAATGGCGACGGTCCCGCCAACACTGCTGCGGGCGCCGGTGTCCTGACGGCGGCCGAGCCGATCACCGACGTGGTGGACACCTATCTCTACGACGCTGCCCGCCCGGTCCCCACGCTCGGCGGTACAGCCGTCAAACCCGGAGGCTGGGACGGTCCGGTGGATCAGCGCCCGGTCCACGACAGAGCCGATGTGTTGGTCTTCACCACTGAGGTGCTCGACGAACCGGTCGAGGTCACCGGCCCGGTTTCGGCGACCCTGTACGTGAGCTCGTCGGCCGTGGACACCGACTTCACCGCAAAACTGGTCGACGTGCACCCCGACGGCACAGCCATCATCCTGTGTGACGGCGTCTGTCGGATGCGCTACCGGAACTCCCTGTCCGCTCCGCAACAGATGACACCCGGCGAGATCTACGAGATCAGCGTCGACCTGCTCGCCACCTCGAACGTCTTCCTGCCGGGCCACCGCATCATGGTCGAGGTGTCGAGTAGCAATTTCCCGCGTTATGACCGCAATTCCAACACCGGCGGCATCATCGCAAAGGAACACCTGTCGGATATGGCCACCGCGGTCAATCGCATCCACCGCGGGCCTGAGTATCCCAGTCGGATCACGTTGCCCATCATCGAGCGATGAATCGATCGACACCTCTGTCGGTCGGCCACCAAACCCTGTCGCGATGACACATCAGCTCTCGAAGGACAACCCATGAGTACCCCCTTGAATGATGTTGCGGACCTGCGTCGGACCGGCCGCCGCCAATGGATGACGCAGGGAGACATCGAGGTTCCACCCGACGTGACCGACCGTTGCACCGGGGACGTGATCGCCGCCGCGATCGGGTATCTTCCCGGCGTGCGAGTCGACTCGGTCAGCCTCAACAGGTCTGGGAGTTTCGAGACACCTCCGCACCCCTTCGGCGCCCCCAGCTACGTCGAGGAGTCCCTGCCGGATTACTGTGAAGTGGTCGTCGAGCAGGAGAGTCCCGCCGGCAATGTCGCGCTCGTGACGGTGTGGGTGCCATTGAGCTGGAACAAGCGGTTCCTCGGGTCGGGCGGACACGCCAATCGAACGACAGTCGCATGGATCCCCGGCGATGAGCTACGGCACGCGAACCTCGGGGTCGCGATCCGCAATGGGTTCGCCTCAGCCGTGACCGATGGCGGATACGGAAAGAATCCACGGTTCACCGACTGGCAATTCGACGAACAAACGGGCAAGAACGATCCGGATCTCATCGAGAACTGGATCCACCGAAGCACGCACGACATGACCGTCATCGGCAAGGCTGTGGTCAATGCCATTCACGGAACCGACCCGGAGTACTCCTACTTCCAGGGCGGATCAGGCGGTGGTCGGCAGGCAATGGCACAGGTGCAGTGCCATTCCTCGGATTACGACGGGGTGTGGGCGTCGGACCCGGCGATCAACTGGTCGCACCTGATTGCCGCCGAACTGTGGCCTGCGGTGGTGACGAAAGAGCTCGCCAATCCGTTGTCGCCGGTCAAGTTGGAGGCTTTCCGCGTCGCAGCCGTCGACGACTTCAACCGTCTTCACGGCACATCCGATCCGTTCGCATCCGGCGATGAACCCACCGTCTTCGCCGCCTCGCGCATCGTGGGGTGGCATACGGCGGATGGGGAGATCACCGAGGCCAACGCTGCCGTGATGCAAATGATCTGGGACGGACCACATACCGCGGCCGGTGAACCGTTGTGGTTTGGGCTTCGCCCCGGAACCGAAAGCTGGGGAGACAATTTCGCCGGCGTCGGTACGTGTACGACCACCGGCCGCGACGGCGAACTGGTACCCGATCCTTTCGCACTCTCCACGGCATGGTTTGGGTCATGGATTCTGGAAGACCCCGAATGGGATTGGACAACACTGACGTTCGAAGGGTACGGAACGGTTGTTCCGCGCGGGTGTCGAGAAGTTCGGGTACGCGGACATCGACAACCCTGACCTGTCAGGCGTGCTGGAAAGCGGTGGGAAGCTTCTCATCACCCACGGAACCGGCGACGAGCTGATCGATCCCGAGGGGACTCGTCGCTACTTCGACCGCGTCATCGCACGCATGGGAGGAGAGTCTGCGGTAGGTGGCTTCGCCCGACTCTTCCTGGTACCCGGTGACGGCCACGGATTTCGGATCAGAGACCGGTTCGGCATCGAGTTGGCAACCTCAATGATCGCCCTGATGAACTGGTCGAAAACGACATGGCCCCAAACCATCTCGAATACCGTGTACTTCGGGGAGGACAGGATCACCGTCACCGGAACCAAATCGGTCCTCCCGTATCGATTGTCCGATGCGGACGGTGCGTGAGGCGTCGTCGACGCCAGAGGGTTGCACGAAGGGTCGCCCGACCTGCCGTTCCGCCATCGCGGCCTGGCAGGTCGGGCTTTTCATGAACTGATCGGGGGGCGTGGGCGATCCCGTCAGAGTTGGGGGGTGTGCCGTCGCCAACCGCGGGCCAGGGGCCAGTCCTGCGGACCGCGCTGCTCAGGTTGAACGACAGTCGGGACCGGACCGCGGCCAGTCGATCGCACACAGGCGGCGCGGCGCGGAGGACGTACGCGGACAGCACAGGGCCCGCGACAACATTGGTCGCGTGGTCGTGATGCTCGGGCATCGCGATCTGCTCGAGCAACAGGCCGCCACGTGACACCACCTGATGGTGCCGGGTTCTCAGAGTCGCAACTCATCGGGAGCTCGACCATGAGGCGGGCGTCATCCGCACCACTCTCGACGCGACGGCAAACCGACCATGCCGGTGCTGGTCACAAGTGGGAAAGCGCTGGCCTGGCAGTCGATTACCGGCCGATGGTCGAGGTCATCGCGGGCATCGTCACAGCCCACTCGATGGGTCCGAGCCTCAGTCGGAGTGCCCTGCCTGCGGTTGCGACTCCCGCCGGCTCACCGCACGGGGGAGATGCCGGAGCATGTGTGAGCAGGCGCACAGATCGACTACATTTCTTCCATGACCAACTCAGCATCGCGCATTGCATTTGTCCAGGCCACATGGCATAGCAGCATCGTGGACAAGGCCCGGGAGGGCTTCGTCGCCGAGCTTCCCGGACTCGGTGTCGATCCGACGCTCGTCGACCGTTTCGAGGTGCCGGGTGCGTTCGAGATCCCGCTGCACGCCAAGCGACTCGCGGCGACCGGACGGTACGCAGCAATCGTCGGTGCCGCCCTCGTGGTCGATGGTGGAATCTACCGGCACGACTTTGTGGCGACCGCCGTCATCGACGGACTCATGCGGGTTCAACTCGATACCGATGTCCCGGTTTTCTCGGTCGTGTTGACTCCCCACCACTTTCACGAACACGAGGAGCATCTCAACTACTTCACGCGGCATTTTGTGACCAAAGGGGAAGAGGCCGCGCGGGCCTGCGTTTCCACGATGAAGTCGTTGCAGGCGATCGACGAGCCGTGAGCGCACATCAACACAAACAGCGATGACGGGGTGACCTTCGCCGAGGTGGCAGGCGCGTGACCAGCGACCCTCATCGGAACGTGCCCTCCACCCGGCGCGCACGACGTAGCTTTCGGGCCGATGGTGTGTTGGATCGCGAATGATTCCTGGGGTTCGACAACAGATCGGACGACACGGCTGTCCGAATCCGGACCACCCGGCGCAGCGGTGCCGACTCCGAAATGTGTTCAAGATCAGACGAAATAGGAGATCGGTGACTCAGCGGCGCAGCAACCGACCCAGCCACCGCATGCGTGCGGACAGGGTCGCCTGCGACACCGCGGCTTCGGGTGCGAACACGTCGTAGCCATGAAATCCGCCGGGCCAGATATGGAGTTCGGCGTCGCCTCCTGCGTGCCAGATTCGCTGGGCGTAGTCCACGGCCTCGTCGCGGAACGTCTCGGCCGATCCGGCGTCGATGAAGGTCGCCGGGAGGTCGGCCAGCGATTCCGCGCGTGACGCAGACGCATACGGCGACACGTCTGGCCCTCCGCGGTTGGCGCCGAGTAATGCCGTCCAACCGGTTTCGTTGGCGGTCCGGTCCCAGACGCCCCGTCCGGCCATCTGCACCGCCGACGGGGTGTGGTTTCGGTCATCGAGCATTGGGGCCAAGAGCATCTGGCCGTGCAGCGCGGGTCCACCGCGGTCCCTCGCCAGGAGGGTCGTCGCGGCTGCCAGGCCTCCCCCGGCGCTGATGCCGAAGATGATCACCCGCGCGGGGTCGATTCCCAGTTCGTCGGCGTGGTCGACGACATAGCACAGTCCGGCGTAGCAATCCTCGACCGGTGCGGGATGGGGATGTTCGGGCGCGAGTCGATAGTCCACGGACACCAGCGCGCAGTTGTTCGCGGCCGCGATGTCCGCGGTGACGTGCAGTGCGCTGCGGGGTGTACCGCCGATCATTCCGCCGCCGTGGATGTTGTAGATCACCGGCACGGGGGATGTTGCGGCGGTGGGGATGGAGATGAGAAGCGCGATGTCTGGGTCGCCGACAGGACCCGGGATCACTCGCTCGGTGATCGCGTAGGTGCCACCGGCGCTGAGGATTTCGTCGGAGGCATTGGCTGACTCGTTCATCTGCCTGAAGTCTGCCAGCATGTCGATCGTTACCGCGATCGGTAGCTCATCCCGGCTCTTTTCCAGCTCGGTGTTGCACTCTGCGTCGAATACCGGCGGCACGCCGACTCGTGCTTCACTGGCAATGTCGACCAACGATTCTTGACTCATGTGACCTGCTCCATTCTCGACCCCGCGGGCGGACGACCGGATTCGAACGATCCGCGACCGGCGTTCGTTCGACCTGGGGCACGATCTGTTCGTGCCCTGTGTGGACATTGACAGGGCGCGACGTGCGATTTCTACCGCCATTCGGCTACGACTTCCCGCCGTCTGGCGGCTGACGCGGCGACGGGCAGGGCAGATAGGTTGATGAGTGCCGCAGCGCACACTCGTAGACATACGCGATAAGCATCACAAGCGTTCCGCTTTTCTGCGGGCGCATTTGGACGGCGAACATGCCTGATCGTCGAAACACGAAGGAAGTCATATACATGGACACGATCGCACGCACCTCGCGTCACCAGTGGATTGTCAGACCGGACGACCTGCAGGATGATCCAAATGTCGTCGAGCGATGCAACACTCAGACGCTTTCGGAGGCGCTGGCCTACCTGCCGGGCGTATCGGTCGAGAGCGTCGAGTTCAACCGCAGCGGGCAGCTCGAGGTGCCCGCAAACCTGATCACGCAGATACCGGCTTTCGTCGAGACCGACCTCCCCAACTACTGCGAGGTGGTCGTACATCAGGAATGCCCTGGCGCCCACATTGCCACCATCCGGGTTTGGCTCCCGCTGAGCGCGTGGAACGGTCGGTTTCTTGGAACCGCAGGGGGCGGAAACCGTCTCACAAACGGATTGATGCCCGGCGATGTGTTGAGGTCCTCGACAATTGCCGTCGGTGTCCGAAACGGCTTCGCCGCTGCCAGCACGGATGGTGCAGTCGGCGAAGATCCACGCCCGGCTGACTGGCAATACAACGGAGAGACGAGGGACAACGACCGAGACCTGATCGACAATTGGGTCCATCGCGGAACTCATGAGATGACCGTCGTCGGCAAGGCCGTGACAGTCGCCGTATACGGTTCGGCGCCGAAATACTCTTATTTTCAGGGTTGTTCCGGCGGTGGCCGTCAAGCCATCGCAGCAGCGATCTACCACCCGTCCGACTATGACGGTGTGTGGTCGGACGTGCCGGCGATCAACTGGACACGGTTCATCCCTGCCGAGTTATGGCCGGCCCTGGTGATGAAGGAGCTGGAGAACCCGCTTGCGCCGGCGAAGCTCGAGGCATTCCGAAAAGCTGCCATCGACGACTACCAGAGGGCCACCGGCGCCCTCGATCCGTTCATCGACAGTGTGGAACCCCCCGTGTACGACCCTCAATGCATTGTCGGGCAGGCGACCGCCGCAGGAGTGATCACGCACCGTGACGCGGAGGTCATGCAGATGATCTGGGATGGGCCGCGCTCTCCAGACGGCGAACAATTGTGGTTTGGCCTCAGGCCCGGCGCTGCATCGTGGGGAACCCTGGTTCCAGGCGTCGGGTTGTGTGTCACAGAAGACAACGCCGCCGGTGAGCTCGAGCCCGACCCTTTTTTCATCGCAAAGTCCTGGTTCCAGACCTGGCTGCTTCGTGATCCGGAGTGGGACTGGACCACACTCACCTTCGAGGAGTATGCCCGGCTGTTCAAACAGGGCGTCGACGAGTATTCCTATGCGGCGATCGACGACCCGGACCTTTCCGGTCTCCGCGACAGCGGCGGAAAGTTATTGATCACCCACGGAACCGACGACCAGGTGATCTTCTCCCAGGGGAGCGCTCGATACTACGACCGGGTGGTCGACCAGATGGGCGGGTTTTCCACAACTGCCGACTATGCCCGGCTGTTCATGTGTCCCGGTGACGGTCACGGGTTCGGCCTTCCTGACGGTTTCGGCACCGACCTGGCGACAGGCATGATCGCCCTGATGGAATGGGTGGAAGGTGGCGTGGCCCCGCAGACCCTTGCGACGTTCAAGCACTCCGTCGAGGGTGCGATCCTCGACACCCGACAGGTCGCGCCCTACGGCGCACTGCAAGCGGAGTCGGTCGCCCACTAGGCCCTGGTGGGAGGGAGTGGCGCGACAAGGCGCGACTTCCTCCCACCACCTCGGCGAAACACAGAACTGTGTCAGTGGTCGTGTTCGCCGATCCGGAGGACGTATCTGCCAAAAACGGCACGACCAGATGATGAACAGATTGACCGCGGTGGTAGGGACGTAGATTTCTGGGAGCCGGTGGCACTGTGCTGATTGTGCGCCCAGTTCCGCAACCCGGCCTGGGCGATGGTGGTGGTGCTCAGCACAGGGTAAGGCGTGATGGCACCGCATCTTACGGTGAACAGCAGCAACCAGGTCCGGCAGATGATCACGTGAGAATTGTGAACAGTTTCGCGATCTTCCCGCCCTCGATCAGGGCCACGTCGAACCCCGACGCGATCACCTCGTCGGAGCCGGGTGCTACCACGTTCCACGCCAAATGCCCCATCCCCGGAACCTGGTGAATCGGACCGGCTTTGACAAAGTGCAGCCCGTTCAGAGGGCCGTCGAGCAGGGCATCGACCTTCGCGGAGACCTGCTCATGCCCGATCACCGTGCCCTCTGCATCGGTGAACACGACGTCGGGTGAGTAGGTGCGGGCAATCGCGTCCCACCGACGCTCGCGGTCACGCTCGTCGAACACCTCGAGGAGGTTGGCTTCCATCAGGCGGGTGATGTCATCGCTCATGAGTCCTCCGATGTGGCTGTGTGAAGCGCAGATTAGCGCAGGTGGAGCCTGGGTGCCCCCGGCTCCTTCCTATCCCTCGATCCCGGAGGAGGTTGGATCCCCGGTTCCCCTCGATCCCGGAGGAGGTTGAATCCCCGGTTCCCTTCGATCCCGGAGGAGGTTGGATCCCCGGTTCCCTTCGATCCCGGAGGAGGTTGGATCCCCGGTTCCCCTCGATCCCGGAGGAGGTTGGATCCCCGGTTCCCCTCGATCCCAGAGGAGGTTCGATCCCCGGTCCCCCTCGATCCCTGAGGAGTTCCGGAGCGCTAGCGGAGGAACGTCACGAAGGGCGCCCTTCGTGACGCTCGGCTGGCGCCTCGCTCCTCAGGGACCGTGGTGGTGACGCTCCTCAGTGGCCGGGGGGTGCGTGCGCTATCGATAGGGTGGCCAGATGGCCGGAACCTCGACTCGACTGTTGCCCGGCCTGGTCTACGCGGCGTTGTCGACTGCCGTGGTCAGTTCGCTCGGCATGCTGCTGGTGCCCAGCGTCGCGGAGGAATACGACGTCGCGGTGGGCTCAGCGCAGTGGATGCTCACCATCAACCTGCTCGTCGGTGCGGTGACCACTCCGGTCATGGGCCGGCTCAGCGACGGCCCGCACAAGAAACGACTGTTGATCTGGGCGCTCGCGGTGATCTTGCTCGGTTCGGTGATGGCGGCGACCGCCCCCACCTTCGGAGTGTTCCTGGCCGGTCGAGCCCTGCAGGGGCTCTCCTACGGCATCGTGCCGGTCACCATCGCCCTCGCGCGCCGCTACCTGTCCGACGACCTGGTGCGACCGGGCATCTCAGCGCTGTCGGTCACGGTGGCGACCGGCCTCGGCGTCGGCTACCCGTTGACCGGCGTACTGGCGTCGGGATTCGGGTTCCGCATGGCGTTCGTCGCCGCCGCGCTGTTCCTCATCACCGCCATGATCACCGTCTGGGTGGTGGTTCCCTCCGGCCCCGACGAGCACGCGCCGCGGCAACGATTCGACGTGCCCGGCGCGATGCTGCTCGGCATCGGGCTCTCGGGAGTGCTGCTGGCGATCAGTGAAGGCCCCGACTGGGGTTGGCTCGATCCCCGCACGCTGACAGCCCTGGCCGTCGGAATCGCGGTGCTGATCGGTTGGGGGGTGGTCGAATTGCGCGCCACACACCCGATGATCAATCTGCGCATCTTCCGCCACACCGACGTCTTGCTGGCCAACGGCACCGCGATCGGACTCGGTGCCGCACTCTACGTCGGACTCTCGATTGCCAGTCTCATTGCGCAGGCACCCACCAGCACCGGCTACGGCATCGCATTGCCGTTGCTGTGGGCCGGCTTCGTCATGCTGCCACTGTCGGTCGGGAGCTTCGGAGCGAATCGGGTGGTGCGGCTTGTGGCGGCCCGGATCGGTCTGCCCACGTTGCTGCGGCTGGGCACCGCGACCATGGCCGTCGCGGCGTTTCTGATGCTGTTTGCTCACGATGCATTGTGGGAGATCCTGATCGGGATGTTCCTGTTCGGTGTCGGCCTCGGTACCGCATACGCGGCCATGCCCGCGCTGATCGCGCGCACCGTCGTCACCGAAGAGCTGGGCAGCGCCGTCAGCTTCAATCAGGTCTTGCGCACCGTGGGTGGCGCGGGCGGTAGCGCACTGTCGGGAGCCGTGCTGGCCGCGCATCCCGGTCCGGGCACATTTCCGACCGAGAGCGGCATCATGATCGCCCTGGCACTCAGCGCGATCGGCTGTTCCATCGTGTTCATCGCGCTGGCGGTGCATTTCGTGCTGCGGTGAAAGGTCAGCCACGACGGTCATGTGCGGCGACGAGCGCGCTTCCGCTACGGGCCCGCGGGCCCCACCTCGAGTGTCGCGGCGCGGGGCCCGGGCTCCTCGAGGTGATCGACGATCGATGCGTAGCTGCCGTATTTGTCGCGGTAGGCGCGGTCCACCGAGGCCAGGTCACTGTCGGCGGCTTCGGTGAATGCGACGTCGACGGTGGTGGGGCCGGCGGTGATCTGCCGGGAGCCGGTGGCCAGCGCCCAGATGAACCAGGACGCTCCGCGGCCGTTGGTCGAGCGGATGAAGACCCGGTCGCCGACGGCGACGATCCAGATGATCCGCGGCGTCCGGAGACTGCCGTCGCGGCGACGGGTGGCGAGTTCGACCTCTTGGGGAGCGGTGATCAATCGCGCCGTCTCGGTGTCAAAGGCGTTCATGGGATCTCCGATCGTTGGTGGGTGCGAGCAAGGGTCACGCGGACGGACTGTCGGTCGACGCCGCGAGTTCGGTTTGTGTCTCCAAGTCCGCCACGCGCTTGCGCAGGGTGACGATAGTGGACTGCAGTGCGTGCGAACCCAGCACCATGCGTACCGGGGCGTGTTGCTGCTCGGCGCTCTCGATGATCCGCGTGGTCATCAATGCCGGGTCTCCGGGGCGGGTCCGTTGGCGGGTGGAGCATCTGGAGGAATGCATGGGCGGCCCTTCGTGACGGCCCTTCGCTAGCGCTCCGGGCCTCCTCTGGGAGCGGGGGTTGACGGCCTTTCGCTAGCGCTCCGGGCCTCCTCTGGGAGCGGGGGTTGACGGCCTTTCGCTAGCGCTCCGGGCCTCCTCAGGGAGCGGGGGTCTAGCGCTGGCACAGCGGAATTCGGTTCGGGCTCCGCCGGGTTCGACGACGGTGATCGAATCTTCTCCTCGGTCCTCAGGTGCCGATCATCGGATGCCGAATGTCGATCACGGACGTACCGCGACCTTCAGGGCCTCGCGGGCGTCCATCGCGGTGTATGCCTTGGCTGTCTCGGTCAACGACATCGTCCGGTCGAAGACCTTGCCCGGCACCACGGTGCCGTCGAGCACCGCGGGCAGCAGCTGCTCGATGTAGGCCCGGACCGGCGCGGGACCACCGGTCAGGGTCACGTTGGGGCCGAAGAGGCTGCCGAAACCGACGGGCGCCTCGTCGTACTGCGGAACGCCGACGCGGCTGATCACGCCGCCGGCGCGGACCGCGCCGATCGCCTGGTCGTAGGCGGGTCGATGCCCGACCGCTTCCAACACGATCTGGCTGCCCAGACCGCCGGTGAGGTCGCGGACCTTCTCGATGCCCTCGTCGCCGCGCTCGGCGACCACATCAGTGGCGCCGAACTCACGGCCCAGATCGGTCCGGGCCCGGTGCCGGCCCATCAGGATGATCTGTTCGGCGCCGAGTTGCCGAGCCGACAGCACCGCGAGCAGGCCGACGGCGCCGTCACCGATCACGGTGACCGTGCTCCCGGCAGTCACCCCGCCACGCACAGCTGCATGCCATCCGGTGCCGTACACATCCGAGAGGGTGAGCAGCGAGGCCAACAGCGCGTCGTCGGCGTTCGCGTCGACCGGCGCCTTGACCAGCGTGCCGTCGGCGAGCGGCACCCGAACGGCCTCCGCCTGGGCGCCGGCGGTTCCGAGTTGGGGGTCGCCCCAGAATCCGCCGCGTACACACGAGGTCTGCAGACCGGCGCGGCAGAACTCGCAGGTCCCGCAGGAGACGGCGAACGGGGCGATCACGAAGTCGCCCACGCTCAGCGTGCTGACATCGGACCCGATGGCCTCCACCACTCCGATGAACTCATGTCCCATGGGAGAACCGTCGGGGGTGGCGGGCATCGAGTGATACGGGTGCAGGTCGCTGCCACACACGCAGGCGCGCGTCACTCGGACCAGCGCATCGGTCGGGTGCTCGATGATCGGATCGGGGACATCGATGACGCGGACGTCGCCGGCGCCGTACATGTAGGTAGCTTTCATGACATCCATCAGACCGCGTTTGCGCGGGCGTGGGGAGTCACGGCCGTTCCGGGTACTGCCAGTACCTCCCTGGTGTGCGGCTTCGTGCCTACCCTGGGAAACATGGATACCACCGACCTGCGCACCCAGATCCGCGAGTTCCTCAGCTCGCGGCGCGCACGTATCACCCCTGATCAAGCGGGGTTGCCGGCCTACGGCGGCAACCGCCGGGTCAAGGGTCTGCGTCGCGAGGAGGTGGCGCTGCTCGCCGGTGTGTCCGTCGATTACTACGTCCGGATGGAGCGCGGCAATCTCGCCGGCGCATCGGAGGGCGTGCTCACCGCGCTGGCCGGCGCGCTGCAACTCGACGAAGCCGAACGCGATCACCTGTTCGCCTTGGCGCGCCAGTCGCAGGCAGGCGCCGGGACGCGGCGAGCCCGCCCGCCGGCCACCACCGTGCGTCCGGCCATCCAACAGGTCCTCGACGCGATCTCCGACGCACCCGCGTGGGTGCGCAACGGGCGCCACGACATCGTCGCCATGAATCAACTTGCGCGGGCGCTGTATTCGCCTGTCCTCGCCCACTCAAGGCGGCCCGCCAACACGACCCGCTTCATCTACCTGCATCCCGATGAGGCGGAGGAGTTCTTCGTCGACTACGACCAGATCGCCCGCGATGCTGCCGCCATGCTGCGACTCGAGGCCGGCCGCAACCCGAACGACAAGGCGCTGATCCAGCTCGTCGGTGAATTGTCTACGCGCAGTGAACTTTTTCGTCAACGCTGGGCGTCGCAGGATGTGCGGTTCCACCGCAGTGGTCGCAAGCGTCTCCGACACCCGGCCGTCGGGCAACTCGACCTCGACTTCGAAGGCATGGAATTGCCATCAGAGCCGGGACTGTATCTCAACATCTACACCGCCGCGGCCGGCACGCCGACCGCCGATGGCCTCAAGCTTCTCGCCTCGTGGGCAGCGAGCCAGGAGACGATCGACACCGAGGATCACGCGATCGGCTGAGCTTCCGTCGCTTGAGGTTTCGCGTCACGTGTTGCGTCCGCCGTTGACGCCGAGGATCTGCCCGGTGATGTAGCCGGCGTCCTCGGAGATCAGGAATGCACAGGCCGCGGCGACATCCTCAGGTTTGCCGACTCGACGGACAGGAGTCTGCAGGATGTGGTCATCGACGGATCCGCCCAGGCGGTTGAGTTCCTCGTCGCGGCGAAGTAGGGGTGTGTCGACGAAACCGGGTGGTACCGCATTGACCGTGATACCCAACGGGCCGAGTTCGAGGGCCAGCGACTTGGTCAGCCCGTTGACGGCGGACTTGGCGGCAACATAGTGGGTCATGTACGGCTGACCAGAGTGCGCACTGGACGACGAGATGTTCACGATTCGCCCCCACTTGCCGCTGAGCATGTCGGGCAGGACCGCCTGAATGCAATGGTAGGTGCCGTGCAAGTTGACGTTGATGACCTCCCGCCACGCATCGAAGTCGATGTCGACGAACCGTGCGTTGCCGACGATTCCGGCCGCGTTCACGAGGACGGTGATGGGGCCGAAACGGTTGCGGATAGCGGCGAGCGCGCCGTCGACCTGTGAGCGATCGGTGACGTCGGCGACCTCGGAGTTGTCGTCGTCGTTGGGATGTCGATCGATGGTGGCCACCTGGTAGCCCTCGGCCACCAGTCGCCGGGCGACTGCTGCGCCGATTCCGGACCCGCCACCGGTGACCACCGCGGTCCTCACGCCCACGCCGGCGCTCCTGTGCTGCTGACTGATCGATTCACGATTGTGATGACCTTTCTGATGATCGGGTGGTCCGTTGACGTACGCATCAACGAAGTGTGCAGGTGATCTTCGCCGAGCGTCAGGGGACAGGCTCGATGACTGCGGCCATGGTTGCTGCGCCCGTGTCGGGCACCCGGGGTTGATGCCATGCCTCGATGGGAAATGACACACAGATCAGCGAATAGGTGAGCAGCAGAAGCTGATAGGCGTCGTCGGGCAGCTCGTCGAGCGGGTACTGGTCGAGGTAGGTGGCGGCGTCGGCGAGCCGTGGGAATGCGGCGGAATAGAAGGCCTGCAACTCGACCATCGTGCTGGACAGTCGTTTTGCGTAGCGTTCACCCTCGGACTGCAGTGCCCACTCGGCGAATGGTTCGAGATCGGCGAAGGCGGCGGGAAGGCTAGCGGACACTGTCGATCTCCTGTCGATCATTGCCGATGGTCGGCGAGCCGGTGGTGGTGTCGGAGCGACGCTGGACCTTCTCGACGTAGCGTCGCGCTGAACCGTGCAGATGTCGGAGCAGGACTTCCTGGTCGTTGAGCGGAAAGTGGGTAACGGCTTGGGTCTCGAGCATCGTCTGTGTCGCCTCCAAGGTGTTGCAGTCCTGGAGTCCGAACTCCTTGAAGGTGACCGCAGCCAGTTCTTGCCGCATGCGGTCAGACGGTGTGGTGGGTGGTGCCATGTAGAGCGTGCCCTCGAAGATGTGCTCGTTGTAGGCAAGTGGCCAGTAGTGATATGTCAGATACCACCCCGGCTCCCACACCACGATCATGAAGTTCGGGAAGAAGACGTAGGAGTCCAGCCCCCACGACTTGTGTCCGGTCGGGTTGAGGCCGGAGGGCAGCATGGTGAGTTCGGGAATGTCGGGCTTGTCCCACGGACCGAAGTTGCCGCTCCGTAAGACGCGTTCGATCGGCTTGACCATCATGGGGTCTTTGGGCGGTGCCATGCCGCCCCACGACGACACCATGCCGTGCGGGCCGTCGATGTCATAGTGCAGCGCTTCGAACCCGTGGTTCAACAGTTTTCGCGACTCGTCGGACACATACTGTTTCGCGTGCAACACCGGCGCGTGATAGAACTCCGCGAACGCATCGATGTAGAGCTTCCAGTTACTGCGCACATGCGACTGGAATTTGTAGACGTGGGTGAGCTTGTCGAAGGGATACCCCGTCATGCCGGCCGCGAACTTCCCGAGGTAGTCGTCCAGGGTCGTGGTGTTGTCCGCGTCGAAGTTGACGAACAGAAAGCCCTCCCACACGTCGACGTGCAGTGGGGTCATGTAACTTTCGGCATCGGCCGGATCGAATCTGTCCTGCCGGAGAGATGCGGGTAGGTATCGAAGCGGCAATGTCCACGCATGCCATCGGGCGCCATCGCCTCGTACGACCAGGACGGAGGCATCGAGGGCGTCGATCGGCTTCGTGAAGAACGTCCCCGTGGTCGGCGCCTGCTCGACGCGTCCGACGTTGAGCCACGAATGCCCGAAAATCGCGTCGCGCTCGACGCCGTAGTACTCAGGACTGATCGAGTCGTCATACGACATCGGTCGCGTGTCGATGCCGAAATGCTCCGTCCAACTTCCTTCCGGCGGTTTCGGAAAATGTGGCATGTGTAAACGTCCTTCCGAGAGCTCGGTGACGGCAGAGGTGTTGTGCAACACAGAGTCATAGCGCGTCGGGGCAGTGATCGAACCGCCACTGTCGAGCGCCGCACTAAACTGACCGTCGGTCCACTTAGAGTGTGCTTGTAGCATATGGACCACCGGTCAACTTGTCAATGAGAAGGACGTGGACGTGAGCGAGCAGGGTGTGAGACGAGAGCGCAGTGATGCTGCACGCAATCGACGTGCCATCCTCGACGCGACCGACCGGCTACTCGCCGCGCACGGTGCCGAGAGCATCTCCGTCGACCAGATCGCGGCGGCCGCAGGAGTGGGCAAGGGCACGATCTTTCACCGCTTCGGTAGTCGGGCAGGGCTGATGAGCGCGCTCGTGGTTGAACGCGCCCAGACTCTGCGCGATGCCGTGCTCGGCGGTCCGCCCCCGTTGGGTCCGGGCGCGCCCGCCGCCGACCGGCTCCTCGCTTTCTTCGACGCCATGTTCACGCTGATCGTGGACAACGTCGAACTCATGATCGCCTACGACAATGCGACATCCGGTTCGCAGGCCGACGAGATCAACGCCTTCTGGCATCGTCACATCGCCGAGCTGCTCACGGAGGCCAGGCCGGGTGTCGACGCCACGATTCTCGCCAGAGTCCTGCTGAGCACGCTCGATCCCGATGTCGTCCTGCACCACATTCGAACCGGTCACACCGATCGCCTGGCGGCAGCGATCCACGGCCTGGTGGCGGCGGTTGTCACGCACGGCGACTGAATCTCCCGGTGCACCATCGCGTCTCCAGGCGGCGGTGCACGCCCGACGAAGGCGTCGCCATCGGAGACGGTCACGGCTCGTGGGCGGCGAACTGCTTTCGGTAGGCCCTCGGTGAAACCCCATATGCCGCAGCGAACTTCTGCCGAAGGGTGACGCTGCTGCCGAAGCCGCATGCGGTGGCGACGGTATCGATCGTCCAGTCCGTGGTCTCGAGCAGGGCGCGGGCCTCGTCGAGTCGCCGTTCGAGTATCCAGCGCGCGGGCGTGGTGCCGGTGGTGTCGCGGAAGTGTCGGACAAAGCTGCGTCGGCTCATCCGTGCGCGGCCGGCGAGGGCGTCGACGGTGAGGGGCTGGTCGAGTCGGCCCAGTGCCCAGTCGAGAACGTCGCCGATGGCGCCGTCGTGTGCCGGTCGGAGCAACGGCCGCTCGATGTACTGGGCCTGTCCGCCCTCGCGATGAGGCGCGACCACCAGCGATCGTGCCACCCGGGTGGCGGCGGCAGAACCGAGGTGGGTGCGAACGAGGTGCACACAGGCGTCGATCGCCGATGCGGTGCCGGCCGAGGTGAGGACGTCGCCGTGGTCGATGTAGAGCACCGTCGAGTCGACCTTCGGGCCCGCTCGCCGCTGCGCCAGGCTATCCATGGCCTCCCAATGCGTGACGGCGTCGCGTCCGTCGAGCAGCCCGGCATCGGCGATGGGGAAGGCGCCCAGGCAGAGTCCGACGAGTGTGGCGCCACGCTCATGGGCATCGGTGATGGTGTGCCGCAGTTGCGTGTCCAACTCCGGCAACGACATCGGCCAGGACGGCATGATGACGATGTCGGCGCGCCGGGTGGCGTCGGGTCCGCTGACGCCGTCGATGGGGTAGCCCTCGGCAGTCCGCACCGAACCGGCACGGTCCGACCACACTTCGGTCGTCCAATCCGCGGCGAGGCCGAGGCGCCCGACCTCACCGAAGACCATCAACGGTGCGGCCAGATGGAACATGGTGATCCCGTCGAACGCGTAGATCGCGATCCGCATACGCCCTCCTGCGTTGACTGGACTGCTGAAACCGAACCGATGGCCCGAACTCATCGAAAGTATGCATTCGTGCCACTCGTGCGGCAAGGTGTCGACACGAAGAATCGAGGACGAACACACATTCCGTGCGACAACCAAGGAGTCACTCAATGACCGCACCGCGCCGCGCACTCGTCGTCGTCGACGTCCAGCAGGAGTACTTCGACGGCCCCCTACAGATCCAGTACCCGCCTCGTGAGGAGTCGCTGGCCAACATCACCGCGGCCATCGACGCCGCGACCGCCCACGACGTGCCGCTGGTCATCGTGCAGCATCGCATGCCTGCCGGTGCGCCCGTCTTCGTCGAGGGCACCGTCGGCTGGAACCTGCATCCGGAGATCGAGAAGCGCGTCGGCCCGACCACCAAACGCGTTCACAAGCTCCACGGCAGCGTTTTCGCCGGCACCGACGTCGCCGACTGGCTGCGCGACAACGAGATCGACACGATTACGATCGTGGGCCACATGGCCAACAACTGTGACCTGGCCACCGCTGTGGAGGCCGAAGGTCTCGGGTTCGCCGCGGAGATCCTGTCGGATGCGACCGGTGCCATCCATCTGGCGAACGAGGCCGGCTCGGTGTCGGCGCAGGACCTGCATGCGACTCTGATGGTGCTGTTCCAGTCCAACTTCGCGGCCGTCACGACAACCGACAAATGGATCGACTCGGTGACGTCGGGCGTGGCCGCCGAGAAAAGCAATCTCGTCGTCTCGGCGTTGCAGGGGCGAGAGGTTTCGTCGGTCTGACGCTCGAGCGGTGGAGGCAGAGCGCCGTCACTCGGCGGGGTGGGAACGGTTTTGGTCGAGTCGGAACACGTCCTGCCGCGTGCCACGCATCTCCCTGTGCACCCGGACTTTTCCGAGCCTTTGTGGGCGGTCGAAGGATTGGTGCGAATGCAAGCACTCGCGTGAGCTGACGACCGTCATCGGTGGCGGGCGTCTGATTGCTGGAAGCGCCGGAGAGCCCGCACGACCTCACCGCCTCCCGAGCTTGGACAGCGGCCGCCCGGCCAGGAACCGGATCGAGCGGGTGAGAATCGGGTTGCCCTTGGCGCTCTCGGGGTCGACCAGGTCGTTCTCGGCGAGTTGACTGTCTTCATCCTCGACCGTCGAAAAGTCGAAGGGCACCAAAGTCTTTCCCTGACCGCGCAGGGCGTCCACGGTTGCCACGAGCGTGCCGTGCTCGCCGATCTCGGAGCGCAGTTGCTCGACGGGCACGGCAAGGTGCTCGGCCAGGAGCCGATCACGGACGGCGAGGATGTCGCGGCGGTGTTCGTCTGCTTGTGGGTCGTCGGCGGTGACCTCGACCGCGAGGTCGCATTCGCTGTCGAGGCCGAGCGAGCGATTGTTGAGGTTAGATGAGCCGACCCGCAGGAGTCGGTCATCGACCACCAGGACCTTCGCATGCACGTAGATGTCCTCGCCCGACGTCGTCACCGGATGGTAGGCACGAAAGCGGTTGTGGGAGTCGGCCTGCCACAGTTGGTGCAGGAGGCGGCGGCGGGCGCCGTCCATCGCCTTCTGTTCGAGCCAGCCCTCGGCGTGGCGGGGCAGGACGACGATGATCTCAGGGCCGTCGGGTTCGCGTAGCCGCTCGGCCATGGCGTCGGCCAGGGTGCGGGCGGCCAGGTACTGGCTCTCGATGTACAGACTGCGCCGCGCCGCGCGGATCGCGGTCAGGTACAACTGCTCGATCTCGCGGACCTCGTGTCGGTCGGGCAGCTCGGGCAGGGTGCGTGCCACGGCCACATCGACAGACCGCATGGTCGGTTCGAGGTCGGCGGGCCAGGGGTCGTCGTCGACGTCGGTCACCTCGGCCAGTTCCTGGCCGGTGGCGGCCAGCCATCGGTCGCGTGCCACCGCGCCGACGACGCGTGCGGCGTCGCCGTCGACCGCGGTCGTCGCGTCATGCCATGGCCCGTACCGTTTGCCCGTGGGCGTGGTGCGGCGTTCGTCGTTGTCACGATGCTCGGAGGTGTCCCAGCGGTCGACCGTCATGTCGATTCCGCCGCAGAAGGCGATGCGGTCGTCGATGACCGCGATCTTCTGATGGTGGGCGGCATGCAGCGGGTGATGCGTGTCGATCTCGAGATGGACGTTGCGCTCGGTCATCAGGTTGGTGATGAACACCGGCGCCATCCCACGCGTGATCGCGGAGAACGCGCCGACGCTCCACTTGAGCAGATAGACCTCGAGTCCGGGCCGGTGCTTGGCGAGCCAGTTGAGGAACGCGCCGAGCTCGTTCGGGCCGTCGAGCTTCTCGCCCTCGGGTTCCAGCTGAATACGGGTGTCGAAATCCCAGCCGATCAGGATGATGCGGCGTTGCGCGCCCAGCATCGCCGCCTTGGCGAGGCGAAAGTAGTCGCCTGCGTCGATGATGCAGGCGAGCCGGTCGGCGCGGCCGATGTCGTAGCAGTTGCGGCCGCGCTCGAGCAGCGGATCGTCGATGTCGGTCATGATCGGGCCAGCCTATCCGGACGACGATCCGACGTCGCCCCCGGAGAGTTCGGGCTCGGTCCGGGGTCCGGATTGAGGACCCCGTCCGGAGCTCAGCGGGACAGGCCGGCCCGATCTGACGGAGCGGTCGGACCTCACTCGCGATCGCATCGCGTCCGCCACGGTCAGACGACCAAGATGTCACCGCTGACACTGTTGGTCTGGCCGTCGGGCGTGGGTTGACCACCTCACGCTTATGGTCGTACCATTTGCGAAAGCTGATCTGATGGAGGATTCTCAATGGCCGGAGTGTGGTTCGACGAACTGACGGTCGGACAGACGTTCGAGCACCCGATACGGCGTACCGTGACCGAGACAGACAACGTTCTGTTCACGGCGATGACCCACAACCCGGCGCTCCTTCATCTCGACGAGGAGTACATGAAGGGCACCCAGTTCGGTCAGCGCATCGTCAACAGTGCGTTCACGCTGGGGCTCATGGTCGGCATCTCGGTGGGGGACACCACATTGGGTACCGCGGTGGCCAACCTGGGTTGGGACGAGGTGAGGTTCCCCAAGCCGTTGTTTCACGGCGACACGATCCATGTCGTGACCGAGGTGATCGAGCTGCGCGAGTCGAAGTCGAGACCCGATCAGGGCATCGTCACCTTCTTGCATCAGGCGTACAACCAGAACGACGAACTCGTCGCGTCGTGCAAGCGTTCCGGCCTGCAGCGGAAGAATCCGCAATGAGCAGGCCACTCCGCTCCTTCCTGTTCGTACCCGGTGACAGCGAGAAGAAGCTGGGCAAGGTGGTCGGGTCCACCGCCGACGCGGTCATCCTCGATCTCGAGGACGCGGTCAGCAGCAACCGCAAGCCGCTCGCGCGGGAGCTGGTCTCGGAGTTCATCGTCGCGCAACTGGGGGAGATGCACGGTCCGCAACTGTGGGTGCGCATCAACCCCATTGACACCGAGTACGCGCTCGCCGACCTGGCTGCCATTGTTCCGGCGGTGCCGGCGGGCATCATGATCCCCAAGATCAATGGTCCCGACGACGTGCGGCGAGTACATCACTATCTCGAGGCGCTGGAAGCCGCGCACGGAGTCTCCTCAGGTGCCATCCGCGTGCTGCCGGTCGCGACCGAAACGCCGCGCGCTCCTTTCCATCTCGGGGAGTTCGCGGATGCGGGGCTGGAGCGTCTGTACGGACTGACCTGGGGCGCGGAGGATCTCAGTGCCGCCTTGGGGGCGACAACCAACCTCGGAGCGTCGGGGGAGTGGGCAAGCACCTATCAGCTCGTCCGATCGATGACGTTGATGGGTGCGCGTGCCGCCGATGTGGAGGCGGTGGAGACGCTGTACGTGGACATCCGTGACGATCGCGGGCTGGCGGAGACCTCCCGCCGGGCGCGCGCCGAGGGCTTCAGTGGACGGATTGCAATCCACCCCGCCCAGGTCGACACGATCAACGCCGCGTTCACGCCGACCCAAGACGAGGTCGCGTTCGCCGAACGAGTTGTCGAGGCCTTTACCGACGACGTCGGAACCGTCGCAATCGACGGGAAGATGCTCGACCTGCCGCACTTGAAGCAAGCGCGGCGTGTGCTGGCTCTGGCAACTGCAACGTAGGAGAGCGCGACTGCCTGATGGAATGTACCCGGCCCCACGGCGGGGCAATGGGGCCGGGTACCTCATTCAGATCGGACAGTTCTAATCGGCATCGAACACGAGGACCGGCTTGACGATCGAGCCATCGTGCTGGGCTGCCACGGCCGTGTTGATGTCATCGAAGCGGAAAGTGCTGACGAGCTTGTCGAGGGGTAGTCGACCGTCCTTGTACAGCTCGACCAGCTCTGGGATGAATTCATCAGGCACACTGTCACCCTCGATGATCCCGGTGACGGTCAGCCCGAGGGTGAGG
This sequence comes from Gordonia sp. LMA167, assembly GCF_058130025.1. Taxonomy (NCBI): domain Bacteria; kingdom Bacillati; phylum Actinomycetota; class Actinomycetes; order Mycobacteriales; family Gordoniaceae; genus Gordonia; species Gordonia sp. LMA167. Next base: position 6,706,397 of record NZ_CM176708.1, on the reverse strand, counting down.
GCGGCGATGATGTTGAGGGTGATGGCGCCGGTCGGATCCGACGGCACACCGATCAGTCCTACGGTGCCGCGAACCGCTGTCGCGCCGATCAATGCTTCGACCACGGCGGGGATGCCGGTGGTGTCGACCACATAGTCGACACCCTTCGGTGCGATCGCCCGCACCTGCTCGGTGAGATCGCCGACGGCGGGGTCGATGGCATGCGTCGCGCCGAGTTCGATGGCGAGGTCGCGGCGCTTCTGGTTCGGCTCGACGACAATGATGGTGGCGCAATCCTGTATCACCGCGCCGATGGCGGCTGAGAGGCCCACCGATCCGCCACCGGCGATGGCGATCGTCGATCCTTTCTCGGTCGCCAGCGAACGCATGACCGCTCCGACGCCCGTCTGCACGCCGCATCCGAGAGGTGCAAGAAACTCGAACGGGATGTCGTCGTCGATCTTGACGACGTTGCGTTCGTTGGCCGACGAGATCCGGGCGAAGGACGACTGGCCGAAGAACATCCCGCCCACCGGCTTGCCGTCCACGCTCAGCGGTGTGCTGCCGTCTTTACGGACCCCGCTGTAGTTCATCTCGTTGAAGTTCTCGCAGTAGGACTGGCGTCCGGTGGTGCAGGTGGTGCACTCACCGCAACTGTTGAAGGTGACGCCCACCTTGTCGCCGACGGCCACTTTGGTCACTCCGTCGCCGATGGCCAGCACGGTGCCTGCACCCTCGTGACCGGCCACGCCGGGGAATGCCAACGGGAGGACACCGTCGCGGGCCGCGAGGTCGGTGTGGCAGATACCGACCGCGACGATCTGTACGAGCACCTCGCCGGCGCGCGGTTCGTCGATGTCTATGTCGGCAATCGTGAAGTCGCTTCCGGGCGCGGTCAGCAACGCGGCTTGTGTTTTCATGGCTTGCTCCTGTTGTTGGTGTCTTGATCCCGATCGAGCTCCCGGACCGGGTGTGTGTATCTCCTGCTCCCTGAGCAGATCGGACCGAGTGTCTGAATCCCCTGCTCCGTGAGGGCGGTGTGTCTGAATTCCTGATCCCTGAATGGCCTCCGAGTTCGAGTGTCTGAATCCACGCTCTCTGAAGAGCTTCCGAGTTTGAGTGTTCGAATCACGCTCTCTGAGTCTGAGGAGCTTTTGAGTGTGAGTGTTTGCATTCACGCTCTCTGAGTCTGAGGAGCTTTTGGGTTTGAGTGTCTGCATTCACGCTCCCTGAGGAGCCTCCGAGCTTGCGAGGATGCGTCACGAAGGGCCGCCCTTCGTGACGCTCGCAAGCTCGCTCCTCAGGGGTCGGGTTGTTCGCGAGTTCGCTCCTGAGGGGTCGGGTTTTGTGTGCGGGCTCGCTTCTCGGGGGTCGGGTTGTTCGCGAGTTCGCTCCTGAGGGACCGGGTTGTTCGCGAGTTCGCTCCTGAGGAGTCGGGTTTTGTGTGCGGGCTCGCTTTCTTCGGGGGTCGGGTTTTCTTCGCAAGTTCGCTCCTCTGCGGTCGCGTGGCGGCGTTTGTGGCTCCTGCCGACTAGCCGGATCACGGTTCAGGTGATCGCGGCCGGCGTGGCAACGATGTCGCGTAACGACACGGTGGGGTCCGCTAGCCGGTCGGGATCGACTGCAGTCCGCGCCGAGATGAACTTCCTACCGGCCATGAAGTCACCGGGTGAGTTCGCGGTTTCCACTGCAACCACGGTGTTCTCGGCGTTGACGTGGAACAACCCGAACGAGTCCGGCTTCTTGCCGGGGCGGGCGACAACCCGGCAGCCCGGTGCCATCAGGCCGGCGATCTTGAGCTTCAGATCGAACTGATCCGACCAGAACCACGGGACCTCGGGGTCGGGGTGCTCACTCCCGAGGAGGGCGGCGGTGACCTGGCGCGCCTGCTCGGTGGCGTTCGGGATGGATTCCAGCCGAACCAGATCCGCTGCGCCCTGCACGGGGCGACGGGCGACATCGCCGATCGCGAACACCGTAGGATCACTGGTGCGGCACTGGGCATCGACGATGACCCCGTTGTCACAGGCCAATCCGGCCCGGTTCGCGAGCTCGTCATTCGGGACGGCACCGACCCCGACGAGAACCGTGGTGGCCTCAATGAGCGTGCCGTCGGCCAGTTCGACACCAGACGCCGAGCCGCCGTCGGCACGAATCGCCGAGATCTGCGCGGAGACCCGGATGTCGGTGCCGTGATTGCGGTGGTAGCGGCTGAGTCGTTCCGACAATTCGGGGCTGGCAACGCGAGCCAACACACGGTTCTCGCGCTCGACGATCGTGACCGGGATGTCCACCGACCGCGCGACCGAGGCGACCTCCATGCCCACGTAACCTCCACCGACGATGGCTAACGGTCCCCGACTGTTCAGAGCGCTGCCGAGAGCACGTGCATCGTCGAGCGTCCGCAACGTCAGTACCCCTGCGGCCTCGACACCCGGAATCGGAAGAAGTCGGGGTGTTGATCCGGTGGCGAGCACGAGTGCGCGGTAGCCCAGCGTCGACCCGTCCGATAGCTCGATGCGCATCGACGGTCGATCAATGCTCACCGCGCTGACCGAGCGCCGGAAGTCGATAGCGTTCTCTGCGTAGAACTCTGCGGGCCGCAGTAGCTGGTGCGCCTCGTCGCCACCGAACTTCTTCGACAGCGGCGGGCGATGGTACGGATGGTGCGCTTCGGCACCGACCAGTACGACCGGCCCATCATAGCCGGACTGGCGCAACAGAGCGGCGAGCCCTGCTCCGCCGTGCCCGGCGCCGACGACGACAATCGGGTCCGTGATGCTCATCGACTGCTGAACTCCAACTCGACCGGCATGTTCTTCAGCCCGCCCACGAAGTTGGTCTGAATGAACTTCGTGTTCCCGGCGAGCTGCACGTTCCTCAGATGGGGAAGCAAAGCCTCGAACATGATGCGCAGCTCGATCTTGGCGAGGTGCTGTCCGATGCACATGTGCGGTCCGTATCCGAAGGCGATGTGCCGGTTGGGACGTCGGTCGATGTTGAACACATCGGGCTCGTCGAACACCTCGGCGTCGCGATTGCCGGACTGATACAGGAGCATGAAGCGATCACCCGGCTGGATCGAGCGGCCCCGCAGCTCGTAAGGTTCGAGCGCGGTACGCATGAAATGCTTGACCGGCGACGCCCATCGCAGGGACTCGTTGACGAGGTTGGGCACCAACGAGAGATCGCCCTGCAGGCGTTCGAGAAGTCCGGGGTTCTGCGCTATCGCGTGGATTCCGCCGGCCATCGTCGACGACGTGGTGTCGTGGCCCGCGGTGGCGATCGCGATGAAGTAGCCGTAGGCGACCTCTTTCGCGAAGTACTCGCCGTCGGCGTCCTTTGCCACAGAGATGATAGACGCGAGATCGCCGGTGGGATTCGCACGCCGATCCATCAGCAACTTGTCGAAATAGGCGTAGAAGTCCTGGATCGTCGCGACCCACTGCTTGGCGGCGGCATCGGGTGTCAGCGGTTCCACGTCGGCGCGGGCGGCATCGGGGTCGGCAGTACCGAAGAACTCCTGCGTCAGCGCCATCATCCGCGGTTCGTCGGATTCCGGCACGCCGAACAGACTCATGATCACGTGCAGTGGGTACTGCAGGGCGAAGTCCTTGACGAAGTCGATCTTCCCGTCGGTGGTGAGCAGTCGGTCGACCGACTCACGTGCGAGGGTCCGGATCGTGTCCTCCCACTGCTTGAGGTTGTTGGGACGGAACCAGTCGGCGGCGATGTCCTTGATGGCCGTGTGTTCCGGCGGGTCGAGGTAGGTCAACGTCTCCAGGATTCGCAGGCTGCCGTTGTTGATCGACTTGGTGAACGCGTCACCGGCCTGGTTGGCCAGGATCGGGTTGAACTTGCCCTTGTCGTCACCCCCCGCGCTGGTGAAGATCTGCGGTTGCCGTTCGATCTCCATGATGTCGGCGTGCTTGCTCACCAGAAAGATCGGGTCGTAGCCGTCGACCTGTGCAACGCCGAGAGGATTGTTCTCGCGCAGCCAGCGGTAGGCCTCGAAGAGGCGTGCGTCATCGCGATGTCCTTCCGGGAGCACGATCTGTTGCGCCACGTCATCGGGAATGATCAGGTCGGCGGGGGATTGCGCGGTGGAGGTCATGAGCGTCCTATCTCGTGCGTCACACTGGGCGGGAACGTGATCCAGTGTGTGCGCTGGGTCACGTTCCGCTCATCACCCTGACGGGGTAACCCGGCTGTCCAAAGAGGTATCTCTCAGCGAGACCTCACTGCGGCACGTGCGTATCCCTCTGACGGGCAGACGATTACACCGAAGTGGTGATGCGCCCGAGCCGGTGAAAGGCCGACGATGAGCGTGAGGCCACACACCTCGCACAGCCTTCACAATCGAGGAGACAGCCATGGCACGCGTCATCTACCATCTGCCGGACGGCACCGAAGAGACCATTGATGTCCCGGCCGGCCAGAGCGTGATGGACGGATCGGTTCGCAACAACCTTCCCGGAATCGTCGCCGAATGCGGCGGAAGCTGTTCCTGCGCGACATGCCATGTCTATCTGGATGATTCGATGTCGGATGGCTTCGACCCACCCACCGATGAGGAGATCGAGCTGGTCGAGTTCCTCGAAGCGGTGCGCCCGAACTCGCGGTTGTCGTGCCAGCTGATCGTCGCCGATCAGGACGAAGTACATGTCGAGGTCGTCGACTCGTCCGCGTAGCGGTCGATCAGCCGGACCTGGCGATGAGTTCGGCACGGTTGCTCGCCCCCATTTTCCGCAAGATGTGCTTGACGTGGGTCTTCACCGTCTCGACCGACAGCGTGTGCGCTTCCGCAATGGTCGCGTTGGACGCGCCGCGAAGCAGGTCCTCCAGGATGTCACGTTCACGATCGGTGAGAAGGGCTGCGGTGGAGGCGAACTCCGCGGCACGGTCCGGGCCGTCCGCCCGGCTCTCGCTGCTTCCGAGTTGTTTGATCTGGTCGCCGAGCGACCGGAGACGGGACTCCTGCTCATGCAACCGCTCCTCACTCTCCATCCGCTCCGCGGTCGCTGCCGCGATGTCGATGAGGAGCAGCACGGTCTCGTGGTCGGCTTGTTCGACCGAACCGTCGATCACCACCAGGTTCCGAGAACCGGCGGTGGGGAGATCGACGACGGTCACACACCCGTGCCGCACGGACCCGTCGATGCCCGTCACACGATGCCACGTGACCATGTCGGTGGGCCCCGAAGACATTGCGACGGCCACCTGCTGGAGGCTTAGCTGCGATGGTTGTCCGCCGGACTCGTGACGTGCGACCTCGCGGATCGCCGTATCGTCCACCTCGGCGAGGAGGACGGTGCCCGACCCGGTGATGACACTCATTGCCCGGCAAAAAGAACCGGCCAGATCGTTGCGGTCCGTCGCGTCCATGACCGCTGCCAGGGCGCGTTCGACGCGCTCCGGCAGAACGGGGTCTGCGCTCACGCCTGCTGCAGGGGGCCGGGCCGACGCTCTCGAAAGAGGGCGGCGGCCTGGGCCCGTGACTGCACCCCGAGCTTTGCAAAGATACGTCGGACGTGGGCTTTCACCGTGCCATCCGAGATGAACAGATTCGCTGCGATCTCACGGTTGGTCGCGCCGTCGGCCAGCAAGCGCAGGACCTCTTCCTCCCGCTCACTGAGCAGTTCGCGGACGGGGATGTCCTCGCTGCGAGAGGAGGTGTTGTCCTCCTCGGTTCCTCGGTGAAACGTCGGTCGCGGACCGTCGTCGACCGTCATCACCGCGCCGACCAGGTCACGCAGTGCGTGTTGTTGCAGGTCCATCTGTCGGCGATGCAGTGTGGTGGCCATGATCAGGCCGGAGATCCGGGCCGCCATGAGAAGCGCGCGAACGTCCTCATCGGTGATGCTGTCACGGTTTCGATCCACATGAAGAATCGCAACCGTCCGCCGGTCCACGAGAATCGGCGCCGCCGCGTATGCGGCAGGATCTGACAGATCGATCAGCGGACGGTACGCCTCACGGTGATACGCCCGTCGATTCAGGACATAGGGCCGACGAAACCGCACGAGGTCCGCCTCACGCGGCGCGCGGAGCAACGGCACCGGGGTGCCGTTCACCGCGTTACGCAACTCGCGATAGCCGTCCTCGAGCTCGGGCGACACATGGACATACTGCGGCGCCCACGACGAGCCATCGACCCACGAGAACATCGCCTTCGAGAATCCCAAGCCGGTACAGGCTTCTTCACAGGTCACCGACGCGATGGTGGCTTGATCTGCATCGCGCAACCGTGACAGAAATCGGCGAAGTCCCCCCGCGGGGGACGCATCGCCATCGGTATCGATTGCCATCATCGGTTGACTCACTCCATTGACCTCATGCTGTGACGCGCACCACAGTCTAGCGGATCGACAGTAGTCAACGACGGCCTCAGCCGACCGGCGGCAGGTACACCGTGTGCAGGTGCTGGAAGGTGTGCAGGCCCTCGGGTCCGAGTTCGCGACCCATTCCGCTGCTCTTGATCCCGCCGAACGGGGCGACAGGGTCGTTCGAGTAGTGGTTCACTCCGACGGTGCCGGACTTCACCCGCGCGGCCAGATCGGCGGCGCGTTCGACGTCCGAAGACCAGACCGAACCGCCCAGACCGTACTCGCTGTCGTTGGCGATCGCGAGTGCCTCGGCCTCGTCGGCAAACGGGATGACACTGAGGACAGGGCCGAAGATTTCCTCACGCGCGATCGTGGCGGTGTTGTCCAGGTCGGCGAACACCGTCGGTTCGACGAAGAATCCGGTGTCGAGACCAGTCGGTCGCCCACCGCCGGTGGTCAGTCGCGCGCCCTCGCTCTTGCCCTTGGCGATGTAGCCTTCGACACGATCGCGCTGTCGGGCCGACACCAGGGGGCCGATCTTGGTCTCCGGGTTCAGGGGGTCGCCGATCGCCAGCGACTTGGCCAGATCGGTGAGGGTGTCGACCACCTCGCCGTAGCGTGACTGGGGGGCGAGCACGCGGGTGTTGAGCCAGCAGATCTGACCGTTGTTCAGGAACGTCACACCGAAGAGCGACTCGAGGGAGGCGTCGAGGTCCACGTCGTCGAGCAGGATGGCTGCGGACTTGCCCCCGAGCTCCAGGGTGACCGGACGTAGGAGCCGACCGCAGGCCTCGGCGATCGTTCGTCCGGCGGCCGTCGACCCGGTGAACGACACCTTGTCGACACCGGGGTGTTCCACCAGGTAGGCGCCGATCTCACGCCCGCCGGGGACCACGTTGAGGACGCCGGCCGGAAGCCCTGACGCAACTGCGGCCTCGGCCATGAGGAAGGCATCGAGGACCGTCTCCTCGGCCGGCTTGAGCACCACTGTGCATCCGGCGGCGAGCGCCGGGGCGAGCTTCAGGAAGGAGATGGCCTGCGGCACGTTCCACGGCACCACCGCGCCGACAACGCCGACCGGTTGACGGGTGACCCGTGCGGTGCCGCCCAGCATCCCGGCCCGCTCGTCGACGGCCGGCGAATCGACCATCATCTGGCTGAAGTAGCGCAACAGGACGGCCGGGAAACCGCCCTCGAACTGTTCGGCCAGCCAGATCGGCATGCCGTTCTGGATTGACACACGTCGCGCGGTCTCGGCCGCGCGGGACTCGAGTTCGGTGGCGAAGCGATCCAATGCTTCGGCGCGCTGTTTGGGGTGCCAGGTGGACCATCCGTCGGGATCGTCGAAGGCGCGACGGGCGGCGGTGATGGCGTTGTCGATATCCGCGGTGGATGCCGCGGGCACGCTGCCGATTCCTTGCTCGGTGGTCGGCGACGTCACGCTGATCGTGCTGGTGGTCGCCGGGCTCTGCCAGGCCCCATCGATGTAGAACTCGCGATAGTCGATGGTTGTCATCTCGCTCCTCGTCTGGTCTGCGACGCGCCGTCTGTTCGGTGGCCGATGGGTGTGAACGGCGTCACTCATAGGTTTGCCCAGGACTCACGAAATTTCAATGGTTAGTTTGGTCGTACCGATAAATATCACTCCTCCGATTCGGCGGTTACCCCGTCGGGGTGATTTCCACTGACCTTCGGGTGCCCGTGCCACGCCGCGTGTCCAATTGAATGCGCGAAGCGGTTGCATTATTCGGTCCGACCATTCTAACCTTTGGACATACACGTGATCGATGTGACGGAGGACACCATGACCGGCGAGCGGAATCTCGGCAGGTACACGCAGGAGCGGATCGATGAGTATTACGCGGCCGGACAGTGGGCCGACGAGAACTTCACCGAGCTCCTGCGCTCACGGGCCGCGGCCTACCCTGGCAAGATCTTCGTGACCGACGGCACCTACTCGCTGACGTTCGCGGACCTCTACGACACCTCGCAGCGACTCGCGCTCGGCTTGCATCGGCGTGGCTTACAGGCCGGTGACCGGGTCGCGGTTCAACTTCCCAACTGGGCGGCATTCGTGGTGGTCGCCGCCGCACTGGCGCGCATCGGGGTGGTGATGGTGCCGATCATGCCCATCTACCGCAAGGACGAGGTGTCGCATGTGGTGGCGGACGCATCGATCCGGATGGCCATCGCGCCGGCCGAATTCAAGGGGTTCGACTACGCCTCCATGTTCGACGAGATCCGGGGCGAATCTGCAAGCCTGGAGTCGATCGTCTCCGTACGCGCGGCAGAGTCCGCGCGTACGTCACTGGCCGAGCGTGGCATCGACGTCTTCGAGGATCTGCTTGTCGAGGACGTCGACTCCGCTGACGTGGACGCGGAACTGAACTTCCGAGCCCATCCCGATGATCCGTTCGTCATCGTCTACACCTCGGGCACGACGTCTCGACCGAAGGGCTGCGTCCACACCTTCAACACGTACGCATCGGGAGCTCGGGCCCTGGCCGTCGCTTTCGGGCATTCCGAGGCCGACGTACAGTTCGGCCCGTCGCCGATCACCCATACCACCGGGCTGGTGACCAGCGTCCTGATCCCGCTGTTGGCCGGCGCGGCCACCCACGTGATGGCGGAATGGAATCCGGCGAAGGGTCTCGAAGAGATCCAGACATACGGTTGTACCGCGGCGGTCACGGCGACCACCTTTCTTCAGACGCTCATGGCCGCGGCGGACGAGCATCCCGAGGCAGATCTGTCGTCGTTACGGGTGTGGACTTGCGCGGGCTCGCCGATCCCCGCATCCGTTGTCGAGAACGCCAAGTCGAAGCTTCCTGCCGCCGCGATACTTTCGCTGTACGGGCGTAGCGAGAACCTGTCGACCACCACCTGCACCGTTGAGGACGATCCGAAGCGCGCGATCACCTCCGACGGCGCGGCGTTACCGGGGGCCGAGGTGCAGGTGGTGGGGCCCGATGGGCTCGAGGTGCCGCGCGGGACCGAGGGGGACATCGCCTACCGTGGCCCGTCCCACATGGTCGAGTATTTGAACCGCCCGGAGGAGACGGCGGAACTCTATACGCCGGAGGGGTTCTCGCGGTCAGGAGATCTCGGTGTCATGGACGCGGACGGCTTCGTCCGGGTGACCGGTCGAACCAAGGACATCGTCATCCGCGGCGGAATGAACATCAGCGTTCGCGAGGTCGAGGACAAGTTGGCCGACCATCCGGATCTGGTGGCCTTGGCGGTCGTCGGGATGCCCGACGAGAAACTCGGCGAGAAGGTGTGCTGCTATGTGGTCGCCAAGGATGGGCATGCTGCGCCCAACGTCGACGAACTGCGTTCATATCTCACCGATCGCGGCGTCGCGATCCAGAAGACTCCCGAGCGCGTGATCGCGATTGACGAGTTGCCGATGACCGCGACCGGTAAGATCCAGAAGCACGTGTTGCGCAAAAGGGTTGCTGCAGAGATTGATCAGCCCACGGCTGCCGGCGCGCGTTGAGCCGGATGCCGACACAGACGGCCGAGTTCGTCGTCTCGGGAGCCGAGGCGCTGCTTCGGGTCAGACCGGTCGAGCTGAGTGCGGATCGGGCCGAACTGTCGATCGGGTCGGGACCGTGGTTGCGTGACCCGGTGGCAGGTTTGAGCCGCGGGTCGCTGGGTGTGGCCCTCGACGACGCAACCGGGTACGTGGTCGCATCCGGGACCGAAGAGGGCAAATGGCCGGTCAGCCTTTCCATCCGCGTCGACTTCCTCGCCGACCCTCCGGTCGACGGGTCATCGATGGCCGTCACCGGCGAACTGGTTGCCCTCGATGACCGGGGCGGCACGACCCGAGGTGCTGTAGTAGATCACGTCGGCCGTCCACTCGCCCTGGTCACCCAGCGCTCGCATTTGGTGGCCGTCGACCCGCGTCCGACAAGTTCCGGGCTGAACTTCGACCTGCCGTCGGACGACGTGACGGTGCGGGATGCTCTCGGGTTCAGGGGCTCGACCGCCGGTGTCGTCGAGCTACCTCCGTCGTCTCTGGCGGCCAACGGCATGGGCAACGTACATGGCGGCGTCCTTATCTGCGGAGCGGAGTTCGCGGCCATGTCCGCGATCGACGCTGGGGGTGTCCTCCGCACCACCAGCATCGACATCGCCTATATACGACCCGGAGATGCGAGCGGCACAACGGTATTCCGATCCGAGGTCCTCCACCGAGGGCGATCACTGGCGGTGTGCCGAGTCGAGGCCGTCAACGAGTCGGGCAAGCCCTGTGCAGTCGCGACCGTGATCGTGCAAAGGTGAGGGCGTGAAGGCGATAGTCATGGCGGAGTTCGGTGGACCCGAGGTCCTGGTTCCACGGGACGTCGAGGAGCCGGTCGCGCGACCGGGCTGGGTCACCATCCGGGTCCAGGCGAGCGCACTGAATTGGCACGACGTGCTCGTGCGCCGCGGGCAGTACCGTTCGCCGCTGCCGCACACACCCGGCGCCGACGGTGCGGGCACTCGCACGGACACCGGAGAAGACGTGGTGATTCTGCCGTCACTCTTCTGGGGCGACCGACGCGATGCGCCGTCGGCGGAGTTCGAGATCCTAGGGGATCACACCCCGGGAACCTATGCGGAGTATGTCAGTGTGCCCGAGGAATGCCTGGCTCCGCGCCCCGACGCCTACTCGTGGGAGCAGGCGGCTGCCCTGCCGCTCGTCGGGGTGACGTCGTATCGCGCACTCGTGACCCGGGCCGGCCTGCGCCAGGGTGAATCGTTGCTGATCATCGGTGCCGGTGGAGGAGTCGCGACGATGGCACTCTCGCTGGCGAATGCACTCGGGGCAATCACGACCGTCACGGGATCGACGCCCGAGAAACTCGACCGTGCGCGCGCCGCCGGTGCTGCCGGCGGGGTCCTGCACACCGACGAGGACTGGCCGCGGCTGGCTATGGGACTCTCGCCCGACGGTGCCGGATTCGATGTGATCCTCGATCCGGTGGGACTCTGGAGCCACTCGGTGCGTGCACTTCGGCCGGGAGGCAGGCTCGTCGTTCTCGGGGCCAATGTGGCCGAGCACGTCAATCTTGACGTCCGGTCATTCTTCTTCGGTCAATACAGCCTGCTGGGGACCACCATGGGTGGTCCCGGGGACTTCAGTGGGCTGCTGGAGCTGATCGCCGGTGGTGGCGTCACGCCGCCGACCATCGCGTCCACTCTTCCGCTCGACGACGCAGCTGCCGCGCATCGACGTCTCCAAGCGGGCGCAGAATTCGGGAAGATCGTACTGGTCCGATAGGACGGGCCGTCAGGCCGACCGGTCGACCAGCCGTGCTTGCAGCCACCCGAGCAGATCGCCGATCACCTCGTCACGGTTGGTCTCGTTGAGCACCTCGTGGCGCGCGTCGGGATACACCTTGGCCGTGACGTCGGTGAATCCGGCCCCACCGAACCGCTGGACCAGCGGATCGAACAGCGCCAGACCGGCATTCACCGGATCCTTGTCGCCCACGGCGAGGTAGATCGGCAGATTCCTGCGCACTCCGCCGAGCGCATCGGATGCCGCCAGCGCTCGCGCTCCCACGAACATCGCCCGCGTTCCGTCCTGATCGAGACCGAAGCCGCACAACGGGTCCGCGATGTACTCGTCGACAATCGCATCATCGCGACTGAGCCAGTCGTAGTCGGTGCGCGGTGGCTGGAACGGGGCGTTGAACATCGCCAGATCGAGCGGCGAGTCGAGGTCCAGTGCAGGCTCGAGGAGATCGAGGGCCGCGGTGCCGGTCAGGATGACCGCGTCAAAGAGCGCGCTGTCGTTCAACAAGGCCTGCTGCGATGCGAACGAACCCATACTGTGGGCGATCAGTGCGAGCGGCAGACCGGGCTCACGATCCCTGATGACACGCGCGAACTCACCGATGTCGGCCACCAGCGCGGGCCATCCGTCGGCACCGACGTGCCCGGGTTCGCCCTGCCCGATCGTCGCGCCGTGTCCGCGCTGGTCATAGCCGTACACAATGAAGCCGGCGTTGGTGAGAGTCTCGGCTACGTGGTGGTAGCGGAGGAGATGCTCACCCATGCCGTGCACCAGTTGGACGGCGGCGCTGGGAGCCTCTCGAGGCTCCCACACGTATCCGACCAGCGTGTCGCCGGTGCTGTCGGTGAAGTCGAAAGTCTTGCGGGACATTGCAACATCCTTGAGTCGGGGTGCTTCCTTGCCAGACGTCCGCAGACTACTCCGAGACCGCGGCCCTGACTCGAGCTTTGGCGGAGATGACGACGCGATCGGCAGATGATGCCATGAGGTCGAGCTCCGCGCTTCCATCGGCAGCGTTGACCGACACGACTGTTCCGGTGAGCTCGATGGTCTCACCGATGGCCAACGGCGACGCGAAGCGCACCGAGAGGGACAGCAGATGCTCGACGTGGACCGCGTCGGCGACCCACGCGGCCAGCATCCCGGCCTGCATCTGGCCCATGGATATGACGCCCGGCAATCCCGCACGCCGTGCGTAGTCGGCATCGTGGTGGAGGGGGTTGAAATCACCTCCGGCACCGGCGAATCTGACGATATCGGTCTGGGTGATGGGACCGATCGCTCGTGGCTCGAGCTCGTGACCGACCGTGAATGTGGTGAGAGAGCGGGTCATGATGCACCCCTTTCGATGAGCACTTCGCGTTGGGTAACAGCTCGTGCGCCGGCGGCGTCGACCCAGGAGGTTTCCAGGGTCACCAGACGCATGGTTCCGCCGCGCTTGCCCTCGCGGGTGGTGTCGTCGACGACACGCCGTGTGCCGGTGAGGTGATCCCCGGCAACCAGCGGTCGGTGATACTCCCACTCCACCGAGCCGACCACCACACGCTCGATCGCCAAGCCGAGTTGCCTGACGAACTCCTGCTGGTTGCGGTGGTGCCCCGCGACGACCACATGCGTCGGCGTGGCCGGGATGCTGGTGAAGCCCGCCGACAATGCTGCGTCGGCGTCTGTGTGCACCGGGTCGGCGCTGTGCGTCGCCCGTGCGAACTCACGTACCTTGCCCGCTTCGATGTCAAAGGAAACCACGTCGAGTACCGGGTCCTTCGCCATCTCCTGTACCGGAGCCCTCGTCATCACGCCCTCCTAGATTTTTTGGTCTGACCTATTGTACCGTTGGTCCGTAACGAAGTGGAGGTTCAGATGGATCTGAGCGATTCGCCCGAGGAGGCCTTGTTCCGGGCTCGTGTCCGGGAGTGGTTGGTCGACACGCTGCCGGCACTGCCGTGGCCGGAGCCCTCGCGACTCGAGGACAAGCGCGGCTTCTGGTCTGTGTGGCAACAGAAGTTGTTCGACGCCGGGTTCGCGGGCCTGTCGTGGCCGACCGAGTTCGGCGGCGCCGGGGCCGATGCGAAGGTCAAGGCGATCTTCAACGAGGAGATGGATCGTGCGGGGGCTCCCGAGCGGCTGAACATCATCGGTGAGGATTTCGCGGGTCCGACGATCGTCGCGTTCGGCGACGATGAGCAGAAGCAGCGCTATCTGCAGCCGATCCTCACGGGCGAGGAGATCTGGTGCCAGTTGTTCTCCGAGCCCGAGTCCGGCTCTGATCTCGCATCACTGCGTACCAAGGCGACCAAGGTCGACGGCGGATGGAAAATCCAGGGCCAGAAGATCTGGACCTCACGGGCGCAGATCGCCGACAACGCGATCCTCTTGGCGCGCACGGGGGGCGGCGATCGACACAAGGGCATCACCTATTTCCTGCTGCCGATGGCCTCCGACGGGATCACGGTACGGCCACTCGAGCACATGCTCGGCGAGGCCGAGTTCAACGAGGTCTTCCTCGACGACGTGTTCGTGCCCGATTCGGCGGTGGTGGGCGAGGTCGATGGCGGATGGAAGGTGGCGATGGGCACCCTCGCCTTCGAGCGGGTCGGTATCGCCACCGGGCGTGTCAACACCACGCGTGCCGTCGGGGACCTGATCGAGCAGGTCAACCGCACCACCGATGACGACGGGAACCCGTTGACCGCACGCCCCGAGATCCGGCAGCGGATCGCCGACCTCTACGGGCGGGCACTGACGCACTATCTGATCGGCCAACGCGTGATCACCGGAGCGGCCTCCGGGCAGCCGCCCGGTCCGGTCACCTCCATCGGCAAGCTCTACTTCTGCCCGCTGGTCGAGGACATCGCCGACTTCGGACTCGAGCTCAGCGACTTCGGCGGTCAGTTCGGTCTGGCCGACGACGAGAGTGCCGACGCCGATCAGCAGCGGTGGCTACGGCTCGCCTACCAGGCCCGCGGCACCGCCATTGCAGGTGGTTCGACCTTCATCCAACGCAACATCGCGGCCGAGCGTGTGCTCGGAATGCCCCGCAGCTGAGAAAGGCGGCGTGATGAGCACCTACACGTGGAAACCGAGCAGCGATTACATCGAGAGCGCCAACGTCCTGCGGCTCGCCCGCAGCCATGGCATCGATTCCATCGACGATCTTCGTCGGCGGTCGACCGCCGACGTGTCGTGGTACTGGGATGCCGCGATCACCGACTTGGGCATCCCGTTCGCCACACCGTACGAGAAGGTTCTGGACACCTCCCGAGGTGTCGAGTTCCCGGACTGGTTCGTGGGAGGCACCTTCAACGCCGTCGACGCCTGCATCACCCGCTGGCTCGCCGACGGTGCCGACCGAGCTGCCATCGTCCACGAAGCCGAGGATCAGGCCGTCCGCACGATGAGCTATCGCGAGCTCGCCGACCAGGTCGGACGGGTCGCCGCGGGACTGATCGACCTCGGTGTCGGCGAGGGCGATGCGGTGGCGATCTACCTGCCGATGATCCCGGAAGCCGTCGTCGCGCTGTATGCCGCGGCAGGCATCGGGGCCATTCTGGTGCCGCTCTTCTCCGGATTCGCGGCGCCGGCGATCGCGTCCCGACTCAACGACGCCCAGGTCAAGGCGGTCGTCGTCGCGGACGGCACCATCCGACGGGGTCGCACTGTCGGCATGTCCGATGAGTTGGCCAAGGCGCTGCCGAACACTCCGTCGGTCTCATCGGTCATCACCATCGACAACGTCGGCGGAGGATTCGACTTCGGCGACGCCGACGTATCCACGGTCTCCTGGGATGTCCTCGTCGACCCGGCGCGCGAACCGCACGACTTCCGGCCGTTCCCCGCGATGCAGACGCTCATGTTGGGGTACACCTCCGGAACCACGGGAAAACCCAAGGGCGCGGTGCACACTCACAGCGGCTTCACGGTCAAGGTCGCAACGGAGGTGGCGTACTCCTTCGACATCTCGGCGGGCGAGACGTTCTGCTGGATCACCGACATGGGCTGGGTCATGGGACCGTTGGCGGCCTTCGGCACCCATGCCAACGGTGCCACGCTCCTGCTGTACGAAGGTTCACCCGACGCGCCCGACACCTGTCGGCTGTGGGACCTGGCGCAACGTCACGGCGTGACCATGCTGGGCGTCTCGCCGACCCTGATTCGCGCCATCCGATCGACCCCGCAGGAGGAGATCGCGCAGCGCGACCTGTCCTCGGTGCGAGTGCTGGGTTCCACGGGTGAACCCTGGGATCCCGACTCCTATGACTGGCTCGCCGCCGAGGTGTTCGACGGACGGGTCCCCGTGATCAACTTCTCCGGCGGTACCGAGGTGGGGGGCTCGTTTCTCGCACCGTATCCGGTGGAGCCGATCCCGAGTTGCTCGCTGGGCGGCCCGTCGCTCGGTATGGACGTCGATGTCGTCGACGACGACGGAAAACCGTTGCGCGGCAGTATCGGTGAGCTCGTCTGTCGGCAGCCGTGGCCGGCCATGACCCGCGGGGTGTGGCGTGACCGTGAGCGGTACCTCAAATCGTATTGGACTACTTTTCCGGGGATCTGGTGTCACGGCGACTACGCCCTGATCGACGACGACGACCGGTGGTACATCCTCGGGAGGTCCGACGACGTGATGAACGTGGCGGGCAAACGACTCGCGCCCGCCGAGGTCGAATCGGTGCTCACGACCCATCCCGCCGTCGCCGAGGCGGCCGCGGTGGGCGTCCCGGACCCGAAGAAGGGCGAGACCGTGTGGGCCTTCTGGGTTCCGCGCGCCGGTGTCGCCACCGACGGGGTCTCCGACGAGTTGCGACACCTGGTGGCCACGGGCGTCGGGAAGCCGTTCGCGCCGGCGAAGGTGTGGCCCGTCGAGGCTTTGCCGAAAACCCGTTCCGCCAAGATCCTTCGCCGCGCCGTCCGCGCCGCGGCGATGGGCACCGATCCGGGCGACCTGTCGAGCGCGGAAAATCCCGAGGCCGTCGATGCCATTCGAGATGTCGTGCACGGCGCCGATCGAGAAGCCGTGCCGGGCACGGTTGTGAGCTGAGGAAAGCGCATGCACTGGGAACTGTCTGACGAACAGGAACTGTTCGCGTCATCACTGCGGGAATGGATCGCCGCGAAATTCCCCACCGACACGGTCCGTGAGCTGCAGGCGGCGTCTGACTCCACATCGTTCGCCGACGCATTGATCGGTGAAGGCTGGTGGGGGGTCGGATACTCCGAAGACGTGGGAGGCCAGGGCGGTGGGGTCCTCGAGCTCGCACTTGCGGCGCGCGAGTTCGGACGAGCCGCGGTCACCGACTCACGATGGCTCGCCGCCGCTCTGGTGGCGCCCTTGCTCAGCGACGACGAACTATCCGCACAACTCAGTGGTGAGCGCAGGTTCGCGGCTGTGGTGCGGGCCGATCGCATGCCCACATGGGCGCCACTGACGGTCACGGGCTCGACGATCACCGGTACCGTCCGGCACATCGTCGGCGCCGCCGACGCCGACGTCCTGATCGTCCCGGTCGACGGACCCGACGGACCGAGCTGGGCCCGGGTGGCTGCTGCGGACGCATCGATCTCAGCCGAGAATCTCCTCGACCGGTCACGCGCAGCGGCCATCGTCGAGTTCGCCGACGCTCCGATCGCCGACATCGTCGCGAGCGATCACACGGCGCTGTCGAGGACGTCGACGCTGGCGGGGGTCCTCATCGCCGCCGACGCGTTGGGCAGCGCCGAACGTATGCTCGATCTCGCCGTCGAGTACAGCAAGCAGCGCAAACAGTTCGGGCAGTTCATCGGTGGCTTCCAGGCGGTCAAGCATGCGGCGGCACAGATGTTGGTCGCCGTCGAGTCGTCGTACTCGATCGCGCTGTACGCCGCGGCTGCCGTGGATGCCCGCCTCGACGACGCCGACACGATTGCGGCGGTTGCCAAGGCGCAGGTCACCGCAGCGGTGGCCGATCTCGCCGAATCGGCGCTCACGGTCCATGGGGCCATCGGCTACACGTGGGAACACGATCTGCACCTGTTCTACAAGCGCGCCAAGCTCGACCGCACCCTGTACGGGACGCCGGGCACCTGGAACGAGCGGGTGGCCGCAACCCTGCTCGACGAGGCCGCAGAGATCAGCTGAAACAGCTCTTGGTTATTTGGTCAGTCCATTGGTATGGTTATCAGGACTGAGGATAGGGAGAACCGACGTGGATTTCGAACTCACAGAGGACCAGATCACGATTCGTGATGCGGTCGCCGAACTGGCCGCCAAGTTCGACGACCAGTACTGGCAGGAAAAGGACGAGAAGCACGAATTCCCGACGGAGTTCTACAACGCGTTCGCCGAGGGCGGCTGGCTGGGGATCACCACCCCCGAGGAGTACGGCGGCCACGGATACGGCATCACCGAGGCGTCGATCCTGCTCGAGCAGGTCGCGGCCTCCGGTGCAGGCATGAACGGCGCGAGTTCGATGCACCTCTCCATCTTCGGGATGCACCCCGTGATCGTGCACGGCAGCGAGGAACTCAAGCAGCGCACCCTGCCACGCATCGTCAACGGTGACCTGCACGTCTGCTTCGGCGTGACCGAACCCGGCGCGGGCCTGGACACGACCAAGATCACCACCTTCGCCAAGCGTGCGGGCGACAAGTACATCGTCAACGGTCGCAAGGTCTGGATCTCCAAGGCGGTGGAGTCGGAGAAGATCCTGCTGCTGACCCGTACCCAGAAGTTCGACGAGTCGCCGCGGAAGACCGACGGCCTGACGCTGTTCCTGACCGACCTGGACCGCGACCACGTCGACATTCGGCCGATCAAGAAGATGGGTCGCAACGCGGTCACCTCCAACGAACTCTTCATCGACAACCTGGAAATCCCCGTCGAGGACCGCGTCGGCGAGGAGGGCAAGGGGTTCGCCTACATCCTCGACGGTTTGAATCCGGAACGCTGCCTGGTGGCCGCCGAGGCATTGGGCATCGGCCGGGCGGCGATGCGCGCGGGTGTCCGTTACGGCAACGAGCGCGAGGTGTTCGGTCGGCAGATCGGTAAGAACCAGGGAATCCAGTTCCCGCTCGCCGACTCGCTCGCGCGCCTCGACGCGGCCGAGTTGATGCTCCGCAAGGCAACGTGGCTCTACGACAACGGCAAGCCCTGTGGGCGCGAGGCCAACACGGCCAAGTACCTGTGCGCCGACGCAGGTTTCGACGCTGCCGATCGAGCCTTGCAGACCCATGGCGGCATGGGCTACTCCGAGGAGTACAACGTCGCCCGCTACTTCCGGGAAGCGCGCCTGACCCGGATCGCGCCGATCAGCCAGGAGATGATCCTGAACTACCTCGGCTCCCATGTCCTCGGCCTACCAAGGAGCTATTGATGAGTGACCAGCCGACCACCGAATCCGCAAAGCCCCATGGGATCAGTGTCTTCGGGCTGACCGGACGCACCGCCCTGGTCACCGGTGCCGGCGGTGGCGTCGGCGCGGCGGTCGCCGAGGCGTTCGCGGCTGCGGGCGCAGCGGTGCTCGTCACCGACATCAACAAGGACGCCGCAGCCCAGGTCAGCCAACGGATCACCGCCGCAGGCGGAACCGCCGAGCCGTTCGCACTCGACGTCTGCGACGCGGACAACGCGCGGGACGCGGTGGCAGCCGCGGCCGCGTTGGGAAACGGAACCCTGAACATCCTGGTCAACAACGCCGGGGTGATAGCACCCGCGATGTTCCCCAAGATGGACGAGGCGAAGTTCCGCAAGGTGCTCGACACCCATCTCATGGGCAGCTACCACTGCAGTCACGCGGCACTGGACGTCCTGCCGTCCGACGGGACGGGCCGGATCATCAACGTGACGTCGGCGGCCGGCCTGACCGGCACGATCGGCCAGGCCAATTACGGCGCAGCGAAGGCAGCCATCGTGGGCCTGACCAAATCGCTGGCCCGCGAGTTGGCCCGGCAGTCGGTCACCGTGAACGCGGTCGCCCCGCTGGCGGCGACTGCCATGACCGAGAACATCCGCAGCAACGAGAAGCTGGCAGCCAAGACCCTGGCACGCATCCCCTTGGGGCGCTGGGCGTATCCCGACGAGATTGCGCCCAGCTTCGTGTTCCTGGCCTCCGACGCGGCGGCCTACATCACCGGACAGATCCTTCCCGTCGACGGCGGGACGGTGATCTGACATGGGAGCAACTGTGACGGGCCCGTTCGCCACCTCGGGCCGAGAAGTCGTCATCGCCGAGGCCGTACGAACCCCCATCGGCAAATCACATCCCGAGAAGGGGTGGTTTCGTGACACTCATCCCAACGCGATGCTGGCGGCCTGCTACCAGGATCTCGTGACCCGCACCGGCATCGACCCGGCGGTGGTGGAGGATCTGATCATCGGCTGCACCGCGCCGTTCGGTGAACAGTCGCGCAACATCGGTCGCAACGCCTGGTTGCAGGCCGGCTATCCGGCAGAGGTTCCGGCGACGACGCTGGACCGGCGCTGCGGGTCGGCTCAGACCGCTGTCAACTTCGCCGCAGCACTGGTGGCGTCGGGTGTTCACGACGTCGTCATCGCGGGCGGCGTCGAACACATGGGGCATGTCCCGATGAACTCGCCGGCCACGATCAGCGAACTCTACGGTGAGCCCTGGCCGGCCGAATTGCGGGAACGCTATGACTTCGTCACCCAGGGGGAGAGCGCCGAACTCATCGCGGAACGGTGGGACATCTCCCGCACCGAGATGGACGAGTTCGCCGTCCGTTCGCACACGTTGGCCGCCGACGCCATCGACGCCGGACGCTTCGTCGACGAGATGGTCAAGATGGACCTCGACGGCGAGGTCCGAACCGGCGATCAGACCGTACGTCCGGGTACCACACTGGAGACGCTCGGCAAGCTGAAGACGGTGTTCCGCCCCGAGAACGGACGGATCACCGCCGGTTCGTCCAGCCCGATCTGCGACAGCGCGGCGGCGGTCGTGCTGTGCACCCGAGAAGCGGCGCAGCGACACGGCCTGCGGATCCGGGCGCGGATCGCTGACCAGACCACGGTCGGGGTGGACCCGATCATCATGCTGACCGGACCGATCCCGGCGACGCACAAGATCCTCGATCGGAACGCGTTGACCATCAACGACGTCGATCTGTTCGAGGTCAACGAGGCATTCTCCTCGGTGGTGCTCGCCTGGCAGCGCGAACTCAAGCCGGACGAGGACCGGGTCAACGTCAATGGCGGAGCAATCGCCCTCGGACACGCGGTCGGCGCCACCGGTGCCCGACTTATCGCCACCATCCTGAGCGAGATGGAGCGTCGTGACAGCCACCTCGGACTGGTGACCATGTGCTGCGGCGGTGGCCTCGGCACGGGAACCCTCATCGAGCGGGTCGACTGATGGTCGACTTCGGCGGGCTGCTCAAACCCGGCATGGGTGTCTGGTGGAGCCAGGCCGCCGCCGAACCACGCCCGCTGGTCGACCAGTTGCTCGCCCAGGCTCCCGACCTCGGTCCGCTGCGACTCTTCACCGGGTTGAGCTGGAATGACCAGTTGGCGCAATCCATGTCGCCGACCGACACCATGGTGTCCTACGGCGGTCTGGGTGCGCTCCGCGATCTCGGGGCCACCGATCGACTCGAGGTCGTGCCGTGCCACTATTCGGCGCTGCCCCGGATGTTCGCCGAGCACCGACTGCCCTGCGACGCGGGACTACTACAGGTGGCGCCGCCCGACGCCGACGGCATGTGTTCGCTCGGCATCGGCGTCGACTACATGGCGGATGCCATCGCGCACACATCGATGCTCTTCGCCGAGATCAACCAGCAGATGCCCATCGTTCCCGGTTCCCCGCGAATCCCGTTGGGGCGCTTCGTGTCCACCATCAACACCGATCGACCCCTCCAGGAGGAAACGACCCGCCCGGCCGGTGACGTCGATCGCGCGATCGCCGCGCACATCGCCGAGCTTGTCGACGACGGCGATACCCTGCAGGTCGGCATCGGCTCGACCGGTGCCGCGGTGTTCGACGCGCTCGCCGGTCACAAGGACCTCGGCGTGCACACCGGCATGATCACCGACGGCGTCCTACGCCTCATCGACAAGGGCGTGATCACCGGCTCCCGCAAACAGATCGATCCCGGACTCGCGGTGGCGGGCACCGCATTGGGGTCCGACGCCATGTACAGCCGTATCGCCGATGCGCCGGTGCTGTTCCGTCCGACCAGCTACACCCATGCGCCGCAGGTGTTGTCACAGCTCGCATCGCTGGTCGCGGTCAACTTCGCGATCGAAGTGGACCTGACGGGACAAGTCGGCGCGGAGATGAGCCGGGGCACCTACCTCGGCGCTGTCGGCGGTCAGGTCGACTTCGCTCGCGCGGCAGCACTCACCGGGAAGCGCTCGATCATCGCAGTACGCTCGACGATGCGCGGACGATCGTCGATCAAGTTCGCGCTCGACGAGGGAATCGTCACCACGGCACGCGCCGACGTGGACTGCGTGGTCACGGAATTCGGTATTGCGCACCTGCGGGGTCAGCCGCTGGCCGAACGGCGCCGCAGACTCGTCGCGGTCGCGGCCCCGGAGTTCCGGGAGGAACTGGCCACCGCGGTGCGGGCAACGTCGTGAACGTACACATCATGTCCATCGCATACTCAGAGAATCACCATCGAAAGGAAACGACCTCATGAGCAATCGAGTCGCACTTGTCACCGGCGGGGCCCAGGGAATCGGCGAGGGGATCTCTCGCAAGCTGGGCGAGGCCGGGTTCCGGGTGGCCGTCGCCGACCTCAATCTCGAGGTGGCGCAGCAAACGGCCAAGGAGATCGTGGCAGCCGGCGGGGAGGCGATCGCGGTGCCGATCGACGTCACCGACACCGCTTCGGTGAAGTCTGCGATCGAGCAGGTCTCGAAGGAACTCGGTCCGATCGATGTCGCGGTGAACAATGCGGGCTGGGACGACTTCATGAAGTTTCTCGACACCGACGAGGACTTCTGGAACAAGATTCTCGACATCAACTTCAAGGGCGCGCTGCGCGTGAACCACACCGTCGTGCCGGGCATGATCGAGCGGGGCTTCGGCCGGGTGATCAACATCGGTTCCGATGCGGGACGCGTCGGTTCATCGCTGGAGGCCGTCTACTCCGGCGCCAAGGGCGGCATCATCGCCTTCACCAAGACCCTGGCGCGCGAGGTCGCGACGAAGGGCGTCACCGTGAACACCGTGTGCCCCGGACCCACCGACACTCCGGCGCTGCGTAAGTTCGCGAACAACTCCGGCCAGGACGCCGACAAGGTGCTTGGTGGCATGACCCGCGCGGTCCCCATGAAACGCCTGGCACTGCCGGCCGACATCGCTGCCGCGGTCGCGTTTTTCGCCTCCGACGAGACCGGCTACATCACCGGTCAGACCTTGTCCGTCAGCGGCGGACTCACGATGGCCTGACGGTGACCACGGCAACGGTCGAGTGGTCGACGGTTCGTCGCTACGATGACGTCGACTACTCCCGAACCGATGACGGGATCGCCAAGATCACGATCTGTCGACCTGAGGTGCACAACGCCTTTCGGCCACAGACTCTGATCGAGATCTCCGAGGCGCTCACCCACGCACGAGAAGATCCGAGCATCGGCGTCATCGTCCTGACCGGGGAGGGCGACAAGGCGTTCTGCTCAGGTGGTGACCAACGCGTTCGCGGAGATACGGGCTATCTCACCGAACCAGACCGACCTGACGCGGTCGGGCGCTTCCACGTCACCGACCTGCAGGTGCAGATCCGGCGACTGCCGAAACCGGTTGTCGCGATGGTCGCCGGGTACGCGATCGGGGGTGGACACGTTCTGCAGATCGTCTGCGACATGACGATCGCCGCCGACAATGCTCGTCTCGGTCAGGTCGGCCCCCGGGTCGGCTCGTTCGACGGGGGCTTCGGTGCAGGGCTGCTCGCCGACATGGTCGGTGTGCGCAAGGCCAAGGAGATCTGGTTCCTCTGCCGCCAGTACAGCGCTGAGCAGGCACTGGAGATGGGCTTGGTGAACACCGTGGTACCGCTCGCGGATCTCGAGCGCGAAACCGTGCAGTGGTGCCGGGAGATGCTTGAACTCTCACCTATGGCGCTGCGCCTGATGAAGGCCAGTTTTCATGCGGCCGAGGATGGGCTCGCGGGTATTCAGCAACTCGCCCACGACACCAATCTACTGTTCTATGCCAGCGAGGAAGCCAAGGAAGGGCGCGAGGCCTTCAAGGCCAAGCGCACGCCCCAGTTCCACCGTTTCCCGCGTCGCGCGTGAGATTCTCCGCGCTACAAGAGATCTCGATGAAAGGATCACTCACGATGACGACCTTCGGTGTCAATGCCTTCGGTGTGGGAACTGGTCGGCGTCGCTTCGATACGATGACCGAGCTGGCCCGCGAGGCGGAAGCGGTGGGATGCGCCGCGGTCTGGACGAGCGAGCTGTACAGCAGGTCCGCGACGATCCCGATGGCAGCGCTGGCTGCCGGTACCGACACCATCGCGATCGGAACCAACATCGCCTACGGCGTGGGCCGCAGCCCACTCATGTGGGCAGCAGAGGCTCGTGACCTCGACGAGCTCTCGGGCGGCCGAATCATCCTGGGGCTCGGTAACGGCACCCCGAAGATGATGGAGGCCTGGCACGGGGTGAGCGGGGAGGCGCCGGCAGCGCGCATGGCCGAGTTGTTGACCGTCCTCAAGGCGCTGTGGCGCCTGCACGAGGGGCCGGTGGATCACGACGGCCGGTTCTACCACGTACACATCACGCCGACCTCCGATGTGCCGGAGCCGGTTCGGCCGACGATCCCGCTCTGGATAGCGGGCGTCAACAAGCTGATGTTGCGCACCGCAGGCGAGCATGCCGACGGACTCGTCGGGCACCCGATGTTCACCGCGGAGTATGTGCGCGGGCCCGTTGCCGACGAGATCGCGATCGGCGCCGAGCGCGCGGGGCGCGACCCGGATGAGGTCACGGTCATGGGCATCCGCATGTGCGCGATCAACGACGACGTCGAACTCGCGCGTCGGCAGGCCGCCTTCGCCATCGGCCAGTACGCGGCCTCACGGGTGTACGACCGGCTGTTCGAATTGCATGGCTGGAGTGCGGAGCAGCAGGTGATCCGGCAGGCAGCCCGGGACCGCGACACCGAGGCACTCGTGCGCGCGGTGAGCGACGAGATGATCGACACGATCGCCATCGCCTGCCGCCCAGCCGATTTCGCGGATGCACTGGCCCGGATTCCGGAGGGCTTCGACCACCTCGATCTGATTGCCCCGCCCTGGGGACTCACCGATGAGGAGACACGGCAGATCAACTCCCACATCCTGTCCGGTCTGCGGCGACACCTGTCGGTAGCGGCACCGGCCTGAGTTTGGCAGTGACTCCGGCCGCCTCGCCCGCTCCCGCAGAGCGAGTTCGCGTGCGAAATCATTCCGATCCCGGACGGGGGAGCTTGTGCCGGTCCCTGAGGAGCCTCCGGGCTTGCGGGAGAGGTCATGCGGTCCCTGAGGAGCCTCCGAGCTTGCGAGGATGCGTCACGAAGGGCGGCCCTTCGTGACGGCCCTCCGCTGGCGTCTTGATCCTCAGGGGAGCGGGTCCGTAAATCAGGGGCGGGGGTTACTACAGGCGCAGAGCTCGGTTGCGAACCACGGATCCTCGCGTGTCGAAACCGCTGCTCACGCCTCGCCCAGATCGATCTTCGTGCGCTCCTCGACCTGCACGACCGCCTCGGCATAACCGTGGACGTGCTTGGTCATGCGGCGCATGGCGGCAGCGGAATCGCCCGCCTTGATCGCATCGGTGATCGTCTTGTGCGCCTTGTAAGTGGTCTTACGCACCTCGTCGTCGACGAAGGCCTTGTTCTCGGTCGAGGTGTAGATCGCGTGCGACAGCGCGCTCATGAATCCGGTGAGCAGCTCGTTGTGGCTTGCGGTGGCCACCGCGAGGTGCCAGTCGACGTTGCCCTGCAGGAATGCTTCGAGGGGCAGATCAGGATCGCCGATCGCGGTGTTCGCGGCGTCGAGGGCAGCCATATCGTCGTCGGTCCGATACTTGGCGGCCAGGCTGGCACACGCCGGTTCGATCGCCTCACGGGTCTCCAGCAGAGCGGTGAGTCGTAGTTGCTGCCCCCGGATGAGCAGGCTCACCGACGTTGCGAGCGCATCACCTCCTGGTTGCTGGACGAATGCACCACCCGAGCGACCCGTCTTGATGGTGACGAGTCCTTGGACCTCGAGGATGCGCAGCGCCTCGCGGACGGTGGTCCGGCTCATCCGGGTCTGCGTGACGAGCTCACGCTCCGGTGGCAAGGCCGTCCCCGAGGGGAATTCGTTGCGGAGGATGCGTTCGCGGAGGTCATTGGCGAGAACGTCTGACGCTTTGGGTACCTGCATCGGCTGCAGCTGTACCGGGTGTCGCGCGACCGCGCTCGACGAGGGCGACTCGGGCATTGCCACCTGCTTTCTGTGCATTTGGTCGTACCTAATTTAACAGCAACGCGCCCGCCGTCGCGACCCCGTACGCAGGGAGTGTTGCTCAAACATATTTTGGTCATACCAAAATAATGGTTGACTTGAACGGCTGGAATGGATAGCTTCCAAGGAGAAGATTCTGGCCGCCCAACGGTGGTCAACAGGCGAAACGTGAGGACGCATGGCAGACCAAGCGCAAGATGTCGTCACCTGGAAGACGGTCAAACCCGGCATCACCGCCGTGACGTTGGAGCGTCCTCCGGCCAATGCTCTTGGAATCCCGTTGCTGGATGGTCTTCATCTGGCGATGGACGCCGCCGAGAAAGCTGGTGACGTCAAGGTCATGGTGATCACGTCGGCCCGGGCGGGGTTCTTCGCTGCCGGCGCCGACATCAAACATCTGTCGTCGATCGACGCCGAGAGCTTCACGGCTTACGGGGACAAGATGCGTGCGGTCAACGATCGCCTGGCCGCTTCGCCGTGGATCTCGATCGCAGCGATCGACGGCATCGCGCTCGGCGGGGGACTCGAACTTGCATTGGCCTGTTCCTTGCGGGTCGCCGGCCGTAACGCGAAGCTCGGACTACCTGAAGTCAAACTCGGACTGATCCCCGGCGCAGGTGGAACCCAACGCCTGCCGCGTCTCGTCGGTCGCGGCCGCGCGCTCGACATCATGCTGACCGCGCGGCAGGTCGCCGCCGAGGAGGCCTACCGGATCGGATTGGTGGAGCGGTTGACCGACGGTGACGCGGTCAAGGCCGCACTGGCCTTCGCCGACGAACTCCTCGGCCCGTCGCTGTCGGCCCAACTCGCCGTGGTGCGCACCGTCGACGCCGCGTTCGATCTTCCCCTCGATGAGGGTGCGCGGGTCGAGGTCGAGCAGATCCAAGCCTTGTTCGAGGACGGTGAAGCCGCCGAAGGCATCAGCGCCTTCGTCGGTAAACGCGCACCACAGTTCCGCTGACCAGCGCAGCAGAGTACCTCACAATCCGCCACGAAGGAGTTCGGTGATGAAAACCCTGGACCAGAGATTCGAGACCCTGCTCGCCGAAGAGGTCAAGCCGGGCATCGTCGTCGTGACGCTCAATCGGCCCGACCGCTTCAACGCGATGACCAACACGATGTTCATCGAACTCGAACAGCTCGCGTGGGGGCTCGAGACCGAAGACGACTGCCGCGTCGTGATCCTCACGGGTGCAGGCAAGGCTTTCTGCTCCGGCTATGACCTCGCCGATGCCGACGAACTACCGAACCTGGGTGCTCTCGGCATGCTCGATCAGCAGGAGCGGGCGGCACGCGCGCTGTCCGCCATTCGTTCGCTGCGTGTTCCGGTGATCGCGGCGGTCAACGGTGCCGCGGCCGGAGGTGGGTTCTCGCTCGCGCTCGCCGCCGACATCCGTTTGGCCGGTACCGCAGCCAAGTTCAACGCGGCGTTCGTGCGCATCGGGCTGTCGGCCGGCGATCTCGGTACGTCGTGGTTGCTCACCCGCCTGATCGGGCCGGCCAAGACGAGCGAGATCTGCTTTACCGGCCGCATCGTCGAGGCGGCGGAAGCCGAGGAGCTCGGACTGGTCAACTCGATCAGCCCCGACGACGTTCTCGCCGACTCGCTCGCCCTTGCCGAGCAGATTGTGGCCAATTCGCCAGGTGGAGTGCAGCTCTCGAAACGCGCGTTGCAGGCCAACCTGGAGGTCGGGTCCTACGCCGCCGCGCTCGAGCTGGAGAACCGAGGGCAGGCGCTGCTCACCCGAAGCCCCGACATGGCCGAAGCCCTGTCCGCCTTCAAGGAGAAGCGGGCGCCGGTCTTTCAGGGCCGGTAGCACGCCACCAGACATCACCACGGTTAGGTACATCGAGACATGACCATCGCATTCCCCGACCTCGAAACGCTCACGTTCGAGGAAGCCGAACCGGGCATCGGCATTCTGCGCATCAATCGCCCCGAGCGGATGAACTCGCAGACCGTGACCATGTTCCACGAACATCTTGCCGCCGGGCGCGCGCTCCGGGACAGCGGATTGCGCGCACTCATCCTCACCGGAACAGGCGAGCGCGCCTTCTGCGCGGGGTTCGACCTCGACGAGATCCATGTGATCACGGAGATGGGTGTCCGCGAGTTCCTGAAGTTCCAGGAGACCGCCACCGGAGGAATCCAGTCGATTCGCCACCTACCCTTCCCGGTCATCGCAGCCATCCACGGTCCGGCGACCGGCGGTGGGATGGCGCTCGCGCTGGCCGCCGACATTCGTCTCGCCGCACCGACGCTCAAGATGAGCGCGGCGTTCGTCAAGGTCGGTCTCTCGATCGGCGAGCTGGGGACCTCGTACAACCTCGCGCGACTCGTCGGGCCCGCCCGAGCCGCCGAGATCGGTTTCACCGCACGTATCGTCGAGGCCGATGAGGCCCTCCGCATCGGCCTGGTCAATCAAGTGGTGCCGTCCGAACAGCTCCTCGTCGAGGCGTTGGCGATGGCACGCCTGATCGCGCAGAACTCGCCCGGTGGTGTCCGAATGTCCAAGCGCGCGATCCAACGCAACACCGAGATCGGTTCGTACGAGGCGGCTCTGGAACTCGAGAATCGAGGGCAGGCGTTGCTGACGCGCACCGATGACATGCCCGAAGCGCTGGCTGCGTTCAAGGACAAGCGCCGGCCCCAGTTCACCGGTCGGTGATCGGCGATGGCATGGGACTGGGACGCGGAGACGAGGGGCGCCCTGCAGGAGTTCCTCGAGAGCCGCGGGATTCTGTCGGGACCGATCACCACGAAACCGATCGGTGACGGTCACTCGAACCTGACCTTCCTGGTGAGCGACGGTGACAACAATGTCGTGGTCCGGCGGCCACCCCCGCCACCGATACCCCCGGGCGCGAACGACATGCTGCGCGAGGCGAAACTGCTGACGGCGCTGTATCCGACAGCCGTTCCGGTTCCGCAGGTTCTCGCGGTGGCGCGCGACGGTGAGGTGCTCGACGTCCCCTTCTATGTCATGAGCTTTGCACCGGGTCCCGTGGTCACCGATCGCACACCGCCGCCGTTGGACGCGCCGGGGCAGCGTCAGCTGATCGGGCACAGCATGATCGACACCCTGGCCGACCTCCATGCCGTGGACTGGCAGGGCGTGGGACTGGACCGGATGGGCCGTCCCGAGGGTTTCAACGCCCGACACCTGCAGCGGATGCGCCGACTGGTGGCCGACGACAACGGCGAGCCGCCGCCCGACTTCGCCGACGTCGATGCCTGGCTGGAGGCCAATGTCCCGCCGGAGTCCGGTGCGACACTGATCCACTGCGATTTCCGTATCGGAAACCTGGTTTTGGCCCCCGACGCACCTGGTCGCGTCGCGGCGGTGCTGGACTGGGAGTTGGCCACCGTCGGTGACCCGCTGCTCGACGTCGGGTACCTGCTGGCGACCGTCCCCGACCCCGGGGAGCCGATGAACCCCACGGCGGAGCTGAGTGCGGCCCTGCTGGAGGACGGCTACCCGACAAAAAGCGAACTCGCACAGCGATATCACGAACGCACTGGCCGCAACCTCGGCAATCTTGCGTGGTACACGACGCTCTCGCTGTGGAAACTGGCGGTGCTGTACGAATACAGTCGGCGTCGCGTTGTGGACGGGATCGGCGACGACTACTACTCGGATCCCGCTCTTGTGCCGAGCTTCCTGCGGGACGCACGGCGCGCGGCGGGCTTGGCGGTTGCCGGCACCGCCCGCTTCTGACCCGCAGCCGACGACACCAAGGAGTACTCGAGATGACAACTCGTAGTGGCGCTACGACCTTCCACGATCCGCTGATCACCGCCGACGTCACCGACCTACCCGCCGGCTTCTTCGACCGACTGATGTTCAACATGCATCCGAGCATCGGTCAGGCGCCCTCGGTCATCACGGGATTCGGCATGTACCCGCCCAAGGACACCGTCGACGGGTTCGTGGTGCTGTCGCAGCCCGGTGAACAACGAAACCTGCGCTTCTCCAGCCTGCTGAGCGCCACCGACCGCACCGGCGCAGGCCCGTTCCGGTTCGAGGTGCTCGAGCCGAACGAGCTGTGGCGACTCCAGCTCGGCGCCAACGAGATCGGAGTCGAGTTCGACATCACCTGGCGCGCTCGCACACCGGCGTGGTTCGGTGAGGTCGCGGTGACCAACGAGTCCGCACAACGGACCTCGTTCGATCACCTCTTCCAGTCCGGCCGGTACACGGGCGAACTCATCATCGACGGAGCGTCGACGTCGGTCGATGGTTGGTACGGCCAACGCGACCGATCGCGGGGAGTGCGCACCATGTCCGGCGGGCAGGGCCTGCACATCTGGTATCAGGCCCAGTTCCCCGATTTCTCGATCGGCTTCCTGCTCGTGGAGACCCGCACCCATGAACGGCTCCTCTTGGAGGGCGCGGTGATGCATGAGGACGGCCGGCTCGATCCGATCACCGACGTGCGGCACGCGTTGGTGTTCACCGATGGCCTCGACCTGGCCGAAGGTGAGGTCGAGGTGTCGACCGCGTCGGGTGAGCGATATCGGGTACACGCCGACGCCTCGGCCGGAGGCGGCTTCATGGCAGGCGCCGGTTACGGCGGCCACCACGGGGTTTCGCACGGTGTGGACCATGTCGAATCCGATCGGTACCGTTTGGACGGCTCTGTCTCGCCCCGCTCGCTCGACTCCGCGCTGACAGACCGTCTCTGCGCATTCGACCTCGACGGCGTGAGTGGCTCTGGAGTCTTTGAGTTCGCGTTGACCCGCAGTCGCAGGTACGAGTACCGGCCCTCGCTCTGATCGGAGGAAACGCCCCGCATGGATGAGTGTGTGTTCTGCGGCATCGTGGCGGGAACGATTCCCAGCTTCACGGTGGCAGAGGATGATTCGACGTACGCCTTCATGGACGTCAGCCCGGCGTCCGAAGGGCATCTGCTCGTAGTCCCCAAACGCCACAGTCGGGATCTGCTGGAGATCGCTCCCGACGACCTGAGCGCCGTGACCCTGGCGGCACAGCGAGTTGCGCGGACTGTGATGACCGCGCTCGACGCGGACGGGGTGAACTTGCTGAACTGCTGCGGAGCCACCGCGTGGCAGACAGTTTTTCATTTCCACCTTCATCTGATCCCACGGTACGGCGACAAGAGCAAGGATCGGTTGGCTTTGCCGTGGAAGCCGGGGATCCCAGGGGACAGCGACGCGATCGCCGCAACAGCGCAACGGCTTTCCGCAATACTCGACAGCTAGTGGTGTGTCTCAGAGATAGGCGACTGGTCTCCGGCGTTCGATCGACGCCTGGCCGCGTTGTCGTCGGTCGAGATAGCGCCGCTTTCACTCCCTCCTCCGCCTTGCCAGACGCCGATCGCTCCACCGGATACCGGCCACCTATTTCCGAGACACACCACCGTGCGTGTCCAGGCTCCGGCCCATGCATGCATAGATGAGGGGCGCATCCACTGGATGCGCCCCTCATCATCGTGCGAGGTGGATTCACACGCTTCGCTGCGCCTTGCTCGATTCCGAGGCGGCCTTGCTGGTCTCCCTGATCTGCTGCCAATCGGCGTCGGTGAGGCCATTGAGTCCGGCAAAGGTCCCCGGCCCGGCCAGCATCTGCCCGCCGTCCATTGCGATGGTCTGCCCCGTCAGGTAGTCACACGCATCGGAGAGCAGGAACATCGTCAGATTGGCGAGTTCCTCCATGGTGCCGGTCCGACCGGCCGGGATCTGGTCGGCCTGGGTCGCGCCGACCGAACTCTTGTCGGTCGGGTTGAGCATCTCCCACGCGTAGTCGGTCGGGATCGGCCCGGGAGCAAGGGCATTGAGCCGGATGTTGTGCTTGGCCCATTCGACGGCCAGCGACATCGTCATCGAGTGCACCGCCGCCTTGGCCATCGCGGACGGCACGACGAACGCCGATCCGGTCCAGACCCAGGTGGTCAGCGTGGACAGCACGCTGCCGGGAAGGCCGTCGGCGATCCATCGCTTTCCGGCGGCGTGCGTGGTGTGGAAGGAGCCGTTCATCACCGTGCTCGTGATCGCCTGGAACGCGCGTGGACTCAAGTCCTTGGTCTGTGCGATGAAGTTCGCCGCGGCGTTGTTGACGACGCTGGTCAATGGCCCGAACTCCGACCAGATCCGGCCCATGGTCTCGTCGACGTTGTCGTAGTCACGAACGTCGACGGTGTGATACTGAACCGAGCCGGGCCGGGATGCGGACGCTTCCTCGGCGGCCTCGGCGAGCACGGCTTCACGGCGCCCCCACAGATGCACTTCGGCGCCGTGCTCGACCAGGTGACGCGCGACACCGCGACCCAGCCCCGTGCCACCGCCGGTGATCAGTACTCGCTTGTTGGCCAATAGTTTCGGTGAGAAGGTCGTGTCGTCGGTCATCATAAACCTCGTTGTCTCATGGCGTGTGGCAGGAACTCACAAGCCGATGTTCTTGGCGATGATCTCGCGCTGAATCTCGTTGGTGCCGCCATAGATCGGTGGTGCCAGGGCACGACGGACCTGGCCTTCCATGCCGTACTCGCGTGCGTAGCCGTAGCCGCCCATCATCTGCATCGCCTCGAGAGTGGTGTTCTTCGCGATCTCGGTGCACCGCATCTTGGCCATCGCACTCTCGCGGGCGAGGTCGTCCTCGAGGCCGGCGTCGATCTTGGTGGCGACGTCGTAGACGAACACACGGGCGAGCTCGATGTCGGTGGCGAGGTCTGCCAACCGATGTCGAAGGGCCTGATAGGACGCCAACGGTTGACCGAACTGCTCGCGCTCCTTGGTGTAGGCGACGACATCGTCCAGTGCTCGTCGGGCGCCTCCGATGCTCATCGCAGCGATGATGAGTCGCTCGATGCTCAATCCGCGCATCAGTTGCTTCCACGCGTTGCACGGCTGTCCGACGACGGCGGAGACCGGTACCTCGACGTCGGTGAAGAACACGTCGTTACACGTGCGGGCCTCCATCGTCTCGATGCCACGGATGGACAGACCCGGGGACGACGTCGGCACCATGAGCAGCGTCATCCCCTGATGCTTGGACCCCGAGGAATCCTCACGGGCCAGAACCAGGATGTGCTCGGCGACATGGGCTGCGGAGATCCACGTCTTCTGGCCGTTGATCAGATACCGGTCACCGTCGCGGCGTGCACTCACCCGGAGACCGGCGAGGTCGGAACCGGCGCCCGGCTCACTGAGGGCGATCGCCTCCAGGCGCCCGGCGGTCAGGTTGGTGACCACCGTCTTCTTCTGCTCGTCGGTGCCCCAGCGCAGATAGGTCTGAGCGGCCGTCAAGCCCGTCGAGTATCCGGTGATCGGTGCGAGACCGCGCGTCGATTCCTCCAGGAAGATGCACTCGTCGACGAAGCCGGCACCGCCCCCACCGTATTCCTCGGGAAGTGACACCCCGAGCCAGCCGTGGCGCGCGAGGTCGCTGAGTACCTGGGGGCTGTTCGACAGTGTTCCGCCCTCGGTCAGGGCATCGCGCTGGGCAACCGTGGCCAGTTCGCGGCGGCAGTACTGCGCAACCGCCGCCGCGAACTCGCGCTGTTCGGGTGAGAACTGCAACTCACTTACCCCGGTACGGCGTGAAGTCGGGCTTGCGCTTCTCGTTGAACGCGGTGATCCCCTCGCGCGATTCGGGCGTCTCGCCGAAGATCTCCAGTGTGGAGTAAGCCATCTGACCGATGCTCACGAAGTGTTCGGTGTCGGTGTTCAGAGACTGCTTGAGCACCTTGAGTGCGGTGGGGGAGAAGTCGAGCATCTGGTCGGCCCACGCGCGGACCTCCGCCTTCAGATCGGCGGCGGGGACGACCTTGTTGACCAGACCCCAATCGAGAGCTTCCTCCGCCGAGAGTCGGCGAAGCATGAACCAGATCTCCCGCGCCCGCTTCTCGCCGACGACACGGGCCAGGTATCCGGAACCCAGACCGGCGTCGAACGAGCCGACCCGCGGGCCGTTCTGTCCGAACTGTGCGGTGTCGGCGGCGATGGTCAGATCACACAGCACGTGGAGCACATGCCCGCCGCCGATCGCCAGCCCGTTCACCGCCGCGATCACCGGCTTCGGGTTGTCACGGATGACGCGGTGCAGGGATTCGACCTCGAACAGGCCACTCTGCGATGGGCCGTAATCCCCGGTCTCCATGCGCTGCTTCTGGTCGCCGCCGGCACAGAACGCCTTGTCGCCCGCGCCGGTCAAGCACACGACGCCGACCTCCGAGCTGGCCCATGCCCGCTTGAACGCGAGGATCAGTTCGTCGACGGTCTGCGCACGGAAGGCGTTGTAACGGTCCGGCCGGTTGATGGTGATCCAGGCCAGCCCATTGTCGACCTCGTACGTGATGTCGGTGAATTCGGCCATCAGACTTCGGTGTCCTTTCCTGTTGTGGGCTACTTGCCCACCTCGTCGTTGTGGTCATTAGGACTGACCATTTGCACAACAGTAGCGCCGCGATCACCCGATCGGCAATACCCGCGTGTGGGGGAAGTGTCTGAAATGACGATTTTAGGTCCGATATTTACTTTTGGACTGTCCATATGGTCTGATTTTGTGACGCCGGACACTGTGGTGAGTGGGGGAGGTTCGGCGCATGTCCCAAGTACCGCGACAAAAGGAACCCGAATGATCTCCACAGCACCTACTGCGCAAGGTCGCCAACTGAACAGATGGTGGTATGCGGCAACAGGATTCCTGACCCTTCTGTTCGGCACCACGGCGGTCAACGTACTGTTCAACGTTGTCGGCAAGCCGATGTCGGAAGAATTCGGCTGGGATCGGAGTGTCATCTCCAACGGGCTGTGAATCGAGACGATCCTCGTCGGCGTCTCCATCGTGGTCCTCGGGATGCTGGTCGATCGGTTCGGCCCGAGCCGCCCCTCGGTACCGATGGTGTTCGCCTTCGGTGGGGGTCTGATGCTGATGGCTGCGGTCCCGAACAGTCAGATGGCCTTCTACGCCCTGTGCGTGCTGATCGGTGCCGGGGCCGGCGCTCTGAACCCGATCGCGCATGCGACCGTGGTGACCGCATGGTTCAGCGACCGAAGGGGTTTGGCCCTCGGCATTCTGATGGCCGGTCTGGGTGCCTGTGGCGTCGTGATGCCCTACCTCGCCAACTGGATTCTCGGACTGGCCGGGTGGCGCGCCGCATTCCTCGTGATCGGTGCCCTGTGCACGGTAGTCCCGGCCTCCGTGTACGCGTTCATCACACGCATGCCGGCCCGGGACGAAGCGGAACGCCGTGAGGCCCGCGCCCAGGGCCGTGTCGCGGGAGAGTCGCTCTGGTCCATCGCGAAGAGCTACCGGCAGTTCTGGCTGCTCGCAGCCGCGATCTTCCTGGTCTCGTCGGCGACTTTCGGTCTGATGTCGCAGACCGTGCCGATGACAACCGACAAGGGCATCGGGCGGGGGACGGCCGTGGTCATCCTGTCGGTGCTCAGTCTCTCGTCGGTCGGTGCGCGACTCGTGGTGGGTTATCTCCTCGACCGGGTCTTTGCGCCGATCGTCGGCGCGGTGATCTTCGCGCTGTGCGGACTGGGGGTATCCCTGTTGATCCTGCCGACCAGCACGGTCCTGCTGTTCGCCGGAGCGATCCTCGTCGGCTTCGCCCTGGGCGCCGAAGGTGATGTGGCCGCATACATGACGAGTCGATACTTCCCGAAGCACTCGTATGCCCGGGTCCTCGGCTGTGTGTACTTCCTCTACGCAATGGGTTCGGCGTTCGGCATCTTTCTGCTGGGTCAGGTATACGGCGCCACCGGGTCCTACGTCGCGGGTGCGTTGCCCATCATCGTCATGGTCATCGGTGGAATCGCCTGTCTGCTGGGAATGGGCTCGTATCGATACTCGCTCGATCACCAAGAACTCAGTAGGTCGGATGCTGTCCCCGCCCAGGCGCGTGTGGCGGCGTCGTGACCCAGTGCGCGGGCGAGCCGGCGATCCGGTCCGCAAGTTTGGCTATGCCCTTCGGGCGGCGCAGGGCCATTCCTTGACGATCCACCGGCGTTCGCGCAGCGAGCGATAGGAGCCTGCCGAACCCGCAGGCTCCGATCCAGCGACGGTCGTATCCGACAGGGGCCGCGACGCTGTACACAGATCGCCGCGCGTGTGTGAACCCGGCGTCGCATATGGATCCTGGGCGCGTGTCCCAGGCTTCGTGCGCCTCATGGTTGATGCCGATACGGCTCGGACGTGATCCTTTCGATGGATACGGGGATGTTCGTCATCCGCGGTTGCCCGGTGTACCTGTCGAAGACGTCAGATACCGAAACGAGCCGGCTCGGACTGCTCCCGACTGCCCACACGTCGTTGTCTCGGTCCGCTGGGCCGTAGCCGAAGGCGATCGAGACCACCCCCGGTCTGAGTTGGGCGTCCGCATGGACCACAGCTGTAATTGCCGATCGATCGGAGGTGATCCGCACTAGGTCACGCTCCGAGATGTCAAGGGCTGCCAAGTCGTGAGGATTCATGTACGCGGGGTTGTAGGGCTTTCCCCGATTGGTCCGCTCGATGTTGCAGGAAGAGTTGTAGACGTGCAGATGCCGGCGGCACAACAGCCGGAAGGGTCGGTTGGAGCGGTCGTTTGTCGTGGAGACGTCGAGGTGCTCGGAAAGCTGGTCAATCATCAGCGGATTACCGATGTCGAGGCGATCGGTCACCTCAGGATTCCCCTCGTCCACCCGCTGTAACCGGTCGGACCGGGTCAATCCACCGGGATGTGACTTCACCTCTGCGAGGGGAAT
Organism: Gordonia sp. LMA167; assembly: GCF_058130025.1. Taxonomy (NCBI): domain Bacteria; kingdom Bacillati; phylum Actinomycetota; class Actinomycetes; order Mycobacteriales; family Gordoniaceae; genus Gordonia; species Gordonia sp. LMA167. The sequence continues at coordinate 6,669,655 of NZ_CM176708.1, read as the reverse complement.
GTATGCGTCTTGGGAGAGGATTTCGATGAGTTGGTCGGTGGTGGGCTGACCGCTGATCGTGTAGCGCGGACCTTGCGGCCCTGTCCCGAACGGTGACACCTCGACGGGATATCCCATGCGCCGCATCAGGCCGAGGAAGAACTGCCATTCCTCGATGAGATCGGACCCTGGGGGTCGTTCCGCGACTGCGGGCGTGTATTGACCGTAGGCCTGCCCGATCCCGTAGCCGGTGCCTCGGGCTGCAAGGTAGTCGAGAAAGACCGTCGTGGACGGCACCTCCAACGGCATCGTAGGTGCGATCACGTAATCGGCAAACCGAGCCGAAGCCGAATACCACGGATCGATCTGAACAAACAGGTCCAGCGACTCGAGCGCCTCGATTGTGCGTTGTTGGTCTGGAAATGCCACGGCGGGGTTGCCGCCCCAACTGATCAGCGCGCGGACCTGGCCCTCACCTGGCGTGAGGATTTCGTCTGTCAACGCGGCTGTGGGCATACCGGCCTTCGTTCGTCGCAGGCCGCGTACCCGTATCCTTCCGGGTAGCGCCCACTCGCCCTCAGATGAACTAGCCTGCGCCACATAAGATGTAGGAGGGAGAAAGGTCGGCGTCGCGGCCACCGTCTCACCGGCTCGCAGCCAGCGACCACACAGCGTCTCGAGGACCAACACCAGGTACTCGGCCAGAGTTCCGTCCCCCGCCATGTTCGGTCCGGTCCCGGCCATCGTGTATCCCCGCGATGCTCCTGCATAGCAGCGAGCAGCAGCGACGAGGTCCGTGGCGGCTATTCCGGCACGTCGGGCCACCTGATCGGGATCGAATGCGCCGACGGCAGCACGAAGCTCTGGAAGACCTCGGACGTGGCGATGTACGAAATCGCGGTCGAAGAGCTCATCGTCGATCACGGTGCGAATCATGGCGGCGAGAATCGGGACATCATGTCCGGGGGCCACGTGCAGATGGTGGTCGGCAAGCCGAGCAACCTCGGTGCGCCGTGGATCGATGACGATCAATCTACAGCCGGCCGCAAGCGTATCGAGAAGCCATCGTTTGGGTGGGCCCGCCGGAAGACCGGTGCACGTCACCACTGGATTGATGCCTATCAACATGATCGCCTCAGGGGATGCGAAGCCCTGAGAAGGAGCGCCCCAGGAGCCGAGCAGCGATGCGGCGACTTGCTTCCCGCCCTTGTCGATGGTGTTCGGGTCGAACCGCATATCGGAACCGATCGCATCAAACAGTGCGTCATGCACCGGGGCTGCGGTCGGTGCGGTGGTGATATGGGCCATCGTGCCGGCGTAGCTGGCGATCGCCCTGGGGCCATGCCGATCACGGATGTCCGCCAACCGTTCGGCTATCTGGTCCATGGCCGTCTCGACCGGCATCGGGCGGTGACCGTCGGAACTTCGAGCCAAAGTGTGCACAAGACGGTCTGGGTGTCGGAGGTAGTCGGGTTGCGACCTTCCCTTGACGCATGTGTACCCGCGGTAGAGTTCGTTACTGCTATTGCCGTGCACAGCAGTCGCAATACCATTCTCGGTCTTCACGAGTATCGAACACTGGTTGATGCAGATCCGGCAGAACGAATGCCGTACTCGTTCCACGGCGTCCTCCTTGTCCTCTGTGCGCAGACGTGCGATATCAATGGCATCCGGCCGCTATGGCGGGTCGCGAGCGTGTGGACCGCGAATCTATGAAGCTCGAACCGAAGGCATCGGCAGCGGGATCGACCCAGCGCAGTCCCCACACGAGTGGGACGAGTCGGTGCCTGCTCCGACCTCGACGTCCTCGACCGAGTTTCTCGTTCCGTACGTTTCGAGTGCCAGCAGGGCGGCACCGTAGGCACCGGTGATCTGCGGATCCGGCGGCACTGTGACGGGAGCATCGAGCGCTGAACTCAGGTAGTGCACTGCTGCGGCGTTCTTGGCGACTCCGCCGGTCATGACCATCGGCGAGCGCTTGCCCACTTGGGCGACGAGACCAAGCGTCCGGGCCGAGACTGCGCGGTGAACCGAAGCTGCGATATCTGTTCGTTCGCAGCCGCTCGCGAGCAGCGACACGATCTCGGTTTCGGCGAACGTGGCGCACATACTGCTGACCTCGAGATTCCTGTCGCCGGACATGGCGAGGGCAGCGAGTTCATCGACCTCGCACTCGATCGCGCGCGCCAGCACTTCGAAGAAGCGCCCTGTTCCGCTGGCGCATCGGTCGTTCATCGCGAAGTCCTCGACAAGCCCATCCGGATCGACGGCGATGACCTTGCTGTCCTGTCCGCCGACGTCGACGATGAGCGCCACGCCTGGGGACAGCGCTGCGACGCCTCTCGCGTGACACGTGATCTCGGTGAAGGTGCGCCCCGTGTCCGGGACGAGTCTGCGTCCATACCCGGTGCTGATGGTCGCCGTGATTTGTGCGTGGGTAAGTCCCGCCTGTTCCAACGCATGATCGATGGCCCGCCGCAAACCGGCTTTGCTGACGGCTCCCATCTGTATTGCACTGGAGGCGCACAGCCTCCCGTCGCGGCCGAGGATGACAGCCTTCGCCGAGGTCGATCCGAGATCGACGCCCATGAAGTAGTCCGCCATGGTCGGTCAGACCCTGTTTCGGCGGACATCGATGCCTTCGAGCATCGCCGCGAGCCGGCTTTCGAGGATCTCGTCCTTGTAGAAGGATGCATCGGCCACGTCTCCTTCGAAGAACATCGACGGGATGCCGAGTTCCTTCTGCGCCGATTTCGCGAGCAGGTGCTGGGGGTTGGTGAACGCGCGGCAGGTGCGGGATGCATGAAAGACGATGCCGTCGATCCCGTAGTCCACACAGTCCCGGTTGGTCAGGTGCTTGAGCGTCTTGACGCCGTGATTGGTGGGGCAGAGCAGGTAGTGCTGGGCCATGCCGAGGATCGGATCGTCGGTGTCGATGAGATGCGGTTCCTGCCAAAATGCGTTGTGGGTATACCGGCCACAGACCACGGCGACGTCGGCATCGGCAAATTTGCGTGAGAGCCAGCCGAGTTTGTTCCAGTTCATGATCCCGTCGAAGTAGAGGCGATAGCGCTCGTTGCGCACACCGGCGATGCCGTTGTCGACACGACGCTGGACCTCGGCTTTGACGTCGGTGAAGTACTGGACCAACTCAGGGCCGGCCGGCATGAAGTTGATGTGCGCGATGCTGGCGATCCAGTCCCAATACGTCGCCGGCGTTGGGGCTGCCCGGCACAGAGCCATGGCCTCACGCCGGAGTTCGGATGCCCGCTTGATGTAGGACATGTTTTGGCGCAACGCATCCCAGTCGAATCTTCGACCGGTCATGGTCTCCAGGAATTCGACCAGCTTGTAGAGTTGATCGGCGACGTAGCGCGATGCCTGGTCCCATTCCTCACCGCTCAGGTAGCCGGCATCGGGTTTGTTGCCGGGAAGGAACGGCAGGGAGACGTTGAGGATCGGGACCTGCTTGCCGAAAACGCGGTAGGAGATCTCATCCCATTGCTGGCCGGTGCTGCACCCGGCGTAGGCGTTGACGAAGAAGTCGGGGGCCGGCAGACGTGACGCCAGTTCTTGTTGATCGACGAGTCCGACGATACCGGTCTCGTCCTCGGACCTCGCCTGCTTGGTCAGGACTGCGCAGCCGAGGTGCGTGCGCGCGTAGGAACACAGTTCGCCGATGTACCCGTACTCCTCACCGGCGAGCTGTGCGGGTTTCTCGAGTTGTTGGGCCGCCAGCCGCGCCGAAAAGGCCTCTCCATGACACCATTCGAGGCCAGCTGCTTGAAAGAACGGGTTGACCGCAGAACCGTTGTACCAGACCACCTGCTTGCCGCGCTCCTTCGCGGTGAAGAGGTTGTCCCAGTAGTCGCCCACCATGTTGGTGGCGGTGGGAATCACGATCTTGTTCGAGTTGGCGAGCGTGGGAGCTGACACAGTTGTCCTCCGTGTGGTGATCGGGTTGGGCGTTATACGGTGGTGAGCTGCGTGCGCCGGATCCGCTCGACCAGCGCCTCGACCCGGGTCCGGATGGACTCCATCGGTAGACCTTCGTGCTCGGTTTCGATGAGTAGAAGCGGAATAGATCTGGCTTCCAATGCTTTTCGAAGTTCCGGGTAGAACAGCATGTGTGGCTCGCAGAATTTCGCCATCAACACGATGACACCCTGTGCGCCGCTGGCGATCACCGAATCGACCAGAAATCGGTCCCAGTCGACATCGTGCTGGACGCGGGTCGGGCAGGGAACGGCACTGTTGCGACGCAGATATACCGATGCCAGCGCGCCCATCGGATCGTCGGTGTTGCCGACGTCGGTCGAGACATATCGAGTTCCGTGGAACAGGTCGTCATCGACCACTAGGGCGCCGCTGTCCTCGATGACCTCGAGCAACTCTGGCTTGGGTGCGTGGCAGAAGTGACCGGACAGGTGGACGCGAACCCTCTCGTCCCGGGGAACGGGACCGTGAGCCGAGATCACCTCGCGGAGCAACTCCGTGTGCTCCTGCTTGTCCATGATCATGCCGGACTTGACGAGCACCTGTATCTGATCCGGCGCGAGCGCGGCGTCACCGTGCCGCCGCTTGTCGAAGATGGACCGCATCAATCGTCGATTCTCGTCGAACACGTTGATACTTCTGGCTATATCGGTATCGGAAATATCTCTGTTGGTGAACTTTTCGAGCTCTCGACGGAAGTCGTTCATCTTCTCGAGCACTTGCGGAAACGTCCACTCGTCGCCCATGGACGACATCAACTGGCCGAAGTAGACAGGCCTGTCGGATTCGTCTTCACGCACGACGTCAACCGCGCCCAGTAGTTGAATACAGTGGTCGGCCTGAAAGAAGCCGTCATAGACGTCGAGCCGGCCCAACGCTGCTTGATCGGCCAGGTTGCGTGTGTAGCCGCAGTTGAACTCGCCCAACAGGTTTCGTCCAGCGGTGATGGGTTCACGATCTTCCTGGATGATCACGGGCAGCGCACCCGCGGCGTGGGCCAGTTCGGCGGGGAAGTTCATCGGGAACACCCCGATCGCCTTCCGTCCAGTTCGGTATTTCCATTGTGCAACATAGTCATTGGGATTATCAGCGGCAGCACTCATCGTGGCCATTGCCTTTGTGAACATCGACGGCATGGGTTCTCGCCCGTCCTTCTCTCGTGTAGCGATGCGTCGGGTGTGGGTGCCCTGGGCTGTGATTCACCTGACGGGTTGATCATGCTCCGACTTTATACGAAAAGCAACTCAAAATATAAAAAAGTGTACAACGTTGCAGCTAGGCGCTATGCTGGCACTACGCCGAGCCTGGCCGATTCGGGCACTATGCGAGTTGCTGACGGCTCGACCAGGGCGAGACGCGGCGCATCGTACGCGGGTGCCGCGCGCGATCAGTGACACTGAATAAGCTGGCGCACAATGCTGTTCGTTAAATTCAAGATCCAACGGGTCTTGACGAGACGAACATCACATTCTATGGTCGTACCATTCGTCGCTCAGCCGCAACGATGTCGCGATCGTTTCGCTCGTCACACCAACCACCGCCTCAGGAGTTGAAATGCCTACACCCCCACCAGTCGCCGGTGCAGCGACGCCCACGAGAGCGACGTCGCGTCGCGCGTCCCTTGCGGCCTTCTCAGGGTCGGCGATCGAGTACTACGACCTCGTCGCCTACGGAACCGCCGCAGCGCTCGTCTTCGGAGATCTGTTCTTCCGCGACGTCAGCACTCACGTGGCACTGTTGCTGTCGTTTGCGACGTTCGCCGCGGGCTACCTGGCGCGGCCGGTCGGCGGTCTGCTGTTCGGCTACATCGGCGACAAGCACGGTCGCAGGACGGCCGTCCTCCTCACCATCACGATCATGGGCGCTGCCACCGTGTGCATCGGTCTACTCCCGACATATGACACGATCGGGGCGTTCGCCCCGGTTCTGCTGGTGGTGCTGCGAGTGCTCCAGGGCCTTGCCGTCGGTGGGGAGCTCGGCGGCGCGGTCCTGATCTCGGTCGAACACGCCCCCCGTGACAAGCGAGGGTTCTACGGCAGCTTCTCGACCGCAGGTGCTCAAGGTGGCACTCTCCTGGCGACGATCGTCTTCGCGATCGTGACCCTGATGCCGGACGCGCAGTTCGACTCGTGGGGATGGCGAGTTCCATTTCTCCTGAGTGCCGTCATCGTGTTCGTCGGTATGATCATCCGCCGAGGGTTGGACGAGACGCCCGATTTCAAACAGAGTCAGATGGACCGTACGGCTGTCTCGACCGCGTCTGTCGAGGTGAAACAGCGGCCGATCCGCGACGCGCTCATGAAGTATCCGATGACCATCCTGGGTATTACCTTCATCATGGCCGGCATGATGTCGATCTGGTATGTGATCACCGTCTACAGCCTGAGCTATGCGGTCGGCAGTTCGGGAATCCCCCGTACCAGCATGTTGTGGGTGGTCTCGGCGGCAACGCTGGTCGTGGTCCTCATGAACCCTGTGTGGGGTGCGCTCTCGGACCGGGTCAGTCGCAGCCGGCTGATCGTGTTCGGCCTGCTCGCAGAGTCTCTGTTGCTGTTCCTCTACTTCGCGATGCTCGGGGTGGGCAACATCTTCCTGGTGTTCGTCTCGCTGATTCTGGTCGCAGGCCTGGGCCATGCGGTGGTCAACGGAATATTTCCCGCATTCGTCGTCGAGAGTTTGCCCGCCGCAGTGCGGTACACGGCGGGTTCGTTCGGAATGCAGCTGGCCGCGTTGGTGGCCGGCTTCGCACCGCTGGTCGCCACTGCCCTCGAGCCCACCGCCGGTGGTGTGTGGACTGTCTGCGCACTGTGCCTGGCCATGTGCACACTTGGCGCCGTGAGTGCGACCTACATCGTCAAGATCTATGCCCCACAACATAACATGACGCCGGCGGCGGCACCGACCGTCGCTCCCAAGGAAGCGAGCAGCGCCCAATGACCAACGCACCCAACACAACCGCCCCGACCCCTCGGGACGGGTACGACTTCCGTGATACCGGCGTACTGATTGCCGGCGGGACATCGGGCGTCGGGCTCTCCACCGCGCGGTTCTTCGCGGACTGCGGAGCCGTGAAACAGGTGATCGTCGGACGCAACGAGGCACGTGGGAAGGACGCGGTGAACGCGTTGGCGTCATCGCACCCCGGATGCGACGTGCAGTTCATCTCCGCAGACCTCAACGAGGTCGGCGTCGCCGACGACGTCGTCCGGCAGGCACATGAGCATCTGGGTTCTGTCGACGTTCTCGTGAACTCCACGGTTGCTCAGTATCAGCCGACGTTGCTGCACGACATCACGCCGGAGAATCTGGCGGACATCTTGGTCCAGCAGGCCCTGGGACCGATCCTGATGAGCAAAGCAGTCCTGGCCGGGATGCGCGAACAAGGGCACGGATCGATCGTCACGATCGCGTCGGACGCGGCGAAGGTCCCCACTCCGGGTGAAACCGGGATCGGAGCGGCGATGGCCGCCATCGTCACCTTCTCCCAGACACTCGCCGTCGAAGCCAAGCGGTACGGGGTGCGGGTCAACGTCCTGACGCCTTCGCTGATCGTCAACACCGGCTCGTACGACCGCGCGATGAGTGCCGATTTCAGCAAGAAGATCTTCGACAAGATCGTCTCGCAGGCCCAGCTCGGATTGACCGAGCCGGAGGATCTCGCCAACGCAATCCTCTTCCTCGCATCACCGCTCTCGCGGTTGATCACCGGACAGGTGATCAGTGTGAACGGGGGGATCTCTGTTGTCTGAAACGCGCGCGCAGCGTGCCGTTGTCCGGCACCGGGTTCGCTCTCAGGGGGATATCGTCGACGTCGAGCGCCGTGGTCACGAGCATTTGCTGCCCGCTGCGACTGTGTACGGATGTCTCGTCGAATCAGCCCGTCGCTTCCCCGACAAGGCGGCGATCGTGCACCTCGAGACTCCCGACTTCATGACCCCGACGCGAACGGTGACCTACCGTGAACTCGCGGAATCGGTGAACCAGGCGGCATCGATGTTCCTCGAACGGGCTGCGGGCGCGCCGAGTGTCGTCGCGGTCATGTTACCGATGCTCCCCGAGGGCCTCATCGCGACATGGGGGGCGCAGCGAGCGGGTATCACAGTGCCGCTCAACCCGTTTCTCGAGCTCACCTCGCTCGTCAACACCCTCCAGCGCACAGCGGCGACGGTGCTGGTGACGACCAACGAAATCCTTGCCGAGCGGGATACGGACGTCTCGGCGATGCTGAGAGCGGTTCCGACGCTGACGGACATCCTCTTCGTCAGTGATGATCACGACACGTTCGGTGAGACACTGGACCAACATCGTGGTCGCAGCATCGACGTCGACGACGATCCCGACCGCGACTGCATGGTGATGCCCACCGGCGGCACCACTGGCGCACCGAAACTGGTGCGGATGTCGCAGCACGGCCAGTTGGTCATCGCGTGGAACGTCGGTGCGCTGATGGGCTCGGAAGAAGACACCGTGATCGGGCACGGCATGCCGAACTTCCATTGCGGAGGCAGCATCGCTCTGGCCCTTCGGTCCGTGGTGTACGGGCAGACGTTGCTGACGCTCACGTCGGGCGGCTTCCGGTCCCGAGATGTCGTCGACAACTTCTGGGACATCGTGGAGCGGTACCGCATGACCTCGACAATGGCCACCCCGACCACCGCATTCGCGCTGCTCCACGGCCGATCGGCGCCGAACGGCCCCACGACCTTGACCGACTTCAACGTCGGTGGCAGCACCGTCTCGACGGCGCTGATCCGCAGCTTCCACGAGCGGTTCGGCATATGGCTGCGAGAATGCTGGGGCGGCACCGAGTTCCATGGCACCATCACCGGGCATCCCAACGACGGTGAAGAACCCCGGATCGGTTCTGCCGGACGGCCGCTACCCCACGCACGGGTCCGCGCCGCGATCCTCGAAGGCGACGGGTCCTGGGTACGCGACTGCACGCCCGGTGAGCGTGGGGAGCTGCTGGTCGGTGGCCCGACCGTCAGCCGGGGCTACCTCGACGAGCAGATCAACCGGCAGTTCTTCGCGCGTGGTGTACCCGGTGACGGTATGTGGGGCCGAACCGGGGACATCGGTGCCGTGGATGACGACGGATACGTGTGGGTGTCCGGTCGCAGCAAGGACCTGATCATCCGCGGCGGGCACAATATCGATCCTCGAGATATCGAGGAAGCGCTGGGTACCCATCCGGCCGTGGAGATGGTTGCCGCGGTGGGCAGACCCGACAAGGCAAAAGGAGAGATGCCGGTCGCGTACGTGCAACTGGAGGCCGGGTGCCACGTAGAACCGGCCGATCTGTTGATGTTCTGCCGGAGTTCGGTTCAGGAGAAGGCGGCAGTGCCGGCGAAAGTGGTGGTGCTCGACAGACTGCCACTGACACCGGTGGGGAAGATCGCGAAGCCCGCTCTGCGCCACCTGGCCCTGGAAGACGAAGTACGACAGGTGGTGTCGAGCTGTAGCCGAGCACCAGTCGACTGCGTCATCGATATCGATGAGACCGGGCTGCGACGCGAGGTCACGGTCCTCCTGTCCACGGATGCGGCGTCGCACGTCGACATCGAATCCTTGGCGGACGAGCTGAGTGCCTATGAGTTCCTGTCACGGGTCGAAGTGGGTAAATTGGTGGGCACACCGTAGGAGGATTCGTGATCGCGTACAGCCGCTTGGCTCAACAGCCACTTCCGCCACCGAGTGCGCGGTCGATGCTGTTGACGGTCATCGGTGAGTTCTTGTTCGAGTCGGACGACGGTGCGTGGACCGCAGCCCTGATGAAGCTGCTCGGTGGGATGGGTATCGAGGAACACGCTGCCCGGCAACTTCTCTCGCGTGCCGCATCGGCCAAGTGGATCGAGCGGGAACGAATCGGGCGCGCAGTACGATGGCACCTCGCCGATCATGGTCGGGCGCTAGCCGCTGACGGCATCAAACGGTCGAATGCCTATCTCGCGGGGCCGTCGCCGTGGGATAACGAGTGGCTGATGTTGACTGTGACGGTGTCGCAACGGAAGAGCACCGTGCGCAACCGACTCAACGGAGGTCTGACCTGGCTCGGCATGGGCAATGTCACGCCGGGGGTGTGGGTCACGCCCCATATAGATCGCGCGCGGGAACTCGCTGAATTGGTGACATCGCTGGGTTTGTCCGACACCGCGCTCGTGGTGACCGGGGGTGTCGCAGCCGGAGGTCTCGACAATGAGGCGATCGTGTCGCGAGCGTGGGACCTGACGGATCTGGCGGCGAGCTATCGGACGCTGCTCGCCCAGGACGGGGTGACCGAGCCCTCCGACGGTGCCGAAGTGCTTCTCGCCTATGTCGAATTGGTTTCTCTCCAACAGCGATTCATGCGGTTGGATCCACAATTGCCAAAGGAGCTTCTGTCGGAATGGGTCGGCCGTGACGGCGCAGCGCTTTTCCGGCAACGGCGCGAGCAATGGTCGGCACAGGCGCACGCGTACTGGGCCCTGCTCGTCGAGGAGTCTGCTCCTCGCTAGCGGAGCTCGTGGTGTGTCTCGGAAATAGGCGACTGGTATCCGGTGGAGCGATCGGCGTCTGGCAAGGCGGAGGAGGGAGTGATAGCGGCGCTATCTCGACCGACGACAACGCGGCCAGACGTCGATCGAACGCCGGAGACCAGTCGCCTATTTCTGAGACACACCACTAGGGCGTACCGGCGTCGAGAGACGTTCGCGCCGCCAGGGCGGTTTCCACAATCGCGGTGGCCAGTTCGTCCGGCGCGCGCCCACCGGAGAGGTCTATCGCGCAGGTGTGCACGCCTCCATCGATATTGTCACCGTCGGAAGCGCCGCCCCGGATCACGACTCCCTCGCTCCGGTCGACCATGGTCTGTCTGATGACGTCACTGACCACCTCGGGTGCTGACCCGAAAGTCACGACGATGTCTGCGTCGCCGAGCGAAGCTGAGAGTTCGTTGACCATCCGCTGCGCCTCGGACCCCGACGAGAGATCGCCCGACGCTGCCACCGCCCACATGCCCGACGCCGCGGCGAATACCGCCTGGGCGGTGGCCTCTGCGCGTGCGGCATCTGCACTCACGATGCCGATGCGTTGCGACCCGGCCCGGACGAAGTGGAGCGCCACGAGACGCCCGAGCGGGGTGTCGTCGTCGACGACGACGACCGTGGAGTCGTTGAGACCCACAGGCGTCACAACTTGCTCCGCAGGGTCAGCGGGACAGGCTCGTGATCGTGACTGTGGCCCAGGCTTCCGTCGCATCCCTGGCACTGCGGAACAATCCCGTTCGCACGGTCGGTGAGTTGCCCTTTCGCTGCCGAGTCACGGGTCTCGGTGTGACCGAGCGAGCCGAGGTACCCGTCACGTGCGAGCAGTCCCGCGCCGTAGGCGCCGGCGATCTGCGGTTCGGCAAGTAATTCCACCGGGTGCCGAAGCGCCTTCTCGAGGTAGTGGCGCGCCGCCTCGTTGCGAGCGACCCCACCGGTCATCACCGTCGGCGTGGCCTTGCCGACCTGCGACACGAGTCCAACCGTGCGCGCGGCGACGGCCTTGTGCACGGATGCCGCGATATCGGGCTTCGCCTGGCCCTGGGCCAGCATCGAGATGACTTCGGTCTCGGCGAAGGTCGCACACATACTGCTCACCTCGAGACCGTCGGTTCCGGACATGGCCAGCGCCCCGACCTCGCTCACATCCACTTCCAGGGCACGCGCGAGAACATCAAAGAAGCGTCCGGTGCCACTCGCGCATCGATCGTTCATGGCGAAACGGTCAACCAGGCCGTCGTCGTCGACGGCAATCGCCTTGCTGTCCTGGCCGCCGATGTCGATCACCAGACGAACCCCGGGATGCATGGCGGCGGCACCGCGGGCATGGCAGGTGATCTCGGTGAACGAACGATCAGCACCCGGTACGAGCTTGCGCCCGTAGCCGGTACTGATGGTGCGTTTGATCTGTTGCGCATCCACGTGCGCCGCCGCCAACGCCCGATCCATCGCTAGGACGACTGCGTCGCGGCTGACCGCGCCCATCTGCACAACGCTCGATCCGACACGTCTGCCGTCCTGATCGACGACGACCGCCTTGGCGGTCGTCGACCCGAGATCGACCCCCATCGTGTACCAGGTCATCAGACCAGTGATTTCGTGCGTTGCACGTCGATCGCCTCCAGCATCGCCTCGAGGCGGCTGTCGAACAGCTCGTCGTTGTAGAAGGATGCGTCTGCGACATCGCCTTCGAAGAAGAACGACTTCACACCGCGTTCACGCTCGGCCGTCTTCGCCAACATGGTCTGTGGATTCGTCATGGCCCGGCAGGTTCGAGTCGAGTGGAAGGCGATGCCGTCGATCGCGTACTCGTCGAGCCGGCGCAGCAACAGCTCCTGCAGGTTCTTCAGCCCGTGGTTCAACGGGCATAGCAGATAGTGTTGCGCCATGCCGCGCAGCGGGTTGTCGACATCGATGAGTTGTGGTTCCTGCCAGAATGATTCATGGGTGTAGCGGCCGGCCACGACCGATACGTCGTACTCGGCGAACTTCCTCGTCAGGAAACCGAGCTTGTTCCAGTTCATGATCCCGTCGAAGTACACGCGGTAGCGCTCGTCTTTCACCGCGGACACGCCGTCCCGTAGGCGCTGCTCTATTTCGGCCTTCACCCCGGCGAAGTAGTCGACGAGAGCCTGATTGCCCGGCAGGAAGTTGATGGGTGCGATGCTGGCGACCCAATCCCAGTATGTCGCCGGCGTCGGTGCGTGAGTGCACAGCTGCATCGCCTCGAGTCGTAGTTCGGAGGCGCGCTTGATGTAGGACATACTCTCGCTCAACACATCCCAGTCGAACGGACGACCTGTCTGGTGCTCCAGGAAGCTGACCAGCTCGCGGAGCTGTCCCTCGGCGTAGTCGCTGACCTCGGTCCATTCCTCGCCACGCATGTAGCCGGCGTCGGGCTTGTTGCCCCACAGCATCGGCAGCGAGACGTTGAAGACGGGGAGCTTACGATCGAAGACGCGGTAGGTCATCGCATCCCACTGCTGACCGGTGCTGCAGCCTGCGTAGCCGTTGACGAAGAAGTCCGGTGCGGGCAGTTTTGCGGCGAGTTCTTTCTGGTCCAGTAGGCCGACCACACCGGTCTCGCTTTCGGTGCGACTCTGCTGCGTCAGGACCGCGCAACCCAGATGTGTCCTGGCATATGAACACAATTCGCCGATGTACCCGTACTCGGCGCCCGCTGCCTGCGCGGGCTCTTCGAGATGCTGCGCCGCCAGCCGCGCCGCGAATGCCTCGCCGTGACACCACTCGAGACCCGCCGCTTGGAACAGGGGGTTCATGGCGGCCCCGTTGTACCAGACGACGTGCTTGCCGCGTTCCTTCGCGGTGAAGATGTTCTCCCAGTAATCGGCGGTCATCTTGCCGCCGACTCGGGTGCTGGACAACTTGTTGGTCTTGTCTTTCTGGAACAGCTCGGTTTGCACAATGCACTCCTTGGGTTCAGACCGCGACCGGCGCCACGCGGCGGCGGATTCGCTCGACGAAGGTCTCCATCTGCGTACGCAGTTTCTCGACCGGGATTCCCTCATGTTCCGTCTCGATCAGCAGTGAGGGAATGTTGTGGCTGTCCAGTGCCTTGCGCAGCTCTGGGTAATACAACATGTGCGGTTCACAGAATTTGGCCATCAAGACCAGCACGCCGGAGGCTCCACTGGCCGCAATGGAGTTCAGAAGGTAGGTATCCCAATCGACTTCGCTGGTCACGCGAGTAGGGCACGGTGTCGTGACATTGCGCTCGAGGTACCACGAAGACAGGGCCGCGAGTGGATCTTCGCTCTCGGGAACATCGGTCGAGATGTACCGATATCCGGTGTAGAGATCGTCGTCTACGACGATCGCGCCGGACTCCTCGATGACGTCGAGGATCTCTGGTCGCGGGGCGTGGCAGAAGTGGCCCGAGATGTGCAGGCGGACGACGTCATCCGGCTCGTTGTCCGGAACTGTGAGTTCGGCGAGGATGGTCTGCAGGATGGCCGTGTGCTGGTCGATATCCATCACCATGCTCGACTTGACCAACAGCTGCATCTCGCTCGCGGTGATGCGCGCACGACCCGACCGCCGCAGTGCGTAGAAGTGACGGAGAAGCTGTCGATTCCTGTTGAACGCCTTGATACTTGCCGAGAGTGTGTCAGTCTCGACCGCTGTCCCGGTCACGGTTTCGATCTGTGACTTCAGCTCATCGATCCGGCCGTCCACCCGCGGTTTCGTCCACGCGTCATCCATGGCGCTGGTGAACTGTGCGAAGTGGACGGGCTTTTCCGGCCGGGTATATCGAATGGCGTCGACCGCGCCCAGCAGCTGGACGCAATGGTCGGCCGCGACGAGGGCGTCGAACACATCCAGCTCGCCGATGGCGGCCTGATCGGCGACGCTCCGCGTGTATCCGCAGTAGAACTCGGCGAGCAGGCTCCGGCCCTCGGTGATGGGCGTCCGGCTCTCCTGGATGATCACCGGCAGCGCGCCGGCCGCGTGGACAAGCTCGACGGGGAAATTCATCGGGAAGGACCCGACCACGGGGCGCTGGTGGCCCGTCTTCCAGTCGTGGGCGTAGGTGACGGGGTCGTCGGCGACCGTTTGCAACATCGCCATCGAGGGTGCGTGGAGTTCGCTCACGGGATTCCTTTGGCTGTGGATGAGACGCGGTGGCTGTGGACTGGGAAAGTCTCATCGTGGCGTCGATCAAATACTACATCTACAGGGTGGAGATGTCTAGAAATGTAAAATGTTCTGCGGGCAGGATTCAGCAGGGCGATGAGTCCTGGAAAATTCAGTCGAGGCGGGCGATCGTCAGCCAGTGTGCATGCGCCGCGGGTGCGCGTTCGGCACGCAGGGCCTGTAGCCGATGGACGACCGTGAGGCCGGGCCAGTCAGGCAGGAGCTCGTGTGGCAGTTGCGGATCCATATAAGGGGTGTGGCGCAGGGCGTCGATCAGCTCGATGTGTGCCACCAGGGCCTCCTTGCCCGCGAGCTGTTCAGGGTGGTCGAATCGCTCCCGCAACTCGGCGTATGCCGCCGAGACCTTCTCGAGGTCCCATGACCGCTCCACGAGTTCGGCCTCGGGTATCCCGATCGTCGCGGTCGATCCGATGAACGAGATCGTGTTCGTCGACAACCCGAGAGACTCGATCGCTGCCTGGGCTTCAGGCAGTCGTTCGACGTGGGGAGTGACCCAGATTCCCGCGCTCGGATTCCCGAAACCGGCCCACCGTAAGGCCGCGTACAACTTCTTGCGGGTCGCGCGATGCGATTCGGGAATCGGCACGATGATCACCAGCCACTTGCCATCCCAACGGCGGCCGGCAGAGGCATCGGGAAACACCCGGTTGACGCCCTCGCGAAAGAGCTCGTACGTACGCTCGGTGACCGCCCACTTCGTTTCGCGTCCATCACGCTCGGCGGAGATCAATCCGGACGCCCCTGCCCGGGCTATTGCCTGCCGACTCGCCGACTCTCCGAAGCCCACACCGGTGAGCGCGTAGAGCAGTGCCGCTGTGTGTACCGGTTGGCGGTATGGCGCGACGAGCTCACCGAGGATGGAGATCAGAGCAGATCGAGCGCTGCCGATCGAGGTCGCGGGCCTTTCCGCCGACTCGGCGGCACGATCGGTCATGAGCGACATCGTAGCGACTGCCCCTGCCGCTCACGCCTGAGCGGTCACGCGGAAACCGCCGGTGTCCGAAGCGATGAAGCGAGTGTGCGGAGGATCTCCGCCGCACCTCGGGCCGTGCTCGGGACGAACTCCGCGATGTCGATGATGTCGTCGATCGCCGAAGCCACCTGCCCGGCCAGGACCAGTCCGTGTTCCACATCCCCGTCGGTCTGTGCACGCTGCATCGATTCGATCTTCCAGCGGGTGAGTTCAACGGCGTCGACGATCTCGCCGGAGTCCTGACCGCCGTGATCCGAGAGCTGTCGGGATGCCGTGTTTCTGAGGCCTCGGCAGGGTCCGTACACACCGTCGAAGGCGACGTCATCGCCTTCCTTGGCGTCGATGAGCGCCTGAATGTAGGCCGGATGCCAATCGGTGTTCGCAGTGCTGGTGATGAATCGGGTGCCCATGGCAACACCGGCGGCGCCCATCGCCATGGCGGCCGCGAGACCGCGGGCGTCTCTGGCGCCACCGGTCAGCAGGACCGGGACGTCGACGGCCTCGGTCACGCTGGGAACGAGAACGTAGGAGTGCACGGCCTTACTCGGCGCATGTCCACCCATCTCGAATCCGGCGGCGATGATGACATCGACGCCCGCCTCGGCGGCTTTGACGGCCTGCCGCGTCGAGCCGACCTTGTGCTGGTGGATCATTCCGGCCTCCTTGATCAACCCGATGTAGTCGCCGGGGAACCCTGCCGAGGTCGTGAGAACGGTCAGTTGGCGGGCAAGCTCGGCGTCGGCGCGGCGCGCATCGAGCACCATCCGGATGTAGACGTCGGTGAACGGCAACACGACCCCGTTGCCGTCGACGCCAACCGGAATGTTCACCGCGAACCGGCGGTCGGTCAACGATCGGCATTCCTCGATGTGCTCACGGAACATTCGTGCGCCGGCCGCCAGGTCTGAGGGCATACCCGGCATGGAGACCGTGCCCAGTCCGCCCGCGTTCGACACGGCGGCGGCGAGCTTCGGCGTTCGGAAGGGGCCGAGCCCTTCTTGAACGATCGGATGGTCGATCTCGACGAGCTGGGTGTAGCGGTTGACTATGGGGTTCATGTTGTCTCCAGGACGTTGAGGGCCGGCGGCCCCGCGGATGCTCGACGAGGTTCAGACGATACAACTATAGATAGAAAGTTGTCTATGGTGTAAAACTTGAGGGCATGCACGCGCGATCGGCGCGTGCGAGTCGTTGATTGTTGTCTTGAGAGGTGAAGCGGATGTCAGAGCCCCCACTGGTTCGAAAGTACGAGGAATCCGGCGCCATCATCGTCGGCGGGACGTCGGGCGTCGGACTCGCGACAGCTCTCGGCTTCGCCGATGCAGGAGTCAGGCGGATGGTGCTCGTCGGTCGCAACGAGGAGCGTGGAAAACAGGCGCGGAAGACGGTGCTCCACGGCCACCCCGAGGTCGACGTCAGGTTCATTGCGGCCGACGCCTCCGACGAGGGCGAGGTCGACCGCGTCGTCTCTGTCGCGTACGAGGCGATGGGGTCGGTGGACATCTGTGTCAATTCGACCACGACGGCCTACAAACCGGAGTTGCTGCATCGGACGCCCGCCACGTCGATTTCCTCCATTCTGACCGGGCAGGCGCTGCCGCCCATGCTGTTCACGCGTGCGGTCCTTCCCCTGATGCAGGCGCAGGGAGGGGGGAGCATCATCAACATCGCCTCGGATGCCGCGAAGGTCCCGACACCGGGGGAGAGCGCCCTGGGTGCTGCGATGGCCGCAATCGTCATGTTCTCGCGCGTCGCCGCAGTGGAGGCCAAGCGAAATGGCGTGCGGGTCAACGCGGTCACGCCCTCCCTCATCGAGGGAACCCGCACCGCGGACAATGTGCTGAGCGACGGATTCAGTCGGTCGCTCTTCGAAAAGGCGGCAACCCAAGCGCATCTCGGTGTGGCCGTGCCGGAAGATCTGGCCGCCCTGATCGTCTTCCTCGGTGGCCCCGCCGCAGCTCGACTGACGGGCCAGACCATCAGCGTCAACGGTGGAATATCCGCGTTCTGACGATGTCTTACGCAACGGTCCGGCTTCACTGGGCGCGGGAGGTGCACATTGGCCGTCGTCATCGAAGACCGGGACGGTGCGCCGGCGGTCGATCCGCCGATCACCGCGGTCATGGGAAATCCCGAGGCGGTGTTCGGCGTCCGTTCGGTGACCGGGACCGCCGGCAGCACGGTGGGGGCGATGACGGCCGGCGACTGGCTCCGGGGTAGGGACGGTCGGCGGGCTTATGGGGCACTCGGCGTCTTCATCGACACCTCGATCGGCAGTCCTGCGGTGGCTCACCGGCCGGAGGCAGCGTGGCGGTGACAACCGACTTGTCGATCACCTTCTAGGGCGTTCCGGACGTGGACGGTACTGAGCTCCGATCAGCGAGCCGCACCGTTTCGGTCGACAAACGATCAGCCGTCGCCGACGGCGAGGTCGTGAACTCTCGCGGTGTGATCGCAGCCAAAGCCGTTGAACGGGTGATGTTCACGCCCGATCAGCCGATAAACGGCGTGCAGATCTCACCTGACTCCATCGACCGCGACAGCGAGGACGTGATGGCCCTGTTAGGAGGGCGATGTCGAGACGATGCGGTCCTGCTCGATGTCGGTCGACTCAGTCTCAACCCCGCCGGGGCACTCCATGGTGGCGTCGCGGTTTTCATGTCGGAGCGGGCAGCAAGCTGGACTGTGGGTGCACGCGTCGATGGACTGACACCGACTGCACTGCAGATGTCGTACATCCGGCCGGGACGTGCGGGTGCCCGGCTGGTGTTTCGTTGCCTGCCAGTACATGTGGGCAGGAACTCGGCCGTGGTCAGGGTCGAATCGCGAAGCCGGGACGGCAAGCTGTGCACCGTCGCGTCGATGACCTACCACTGACGGTGAAGGTCCTGATGATGCGATCGAACCCATTGCAGCACAATACTTCCGTCGCCATCCGGGCAGAACGGCGCAGTGCGGAACCCGGTTGCGGACCAATGGTAAGACCGTTACTATGTGACCTAGAGCACGCCAGGGCCGATCCATCCCGACGGCCGGCTGACGGATACTCTCGAACCTCGTATAGGAGAAATCATGGAGCTCACGACATCTGATTGGCCGGCCGTACCGAGCTCCGGCGTCAGGGACATCACGTTGCCAGGGCTGCTGCGGGAAGCAGCAGCGGCCGCACCAGACCGGGTGGCGCTGGTGGACGCTGTTCCGGACCCTGCCGGCCGTCGTTCGTGGACGTACGCGGAACTCCTGCGGGACACCGAGCGGTATGCGCGAGCGCTGTTGGCCGACTTCGAGCCCGGGGACCGCATCGCGATCTTCGCGGCGAACAGTGGCGACTGGGTGGTCCTGCAGCAGGCGATCGCGATGGCGGGAATGGTGGTAGTGGCCGCGAATCCCGCATACCGGCGAGATGAATTGGTATACGTTCTGCGGCAGTCCGGGGCCGTCGGGATCTTCTATCAGCGTTCCTACCGGGGTGCGGATCTGGCCGAGATCGTCGAGGCCGCCGGAGTGGACGTCGACACGGTGCACAAGACCATCCCCGACGACGAATGGCAGATATATGCCCAAGGCGGCGACCCGGCAGCCCGACTACCCCGCGTCGCGCCCACCGATCCAGTCCAGATCCAATACACGTCCGGAACGACCGGATTTCCGAAAGGTGCGTTGCTGCACCACAAGGGGATAGTGAACGAGGCCACCTTTGTCTTCGAGCGCGCTGGGATGGGCGATGGGGGCGTCTGTGTGAATGCCATGCCGATGTACCACATCGGCGGTGGGGCGGTCACCGAACTCGGGACCATGTCGGCGCACGGGACCTATGTGGTTCTGCCCGGTTTCGATCCGGCAGGTGTCCTCGAGGCGTACGAGACCTATCGCGGGACGCATGGCCTGCTCGTGCCGACGATGCTGATCGCACTGCTCGATCATCCCGACAGTGCCACCCGTGACCTCTCCAGTATGCAGACCGTGTTGTCGGGGGCCGCCACGGTGCCCGAGGCGCTGGTCCGCCGGGTCACCGAGACGTGGAACTGCAGCTTCTCGATCCTCTTCGGCCAGACCGAGATGCACGGGGTCATCAGCCAGACCAAGGTCACCGACAGCGCCGAAGATCAGGCGACCACTGTCGGGCAGCCACTTCCGGAACTGGAAGTTCGACTGGTGGACCCCGTCGATGGGCGAGTGGTCGCACTCGGCGAGCAAGGTGAGATCTGCTGCCGCGGTTACCAGAACATGATTGGCTATTTCGACATGCCGGAGGCGACGGCCGCCACCATCGACGCCGACGGGTGGCTGCACATGGGTGATCTCGCGACCATGGATGAACGGGGCTTCCTCAAGATCGCTGGACGACTGAAAGAGATGATCATTCGTGGTGGGGTCAACATCTATCCGCGAGAGATCGAGGACTTGCTCTTCGAGCATCCCGAGGTCCATGACGTGGTGGTTGTCGGAGTCCCCGACGATTATTGGGGCGAGCAGATCGGCGCGGTCATATGCCTGATCGACCCGGCTGTTCGCCCCGACCCCGATGAGTTGAAAGCGTGGTGCCGCGAGCGGATTTCGGCTCACAAGGTTCCGTCGATGTGGTTCTTCACGGATGCCCTCCCGATGACACCCTCGGGGAAGATCCAGAAGTTCAAGATCCGTGACCGGATCGTCGCCGGTGAGTTGGTTCCGGACAAGGTGACCGGTAGGACTGCTCCGGTTTCGGGCTGAGCACCACAGGGCTCGCACAGGCGATCAGTCGTTCCGAATCCGTCTCGGTGTCAGGGCCGCCGAAGTCACTTGGCAGTCTGTACACCGTGCTGCGTGAGAGCCGTCAGCGCTATGGTCACCCATGATGTCGCCGGTGTCTTACGGGCCTGGGAGTCCCACGTCGAGTGTCACGGCGCGGGACCGGGCTCATGTTCGGGCCAGCCTATCCGGGCGACGATGCGACGTCGCCCCGGCGAATCCGGGCTGTTCGGATCCGATCCAGGTTGGGCCGGTACCGTCCGGCCATCCGAACGTCAGCGGGGGAGTCTGCCAGACCCCCACACCACCAGACACGAAGCGGTCCGCATCGGAATCCGATGCGGACCGCTCAGCGTGTGCTTCAGATCACTGTCGTACCCGACGGCCACGGAGCGAGAGGTAGACCGCGATCAGGCCGATGGCCACGACGATGCCGACGATGAACGGGATGATCTCCCATCCGCCGTTGCTGTTGCTGTAGCCGACCTGGTAGGTCAGCCAGGTACCGATCAGAGACCCGAGCGCACCCAACACGATCGTGATGATGATGCCCATGTCCTGCTTGCCGGGCATGAGCAGTCGTGCGAGTGCGCCGACGATCAGACCGACGATGATCGCACTGATGATGGTTCCGATCATGCTTCACCTACTTCATGGTTGAGAGTGTCATCCAAGAGGATGTCACCGAAGAGAGCCACGGACTGCGCGTTGACGCACCGATCGCGGGTCAGTGCCCGGTCAGCTTGTCCTTCACCTTGCCGGCGGCGTCCTTCACGCTCTCGACGCCGTCTTTGACGGCCGACGACGCCTGGTCGCCCTTGCCCTCATTCTTGAGTTCGTCGTCGCCGGTGGCGCGACCGGTGGCCTCCTTGGCCTTGCCCTTCACGTCTTCTGTCTTGTTCGAGATCTTGTCGTCGAGACCCATATCGTTCTCCTTGAGTTGTCGGGTGTGGTGGCTACCCCCGCGGCGCGGGGATCAAACATCGAAACCATCACCGTCCTGTGGCGGGCAGTCTCAGCCGCCGTCGAGTGGCCACACCGTGCACGCAGGTGTTGCGGTTCGTACCGGGGATCGGTACGAACCGCAACACCTCGCGAGCCTGCGGCGCAGGTCAGGTCGGCGGCATCAGTCCGTGCACGAACCGGATCTTCTCGAGCACCTGTTCCGGCAGCACGAACGGGTACAGGTCGGGGTGACCCATGGACCGGTTGATCTGGTTGAGCGACCAGGTGAGCGGAAGCCACCACTCGATGACCTGGTCGAAACCCACATCGCCGGGCAGCACGCTGTCCAGCGTCGAACCCGCCGGTGCCATGGCGAATGCGGCGGCGGTGTCGAGGGTGTCGCGGATATGCAGGTAGTGCGCGAACGTCTCCGCGAAGTCTTCGGCCGGGTGCATCGTGGCGTAAGACGACACGTAATTCTGCTTCCAACCCGCCGGCGCACCCTCGGAATAGTGACGGTCCAACGCTGCCTGGTAGTCCTCGTCCGGGTCGCCGAACAGTTCTTCGAAGCGGCCCCGGACATCGTCGTCGATCAGGACGAGCTGGTAGTAGTGGCCGATCTCGTGCCGGAAATGGCCGAGCAACGTCCGGTAGGGCTCGTCGAGCTCGACACGTAGTTGCTCACGGTGCACATCGTCGCCCTCGGCGAGGTCCAGCGTGATCAACCCATTGTCATGGCCGGTGATGACCGACTCTTCGGAACTGGAGAGGAGGTCGAAGGCCAGGCCGGTCTCCGGGTTCTCGTCACGTCCCTCGATCGGCAGCCGCAGTTCGTCGAGTTCCATGATCAGTCGGCGCTTGGCCGTCTCCGCGCGCCCGAACTCGGCCATGCCCTCGATGTCGGTCTCCGCGGGGTGGGTGCGGGTGAGCCGGCACGAGGTGCAGAGCGTCGCGACGCCGGTCCACGGAACCAGCCAGTTACATTGGGCCAGCCGGAAATTCTCGCACCGCTCGAGGAGCTGGCCGTCCACCTCGGCACGGTCCTTGTCGTCGAGCACGTACATGGTGCGGGTGGCCAGGTGGAATCCCAACGAACTCTGGCAGTGCAGGCATTTGCTGTTCTCGAAGGCGAGTCGTTGACCGCACTTCCGGCAGACGAAATCTCGCATGGATGTGGTGCTCCCTGTCCCTGGCTATTTGACGATCGCGTCGATGGTCTTCTTCAATGCTGACGGCTGTGCGGGGGAATGTGGGGCTTTTGCCTTCAATTCGAGCAGTTCCTCACCGAGTTCCTGAAGTTCCTTTCGCCCCAATGCCTCGCGCACCTCGGGGAACCATTGGTTTTCCTCCTCGTCGATGTGGTGTTCGACGCTCTCGATGAGGACGGTCGCCTTGGCGTCGAATCGCTCGTCATCGGGCTTCATCGTGACGAGTTCCATCACCAACAGGTCGGCGACATGGTGTTCCTCGTAGGATTCGAGGATGTCGGATTCGACATCGGGCACAGCCTTACGGACCGCCGGGTACATGCCTTCGTTCTCGATGTAGGTGTGTACGGTCAGCGCTTCGATGATCTTGGCGACGATGTCACCCTTGGTCTTCGTCGCCTTCGGGCCGGCGTTCCGGAAATCGCTGAACAGCTTCTTGATCTGCTTGTGGTCATCTTTGAGGAGCACGATGGCATCTGTCGACATCGGGGACCTTTCCCTGGGGCTTGGGATCGCACGAGCTTCATTGCCCGGCGACGCTGTCGGCCACAGAGTGCCCACACGTGGCGCGGGGTAAACCTCCCCGCACATCCACGTGGTCAGTCGGCCGCGGCATCCCGGGCGTCGCGGTGTATCGCTGTGCACTGTCGACCCGATGTCTTTACCTCGGGCGGCCGCCACGCGATGCCCCACTCCGCCTCCTCTCGTCGAATGACGATTCCCTCGATCTGGCGGTCGGGGTGTGCGAAAATCGATTCGGAGTCCGCCCCGGAAAGGCAGGTGGCACGACGCGGGCCAGTGAGCCAATTCCTTAGTGTCCCCAACGAAATGACCCGTCGGCTCCGCGACTCGTATCAGCAGACAATCAGTGGTCTGATTTCAATCTCGAGCTTTCAGAGGAGAGCAGCCATGGCCACCAGAATCCGAAAGATAGCGGTCGGCGTCACCCTCGGGGCGGCCGCCGCGCTGGCCCTGGCGCCCACGGCGTCGGCAGCGCCGTCACAGGCCACCGTCATGCAACAGAACCAAGCGGCCACCATCTACGTCCCCGACGTCCCGGTGCCGATTCTCCCGGTGCCACTACTCCCGGTCCCGCTCGTCCCGGTACCCGTGGTCCCGATCTTCCCGATCCCCGACGCCCCGAAGACGGTCTGCATCACGATCGTCTGCGTACCGGTCGACTGAGACCGGGACCGTTCCCGGCCGTCAGTCGTCCTGCCCGTCGTCGCTCAGTTGTTGGGCGGCGCCGTCGTCCGGCTGTCGCCCCGGAACTCGGCGACAACCTCGTCGCCACGCCTGACGGTCACATCGTAGAGCCCGTTGCGTCCGAAACGAGACCGCTCCTCGGCGGTGGCGACGAGCCGGTCGCCTGCGTGCGTGGGGGTGAGGTAGCGGATGTCGGCGCGGGCGGCCACGGCGTAGTCGTCGTGGCTGTTGCAGGCGAGCGCGAAGGTGGTGTCGGCGACGAGGAACACATATCCGCCGTGCGTGATCCCGTGGCCGTTGACCATCTGATCGGTGACGGTCATCGCGGTTCGCGCGTAGCCGTCGGAGAGCTCGAGCAATTCGATACCGAGCGCGCGCGATGCGACATCCGAGTCGAACATCGCCCGGGCGATGGAATGGGTCGTCGACGAGTCGTCGATGGCGGTCACGGTCCGACTTCCTCCTCGTCGTGGATGAACATGGTGGCACCACCGGTCGCGAAATTGGCGACGTCTTTTCCGGCGACCCCCATCTCGGGGGAGGCAAGGGCCGTCCGGAGCGCCGCAGTGTCGTCGAAGTACAGACTCGCGATCGCATAGTGGGGTGGCTCGGAGCCGTCCATCGACGTCACCTTGCCCCAGGCGAACTTCCGCAGACCGGGCACCTGATTCGCGAGCGGGACGTGCACCCGCGTGTAGTAGTCGTCGAATTCGTCTGTGTCCTCGGGTTTTCCGTAGCATACGGCAACTCGAACGGTCATGATTGTTCTCCCTTGGCAACGAGTGTCAGCACGTCGTAGGTGGCGACCGGGTCGTCGTTCTGATTGGTCACCACCGCATCCCAGCGCACCTCGCCGTAGTCGGCGCTTTGGCGGGGCGTGATCTGTTTCGCGGTGAGCGTCACGGTCAGGCTGTCCTCGGCCTTGACCGGTGTGAGGAACCGCAGACCGTCGACGCCGAAGTTGGCGAGCACGGGGCCCGGAGCGGGGTCGACGAACAGGCCCGCGGCGAGTGAGACGACCAGGTATCCGTGGGCGACGATGCCGCCGAACAGGGGATTGGCCGCGGCTGCCTCCGGGTCGGTGTGTGCGTAGAACGTGTCTCCGGTGAACTCCGCGAAGTGGTCGATGTCGGCGCGTGTCACCTGTCGGGGACCGCCCACGATGGTGTCGCCGATCCGCAACTCCGCCAGATTCTTTCGGAACGGGTGAACGTCGGTCTCGATGCGCTGGGCCCCGGTGACCCACTTGTGTCCGATCGCGGTCAGTACATCGGGCGTGCCCTGGATCGCGGTGCGCTGCATGTGATGCAGCACGCCGCGGATGCCGCCGAGTTCCTCGCCGCCGCCGGCCCGTCCGGGGCCGCCATGGACGAGCACCGGCAGGGGTGATCCGTGACCGGTCGACTCGCGGGCATCCTCGCTGTTGAGCACCAGGACACGGCCGTGGTAGGGCGCCAGGCCCAGGACGATCTCGCGCGCGATCTGCGCATCCTTGGTCACCACCGACGCGACGAGACTGCCCTGTCCGCGCGCGGCGAGGTCGATCACGTCCGCGGTGTCGTCGTAGCCGATGATCGTCGACACCGGGCCGAAGGCCTCGATCTCGTGCGGCTCGGGTGCGGTCTTGTCGTCGGCGTGCAGGAGGATGGGGGACAGGAACGCCCCCGCCGACTCATCGGCGTCGACCACTTCGACGTGCTCCGGGTCGCCGAACACGACCGTCGCCGACTTCGTCAGCCCGCGAAGCGATTTGAGCACCTCGTCGCGCTGCTCGACGCTCGCCAGGGCGCCCATCGTGACCTGCTCGGACGCCGGATTGCCGACGACGACCTTCCCCAGGCGCACGCGTGCGGCCTCGATGACCGCATCGACCGCCGACGCGGGCACCAGCGCACGGCGGATGGCCGTGCACTTCTGGCCGGCCTTCACGGTCATCTCGGTGACCAGTTGCTTGACGAACAGGTCGAACTCGGGATCGTCGGGCGCGACGTCCGGGCCGAGGATCGACGCGTTGAGCGAGTCGGCCTCGGCCGTGAAATGCACACCGAGGTTGACGACGCTGGGGTGCGACCTCAAGGTGGCGGCGGTGTCGGCGGAACCGGTGAACGCCACCGAATCCTGGCCGCCGAGGTGATCGAGCAGGTCGCGGGCGCCACCGCTGATCAACTGCACCGAACCCTCGGGCAGGATCCCGCTCTCGATGATGCGGCGGAACACCAGCTCGGTGAGATAGGCGGTCTGGCTGGCGGGTTTGATGATCGACGGCACGCCCGCGATGAACGCGGGTGCGAGCTTTTCGAGAAACCCCCAGACCGGGAAGTTGAACGCATTGATCTGGACGGCGACGCCGCGGCGCGGTGTGTAGATGTGCTGGCCGAGGAAGGTGCCCTTCTTGCCGAGCTGCTCGATCCCACCGTCGAGATAGACCGTGTCGTTGGGCAATTCCCGTCGGGCCTTGCTCGCATAGCTGAGTACGGTGCCGATGCCGCCGTCGATGTCGACCGCCGAATCCCTCGTGGTGGCTCCGGTGGATGCCGAGAGCGCGTAGAACTCGTCCTTCCCCGCCATCAGCGTCATCCCGAGCTGCTTGAGCAGGGCGGCCCGCTCATGGAAGGTCAGGGCCCGCAACGCCGGACCGCCGACATCGCGTGCGTGATCGACCATCCCGGCCAGGTCGAGGCCGGCAGACGAGATCCGGGCGACCTCACTGCCGTCGACTGCACTCAGCAACGATGTGCCGGCATCCTCCGCGGCGAACCAACGCCCCTGTGTGTAGCTCTCGAGTAGTCTGCTCACGTCAACTCCATCCACCGTACGTTCGGTCGGTAATTACCATCGCTGCGGACGGTGGGAGTTGTCAAGACGGCGACCGCGATCAGGTTCGGCGGAGCCCATCGAAGGTCAGTGCGACGACGGCGTCGCCGAGTTCGGCCGCCGAACCGCCGGTGCGCGGGCGGTACCACTCGATCAGTGAGTTCACGGTGCCGAAGAGCAGCCGCGCGACCAGGGCGGGATCGATGCCCGGGTTCAGGTCGCCCTCCTCGGCGGCGGCGGTGACCAACTCGGAGACGAAGTTGTCGAACTCGCGCCGACGGGCCAGGGCGCGCCGCTCCACCGCGGAGTTACCGCGTACCCGTAGGAGCAGGGTGACGTACGGCAGTTCGGCGACCAGGATGTCGACACTGCGTCTGACCAGGTGTTCGAGGCGGTCGATGTAGCGGCCCTCGGTCGCCTGGGTCTCGAGCGTGACGGCGAAAAGCGCGTTCATCGCACGGTTCAGCGCGAGTTCGAGAAGCTCTTCCTTTCCGGACACATGGTGGTAGATCGACGACTTGCTGATGCCGAGCCGCTCGGCCAGCACATCCATGCTGGTGCCGTCGTAGCCCTTGTCGTTGAACACCTTGACGGCGACCGCGAGTAGCGAGTCGAGGTCGTACCCGGGGCGGCCCGGGCGGCCGGTTCGGCGGGGTGTTCGCGCACTGGTCATGTTCGCCATCCTCTCACCCCGGGCCGCGCCCGCCCAACACAAAGTCCACCGCAGGCACTTGATTACCGACCGAAAGGTTGGTTACTGTGAGCGGGACGACACGAGGAGTGATCGGTGACAGACTGCAAGACCATCGAACTCGAGGAGCGTGACGACCGGTTCGTCGTGACGCTTGATCGGCCCGACCAGCGCAACGCCATCAATGCGGCGATGATCGACGATCTCCATGACGCCTGCGCCCGGATCGAACGCGATCCCAAGCCGCTCATCCTGGTCGGCCGGGGTGAGCACTTCGCCGGTGGTGCTGACATCGGGGAGCTGCGCGAACGTCGGCGGGCCGAGGCGCTGGCGGGGATCAACCGCACCCTGTTCGATCGCATCGCCCGATTGCCGCTCCCGACGGTCGCCGCGGTCAGCGGCTACGCGCTCGGTGGCGGAGCCGAACTGGCCTACGCCTGTGACCTGCGGGTCGTTACGCCCACCGCCGTGTTCGGCAACCCGGAACCCGGCCTGGGCATCCTGGCCGCGGCCGGCGCGAACTACCGGTTGCCGACGCTGGTCGGTGCGTCGGTGGCCAAGCAGGTGCTGCTCGCCGGTCGCCGGCTTGATGCCGATGCGGCGCTGCAGACCGGGTTGGTGCTCGACATCGTCGACGACCATCTGGCCGCGGCCCATCGCGTGGTGGACCGGATCGTCCGCCAGGCTCCGCTGGCGTTGCGGCTGACCAAGACCATCGTCGACGCTCCGGGATCGCATCCCTGGGCCGACGACATCGCGCAGGCGGTGCTCTTCGAGACCGACGAGAAGCAGCAACGGATGACCGCATTTCTGGAGAGGAAACGATGACCGCAATTCCCCATGCCGTGGCCGTGGTCGGCGGTGGCCGGATGGGTGCCGGGATCGCCCAGGTCTTCGCCACGCTCGGCTCGACGGTGACCATCGCCGAGGCAGCGGACCAGAACGCCGCCCTGGACCGGGTCAGCGCCGGTCTCGCCCGCGCGCACGAGCGGGGCAAGCTCGGTGGGCAGGGCGTCGATGCGATCCGGCAGCGGGTGAGTACCGTCTCCGGGCCGCTCGACCTGCCCGCCGACGTCGCGCTGGTGGTCGAGGCGGTCCCCGAGATCCCGTCGCTCAAGATCGACGTGCTCTCCGCCATCGAGAAGGCGGTCGGGCCGGCGACGATCATCGCCACCAACACCAGCTCGATCTCCATCGCCGAACTCGGTGTGGCGCTCACGGACTCCACCAGGTTCATCGGCATGCACTTCTTCAATCCGGTGCCGGCGTCGTCGCTGGTGGAGATCGTCCGCACGTCCACCACCTCGGCCGAGACCGTCGCGCTGGTCCGCGGCTGGGTGGAGTTGCTCGGCAAGGCGGAGGTCCTGGTGAACGACTCACCGGGTTTTGCCACGAGCCGTCTGGGCGTGTGCCTGGGTCTCGAGGCGATCCGGATGCTGGCGGAAGGCGTCGCCGACGCCGAATCCATCGACCGTGCGATGGAACTCGGATACCGGCACCCGATGGGCCCACTGCGCTCGACGGACCTGGTGGGCCTCGACGTCCGCCTGGCCATCGCCGAGCACCTCGCGGCCACCCTCGGGGACCGTTTTACTCCGCCACAACTACTGCGCGACAAAGTGTCTCGCGGTGAACTCGGACGCAAGTCCGGCCGTGGCTTCCACGACTGGGAAGGATCGACATCATGACCGTCACCCTCGACATCTCCGACGGACTCGCCACCATCACGCTCGCACGACCGGAGGCGCACAACGCGTTCGACGCGGCCACCAAGACGGCATTCGTCGACGCCGTGCACGCCGTCGGTGCCAACGCCGACGTGCGGGCGGTCCTGCTCACGGCCGAAGGCAAGAACTTCTGCGTCGGACAGGATCTCGGCGAACATGTCGGTGCGCTCGAATCGAATCCCGCGACCGCGATGAACACCGTCGGTGAGCACTACAACCCGCTCATCACGGCGCTGTCCGGGCTGCGCGTGCCGGTGGTGGCGGCCATCCCGGGTGCCTGCGTCGGCGCCGGATGGGGGATTGCTCTCACCGCCGACGTACGGATCGCCGGCACGCGGACCTCCTTCGCCACCGCCTTCAGTGGGATCGGCCTGGCCGCCGACTCCGGCCTGAGTCACTCGCTGGTGCAGAACCTCGGTGCGAGTCGCGCCGGCGCCCTGCTGCTCCTGGGCGACAAGGTGACCGCGGAGCAGGCGTCGGACTGGGGTCTGGTGCATCGCGTCGTCGACGACGCGGATGTCCGCGATGTCGCCCTCGACGTCGCCCGCTCGCTGGCGAACGGACCGACTGCGGCCTACCGGGAGATCAAGTCGTTGGTCGCCGCATCCGCCGACGGTCTGACCGCCGCCCTCGGCCGTGAGCTCGAGGCGCAGGTCACGCTCGGATGCAGTGTCGACCACAAGGCTGCGGTCGCCGCGTTCCTGGCCAAGGAGAAGCCGACGTTCGTCGGTCGCTGACCCGGGGCCTTGTGCTCCGGCGCGCCTTCCCGCATACTATTTACCAACCGATCATTCGGTATTGAAAGTAGGACAGATGCCCACGTCACAGCCCATGGACGTCGATTCCGCAGCTGATGTCGAGCAGTACTTCGAGCAGACCATCGCCGACGACCAGCGGATCGAACCCCGCGACTGGATGCCCGACGGCTACCGCAAGACCCTCATCCGGCAGGTGGCCCAGCACGCCCATTCGGAGATCATCGGTATGCAGCCGGAGGGGAACTGGCTGACACGTGCCCCGTCGTTGCGGCGCAAGGCGATCCTGATGGCCAAGGTGCAGGACGAGGCCGGCCACGGTCTCTACCTCTACTCCGCCGCCGAGACCCTCGGCGCCGACCGCGCCGATCTGACGACGAAGCTGATCGAGGGCAAGCAGAAGTACTCCTCGATCTTCAACTACCCCACACTCACCTACGCCGATGTCGGCACCATCGGCTGGCTGGTGGACGGTGCGGCCATCTGTAATCAGGTTCCGCTGTGCCGCAGCTCGTTCGGTCCGTACGCCCGGGCGATGATCCGGGTGTGCAAAGAAGAGTCCTTCCATCAGCGCCAGGGCTACGAGCTGCTGTCGACGATGATGCGCGGCACCGACGAACAGCGGGCGATGGTCCAGGAGTCCGTCGACCGGTGGTGGTGGCCCGCGCTGATGATGTTCGGTCCGCCCGACGACCAGTCGCCGAACACCGCACAGTCGATGCGCTGGAAGATCAAGCGCCACACCAATGACGAACTGCGCCAACGGTTCGTCGACATGAGCGTGCCGCAGGCGCAGGCGCTGGGGGTCACCTTCCCCGACCCCGACCTGACCTGGAACGCGGACCGGCAGTCCTACGACTTCGGGGAGCCGGACTGGAGCGAGTTCACCGAGGTCATCAAGGGCAACGGCGCGGCGAACGCGGAGCGGATCGCCAACCGTCGCGCCGCACACGAAGAAGGTGCATGGGTCCGCGAGGCGGCCACGGCCTTCGCCAACCGGAAGCAGGAGGTGGCGTGATGAGCGATCTGACCGCCGAGGGCGGCCACGGTGCCGTGCCAATCGAGAACGTGCCGGTGCAGCCGGCAAGCGCACAGGTCAAGGCCGATTGGCCGTTGTACGAGGTGTTCCTGCGTGGCAAGCGCGGACTGAACCACGTGCACGTCGGTTCGCTGCATGCCGCCGACGACGAGATGGCGCTGCGCCACGCCCGGGACGTCTACACCCGTCGCAACGAGGGGGTGAGCATCTGGGTGGTCCCGTCCAATCGGGTCGTGGCGTCGAGCCCGTCGGAGAAGGATGCGTACTTCGCGCCGAGCGGGGACAAGGTCTACCGGCACCCGACGTTCTACGAGATCCCCGACAACGTTCCCCACATGTGAGGCCCGGACATGACTGATCACGACAATGCCTATGACGGGCTGGTCGACGAGGACTCCCACGGGCAGTGGGCCTTCGGGACCAGCTTTGACGACCCGCTCGCGGGGGTGGACACCACAGTGCCCGACGACGTCGATCTGACCGCGCTCGCCGGGTACTGCCTGATGCTGGGCGACGACGCCCTACTGAGCTCACAGCGACTGGCGCAGTGGAGTACCCGCGCACCGGAGCTCGAGGAAGAGGTCGCGCTGGCCAACGTGGGACTGGATCTGCTGGGGCAGGCCCGCCTGCTCCTCGCCCGTGCGGCGGCCGCCGACAGTTCGGTGGTCCCGTACATCTCGGACACCTCGCCGGTACCCGCCGAGGATGCGTTGGCGTTCTTCCGGGACGAGTCCGGATTCCGCAACGTGCGGCTCGTCGAGCAGGACAACGAGGACTTCGCGACGTCGATGGTACGACTGCTGATCTTCGTCACCTGGCGGTTGGCGATCTTCGATCGGTTGCGCACATCGCGCGACCCGGTGCTGTCCGCGGTCGCCCGCAAGGGTGTGAAAGAACTGACGTATCACCGCGACTACGCGGCCCGCTGGGTTGTCACACTCGGGTGCGGGACGACCGAGTCCAAGCGTCGGGTATCCCAGGCACTGACCCGCGTGTGGCCGTATGTGGAGGAGCTGTTCCGGCCGACCGCCGAGGAGATCGCATTGGCGCAGCTGTCGGTCGGCGTCGATCCGCGCGACGTCCGCGCGGAATTCGACGCGGTGCTCACCCAGGTGCTGCATGCCGCGGAGCTCGAGACACCCACCGTCGGGAACGTCGGCACTGTCGGCGGTCGGGGCGGCCGCGACGGTCTGCACACCGAGGCGATGGGGCTGCTGCTGGCCGAGATGCAGTCCGTGGCACGGGCACATCCCGAAGGAGTCTGGTGACGATGCCGACAACGGTCCAACGGACGGCCCACGAGCTCGCCGCGTCGGTTCTCGACCCCGAGATGCCGATGCTGACCCTCGACGACCTGGGTGTGCTGCGCGACGTCGCGGTCGACGACAACGGCGGCGTGGTGGTCACCATCACCCCGACCTACTCCGGCTGCCCGGCGATCGCGACCATGCGCGACGACATCGAGCACACCCTGACCCGACACGGCTACCGCAGCGTGGTGGTCCGCACGCAACTCGCCCCCACCTGGTCGACGGACTGGATCTCCGCCCAGGGCCGGGCCAAGCTCGCCGACAACGGGTACTCCCTGCCCCGGCCCGCGCCCGCGCGCACCTCGGGCCCGATCCCGCTCACGCTGACCCCCCGGCCGCGGACGCTCACCTGTCCCCAGTGCGGTTCCGATGCGACACAACTGGTCTCGGAGTTCGGCGCAACGCTGTGCAAGGCCCACTACCGATGCCTGAGCTGCTCGGAGCCCTTCGACCACGTGAAGGAGATCTGACCATGACCACCACCGCCGAACCGGTGGCCACTCCACCACGCAACAGGCCGTTTCACACGCTGACCGTCGCCGACGTCGAGAAGCTGTGTGACGACGCCGTCGCCGTACGCTTCGACGTGCCCGCAGATCTGGCCGGCGAGTACGACTTCCGGCCCGGACAGGCACTCATGCTCAGTCGCACCATCGACGGCGTCGAACACCGGCGGTCGTATTCGATCTGCGCGCCGACGGGCTCCGCGCCGCGGGTCGGTGTGCGCGAGGTGAGCGACGGATTGTTCTCGACCTGGCTGGTCCATGACGTACGGCCGGGGGACCGGATCGACGTGCAGGCGCCCACCGGCAGCTTCGTCGCCGACCCCACCGCCGGCGGCCGGCACGTCCTGATCGCCGCCGGATCGGGGATCACGCCCATGCTGTCGATCGCGGCGTCGGTGCTCACCAACCCTGATGCCGAAGTCGTTCTGCTCTACGGGAACCGGCGATCGCGATCGGTCATGTTCGCCGAGGAGATCGCCGACCTCAAGGATGAGTACGGGGAGCGACTCGACGTCATCCATGTGCTCTCCCGCGAACCGCGTGAGGTGGAACTGTTCACCGGCCGACTCGACGCCGATCGGCTGCGCGCGATCTTCGAAACCGTCGTGCCGACACCGGACATCGACCACTTCTGGCTGTGTGGGCCGTACGGCATGATCATCGACGCGCAACAGGTCCTTGCCGACCTGGACGTGCCGAAATCGCGGATCCACCACGAACTCTTCTACGTCGATGACGTGCCGCCACCACTGGAGAAACATCGGGAGCCGGGCGTCACCGGCCCGAGCAGCGACGTCACGATCGTGCTGGACGGCCGATCGGTGACCGGACGGCTGCCGAAGGACGAGTCGATCCTCGACGCCGGTGAACAGTTGCGATCGGATCTTCCCTTCGCGTGCAAGGGCGGCGTCTGCGGCACGTGCCGGGCCAAGGTGACCTGCGGCGAGACCGACATGCGACGCAACTACGCACTCGAAGACGCCGAAGTGGCAGAAGGATTCGTTCTGACCTGCCAGACATTCCCCGTCGGGGACAGCGTCACCGTCGACTTCGACGCCTGATCACGATGCCCCAGAACACAATCATCCCGAACACATCCCCGGAGTAGAACGATGACGAGTACGTTGCCCCGACCGACGGCCGGAAGTCCCGAAAACCTGGAGTTCGCGTCGCGTGACGAGATCGCCGCGACCCAGCTCGAGCGGCTGCGGTGGTCGCTGGCCCACGCGTATGCGAACGTGCCGCACTATCGGCAGGCCTTCGACGAGCGGGGTGTGCACCCCGACGACCTGCACGAGCTCGCCGACCTGGCGAAGTTCCCGTTCACCGCGAAAGCCGATCTGCGGGAAAACTATCCGTTCGGGATGCTGGCCGTGCCGCAGGATCAGGTGTCGCGGATTCACGCGTCGTCGGGCACCACCGGCCGTCCGACCGTGGTCGGCTACACCGCCGGCGACCTCGACAACTGGGCCGACCTCGTGGCACGCAGCCTGCGTGCGGCCGGGGTGAAACCGTCGGACAAGGTGCACGTCGCCTATGGCTACGGGCTGTTCACCGGCGGTCTGGGCGCACACTATGGTGCGGAACGACTGGGCTGCACGGTGATCCCGATGTCCGGCGGGATGACCGATCGGCAGATCCAGCTCATCGAGGACTTCCGCCCGGACGCGATCATGGTGACGCCGTCGTACATGCTGACCATCGTCGACGCGATGCTGGCCAAGGGGATCGACCCGGCCGCGACGTCGCTGAGGACCGGCGTGTTCGGCGCCGAGCCGTGGACCGAACAGATGCGTCGGGAACTGGAACAGCAACTGGACATGGATGCCGTCGACATCTACGGACTGTCGGAGGTGATGGGTCCGGGTGTGGCGATGGAATGCGTGGAGACCAAAGACGGCCTGCACATCTGGGAGGACCACTTCTACCCCGAGATCATCGACCCGATGACCGGTGAGGTAATGCCCGACGGTGAGGAAGGCGAACTCGTCTTCACCTCCCTCACCAAGGAAGCCATGCCGATCATCCGCTACCGCACACGGGATCTGACCCGGCTGTTGCCGGGTACGGCACGGTCGATGCGGCGCATGCAGAAGGTCACCGGCCGGACCGATGACATGATCATCCTGCGCGGCGTGAACCTGTTCCCGACCCAGATCGAGGAGCTGATCCTCACCGTGCCGGCGTTGGCGCCGCAGTTCCAGTGCATCCTCGATCGACCGGGCCGGATGGATCAGCTGACGGTGAAAGTGGAGTACCGTCACGACGTACCGGCCGAGCATCGGGGAGCGGCCGCCACCGAGCTGCAGAAGCTGATCAAGGACCGGATCGGGGTCACCGTGGCCGTCGATGCGGTGGAACCGGCCGCGCTGTTCCGCTCGACCGGGAAGGCGAAGCGACTGGTGGACAACCGGCCCCAGGACTGACGAGGAGACCAGATGCCGCGTTCTCACCCCGACGGCGATGCCGGACGAACCCGGTCGGCAGACGTCGGCGTTCCTGCCGCAGTGGGTTTCGACGAGTGGCGTGAGGCGATCTCGTCCGCGTTCGTGCCGTTGGACGCCTCACCGGATGATCGTGCCGGCGAGTTTCGCGGCTTCCTCGACTCGATGGCCCTCGGCGAGCTTCAGCTTTCCGAGGTCATCGGGGACCGCTCACGGGTCCGGCGATCGGCGTCCATGATCCGCCGGGCCGATCCCGGCGTGATCAAGGTGGCGCTCCAGCTCCGTGGACACAGCACGGTGCACCAGCGTGGACGGTTCGCCGAGCTCGGTCCGGGTGATCTGTCGGTCTACGACACCAGCGTCGAATACGACCTCGACCTCGAGGACTCGTTCGACATGTTGGTGGCAGTGATTCCGCGACAAGCACTCCGAGTCGCCGACCGCGAACTCGGCGACGCCACCGCCCGCAGCATCGGGACCGACCGGGGCACGGCCGGTCTGCTCAAACCACTTCTCGTGTCGCTGCGGTCCGACGTCACTGGCGCCGGTGTGGCTGCGCCATTGGTCCAGGACGCCGTCGCGGATCTGGTCAGCGCGGTCATCCGATCGTCGGCGCCGACCGAGTCGCTCGGTGCCGGCGAGACCGTCCTGCTCACCGCCCGAGCCTATATCGAGGCACATCTGGGCGATCCTGACCTCACCCCGACGACGGTCGCCGCGCATCATCATGTGTCGGTGCGGTATCTGCAGAAGCTGTTCGCCTATGACGGACACTCCGTCGCCGGATTCATCCGGCAACGTCGCCTGGAGCGCTGCCGACGTGACCTCGCCGACGCCGGCCAGCGTCATCGCAGCATCGGCGCCATTTGCGCAGCGAACGGACTGGTCGACGCCTCCCATTTCTCGCGTCTGTTCAAGCAGGCGTACGAGATGTCTCCGCGGCAGTTCCGCGACGCGCAATCGCTCGCCGACTGATCGTGCCGAACCCGCCCTGCTCGATGGTTCACAGGGCGAGTTCGGCACTCTCACAGAATGTTCGAAACGTCAGTACATGATGACGCCACGCACGTTCTCGGCGTTGCGCATCGCCGCATATCCCTCGTTCACCTGATCCAGCGAGTACGTGCTGGTGATCATCTCGTCGAGCTTGAGATGGCCTTCCATGTACAACCGGAGCAGGTGGGGGATGTCGAAACGGATGTTGGCGTTGCCGAACCATGCTCCCTTGAGGGTCTTGCGCATGGCCGTCAGATCGAACAGGCTCATGCTGACCTCCGTCGAGGTGATGTCGCCGACCGAGACCTGCACGCACACACCGCCCTTGGCGACCAGGGACATCGCGGGTGCGATCAGGGCGCCGTCGGCCACGTCCACCGTGATGAGGACCTTGTCGGCGAGCTGGCCCCAGGTCAGATCCTGCAGGAGCGCCAACGCCTCGTCGATGGACGCGACGGCATGGGTGGCGCCGAACACCTTGGCCTGATCCCGCTTGAACGGCGACGGATCGACCAGCACGACGTGGCGGGCGCCGGCGAGTGCGGCGCCCTGAACGGCCCCGCAGCCGACCCCACCCATCCCGAGCACCACGACGGTCTCCCCGGCGGACACCTCGGCGGCGTAGACCGACGATCCCCAACCGGTGGTGACACCGCAGCCGACAAGCGCGGCCTTGTCCAGCGGGATGTCCTTGGTCAGCTTGACGCAGGACGCCTCGTTGACGACCGTGACCGGGGCGAACGTGCCGAGCAGACACATGAGGCCGGCATCCTGGCCGTTGACGTGATGCCGTGCGGTGCCATCGGAGAGTTGCACGCCGGCAAGAAGGTTGGCGCCGAGGTCGCAGATGCTCGACTTTCCGGTCGCGCACGACCGACACCGTCCGCAGGCCGGGATGAACCCGAGGGCGACGTGGTCGCCGACCTCGACCGTGGTCACACCGGGGCCGATCTCGGTGACCACACCGGCGCCCTCGTGGCCGCCGATGTAGGGATACATGCCGACCGGTACGCTGCCGTCTCGTACGTGTTCGTCGGAGTGGCACATTCCCGACGCGGCGAGCTCGACCTTCACCTCGCCGTACTTCGGGGCGTCGAGAACGAGTTCCTCGATCTGCCAATCCTGTCCGGGCTCCCAGAGCACCGCAGCTTGTGTCTTCATGGATACTTGCCTTCCTCGTTCGTGGTGGTGGTGGTCGTGGTGGTCAGAGAACGACGGTGACGACCTTCTCCTCGGTGTTGGCCTCGATTCCGGCCCAACCCAGTTCGCGGCCGATACCGCTGGTCTTCATGCCGCCCCAGGGCAATGCGGGGTCGATCGCGGCCCATCCGTTGACCCAGACCGCGCCGGCCCGCACCTTGCTCGCGAGGGTGTGCGCATAGGAGACGTCGCGGGTCCAGATGCTCGCAGCCAGGCCGTAATCGGTGTCATTGGCGATCCGGATCGCATCGTCGACGTCGTCGAACGCGATCACGGTGCCCACCGGCCCGAAGATCTCCTCGCGCGCGATCGTCATCTCGTTGGTCGCGTCGGCGAAGATGGTCGGCTGCACGAAGAACCCGTCGCCGTCGAGAATCTCTCCACCCGCCACGACCCGTGCCCCCTCACGCTTGCCGGCGTCGATGTAGGACAGGACTGTGTCGCGCTGTTTGGCGTTGACCAGCGCGCCCATCGTGGTGGTCTCGGCCAGCGGATCGCCGAGCACCTGCGCAGATGCCGCGGCAGCCAAACCGTCGACCACCTGCTGGTAGAGCGACCGGTGCACCAGCACGCGGGTACCTGCAGCGCACACCTCGCCCTGGTTGAAGAACAAACCCATGGCGGTGCCGTTGATCGCGGCCTCGACATCGGCGTCGGCCAGGATGATCTGGGGAGACTTGCCGCCGAGCTCCAGCGTCGTTCGCTTGAAGGTGTCCGCGGCCGCCTTGGCGATGTGTCGGCCGACCCTCGGACTTCCGGTGAAGCTGATCTTGTCGACGTCGGGATGCGCCACGAGCGCTTCGCCTGCGACGTTCCCGAGACCCGGTACGACGTTGACCACACCGTCGGGGAGCCCGGCCTCCTGCAGCAGGCGGGCCAGATGCAGGACTGACAGCGGGGCATCCTCCGGTGGCTTGACCACGACCGTGTTGCCACACGCGAGGGCAGGAGCGAGTTTCCAGGCCGCGATCATCAGCGGCGTGTTCCAGGGAATGATGGCGCCGATGACGCCCACCGGCTCGCGGACGGTGTAGGAGTGGGTCGGTCGCCCGAAATAGCCGGCCGTCGGGATGGTCTGACCGGTGATCTTGTCCGCCCACCCGGCGAAGTGGCGGAATGTTGCGGCGGCGTTGGGGATGTCGAGCATGGTGGGCTGCCCGATCGGCTTGCCGATGTCGAGTGCCTCGAGGAGGGCGAGCCGTTCCCCGTCGCGTTCGATCAGATCGGCGATCCGGGACAGGATGCGCCCGCGGGCGGCGCCGGAGAGGTTGCCCCATTCGCCGTTCAACTGCGCGCGGGCGGCACGCACCGCATCGTCGACGTCCTGCGTCGATCCGGCTGCCACCCGGACCAGCAGTCGCCCGGATGCGGGATGCAAGTCGTCGAAAGTGGCTGCGGTGGCGGACTTTCGCCAGACTCCGTCGACGAAGAGGTCCACCGCGGTGTCGGGCGGGAGGAGTGTCCCGGCGTCGAGGTCCTGTACGGATGTCATGTTCGCTCCCATCGCTCGGGCCGGAGCCTGCGATGAAGTCCGGCCGTCAGGCATCTGCCTGCTCTGACCAGCCTCGCGAAATGTGACGCCGGTTACTTGGACACGGGCGCACGGTTTGTTGACGATGCGGGTACCGCATCATCCGGGCGCCGGATTGTGTCGGCGCACCGAGCGTCTCCGCCGATTCGCGACTCGACGTTGCGATCGTTGCGCGAGAACCCCAATCGCTTGTTGACCCGAAGGGTTGCGATCGTCGCGCGAGAACCCCAATCGCTTGTTGAGCCGAGGGGGTTGCGATGGTTGCGTGAGAACCCCAATCGCTTGTTGACCCGAAGGGTTGCGATGGTTGCGTGAGAACCCCAAACGCTTGTTGACCCGAAGGGTTGCGATCGTCGCGCGAGAACCCCAAACGCTTCTTGCCCCGAAGGGTGTGATCGTTGCGTGAGAACCCAACCCGCTCCCTGAGGAACGAGGCGCTAGCCGAGTGTCACGAAGGGGCGGCCCTTCGTGACGCATCCTCGCAGGCTCGGAGGCTCCTCAGGGGTCGACAGGTGACGTGTCCTCGCAGGCTCGGAGGCTCCTCAGGGATCGACAGGTGACGTGTCCTCGCAGGCTCGGAGGCTCCTCGGGGATCGACAGGTGTGACGTGTCCTCGCAGGCTCGGAGGCTCCTCGCAGGCTCCTCGGGGGTCGAAGGTGTCGTGAACATGGCTTGCGCCTACCTGTGGGACGCAACCGACTTCGTCGAATGTTCCCCATCGCTGCCAACTGCTCGGCGGATGTCGTTCGCGTGGCCGAAGTTCCGAGTCCGCCCTCGATTCGGTTCGGGCTGCTGCCATACAGTCGCCTCGAATCGACCACCGAGACGAAGGCGAGATACCAATGCGGGCTTCGAGATCCATGACATTGTTGATTCGCTCGGTCATCACCGTGCTGGCGATCATGCTGATCGGTGCGCTGCCGGCCACACACGCGATCGCAGCGTCGCCGAACGGGATGGGTGCGGGGCATTCCTCGACGCAGTCCCCAGATAACAAGAGCGGGAAGAACAAATCCTCACCGACATCGCCCGGCACAGGTGGCGGCGATGCGCACACGCTGAGGCCGCGAACTCCGCAGGCCGGCCCCGGCGGCAACGCACCCGGCTCGCCCGGCTCGCCGGGCCGGTCCGCCCCAGACCCGGCCAAGCCCTCGACGCCGCACTCGCCCGCTCCGAAGCCGGATCGTGGTCCCCACAAGTATTCTCCGAACACCAGGGCACCACAGGGTGGTGATTCGAACTCCTCTGGTCGCGACAGCGGGGAGGGTGCGCAGGACAGGTCCGGCGATCGACGCTCCGGCACATCGCCGAACCGAGGTCCCAACAAATACACCCCCAACGCCACGGCGCCTGGTAGCGGTGACCGCAGCTCCTCGCACCGCGACAGCCGCGAACCGGGAGACAGCAAGCGAAGTCGATCCCATGACCGCGAGAACCGCTCCACTGACCGCCCTTCCGGACCGACCGCCGGCACACGACCAGACCAGGACTCGCAGCCGAGGGTCGCACCGCGGCCACAGACACCCGGCACATCGTCGCCCGGGGAATCCGAACGAACCGACCGGACCCCGGCGCCGGCGCCACCCGCGGTGCCGGACGACCCGCCGTCAGCGTCGCCGCCGAAGCCGAAGCGCGACGACACGAATCCGCCCGCCCGGATCCTGTCGCCGCCACAGCAGAAGGCCGAGCCCGGGGAGTCGACACCACAGTCACCCGACCTCGACGGCCGGAGGAGGCCGGAGACCCGCCGGCCGGACACGACCTCTCCGAATAATCCACCGGCACAAGCACTGCGCGGCTGGGGTGACTACGTACGGATCATCGACATCATCGGCCGGACCCTGGAGACGATCGTCGACCTGTTCGCGCCCGACCCCGATCAGCAGGCCCCGGACCAGCCCGCCCCGGCACCCGACGAGGCACCTGCGCCGAGCGCTCCGTCACCGCCGCGGACCGAGCAGGTGCCGCCCCCACCGCCTGCTACACCGCCGTCTGCGGTCCCGGCCCCGCCGGCTGCTCCCGCCCCGTCGGCCCCTCCCGCCGGACCGTCGGCACCACGCGGCCCACCGGCGCAGACATCACCGGCACCGACAACACCGGTTGTCATCCCACCGGGCACTCCGCCCCCGCCCGGGGTGGACCGCTTGCCGGACGGTAGCTATCCGCGCAACGGCCGCTACGCGGGAAAGGTGATGGAACTGCCGGGAACACTGAAGGACAAGTATCCGAACGGGGTTCGATTCACCGACAAGGGATATCCCGACTTCGGCCCCTACGCCAAGGAGACCGTGCAACTGCCCGACGGGTTCACCAACCGCGCCGCCGACAAACGTGGAGCCAACGCAATTGTTCGCGAACGACTCAACGATCCCAACTGGAACCCGCCTCCGGACTACGCCTGGCACCATAGCGAGGACGGCACCACCATGCAGCTGATCCCGAGAGACCTGCACGAGGGCGTCGGTCACACCGGTGGCGCGAAGAAGTAGAGGACTCAGCCATGCGATTTCTGAGTGAACCGCGACTGTGGACCTCCGAGGAGGTGGCCATGCTCGAAGCACGCATCGACCAGCGCCTACCCGCCGACTACCGCGACCACCTTCTCACCGTGGGCGCCGGCCCGATCCCCGAGCGCATCGTGCCCGGCACGGGCGGTAACGGTCTCGTCCACAACGTGCTCACGTTCGACGACGCGCAGATCCTGTTGGATGCGACCTCCACCCACTATGAACTGATCCCCGAGCGGTACCGTCCGGCGGTCAACGGTGACGGCGGCGCGTTCTGTGTTGGACTCCGTGACGACGTAGTCGGCCGGATGTTCTGGGCCGACTTCGATCTGGCCGACACGCTCGGTCTGGACGAGGGCACACGCTCCGAGCAGATCATGTCGTTGCGCTACGACACCTGGAACGAGTTCATCGCCGACCTCGAGACCTGGGAGCTGGTGTGACAGGCAAACCGTCAGACCAGCCGCCCGGCCGACGAGCAGGCCACGAGGTCAGGCGATGGCCTGCCCGTCCTCGTCGTCGGGAAGCTGTCCCAGACGATGTGCGACGACGGCCCGGATGGCGTTGCGCACATCCGGGTCCAGTGTGGTGTCTCCGTCGAGGGCGTCGCGAAGGCGTGTGAAGTACACGAGCTCGGTGAGTCCGAACTCGACCATGATGTCGTCCGGATCGCCGCCGCCGTAGCGGTACCAGCTCTCGGCGAAGGCGACCAACTCAGTCGCATTGTTCATGTCGTCCATCTTGGCCGAAGATTGTGAACTGCAGGTTGCAGGTTCGTGCGTGTGAATGACAGGCTCCGGTGTGTTGTCGGCGAGTCGGGTGTCAGACCTCGACCGAGGTCGACCTGATTCGCAGCTCGGGATCGAGCAGGGTCACCGTCCGGGCTGATCGTGGATCGTCGATGCGGCCGATGAGCCGTTGCACGGCAAGCCTTCCCATGTCGGTGTAGTTGTTGTCCAGTGTGGTGAGGCCAATGTACCCGAGCCGCGCGAGGTAACTGTTGTCGTAGCCGACGACGCTGAGGTCACGGGGAATGTCGAGACCCACCTCCTTGGCGATCGACATCGTGATCACAGCGGCGTAATCGTTGTTGGCGAGAATGGCGGTCGGCCGGGGGCTGCCGGCCAGCAACGTGGTGGCGGCGGCCCGGTCTCCGCCTTCAGATCGGTCACTGATCTCCACGCGGATGTACTCGTCGAGGCCGTTGCGTCGCATCGCATCGCGGTAGCCGTCGGTGCGCAGGTCGGCTGCACGGCCCGTACCGGCGAGATGCGCGATCCGTCGGTGGCCGAGACCCACCAGATGCTCCACGGCCTGTGCCGCACCCGAGCGGTCGTCGCCCGTCACGACATCGACGTTCGGTAGATCGGGTTCTCGCCCGGCCGCCACCACGGTCGGGAGCGTCTCTGCCGTGGAGAGCAATTCGCGGGCCGGTGGCAGGGTGCCGAGGCAGAGGAGTCCGTCGACGCGCGCCTCGATGAACGCATCGAGCACCGAAGCGTCGCGCTCGAGCCCGAAGTCCTCGGACAAGAACAGCGTCAGACCGTGTGCGGTCAGCTCGGTGCGAACCGAGGCCAGCAGATCGATGAACCACGGGTTGCGCATGTCGGAGAGCACGGCCCCGACGGTATGTGTGCGTTGTTGTGCCAGCGATCGGGCGGCGGCGTTGGCGCGGTAACCCAGTTCCTCGGCGGCCCGCAAGACCGCGGTCCGATTCGCCTCGCTGGCGCCCGGCTGTCCACGCAGCACGAGGGAGACCAGCGATTTGGAAACCCCGGCGCGTCGAGCCACGTCGACGATGGTCGGGCGCGCCGAGCGGCCGGCCGCGTCGCCAGCTGTACCCATCGTGACCCTTCCCGGGAGTGTGAATTGTGTTGGAGCGATCCAAGGCTATCACCTGGATCTGTCCAGGGCGATGCGGTTCCTATTGGGTAGCAGCGTGAGGCAGGTGACTGCGAGTGCTGAGCAAATGAACAGAACGCCTTGACCAATGACTGAGATGCAGATTACAGTTTGAAGCCTGGAACGCTCCAAGTCATCTATTCGATAGGAAAGCAGGACCACCCATGTCACCTCGTCGCACTCTTCGGGTCGCCCTCGTCGGGGCGGGCGCCGCCGGGCAGGCACACGCATTCGGGTTTCGCAACGTCTCCATGGCCGCCGGCCTGGAGGCGGTGACCGTCGACCTGGCCGTCGTGGTCGACCCGAATGTCGAACTCGCCCGCCGTACCGCCGACCGATACGGCTACGCCGAGGCCACCGCGGATCTGCGGGAGGTGCTCGATGATCCGACGATCGACGCGATCAGCGTCGCATTGCCGAACAGCGTGCACGCCGACGTGCTGCCGGCGATCCTGCGCTCTGGCAAGCACGTGCTCGCCGAGAAGCCGATCGGACGCAGCGCAACCGAGGCCGCCGCACTCGTCGACCTCGCCGAAGGTTCGACCGCGGTCACCGGGGTCGGCTTCTCCTTCCGGCGACTACCCGGCCTTGCCGCGGTGCACGACGCCGTCGCCGACGGCGCGATCGGTGCGGTCCGCAGCTTCACCGCGTGGTACAACGCCGACTACGGAGCATCGAGCGATGCGCCGTTCTCCTGGCGCTACTCGAAGGAGTCGGCCGGCGCCGGAGCCCTGATCGACATCGGGACCCACGCGCTCGACACAGTCCAGCACGTGGCCGGCCCGATCCGTCGCATCGTCTCCGCGACGCTGCACACGGTGATCACCGAACGGCCCATCCCGGGCTCAGAGAAG
The DNA here is from genome assembly GCF_058130025.1 of Gordonia sp. LMA167. Lineage (NCBI taxonomy): Bacteria > Bacillati > Actinomycetota > Actinomycetes > Mycobacteriales > Gordoniaceae > Gordonia > Gordonia sp. LMA167. The sequence goes on along the minus strand of NZ_CM176708.1, from coordinate 6,625,644 downwards.
ACCGGGGCCGTCGACACCGACGACATCGCTCTGCTCACGGTCGAGCTGGAAAACGGGGCCATCGGCCAGATCCACGTCAACCGTGTGGCCGTGGGCATCCCCAACTCGCTCGGCATCGAAGTGCACGGCGACAAAGGCCATGCCCGGTTCGATTCCATCTCGGCCGGCGAGTTCCACATTCATGTCGACGAGGGACCCGCGACGATCTGCGGCCCGCGCCGCGTCTTCACCGGTCCGCAGCACCCGTATTTCTCCGATGTCGCCGCGATGCCGGGTGGCGGGGTCGGCACCGGCTACGCCGAGGCGTTCGTTGCGGAGATCCAGCATTTCGTGCGCTGCATCCTCGCCGACGAGCCGATGGACACCAGCTTCTCCTCGGCGCTGCGCGTGATGCGCGCGGTCGACGCCGCACAAGTCGCGGCCGCCACCGGCGCGCCGACCGACGTCGACACCGCGCAGCCGGTGAGCAGCCTCGCCTGAGTACGCGCAGACACCACAACGATTGGACCACCGATGAACTCACCCGTCACCGACGACCACACGGTCGCCGCCGATCCGACCTTCGCCCGCCTGAGTCTGGGCACCGCCCCCGACTCGTGGGGGATCTGGTTCCCCGATGACCCGAAACAGCCGCACTGGAGTACGTTCCTCGACGAGGTCGTCGAGGCCGGCTTCCGGACCATCGAACTCGGTCCCTTCGGATATCTGCCGACCGAGCCCGAACAGCTCAAGGACGAACTCGGTAGGCAGGGGCTCTCGCTGACCGGCGGTACCGTCGGCACCGCGCTGCACCGTGGAGCCGATGCATTCGAACAGGCCCGCAAGGATGCCTTCGACGTCTGTGAGCTGTTGTCGGCCATGGATGTCGGACACCTCGTGGTGCTGCCGGAGCAGTACACCGACCTGCACACCGGTGCGTTGACACAGGCCGCGGAACTCTCGGCAGACGAATGGCGCAATCTCACCGAGGGTCATTCCAGGCTCGGCAGGCTCGTCGAGGACGCGTTCGGGATCACGCAGGGCTTCCATCCGCATGTCGACACCCACGTGGACACCCAGAGTTTCATCGAGAAGTTTCTCGACGACACCGATCCCGACACCGTGTCCCTGTGCCTCGACACCGGCCACGTCTCCTATTGCTCCGGTGACAACCGCGAGATCATCGCGCGAGACCCCAACCGGATCAGCTACATCCACCTCAAGCAGGTGGACCCCGGTGTCGCCGCGCAGGCTCGAGAAGACCACGTCGGTTTCTACGAGGCGGTCCAGCGCGGCGCCATGGTCGAGCCGCCGTTGGGTGTGCCGACGATGGAACCGCTGCTCAAGGACCTCGCCGCGTTGAACCGCGACTTCCGGCTCATCATCGAGCAGGACATGTACCCGGCCCCGCCCGGTAGCGCAAAGCGGATCGCGATCCGCACCCGTGAGTATTTCGCGAGCGTCGGTCTGATGCCCGCGGATCGATGATCCCTTCCACCCTTTCAGTACTCGTCAACCAAAGGAGCGAGACGATGAGAACATCGAGACGACGCCACCGCGTCCTGACCGGGGCGGGAGCCATCGCGGCTGCATCGATGTTGTTCCTGTCCGCCTGCTCGAGCACCGGGGGCAAGCCCGACAGCAGCGGCTCCGGCATGGGTGCGGGACAGGCCGACACCCCACGTATGACCGTCGCGATGGTCACGCACGGTGTGCCCGGTAACGCCTTCTGGGACCTGGTGCAGAAGGGAGCGGAGACCGCGGCGGCCAAGGACAACATCGACCTGAAGTACTCGGCCGATCCGCAAGCACCCAACCAGGCCAATCTGGTTCAGGCTGCGGTGGATTCCAAGGTGGACGGGATCGCGGTGACGCTGGCCAAACCGGAGGCGATGGCGCCGGCCGTCTCCCGGGCATTGCAGGCCGGCATCCCTGTCGTCGGGCTGAATGCCGGTTTCGATCAGTGGAAGAAGCTCGGTGTCCAGCAGTACTTCGGTCAGGACGAGACCATCGCCGGTGAGGCCGCGGGTAAGCGTCTCTCCGACGAGGGTGCCAGGAAGGTACTCTGCATCATCCACGAACAGGGCAACGTCTCTCTGGAATCCCGATGTGCCGGTGTGCAAAAGGGATTCACCGGTGGTCAGGTCGAGCTGATCAACGTCAACAGCGCCGACATGCCGTCGGTCGAGGCCGCGTTGACGGCCAAGTTCCAGCAGGATCCGAGCATCGATCACGTTGTCGCACTGGATGCCTCGATCGCCCTGACCGCGGTGGAGGCGAAGGGCACCGCCGGGAGCAAGGCGGAGATCGCGACCTTCGACACCAACGCTGCTCTGGTCGACGCGATCAAGAAGGGCGAGGTGATCTGGGCGATCGATCAGCAACCGTTCCTGCAGGGCTACCTCGCGGTCGATTCCCTCTGGCTGTATCTGAACAACGGTGACACAATCGGCGGCGGCGAGGCGGTGCTGACCGGCCCGGCCTTCGTCGACAAGTCCAACGTCGATGCGATCGCTGAGTACGCGAAGGCCGGAACGCGCTGACGCCTTCGCAGTCAGTCTGGTTCGAGGCGGTCGTGCCGTGGCACGACCGCCTCGGCGTCGAACGCCGTGGTCGCGACCGAGTGGGTACGCCCGACAGCGGCCGTTATCGAGCGCCACGCTCCTCGTCGTCGACCGCATCGAAGGTCTGTTGCACCGCCCGCATCGCCGACAGTGCGGCCGGGGCACCACAATACCCCGCGGTATGCACTATGGCCTCGACGATCTCGTCGCGCGTGACGCCGTTGGTCAGCGCACCGCGGACATGTCCGGCGAGTTCCTCGTGCGCCCGCAGGGCGGTGAGAATGCCCAGATTGAGCAGACTGCGGTCACGGTGGGCGAGTCCCGGACGAGTCCAGATGCCGCCCCAGACATGTTCGGTGACGAATCGCTGGAGCTCGGCGGACTCGGTGCCCTCGGTCCGTGTCAGGGCGCGGTCGACGAACTCGTCGCCCATCACCTGACGCCGCACGGCCATACCCTCGTCGACAGGAGCACGGTCGGACGGATCGTGGTCGTTGTTCGCCATGACGTCATCGTGTCAGAGCCGCCGCCGCGCGACGCGCCGGCCTCCGGATTCGCCGACGTGGTCGACGGCGACCGGTTCACCGGACATAATCCGTCGTGGTGAGGCCGTGTGGCGGACCGGACCGGCGAGGATGTCGTCGACGCCACGCGGTAGGGAGGGACAAGGATGACCTCGAAACGGACAGTGGTGATCACTGGTGCCAGTGACGGGATCGGCGCGGTGGCAGCTCGGGAATTGGCAGGGCCCGACGTCGACCTCGTGATCGTGGGACGGTCCGCCGACAAGCTGGCGCCGGTCACCGCCGACACCGGGGCTACCGGATTCACCGCCGACAACGCCCGACTCGACGACGTGCGTGCGCTGGCCGACAAGATCCGCGACCGCGTCGGGCACATCGACGTACTGCTCAACAACGCCGGCGGCACCTTTGACCCGAAGCAGCGCACCGCCGACGATCACGAACCCAACTTCCAGATCAATCACCTCGCCGGGTTCCTGCTCACCCACCTGCTGCGCGATCGGCTGACGGCGGCCGAGAACGGAGCGCTGGTGCTCAACACGGCGAGTGTCGGCAACCTGTTCGGTCGCGTCGATCTGTCCGATCTCGACTACCGGCGGCGCAAGCGCACGCTGGAGATGCGTGCCTACGGCACCAGCAAACTGATGAACATCCTGTTCACCCGCGGCATCGCCGCCCGCTGGTCAGACGACGGGATCTATTCCGCTGCAGCACATCCGGGACCCGTCGGCACCAGCTTCGGCCGTGACTCGTTCTTCGTGGGCCTGGCCTATCGGACACCGTTGCGCCACATCGCGACGATCAGTCCCGCCAAAGGCGCCGAACCGCTGATCGAGTTGACGCGCCGCGGGGCCGACCCGACGATCAACGGCGTCTACTTCGACCGGCACCGCGCGAACGGCCGCGAGAACCGGCAGGCCCACGACCAGCACATCATCGACGGATTGTGGTCGGCCTCGGCCGATCTCGTCGGGCTGGGCTGACGCGGCAACACCGTTTTGGAGGGGCTGGTTGGGGAGCTAGCTTGTTTCGCCACACTTCGTCGGCAGGCACGTCACGACCAATCGCGATGAAAGACGTCACTCTCCTGACGTGACTGGGTACTCCCATTCTCAGGTTGGGCAGGATATTGATACATATCGGTCAGGTTTGCTTCGACATGCGTGTCGCAACTACCAAAGGTCCGCACAGGCTAGCTGGTTATGTCTCCCGGGTAGTGATCGCCGAACGCATAAGGGTTTACCCAGCCCAATGGCCCTCGATATCGTCCGTTTCGTATACTCCGAGCCAGTTCGGATGGGTCGGTCCCGAACTCAAGACCGTTGTGGTGGAGAGTTTCCGCAGCCTGAAGATTTCAAGCCGCGATTGCAAGTTAGTCGGCCAGCTGGCTGGTTGAACTCATTCTGTACTCATCTGCTTCGGCTGCCTCGACAAATTCGATGAGCTCGACCTGTCCCTCGAGTTGAGTCTGTATTACTTCTCGTACCTCGGCGGGGGTCGCGTAGAAGAACTCTCGGCGTTGGTTTATCCTATTGACTCGACGGTCTTCAAAGGCTTTGTGGAGTTGGTTCTCGACGGAGACGGCGTCGTCTGCGAAGAAGAGCGCGTGCGTGTCGAACCGGAACGGCACTGAGGCATCACCGAGTTCACGAACTCGATCAGTTGGATCGAGACGGCGAGTCATGCCGATCTTGACCATACGTTCACCGAACGCGCCGACGTTGGAGATGACGTAGACATGCCCTGCGCGGGTATTGGCCATGCGGTAGTCGACATTGGAAAGTCGGGTGTCGACATCGTCGAGGCGTTCTTGCATGCGTTTGAGGCCAGCGTCGTCGCCACGTGCACGCAACGACTCGATGGTGTTGAGATAGTGTTGGCGTTCCTTGTCGAGTCGATCGCGTTCGGCCTCGAGTTCTCTTCTCGCCTTTTCTTGTTCCCGAAGCTCCGCGCGCCGTTCCCGCTCCAGTTCCTTTTCTGCTTGCTTGGCAATCAGGTGGCGGGCGGCCAATTCGAGTTCTTCCATCCTGAGTTCGTGATACTCAGCAGAGACATGAAGCTCGATCATCTCGCCGTTCTGTGCGATCTGGTCAGCCGCTTTGCGTAGCCGTGCCTGCGCGGTAGCAAGGTTCCCGGCTTTAACGGTTTTCACGCAATTCTCTGCCTCGGCATCGTAAGCGCGAAGCAGGAGTTTGCTCACCTGGTCCACAAAGCGGCGCCCTTGCGCGAGTGAACCGTTGAAGGTGAAGCTCGAGACGGCGGTCGTGGCCTGCTTGGCTCGAGCAAGCTGCTTGACTCGGTGCCGCACATTCTCTAAGCGGTTCGACAGTTCGACGGAGTGCTCTGCCGGGTGTTCATAGTCGTAGAGACCGACATCCTGAAGTTCAATTTGCCCTCTGAGTTCGATGAGTTCGGATCTTGCCAGTCGGATCTGTTCGTTCAGGTCATCGAGCTCAACGGTCTTGGCGGCGGCGATCCCGGCATCCTCGACGTGCCCCCGAGCCGCCTCGCGCTCTCTTGCAATTCGCCGGAGCCGATCATTCTCCGCCCGAAGATCATCGACCTGACGTCGCAACCTCTCCGCCAGGTCTTGCAGCTCCGTCACCCGTCCTCGCAGAGCGTTACGCTCCTGATGCGCGTGCTCAAGCGCAGAAGCAAATGAGTCCTGGTCCGGTGTCTCAGCCTCGACGCCTTCCGCGTGGCTTCCGGTAGAGGGACCTGCAGGTTGCGGTGGCGGCGGAACGTGTGTCGTTGGCGTTGGAAACGACGGCGCCATCGCAGGCGTGGGACGGGTGTGTTGGGTCCACGTGGTGCCGTCCCACCACCTCAGTTGATGCTCGCCTGAGGGATCCTGATACCAACCGGGCGACGTCATCGCTCGCGGACCTCCTTGGTAATACGGGAGTATGTCTGTTGCTCTGACTCTAGAGTGACACCGGTAAACATTTGTGATCGGAGGAGACGATAGTGGCTCGACGGCGTGGTTTCTTTGCCGAACTGCAAAGGCAGCAACGACTCGCTGAGCAGAAGCAACGACGACAACAGGCCGCTGCGGTTCGCGCGCATAATCAAGCGGTCCGTGAATCGGAGCGGGCGCAGCGCGAACACGAGCGAGCCCAGGTTCAACTGCAGCGCGCCCGCGAGGCGGACAGAAAAGAAGCCGAGAAGCGGGCTCTGGATCGATATCGAGAGACGATGCGCACCAAGGCCGAGGAACGCACCGCATACGCCAATGATGTGAATGAGCAGATTGACGGGTTACTCGCGGCGACACTGGGCGTCGACGACTACGTGGATCTCGCGCTACTGAAGCGGACCGCAGAGCATCCTCCGTTCGCCCCAGGCTCCCTCGCTGAACCGGTGCCGGAACCCGAGTGGGCACAGTATCCACCGGAGCCCGCATTTGCACCGCCGGCTGATCCGACGGGGCTGGCCAAGTTGGGATCGAAGAAGAAGCACCAGCACGCCTATAACGCTGCGGTTCATCAGTGGCAGACGGAACATGCGCAATGGTCACACCAGGTGACCGTCGACATACCAAAACAGAACGAGGAACTGCAGCGCACGACGATAGCAGCCGAAGAAAAGCGGCAAGCTGACCTGGAAAATGCGCGCAGAGAGTACGAAGAGGCCTGCCAGGAAAGGCAGGCAGCCGTCAATGAACACAATGCAGAGATCGACGACTTCATATACCGTCTCGGGCAAAATGATCCGGCTGCAATAGATGAGTACGTCGGCATCGTGCTTGCGAACTCTGTTTACCCGGATGCCTTCCCCGTCGCTCACGATTACACCTTTGACGGTGATCTGAAGGAGTTGGTGGTGACTGTGTCTATCCCCGCGCCATCAGAACTCCCGACTGTAAAGACCGTGAAATTCGTTGCCAGCACTGACGAGCTTCGCGAGTCCACTATTTCGCAGAAAGACCAGCGGCTTCGCTACAACGCTGCGACCAGCGCAGTCGCGTTGCGAACCCTCCACGAGGTGTTCGAGGCCGACCGCAGCGAACGGATCGAGTCGATCGCATTAAGCGTGGTCACAAACGAGATCGACCCTGCGACCGGCCACCGTGCGGAAATCCCGCTTGCTGCAGTCGCATGTGATCGTACACAGTTCTTAGGGCTGAATCTGGCGGCAGTTGATCCGGCGGCGGCACTAGCGGGACTCGGTGCATCCCTGTCGAAAAACCCCTTTGCTCTCGCACCGATCCCGCCGACGACAGGTCTGCGGCAGCGGTAATGGGCAACACCGTACATCAGCGAATCCGTCGTGGGCGGACGCGTGATCCACCTACGATCGACTCGTGATGACCGACACCGCGCTGCGGATCGCCACGATCGGGACGAGTTCCATCACCCGCCGCTTCATCGACGCCGCGGCGGCGGTGCCGGCGGTGCGTGTCACCACCGCGTATTCCAGGGACGGTGAACGGGCGGCCGGCTTCGCGGCCGAGACGGGACTCGAATCTTCGAGCGACGATCTGGCAGCACTACTGGCCTCCTCCGACATCGATGCCGTCTACATCGCTTCTCCCAACGGGATTCACGGTGAGCAGACCCTGCGCGTGATCGCGGCCGGCAAGCATGCGCTCGTGGAGAAGCCTGCCGTGCCGAGGGCGGCGGAGTTCACCCGCCTCGTCGAGGCTGCGTCTGCTGCGGGTGTGGTGGTGCTGGAAGCGATGCGCAATTGCTACGACCCGGGCCTGGCCGCAGTCGCCGAGCTGATCGGTGAACTCGGGGTCCTCCGCCGCGCATCGTTCTCCTACTGCCAGCGATCGGCGCGTTACGACAAGGTGCTCGCGGGGGAGCGGGTGAACATCTTCGACCCGGCGCTGGCCGGCGGAGCCCTGCTCGACCTGGGTGTGTACACCATCGGAGCGATGGTGGAGTTGTTCGGCGAACCCGATCGCGTCCTCGCGGCGTCGGTGCCGATTCCCGGCGGTGCGGATGGTGCGGGCGCGGTGCTGGCGGTCTATGAAGGATTCGTCGTCGACCTGTCGTATTCGAAGATCACCGCATCCGACCGCGTCGACGAGATCCAGGGCGAACTCGGCACCCTCACGTTCTCTCACGTCACCCAACCGGTCTCGGCCCGGCTGACCATGCTCGACGGCACCGTGACCGATCATGTCTTCGAGGGGCCGGAGAACAACATGGTGCACGAGGTCCGGCGGTTCGCCGACCTCGTGAACGGAGTGGACGATCCTGCGGCGGATCAGGCGCGCACGCTCGCCGTGCTGCGGACGGTCGAGGCCATCGAGGCAGCGGCACGAGCCGGTTGACGGCCGCTCGGCTGGGTGCACGTGCGGCTGGGACTCAGGACGGCTGACCGCCGAGATCCCGGAGGATCGGAGGCGTCCATTCCGGCCACGCCACCGCGCCGATCAGGATCCCGTCGGCGAATTCCGCGACGATGGCAGGTGCCACACCGGAGGCGGTGTCGTACACGGTGGCCTCGTCGGCGAGACGGATGGCGGTCACCGCAAGTGGCCACAGGCGGCGGTGGCGAGTACGGATCTTGTGTTCGGGCACCGAATGTCCGCCGGCGGCGACCCGGTGCGCGACGCGCAGAACTGCCAGGGATTCGGGAACGATCAGAACATGCAGGACCACGATGAAGCCGGCGTCGTGCGCCCGCTCGATCAGTCCGAGCTTCGACTCGTGTGAGAACACGGTCTCGGCGATGAACGATCGACCGTCGTCGATCAGATGATCCCGCGTTCTCGCCGCAACTCGTGCGGCCTCATACGATTTCGCTTCGGCGTCGTCAGGCCAGCGCTGTCGCGCAATCAGATCGGCGTTGACGAAGGGGCTCGCCGGCAACAGCGGCGCCAGGGTGAGCTCGACGAACGTGGACTTGCCGGCACCGTTCGGGCCGATGACCAGGTCCAGGCGTTTCACTCGGCGTCGACGACGCGAGTAGTCCCGTCCGGCCGCACTTCGACCATCCGTCCATCCTCGTCGAGCGAGACCGTCGTGACGCCGCGGGCCGAGAGCTCCTGTCGGTAGTCGGCGGACGCCAGGCTCTCATCTATGCGTGCCCGGATCTCGGCGTTGAAGACACGTCCCTCGTCGGCGGTCAGGTCGGTGGTCGGTTGACGACCCGTCACCGCTTCCTCGACTCGCTTGAGCGACGCGGTCTCGTGTGCGGTCATCGCGCGACCGACCCGTGCCCAGTATTCGAGCTGCTGGCGCCCGGTGCGGTGTTGGCGACGGCCTTCGGCGATCGCACTGTCGACCAGGCCTGCGTCGAACCGGGTGACCTTGTCGGCGGAACGGGTCATCATGCCTCCTGGTCAGTATCCACCGAGTGTAGCAACCTGCTACACGCCATGTCCGGGTCGGCGGACCCGCCGGGACCAAAACCTGGACGATGGTTGTTGTGCATGGTGTCGCCGCAGCCAGCGGCGCCAGAAAGGGAGTAGTGAGCAACCAGTATCCCAAGACCACCGAGGCCGTGCGCGGCCTCACCGACGCGCAGTACCGCGTCACCCAGCAGGACGGAACCGAGCCGGCCTTTGCCAACGAGTACTGGGACAACCACGAGCCGGGCATCTACGTCGATGTCGTCTCGGGACAGCCCCTCTTCTCGTCGACCGACAAGTACGACAGCGGAACCGGGTGGCCGAGTTTCACCAAGCCGATCGACGCCGACGCGGTGAGCACCAAGACCGATCGGAAGTTGTGGATGCGTCGCACCGAGGTGCGTTCGTCCGGCGCGGACAGCCACCTCGGCCACGTCTTCGGCGACGGCCCGCGCGACGCGGGAGGGCAGCGCTACTGCATGAATTCGGCAGCGCTGCGGTTCATCCCGGTCGCCGATCTCGAGGCGGAAGGCTACGGCGCCTACCGGGAGCTGTTCGGACCGATCGAGAGCGCAACCGACACCGACACAACCGACACCAGCACAACCGACACCAGCACGGAGGAGAACGCACGATGACCACCGACACCGGACAGATCACCCGTCGTCCCGGCACCGAGACGGCCGTCCTCGCGGGCGGTTGCTTCTGGGGAGTCGAGGACCTCATCCGCCGCCAAACGGGTGTGCTCGACACCCGGGTCGGCTACACCGGCGGTGCCAACGACCACGCCACCTACCGCAACCATCCGGGTCACGCCGAGGCGGTCGAGATCGTGTTCGACCCGACGCAGACCACCTACCGTGACATCCTGGCGTTCTTCTTCCAGATCCACGATCCGTCGACGAAGAATCGTCAGGGCAACGATGTCGGCACGAGCTACCGGTCGGCGATCTTCCCGCTGACCCCGGAGCAGGAGCAGGTCGCGCGGGACACCATCGCCGACGTCGACGCGTCAGGCCTGTGGCCGGGTAAGGCGGTGACGACGATCGAACCCGCCGGGCCGTTCTGGGAGGCCGAGCCGGAGCATCAGGACTATCTGGTGCGTTACCCGACCGGCTACACCTGCCACTTCCCGCGGGTGGGTTGGGTGCTGCCCAAGCGGGACGAGGCCACAAACCGCTAGATGCGCTGTGGCGCCGGCTCTCGCGTCGCGGGCATCACCACACAGCGTCGCTGACTGGACGATCCAATCGGCGAGCCGCTCAGGTGATGCCCGCGGACATGAGCGTGGAAATCTGGGGCTGCATCCGCCCCGGTCCCTAGGGAGGGTCGGGGCTTGTCGCCCCGGTCCGTGAGGAGGGCTGGAGCTTGTGGGGGCTTGTCGCCCCGGTCCCTGAGGAGGGCTGGAGCTTGTGGGGGCTTGTCGCCCCGGTCCCTGAGGAGGGCCGGAGCTTGTGGGGGCTTGTCGCCCCGGTCCCTGAGGAGGGCTGGAGCTTGTGGGGGCTTGTCGCCCCGGTCCCTGAGGAGGGCCGGAGCTTGCGGAGGCTTGTCGCCCCGGTCCCTGAGGAGGGCCGGAGCTTGCGGAGGCCCGTCACGAAGGGCCGGCCCTTCGTGACGCTCGGCTGGCGCCTCGCTCCTCAGGGAGCGGGGGGTGGCTGTGCTGTGAGCGCGGGGTGCGGGGGTGGACCGTGCTGTCCGCGCGGTGTGCGCAGGGTTGCGGTGCTGTCAGCGCAGGGTGGGCGGTGCTGTGAGCGCGGGGTGTGCGGGGGTGGACGGTGCTGAGCGCGGTGCGCGGGGTGGACGGTGCTGAGCGGGGTGCGCGGGGTGGCGGTGCTGTCAGCGCGGTGGGCCGTCCGGCCGGATGCCGTGTCACCCGTTCGCGATGATTCGTGTGGCGGTGCGGACCGCGCGATCGATCGGCACGGCGAAGCCGATACCGATGTTGCCCGACTCGGCACCGCCGACCGTGGCGATCGCGGTGTTGACGCCGACGACACGTCCGGTGAGGTCGGCGAGCGGGCCACCGGAGTTCCCCGGGTTGATGGGCGCATCGGTTTGGATCATCGGCGCTTGGAGCTGCCCCGGTCCACGCAGCTGGGCCGGTCTGTCGACCGCGCTGACGATGCCGGCGGTGACAGTGCTCGACAGACCGAGGGGTGACCCGGCGGCGATCACCGGCTGGCCGATCTGCAGTGACGCACTCACTCCGAGGTCGGCCGGGGGCGGGGCGTACCCCGGCAGGGCGATCACCGCGATGTCGGTGGCCGGATCGCTCCCGACGACGCGGCCGGTGACAGTGCGACCGTCCGCGAGTTGGACCTCCACGCGCCCTGCGCCGGCGATCACGTGGTGGTTGGTCAGGACATGCCCCTCGTCATCGAACACGAAGCCCGACCCGCGTGCCTGGCCGGTACGGATCTGCACGACGCTCGGCAGCAGCGTGGCCGCGCCCGCCCGGGCATCGACCCCACCCGGCGCGGTGGAGGTCTGCTGCGCAGGCGTCGGGTAGACGGTGGCGGCGATCAATCCGGCGGTCCCTCCCGCGATGGTGCCGGCCAGCAGACAGCCGACGGCGAGCAAGGCGACACCGCCGGACCGAAGCGGGAGCGCATGTCGGTCGGGTGGCGAGGTCGTCTCCGTCTGTGCGTGTGCATGGTTCACCACCGCGGGTGGTCGCGGATGGATGTCACCGAGTCCGGTGTGCTGAACACGCGACGGAACCTGCCCCGTCGGTCGCGGCACCGTCGGTGGAGGTGGCGCGGGCGGGCGTGGGATGGACGCCCTCGTGTCGGGTACGACGAAGTCGGGGCCACTGGGTTGTCCGAGGTGCAACGGTGAGCGGGTCATGGGTGTCCTTCTCAGACGAGTCGGGAGAACCAGCGCAGCGAGAATGCCGCCGCGACCAGCCCGAACAGCAGTGCCAGCGCCGCCACGAACGGGGTCACCTCGCGCTGTTCGGTTCGCCAGCCGATGGAGGAACCGATCTCGCGATAGACGTCTTGGAGTTCGTCGCTGCTCTCGGCGCTGTAGGCGCGGCCGCCCGTGGCGTCGGACAGTTCGGCGAGGGTGGCGGCGTCGACAGGCACCGGGATCGAGTAGGGGCCGGCGGCCAGGGTGCCCGAGGCGCTGCCGTAGGCGATCGTCGACACCGGAACGCCGGCCGCCGCAGCCTGTTCGGCGGCGATCGATGGTGACCGGCCGCTGGTGTTGCTGCCGTCGGAGAGCAACACGATGTGCGCGGGCAGCTCTTCCTGACCGGGGCCGACGATGCTGCGGACCTGGTCGAGCGAGGTGAGCACGCCCTCGCCGATGGCGGTGCGTGACTCGGTGGTGACCGCGCCCAGGCTGGCACGGGCGGCATCGTGATCGGTGTCCGGGGGATGGATCACCCTGCTGCTGCCGGCGAACGTCACCACGCCGACGTTGAACGTGTCGGGCAATTGCTCGATGAAATCGCCTGCCGCATCGAGGGCTGCGGTCATCCGGTCGGGCGTGACATCCTGGGCCCGCATGGATTCCGACGTGTCGATGGCGACGACGATCGTCGCTCGTTCATAGGGGACCCGGACCGGCAGTTCGGGCCGGGCGACCGCGAGTCCGGTCAGCCCCAGCGCTGCCAGTAGCAGGCCGGCAGGTAGATGACGCCGCCATTTCGGTTTCTCCGGGATCACGCTGTCCAGCAACGGGAGTGCGGCGAAACGCACGGCATACCGCTGCCGCCGTCGCAACATGACGACGTAGGAGATCGCGAGCACGGCGACGGGGACGAGGACCAGGAGCCCCAGGGGGAACAGGAAGGTCATGGCACTCCTCTACTGTCCGCGCATTCGGCTTCCGCGCCGATTCAGGGTGCGGCGCCGGGCACGGAGGAAACGGGCGAGATCGCGGACCCAATCACGGCCGGTGTCCACCGACAGGTGTTCGGCGCCGGCCGCGGTGATCGATCTGTGGATGGCCGACCGCCGGGCGACGGCGGCCGCGAGGTAGCGCCGACGCAGGTCGGCATCGGCGGTCCACACCGTGCGTTGCCGCCCGGATTCCGGATCGACGAGGACCACCGAACCGACGTCGGGTAGCGACATCTCACGGGGATCGGACACCTCGACCGCGATGACGTCGTGTCGGGCGGCGAGCTGTCGCAGGGGGCGCTCCCAATCGAACGGCCCACCGAGCCGCCCCTCGGGATCGATGAAATCGGAGATGACGATGCGCAACCCGGTCCGGCGATACCGTCGGGCGAATGCCTCCAGCGAGGTACCCAACGGCGGGGCCTCGCCGCTGCGCTGATCGAGGTCGGTGAGCAACCGTGCACACCGGTGGCCGGCGACCCGGGCACGATCGGGGCGGTGCCATCGCACGCCCTGCGTGGACAGTGTGGCGATCCCGAGCCGGTTGCCGGGCGCATCGGTCAGCTGTCCCACCGCCGACACGACCTGGGTGGCGAGTTCGCGCTTCTCGCCGGTCGTGGTGCCGAACGCCATGCTCGGCGATAGGTCGAGCAGCACCCACGTGTCGAGCTGATTGTCGGCGCGCGGACGCCACACGTGCAGATCCGCCGAGCGTGCCGTGATGTTCCAGTCGATGTGGCGCACGTCGTCGCCGGGCTGATACCTCACCACCTCTTCGCGTTCGGAACCGGCGCCGAGCCGGACTCCGTCACGATCGCCGGGCACGAGGCTGTCGAGCCGCCGTCGCAGAGCGAGGTCGACCGAGCCGAACGGGTTGGTGCTCACGACGCGAGCTCGGAGTCGTCGTCGCGGTGCGCGATCTGCGGCGCAGCCACCCCGGCGAGGAGCTCGTCGACGACCCGGCGCGGCGACACACCGTCGGCGAGGGCATCGAAGGTGAGAACGATCCGGTGCGCGAGGACGTCGGCCGCGATGTCACGCACATCGTCGGGCAGCACATAGTCGCGACCCCGGATCAGGGCGAGGGCACGGGCGGCGGCCAGCAGCCCCAGTGAACCGCGTGGACTGACGCCGTACTCGAGCACGGATCCGATCCCCGGCACCCCGTAGGTCGCGGGATCGCGGGTCGCCATCACCAGGCGCACGATGTAGTGGGCGACGGCGTGATGGACGAAGACCTGTTCGGTCGCGTCCTGCAGCGCGGCGACATCCTCGATCGCCAGGATCGGCGACGCCTGCGGCGGCCGCGTACCCATCCGGGCGAGGATCTCCATCTCGTCGAGCTCGCTGGGCAGCCCGAGGTCGATCTTGAGCAGGAACCGGTCGCGCTGCGCCTCGGGTAGGTGATAGACGCCGTCGTTCTCGATGGGGTTCTGGGTCGCGAGCACCAGAAACGGGTGGGGGAGGCCGAAGGTCTGTCCGCCGATGCTGACCTGATGTTCGGCCATCGCCTCGAGGAGAGCCGACTGCACCTTGGCGGGTGCGCGGTTGATCTCGTCGGCCAGCACCAGGTTGCCGAACACCGGTCCGAGTTCGATGTCGAAGGATTCGGTGGACGGCCGCCAGACCCGGGTGCCGACGATGTCGGCGGGCATCAGGTCGGGCGTGAACTGCAGCCGACGGAAGGTCCCCCCGACCACGGTGGCAACGGTCCGCACCGCCAGGGTCTTCGCGATGCCGGGCACGCCCTCGAGGAGGATGTGTCCACGGGCCAACAGGCCGACCAGAAGCCGTTCGAGCATCCGGTCCTGGCCGACGACGACCTTCTTCATCTCGAACAGGGCGCGCTCGATGACCGCGCCGGATGCCAGGTGGGAGACCGGTACCGGCGCCTCGGAGGCGGCGGTCGGCAGATCGGGTGGAGGTTGTCGGTCATCGGGTGAGGTCATGGCCTCAGCTCAGCATGCACGTGCGAAAACCTGTGGAAGACAGAACGAAAGATCGCCGAAAGCCGCGTGGCCGCATGTGCCGGTCCTCGCTACTCTGGGGCGATATGCGCATGCTGATCGTGGAGGACGAGGAGGATCTCGTCAGTGCGCTGCGTATCGCCCTGCAGCGGGAAGGCTACGCGGTCGACGCTGCGCTCACCGAGCAGGACGCCCGGGACCGGTTGACCGTCAACGAGTATGACGTCGCACTGATCGATCTGACCCTGCCCGACGGCGACGGGCTGGAGCTGGCGCGCGGTATTCGCGACGGTGTCGTTGACTCGCGGTCCGGGCGCGACATGCGCATCGTGATGCTCACCGCGTTGGGGACCCTGCCGGATCGGGTGCGCGGCCTCGACGCCGGCGCCGACGATTACATCGTGAAACCGTTCGCACTCGCCGAGCTCAGTGCGCGCCTGCGTGCGGTGCTCCGTCGGGAGATCACCGGGGACTCGTCGCTGATCCGGGTCGGCGACATCACGATGGACACCGCCCGCCAGATCGTGCGCCGCGGGTTGCGCGAAGTGGATCTCACCCTGAAAGAGTTTGCCGTTCTTCGGTTCCTGATGTCGCGACCCGATCACGTCGTCTCCGCCGAGCAGCTGCTGGAACATGTCTGGGACGAACACGCCGACCCGTTCACCCAAACCGTCCGGGTCACCGTTGGAACCCTGCGCCGCAAGCTGACCGTCGACGACGAGGCACAGGTCATCCACACCGCGATCGGTCGCGGGTACCGGTTGCGATCCGCCGACGCCCCACCCGCCGCGCAGAGCTCCTGAGCCGATGACGCGCCGCTTCGTGGTACCGGGTGCGTTGCGCACGATCCGGGTACGGATGGCGCTGACGACGTCCACGTTGCTGTTCGCGATCACCGGACTCATCCTGCTGGCGGTCTACCTCGCGCTGCGTCACAGCATCGATGCGCGGCCGCTGGACCCGCTCACGGTCAAGAAGTTCCTGCGCCAGCCCGACGGGACACTGATCTACAAGTCGGGCGAGACGTTCCAGGCGGCCGACCTGGAGAGCGTGCAGCAAGCGGTCAACCAGTCGACCCTCGACACGCTGCGCAACTATTCGCTGATCGCGCTGGCGGTCATCTTTTTGATCAGCCTGCTGGTGGGCTGGTTCGTCGCCGGGCGGATGCTGCGGCCCATCGGCGACATCACCACCACCGCGAACCTCATCCGTGTCACCGACCTCTCGCAGCGCATCCGGGCAACCGGACCCCGCGACGAACTCCGGACGCTGGCCGACACGCTCGACAGTCTTCTCGAGCGCCTCGACACCGCGTTCCGCGCAGAGCGTGCGTTGGTCGCCGACGTCTCCCACGAACTCCGCAACCCCGTCGCGGTCATCCAGGCGAACGTCGAGGCGGTACTCGGCGACGACCGTGCGACCCAGGCCGAACGGGCCGAAGCACTCGCGATCGTCTCCCGGCAGACCGCCCGGATGGGGCGTCTGCTCGACGATCTGCTGGCCACCGCCCGGCGTCGATCCGGTTCGTTCGCCGACGAGCGTATCGACATCCACGACTTCGTCACCGACGTCGCGCACGATCACACACTCCTCGCGCGCGACCGTGGCCTGCACCTCGCCGTTCACTCTGCGGCGGGCCCGGTTGTCTACGCCGACCGCGAATCTCTCAGCCGCGCCCTGGTCAACGTCCTCGGCAACGCTTTGCGACTGGCCCCGGACGCCTCGACGATCACACTCGCCGCCGGCAGCGTCGACGGGTGGGCGTGGATAGCGGTGCGCGACGAGGGGCCGGGCATTGCCGAGGAGGACCAGCAGCGGGTCTTCGAACGGTTCCGGCGGGCCGGAGACCAGCGGCCTGGCGCGGCGGGGCCCGGAGCAGGCCTGGGCCTGACCATCGCTCGCCAGATCGTGGAGTCACACGAGGGACGCCTCGCGCTGCACAGCGCGCCCGGCGTGGGCAGCACCTTTGTGATCTGGCTGCCCGATCGTGCCGACGCCACCCGGCCCGGTCGAAGCGGCCGACCGCCGGAGGGCGATCCGCTCGGACCGCGGTGACACCCGTCGGGCGTCGGCTCAGTCCAGGCGCGGTATCGCGGCGGCGAAGAGGTCGATGATCCGCTCGGGTTCGGTGATGCCGGAGGCGTAGACGTAGGCGGAAGTGAACCCGGCGGCGGCCATCTCGTTGGCCGTGGTGACGATGTCATCGACCGTGCTGCCCGGATCGATCCGGAAGATGGTGGTCTTGTCGATCTCCTCGTAGTCGCGTCCGACGGCGTCGCAGTGCCCGCGGAGCACGTCGAGCTTGTGCGCGGCCTCCGGCCCGCCGAAGATGTTGCAGGCGTCGGCGTATTGCGCGACCAGGCGCAGCGTCTTCTTCTCGCCCGAGCCGCCGATCATCAGGTACGGGTGTGGCTTGGTCAGTGATTGCGGCGAGTTGAGGGTCCGCCCCAACCGGTAGTGCTCGCCGTCGAACGGCTCCTCGGAGTCCGACCACATCTGGAGGCAGATGCGCAGGGTCTCCTCGAGTCGCTCGAATCTCTCCGCGGTCGGCGGGAACGCGAAGCCGAGGCCGTCGGACTCCTCGTCGTTCCAGGCGGCGCCGATGCCGAGGCCGACCCGGCCGCCGGAGAGCACATTCAGGGTGGTGACCGCCTTCGCCAGTAGCGCCGGTTCGCGGTAGGTGACGCCGGTGACCAGGGTGTGCAGGAGCGCCTGCTCGGTGTGGGCGGCGATGAAGCCGAGGGCGGAGTAGGCCTCGAGCATCTCGTTCTCGGCCGGCCCGACGCCGCGGATCTGCCAGAAGTGATCCATCACGCTGATCCGGCGCACCCCGATCGCCTCGGCGTCACGGACATGTTTGACCAGTGCCGGGCCGAGCTCGGTGGCGCCGCCGGTCCAGGTGAAGTCGGCGATGTGCAGTGCGAGTTCCATGCGGTTCTCCTTGATCGTTGCCCCCGGAGATCGGTGGGCGGCGGAAGAATCGGTTTGTGTCTCAGCCCTGGTCGTCGAGGCCGGTACGGCGTCGTGCGGCCGGGGTGAGTTCGTGGGTGCCGTAGCTGTTGTCGTCGGGGTTGATGGTGACTCCGGGTGCGACGAGGGTGTCGATGCGGTCGAGCACGTCGGCCGGCAGCGTGACGTCGGCGGCCGGCAGATAGGACTGCAGCTGCTCCATGGTGCGCGGCCCGACGATCGCGGCGGTGACGCCGGGATGGTTGATCACGAAGGCGATCGCCAACTCGATCAGGGTGATCCCGGTCTGCTCGGCCAGTACGGCGAGTTCCTCGACGATGTCGAGTTTGCGCTGATTGGCCGGGGTCGACATGTCGAAGCGGGCGCTGGGACGCGCGCTCGAGGTGGGGGTGGAGGCGGCGTCTTTACGCCAGCGACCCGACAGCCAGCCGCCGGCGAGGGGACTGTAGGTCAGTGTGCCCATGCCGTGGCGTTGCACCGTCGGCAACACGTCCTCTTCGATGCCGCGGACCAGGATCGAGTACGGGGGCTGTTCGGTCACGAACCGCGCGAGATGATTCTGTTTGGCGGCCCATTGGGCCTCGACGATCTCCGAACCCGAGTACGACGACGAGCCGATGTAGCGCACCTTGCCCTGACGGACCAGGTCGGTGAGCGCGCCGAGGGTCTCCTCGACGTCGGTGTCGGGGCTGGGCCGGTGCACCTGGTAGAGGTCGATGTGGTCGGTGTTCAGGCGACGCAGTGAATCCTCGACGGCGCGCATGATCCACCGGCGGGAACCACCACGCTGGTTGGGGTCCTCGCCCATCGGCATGAAGAACTTCGTCGCCAGGAACACGTCGTCGCGCCGACCGTGCAGCGCCTGGCCGACGATCTCTTCGGAAACGCCTCCGGAGTAGACGTCGGCCGTGTCGACGAAGTTGATACCTGCATCCAGGGCGGCGTGGATGATGCGGATCGAGTCCTGGTTGTCGTCATTGCCCCAGGGGCCGAACATCATTGCGCCCAGGCACAGCGGGCTGACCTGGACACCGGTTCGGCCGAGCGGACGGTACTGCATACAAAACCTCCTTCGTGTCTCAACCAAGGCTAGAGACCGCCGACGGTGCGAGGGAGGGTCTGTCAGTACATGCTTCGCCGACGTGCTTGGTTTTCGACGCCCGATGACGGGCGGGCTCGGTCGGCGGAATGTGCAGTGGTGATGGGGACGGTCCCGGGCAATGCGCCTCTCGGCGAGTGGCCGCTCGAAGCGGCGAAAAGGGATGGGGCCCGGGGGCAGAGATCCCGGGACCGTCGCGCTGTTCAACTGCGTGCCGCCGCGATCTATTCCACCAGTCAACACTGACCGCTACTCTCGTCGCATGCATTGTGTGGTCGTGGGTGGGGGACTGGCCGGAATGGCCTCGGCGGTGTGGCTCGCGGAGGCGGGCCAACGGGTCACCGTGCTGGAACGTCGCGGATCGCTGGGCGGACGTACCATCGCGATGCCGCTGGCCGCGGTCGACGATGTCCCCGACAACGGTCAGCACGTCTTCGCCAGCGGGTACGAGCACTTGATGCGATATCTGGACAGCGTCGGCACCCGCGAGCACGTGCGTTTCCCCGGCCAGATGACGGTGCGGATGCCCGGGGGAGCGTCGCGGCGGTCGTCCTTCGGCGGGGTGACGGGTGTGCGTGCGGCGGTCGGTGATCTGCCCGGTGTCCGCGGTCTGGACCGGCTGCGCACGGCTCGCGCGCAGGCAACGCTGATCCGGCAGGCGCTCCGTCAGCCCGCGTGGCTCGACGACATCACCGCCGACGAATGGTTCCGCCGCATCGGGATGCCGCAGTCGGCGCGGGACGCGCTGTGGGACGGCATCGTCATCGGTCTGACCGGTGACAAGCCCGACATCTCATCGGCGAAGGTGCCGGCCGATCTGCTCGTCACCGGTATCCGGCGCGCGCGTGAGACCCGAACACCGATCTCGATCGGATACCCGACCGTCGACCTCGACACGTTGTTCGTCGACGGGGCGGAGAAGGTGTTCGCCGATTCCGGGGTGCAGGTGCGGCACCGGGCCGTGGTGGCCTCGATCGACGTCGCCGACGAGCAAGTCTCCGGAGTCACACTTGCCGATGGGGAACGGATCGCCGCCGACGCGGTCATCTGCGCGGTACCGGTGTGGAACGTGACCGGCATGCTCGACCAGGTGCCGGGCCACGAAGAGATCTACGCGGCGGCCGAGCAATTGACCCCGGTACCCATCGTGAGCGTGAACCTCTATCTCGACCGGGCCATCGGCATGACGGACTGGGGCGAGATCCTGCACGGCGGTGAGGGTGTGCTCGAACAGGTCTGGGACCGCCAGCGCATGCACGGCCGCGACGCGTCACGACATCACCTCTACTCGACGACCGTTTCCGCCGCCTACGAGCTGACACACAAGCGGAATGACGAGATCACCGCCATCCAGATGGATATGCTGCGGCGGTACTACCCCGCAGCCGCCGACGCCGAGGTCATCCACAGCCATGTGGTGCGCATGCCGAAATCGACGTTCGCGCAACGACCGGGTACGGCAGGTGTCCGGCCCGATCAACGCACCGCCGTGCGTGGGCTCGCGCTGGCCGGTGACTGGACCCGCACCGACTGGACCACGACGATGGAGGGTGCTGCGCAGAGTGCTGCGCGTGCCGTCGAGGTCATTCTGGAGCACGTGGGACAGTCACGCTGATCGTGGAACCCGCGACGCGCGTTGAGCGAGTTCCGGCAGAAGATCGCCGCAAGACTCAGGTGCCGAGCCAACGCCGATGTCGCGACACCCGGCGCATACGTGCGATCGACCGACTCGAGACATGCTGCGGGGGTTGGGTGTCGAGGATGTGATGGACCTGTGCGAAGAACTCGCAGGGCTCGACTCCGAACCGGGCGCGGATCTCCTCGGCCGACCCTCCGCCGAGACTGCTCCACGTCATCGCAAAGCTCAGCACGTCGTCATCGCTGTGCGTACGGGTCATCGATCGTCCTTCCGTCTCGTCGCTGCCGGGATCACCGACAGGTGGCCACGGCTTCGGAGACCTGACGCCACGGGGCGGTGAGGATGTCGAAGTCGTTCTGGGAGAACAAGCCGTGGCCGACCAGGTCGCCGACGCTCAGGGCCGCGGCGACATCACGCACGGCGAGCACGACCTCCCGCGCCGCCGGATCCTCGATCCGCAGCGGCGAGGTGTCGACATAGCGGGGCTCCCACGCGGCCGCCTGGGCGCGGTACCACTGGTCGACCCGCCCGAACTCCCAGGCGATCTCGCGCGCATGTAGCCAGGCGCCGAGACGTCGGTGGCTGTCCGTGGCGGTGGGCACCTTCGCGGTGCCGTTGTCGTGCAGGAGGTCGGAGACCCGGAAGGCATGGCTGGTGACCGCACGGAAGTTGGGCCCGAACGCGTACTCGAGTTCACTCTCGGACACCACGAACCGGTCGAGAACGTCTCGGACGTCTTCGACCGTGTCGAGACGGACATCGTTCGATCCGGGGAGAAACGGGGACAGCAACTGGAACACGACGAAGGCGGAGCCCCGGTCGGCGGCACACCGGAGCAGCACGTCGAGTGCGCCGGTGTGGACTCCGCTGCCGAAGATCGTGCGGCGTGGTGCAGGCGTCCTGCGGAGGAACGCCGCGGCTGCCGACGGCACCGGTGCCAGTCGCGCGATCAGGTCGTGGTCGGTCAGGGTCATCTCTACCTCCGTGTCCGTCAGCATTCGACGAAGTTGACCGGGACATTGACCGCCAGCCCACCGGTGGAGGTCTCCTTGTACTTGGTGTGCATGTCGGCGCCGGTCGTACGCATCGTCTCGATGACCTGATCCAGGCTGACGCGATGAGTCCCGTCGCCGCGAAGGGCCATCCGGGCCGCGTTGATCGCCTTGCCCGCCGAGATCGCGTTCCGCTCGATACACGGGATCTGGACGAGGCCTCCGATCGGATCGCAGGTCAGCCCGAGACTGTGCTCCATGGCGATCTCCGCGGCGTTCTCCACCTGCTCAGGGGTTCCGCCGAGTATTTCGGCGAGTCCTGCGGCGGCCATCGATGCGGCCGAACCGACCTCGCCCTGGCAGCCGACCTCGGCGCCCGAGATCGACGCCCGCTGCTTGTAGAGCGAGCCGATGGCGCCGGCGGTCAACAGGAACCGGATCGCGGTGCTGTCTGGGTCGTCGCGCCCTGTCGGCGTGTAGTGCAACGCGTAATGCAGTACGGCGGGGACGATACCGGCGGCACCGTTGGTGGGAGCGGTGACGATCCGACCGCCCGAGGCGTTCTCCTCGTTGACCGCGAGTGCGACGAGATTGACCCAGTCCTCGGCGAACTCGGGTCGACGGTCCGGGTCCTCGGCGTCGAGGCGTTCGAACCAGTCCTTCGCCCGGCGCTTCACCCGCAGGGCACCGGGCAGGTAACCGTCTCGGGCGATGCCACGGTTCTCGCATTCGACCATCACGTCACGGATGTCGAGCAGGCGGTCGTGGATCTCGGCCGTCGTTCGTAGGTCACGCTCGAGCGACATCATCACGTCGCTGATGCTGCAGTGGTCACGATCGCACATCTCCAGCAGTTGCTTGCCCGAGTCGAAACCGCGATCGCCGCGTGGGGCGTCGTCGCCCTCGGTCGCACGGCTCTCCGTCTCGGTCACCACGAATCCGCCGCCGACCGAGAAGTACGTCTCACGGTGTAGCTCCACGCGTCCGACCCCGTATGCCGTGATCGTCATCGCATTGGGGTGGAACGGCAGGACCGTCAGCGGACGCAGGACCATGTGGTCCTCGCCGTAGCGGATCTCACGCACCCCGGCGAGCCTGATGGTGCCGGTTTCGCGCATCGCGTCGATGCGCGCTTCCATCTCGTCGGTGCGGATCTCCTCGGGCCGGTGGCCTTCGAGTCCGAGGAGGATGGCGGTCATCGTTCCGTGGCCGGCGCCGGTGGCTGCGAGCGAGCCGAAGAGATCGACGCGGATGCCCAGCAGATCATCGACCGCGCCGATGGTCTGCAGATCCGCGACGAAGCGCGACGCCGCGCGCATCGGCCCGACGGTATGAGAACTCGATGGGCCGATGCCGACGGAGAAGAGGTCGAAGACGCTGACGGTCATACCGCCTCCTGCCCCGGTCGGATGGTGAGGGTGTGCACGATCATCCCCTTCGTCTCGACAGCTGAAGACTTATTGATCACCAAGTGATATATAAGTTGTGGGTCTGAACGGTAGAGTACCTGGGGACGCAGGTCAAGGGGTCCGGGACGCTCGACGGCGAGGTCGGATTTTCTGGTCCACAACCCTTGACCGCCGGTCTCTCCGTGACATACATTTCCGGCAAGATGATGTGTTAGAGAACGCATCAAATATTTCAGAGGGTCTCATCGGAATGTCACAACAGCTCATCGATCCGCTGCTTCAGCCGTTTCGCCTGAAGAATGTCACCCTGCGCAACCGCGTGGTCAGCACCTCGCACGAACCGTCGTACACCGAGGACGGGATGCCCAAGCGGCGCTACCGCCTCTATCACGAGGAGAAGGCGAAGGGCGGCATCGGGCTGACCATGATGGGCGGATCGGCCGTGGTTGCCCCCGACAGCCCCGCGGCATTCGGAAACCTGCATCTCTACAAGGACGAGATCGTGCCCTGGCTGCGGGAACTCGCCTACGGGGTGCACGAGCACGGCGCCGCGGTCATGTGTCAGGTCACCCACCTGGGCCGGCGCACAAGCAACTACGACGGGGACTGGCTACCGGTCATCGCACCGTCGCCGCTCAAGGAACCCGCGCATCGCTCGTTCCCGAAGGCGGCCGAGGAGTGGGATCTCGACCGCATCGTAAAGGCCTACGCCGATGCGACCGCACGATGCCGCGAGGCCGGACTCGACGGCATCGAACTCGAGGCCTATACCCATCTGCTGGATTCGTTCTGGTCGCCGCTGACCAACCAGCGCGACGACGAGTACGGCATCGGCAGCCTCGAGGACCGGCTGCGCTTCCCGCTGCGGGTGATCCGCGCGGTCCGCGAGGCGGCGGGCCCGGACTTCGCCGTGGGCATCCGGATGTCGCTCGACGAGGACGAGCCCGGCGGGCTGCAGTGGGACGAGGGGCTCACCATCGCCAAGCGCGTCGTCGACGAGGGTATCGACTTCATCAGCGTCATCAAGGGATACATGGCCAGCGACGAGG
The DNA here is from genome assembly GCF_058130025.1 of Gordonia sp. LMA167. NCBI lineage: Bacteria > Bacillati > Actinomycetota > Actinomycetes > Mycobacteriales > Gordoniaceae > Gordonia > Gordonia sp. LMA167. Next base: position 6,601,300 of record NZ_CM176708.1, on the reverse strand, counting down.
CGCTCTCGCGGGTCATCCCGCCGATGGGTACGCCCGTGGCCCCGCACCTCGACTTCGCCGCCCAGGTCAAGCGCGAGGTGTCCGTGCCGGTGATGCACGCGTCCCGGATCAACGACGTGGCCACCGCGCGGCATGCCATCCGCGACGGCCTGATCGATCTCGTCGGCATGACCCGCGCACATATCGCCGACCCGCACATCGTCGCGAAGATCCAAGGCGGAGAAGAGGATCGTATCCGTCCCTGCGTCGGCGCGAGCTACTGCCTGGACGAGATCTACCAGAACCGCGACGCCAAGTGTGTGCACAATCCGTCGACCGGCCGTGAGGATCGGCTGCCTCATGAGGTACCGGCCGCCGACGGCCCGGCCCGGACCGCAGTCGTGGTCGGTGCCGGACCCGCCGGCCTGGAGGCCGCACGCGTGCTCGGGGAACGCGGCCATCGTGTGGTTGTCTTCGAGGCCGCCGACGCGCCGGGCGGGCAGATCCGGCTGGCCTCCTCGGCCCCCCGGCGCCGCGACCTCATCAGCATCGTCGAATGGCGGCTCGACGAATGCAAACGACTCGGTGTGGACATCCGCACCAGCGTGTACGCCGACGCCGCCGACATCCTCGCCGAGAATCCCGAGATCGTGGTGATTGCCACGGGAGGCGTGCCGGACACCCAATTCCTCACCGAGGGTGACGGTCTCGTCTCCGACGGGTGGGACGTGCTGTGTGGCGCGGTACGCCCGAAGGGGGAGGTCCTCTTCTTCGACGACAACGGTGGGCACCCGGGTCTGGATGCCGCCGAGGTGTTGGCGCGCAGTGGTGTGCAGGTCGAGTTCGTCACGCCGGAGCGGACTCTCGCACCAGACGTCGGCGGCGTCAACTATCCCGGCTACTTCAAGGTGTTCGCCGAGCACGATGTACGGGTGACCCTCAACGAGCGGCTGACCGCGGTGCGCCGCAAGGACGGACGTCTCGAGGTGGACCTGTACAACGAGTACGCCCACGCGACGCGTCATCGCATCGTCGATCAGGTGGTCGTCGAACACGGCACGCTTCCGCTCGACGACATCTACTTCGAACTCGTCGCGGGATCGACCAACCTCGGCGAGGTGGATCAGCAGGCGCTGCTCGATCTGCGGCCGCAGGCGGTCGACAGGAACCCGCAGGGTACTTATCAGCTGTTCCGGATCGGGGACGCGGTCGCCAGCCGCAACATCCACGCCGCCGTCTACGACGCGTTCCGGCTCTGCCTGGTGCTCTGAGCACCAACCGATCTCCGCTCCACCATCCCCACACGCAAGCATCACCCCAAGGAGTTCTGCCATGTCACAACAGGTTCGCGGTGTCATCGCCCGGTCGGCGAAAGCCCCGGTCGAGGTCGCGATGATCACCGTTCCCGATCCGGGGCCGGGTGAGGTCGTCGTCGCGGTGCAGGCCTGCGGGGTCTGCCACACCGACCTCACCTATCGCGAGGGCGGCATCAACGACGAGTTCCCGTTCCTGCTCGGCCACGAGGCCGCCGGGCTCGTCGAGCAGGTCGGCGAGGGCGTCGACTCGGTGGCCGTCGGGGACTTCGTCGTGCTCAACTGGCGCGCGGTGTGCGGGCAGTGCCGCGCCTGCCGCCGCGGCCGAGGCCAGTACTGCTTCGACACCCACAACGCGACACAGAAGATGACCCTCGACGACGGCACCGAACTCACGCCCGCACTCGGCATCGGCGCGTTCGCGGAGAAGACGCTGGTGCATGCCGGACAGTGCACCAAGGTCGACTCCACCGCCGATCCGGCCGTCGCCGGGCTACTCGGCTGTGGTGTGATGGCCGGTCTGGGCGCCGCGGTCAACACCGGCAACGTCTCCCGTGGCGACTCGGTGGCCGTCATCGGCTGCGGCGGGGTGGGTGACGCCGCGATCATGGGTGCGCATCTGGCAGGTGCGACGACGATCATCGCGATCGACCGTGATGCGCGAAAGCTGCAGTGGGCCAGAGACCTCGGCGCCACCCACACGGTGAATGCCGCCGAGGTGAACACTGTCGAGGCGGTGCAGGAACTGACCGGCGGATTCGGCGCCGACGTGGTCATCGACGCCGTGGGTCGACCCGAGACCTGGCGTCAGGCGTTCTACGCCCGTGACCTCGCGGGTACGGTCGTGCTGGTCGGTGTGCCCACGCCCGATCTGACCCTGGAGATGCCGCTGATCGACTTCTTCTCCCGCGGTGGAGCACTCAAGTCGTCGTGGTACGGCGACTGTTTACCCGAGCGTGACTTCCCGATGCTGATCGACCTGCACCAGCAGGGTCGGCTTCCGCTGGACCGTTTCGTCACCGAGCGCATCAAACTCGACGAGGTCGAAGAGGCGTTCCACACCATGCACAACGGTGAGGTGCTGCGGTCAGTGGTCGTGTTGTGATCCGGTCCGGGCGGGCGGCGAGGACCCTGACGTCGTGAAGTCATCCGACAGATACGAGTTCGACGAAGACGAGGTCGTCGTCACCCACGAGAAGTCCTATGCTGCGGGCGTTCCCGCGGTGATGGTATCGCTGCGGCGCGGCCTCGAACAGATGGGGCCGGTGCGCACTGCGCGCACCCTGGCACGGCTGAACCAGCGCAACGGTTTCGACTGTCCGGGCTGTGCGTGGCCGGAGACCCCGGGTCATCGCAAGCACGCGGAGTTCTGTGAGAACGGTGCCAAAGCGGTCGCCGAGGAGGCCACCACCCGTCGTGTCGGCCCGGACTTCTTCGCCGCGCACCCGGTGTCGGAGTTGTTGGGCCGCACCGACTACTGGCTCGGGCAGCAGGGCAGGCTCACCCACCCGATGGTGTTGCGCCCGGGTGCCGACAACTACGAGCCGATCGGCTGGGACGAGGCCTTCGGTCTGATCGCCGACGAGTTACACGCCCTCGACACGCCGGACGAAGCCGCCTTCTACACCTCGGGCCGCACCTCCAACGAGGCGGCGTTCGTCTATCAGCTGATGATCCGCGCCTTCGGCACGAACAACATGCCCGACTGCTCCAACATGTGTCATGAGTCGTCGGGCACCGCGCTGGTCGACAGCATCGGCATCGGTAAGGGCTCGGTCTCGGTGCCCGACCTCGAGAACGCCGATCTGATTCTGATCGCGGGGCAGAACCCGGGGACCAACCACCCCCGAATGCTGTCGGTGCTGGAGAAGGCGAAGGCCAACGGCGCCACGGTCATCGCGATCAATCCGCTGCCCGAGGCCGGGCTGCTGCGATTCAAGGACCCGCAGAAGATCCATGGCGTCATCGGCGACGGCGTGCAGATCGCCGACGAGCTGCTGCAGATCCGCATCGGCGGCGATCAAGCACTGTTCCAGGGCCTGGCCAAACTACTGCTCGAGGCAGAGGATGCCGCGCCCGGAACCGTGCTCGACCACGCCTTCATCACCGACCACTGCGCCGGATTCGATGCATTCGCCGACCACATACGGCAGGTCGACATGGACGTGGTCGCCGAGGCGACCGGGCTGACCCGGGCGCAACTCGATCAGACGGCCGCGACGATGCTCGACTCGACCAAGACGATCATCTGCTGGGCGATGGGTCTGACCCAACAGACGCACGGCGTGGCAACGATCCAGGACGCGACGAGTCTGCTGCTGCTGCAAGGCATGATGGGCAAACCGGGTGCGGGTGTGTGCCCGGTTCGCGGCCACTCCAACGTCCAGGGCGATCGCACGATGGGTATCTGGGAGAAGATGCCCGAGTCCTTCCTCACGGCGCTGGACGCCGAGTTCGGGATCACCAGCCCACGGCGCCACGGTTACGACGCGGTGGACGCGATCCGGGCGATGCGCGACGGCCGGGTCGGTGTGTTCATGGCGATGGGCGGGAACTTCGTGTCCGCGACACCGGACACCGAACTGACCGAAGCGGCTCTGCGCCGCTGCTCGCTCACCGTGCAGGTGTCCACCAAACTCAACCGTTCTCATCTCGTCACCGGCCGCACCGGGCTCATCCTGCCCACCCTCGGGCGCACCGACAAGGACGTCGTCGACGGGCGCAAACAGCTGGTCACCGTCGAGGACTCCATGTCGGTGGTGCACCTGTCCCGCGGCGGGTTGACGCCCGCGAGCGACCAGCTGCGCAGCGAGGTCGCCATCGTCTGCGGTCTCGCGCAAGCCCTGTTCGGGCCCGACCATCGTGTCCCGTGGCAGACCTTCGTCGGCGACTACGACCGCATCCGCGACTCGATCGCCCGGGTGGTACCAGGATTCGCCGATTTCAACACCCGGGTCCGGCAACCGGACGGATTCGTGCTGCCACATCCGCCCCGCGACGAACGACGGTTCGACACAGCCACCGGCAAGGCGAACTTCTTCGTCAACGAGCTGTACCGGATCACCGTGCCGCCGGGGCGCCTTGTCCTGCAGACGATGCGCAGCCACGACCAGTACAACACCACGATCTACGGACTCGACGACCGCTACCGCGGCGTCAAGGGTGGCCGTCGTGTGGTCTTCGCCCACGCCGACGACATCACCGACCTCGGGTTCCGCCCCGACGACCGGGTCGATCTGGTGTCGGAGTGGCCGCTCGCGGACGGGACGGTGCAGGAACGGCGTGCCGAGGACTTCCGGCTCGTGCCGTATCCCACCCCACGCGGCAATGCCGCCGCCTACTATCCCGAGACCAATCCGCTCATCCCGCTCGATCACGTTGCCCGCGAGTCGAACACCCCGGTGTCCAAGGCCGTGACGATCCGCCTGGAACGTCGGTCCTGATGGGCCGGGTCACCACCCGCACCCGGGTGACCCGGCTCGATGTCGGCCGCACCATCCTTCGGCCCGACACCGTCGCCGTGGAGGAACCGCTGGAGATCCGGGTCGCCGGGCGTCCTCTCGCGGTGACGATGCGGACGCCGGGCTCAGATGTCGAGCTGGCACAGGGATTCCTGCTGACCGAGGCACTCATCGGCGGCCGCGACGACATCGTGTCGGTGCGGTACTGCAACAGTCGCGGTCCGGACGGGGTCAACACCTACAACGTACTCGACGTCGACCTCGCGCCTGGAATCGTGCTGCCGGACAACGGAATCGACCGCAATTTCTACACGACGTCCTCGTGTGGTGTGTGCGGCAAGGCGTCGCTCGAGTCCATCCGGCAGCGCACCCGTCACGATCCCGCATCCGATCCTGTCGAGGTCGAGCGGGCGACGCTGACGGGGATGCCGGACACGTTGCGCGCGGCGCAGAAGGTGTTCGACTCGACCGGCGGCCTGCATGCCGCGGGCCTGTTCACGGCCGACGGTGAACTTCTCGTGCTGCGAGAGGACGTCGGGCGTCACAACGCGGTGGACAAGGTCATCGGCTGGGCCATCGAGCACGGACGGGTCCCCCTTGCCGGGACGGTGCTGCTGGTCAGTGGTCGCGCCTCGTTCGAACTGGCACAGAAGGCCGTCATGGCCGGTATTCCCATTCTTGCCGCTGTCTCGGCACCGTCGTCGCTGGCCGTGGAGCTGGCCGCCGAGGCCGGCCTCACGCTGGTGGGATTCCTTCGCGGACCGACGATGAACATCTACGCCCACCCCGGCCGCATCCGCTCGTGAACAGTTCGTCCCCGCTTGCTGCTGAGTGGGGGTTTCTGTCCGGTGGTCGAGTAGTCCGAGCCCCCTGGGGCGAGGGCGTATCGAGACTGTGACTGGTGCACCTCAACGGGTCTCGATACGCCGTCTCGCTGCCGCTCGCCGGCTACTCGACCGGCGGAAAACCACTGCCGCTCTGGCTCATTGTGCGGATCGGATTTCTGTGTGGACCGGCGATGGCATCTCGCATCGTCGGCGAGCAGTTCGTCCCCGCTTGCTAGAACATCGTGCGGATGCCGTCCTCGAACTCGCGCACGTGTGATTCGGCGAGGGTGCGGGCCCGGGCGCCGTCGCGGTCGAGGATCGCCTGGAGCACCTCGGTCTGACCGTGGACGTGGTGGTTCAGGTCGGGGAGGCGTTCCCGGGCGAGGTTCCACATGCGGACCGACAGATCCAGACTCTGGGTGAGACTGTCGAGCAGATAGGGATTGTGCGACATCCGATGGATCGCCCGGTGGACGTCGACGTCGATCTCGAGCAGCACCGCAGGGTCGTCGCAGGAATCGACCTTCTCGAGCAATGCCTGGAGTTCGGTGCGTTCCTCATAGGTCGCCGCCGTGGCCGCGCGCTCCGCGGCGAGCCCCTCGAGTCGCTCGCGCATGTCGCAGATCGCTTCGAGGTCGGCCAGGTGGAGGTCGGCGGCGTAGCTGCCGCTACGCGGGTAGATGACGACCAGCCGCCCGTACGCGAGGCGTTTGATCGCCTCGCGTACGGGTGTCCGGCCGAACCCGAGTTCGGCTGCGAGCTGCTCCTCCTCGATCGGCGCGCCCGGAGGTATTTCCAACGAGACGATCTTGTCCCGAATGGCCTCGAAGGCCTGGTCGGAGAGCAATCGTCCGCTCGCGGTCTGCCGGTCCGCAGCGCGTGGGGCGCGCACAGCCACGTCGATCACCTTCCTGGCGGATATACGACATCACCCAACTGAGATGTCAGCTCCCTTTGACCGTACATCAGATCCGGGTGTGGACGGCACTGCCGTCACCACTCGACGCCGAACTCCTCGGTGGCGTCGAGCAACCATTCCGCCAGGTAGCCGGCGAACGACGACCGGACGATGATCCGGTAGTCGGTTGCCGACTCGTCTCCGGGGATCAGGACCACGCCGGCCAGGGCGAGCATGGTCTGCGCCGCAGAGCCCCGCCCGAACACGCTCGGGTGCAGGTCCAGGGAGCAGCCCTTGGCCAGCACATCCCGTGCGTGAGTCCCGCTGAGCCGGACGAGGGTGCGCTGCGCCGAGACGTCCACGGCGGCGCCGCCCTGCGCGGCGACCGCATTGCGCAGCCGCGCCTCGAGGTCTTCACCGTCCAGGCTGGTCGAGATGATCAGCCACTCCTGCGGTCCCATCCAGATGACATCGACGGCGTCGCCGGCGACCACGGTCGACGGCGTCTGCGGGAGTGCGTCGACGCCGAGCACCGACGCGCCAGCGGTACCGCCGTCCCCGGTGGGGTCCACCCACAAGTCGACCATGGTGACGAACGGCTCTTCGGCGATGCGGACGGAGTCGGGCAGCGCAGCGAATCGAGAGTGCCAGGCCTGCAACGGGCTCCGGCGGGTCAGTGTGTCAGCCATCGCGGCGTGCTCCTTCGGGGTCGACGAGGACGGTGCCGGTGACCTCCACCGGGACCAGGGTTCCGTCCACGGGGACGTGAACGGTGTCGCCGATACGGTCGCGGCCGCCCTTGAGCAGGGCCAGGCCGAACGGGCGACCGAGTTCGGCACTCCGATAGCTCGAGGTGACGTGGCCGAGCATCGGTACCGGCACGGGCGGCAACGCCCCGTCCTCGCCGGGCTCGATGATCTGCGAGCCCTCGGGCAGGACGGTCTCGGCGTCGAGCGGCAGGAGCCCGACGAACTGCTTGCGCAGGGGGTTGAGGTTCTCGCTCCTCGTGAACGAGCGCTTGCCGATGAAGTCGGTCTTCTTCTTCGACACCACCCAGTTCATCCCGAGATCCTGCGGCGTGACCGTGCCGTCGGTGTCCTGGCCGATGATCGGGTACCCCTTCTCGGCTCGCAGTACATGCATGGTCTCGGTGCCGTACGGGGTGATCCCGTGGCGTTCACCGGCGGCGATGAGGCGTTCCCACACCTGCGTCGCGTACCACCCCATGACGTTGACCTCGTAGGCCAGTTCGCCGGAGAAGCTCACCCGGCCGACGCGGACGTGCACGCCGTCGAGAGTCGTGTCGCGCCAGGCCATGAACGGAAACGCCTCGTTGCTGACGTCGAGGTCACCGAAGACCGCGCCCACCACATCACGCGACCGCGGGCCGACGACAGGGAAGGTGTGCCACTGCTCGGTCACCGAGGTGAGCCGCACCTTCAGATGCGGCCACTCGGTCTGCAGCCACTCCTCCATCCAGTCCAGGATGTGCGCCGCACCGCCGGTCGTCGTGAAGACCTGGAAGCGGTCCTCCGCCAGGCGCATCACGGTGCCGTCGTCGATCACCATCCCGTCGACACCACACATCACGCCGTAGCGGATCATGCCGACCTTCAGCGTGCTCATCATGTTGGTGTAGAGCATGTCGAGGAACTCGCCGGAATCCGGGCCCTGCACATCGATCTTGCCCAGTGTCGAGCCGTCGAGGATGCCGACGGACCCACGTACGGCGGCACATTCGCGCAGCACGGCGTCGTCCATCTCTTCGCCGGGCAGCGGATAGAAGCGGGGTCGCTTCCACTGGCCGACGTCCTCGAAGACCGCGCCGCGGGCCACGTGCCACTCGTGCACCGCGGTGACCCGTTCCGGATCGAACAGGCTGCCTCGGCTGCGCCCGGCCAGAGCGGCGAACGCAACGGGCGTGTACGGCGGGCGGAAGGTGGTGGTGCCCAACGCCTGGACCGGTTCGCCGAGTAATTCCGCAGTGATCCCGGACGCGATGATGCCCGAGGTCTTGCCCTGATCGTGTGCCGTGCCGATCGTGGTGTAGCGCTTGATGTGTTCGACGGACCGCATTCCGGCGCCGATCGCGCGGGCGATGTCGGCGACGGTCGCGTCGCGCTGCACGTCGACGAACTGGGTGTCGGTGCCCTTCTCGTCGGGCACCCGCCACATGACCAGGGCAGGGCTGGCAGCGGTCGCCGGGTCGGCTTCGCCGGGCAGCGTTGTCGACCGCGCGGCGCGGCCCAGCGCCACCAGCACCTCCGTGGCCTTCTCCCGTCCGTTGCGGATGCAGCCGGGAAGGTCGAAGACGCCTGCGGCCGAACCGGTCACACTGATGCCGTCGAGATCGTCGCCGGGCAGGAACGCGCCGAGGGTGTCGTCGTAGCGCAGCGCGCCACGCGCCTGACTGAACAGATGGACGGCCGGATTCCAGCCGCCGCTGACCAGCAGGGTGTCGCAGGCCAGCACCGGCGAGCCGGGCGAGCCCGAGACCAGCGCGTGGCTGACCCGGCCGTTGCCGCGGGTGCCGTGCACCACGGAGCCCGCGCGCACGGCGATCCCACGCGTGTCGCAGCCGTCGACCAGATGCGCGGGTACCTGCGTACGGGCGTCGACGACCGCGTTGATCCGCACGCCGGCGTCGTGCAGGTCGAACGCCGCGCGGTAGGCGCTGTCGTTGGTCGTGAAGACCACCGCCTGTTCACCGACCCGCACGCCGTAGCGATGCAGGAACGTGCGTGCGCTGTGGGCGAGCATGATCCCGGGACGGTCGTTGTCGCTGAAGACCACCGGACGCTCGTGCGCTCCGGCGGCGACGATGATGTGCCGGGCGCGGACTCGCCACACCCGCTGTCGGCTCACCGCGGCGGGTGCCTCGTTGCCGAGATGGTCGGTGCGTCGCTGGACCGCGAGCACAAAGCCGTCGTCGTAGAGTCCGAACGCGGTGGTGCGCTGCAGGTGCACAACATCGCGATAGCTCGCGAGTTCGGCCACCGCATCGGCCACCCAGTCCAGTGCAGGTCGTCCGTCGATCAGGTCGTCGGAGCCGAGCAGCGCGCCGCCGGCCTCGGACTGCTCGTCGATCAGCGCGACCCGGGCCCCGCTGCGTGCGGCGGTCAACGCTGCGGCCAGTCCGGCGGGCCCGGCGCCGGCGATCAGGACGTCGGCGTGCACGTGCGTTGCGTCGTAGCGGGCGTTATCGGGGATCTCCGCCAGCCGACCCTGCCCCGGAATACCCCGTGCGACAAGGCCGTCGAAGAGCTCCACGGTGGTGGCGAGCAGCATCGGCTCGGGGAACGGGGCCTCGATCTGGACCAGGCCGCCGGTGTCCTCGGCCCAGGCGGCGGTGATGCCGCGCGGACGGCCCAGCTTGATGCTGGTGGTGACCTGGTGCAGCCCGTGGGCCAGCAGGGCCGAGGCCAGCGTGTCGCCGGGGTGTCCGGTCAGTTCCCGGTCACCGAAGGTGAAGCGCAGGGTGGTGTCACGGTCGACACGACCACCGCGGGGGGTACGGAAGGATGTGTTCATGAGGTCGCCGGCTTCTGCTCGTCGAGGCGGTACACGCCGTGGAATCGGTAGGTGGCGGTGTCACGCAGTGCGTTGAACCAGCGGCGGCAGCCGGCGCTGTGGCTCCACCGTTCGGCGAAGACACCCTTGGGGTTGTTGCGGAAGAAGACGAAGTGCGCCCACTGTTCGTCGCTCAGTGCCGCCGGGTCCTCCGGGTAGGCGATGTGTGCCTCTCCGCCGTAGTGGAACTCGGTCTCCTCGCGTGGTCCGCACCACGGGCATTCGATGAGTTGCATGTGCTCGCTCCAGTTCTCGTTCGGGTTCAGTGCGCGACGCCGGCCGCGCCGTGTTCGTCGACGAGGGCGCCGGTGACGAATCGGTCGAGGGAGAACGGTGCGACATACTCGTGCGGCTCACCCGAGGCGATCGTGTCGGCCAGACACCACCCGAGGCCGGGCGTGACCTTGAACCCGCCAGTGCCCCAGCCGGCATTGAGGTAGAGGTTCTCGTACTGCCCGCCACGTCCGACGATGGGCGATGCATCGGGGCAGACATCGACGATCCCGGCCCAGGTGCGCAGCAGGTGCGCGCGGGCGAAGACGGGGAACAGTTCTACCGCGGCGGCCATCTGCCGCTCGATGATGTGGAAGGCGCCGCGCTGGCCGTATCCGTTGTACGAGTCGACCCCGGCACCCATCACCAATTCGCCCTTGTGGGCCTGGGAGACATAGACATGCACGGCGTTGGACATGACGATGGTCGGGTGGACGGGCTCGAGGAGCTCGGAGACCAGCGCCTGCAGCGGGTGGCTCTGCAACGGTGTGCGGATGCCCAGCATGTCGGTCAGCGTCGAGGTGTGTCCGGCCGCGCACAGCGCGACCTGCCCGGCCGCGATGTCGCCACGGGTGGTGCGCACGCCGGTGACGCGGTCGCCGTCGGTGACGAAGCCGGTCACCTCGCAGTTCTGGATGATGTCGATGCCGGCCTGGTCGGCGCGGCGTGCGAATCCCCAGGCGACGTAGTCGTGTTTGGCGATCCCGGCCCGCGGCTGGTAGGTGGCACCGAGGACGGGGTAGCGGATCTCGTCGCTGATGTTGACCAACGGGCACAGCTTCTTGACCTCGTCCGGGTCGACCCACTGGGCGTCGATGCCGCTGAGCTTGTTCGCCTCGACGCGGCGGACGCTGTCCCGTACGTCCTGCAGGCTGTGCGCGAGATTGAGCACACCACGCTGGCTGAACAGGATCGGATACTCCAGGTCCTCCTCGAGGCCCTCCCACAGTTTGAGCGCATGCTCGTAGATGCGGGCACTCTCGTCCCACAGATAATTGGACCGGATCAGCGTGGTGTTGCGGGCCATGTTGCCGCCGGCCAGCCAACCACGCTCGAGCACAGCGACATTGGTGATCCCGTGGTTCTTGGCGAGGTAGTGTGCGGTGGCAAGCCCGTGACCGCCGCCACCGACGATGACCACGTCATAGGACTTCTTGGGTTCGGGTGTGCGCCAGAGAAAGTCCGGGTGATCCGGCAGGTGGGCGCCGGGCCGGTGAGCCGATGATGGTGAGGTCACAGGGTCGCCTCCGCGAAGTCGGGGTAGAGCGGGAAACGCTGGGCCAGGACGTCGACCCGGTCGCGCAGGGACTCGAGCGCGTCGTCGCCGGTGTCCGGACGCAACGCGAGGCTGATGATGTCGGCGACCTCGGCGAAGGCGTCGAGATCGAATCCGCGGGTGGCCAGGGCCGGGGTGCCGATACGGACCCCGGAGCTGATCATCGGCGGACGGGGATCGAACGGAACGGCGTTGCGGTTCACCGTGATACCCACCCGGTGCAGCCGGTCCTCGGCCTGCTTGCCGTCCAGTTCGGAGGCGGACAGGTCGACCAGTACGAGATGCACGTCGGTGCCGCCGGAGACCACGCTGATGCCGGCCGCCCGGGAGTCCTCGGCGAGCAGCCGCTCGGCGAGGATCTTCGCGCCATCGAGGGTGCGTTGCTGGCGCTCGGCGAACGCCGACTCACCGGCGAGCTTGAACGACACGGCCTTCGCGGCGATGACATGCTCGAGCGGTCCGCCCTGCTGTCCCGGGAACACCGACGAATTGATCTTCTTGGCCAGCGCAGCATCGTTGGTGAGGATGATCCCGCCACGCGGACCACCGAGGGTCTTGTGAGTCGTAGAGGTGACGACGTGCGCGTGCGGCACCGGTGAGGGATGCAACCCCGCGGCCACGAGCCCGGCGAAGTGGGCCATGTCGACCATGAGGTAGGCGTCCACCAGATCGGCGATGCGGCGGAACTCGGCGAAGTCGAGTTGACGCGGGTATGCCGACCATCCCGCGAGGATCAGCTTGGGCCGGTGTTCGAGCGCGAGACGCTCGACCTCGGCCATGTCGACGCGATGGTCCTCCTCGCGGACATGGTATGCGGCGACGTCGTAGAGCTTGCCCGAGAAATTCAGCCGCATGCCGTGGGTGAGGTGTCCGCCGTGGGCCAAGTCGAGGCCCAGGATGCCATCGCCCGGCGACAGCAGCGCCGACATCGCCGCGGCGTTGGCCTGTGCGCCGGAATGCGGCTGCACATTGGCGAATTCGGCGCCGAACAGATCCTTGAGCCGATCGATGGCCAACTGCTCGATCACGTCGACGTGCTCGCAGCCGCCGTAATAGCGGCGCCCGGGATAACCTTCGGCGTACTTGTTGGTCAGCACCGATCCCTGCGCCTGCATCACCGCCAGCGGCGCGAAGTTCTCGCTCGCGATCATCTCGAGGGTGCCCTGCTGGCGCGCGAGCTCCGCCGCGATGGCCTGGTGGACAGCGGGATCCAGCTCTGACAGATTCTCGCTCAGAGTCGGGTTGGCGGCGCTTGTCGGGGTTGGCGCTGCGGTGTTGAGAGTCATGCTCACCTTCCTGGGCTACCAGTTCAGAGGTAACTAATATATCAACTGTGGGTTAGACTAAGATCAGAATCCGGCCACGTCAAGCGGTTGGCCGGTGAGAATTCCGAGGGGAGTGGACATGACGGTGACCGACCTTGTAGCCATCGGCGTCGACGGCCAGGCAACCAACGCGGATCGGGCCTACGAGATGATCCGTGAGCGACTGGTGATGCTCGACATCCGGCCGGGCGAGCCGATCAACGACGATCACCTCGCGATCGAACTCGGCGTCGGGCGCACACCGGTGCGGGAGGCGCTGAAACGACTCGAGCGTGATCGACTGGTGGTCGCCTACCCGCGCCGAGGTACGTTCGCCACCGCGGTGGACATGACCGACCTGGCTGACATCTCCGAGATCCGCAAACAACTCGAACCGATCGCCGCCGCACGGGCTGCGCGCACTGCCTCGGCCGACGCCCGCGCACGATTGCAGGCGCTGACCGACGAGATCTCCCGACTCGTCGACGAGGAGGACCCCCGCGAGGTGCTGCGCCGCGATGTCCACGTCCATCGCGAGATCTATCGCGCGGCGGGCAACCCGCATCTGGAATCCATCCTGGTGAGCCTGGACGCCCATGCCACGCGGATCTGGTGCCTGCTGATCCATCGCCTCGACTACGTCGTCGACCATGTGCGCGAGCATGTTCCGCTGCTCGAGGCGATCATCGCCGGGGATGAGGAGTCGGCGTCCCGACTCACGCTCGATCACGTGATCGGTTTCGAGGAATCCGTTCGTTCGCAGCTGTGACGGCGGCGCCGGGTCCCAACGACCAGGTCCCTGACGCGCCGCCCTGAGGCGCCGCCCTGAGGCGCCGCCCTGAGGAGCGAGCTTGCGAGCGTCACGAAGGGAGCGAGCGTGCGAGCGCCCCCCGGTCCCTGAGGAGCGAGCTTGCGAGCGTCACGAAGGGCCCTTCGTGACGCATCCTCGCAGGCTCGGAGGCTCCTCAGGGATCGGGTGGTTGGCATCCTCCCGGTCTTCCTCAGGGGGCGGGTGGTTGGCATCCTCCCGGTCTTCCTCAGGGGGCGGGTGGTTGGCACCCTGCGGTCCTCCTCGCGCGCTGGATGGTGACGGACCCCCGCGGGCGTCGGGGTGAGGTTGCCGCGCTCTTCCCCGATTGATATATCATTCTTCGCGCAAGGCCCTGTCAGCTGTCAGGCGCAGGGATCCGCGTGGGGAAGGATGAGCTGATGACGGTCCAGGATGTATCCGGAACGGAGACGGAGAACCTGTCGCTGGCCGACCGCGCCTACCTGGCCATCCAGGACAAGCTGATCATGCTCGACATCCGACCCAATGACGCGATCGTGGAGAGTGAACTCGCCACCGAGCTCGGCGTCGGGAGAACTCCCGTGCGCGAGGCACTCAAGCGGCTGGAGGCGGACCGACTCGTGGTGTCCTTCCCCCGACGGGGCACCTTTGCGACGGGAGTCGACGTCGCCGACCTGCGGCACATCTCCCAGATCCGCGTGAATCTCGAACCGGTGGCGGCGCGCACCGCGGCCGAATCGGCATCCTCGACGGTCCGCGACGAACTTTCGGATCTCGCGGATCGCACCGAGGCCCTCGACCTCGACAGCATCGAACACAATGAGCTGATGCGGTGGGATCTGCGGGTCCACCGGGCGATCTATCGGGCCGCCGGCAACCCGCATCTCGAGGACGTCCTGGTCCGGTACGACAATCTCGCCACCCGGATCTTCTGCCTCTTCCTGGATCGCCTGCCGAGCGTGGCGCACCACGTGGGTGAGCACGCCGAGTTGCTACGGACGATCGCCGCGGGTGATGGGGATACGGCTGCCGCCATCGCCCTCGCGCACGTGACGGGATTCGAGGAATCGGTGCGAGCGGTCGTCTGAGCGGTTCGCGCCGCCAGGGGCGTGTCCCTGCTCAGTTGAACACCACGGTTCGGTGACCGTGCAGCAACACGCGGTTCTGGCAGTGCCATCGCACCGCGCGCGACAGCGCGAGGGCCTCGGCGTCCTGCCCCACGGTGGCGAGGCGGGCAGGATCGAAGGAATGGTCGATCCGGATGACCTCCTGCTCGATGATCGGCCCCTCGTCGAGATCGGGCGTGACATAGTGCGCCGTCGCCCCGACCTGCTTGACACCGCGGTCGTAGGCCTGGTGATACGGCTTGGCTCCTTTGAATCCGGGCAGGAACGAGTGATGGATGTTGATCGCGCGACCACGCAGTGCGCGGCAAGCGTCGTCGGAGAGCACCTGCATGTAGCGGGCCAGCACCACCAGGTCGGCGTCGAATTCATCGACGAGGGTGAGTAAGCGGGCCTCGGCGGCCGGCTTGGTCACCGGCGTCACCGGGATGTGGACGAAGGGCAGTCCGGCGGCCTCGGCCATCGGGCGCAGGACCTCGTGATTGGACACGACCGCGACCAGGTCACCGCCCAGAGTCCCGGCGCGCCAACGGAAGATGAGGTCGTTGAGGCAATGTCCCATCTTCGACACCATCACCACGATGCGTGGGAGGTCGTCACCGTCGAAACGAAATGTCATGCCGAAGTTGTCGGCGATCGTGGCGAACTCCTCGGTCAACCGGGCCGCGTCAACGTCGTCGGCACACACGAAACTCGTTCGCAGGAAGAAAGATTGGCTGGCGATGTCGTCGAACTGCTGGTGCTCGGCGATGTCGCAGTGCCGTGCGAACAGGAACGAGCTGATCGCGTGGACGATGCCGGGTCGCTGCTGGCAACTCAGAGTGAGGGTGAAGTGATTGGACATGGCAACTCCTGCCGGGGATGTGGGGAGGTGAGGGGTCGTGGCGTCCGCGGTCATGAGCGGATCTTCGCCATCTCCGGGTCCACGAGGGGTTCGGCGACGACGGTCGCTGAGATCCGCTTGTCGAAGTAGCCGATCTCCACCGCGGTTCCCACGACGGCGTCTGCGGGCAGCCACGCGTAGGCGATGGGCGCACCGACGGTGTGGCCGAAGGCAGCGCTGGTGACGTAGCCGGCCGGCACACCGTCCAGGAACACGGGCTCGGACCCCAGGACGACGGTCCGCCGGTCGTCCACCGACAGGCAACACAGCCGCCGGCCCACCGTCGCGTCGGAGATGCCGATGAGGGCGTCACGTCCGACGAATGCGTCCTTCTGTGCGCGGACGGCGAAACCGATGCCGGCTTCGAAGGGGTTGTGCTCGGTGGTCATGTCGGTGCCCCACGATCGATAGCCCTTCTCCATCCGCAGGCTGTTGAACGCCGCACGGCCCGCGGCGATGATGTCGAAGCGACGGCCGTGCGCCCACAGCACATCCCACAGGCGCAGACCGTTGTCGGCGGTGGTGTAGAGCTCCCAACCGAGTTCACCGACGTAGGACAGGCGCATCGCGGTGACCGGGACCCCACCGATGCGAACCTGCTTGGCACGGAAGTACTTGAAGCCCTCGTTGGAGAAGTCGTCGCGGCTCAACGCCTCGACGATGTCGCGGGCGCGTGGACCCCACAGGCCGATGCAGCAGGTGCCACCGGTGATGTCGCGGACGGTGACGGTGCCGTCGTCGGCGGCCGCGCGCTGGAAGTAGTCGAGGTCGAGATTACCGTTGGCGCCGACCTGGAAGGTGTTCTCGGCGAGTCGTGCGACGGTCAGATCGCTTCGCACACCGCCGGATTCGTCCAGTGCGAGGGTGTAGGTCACCGCGCCGACGGATTTGTCCATCTTGCCGGTGGTCAGGCGGTCGAGCAGTGCCAGCGCGCCGCGACCGGAGATCTCCAGTCGTTTGAGCGGTGTCATGTCGTAGAGCGCCACCGAGGTCCTGGTGCGCCATGCCTCGGCCGCGGCGATGGGGGAGTGGAACCTGGCCGCCCAGTCGTCGCGGTCCGGTGGCTGCCACTCGACCGGCAACTGCGCCACCAGTTCCGCGTTGGACTCGTACCACTGCGGCCGTTCCCATCCACCGCTCTCCAGGAAGACGGCGCCGAGTTCCACCTGCCGGGTGTGGAACGGGCTGACGCGCAGATCCCGTGGGGACTGCCTGGGCTGCAACGGATGCAGGACGTCGTAGATCTCCACGAAATTCTGTTGGGAGGTCTCGCTGACGTAGTCGGGATCGAGCTGGACCTCTTCGAAACGGTGGACGTCGCAGCCGTGCAGTTCGATCTCGGAGCGGCCGTCGGTCAGCAGCTGCGCCACCGACCGTGCCACGCCTGCCGAGTGGGTCACCCACACGGCCTCGGCGATCCAGAAGCCGGATACATCCGGCGACTCGCCGATCAGCGGTCCGCCGTCGGGGGTGAACGAGAAGATCCCGTTGAAACCGGAGTCGATCTGCGCGGTCCGCAGGCACGGCAGCAGTTTCCGGCACTCCTCCCAGGCCGGCGCGAAGTCGTCCTCGGTGAACTCGAGCATCGATGGCATCGCGTCCGGTCCGACGTCGCCGTCGGGCAGGTCACGCAGGTCGACCGGCATCGGGCGATGGGCGTAGGACCCGATGCCGAGGCGATCGACGTGCTCGCGGAAGTAGAGGTCCTGATCCTGATGGCGCAGGATCGGGAAGCCGGCCTCGGTGAGCTCGGTGTTGCGGCCGACGAGTTCGGGAATCTGGTGGGTCTTGGCGTACTGGTGGGCCAACGGCAGCAACGGGACCGACATCCCGATCAGCTCACCAAGTGCCGCGCCCCAGAATCCGCCGCACGACACGACGATGTCGGCGGCGATGACCTCGGTCGAGGTGGTGACGCCGGTGACCTTGCCCCCGCTGTGCTCGATGCCGACGACGCGGGTGTTGGCCCGGAACTCTGCGCCGCGGCTCTGCGCCCGGCGGGCGGTCGCGACGACGACGCGGGAGGCCTTGGCCAAGCCGTCGGATTCCACATAGAGACCACCGAGGACCTTCGCAGGGTCGAGCAGCGGGTGCAGCTTGACGCACTCGTCGGGGTCGATCACCCGACCATCGACTCCCCATGAGGTGGCCCAGCCCTGCTTGCGGTGCAGGTCCGCGAGGCGTTCGGGCGTGGTGGCGATCTTGAGGCCGCCGACCGGGTTGAAACACCACTGCCCGTCGACCTCGAGCGAGGAGAACTTCTCGACCGTGTAGCTCGCGAACTCCGTCATCGTCTTCGACGCGTTGGTCTGGAAGACGAGGCCGGGGGCGTGTGACGTCGATCCGCCCGTCAGCGGGAGTGGACCCTGGTCGAGGACGGTGACCCGATCCCAGCCGCGCGCGGTCAGTTCGTCGGCGAGGTTGGCGCCGACGATGCCGGCCCCGATGATCACGACACGTGGTGACCCCATGTGTGGTTCTCCTAGCTGTGGTGATGACAGGGACGTCGGCATACCGCGGGTGAATGGGTGCGGAGCGGGGATCTGGGTTTTCGCCGATACAACAGTGGTCAGCAACTGATATACCAACGTAGCCGGAGGGTTTTCGATGGTCAACCCCTTCGGCGGCATCGGGGCGTGTCGCGCGGCGGCTTGGGTAATGAAATGGTAAACGCGTAGGGTTGCGCTATGAGCAACGAGCGACAGGAGGCTTCCGGCGGGGGAGTCCAATCCGTTGATCGTGCTCTGACCTTGCTGGAGATCCTTGCTCGTCGTGGTGAGGCCGGGGTGACCGAGGTGGCTGCCGACATCGGCGTGCACAAGTCGACGGTCTCCCGCTTGCTGGCGTCGCTCGAAGAGCGCGAGTTCGTCGAGCAGTCCACCGAACGTGGCAAATACAAGCTCGGCTTCGGCATCCTCCGACTGGCCAGCGCGGTTCCCGGCAACCTCGACGTCACACGTCAGGGTCGCGAGATCTGCAATCGGTTGGCCACCGAGGTGGGCGAGACGGTGAACACCGCTGTGCTCCGGTCCCACTACGTGGTCAATGTCGACCAGGCTCGCGGTCCGTCCGCGGTCGGTACCCAGGATTGGGTCGGCCAGCTCACGCCACTGCACGCCACCTCCAGCGGCAAGGTTCTGCTGGCGTACATGCCCGCACCCTCCCGCGCCGAGGTTCTCGCGGCCCTGCCGCTCGAACGTTTCACCGAGCACACGGTCACCTCGCGCGACCTTCTCGAAAAGCAGCTGTCGTCGGCCGTGGCCGATGGCTACGTGGTCACCGTCGAGGAGTTCGAAGAGGGGCTCAGTGCGGTTGCGGCTCCGATTCGTGACCACATGGGTGCCGTCATCGCTGCCGTGAGCGTGTCCGGTCCGGTGTATCGGCTCTCCGCCGAGCGGACCCAAGAGATCGCGCCGGCGGTCGTCCGCGCAGCCGACGACATCAGCTGGCGAATGGGCTACCAGGGCTGAGCTCGACTCTTTGTCGATCGGCCAGTTGATGCCCCGACCAGGCGCGGGGCTTTCGCCGCATCGGTCATTCTGCTCGGAATCCCTGTAATACAAGGTATTTCGTTGCCACGTCGCGCGCGTGGTCGGGGGACCTCTCCACGTGCGCCGACGCTGTCGCGGCCGGCGATCTCGACGCCGGAAAAAAGCTCCGAAGATTGTTTGTCGACACCCTTGACACGCCCTCCCCATACCCCACAAACTGTTTCCTATTACGCGTCATGTTCCGTAATACGCATCAAAAAGTCCTCCGCTTGCCCCCTCCCCGTCGTAACTGAGAGGCCCCCAATGATCGACATCTGTCCCCTGTCCGAGCTGCTACCGGGCGACTCGCGCCGCGTGGAGACCACCCCGCCGATCGCGGTCTTCCACACCGAGGACGGAGAGGTGTTCGCCATCGACGACACCTGCTCGCACCAGGACGCTTCGCTGGCCGACGGCTGGCTCGAGGGCTGCGAGGTCGAGTGCCCGCTGCACGCCTCGAAGTTCAACCTGCGGACCGGTGCGGTCGACGAGCCGCCGGCCAAGTTGCCGGTGCGCACACATCAGGTGTCCGTTGAAGGCGGGATGATCCGCGTCGAACTCAGTACCGACAAGCCGAACCTGCCTCCGGACGTCCGTTCCCGACTGGCCGAGGAGGGTGCACGATGAAGCACATCGCGATCGTCGGTGCGTCGCTGGCCGGGCTGTCCGCCGCTCGTGCCGCCCGCGCGCAGGGCTTCGGTGGCCGGCTCACCATCATCGGCGACGAGGCGCGTCGCCCTTATGACCGCCCGCCCCTGTCGAAGGCGTTCCTTGCCGGCGAGATCACCGAGGCGGATCTTGCGCTGGAGTCCGAGGACGACGACCTCGACGCCGAATGGCTCCTCGGAAACCCCGCGGTGAAATTCGACAGTGAATGGGGTGCAGTCGAACTCGCTGACGGGACGCGTGTTGGAGCCGATGGCTTCGTCATCGCCACCGGGTCGCGGGCCCGCCGTTGGCCGGGCGCCGAACAGCTGGCCGGAGTTCACGTGGTCCGCACCATCGACGACGCGATCGCTCTGCGTGCCGACCTGGCCGCCGGCGGCCGACTCGTGGTGATCGGCGCTGGATTCGTCGGTGCCGAGGTCGCATCCACTGCCCGCAAGATGGGTATGGAGGTGACGGTGGTCGAGGCCGCGCCCACTCCGCTGTCGGTCCAGCTCGGCGTCTATCTCGGCTCTGTGGTCTCCAATGCCCACGCCACCAACGGCACGTCGCTGGAATGTGGTGTCGGCGTCGCCGGCCTCACCGGCACGCACCGGGTCACCGGCGTCGACCTTGCCGACGGCAGACACCTCCCGGCCGACACCGTGGTCGTGGGAATCGGCGGGGTGCCGAACATCGAGTGGTTGCAGGGCAGCGGCCTCGAACTGGGAAATGGTGTGATCTGCGGCCGCGGCGGCGAGACGTCGCTGCCCAATGTTGTCGCCGTCGGCGACTGTGCGGCCTGGCTGGACGACAGCACCGGAGCACCGCATCGCGTCGAGCACTGGACCGGCGCGCTCGAGCGGCCCAAGATCGCCATCTCGACACTGCTCGCGGGCGGTCTGCATCAGGGTGCAGTCGCCCGTGCCCCCTACTTCTGGTCGGATCAGTACGGCTCACGCATCCAGTTCGCCGGTATCGCACGGCCCGATGACGAGATCATCATCGAGGACGATTGCGGCAGTGGCTTTCTCGCCACCTACCGACGGGACGGTCGCGTCGTCGCCGTCCTCGGGATCAACGCGACCCGACAGTTCACCCGGTTGCGGCGCCAGCTCTGCGTCGTGCCCGCCGTGGCCGCCTGACGCGGTTCATTCACATCCGATGCGCGGCATCTCGCCGCGCGACACAAACCTCTCCGCGGTGACGTCTGCCGCGGACCGCTTGACCCTCAACTGATCTCCACAGGAGCCCCCGTGACCTCAGCCCCGTTGACCTCAGCGCCTTTGACGACTTCCCCGGGCCTGCCGGACAGTCTCATCTCCACCCTGCCCGGCCACTACTACACCGACCCCGCGGTGTTCTCCCTCGAACAGGCCAGGGTGTTCGAGCAGATGTGGTTCTGCACCGTCCGATCCGGCGACCTCGACAAGCCCGGCGCGTTCCGGACCGTCCAGGTCGGCCGGGAGAGCGTTCTGGTGACCCGCTCGCGCAAGGGCGACGTCAAAGCGTATTACAACGTGTGCCGGCATCGCGGTGCCCGCCTGTGCATGGAGGACAGCGGAGAGGTCAAGCGCGCCTTCCAGTGTCCGTACCACGCCTGGACCTATGACCTGGACGGCAAGCTGATCGCCGCACCCAATCTGACCAAGATGCCCGACATCGATCGGCAGGCGTACGGCCTCAGTACGATCGAGGTTCGCGAGTGGCTCGGATACGTCTGGGTCTGTCTCGCCGACGAGCCGCCCTCGTTCGAGGCGACGGTCATGCAGGAGATCGTGGACCGCCTCGGCGATGTGGAGTCGATCGACCACTACGCAATCGCCGACCTGAGCCTCGGCCGCCGGATCGTCTATGACGTCAAGGCCAACTGGAAGCTCATCATCGAGAACTTCATGGAGTGCTATCACTGCGCCACCATCCACCCCGAACTGACCGAGGTCCTTCCCGAGTTCGCCGACGGTTACGCCGCGCAGTACTACGTCGGGCACGGGGCGGAATTCGGTGAGGACGTCAAGGGATTCACGGTCGACGGTTCTGAGGGCTTCGAGCAGATCCCTGGCGTCGCCGAGGATCAGGACCGCCGCTACTACGCGATCACCGTGCGCCCACAGGTCTTCGTCAACCTTGTTCCCGACCACGTGATCGTGCACCGGATGTTTCCGCTCGCGGCCGACCACACCGTCGTCGAGTGTGACTGGCTCTACCTGCCGCACGTCGTGGAATCCGGCCGTGACGTGAGCAATTCCGTCGAACTGTTCCACCGGGTCAACCAGCAGGACTTCGACGCCTGCGAGCGCTGTCAGCCGGCGATGGATTCGCGAACCTATCGCAACGGCGGGGTGCTGGTCCCCAGCGAGCACCACATCGGCGAGTTCCACACCTGGCTCCAGTCGATGCTCGCCGACTGAGCCTGCGCAATGTGATGATCCCCGCGACCGAGACGGTAGCGGGGATCATTGCATGGAAGTGGTTGGAGCGCTAGCGGAGAACCGTCAGCCAGCCCCAGCTCCCTGAGGAGCCCCGGAGCGCTAGCGGCGCGCTAGCGAAGGGCCGTCAACCCCGATCCCTGGGGAGGGCCGGAACGCTAGTGGAGGGCCGTCACCCCACGGTCCCTGAGGAGCCCCGGAGCTTGCGACGGTGCGTCACGAAGGGGCCCTTCGTGACGCACGCTCACTTCGTTCGCGGGCTCCTCAGGGGGCGGGGGTACGCTCGCTCACTTCGTTCGCGGCTCCTCGGGGAGCGGGGGGTGACGCTCGCGAGTTCGCTTCTGTAGGAGAGGTGTTGGTCTGGGTGGCGCAATCTCTCCACGGTCCCTGAGGAGCCCCGGAGCTTGCGACGGTGCGTCACGAAGGGCGCCCTTCGTGACGCACGCTCACTTCGTTCGCGGGCTCCTCAGGGATCGGGGTACGCACGCTCACTTCGTTCGCGGGCTCCTCAGGGATCGGGGTACGCTCGCTCACTTCGTTCGCGGGCTCCTCAGGGGCCGGGGGTGGCGCTCGCAAGCTCGCTCCCCAGGACCGGGGCGACCGGATCAGTCCTGTCGACGGGGCACGATCATGACCGGCACCGGGACGTGACGCAGAATCTTCGCGGCCGCAGAGCCGAGGAAGACGTGGGCGCGCTGGCCGGCGGCGCCCGAACCGAGTAGCAGGATCTCACCTGGTTCCCAGCCGACCTCGTTGATCGCCGCCGGCCAGTCGGCGCCACTGCCGAACACGACGTCGACGTCGGGTATCGGGCCGTTCTCGAGCGCTTCGTCGAGTTGCCTGCGCACCGCGTCGGTGGTCCTGTCCTTCCACTGGCGGGTGACGAGATCCTCCGCGGAACGTTCGATCGCTCCACTGAACATCAGCGCCGGGCGGACGGTGAACGACGCGACGCGCATGGCCACGTGCCAGCGCAGAGCCAGCTCGGCCGCCGTGGGGATCAGTTGTGCGGCATCCGCGGCGCCGCCGTAGGCCACCGTGAGTCGTCGCAACGGCGTTGTCGTGGAGCAGAACCCGCGCGGTGCGATCGCGACCGCCACCGCGGCGGTGTGGACGAGCCGTTCGGTGACACTACCCAGCGCGATTCTCCCGAGCAGCCCCGACGACGAGGAGCCGAGGACGACGGTGCTCGCGTCGTACTTCTCGGCGAGTTCCATCAATCCGCGGGGTATAGAGCCGGCGCGGTGGACGACGATCGAGACCTCGACATCGTCGGAGGACTGCGCCGCAGCCTGTGCGAGCGAGCGCCTCGTCTGGGCGGCGAGGTGGGACTGGTATTCGCGATCGATCCGCGCCGCTGCGGGCGGCTCGTCGCCTTCCACCACTGCGGCCGCGACGACATCTTCACCGGTGGCCCGGCCGAGTTGAACGGCGAGATTGATGGGTGCGCTGCCGTGTCGGCTCGCGCTGAACCCGGCGATGATGGTCACGAGGTGCTCTCCAGGGCCGTGACGGGTGCGGCGACGATATGGGCGACGGGAATGCTCGGATAGTCGCTGCGCGCCCGATCGACGACGTCGAAGCGATGCCACACAGAGGATTCGGGTGGCAGGGTGGCGATGACGATGAGATCGGGATCGAAGGTCTCGACGGCGTTCGCGAGTGCACGCAGTGGACGGAAGTCGCCGCGCACGCCCTCGACATCGAGGTCGGCCGAGCGTAGGGACGAGACCGTGTGTTCGAGGCGTGCCTGGGCGGCCTCCTGCGTCGCCTCGAAGACGTCCAGCGGTCCGTGGGTGGCGGCGACGCCCGTCTCGACCGGGCTGTCGGGGACCACGACCAGGTAACGCGAGTCTGCCGCTGCACCGACGTCGCCGAGTTCGGTGAGTAGTTCGCGGGTCTCGGCAGTCTCGTTGGCGAGCACCAGTATCCGTTTCGGGTGAGCAGTCGCGGCCGCCTCGACGGGTTCGCCGCGTCGCGACAGGAACCACCGGTTCGTGTAGTACAGGGCGACGACAACGGCCCACGACAGCAGGCTGAGGATCAGTTGGGAACGTGAGTCTTCTCGGAGGCCCATCTGGGCGAGGATGGCGATGATGGCGCCCACCGTGAACAGCGAGAGCACCGGGAACATCCACATCTTGACGCGCAGGTGTTCGGACCCATGCCGCCTGCGCAGCATGACCTGCGAGATCCCGATCAGGCAATAGACGAACAGGATCACCGCGCCGCTGGAGTTCAGCAGGAAGGTGAAGACGGTGTCGGGGGAGACGGCGGCTGCGATGATGCAGAGGAAGCCGACCACCGACGATGCGAGGATGGCGACCGCGGGCACACCGCGGCGGGTGACCCGGACGAGCTGCTGCGGCGCCTCTCGGCGGGCGGCGAGTACGAACAGCATCCGCGATGCGGTGTACATCCCCGAGTTCAGACAGCTCAGCACTGCCGTGAGGACGACCGCGTTCATGATGTGGTCGGCGTACGGCAGACCCATCTCGGTGAACGCGGCGACATAGGGCGACGCCGCCAGGCTGTCGTCGTTCCACGGGACGATGACGACCAGCAGGAAGATCGAGCCGACATAGAAGATCGCGATGCGGGCGATCACGGAGTTGGCCGCCTTCGCCACGGCACGTTCGGGGTCGTGTGACTCCGCGGCCGCGATCGTTGCCACCTCTGCGCCGGTCATGGAGAAGATGACGGTGACGATGGCCGCGGTGATCGCGAATCCGCCGTTCGGGAGAAAACCGCCGTGCGCGGTCAGGTTCGAGAAGTCCATGGATTTGTGCGGCCACAGTCCGAATACAAACGCTGCGCCGATGGCCAGGAATGCGATGATCGCGCTGACCTTGATTCCGGCGAACCAGAACTCGAACTCGCCGAAAGACGACACCGAGAACAAGTTGGTCGCGGTCATCAGGGTGAGCAGCACGAGCGAGCACAGCCACAAGGGGATGTCGGGGAGCCAGTACTGGATGATCTTTGCGCCGGCGATCGCCTCGAACCCGACGATGATCACCCAGAAGTACCAGTAGAGCCACCCGACCGAGAATCCGGCCCACCCGCCCAGCGCGTTGCGGGCATAGTCGGCAAAGGATCCGGTCGACGGGTCGGCGACGGCCATCTCGGCCAGCATCCGCATCACCATGATGACCAGGAATCCGCAGAGAGCATAGGGAATGAATGCTGCGGGGCCGGTCTCGTGGATCACCACGCCGGAACCGACGAACAGGCCGGCACCGATCACACCGCCGATCGCGATCATTCTCAGCTGTCTGTCGCTGAGTCCCTTCTTCAGGGCGGGTGCAGCACCCATGGGCATCTCCTTCATCGACGAGAGTGGCGAAGCCTGATGCCCGCCTGAGGCTGGATGGGATTCCGAGGCACGCCACACCCTGGTCAGGCGAGTGAAAGACCAGGTAAGCATATGACATGCAACTGATACATCAGTTGTACTGTAACCCTCATCACAGTGGGGTTCAAGACTGCGGGCGAAGTACGAGCTATGTCCGATTCGGTGAATCCATCGAAGTTGCCCCGAACCAACCCGGCGGCGGGCCCGCATCGATCATTGGATCGGTCGCGTGGGTGAACTGAATCGACCGAATCCCCTCGACATGAGGGATAGGCTGAATATGCACTGACAAACGCGTCGCGTGCGATCGAGGACAGCCCCATGGCCGAGTACGATCCGCAGATGACTCAGCGCGATGTCGTACCCGACATCGCTGGAGATCTCGTGGCTGCCGGATTCACCGATCCGGTGCTGATCGGTCATGGCGGGTTCGGGGCTGTGTATCGCTGTACGCAGCCGGAATTGGACCGTACGGTGGCGGTGAAGGTGCTCACCGATCACCTCGACGAAGAGAATCTCGAACGGTTCGTACGCGAGCAGCGCGCGATGGGCCGATTGTCCGGCCACCCGAACATCGTCAATATCCTCGAGGTCGGCACCACGCCGGGCGGGTTCCCGTTCATCGTCATGCAGTATCACCCACATGATTCGCTGGATGCCCGCATCCGCAAGTTCGGGCCGCTGGCGTGGCAGGACGTGTTGCGGCTCGGGATCAAGGTTGCTGGTGCGTTGGAGACGGCGCACCGTTCGGGCACGTTGCACCGCGACGTGAAGCCGGGCAACATTTTGCTCACCGAGTACGGCGAGCCGCAGCTCACCGATTTCGGTATCGCCCGTATCTCGGGCGGTTTCGAGACGGACGCGGACATGGTCACCGGCTCGCCGGCGTTCACCGCCCCCGAATTGTTGACGGGATCGTCGCCGACGGTGGCTTCGGACATCTATGGATTGGGTGCGACGTTGTTCTGCGCGCTGACCGGGCATGCGGCCTTTGAGCGACGCAGCGGCGAGCAGGTGGTCGCACACTTCCTGCGGGTCGCCGCAGAACCGGTGCCTGATCTGCGGACCGCGGGTCTCCCCGACGCGCTGTCGGAGGCGATCGAGCACGCAATGGCTCGTGAGCCGGGCGATCGACCCATCTCGGTCGTCGAGTACGGCGAAGAGTTGCGCGAGGTGCAGCGCCGATTGGGTGTGGCGGTCGACGAGATGGCGCTGCCGCTGGCGGGTTCGGATGCACCGGTCCTCGGCGGTTCCGAACGTCGTCCGCGGATCTCGATCACGACTGCGCCCCCGACGCCGTCGACCAAGTTTCATCCGCCGTTGCGTCCCCGTACGCAGGTGCCGCGCGCGCGTCTGATGGAGATTCTGCGTGAGGGTGGGCAACGTCGGCTCATCCTGATCCACGCGCCCGCCGGCTACGGGAAGACGACGGTGGCCACGCAGTGGGGCGAGGAACTGCGGGACAACGGTGTCATCGTGGGGTGGCTGACGGTCGATGACGACGACAACGACCTGGCGCGATTTCTCGCCAACCTGGTCGAGGCGATCCGGCGCGCCTATCCGGCGGTGGTCGGTGACCTCGCCGACGTCGTCGACGAGCATGGCGCGAAGGCCGAACAGTATGTGCTGACCTCGTTGATCAACGAGATCCATGCCCGCCACGAACATTTCGCCATCGTCGTCGACGACTGGCATCGGGTCACCAATTCCGCATCGATTGCGTCGATGGACTTTCTCCTCGAGCGTGGCTGCCACCACCTGCAGTTCATCATCACGAGTCGATCGCGATCCGGGCTGCCGATCAGCCGCATGCGCGTCCAGGACGAACTCGTCGAAATCGACATCGCCGGCTTGTGTTTCGATGCCGCGGAAGCGCGGTCATTCCTGCATGACTGTGCGGGACTGGAACTGCGCAACGACGAGGTGGCCGACCTGCGTAACTCGACGGAGGGCTGGGTGGCCGCGCTGCAACTGGCGTCGGTGTCCTTGCGCGGTTCGGACACGCCCGCGGAACTGATCAGCCACATCTCGGGACGCCACCACGCGATCGGCGACTTTCTGGCCGAGAATGTGCTGTCCACACTCGAACCCGATGTGCTGCACTTTCTGCTCACCGTGTCGTTGCCGGAGCGGATCTGCGCCGGCTTGGCGACAGCACTGAGCGGCGAGTCGCGCAGCCAAGCGCTGCTCGAGGACGTCGAGGCACGAGATCTGTTCCTGCGCAGGGTGGATCAGGACGGCGACTGGTTCTCCTTCCATCCCCTGTTCGTGGAGTTTCTCCGTCGCCGGCTCGAACGCGACCAGCCGGACGCGGTCGCCGCGCTGCACTCGACGGCGTCGGTGTGGTTCGCCGAGCACGGCATGGTGGCCGAGGCGGTCAATCACGCGCTGGCATCCGGCGACACCGCTCGTGCCGTGACACTCGTCGAGAAGCACGGGCAGTCGCTGATCGAGCACGCGCACATCGCCACCTTGCTCGGAATGGTGGACAAGCTGCCGGGCGACGCCGTGACGTCCAGTGCACGCATGCAATTGCTGGTGGCGTGGGCCAATGTTCTCCTGCATCGTAACGAGCTTGCCAACGCGGCGCTCGCTCGCGTGGCCACGGCGCTGGCGGGCATGCCGGCCGAAGACGCATCGGTGCCCAAGATGCGGTTGGAGGCGCAGGTGGTCGACGCATGTGTGCGGGCCACCTCCGATGAGGTCGGGGTCCTCGACGACATGATCGCGGTGGTTGTTGAACAGTCGGATACGTTGCCGCCCTTCGCTGTTTCCGCCATCGCGAATGTCGCGACGATGAATGCCACATTCCGCTTCGACTTCGACGAAGCCCATCGCTGGCAGCAATGGGCGGTGCCCCACCATCAGCAGAACACCGGGCCGTATGCGGTCATGTACGGGTACGCACTCGATGGGGTCGCCTACTTCGAGGAACTGGACCTCGATCGGGCCGAAGAGTGTTTCCGTAACGCCCTGCGCGTCTCCACCGGGACAGGGACGGCCACCAAATCGCAGGCTGCGCGCCTGGCGTGCGCGGTGCTGGCGGACGTGCTGTACGAGCGGGGCCGCGTGGACGAGTCGATTAGATTACTCGACGAGAGTTTCAAGCTCGGGGCCACCGAAGGCGTCATCGACATGATCAAGGCGCGCTTCATCATCGGTGCACGTCTTGCGTTGATCCGTGGAGATCGCATTGCTGCTGCGTCACTTCTTGACGACGCGGCTGACATCGCCGATCGCCTGGACGCCGTGCGGCTACGGGCCTTCGTCGAAGCCGAGTACTCGGTCCAAGGACTCCCCGCCAGACGCGGTTTGCGACCTCGGGTGGATTTCGCCACCCGGCCGCATCCGACCCTTGGTGTTCCCGCGCTCGTGGCGCAACTCGAGTCCGGAATTGCGATCCGATTCCTGCTGGCGGAGGCCGATACAGCCGGTGATGTCGATGCCGCGGCGAAACGTGACATCGCGTGTCGATGGGCGCAAGAATGGGTCGATCAACTCGCCGATACCGGGCGCGAACGAGCGAAACTGCGCGCCGAACGGCTTCTCGCGGTCTGCCTATCGGCGGCCGGCCGAACCGACGAGGCCAGGCGGCATGCTGCGCACCTGCTTGCGCGGTGCGAGGAGGTGGGGATGGTTCGCTACCCGCTCGACGGTGGGCCGCGGTTCCGCCGCCTCGTCGAGGAGATCAGATCGGACCTGTTGGCCGGGCGGTGGGTCGACAGCGTCCCCGCGCCGTCGACCCAATTCCTCGACGAGGTCTTCGGCAGCGAATCCCACACCTGAGGGCCTACCCAGACACCGTGTCTACGGGCGGGTCAACGTCAGGATGCTGATCTCCGGCGGTGCACCCACGCGGACCGGTGGCCCCCAGGCACCCACGCCGCGGGTGGTGTAGATCGTGGTGTTCTCGATCCGGTCGAGGCCCTGCAGCGTCGGCTGTTGCAGCGTCACGAGATAGCGGATCGGCCACATCTGGCCGCCGTGCGTATGGCCGGACAACTGCAGGTCGACGCCGGCGTCGGAGGCGTCGAACGCCTGCAATGGCTCATGAGCGAGCAGCAGTACGAACCGGTTCGGATCGCCGCCTTTCAGCGCCACATCAAGGTCGGGCTCGTACGGGGCGGGTGCCGTCAGATCATGTACGCCCGCGACGTCGATGGTGGCGCCGTTCGTGTTGACCTCCACCCGCTCGTTCCGTAAGGACTTGACGCCCAGGCGGTCCCACACGTCGAGCCATTTACCGCCGTCGTCGGCGTAGAACTCGTGGTTGCCGCTGACACCGAACACCCCCAATGGTGCGGAGAGCTCGGCGAGGGGAGCGAGGTCATCGGCCACATATCCGACAGTGCCGTCGATGAGATCCCCGGCGATCACGATGAGGTCCGGCTTCTGCTCATTGACCTCATCAACGACGCGCTGTGTGAAGGCGCGTCCGCGCGCCGGTCCGACGTGCAGGTCGGAGATCAGCGCGACACGTGTGCCGTCGAACTGCTGGGGCAGTCGGGCCAGCGGGATCTCGGTGTGGGTGACCCGCGGCCGGGCGGCCTCAGCGACCCCGTAACCGACCGTCACGACCGAGGCCACCACGACGATCGCCGAGCCGATCTGAATCGTGCGGCGGCGCAACGTGTCGACACCGGCCCGCTTCTCGGAGCCGCGGATTCGCCCCACCAGGCGCAAGCCCAGCGACAAGAGACCGATCACGATGATCCCGAGGGCCAGGTAGAAGACGACACCGAGCCACACCCAGCCCGCAAACGCGGGAGCACGTGCCCAGGAGGGGTCGAGCACGACGCCGCTGCCGGCACCGATGATCGCGAGGACGTAGAGGATCAATAGCGTGACGTCGGCGATCGTCGACCAGGGACGAGGCATCCGTGTGGCGCGGACCAATCTGCGGTGCAACCAGAATGTGATGAGGGCAAGCACCACGGCCATGACGATGGGCATCAAGGTGCTCATCCCTCGCTGGAGTCGTCGAGTGCGCGGTCGAGTTGGCGTGCGAGTGAACTCCACTCGCCGAGTTCGTACGACACGATGATCGACACGGGCGAGAGGAGTACTACCAACAGACACGCCCACAGCGGCCACCCCACCTCGGCGAGGATCGCTGCGACCACCGGTGCCGCGAACGCGACCACGTGCGCCGGGTTCCGGGACGCAGCACCGACCAGCCAGGCATGGATCAGGAAGACCCCGGTCATGAAGATCAGCACGGGGACACTGATGGAAAGGATCGCAGTCACCGTGCTCACGTGATAATGGTCGTCATAGACGTACCCGAGGACGTGCAGTCCCGCACCGACCGCGGCGATGGCCGCGAAGACGATCAAGTGTCCGTACGCCCACGGGATGACCTTGACGCGGTGCATGTTCAAGACCGGCCCGGACGGCAGAAGGAAATATGTCCACCACAGGGCGAACGAGGTGAGGATGCCGGCACCGATCACGACGACCGAGTCGACACTCCAACCGCTTTGTCCGGAGATGACATCCGCCGCGGCCAGAGTGCCCGTCACGGTCTCGCCGATTGCGATGATCGCCAGCAGACCGTAGCGTTCGGCGATGTGGTGGGGGTGCCATGGTGTACCGCCATTGCCACGGTGGATACCGACTTGTTCGGCCGTGATCGGGCCCGCGAGGTCGATCACCCAGAAGACCACGATGAACACAAGGGCGGCGGGCAGAGACAACGGCAGCAGGATGAAGGCGACCCAACCGCACTGGGCGACACCGACGGTGATCACGTTGGCGAGGGCAAGGGCTCGGTGATCGCGGTCGTCCGATGCCACGCGTAACCACTGCCCGATCACAGCCACGCGCATCACGACGTACCCGGCGACCATCACGCCCCCGGTGAAGTGTTCGCCCTCTTCGATCGAGGCGAACATGTCCGGAATGCCGATGGCGAGGATGATCACGCCGGCCATCTGGACGAGCGTCAGAACTCGGAACAACCAGTCGTCGTTGTCGAATGCGGATGCGAACCACGTGTAGCTTGTCCATGCCCACAGGATCGCGAGCATGGCGATGGCGAATGCGGTTGTTGCCGTGCCGGTGTGATCATCGGCGATGCCGTGAGCGAGTTGTGAACCCGCGACCGCGAATGCCGTGACGAAGGTGAGGTCGAAGAAGAGTTCGAGAACACTGGCGCCTCGGTGATGTTCATTGATGTCGCGGCCGGTCATGCGGCGCAGCCCATGACGGTAGTACTCCTGGCCGGGCGTCATCGTCGAACGCGTGCTGTCCTTCGAGTCCATGGGGTCGATTCTTCCGAATGCGTCGTGAACAGTCAGCGCTTGCCATCGGCGGGTCGCGCACCACCATCGGCAACGAGGGAATCTGTTTCCTTGGTCGCAGTCAGGCTCGACAACAGGCGCAGCGATTGTTCTGACGACGACCCCGGCTCGGCCGTGTAACCGATCATGGCCAGTCCCGTCGCGCTGGTGAGATCGAGAACCTCGAACTGCAACGTCAGTTCGCCGACGTCGGGATGGATGAAGTGTTTGGTACCGCGACGGTGTGCCTTGACCCGTTGTGCGGCCCAGCGGGCTCGAAATTCGTCGCTCTTGGTGGCCAGTTCGCCGATCAGGCCGGTCACCGCTGCAGAGTCCGGTGATCTCGCGGCCTCCACGCGTAGTAAGGCGACGGCGTCGTCCGCCGATCGTCGCCAGTCGGGGAAGACTTCGTCGGCGCGAGGATCCAGAAATGTGAAGCGGGCGATGTTCGGTGGTGCAGAGCCGGCTCGCGTGTAGAGCGGTCCGTACACGGCGCGACCCAGCGCATTGGCGGCGATGATGTCGAGGTGACCGTTGATGACGATCGCGGGGGCCGTCATCATCGCGTCCATCAGGGCCTGGATCGTGCTGGGTACCTTCCGCCCGGCCCGGGCCGGGGATCGACGCGGACCACGCTTCGTGGTCGCGGCCCGGACCAGATCGAAGAGGTGTGACGTCTCCTCGTCAGTGAGTCGCAGCGTCGAGACGATGGCACCGAGTACCTCCTCGGAGACGCCGTCGACGTGGCCTCGTTCGATCTGTGTGTAGTACTCGGTGCTCACTCCGGCGAGCTGGGCCACCTCTTCGCGGCGGAGGCCGGGTACACGGCGGCGTCCGCCTGGCGGCAGGCCGACCTGATCGGGTGTGATCTCGGCGCGCCGGGCCATCAAGAAGTCTCTGATGTCCTTCGCGATCTGCATGTGGACAGCCTAGGGACAGGCGGACCCGGATGGGGAGGGTCTGGTGGTAACCCCATCCGGGTCCGCTGCGATGGCGAGATCAGGCGATCGACATCTCGGGTTCTCGGTCGAGGGATTGCTGGCGCGTCAGGAGCGGGACCACGGCGACCAGCGCCGCGCCGATGACCGCCGGGATCGCGAAGGCGTAGAAGCTCCACTGCACGCCCAGGCCGGCGTCGAGAATGAATCCGGCCATGGCCGGCCCGGCCATGGCACCGATGCGCCCGATACCCATGACGACGCCGAGCGCCGAGCCGCGGAAGGCAGACGGAAAGTTGTCGGCAACGAAGCCGTAGAGCACCGAGTTGGTGCCGGTGCCACCGATGCCTGCACCGAGGATCGCGAGCATGACCCAGCCGGTGTCCATCTTGTTGCTCAACGCCAGCAGCGAGATCACCCCGACGATGAACAGTGAGCCGACGACACGTGCGCAGCCGACCCGGTCGGCGAGATAGGAACCTGCGACCGCCCCGATCACCCCACCTGCTTGTAGGAGCAGCATGAACGTCAACGCCGAGCCGAGCGCGTACCCCTGTTCCCGCATCAGGGCAGGTGCCCAGGTGTTGAGTCCGTACACCACGACGTTGACGCAGATGCTGATCACTATGAAGATGAGCAGTCGGGCAACCAGCGGGCGGCGGAAGAGGCGACGCAGACCAGGCGTATCCGTGCTCGAAGCCGCTTCAGCACGGACGGTAGCGGCGATGCTGTCGTAGTCGAAGCCGTATGACTCGGCGAGCGCACGGCCCTGCGTGTCACGACCCCGGCCCGCAAGGTATCCGACCGATTCCGGCAGCCGGAAGTACATGATCGGGATAAGGACGACGAACGTGATGCCGAGTCCGAACAGCACGCGCCAGTCGTGGTGCGGCAGCAACCACATCGCGGCCAGCGCAGCGATGATGCCGCCGAAGGAGAAGCCGGTGAGCATCGACGCGTTGTACAGCTGGCGACGATTCTTCGGCGCGTACTCCATCGTCAAGGCAACCGCGGAGGGTACAACGCTGCCGATGCCGACACCGGTCAGGAATCGCGCGACACCGAACATCTCGACGTTGAGCGACACCGCCGACAGCAGTGAACCTGCCGAGATCCACGCGACGCCGATCAGCATGAGCTTGCGACGCCCGATGCGATCGGTGAGCGGGCCGGCCGTGAGGAACCCGACCATCAGGCCACCCAGGGTCCACGTGCCGATCAGGCCGGCTGTGCCGTGGCTGAGCTGCCAATTCGGTTCGTCAAGGATCTTGGGAAGTGCGGCGCCGTAGATGACCATGTCGTAGCCGTCGGCGACGATCGTCAAGAAGCACAGGATCGCAACGGTCAAGCCGCTGCGAGATCGAGTCTGGGGCATGGTCACGACATTTCCTCCGGGGATTGTTGAGTGGCCGTGTGATGGCTTGCGCAGCGCGGGAGTGCTGCGACCTAGGTCACATTATATGTTATGCATAATGCTGGCAATGATGAGCCGGGAGGTTATCGATCACCGAGAAACCGTCTCCGGCGCCGCCGGTCGAATAGGTTTCCAGCCAAGGGCAACATCTGCTGGTCGAGTAGGTTCCGAGCTTGCCTGGCGGCTCGTCGGCGACTCGACCGGCGGTTGGGGCAGTGCGAGACAGGGGCCACCAGTACCCCCTATGAACAGCATCTGCCTGCTGCGCCCCGAGATGGGCAACATGGTTGTCGGCAGCCGAGAGACCTCGGACACTGACACGATCTCAGGAGCACCGACGTGGATGCAGTCTCATTTCCCAACGGCCCGATCAGCATGGCGGGCAACCTCTTTCTCCCTGCGGACTTCAACGCGAATGGCAGCTATGCCGCGTTGGTGACGGTTCATCCGGGCGGTGGGGTGAAAGAGCAAACCGCGGGCCTCTACGCGACCAAGTTCGCCGACGAAGGCTTCGTGACCCTCGCCTTCGACGCCTCGTTCCAGGGCGAGAGCGGCGGCGAACCCCATCATCTCGAGGATCCGTACGCCCGTGTCGAGGACGTGCGCGCGGCCGTCGACTACCTGCAGTCACTGGACTATGTGGATTCCGGCCGGATCGGGGTGGTCGGCATCTGTGCCGGCGGCGGCTACGCCATCAACGCCGCGACGACCGATCATCGGGTCAACGCCGTCGCCACCGTGAGTGCACTGAACATCGGTACCGCGTGGCGCGAGGGCTGGTATGGGCTCGACCCGGACTCGGCCGCCGTGCCGATGCTCGACCAGGTCGCGCAGCAGCGCACCGCCGAGGCCGAAGGCGCCGACGTGGCGACCGCACCATATGTGCCGGCCGAGCCGGACAGCGACACCCCGTACGACCTCGCGCAGGCATCGGAGTACTACCTGACTCCGCGGGCCCAGCACCCGAACGCGCAGAACAAGTATCTGCTGTCAGCGAGTATCCCCCGCATCATGGGCTTCGACGCGTTCAACCTCGTCGAGGACCTGTTCACCCAGCCGGTCATCATGGTGGCGGGCAGCGAGGCCGGATCACTCTGGCACTCAACGGAACTGCACGCGAAGCTGAACAGCATCAAGAAGCTCGTGGTTGTCGACGGCGGTACGCACATGGACTTCTACGACGTGCCCAAGTACGTCGACCGCGCGGTCAGCGAGATCACGCCATTCCTGTCCGAGCACCTGGGCGCCGAGTGACGAACAGCAGTTGCAGATGCTGTCGTCCTCGGTACTGGCGGTGATCAATGACTGGCGATACATTATGTATAATGCGAAACGCGCCGCCAGAGGAGGTCTTGATGAGTGAGAAGCAGTCCGTGCACACCGCCCGGGTCGTGGTGTCAGGAGTCGATGCAGCGCACCGGTCGACGGTGGTCAGCGATGGTGACACCGCGACCTGGGCGAAGCGCCCGGACGGCTCACTGGTCATGGATCTCTGGCGGACCGAAGCGCTGCCGGTTCGAGTTGGCGCCGACAATACGCTGACCGGCGAGGTGGTCGATGTTCCGCGGGGCGGTCTGGTGGTGCGCATGTGCACGTTCGCGCCCAACAGCGACATGGACGCGGCGGTTTATTCGGCTGCGATCGCGGACGTATACGGCGAGCAGCCGGAGTCCGGCGACGTCGACGGAGTCCCGGGTATGCATCGAACCGATTCTGTCGATGTCGTGACTGTCGTCTCCGGAGAGATCTATGCCGTGCTCGAAACCACGGAGACACTCCTGCGTGCCGGGGACAGCTTTGTGCAACGCGGCACCGTGCACGCCTGGCACAATCGGTCGGGAGCGCCGGCGACGGTGGTGTCGACGATGATGGCGGCGCACAGATGACCGAACAGGCCTCGGCTGCGCAGCAACTCGTCGGTGGTATCACGCCCAAACTTGCCGATCTCACCGACGCGGTCCTGTTCGGCGATATGTGGGCGAGGAAGCAGCTGTCACCGCGCGACCGCAGCCTCGTCACGGTCGCCGCGTTGATCACTGCGTACCGGCCGGATCAGCTGCGGTCGCATCTGAAACGCGCGCTCGACAATGGTGTGGCAGTTGACGAACTGAGCGAGGTCGTGACACATCTTGCGTTCTACGCGGGCTGGGCGAGTGCGGTCAGTGCGGCCGTTATCCTACAAGAGGTGGTCGCACAGCGCGACTGATCGCGTGGCACGAAGGGGATGTTCGTGAGGGCTCCGGCACTCTTCCATCGCATTGATCAGGACGGACGGGAAGTATTCATTCCCCAATCGCTTGCCGCGAGCGGTTGGGGATCCGACCACATGCGGGGTATCGCGACCAGTGGCGCTTTGGCGCGGGCCGTCGAGCAGACGCTTGCAGGACTTGATCGTGACGAATTACGTCCTGTCCGTTGGACACTGGATCTATTCCGGGTGGCCCGAATGGTGCCGTCCGCAGTTCGCGTCGACGTCGTTCGACTCGGTCGACGGATATGTCTGCTCGACGCCGCGCTCATCCAGGACGATCGGCCCGTCGCGAGGGCAAGCGCGCTGTGCCTTGCCGCCGGCACCAATCCCGGCGGCACGGTCTGGGCGCCGGGTCGAGTTCCGGAACCGCCTGCTGGTGACGTTCTCCGGCCGGATGAGGCGGAGAGGTTGTATCGCAGCGGCGCCGAGCGGTGGGTACCGCCGCGTGAGGCACCATATGACGTGAGGCAGAAAGTGCTGTGGCAGTTCCCGATCCCCGTTACTGATGATGCCGATCCGACGCCATTCCAGATGGCGGCGTGCGCGGCCGATCTCGCCAGTGCCACCACGAATCTCGGGACGGCCGGGCTGGAGTACGTGAACGCCGATGCCACGATGACGGTCGGACGAATGCCGAGTGGCCTCGAGATCGGTCTCGAGGCCACCGACCGTGTGGAGTGCGATGGGATCGCGGTGGGCACGGCCCGGATGTTCGACCGCTCCGGCGTCTTCGGCACGGTTACCGTCAGCGCGCTGGAGAATGCGGCCCACGCAGTTGACCTACGGCAACACGGGCACGGAATCTGATTTCGGTACAACGTGTTCTGAGCTCACTGCGGAACGCCGCCGACCAAGCGCGGGCACCATCAGCGCCGAGGTGCCCGCCGCGACGGCCAGCGGGATGACCGTGAACAGATAGAGCTGGCTCGGAGTGATCACCGACAGTGCGAATCCGGCGATCGCCGGTGCCACGATCGCACCGGCGCGACCCACGCCGAGCATCGTTCCGTAGCCCTTGGCGCGCGCCAGAACCGGATAGGCGAGTGGGATCATCGCGGTGTATCCGCACATCGCCGCGAAGACGGCAACACCGAGGGCGGCGGCGAAGATGTACGCCGATGCGTGGGGGAGCAGCAGCGCGAAGCCGAGCAGCGACACTATGGTGGCCGAGGAGAAGATCCAGGTCATCGTGCTCGCCTTGTAGCGCAAGCCCAGAACTGCGAAAGTGATGGCGCCGACGAGGGTTCCGAGGCCCACGATGAGCCCCGCCGTCGCGCCGGTACCTTTGTCGCCGGTGGCATCGGTGATCAGCTGCGGAGTCCAGGTACCGATGAAGTTGAACGCGGCTGCCAGCATCGTGTAGCCGACACAGAGCAGAACGGTGCGCACCCACAGTTCGCGGCCCAACAGTGCAGGAGCTGTCTCGGTTCGCTGGGTGGGTTCGGCAACGGGTGCGGTGGTGCGTGTGCGGAACGCTGCGGATTCCGGAATGCCGAGATAGGCGGCGACCAGGGCGATCATCGAAGCAGCTGCACCCAACCAGAACAGGGCGTGCCAGTTCTCGCCGACCAACGCGACAATGGACACGCTTCCCAGCCCGGCGAGCGTGGTCCCCAAGGGATACCCGACCATCACGAGCCCGGTGGACAGGCTTCGGTGCGACGGCGGTGAACTCTCCTGCGCGACGACAACGATGACCACACTGATCATGCCGACGCCCACGCCGGTGATGAATCGTGCCGCCATGAGCATCTCAGCGTTCACCGACAGCGCCGAGATACCCAGTCCGACAATGTTGATCAGGATGCCGGCGAGCCCGACCGCACGACGACCGACGACGTCGGCGAACCGCGCGAGCCCGATCGCGCCGACCGCCATGCCGACCAACGCCAGGCTGATGATCAGCCCCTTCTGGCCGTCGGTGGCGAAACCAGCCGGGAGGTGGGGTAGTGCGAATCCGATGATGAACAGGTCGAAGCCGTCGATCATGTTGATGAACATGCACAGGATGACGATGCCGAAGGCTCGGATTCCGATGCGGGACTGCGGCGATGGCAGGCCTGGGTCGGCGGTGGTGAATGAGTTCATGGTTGGTCCTCAGGGTCAGGCGGTGTGGTCGGGGGTCAGCGGGAGTAGTAGGTCGTCGACGACATCGACGCTGTGTTCGAGTTCGAGGACGTGCTTGAGGATTGATTCCTGGACATCGATGCTCACCGGGAACACCGAGTAGGGGACGCACAGGCGGAACTTGTCGATGAAGTCCTGCTCGCTGAACGGGTTGTCGGGATGGCCCTTCACATAGACGTGTTCGGTGTCGATCTGCCGGCCATCGCGGAGTGTGGTGTGCACACGCGCGCCCCAGTCCGACACGGCCGGCACCTCTTCGGCGGTGATCCGGGTCATCAGTTCCCGAACATCGGTACGTGCTCGCGATTGCACGCTGTACGAGTCGAGGAAGACCTGCTGGTCGAAGGCGGCCGTCGCCACCGCGTAGGGCAGGCTGAACTGGCACTCGGGAACCGTCTGGGGATCCCATTTGCGGTCCAGCGGCTCGCAGACCGCTCGCCACCCCGACGTCGACACCTCGATGTGGATGCTCGCGATGTCGTCGGCGGAGAAGTCGTGATCGTGCATCTGCCCGATGATGCCGTCGATCGAGGAATGGGAGAAGTAGCACGCGCTGTAGCCCTTGGTCGTGATCCGGGTCATCTCCCAGTGCTCACCGAGGCCCCGCGTCAGCGCGTCAGGGTCGGTCTCCCAGTGTGCGGTACGCAGGAAGCCGTTGGGGCCCAGCAATACCGACTCCCGAGGTCCGGTGATGCCCTTCTGCGCGAGAAGGCATGCGGTGATCGCGGACTGACAGACCAGGCCGTGATGGACGCGGACCATGAGTGTGGCCGGAGCGTAGATGCCCATGGTGTGAGGCTGGGTCATGGTGCGGGCGATGCCCTGGGCGTTCTCGAGCTGTTCGGCCGATAGTCCGATGAGCTTGCCGACGGCCGCTACCGCACCGAAAATGTAGTGGCCGCCGCAGTCGTTGGACTTCACCGCGGTACTGATGACCTTGTAGGCCGATCCGATCCGGATGAGGATCTCTTGTCCGACCACCAGAGCGGCAAGAAAGTCCTTTCCGCTCAAACTTTCCCGTAGTCCCGTGGCAGCGAGCAGACTCGCGACGATGTACTCGCTGATGTGGCCGGCCTCCTCGTGGAGATCACCACAATCCATGGCGCGTGGCATCGGCCCGATGGCGAGTGCGGCGTCCGCGGCCGGAACCCGCCCGCCGTAGAAGGGCAACGGAGTCTGCTCGATACCACCCTTCTCCTTCACCAGCTCGACGATCTCCGGGATGCCGTCCATCCCCGACCCCCCGATCATTACGCCTATGGCGTCGAGCAGGGTGTGCTTGGCATGGGTGATCACCTCGTCGGGAAGATCGTCGTAGGTCGTCTCCAGTGCCATCCGGCAGAGCGTCGACATCGGATCTTCGGAGTTCTGGATGGTGAAAGCTGTCATGCTGCGATGGTGTGGCATCCGTCACGACCGCAACACCCGGTTTCTCGATCAGCGAGAAGGCTACTTCACCTCGGTCGCGTGTCGCAGGCGCTGCTTGAGCAGCGTCACCTCGGGGTCGGTCACCTGGCGTGCAGCACCCGACCGCAC
This sequence comes from Gordonia sp. LMA167, assembly GCF_058130025.1. Taxonomy (NCBI): domain Bacteria; kingdom Bacillati; phylum Actinomycetota; class Actinomycetes; order Mycobacteriales; family Gordoniaceae; genus Gordonia; species Gordonia sp. LMA167. Next base: position 6,561,096 of record NZ_CM176708.1, on the reverse strand, counting down.
GGCGCGCGCGATACCGCGGGCGGTAGTGTGCATGGCGGGCAGAAGGTCCGACGGCACACCCACCTCAGAGGGCTTGGTCACCGACAGCGCGGCAAACGCGGTGCCGTCCTCGCGGAGGATGGGCACCGCGACCCCGGTGGAATCCAGGTACATCCAGCGCGGGAGGACTGCGTGGCCGACGCGGCGGGCGTCATCGACGATGCGTCGCAGTTCACCGCGGTCGACCACCGTGTGCACCGTGAATAGGGTGACCTTGCAGGTCTCCAGGATCTGGGCGCGGACATCGGGTGGGGCGAAGGCGGTCAGGACGATCCCGGGGGATGACGCCAGTGCCGGCAGCCGGACCCCGGGTTGGGTCACGTTGGTGGCGCTGGGCCGTCGCGGCGTCAAGGTCTCGACATTCACCACGTCGTTACGGTCGAGAACCGACAGCAACGTCGGCTCGCCGACCACGGCCAGCAGGTCCTCCATATACGGAAGTGCGATGTCGCGGAGGTTCAACACTGGTGTCGAGCGTGCCGCGATCTCCCACAGGCGCATCCCGATGCGCAGCGTGAAATCCTTGTCGCGCTCCAGAATTCTGGTGCGAACCAGTTCGTTGACGATGCGGTGGGTCGACGGCATCGGGATGCCCGTGCTGCGCGCGATCCCGGATGCGGTCATGGGGGTGCCGGCGTTCTTGAGAGCCTCAAGCACCTCGATCACGCGATCTATCATCGATTCATTGCGCGCTGTCATCGCATTCACCCTGCTCCCGTCAAGCTTAGACACGCCCTGGACGCACGATAATGCACTATGTATTATTTTGGAATGGCCGCAACCAACGAAACCACCCTGTCGTCCGCGGTGGATCCCGCCGCCGATGTGCTCAGTCAACTCCTCGACGAGCGGTGGAGTTGCCGCGCCTTCGAGTCCCGCGACGTTCCTCGTGATCTCATCGAACGACTCCTGAACACGGCACAACGATCGGCCTCCTGGTGCAACACCCAGCCGTGGCAGGTCGTCGTGACCTCCGGCGATGCCACCGAACGGCTACGCACCGCGCTCGGTGAGCACGTGCGCAGCCATCCGGGCCAGTCCTTCGACTTCCCCGCGCCCGCGGAGTACACGGGGGTCTACCGTGACCGTCGCCGGGAGAGCGGTTGGCAGCTCTACGAGGCGGTCGGCGTGGCGCGCGGCGACCGCGAGGCGTCGGCGCGGCAGGCCTTCGAGAACTTCCGCTTCTTCGGCGCCCCGCACGTCGCCCTCATCACCACCGATGCCGAGCAGGGCACCTACGGCGCCGTCGATGCCGGCCTGTACGTCGCCACCTTCCTGCTCGTCGCCCGCAGCCTGGGCATCGCGACCATCCCGCAGGCCGCACTTGCCGGGCAATCCGACTTCTTCCGCGAGTACTTCGGTATCCCCGACGACCGTAAAGTGTTGGTGGGCATCTCCTTTGGCTACGCCGACGAAGCCCACCCGGCGAACAGCTACCGCACGTCGCGCGCACCGCTGGAGCAAGTGGTCACCTGGGTCGAATGAGGGTTACTGGCAGCAACTCCCTAACCTGAGCCGGCGTGGCTAGCCTCATCGTATGACCTGGAACACACAACAACTCGACCGCATCGGCGGCAGCGAAGAACTGCATATCACCAGTTACCGCCAGGACGGTTCGCTCCGTAAATGGACGCCCATCTGGGTGGTTCGTGTCGACGACGACCTCTACATCCGCTCTGCCTATGGTGCCGATGGCGCGTGGTATCGCCATGCGACCGCCGGCACCGCGCGCGTTCAGGTCGGCGACATGGAATCCGATGCGATCCTGGAGAAGGTGACCGACTCCCAACTCAACGACCGGGTAGCCGAGGCCTATAAAGCGAAGTACCACAATCAGCCGGGCGCGCTGAAACCTATGCTCGACGCACCATCCGCGGCGTCGACGGTCCGCATCCTCTCTGCCTGAGACTGCAGGTCACAGCAGTCCCGTGCTATCCATTGACTCCGCATAATATATTAAGTAATGTGATGGCAGTCATACAAAGCCTTCTGATCAGCATCGATCACCCTCAACTCCCGAAAGCAGGAATGTCATGAGTGGAGAGCACCTCAGCGTCCAGTCGCGCATCGTCGTCTCCGGTCTCGACGCGGACGGCAAGTCGACCATCGTCTCCGATTCCGACAGCGTTGTCCGTACCGCGCAGCCGGGTTTCACCGTGAACGAGCTGTGGCAGATCGACAGCCTGCCCGCCAAGGTCAACAGCGAGTCGACCGTCGGCACCGAGCCCGTCCTCGATCCGCCCAACGGTGGCCTCGTGGTCCGGATCGCGGTGTTCCCGCCGGACAGCGAGTTTGACGCCGAGGCATATGCCGCGTCGCTCGACGCCTTCCATGGCGGTGACTCCCACGGCGGCGCCGGTGAGGAAGCGGCCGCGGTGTGGCACGAGACCGACACCGTCGACGTGGTCACCATCATCGAGGGTGAACTGTATGCGGTCACCGAGACCGGCGAGACGTTGCTGAAGCCGGGCGACACCTTCGTCACCCGCGGCGTCAAGCACATCTGGAGCAACCGCACCGAGAATCCGGTCACGCTCGTCGCGACCATGGTGAGCGGCACGCGCTGAGCGCGGGCACGGCAGGAGGAGCAGAGCAATGCGCGGAGTGGTCTTCAAGGGCGACCGTGAACTCGAGGTCACCGATTTCCCCGATCCCACACCCGGACCCGACGATGTGGTCATCGAGATCAAGGCGTCTGGTCTGTGCGGCAGCGACCTGAAGTTCTATCGTGATCCGCCGGGAGCGGCGCTGAAGGCGTTGGGCTTCAAGGACTTCGCCTCCCGCGGTATGGACGAGAACCCGGCGATCATCGCCGGCCACGAGCCGTGCGGTGTGGTGGCCGAGATCGGCTCGAACGTCAACCCGCAGAGCTTCACGCCGGGCGACCGCGTCATGGTCTTCCACTACGACGGCTGCGGCTACTGCGACCTCTGCCGCACCGGCTGGACGCAGATGTGTGAACAGGGTGCCACCATCTACGGCGCCACCGCGCACGGCGGTCATGCCACCTACATGGTGGTGCCGGCCCGCACCCTGGTCCACATGCCGGAGGGCATCTCGTTTTCGGCGGGTGCGGCCATCGCGTGTGGCACCGGTACCGCGTTCGGCGCGCTCAAGCGCGCCGACGTGACCGGCCGCGACACCGTCGCCGTGTTCGGCCTCGGTCCCATCGGGCAGTCGACGATCCAGTTCGCCAAGGCCATGGGTGCCGAGGTGATCGCCGTCGACATCGCCGCCGACCGCGTGGCCGCCGCCAAGGGGCTCGGCGCGCACCACGTCATCGACTCCAGCAGCACCGATCCCATCGAGGCGATCCGCGAGATCACCGGCGGCAAAGGGGCATCGGTGGCCATCGAGACCTCCGGCGCACCCGTCGCCCGCGCCGCGGCCACCCGCGCTCTCGGCGTCTGGGGTCGGATCGCGCTCGTCGGCCTCGGCGGCAACATCGACCTCGACGTGTCGCCCGACATCGTGATCAAGCAGATCTCGATCATCGGGTCCTACACCTTCTCCAACGTGGGGATGGGGGAGTGCGCCCGCTTCGTCGCCGCGCACGACATCGACGTCGACGCAGTGTTCACCGACCGCTGGAACATCGAAGACGCGGAAGAGGCCTACAAGGAATTCGACAAGCAGACGCGCGGCAAGGCCGTTATCGAGTTCTGACGAATCGCGGCGCTGGGATAGCGACGCTGAGTTATCTGTGTGGCAAGGAGAACGTCATGGTGTGGCAAGGCAACTTCGACAAGCTGTTCATCGGTGGAATATGGGTGGACCCCGAGTCCGCCGAGACCTTCGCGGTGATCTCACCGTCGACCGAGGAAGTCATCGCGAGGGTGCCGCAGGGCACCACCGCCGACATCGACAAGGCGGTCGCCGCGGCGCGTGCCGCATTCGACCACGGGCCGTGGCCGCGGATGTCGCTGGACGAGCGAATCGCTGTGCTGCGCAGACTCAGTGCGAAACTCGAGGAGAAACAGGACATCGCCGCCGAACTGGTGAGCGCCGAAATGGGTTGCCCCATCACGCTGTCGACCAAGATGCAGTCGATCGGTCCGCGCATGCTGCTCGACAGCTTCATCGAGCTCGCCCCGCAGTACCCGTGGCAGGACATCCGGCAGTCGGTCACCGGCAACGCTCTGGTCACTCGGGAGCCGGTCGGGGTGGTCGCGGCCATCGTGCCGTGGAACGCACCGCTGCTGATCACCATGATCAAGCTGGCGCCGGCACTGCTGGCTGGCTGCACGATGATCGTGAAGCCGACCCCGCAGACTCCGCTGGACGCCTACTTCCTCGCCGACCTGCTCGCCGAGGTCGGGCTGCCCGACGGTGTGGTCAACGTGGTGCCCGCCGACCGCGACGTCAGCGAGTACCTGGTTCGCCACCGTGGCGTCGACAAGGTGTCGTTCACCGGTTCCACCGCTGCCGGCCGCCGCATCGGCGCGATCTGCGGCGAGGACCTGCGACGGTGCACCTTGGAGCTGGGTGGCAAGTCGGCGGCGGTGTTGCTCGATAACGCCGACCTCGACCTGGCGATCCCGTCGATCCGGGCACTCTCGCTGCGCAACACCGGTCAGGTGTGCAGCAACAAGACCCGCATCGTGGTCGCGGCCTCGCGCCGAGATGAACTGCTCGACCGTCTCGTCGACATGGTTCATTCGATGCCGGTGGGTGATCCGTTCGACCCGGCCACCGAGATCGGTCCGGTGGCGAGTGCGGTGCAGCGTGATCGTGTCGAGGGCTATGTCAATGACGCCAAGGCCGCGGGGCTGAAACTCCTGGTGGGTGGCGGACGTCCGGATGGCCTGGACCGCGGCTTCTACGTGGAGCCGACGATCTTCGCGGACGTCGACCCGAACGCGAAGATCGCGCAGGAGGAGGTCTTCGGTCCGGTGCTGACCGTGCACACCTTCGGCGACGAGAACGAGGCGATCGACATCGCCAACAACTCCGAGTATGGGCTCAATGGTTCGGTGTTCACCGCAGACCCCGAACACGCTCTCGCGTTCGCCCGCAACATCCGCACCGGCACCGTCGAATTGAACGGCAGTGGGGTCGGCTTCCACGCGCCGATCGGTGGCTTCAAGCACAGCGGCATCGGTCGCGAAGCCGGACTCGAGGGCTTCGACGCCTACGTCGAACTCAAGTCGTACGGACTGCCGGCTGATCTGCTGGCGAAGCTTTCTTGACTCGTCTAAAGGAGAAGACCTTTCATGACCTCCATCGAAGAATCCGTCGCCCGGCTGGTCGTCGACCTCGACTACGACCAGCTCACTCCCAAGGCGCTCGAGGGCACCCGTCGCCTCATGCAGGATCAGCTCGGCCTGCAGGTCGGCTGCGCCACCCTGCCGTGGAGCCAGGCCGTCGTCGACCTGACCCGCCGCACCCATGCGCCCGGCACCGCTCGGGTCGCGCTATCCGGGGAGGCGATGAGCGCCGGCGACGCCGCGTTCGTCAACGCCACCTTCGGTCACAGCTTCGAGTACGACGACGCGCACGCGGCCAGCCTGAGTCACCCTGGGAGCGCGGTGATCTCGGCGGCACTCGCGGTCGGCGAAGAGATGGGCGCCACCATGGCCGACGTGATCGAGGGCATCGTCGCCGGGTATGAGGTCTACACCCGCATCGGCAGCCTCGCCTCTCCGGATCTGCTGCGCCGAGGCTTCCATCCGCACGCCGTGCTCTCCCCGTTCGGCACCGCCGCGGTGGTGGCGAAGATGCGCGGCTTCGACCTGCCGACCACTCTGAACGCTCTCGCCATCGCGTTCAGCCACTGCGCCGGCACCACCGAGTACACCTCGTCGGGTGGTTCGATCAAGCGCGTGCACTCGGGCATCGGTGCCCGCAACGGCATCCGTGCCGCGGAGATGGCCGAGGCCGGCATCACCGGACCGACCCGATTCCTGTCCGGCGCCAAGGGCTTCTTCCAGACCTTCGTCGTCAAGGACCTGAACGACGAAGACGCCGAGCGGTTTTCCCTGACGAGGCCGTACGAGATTGCCGATCCACTGTTCAAGCCGTATTGCTGCTGCGGTTTCAACCACGCCTTCATCGACGGCGCACGCCAACTCACCGACCGGGCCGCCGATATCTACCACGTCGACCTCGGGATCCGGGAGAGCGGCGACGTCGTCGTCGGCAACAGCAACGTCAATGCGTATGCGCCGCAACAGATCGAGCACCTGCAGTACAGTCTGCCGTTCCAGTTCGCGCTGTCGACGCTGGGCAAGGGCAACGGCTACGAGACCCATCGGCAGTACATGGCCGGCACCCTGGATCTGGGTCCCGACGGTGAGGTGGCCCAACTGGCGCAACGGCTGCGGATTCACGTCGACGCCGAACTCGACAAGAAGTATCCGACGAAGATGGTCGCTGACATCACCGCGACCTTCACCGACGGCTCCACCGAACATATCTTCGTCGAGGACTCCGTCGGATCGGCACCCAACCCGATGTCGCAGGCGGATTCGGACGCCAAGTTCCGTGACCTCACCACGACCAACCTCGGGGCGGCGCAGACCGAGGCGTTGCTGGCGGCGATCAAGAACACCGATCCGTCGGTGAAGGCTGCGGATCTGGTGGCGTTGCTCGTGGCCGGATAGGCAGGTGTGGGGCGAAGAGATTCGCCCCACACCCTTGTCTTTCAATTATGGATAATATATTCTTTGGTGACCGAGGTCATACCAGACACAGGAGCGGACATGCAGCACAAACCCCTCGACGGGATTCGAATCCTCGAGATCGGCGGATATATCGCACTCCCGTTCGGCACCTCGATGCTCTGCTCGCTGGGAGCCGAGGTCGTCAAGGTGGAGAAGCCCGAGGTGGGCGAGGACTTCCGCCGGCTGCAGAACGACCAGAGCCCGTACTTCCGGCAGTACAACGCCGGTAAGCGCAGCCTCGCGGTCGACCTGAAGAAGCCCGAGGGCGTCGCCTTGGTCAAAGCGTTGATCCCGCATTTCGACGTGGTGCTGGAGAATCTGCGTCCCGGCAAGGCCGACGCACTCGGCCTGGGCCTGGAGGACTGCCGCGCACTGCGCCCCGACGTCGTCTACGGCTCGGTCACCGGCTTCGGCGAGGGTGGTCCGCTGGCCAACCGTCCCGCTTACGACACGATCGGCCACGCCTTCGGCGGCCTGTACTCGATCTTCGGCGACGCCGGCCATCCCCAGCTCGCCGGTGGTCTGTCCGCCGATTTGGTGACTGGGCTCTCGACCGCCACGGGCGTACTCGCGGCTCTCGTCGGACGCCTGAAGACCGGCGAGAGCCAGCACGTGCAGACCTCGATCATGGAGGCGGTCAGCGCGCTGACCACCGACTCGATCACCCAGGCCTTCGAACTCGGCAAGGACCCCGACCGGCAGAGCCGGCACCCGCAGGCGCAGAACTTCTGTGTGGAGACCTCCACCGGCGAGTTCATGGCCGTGCACCTGTCGTCGTCGCAGAAGTTCTGGCACGCCCTGTGTGCCGCGATGGAGCGGCCCGACCTGACCGAGGACCCGCGCTTCGCGATCTACCGGCCACGCGAGGCCAACTACTTCGAACTGGTCAAGATCGTCGAGGCCGAGTTCGCCACCCGCTCGTACGCGGAGTGGGAGAAGCGACTCACCGAACACGACGTGCCATTCGCCCCGGTACTCACCGTCACCGGCTACATCGAGAGCGAACAGGTGAAATGGCTCGAGTTGGCCGACATCCAGCCCGACGGACTGGCGCTGATGCGGCCGCCGTGGCGCTTCGACGGGGAACGGCCCGAGCGTAATCCGCGCGCACCGCGGGTCGGCGCGGACAGCCGTGCCGTCGCACGCGAGGTGTACTCCGAGGAGACCATCGACGAACTCGTCGCATCGGGTGTGCTCGACGACGACAGCTCGCAATCCTGATCCCGCCGAGGCCTTTCTCACACAGCGTGATCTGACCATTTCCACGAAGGAGAAACTGTGAATCCCTACCGTTCCATGTTGTTCGTCCCCGGCCACAAACCCAGCTGGGCCGACAAGGGCATCGCGTCGGGTGCCGACGCGGTGATCCTCGACCTCGAGGACTCGGTACCCGTTGCCGACAAGGACGAGGCACGCGTCACCGTGGCAGCCACCATCGACCGCCTGCGCAACGACGGCATCCGCGCCGACGTGTGGGTCCGGCCCAACAGCAAGAGCAGCGGCATCCAGGCCCAAGACCTCGAGACCGTCGTCCGCCCCGGACTGGCAGGGCTGTTCCTGCCCAAGGTCTTCGACGCCGAGGAGATCGTCCGCATTGACGCAGTGGTCACCCACCTCGAAGAGGTGCGCGGCCTCGAGCCCGGCACCGTCGGCCTGATCGTCAGCTACGAGACCGCCGTGTCGATGGCGCACTGCGAAGAGATCGCCGCCGCCAGCCCGCGTGTCTCGAGTCTTCTCGGGGCCACCGGTCCCAGCGCCGACGTCGGCCGCGAACTCGGCTTCGAGTTCACCCCCGGCGGGCTTGAGACCCTGTACCTGCGCAGCCGACTCGTGCTTGCCGCCCGCGCCGCCGGTCTGCACCACCCCGTCGCCGGTGTGTGGCAGGACATCAAGGACCTCGACGGCATGCGGCAGTTCTGCCTGGACAACCGGCAGCTCGGCTACCGCGGCATGGTGTGCATCCACCCCTCGCACATCGCCATCTCCAACGAGGTCTTCACCCCCGAACCTCAACTGGTCGACCGCTACCGCCGGATGATCGACGCCTTCCGTGAGGCCGAGGCGAAGGGTAGCGCCGCAGTCGATTTCGAGGGTCAGCACATCGACATTGCGCATGTGAAGACCGCTGAGGGAGTCATCGCGCTGGCGGACGCGGTGGGCGCTAACGCGTAGAGGCTGCGGGCGGATCTCGATGCGCTCGTCGCAAGCTCCTCGCTTACTCGATCAGCGAGAAGGGCACTCCGCCAGCCGAAGCCGCGACTCCCGCTGGTCGAGTAAGTGACCGAGCGCTAGCGAGGGAGCGCATCGAGACCACACACCCGTTGGTCGAGTAAGGCTCCGAGCGCTAGCGAGGCGCCGCATCGAGACCACCAGCGGAACCAAGAAAACACTATATTTTCAGGAAGGAACACCCATCATGCCCGGTCTGTATTTCGAAGAGTTCGAACCCGGTCAGGTCATTGAGCACGAAGTGCGTCGCACCGTCACCGAGACCGACAACGTGCTGTTCTCGACGATGACCCTCAACATGGCGCCGCTGCACCTGGATGCCGAGTACTCCAAGAACTCCATCCACGGGCAGCGCCTGATGAACAGCCTGTTCGTCCACGGCTTGGTCTGTGGCATCTCGATGCACGAGACCACCTACGGAACCACCCTGGGCAACCTGGGCTTCCAAGAGACCAAGTTCCCCAAGCCGGTGTTCCACGGCGACACCATCCGCGTGCGCACCGAGATCGTCGCCGTCCGCGAATCCAAGAGCCGCGACGACTCCGGCATCGTCACCTTCCGCCACCAGGGCATCAACCAGCGCGACGAGGTCGTCTGCGACACCACCCGCGTCGGCCTGATGATCAAGAAATCCAGCCTGGCGCAGGCACAGCCGGCCTGACCGGCCCCCGACCGCAACGAGTGGAGTGATTCCGAGATGGCAGACACCCAGGTGTTATCCACCGACATCGCCTGGACCCCAGACGAATCGGTCAAGCAACGCAGCCGACTGCTGGCCGCACTGCGCAAGTGGGGCTTCGCCGACGACCGCGCGGGATTTGAAGAGCTGAACCGGAAGGCGATCGCCGACCCGGAATGGTTCTGGCTTGCTGCCGCAGCGGATCTCGACGTAGAGTTCGGCACCGATTTCACTGCGGCGCTCGATGAGTCCGCCGGCAAGGAGTTCCCGCAGTGGTTCATCGGTGGTCAGATCAACGTCGCCACGCTGTGCGCGCACCGCCACGCCACCGGCACATACGCCGACAAGACCGCGGTGGTCTACGAGGGCGACAGCGGCCAGCGACGCACGCTGACCTTCGCCGAACTCGACACGCAGGTGCGGCGTTTCGCCGCCAACCTCGCCGGACTCGGTGTCGGCCGCGGTGACCGCGTGGCGCTGTTCATGCCGGTCGTCCCCGAAGCCGTGGTCGCGTTCCTCGCCATCGCTCAGCTCGGCGCGATCGCCGTGCCGACGTTCAGCGGCTACGCGGCCGACGCCCTGGCCACCCGGCTGCAGGACTCGGATGCGGTCGCGCTGATCACCGCCGACGGCACGACTCGTCGTGGCAAGCAGATCGACATGAAGTCCACCGCCGATGCGGCCGTAGCCGATTCACCGTCGGTACGGTCGGTCGTCGTCATCCGGCATCTCGGCGCCGACGTCCCGATGCAGTCCGGCCGTGACGTCTACTACGACGAACTGCCCGCCAACCCGGCGCCGGAGGAGACGGTGGCGACCGACGCCAACGACCCGCTGTGCATCGTCTACACCTCCGGCACCACCGGGCGTCCCAAGGGAATCGTCCACTCACACGGGGGATTCGCGCTCAAGACGGCCATCGACTTCGCCTACGGATTCGACGTGCACGACGATGACGTGGTCTGCTGGATCACCGACCTCGGCTGGCTCGTCGGCCCGATGCTGATGACCGGACCGCTGCAGCTCGGCGCGACGATTGTGATGATCGAGGGTTTGCCGACCTATCCGTCGCCGACCCGCATGTGGGATGTGGTCAACCGCAATGGCGTCACCGTCCAGGGAATCGCACCCACCGCGGCCCGCGCGCTGCGCGCGGCCGGCGACGAGGCCATCGTCGACGTCCCGACACTGAAATCCTTTGTCTCCACCGGCGAAGCCTGGGACGACCCCACCTGGTGGTGGCTGTTCGACGACTTCGGCGGCAAGCGCCGCGCGATCATCAACTACAGCGGCGGCACCGAAGTGGGTGGCGGACTCCTGGTCGGGTACCCGTGCTTCCCGGCGGCGGCCGCAGCCTTCAACGGCCCACTGCCCGGCATTGACACCGCGGTGCTCGACGATGACGGCAACGCAATCGTCGGCGAGATCGGCGAACTGGCCGTCCGCAACACCTTCCCCGGGATGACACATAGCTTCTGGGGTGACCACGACCGCTACCTGGCCACCTACTGGCAGCGGTTCGACGGGGTGTGGATTCACGGCGACCTTGCCAGCGTGGACGTCGAGGGCATGTGGCGCATCCACGGACGGTCCGACGACACGCTCAAGCTGTCCGGACGGCGCGTCGGCCCCGCCGAGATCGAAACCGCGGTGCTGCGTGATCCGCGGGTCGCCGAGGTGGCCGTCATCGGAGTACCCGACGAGATGCGCGGCCAACGTGCAGTCGGATTCGTGGTGCTCAAGTCCGCCGCCGAGCACGCCGACCTGGAGGCCACGGCAGCGGCCAACGCGGGCAAATCCTTTGCGCCCGCGGTCGTGGTGGTGCCGACCCTGCCGAAAACCAAGAACGGCAAGATCATGCGACGCGCGATCCGCGCCCGTTACCTCGGGCAGTCGGCCGGCGACATGTCGTCACTCGATCCGGCCACCCCACTCGAAGACATCCCGACCCAATCGAATTGAGGAGAGACCCATGACCACCACCGACGACCGCGTCGATGCCCCCGACCTGGACCTGATCCGCAACACCACGAGGGAACTGGCCCGTAAGTTCGACTACGACTACTGGCTCGACTGCGACAAGAACCACAAGTATCCGTGGGATTTCGTGAAGGCCTTCGCCGACGGTGGCTGGCTGGGCGCGATGATCCCCGAAGAGTACGGCGGCATCGGGCTCGGCCTGCAGGAGGCCGCGGTCATGATGGGTGAGATCTCCGCTTCGGGCGGCGGTATGAGCGGCGGCTCGGCCATACACTTCTACGTCTTCCCGCCGGCTCCCATCGTGCGGTACGGCTCGGAGGAGATGAAGAAGAAGTATCTGCCCAAGCTGGCCTCGGGCGAGATGCTGACAGCCTTCGGTATCACCGAACCGACTGCGGGCGTCGATACCTCGCGCATCAAGACCAAGGCCACCAAGGTCGACGGCGGCTGGGTCATCAACGGGCAGAAGGTGTTCATCACCAACGCGCAGAACGCCCACCGCATCCTGCTGCTGGCCCGGACGTCGCCGCGTGACAACGCTAAGCCGCTGAGCGGCATGACCATTTTCTTCGCCGAGATGGACCGCGAGCACGTCACCGTACGCGAGATCGACAAGCTCGGCCGCGCCGCGATCGACACCAACGAGCTGTTCATCGACAACCTCTTTGTGGCCGACGAGGACGTGGTGGGCGAGGTCGGCAAGGGCTTCTACTACATCATCGACGGCCTCAACCCGGAGCGCATCGTCGTCGCGATGGAAGGCGTCGGCCTGGGCCGCGCAGCCCTGGAGATCGGCACTGAGTACGCCAAGAACCGCGTCGTGTTCGACCGCCCGATCGGCCAGAACCAGGCTGTCGCACATCCGTTGGCCGACTCGTGGATTCGTCTCGAGGCCGCCGAGCAGATGGCCATGCACGCCGCAAAACTGTTCGACGAGAACAAGGATTGCGGCCACGAAGCGGCCGCCGCGAAGTATCTGGGAGCCGAGGCCGGGTTCGAAGCGTGTGACCGCGCGTTCTCCACACTCGGCGGCTACGCCTATGCCAGGGAGTATCACATCGAGCGCTTGTGGCGTGAGGTGCGCCTGTTGCGCAACGCCCCGTTCTCGCAGGAGATGGTGCGCAACTACATCTCTCAGCAGGTCCTCGGCCTGCCCCGTTCGTACTGATTCAACCACCAGACTGCCCGGCGTCCTGCTGCCTCCAGGGGGCGCCGGGCACCCACCCACCTCCAGGAGACATATCATGACCGGACCACTGCACGGAGTGCGCGTGCTCGTCCTCGCCGGCATGGGTCCGGTGCCTTACGTCTCGATGCTGTTGGCCGACATGGGTGCCCACGTGGTTCGTGTCATCCGGCCACCGCATCGCAGCGCCCGGGCGCTGAGCCAGACCGACGCCCTGCGTGATGACGCCGATCCGGTGAACCGCCATGTCGAGTCCATCGCCGTCGATCTCAAGGACCCGGCCGGTGTCGAACGAGTCATCGATCTGGCCACCGCGGCCGACGTGTTCATCGAAGGCTATCGACCCGGCGTGGTGGAACGACTCGGGCTTGGCCCGGAGGTGATGAGTGAGCACAACTCTCGGCTCATCTACGTTCGGATGACCGGCTACGGTCAGACCGGTCCGCTGGCGCACGACGCCGGGCACGACATCAACTATGTGGCGCAGACCGGTGCGCTGCATGCGATGGCGCGCCACGGTGAGGCGCCTCGCCCGCCGATCAATCTGCTCGGCGACTACGCCGGTGGCGGCATGACCGCCGCCTTCGGAATCGCCTGTGCGTTGGTCGAAGCCAAGACCTCCGGACAGGGGCAGGTGATCGACGCCGCCATGATCGATGGCGTCGCGCTGCTGACCGCCAAGCTGCAGGGTCTGCGGGCCGCGGGTCTCTACTCCGACGATCCGGGCACCAACTTCCTGGATTCCGGCGCCCCGTTCTATGACACCTACCGGTGCGCCGACGGCGGCTACCTCGCGGTCGGCGCCCTCGAGCCGGACTTCTACCGCGAGTTCATCTCCCGGCTCGGCGTCGACACGTCGGACTGGCCCGAGCAGAACGATCGCCGCGGCTGGAACCGACTGCGTGAACTGATCGCCGACGCCATCAAACAGCACCCCCGCGACGAGTGGGCGGGCATCTACGAGGGCACCGACTCCTGCGTGACCCCGGTGCTGACCTTCGACGAGGCTGCCGTGTCGCCGCACAACCAGGCACGCAACATGTATGACACTGTGGACGGTGTGTTGCATTCGGCGCCGGCACCCCGGCTGAGTAGAACCCCGGCTCGCGGACCGGCGCGTCCACCGTCAGGTCTGCGGTCCGTCGACGATGTAGCCGCCGACTGGGGACATGCAGGCGTCCCCGTGCCCCACTGATCCTCCGACTCGGCAAGGAAACTCGATGAAGAGCTACGACGAGTTCACCACCCTGCAGATCGACCGTCCCTGCGAGGGCGTGCTGCGGATCGTGCTGGACGCTCCGAATCTCAATGCGGTTGGCCCGCAGATGCACACCGACCTCACCGACGTGTGGCAGGCGATCTCCAAGGACGACGACACCCGTGTCGTGGTGATTCGGGGCGCCGGGGAGAAGGCGTTCTCCGCGGGCGGTTCGTTCGATCTCGTCGAAGAGATGGTCGGTGACTTCAACTCGCGCACCCGCGTGATGCGGGAGGCACGGGACCTGGTGCGCAACATCATCGAATGTCCGAAACCGATTATCTCCGCGATCAATGGCCCCGCCGCCGGCGCCGGCCTGGTCTGCGCGGTGCTCGCCGACATCTCGGTGGCCGGACGCAAGGCCAAGATCGTCGACGGCCACGTGCGGCTCGGCGTCGCTGCCGGTGATCACGCCGCCATCGTCTGGCCGATGATGATGAGCATGGCCAAGGCCAAGTATCACCTGCTTACCAACGAGATCCTCACTGGCGAGGAAGCCGAACGCATCGGCATGGTGTCGGTGTGTGTCGACGACGATCAGGTGCAGGACCGGGCGATGGAGATCGCCGAGAAGCTCGCTCGCGGTGCGCGCAGCGCGCTGCAACTGACCAAGCATTCTCTGAACAACTGGTACCGGCAGGCGATGCCGCTCTTCGACGCCTCGTGGGGTCTCGAGTTCTACGGGTTCGGGGGGCCCGAAGTTATCGAAGGTGTGGCCTCCCACCGAGAGAAGCGGGAGCCGAACTTCCCATGAGTACACGAACCCCTATCCGCAGAAGACCACTGGACGGCATCACCGTCGTCGGCCTGGAACAGGCGATCTCCGCGCCGCTGTGCACCCGCCACCTCGCCGACCTCGGTGCCCGGGTGATCAAGGTGGAGAACCCCGGATTCGGTGACTCCACACGGCACTATGACACTGTCGTCGGCGGGATGTCCGCGCACTTCGTGTGGCTCAACCACGGCAAGGAATCGGTCACCCTCGACCTCAAGGCGCAGGCTGATCTCCGGGTGCTGAACCGCATTCTGGAGACCGCCGACGTCATCGTGTCCAACCTGGCGCCCGGCGCACTGGGCCGACTCGGACTCGGTACCGATGAACTGGCGCGACGATTCCCACGCCTGATCATCGTCGACATCTCCGGCTACGGCACCGGTGGCCCGCTGGACCACAAGCGAGCTTACGACCTGCTGATCCAGTCCGAAGGCGGCTCGTGCGCCATCACCGGAACACCGGGGCACCCGGCCAAGCCCGGTATCCCTGCGGCCGATATCGGCACCGCGTTGTACGCATACTCGTCGATCCTCGCGGCGCTGTACGACCGCGAGAAGACCGGTCGCGGCACCGTCATCCCGATCGCCATGCTCGACACAGTCGCCGAGATGATGGGCTTCGCGCTCAACGGCTACCTCCATGGCGGTACCGAACCCGAACCGGTCGGCATGGGGTCGCCAATGATCGCACCCTATGGTGCGTACGAGACTGCCGACGGTCAGACTGCGGTGCTGGGCACCACCAATGACCGCGAATGGGCCAGGCTCGCAACCATGATCGGCCGTCCCGAGATCGCCGACGATCCGCGCTACGCCCACAACGACGATCGCGTCCGCGAACGCGCCGCGCTGGATGCGGTGGTCGGGCGGTGGTGCGCGCAGCGGAATCTCGCCGACATCCAGAAGCTCGCCGACGAGGCAGGCATCGGCAATGCGCGTCTCAACAACGTCGCCGACCTGGCGCGGCACCCGCAACTCGCCGAACGTGGCCGCTGGCGGGACATCGGCACCCCGTCGGGCCCGGTACCGGCGCTGAAACACCCTGCCCTGGCGAGGGATTGGGAAGCGCGGTCTGGTTCGGTGCCCGCATTGGGGGAGCACACCGAGGCGGTGCGGGCCGAGTTCGGCTGAGCTGCGATATGTAACTCATTGCGGCAGCACCACAATCGGAACTCCAATGTCGGGTGACCGGGATAGTCGCGCATCAGAGGTGATGAGGTCAGCATCAAAGAATCTGGCGGTGGCGACATAGAACGCATCAGAGATACGCAATGACATCCTTAGATCCCATGCGGTGCTGGATATTTGAACACTCTCGGCACGGCGGATCGGAGCTGTCCACACCGCTTTGACCGCGCGCTCGGCCTCCGCGGAACTGATTTGCGATGTCCGCTGGAGTCGCCAGATCGCCGACAACGCTTCCATGTCCAGAATTGTCGGGGCCCAGAGCTCATAGCCCGACATTGATCGAAGGGCGGCAGCCTGCCGTACGGACGGCAGCACGGCGTCGACCAACGCGCTTGCGTCGACGACTCGCCTCATCTATCGCCGGCATCATATTCGTCGCGTACCGCGTCCAGGGCGCCCACGACGTCGATACCGCGTCCTGGTCCTTCGCTGCGGATAGTCGCGGCCCAGTCGTCGAACAATGGACGACTCATGTCGTCGCGCAGGAGCTTGGTGACGTACTCGGACATGGACATATGCAGCTTGGCGGAGCGCTCGCTCAGCTGAGCGTGAAGATCGTCCGGCAGGTTGCGGATCTGAAGTGTGCCCACTTCATGATACTAGCATGAAGAATGCATGCAGGCCTGCTGTAGCGGCACGTGGGTTCGTACCGAAACGTCCCCCTCGACGAAGCCCTCACCGAGCTGCTGTTGGGTGAGCGCGGCATCAGTCAAGCGGAAGGCCTGATCAGAGCTGGTGCCGCTCCAGGAACGATTCGATCGCCGAGGCGAATACCTGGTTGTCGTCGCCCGCGACCATGTGACCGGCGGCGCTGACGTCGGCAACCTCGGCGTGCGGAACCAACTTCAGCATGCTCGCGATGCCGGCGTCACTGACGACATCCGACTTGCCGCCGCGAACGATCAACGTCGGGACGGTGACCTCACGTGCGGCCGCGGTCAGCCTCGCGGGGTCGGTGTGGCGGCGCGGCTCGTCGTCGTCGGAGCGGATGAACTCCGGATCCCAGTGCCAGTACCAGCGTCCGTTGTCGTGCTGCCGGACGTTCTTGCGGAGGCCGTCGAGATTGCGGGGGCGTTTGCGTTCCGGGTTGTAGGCGGCCACCGCGTCGGCGACCTCCTCGAGCGTGGCGAAGCCGTCGACGTGAGCGGTCATGAACTTCTTGATGCGGTCGATACCGGCCGGCTCCACGTCGACCACCACATCCACCAGGACCAGTGCCGTCGCGATGCCGGGATGTTCGCCGACGGTGCAGAGACTGGTGATGCCGCCGAGTGAGGCACCCACCAAGATCGGTGCCTTGTCCAGTGTCCGGACGAACCCGATCAGGTCTCCGACGAAGGCGCCGATCGCGTAGTCCTTGTCCGGCGCCCAGTCGCTGTCGCCGTGCCCCCGCAGGTCGAGGCTGTAGGCCTCATATCCGCGTCCGGCGAGCGCATTCGCGCTGCGATCCCACGAATGCCGAGTCTGCCCACCGCCGTGCAGGAGAACGATCGGCGATTCATGGTCGTGAGAGCGGTCGCCGACCCACTTATCACCGCAGATCTGCAGTCCATTGATCTCAAGCGAAATATTTTGTGCACTAAAGTCGACCATCTCTTGATCATAGGTGTCCCGATCTGGGACGGTCGAATATGTCGGAGATCCTGATAAGACAGGGCGAGAGTGCCGGGCAACGACGCGAGGAGCACCGCAACGATCGACAATCCCTACTACAGCCAGGAGTTCCACGGTGACTACGACCTGATCAGTATCGGGGAGTTGTCGCTGATGAGGGCGCAACCATCCCCGATTGCATCCTCGCGGTGGCCACCTTCGGTGAGCTCAACGCCGCCAAGGACAATGCGACCCTCATCCCGACCTGGTACTCCGGCACACACCAGATCTGGCGCGACGTGTACATCGGCCCTGATCATGCGCTGAACCCCGAGAAGTACTTCCTCGTCTGCATCGATCAGATCGGCAGTGGCCTGTGGGTATCCCCGCACAACGCCGACGGCGCCAACGCCGAGATCGCGATGTCGAAGTTCCCGCACATCCGGATCGGCGACAACGTCGTAGCCCAGGAACGACTGCTGCGGGAGCACTTCGATATCGACCAGCTTGACCTGGTGATGGGCGGATCGATGGGCGCCCAGCAGACCTATGAATGGGCCGTCCGTTTCCCGGACAAGGTGCTGCGCGCCGCGCCGATCGCCGGCACCGCGCAGAACACGCCCGGCGACTTCCTGCTCGCGGAGACGATGCGAGAGGCTATCCAATCCGATCCGCGCTTCAACAGTGGTGAATACAGCTCCAACGCCGACGTCGTCGACGGCCTCACCCGCCAGGCACACATTTGGGCCGTTGTCGGATTCTCCACAGAGTTCTGGAAGCAGGAGGGTTGGCGGTCCACGGAGTTTGAAACCCGCGAGGACTTCCTCGCCGGTTTCCTGGACCCGTACTTCACCGCGATGGACCCCAACGACCTGCTCACCCAGTCGTGGGCGTGGCAGCGCGGTGACGTTGCCCGGCACACCGGCGGTGACCTCGCCGCCGCACTGGCAGAATCACTGCCAAGACGTTCGTCATGCCGATCGATGAGGACCAGCTGTTCCGGTTCGTGACTGTGCACCCGAACAAGCACTCATCGAGGGCAGCGAACTGCGTGTCGTCGAGGACGTGCTCGGACACCTCGGCTTGTTCGGCGTCGCCCGACCTACATGCCGCAAATCGACCAGCATCTGGGTGATCTACTCGCGACGAAGGCGTGACATCAGGTCGGCCCAGTGGTTTCGCCGAATCAGTCGGCGTCTCGGACCCGCTCCACCGGTTCGTACACCCGATATCCGTGCCGCCCAACATCTCTCGTGCAGTACAGAGTCAATTTGAGCGGCAGTTTCGGTCGTCCGGCCCAGAGCGTGCGCCGGCCAGAATGGACGCTGTCTTCGTGTCCCCGATGCACACGCAGATCAGGAGATGAGCACCGCAGATCTCGAGGAGATTGCTTCGCTGCCACGCCGTCGGAGACTGCGCGACGCGGACGCGGTTGACGCCGAGCGGCCTCAGGCGGTCGACTCCACGTCGTCGTCCCAAACCCCCTGCTTCTCGAGCATCGCGACGAGTTCGTCGGCGCCGGACATGATGTGATCGCGCATGAGGTTCGCGGCGGCCTTGGTGCGGCGTTTGCGCATCGCCTCGAGGATCTCCGGGTGCGCGTGCATCGTGTCGTCGCTGTGGCCTTCGATCTCGTTGTAGAAGCGGTTCGGGAGCTGTTTGACGATGCTGCGCAGCATCAGCGCCAGGCGGCGCGAGTTGGCGGCCAGGTTGATGGTCCGGTGGAATTCGTGGCCGAGCGATACGATCGTGTCCGAGTCGGCCTTGCTCCGCACCGCGTCCTGATGCTTGTGCATGACGTCGTCGAGATAGTCGAGCTGGGTGGTGCTGATCTGCTTCGCGGCGCGGCCGCAGAGTTCGGCAGCCAGTTCGGCCTGGGCCCAGAAGATGTCGCGGACGTCCTGCCGGCTGAACGCGGCAACGACGAACCCGCGGCGGGGTACAAGCTCGACGAACCCTTCCCCGCTGAGCAGCAGCAGTCCTTCACGTACCGGCGTGTTGCTGACACCGACCGCCTCGGCGATCGGTTCGGTGCGCAGGAAGTCGCCCGGCTTCACCCGTCCGGAGATGATCAGTTCGCGAACATAGCCCGCCACATCTTCGGAAAGCTGCTGCTTGGGAGCACCAACGCGCGGGAGTGATCCAGCCGAGAAAGATTGCGTCGTCACAACCGGTCCTTTCAGCATCAAGTTCCGTACATTATGCCTCATCGGACTCCCTCGGGACGGCTCCGCGTGTGCCGAGGACGACCTGGGTAATCGCACCGCAATGGATAGTATATTGTGCATTGGTTCACAGCGGAAGTTCTTTCCTGGATCCGCGCCTCGGCAGCGAGCATGTCCACGCCAATCTTCCAGGGTGTGTGCGGGGCCGGAGACGGGAACACCCGCGTCGAGCGATGGCTCGGCGCGGGTGAACTCTGGGTCGGTCGACCGCGTCGCGCGGTCTCGACGGTGGTGGCCAGTCCGTGCGCGCCACCGATGCGCATCTTTGCCTAGCCCGTGCCCCTCCGCGCCTGCTCAGCGCGCGAGGTTGTGTTCTGCGCAACTTTATATATTATGCGTTGCAGCGATCACTATTGGGACAATTCCGGCGTACGGCCGGATTGAGAATTGGGAGTCGGTGTGCACACAGCACGATGGAGAACGGCAGTAGTTGGACTCGTTGTACTCATCCTCGCGACGGCAGGATGCGCTCGTGAGGCTCCCTCGGGCACTGTCACGCTGACGTTCTCTGACGGATTCTCGGCAACTCACCCGATCGGCAAGGGTGGGGCACAGCCCTTCTTGCGGTATCTGCGGGAGCATGGGCCGTCGGTGGGTCTCGACATCGACTACTTCGCGGCAGGGCAGCTTGGCACCGCCAAGGACGCTTTGCATCTGCTGCGTTCCGGCGCCGTAGATCTCGCGCCGGTCATCCCGGCGTATCTCGCCAACGAGTTGCCGATGTCGAGCGTCGGCGAGCTGCCCGGACTCGTCGAGGACACCTGCGCTGCTACCGACGCACTGATGCCGATGGTTCGTCCTGGCGGGATCCTTTATGCGGAGGAGGTCGAGCGCCAGGGCGTTCTACCGCTCTGGGGCGTTGCCATTCCTGGCTATGAGGTGTTCACGAGCGACCGACGAGTCACCCGTCCCGAGGATCTCCATGGTCTGCTGATCCGATCGTTCGGTGGAGTCGGCGACCGCGTGGTGAAGGGCCTCGGCGCGGCTCCGGTCCAGATCTCCGGTCCAGACCTCTACGAGGCGGTCGCACGCAACACCGTATCGGGCGCCGTCCTCACGACCATGAGTGTGACTCCTTACGGCCTGGAGGATGTGCTCCGCTACTCCACGTCGGGCGCCAACCTGAGCGCAACGACGGTCCTGTACTCGACCAGCCAGAAAGCCTGGGAGGGGCTCAATACCGCGCAGCGAGGTGTCCTGACGGACGCGTCGACGGTCGCTCAGAAGAGCGGCTGCGCCACCTTGACGAAGGTCTCGCAGGAGGCGATGGAGACGATGCGTAGCAGCGGTGTGCAGATCACCGCGTTGGCCGGAACCGACCGGCAGGCATGGGATGCCGCACTCGAACCGGTTCGCGAGCTCTGGGTCCATGACCTCACCTCCGTCGGTTTGCCCGCCGGGGCGGTTCTCAACGAGTTCGAGCAGCGTTTGAAAGGTGAGAACCGATGAGCGAGAGCATAGTTCACCCATTCCGGCAGGGCGCAGCCCGGCGGACGATGTTCGGTTATCGGACGTCGGACCACCCGACACTCGACCGCATTCAGAACGGCATCTCGGCGGTGTGCGGGGTGATCGCAGGCGCAGCCATTCTCACGATGACGATCCTGACAATCGTCGAGGTGTTCTCGAGGTCGGTGCTGTCCGCTCCGCTCGGGTGGTCGGTGTCGTTCATCGAGCTCTACCTGCTGCCGGCTGTCGCGTTCTTCGGCACGGTGACCGCCTATCGGAGCGGCGCCCATGTCGCAGTCGGCAGCATCTTCAACGGCCTGCGACCCATTTCGCGCAAACTTCTCTTGGTCACGGGATATCTGGTGGTGATCGTGGGGATGGTCGCACTGGGCTATCCGGGGCTGCAGGCGACCATCTTCTCCTTCACCACCGGCGAATCTCCGGTCCCCGGGTCATCCGAGCTCGTGATCCCGAGCTGGATGTGGCGGTCTATCGTGCCGGTGTCCATGACGGCAGGAGTGGTGATCGTGGCGATCGACTTGGGACGAGAATTACTCGCCCCGTGGTCGACGACGGCGACCGACTACGACCCGGGTGACAGGTCCGATCAGGTGGTAGACGAAGTCGCGGAGTTCGGGTCGTCAACATCGGCAACCGCGACCCAAACATCATCCGTACAAGCACAAGAACCGGAGGCGGTCCGATGATCGCGTTGCTGCTCCTCATCGTCCTCGTCGCCCTGATCATGATCCGGGTGCCGGTGTCGTTCGCGATCATGGCGTCCGGTCTGATCGGGCTGCTCATTCTCATCGGGGTGAAGCCCACCGAGGGTGTCCTCGAGGTGATACCGGTGACCTCGGTTCAGAGTCTGTCGCTGTCGGCGATCCCATTGTTCATCCTGATGGCGCACTTCATGTTGCTGTCCGGCATGGTCGACTCGATGTTCGACGCCGGCCGTGCCATCTTCGGCCGGACGCCGGGCGGAACCGGAATCGCTTCCACCATGGCCGGCGTCGGATTCTCGGCGGTCTCTGGGTCGTCGACTGCCGCCGCAGCCACACTGGCCAAAACGACCAGCGGACGGATGATCGAAGAAGGATACCGGCCGACCACCGCCACGGGGATCGTCGCGTCGGTGGGAACTCTTGCCGGGATGATCCCACCGAGCATCATCCTGGTGTTCTACGCGGTGACGGCGGAAGCGAGTGTCGGCGACCTCATCATCGCCGGGCTCGTGCCTGGCGTGATCATCGCGGTTGCTCTGCTGCTCACCATGTTCATCCCGATCCTGCGCGATCGGGCCAGTGCGCCGCGCGGGGAGCGATCGTCGTGGGCGGCGAAACTGCGGGCGACCATTCAGGCGCTGCCGGTGCTGGTCATCTTCGGCGCGGTGGTTGGTGCAATCTACTTCGGTGTCGCCACACCCACCGAATCCGCGGCGATCGGCTGCCTGGTGGCGCTGCTCCTGGTGATCGTCCGGCGCAGGATGTCATGGGTGGGATTCGTCGACGCTGTCGTCGAGACGGTGAAGTCGAGCGCGATGATCTTCGCCATCGTGATCGCCGCGCATGTGTTCGGCTATGCCTTCACCGAGACCAAGGCCGCCGAGTCGCTCGTTACCTGGGTCGGTGGGCTGGCCGTGCCCGCTCTCGTCATCATGGCCCTGATCACCTTGCTTTACCTGCTTCTCGGTTTCGTCATGGATCAGGTCGCGATCATCGCGTTGACGGTCCCGATCGTTCTTCCCCTGGTGGAAACCCTGGGATACGACGCCGTCTGGTTCGGCGTCTTCGTGGTCCTCATGGGTGAGATCGGATTGATCTCCCCGCCACTGGGGCTCAATGTGTTCGTCGTCGCGCGGTCTGCGGGACGTGACACGGTCGAGGTCTTCCGCGGCGCAGCGCCGTATGCGGCCGCGATGCTGGTTGTCGCCGTGGTATTCGTGCTGTGGCCGGAAATCGTTTTGTGGTTACCGAATTCGATGTAGAGATCGGAATGCCGGGCGGTGAAGGGGCGCCGGCCGGTGCCCTTTCATTGTGCGCCCAGCTGCGTCAGAGTCTGCGGCTCTCTGAGTTCGGCAACCGACGGTATCCACCTGAGCGTCGCCGCTCACGTTTCCGTTCGCTGGGCGTCGTCGCGCCCCAGATTCCGTACGCTTCCGGGCTTACCAGAGCGAACTCACGACACTGGCGTAGCACTGGACACTGGTTGCAAAGGTGTTTGGCGGCACGCTCGGTTGCGATGCGTTCGGTCGCGGTCAGGTCGGTCGAAGGAAAGAACAGCGATGGATCCGCACCTCGGCAGCGAGCATGTCCACGCCAATCTTCCAGGCTGTGTGCGAGGCCGGAGACGGGAACACCCGCGTCGAGCGATGGCTCGGCGCGGGTGAACTCGGGGTCGGTCGAACGCGTCACGCGCTCTCGACAACGGCGGCCAGTCCCTGCCCGCCACCGATGCACATCGTTACCAAGCCCGTGCCCCCTCCGCGCCTGCTCAGCTCGTGCATCAGCGTGGCCGTCATGCGCAATCCGGTGGCACCGATCGGATGCCCCAGTGAGATGCCGGAACCATTGACGTTAAGACGATCGTGGTCATGCCATTTCCAGCCTTCGAGCACCGCGAGGACCTGCACGGCGAATGCCTCGTTGAGTTCCACCAGATCGACGGTATCCAGGAGAGCGGCCGGAGAATCCAGTCCGGCACGCGCCGCCAGCTTCTCGACGGCTGGCACCGGTCCGATACCCATGCGTGCCGGGTCGCAGCCGGCCGCCGCCCAGTCGGTGACATAGCCGATGGGTTCGAGACCGAGTTCGTCGAGCGCATCCTCGGCGACGACGAGGCAGCCTGCGGCGGCGTCGTTCTGCTGACTGGCGTTGCCGGCGGTCACCGTGCCGTCAGGTGTGAGTGTGCGTAGACGGGCCAGCGACTCGGCGGTGGAGTCGGGTCGCACACCCTCGTCCCGGGAGACCACGACGGGGTCTCCCTTGCGCTGAGGGACCGAGACCTCGACGACCTCGTCGGAGAATCGGCCTGCGTCCCAGGCAGCGGCCGCGCGCTGATGGCTGCGCGCGGCGTAGGCATCGGCGGCTTCCCTCGTGATGCCGTATTCGGCGGCGAGGTTCTCGGCGGTCTCGATCATTCCGGAGATCTCCCCGAATCGCCAGACCGGTTGGGAGCGTTCGCGTCCGCGGTCGAGGCGGTCGTAGAGACTGACGTTGCCGGCGCGGGCTCCCCACCGGTTGGTGGTCGAGTAGTATTCGATGCGGCTCATCGACTCGACCCCACCGGCGAACACCGCATCGGCGGCGCCGGATTGCACCATCATCGCAGCGGTCGCCAGCGCCTGGAGTCCGCCGCCGCAACGACGGTCGAGCTGCATGCCGGGGACGCTGATCGGGAGGCCCGAATGCAGTGCGACCCAGCGTCCGACGCAGGGAGTTTCGGAATTCGCGTACGACTGGGCGAAGACCACGTCGTCGATGCGTTCGGGGTCGACGCCGGAACGTTCGACGACCGCCTTGACGACGGTGGCGCCGAGATCCTCCACGCTGACGTCGCGAAGCGAGCCGCCGAAGGTGCCGACGGGCGTGCGGGTGGGCGCGACGATGGCCGCGCGGGGAAGGGGTGTGCGTGTGCTGATCATGACTGTCCTCTGGTTCTCGGGTCTCACATGAACCGTCCGCCGGTGACCTCGAGCACGGTCCCGGTCATGTACGACGACAGATCGGATGCGAGGAAGAGCGCGACAGAGGCGATCTCGGCTACCTCGCCCGCCCGGTGCATCGGGATCTCCGACATCTTCTGGTCCCACGCCTTCTGCGGCATGGCCTCGGTCATCGCGGTGCGGATCAGGCCGGGCTGGATGGCGTTCACGCGGACGCCATGGTGGGCAACCTCTTTGGCAGCGGCCTTGGTCAGTCCGACGATCCCGGCCTTGGCTGCCGAGTAGTTGGTCTGGCCCACCATGCCGACCTTGCCCGAGAGCGACGAGAGGTTCACGATCGATCCACTCTTGCGTTCGCGCATGATGGCCGCCGCCTTGCGGGTGCCGTTCCAGGTGCCCTTGAGATGCACGGTGATGACCTGATCGAACTGGTCCTCGGTCATGGTGCGCATGGTGGCGTCGCGGGTGATGCCGGCGTTGTTGACCATCACGTCGACGGGGCCGAAGGCACCTGCAGCCGCGGCGAGCAGATTGTCGACGTCGTCTGAACTCGTGACGTCACAGCCGACCCCGACGCCGACAGCGGGACCACCGAGTTCCTTGGCGGCAGCTTCGGCTGCAGCGCCGTCGATGTCGCCGATCACGACGCGTGCACCTTCGTCGAGGAAGAGCTGCGCGATCGCGAAGCCGATTCCCTGCGCGGCGCCGGTGATCACGGCGGTCTTGTCGTTGAGGAGCGGTTCGGTCATGGGGTGTGTCCTTTCGGGGGCGGGTGGAGTGGTCTCGATACGCCGCTCACTTTGTTCGCGGCTACTCGACCAGCGGTTGGGGTGGAGTGGTCTCGATACGCGGCGGGCTCGCTACGCTCGCGCGTCGCTACTCGACCAGCGGTTGGGGGCCGCCGTATCCGCCGGATCGAGCCTGTCGAGATCGAGATCACCTGCGCACGTTGATGAATTACTTGTTCTTGGCCGCTCGGACCAGCCCACCGCCGATGATCAGGCGCTGGATCTCGCTGGTGCCCTCGTAGAGACGCAGCAGGCGTACGTCGCGGTAGATGCGTTCGACGGCGACTTCACGCATGTATCCGCTGCCGCCGTGGATCTGGACCGCGAGGTCGGCGACCTTGCCGGCCATCTCGGTGCAATAGAGCTTTGCCGCCGACGGTGCGATCCGGCGATCATCGCCCGTTGCGTACTTGCGGGCCGTCTCTCGGACGAGGGCCCTCCCGGCCATGACCCCGGTTTGCTGGTCGGCCAACATCGCTTGCACCAGTTGGAAATCCCCGATGGGGGTGCCGCCTTGCGTCGCGGTTGCGGCGTATTCCACCGATTCGTCGAGTGCCCGTTGTGCCGTGCCGACGGCCAGGGCCGCGATGTGTACGCGGCCGCGGGCCAGCGACGTCATCGCCGCGCGATAGCCGGCATCCTCGTCGCCGCCGACCAACGCTGACGACGGCACTCGGACGTCGGTGAAGTTGACGTCGGCGGTCCACGCGCCCTCTTGCCCCATCTTCTTGTCCTTCACGCCGACCTCGAGGCCCGGCGTGTCGGCGGGCACCAGGAAGACCGCGATTCCCGTGCCGGATGCATCGGCCGGCCGGGTCCGTGCGAAGACCACGAAGAGATCGGCGATGGGGGCGTTGGTGATGAAGCGTTTCTGCCCGTTGATCACCCAGTCGTCACCGTCGCGGACGGCTTTGGTGCGCAAGCCGGCCGGATTGGAACCCGCCCCCGGCTCGGTGAGCGCGAAGGATGCCACGACCTCACCCGAGGCGATTCGTTCCAGCCAGTCCTGCTTCTGAACATCGGTCCCGAAGTTGACGAGGACTTGGCCGGCGATGCCGTTGTTCGTCCCGAACATTGACCGTAACGACAGCGAGGTGTACCCGAACTCCATCGCCAGTTCCACGTCCTGGGTCAGGTCGAGGCCCAGACCGCCCCACTCCTGCGGGATGGCGTATCCGAAGAGGCCGATCTCGGCCGCCTGTGTGCGGAGATCGGCCGGAATCGCGTTCGTTTCGGAGATCTCCTGTTCGCGCGGGACGACCTTGGAGCGGATGAAGTCGGCGACGAGGTCATGGATCTGGTGGAAGTCCTCGTCGGAGACGGTGGACGGTTGTATTAGGGAAGTCATGGCCGAAGAGTATCAAAAATATAATCCGTAGACCAGATCGGATCATATGAACTGCACAGATGAGCGCACGACCAGCGTTTCCGGACAAAAAATTATCAAAAAAGTCATGCACGATCGATTGTCGCCGCGATAGGGTTGAGCGGTGCGAGGGACAGAGGGAAACAGCAGCGCTTCGGAGGAGCCGTCATCGGTCCTCAAGCAGATCGCGGCGCAGGAGATCCGTCGGCTGGTGTTCGGTGGCGGTCTGCGCCCCGGCTCAAAGGTCGATCAGGAGGCGATTGCCAGACGGTTGGGCGTCAGCAAGCTACCGGTTCGTGAGGCCCTGATCGCGCTCGAAGGGGAGGGGATCATTCAGGTGATCCCACGTCGAGGGGCGTACGTCGCACAATTGTCGCGGGAGGACGTTCGGGACCATTACTGGATGCTCGGGGCGATCTCCGGCCTCGCCGCCGAACGCGCGTCGGTGAACCTTTCCGACGACGAGCTCATCGAGCTGGATCGGATCGCGACGGCTATGGAAACAGGCGACGCCGCAGAGTCGAACGAGCGCCTGAACTTCGCGTTTCATCGTGTCATCAATCGCGGCGCGCGTTCCCGTCGCCTTGTTTCCGAGCTGAAGATGCTCAGCAGCGCGATCCCGACGGGGTTCTACGACGCCCACCCCGACTGGGTCGCCTCCGGGCTCCGCGATCATCGAGAGATCTTGGACGCGCTGCGCGCCCGGTCAGGGGGCATGGCCAGAGTGCTGACCGAGGGGCACTTTCTGCGCGGGGGCAATCAGGCTGTTGCTCTCCTCGAGGGCCGAGGATTCTGGGACGAGTGATTTGGCGAAGGTGACGATGCCCCGGTGAACCGGTGAGCTGCCGGGTCACCAGGTCGCTGCGCCGTGCAGAGTCTCCGACGGGGTCCGACCGAAGCGGGACCGATACTGTTGGGCGAATCGTCCCAGGTGGAAGAAGTGCCATCGGTTGGCGATCTCGCTGACCGAAAGTCCCCGTCCGGCCGAGAGATCTCGATGTGCCCCGTCGAGACGGACAGCCCGGATGTAGGCGCTCGGAGTCATCCCGACCTCTCGCTGGAATCCGGTCTGCAGAGTGCGAGCCGTGATCCCGAACGACTCGGCAAGCATCACGATCGACAAGTCGTCACGCGCATGGCAGTCGATGTGGTCCATGACATCTCGGATCACCTTGTCGGGCCGGCGTGGCACGTCACGAACGAGTTCCGCGGTCAGGTTGCTCCGTGCGACGAGCAGGACCTGCGTCATCAGTGCCGATTCGAGTTCCCGCTGCACGGCCGGCATGGTCGCCAGCCCGCCGTCGGCGGCCAACTGGGAGTAGTAGAAGGCGACCGATGAGCACAACGATCGTCCCGCGGCAGAATCCAGCGGGAAGGTGAGGTCGAAGTCGATCGTCGACGGTGTCGTGTGCCCGACGAGTCGAGCTGCATGTTCCTCGAAGGTGGTCCGTGTCAGCTTCATGTGGTACTGCGCGCAATCCCCGCTCCAGTCGATCAGCACCGGGGCGTCGGGGCCGAAGACCACTCCCGCACTGCCCTCATCGGTGGAGAAGGACGCACTTCGGTCGTTCTGGGCGACGGTGCAACGACCCGACACGAGCAGATTCACGTGGTAGCAGTCGCGCATCGCGGGACCGTCGATATGAGCAGGTACCCCGTAGGCCATCCGCCCGACCGTCACCCGTTCGGTGGTTGCCGAATCGAGTCGGAAGCGCACCTGGTCATCGCTGTCGAGTGCCAAGTCGTGGACCGCGAAGGTGTCCTGGACGTGCTCATGCGCCAACCCGGGATCGGACGTGGTGAACGTTCGATGGACCGCGGGTGCGGCACGAGTCAGGAGCGGCATACAAACCTCCCGCTCGGTAGGTGACGGTCATCACAGCCCAGTGTGGCACAGCATGGCGCACGGTTGTCAACGCATTGCGGATGAAGCGTTACGCATTATGGACAAGATTTCGCTTTGGGGACATCGCGCTCGCATTGCGGATTGTGGGGCTCGTCACGCTCTCCTAGCGTGGCCGTACCCGATGTCGGAGAAAGAGATTGGAGCGACATGACCAAGTCCGCACCTGAAGTGGAGCGTGAGATCGTGCCGGGGCAATGCCCCCGCTGCCAAGCGGTGGATCTTGCTCGCTACGACGCCGTCAGTGAGTCGGGATGGGTCCGCGTCACGAAATGTCAGGCGTGCCTGTTCTCAGTCGATCGGACGCCGGCGAACCGCCTGGGTCCGATCACCCTACTGGTCGATCTCGTCTGATCGACGTGCTCGAAACAGAAACCACGATGAAGGGACAAGTCGAATGATTGCCGTAGATGTAGGGGGAACGTTCACCGATGTCGTCGGCTGGCGTGACGGACAGATCCTGACCACCAAGGTCTCCACCGCGTACGACGACGTCGCCGCGCCAGTCCTCGCCGGTGCAGCCCGTCTCGGTGTCGAGGACTCGACGGTCTTCAACCACGCCAGCACGCACGGACTCAATGCGATCATCACCCGCAACCTGCCGAAGATCGGATTCCTCACCACCGAGGGCCATCGAGACATCCTCGACATGGGGCGGGTCTGGCGACCGGCCGACGCGATCCTCAATCCGGGGTGGCGGCGCAGCTTCGGTGATGCCGCGCGCCCGCTGGTCGACCGGTACCTCCGCCGCGGGATTGCCGAACGCATGCTCGCCGATGGCGCGGTCCTGTTCGACCTGGACGAGGACCAGGCGCGCGCCGAGATCGAGGTCCTGCGTGACTGCGGGGTCGCGGGTGTGGCGATCTGTCTGATCAATGCCTATGTCAACCCCGCACACGAGCAGCGCCTGCGGGAGCTCGTCGTGGAGATCATCGGCGACGTACCCGTCTCCATCTCCAGTGAGGTCTCGCCCCTGGCCAAGGAGTATGCGCGGGCCTCGACCACCGTGGTCGATTCCCTCATGAAAATCATCTATGCCGACTACTCCCGCCGACTGGACACCGGACTGCACGACCTCGGATTCTCCGGCCAGCTCAACTTCGCCGACTGCGCGGCGACGCTCGTACCTGTCGAGCATGCGATGGCCCGGCCATTCCGAGTCGTGTTCTCGGGGCCCGCCGCAGGGACCGTGGCCTGCGCCCACTTCGGATCACTGATCGGCGAGAAAGACCTTCTTTGTGCCGACGTGGGTGGCACGTCCTGTGACATCAGTGTGGTCACCGCGGGCGAGCCGTTTGTGAACACCTCGTTCGAACTCGAGCACGATCTGGTGGTCAATGCCCTGGCCAACGACATCTCCAGCATCGGCGCCGGCGGTGGAAGCATCGTCCACATCGGTACTCACGGTGAGATCCTGGTCGGTCCGGACAGCGCTCGTGCCGAACCCGGGCCGGCCTGCTTCGACCGAGGCGGAACACAGCCGACCACCACCGACACGGCCTTGATGATCGGCATCCTCGACCCTCAGGGCTTCGCCGGCGGGGAGGTTGCCATCGATCGGCAGCTGTCGCGCAGAGCATTCGAATCGCTCGACTGTGACCTGTCGTTGGGCCGGCGAGTGCGTTATGCCTACGAGATGGCCGTGCACAACATGGCCGAAGGTGTCTTCAACGTCGCCATCAAGAACGGTGTGGACCCACGCGACCACAGCCTCATGGCTTTCGGCGCCGCCGGCCCGATGTTGCTGCCCGCCGTCCTCGACGCCGTGCAGTGCAAGCAGGTGATCATCCCGCCCAGTCCCGGACTCTTCTCGGCACTCGGTCTCCTCTCTGCCGATCAGGTGTTCGCGGTGCAGCGCAGTGCCTACCTGATGCTCGACGACTCGCACGCAGCACAGATCGACCAGATCTTCGCCGAACTCGACGCCGAACTCCGCGAACAACTTGGCGGCGCGACAGAGGTCGAGATCCATCGGAGCATGGACGCACATCTCGTCGGCCAGAGCTGGGACACCCCGTTTGTCCCCGTCCCCGACGGAACATTGGATGCCGCGGCGATCGCGACGATGGTGGCCGCATTTCACGAGACCTACGAGGGCCGTTCCGGCAACCGTTTCGAGATGATCCCGGTCGAGGGTGCCACCTTCCGTGTCAGGGCGGTGTTGCGTACCGACAAGGTCGAATACCCGCAACTGCCTGCGCGAGAGGGTGAACCGCTGGTGCCAAGCGGTACGCGAGTGCTGCGCTTCCTGGGTGACCTCGGCGAGGACGAGGGCGGTGAGCAGATCGCGAACGTTTATGACCGCGCGTCACTGCGTGCCGGAGATGTCCTGAGTGGGCCCGCGATCGTCAACGAAGGTCTGTCCACCACACACATCGGTGCCAGGCAGCACGCCATCGTCGGAACCTACGGCGAGATCGTCATACGGAGGAACAACGCATCATGACCAGCACACTCGAGCCAACGCAGACCACGGGCATGGGCAACGCCACCGATACCCTCGAGCGGAAGATTCGGGACCTGTCCGACGCCGACTTCGAGACGCGCTATCACTGTGACCGATTCACGGCATCGGTGATCGGTAATCGACTGGACTACATCGTCGAGCACATGTCGACCGGCTTCATGCGAGAGGCATTCTCGCCGATCATTCGTGACTGGTACGACTTCGCGTGCACCATCACCGGGCCGCCGGAAGCCGACTATCCCATGGCGGTGGTCAGCAACAGTCTGATGGTGTTCCTGGGCACCATGGGCGACGCGGTCCGCAACACGGTGGCCGAGTACGGTCCGCAGAACCTCAGGCCCGGGGATGTACTGATCTGCAACGACCCCTACCGCGGCGGGCGCCACGTCAACGACGTCGCCTTCATCCGACCGGTGTTCCGAGGCGAGGCGCTCGTGTCGTTCGTGACCATGTGCGCCCATCAACTCGACATGGGTGGCACTGTCCCCGGCGGATTCTCGGCCACCAAGACCAATGTGTACGAGAACGGTTTGGTCCTCCCGCCGATGCTTCTGTGGTCCGGTGACGAACCCGTGCGCTCCGCCTTCAGCCTCATCTTCGACAACACGCGATGGGGCGGAATGCTGCTGCCGGACTTCAAGAGCATCCTCGGCCAGCTCAAGTTGGGAGAGCGTCTCGTGCTCGGCAACATCGAGCGCTACGGTCTCGACGCGTATTTGGGAACCCTGACGTATGCCTGCGACAGTTCTGCCGAGAAGATGGGCGACGCCATCGAGGCCATTCCCGACGGTGACTACCACGGGACGGCTCTGATCGATGCCGACGGACTCGACGAGAGTATCGAATACCGTGTGCAGGTCGGGCTGCGCAAGCGGGGACGAGACATCGAGATCGATCTCAGCGGCACCTCGCAGCAAGCGCGTACATGCATCAATTGTGGTGTGCTGGATGCCAAGACATCGGTCGGTGTGGCCTTGACGATGCTGCTCGACCCGAGCGTGCCGTTCACCTCGGGAACGTGGCGCAGCATCGACCTGCTCACCCCGCCAGGCACGATCGTCTCCTCGCTTCCGCCGGACGGTGGGATCATGATGTTCTGGGAGTCGTCGGGTGCCGTGGTGTCGGCGATCTTCGACGCCCTCAACCCGGTACTCGGTTCCCGCGGCGTCGGCGGCGACTACGGGTCCACCAACACCCACAACGCTTCCGGGGTCACCGATGCCGGACTCCCGTGGACGAGCGCCACCCAGTGCGGCGGCGAGCACGGTCCGTGGGGCGCCACCGCCGAAGGGGACGGCGACAGCTACACGGTGTTGTTCACGCTCAACAATCTCGACCCCGCGACCGAGACCATCGAGCACGACTCACCGGTGGTGGTCCTCCGCAAGGAGCATGCGATCGACACCGGCGGCGCGGGTCGGCACCGCGGTGGCGCGGCCAATCTCAAGGACACCCTGTGGCTCACCGCCGCCGAACAATATCTCTCACCGTTCCGGACGAAGGAGCCGAGCGGGGTGGGGGCCAACGGTGGGCAGGCCGGACCGAACGGCGCGATGTGGCTGTTCCCGCCGCAGGAAGACGGTTTCGCGATGCGGGCAACCGACGACTCGGCCTACCACGACAGTGTGCCCGTCGCAGGTGTTCTCCACCCCGACACCAAGTGTGTGGATCCCGAGCACGGTAGCTATCACTACTTTGCGTCGCAACGGGTGTGGCGCACCGAAGCGAAGACACTGTTGCGGTGCCTGACCAACGGTGGCGGCGGTTGGGGAGACCCGAAGACCCGTGATCCCCAGGCAGTGTTGCGAGACGTGCGCAACGAGTACGTGAGCATTGAGGCGGCCGCGCGCGACTACGGCGTGGTGGTCCTCGGTGATCCGCACCGCAAACCCGAGGAACTCCGCATCGACACCGAGGCCACGGCACGACTCCGTGCAGACCAGACGGGAGGAGAAAGACGATGAAGGGCATAGTGTTCGCCGGCGATGCAACCGCGGCGCTGCAGGAGTTCCCAGAACCCGAACCTGGGCCTGGTGAGGTGGTCGTCGCGATCCGCGCGTCCGGGATGTGCGGCAGTGACCTGCACTTCTATCACGGCAGCTTCGAGTTCGATCACTCGGTGATCCAAGGACACGAGCCGTGCGGTGTGGTGCACACGCTCGGACCGGGTGTGCCCGATTCCCTCATACGCGTGGGTGATCCGGTGATGATCCACCATTACTGGGGGTGCGGCATGTGTCGGCGGTGCCGTGCGGGGTGGCCGCAGATGTGCGAAACGGCACCCGGAACCACCATGGCCATCCATGCCAACGGCGGTCATGCCCCGTACGCGGTGGTCCCGGCGAGCACATTGCTGCCGATGCCGGCCGGCCTCTCGTTTCGAGCAGGGGCGGCCATCGGCTGTGGTACCGGAACCGCTTGGGGTGCGATCAAACGTCTCGGCGGTGTCGAGGACACCGTGACCGTCGTCATCGGGCAAGGGCCGGTTGGACTCTCGGCGACCATGTTCGCCGCCTCGATGGGGGCCACGGTGATCGCGGTCGACATCGACGCGGCGCGACTTGCGCAGGCAAAGCGATTCGGGGCGGCACTCGTCGTGAACTCTCGTGAGGAGAACCTCGCCGAGATCGTCGCCGATCACACCGGAGGACGGATGGCGGACGTGGTGATGGAGACATCCGGCCGTGCGAGTGAAGATGCGTTGAGCGTGCTCGGAACCTTCGGGCGGGTGTCGTTCACCGGACTCCCGGGTCGTGTCGGGTTCACCACCCAGCAGATCTACAAGAAGCAGTGGACGATCATGACGTCGTGGACGATGTCATCGATCGAGCAGGCGCGTGCAGCCGACTACGTTGTCGCGCATGATCTTCCGGTGGACGACCTGTACTCGCACACCTGGACGATCGAGCAGGCCTTAGAGGCCTATGCCTGGTTCGACAAGCAAGACGCGGGCAAGGGCGTCTTCGAGTTCGCCGAGTAGGCGATCCCCAGCGCGCACAGCGCAGCGACCGAGACAGAACAGTGACGGAGACAGAACGGTGACGGAGACAGAACGATGACACTGACCACCACCCACCAGCTTCCCGCCTTCATCGGCGGCGACAAGACCAACTTGATCGGCGGGCAATGGCTGCCCGCCGCGTCGGGGAACACGATTGACGTCATCAACCCGGCGACGGGCGGGGCGTTGGGAACGATCGCAGCGGGCGATGCCGAGGACGTCGACCGCGCGGTGAAGGCCGCACGAACCGCGTTCGACGGTGAATGGAGTCGCTGGACCCCGCACGAGCGTCGCAAGTTGCTGCTGCGCGTCCACGATGTGGTGTTGGAGAATTTCGACGAGCTCGCCATGATCGAGACACTCGACATGGGTGCCCCGCTGTCGCGGACCAAGGGGTTGCGCGAATGGACCTCGCAGGTGTTGCAATTCTTTGCATCTCAGACCGGAGCGGGAGCCGTCTCCGCCCCGCCCAATTCGCTTCCCGGGCAATTCCTCACGCTCCGCTCGCTTCGCCCGGTGGGTGTGGTCGGCGGGATCATCCCATGGAACGGGCCGCTCATCGGGCTGTGGTGGATCTTCGGACCTGCCCTGGCAACTGGTTGTACCGCAGTTCTCAAGCCTGCCGAGGACGCCTCACTCTCTGTCCTGCGAGTGGCGGAGCTGATGACGGAAGCCGGTGTCCCGCCGGGCGTGATCAACGTCGTCACCGGCTACGGGAAGGACGCCGGTGCAGCACTGGCCGAGCATGACGGGGTCGATCGGATCGCATTCACGGGCTCGGTGGGTACCGCGCAGACGATCGTTCGCGCGTCGGCGGGAAACCTCAAGCGGCTGCAGATGGAGCTTGGTGGGAAGTCGCCCGACATCGTCTTCGCCGATGCCGATCTCGACAAGGCAGTACCGGGGGCCGCGATGGGTGTGTACACCAACAGCGGGCAGGTGTGCGTTGCCGGGACGCGCATCTTTGTCCAACGTCCGATCCACGACGAGTTCGTCGAGCGTATCGCCCAGTTCACCCAGACGATCCGCGTGGGCGACGGCCTCGATCCCGACACGCAACTCGGCCCGCTCATCAGCGGACGCCAACTCGACCGCGTGTTGCGTTATATCGACGTCGGCAGCGGTGAGGCGGAACTCATGGCGGGGGGACGCCGCCTGCAGGGTGAGGGGTCCGGGGGATTCTTCATCGAACCAACGGTGTTCGCCGGCGCCACCAATGACATGACGATCGCGCAGGAAGAGATCTTCGGGCCGGTGGCGACGGTCATCCCGTTCGACACCGAGGCCGACGCGGTTCGCCTGGCGAACGCGACTCCCTATGGCCTCGCGGGCGGGTTGTGGACCGAGAGTGTGGGCCGTGCGCATCGTGTGTCGCAGGCCATCGACGCCGGGACGGTCTGGGTGAACTGTTACGGCATCCTCGACCCCGCGATCGGCTTCGGCGGCACCAAGATGAGCGGATACGGATGGAAGGGCGCGCGCGACCACGTCGAAAGCTACCTCTATCCCAAGGCCGTCTACATGAACATCGGCGAATAGCGGTCTGGGCCGATAGATGTGGCAAATGTCTCATTTGTCGGCGCAGGCGGATCTTTGTATCGCCGACAACGATGTCATCGCAGATCAGTGCGCACGGGTCGTCACGAGAACGTCATTCCGCGAGGTCGTCGCCATTTCGGGAGTGCCTTGCACTGATGTGGTGACGTCTGCGAACCTCGGGTGGCGCGCGGCGCGTGAAACGCAAAGCCAAAGCCCGCGCAATACAAACGAAACACCACAACAGAACACGGCATAGATGCCGATTGAGGGAAAGGATCAACGCAGATCGTGATAACTCAAACAGCAACTAGACCAGTAGATGTCTATCGCACGCGTTTGAACGAGGCCGGCCAGATCGAGCCGCGGCCCCATCCGACGGTCTGGGGTGACACGTCGGGAAGCGGGCCACTGTCGTCAGAGCAGCTGTCGGCGTACGACGCTCGTGGGTACCACACCGCGTCGAATGTCTTGAGTGATCGGGACATCAGCGCATGTATGAACGAAGTCGATGTCATCACCGAGCGGCTCGGGCGTGACGAACGCGTGGTTCGCGAGTCGTCCTCCGGTGATGTGCGGTCACTCTTCGCGGTGCATCAGCTCAGCGACGTGATCGCCGAGATCTGTGCACGTGAAGAGATCGTCGGGGTCGCACGGCAGATCCTCGATGACGATGTCTACGTCCACCAGAGTCGGATGAACCTGAAGCCGGGCTTCGCCGGTGGGCCGTTCTATTGGCACTCGGACTTCGAGACCTGGCACGCCGAGGACGGGATGCCGAAGCCGCGAGCTCTCAGCGTATCTCTCGCGCTGACACCGAACTACGAGTACAACGGCGCGCTCATGATCATCCCGGGCTCGCACAAGAAGTTCCTGACCTGCGTCGGCGAGACGCCGGGGGACTACCACCGGGAGTCGCTGACCTCGTATCGGCCGCCGTTCGGCACGCCGGAGGAGACTGACGTCACCGAACTCGCCGAAGAGCACGGCATCGACATGGTCACCGGGCCGGCGGGATCGGCGCTGTACTTCGACTCGAACTGCATGCACGCGTCGTCGGGCAACATCACCCCGTTCCCGCGCAGCAACCTGTTCGTCGTGTTCAACGCGAAGTCGAATGCCATCGGCGAGCCGTTCGCGGCCGATCGACCGCGCCCGGATTACCTCGCGCACAGGTGATCTGACTTTCCTCCGGTCCCTGAGGGGCCTCGCGAGAACGGGCGATGCACTCGGTCCCTGAGGAGCCTCGCGAGGAACGGGCTTGCGTCATCCCTTTCGGTCCCTGAGGAGCCTCGCGAGGAACGAGCGATGCGTCACGAAGGGCCGCCCTTCGTGACGGTCCTGCGCTGGCGCTCCGGACCTCCTCAGGGATCGGGGTGACGGTCCTGCGCTGGCGCTCCGGACCTCGTCAGGGACCGGTGAATGGCTACACACGCAGAACTCCCACTTACACGCCATGCTTTGGGTGTAAGTGGGAGTTCTGCGTGTGTTCAGGTCATGACTGCGCCGCGGACACCGGCTGCTGGGTGGTCGCGGCCGCGCCGTCCTTCTGCTTGCGCGCCACCGGCACGAGCAGAGCGATCGCCACACCCACGAACGCGGCGATGGCGCCGATCAGGAAGCACCACCGGAACGCCGAATGGCTGGGCACCACAACCGCATCGAAGCTGACCGTCGAGCTGGTGAGGACCAGTGCCATCACCGCCGATGCGCTGGTCGTGCCGATCGACCGCATCAGGGCATTGAGGCCCACCGCCGCGCCGGCCTCGGTGATGGGCACCGAGTTCATGATCAGGGTGGGCATCGCGGCATAGCCGATGCCGACACCCGCCGAGCAGATCACCGACGCCAGCGCCAGCTGCCACGGGGCGTCCATCAGAAGGAATGCGCCGAGATAGCCCAGACCGAGCACCGACGCCCCGATCGCCATCGTCAGCTTGGCGCCGATCGTGTTGATCAAGGTGCCCGACACCGGCGCGAAGATCAGCATCATCAGGCCGCCCGGAGCCATCCACAGGCCGGCCGCGAGCAGTGTCTGTCCCATACCGCCCACGGCTTCGGGCAATTCGAGGAACTGCGGCATCACCACGGCCTGCGCCATCATGCCGAAGCCGATGGCGATGGCGGCGAGGTTGGTCAACAACACCGCGGGCCGCGCCGTGGTGCGCAGGTCCACCAGTGGATCGTTGTGGCGAAGTTCGTAAACGCCCCAGCCGATCAGGATCACCACGCCGCCGAAGAGCAGGCCCAGGGTGGTGCCGGTGCCCCAGCCCCAGGAATTGCCCTTCGAGATGGCGATCAGCACGCCGGAGAGGCCGACCGCGAGGCCGAGTGCGCCGACGATATCGAAATGCCCTCCGTGGCTGTCGTCGACATGCGGGACGAAGATCGCGACGAGTGCGGTGATCAGCACCGCGAGAGCGGCCGACCCCCAGAAGAGCATGTGCCAGTCCCAGGACTGTGCGACCCACGCCGACAGGGGCAGGCCGATCGCGCCGCCGACGCCCATCGTCGCGCTCATCGCGGCCACCGCCATCGAGTTCAGTCGCGGTGGAGTGACCTCGCGCATCAGGCTGATGCCGACGGGAATGAAGCCCATCGCCAGACCCTGAATGGCGCGTCCGACCACCATCGGGATCAGCGCGGTACTCAAGGCGCAGACCACCGAACCGACAATCAGCAGTGCAGCGCTCGCCAGCAGGACCCGCTGCTTGCCGAGCATGTCGCCGAGGCGACCGGCGACAGGCATCGCGACCGCCCCGGCCAACAGGGTCGCGGTGACCACCCAGGACGAGTTCGAGATCGACGTGTTCAGCAGGTGCGGTAGCTCGGACTGGATCGGGATGATCAGTGTCTGCATCAGCGATGCGACGAGACCGCCGAAGCACAGCACCGCCACCACCGCGACGGCGGCGCCGGTGTGATCGTCGCCGGTGAGTTCCGCGTCTACGGGAACGGCCGACGAACCGCCGGTGGGCGTCTTGCTCATGGGCATCCTCCTTCGTTGTGTGTAGCGTACATATGTATGATGCACATGCCAACTGCTGGGTAGATTGGCGACAGCGAACAGGGGAGGATGAGCCCATGACGAGTGCCGGTGACGATTGGGTCTGGCCGTCGCCGCTCTACCGCGACCTTGTCGAGGAACTCCTCCGGATGAGTCGGCGCAAGACCGACGTCTATGCGGGCGCGACCATGGAGGCGTCCGCCTTCGCCATTCTGTGGACGCTGTCCGAGAACGGCCCGCGCACACTGCGGGAGTTGAGCGAGGATCTCGACCTCGAACAATCAACCGTCAACCGACAGGTGAATGCGGCGATCAAGCATGGATACCTCGAGCGATTCGAGGTCGCCGGACAGGTGAGTCGGCGGATCCGGCCGACGTCCATCGGGATCGAGGCCTTCGAGCACGACGGCCATCTGCGTGCCGAACGCCTCAAGCGGGTCTTCGCCGATCTCGCGCCGGGTACGCCGGAAGCATTGCTGCACGAATTGCGCGCGTTCAACGACGCCTACGAGCGCACGTATGTGCGCCAGCACGAGCATTCGTCGCGGTGAGTACGAACTGATTGCAGAGGGGACTGGGGTGGGGACATTTGTGGTGACCGGTGCCGCCTCCGGCATCGGCTCGGCTGTTGCGCAGCGACTGCGCGAGGACGGTCATCGTGTGATCGGGGTCGACCTGCGCGACGTCGACGTCACGGCCGACCTCGCGACACCGGCCGGCCGACGATCGGCCGTCGAACGAGTCGACGAGCTGGCCGAGGGTCGGCTCGACGGCGCGGTGCTCGCGGCCGGTCTCGGCCCGACCAAGGGTCGTGAGCGGGTGATCTGCGAGGTCAACGTCCTCGGGGTCACCGAGTTGCTGGGCGGATGGCGCAAGGCCCTCGTGGCCGGCGGCGATGCCAAGGTGGTGGTGCTGGGGTCGAACTCGACCACGACCACTCCGTTCGTACCGCGACGGGCCGTGCATCGGCTCATCGAGGGCGACCTCGACCGCGCCGTCCGGCAGATCCGGCGACGATGGGGTTTGTCTGCTCCGGTGGTGTATGCGGCGTCGAAGCTCGCGGTGACCCGATGGTGTCGCGAACGGGCGGTCTCCGACGAGTGGGCCGGCGCAGGCATCCGGTTGAACGTGATCGCGCCCGGACCGGTGATGACGCCGCTGTTGCGATCGCAGTTGGACAGCCCCACCGGGTCCCAGGTTCGATCGTTTCCCCTGCCGATCCGTGAGTTCGGCACGCCCGCACAGATCAGTGAATGGGTGATGATGATGGTGTCACCGGCTGCGGATTTCCTCGTCGGCAGCGTGGTCATGGTCGACGGAGGGACCGACGCGCTGATCCGTCCGGGCGGATGGCCGCGTCCGCTGCCGCTGCGATCTGTCCCGGGTTTTCTGGTGAAGATGTACCGTGCTCCGCGAGAGGGTCGCGTCGCCACGTACTGACCGTCCCGCAGTCTTTGTACCGACCAGAAGGATCACCGAGTGATG
Source organism: Gordonia sp. LMA167 (assembly GCF_058130025.1). Lineage (NCBI taxonomy): Bacteria > Bacillati > Actinomycetota > Actinomycetes > Mycobacteriales > Gordoniaceae > Gordonia > Gordonia sp. LMA167. The sequence goes on along the minus strand of NZ_CM176708.1, from coordinate 6,520,617 downwards.
TCGAGTTTCCGCGAGGCCATCGATGCCCGCGACATGGACGCCGTCGAGGCGATGCTCGCCGACGACGTCGTCTTCCGCAGCCCGGTCGCATTCAAGCCCTACGAAGGCAAGGCGATCACCAACGCGATCCTGCGGACCGTCGTCGAGGTGTTCGAGGACTTTCGTTACGTCCGCGAGGTCGGGCAGGCCGCGGATCGCGATCACGCGCTGGTGTTCGAGGCGAAGGTCGACGGACTGGCCGTCACCGGTTGCGACTTCCTGCGCTTCGACGACGACGGCAAGATCGTCGACTTCATGGTGATGGTGCGGCCGCTGCGGGCCGCCGAAGCGCTCGCGCGCGAGATGGGTGCACGCTTCGCCGACATCACCGAGAGGGCCGCGCGGAGCAGCTGAATCAGCGCTCTGCTGCCAACGGTTCGCCGCTCACACCCGGCAGGGACAGCTCCATCGTGTCCGAACCCTTGCCGGGGAAATTGACGCTGGTGTAACCGTTTTCGGGAGCACGCACGCGCTCGAGATACCCGATTGCGTCGGGGCTCTCGGTATTGTCGGCCACCACCAGAGCGCCGACGGGCAGTCGCGGCTCGAGGAGCTCGAGCACCGGCAGATACATCTCCTTCCAGCCGTCCATGAAGACGAAACCGATCTCGGAGTCGATCGTCGTCAAGGTCTCGAGGGCGTCGCCGTCGAGCACGGTGATCACGTCGCCGAGGCCGACGTCGGCGAAAGTTGCTGTGGCGGTGGTGATCTTCTTCGTATTCAGCTCGGTGGTGTAGACATGACCGAGCCCGTTGTCGCGCACCGCTGCAGCCAGATGGAGCGTCGAGATGCCATAGGACATACCGAATTCGACGACCGTGGCGGGTCGGGTCGCACGGATCAGCGAGTACATCAGGCGACCGGCCATCGGGCTGACCGGCATGTACCGGTCCTCGGCGGCATCGGCGCGTTCGGCGGCGGTGGCCCCGGATGCGCGGTGCCGCCCTCCTTCCGACGGTCGGCCGGTGGGAGGCGTCGTCGCCCTCGCGTAGAGCGCGGCGATCGTGCGCGCGACGGGATCGGTGTCGAGGGTGGTGGTCATCTGACCACGGTAGAGCGGTTACCTTGCGATTCGCTGAATGTGCCGACTCGCTGCAGTTCTGCTCTGCACAGCGCGCTCAGGCGTCTGCGCGGAGGTCGTCTCGGGCGAGATCCCGCCAGCCGGCAAGCACACGATGGACGGCCTCGGCGCCGTGGATCGGTTGCGGTGGATCCGGCAGGTCCATCGGGTAGAGGAGGAACGGGGTGCTCTGCGGGCCGCCCATGCCGCCGTGGGAGCCGACCTGATTCTCGAACGCGGCGACCTCGTCGGTCTCCGGCCAGTAGGCGCCGCCGACCATGATGTCGGCGACGTTGTCAAAAGAGTCGGTCCGTCGGATCTTGTCGAGTGCGTCGTCGCCGAATCCGCACAACGGATCGGTGCCGATGACCACTCCGCTGGTCAGATCGACGGTGCCGTCGGCGCCGAGAACCACCGACCCGCCGTCCGGTGACGCGATCAGCAGGAAGCCTATGCCCGGGTGGCGTCGCAGGTCATCGATGAGTCCGGGGTAGGCGGCCTCGATGGTCGCCGTGTCGGCCCGCCCGGTGATGGCGGGGAAGCTGATCAGGCCGAGATTGCCGGAGCCGAGCACCACCGGGCGGTCGGGTGACGGCGCAACCTGCTCGGTCGGCTGGGTCGACCCGATGCTGGCGGACGCGTACAGCTGTCCCTCCGCGTCGAGCCCCGACGTGAGATCCTCGGCGTCGGGACGCTCGGGTGCGCCGCACAGCCGGTCGACGAGGTGACCGAGACTCTCCCCGTAACGCAGGCTGAAGGTGGCGCCCTGGCTCTGCCCGTGATCGGAGAGCAGCACGACCCGATAGTCGCGCTCGGCCTGGTCCACCGTCGCGAGGATCAGGCGAATCGTCTCATCGATCTTCGTCAGCACCGCAAGCGTTTCCGGCCGCGAGATCCCGGAGTGGTGGGACACCTCGTCGTAGCCGATCAGGTCCGCGTAGATGATGCTGCGTCCATCGATCAGATCGCGGACCACGGCGGCCACGGTGATGTCGTTGGCGACCACGGTGGTGAACGCGCGGACGAACGGGTACACGCCGCCGCGACCGACTCGCGGCCGGATGTCGCGGCGGCGCTGGTGCAGGGCCTGCCGCAATTCCCGCTGGATCTCGGCGATCATGCGCACCACGGTGCGCAGCGCACTGGACGGATCGAGGAAGTACGACGAGTAGCCGGCGCCGCCACCGAGTCGCGCACCGCGCATCCGGCTGACCACGAGGACGTTGTCGTCGGCGCCGCCGGTGAACAGGTTGCCGCGACTCGCGCCGTCCACCGACAGCAATCCGGGGATGTCGGAGCGCTCGATCTCCCGTTCCTCGTTGTCGCGGGGATTGCTGAACACCGAGATGGTGCCGGTTGCCTTGTCGTACCAGCGGAACGCGGGCACGTTGCGATTCGACCCGTGCAGGATGCCCAGTTGTGACGCGCCGGTCTGACTGCTCCAGTCGGTGTGCCACGGGGTGAGCCGATGGCTCTCCCGCACGAGTTTCGCGATGGTGGGCGTGACACCGTCGGCGATGGCGCGACGCAGCACGCCGTGGCCGAGGCCGTCGATCTGCAGGCACAGCAGGCCGGGAGCCTCGGCAACCGCCGGCGCCCGGCGGTGCCGGAACCGTTGGCGTCGGACCTGCATGAGCCGATACGACGTGTCCGAACGGGACGCGATGACGCCGCCGACGACAGAACTGAACAGCGACAACAATGCGGCCATGACGAAGAGGTCGAGCGTGCGGTCGACGGTGGCCACCGGCACCAGGACCAGCGACAGGGTGAGCAGCACACCGCCGGCCAGGAACACCGACACGAACAGGATCACCGGCCCGACCCACGACATCGCGCGGACGACCAGCGGCCACAGGACCGCATTGAGCAATCCGAACACCAGGGCGAGAGCCAGTGCCGCCGGCACCGTCGTCCGATGACCGTCCACCGTCACCGAATCGAGTGTGACCCCACCGAACACCGCATCGAGCACAAGCAACGCGAGTGTGGTGGTCAGCCACAGGACGACAATCTCGACGATGATGCCGAGGACTCGGGCAGTACTGCGCATGGCGTCCTTTCGCTCGTTTTGCGATCGTAGTGGCATGAGCGGTGCACCGGACGACCACAGCGCGCGATGCCCGCGCGTCGACTGGCTCGGACACGCCACCACACTGATCCGCGATGGTGCGACGACCGTGCTCACCGACCCGGTGTTGACCTCCCGCGTGGCGCACCTGCGGCGACGCCGCGGTCCGGTACCGGCCATAGCGGCCGTGCGCGCCCCCGATGTCGTCGTGCTCTCGCATCTCCACGCCGATCACACCCACCTGCCGTCGTTGCGCATGATCGCCGACGACGTCCCGATCGTGGTGCCCGCTCGCGCGCCGGATGTCCTGCCTGCACTCAAGACGCTCGGTGACCGGCTGATCGAGGTCGAACCCGGGGACGAGACGGCCATCGGTGAGCTCACCATCCGCGCGGTCCCCGCCGAACACGACGGGAGGCGATGGCGGCGGGGACCGTTTGTGACGTCGGCGCTCGGGTACGTCATCTCCGGCGAGGCGACCACCTACTTCGCCGGGGACACCGACCTCTATCCGGATCTCGCCGACTGGGCGGGCGACTGCGATGTCGCGTTGCTACCGGTCGGTGGGTGGGGGCCGACACTGGGAGCCGGTCACATGGATCCGCAGCGTGCCGCCTTGGCAGCGGAGTCGCTCAGGGCGCGTCTGACCGTGCCGATCCACTTCGGCACCCTGTGGCCGATCGGCCTGAACCGTATCCGTCCCGACCGTTTCTACGGTCCCGGCTCGGACTTCGTCCGGCGTGCACGCGAACGTGGTTGTGCAGCGACCGAACTCGATCCGGGCGCTCGGCTGGGCGCGGGGCCGCGATGAACTGGTGTGAGCACAGACCCGATCAGTCGATGAACATCTCCCCGAACCGTTTGATGTAGTTCAGTGCGGCCTGTGGGGTGGAGCCGTCGACGTGCACCACGGCCCACGTGGCACCGCGGCCGCTGAGATCGGTGAGAAAACCTCGCGCCGCCTTCACCGACTCCGTGTCGTCCAGATCGGTTGGCGGGCAGATCACCTGGATGTCGATCGAGTCCGGATCACGGCCCGCGTCGGCCAATCGTGTCCGGAGCACACCCAACTCCTCGGAGAACTCGGCCGGCGTCTCGATGGCCGCCGTGCGGATGGCCGACGCCATCGCCTTGTCGACGATCAACGGCATCCATCCGTCACCGTGCTCGACCACCCGACGTATCGCGGCCCGGCTGTTGCCACCGATCCAGATCGGCGGGTGTGGGCGCTGCGTCGGATGCTGCAACCAGAGCGGCCCGGTCGCAGCGAAGCCGCGCCCGCTCACCGGCGTCTGTGGATCGGTCCAGATCGATCGCAGAGCGGTCAGGGTCTCGTCGAACAGTGCTGCCCTGCGCTCGAAGTCGACACCGACCGCGGAGAACTCCGATCGCAGATAGCCCGCGCCGACCCCGGCCACCAGCCGACCGCCCGAGATGATGTCCAGGCTGCCCAACGCTTTCGCGGACAGATAGGGAGTGCGAAACGGCAGTACGTACAGGTTCGTCATCAGCCTGATCTCGGTGGTGACGGCGGCCATGAAGCTCAGTGCGGCAATCGGATCGAGGGTATTGTGTCCACCGTTGCCACGCCACTTCGCCGACGGCGCGGGGTGTTCGCTCAGTGCGATGCCGGAGAACCCCGACTCCTCCGCCTGGATGACGGTGTCACGGACGACATGGGGGTGCAGGAAGTCGTCGGGTGCGGACGGCAATTCACTCGGATACTCGAGAACGAACCTCAGCTGACCGGCCGATGTCATCGGCGCACACTCCTTTGTCGAACGTGTAGAAATCTATACTGTATGCGCTACAGTAGGAGATGTGCCAGCGTCTGCGGTTGTTTCGGGGGATCTCACGTGGCGTCACCGCCGGGTGGGATCACCGTCGGCTGTCGCTCGCCGTCTGGACCCTCACGCCGGCGAGCATCCACCGGATCGACTGCACGAACGTGGCCTGGTTCTTGACCCCGGCATCGGGATCGCGCTGGGAGAGTTCGGCGTTGTGCAGGCCCCGCACCTCCATGATCGTGTGGTTGATGGTGAGGCTGACCAGCGCTCGGCAGCACTCGTCGGCCAGCGCGGGATCGAACCCCTCCCCGCGTGCGGCCGTCGCCAACTCGTACACGTATCCCAGGACGGCATCTCCGTCGTCGATCGTCATCAATTCGGTCAGGTAGGGATGCGCGCGCAACGCGTCGTGCAGGCCGAGGCACCACTGCAGCGCCGTGGTCTCCCACTCGTCGTAGGCGTGGAAATCGAGCGTCAGTCGCGACAGATGGCGGGCCACCAGCGCGCGGATCAACTGCTCCCGATTGCCCACCTGCTGATAGAGGGTGCGCGTCGAGATCCTCAGGTCGGTCGCGATGCGGCGCGTGCTCAACGCCGCATCTCCCTCCGCGTCGAGAAGTTCCAGCGCGTGCTCGTAAATCGTGTCGACCGGGATCAGCGGCTTGGCCATGGACGCATCGTAGCCACGGCGTCGACGGCCTGGGGACACCGCCGGGGGCCGTGAGCGGCCGGCGAACCCGTCAACCGGGCGCAGAGACATCGAGCCGCCAACCATGCCGACGTCATCCTTCAACCAGGAGTCGCCGATGAGCGCACCCACGATCGACGAAGCGGCGCGGACCGTCGCCGATCCCACGGCGTATGCCGACGACGACCGAATCCACGAGGCACTGCGCCACCTACGTGCCCACGCGCCGGTGTCCTACATCGACGCGCCGGGCTACCGTCCGTTCTGGGCGGTGACCAAGCACGCCGACATCATGGCCGTCGAACGCCAGAACAACCTCTTCACGAACTCGCCGCGGCCGGTCCTGATGACCGCGAACCAGGAGGAGCTCCAGGCGGCGGTGCAGATCCGCACGCTGATCCACATGGACGATCCCGAGCACCGCGTCATGCGGGCCGTGGCGTTGGACTGGTTTCGTCCCACGGCGCTCAAGGCGATGAAGGAGCGGATCGACGAACTCGCCAGGATCCATGTCGACAAACTGCGCGACGCCGGCGGCGAATGCGACTTCGTCCGCGAGGTCGCGGTCAATTTTCCGCTGTACGTGATCATGTCGCTGCTCGGCGTACCTGAGTCCGACCTACCGCTGATGCTGAGGCTGACCCAGGAACTCGTCGGATCCCAGGACTCGGAGTTCCAGCGCGGTGATGCCGATGATCAGATGGCGGCGCTGCTGGAGATGTTCGAGTACTTCACCGCGCTGACCGCGCGCCGCCGCCAACAGCCGACCGACGACATGGCGTCGACGATCGCGAACGCCACCATCGGCGACGAACCACTCGGCGACATCGACACCGTCTCCTACTACGCGTTGATCGCCACCGCCGGCCACGACACCACGACGTCGACCATCTCCGGCGGCTTGCGTGCCCTCATCGAACATCCCGACCAGCGCCGCAGGCTGACCGACGAGCTCGAACTGATGCCGACCGCGACCGAAGAGATGATCCGCTGGGTGACCCCGGTCAAGGCGTTCATGCGGACTGCCGCCGTCGACACCGAAGTCGGTGGCGTGCCGATCGCGGCAGGCGACTCGTTGCTGCTGTCGTACGTGTCCGGGAACCGCGACGAGGACGCGTTCGTGGACCCGTTCCGGTTCGACGTCGGACGAGAGATCAACAAACACGTCGCGTTCGGGTTCGGCGTGCACTTCTGTCTCGGGGCCGCGCTCGCCCGGATGGAGGTCAACAGCTTTTTCACCGAACTGCTGCCCCGACTTCGTGATGTTGAGCTCGCCGGGCAGCCGGAATCGACCGCCACCACGTTCGTCGGCGGGCTCAAGCGACTTCCGATCAGATACGAGGTGATATGAGCGACAACGTGAACCACGTGCACACCGACACGGTCGCGGCGATTCCGCGATTCCCGGCCGACGTCACCGGCGAATGGCTGACTTCGGTCTTGCGCTCCCACGGCCACGACGTGGCCATCGACGGCGTCGACGTTACGGCGATCGGCACCGGGCAGGTCGGCGCGACGTTCCGGGTGGTGCCGCGGTATCTGACGCGGCCCACTGAGCTGCCGGATACCTTCGTGGTCAAGCTGCCCGCCGCCGACGACGAGGTGCGTCGCTCCGTCAGCTTCGGCTATCGCAGCGAGTGCGCGTTCTACGCGTCGGTCAACGAGCACGTCGGTGTGCCGGCACCCGAGTGCTATCACGTCGAGATCAGCGAGGACGCCCTCGACTTCGTCCTGCTCCTGGCCGATCAACACGGGGCGGTGCAAGGGGATCAGCTCGCCGGGTGCGGCCCGGCCGACGCCGAGTTGGCGGCCCGCGCGCTCGCCGGACTGCACGGGCCGACGTGGAATGATCCTTACTGGCGAGACTTCGACGGCCTGGCCTTCAATCTGCGCGACGACGACGCCATGCGCGGCCTGGGTGATTTCGCGGTGATGAGTGTCGATCTGACCCTGGGCAAGATCGGCGACCGACTCCGTCCCGAGGATCACACCACCCTGGCAGCGGCGATGGGATGCGTGCTCGACTGGTTGATCACCGAACCCGCCAGGTACGCGCTGCTGCACGGTGACTACCGGCTCGACAACCTGCTGTTCCACGAGGGCGATGAGCGGCTGGCAGTGGTGGACTGGCAGACCCTCGGTGTCGGCCTCCCCGCTCGCGATCTCGCCTACTTCGCCGGAACCAGTCTGGAACCGGCGCTGCGTCGTTCGATCGAGGCGCACCTCGTGGACGTCTACCACGAGCAGCTCCGTGGGTACGGCGTCGTCGACTACCCGCGTGATCTCTGCTGGGACGACTATCGCCGGGGGATGATCCAGGCGTTGTTGATCCCATGTATTGCCGTGGCCACCTCGGTGGAGACCGAACGGGGCAGCACGATGTTCGTGACGATGATCGAACGCGGATGTCAGGCGATCCGCGACCTCGACACCCTGTCGTTGGTTCACGCCTCCACGTCCGGCGTGGGACCCGTGGAAACGCAGGAGGCATGATGGCGTCGCCAGGGCCGCGCACGGCGATCATCGGCGCGGGCATCAGCGGCCTGACCGCGGGAAAGATGCTCGGCGACTACGGTATTGAGTACACGACGTTCGAGTCGTCAGACCGGATCGGCGGTAACTGGGCCTTCGGCAACCCGAACGGACACAGCAGCGCCTACCGGTCGCTGCACATCGACACCTCCAAACACCGGTTGTCCTTCAAGGACTTCCCGATGCCGGAGGACTATCCGGACTTTCCTCACCATTCCCAGATCAAGGCCTACCTCGACGCCTACGCCGAGGCGTTCGATCTGCTCGATGCGATCGAGTTGACCAACGGTGTCACCCATGCGGAGCGGGCAGGCGACGGTCGGTGGCTGATTGACGACCAGGCCGGCCGGCGTCGCGAGTTCGACTTTCTGGTGGTGGCCAACGGTCACCACTGGGATCCGCGGTATGCCGACTTCCCGGGCGAGTTCTCCGGCGTATCGATACATTCCCACAACTACATCGATCCGCACACGCCACTGGAACTGACCGGCAAGCGGGTCCTGGTGGTCGGGATCGGTAACAGTGCCGCCGACATCACCGTGGAACTGTCGTCGAAAGCGTTGGCCAACAAGGTCACCCTGTCCACTCGTTCGAGCGCATGGATCGTGCCCAAGTACATCGCCGGCAAGCCGGGCGACAAGTATTGGCGGACCACGCCACACCTGCCGCTGTCCTGGCAACGCAAGGCATTGCAGAAGATGATGCCGATCATGGGTACCGACCCCACGCTCTATGGGTTGCCGCCGGCCAACCACAAGCTGTTCGAGGCGCACCCCACCCAGTCTGTGGAGCTCCCGTTGCGACTGGGCTCCGGGGATGTCATCCCGAAGCCGAACGTCGCCCGCCTCGACGGCGACACAGTCCATTTCGACGACGGCACCAACGACGTGTTCGATGTGATCGTCTACGCCACGGGCTACAACATCACCTTCCCGTTCTTCGACCCGGACTTCATCAGCGCACCCGGCAACCAGATCCGGCTGTACAAGCGGATGTTCAGACCCGGCATCGACAATCTGGCGTTCATCGGGTTCGCGCAGTCGGTGCCGACCCTCTTCCCGTTCGTCGAATGTCAGTCCCGCCTGCTGGGCGCCTATGCCGTCGGCCGGTACGCATTGCCGCCGATCGACGAGATGGAACGCACCATCGACGCGGACATGCAGATGCACAACGGGCACACCACGCCGTCGCCCCGCCACACCCAGCAGGTCGACTACTTCGTCTACGAGCACGACATCCGCACGCGCGAACTTCCGGCCGGCGTCGCACGCGCCAAGCAGCAGGAGCCGTCGTTCACGAGGTCAGCGCTGAGGCCCGCGTGAGGCGGGCGCTTTTCGCTCTCTGAGGAGTCAGGCGGCGGCGGAGTGTCACGATGGTGGCGCCCTTCGTGACGCATCCTCGCAGGCTCGGAGGCTCCTCAGGGAGCGGAGTCGGTGCGGTTTCTCGCAGGCTCGGAGGCTCCTCAGGGAGCGGAGTCGGTGCTGTTTCTCGCAGGCTCGGAGGCTCCTCAGGGAGCGGAGTCGGTGCTGTTTCTCGCAGGCTCGGAGGCTCCTCAGGGAGCGGAGTCGGTGCTGTTTCTCGCAGGCTCGGAGGCTCCTCACGGCCAGCGGTTGTCGACGCTCCGCCAACGTTTCGGATCAGTACTTGGTGCTGCCCTGATCGACCGGGATCGCGCACGCGGTCACGAGCCGGGACTCGTCGCCGGCCAACCAGAGCACGGTGTCGGCGATGTCCTCGGGCTCGGCGACCCAGTCCGGCAGGAACGGCGTCAGCATGTGGGCGAGTTGCGGATTGCTCTCGGTCGCACTCATCACCCGAGCGGCCATGTCGCCGGTTCCCATCGGGGTGTTCACCGGGCCGGGATGAACGCTGTTGACCCGTATCCGGTGCCTGCCGAGTTCGGCGGCGAAGGCGCGTGCGAGACCGGTGACCGCGTGCTTGCTCGCGGTGTAGTGAACCATGAACGGCTGCAATTTCAGTCCCGCCGCAGAGCTGATCAGGATGATCGAACCCCCTTGTCCACCATCGATGATCCGCTGTGCCCCCGCCATCACCGCATTCCAGGTCCCGGTCACGTTGATGTCCACGAGTTCGCGAAAGTGTTCGGCGGTGATCTGGTCCCAGGGTTGTGGTGCGGCGATCCCCGCGTTGGCGACGATGACGTCGAGCCGTCCGAACTCGGCGACGCCGGCCTCGACAGCTGCCCTGAGAGCGTTGAGGTCGCGGGTGTCGGCGACCGCGATGCAGATGCGACCACCCGCTGCCTCCACGAGCTTCACCGTCTCGTCGAGGTCATCACGCGTCGCCGACTGATAGGGCACGAACTCGGGTAGCGGACCGGCGAGGTCCACCCCGATGATGTCCGCGCCCTCGGCGGCCATGCGTATCGCGTGTGCGCGCCCCTGGCCACGCGCGACACCGGTGATGAAGGCGACCTTGCCGGAAAGACGATCTGCCATGTCGGCTCCTGTTCGTCGGCCGCACCTGCGACCGCTCAGCGGGTGCTTGAGGTTCGTTAGTGGGCAGCCGGAGTCGTGATGCGGGCGAAATTGACGGTGGCCAACGCCGCGAGTTTCTCCGGCTCGGTGCCGTAGACCTCGACCTGGACGATCGCCGATCGGCGTCCGGAGTGAACGATCCGGGATCGGGCGCGGGCCGTGCCCGACACGATGGGTCGCAGGTAACGGATGTTCATGTCGGATGTGACCGCACCGTTCTCGGGTGTGCTGTTCTCGGTGACGTGCAATCCGGCGACGACGTCGATCAGAGTCGCGATCAGGCCACCCTGGATGCCGCCGCGGGTGTTGATGATGTGCGGTGCGACCGGCAGTTCCACGACCAACTCGTCGCCGTCGTGAAAGGCCTCCCCGAACCCGATCTGTCCGAAGAGATCATGGATGTCCGACATCTCCGTGAGACTCATACGTTCTGCCGATCCTCGTCGGTGAAACGAATCACTCCGCGGATGTTGCGGCCGTCGATCATGTCCCGGAACCCGTCGTTGATCTGGTCCAGACGGTACTCACGCGTGACCATGTCGTCGATCCGCAGATCGCCGAGCTTGTACAGCGCCAACGTCTCCGGAATGTCCAGATGCGGGTTGCCGCCACCGAAGACGCTGCCGCACAGCTTCTTCTGCGTCGTGGACAACAGTGACAGATTGAGCGCGGCCTCGCTGGCGGTCACGCTACCCATGCCGGCGATCACGCAGGTACCGTTCTTGGCGGTGAGGTTCAGCCACGACTCCACCTCACGGCCATCACATCGGCTGACCGTCACCAGCACCGTCTTGCACATACGCCCGCCGGTGGCCTCGGCGATGGCATGTGCGGCCGATGAGAGATCGCCGAACGCCTCAGTCGCGCCGAACTTGCGGGCCTGCTGCTGCTTCCACTCGTCCGGGTCGACCACGAACACCCGGCGGGCACCCGACAACAGCGCACCCTGCAGCGCTGCCGAACCCACCCCGCCCGCACCGATCACGGCCACGTCGTCGCCGGGCCGGATGTCGGCGGTGTGCACCGCGGCCCCGTAGCCGGTGGTGACACCGCAGCCCACCAGACAGGCGATCTCGAACGGGATGGACGGATCGATCTTCACGACCGACGTCTGATGGACGACGGCGTAGGGCGCGAAGGTGCCGAGCAGAGACATCGGATAGACGTCCCGCCCGGAGGCCTGAATGCGGAACGTGCCGTCCGAGATCGACCTGCCACCGAGGAGATCGGCGTCCATGTCGCACAGATTTCGGTTGCCCGACTGACACGATCGGCACTTGCCGCAGGACGGGATGAACGACATGACGACGTGGTCGCCCACGGCGAGATCGTCGACGCCCGCACCGACCGCCGTGATGACCCCGGCACCTTCGTGACCGCCGAGTATCGGGAACGCGGCCTTCGGTATGTCACCGGCGGCCACATGATGATCCGAGTGGCAGAGACCCGCGGCCTCCATCCGCACCAACACTTCGCCCTTGCGAGGCTCGCCGATCTCGATCTCGTCGACCGACCACCGTTGGCCGGACTCCCACATGACAGCGCCTCTGGTCTTCATGGCTTCTCCGATCACCTCGTCCCGGCCGCTGCCGGTTGTGCTCTGCTGGAATGCTTGTCGACCCGGTCGAGCAGCTCCCGTAGCCCACGGGCGTCGACCTTGCCGGTGCCGCCGCGGGGGATCGTGGCGTCGGATTCCAGCAGCAGCCAGACGGTGGGCACCTTGAACGTGCTCAGGACCTGCTTGGCCGAATGCCGCAGGTCGTCGGCGGTCATGTCCGCTCGGCAGACCACGGCCGCGGCCACCTGGGGTCCGGTGGGACCGTCGACGTGCGTCACGAACGCGTTGTCGACTCCCTCGATCGTGGTCAAAGCGGCTTGGACCTCACTCGGATACACCGTTGCGCCACTGACCTTCACCATGTCGTCGGAGCGGCCGTGATAGAACAGGAAGCCCTGATCGTCGAGATGACCCAGGTCGCCGGTGGGGTAGAAGCCGTCGGCCGTGAACACATCCTCGCGACCGCGACGACAGATGCCCTGCAGCACATGTGGGCCGCGCAGCCGGATCTCACCGGTGCGTCCGGTGGCCAGCGGCGCGCCGGTGTCGGGGTCGGCTATCCGCACCTCCATCCCGTCGAACGGTTGTCCGCAACTCCCCCAGGCGGACCGGGGCATGTCGAGGTCGGCGGGATACCCACAGTAGGGTCCGAAGGATTCGGTCATGCCGAACAGGTTGGCGCGGGCGCCACGCTCGCCCTGCATGCCCGGCGGCAGCAGCGCGTCCAGGCTGCCCACACGCAGCGAGGAGAGATCGGTGTCGAAGTCCGGCGCCCGCTTCGCCAGCGCGGCCGCCTGATCCGGCCAGCCCCGGAACAGGGTGACCCGCTCGTGTTCGAGTAATCGCAACGTCGATTCGGGGCTGGGGATCTCCTCGGTCACCAATGTCGCCCCCGCTAACAGCGCCGATAGAATCCCGGAACCGAAGCCGCCGACCCAGAAGAACGGCATCGGCAGGTACAGCCGGGTGTCGGCGTCGATACAGCGCGCCCGCAGTCCCGCCCCCACGGCACCGAGAGCGCCGGCGTGGGAATGGATCACGCCCTTCGGGGCTCCGGCGCTGCCGGAGGTGAAGATGATGACCATCGGGTCACTCGGTGCGACCGAGTCGGCAAGAGCGTCGACGATGGTCCGCACCTCGGGAAAGCGCTGCTCCCGGAACACCTCGTCGACGGTCCAGATCCGCCGCAGCGCGGGCACTGACGGATTCGCGACGCCACCGGGCCGCAGGGCGTCGACGTCGAGTGCAGTGGCGAGCTCGTCGAGGTACCGGTGCGAACGGAATTCTTCGACGGTGATCAGATGCGCGACGCCGGATATGGTGAGCTGCGCTGTCAGTTCGCGTGCGGGCAGCAACGTGCTGAACGGCACGAGCACGGCGCCGATCCGGGTCACGGCGACAGCGATCTGCACCCATCGTGTGTTGTTCGGCATGATCAGGCCGACGCGGGTTCCTGGGCCGATCCCGGCTTCCACGAAAGTAGCCGCCAGCGCGCGGGTCGAGTCATCGAGGTCTCGGTAGCTGACCCGGGTGGTCGGGTCGACGACCATGGGCTTGTGCGGGTATTGGGCGGCGCGCTCACGGATCAGCGTCGCGATGGTCGGCGTCGTGATGGTTGCTGTCGGATCATCCGGCACGGATCATTCACCTTCCTCGAAGTGACGGCGGACGGCCGTCAGATCGGCTTTGCCCGAAGGGGTGCGCGGGATGGCACGCACCACGGCGATGACGGTGGGGACCTCGTAGCGGGCCAGGCGCTGCGACAGATAACTCCCCAACTCGGCCGGGGAGACGTCTGCATCGGATCGCAACTCCACCATCGCCACCGGCGTCGCCCCGAGTCGGGCATCGGGACGTCCGACCACGGCCGCGCCCCGGACGGCGGGGTGACTCTCCAGGGCGGTGCGGACATCCTCTGGGATGACCTTGAAGCCACCGCGGATGATGGCCTGGTCGGCGCGACCCAGAATCCAGAGGAATCCGTCATCATCGATTCGCGCGAGATCTGTGGTGCGTATCCACGGCGCCGACGAACCGTGTTGAGCGGGTTGGACCTCGAGGAGTCCGGGCTCGTCGGGCCCGAGTTCGGTGCCCGAGTCGCTCACGATACGGAGCCGTGATCCGGGCGTGGCACGGCCGACGCTGCCACGCTTGCGGGTCCAGTACTCACGATGGTCGGCGAGACTCCAGCCGGCGACGCCGCCACCGAACTCCGTTGCAGCATAGGAGGTGAGTACCGGAATGCCGAACTTCTCGGTGAACGCATCGGCGTCGTCGGCCGACAGTGGGGCGGTCCCCGAGGTGACCACTCGGATGCCGGCGAGGTCCTCACGGGTCAGATCGGAATGCAGTACCATCCGCACTGCGGTCGGGACCAGCGACACCGCCTTGGGACGATGCCGCCGGACCGCGTCAGCCCACGTGGCGAGTTCGAAGCGGGGCAGCAGCGCATATGGCCGCGCCGCGACGATGCATTGCAGCGTGCGAAAGACGCCGCCGATGTGCACCAGCGGAGCGTTGACGATGGCGACCCCGGAACTGAGCCGGGTCGGTGCGGAGTCGTCGTCGGTCTCGGGTCCCAACACACTGTGCGCGAGCATGTCGTAGCCGAGTTCCACTCGTTTGGGAGGACCCGTGGTCCCGCTCGTCAACATCAGAACGGCGACTCCCGGGCGAGCATCGGTGTCGGTGACCGGCTGGCGGGCGGCGGCGATCTCGGGCCGCGATGTCATCTCGCCGACGGTGACGACCGTGGTCCGGGGATTCGGTTCGACGAGGTGGGCGAGGTCGGCGGCGTCACCGATGATCAGAGGCAAGCCTAGTGCGGTGATGTCCGACCGGGTCCGCTCGTCGCCCCGGGACGGATTGATCGTCACCACGCACCCGCCGGCGAGCAGCACACCGAGAACCGCGGCGACGTGGGTGGGTTTGTTGCGCAGCAGAATCCCGACCCGCGGTGTCGGACTGCAGCCGTGCTGAGCACTGATGGTGGCCATATCGGCGGCGAGGTCGCCGAGCTGACCCCAGGTGATCCACTGCTGCTCGTATTCGATTGCGCCCGCGTCGCGATCGAGGTCCAGGACCGCGGAGATGCGGCGGGTGAGGCGATGTGCGGTCGTGGTGTCTACGCCGGTGTCGGTCATCAGTGCATCCCCATCAGCGAATCCTCGGAATTGCGGTGGCCCCGGCCTGGGTGGTTCCGGGTGCCGGCCCGGTGAGTTCCGATCGGGCGATCGGGTTGCCGAGCCGGGTGTAGATCAGACCCTGATCCATCGCCGCCCGGTACGGTTTGTCCAGCGACTCCCAGATCGCCTTCACCGTGCCCTGGGTGGCAGTCGGTGGCTTGGCGGCAATGCCCGCGGCGATCTCGTGGGCCCGCGACCAGAGGTCGTCGGGCGCGGTGATCTCGGTCACCAGTCCGATCCGCAACGCGGTCTCCGCGCCGACCCGCTCATCGTTGCCCATCAATGCGATGCGCAGGGTATCGCCGAGCCCGACCCGGCGCATCAAACCGACCGGCTCGAGGGCCGAGATCAATCCTGCGGTGACGTGGGAATCGAAGAAGGTCGCCGACGAGGAGCAGATCACCACATCCGATTCATTCACGAAATACAGTGCGCCCGCGGTGCACATGCCCTGCACGGCGCACACCACCGGCTTCCACATCTTCTGCCACTTCGGGCTCAACAGCTCGCCGGGATCTTCGTGGTTCCAGATGTTGTCGGGCTGTCCGTACGGCGATCTGACATCGAGCCCGGCGCTGAAGGCCCGGTCGCCGGCCGCGCGCAGGACCACGGCGTGAACCCGCTCGTCGAACTTCACCAGATGCCAGGCCCGCCGCATCTCGTGGCACATGGTGCGGTCGAAGGTGTTCAGCCGATCGGGGCGGTTCAGCGTAATTGTGCCGACATGATCGGCCTCATCGACGGTGAGGAGGATCGTCTCGAAATCGGTATCGTCCGACGCGTCGGCGATCATCGGCATTGCCACTCGGGCGCGCGCTTCTCGACGAATGCTCTGGGCCCTTCGAGCGCGTCCTCGGTCCGGGTGACCCGTTCGCGGAAGGATTCGGCGAGCATCTCGGCCTCGTGCAACGGGAGGTCGATGCCCTTGAGGATCGCCAGGCGTGTGCCGCGGACCGCCAGTGGTGCATTGGCATTCACGATTCGGGCGATCTCGTGGGCGCGTTCGACGAGCTGGTCGTGATCGACGACCTCGCTGATCATGCCGAGTTCGAGCGCGCGGGTGGCACTCATGCGTTCGTGCTTGCCCATCAGCGCCATCCGCAGGGCCACCGACCGGGGCAGCACGCGCGCCAGACGGACGACCTCGCGTCCGGCGACCAGCCCGATGCTGACGTGGGGATCGAAGAAGGTGGCCTTCTCCGATGCGATGACGATGTCTCCGGTGGTCACCCAGTCGAGGCCGGCGCCGCAGCAGATGCCGTTGATGGCTGCGATGACCGGCTTGGCCATGGTCCGAAACGGCGGGGTGCCCTCCTGCGGTGCCTCCCACTGCTCGTAGGTCGACAGGTAGGGGCGTTCGTTGATCACCTTGCCGTCGCCGGGGATTTCCTTGACGTCGGCGCCGGTGCAGAACGCACGTCCACTGCCGGTCACAATGAGGGTCCAGACCTCGTCGTCGTTCTCTGCCTCGGCGTAGGCGCTGCGCAGCTCGGTGATCATGTGCGGACTGAGCGCGTTGAGAGCATCGGGACGGTTGAGCGTGATGGTCGCGGTGTGACCATCGACCTCGTATTTGATGGTGTCGAACGACATTCGGTATTCCCTTCGTGCTGAACGGTGCCGGACGGGCCGGCAGGGAGGTGTCGGTGCGACCGTTGTCATCGCCCGCCGAACTCGGGTGACCTGCGCTCGCGGAATGCTGTCAGACCCTCTTTGAAATCTGCTGTACGACAGGAGAGCTCGAGCGCATAGAGTTCGTGGTTCATGGCCTCGGGCAAGGTGGCGCGCTGACCGTGGCTGATGGCCTGTTTCGCGAGGCCCAGGGCGATGGTCGGTCCGGTGGTCAGGCGCGTCAGGAGTTCAGCGGCGGTCGCGTCCAGTTGGTCGGGAGGTACGGACTGGTGGATCAGACCCCAGTCCTCGGCGTCTCGCGCCCCGACCTTGTCGCCGAGGAGCAGCATCTTCTTGGCCCGCGCGATGCCGATGAGCCGGGGTAGCAGCCAGGTCGAACCCGAATCCGGACTGAACCCGCGGGACATGAACGGCTCCCAGAACACAGCGTCGTCGGCGGCGACGGCGAAGTCGGCGGCCAGCGCGAGGTTGCAGCCGAGTCCCACCGCCCAACCGCGAACGGTGCACACCACGGGTAGATGGATGTCCTGGACCAGTTCGATGATCCGGTGCGCCGCGTGCGGGATGCGACGGACGAGGTCTCCGGACCGGGGGCGCTTCCGCTCGCCGCTGTTGGTCGCGATCCAGTCCGCGCCACCGCAGAAGTTCTCTCCTTCGCCGGTGATCTCGATGGCCCGGAGCGCGTCGTCGGTCGCCGCGGCGGTGAGCGCACCGATCACGGTCTCGACCATGGGCGGGGTGAGGGCGTTGCGCGCATCCGGGCGGTCGAGCACGAGACGTAACAGCGGACCGTCTCTCTCGACCCGGACCTCGCCGGCCGGTCCCGGCGGACCGCCATTTTCCTTCACCGTTGAGCCCCATCTTCCGGAGGGATACTGTTACCTATACGGTAGGCAATACCGTTATAGCTTTCCACAAGTTAGCAAGGAATCGCGATTGGCGGTACCGGCCACCATAGAAAGAGGTCACATGGCGCAGGAGGAAGAAGCGTCTGGGGTGGGTACGGTTGACGGCCGCACCGATCTCCGTTTCGGGGAGGAGCCACTCGCGCAGACCCGGGAGGCCGCTGGAGCGCTCCGCCGCCTCGCAGGTCTGCTGATCTCGCTGGAACACGAGCACCCCGTTGTCGAGGAGCTGATCGGTCGGGTACGGACCTGGGAAGATGAGCTGGCGATGTCGGTGCCGCCGGATCCCCGGCCGCGCTTCGGCCCCGACCAGACCGATGACCAGCGGGTCTACCTCAATCACGCCTTCGACATCGGATCGTTCAACCCGAGTTTCCCGGAATACCGTCTCGACGAGATCGAAGGGGACAGCGCTCGCGGAACGGTCACCTTCCCGGTGCTCTACGAGGGTCCACCCGGACTGGTGCACGGTGGGTTTCTCGCCGCGTTCTTCGACTGCGTGATCCAGCACCACAACTGCGCGGTCGGTGTCGCGGGCAAGACGCGGTCGCTGACCCTCACCTATCGCAGGCCGACTCCGCTGTTGGTGCCGTTGGACTTCGACATCACCCGGGAAGCGACCGAGCGTGGACTACATTGCACGGCCCGCCTGCTTCTCGACGGCCGGCTGCTGTGCACCGGTGAACTCGACTCGGTGGCCATGTCCACCGAGCAGCTCTCGCAGCGCCGGTACGGTGCCCGACGAGCCGAGCCCCGATGACCGGTAGCAGCGCAACTCGAACCGATTCGGGGCTCGCCCCGAATTCGGACTCATATCAATTCGGACTCGCCGAGCTCGGCGTAGCAGCTTGAGGAGAAGAGGAATCACATGGCCGACGCCACTGCCGATGCCACTGCCGACGGTCGAGTGTTGTTCGACCTCGACAAGGACAGCCGAATCGCCACGATCACGTTCAACAACCCGGCACAGCGCAATTCCTACGACAAGGCGATGCGGGACGAGATCGCTCGGTGCCTCGACATCGCGGTCGACGACGATGACATCACCGTGGTCATGCTGCGGGGCGCCGAGGGGGTGTTCAGCACCGGGGCGAACATGAACAACGCCTACGGCTGGTACGGCGGGCAGGCAAACGGTTCGACACCACCCGCCAAGAGCCGGCCGAGTCAGCGTCGGCGACTGATCGTGGACCGCAAGACGTTTGACTTCTACCACGAGTTCCTTGGCTTCCCGAAGGTGACGGTGGGTGAGATCAGCGGGTTCGCTCTCGGCGGCGGGTTCGAGATGGCCCTCATGACCGACATCTCGGTCATCGCACGGGATACCCGAATCGGCATGCCGGCCACGCGCTTCCTCGGTCCGGCATTGGGCAGTCTGCACATGTTCTTCCATCGTCTGGGGCCCGTCCTGGCCCGACGACTCTTGTTGACCGGCGACATCGTGGACGCCGCCTCGGTGGAACATCTGGGTGTCTTCACCGAGACCTGCGATCCGACCGTCGTCACCGCGCGGGCCCGCTACTGGGCGGAGAAGGCGGCCAAGATGCCGGCCGACGGTGTCGTCATCGCGAAAGAGGCCTTCCGCCTGGTCGAACAGAGTCAGGCCTACCAGGGGGAAGAGGTCGCCAGCTACATGTTCCACGCCTACGGCACCAACTTGCAGTTCTCTCCCGGCGAGTTCAACTTCGTGAAGACGCGCGCCGAACACGGCACCAAGGAGGCGTTCCGGCTTCGCGATGAGCATTTTCACGTCCCGGAGCCGGAACTGTAGCTCGCGTCGATCGGAAGCGAGGGGTTCACGCAGGCCGCCGAAGCCTATACTGTTGCCTATACGGTAACTACCCGATAGTCGCTCCACCCACCGAACCACGTCCGTCGCTGCGTCCGCAGCCCGTTGAACCGAGGTCGAGAACCGATGCCCACACCCGTCCTAGTCGGTGCCGTACGCACTGCGATCGGGCGTTCCTTCAAGGGAACGCTCGTGAACACGTCCGCCGAACAACTCGCCACCGCGATCCTGCCGGAGGTGATCCGCAGATCTGGTCTCGAACCCTCCGACGTGAACGACATCATCTTCGCCGAGACCAACTACGGCGGCGGTGACCTGGCGCGATATGCGGCCGCCGCCAACGGGATGGATGATGTGCCCGGGCAGGCCGTCAGCCGCCACTGCGCGGGCAGCCTGACCGCGATCGGAAATGCCGCCGCACAGATCGGTTCGGGCATGGAACAGGTCGTCGTCGCCGGTGGTGTGCAATCCCTGTCCACCGGCCCGCTGATGAAGTGGCGGGTACCTGAGCCGGGGCCCGAGATGACGTTCCGTGAGCCCTGGATTCCGCCGAGTCATCCGGAGACCCCGGATGCACCCACCATGGACATGGCCATCACCGTGGGCTGGAACACCGCGAAGAAAGTCGGTATCACCCGGCCCGAGATGGACGCCTGGGCGGTTCGTTCCCACGAGCGGGCCATCGCAGCAATCGACGCAGGCAAGTTCGTCGACGAGATCATGCCGCTCAAGGTCACGTTGCCCGACGGTGCGATGACCGATTTCGCCGTCGACGAATTCCCGCGCCGGGGTACGTCGCTGGAGAAGCTGGCATCGCTTCCGGTGCTGCATCCGGAGATCGAGGGCTTCTCGATCACCGCCGGTAACAGCAGCGGCATGAACGATGCTGCTGCCGCAGTCACCGTGGTCGACAACGACTTCGCCGCCGCGCGTGGGCTTGACGTCATGGCGTCCGTCCGGGCGTGGGCATCGGTCGGTGTGCCGCCGCGTGATTGCGGCCTCGGGGCGGTCAAGGTGATCGGCCCGGTCCTCGAGCGAGCAGGTATCGGGGTCGGGGACGTCGATCTCTGGGAGATCAACGAGGCCTTCGCATCGGTGCCGATCGCCGCGTGCCGCGAATACGGCATCGACGAGGATTTGGTGAACTTCTCCGGCAGCGGCTGCAGCCTGGGCCACCCCATCGCCGCATCGGGGGCACGCATGGTGACCACCTTGCTCTACGAGTTGCGGCGGCGCGGCGGCGGTATCGGCGTCGCCGCCATGTGCGCGGGGGGCGGACAGGGCGGTGCTGTCGTCATTGAGGTGAAGGGCTGAAACGACATGTCAGATGAAGTGCTACTCGAACGTCGGGGTCGAATCCTGATCATCACGATCAACCGACCACAGGCACGTAATGCGGTCAACCGCGCGGTGAGTCAGGCGATCGCGGACGCGGTCGACGAACTCGATGAGGATCCGAACCTGTCCGTCGCGATCATCACCGGTGCCGGCGGTAACTTCAGCGCCGGGATGGATCTGAAGGCCTTCGCGGCTGGTGAGATCGTCGCCATCGAGGGCCGGGGCATGGGATTCACCGAGCGGCCACCCGCCAAGCCGATCATCGCGGCCGTCGAGGGCTACGCCCTGGCCGGTGGAACCGAGATCGTGCTGGCGACCGATCTGATCGTGGCGGCCAGGTCGGCCAGGTTCGGCATCCCCGAGGTCAAACGCGGTCTCGTCGCCGGTGCCGGCGGCTTGTTCCGTCTGCCCGAACGAATTCCGTACCAGAAGGCCCTCGAGTTGGCGTTGACCGGAGACAGCTTCTCGGCCGAGCAGGGCGAGCAGTACGGCCTGGTGAATGTTCTGGCCGAGGATGGCAACGCGCTGGACGAGGCGATCGCTCTTGCCGAACGCATCACCGAGAACGGGCCGCTTGCCATCGCCGCGACGAAGGAAGTGATCGCCAAGTCGCGCAGCTGGTCCGAGGATGAGAAGTGGCAGAAGCTGATCGAGACGATCGTCCCGGTTTTCGCGTCGAAGGACGCTCAGGAGGGTGCGGTCGCGTTCGCGGAGAAGCGTAAGCCGAACTGGACCGGCACCTGACATCCATCTGCACGTTTGAAACATCGATCATCACACGAATCTCGGAGGGGACATTCATGTCATTTGAAGGTGAAGTGGTTCTGGTCACCGGCGGTGCTGGTGGGCTGGGCGCCGCGACCGTGCGTAAGCTGCACGCCGAAGGGGCGGCGGTGGTCATCGCCGACGTCAACGACGAACCGGCACAGGCGCTTGCGGACGAACTGGGCAACAAGGCCGTCTATGTGCACACCGATGTGCTCGATGATGACTCGGTCAACGCCGCACTGGCCAAGGCCGACGAACTCGGAACGCTGCGGTACGCCGTGATCGCGCACGGCGGAATCGGTGTGCTGGAGAAGATCGTCAATCGAGACGGGAGCCCGCACAGCAGCAAGGGTTTCACCGATACCATCGCCCTGTACCTGACCGGGACGTACAACGTGCTGCGTCTGACCGCGGCGAAGCTGGCCACCCAGGAGAAGAAGCCCAACGGGGAGCGTGGCGCGATCGTCATGACGAGTTCCATCGCGGGATTCGAAGGTCAGATGGGTCAGTCGGCGTACTCGGCTGCCAAGGGCGGGGTCATCTCCCTGACACTCACCGGTGCGCGTGACCTCAGCTCGGTTGCGATCCGACTCAACAGTATTGCGCCGGGAACCATGCGTACCCCGCTGTTGGAGTTGTTGGGCGATGAGGCGCTGGACAAGTTCGCGGCGAACATCCCGTTCCCGAAGCGGCTCGGCACCCCGGACGAATACGCGGGTCTGGCGCAGTATCTGTTGGAGAACACCTACATCAACGGCGAGGTCGTCCGCATCGACGGCGCTCAGCGTTTCCAGCCGCGCTGAGTCGGCTTCCGGGTAGCTGCTGTGGATCTGGGATTGGGTGATGCTTCCGTCGTCGTGGCCGGCGGCGCCCGCGGGATGGGCTTGGCCGCCGCGCGGTGCTTCGCCGATGAGGGGGCACGGGTCGCGTTGCTGGCGCGAACCCGTGCCGACCTCGACACCGCAGTCACCGAACTGAAGGGTCGGGGCAGCCCGGATGCGGTGGGCATGGTGGTCGACGTGCGTGACAGCACCCAGGTTGACCAGGCTTTCGACGACCTCGACAGTCGTTGGGGCTCAGTGAACGTTCTCGTCAACGCGGTGGGCCCGAATGTACGCGGCACGGTGGAGAGTCTGACCGACGAGCAGTGGCGGACCGCGTTCGACGACGGAGTGCTCGGCATCGTGCACTGCGTCCGGTCTGCGTTGGACCTGCTGCGTCGGGCAGAGTGGGCACGAATCGTGAACTTCTCTGCGAGTTCGACTCAGCGACAGACGGTATCGCTGGCCGCCTACACCGCGGCGAAGTCGATGGTGACCAGCATCTCGAAGAACCTGTCGCTGCAACTCGCACCCGACGAGATCCTGGTGAACGTGGTGTCACCGGGCAGCGTCGCATCCGATTCGCTCCTCGCCTGGGCGCGGTCGGTCGGCGTGGACACCGCCGATCCCTACGCATTGATGGCTGCGATCACCGAGCATTTCGGACACCCGGCCCACCTGCCGCGGGTCGGCCTGCCCGAGGAGGTCGGCCCGGTCGTTGCGTTCCTGGCGTCACGGCGAAACTCGTACATGACCGGCGCCAACGTCAACGTCGACGGTGGTACCGACTTCACGTAGATGCAGATCGGTCGACCGGCAGAGACGGTGCCGGCGGCGGTGGCGCGTACCGCGCACCACGTGGGTCCGGTCGCATCTCGCTGGTCGAGTAGCATCTCGTTGGTCGAGTAGCAGCGAACGAAGTGAGTCACATCTCGCTGGTCGAGTAGCAGCGAACGAAGTGAGTCGCGTATCGAGACCTGGGGTGGGTGATCTCGATACGGTCCCTCGCCTGGCGGCTCGGAATCTACTCGATCAGCAGGGGCCCCTCGCCTGGCGGCTGTTGTCGCCGGGTGCGCTCAGGCGGCGGTGGGCACGTTGTTGAGGTTCATCGTGCGCCGGTTGTGGGCGGGGATGGGGCGATCGTGACTCGGCGAACGATTCGGTCAGCGCCTCGGTCGCGTAGCTCCGGTCCCTGAGGAGCCTCCGAGCTTGCGAGGATGCGTCACGAAGGGCCGCCCTTCGTGACGGTCCTTCGCTAGCGCTCCGGACGTCCTCAGGGATCGGGGAAGCGTTGTACGCGAAGCGATGCGCCGGGCAGCGGATGTCGAAGGCCGACTGTTTGATCAGCTCATCGTGGGCGATGGCGTTCTTGGAAGAACGTGCAAGAGAATTTTTCGGGGCGGTCGGGGTCTGTTTGCGTCGTGGCTGAACGGTTGAGCGGCAGGGGATCTCGATACGTCTCCTCGCTGCCGCTCGTCGCCTACTCGATCAGCGAAAGGGGGTCTCCGTTGCCGCCCGTCGCCTACTCGATCAGCGAATGGGGGTCTCCGTTGCCGCTCGTCGCCTACTCGATCAGCGAATGGGGGGCTCCGCGTTCGCTCGTCGCCTACTCGATCAGCGAATGGGGGTCTCCGCGTTCGCTCGTCGCCTACTCGATCAGCGAAAGGGGGGTCTCCGCGTTCGCTCGTCGCCTACTCGACCAGCGAAGGGAGGCTGTTGCACGCTTGTCGTCTACTCGGCAGCGGACGAGGCCGTCTTGCTGCCCTTTGTCGTCGACTCGGCAGCGGAGGGGAGTTGCGCGCTGCCGCTCGTCGATTGCTCGATCTCAGGATGGGGCTCCCCGTCAATCTGGCGACCTCACGACAAGCGGCATCGCGTGCGTCAGAGCTGGATCGGCGGGCCCGCGATCATTGACGCGATGAAGCCGCCGTCGACCTCGAGGTTCTGTCCGGTGAGCCAGCGTGCTTCGGGGGAGCCGAGGAAGGCGATCGCCGGCACGATGTCGTCGACGGTGCCGTGTCGTCCCACGGTGGCGCGGACCATCTCCAATGTGTCTTTGCCCATCGACTTCTCGAAGTCGACCAGGATGGGTGTCTCGACGGGGCCCGGGCTCACCGTGTTCACCCGCACGCCGTACTTGGTCCACGCCGGGCCGGACAGACGTTTGGCGTACGCGAGCACGGCTTCCTTCGAGGCGTTGTACGCCGGGTACCCCGGTTCCTGGGTTGCGAGCCACTGCTCGACGGCCTCGGCATCGGTCGCTGCCAGCAGGCCTTCGAGTTGGGGGAGGCGCTGCTGCCACGCCATGCCGGCCGTGGAGGCGACGGCGACGATGGCCCCACCCGGGTTCAGTAGTGGCAGCATGCCCTCGGCCATGAGGCGCATGCCGAGGTAGTTGATCCGCAACACGTCGGCGTCCGGGGCGGTGCCGGGTACCCCGGCCACGTGTGCCAGTAGATCCCAACCCGAACCGATGGATTGCAGTAGGGCGGCAATCGAGTCCGCGTCCCGCAGATCGACATCACGGTGTTCGGTTGCCGGGGTGTCGTTGCCGCGGATGTCGACGGCGAGCACGTGGTCGCCGAGCTCGTGAAAGTGGGCGGCGGTCGCCGCCCCGATTCCCGACCCCGCGCCCACGACGACGACCTTGCGTTGTGGCGATCCCATGCTTGTCTCCATTCCAGTGCAGTGCGTCAACAGTTGGCCCCAGGCCCGTAGTAACTATAGTATGGCTTACAGTAAATATGCGAGGATCATGCCGAGCGAGGCGCTGGTGTACAGGAGGATGCAGGTGACCGACACGAAGCTCGTCTTCGATCCCTTCTCGCGGGAGTTCTTCGACAATCCATATGACATCTACCGGCGTATGCGCGACGAGGCGCCGGTGTACTACAGCGAGCACTACGACTTCTACGCGCTGAGCCGGCATGAGGACGTCGCACCCGCGTACCGCGATTTCGACACCTACTCCTCGGCCCGCGGCATCGATCTCGCAACGGTACGTGAGGGAAAGATTCCGCCGCACAAGTCGATCATCGTGCTCGACCCACCGGAGCACCGGCACATGCGCCGCCTGGTCAGCAAGGTGTTCACCCCTCGCGCGATCGCCGAATTGCGGGACATGGCCGCCGAGCAGATCGACCGATTTCTCCAGCAGGTGGATCCGACCGGTTTCGACATGGTCCACGATTTCTCGGCGCTGTTCCCGATCGAGATCATCTCGCGGATGCTGGGGGTGCCGGAGGATGCGCGCACGCAGGTGCGGTTGTGGACCGATGACCTGCTCCAACGTGAGGTCGGGCAGATGGAGATGTCGGAGGTGGGGTTCAACGCCGTCGTCGAACTGGCCAGGTTCTACTACGGTCTCGCCGCCGAACGTCGTGAGAACCCGGCAGACGACATGATCACGAAGCTGACGCAGGCCGAGATCGAGCGAGACGATGACGAACCGCCGACGTTGAGCAACATGGAGATCGCGATGTTCGCCTCGTTGCTCGGTGGCGCCGGCGCCGAAACCGTCGCCAAGCTGATCGGCGGTGCACCGGTCACGTTCGCCCGGTTCCCCGACCAATGGAAGAAGTTGCAGGAAGACCGCACCAAGGTGCCGGACGCGGTCGAGGAACTACTTCGATTCGAGTCGCCCAATCAATACAACGTCCGCTACTCCATGAAGGAGGTCACCCTCCACGGGGTGACGATCCCGGCGGGCAAACCGGTGTTCCTGATGCTCGGATCGGCCAACCGGGACCCGGATGCGTTCACCGACGCCGACACCTTCGACATCGACCGTGACCGGTCCGAAGCGCAGAACCTCGCCTTCGGCCTGGGGATTCACAGCTGCCTCGGAGCGGCCTTGGCGCGCCTCGAGAGTTCGATAGCGCTGGAACGGATTCTCGACTTCATGCCGCAGTTCGAGGTCGACCTCGAGCACTGCACCCGCGTCAGCATGCAGAACGTGGCCGGCTACGACCGTGTTCCGGTCAGGGTACTGAGGTAGTCGTCCGACCCGACTCAAGCGGGTGCGAGGGGTGGTCAGAGGGCGGCCGGTCGACAGACCAGCCGCCCTCTGACGTATCCCTGTGAGAGGAAACTCTTCTCGCGTGCCTGCAGGTCAGGTGGTGACCACGGTCGCGCCGGCCGTGCCGGGCGCACCATAGAGGAGCGCGAAGCCTGCGGTCGGATCACCGGGAACCTGGCGATCGCCGGCCGTTCCACGTAGTTGCAGGACCAGCTCGTGCAGCTGACGCAATCCGGATGCACCGATGGGTTCGCCGTTCGCGATCAGACCGCCATCGGTGTTCACCGGCATCGACCCGCCGATCTCGGTGGCGCCGTCGGCGATCAGCTTCTCCTGGTCGCCGTCGGCACAAAAGCCGGCTTCCGCCATGTGGATCACCTCTGCGCCGGCATCGGTGTCCTGGAGCTGGATCACGCCGACGTCCTCGGGGGCGACCCCGGCCGACTCGAACGCCGCGCGTGCGGCGAACACTGATGGCGAGGCGACCTCGTCGACGGGTGCGAAGGTCGTGTTGACCTCGTATGCGCCGTAGGTGCGCGTCCGGACCTCTACCGAACGCACATAGACCGGCTTCGTGGTGAATCGGTCGGCGATATCGGCCCGGCACATGATCACGGCGGCCGCACCCTCGTCGGGCGCGCAGAACATGTAGTGCGTCAACGGATAGTTCAGCATCGGGGCGTTGAGGATCTCCTCCTCGGGAACCGGCTTGCGGCGGAACGCATTGGGATTGAGCGCACCGTTGCGGTAGTTCTTGGCCGCGACGCGGGCAAGGGTCTCCTGCGAGATGCCGTGCTCATGCAGGTATCGGTTGGCCTTCATCCCGAAGAACTTGGTGGTCAGGTACTGGCCGTTCTCCCCGTACCACTTCGGCATGCCGACCAGGGTCGGGTCCACGGTGAATGCGCCTCGCGGATGCTTGTCGAGGCCGATGGCAATGCCGATGTCATACTTGCCCAACCGGATCGCGTCGGTGCATGCCTCGGTGGCGCTGGCCGCGGTGGCGCATGCGTTGAAAACATTCGTGAACGGTATCCCGGTCAGTCCCATGAGACTCACGATTGCATCCGGGTTGGCGACCTCCCAACTACCCCCGACCGCGAATTGCACGTCTTTCCACTCGATCCCGGCGTCGGCGAGGGCAGCGCGGATGGCATCGGCGCCCATCTGCATCGCCGTCTTTCCCTCGAATCGACCGAAGGGATGCATTCCCACCCCGATGATGGCCACGTCGTTCATGTCGCAGATCTCCTGTCCGTCAGACGGGTTGGAAGGCGAAGGTGAGTACGTCGTCACCGGTCTCGTCGGTGCCAAGGGGGATGGTCGTCAGCTCGACGTCCATGCCGAATTCGAGCTTGGCGGGATCGTTCTCGGTGAGTCGTCCCTCGACACGGATGACGTCGCCCAGCTGGACGAGTCCGACGCCGAACGGGACGAACGTCTTGGGTGACTCGTCTCCCAGATAGGGGGCGCCGGGTAGGAAGCCCTGGGTGGTCCAGGCGATCAGGGTGCCGCGCCGCGGAAGCTCGATCTCGGTCATCGCCGGGCGGCTACACCGTGGGCACAGGTCCTGCACCGGGAAAACTGTCGCTTCGCAATCGTTACAGCTACTTCCGAGCAGGTGGGGTTCGGCGTCTGGCCACGTCGAGATCTCCGGTGCGATCATTCGTGTCATGGTGGTTCCTCACGTCGTGATGGTTGGGCGGGGCCGCACGTAGTTCACTCGGTGCCCACGGTCGCCGCCTGCTCGCGGGCCCAGCGGTAGTCGGCCTTGCCCACCGGGCTGCGCTGGATGGCAGGACTGAACAACACGGTCTTGGGCAACTTGTAGCGGGCGATCGATTGGGCGGCGTGATCGATGATGTCGTCTGCGGTCGCCTCCCCGCCCTCGATCAGCTCGACGATCGCGACCACCGCCTCACCCCACTTGTCACTGGGACGTCCGGCGACCAGCACATCGCCGACCGCGGGGTGGGACGCGATCGCCATCTCGACCTCTTCGACGAAGATCTTCTCGCCTCCGGAGTTGATGGTCACCGAGTCACGGCCGAGCAGGTGGATGGCACCGTCGGCGAGATGCTGTGCACGGTCGCCGGGGAGGGAGAAGCGTTCACAGCCGACGACGGGAAAGGTCTTCGCGGTCTTGACCGCATCACCCTTGTACCCGAGTGGCACGAAGCCACGCTGGGCCAACCAGCCGAGCCCGTCGTGCCCGGGTTCGGCGATCTGGTCGATGTGCTCGGTGAGCACACAGGTGTCGGAGCCGGGATTGAACGTGCCGGTGGTGACCGCGCCGACCGTCGAGATGTGGGTCATCTGCGTGCCGGTCTCCGACGATCCGACGCCGTCGAGCACGATGGCATTGGGCAGAACGGCGAGTAGACGTTCTTTGATCGTCGGAGACAGCACGGCACCACCATTGGCGATCACCGCGATCGAGGAGATGTCACGGTCACCACGTTCGAACGCCGTGACGAGGGGGCGTGCGACCGCGTCACCGACCACCATGACGACCATCGGCTTCTCCCGCTCGATGGTCTCGACGACCACGTCCGCGTCGAGTCGGTCCACCACCGGAGACAGCACCACCGTCTGCCCCGATGTCAACGCGGTCATGATGGCCCATTGCGCGGCGCCGTGGATCAGCGGCGCGAGCACCATCACCTTCAGCTGGTTCCCCTGGGCGACGCGGTCTTTGACCTGTTCCAGCGACGACGTGAGTTCGCCCGTGTAGACGTCACGACCACCACCGCCTGCCATGTAGATGTCATGTTGTCGCCACAGCACCCCTTTGGGCATGCCGGTCGTCCCGCCGGTGTACAGGACGTAGAGATCGTCGGGGGAGGGCGTGACCGGCACCGGATCGGGCTGAGTTGTTGCCAGGATCTCTTCGTAATCGACTGCGCCGGGCAGCAGTTCATTGCCGGAGTCGTCGGGGATCTGGATCAGCACACGTAACCGGGGCAGGTCCGGCAACACCTCCGCCAGTCGCGGCGCGAACGTCGCGTGGTAGACGAGTGCGGTGGCGCCGGCGTCGGACAGCAGGTACTGGAGTTCGTTCTTGACGTAGCGATAGTTCACGTTGAACGGTGCGACGCGCGCCCGAAACGCGCCCAGCATCGTCTCCACGTACGCGTTGCCGTTGTACGCGTAGATGCCCAACAGGTCCTGTCCGACCTCGTGGCCGGCAAGCGCGTCACGTTCGGCATACACGCCGAGGCCGCGGTAGTGGAGATACGCTGCAAGTCGCTTCGACCGGTCCGAGATCTGGCGGGTGGTGAGGTGGCGGTCGCCGAAGACGAGGAGATCCCGATCGGGCACGGTCTCCGCGACCGCGTCGGCGACCTCGGGAAAGGTGAACTGGCGTGTCGTGGTGGCGGTGGGGGTGGACTCGGGCATGTCTGCTCCTCGCGCGTCGGCGTTCATCGCTCTCGGTGTGGCTGTCATAGTAACTGTAAGCAATACGGAAAGGCTTGCGATAGGCCCCGGTGCCAATTGGCGCCGATCATCGTCCGACCCAGACCGGTGGTCGACGCTCGACAAAGGCCAGAGCTCCTTCGCGGGCGTCGTCGCCGTTCAGGATTCGGGCCGACTCCCGCTGGACCTGCTGTCGATGAGTGGCGCCCCCGGTGGTGGATTCACGCATGTACTTCTTGGTGAACTGCACGGCCAGAGGGGCATTCGCTGCGATGACAGTGGCGAATCGGTCGGCCTCGGCCAGGACTTGCGACGTCGGCACGACACGATTGACCAGGCCGAGCCCATAGGCGCGTGCCGCATCGATCGGTAAGCCCGTCAAACCCAGTTCCAGTGCGACGGCCACCGGGACGCGGCGGGGAAGTTCGGAGATGCCGCCACCGGCCGCGACGAGTCCGTGTCGGACCTCGGGCAGCGCGAAGGTTGCGTCGTCGGCGGCGACGACGACATCGCAGGCCAACACCAGTTCGAATCCGACGCCGAGCGCACGCCCGTTGACCGCGGCGACGATCGGTTTCGGAAAGTCCCGGGTCAACACGACATCGAGGCCCGGGCCATCGGTGTGGCCGGTGCCACTGCCGTTCTCCGCCAGCGACATCAGATCGAGACCGGCACAGAAGGATCGATCTCCGGCGGCCGCCAGGACCACCACGGCGACACGGCCGTCGGTCTCGGCGTCGGTGAACGCCCGGCCCAGGGCGCCCATGGTCGCGCCGTCGAGCACATTGTGCCGTTCGGGGCGGTTCAGGGTGATGGTGACGATGGCACCGTGCTGTTCGACGAGGACGGACAATGTCCCGACCTCACGCGGCTCCGCGAGGTGTGGCCGCGGAGCCGATCGTCGTCAGGCGTTCCGCATGGTCGAGGATGCACTGCAGGCCGAACTCGAAGTTGTGATCATCCGGGGCGCCGCCGGTATGGCCATGCGCCGCGGCCCGCGCGAGGATCGGCGTCGCCTCCGGCGAGATGGCCAGGTCCTCGTAGTAGGTGCGGGCCGCGGGATCGGACGCCTTGCTCTTCTCGTGCAACCGGGTCAGCACGTTCGAACCGTGCAGATGAAGTTGCAGTGCAGAAAAGGTGTCAAACGCGTCATCGAAGCTGAGCCCTGCCTCCACCAGCCGCGCGACGAGTCGCTCGATGTGTTTGGCGCCGAGCTCGGAGTAACGGGGGCCGAGTGTCGCCCGGATGAGGATGAGGTCGACGAGGATCGGGTTGTCGAGAAATGCCCGGCGCATGGTGTGCGCGTAGTGGTAAAGCGATTCGCGCCAGTCGTCGGACTCCGGGAGCGGAACCGCGAGCAGGTACTGGCGCAGCGCGCGATCCGTCATCGCGTTGAGGAGGTCGTCCTTCTTGCGGAAGTACCAGTAGATGCTGGTGACGCCGACACCGAGGTGCTTGCCGAGCATGGGCATGCTCAGGTTGTCGATCGAGACCTCCTCGGCGAGCTCGAAGGCGCCGGCGATGATGTCGTCGGGATCGATCGAGCCGCGTTCACGCCGTTGGCGTTTGCGTCCGGTGCTCTGCTTCGGCATATCGCCGCCTCTCCGTGAGCGGTCGCTCCTCTGTGACCGGTTACGACAACGTCCCTGAGGACTGTCGAGATAGCTTACGGTAAACGGTACAGTAGACGCCATGACCCTCGTGTCGACTTGGTTCGGGCGAGGGCGGGAGTTTGTTGCGGAACGCTCTACCGATAGGTATACAGTAGGCATGTCCAGTGATGTCGGGGCGACAGGAAGGCGCAGTCGTATGTTCGCGTGCGCGCCATGTGGACGGGAGTCGGCTTGAGTCTCGTCGAGCGGAGTCCGGAGAAGGTCGGCAGCGGCGTCGACGAGGCGGTGCGCTACGAGGTCACCGCGGGCGGCGTCGCGATTCTGACCCTCAACCGACCGGATCGGCTCAACGCGTGGGCCGCGGACATCGCCTCCTCGTTCGCCGGACTGATCGATCGCGCGGAGGATGACCCGGAGGTACGCGTCATCCTCATCACCGGCCGCGGGCGCGGATTCTGCGCGGGCGCCCACATGGGATCGGTCGAGCAGGTCGCCACGCTTGCCGACGGCGAGCCGGTCGACGTCGGCGTCGCGGTCGGCGAGCGGCCCGCACATTTCCTACTCGCCGTGCGCAAGCCGGTGATCGCGGCGATCAACGGAGCCTGCGTCGGGATCGGCCTGACACATGCGCTGATGTGTGACGTGCGATTCGCCGCCGCAGGTGCCAAGTTCGCAGCGCCGTTCACGCGCCGTGGTCTCATCGCCGAGCACGGGATCTCCTGGATTCTGCCGCAGGTCGCGGGGCCCGCGGTCGCCAGGGAACTATTGCTCAGCGGGCGTACGTTTCTCGCCGAAGAGGCGTGCGACCTCGGGTTGGTCACGGCTGTGCTGCCTGCCGACGAACTGTTCTCGCACGCACTGCACTACGCCGAGGATATCGCCGCGAACTGCTCGCCGGCCTCTCTCGCCGTGGTCAAGGAGCAGTTGCGTGTGGACGTCGACAGCTCCGCCCAGGAGGCCGCCTCGCGGGCGGAGGATCTGATGAACGAATCCTTGACACGACCTGACGTGATCGAGGGGATCACGGCGTTCCTCGAGAAACGTACAGCCCGGTTTCCGCCGTTGTCGTGACGAGTCCACGACCATACAACGCCTGCACCACCGAACCACCCGACCACACTCCCATCACCTGGAGGACACGATGAACGAACTCGGATACCTGTCGATCGACGTCGACAACCACTATTACGAGCCGCTCGACGCGTTCACTCGCCACCTGCCCAAGGAGTTCCGCCGTCGAGGCGTGCGAATGCTGCAGGACGGCAAGCACACCGTGGCGGTCATGGGGGAGAAGGTAAACCGGTTCATCCCCAACCCGACGTTCGACCCCATCATCGAGCCGGGCTGTCTTGATCTGATGTTTCGGGGGCAGATCCCCGAGGGCGTCGACCCGGCGTCCCTGATGAAGGTCGAAGAGCTGGGCCTGCGACCTGAGTATCAGAACCGCGACGCACGTATCAAGGTGCTCGAGAATCAGGAACTGGAGTCGATCTTCATGTTCCCGACGTTCGGGTGCGGCGTGGAAGAGGCACTCAAGAAGGACATCGGCGCCACGATGGCGTCGCTGCACGCATTCAACCTGTGGCTCGACGAGGACTGGGGATTCGACCGTCCCGACCACAAGATCTACACCGCGCCGATGATCTCGCTTGCCGACCCGGAGGCCGCCGCGGCGGAGGTCGACTTCGTCATCGCGCGCGGTGCGAAGCTCGTTCACGTCCGGCCCGCGCCGGTTCCGGGAAGCCCCAGGCCCCGTTCGCTCGGCCACGAGAGCCATGATCCGGTGTGGGCGCGTCTGGCCGAGGCCAACGTACCCGTGGCCTTCCATCTGGGCGACAGTGGTTACCTTCAGATCGCGGCCATGTGGGGCGGCAAGGAGAACTTCGAGGGGTTCGGCACGATCGACCCGTTCGACAAGGTGGTGGTGGACGACCGGGCGATTCACGACTCGATCGCGTCGATGATCGTGCACGGCGTGTTCGTGCGGCATCCGAAGCTACGGGTGGCGAGTATCGAGAACGGTTCCGAATGGGTCCACCGGCTGATCAAGCGATTGCACAAGCTCGCCAATCAGTATCCGAAGTGGTTTGCCGAGAACCCGGTAGACGAACTCCGCGAGCATGTCTGGATCGCGCCCTACTACGAAGAGGATGTCAAGCACCTCGCCAACACGATAGGCACCGAACGAGTCCTGTTCGGATCGGATTGGCCGCACGGTGAAGGCCTCGAGAATCCGACGTCGTACGTAGATGATCTCGCGGGCCTGAGCAGCGACGCGGAGATCCGCCGGGTGATGCGTGAGAACGCGCTGGAGTACCTGGGGATCTCGGTTCCGTCGGTGGCGTGATCTGCGGAGAACGGGAGACTCATGCCGCACAAGGTGATCGATTGTCTGGTCAACGTCCATTTCGGGGAGACCGAGCAGCAGCCGTCGTGGATGCTGGCCGTCCGGGACAACTATTTCAAGGGCGGCTCGTCGATGTTCGCGCCGGTCGACGTGTCGGAATTGCTCGACGAGATGGACGAGCAGGGTGTACGCCGGGCGATCCTGATGGATTCGCTGGCCAAGCCGTCGGTGACGGCGCGCAAGTTCGTCGAGGCTCATCCGGACCGGTTCTCGCTGGCCATGGGTGGCGCGAACCTGTTGCGTCCGGTCGCTTCGATGCGCGAGCTCGCGGCGGTGGTGGCCGACCTCCCGGTCACCTATGCCGCAGTGGGGCCGAGTTTCTGGGGTGATGCGCAGTACCCGCCGAGCGATGCGGTGTACTACCCGCTGTACGCCAAGTGCGCCGAACTCGACCTGCCGCTCTGTATCAACACGGGTATTCCCGGGCCGCCGATACCGGGGGAGGTGCAGAATCCGATTCATCTCGACCGGGTGTGCGTCCGGTTCCCGGAACTCAAGCTCTGCATGATCCATGGTGCCGACCCGTGGTGGGACGTCGCCATCCGGTTGCTCATCAAGTACCCGAATCTTCGCCTGATGACCTCAGCCTGGTCGCCGAAACGACTGCCGGAGAGTCTGTTGTACTACATGCGCAAGCGTGGACCCGACAAGGTGATCTTCGGTTCGGACTGGCCCGTTCTCAGCCAGCGTCGCCTCATACCGGAGGCGGAGGTACTCGATCTGCCCCCCGACGTCCTCGACAACTACCTCTACAACAACGCCCACGAGTTCTTCTTCGCGAAACAGGAGCAGTGAGATGGACCGGTACGAATTGCGCAGGGAAGACTACAGCTTGTCTGCAGATCAGATCGACCTGCAAACCGCCTATGCGAAGTTCTTCCAGACCTATTCGACCATCGAGATCGTCCGGGCGGCTGAAGGCGAAGGGATCGACCGTGGGTTGTGGCAGCGACTGTGCGGCACCGGCGCGACCACGATGGCCCTGCCCGAGCACGTCGGCGGAGATGGTGCGACCCTGGTCGACCTGACCTTGGTCGCCGAGGAGGTCGGTCGATGGCTGGCGCCCGTGCCCTGGATTGATCACGTCTGTGCGACTCGCCTGCTCGCCCGTCTCGGCGCGATGGACTCAGGTGATCCGCGGACCGGTCGATTCCTCTCCGGCGCAGACATTCTCGGACTCGACGCGCAGATCGAGTCCGTATCGGGACCACGATTGATCCCGATCGGTTCGATCGCCGATGCCGTCGTGGTACGCGACGGCGAGGAGATCGTCCTGCTCTCCTTTGACGAACCTCTCACCAGGGTCGACAATCTCGGTCGTCTGCCGATGGCGTGGGTCGACCCGTCCTCGGCCTCCGAGCGGATCGCACTGGCCACGGGCGCCGCAGCGATCGCGGAGTATCGACGAGCGACCGACGAGTGGCGGCTGCTGACGGCGGCCGCCCTGGTCGGTCTGGTCGAGCAGACCATGAGGATCGCCGCGGAGTTCGCGACCACCCGGTACACCTATGGTGTCCCGATCGCATCGCTGCAGGGTATCTCACATCCGTTGGCCAACATCGCGATCAGCGTGGAAGGCGGCCGGGCATTGGCACGCAAGGCCGCGTGGTACCTCGACTTCGAGCCGCAAGCGCGACCGGAACTCACCGGAGCGGTCTTCGTGTTCATGACCGAAGAAGCCGCCAAGGCGGCAACGATGGCCGTGCATGTGCAGGGCGGTCTGGGTGTGTCCACCGAGGCCGCGGCGACGTCCTACCTGGTACGTGCGCGCGGATGGCCGGTTGCCGGCGGAGACCCGGGGGCCACGGCGAAGCAGGTCGCCCGGACGATCGCCGACCGGGCCGCCGCCGAGTCCGTGGCACAGTCGGCAGCGGTCTGAAAGGAGCACGGACTATGGATTTTTCACGAGTGCAGTTGTCTGTTGACGAGCAGGAATTCCTGGACGAGATCAGGAAGTTCCTGAGCACGCATGTCACCGACGACGTGCGGCGTCGGGACCGTGAGACCGGAGACAACTTCGACGAGGCCGTCCACCTGGCGATGGGGGCCGCCGGATATCTCGAGCGCGAGTATCGGCCGGCGGATCAGGGTGGGTTCGATCGGGTTCGCAGGCGGCTGTGGGAACTGGAGAAGCGGCGCGTGCACGTTCCCTGGGTGACCTGGGGGACCACCTCGATCGTCGCCCGCTCGGTGGAGAACCACGGCTCGCCGGAGCTCCGCGACGAGGTGCTGCCGAAGGTCTTCAGCGGGCACGTGCGGCTCTGCCTGGGTTACACCGAACCCGACGGCGGTTCCGACGTCGCGACCTGCAAGACCCGGGCCGTGCGTGACGGCGACGACTGGGTTGTCAACGGCTCCAAGATGTTCACCACCGGTGCCCACAACTGCCAGTATGTCTTCCTGATCACCAACACCGATCCGTCGGCCAAGAAGCACAAGAGTCTGACGATGTTCCTGGTGCCGTTGGACACGCCGGGCATCGATATCCAGGCGCTGTGGACCGTCGACGGTGACCGGACGAACATCGTCTATTACAGCGATGTCCGGATCTCCGACAAGTACCGTCTGGGCGAAGTGAACGAGGGGTGGACCGTGCTGCGCGGGCCACTGGACACCGAACATGGTGTGGCGGAGCCGAATACCGATGGACTCGAGGACGTCTCGATCATGCAGCACCAGGGGTCGTTCATGGCGACCACCGTCGACA
Source organism: Gordonia sp. LMA167 (assembly GCF_058130025.1). Classification (NCBI taxonomy): domain Bacteria; kingdom Bacillati; phylum Actinomycetota; class Actinomycetes; order Mycobacteriales; family Gordoniaceae; genus Gordonia; species Gordonia sp. LMA167. The sequence goes on along the minus strand of NZ_CM176708.1, from coordinate 6,483,784 downwards.
CGGTGTCCGAGATCGTCACGCGTCGCGGTCCGGATGGGCGGCGACGCATCGACGACGGTTCGATCGCCTACCGTCTGGGCCACAGCGTCGCTCGGATCGAGGCGTCGTTGAGTACGCCCAACATGTACGGGCGGGTTGCGTTGGCCCAGACGATGCGCGACGTCGCGCCCGAGCTGATGGACGTACTCGGGCCCGCGTCGGTGCTGCCGACCGAAACCTCCGGTGCGATCGACGACGGTGCGAGTGAGTACCTCTTCCGCTGGGCGCCGCTGTGCGGGATCTACGGAGGCACACTCGAGGTGTTCCGGAACATGATCGCTCAGCACGCTCTCGGGATGGGACGTCCCAGCTACGCGCAGACGCGCGCCGCTGCGCCGACGTAAGCCGACTCGGACCCGATACCCCGACGCCGCCGGCCGAGATCTCGCGTCTCGATCGGTGGCGTCGTCGTGTCTGTGCAGAAATCGTGGGAATGAGCTGGGCGAACGACTGTTTACGGGCGGTGTGAGAAGTTTGGTGATTTTCTACTGAAAGCCCAACTATTAGAGCTACCGTTCGATGTACCGTGGCTCCCTTCCCTCGACTGAGGTGGCGGCGCTGCTGGTGTCGTCGTACTTTCGCTCCCGAAGGGGACCTGCCCTGTGACCGACCACCTCCAATTCCTGTTGCTGGGCCTGGGTGCGGGCGCGGTGTTCGCCGCGTTGGCGCTGGCGCTCGTCATCGTCTACCGCAGTTCGGGAGTCATCAACTTCGGGACCGGATCGATCGCACTGTGCGGGGCCTACATCTACGCCTTTCTTCGCGAGGGCGAACTCGTCCTGCTCATCCCCGGGCTCCCCAAGACGATCGACGTGGGCGGCGACCCGGGGTTTTTTGTCGCAGCTCTCATCTCGGTGATCGTGTGCGCGGTGCTCGGCCTCGCGCTCTATCTGATCGTCTTCCGCCCGTTGCGCACTGCGCCTCCCGTCGCGAGAGCGGTGGCCTCCATCGGGGTGATGATCGTCTTCGCGGCCGCGACCGCTGCGCAGGTCGGCATCAACCCGGTCGGCGTCGACGCCATCTTCCCGGTTGACATCTGGGACGTCGGTTCCATCCGGATACCACAAGACCGGGTGTTGTTCGCGGCGACGATCGTTGCCGTGGCGATAGCGCTCGCCGTCGCCTATCGATTCACCCGATTCGGTCTGGCCACCCGCGCGACCGCGGAGAGCGAGGAAGGTGCCTATGTCAGCGGGCTGTCGCCGGACCGGATAGCCGCGGCCAACTGGATGGTCGGCTCGGCGGTGGCGGCCTTGGCCGGGATCCTGATCTCACCGATTGTCCCGCTCACCCCGATGGCCTACACCCTGTTCATCGTTCCGGCGCTGGCCGCCGCCATCATCGGCAGATTCTCGTCGGTGTTGGCCGCAGTGGCCGCGGGGCTGGTGATCGGCATGCTGCAGTCGGAGGCCACATATCTTCCGCGCGTCTATGATTGGCTGCCCTCCACCGGACTCGTCGAGCTGGTTCCCCTGATCATCGTGCTGGTGGTCCTCGTCGCCTGGGCGCGGCCGTTGCCGTCCCGGGGTGCGGTGATCGTCTCCGAACTCGGGCATGCGCCGTCGCCACGCCGGATCGTCCTGGGCTGCGTGGTGCCCGCCGCGGTCGCGGTCGTCGGTCTGCTGGTCGCCGACGGTGACTGGCGGTCGGCGCTCATCACCAGCATGATCCTGGCGGTGATCGGCCTGTCTCAGGTGGTCATCACCGGATATGCCGGGCAGGTCTCGCTCGCACAGCTGACCATCGCGGGTTCCGGCGCGTTCCTCGTCGGACCGATCACGGCGGGCTGGGGGGTACCGTTCCCGATCGCGCCGCTGCTCGCCGCGCTCATCGCGGCGGCGATCGGTGTGATCATCGGCCTGCCGGCACTGCGGGTGCGTGGCCTGACCGTGGCCGTCGTGACGCTCACCATGGCGTACACGATCGAAGCGATCTGGTTCCGCAACGACACCTTCGTCGGCGCCGACGGCGTGGACGTGCCGGCGCCGAGCATGTTCGGACTCGACCTCGGTATCGGTTCGGGCAGTGCCTATCCTCGTGTGCAGTTCGGGCTGCTGTGCCTGGCCGTGTTGGTGTTGGTGGGTCTCGGCGTGGCATTCCTGCGGCGGAGCCGGCTCGGTACCCGCATGCTGGCGGTCCGCGCCAACGAACGTTCGGCCTCCGCGTCGGGTGTCGACGTGGTGCGGATCAAGCTCGTGGCGTTCGCCATCGGCGCGTTCATCGCCGGGCTCGGCGGGTGCCTTTTCGCCTATCAGCAGACCAACGTGTCGTTTCAGCCGTTCACGGTGATCATCGGCGTCACGTTCTTCGCCACCGTCTACCTGGCCGGGGTCACCTCCATCTCCGGGGGCATCCTGAGCGGGTTTCTCGGCATGGGCGCGGTGTTCTACCTACTGCTCGACCGGGCGCTCGGCGGCAGTGAGTACTACCAGGTCATCGTCGGGCTCGCGCTGATCGTGACGGTTCTGTTCAACCCGGAGGGCGTCGTCGGGCCCGTGCACGCGGCGCTGGCACGCAGGCGCGGGAGCGGCCCGGGTGCCACGCCGACGGGTTCGGCGGTGTCGGAACCATTGGCCCCGAGTGACTCCGCTCGTGTCGAGATGGGCGAGCCCATCCTGTCTCTCACCGGTGTCACCGTGCGATATGGAGGCGTCCTCGCGGTCGACGACGTCAGCTTCTCGGTTCGCCGGGGAGCGATCGTCGGTCTGATCGGCCCCAACGGGGCCGGGAAGACCACGTTGATCGACGCCATCAGCGGTTTCGCCCGGTCGTCTGGGATCATCACCCTCGGGTCCGAGCAGATCGACGGGATGCGGTCCCACCGGCGTATCAGGGCGGGGCTCGGCCGCACCTTTCAGGCGATCGAGCTGTACGAGGACCTGAGCGTCCGCGAGAACATACTCGTTGGTCTGTCCGGACGCGGCTTGTCGCTCGGGGCCGACGAAGCCGACCTCGACGAGATCTTCGCGACGCTCGGACTGGCCGACGTCCGCGACGTGGCGGCGGGTGAACTCTCACAAGGACAGCGGCAGCTGGTGTCCATCGCCCGGGCCTTGGCCGGGCGGCCGCGGGTCCTGCTGCTCGACGAACCGGCCGGCGGCCTCGACAGCACCGAGAGCGCCTGGCTGGGTGAGCGGCTCAAGATGATCCGGGACACCGGCGTCACGATCCTGCTGGTCGAACACGACATGAGTCTGGTGCTCAGCATCTGCGACCGGATCGAGGTGGTGAACTTCGGGCGCCTCCTCGCCAGTGGCACCCCCGCCGAGATCAGGGCGAACCCTGCTGTGGCCGAGGCCTATCTCGGCACCGGGAGCGCACGTGCCGGGCAACAACCACAACCCGATGTCACGCCGGAAGGAGTGGTTCTGTGAGCCTCGAGGTGCGGGGCCTGATCGCCGGCTACGCCAAGGTACCGGTGGTGTGGGACCTCGACGTCGACGTGGCGGACGGGTCGGTGCTCGCGGTCCTCGGGCCCAACGGGGCAGGCAAATCGACACTCCTGCGCACCCTGGCGGGACTGCTGCCGCGCCTCGGCGGCGGGGTTCGCGTGAACGGCAAGCCACTGTCGAGCGGAAACCCTGCTCGCGCCAACAGATCCGGTGTGGTGCTGGTACCGGACAACCGCGCGCTGTTCACCGGACTGACCGTGGCCGACAACCTGTCGATCGCACGACGCCGCGGCGGAATGTCGGATAACGATGTGCGTGAACTCTTCCCGGCCCTCGCCGACCGCTGGAAGCTGGCCGCCGGATCACTGTCCGGAGGTGAGCAACAAATGCTCGCCGTCGCACGTGCGCTCGTGCAGAAGCCGTCGGTTCTGCTCATCGACGAGATGAGTATGGGTTTGGCGCCGGTGATCGTGGAGGGCCTGCTACCGATGGTGCGGCAGATAGCCGACACCAGTGGTGCCACCGTCGTACTCGTCGAGCAGCACGTCCAACTCGCGCTCGAGGTCGCCGACGAGGCGCTGGTCCTGGTCCACGGCCGGGCCGCTCTGCGTGCGGAAGCCGGCGAACTCCGGGATGACCCACATCGTCTGCACTCGGCCTACTTCGGAGGTGAGCCGGCGCAGTCCCCGAGCTGACCAGATCGTCGTGTGCCACCGATGCGCCTCGCGCGCTCTCTGTTTCGACATTCAAACCTCTACATGTCAGGAGAACATGAAGTGAAATCCTCACACAGACGGTGGGCGATGCTGCCGTGCGTCGCGATGGCGGTGGCGCTGGTCGCCGCGGGATGCTCCGGAGACGACGGTGACTCGTCAGCCGGCGGCGCTCCGGACGAGTCGGCCTTGTCGCGCTCGGGTCCCAGGGGGCCCTGTCCGCTGCCTCGGGCGATGATCACGTCCGGATTGAACGATCGGATCTTCTCGACGGACAGTCCGGCACGTTCGAGCTGGCCGGGCAGCCAGTTGGTGAGGAAGACATCGGCTTTCGCGATCAACTTGCCCAGGATGGCCAACCCGTCGTCGGTCTTGATGTCCATCGCGATGCTGCGTTTGCCGTGGTTGCCGATCTCCATCATGAAGCTTGCCTTGACCCGCGAATCGGCGGGATCGAGACCCCCGACGGTGAGGTAGCGACACGGGTCACCGCCTCTGGTGTCCTCGACCTTGATGACGTCGGCGCCCCAGTCGCGCAGGATCACTCCCGCACTCGGGACATAGGTCCACGAAGCGAGTTCCACGACGACGACACCGGTGAGCAGATCGGACATCCGCGTTCCTCCCGAAAGATTGGCACTACAGCATTGAGAGATATTACTGTAAGAATTACAGTTAGTCATCCGGTCGTGGTCGTCGAATGAGGGAGTTGGATGGACACGGTAGAAAAATCGGTTCCGGTGCCGGACCCGGTGACCGCGTTCTACTGGGAGGCCGCGGCGCGCGAGGAACTGGTCGTGCAGGGGTTCGCGGGCACCGATGTACTGCAGTTCCCGCCCGAACCTGTCGCGATGGGAGTGACGGGCCCGGTAGGTGACAGTATCGCCGTGCCGGTGTCCGGTCGGGGACGTCTGTACGCCTTCACGGTGCTGCATCAGGCCTTTCACCCCGCGTACACGGATGCAGGTCCGCTGATCATGGCGTTGACCGAGCTCGACGATGCCCCGGGCACCCGGATTCTGACGAATCTGGTGGAGGTCGAGCCGTCCGAGCTGGTGGTCGACATGCCCCTCGAGGTCGTGTTCGAGGCGCGTGGGGATCATCGGATTCCGCAGTTCCGTCCGGTTCGCGAGGCTCGCGCGGAGGAGTCCGGAGATTCCCGGTCCCTGAGGAGGTCCGGAGCGCTAGCGGCTGAGGACGTATCTCCCCGGTCCCTGGAGGGGGCCGGTGCGGCGGCGGCTGAGGACGTATCTCCCCGGTCCCTGAGGAGGGCCGGTGCGGCGGCGGCTGAGGACGTATCACCCCGGTCCCTGAGGAGGTCCGGAGCGCTAGCGGAGGGCCGTCACGAAGGGCCGGCCCTTCGTGACGCTCGCAAGCTCGCTCCTCAGGGGGCGGTGGAGGATGGCGAGCTCGGCGATTCCCGGTCCCTGAGGAGGTCCGGAGCGCTAGCGGCTGAGGACGTATCACCCCGGTCCCTGAGGAGGTCCGGAGCGCTAGCGGAGGGCCGTCACGAAGGGTCGGCCCTTCGTGACGCTCGCAAGCTCGCTCCTCAGGGGGCGGTGGAGAATGGCGAGCTCGGTGATTCCCGGTCCCTGGAGGGGGCCGGTGCGGCGGCGGCTGAGGACGTATCCCCCCGGTCCCTGGAGGGGGCCGGTGCGCCCGCGGCTGAGGACGTATCTCCCCGGTCCCTGAGGAGGTCCGGAGCGCTAGCGGAGGGCCGTCACGAAGGGCCGGCCCTTCGTGACGCTTCCTCGCAGGCTCGGGGGCTCCTCAGGGAGCGGTTGGCAGGGGACGCCAAGCTCGCTCCGCAGGGATCGGCAGGGGATGGTGAGTCCTCGAGTCAGCGATCACGCGGTGTGAGCAGGCCGCGCGCAGCGGTCGTCGGCGTCGGATACTCCTCGATCCACCGGGAGAAGGGGGTCGACTGCCGGCCACTCGCCGTCGAGGCGTGCCGGACGGCGATCGCCGACGCCGGCTTGTCGGTCGCCGACGTCGACGGCATCTTCGAGTACGCAGGCGACGAAGGTGCCCAGGACATCCAGCGGATGCTCGGCATCGACAACCTCTCCACCTACGCCGACTACACCGCCCGCTGCCCATCGGCGATCACCGCCGCGCTCGGCGCCGAGATGGCCGTGCTGTCCGGCGCATGCGACGTCGCGCTCGTGGTCCGATCCGTGACCCGCGAATGGGGCACGATGAGCGGCCGGCGGGTGCCGTCGGCGACCGGCCGGGGACAATTCGAACTGCCCTATGGCGTGATGGGCGGCGTGATCCCGGTGATGGGTATGCGCAAACAGCGGCGGTTGGCCGAGTTCGGCCTCACCGAGGACCACTACGCACATCTCTCCGTCGGTGCGCGGAAATGGTCGGCGCTCAACGACCGCGCGGTACTCCGCGACCCGATCACCGTCGACGACTACTTCGACTCCCGATACGTGGCAGAACCGCTGCGGCTCTTCGATTGTGACTATCCGGTCACCGGGGCGTGCGCGGTGGTGATCACGACTGCCGAGCGCGCTGCGGACCTCGCGCAGTGTCCGGTGGTCATCGATGCCAGCTCTATGGGCACCGGTCGCGGCGCCGATTGGACCTACACTCCCGACTTCGTCTTCGGCGGCACCCGGGCCTGCGCGGACAACATGTGGCGCAAGGCGTCTGTCACACCGGCCGACATCGACGTCGCCGAACTCTACGACGGCTTCACCCACATCGCCATCTCCTGGACCGAGGCACTCGGGATCTGTGGTCTCGGTGAATTGGGCGACTGGGTGGACAAAGGTCACACCATCGCGCCCGGTGGCGCGCTGCCACTCAACACAACCGGCGGGCAGCTGGCCGAGGGACGACTGCACGGCCTGAGTTTCCTCGCCGAGGCGGTTCTTCAGCTCCGCGGGGAGACCGGGGAACGACAGGTGCCCGATGCGGAGGTCGCGGTGGTGGCCAACGGTTTCGGTCCGCAGTGCGCGTCGATGGTGTTGACCCGATGACCCCCGACGCGCCGAGAACAACAAGAAGCCGACAGAGTTCGGAGATCAGGAGCACGGTGTGAGCGAAGTTGTCGAGAGCACGGATGCACCGAGTGTCGAACTCGGCCGACGTGCTGCCGCACGAGCCGAGTCCAGGATGCTCATCGACGGCGCATTGGTGGGCGCCGCCGACGGCGCCACGTTCGAGAACCGCAGCCCGGCCACCGATCTGGTGCTCGGCGTCGCATCGGCAGCCGGTGTCGTCGACATGGAACGGGCCATTGCGGCCGCCCGACGCGCCTTCGACGAATCGGACTGGTCGACGAACCGCGCTCTCCGTAAGCGGTGTCTCGAACAGTTCCAGGCCGCGATCGAATCAGAGAAGGAAGACCTGCGGTCCGAACTCGTCGCCGAGGTAGGTTGCCCCGTCATGGCGACCCAGGACGCCCAACTGGACTGGCCGTTGGCCGAATCCTTGCGCTATCCGGCATCGTTGATCGACGACTTCGAATGGGAACGAGTCCTCGACGGCGGCGGGCTGTTCGGTGCGCGTAATGTGCGGTCCGTTGTCCAGGAGCCGGTGGGAGTGGTCGCCGCGATCACCCCGTCGAACTATCCGATCGAGGTCATCCTCAACAAGTTGGGTCCCGCACTCGCCGCCGGCAACACCGTCGTACTGAAGCCCGATCCCAACACTCCCTGGAACGCCGCACGATTGGGTCGCCTGATCGTCGAGAAGACCGAGTTTCCGGCGGGCGTCGTGAACGTCGTGACGACGCCGGACAACGAGGTCGCCGGGTTGCTCGCAACTGATCCGCGGGTCGATCTGATCTCGTTCACCGGATCGACCGCTATCGGGCGGCTGCTCACCCGTGAGGGTGCGGCGACGATGAAGCGCACCTTCCTCGAACTCGGCGGCAAATCGGCGATGATCGTGCTGGAGGATGCCGATCCGGGCAAGGTGACCATGGCGGCCGTTGGCTCCTGCTCGCATGCCGGCCAGGCCTGCGCGGTCAACAGTCGTCTGCTGGTGCATCGATCGCTCTACGACGAGGTCGTGACCAACGTGGTCGCCGCCTACGAGATGATCCCGGTGGGCGACCCGGCGGAACCGGGGACTTTCGTCGGTCCGTTGATCAGCGCGGCACAGAAACGACGAGTTCTCGCCGCGCTCGATGGGGCGCGACGTGACGGTGCCGAATTCCGTGTCGGCGGAGGCGAATACGCAGGGTTGCCGGAGCATCTTCGGAACGGGCATTTCGTGGCGCCCACCATCGTCACCGGCCTCGACAACTCGGCTGCGATCGCGCAGGACGAGATCTTCGGTCCGGTGCTGGTGATCATGCCGTTCACCGACGACGAGGATGCCGTACGAATCGCGAACGACACTGCATTCGGCCTCGCCGGTGCGGTCCTGTCCGGCAGCCTCGACCGTGGACTGGGCGTGGCCCGTCGCATCCGGACCGGCGCGCTCGGCGTCAACGGCGGCATGTTCTACGGTGCTGACGCGCCGTTCGGCGGCTACAAGAACAGTGGTGTCGGACGGCAGTGCGGCCGCGAAGGATTCGGCCAGTACCTGGAAACCAAGACCATCGCACACCGAGTGCCGCGATCGACCACGTGAGTCGGACGGACAAACGTCCCGAGAACACATACGTAGAAAGGCAGCATCGAATGGGAAAGCTCGACAACAAGGTTGCTCTGGTCTCCGGGGCCGCACGAGGACAGGGGCGCTCGCACGCGGTGAGTCTGGCCGCGGAGGGTGCACACATCATCGCGCTCGACATCTGCGCTGACCTCGAAGGCAACACATATCCCCTTGCGCGGCCCGAAGACCTCGAGGAGACAGCCCGATTCATCGAGAAGGAAGGCGTGCGCGTCCACACCGTCATCGCCGACGTGCGGGAGCGCAGCGCGGTGTGGACCGCGATCGCCGAGGGCGTCGCGCAACTGGGTCGGCTCGACATCGTCGTCGCCAACGCGGGTATCTGCCCGATGGGCAAGGGTCAGACCCTGCAGTCGTGGTCGGACACCATCGACACCGATCTGGCAGGCGTCTTCAACGTGATCCAGGGCAGCATTCCCCACCTCGGGGAGGGCGCGTCGATCATCGCCACCGGTTCGCTGGCGGCGCAACTGGGCAGTGCCACCAACCAGGGTCCGGGTGGATCGGCGTACAGTCTGGCCAAGCAGATGGTTGCCAGATACGTCAACGATCTCTCGGTCCAGCTGGCCAGGAAGAACATTCGCGTGAATGCCGTTCATCCCACCAATGTGAACACCGACATGCTGCACAACGAGGGCATGTACCGGGTCTTCCGCCCCGACCTCGAACATCCCACCCGGGAGGAAGCCGAGGCCGCGTTCCCGGCCATGCAGGCCATGAAGGTGCCCTATATCGAGCCGAAGGACGTCTCGGAAGCGGTGGTCTTCCTGGCCAGCGACGCCGCCCGGTATATCACCGGAACGCAGCTGCGCATCGATGCCGGCGGCTATGTGAAGTCGGTGCCGTGGAAGGGATGACAGTGACATCGACGTCTGAGGTGATCGGATTCATCGGGGCCGGGCAGATGGGTGAACCGATGGTTCACCGGCTCCTCGGCGCGGGACACAAGGTCGTCCTGTACGCCCGCCGGGACGAAGTTCGCGAGCGGCTGTCGGAGGCAGGCGCTGTGCTCGTCGATTCGATCGCCGACGTCGCACGCCGCGCCGACATCCTCATCCTGTGCCTGTTCTCCGACGCTCAGTTGATCGAACTCGCCGGTGGTGCAGACGGTTTCATGTCCAACGCACGGCCAGGCGCCGTGATCGTGACGCACACGACGGGCACCGTGAGCACCCTCGAGCAGCTGATCGCCGAACATCCCGGTGGGCCGGCTCTCATCGACGCCCCGGTCAGTGGATCCGCCGACGACATCACCGCCGGGAAGCTGACGGTTCTGATCGGTGGAGACGAGGCGGTCGTCGATCGCGTCGAGCCCGTGCTGGCTTCCTACGCGGATCCGGTGGTGCGAACCGGTGATGTCGGGACGGCGCTGAATCTGAAACTGGTCAACAACCTGTTGTTCGCGGCCAACGCACAACTCGTCTCTGCGGCAGTCGAACTCGGCGAACGCCTCGGCATCGGCACCAAGGAGCTGTTGTCGGCGGTCGAACTGTCCAGTGGGCGCAGTCACGCTCTGTCATCGGTGAAGCTGCTCGGCGACGTGGCCACCTTCGCCAAGGTGGCGTCACCGTTCCTGCGCAAGGACGTTGCCGCATGTGTCTCGGCGGCCGACGCGGCGGGCGTCGAACTCGGCTGGCTGCGCTCGGTGGTCGACGGTGGACCGCTGGAACTGTCATGAAAGGCGCGATCCGTGAGTATCGTTGACCGAACCGACCGGCATGCACCGACGGACCATGCGCACATGTCGCAGATGCTCGACTCCCAACGGCAGTCCTTTCTCGCCGACGGACCGCCTGACGCGGCTATCCGGCGCAATCGGGTCGATCGTCTGATGGCGATGATGGTGGACAATTCCGACGCCATCGTCGAGGCCCTGGTGACGGACTTCGGCAGCAAGTCGAGGCTGGGCACGCTGTCGACGGAGATCGTCGGGTCGATCGCACAGATCGAACACACCCGCTCGCATATCCCGAAGTGGATGCGTTCTACCGCACTGCTTCGCGCCGGCCGGGCGTTCGGTCTGCGCGCCGAGGTGCAGCCCTCGCCCCTGGGCGTGGTCGGCATCATCGGGCCATGGAACTTCCCGGTGCACCTCGTTCTGGTACCCGCGGCCGCGGCGCTCGCGGCGGGTAATCGCGTCATGATCAAGATGTCCGAGGTCACCGCGGCCACCGCCGATCTGATGCAGTCGCTGGCCGGGCGATACTTCGCGCCGACCGAACTCGTCGTGGTCACCGGTGGTGCCGATGTGGCCGCCGAATTCTCCGCGTTGCCGTTCGACCATCTCTTCTTCACCGGTTCCCCTGCCGTCGGCAAGCTGGTGCAACGAGCCGCCTCGGAGAATCTCGTGCCGGTCACCCTCGAACTCGGTGGCAAGAACCCGGTGGTGGTCGCGCCCGGCGCCGACATCGAGCGATCTGCCAAACGGATCGCCCTGGGGCGTATGGTCAACGGCGGTCAGGTGTGCATCTGCCCGGACTACGTGTTCGTTCCCGATGGCAAGGTCGACGAGTTCATCGCCGTTGCGACACGGACCCTGGCGGAGGCCTTCCCGTCGGTGGTCGGTGATCCCGAGTATCCGGCGAGTGTGAATCAGGCGAACTTCGACCGGGTGGTCTCGCTCATCGACGACGCCCGGGACCGCGGCGCCCGTATCGAATCGGTTGTGCCATCGGGGGAACAACTCCCGGACGCTGCCACGCGCAAGATCGCACCGACGATCGTCACCGACGTCGACGAGACCATGACAATCGCAGACGAGGAGATCTTCGGACCTGTTCTCGTGGTGCGGCCCTATCAGATGCTGTCCGAGGTGATCGGGTACGTGAACGACCACCCGGCACCGCTGGTCACCTACTGGTTCGGTGCCGACGACGCAGATTTCCGTGCCTACCTGCGCAGTACGCGCAGCGGTGGTGTGGCGCGCAACGAGTTCGGTCTGCACATGCTCCCCTCGGGGGCACCGTTCGGTGGTGTCGGCAACAGCGGCATGGGCGCCTACCACGGCAAGGCCGGTTTCGACACCTTCAGTCATCGCCGCACCATTGTCGGCTCCGACCTTCCGTTCATGCTGACCACGTCGACCGCCGTCCAACCCTTCGGGCGGGGCGCACGACGACTTGCCGACCTGAGCCTGGCGACCGCACGCCGTCGGACGCGCAGGCGACTCGCCGACAGCGGGCGAACTCGCACCCGGCCGACCCGCGCCGTGACCGACCATGAGGTGACGACATGAGCGTTTCCCTACTACTCGAGATGGCTTTGTCCGCCGACCCGGACCGGGTGGCGATCGTCTCCGATGACACCGAGGTCACGGTGGCTGATCTGCAGCGGAAGGTCGAGGCGGCCGCCCGCCGCATCCGGGCGAGCGGCGCCGAACACGTCGCGTACGTCGGTACCGGTGGAATCATGCTGCCGCTGCTCATCTTTGCGGCCGCCGAAGTCGGACGTGCCTTCACTCCGCTGAACTACCGATTGGGCGAAGCGGCGCTGCGGGAGTTGATCGAGCGGCTGCCCGAACCCGTGGTGATCGCCGATCCGGAATACGCCGACGTCGTTCGCGGAGCCGGGCGTGCAGTGATCCAATCAGATGAGCTGCTCACCGTCGCCGTATGCGCCGACGATGTGGATGGCGCGACGTCGGATGTCGCCAACGAACCCGACGATGTGGCGGTCGTGCTGTTCACCTCCGGCACCACGTCTCGGCCGAAGGCGGTGGAGCTCACGCACGGCAATCTGTCCAGCTACGTGATGGGCACGGTCGAATTCGCCTCGGCCGCAGCCGATGATGCAGTCCTCATCTGCGTGCCGCCTTACCACATAGCAGGCGTCGGTGCGGCGCTGTCGAACATCTATGCCGGCCGGCGCATGGTCTACCTACGCCAGTTCGACCCCGTGCGGTGGCTGCAGCTGGTACGCGATCAGCGCATCACCAACGCGACCGTCGTCCCTACCATGCTCGACCGCATCGTGGCGGCACTCGACGATGACCCGATCGAACTGCCGACGCTGCGCTCACTGGCCTACGGCGGCTCCAAAGTGCCGTTGCCCCTGGTGCGCCGGACGATGGAACTCCTCCCACACGTCGGATTGGTCAATGCCTATGGTCTCACCGAGACCAGCTCGACGATCGCCGTCCTCACCCCGGACGATCACCGGGAAGCTCACGGCAACCCAGACTCCACGGTCGCACGGCGCCTCGGGTCGGTGGGTCGGGCGGTGCCCGGCATCGAGATCCAGATCCGCGACGAGAACGGTACGGTGCTGGGTCCCGGGCACCCCGGTGAACTGTTCATTCGCGGCCCCCAGGTCTCCGGGAAGTACACCGGCATCGGCTCGGTCCTCGATGCCGATGATTGGTTCCCCACCAGAGATGTCGCCAGCTGTGATGCCGACGGCTACCTGTTCATCGGCGGACGCTCCGACGACACCATCATCCGCGGCGGTGAGAACATCGCGCCGGCCGAACTCGAGGACGTGATCGTCGAACATCCCGACGTCGCCGCGGTCGCCGTGATCGGCGTCGACGACGACCGGTGGGGACAGGCGATCGTCGCCGTCGTCGTCGCACGGAACGTGACGGCACCCGACCCGGATGACCTGCGCGCCTTCGTCCGGTCGCGCCTCCGAGGTTCCCGCACCCCCGACCGCGTCGTGTTCCGTGAGGAGTTGCCGGTGACACCCACCGGCAAGCTGTTGCGGCGCGTCCTCGTCGATGAACTCAGTCCCGCCCCGGCCGAATGAGTCGGCCCGAACAACCAAGGAGCACATGATGCTGACAACAGGCACCCGCCTGCAGAGCCAGGTCTGCGACACCCAGGTCATCGTGATCGCCGCGACGGACTCGCTCGACGATCTGCGGTGCGGGGGCGTCGCGATGGTGGGGGTCGGCGAGACGGGCGCCGATGGTGGTCCCATCGACGACCGCTTCGCCGATGGGACCACGCTGGGGAAACGCTACGTCGACGACTCCGGTGCCGAGGTGCTGGTCACGAAGGCGGGGGCCGGATCGCTGTCGGTGGGGGACTCCCCACTGCGGTTCAAGGAATCGAAGGCGTTGCCCGCCAGTGACTGACGGACGCGCCACGGCGATCGTCGGTCAACGGTTCAGCCATGCACCGCACAGGTCGTCGGTGGAGGTGAGCGTGGCGAGCAGCGACAGTGTGTTGTCGAGGACCGCCTGTCCGTAGTCGGCCGGGACGCCGGCCACAGCGTCCCGGGGTACGACGACCCGATAGGCCGCGTTGACCGCGTCCATCACCAGATTCGGGATCGCGATGTTGAGCGAGACACCTACGGCCACAACGGTGCTCACGCCGAGATTGCGCAGGATCGCGTCGAGGTCGGTGCCGCCCATCGGCCCGAGACCGTGCAGACGGTGCAACACGAGGTCGGTGGGTTCGGGACCGAACTCGGGCAACAGGGCGGCGCCCGGGGTGCCGGGCGCGATCGACACGGCATCCCGGCCCATCGCGAACAGCTTGGCATTGCGGTTGGAACCGCGGCCGTCGTCGCGTCGCTGGACCAGGCAATGGATCACCGGCACTTCGGCGTCGCGCGCCACCTTCAGCAGCCGCGCGATGTTGGGTAAGGCCTCCCGGCGCGCTTCGTCGGCGAGCGTTTTCAGTCCGGCGTCGGGCCCGACCACCGCCCCCTGACACTCTTGCGTCACCAGCGCGGTCCGGGCCGGGTCGACCAGGTCCGCGAGCCGCGTCGTCATACGCCGGCCTTCTCGGTGACCGGTGGCACCTCATAGAACTGCGTGGCCCATTGACGCATGGCCATATACGGTTTGGCGTCGATCCGGGCGAGGGGCGGCCGCTCGACATACTTCTGGTAGCGCCAGATGCCGAGATCCTCGAAGACGGTGACCAGGAATCGGCGCTCGACCTTCTCGCGGATGTGTTCCGGCGGCACGTCGGATTCGGCATCGCGATCCAGTGGCCACCAGATCGAGTAGAAGAGGTCGGAGTGGCCGTCGTCGACCGGTGTGCAGGCGAAGATGAGCCGATGATTCTGCGCGCCCTCGAAGGCGCTCATCGCGTAGCCGAGACCGGAGAAATGGCTGTGGATGCGCAGCGCCATCTTGTCCGGATCGTCGCTGGTGGTGTCGGGCCATCCGGTGAGGAAGCGCCACTCGTTGTCAACGGCCTCCCAGTCGAGGCAGACGGGCGTGACCGACGCGCCGTGGACGTAGCGGAAGTGTGAGCTGTCCGGGCCGTTCTCCGCGACGATCTGCGGGTGGACCGGTTCGTACTCCGCCTTGCGGGAGAACTCCGGATAGATCCGGTAGTAGCTCTCCGGACCGGGCGTGATCTCCGGGAACTTGGTGAATGGATCGGGGAGTTCCCACTGTGGCGGCTTCCCGTCGGGTTGGTACCACATGTAGACCACACCATGCTGTTCCTGAACCGGGTAGACGCGCAGCTTGAGCAACTTGTTGGGCCGATCGGGCTCGTACGGGATGAAGCGGTTGGACCCGTCCGGGCCCCACTGCCACCCGTGAAAAGGGCATTCGACGCAGTCGCCGACCACCTTGCCGCCGTGCCCCAGATGCGCGCCCAGATGTTTGCAGTGGCCGGTCATCACGTGCAGCTCGCCCGACTCGTCTCGATAGGCGACGAGATCCTCGCCGAAGTACCGTAGCGCCCGGGTCTGCCCCTGCTCGAACTCGGGTGACCACCCGATCACGAACCATCCGGTGACCTTCCAGGTGAACGGTACTTCCATGTCGAACCTCCTCGGGCGAGTCAAACTGGCCGTGGGGCGTCGGGCCGACATCGCATCAATTACTGTTGGTCTTACAGTAACTCAGCCGCCGACGAAGGGGAACGGATGAATGCGCAACACCTACAGATCGACTCGGGCGTGGCGAGCCGACTCGCCGGCGTGCCGGACGCGGCAACCGACGTCGAGCGCCGAGGTTTTGACGGCTGCTGGGCCGGGGAGACCAATCACGACCCCTTTCTGGCTCTCACGCTGGCGGCCGAACACACCTCGCGCATCGAGCTGGGCACCAACATTGCGGTCGCCTTCGCCCGCAACCCGATGTCGGTGGCAAGCCTTGCCTGGGATCTGCAGGACTATTCGCGCGGACGGTTCAATCTGGGCCTCGGCACGCAGATCAAGCCGCACATCGAGAAGCGTTTCGGCATGCCCTGGGGCGACCCGGTTGCTCGCATGCACGAATTCGTCGAAGCGCTGCATGCGATCTGGGATGCGTGGCGGGATGGCACGAAGCTGCGATTCGAGGGTCGGTTCTACACCCACAAGATCATGTCCCCGATGTTCACCCCTGAACCGTCGGCGTTTCCGGCTCCGCGGGTGTTCGTCGCCGCCGTCGGGGGCAGGATGACCGAGATGTGCGGGGAGGTCGCCGACGGTCTGCTGACCCATCCGTTCACCACCCGAGAGTTCCTGGACCAGGTGACCGTACCGACCCTGCGGCGTGGGCTGGACCGCGCGGGTCGCGATCGCAGCGAGTTCCAGTTGACCGCACCGGTCTTCGTCGTCACGGGTGAGAATGAGCGGGATCTTGCGGAGTCGGCGGCCGCCACTCGCCGCCAGATCGCCTTCTATGGATCGACGCCGGCGTACCGAAAGGTTCTCGAGCTGCACGGTTGGGGTGACTTGCAGACCGAGCTGCACGACCTGTCGCTGGCCGGCGAGTGGGAGACGATGGGCTCGCTCATCACCGACGAGATCCTCGCGACGTTCGCGGTGGTGGCGCCTGTCGACGGTGTGGCCGATGGTCTCCGTACGCGCTGCGACGGCGTGATCGATCGGGCGGTGCCGTCGTTGCCCAAGTCCCTGTCGGCCGACGCGGTCATGCAGATTCTGGCGGATCTCCGCGCAGACATCCCCGAGGTCGTCTGACCACCGACAGAACCCCGGACCTCGCCGACGGAACCCGAGATCGCGCCGACAGAACCCCGAACCTCGCCGACGGAACCCGAGTTCGCGCCGACGGAACCCGAGTTCGCGCCGACGGAACCCGAAATCGCGCCGACAGAACCCAAGGTCGCGTCGTCGGAACCCGGTGAGGGATTCTGTCGGCGCAATCCTGGGTTCCGTCGGCGCAATCCGGGGTTCTGTCGGCGAGATTCGGGGTTCTGTCGGCGAGATTCGGGGTTCTGTCGGCGGGATGCGGGTGGCTCAGCGCTTGGAGCGCTGCATTCCGGTGGCCGCCTTGATCTGCTGCTCCCAGGCGGCGAGCTTCTGCTCCGCGTTCGACTCATGCTTGCTGAGTGCCCGGATGCTGACGTCGTGATCGGCCGAGGCGGCGCGCAGCGCCCCCACTGTCGCCTGCTCCTTGGGCACATGCTTGAACGGGTCGAAGGAGTACCAGTTCATCGCGTTCTGATGCGTCATCTTGTTGATCTCGTCGTCGGGCACCTGCTCGGCGTCGAAGACTCCACCGAGCTCCTCGGGAGCGCCGGGCCACATCGAGTCACTGTGCGGATAGTCCATCTCCCACGAGATGTTGTCGATGCCGATCTGGTGGCGGAGCTTGACGCCCAAGGGATCGCTGATGAAGCAGGTGAGGAAGTGCTCGCGGAACACCTCGCTGGGGAGCTTGCCGCCGAAGTCCTGCAGCGTCCAGGTGGCATGCATGTCGAAGGTACGGTCGACGCGTTCGAGGAAGTACGGAATCCAGCCGGTGCCGCCCTCGGAGAGAGCGATCTTGAGGTCCTTGTACTTCTTGATCGGCTTGGACCAGAGCAGGTCGGCGGCCGCCTGCACGATGTTCATCGGCTGCAGGGTGATCATGACGTCGGGCGGTGAATCGGTGGCCGGGATCGACAGCCGGCCCGACGAGCCGATGTGCACCGACAGCACGGTATTGGTCTCGACGAGCGCGCGCCACAGCGGCTCCCAGTAGTCATCGTGGAAGCTCGGATAACCCAGCGCGGCGGGGTTCTCGGTGAACGTGAGCGAGTGCACGCCCTTCTTCGCGACGCGCCGGACCTCCTGCGCACACAACTCGGCATCCCAGATCACCGGCAGCGCCATCGGGATGAAACGACCGGGGTACGCGCCGCACCATTCGTCGATATGCCAGTCGTTGTAGGCCTGCACCAACGCCAGCGAGAAGTCCGAGTCCTCGGTGGCGAACAGTCGCGCGGCGAATCCGGGGAACGAGGGGAAGTTCATCTGCGCCAGCACGCCGCCGGCGTTCATGTCCTTCACACGTTCGTCGACGTTGTAGCAGCCGGGTCGGATCTCGTCGAGGCCCTCGGGTTCGAGGCCGTACTCCTCCTTGGGGCGGCCGGCAACGGCATTGAGGGCCACGTTGGGGATGATCCGATCACGGAACTTCCACATGTCGGCACCGTTGTCCATGTGCACCAGCCGGGGGGCGTCGTCGGCGTACTTCGCCGGCAGGTGGTTGGCGAACATGTTCGGCGGCTCGATGATGTGGTCGTCGACGCTGATCAGGATCATGTCGTTCTTGTCCACGTCGGTACTCCTTTCTGAGTCCTCTACAGTATGTCTTACCATAGCGGGCTTCGGAACCGCTTGGACGAGGAAGAATCGAGAGCTCAGGGCATTATGGCGGTGCGCATCACGGGCTCTGGTGCGGCTTGACGGGAGTACAGGCCGCGGCGCAGGGCGGTCAGCAATACGTTGCGGGTCTCGCGCGGGTCGATCATCTCGTCGAAGCCCATGTGCTCGGCGGAGTTGTAGGACGCGGCGAGCTCCATCTCGCGCAACACCGTCGCGAAGTCTTCGCCGACTTTGGCGGCCTGTCCCATTGCTGCCGCGCCCATCGCACCCATCGTCGCGCCAGGATATGCAAACGTCGCGACCTGATCGTCGAAACCCAACAGCGACATGACCATCGACCCGAATCCGAACGCCTTGCGAAGCGTCACGTGCAGTTTGAGGGTGGTTGCCGTGGTCTGCGCGGTGAACATCCGGGCGCCGCTGCGCAATACGCCACTTTGTTCCGAATCGCTGCCCGGGAGCATGCCGGGATTGTCGGTGAGGAAGATCAGCGGAAGGTGGAACGCGTCGGCCACGCTGATGAAGTGGGCCGCCTTGTCGGCGGCATCGGCATCGATCGACCCCGCCAGTACCAGTGGCTGATTCGCGACCACGGCGACGGGATGACCGCCGAGGTGGGCGAGTGCGCAGATGATGGCCGGGCCGAACTCCGGCTGGACCTCGAACCAGTCCGGCCGGTCGAACACAACGTCGACCACGTCGCGGGCGTCGTAGACGAACTTGTTGTCCCGCGAGATGATGTCGAGCAACTCGGGTGTCTCGCGCGGTTCGCAGGTGTCGTCGACAGGCTGCGACGGGGGATAGGACCACGCACTCGAGGGAAAGTACGAGAGGTATCGGCGAATCGCGTCGAGCGCCGATTCATCGTCGTCGGTGACGTTGTGGACCACGCCGCTGGGCAGGGCGACGTCGGGTCCGCCGAGGTCTTCTTTCGAGACATCCTCGCCCGTGGACTGTTTCACCACCGGCGGCCCCGCGGTGAAGATGGCGCCGTGCGGACTCATCACGGAGAAGTCGCAGACCGGCGAGACGAGTGCGCCGTGTCCGGCGGACGGGCCGAGGACCCCGGAGATCAACGGCACCTTTCCTGAGCAGCGCGCCTGTGCGAGCAGGTCGGTGGGGGTGCGCCCATAGTGGTCGCCGGTGGGGCGGAAACCGGCACCCTCGAGCAGCATGATCATCGGCACCTTGGTGCGTAAGGCCAACTCGGCAAGTCGATATCGCTTCGAGTTGCTGCCCGGCGCGATGGTCCCGGCGAAGGTGGTGAAGTCCTCGGCACCGACGAGGACGGGGCGCCCGTCGATCTCGCCGGTCCCGGTGACGATGGCGTCCGCCGCGATGTCCCCGCCGACCAGGGTGCCGAACTCCTGGAAGGTTCCGGGGTCGAGCAGGTAGTCGATGCGTGCCCGAGCATCGAGCTTTCCCTTGGCATGGTGCTTGGCGAGCCGCTCGGGACCGCCCATCCCCCAAGACGTCTGCCGTCGGCGTTCCAGATCGTGGAGTGTCTCGGTCCAACTGTCCGCGTACGTCACCTGGCTGCCCTCCAGTGGCCGACGATGTTTGATGCCGCTTTATAAATACACTGTTGTTTTATCAGAGGGCTGGGTGCGTCACAAGGCTGTCGGGGATGACGTCGATAGCATCCAGCAGATCGAAAGATGTTCCACCGCTTGGCCAATAGGAGAAAAGCAGCACGACTCTGACTCATGCATCGGTGTCGGACGGGGACAGCGTTCAGTGGTGACCGGAGGACGCTATGGGATCGGATTCGTAGATCTGGCGCAGGATCTCGTCGAGAGCGGGATCATCATCGCGGATGACCTCGGCCTGCGCTCGCCACGTGTGCAGTTGCCGTCGTCGCTTCTTGACCTCGGGCATCGCCAGTTTGGAGTGTGACGCTGAACTGAGGCTGCTGATGTGCGAATCGATCTCTTTGAGGGTTTCATCTCGGCGCATGCGTTGGTCCTTCGCTCGATGGTGCCGATCGAATCACGCGGTCGCCAGCGCCGGTGGTTGGGCCGCGGCGGGATCCGGATTGGCGATCGGCAGGCCCATGAAGCGTCGTGCGTTGTCCCCCATGAAGTCCCAGGTGCGTCTGGTGTCCATGCCCTCGGCGTAGCGCCAGAAGCCCTTCGGCTCGGGCAATCCCTCCGGGTGCGGGTAGTCCGACCCGAACATCACCTTGTCCCAGCCGACCGTCTCGACGACGTCGGACACCGATCCCTCCCAGAACGGGCTGACCCAGATGTTGCGACGGAACACGTCGAGCGGATCCTCGGGGAAGTTCTGCGGCATCTTCTTGGTGAGGTCGGCCAGGTCGTGGAACAGGGGATGAATCCACGAACTGCCGTTCTCGACGCTCGCTATCCGCAGTGCGGGGAAGCGGGTCAACGTGCCGTGGCAGATCAGGCTGCCGATCATGTCGGAGATCTCGCGGTGGCCCAGTGCCAACCACCGGAACGAGCTCATCGCCATGAAGTTCTTCGTGTTCGGCGGCTCCCACCTGTTCACGTACTCGTCGAGCGGTGGCTGGCTGGCGTGCAGAACGATCGGGAGGCCCGAGGCCTCGACGTCGCGCCAGAACGGATCGAACTCGGGTAGGGCGGGCGACCGCCAACCGTGCAGGCCCTTGACCGGCGCCGGCTTGATGAGCGCGACCTTCGCGCCGTTGTCGAGGATGTACTCGAGTTCGCGACGCGCACCGTCGACCTCGGCGCAGTTGATGATCGGGGTCGAGAACACACGATCCTGGTAGGCGTACGTCCAGTGCTCGAGCATCCACTCGTTGAGCGCGTGGATGATCGCCAGCGTCAGTTCGGGATCGTCGGCCGCTGAGTGTTCGACGAGGCTGGCCAGCGTCGGATAGTTGAGACACTCGGCCACGCCCTGACGGTCGAGCTCGGCGACCCGGTCGGCGGGGTTGCGCGTGGCCGCGGGCGCGTCGATGGCCTTGCCCTGCATCTCGCGCAGGGTGAGACCCTCGGTGTTCTCGCCGGCGAAGAACTTTTCGTGCGCGCCGGGCGCTGCGACGCGGTCGAACGTGGGGTTCGGGATGAAGTCGGTGATCCTCCCGTTGATCGCGATCCGGGTGTGACGTCCGATCTGAACGTACTGAACGGCCTGCCTGTACTGCTCCGGCAGGTACTTGGTGAGCGCGTCCGCCGTCTCGTACATATGCGAGTCGGCGTCGAAGATCGGCGCGTCGGTGGACTGCGTCATGTCCGCCCTTCTGCTGTGCGTCGCGGCTGTGGCCCGAGGTCGGGGCTCTGTGCAACACTATCAACGGTAATGGCAACAGTAAACACCTTCGGCAGGCTGCCCGGCGGGGTCGGATCGGCCATTGTCGGGCAGGCGGGGTCACGAGTGTTGTAATAATTACTGTTGCTGCGACGGTAACTATTGCTGGAGGCGCTTGTGCGGGAATGGACGGTCGGCGAGATCGTGGATGCGATCGCGCGCAAGGTGCCCGATAGGGAAGCCACCATCTGCGGAGACAGACGAACCACGTTCGCCGAAACCGCGGAACGCTCCCGCAACCTCGGGAGCTACCTGGCCTCGCGCGGCCTGGGTGTGCGGGTACCGCGCGCCGACCTCGACCGCTGGGAGTGCGGACAGGATCGGATCGCCCTGCTCATGCACAACGACCAGTATGTCGAGGCGTTCCTCGGATGCGTGCGTGGCCGGGTTGTTCCGGTCAACATCAATCACCATTACTCTCCTCGCGAGATCACGGCTCTGCTCGACCACATCGCACCGTCGGGGGTGATCTTTCATCGGTCCCTGGCGCATCTGATCGCCGAGGCGACGCTGCCGGCAGGTGCTGATGTCCTCGTCGCGATCGACGACGGCGATGGGCCGCGGGTCCCGGGCGTGGTCGGCTACGAGGAGGCGTTGGCCATCGGGGCCGGCGCCGCGCCCGTGACGTCGTCGCCCGATGATCTCCTGATGGTCTGCACCGGCGGCACCACCGGCCTGCCGAAAGGGGTGTTGTGGCGGCAGGCGGATGCCTATATCTCGACCATGACCGGAATGGAACACGAGTCCGAGGATGCGCTCCTCGGCTTCGTTCCCGAGACGGGCGAACCGTTCTTCGCGGTGTCACCGTTGATGCATTCCGCCGGGCTCTCCACTGCCCTGAGTGCCATCGTGGCCGGTCGTACTGCCGTCGTCTACGACAACCGCGATCGTTTCGACGCACGGACGGTGCTGGAGACCGCCGAGCGTGAGCAGGTGCGCATCCTCACGATGGTCGGCGACGCATATGCCGGTCCACTCGTCGCCGAACTGCGCTCCCGGTCCTACGACCTGGGGCAGCTCATCGGTATCGGCAGCGGCGGTGCCGCGATCAATCCGCGACACAAGTCGGAACTGTTGGAGTTGCTGCCGCACATCGCGGTTCTGGACACGTTCGGCTCGTCGGAAACCGGTGGCATGGCCACCAGCCCGAGTCTTCGCGGCGCCCCGGCCGAGACGTTCGTCATGCACCCGAGCGGGCGGGTCGTGTCGGCCGACCGCACGCGTTTCCTCGAGCCGGGTGACGCCGAGATCGGCTGGCTCGCCCGTACGGGGCGAGTGCCGTTGGGCTACTTCGCCGATCGGGAGTCGACCCTGCGTACGTTCCCGGAGATCGACGGGCTGCGGGTGTCTATTCCCGGTGACCGCGCGAGTCTGCAAGCCGACGGGTCCATTCGCCTGCACGGACGCGACTCGTTGGTCATCAACAGCGGCGGCGAGAAGATCTTCGTCGAAGAGGTCGAGGAGATCCTGCGCAGTCATCCCGGGGTGGTCGATGCGCTGGTGGTCGGCCGCCCCAGCGAGCGGTGGGGCACAGAGGTGGTCGCCGTCGTCGCGATCGATCCCGACGTCGACCTCGGCGCCGACAACCTGCGGGAGTTCGCCGGCGGACATCTGGCCCGGTTCAAGGTGCCTAAGGAGATCATCGTCGTCGACTCGGTTGCGCGCCTGGCAAACGGCAAGGCCGACTACCGCTGGGCGCGGACGATCGCGACCCGCGGTGGGGCACTGACCGCGTCGTAGGGAAAGGACGCCCATGGATTTCTCAACCGTTGCGCTCACCGACGCCGACCGCGAGTTCCGGGCTCGGGCACGGTCGTTTCTGGATGAGCAAGTCGATGCCGAGAAACTCTGTGCGGCAAGGTCGACCGGCGATGGTGTCATCGTCGATCTGCACCGGGCGATGGGTGTCGCGGGCTGGCTGGAAGCGGAGGCGAAACAGGTCGACGACGGCGGCCTGACCGCGTTGCAGCGCCGCATCTGGGACCTCGAGCGGCGACGCCTCGGCATTCCGCTGGAACGATGGGGATCGACGATGATGATCCTGCAGGCGGTCACGGCGTTCGGCACCCCGGAACTGCTCGACGAGGTGCTGGGGCCGGTCTTCGCCGGCGAGGCGCTGTTCGCCATGGGATACACCGAACCAGAAGGCGGTTCGGACATCGCGACCTGCAGGACCCGCGCCGTCGCCGACGGCGGCGAATGGATCATCAACGGGCAGAAAATGTTCACCTCGGGCGCCGATGTCTGTCAGTACGTGTTCCTGCTGACCAACACCGATCCTGCCGGAAAGCGGCACCGCAATCTCACGATGTTCCTGGTACCGCTCGACACCCCGGGGATCGAGGTACAGCGGTTGACAACCGTGGACGGCAACAGCACGACGATCACCTACTATGCGGACGTCCGCATCCCGGACCGGTATCGGCTCGGACCGGTGAACGACGGATGGGCCGTGCTCAGTGGCCCACTCGCCGCCGAACACGGTGCGGGTGAACCCGGCGATGCCGGGTTGTCCGACATCACCATGATGAGCAACTTCGGCATGGCGATGGCGGTGTCGGCCGATCTCGCCACCGATGCAGTCCGGCAGGTGGACGCCGACTGCCGCCGTCGGCTCGACGACGAATCGATCGCCTACCGTCTCGGGCGGGCCCACTCGCGGATCGAGGCGGCACTGAGCACGCCAAGTCTGTTCGGGCGAGTGGCCATTGCGCAGTCCATGCGTGACCTCGCGCCCGAACTCATGGATGTCATCGGGCCGTCGGCAGTGCTGTCTCCAGGGACTGCAGGAGCACCGGCCGGTGACGAGTTCGGTCCCGAACACCTGTATCGCTGGGCGCCCCTGCTCGGCATCTACGGTGGCACGATCGACGTCTTCCGCAACATGATCGCTCAGCACATTCTGGGCCTGGGGCGGCCGACGTACGTGAAGCCGACGCACTGAGCACCGCCCGCGGTCAGTCGCCGCCGGGATAGAGTGCGACGACATCAGGAATACGGACCTTCCATGCCGCATTACGAGGAAGGGTCGCCACGATCGAGATGGCCACGGGAACATGGTGACTCGGGAGTGTGACGCGGACCATATCGGTGAGCTCGGCTTCCGAAGGTGGTGTTGCACCGCTGCGGAGTTCGACAGCGGCGAACGGAACCTGACCGAGCCGGCGGTCATCCACGCCGACGACCGCGGCGTCGAGCACGGCCGGATGTCGGATCAGCACCGCGCGAACGGTTTCCGGCAGAATCTTGAACCCGCCACGGTTGATCGCGCCGTCGCCACGTCCGTGTAGATAGATGAATCCGTCCGCGTCGACCGATGCCACATCGGTGGTGCGGATCCAGTCGGGCCCGATCACGTCGACGCGCCCCTCCAGCAGTCCCTGCTGTCCGGTCGCGACCTCTGCGCCGGTGTCGGCGTCGACGATGCGGACATGGACACCGCTCAGCGGACGCCCCACACTCTCGGGTTTCTCCGCGCCGAAACGACGATGATCATCGGGTGTCCACGCGCAGACCGACCCGGCGAATTCCGTTGCGCCGTAAGCCCACAGCAGGGGCATTCCGTAGCGGCCCTCGAATTCCGCACGAAGTTGTGGTTCGAGCGGTCCGGACCCTCCGGGCAGATACTGCAGGGAGGACAGGTCGTCCTTGTCGACGTCGGCGTCGAGGATCATCCGCAGGAGTGCGGGCTGTACGCCGGCGCGGGTGATCCGGTAGGTCTTGACGGCCCGCACCCATTCGTCGACGGTGAACTTCTCCAGCAACACCATCCTCTTGTCCAGGAACGGTGCGGCCAGCAACTGGCACACGCCGACGCTGCCGAACGGCCAGTAAACGATCTCGGGTGGGTCGTCGTATCGACCGCTCATACCCATCGTCATGGTGGTGACCGTGTGACTGAGGATGTCGGTACGCAGCTCGAAGCGCTTGGGCGGTCCGGTGGTTCCGCTCGACAAGATGTGCAGGCCCGGACTGCCGACCGCGGTGTCCGCGACCGGCCGACCACCGGGATCTCCGGGCGCGATCAGTTCGGCTGCCGGCGGCCGCGACGACAATGCGATCGCGGCGCAACCGGCACGTCGGGCGGCCTCCCGGGTGCGCGGCGTCCAGTCCTGCCCGTCGGCGATCACCGCCGCCAGAGCAAGCGAGGCGATGTCGTCGGCGATCGCCTGGTCGGATTGGTAGGAGTAGATCATCACCACCGGCCGACGGGATGCGATGAGGCCGAGCGTGGCCGCCGCGTGGGGCAGTCGATTCCGGGCGACCACCCCGATGGCCGCCGAGTCCGGGACATCGGCCTCGGACAGCACCGACCCGATGGTGTCGACGAATCGGGTGACGTCGTCGCCGGTGTACCACGTTCGCTCGAACTCGATGAACGGTCTCGATCCGTAGCCGGCGAGGTGTGCGGCCAGTTGATCGGCGAAGTCCGCGGAGGAATCCGACGCGGACTGTTCGGCTTTCGTGGCCCCCTCGGCGTTCACCGACAACCTCCTGATTGACCGACCGTATCGACGTCCACCATACTGAAGAGGTTACTGTAGTGTCCCGGGTCCGTCGTTCCGACGAGTGATGTTTTGAGCGTCACCATCCGGTTGCTGTGGAGCGAGCGTGCGTGCATTGCCACCCGGTTCCCTGAGGAGCGAGAGTGCGAGCGTAACCACCTCGGTCCCTGAGGAGAGAGCGCGCGAGCGTATCCACCCCGGTCCCTGAGGAGCGAGCGTGCGAGCGTATCCACCCCGGTCCCTGAGGAGCGAGCTTGCGAGCGTCACGAAGGGCCCTTCGTGACGCATCCTCGCAGGCTCGGAGGCTCCTCAGGGATCGGTTGGTGGGATGGTGTTTTGGGTTCTTTCGGGTGTTGGGTGGTTGCTGTGGGCCGGTCGCCATTCGGTTGCTGTGGAGCGAGTTTGGGAGTGTCGCCACCCCGGTCCCTGAGGAGCGAGCTTGCGAGCGTCACGAAGGGCCCTTCGTGACGCATCCTCGCAGGCTCGGAGGCTCCTCAGGGATCGGTTGGTGGGTTGGTGTTTTGGGTTTTTCGGGTGTTGGGTGGTTGCTGTGGGCCGGTCGCCATTCGGTTGCTGTGGAGCGAGTTTGGGAGTGTCGCCACCCCGGTCCCTGAGGAGCGAGCTTGCGAGCGTCACGAAGGGCCCTTCGTGACGCATCCTCGCAGGCTCGGAGGCTCCTCAGGGACCGGGGTGGTGACGCAGCGCTTTGGGTGTTCTCGGGGGGTCGGGTGGTGACGCAGCGCTTTGGGTGTTCTCGGGGGATCGTTTGGTGACGCAGCGCTTTGGGTGTTCTCGGGGGATCGGGGTGGTGACGCAGCGCTTTGGGTGTTCTCGGGGGATCGGTTGGTGGCGCAGCGCTTTGGGTGTTCTCGGGGGATCGGTTGGGGGGATGGTGTTTTGGGTCTTTCGGACCTTTTCGGGGATCGGTTGGGAGTCGGTGCTCTGGGCCCGTCAGCCGAGATACACCGGGGCGCCGTCGACGATCGTTGCGACGATGCCGATGGCGGAGGAGTCACGGCGGAGGTCCTCGAGGGAACCGCGGGCGATGGTCAGGTCGGCGAGGGCGCCCGGTTCGACCCGTCGAGGCACATCGAGCCGATCTGCGTGACCCCAGAACAGGCCGAGCGCCACGGTCGGCGTCACTCGTTCCGCCTGATCCCGATCAGAGTGATCGATGACTGCGGCGCGAATGGCCTCCCACGGGTCCGCCCCGCCGAACGGCGCGTCCGTACCGGCCGCGACCAGGACGCCGCCCGCCAGCAGGCTGCCCAGGCGCCACAGATCCGGCTTGTCGTGGTCGGGCACGTCGGTCCGATACTGCTCGGACCGTTCGAGCGGGAAGTTCGGCTGTGTGACGACCGGAATCTGACGCTCCCGCAGCCATGCGAAACAGTCATCACCGATGATTGCGCCATGCTCGATCCGGTCACCGGCCAGCACGCCCGCGCCGTCGAGAGCGGCCATCGTGAGGACCAACTGAACACGGGTGACACAGTGCACCGCAACGGGTTTGCCCGCACTGTGTGCCTTCTCGATGGTGTGGGTGAACTCGTCGAGTCCGGGAAGTCGGTCGTCATCGAGCAGGATCTTGGTCGGTCCGAGGGTGAACTTCGACGGCAGACCGGTGTCGGCGGGTGGGCGGATGTCGGCCGTGGACATGCAGTGGATGCGTTGCATGATGTCGCCGGACTGTACGGCGCCAGCGAGGTCGTCCACCGAGGATTGATCCAAGCCGGGTGTGGCATCGGTGAATCCGGTGACACCGCGCGCCGCGGCGTCGCGGCTGACCGATGCGATGTCGGGTGCGGCAGACCCCACCCGACCGCCCAGCCAGGCGTCCATTCGCCACAGCCGTCCGGTGGGTTGTCCGGCGTCGTCGCGCTCGACCCCGGGTAGGTCACATCCGTCGACGCCGGTCAGCCGGCAGGCGGCGCTGTTGAGAATCCAGAGTGCACCCGAGCGGTGTTGGACACGCAGTGGACGGTCGGGCACCAGGTGGTCGAGCACCTCGCGCGTCAGCGGTCCCGCCACGGATTCGTGATATCCGTAGCCACGCAACCAGGCCCCGTCGTTGGCGGAGCGGGCGGCCGCATCCAGCAGACGCGCGAGGTCGTCGCGGTCGTGTGCCGCGGGCGGACCGAGTCGCACCGAGTTCGCGGTCGCCGCGAGAGACCGTAGATGGATGTGATGGTCGTGCAGGCCGGGCATCACCCACGCGCCCGCCACATCGAGATCGACCTCGCCCACGAGCGGTCTCAGGTGCTCGCCGATCTCACTGATCCGGCCTGCAGCACAACGGATGTCGACGAGCCGGCCATCCAATGCGGCATTTCGGATCAGCACGCGACCCTCGGCGGTCTGGGGTCGAGTACCTGCTGCCGGCGGTGTTCGTGTGTGCACACCACGTCGACACGGTCGCCGTCGGCAGACACGTGATGATCTCCGGGACAGGCGATCTCGATCCCGGCATAGGCAGCTGCGGTGTCCACCATCGACACGTCGATCAACGTCCCGCCACCGGCATGGGCGGATGCCGCGACCGCCAGGGCCGCGGTCACACCGGACAGGGGATCGGCGACGGCGTCCGCGCAGAACACCGGTTCCCCGCCGGACCAGCCGACAAGTCCGCCGCCGACGGCGGCGTCGTCCCCGAAATCGACCTGCATCGGGTTGCGTCGTCCTCCGCCGGTGATGCTCACCCAGATCCGGCCCGGGCGGTGCGCGACCTGTGTGGGCGACAGTCCGAGACCCTCGAGGGCCCGCGGCCGCGACGCCTCGATGACGATGTCGGCGCCACCGATCAGGTCGGTGAGCTCGGCTCGTCCGTCCTCGGTGGTGAAGTCGACGCTGCGCATCTCCTGGTCCCGGTGCAGCCATCGGAAGAACTCCGGGTCTCCGATGCGGGCGCCGTCGGGACGGGTTGTGCTCTCGACCTTGGTCACCTGCGCGCCGGCACGATGCAGGATCATCCCGCACAACGGCCCGGCCCACAGTGACGACAGATCGACGACGCGTGCCCCGGCCAACCCGATGGCACGGTCCGGCCGGCTGATCGCGGTGACCTGGAACGGCAGAGTGGGAGAGGGCCGGGCGGGTAGCTCCGCGGCCGCGATCCCGAGGAGCTGCGCTCGGGCGACCACATCGCCGGCATTCGAGCGTGACGCGAAGGAGGTCACGTCCTGCCACGGGTCCTCGCTACCGTGATCACCGATGAGGGCCGGGACCGAAGCGACATCATCCGGACGGCACAACGCGAGCGCCAGCCAACCGTCGTCGGCCCGCAAGATCCGGGTCATACCCCCGGTGGAGACATCGCCGCCGCGCCGGAAGCCGCGCAGCGCAGCGCGGCCTGCGATGATCTCGGCGGCATCGAGGGAAACCTCCTTGCCGACGATCGCGGTCAGTCGGGTCAGGTGGCGCATCGCGGTGTCGAGTGCACCGAATGCCCCGGCCGGGGTGAGCACCGGAGTTCCGTTCGGATGGCCGGTCAGCGCCATGCCCCCGCTCGCTGCCCAATCGAGCACGGCGCAACCGGATTCGGCTGTCGGGGCGGACGGAACCGACGGCCACCACGTCTGTAGCCAGTGATCGACGACGCCGGCCGGCGTGCTGATGCTCGTCACCGCCCGACAATTCGGGCGAATCCGGTCCTCACGAGGTGATCCTCCTCGTCGCGCTGAACTCAACGGCACGTCAGTTGCCGCGACACCAGTCTATGGGGGTCGGCCTCAGGCGAAGATCGGCGGCAGGCAGAACAACACCACCGCACCCCAGATCACGTGGGTCACCATCGGCGCGAGTACCCCGTCGGTGGAGCGGCGCAGGATCGCGCACACCGTGCCGAGGATGACGGCGGCGAAGCCCAGCATGACGTTTCCGCTGGCCAAGGTGGTGAACGTGTACAGAATCGTCGACACCACCACCGGGTGATGCCAATGAACGGCCGAATAGACGGCGCCCCGGAAGAAGACCTCCTCGGCCAGGCCGTTGCCGAGGGTGATGATCGTGATCACGACGATGCTGCCCTCGTCCCGGAACGCGAGGACGTCGGTCACCAGTGACGCCAGGGCAGGGATCTCCCGGGTGATCAACGCGCCGATCACGAACGCCAGCCCCACCGCGAGACCCGTCACGATGCCGAGCGCCGCCGCGCCGCCGGTCGTCCCGTCGCCACGCAGACCGAAGCGGCCCAGAAACAACGGACCCGACATCAATCCACCGATGAGCCAGGTCGCGGCCAGGGCGATGGTGAGTGGATAGAACGAGGAGTCGCCGGGCTCCGCGGACAGCGAGAAACCGAGGATGACCGCGCCGATGACCAGGAAGATGGCCACGACGATTCTTCGCCGGGCCCAGGTGGCGGGACCGTCGAATCGGGTGTCGGGTGCAGGGGCCGCGAGGCGGCGGACAAGGGTCTGGGTGGTCGCAGTCATCCTGTCAGCAGGGATACCATGCCGCGGACGATCTGGCTGGTCGAGGTCACGGCCGAACCGACGTGGCGGCGCATCCTCATCAGGTCGCCGCCGGCCCAGTGGGGGTCGGTGTCGGCAAGATGGTGCAGGTTCGACAGTTCGCAGACGGGTCGCGGGGCGCCGGTGCGCACCGACGACTCGATGGCCGTTCGCATCGGCGTGAGTCCTCCGTGCGGTTCGGGCACCAGGTCCCGGATCGTGTGCTCGGCGGCGACCATTTCTTGACTCAGCGACGTCACGAGATCTTCGGTGAGTGAGGTCGGTACCGGCACGATCCGGCCCGCGACCAGCCCCACGAGACGGGTGTCGATGTTGATGAACGGGATCGGGAGACGAATCCGCGGCTGTTTGATGGCGCGCAGATACTCCGTCAGCACCGAGCCGTAGCGCGCGCCGACGTCCGGTCCGGCGATGTCATAGGTGCCCGCCGGTATGTCGGTGCTCGCGACGGCGGTCAGATAGTGGATGACGTCGCGAATCGAGATCGGGTCCATCGGATTCTTGGTCCAGCTCGGTTCCGGGATCACCGCGAGACGGTCGGCGACATACCGGATGATCTCGAACGACGTCGATCCGGCCCCGAGGATCACCGCGGCACGTAACCACACGAGTTCCGGACCATCGGGGATGTTCAGGGCATCGGCGACGTCGGCGCGACTGCGCAGATGGGGTGACAGGCTGTCGCGATCGGTGTCCGGTACGAATCCGCCCAGGTACACGATCCGTCCGACGTCGGCGTCGCGCGCTGCGAGCGCGACGTGGCCCGCGGCGCGAACGTCGAAGTCGTCGAAATCGTCCTGCCCGATCCCGTGGACCAGGTAGTACAGCGCGTCGATGGGCCCGACAGCGGACAGCGCCTCCTGCGGCGAGAGTGGATCGTCGGCATCCATCTCGACCGCGGTCACACTGTCGTACCAGCTGAAACGTCGCAGCGAACCCGGCACGCGGCTGCTCACCACCACATCGTGGCCGGCCGCGAGCAACCGGCAGACCAGGCGCGAACCGACGTAGCCGGTGGCACCCGTGACGAACAGTCTCATGGAGGGCATACGTCGACGCTACGAGCCCAACGCGGTGGAGCGGGGGGTGAGAATGGCCATAGCAACGCGATCGCGATCGAGGTGACGGTTGGGTAACGGCCGACGGTGACATGATCGGGGCATGCTGATCACCGTTGACGAACTGACCGAGGCGATGCTGTCGGACCATCCGCCCGTGATTCTCGACGTTCGGTGGCAACTCGGCGACACCCACGGTGCCGAGCACTATCGGGCAGGCCACATCCCGGGTGCGGTGTTCGTCGATCTCGATGCCGAACTCGCCGCGCCGGCCTCGCCCGAGCGCGGCCGACATCCGCTGCCGCAGGTCTCCGCGCTGCAGACGGCGGCCCGGCGGTGGGGCATCGACGACACCTCGCGCGTCGTGGTCTATGACGACATCGGGAACTTGGCATCGGCGCGCGCCTGGTGGCTGCTGCGCTGGGGTGGGATGTCGGAGGTCAGGATGCTCGACGGCGGCCTCGGGGCGTGGCGAGATGCCGGCCTGCGCGTCTCGTCGGGCGACGCCGAACCGCGACCGGGAAGCGTCACGTTGGCGTCGGGCCGGATGCCGGTCGTCGAGATCGACGATGTCGCAGGCACCTCGTCGATCGTGCTGGATGCCCGTGCGGGAGAACGGTATCGCGGGGAGGTCGAGCCGGTCGACCCGCGGGCCGGCCACATTCCAGGCGCGATCAGCGCGCCCACGGCCGACAACAGCGGACCCGATGGCCGGTTCCTCGACGCGGCTGAACTGCGAGATCGATTCATCGCGTTGGGAGTTCGCGAGGAAGGCGAGGTGATCGCCTACTGTGGTTCGGGCGTCAACGCCGCACACGAGATCGCGGCATTGGAACTCGCGGGGTTCCGCGCCGCGCTTTTTCCGGGTTCCTGGTCGCAGTGGTCCTCGGACCCGGACCGACCGGCCGAGATCGGGGCGAGCGGGCACCGGTGACGGTGGTCGCGCGGTCCGACCTCGGAATGATGTGGACGTGAGTACGTTGGCTCTGGAGGGAGAAGTAGCCGAACCAGCAAGGAGGTGGACATGGCACGAACAGTGCTGTTCGTCATGACCGGATCGAGCACGTGGACGCTGAACGACGGGACCACGCACAAGACGGGGTTCTGGGCCGAGGAAGCGGTCGCACCCCTCGAGATCCTCACCGATGCCGGATATGACGTGATCGTGGCAACACCCGGCGGTGTTCGGCCGCCGGTCGACGAGGGCAGCTTGACCGCCGACCGGGCGGGTTCCGAGGAGGCCGCGGCGCACCTGCGCCAGGTCGTGGAGACCGCCCCGCAGTTCCAGAACCCGATCGCGCTCTCCGACGTCGTCGTCAGCGACTACGACGCAGTCTTCGTTCCGGGTGGACACGGGCCGATGGAGGATCTGGCCGTCGACCCTGACGCAGGCAAGATCCTGACCACCGCCGATGATGCGGATCAACCCCTCGCGATCGTCTGTCACGGTCCGGCCATCCTGCTCGCGGCGGTCGACGACAACGGCACGAATGCCTTCGCCGGCCGTACCGTGACGGGATTCACGAACGAGGAGGAGACGCAGGGCGGTTTGGCGCCGAAGGCGAAGTGGCTCTTGCAGGATCGGCTCACCGAGGCCGGTCTGACGGTGGTTGCGGCGCAACCGTGGGCACCGCACATCCAGACCGATCGGAACCTGCTCACCGGCCAGAATCCGGCGTCGTCGGCACCGCTCGCGAAGGCTCTGCTCGAACGGTTGGGAAAGGGCGCCTGATGTCGCAGCCCCCACTTCCGCAGCCGGCGAAAGATCTTCTCGCCAAGCCGAATCCGTGCGTGATGGCCACGGTGCGCAAGGACGGGTCACCGGTGACCGCGGCCACCTGGTACCTGATGGACGGAGATCAGGTGCTGCTCAACATGGACAACGGGCGCGCCCGTCTCGGCCACCTGCGGCGGGATCCGCGTGTGACGGTGACGGTGCTGGACGAGAACTGGTACACGCACGTCACCCTGATCGGGCGAGTCGTCGAACTCCGTGACGACGAAGGCCTGGCCGACATCGATCGGATCTCCCGTCACTACACGGGCGACGCCTATCCGGAGCGGGCGCGGCCGCGGACCACCGCGGTGATGGAGGTCGAACGCTGGTATGGCTGGGGCGCGATGAAGGACAACGACCAGGCCTCCACGATCTGACGGTGTCACTCCGGAGCGGTCAGAGGCCTCGGCGTTCGAGCTCCTCGTCGAACTCCTCGGCGGCCGCCTTCTCGCCCTTGCCGTCGGCGATCGCACGCTGATAGATCACGAACAGTTCTTCGCCGTGTGCGGCATAGCGGCGTGACCAGTCGTCGCTGTCCGCGCGCCAGTAGCCGGTGATGTCGTAGTGGTCACGCCGCCAGCCGTGTTCGTGGCGGAGATACTTCCGGACCGCACGCGACTGGGCGGCCTCACCGGCGAACCAGCAGTATCCGTCGCCGGTCGGAAGAGGTACGGCGCGCACGGTGGCGGCGAGCCGGCTCGGACCGATCCCGTTGCCGCCGGGCGTGGTCGGGATGATCTGCACGTCCGGTCGGTCGCCGCGGACGGAGGCCAGATAATCGAGATCGTTGTCGTCGACGACCTCGACGACAGCGATCACCGGGGATCGATGCCGATCCTCTTCCAGAATTCTGCCCAGGGCGGGAAGCCCTGCCAGGTCGGCGGCCAGGAGACGCCACCGCGCCGTTGGTGGTGGCCGATACCAGCCGTGCGCGTGCGCCATCACCACCCGATGCCCGGACCGTGCCCGTTGCGCCCACGTGGTGGCCGGCCCCACGGCGTGCACCATGAAGTCGACGGTCATCGTGCGGCTCTGCGGATCGACCGCGCGGACCGAGTAGGTCCGCGAAGTCGGGATCGGATCGGGGTCGTGATAACCCCAGGTCCCGTCGCGGTACTCCGGGTCGGGCACCGAAGTCTGGTCGGCGGACGGGAGATAGATGCCCACCGCTTCGTCCGGATGACCCGGTAATCCCAGTCGTTCGAGGTCGGGAACGTCGAACCGAATCCGGCGGAAGTGCGTATTCAGGTCGAACACGTCTGTGACGTGCGCGAGCACGTGACCCATCGCCGACGCCGGGTCGTCGCTAGTGGGGCGTCGACGACAGCAGGGCGCGGAGTGTGGCCAGCAGTCCGTCGACGCCGTCGGCCGTCGTTGCGGGTGACGCGACCAGCCGGACGACGCCGGGCTCGGGTATGCCGTGATGGAACACATAGCCTCGGTCGCGGAGACCTGCGATGACCTGTTCGGACAGCTCGCAGAAGACGATGTTCGCGTCCGCGGCACCGCGCACCCGTACGCCGAGACCTCCCAGGCCCGAGACGAGCCGGCGTGCCATGTCGTTGGCGTGGCGCGCGTTACGCAGCCACAGGTCGTCGGCCAGGTAGGCGAGGATCTGTGCGGATTCGAAACGCATCTTGGACGCCAGCTGACCGGCTCGCTTGGTGCGGAATGCCAGCTCGGTGGACACCGCGTCATCGAAGGCGACCACTGCGTCGGTGGTCATGCCACCGTTCTTGGTGATGCCGAACGAGAGAACGTCCACACCGGATCGCCAGGTCATCTCGGCCGGGGCCGCACCGAGTGAGGTCAGCGCGTTGGCGAAGCGGGCGCCGTCCATGTGCACCCGCAGACCGGCGTCACGGGCGATACCGGTGAGAGCCCGGATCTCGTCGAGTGTGTACACCGAGCCGGTCTCGGTGGCCTGCGTGATGCTCAGCACCTGAGGCTGCACGCTGTGCACATCGCCGACCCGATGGTGCACGGCTCGCCGCAGCTCGTCGGGGTCGATCTTGCCGTCGTCGCCGTCGAGCAGGGTGAGCTTGGCACCACCGGTGAAGAACTCCGGCGCTCCACACTCGTCGACCTGGATGTGACTCATCCGGTGGCACAGGATCGATCCCCAGGGACGGGCGAGAACCGACAGTGCCAGCGCATTGGCCGCCGATCCCGTGGACACGCAGTGGAGATCCACGTCCTGCTCGAACACCTCCGACATGCGCCGGCCCGCTGCCGCGGTCACCGGATCGTGTCCATAGGCGAGGTGTGCGTCGGTGGCAACGCGAACGACCGCATCGACGATCTCCGGTGATGCCCCCGCCGCATTGTCGCTGGCGAACATCTTGTCGGCGGGTGTGCTCGGCCCGGCGTCGCGCAATGCATCCACGCGGCCGAGTGTAACGATGGTCGCCGACGCCGGACGGTGCGCCGGGACTCGTTGTCACTCCCCGCCGGAGCGTCGATCGCACACACTGGACGGGTGGCAGACATCCTGGTCGACACCGACGGTGGTCTCGACGACCTGCTCGCCATCGCCGCGATCGCCGGGGCCGGGCGACTGTGGGGTGTCACGACGACGTGGGGCAACGTATCGGCGATGGCAGCGGCACGCAACGCCGCACTCGCAGCACCCGACTCCGACATCTGGTGTGGCGAGGCCAGCCCGCCGACGACATGGCGACCGAACGCAGCCCACGGGCACGACGGGGTGGGTGACACGCTCCGCGGGCGCCGACGCCTGGTCCGGCCGCGGTTCGACCCGGGCGCCGCGCACGTCATCTGCCGGTTCGCGCGAGAGAACCCTGGCGGCACCGTGCTCTGTATCGGTCCGCTGACGAACTTCGCGCGTGCGATCGAACTGGATCTGGCAGCACTCACCGGTCTGGGGTCTGTGGTGGTCCTCGCCGGATTCGGGTTCGCCCACCCGACAGTTGTACGACGGATCGCGGACACCAACACTCGCCACGACCCCACCGCGGCGGTCGCTGTCGCGCGGGCCGTCGGGCTGCCGGTCCGTTGGGTCGGGCTCGATGTGTCGCGGGCGTTGGTGCTCCGTGTCGCCGACCTGCCACGCACCGGGATCGGGGACTTCGGATCGATGCGCGCCTACGGTCTGCGGCGTCATCCGGCCGGCATCGGACATGGCTGGTCGGCGCCCTGCCACGACCTGGTCGCCGCGGCCGCGGCGATGTGTCCGGAGATCGTTGCATGGCGCCCGGCAGGAGTGCGGGTGGAGTGTTCGCCGACGGTCCACGTCGCGGCCGGTGATGCAGGCACAGGGGCGCACCTGGTGGCGTGTGACATCGACATCGACCACGTCCGCGTTCACGAGTCTCGGTGGGCCGGACTCAACTTCCGGTAGCCGAGGCCCGCGGCCCCATCCAGAGGGCGGGATCCGGGGTCGGCCGGGGCGGCTGTCCGCGGCTCCGCAGCCACCACGCGCCCACGAACACGGCCACCCAGACCACCAGCAGCGCGATGCCCAGACCCAACCAGTAGTCGCGGTCGAGAACGCTCGAATTGCGTGCGCCCTGATCGGCCGGACGAGGCGCGATGACCGGCAGGGCCAGGATGACCAGGACGTTGGTGAAGGCGAGCGCGACCAGCAGGGTGCGGCTCCACCAGGGTGGCAGCGACCGTCGGAACAGCCACGAGACGGCGAGCGCGATCGGGGCGAGCACCGCGTCGTGCGCCAGCAGGGCGATGGCGAGCCAGATGATCACGGAGATCTGATCGGTGGTGGAGAAGTCCCAGATCCGCGAGATGCCGTACCCGATCAGCGCGAGGCCGACCACCACCAGCGTCACGCGAACGATCCGTTCGGCCATTCAGAGCACCTCGATCCGGGAGACCCACTTGGTCTGCATGACACCGGGCAGGTTGGGCGCGATGAGACGGCAGGGGTAGCCGTGATCGATGTCCAGCGTCTCCCCGTTGAGCTCGAACGCGATGAGACTGAGTGGATCTCGGGACTGGGCCACCGGAAGGGTGCTGACGGCGTACGGACCCCGTTCCAGCGAGATGACCCGAATGCCGTTGTCGCCCGTCGCACCGACCAGCGCGGCAAGGTCGCGGAGCCGCACGCCGGTCCAGGTGGCACCGGCGCTCCAGCCCTCGACGCAGCTGATCGGTAGGTCCACGGTCTGCACCGGCAGGGCGCGGAGTTCGTCGATCGAGAGCTCACGGGACCGGGGCCCGACGACATACAGGCGGTACGCGTCGTCGGTCGCCTGTTCCACCACCCGGGCGTCGTGGGCGGTTCGATTGACCGGCAACCCCTGCGGGCCGTTGCCGCTTCTGGGTGCGAGGAAGGCGACATCACGCAAGAGCGGCACCGTCTGCCCCGCGAAGGCGAGCGCACCGATACCGGCAGCCACCCAGGTGAGATTGAGGAACGCACGTCGGCTGAGCCCGGACTCGCCCCGAACCGGGACCGTCGACGCGCCGTCGACGCCACCCTCGAGAGCGGTCCGGATGACAGGGAGCTTGACCGCGATGTGGATGGCGAGAGCGCCGATGACCACGTAGGCCATCGCGTAGTGGGTGGTGGTGAAGAAGAACTTCCAGGGATACCACTGGGCGATGTTGAACAGCCCGGTCATCACCTGAAAGATGCCCGCGGACACCAGGACGGCGATCGATGCGCGCTCGAGTGCCCGTGCGGGAGAGCCGAGGAGGGGTTTCTCGAAGAGCTTCGGGTACACCACGGCCAGCTTCGCGATGAGCAGCACGATGGCCACACACCCGGAGATGACGTGGAGACCCTGGGTGACCCGGTAGATCCACACCGGTCGCGAGATCCAGTCGAACCACGACGCCGGGTGCTGAATCCCGTGGCTCAGCAGTCCGGTCGCGAAGCAGATGAGAAAGCAGATGCCCAGGGCCAGACCGATGCGTGCGGTCACCCGCGGGCTGCGTAGGCCGGCCGTCCACTCCTGTGCGGCGTCCTGGTCGTCGGTCGTCGTCATGTGTGGCTCATCTCCACCACCTGGCGGCCCGAGAGTTCCCACGCGTTCCGGATCGTCAGCCCGCACTCGCGCCCGACGTCCTCGACCCCGAGCAGACCGATTCTGGCCCAGGCGAACCAGGTGCTGGAGAACTGGGCACCCTCCACCCGCACCGTTTCGCGTTCGATGTGCTCGACCTCGGGATCGATCTCGACCAGGATCGAGCCACTGCGCCGAACCAGCTCACCGGCCCTCATCAGGACTCGCTCCGGCGCGCCGCCGATCCCGACGTTGCCGTCGATCAGAAGTGCTGTGGTCCAACGACCTTCGCCGGGGAGCGGGTCGTAGATGTCGCGGCGCAGCACCGCGAGTCCGCGGTCGCGGGCCATCGACACCGCCACCGATGAACTGTCGATGCCCAATGCGATCATGTCCCGGCCGGCCAGCAGGTCGACCAGTCGTCCCGGTCCGCAGCCGAGATCGATTGTCGCACCGCGGCAACGGTCGGCGACCATCCGGTCGAAGTCACTGTCGTCAAGATCCGGGTCCACCCCGCACCAGCGGTTGACCGGCCACTCATCGACCGACCCGTCTGCGCGACGCAACACACATCGGCCGGCCGCGAACATTGCATCGAACGGGTTGGGGCCGGTCGGACACAATCGGATGATCATGGCGTCACCGCACTGAGAAGGTCTGCGGTACGGGCGAACTCGCTCTGCGGCGGGCACAACCGGGCCACCGGGTCGACCTCGCCGGGCTCGTCGACGTCGGCGAGTCTCTCGAGTTCGCAGACGGTCAGTCCGGCCTGCTCGAGTGCCCGCCGCGTCAGTCGCGCGGTGTCCGGATCCGACATGGGTACGTCGGCCAGGTAGCGGGCTCCACGCGCGCCGGTGGTGGCAAGCGCCCACCACCCGCCGTCGAGTGCTTCGCCGAGCGCACAGCGCGGTTGGCCGGGATCGAGCAGCGTGAGTGCATCCGCCAACTGATCGGTGCGCACCTGAGGGGTGTCCATGCCGATCTGGACGACGCGTTCGGCTCCGAGCGCGGCGGCGTCGAGGTGGGCGTTCATCAAACGCTCGGCGAATCGCCGTCCACGTTGCGGGACCAGAATGCAGCCGGAAAGTGCTTCGGCGATCTCGTCGGAGCGCACGGAAGCTTCGAGATCCCCGGTGTGAGCGACGATCACCGAGGCGTCCGGCACGTGTCGTGCGGTTCGGATGGTGTCGAGCAGGGCCGCGGCGGCCAGACCGGCGGCGCCCTCAGGGCCGTAGCGGACCGCCAATCGGGTCTTGGCGAGACCGGGGACGGGCGCCTTGGCCACGATCAGCACCGCCGCTGCCACCGTCATCGCAGGGCCGCCAGGAAATCTCGCGCCGCCCGCACCGAACCGCGTACCGAACCGGACACCTTGGATCGTCCGGCGGTGCGTGCGGTGTAGCCGACGTCCCGCTCGACCACCTGCAGCCCGGCCTCGCCGGCCCGCTTCAACAGCTCGACGGGGTACCCACTCTGACGGTCCCGCAGGTCCAGGGCGGTCAGCGTGTCCCGCCGGATCGCCCGCATCGGACCGATGTCGTGGACGGGTAGACGGTACCGATGCCGCAGATACGCGGCGACCGCCGCCGAGCCGGCGCGGGCGTGATAGGGCCACACCGCTGCCCCGGCGGGGCGCCGCCGGCCGACAGCCAGATCGGCGCCGCGATCGAGTTCATCGACCAGACCGACGAGATCGTCCGGATCCATCGACCCGTCACCGTCGATCGTGCACACCACCGGCCGGCGCGCGGCCGCGACGCCTGCGGCGACCGCGGCCCCATAGCCGGGCTCCGACTCCGCCACGACGACGGCGCCCGCAGCCCGTGCCAGATCGGCTGTCGCATCGGTTGATCCGTTGTCGACGACGATGCTCTGCATCCCCGGCGGCACCCGGGACAGCACGCCGGACACCGATCCGGCCTCGTTTCGGCACGGGATGATCACGGAGATGTCGCTCGGCTGCACACGAACAACGGTATGAGGATCCGCCTGGAAGGGACAGGTGTTGTGCGGTTACGGAAGTATGACGTCCTGACCGTCACCGCCCGAGATCGGCACGTCTACCAATAGCGTTGCAGCATGGCCGAAACCGTGACCGACGAGGAGGCGGACGCACGAGCGGCCGACGACGAGCCGATCGCCGACGGTCGCGGCGTGCTCCGGGACGTCGTGAGTGTCACGCTCGCAGCGACACTCGTGGCTGCGGCGACACTGGTTCCGCTGGTGTTCGATCGCTCACTGCTGGGCAAGATCTTCGCCGAGGCGCCCCCGCTGTTCGGCAACTGGTTGCCCCACACCGGACCGGGGACCGCGCCCGCGATCGCTCTGGCGATCGCTGCGATCGTGCTGATGCCGGTGTGGGCGCAGCGGTTGTCCTGGGCGCGGCTGTGCGCCGTCGTCTGGGCCTGGGCACTGGTCTGGACGGTGAGCCTGGCCCTCGTCGACGGGTGGCAGCGCGGGTATGCGGGCCGGCTCGAACGCCGCCCCGAGTACCTCGCCGAGGTTCCCGGTGTCAGGGGGATCGGCGAGCTGCTGCGCACGTTCTCCAGTCGCATCCTGGACGGTCAGCCGGACTCCTGGACCACCCATGTGTCCGGCCATCCTCCCGGTGCCCTGCTCACCTTCGTCGTCCTGGACCGAATCGGGCTCTCGGGTGGCGGTTGGGCGGCCACCTGGTGCGTTGTCGTCGGTACCAGCGCCACCGTCGCCGTTCTGGTCACCCTGCGCCGCGTGGGTGACGAGGGCTGGGCCCGTCGCTGTGCACCGTTCCTGGTCCTGTTCCCGGGCTGGGTCTGGGTGGGGGTGTCCGCCGACGGCTACTTCATGGGAGTCGCCGCGTGGGGGGTGGCACTACTCGCGGTCTCGGCCTCTGAGCGTGGGGTGCGTGCAGCGGTCTGGGGGGTCGCGGCCGGACTGCTGCTCGGTTTCGCCGTCTTCCTCAACTACGGATTGGTGCTGATCGGACTCGTCGTTCTCGCAGTACTCGTCGGGGCCCGTTCGGCCCGTCCCGTTCCCTGGGCCGTCGCGGCTGCGCTCGCCGTGGCCGGGGCGTTCTGGCTTGCCGGCTTCTGGTGGCTCGACGGCTATCACCTGGTGGTCGAGCGCTACTACCAGGGCATCGCGAGCAAGCGGCCGTTCGCCTACTGGGGATGGGCCAATCTGGCGGCCACCCTGTGCGCTCTCGGCCCGGCCGTCGCGGCAGGCGTGGGCCGAGTGTGGCACCGTCCGCTGCGGCAGGCATTGCTGCGGCCACCCGTCCTGCTCGCACTCGCCGGCCTGTTGGCGATCCTCGCCGCCGATCTGAGCGCTCTCAGCAAGGCGGAGACCGAACGGATCTGGCTGCCGTTCTCGCTGTGGGTACTCGTCTGTACCGGTCTGTTGCCGCGGCGCCACCAGCGCATCTGGCTGACCGGCCAGGCCGCGGTGGCGCTGATCGTCAATCATCTGTTGTTAACGTATTGGTGAAGTGAGAGCTGGTACATGGTGCGCATTCTCGTAGCCGACGACGACCGTGTGGTCGCCGATGTGGTCCGTCGCTATCTGCAACGCGACGGCATGGACGTCACGGTGGTGTCCAGCGGCGCGCAGGCGCTGGCCCAGATCGAGTCGAATCCGATCGATCTGGCGATCCTGGATGTGATGATGCCCGACGGCGACGGCATCACGGTGTGCGAGCAGATCCGCCGCGGCGATCACGCCGACCTGCCGGTCATCATGCTGACCGCTCTGGGCGAGGAAGACGACCGAGTCGCCGGACTCGAGTCCGGCGCCGACGACTACGTGGCCAAGCCCTTCAGTCCACGCGAGCTGAGTCTGCGGGTGCAGTCGGTGCTCCGGCGCGCGCAGGCGCCCCGATTCAGCAATGGGTCGCAGCTGTCCGACGGGCCGATCAGTGTCGACCAGGCGTCGTGTGCGGTGTTCGTCGGCCCGCGGAAGGTATCGACCACCAAACGTGAGTTCGACCTGCTGGTCTTCTTCCTCACCCATCCGGATGCGGTCTTCACCCGTGAGGAACTGCTCGATCAGGTGTGGGGTTGGACATTCGGCGACATCTCCACGGTCACCGTGCACGTCAAACGTCTACGGGCCAAACTGGGCGACGCGGCCAGGATCGAAACCGTGTGGGGTCGTGGATACCGCTGGAATGCCTCCGCATCGGAGTCGGATCGGGGACGTGCATGAACACCGAGACCCTGCGCATCTTCGGTGTGGCCCTGGCGATGACGGCGCCGATCGCCGCGGTGGGAGCCGGAGTGCTCTATCTCATCCGGGGAATGTCCCTGCGGGTCAACATGGTCGCGATCATCCTGGTACCGCTGTCCGCCACCTTCACCGCGATCTTCGGGATCAGCGGGTTCATGTTCACCGAGGACAGCTCCCGGGTGGCTGCGGTACTCGCAGCGGTCGCGCTGGTGACCGCCCCGCTCGCATTGATGCTCGGACACATGCAGGCGAAACGCACGGTGTGGGAGCGGCAGATGCGGGACCAGGAGCGCGCCGCGGAGCGGTCCCGCCGTGAACTCATCGCCTGGGTCAGCCACGATCTGCGGACACCGCTGGCCGACATCAAGGCGCTCGCCGAGGCGTTGTCGGACCAGGTGGTCACCTCGCCCGACGAGATCAGCGAATTCGCCCGCGAGATCGACACGAACACCATCCGTCTGTCGCAGATGGTCGACGATCTGTTCGAGATGTCGAGAATCAATTCCGGTGCAATGACATTGGAGTTCGAACCGATCGACGTGCGAGAGGTGGTCGACGAGGTCACCACTGCACTCGGCGGTGCCGCGCGCCGGGCCGGCGTCACGCTCGGCGTCGACGCGCCGGACGTCGCGGTGATCGCGACCGCGAGTTCGACCGCACTGTCACGGATTCTGACCAACCTCGTGGTCAACGCGATCGCCCACACCCGCGCCGGTGGTACGGTCGACCTCGTCGTCGCGCCCGCCGCTGCCGGGGTGTCCATCGTGGTCGACGACGACGGCGTGGGCATCCCCGAGGAGGACCTCCCGCGGATCTTCGAGGTGGCTTACCGCGGTACGAAGTCGCGGACCCCGATCAACGGCGACGGACTGCCGGTCGGGTCGGGGATGGGACTGGCGATCGCGCAGGGGCTGATCGCCGCGCACGCCGGTGAGATCACGGCGTCGAACACCGAGCGGGGGAGCCGATTCGAGGTGTTTCTGCCGCGCGTGGCATCCACGTCGCGGGCGCTCGGCACCGGGACGTCGTCGACGCCCGGGTGAGTCACGGTGCCGCCGGGTCACGCAGCGGCGCGGTCGCGAACTCGGCGAGCCCCTCGTCGGGCCCGATCCGCGCCGTGAACCCGAGCACCCGGTGTGCGCGGGCCGGATCGGCGACGATGTGCCGGATGTCGCCCGGGCGCACCTGGCCGGTCACCACCGGATCCGGGCCGTCGATCTGACGCGACAGGACCTCCGCCACGTCCTTGATCGCGATCGGCCGGCCGGAGCAGACATTCAGCGGAGTGAATCCGCCGATGTCGCAGGTGATCGCGGCGAGATTGGCCTCGGCGACATCGGCGA
This sequence comes from Gordonia sp. LMA167, assembly GCF_058130025.1. NCBI lineage: Bacteria > Bacillati > Actinomycetota > Actinomycetes > Mycobacteriales > Gordoniaceae > Gordonia > Gordonia sp. LMA167. Next base: position 6,439,858 of record NZ_CM176708.1, on the reverse strand, counting down.
CGTGGACGAAGTCGCGCATCTGACCGCCGTCCTCGAACACCAGGGGAGCCTGCCCGGCCGCGAGCCGTGATCGGAAGATCGACGCGACACCGGCATACGGGGTGTCTCGGGGCATGCCGGGACCGTAGACGTTGTGATAGCGCAGTGCGATCACCGCGCCCCCGGTGGCCAGCGACCACGCCCGTGCGTAGTGTTCCTGCGCGACCTTGCTGGCCGCGTAGAGGCTGAGGGGTGCCAGTGGGGCGTCCTCGTCGGTCAGCTCCCAGGTGATGGGTCTGTCGTCGGCCGTGCGGTACTCGAAGTCACCGGAACCGGTGCGCCGTGGATCCCGCTCCGGCAGTTCGGAGACCGGCCGGCCGTCGTCGGTGCGTAGGCGGCCGGGCCCGTAGACCACCATCGACGATGCGAGAACGAGACGCCCGCAGCCGGCGCGGTGCATGGCGGCCAGTACGGCTGCGGTCCCCAGGTCGTTGTGCCGGGCGTAGGCGGGTGCGTCCGCCATGGTCACGCCCATACCCACCATCGCGGCCTGGTGGCAGACGACGTCGACGCCATCGAGGAGATCGGTGAGCGCGTCCACGTCGGTGACGTCGACGCGTACCGTGCCCGGTGGTGGTTGCGAGGACGGACCGTGTGCCTCCGGAATCATCGCGTCGACCGCGACCACCTCGAAACCGCGGGAATCGAGCAGCTCGCGAACCGCCGACCCGATGAACCCCGCGGCCCCGGTCAGCGCAACCCGCGTCACGCCAGCTCTCGCATGATGGTATCGACATCGTAATGGGCTGTTGCACAGTCACACTCGGTGGTCAAATCAACCGCGAGGATCGCACCGAGGAGCAGCTTCGCGAAGGCGGGCAGGTTTCGTTCGAACTCGGCGAAGACCTCGGCGGCGGTCACGCCTTCTCCTTCGGAGACACCTGCGTCGAGATCGGTCACCAGGCAGGCGTTGGCGTAGCAGAGCTGGAGCTCGCGCGCCAGCACCGCCTCGGGGTGTCCGGTCATGTTGATCACCGACCAGCCCTGTGCGGCATACCATCGGCTCTCCGCCCGAGTGGAGAACCGAGGCCCGTCGATCACCACCAGGGTGCCGCCGTCACGAACGTCCGTGGATTGGCGGGTCATCGCGGTTCGTAGCCGCGGACAGTAAGGGTCGGCGAACGACGCGTGGATCGGACCGTACGGGTTTCCTGCGGGCAGACGATCGAAAAAGGTCTGCGGACGCCCGGACGTCCGGTCCACCAGCTGGTCGGGCACCACCACGGTGCCCTGACCCGCTTCTGTCTTCAGGCCGCCCACCGCCGATGCGCTGAGCACCCGCCGGACTCCGAGTTCGCGCAACGCCCAGAGGTTTGCGCGATAGGGAACGCTGTGCGGGAGAAACTCGTGGGCGACGCCATGCCGGGGGAGGAAGACGATGCGACGGCCGTCGATCCTCCCTTCGGTCAGTGGCGCCGACGGCGCGCCGAACGGCGTGGTGACGCGGTGTTCGACCACGTCGCTGAACGAGTCGTCCTCGGCCAGCCACGAATAGAACCCGGAACCCCCGATCACCCCGATGGCTGGTTCCTGCGATGTGTTGCGTTCGGCCATGGCGTCCATCTTGCGGGTGCGGCCCGTGAGGGGCCGACAGAATCGGGGGTCGGTCACTCTTTCGTTACGAACATGCCGACAGGCGAAGCGGGCAAGGGTGCGCCCGTTACGTTCCGGGGGTGAAGCGTATGGGAAGCCTCGTCGTCGGGCTGAGTGCTGCTGTGGCCATGGTCGGCGCAGTACCTGCCGCGGCCTCGGCAACCCCGTCATCGGGTGTCACGGCAACCACCCTCGCCGAGGCCGACATCCCCGCCGGCGTGGTGCCCTTCGTGCCCGCCGGCGTTCACGTCGCGCTGCGTGAGGTCACAATCGCGCCCGGTGGGACGACCGGTTGGCATTATCACGACGGTGATCTGTACGGGATCGTCCGATCCGGGACCCTGACGCATCCGGGGCCAGATTGTGTGCCGACCATCTATCGGCAGGGTGAGCTCATCACCGAGCCTCGCGGGCAGGCGAACACGCATCAGGGGCAGAACCTGGGTGCCGTGCCGGTGGTGCTCGACGTCGTCTATCTCATTCCGCTCGGCAAGCCTCTGTCGGAGGATGCGCCCGCCCCGGCCTGCGATCGGGCGTAGCGCTCCGGACGCCGCTCAGTCGCGGCGACGCAGCCGCAGACGTGGCGTGTCCCGCTCGTCGTTGACCCACGCGTAGTAGAAGCCGATCAGGATGCCGCCACCGACCAGGTTGCCCAGCAACACGATTCCGAGGTTGCCGAGGGCCGGTCCGACGTCGATGCCGTCCTGCAGCCCGACGATCATGAACAGCACGGTGTTGGCGACCGAGTGCTCGAAGTCGAGGAACGCGAACACGAACACCGCCGTGATCATCGCCATGATCTTGGCGATGTCCTCGTGCAGGTAGCCGTTGTACACCAAGAGCATCGCCAGATTGATCATGAAGTTACACAGGATCGCTCGGATGAAAAGATCGAGCCAGCCGGTGAAACCCTCACTGAGGTAACCGGTCTTGACGTCGACCGAATGCTGCATCGCCTCGAGGACGCGTTCGTTGACGAGCGTGGTGCCGCGCAGCAGGCCGGCCAGGAGAAGTCCACCGATGATGTTGCCGAGATAGCACAGGCCCAGGATGCGCGCCACGATCAGCGGAGTGACGCGGCGATAGTACGTGCCGATCGCCACGATCATCATGTTCGACGTCAGTAGCTCGGATTTCGTGTAGTAGATGAACACCAGCGCCCAACCGAACACGAATGCGCCGATCAGTTTGCCGACGACGTGGAGCTGATCGGGGTCGCTGCCCATTGTGTCGAACGCGGCGATGATCGTGTAGTTGATCAGGTAGAAGATCCCGATGATGATGCCCGCCATCGCGGCACGCTGAAGGTAGCGACGGCGCAGGTGCCCGGTCATCTTCCGCTTTGACTCGAGAACGTCGAGGGCGGTGCTGATGAAGAACTTTCCCGGGAACAGCTTGTTCACGTCGAAGTCTGGGCTGGTCATGGGTAAAACGATGGCACAAGTCGGCGGGCGTCGTCCGAGCGTCGCGAGGATTGGGCGGGCCGACGCTCGAGACCTTGCATGCAAGCATGCATGCAAGGGTGTTACAGTTCCTGACCATGCCAGAGCAGAGTCCGGTCGTGGCCGCCGAACGCGCTTACCTGACAGTGAGATCGCAGATCCTCAACGGTGAGTTGTCCGGTGGGCAGTTGGTCAGTGAGGTGAAGGTCGGCGCCGACCTCGGGATCAGTCGTACCCCGGTCCACGAGGCGTTCCTGCGTCTCGGCGCAGAGCAGTTGCTCGACCTCATCCCTCGTAAGGGTGCGATCGTGCGGCCGTTGACTCCGTCGGAGGCGTCTGACGTGCTGTCGATGCGCCGCGGTGTCGAGATCGGCGCGGCCGAGCAGCTCCTCGCGAAGCGCAGGCCGGACGATGCGGTGGCCGAGCGGCTGCTGGCGAACCTCGCGCGCCAGCGGGAGTACGTGAACTCCGGGGATGTCGACGCTTTCGTCGAGGCCGACGACGAGTTCCATGCGACCATGGTCGCCGCGTCGGGCAACCCCATCGCCTGCCACTTCTACGAGCAGCTCCGAGGCCGTCAGCAGCGGCTCCGGAACCTGCTGTTGCAGATCGATCCTGCCAATCTCGGCTCGTCGTTCGACGATCATGAGCAACTGGCGGCGTGCTTTCTCGATCGCGATGCCGTGGAGTTCGCGCGTTTGCTGACGGCGCATCTCGACCGCTACCAGGGGGCCATATGAGCATCGACGTGCTCCGACGTTCGCCCGCCGAATCGAGCCTGTCGGCCCGTACACCGGCGTGGGTCGTCGTGTTCGGCGCGTTGTTCGTCTGCGCGTGGTCGGGAAACCAGTTCAGTCCTTTGCTGTTGATGTATCGCGAGGTCGACCACTATTCGTCGGCGACGGTGACGCTGTTCCTCGGCGTCTACGTGGCCGGTCTGGCGCCTGCGCTGGTGATCGCTGGTGCCGCATCGGATCACCTCGGTCGTCGTCTGCCGATGGTGTGCGCGGTGGGCTTCGGCCTGTTGGGTAGCGGATTCCTCGCGCTCGACGGACTCGGCCAGATCCCGATCATGGTGGGCCGACTGTTGGCCGGTATGTCCGTTGGTACGGCGATGGCGGTCGGAACCAGTTGGCTCAAGGAGCTGTCGGTGCCGCCGCACGACCCGACCGCCGATGCCGGGGCGGGCGCGCGGCGGGCGTCGTTGGCGTTCACACTCGGCTCCGCGGTGGGTGCGCTCGTGGCCGGCTGTATCGCCCAGTGGGGGCCGCTACCGGAGATCCTCCCGTTCGTCATCCACATCGCCGTGACGATCCCGTTCGCGTGGCTGATCTGGCGGGCTCCCGAGACCGTGCACGCACACCAGGAGGCGGATTTCCGGTCGAGCCTGCGCGTGACGTCGGCGCGGCACCGTCGGTTCATGCGGGTGGTCCTCGTGTGTGGACCGTGGCTGTTCGTCGCGTGTGGACTGTCGTATGGCTATCAACCGGTGCTGCTGGCAGATGCCGCCGGCGGGCTCGGCCTGGCCTACGCCACCCTGCTGAGCGTGATCGCCTTGGGGTCGGGAGCACTGATCCAGCCCGTGGCGCGCCGCATCGATTCGGTGTCGAGCGCGCGCGGGATCGTCGTGGCGCTGTCGGCTCTGATCGTGGGAATCGTTGTCATGACAGTTGCCGTCACGGGCCAGCGGTTGGTGGTCGGGGTCGTGGCGAGCGTCGTACTGGGTGCCGGATTCGGCATCGGCCTGGTGTCCGGGCTGCTCGAGGTGCAGCGGATCGCCCCACCGCACGAGCTGGCGAAGCTCACCGGCATCTTCTACGCCGTCGCCTACATCGGCTTCGCCGCCCCCACCGTCCTGGCCGCCCTCACGCCGCCGTTCACCACCGTGCAGTTGCTGATGGTGTTGCTCGGACTGCTGGTGATCTCGCTGCTCGTCGTGCTCGGCGGGTCACGCAAGCATCTGCCCGACCGCACCTGAGGGATGTGCCCGGTCCGTCTGCTGGGCCGCCTGCGCATACGCCCTCCCCCCGGGGTCTCACCGCACATGATGTTTGCGGCACGTCTGAAGAGGCGCATCTGTGGGGCGCATCCCGATGCTCCACGGGCTCGTCGACTACAGAAACACCTCAGCCTGCACCCGGTGGACGGCGTGCAGGCTGAGGTGAGTGATGACCGGGGGATCAGTCGCGTGCAGCGGCCAATGCCTCGTTGAACGTCTTGCTCGGACGCATCACCGCCGCGGTTTTCTCGGAGTCCGGGAAGTAGTAGCCGCCGATGTCGACGGACGTCCCCTGCGCCTCGTTGAGCTCCCCGACGATCTGATCCTCGTTCTCCTTGAGGGTCTTGGCCAGCGACGCGAAGTGCTTGGCGAGGCCCTCGTCCTCGGTCTGCTCGGCGAGCGCCTGCGCCCAGTACATGGCCAGGTAGAACTGGCTGCCGCGGTTGTCGAGTTCACCGGTGGTGCGCGACGGTCCCTTGTTGTCTTCCAGCAGCTTGCCCGTCGCCGCGTCGAGCGCCTTGGCCAGGATCTCGGCCCGCTTGTCGCCGGTCTTCTTCCCGAGGTCTTCCAGGCTGACGGCGAGCGCGAGGAACTCGCCGAGCGAGTCCCACCGCAGGTGATTTTCCTCGATGAGCTGCTTGACGTGCTTGGGTGCCGAACCGCCGGCCCCCGTCTCGTACAGTCCGCCGCCGGCCATGAGCGGCACGATGGACAGCATCTTGGCGCTGGTGCCCAACTCGAGGATGGGGAACAGGTCGGTCAGGTAGTCGCGCAGGATGTTGCCGGTCGCCGAGATCGTGTCCAGTCCGCGGATCAGCCGCTCCATGGTGTAACGGATGGCCCGGACCTGCGACATGATCTGGATGTCGAGGCCCTCGGTGTCGTGATCCTTCAGGTACTTGTGCACCTTGGCGATCAGCTCGTTCTCGTGCGGGCGGTACGGATCCAGCCAGAACACGACGGGCATGCCCGAGTCGCGGGAGCGCGTCACGGCCAGTTTCACCCAGTCCTGGATGGGCGCGTCCTTGACGATGCACAGACGCCAGATGTCACCCTCTTCGACGTTCTGGGTCAGCAGCACCTCGCCGGTGGCCAGGTCGACGATGTTGGCGACGCCACCGGCCGGGACCTCGAAGGTCTTGTCGTGTGAGCCGTACTCCTCGGCCTTCTGCGCCATCAGACCGACGTTGGGAACGGTGCCCATCGTCGTCGGGTCGAACGCGCCGTTGGTCTTACAGAAGTTGATCATCTCCTGATAGATACGGGAGAAGGTCGACTCGGGGTTGACGGCCTTGGTGTCCTTGAGGCGGCCGTCCGCGCCGTACATCTTGCCGCCGGCGCGGATCATCGCCGGCATCGACGCATCGACGATGACATCGCTGGGGGAGTGGAAGTTCGAGATGCCGCGCGCCGAGTCGACCATGGCCAGCTCGGGACGGTGCTCGTGGCACTTGTGCAGGTCGTCGACGATCTCTTCGCGCTGCGCACTCGGCAGCGACTCGATCTTGGCGTAGAGGTCGGACAGACCGTTGTTGACGTTGACCCCGAGTTCGTCGAACAGTTCGCCGTGTTTGGCGAAGGCGTCCTTGTAGAAGACCTTGACGGCGTGACCGAAGACGATGGGGTGGCTGACCCGCATCATGGTTGCCTTCACATGCAGGGAGAACATCACGCCGGTCTCGTAGGCGTCCTCGATCTGCTCCTCGTAGAACTCGACGAGCGCCTTCTTGCTCATGAACATGCTGTCGATGACGTCGCCGTCGGTGAGTTTCACCTTCGGCTTGAGCACGAGGGTCTCGCCACCTTCGGTGATCAGCTCCATCTTGACCTCGCGGTCACCGGAGACCGTCATCGACTTCTCACCGTGGTAGAAGTCGCCCTCGGTCATGTGGGCGACGTGAGTGCGCGAGGCCATCGACCACTTGCCCATGCTGTGCGGGTGCTTGCGGGCGTACTCCTTGACCGCCTTGGGTGCGCGACGGTCGGAGTTACCTTCGCGGAGAACTGGATTGACGGCGCTACCCAGGCACTTGGTGTAGCGCTCGCGGATCTCGCGCTCTTCGTCGGTCTTCGGGCTGCCCGGGAAGTCGGGAAGGTTGTAGCCCTTCTCCTTGAGTTCCTTGATGGCGGCCAGCAGCTGCGGGACCGAAGCACTGATGTTGGGCAGCTTGATGATGTTGGTCTCGGGCAACTGCGTCAGGCGTCCCAGTTCACCCAGGTTGTCGGGCACACGTTGGTCGTCGCTCAGGTAGTCACCGAACTCGGCAAGGATACGGGTGGCCACCGAGATGTCGCTGGTCTCGACGTTGATGTCGGCGGCGTCGGCGAAGGCACGGATCACCGGCAGGAAGGCGTGCGTGGCGAGCATCGGCGCCTCGTCGGTCAGGGTGTAGATGATTGTCGGCTGATCCGTGCTCATGTGTGTTCCCAACTCCAGTCTCAGGTACGTGACGTTGTGGTTCGAGATTTTGTCTCGGCGTTACCAGTATCACGTCGGCGGGGGCATTGTGCGCAATGGTGGGGGTCGATTGGGCTGGGCCGTCCAGGAGTAAGCTTCGCTGACCTGCGCAGACGCCCTGATGCGCGCAGGGTCACACCACACGGACGCTGCCCGACAGGCGCCGGGCAAGCCAAACGCGCACTCGCCGACTTCCCGCGCATGTCGCGACACGCGCAGAAACTCGGCGGGTGCGCGTTTGGCAGAGAGCCTGCGGCAACCGGGTCCGAGGGGGCCGATGGGCCGGGTCAGAAGAAGGCGGGAGTGAGTTCGGCGTCTGTCGCGGCCACCACCTGGTCGACGGTCACCCCGGGTGCGGTCTCCCGCAGCAGTAGCGTGCCGTCGCCGACGACATCGATCACGGCGAGATTGGTGATGATGCGATCGACGATCGCCTCGCCGGTCAACGGGAGCGTGCAGGCATTCAGGATCTTGGGTCCGCCGCTGCGATCGGTGTGTTCCATGAGCACGATGACCCGCGCGGCGCCGTGCACGAGATCCATCGCGCCACCCATGCCCTTGACCATCTTTCCGGGCACCATCCAGTTGGCCAGATCGCCGGTGCGCGACACCTGCATCCCGCCGAGCACCGCGGTGTCGATGTGTCCGCCGCGGATCATGCCGAACGAGAGTGCCGAATCGAAGAAGGCAGCTCCGGGATTGACGGTGACGGTTTCCTTGCCGGCGTTGATCAGCTCGGGATCGACAGCGTCCTCGCTGGGATAGCCGCCGGTGCCGAGGATGCCGTTCTCCGAATGCAGAGTCACCCGCACGTCGTCGGAGAGGAACGACGGGATCAGGGTGGGCAGGCCGATACCGAGGTTCACATACTCGCCGTCGACCATCTCGGCCGCGGCGCGCGCGGCCATCTGGTCCCGGGTCCAGCCGGTTGGCGTGATCGTGGCAGTCATGGGGTCACTTCCCTTCGGCGGCGCGGACGGTGCGCTTCTCGATGCGTTTGGCCTGCGGGCCGGTGTGGACGATGCGTTGCACGAAGACGCCCGGCAGATGCACCTGGGCGGGATCGATCTCGCCGGGTTCGACGAGCTCTTCGACCTGGGCGACGGTGATACGTCCGGCCATCGCGGCCAGCGGGTTGAAGTTCAATGCGGTCTTCTCGAACACGAGATTGCCCTCGGTGTCACCCCGTCGGGCATGCACCAGCGCGAAGTCGGCGGTGATGGCCTCTTCCAGGACATAGCGTTTGTCGCCGAACACCCGGGTCTCCTTGGGGGGTGAGGCGACCGCGACCGACCCGTCGCTGTCGTACCGCCACGGCATGCCGCCGTTGGCGATCGGGCTGCCCACGCCGGCGGGGGTGAAGAACGCCGGTACGCCGGTGCCGCCCGCCCGTAGCCGCTCGGCGAGCGTGCCCTGTGGTGTCAGCTCGACCTCGAGTTCGCCGGCGAGGTACTGGCGGGCGAACTCCTTGTTCTCCCCGACATAGGAGGCCGTGACGCGAGCAATGCGTCCCAGGGACAACAGCACCCCGAGGCCGTAGTCGTCGATCCCGCAGTTGTTGGAGAACACCTCGAGTCCGGCGGCACCCGAGTCGGCGATCGCCGCGATCAGCGCGTCGGGCACACCACAGATACCGAACCCGCCGACGGCGAGAGTGGCGCCGTCCCCGATGTCTGCGACGGCGGCCTCAGCCGTCTCATGCACTTTCGAACTCATGCTTCTCCTTCCACGCGCGTCCATTCAGTAAACGCGGCAAGCTGGGATCGAGTGTCGATGAATGGGCACGTCGTAGGCAACCAGCTGGAGAAATTGGCCAGGAATTGCTCGTTTGGTGATCTGGAGCCCCAATTGGCGTCCATTGAATGAACGCTATGATCGACGTCGTGTCCGAAGAAAAGGGTGCGTCGGTGGTGGCGCGTGCGGCCGCGTTGCTGCGCGCGGTCGGCACCTCGGAGCCCGCAGGTGCGAGTACCACCGAGCTGGCGCTCATCGCCGGTCTGGCCCGACCGACCGCACATCGGTTGCTGTCGGCCCTGGTCGATGAAGGCCTCATCGACCGAGACAGCGCAACGGGGCGGTGGTCGTTGGGGCCGGAGCTCTATTTGCTCGGCTCGTCCGCGGCGACCCGCTACGACATCACCGATCAGGCCCGCGATGTGGTCGACCACGTTGCCCGGGAGACCGGAGAGAGTGCGTTCCTGTCTGCGCGGCGGGGCGACGAGACGGTCTGCGTTCTCGGCCAGGAAGGCAGCTTCCCGCTGCGCTCGCACGTCCTGCACGTGGGGATCCGATTCCCGCTCGGGGTCGCATCGGCGGGGCTCGCCATCCTCAGCCACCTCCCCGACGCCGAGATCGACCGCTATTTGCAGCGGGCTGATCTGGTGCCGCGCTGGGGCACATCACACTCCGTTTCGGGGATCCGCGAGCGCATCGACGCCACCCGGACCACCGGCTACGCAGTCAACCCGGGGCTGTTGGTGGAGGGCAGCTGGGGCATCGGCGCGGCGGTTTTCGACGGCGCGGGCCGACCGGCGTGGGCTCTGAGCGTCACCGGCGTCGAGACACGTTTCCGGCCCGACCGTCGGCATGAACTCGGATCGTTGCTGCTCGATCAGGCGCACGTCCTGTCCACGAGGTTGCGGGGATAGTGGCGCTGCTCGCGTGAGGACACTTATCTGAGGCCCGTAACCCGACTTCGCACGGCTACAGAGTCGGCGCGAGGTCGGCGAGGCGCGGCAGTACCACGTCACGCCAACCCGGTCCCATCTGAGCGAACGCGGCGGCCATGCGTGTGTCGTCGAGATCGAACCCGCAGTGCTCCAGGAAGAGTCGGGTGCCGTTCCCTTCGGCGACGAGTACCCAGGTCAGCGTCCAGTTCTCGGTGAACGTGTAGACAAACCGTGATGGTTCGTCGACCTCCAGCACACGGCAGGGTTGAAGCCCGAATTGATGCATGTCCAAGGTGAATTCGTGGCCGACGACCGGTCGCACGTCGCCGCGCCCCCACCACCGTTCGACGAGTTCGGGTTCGGTCAGGGTGCGCCAGACCGCTTCGGGGCGCGCCGCGACGAACTGATCGACCCGGATCACGGCGAAGCGGTCGGTGGAGGTGGATGAGTCGGTCATTCGAGATCCTCTGCGATGTCGGCGATATCGGACAGTCGGTCGCGCCAGAACCGTTCGAACGGGTGTATCCACTCGCCGAGTTCGGCGAGCGGCGCGGCGGTGAGGCGATAGATCCTCTGGCGCCCCCGGGCCTCGTCGGCGACGAGGCCGGCGTCCTTGAGCACCTTGAGGTGCTCGGCGACCGAGGAGCGGCTCAGCGAGAACCGGGTGCTGAGCTCACCGGCCGGGGCGGGTTCGGTCGCCAGGATCTCCAGCAACTGTCGGCGCACCGGGTTGGCGAGCGCAAGGAAGACGGTGTCCTCGGTGGTCACGCGCCCGACAATACGTCGGAAATTTCCGACACGTCAACCGGGCGGTCGGCGCGATCACTTCTTGGTGCGGCGACTGCCGCCATGCCAGTCTTCCTGCACGCCGACATCGTCGACATCGACACCGAACGCCTTCAGCTGCGGCTTCTCACGCAGGCTCCGCTTGAGCTCGGCGAACCCCGGGAATCCGGCCAGGCCGATCACGTGGTCCCAGAGCACCACCGCGTCCTCGTCACTCGGAAGTCGGCTGATGACCGGCCCGAAGAAGGCGACTCCGTCCGGCGGCTGGAAATGGATGATGGGTGTGCCGACGTCCCGGCCGGTCAGGGATAGCGCCTCGTCGGTCTCGGCCTGGATCTCGGCGTCGAAGCTCGCATCGTCGAGCGCGGCGAGGTGCTGTGCGGGGAGCCCGAGTTCGGTGAGGATCGGGCCGAGGAAGTCCGCGGTACCGCGATGATCACGTCCGTCGACCGTGTACGTGCCGGTGTGTTGGTCGAAGATGCGGGTGCCGAAGGCGGCATAGAGCGCATCCAACGGCTCGCGACCGTGCTCCCGTCGGATGCTCGCCGCCGCCCGCAGCAGGCGCAGGCCGGCGCCGTGACCCGCTTCGTACTCGGGTGGGAAGTGGGCGTCGTAGTCGATATGGGCGTTGAGGAGCCGGAGCGAGATGAACCGCCAGTCGACGGTGTAGTCGCGTTGTGCCTGCACCTTGCGCACCCATTTGCTGGTCATCCACGCGAACGGGCATACCGGGTCGAAATAGAAGTTGATGTCGGCGTCGGCCATCGTGTCATCGTCCTTCGGTTGCCGTGGGCCTACCGGTGCGGGTAGCGCACTTTCGACGATAGCGCCGGGTGTCGATGACCGGCCGGTGCGGACCGCAGCGGGCCTCGGCGACGTTCACGTCCAAGCGTGCAGGCACACACCAGTGGACTCCAAGTGATCTCCAAGCGCTGTCGGACACCCTCGTCGGTGAGCACATCGAACCCGAGGAGTACGCCATGGCCGTCCTGTCGCCGACCCGATCGCACGCCGGTCCGCCGTCGCGGTGGTCACGCCCGTGGCACGGAGTTCTGGACGCCATGGAGATGGCGGTTCCGCAGCTGCTGATTCTCGGACTGGTCGCCTTCGCGGGCGCCGAAACTGCTGCGCCGCACGACGGTTCTCTGGACCAGCCGCCGCGGGTGGTGGTCGTCGAGGCGCGGTGACCGATCTGGGGCCGACGACGGTGGTTTGACGAGCGCGGCACGACTAACCTCGAGGTATGTCGCGGGAAGCGCCGCCTCAGGAGGTGCGTTTCTGCCGCAGCGCGGACGGCACCAGGATCGCCTACGCCATCCATGGCGCCGGACCTCCACTCCTGCTCACCACCTGCTGGCTCAGCCATCTGGAGTTCGATTGGGAAAGCCCTGTCTGGCGACATTTCCTGCTGGATCTCGGTGAATTGGCGACCGTCGTACGCTACGACGAGCGCGGATGTGGGATATCGGACTGGGACGTGGACGACTTCGGTCTGGATGCGCGGGTTGCCGATCTCGAGGCGGTGATCGAGTCTGCCGGACTCGACCGATGCGCAATGGTCGGGATGTCCCAGGGCGGACCGGTCGCCATCACCTATGCGACGCGCCATCCGGAGCGCATCAGCCGGCTGATCCTCTACGGCACACACGCCGCGTTTTGTCGTGACGACGACGCCACCGAGCTCGAGCACACGTTTCGGCAGCTGATCAAGGTCGGCTGGGCGAGGCCGGACAGCACATTTCGGCGGGTCTTCACCCAACTGCTGATCCCCGGGGCAACCGATGAACAAGCCTGCTGGCTCGACGATCTGCAGGCCCGGGCCACATCCACCGACAACGCTCTGCATTCGCGCGCCGCGCGCTGGACCGTCGACGTGTCGGCATTGCTGAGCGAGATCACCCAGCCCGCGTTGGTGATCCATGCCCGCGGTGATCGCATGTCTCCGTTCGCCGAAGGTCGCCGACTCGCCGCGGCGATACCGGACGCCCGGCTGGTGACCCTCGACAGTGACAATCACATCACCCTCGCCGACGAGAGCGCCTGGCCAGTGTTCGTCGCCGAAGTGCGCAACTTCCTTGCGGCAGAATCGGTCACCGCGCCGAGTACGCCGACGGCACTGCGCAGCCTCAGCGATCGCGAGCGCGACGTCCTGCGGCTCGTCGGACACGGGCTCGACAACGCCGAGATCGCCCGGGAACTTTCGCTGTCCATCCGCACGGTCGAGCGGCACCTCAGTAGCATCTACCTGAAACTCGGCCTGGCAGGTCGATCGGCGCGAGCGGCGGCGGTCGCGCGCCTGTTGAGCAACTGACCTGCGTGTCGACCGCCATAGAGGCGATGTCGGTGCCGGGAAACATGGCGGTCGGCACCGATTTCCGGGGCTGTGACGCTCACTAACGTCCTGGTTGTCACAACGACAACCCGAGGAGGACGACATGAGTACCAACAAGGCCGCCATCAGTCTCACCACTGGGCTCGAAGACCCGGAGAAGGTGACGGTGGCATTTCTGGTCGCGGTCGGCGCAGCCGAAAGCGGTCGTCCCACAACGATATTCCTGACCAAGGAAGCGGTTCGGCTTGCTGTGAAGGGCGTCGCGGTGGCCACGGCCTGTGTGGGCTGTCCGCCGTTGGAGGATCTGATGGAACGCTACGAGAGCGCCGGTGGGCGCTACCTCGTCTGTCCCATCTGTGTGAATTCGAAGGGAATCGACCCGTCCGGCTTCATCCCGGGTGCCGAGATGGGTGGCACCGTCCAGTTGTGGGAGTGGATCGGCGACGGCGCGACGACGTTCAGTTATTGAAGCGTGTCCGAGGGCGACGGCGCGGCGTGGCCGCGCGCTCCGTTCTGCTAGTTCCCCGCGTCGGAACTTCGTTGAGGATCTCGGCGCCCATGCGGCTCCGCTGGGCCGGAACCGGCTCTGCGCGTTGCCGCATCGAAGAGTGACCAGACCTCGCGCTTCTCATGCTCGAGGTCGGCGCCTTCGCGGATGCGCACGAGCGCGGCGTCCAGCCCCGCCCGGATGGTCGCCGACGTCACCGCGGGGTCGAGACGGCGGAAGTCGCCCGACCGGATACCGGCGATCAGGATGTCCTCCACATCCGTCATCTCCGTTCGATGCTCGACTCGATCGGAGCGAGGCATGTCCGGCGAGCGGTAGATGGCCGACAATGCGGTCATCTCGGTAGGGTATGCGCCGTAGAAGTCGATGCTCCCGGTGATGAACTCGCGCAACGATTCACGTGGCGTCGATGCCGACTGGACACGGTTCTCGAGTACCTCGCGGGCACGGTCGTAGACGTAGGTGACCACGCCGGCGAGCAACGATGGACGATCCCGGAAGTGATAGGTGACCACCCCGCGCGTCACTCCGGCCGCCTCGGCGATACGCGAGATGGTCGCGCGCTCGGTGCCGACGTCGGCGATCACGCCGATCGCGGTCTCGATCAGCTGGGCGCGACGTGCCCGATGGATGAACGTGTCGTTGTCGACGCGGCTGGACGGCATGAGCTCTCCGGTCGGTCAGAGCCAGAAACTGCACTGGTGATCGGCAGCGAAGTCGACGTCGCGGGTCGCCGACGTCCCGAACTGCAGTGCATCGGTGGGGTCCTCGTCGACCGGTCCAATGTCGGCGTCGTCGGCGATGCGTGGTGTCCCGTCGTGCGCGAACGAGGTCCAGTACGCGATCATCTGGTCGGCGACCTCCCGTTGTCGCGGCGTCCTGAGCAGATTGTGTCCGGCGAGATCAAAGTAGTACGGCGTATCCGTCGCGTGAGCGGCACCCTGGGGGATGGTGTTGATCTGGTTCACGTTCGGTGCCGTCTCGTCGGCGAATTCGTAGAGGTGGGTCGGTGCGTGCTTCGACATCAGACGAGAACCCTGGAGGGTCGGACAGGCCCACACCGCATCGGTGGTGACCCTCGACCACGCGAGACCCGCGCTGGGGAAGTGGTCCAGGGGATAGCGGGCCAGCACCTCGGGCGCCCGCGCGCCGAACGCGGTCCTGATCAGGTGCGGGTAGTTGGCCGGTGTCACGGCGTCGGGTTGCGCGGCGAGGAGGCCGCCGACGAATGAACGCTGCTCATCATGGTTCCCGCCGGTGATCACCGGGATCTGTTGCTGATCACCGTCGCGGAGCGCTTGCGCGGGATCTCGGGGTAGCAGGTCGGTGCCGTAGGTGAGATTGTCGGCGAAGTCCTGGTCGACGGTGAGGAGCCGGTCGACCGGAAGGCCGCGCAGGCATGCGATTGCGTCGGCACCGGAACACCCCAACTGCTCTGCGGCTGCGACACTGGTGGCCTGGTTGTCGGCACGCGAGGCGTAGGGCGTGTGCGCGGGGACCCCGGGATAGAGGGTGCCGTCGGGCCAGCGCAGCATGCACGAGCCCGACGCGAGGATCATCTTGTCCACCAGGCCTGTTGTCTTCGGCGAGGTGAGCGCCGCGCACGCCGACATCGCGCCCGCGGACTCGCCGAACACGGTCACGTTGTCGGGGTCGCCACCGAATTCCGTTGCGTTGGCGTGCACCCAGCGCAGGCTTTCGAGCTGATCGGCCAGACCGAAGTCGCCGCCGCCGGCCATCCCGGGCATGCCCAGGTAGCCGAACACCCCGAGTCGGTAGTTGGCCGTCACGACGATGACGTTGCCCCGGTCCGCGAGCCGCTGCGCGTCATAGGTGCTTGCCGCGCCGGTCGTGTAGCCGCCGCCATGCCACCAGACCATGACCGGCAACTGCGTGTCGGCGTCGGTCTGACGGGGTGTGGTGACGTTGAGGGTGAGGCAGTCCTCCGTTGGCGCGGCATGATCGCCGGGTATCGGCACACTCTGTGGGCATGGGCTGCCCGGGTGGGTCGCATCGACCGGGGCCTCGGGTGTGTGCACGGGTTCGGGTAGTGCCCACCTGCGTTGCCCGATGGGTGGTTCGGCATAGGGCACGCCGAGGAATGTCCGGCCGGTATCGGTGGCGGTGCCGATCAGATACCCGCTGGTGGTCGGCACATCGAGAGAGGTGGGATCGGCGTCCGATCCGGCAGGCGTTGTGGTGCAACCTCCGACGCCGAGTACCGCCGCGATCAGTAGCGATGCTGTTCGTCGGGAGGCTTTCGTGTCGGTGATGGTGCGTTTCGGCCTCATGGATTGACAGTGTAGGCAAAAATTTCTCGTCTGTGGGAAATTCATCTGTCGGGTTCGATGCCGGGTCCTGAGAAGGCGTGATCATGAGCGTGCCGCGCGGCGCTCGAAGTGGTGGTCGACGCCGCGGTCACGGAGTACAAACGAGGGATGAGTGACGCCGCTGTCATCGAGATCGGTCGTGAGCACAACCCGTTCGGTCAGGACGGAGTCGTCCGGGACGACGCGGGCGTCCCCCGATATGCGGATATTCCGGCAACGCTCATCGACGTCCTGCGTGAGCGCGTCGAGACCGCGCCGGAGGATGAGGCCGTGGTGGAACTCGGCGGTCGCCGATTGACCTACGCCGAGCTGTGGGATGAGGCGGGACGCGTGGCGGGTGGACTGCGTGATCGCGGAGTGACGAACGGCGATCGGGTCGCGCTGCGGTATGCGGCAGGTGTCCAGTGGGCGCTGGCATTCTGGGGCACGCTGCTGGCCGGAGGGGTGGTGGTCGCCGTGAACACGCGGATGACCGAACCCGAGGTGGCGTTTGTTCTTGACGACGCCGGCGTCAGGGTCGACCTCGCCCCGGACATGCCGTTGCCGACGGGGGATCCGTACGCGGTGGACGGCCTCACCGCAGGTGACGTCGCGGCGTTCTTCTACACCTCGGGCACCACCGGCCGTCCGAAGGGGGTTCCCACCACGCACGAGGCGTTCATCACCAACGCCGAGAACATGATTCGTTGCATGGGCATCGGCCGCGATCTCGGGCCGTCGATGCGGACACTGATCTCGGTCCCGCTGTTCCACGTGACCGGATGCAACTCGCAGTTCCTCGTCGCCACCTACGTGGGTGGTACCGCCGTGATCATGCCGCAGCTCGACGTGGCCGCGCTGCCCGAGGTACTCACTGCCGAGCGGATCGGCTACATGGTGACGGTCCCCGCCGTCTACGCACTGCTCCTGCGTCATCCGGCCTTTGCGGATGCGGACGTGTCGGGTGTCCGTTCGGTGGGTTACGGCGGCGCGCCGATCGCGCCGGCACTCGTGCAGCAGCTGCAGAAGGCGTTCGGCCAGGCAACTGTGATGAACGGCTACGGGATGACCGAATCCGCCTCCCTGATCACCGTTCTGCCCGATGCCGACGCGGTGGAGCATGCCGACTCGGTCGGCTACGCCGTGCCGTCGGTCGACATCGGCATCGTGCCGATCTCCGATGACCCGAGCATCGGCGAACTCGTCGTTCGCGGCGGCAACGTCACCGCAGGCTATTGGCAACGGCCGGACGCCGACGCGGCCACCATCGTCGACGGATGGCTGCACACCGGGGACGTCGTCCGCGTCGACGACGCCGGACGCGTCCACATCGTCGACCGGATCAAGGACATCATCAACCGCGGCGGGGAGAACGTGTCGAGCATCGAGGTCGAGGCCGTCCTGTTGTCGGCGCCCGGTGTCGTGGATGCCGCGGTGGTGCCGGTGCCCGACGATGTGATGGGGGAGAAGGTCGGCGCGATACTGGTGTCCGAGTCGGGCGACCTCGACCTCGACGCCGTGCTGGACCACTGCCGAAAGAGCCTCGCCGACTTCAAGATCCCCCAATTCGCATCCGTGTCGAAGGAGGCGCTGCCGCGCAATGCGGGTGGGAAGCTGCTGAAGAACAAGATCCGGGAACAGGCGCAGTGGGGTGGTCCGCTGCGCTAGTGCCGTACGTCGGCTGGCCGTTTCAGAGCTATCGGTCGGCTCTCGTCGGAAGTCCGGCGCCGCGGTGTGCGAGCGCGGACTCACACTGGCGTCAGTTCACCGCGTAGGACGTCATCGACAGCGACCCGTACGAGCATCCGTCGACGAGGACCGTGGTCGCCGCGTCGCCGTCGGAGGACGCGGCGGCCTTCAGGCCGGCCAGGTAAACCGACGGCAGGAAGTGATCGGGCGTCGGGACGGCTTTCGCGTAGTCGCGGTGTCCGGCCAGGGCCGGGTAGGCGGTGGGATCGCCGAGCATGGCCTCGCGGGCGGCGTCGTCGAAACGTTGGGCCCAGTCGTAGCCGTTCTCGGGCAGCGCGAAGTCGACGGCACGCAGGTTGTGCACGATGTTGCCGCTGCCGAGGATCAGCACCCCGGAGTCGCGTAGCGGTGCGAGTCGGGTGCCGAGGTCGAAGTGATAGCCCAGATCGCGCTCACCGTTGATGCTCAGCTGGACGATCGGGATGTCGGCGTCCGGAAACGCATGGGCGAGAACGGACCAGGCGCCGTGGTCGATACCCCAGCTGTCGGTGTCGCTGCCCACCCAGGTCGGCTTGACGACCTCGGCCACCTCGCCCGCGAGGTCCGGCAAACCCGGTGCCGGATAGTCGAACTCGAACAGTTCGCGCGGGAATCCGTAGAAGTCATGGATGGTGCGTGGCCGGGACATCGCGGTCACGGCGGTGGCGTTGATGTACCAGTGGGCGCTGATCACCAGGATGGCCCGCGGCCGCGGGACGGACCGGCCGAACTCCGCCCACGCCTGGGTGTAGCGATTGTGCTCGATCGCATTCATCGGACTGCCGTGACCGAGGAAGGCGAACGGCATCGTCGATGGTGGGTGTGTGGCGGTCATGGAGGTCCTTCGGATGTCACGAACTATTTTCAATGAATCTTCATTTAAATTGATCGTACGGCAAGGTCCATGAAAGTTCAACAAGTTGTTACGCTGAGGCCCATGGCGCTCACTCCGGCCGAACAACGGGCCTTTCGCGGGTTCCTGACGGTGTCCATGCTGCTCGACGATGCTCTCGACGCTCAGCTTCGTCGCGACAGCGGGCTCACCCATTCGCAGTACATGATCCTGTTCCGCCTCTCCGAGGCCGCTGATCGGACCATCGGGATGAGGCGCCTGGTGGTGCTCGCGCAGAGCGAGCAGAGCCGTATGTCGCACTCGGTGACCGCGATGGAGCGTCGCGGGTGGGTTCGGCGGACGAAGTCGCCGTCGAGCCCCGATCGGCGCGCGGTGTCGGTGACGCTCACCGATGCCGGCATGGAGGTGGTACGGTCGGCGGCGCCGCGCCACAGCGACGAGGCGCACCGACTGATCTTCGATGCGCTCGATGCCGAGCAGCTCGCCGATCTGAACTCGGTGATCGACCGCGTCCTGCCGCACATGGCAGCTCTGGGGCTCGACCTACCCTCCCCGGAGGAGGACCCGATCATGTGGGAGGGTCGGGTGGATCCGCGGTCAGTCGACTCGGCGCATCCTGGTTGAGCTTCTCGCGCCGGGCGGTCGACGCCGCACACGAGGTTGCGTCGTGTGATTCCCACGCAACCCGCCCCGCCCCGCAATCGCGGCGGATACGGTGAGGTGACACACGCACGCCTTGCGCGACGTGGCCGGGTGGTCTTGTGAGCAAGGAGGATTGATGCCGACAATCCCGCACGGTAACCTCGTCGTGAGCCTTCCCGACGAGTGGTCGGCCGAGGACGTCACCATCGACGAGGTCCCCGGCGACGATCCGCTCGTCGCCTCGCTCGCGGCATCCGACGAGATTCGAGTCACCCACGCCGTCACGGTCTCGGTGTCGCCGAATGTGGTTCTGGCCACCGAGGCGACAGGTAGGCCGGAATCTGTTGTGACCGTCCGCTCCTCGAATCCACACGACGTGCTGTTGTACGAGCGGGATGGGTGCTTCTGGTGGTCGACGTCGAGCGGTGACCCGATCGATGCCGAACACATCAGCGGAGTGCGAACACTTGCGACGTTTTCGCCCGCGGCGCCGCCAGAGGTGTCTGCGCTCCGGTCGGCCGATCGCGCGGACGCCGGTGGTGGCCTGCGCGTGCTCGCGTTCCATCTGCCCGACGCCGGGGACATCGTGCGCTTCGTCGAATCCAAGGTCGTGAAGCCGGGTTTGGTGAGCATCACCCACGTCGATCCCCGGACCTGGAGACAGCTGCCGCCGGAAGACTTCCGGCTGGCGCGAACCGGCGCGAGAGTTCTTCTCCTGGTGCACGGCACGTTCGCCACCACCACAACCGGATTCGGCCTGATCGGTGGTGGGTTGAACAACACCGTTGTGGCCACGGCGCTGGAGCGCTATGACGCGGTGATCGGTTTCACCCACCGGACACTCAGTGAGGACCCGGAACAGAACGGGCAGGAATTGGTCGCGCTCCTGGGTCGGCTGAATGTCGACACCGTCGACGTCGACATCCTCACCCACAGTCGAGGTGCGCTCGTCGCACGCAGTGCCATCGAGCTGGTGGGTATGCCCGGGAAGATCGTCATGGGCAAGCTCGTCATGGTTGCCGGCCCGAACGATGGGACCCTGTTGGCGCGCAAGGAGAACTGGTCGACACTGTTCGACCTGTACACGACGCTCGCCGTCGGCGTCGCCCGGCAATTCGGCGGGCCCATCGTGGCCGAGGCGACGCGGGTGGTGGTGACCCTCGTACTCGGGCCTGTGCGAGCGCTCATCACCACGGCGGTGAGTGAAGATCAGATACCCGGCCTCGCCGCGATGGTGCCGGGGTCGGATTTTCTCCGGCGCCTCAATCGGATTCAGCCTCGCCCCGGCGGGTCGGTCTACCTGACCGTGGTCACGGACTTCGAGCCCTCGGCGGTGACAATTCCGCAGGAGCCGGCCCTCGGACTGCTCGAACGGCTGGCCGACGACGTCGTCGACCCGTTGATGGGAGAGGCGAACGATCTGGTGGTGAACACGACATCGATGTCGCTCGTCGACGGGTCGCAGATCCCGCCGCCCGAGATGAACTTCGTTCCGCGATCGTCGGGCACCGAGCACGTCACGTACTTTGTCGTCGACGAATCGATCGCGATCATCGACTCACTGATCGGCTGAGACCACAGCACGCGACCCCGCTCATCAGTGGGAGCGGGGTCGCGTACCGGGTGGACCATCTGATCAGTCGCCGACCGAGACCTGCTGTGGTTGCGTGGGCTGCGCGCCGGCAGTTGCGTACGGCTCATCGCTCGTCGGCGCACCACCGGACCTGCTCAACCGTCGGCCCAGTACCGAGTGCCGCCGGCCGTAGACGAGGTAGATGATGATGCCCAGCACCATCCAGACCGCAAAGCGAATCCAGGTCTCCACCGACAGATTGATCATCAGCCAGACACATGCGGCGATGGCGAGACCGGGCACGATCGGGCTGCCGGGGACCCGGAAGCCTCGCTTGAGGTCGGGTCGGGTGCGGCGCAGAACGATCACGCCGGCGCACACCAGTACGAAAGCGAAGAGCGTGCCGATGTTGACCATCTGCTCGAGCGTCTCGATCGGGAAGAGTGCGGCGATGACGGCGACGACCACTCCCACGATCATGGTGATGCGGATCGGGTTGCCGGACTTGTTCGTTGCGCCCCACGGGCGCGGAACGAGTCCGTCACGCGACATCGCGAACAGGACCCGCGTCTGTCCGAGCATCATCACCATCACGACGGTCGTGAGTCCGGCGAGGGCGCCGACGTTGATCGCGGTCTGGGCCCACGTGATGCCGTGATACTCGAACGCCGTGGCCAGTGTCGCGCTGCCGTCTCCGACCAGGGGGCTTCCGGTGCGCAGCTGCTGGTAGTTGACCATGCCCGTCAGGACGACGGTCACAGCGACGTAGAGGACCGTGACGATCGCGAGCGACCCGAGAATGCCGCGCGGAATGGACTTCTGAGGATTCTTGGTCTCCTCGGCAGTGGTGGCCACGACATCGAATCCGATGAACGCGAAGAACAGCATGCTCGCTGCCGCCAGCAGGCCGTACCAACCGTAGTTGCTGCCGTCTGAACCACTGAGCACCGAGAACAGTGTCTGGTGCAGGCCGGCCCCGCCGCCGGTTGTCGCTTCGCCTGCCGGGACGAACGGGTGGTAGTTGTCGGCGTTGATGAAGAAGGCGCCGACCACGATGACCAGCAATACCACCGCCACCTTGATGGCGGTGATGATCGCTGACACCCGGGATGACAGTTTCACGCCGAAGGCGAGGGTCAGGGTGATCGCGCCGATGATTAGCACCGCACCCCAGTCGAGGCTGACGCCACCGATTTTGATGGTCGTCGCGGCGCCGAGGAAATCGGCGAGGTAGAGCGACCAGCCCTTGGCCACAACCGAACTGGCCAAGGCGAACTCGAGGACCAGATCCCACCCGATGATCCAGGCGATGAACTCGCCGAACGTCGCGTACGAGAACGTGTATGCGCTACCCGCGACGGGGACGGTCGAGGCGAACTCCGCGTAGCAGAGGGCCGCCAGGCCGCAGGCGACGGCGGCGAGGACGAAGGCCAGGGAGACCGATGGTCCCGCCATGTCACCGGCTGTGCGTGCGGTCAGGGTGAAGATGCCGGCGCCGATCACGACGGCGACGCCGAAGGTCGTCAGATCGCGGGTGGTCAGGTCCTTGCGTAACCGACTTCGTGGCTCGTCGGTCTCGGCGATCGATTGCTCGACCGACTTCGTCCGCCATATGCCAGTTCCCGGCATGCTTTCTCCTCAATGCGAGTTCGATTCGCGCAGTGCGCATCTGGCTGCCGACGCGCACGCACGGGTGGTCTGGCGGGTCAAGCGGATAGGTTCCGCGGGCGGTGCCCTCGCCCCGTCAGTCGCGTGTCGGCAGTGCTCGCTATGCAAGCAGTGTGATCTGGAACACGCCAGTCATCGGAGCGAAATCGAGGCGAAGACGCAAAATTTGTCGCGCTGTCCCCGTTTGCCGACGGATCTTTGCGTCGGGGCGGCCATTTCGAGGGTGGGCGCTCCCCGGTGGTCGAGCTGGCCCCGCTCCCTGAGCAGCGACCGCCTCCCCGCTCCCTGACGGGCTGCTGCCGCTCTCTGGGCGGCGACCGCCTCCCGCGAGCTTGAGCTCACCCCGCTCCCTGAGCGGCGACCGCCTCCCGCGAGCTTGAGCTCACCCCGCCCCCTGAGGAGCCTCGCGAGGAACGAGCGAAGCGTCACGAAGGGGCCGCTTCTCAGCAGCGAGCTTGCGAGTTCACCGCGCTCCCTGGGGAGCGAGCGTGCGAGTTCACCGCGCTCCCTGGGGAGCGAGCGTGCGAGCCCACCCCGCTCCCTGAGGAGCGAGCTGGCGAGCTCACCCCGCTCCCTGAGGAGCGAGCGTGCGAGCCCACCCCGCTCCCTGAGGAGCGAGCTTGCGAGCGTCACGAAGGGGCGCCCTTCGTGACGCATCCTCGCAGGCTCGGAGGCTCCTCAGGGATCGGGTGGTGGCGTTTGCGGGCTTGGAGGTTCCTCGGGGATCGGGTGGTGGCGTTTGCGGGCTTGGAGGTTCCTCGGGGATCGGGTGGTGGCGTTTGCGGGCTTGGAGGTTCCTCGGGGATCGGTGTGGTGGCGTTTGCAGGCTCGGAGGCTCCTCAGGGATCGGGTACTCGGAGGCTCGTCGCTCAGGGATCTCAGATCGGTGTGGTGGCGTTTGCGGGCTCGAAGGTTCCTCGGGGATCGGGTGGTGGTGTTTGCGGGCTCGGAGGTTCCTCGGGGATCGGGTGGTGGCGTTCGCGTCTCCACCCACCGTCGCGGCTCGCCCCTATCGATGCCAGGAACCGAGGACGATCATCGTCTTCGTGCCGGTGGCCTTGCCGCCACGTCGGAGATGGTTGATGACCTGTTGCAGATGGCTGTGATCGCGAGCGCGCACCTTGACCAGCATGTCCGGGTCGCCGGCAATGGTGTACACGGCCTCGACCTCGGGGATCTCGGTCATCGCCTGCATCATCTCGTCCGGCTGGGAGGTGCCCACGTAGCGAACCTCGGTGAAGGCCTGCACCGGCCAGCCGAGTGCGGTCTGGTCGATCGTTGCGGTGAACCCGGTGATCACGCGCTGCGCGCGGAGACGGTCGACACGTCGTTTGGTGGCCGCGACCGACAGATTGACGCGAGCAGCCAGATCCGAGAAGGTGGCGCGACCCTCCTCGGACAGCAGTGCCAGCAGGGCCAGATCAACGTCGTCGAGATCGACCATGCGCAACAATTTATCGAACTGGTCGCATTCGCGGCAAAGATTTGCGTATTGCCGGCCAGTTGACGCGAACTCCTTGTGTGGCCTGTCGAAGGGGTCATAGCGTCCTGCGCCATGACGACAACCATCGCCGCAAACGACCTGCACAACGAACTCCATGAACGCGACTTCGAACAGCTCGTCCTGTGTCGGGACCCCGAAGCAGGCCTGGAATCGATTATCGCCGTGCATGATACGACCCTCGGGCCGTCCCTCGGCGGCGTGCGGATGCGCCAGTACCCGTCCCGCGCGGCGGCTGTGGCAGATGCGATGGACCTCGCTCAGGCGATGACCTACAAGGCCGCGCTGGCGGGGGTGCCGCTCGGCGGTGGCAAGAGCGTGATCAACGCGGACCCGCGCGTCGCGAATCGTGACGAAGTGCTGGTCGCACATGCCAAATATATTGCGGCGCTGAATGGTCGATACATTCCGGCGTTGGACATGGGCACGTCGGTGCGCGACCTGGAACTGATCGGACGCCATGTGCCGGTGGTGTCGGCTCAGCGCGGCGATCCGTCCTACTTCACTGCCCGCGGTGTGGTGCGCGGTATCGAGGTCGCTCTCGAGGCGTGCGACGGAAAGGCGGTCGCCGGTAGTCGTGTGGCGATCCAGGGGCTCGGCAATGTCGGGTTCCACGTTGCCCGGATGCTGTCCGATGCGGGCGCCGAGGTGATCGGAGCCGACATCGATCCGGCCCGGGTGCGGCGCGGTGTCGACGAGCTCGGGATCACCGGGGCCGACCTCGCCGAGGTTCTGTTCGCCGAGGTCGATGTGGTGGCTCCCTGCGCGGGCGGCGGCGTGATCGACGAACCGGCGGTCTCGCGGTTGCGGACCTCCGCGCTGGTCGGCGCGGCGAACAACATGCTCAGCGAAGACCGGCTCGCTCGGGATCTGCACGAACGAGGCATCGTCCACGTGCCGGACTTCGTCGCCAATGCCGGCGGACTCATCGCGGTGGAGGCCGAACTCCGCGACGATGAGCACGGCCTCGAAGAGCGTGTGGATGCCATCGCGGACACCGTCCGCGAGGTCCTGAACCGATCCGCGGTGACCGGAGTCGATGTCGTCAGCGTGGCGCTGTCGATGGCCAAGGAGATCGTCGAGGCCAAGCGCAAGTACCGGCCGTATTTCCGAGCGTCCTAGCCGCCGACCGTCACGCGTCACCGGGACTGATGGCGGAATCGCCGGATCGTGGGTCGGATGCCGATATGCTCGCCACGATTCTCCAGAACCGCTGCTATCGAAGGTGACGCGTGATGACCGAACCGCTTCTTGTGGATGTGCGAGACACCGTCGCACTCGTGACCCTCAATCGGCCGGACGCGCGCAACGCGTTGAGTCTGGATCTCGCCCGAGGGCTGAGTTCCGCACTGCGTCAACTCGACGCGGACCCGGCCGTCCGGGTCATCGTGCTCACCGGCGCAGATCCGGCTTTCTGCGCGGGACTGGATCTCAAGAGCTTGGCCGCCGATGGCCCGGACTATCTCGATGCCGTTCACGAGGCGAACTGCATCCGTCTCGTCGGTGAGCTCGCCACCCCGGTTGTCGGTGCCGTCAACGGCGCGGCGTTCACCGGCGGGCTCGAGATCGCACTCGGTTGCGATTTCCTGATCGCCGGTGAACGCGCCGTGTTCGCCGACACCCACGCCCGGGTGGGCGTGTTGCCCGGCGGCGGGATGACCGTTCGACTGCCCGACCGTGTCGGGCCCGGCTGGGCGCGACGGATGTCCTTCACCGGAGAGGTCGTCGACGCACAACTCGCGCTGCGTATCGGGCTGGTGACCGAGGTCGTCGCTCACGACGGCTTGGTGGATCGTGCCCTGGAGGTTGCGCACCGGATCGCCGACACCGACGGTGGGATACTCCGTTCGGTGAAACAGATCTACGACGCCGGATGGGGCGCCACAACCGGGGCCGCTCTCGCCGTCGAAGGCGACCTCGCTGCGGCCAGCGCACCGAACTGGGCGGCACTGGAGTCGAATCGGCGCAACGTCATGGTCCGTAACCGCGCTCAGCTGTGACGAGAAGTGTTGTGGTTATCGGGTCGACAACCGCGAAGCTGCTCAACCTGTTCGCGCGCAAGGCGCCGAGGCTACTGGAGGACATGCTCCGGGAGGCGGGTGTCGAGTACTCCAAGGGGCTGATCCGGCTGCGGTCGCACATCGTCGTCGACGGGAATCTGTACACCGGGCAGAATCCCGGGTCGTCGGAGGAGTTGGCGAATCGGATCGTCACAGACGTGGCCGGCGCCGCGCAGCGCTGAACCCCTGGCGGCGCCGGCCGGATGCCTAGACGGCGTCTTTCCCCTCGTCGAGTTTGACCGCGAGCACCGGGATCGGGCTGCGCAGGATCAGTCGTTGGCTGATCGAACCGAGTACCGCCTTTCCGACGGCGCTGCGGCGCTTGACACCCACCACCAGACGGCTGGGCTGGAACCGGTCAATCTCGTGCAGGACGGCGTCGACGGGGTCGCGTTCGTCACGGCCGAGTCGATCCACAACCGTGATGGCGGTGTCGGTGACGATCTCGGATGCATCGAGTGTGGTGAGGGTGAGGTTGACGGCGACGACGTCGGTGTCGAACCGACGCGCTTCGGTGACGGCCTCGTGCAGAGCGTGGGCGCCTTCAGCGGTATCGGTCACGGCGACGATGATGCTCATGGTGACTCCTTGAGGTGGATGTGCGGTGTCAGCGAAAATCGCCGCGGGCGAACGATTCTTCGAGTTCTTCGAGTGACCGGTGGCTGGTGTTGGGCAGCGTCTTGTAGGTCAGGAACGTCATGATCGCGCACACCACGAAGAACACGGTGTAGGTCCCGGTGATCCCGCCGATGGAAACCAGAGTGGGGAAAGCCTGTCCCACAATGGCGTTGGTGGACCATCCGATCAGAACCGACACCCCCATACCGAACCCGCGCATCCGCAACGGGAACAATTCCGACAGACACACCCACACCGGGATGTTCAGCGTTGTCTGCATGACGAGCACGAAGAGTGCGACGAAACCGAGCACGGCATAGGCCTGCAGCTTGCCATCCGGCACCACCAGGGTGGACGCGACGATCAGGGCGTGACAGATCGTGACACCGATCAGTCCGGAGATGATCAGACGGCGGCGACTGACGCGTTCGATGACCACGAACAGGCAGAGCACACCGCCGACGACCGATGCCACTCCCATGAAGATGTTGGCGATGGGCGCGGCGTTGTCGCTGAATCCGGCGGTCTTGAGAAGGTCGGTGCCGTAGTACATGACGGAGTTGATGCCGGTCAGCTGTTGGCCGACGGCGATGATGACACCGGCCAACAGGATGCGCCGCACCCACGGGATGGCGAGGTCGGCGATACCACCGGTCTGCGATTCGCGCTCTTCTTCGGCGAGTTCTTCGACCTCGGCCATCTCGGCGCGGGCGCGATCTTGGGTGCGTACCTGCGAGAGCACTGCGAGTGCTTCGTCGTCGCGGCCCTTGGAGATGAGCCAGCGTGGGGATTCGGGCATCCGGAGCATACCGATGAACATGCAGACCGCGGGGATCGCACAGACCGCGAGCATGATCCGCCACACACCGTCGTGTTCGCCCCACACCGCGTGGATGATGGCGTTGACGACGAACGCTGCGAGTTGACCGATCACGATGGCCAGGTCGTTGCGCCCGGAGAGAGTGCCGCGACGTTCGGCGGGCGCCAGCTCGGACAGGTAGATCGGCACGGTGACCGATGCACCGCCGACGGCGAGGCCGAGGATGAATCGGGCCGGCAGCAGGAGTTCGAGGCTGGGGGCGGCGACTGCGCCGAGGGTTCCGAAGAAGAAGATGATCGACAGGATGATCATGGTCTTGCGGCGGCCGAGGACGTCGCTCATCCGGCCGCAGAGCACCGAGCCGATCGCGGCACCGACGAGCAGGGTGCTGACCACCAGCCCTTCGGTGACGGCGGTGAGGCCGAGTTGCCGGCTCATCGGCTCGAGTGCGCCGTTGAGCACGCCGGTGTCGTAGCCGAAGAGCAGGCCGCCGAACGTGGCCACGACCGCGATGAGGTCCATGCGGCGTTGGTGCGGTCCGGGACGCAAGGGTGGCAGCGCTACTCCGCTTGCCGTGAGAGAGGGGGCGGTGTTGGACATGAGTTTCTCCTGCCGGGTCGGATGCTTCCGGTTCCCGGTTGTGGGCTGTTTGCAGAGAGGTGGTTACTTCTGTAGTGGTGCAGTCTGTTTCAGTTGTGTCGGGGGTCAGAGGTCAGCGGTCAGAGGTCAGCGGTCAGAGGTCAGAGGTCAGCGGTCGGAGGTCAGCGGTCAGGGGCGAGCACGATGTCGAAGCGAGCGCGGGCCCAGTCAGATCCGTTCAGGTCGCGGCCGTCGGGTGTGGGTGTGCCCGGGCCCTGTGGCACGAAGTCCTTGACGAGCGATTCCTTGACGCCGAAGACGGTGTCGGAGGTGAGCAGTTCGTCGCCACGGACGAAGATGTGGGTGACAAGTGTGCGCCGCCCCGGGGCCGACACCATGAAATGCAGATGTGAGGCCCGCATCGGCGAGCGTCCGGTCGCGGCGAGCATTCTGCCCACTGGGCCGTCGTGAGGGATGGGGTACGGCGTCGGGGTCAGTCCCCAGAATCGGAAGCCGCCTTCGTCGTCGCTGAACAGATGTGCTCGACCGCTGACGCGATCGTCGCCGTACTGGACGTCGTAGAAGCCGTCGTCGTCGGCTTCCCACACCTCGATCCGGGCGTTCGGGACGGGCGCACCGTCGAGGTCGCGGACGGTGCCCTCGACCCAGCACGGTTGGCCCGTTGCACCGCCGGCGATGTCGCCGCCGTTGTCGATGCGTGGAGCGTCGTCGACGAAGAAGGGCCCGAAGACGGTCGCCTCGGTGGCGTCGCCGACCGCCTCGTTGTTGACATTGATGGTCTGCATGGATGCCCCGAGCACATCGGACAACAGAATGAACTCCTGTCGGCGGTCGTCGGTGATGTTGCCGACCTCGGTGAGGAACTCGATTGCCGTGTTCCACTCGGATTCGGTCAGTCGCACTTCCCGGATGAACGCATGGGTATGACGCACGAGAGCCTGCATCAGATAGGTCAGACGTGGATCTTTGCACTCGGCGAAGGACTGCAGGACGTTGCGGGTCAGTCGCTCTTCGACCGCGTCCTGCTCAGGGCCGGGAGTCGGAATGGCGGTGGTGTGGGCGGCAACGGTGTCGGTCATGGTGATCTCGATCATGGTCGTGGGGCGGATGGTGGTCAGTGGCCGGCCGGGCGATCGCCGGCCCAGGCCGCGCGCAGCAGTTCTCGGACCGCAGCAGGAGTGACGGGCCGCGGGTTTCCGTACGGGCGGGCGGTCACCTCGTCGACGATGCGGTCGATGTCGTCCTCGGTCATGCCGAGTTCGGCCAGGGAGGCGGGTGCCCCCAGTTCGCGCGACAGCCGCCAGATCCGCGACGACGGTGCGCCGTTGCCGGGCAGCGCACGGCACAGCGCAGCAACTGCGGCGGGCGCTTCGGGTTCGTTGAAGGCCAGCGCGTGCGGAAGGACCACCGTGTGTGTTTCGGCGTGCGGCAGATTCAGCGTCCCGCCGAGCGCGTGGCACAGCTTGTGGTGCAGCGACATCGTCGTGGCGCCCAAGGTGGCGCCGCACAGCCAGGCGCCGTAGAGGGCTTCGCTGCGCGCATCGAGGCCGGTGGGATCGGCGACCACCCCGGGCAGCGACGCGGCCAGTGCGCGGACGCCTTCCTCGGCGAGCAACGACACGATGGGACTCGTATCGGGTGCATAGAGGCCCTCGACGGCGTGCGCCATCGCGTTGAACGCACTGGTGACCGACATGGCGGCGGGCAGTGTCGTGGTCAATTCCGGGTCGTAGACGACGCTGCGGGGCAGGACTGCCTGGTCCCGTCCGGTCTCCTTGCGGCCGTCGGTGGTCAAGCCCCAGACCGGCGTCATCTCCGAGCCGGCGTAGGTGGTCGGTACGGCGATGATCGGCAATCCGTGTTTGAGGGCGATCGCCTTGCCGAGGCCGATGGCCGAGCCGCCGCCGACGGTGACACAACCGTCCGCACCGAGGTCGGCCGCGGTGGCGGTGGCCTTTTCGGCGACCTCGGCCGGAACGTGCATGACGGCGTGCGGGTACAGACCGACACTGCGGTCACCCAACAGGTCCGCAATCTGCTGCGCGACATCGTCCTGCCCGGGCGAACACAGCACCAGCACGCGCCGGAGCCCGAGATGGTCGAGCTCCTCGGCCAGCAGGCGGCGGGCACCGGGGCCGAAGCGGACCCTCATCGGAAGCGATTGATAAATGAAGTCGTAGGTCATCGACGTGACCCCTCCTGCAGATTGTTCGGGAGATGTACTCTCATACAATGGACGAGGTGTTCGCACAGTACCACGGTTCTGATAGAAAGTGATACGGCTAACGTCGAATGACGAGAGACGCTCCGGGCAGCGCGGTATCAACCGCCTGCGTGGCAGGGTCGGATCGGCGATCGGCGTGCCGGAGCAGGCCCGACAACTTCAGGGATGAGGCGCAGTGAACTCCATTCAATTGCTCACCAAGGCGGGTCAGATCATCGACGAACTCGCCCGCTCGGGCCCGTCGACCCCTGCTGAGCTGGCCAAATCCGTCGATGAGCCCCGGCCGAGCGTGTACCGGATCGCCGCCGCACTCGAGCAGCTGGAGATCGTCCGCGGTGGCGCCAATGGTCGACTCGAACTGGGCCCGGGGTTGCTGCGCTGGGGCGACGCCGTCGTCGAGGCCTTCGTCGACCGGCGCGACCTGCACAAGCATTTGCGCTGGGTACGTGAACAGGTCGGTATGAACGCGTACTTCGCCGTTCCGGGGCCCGGCGGCCTGCTGTGCCTGGATCAGGAGGGCGGAGCGGTCGTGGACCTGCGCGACCTCGAGCCCGGCCGCGTGCTACCACCGCACGCGGGCGCGGCATCGCAGGTGGCCCTGGCGTTCGCGCCGAACGCGGTCCGAGAAGAGTGGCTGGCCTCGGCCGGCTTCGAGCCGCTGGCAGCCCGCACACCTACCAGTGTCGACGATCTCCGCGCTCGGTTGACGCTCACCGTGACGCGCGGGTGGAGCGTCACCGACAGCGAGATCGTCGACGGTATCGCATCGGTGGCGGTACCCGTACGCCGTGACGACCAGGTCGTCGGCGTGATCTCGGTCGCCGGTCTGCGGTCCAGCATCGTCCCGCAGGCCGAGTCGGCGGCGCAGGTCCTCGAGGTCGCGGCACGCGCGATCGCCGAGTCGATGGGCCGGCCTTCGTCGCCGGTGCCACGCGGCGGCCTGGGTGCGGCCGCTGTCGCCGAACGCAGCGGCCCACGCTCGCCTGCGCTGATCCTCAAAGCCGGGGCACTGATGGAAGCCCTTGCCGCAGAACGAGTTGCGACCTCTGCCCGACTGACCGAGCTCACGAACGAGCCGGCCAGCTCGGTGTATCGGATGCTGGCGTCCCTGGTGGACCTCGGCTGGGTGGAACAGATCACCCCCAGAGGTGCCTATCGGGTGGGGGGCAAGGTCCTCACCCTGGCCTCGGAGCTGGTTCGACGACTCGACATCCGCAAGGCTGCGCGCCCGATTCTCGAGGAGATCCACGGAGCCACCGGTGAGACCACGTTCCTGTGTGTGCGCAACGGCCCACGTGCCGTCTGTATCGAGCGCATCGACGGGGTGCGGGTGAACAGCACGGTGTTGCAGCTGGGACGCTCGCTTCCCTTGCACGTCGGAGCCGCCCCACGGGCGCTGCTCGCCTTCGAGGAGAAGGAGGCCTGGGACGAGTACGCCTCGATCGCCGCGTCGAGCGATGACCTGCGCCGCGACGCCGTGTCGCGGTCGGAGTTGTATGCACAGCTCGAAGCGGTGCGCGATACCGGGCTCGCGGTCAGTGACAACACCGTGACCCCTGGTATCGCAGCCGTCGGCGCGCCCATATTCGACCACTACGGCCGTGTCGCCGCGTCACTGTCGGTCAGCGGCCTCCGCGAGGGCATCCTCGCGGAGCCGGACGAGGGCCGGTCGGTATCCGAGTTGGTTGAGTGGGGCGCCCGAGAACTCTCGCGGTATCTCGGCTGGGTCGATCCGGCCGTGTCCGAGGCATCGTCTTGACCCGCGACGTGCCCCATGCCACACTTGGACGAGATGTCCACTAGGTGATAGTCGAGCCGGGCTAAGCGCCGCAGGACATGCACTCACCACCTGCTCGGACCCGACAGAGGTAACCGGCAGATAGCCCAGAGCATTGCCAGACAGGAGAACCCCACCGTGTCCGACACCATTCGCGTAGGCCTACTCGGTATCACTCATCCCCATGCGTCGGCCCGGGTGCGGGCACTGTGGGAGATCGACGGTGTCGAGGTGATCGCCGCCGCCGACGACGATTCCCGGTTGAAGTACTTCACCGACAAGTACGACCTCGAGGCGCGCGAGATCGACGACATCCTCGGCGACACCGAGATCGACGCGATCATGGTCCACTCCAAGAGCCGGGACATGGTGCCCCATGCGTTGCGTGCGCTCGCCGCAGGCAAATCGGTCGTCGTCGAGAAGCCGGGTGGCGGTACCGTTGCCGACCTCGAGCAGCTCCGCGACGCGGAGCTGCGGGCGCCTGCCAACCTGGTCCTGCAGGTGGGCTACAACGTGCGCCTGGCCGAATCGATCAATCGCGCCAAGGACCTGGTCGACAAGGGCGTCATCGGTGACGTCGTCAGCGTCTCCGCGCGCGGCGCGGCGCTGGCCGGGGAGCACCTCACCCAGCATCTCAATCAGCCCAATGACATGGGCGGCGTGTTGTGGATTCTCGGCTGCCACATGCTCGATGCGCTGGTGCACGTCTTCGGCGCTCCCGACTCGGTGAACGCGCGGGTGCACAAGTCGTCGAAGCTCTCCGACGATGCCAGCCGAGAGGACTCCGCGGCGGTGCTGTTGAACTACCCCGACATGTCCACGACATTCAGCTTCGACGGCCACGACCGCCTGGAATGGTTCGAGAGCTCAAACATCACGATCCACGGCACGAACGGGCTGATCGAGGCCGGCGTGCTCCCGCAGCGGCTGCGCGTGTTCGTCGACGAGGCACGCGAGGGATACCAGGCGGGGTGGACCGAGTGGACGCAGAGCTACTTCACACCGCCGTTCGCCCGGACCGAGGCGAACAGGTTCTCCGAACTGCCCGAACTGGAGAACATCAGCAACTTCCACACCGAGATGCGGGGCTGGATCAACAGCATCCGCACCGGCGCCCCGATCGTGTCACCGGTTTCTGATGCGCTCACCGTGGCCCGCATCATCGACGCCTGCTATCGGTCGTCGGCGGACCGAGGCGCCGGCATCGATCTGTAGTCGCCAACTCACACGTCACTCCGGGGCCAACACCCCTGCACTGCAAAGGATCACCCATGTCGAACGACAAGCTGCGCCTGGCCCTGTTCGGATCGGGCCGCATCGGCCACGTCCATGCCCGCAGCATCGCTGAAAACCCGGACGTCGAACTTGCGGTCGTCGCCGACCCGTTCCTCGATGGCGCACAAGCCCTCGCCGCGGCGACCGGTGCTCGCGCAGTCCAGGATCCCGAGGACGCGCTGGCGGAGCCGGGGCTGGACGGAGTCGTCATCGCCTCGCCGACACCCACCCATGTCGATCTCATGTCACGCGCTGCGGCCAAGGGGTTGGCAGTGTTGTGCGAGAAGCCGATCGACCTCGACATCAACACGGTGCGCGAATGCCGCGACTCGGTCCTCGCGCACGGCGTACCGATCATGCTCGGATTCAACCGCCGCTTCGATCCGGCGTTCGCCGCCATCCAGCAACAGGTGGCCTCGGGTGCGATCGGTCGGCTCGAACAGCTCATCGTGATCAGCCGCGATCCCGAACCCGCACCACGCGGCTACATCGAGGCGTCCGGCGGCATCTTCCGCGACATGACGATTCACGACCTCGACATCGCACGGTTCTTCGTTCCGGAGATCGTCGAGGTCACCGCCGTCGGCGCCAACGTGTTCAGCGATGACATCGCCGAGCTCAACGACTTCGATTCGGCGACAGTCACTTTGCGCGGCAGCAACGGCGAGATCGTGACGATCATGAACTCACGTCACTGCACCTTCGGCTACGACCAGCGACTCGAGGCCTTCGGGGCCACCGGCATGCTGTCGGCCGGCAACATCACGCCGACCACCGTGCGCCGATACGACGCCACCGGCACCGAACAAGCGCAGCCGTACTTCCCGTTCTTCCTGGAACGCTATGCGGCCGCCTACCGTGCCGAGCTCGATGCATTTGTCGCCGCCATCCGTACTGGGAAACCGTGCTCACCCGGCTTCGACGACGGCCTGCTCGCGCTGGCACTCGCCGACGCCGCCCTTGAATCGGCGACGACCGGCACGACCATCGGTATCCCGAAAGCCTGACTCCACCACGCACAGAAAGCTCAGCGACGCCATGTCCTCGAACTCCATCGAACTCCTCGCCACCTGCTGGACCAGTGCCGGCAACGTCAAGCCGCTCCAGGCCAGCGAAGTCAGTCCGATCCCCATCGCCGAACGCATCCAGGCAATCGCCGACACCGGATGGGCCGGCATCGGCATCGCTCAGGATGATCTCCGTGTTCTGCGCGA
Organism: Gordonia sp. LMA167; assembly: GCF_058130025.1. NCBI lineage: Bacteria > Bacillati > Actinomycetota > Actinomycetes > Mycobacteriales > Gordoniaceae > Gordonia > Gordonia sp. LMA167. The sequence goes on along the minus strand of NZ_CM176708.1, from coordinate 6,405,170 downwards.
CGAACCCGGCTTCGGCGCACTCGGCGAAGCGATCCGTGGCGCGGGCCTGCGGCACGTCGAGGTCGAGTTGCTCACCGACTGGTGGGAGACCGGCGACAAACGCGCCGCTTCCGATGACGTGCGCACACTGCTGTTCGGGGCCGCCGCCGATCTGGGCGCCGGCCACATCAAGATCGGCACCGCGTTCGGGACCGCGCTGGATTCGATCGACCCGCTCGTCTCGCCCCTGCGTGATCTCGCCGACGATGCAGCCGCCCGTGGAATCCGCCTGGCCATCGAAGCGATGCCCTTCTCGATGGTGTCCAGCGTGCCGATGGCAGCCGACCTCGTGCGGGCCGTGGACCGACCCAATTGCGGTGTGCTCGTGGATAGTTGGCATGTGTTCCGAGCCGGCACCTCGATCGCCGATCTCCGGGCGTCGCTCACCTCGGACATTCTCTTCGGCGTCGAACTCGACGATGCGGCCGAGACCGTGCGCGGCACCCTGTTCGAGGACACCCGGGATCGGCGACTGTTCTGCGGTGAAGGGTCATTCGATCTGATCGGACTGATCCAGGCGCTCGCCGACATCGGATGGGGCGGCCCATGGGGTGTCGAGATCATCTCCGAAGACTTCCGCGCGCTCGACGTGACGACCGCACTCGAGCGTGCGCGACGAACGGCCGCCGACGTCATCGCCAAGGCGCTGAACTGAGGATGCGTGTGGCAGACGTGCCCGTCCAGGCGGACACCTGCCACACGATGATGGCATACACCCGGGCCGCGGCCGGGCCAACCTGTCGGTGTGTGGATGCGCCGGATTCGGGGGAGCGGGCAGGCATCAATGAGTTACTGGAGACGCTAGAATGTGACCGTCATCACACCCTAGGCAAGACTTGAGTGGAATGCACTCAACTTTACTGGCGTTGCACCTCTCGAATGGCTCATACTTGAGTCTGTTGGACTAAAGAGAAAGGTACACGCGAGTGGACAGCTTCAACCCGACCACCAAGACGCAGGCAGCGTTGAGTGCTGCCGTGCAGGCGGCGGCCAGTGCTGGGAATTCCGACGTGCGTCCGGCTCACATCCTGGTGGCCCTGCTCGATCAGTCCGACGGCATCGCCGCGCCGCTGCTCAAGGCGGTCGGGGTGGACCCGTCGACGGTTCGCGCACAGGCCCAGGCTTTGGTGGACCGCGCCCCGACGGTGGCCAGCGCCAGCGCCCAGCCGCAACTCTCCCGCGAGTCGATCGCGGCGATCAGCGCAGCTCAACAGCTTGCCGGTGAGCTCAGCGACGAATACGTGTCGACCGAGCACATCCTCGTCGGCCTCGCGACCGGCGATTCCGACACCGCCAAACTCCTGGCCAACGTCGGTGCGACGCCGCAGGCACTGCGCGAAGCGTTCGTCGCGGTGCGTGGCAATGCCCGCGTCACCACCGCCGATCCCGAGCAGACCTATCAGGCGTTGGAGAAGTACTCCACCGATCTGACCGCGGCTGCGCGTGAGGGCAAACTCGACCCGGTCATCGGACGGGACACCGAGATCCGCCGTGTCGTCCAGGTGCTGTCTCGGCGCACCAAGAACAACCCGGTGCTCATCGGTGAACCCGGCGTCGGCAAGACGGCGATCGTCGAGGGCCTGGCCCAACGCATCATCGCCGGTGACGTACCGGAATCGCTGCGGAACAAGACGGTCATCTCGCTCGACCTCGGTTCGATGGTCGCGGGTGCCAAGTACCGCGGCGAGTTCGAGGAGCGCCTCAAGGCCGTGCTCGACGAGATCAAGGGATCGGCCGGACAGGTCATCACCTTCATCGACGAGCTGCACACGATCGTCGGCGCCGGTGCGACCGGTGACTCCGCGATGGACGCCGGCAACATGATCAAGCCGATGCTCGCCCGCGGTGAGCTGCGACTCGTCGGCGCCACCACGCTGGACGAGTACCGCCAGCACATCGAGAAGGACGCCGCCCTCGAGCGGCGCTTCCAGCAGGTCTACGTCGGGGAGCCGTCGGTGGAGGACACCATCGGCATCCTGCGCGGACTGAAGGAGCGCTACGAGGTGCACCACGGCGTGCGTATCACCGACTCCGCGCTGGTGTCGGCGGCGTCGCTGTCGGATCGCTACATCACCTCGCGTTTCCTGCCGGACAAGGCCATCGATCTCGTCGACGAAGCCGCCTCGCGGTTGCGGATGGAGATCGACTCGCGCCCCGTCGAGATCGACGAGGTCGAGCGCATCGTGCGTCGACTCGAGGTGGAAGAGGTCGCCCTGCAGAAGGAGACCGACGACGCGTCGAAGGAACGTCTGGAGAAGCTGCGCGGCGAACTGGCCGACCAGAAGGAGAAGCTCAACGAACTCTCGGCGCGGTGGCAGTCGGAGAAGACCGCCATCGACGCGGTCCGCGACCTCAAGGAGGAGCTGGAACGGCTTCGTGGTGAGGCGGATCGCGCCGAGCGCGAGAGCGACCTCGGCCGTGCTGCCGAACTCCGCTACGGCAAGATCCCGGGGCTGGAAAAGCAACTGGCTGCCGCGGTGGAGAAGACCGGCACCGATCCGGGTCAGGATGTGATGCTGCAGGAAGAGGTCGGACCGAACGACGTCGCGCAGGTCGTGTCGTCCTGGACCGGCATCCCTGCCGGACGCATGCTCGAAGGTGAGACCGCCAAGCTGCTGCGGATGGAAGATGAACTGGGACACCGGGTCATCGGCCAGAAGGAGGCGGTGCAGGCGGTGTCCGACGCGGTGCGTCGGGCGCGGGCCGGTGTCGCCGATCCGAACCGCCCGTTGGGCTCGTTCCTGTTCCTCGGACCGACCGGCGTCGGTAAGACCGAGCTCGCCAAGGCATTGGCGGAGTTCCTCTTCGACGATGAACGTGCGATGGTTCGCATCGACATGAGCGAATACGGCGAGAAGCACAGTGTCGCCAGGCTTGTCGGTGCACCTCCGGGATACGTCGGTTATGAGTCCGGCGGCCAGCTGACCGAGGCGGTCCGCCGTCGTCCGTACACGGTGGTGCTGTTCGACGAGGTCGAGAAGGCCCACCCGGACGTGTTCGACGTGCTGCTGCAGGTCCTCGACGAGGGGCGGCTGACCGACGGTCAGGGTCGAACGGTCGACTTCCGCAACACGATCCTGATCCTCACCTCGAACCTCGGTTCGGGTGGCGACAAGGACCAGGTGATGATGGCGGTGCGCGCGGCCTTCAAGCCGGAGTTCATCAACCGGCTCGACGACGTCGTGATCTTCGACGCGCTGAGCCCGGAGGAACTCGTCTCCATCGTCGACATCCAGTTGGCACAGTTGGGCAAGCGTCTGGCACAGCGTCGACTGGAGCTCGCGGTGACGCCGAAGGCCAAGGAGTGGCTGGCCGAGCGTGGTTTCGATCCGCTCTACGGGGCCCGTCCGCTACGGCGGCTGGTGCAGCAGGCCATCGGCGACCAACTCGCGAGGGCGTTGCTGGCCGGCGATGTTCACGACGGCGACGTGGTTCCGGTGAATGTCGGTGCCGACGGAGAGTCGCTGGTCATCGGCTGATCCGGGCCCTTCGTGACGCTCGCAAGCTCGCTCCTCAGGGAGCGGTGGGGGACGTCGGCAAGCTCGCTCCTCAGGGAGCGGTGGGTGACGTTGGCAAGCCCGCTGACGTCCCCCGATCCCTGAGGAGGTCCGGAGCGCTAGCGGAGGACCGTCACGAAGGGGCGCCCTTCGTGACGCATCCTCGCAGGCTCGGAGGCTCCTCAGGGAGCGGGTGGGTGACGCATCCTCGCAGGCTCCTCAGGGAGCGGGTGGGTGACGCTCGCAGGCTCGTCAGGCTGCGACGACGGCCGCGTTCTGGGGTTCGTCGCCCAACTCGTGTCGTCCCATTCGGATCATGCCGATGATGACCAGCAATGCGAGGCCCATGAACCCGGCGCCGCAATAGAATGCGACGTCGTAGCTGTGGATGCTCGCCGACATGAAGTCTTGCGGGTTCACCGGGACGGTCTGTCCGGTGGCCTGGTCGACCGTCATGGCGCTGCGGTGGTCGTTGGAGAACACCTGCGCCACAATCGTGCTCAGTAGTGCGATGCCGACCGAACCACCGACCTGCTGGGATGTGTTCACCAATGCGCTGGCCACGCCGGCGTCCCGTTCGTCGATGCGGTGCAACGCAACGGACTGCATGGACACGAACACCAGACCCATTCCGAGGGCGATGAGGAGCTCGCTGGGCAGGATGTGTGAGAGCCAGGTCGAGCTCGAGTCCAGTTGCGCCAGATACAGGTAACCCAGGATCCCCGACACGGTGCCGATCACCATCAACGGTCGTGGTCCGAACCGGGGGAGCAACGAGCTGGCCGCTCCGGCCGAGATGATCAGTGCTGCTGGGAAGGGTAGGAACAGGACGCCCGCCTTCAGCGGCGTGTTGCCGAGGGTGTTCTGGAAGTAGAAGCTCAAGAACAGGAACATGGCGAACATCGCCGTCGGGATGATGAACGCGATCAGATATGCCCCGCCACGATTCAGCTCACCCGGGATGCGCAGCGGCAGTAGCGGGCTGGCGCTTCTGCTCTCGATCAGCACGAAGGCAACCAGCAGTGCTGCGGCGGCCGCGAACAGCAGGATTGTTGACGTTGCGCCCCAACCGGATTCGGCCGCCCGGGTGAAGGCGTACACGAGGCTGACGAGACCTAGCGTGACAGTGATTGCACCCGGGAGGTCATAGGTGCCGGTGCGCGGGGACGGCCGGTCCCGGATCACCAGGGTCAGGCCGCCGATCGCGGCGATGATGGCGATCGGGGTGTTCACCAAGAGCGTCCAGCGCCACGAGAAGTACTCGGTGAGCGCGCCACCGGCGATCAAGCCGATCGCCGCACCGCCGCCGGACACCGCTCCGTAGACAGCGAAGGCGCGGGCCCGCTCGCGATGTTCGGTGAACGTGACGGTGATCAACGACAGTGCTGCCGGCGCGAGCATGGCCGCGAACACACCTTGCAGGGCGCGACCGGCGAAGAACGACATGCCGTCCCAGGCGAATCCCGCCATCGCGGAGGATGCGGCGAAGCCGGCGAGTCCGATCAAGAACATCCGTCGGCGGCCGAGGTAGTCGGCCATGCGGCCGCCCAGTAGCAGCAGACCACCGAACATCAAGGTGTAGGCGGTGAGTGCCCATTGACGGTTGGCGTCGGAGATGTCGAGGTCGGTCTGGGCGAAGGGCAAGGCGATGGTGATGATGCTGGCGTCGAGCACCACCATCAATTGAGCGAGGGCGATGACGCCCAGTGCCCACCAGCGGCGTGAGTTTGCCGGCGGTGGAGATGCGATTTCTGAGTGGGGGAGATCCTGTGGGATCGCAGTGTCGGAGGTGGTCAAGAGATCCTCGATCCTGAGAGGTGTGTAAGACCTGCCTCCAAATAATGGCAGAGTCAGACAGAAGGCGTCAAGAGACAAAATGCGGATACAGACAATTGGCTGTAGGCGCAGAAATTCTGCGTCAGACGAGTTACAATCTGCTCGTGACTGCCGTTGAACCTCGAACGGGCCAGGTCAAGGCCGGTCTCCGTGAACGCAAGAAGGAACAGACGCGCGATCGGCTGATCGCCGCGGCGCTGGAGTTGTGCGATACGCAGGGGTTCGAGGCGACGACGGTTGAGCAGATCTCCGATGCCGCCGACATCTCACCGCGAACGTTCAACCGTTACTTCGCGACCAAAGAGGACGTCATCCTGGCGCCGATCGAAGACATGATCGCCGCCATGGCCGCATCCCTCGACGCGCAGCCGCGTACCGGAAATGCGTTCGAGGCACTCGTCAACGCGCAAATGCAGATCTTCTGCGGTGAGTGCCCGACGGGTTCTGTCGATCTCGCTCGTTTCGAGACCATGAACCGGATCATTCAGACGGCGCCGTCGGTGAGTGGCCGCAGTACCGAACTCGCCGAGAAGAAGTTCCGGAGCATCACCGACAAGGTCGCCGAACGGATGGAACTGCCGTCCGACGATCCTCGGGTGCGGGTGACCGTCGCGGTGTACATGTCGCTCATGCACATCTCGATGGACACCTGGCGGTGCGGTGAGTCCGGAGCCATGACCGATTCGGCGGTGGCAGCGCAGACCCTGAAGTCCACCTATGAGACATTCCGCGAGGTCGTTCAGAACGTCTGAGTGGGTTCGCGCTGCGTCACCGTCGTGACGCGGCCGCCCGGTACAGCCACGAGATCACCAGTGCGCCCGGGTCGACGACGCCTCGGGCATTGTCGCCGACATAGCTGGCACGACCCTTGGAAGCAGTGGTGTCCCTGGTGGATTCGGCGCCCCCTTCCGCCTTGTCGGCCACGGACGACAACGACTCATCATCGGAGAGCGCTTGCGCGGCGGGACCGAGGGCATCGACGACGGTGTTGTCGCCGACCTGTGCGCCTCCGAGATCCTGAATCTCGGCCAGGGCAGACACCGTCCCTTCACGCAAGGCCCGCCCGAAGTCATCAGACGAAGCGAAAGCTGTTGCGAGCCCGCGGAAGAGAACGCCGAACACCGCACCCGATGTACCGCCGGCACGCACCAGGAATGACGTGCTGATCGCCGTCGACACCTCGGCATCCGACCCCCGCAGCGGCAGGTCGAAATGTGCAAGCGCCGCTTTCATGTTCGCTCCGAAGTCGCCGTCCCCGGCCTGCTGATCGAGCGCTGTCAGCTCGTCGATCGAATCCGTCACGCGCCGAACGAACTCGGACAGCCACGCCGACTCGTCTCCGTCGGACGCGCTGTCGTGTGGCTCGGCGAACGCGATGTGCGACACCGATGCCGGCCCGCGACCGATGTGTGAGGGCCACGCGGGCGCAGTGGTGTCGTCGTCGAAGCACTCGAGGATCTCGTCATCGAACCGGACGAGGGTGATCGAGAATCCGGTCATGTTCAGGGCGGTCACGAATGTCCCCACCATGGAGCGCTCGACCGTGATCCTGCGACGATCGAGATCGGTGACGACCTCGCCGAACACGAGGGAGAGCTCGAGCGGGTGCGCCGATCCGAGTCCGTTGACCAGGCAGATGACGTGGTCGTCCGCCGCCAGGCCGAGAGACTCGACGATGCGATCGATCATGCGCGCCACGAGCTCGCGTGCTGCGATGGCCTCGGTGCGGTCCTCACCGGCCTCACCGTGGATACCGACGCCGAATTCCATCTCGTCCGTGTCGAGTTCGAACGTGGGGGCGGCAGCGCCCGGAATGGTGCATGCCCGATACGCGACGGCGAAACTGCGCGAGTTCTCGGCGGTTCGCCGTCCGAGTTCGGCAACCCGCGCGAGTTCGTCACCGCGTGCCGCGGCGGCGCCACAGACCTTCTCGACGATGATGGTGGCGCCGGTGCCCCGGCGGCCCGGTCCAGATTCTGACTCGGTCGCGACGTCGTCGTCGACGAGGACATGATCGGTATCGACCTCGTCGCGCAGCATGTGTCGAGCAATCCGGAAGTTCATCACGTCGCCGGTGTAGTTCTTGACGATGTGGAGCACACCGCGGCCCGTGTCGGCCCATCGGGTCGCGCCGACGACCTGCACGGCGTTGGGAGAGGTGAAGACCAGACTGGGGCATGCGGCGTCGAGCATGCCTGCCCCGATCATCCCGGAATGCATCGGCTCGTGTCCCGAACCTCCGCCCGAGATCAGGGCGACGCGAGGGTCGTCGTCCCTGTCACGGCGGTACAGGAATCCGGGATCGGGCTCCCACGCGATCGACGGATTGGCCGCAAGGAGACCGCGAAGCGCGTCGGTGATGAAGGTGTCGGGCCGGTTCAGGACGTACTCGTGAGCGGACACGTCTCCAGGGTAGGTGCCGGGTCTCGATACGCTCCTCACTTCGTTCGTCACTACTCGACCAGCGGTTGGGGCTGCTCGCTTCGTTCGTCGCTACTCGACCAGTGGTTGGTCGCTGCTCGGGCAGTGGTTGGGCTGCTTACCTCGTTCGTTGCTACTCGACGAGCGGTTGGTCGCTGCTCGGTCGGTGGCGGGGTTCGCGCCGTGTTCGTAGTGGATGAAACCTCCTGGCTGTCGGGGGGCGGCGGTAGGGTGCGGATGTCGATCAACACGAGGAGCCTGCATGTCGTTTGTCATCACCGGAAATGACGGCGTGACACGGTGCGGGTGGGCTGGTGTGGAGCCGGAAACCACCTACCACGATGAGGAATGGGGTTTTCCACTCGAGGGAGACGATGCGTTCTTCGAACGCGTTGCGCTCGAGGGCTTCCAGTCCGGGCTGAGCTGGCGCACCATCCTCAACAAGCGGGAGAACTTCAGAGCGGCGTTCGCGGGTTTCCAGATCGAGAAGGTGGCCCGCTTCGGCGAGGCCGACGTCGAGCGTTTGCTGACCGATGCCGGCATCATCCGACACCGAGGCAAGATCGAGGCGGTCATCAACAACGCCCGCCGCGCGGCGGACCTGATAGACGAGGAAGGTTCGTTGCCGGCCTACTTCTGGCAGTATGAGCCGCAGGCTGCTGTCGAACCCCAGTCACAGACCACCTCGCCCGAGTCGATCGCCCTGTCGAAGGATCTCAAGAAGCGTGGCTGGAAGTTCGTCGGTCCGACCACCATGTTCGCGCTGATGCAGGCCAGTGGGATCGTCAACGACCATGCGGAAGAGTGCGTGATCCGTCCGCGAGTCGATCAGGCTCGGTCGTCGGCGCCACGTCGCTAGCGACGATTGACTTCAAGTCGACATGAGGTCCTAGCGTTCGGTGCATGGACGACACCACACTCATGAACGACGAGGTCCTCGACTACCTCTCGACCCAACGGCTCGGACGACTCGCCACCGTCGATCGTGCCGGCGCACCGCAGAACAACCCCGTGGGGTACCGCATCAACCGGGACCTGGGCACCATCGACATCGGCGGCTGGAATTTGACGAAGAGCCGCAAGTTCCGCAACCTCGCGCACAACGACCGCGTGGCCTTCGTCGTCGATGACATCGCGTCGCTGAAACCGTGGCGGGTACGGATGGTGGAGATACGCGGCCGCGCCGAGCGGATCGTCGGCGGCGTCACGCCCGGATCGGGTATGGACGACGCGCTGATCCGGGTGCATCCGGAGCGCGTGATCGCCTTTGGAATCGGTGACTGACCTGCGAATATTGCGTAACACAAATGTCACCTCCCCTGGATTGTTGACAATCCGACAATGTGTCATCATTCCTGCATGAAACCGGTGGAAGTCGCAGGCGTCCCACAGCAACAGGTGGGTATCGGGATGGTGTGCCCCTTCGACATGGCGCTCGACCGGGAACTGTGGCGGTGGATGCCGGATTCGGTCTCGCTGTACTTCACTCGGACGGGTTTCATCGATGCCCCGGTCGACGTCGACCTGTGCCGTGATCTGAACAATCACGCCGAGATCGCCGCCGCGGTGCGCAGCGTTTGCTCCGTCGGGCCGCGAGCATTCGGATACGCCTGTGCGTCAGGAAGTTTCGTCTATGGCATGACCGGCGCGAAGGAACTGTCGCACTGCATGATCGCTGCCGGCGCGCCGGCAGCCGTCACCACGTCGGAGGCGCTCGTTCGTGCCCTGGACGCGATGGACATCGGACGGATAGCGGTCGCCACGCCGTACACCTCGGCGCTGACCGGGCTGCTCTGCGACTTCCTCGCCGAGTCCGGTCGGGCTGTGGTGTCGCAGGCGGGACTGGGACGTGACCACGAGATCTGGACCATTCCCTACGCGGTCACCTGTGACCTCATCCGCGCCGCGGACCACCCCGATGCCGATGCGATCTTCGTGTCCTGCACCAATCTCTGGACATACGAGATCCTCGGCCTGATGGAGGCCGAACTCGGTAAGCCCATCCTGTCGGCGAATCAGGTCACGGCGTGGGCCACCCTTTCCGATGCCGGCCTCGTCACCGAGTCGCTGTCCGGCGATGATGGGCAGTCGCTGTTCGCCCGCGTAGCCTGACCTGCATGACCGACTCCATACCCGCCGCTGCCTTTGGCGAAGCCGCCGAGGCCAAATTCGTTCAGCTCACCACTTTCCGCAAGGACGGGACTCCGGTGTCGACGCCGCTGTGGGCCGCCCTCGACGGTGACCGGATGGTGATGTGGACCGCGACGGATTCATGGAAGGTGAAGCGGATCCGGCGCGACAGCCGTGTGGTGGTGCAGGCCTGCGATGCGCGCGGTAAGAAGACCAGGGGCACCCCGGTCGAGGCGACCGCCACCGTGCTCGACGACGCGGGCACCGAACGCGCCCGTGGCCTGATCATCCGCAAGTACGGCGTTCTGGGGTGGTTGACGGTCAAGGGCAGCCTGCTGCGGAGGGGTAAGTCGGGGACGGTCGGTCTCGCCATCAGCCTCTGACGGCGTCGATCAGGTTCACGCTGCGTCGTCCAACCTCGCCCGTAACCTCTTCAGGCCGTCGCGGATACGGGATTTGACCGTCGGCAGCGGCACCGAAAGTCGTTCGGAGACCTGCCGATAGGACAGGCCCTCGTAGTAGGCCAAGATCAGCGATTCCCGCTGCAGATCGGTGAGATCGCCCAGCGAGTCGAGCACGAGTCTGCGTGCGGCGCGTGCGGCGACGATGTCGCTCACCTCGTCGGCGTGGCGGATGGGCAGCTCGGCGGCGCCGCTGGCGAGGGTACGGCGCGTCAGGGCCGATTCGGAGCGGACACGATCGACGGCGCGCCGGTGGGCCTGCGTGATCAGCCACGACAGCGCCGACCCCCGGTCGGGACGGAAGTCGCGGGCATGCCGCCACACCGCGAGGTACACCTCCTGGGTGGTCTCCTCGCTGTAACCCGGATCCCGCAGTACACGAAACACCATGCCGTAGATACGCTCCGCGGTGAGATCGTAGAGACGTGAGAACGCTGCAGCGTCTCCGTCCGCTATCCGGGCGAGCAGGTATGGAAGCTCGGCCATCGAGGCATCGGGCGCGGTTGGCACGGGTTGCGCCGGTGCGAGACCATCGAGGACCGTCATGTGGTTCTCCCGTCCGACTGCCGAAATGAGCGTGCCACTTCCCTGATGCGACATGTCAGACGTTATTGATCTGCACCGCGACCGGCGTGGGTGCGGGAGTAACCGCGACCAGATCGCAACGATTGATAACGGAGCGATAACGACGCGACGGTGGTCTACGGTCCCGCGGGTGCCGAGCCGACCTCACTCGACGCGAACAGTGCGCCGATGCCCGCGACGACGGGCTCCACGCCGATCAGCCGTAGACCCTGCCAGATCGTGACCTGATTGGCCGTCAAGATCGGCTTGCCGAACTCTCGTTCCAGATCCTCGATCCATCCGATGGTGTGCAGCGCGGTGTCGGGGACCAGGATCGCCTGTGCGTCAGCGGTGTTCACCGAGCGAACCATCTCGAACAGGTTGTCGCCGTCAAGCGTGCCTGCTTCGCCCGCGGTTGCGATGTCGTGTGCGGACGCGGACACGACGGTGATCCCCGCGTCGGCGAGAAATGTGGTGAAGCCGTCCGCGACCGGCGCCGGATAGGTGGCGGCGATCGCCACCGAGCTCACCGACAACTGGTGGCACGCGGCGGCGAAGGCCAGCGATGTCGAGGACACCGGCAGCCCGATGCTCTCGGAGACCCGCGCCACCTGCTCGTGGGCTCCCGCCCAGCCATACAGGAAGCTGCCCGAGGTGCATGCCCACATCAGTGCGCCCGGTTCGTGCCGGAGTGCCTCACGTGCGCCGGCGAGCAGGGGCACGTCGGTGCCGACGGCGCGCATCGCTTCCACGGTGTGATCGTCGGACTCGATGTCGGTGATGATCACCGGTAGACGTGCCGCACCACCCAGGGCGCTCTCGGCCAGTGGGTAGTCGTCCTCCGCAGCGTGTCCTGGATAGAGCATCGCGACCGTCGGTGTTCTGGTTGTCACCCGCATACCTCCCGAGTAGATTGTCAACAATCTACCAACATCTCGCCGCTTTGCCGAAGGAACCCATGCACACGACCGCACGCTGGTGTAGCGCCGCCGAACTGGTGGCCGGCTACACCTCCGGAGCACTGTCACCGACCACCGTCACCTCCGAGATCCTCGACGCGATCTCGGCCGACAACCCGGCGATCAACGCGTATTGCCTGGTGGACACCGATGCGGCACTGAGTGATGCGCGCGCGTCGGCCGAGCGCTATGCCTCCGGGAGAACCCGCGGTCCACTCGACGGGGTTCCCGTCAGCATCAAAGACCTGTTTCTGACCAAAGGCTGGCCCACGCTGCGCGGATCGGAGTTGATCCATTCCGACGACGACGAGTGGGCTGTCGATGCGCCGGCGGTTGCGCGGCTCCGCGAGGCCGGTGCGGTCCTGCTCGGCAAGGTCACCACTCCGGAGTTCGGGTGGAAAGGGGTCACCGACAGCCTGCGGTGCGGTGTCACCCGCAATCCGTGGAACACCGAACGGACATCCGGCGGATCGAGCGGCGGCAGTGCGGCGGCCGTCGCGGCCGGGCTGGGCCCGCTGTCGGTCGGCACCGACGGTGGCGGCTCGATTCGTATCCCCGCATCGTTTTGCGGGATCGTCGGTTTCAAGCCGACGTTCGGCCGGGTGCCGCTCTATCCGGCCAGTCCGTTCGGGACGCTCGCGCATGCCGGACCGATGACCCGCACGGTCACCGACTGTGCGGTGATGCTCGATGTGTTGTCCGGCTTCGACTCCCGTGACTGGTGGGCCATGCCGACACCCACGGCCTCCGCGGCGGCCTCACTTGCCGAAGCTCCGAAAGATCTTGCCGGAGTCCGGATCGCGTACAGTCCCGATCTCGGTTATGGAACGAACGACCCAGGCGTGCAACGCAACACCGATGCTGCGGTCGAGATCTTGGGTTCGCTCGGTGCCGAGGTGAGCACGGTGGACATCGGCTGGCAGGACCCGGTCTGGGCTTATCACATTCTGTGGTTCAGTGGTGCCGACGCGGTTGTTCGGGCACAGGGTCCGGGAGCGATCGAGAAGGTCGATCGCGGCTTGGCCCAAGCCTTGCAGCGACATCATGACTTCTCCGCCGCGGACTATCTGGACGCCACAGCGCTCCGGATGTCGATGGGCGTCGAGATGGGACGACTGCACGAGCAGTTCGACGTACTCGTCACGCCGACTCTACCGACAGTGGCTTTCGAAGCGGGCGTAGATGTTCCGGCAGGATCAGCGAGTTCGGACTGGACGTCGTGGACTCCCTATTCCTACCCCTTCAATCTGACCGGGCAGCCGGCGATCACCGTGCCGAGCGGGTTCGCCGGTGGGGAGACGGCGCAAGGGATGCCCACCGGCGTTCAGTTCGTCGCGGCCCGCCACAACGATGATCTGGTTCTACGCGTCGCCGCCGCCTACGAGGCCGCGGCCCCGTTCGCCACCCTCGAAAATATTGCGAAAGGATCTCGATGACCGACCGGTACATCTCCGTCAGCCTCGCCCAACGCGGTGTCAAGGCGGTGGCGCGCCTCCTCGACGACGAAGCGCCCAGGACTGCTGCGGCCGTATGGGATGCCTTGCCGCTGGGCGGGCAGGTGTACCACGGAAAATTTGCCCGAAATGAGATCTATACGTTACTTCCGGCCTTCGCGCCGCATGAGCCCGGGGCCGAAAACAGCACTGTCACGCCGATTCCCGGCGATTTGTGCTATTTCACATTCGATGGGGTGTTGACAAACCCGGCCTACGGGTACGAATCGGGTTCCGCGCCGGGCGAACATCAGTTGCTGATCGATCTCGCGGTGTTCTACGGGCGCAACAATCTGCTGGTCAACGGCGATGTCGGCTGGGTTCCCGGAAATGTCTTCGGCACCATCGTGGACGGTTTGTCGGAGTTTGCCGAGGCCTGCAACGACGTCTGGATGGGTGGCGCCCGTGGGGAAGTACTGTCCTATGCGCGTGAATGAGCGTAAGAAAAAGAGGTAATGTCGATGAGTGTTTCGCAGGACAGCAGTAGCCAAAGGCGGAAGAGAATTCTGACGCCGCTGGTGCAGGAGTCGACGCCTGCAATCATTGCGCGGAAGTTGCACGACGCGATTGCGAGCGGCGACTTCCCGCCAGGCTCGCAGCTGACCGAGTCGGGTCTGGCCGCAGACCTCGGGGTCAGCCGCGGGCCGCTGCGCGAAGCGATGCAGCGCCTCACTGCCGAGGGTTTGCTGGTCAGTCACCGCAACCGCGGTCTGTTCGTCGTCTCGATGGACGATGATGACATCCGCGACATGTATGTGGCGCGGACCGCGGTGGAACGCGCGGCAGTACAGCAGGTGATCAACAACGGAGCACAAGCGGCAGTGGACGACCTCAACGAAGCGGTCTCCGACATGCGCGAGTTCATCGACGAACCGAACGGCGCCGAAATGGCCGAGGCGGACATGCTGTTTCACCAGACCTTGGTGGAACATGCTCACAGCCAGCGCCTTTCGCGACTACATGAGACGATCCTGGTGGAGACCCGGATGTGTCTGCGAGCTATGCGGGGAACGTATTCCTCGGGAAAGGAACGCATAGAAGAACACCAGGCATTGGTGGACGCCATCGCGGCGGGAGACGCGCCGGCGGCCGACTCACTGATGATCGAGCACATGAACGACGGTTTGCTTCGCCTCGTGGGCGAGTCGCCGCCGGATCTTGCCGACGCCTCGGCGGGGTGACCCGCGGCCATGCCGCGTGGCCCACTCGCTGCCGAGTACACGCCACTGATGTGACAACAGCACAAGACAACTGGCCGAACCGACCTGAGGAAGGCACAGATGACGAATGCAAGCCCATCAGGGGCCGCTGCTCATATCAGACCCGACCCCGAATCCCCAGAGGGGAAAACGATCCTGCGGAAGGCCATCGGCGCCTCCGCGATCGGTAACGCAACCGAGTGGTATGACTACGGTGTCTATGCCGCTACCGCCACCTATCTGACCGACGCCTTCTTTCCCGGCGACATGGGCACACTCGGCACCATGCTCGGCTTCGCGATCTCGTTCGTGCTGCGCCCGCTGGGTGGATTCGTCTGGGGCCCGATCGGTGACCGCATCGGACGTAGATCCGTTCTGGCACTGACCATCGTTCTCATCTCGGGAGCCACCGCCCTCATCGGTGTGCTGCCGACACACGCGGTGGCCGGGGTGTGGGCACCCGTTCTGCTGATCCTGCTCCGCGTCATCCAAGGTTTCTCCACAGGTGGCGAATACGGCGGTGCGGCAACGTTCATGGCGGAGTACGCGCCGGACAAGAAGCGCGGCCGATACGGCAGCTTCCTGGAGTTCGGCACGCTCGCCGGCTTCGTGCTCGGCTCGGCCGTCGTGCTGGGTCTCGACCTGATCCTCAGCGACGACGCCATGTCCACCTGGGGCTGGCGCCTGCCGTTCTTCCTCGCGCTCCCACTGGGTCTGGTCGGTCTGTACCTGCGTAGTCAGGTCGACGAGTCGCCGGTGTTCGAGGAACTCGAGGATGAACACAAGCTCGAGGGGTCGCCGTGGGAAGAGCTCGTGGACCTCGTGAAGCGGTACTGGCAGCCGGTTCTGACCATGTTCGGCATGGTCATCGCGCTGAATGTGGCGAACTACACCTTGCTCGCCTACCAGCCGACGTACCTGGAGAACACGATCGGTATGAGTACCGACACCGGGACGACGGTGATCCTCATCGGCGAGCTGGTGATGATGGCGGTGATCCCGTTCTTCGGACGATGGTCGGATCGCACCGGGCGAAAACCGATGTGGTGGGGTTCGCTGATCGGGCTGTTCGTCTTGGCGCTACCGCTGTACTGGCTGATGGGCCAGGGGTTCGCCTGGGCCATCATCGGGTTCGTGATCCTGGGGTTGCTCTACATCCCGCAGTTGGCGACGATCTCCGCGACCTTCCCGGCGATGTTCCCGACTCAGGTGCGCTACGCGGGATTCGCGATCTCCTACAACGTGGCGACGGCCGCGTTCGGCGGCACGGCTCCGTTGGTCAACGACGCGGTCGTGAACAACACGGGATGGAATCTCTTCCCGGCGCTGTACATGATGATCGCGTGTGCGATCGGCATGGTGTCGTTGGTGTTCCTCAAGGAGACCGCTGGTGTGTCCATCCGCGGTACCGAGGTGCCCTCGAAGGAACGAGATCTCGCGATGGCCGCGTAGTCGGCCTGGCTCCTGCCGGCATCCACCTCATATGTCGCCGGGCACCTTCCGTACGCGGAAGGTGCCCGGCGACAGCTCAGATGTCTGTCAGACGATCAGGCTGACGCGCGCCCCAGCAAGCGCAGCGCGGTGAGTGCGTAGGCGCGGGCGGCGGTGTCGAGATCGGCGATCGCGACGGACTCGTCGGGTTGATGAGCCTGGGTGTGGATCTCGCCGGGGCCGCACACGATCGACGGGATGCCGAGATCGCGATCGATGAACCCGCCGTCGCACGCGGCGCTCCACCCGCCGACGGAGGTGGACGCGCCGGCATCGGTGAGGGCTCCCACCGTGGTGGTGACCAGTGGATGCGTCGGATCGGTGGCGAAGCCAGGCATTTCCATGGTCACCCGGACATCCACCGAGACCCCGTCGGAGTCGATGGCGGACTGCGCGATCGCGTCGCGGAGTTCGGCAGCGATCGTCTGCGCATCCTCATGGGGCATCAGACGTCGGTCGATCCCGAGACTGCACATCGGCGCGACCACCGAGATGCCTTGGCCGCCATGGATGGTGCCCACGTTCCAGGTTCCGGAGCCGAGTAGCTCGTCGGCGGTCATGGCCAGCTGATCGTGGTCGAAGCGGATCAGATCGATGATCGATGCCGCAGCATTGATGGCACTACGGCCATCGGCCGGGCGGCCGGAATGGGCTGCGCGGCCGATGATGTCGATCTCCAGATACGATGCGCCGCGGCAGCCGCGCACGACTTCCAGGTCGGTGGGCTCGGCGACGATGCAACCGGCGAACGCCTGCTCGGTGGGCCGCGACACGAGATCACGGACCCCGATGCCGTGTTCCTCCTCGTCGACCGTGCAGACGAGTTGCACCGGCCCGGTGAGATCGAGACCGTACGCGGACGCATGCGAGAGCGCCTGCATCGCCACGACGGCAGCGGCCAGCCCGCCCTTCATGTCCGTGGTGCCACGTCCGTAGATGCGGCCGTCGGAGTAGCGCGCCCGGTACGGGTCGGCGGTCCAGCCCGGACCCGCCGGCACGACATCGGAGTGACCCAGGAGCATCAGGCCGGGCCCGTCGCCGCCCGTCATCGTGGCGATCAGATTCGGCCGTCCGGGTGCCACTTCGTGTGTCTCCACGGAGAAACCGGCCGCGCGGCAGGCCTTTTCCAGTACTTCGACGGTTGCTGCCTCGGTGCCGCCGGGATTCTCGCTGGGCGCCTCGACGAGGCCGGCGGTGAGCATGGCGACGGTGTCGGCGTTGATGTGCGACAACACGCCGTCCTCGGCCTCGGTCAGGGACACCTCGCCACCTCTTTCACCACGTTTCGTCATCCAGTATGAGCCATCTTCTCGAGACTGGCCGTGAGCCGGCGGATGCCCTCCTCGATCCGTTCGGGAGTGCTCGACGCGAAGCACAGGCGAAGCGCGTTGCGGAAGCGCCCGCCGGGGGAGAGTGCCGGACCCGGGATGAACGCGACGCCGTCGGCGAGCGCGACCTCGAACAGTTCGCGGGTGTCGATCTCGGCGAATTCGTCCTGCAGGGTCAGCCACAGGAAGAACCCACCGTCGGGATTCGTCGTGGCGACCCGATCGCCGAGGTGCCGGCTGATCGAGTCGATCATCGCCTCCTTGCGTTCGCGGTACAGCGTGCGAATGCCGGCGAGGTGATCTTCGAGGCCGCCGCGGGCGATGTACTCGGCAACGATGTGCTGGTTGGGCACATTGGTGCAGGTGTCCATCGCCTGCTTGCCGTTGATGAGCAGCTGTCGCAGCGACGGATCGGCGTCCACCCAGCCCACCCGCCATCCGGGAGCCAGGATCTTCGAGAACGTCCGCACCGAGAAGACCAGCGGGTCCTGCGGGCTCAGCGTCTGGAACGTGGGGATGTCGGTGCCGGCGAACCGTAGCAACCCGTACGGGTCGTCGTCGATGATCATCGCGCCCCACTTGTGGGCAAGGCGCAGCAGTTCGCGGCGGCGCTCCTCGGACAGGGTGACGCCGGACGGGTTCTGGAAGGTCGGGATGGTGTAGATCGCCTTCGGCGTCTGATGGGTGTGCGATACCAGGTCTTCGAGGGTGTCCACCTGCATGCCGTCGGCGTCGGTCGGCACCTCGAGCAGCTGCGCGCCGTAGGAGAGCGCGGTGGCGCTGCCGTTGGTGTAGGTCGGCGACTCCACGATCACCAGGTCACCCGGATCGACGAACAGTTTGCAGGCGAGGTCGAGGCCCTGCATGCCGCCGGTGGTGATCACCAGACGTTCGTGGCTCGACGGGTCGGGCGTGGTGGCGAGATAGTCCACGAGCAGCTGCAGCAGCCGTGGCTCGCCCTCGGTGGCGCCGTAGGTGAACGACGTGTGGTCCAGGATCTCGCCGGCGATCTGTCGGAACTCGTCGGCCGGTACCGCCTCGTCGGCGGGCGAGCCCATCGCGAAGCGCACGATGTCGTGCTTCTGCGAGGCCAGCAGCGACGTCGAGGAGTCGATCATGGACCCCACAAGGTCTTTGGCCCGGCCGGCGAGCGGCAGGGTGGGCGCCGACCGTCGGATGTCATGCAGGTCGTGGGTGGTGGGATCAGTGGTGGCGGTCATGGTATTCACCTCTTTCGTTTCGGTCGGCCCTTCGTGACACCTCAGGGACCGGGTGACGTTCGCAAGTCGGCGCCGTGAGGGAGCGGGTCATTTTCGGATGAGTTCGCGCGGGAAGCTGGTGAACGTCTCCACGCCGGTCGGGCTGACCCGAACCGACTCGGAGAGTTCGAAACCGTAGTCGTCCATCCACATTCCGCAGACGATGTGGAAGGTCATGTTGGTCTCCAGGATGGTCTCGTCCTCGGAGCGGATGCTGATCGTGCGCTCACCCCAGTCGGGTGGGTAGCCGATCCCGATCGAATAGCCCAGGCGTGACGGCTTTTCCAACCCGTATTTGGCGAGCGTCCAGTTCCAGGTGGAGGCGAGTTCACGCGTGGCGACACCAGGGCGGATGACGTCGAGGACGTTGTTGAGACCTTCGGCGGTGGCCTTGGCGACGTAGTCGAGGTCCTTCGAGGGAGAGCCCAGCGAGACCGTGCGCGCAAGCGGGCAGTGATACCGGTTGTGCGCACCGGTGAGTTCGATGACCACGGCCTCGTCATCGACGAAGGTGCCCTGATGCCAAGTGAGGTGCGGGGTGTCGGCGGCGGCGCCCGTGGGCATCATCGGCACGATGGCGGGATAATCACCACCGAACTCCGAAGTCCCCGTGATCTGGGCCTGCGAGATCGCCGCGGCCGCATCGCATTGCCGCACACCGACCTCGATGGTCTCGATGGCGGCACGCATCGCCTCCGAGCACACCATCCCGGCCTGGCGCATGAGTTGGACCTCGGCGTCGGACTTCACCGAACGCACCCAGTTGACCAGCTCGAAGTTGTCCACCAGCTTCCATTCCGGGATCGCGTTGTACAGCGCCCGGTACGCCTTGGGGGAGAAGAAGTGCGAGTCCATCTCCAGACCCACCGATCCGGCACGTGAGGCCGGTGCGATCAGGTGGCGTTGGCGCAGCGCCCACGCCACCCAGTCGAAGGCGTGGACGTGCGGCCGGTGCACATAGCTCTCCGGGTAGCCGACGATCTGATCCTCGGGCAGCCAGGTGGTCCGGTGTGCGCCATGGGCATCCATCTCGCGGGCGAAGAAAACCATCTCGCCTTCGATCGGGACGAACAGCATCTGTGGGGTGTAGAACGACCACGCGTTGTAGCCGATCAGATAGAAGATGTTCGCGGGGTCGGTGACGATGATCGCCGAGAGTCCCTGCCGGTCCATGAGTTCGCGGACACGGGTCAGGCGCTGTTCGTACTCGCTGTCGGTGAACAGCTGAGCGCCGAGGTACATCCTCTGGTCTCCTGTCGGTCAGAATGTCGGTGAGCGCTGGACTCTCGCGGTCAGCGCTTCGGGATGGGGCGCGCGACGTACTTCACGTCGAGGAACTCCTCGATGCCCAGCCGTCCGCCCTCGCGGCCGAGTCCGGATTGCTTGACGCCGCCGAACGGGGCCGCGGGGTTGGACACGAGGCCGGTGTTCACCCCGACCATGCCGACCTCGAGATCGGTGGAAAGCCGGTCGGAACGATCGATGTCGCGAGTGTAAAGATAACCGACCAGGCCCCAAGGCGTGTCGTTGGCGAGCCGCAGCACCTCGTCGTCGTCGGCGGCCGGATCGCTGCCGTCGCCGCCGAACGGGATGATGGCGGCGACCGGTCCGAAGATCTCGGTGTGCATCAGGTCGGCGTCGGCATCGACGTCGGTGAGCACCGTCGGTGGGTAGAAGTGTCCGGCACCGTCGGGACGCTCACCACCGCAGATGATCCGGGCACCGCGGTCGACGGCGTCGGCGACGAGGGCGGTGACCTTGTCGACCGCCTTCTGTTCGACCAGGGGGCCCACCTGGGTGCCGTCGGCGGCACCGTCGCCGACCTTCAGGGCGCCCATCCGTGCCGCGAGCTTCTCGCTGAACTCACCGAGGACGTTGCGGTGCACGAAGATCCGGTTCGCCGCGGTGCACGCCTGTCCCATGTTGCGCATCTTCGCGACCATCACCCCGTCGATGGCGCGATCGACGTCGGCGTCGGCGCAGACGATGAACGGTGCGTTGCCGCCCAACTCCATCGATGTGCGCATAACCGTTCCGGCGGCTTGGCCCAGCAGGATCTTGCCGACCTCCGTCGAGCCGGTGAAGCTGACCTTGCGTGCCTTACCGGAGGTCATCCATTCGCCGACGACCGCGCCGGGGTCTGTGGTGGTCACGACGTTGAGCACACCGTCGGGAAGTCCTGCCTCGGTGAGGATCTCGGTGAGCAGCAGTGCGGTCAGGGGCGTCAGCTCGGCCGGCTTGAACACCATCGTGCAACCGGCGGCGACGGCTGGGCCGATCTTGCGGGTGCCCATGGCGAGTGGGAAGTTCCACGGGGTCACCAGCACGCACGGTCCGACGGGCTGCTTGCTGACGATGATGCGGTTGGCGCCGTCGCCGGTGGTGGTGTGGTCGCCGTCGATGCGGACGGCCTCCTCGGCGAACCATCGGAAGAACTCGGCCCCGTAGGCGACCTCGCCCTTCGCCTCGGCCAGTGGCTTGCCCATCTCGGCGGTCATCACCGCGGCGATCTCGTCGACCCGGTCCATGATGAGTTGGTAGGCGCGATAAAGGATCTCGCTGCGTGAGCGCGGCGATGTCGCGGCCCATTCGGCCTGATGCGCCGCGGCCGATGCCAGGGCACGGCGGGCGTCGTCGGCGTCACCGTCGGCGACCTGGGCGAGTTCCTCGCCGGTGGCGGGATTCTCGACGGCGAAGGTGGCGCCCGAGGCGGCCGGCGTCCACTGCCCGTCGATGAACAGGTCGGTGTGGATGCGCGCGATCCTCTGGGTGGCGTCGCTGGGTGAGATGGTGGCCGTCATCGGGTCACGCTCCTTCCGAGGTGGGGGGTGCTGTGGGTGGGCGGTTGGGTTCTGTCGGCGAGTCTTTGGGTTCTGTCGGCGCGAGCTGGGGTTCCGTCGGCGAGTTTTTGGGTTCTGTCGGCGCGAGCTGGGGTTCTGTTGGCGCGAAGTCGGGTTCTGTCGGCGGGGGTGGGGCGGGCCGGGTGAGCAGCTCGGCGAGATGCAGGCCCGTCGAGCGGATGGCCGGGTCGGTGGCCGACAGGTGGTCGACGGACATGGCACAACTGAAGCCGTCGGTGATCACCGGGCGCTCGGGCGCCGATCGCAGCGCCGGTGCCAGGGCGTTCTCCGAAACCGCGACGCTGACCTCGTAATGCCCGCGCTCGAAGCCGAAGTTGCCGGCGACACCGCAACATCCGTCGGCCGTGTGTACCTCGACGCCCATCGCCTCGAGAACGCCTGCGCCGGTGCGTGCGCCGAACACCG
The DNA here is from genome assembly GCF_058130025.1 of Gordonia sp. LMA167. Taxonomy (NCBI): domain Bacteria; kingdom Bacillati; phylum Actinomycetota; class Actinomycetes; order Mycobacteriales; family Gordoniaceae; genus Gordonia; species Gordonia sp. LMA167. The sequence goes on along the minus strand of NZ_CM176708.1, from coordinate 6,383,227 downwards.
CGTACTCGTGGCAGTGGGTCTGCAGTGTGACCGCCTCCGGTAGGTTCGCCGGCCGCCAGCCCTGAGCGAGGAGAGTCGGCAGATGATCGGCGAAGCTGTGCACGCGTGCGGCCACTCGTCGTGCCGCGTCGGTGTGGACCAGTTCGGGCAGATCCTTGGCCAGGGCGGCCGCGCAGCTCGGTTCGGGGACGACGATCGGGCGGTCGGTGCCGTCGTCGAGGTTCTGGGCGGTGCGGGACAGGACCTTTCGTGCCCGCGTGAGTTGCCCGGTGGAGATCCAGGTGAGTCCGCAACAGTTGTCGCTGGTGCAGCCCACCGTCTGACCTGTGGCGCCGAGCACCTCGGCGGCGGCGGTGGCCACCTGTGGTCGGAATGCGCGGGTGAACGAATCGACGAACAGCACGGTGTCGGTGGCCGCGGTCACCGGAGCGAGATCACGCAGATGCCGGGTGCGGTCGCGCCGGGTGGCGAAACGCGGCATGCTCCTACGGGGGTCGAGGCCTCCGGCGCGGGCGGCGACGCGGCGCAACGGACTCTTCAGCGACGCGTTGATGACCGGCGCGAGCGTGCCGGCCACACCGAGCCAGGCGGGCATCCAGCCCAGTGAGTAGTGCGACAGGGGACGTCGTCGACCCTGATAGTGGTGATGCAGGAACTCCGCTTTGTAGGTGGCCATGTCGACGCCGGTGGGGCAGTCGGTGGAGCATGCCTTGCACGACAGGCACAGGTCGAGCGCCTCGGCGACATCGGTGGACTGCCAACCGGTTTCGATGTCGGGGGCGGTGCGCACCATGTCCTGCAGGACGCGGGCACGCCCGCGGGTGGAGTCCTTCTCGTCGCGGGTGACGCGATAGCTGGGGCACATCACTCCGCCGGACGACGCGCGGCACCGGCCGACGCCGATGCAGCCCTGGACGGCGTGGACGAACGGGTCGAGTGACGCATGGGTGGTGGGCTCGTTTGCCGCGGCTTCCGGAAAAGCGCCCCGCAAATCCGCCCTCTGTGCGCCCGCCGTCGACATAGTGTCAACCGCGCTGCTGCCGAGGACGCTTTTCTGGGGCGCATTTGTGGGAGCGCCGGAGCCGACTGCTGCCGGATCGGGGGTACCCAGGTGGAACATCGTCTGCCAGCGCCGCTCCGGTACCCCGGCGAGCGCGAGGTCGTCGGTGATCGGGGCGGGGTCGACGATGGAGCCGGGGTTGAGGATGCCCTGCGCGTCCCAGATCTGTTTGAACTCGGCGAACGCCGCCAGCATCGTCGGCGAGTACATGATCGGCAGCAGCGCCGATCGCGCACGACCGTCGCCGTGCTCACCGGAGAGGGAACCGCCGTGCGCGACGACGAGGCGTGCCGCGTCGGTGCAGAAGCGCTCCATGGCCGCGCGGCCGTCGGCGGTGCGGAGGTCAAAGGTGATCCGCACGTGCATGCATCCGGCACCGAAGTGGCCGTACATGACCCCGGTGAGATCGTGCCGTTCGAGGAGGTCGGTGAAGTCGTCGAGGTAGTCGGCCAGACGCTCCGGCGCGACGGCGGCGTCTTCCCAGCCGGGCCAGGACTCGTAGTCGGAGCCGACGCTGTCGTCATCGGGGTCGGCCAGCCGCGACGACAGGCCCGCGCCGTCCTCGCGGACGCGCCAGAGTGTCTTGCGCGCAGCGGGATCGGGGACCGTGGTGCCGGCGATCATCCGGCCGCGGGCGTGCAGTTCGTCGAGCAGGCGTTTGGCCGTGGCGGCGACGTCGGATTCGGATTGTTGTGCGGCGCTGTGTTCGTCGATGTCGATGAACAACCATGCCGTGCAGGTGGGGTCGGCGACGCCGGGGAGCGCGGTCACGGTGTCGCGGCCGCGTCGGGCGGCCATCGTCGCGACGATCTTGCGGTCGATACCCTCCACCGCCGACGGAGCGTAGGGCAGGATGGCGGGGATGTCGCGGGCCGCGTCGCTCACGGTGGGATAGCCGACGCAGATGAGCAACGGGGAGGCGGCCACCGGGACAAGCCGTACCTTGGCCGCGACCACGATCGCACACGTACCCTCGCTGCCGACAAGGGCGCGGGCGACGTCGAACCCGTTCTCCGGCAACAGCTTCGCCAGGTGGTATCCCGACACCTGGCGCGGGATGGTCTCCAGGTCGGTGCGCAGGATGGCCATGTTGCGGGCGGCGAGGTCGCGCAGGCGTTCGGTCAGTTCGGCAGCGCGAACGACCGCGGCGGCGTCGGTTTCGTCGGTGGCGCACACGCCGGTGCGCGTGGCGGTCAGGCGCACGCCGTCGGCGGTCACCAGATACAGCTCATCGACGTGATCGGTGGTACGGCCGTGGCGCACCGAGTGATTGCCGCAGGCGTCGTTGCCGATCGCGCCGCCGACCGTGGCCCGTGACGCCGACGACGGATCGGGTGCGAACGTGAGCCGTCCGTCGGTGGCCGCACGGGCCTGCGCGGCCAGGGTGGTGAGCACCATTCCGCTCTCCACGATGGCGGTCGCCGACGTCGCGTCCAGCTCGCGGATGCGGGTCATGTGACGGGACAGGTCGATGACCACTCCGCGACCGATGGCGTTGCCGCCCATCGAGGTGCCGCCGCCTCGGGCGATCACGGCGACCCCATGGGCATGACACAGCGCCGCCGTGCGGGCGACGTCGTCGTCGGTGCGCGGGAAGACGACCGCCACCGGGCGTATCCGGTAATTGGAGGCGTCATAGGAGTACTCGGAGAGACGACGCGAGGACGTGTCCACCTCGACGCCGAGGGCCGCGAGGGCCTCGGCGACTTCGAGGTCTGTCGACGATCCGGTCAGGCTGACATGTGTCATCTCTGTCCGAGGGTATCGCCTGAGAACACATCGGACAGGGTCGCGGCGAAACGTTCCAGACCCGTCGCGATCTCGTCCTCGGTGACCACCAGCGCCGGGATGAGGCGCACCACGTTGCCCGCGGGACCGCACGTCAGTGTCAGCAGACCGTGCCGGGTGGTGGCCTGCTGCACCGCAGCGGCCGCGGCGGCGTCGGGAGCGGGGGTGGAGTCGTCGCCGCTGGTCACGAACTCGATACCCGCCATGAGTCCCAGGCCGCGGACGTCACCGATGGCGTCGAACCGCGCGGCGATGTCCCGCAGGCCGGTGAGGAGTTGTTCGCCCCGGATTCGTGCGTTCTCCACGAGGTCCTCGTCACGGATGACGTCGATGGTCGCGATCGCGGCGGCGGCGGCGACGGCATTGCCGCCGTAGGTGCCGCCCTGCGATCCCGGCCAGGCCTTGCTCATGAGTTCGGTGGATGCGGCGATCGCGGAGATCGGGAAACCCGAGGCCAGGCCCTTGGCGGTGATCAGGATGTCCGGTGTCAAGCCGTCGGCGTGCTGGTGGCCCCAGAACTTGCCGGTCCGGCCGAAGCCGGCCTGTACCTCGTCGAGGATGAACAGGATGCCGTGGCGATCGGCGCGCTCGCGCAGGCCCTCCAGGAATCGCGGCGGTGTGGGCAGATAGCCGCCGTCGCCGAGGACCGGTTCGATGAGGAACGCGGCGGTGTCGTTGGGGGCGACCCGCGACTGCAGCAGGTAATCGAGCTCCCGCAGCGCGAAGTCGACGGCGGTGTCGGTGTCCCAGCCGTAGCGATAGGCATAGGGGAACGGCGCCATGTGCACACCGGACATCAGTGGGGAGAAGCCCGCGGAGAATCGGGTGCCCGCGGTGGTCAGGCTGGCCGCCGCGACGGTCCGGCCATGGAATCCGCCCTGGAAGACGATGATGTTCGGTCGCGCCGTCGCCATGCGGGCCAGGCGAATCGCCGCCTCGACCGCTTCCGAGCCCGAGTTGGCGTAGAACACCGAATCGAGACCGAGCGGCAGGACATGGCCGAGCTTTTCGGTCAGCTCGAGCAGCGGCGGATGCATCACCGTCGTGTACTGGGCGTGGATGATCTTCGTGCACTGCTCCTGCGCCGCGGCGACGACCCGCGGGTGGCAATGGCCGGTGCTGGTGACGCCGATACCGGTGGTGAAGTCGAGGTAGTCGTTGCCGTCGGTGCCGTGTATCCACGAGCCCAGTGCATGGTCGACCACGACGGGCGTGGCCTGTTTGAGCGCGGGGCTCAAGGTCGCGGTCTGGGCGGTCTGCATGGCTTCGGTGGTGACGGTCATGGGTACACCGTGACGGTCGATCGTCGGATTGTCAACAATTGGACATTGGTGCAGGTGGGGAAGCCGCCAGGCACTCCCGGGTGGTCGGAAGTCGGCGGTGTCGGGCACGTTCTGGTTACCGTGAGGCGTGGCCACCCAACGACCTGTCATCGCCGTCCTCGGGGCCGAGGGCGTCCCCTCGCCGTCCAACATCGATCAGATCGCCGAGATCGCGACCATCCGTGACTGCACCGCGGCAACGTTGCCCGACGCCCTGCCCGGCGCCGACGTCCTGCTCGTGTGGGACTTCTTTTCTCGTGCGCTGAAGGACAATTGGGGGCCGTCGACCGCAGATCTGCGCTGGGTGCATGTGTGCGCGGCCGGTGTGGACTCGCTGCTCTTCGACGATCTGCGCGCCGCCGACATCGTGGTGACGAACGCGGCCGGCGTGTTCGACCGCCCGATAGCGGAGTTCGTCCTCGCATCGATCCTGGCTCACGACAAGCAGTTGCACATCTCCAAGCGGCTGCAGGTACAACGCATCTGGCGGCACCGGGAAACGGCACGCACCGAGGGCAGGTCGGCATTGGTGATAGGGACGGGTGGAATCGGGCGTGCCATCGCCCGTCTGCTGTCCGCGGTCGGGATTGCGGTCACCGGCGCCGGCCGCACCGCCCGCACCGACGATCCCGACTTCGGGAGCGTCGTCCCCACGGCCGAGCTGGCCGACCACGTCGGAGATTTCGACACCGTGGTGGCGATCGCGCCGTTGACGCCCCAGACGGACCGGATGATCGACGCCGACGTCCTGCGCGCGATGCGTCCGGAGGCGCACTTCATCAACGTCGGTCGCGGCCAGCTCGTCGACGAGCCCGCACTCATCGCCGCACTGGAGAACGGCGAGATCGGTGCGGCGTCGCTCGACGTGTTCACCGACGAGCCGCTGGCCGAGACCAGCCCGCTGTGGGAGATGGACAACGTCGACGTCTCGGCCCACATGAGCGGCGACGTCGTGGGCTGGCGGGACGTACTCGCCGAGCAGTTCCTGGCCAACCTGCGGCGGTACGTGGCCGCGGACACATCGCGATCACTCGCCGATGTCCTGGACAACGTCGTCGACAAGGAGCGCGGATATGTCGTGACCGCTACGCGGGCGACCGGCGATAGTAGGCTGTAGCCCGATGACCATCGTGTATTTCGTGATCGCCGTGTTGGCACTGGCCGGTGCGGTCGCCCTGTTGTGGCTGGACCGACAACGTTCGAGTGCCGTGCGGCATCGTCGGGCGGTCTGGGGCGATCAGCACGAGTTCAAGTTCCGGGAAACGGATACCAAGCTGCGCAAGGTTTTCCACCGCGCAACGATGAATGTCCCGGACCGGGTCGAGGTTCGTGACGTCGCATTCGGGCAGTTCGGCGGCGCCGAGGCGGTGGTGTTCGATCTCGCCGAGACCGCCACGGTGGTCGCGGTCCGGCGCTCCACGCCGTCGGCGGTTGTGGTGGATCTGCGTCACGAGGACGTGCTCGCCCCGGCCGAGGAAGACGTCGAACTCCTCGGTGCCATGGGTCCGCGCGTCATGTTCTCGAACAATCTCGACGTGGCACGCCGGGTCTGCGACCGTCGGATGGTGGCGCTCGCCAACACCGCGCCGTCCTACATCGAGGTGCTGTGGAACGAGGGCAACTGGGTGCTCGGGTCCATGCCTCTGACCGCCGACGACGGCCAGCTCGACACCGGTCTGGACGTGGTCCGTCGCTTCGCCGACCTGCTGCGGGTGTTGCCGCCGCTCACCGACCCCCAGGATGCGCCGGACCCGCGTGATCCGCATGGGCCGACGCGCGCCGAACTCGCGGACGAGAAGACCGAGTCGATGCGGGACAAGCAGCGGCGTGCGCGGGTCGCTGCCGCGGACGAGAACCCGCGACCGGCCACGCCGGACAGTGGGGATGCTGCGCCGGCCCCGACGCGCGCATGGAGTGCCGCCGCGGACCCGGCGTCCGGGCCGTCCACCGCCGGGCGTCGCATGCAGCCGATGCCGGTTCGTCGTCCCCCGCAACCGCCCACCGGTGCGCGGCCTGCGGCCGATCGCGACGAGGAGTCCGCGCCACCACCATCGGGAGTCGGTCGCCCGGCGCGCCCGTACGATATGCCCCCGAGCACGATGCCGCCCACGGACCGGCCGAATCGTCACCGCAAGAGTTGACCACCCGGACCGTCACGGACCGTTGCCGCCGATTGCCGTAGTCGATACCGAGAAATGAGCCGTGACATGTCCTCGTCAGCTGCAGTCCCGCCCACCGTCAACGCCGACGGCCGCTCGCGTCTCGCCGAGCTGGTCACCGGACTCGCGGTGGTGCACGGGCGGGTGACGCTGTCCTCGGGCAAGGAGGCCGACTACTACGTCGACCTGCGCCGCGCCACGCTGCATCACGAGGCGTCGCGACTCATCGGCAGTTTGATGCGTGAGCTCACCGCGGACTGGGACTACCAGTCCGTCGGCGGACTGACGCTGGGTGCCGATCCCGTTGCCACGTCGATCATGCATGCGCCCGGGCGGGAGATCGATTCGTTCGTCGTGCGCAAGTCGGCCAAGACCCACGGCATGCAGCGCCGCATCGAAGGTCCCGACATCGCCGGACGCAATGTCCTCGTCGTCGAGGACACATCGACGACCGGCGCGTCGCCGTCGGCGGCTGTCGAGGCGGCCCGCGAGGCCGGTGCGACGGTGATCGGGGTGGCCACCGTCGTCGACCGCGCCACCGGAGCCGACGAGGTGATCGGTGCCCTCGGGGTGCCGTACCGCTCGTTGCTCGGGTTGAGCGACCTCGGACTGGGCTAGGGGTGGAGCAGTCCGGGCTGGGTGAGTCGGAAATGGGAAGTTCCGGCGTGGACAAGCCCGGAGCGGATCAGTCCGGGCCCACCGAGTGGCAACCGCGATCGGGTCCGGTTGTGGGTGTGGGGCCGTGGGCCGACGAACGCAGCGGACCCCCGCCGACCGACCCGCGGTTCGATCCCGACCTGCTGACCGAGGGGGATACGCGGAACGTGGTCGACGCGTACCGCTACTGGTCGCGGGAGGCCATTGTCGCCGACATCGACGACCGTCGGCACCCGTTCCACGTCGCCATCGAGAACTTTGCCCATGACGCCAATATCGGGACGGTCGTACGGACGGCGAATGCGTTCGCGGCGGCGGCGGTGCACATCGTCGGACGTCGGCGCTGGAACCGTCGCGGCGCGATGGTGACCGACCGCTATCAGCATCTGATGCACCATGATTCGGTCGCGGAGCTCATCGCCTGGGCGCGTTCTGAGGAGCTGGCCGTCGTCGCGGTCGACAACACGCCCGGTGCGCAGCGGCTGGAGACCGCGGACCTACCCCGCGAGTGTGTGCTGCTGTTCGGTCAGGAGGGCCCGGGCGTCAGTGACGATGCCCAGACCCACGCCGACCTCACCGTGTCGATCGCACAGTTCGGCTCCACTCGCAGCATCAATGCCGGTGTGGCGGCCGGGATCGCGATGCATGCGTGGGTCCGGCAGCACGCGGATCTCGGCCAGGCGTGGTAGCCGGCGTCGACCTTCAGAGTCCTTCCGCCGGTTCCTGATTCGTATTCGCGAAGTTGTGCGCGGACGAATGTAGAACCGACGGAAGAACCCGAAAGGCCGTCAGGAGACGGTGATCTCGCGCTTGAGGATCTTGCCGGTCGGGCCGAGCGGCAGCTCGTCGACGATGCGCACGACGCGCGGGTACTTGTAGGCGGCGACGCGCTCCTTTGCAAAGTCGCGGATCTCATCCTCGGTCACCGACATTCCCGGCTTGAGGGTGATCACCGCCGCGACCTCCTCGCCGTGCATTTCGCTCGGGATGCCGACGACGGCGGCGCTGCCGACGGCCGGATGTCCGTAGAGCACCTCCTCGACCTCGCGCGGGTACACGTTGTAGCCGCCGCGGATGATCATGTCCTTGGCGCGGTCGACGATGTAGTAGTAGCCGTCCTCGTCTCGGCGACCGATGTCACCGGTCCGGAACCATCCGTCGCGCAATACGGCAGCGGTGGCTTCCGGGTTGCCGAAGTAGCCCTTCATCACGTTGTGGCCCTTGATGGCGATCTCGCCGTCGGTGCCCTCGGGCACCTCGTTCCACGTCGCGTCGACGAGCTTGAGCTCGACACCCTCGACCGGCTGACCGACCGAACCGGGCTTGCGCTCGCGGTCGGCGTGGTTGAACGACGCGACCGGTGAGGTCTCCGACAGGCCGTAACCCTCGAGAACCATGGCGCCGTAGGCCTCCTCGAACGCGGCGAGTACCTCGACGGGGAGGGCCGAACCGCCGGAGACGCAACGGGTCAGGCTGGAGGTGTCGTACTTGTCACGATCGGGGAACTGTGACAACGCGACGTACATCGTCGGCACGCCGCCCATGTGGGTGACCTTGTCGCGCTCGATGATCTCCAGTGCCCGCTGCGGATCGAACCGGGGCAGCAGGGTCAGGGTCGCGCCGGTCAGTACCGCCGCATTCATCATGCAGGTCTGTCCGAAGACGTGGAACAGCGGTAGACCACCGAAGACCATGTCGCCGACGGACAGTCCGATGAGGCGCTCGCTCGCACAGACCTCCGCATTGCGGATCATGTTCGCGTGGGTGAGCTCGGCTCCCTTGGGTGCGCCGGTGGTGCCCGAGGTGTAGAGGATCACCGAGGTGTCGTCGCCGCCGCGATCGGCCGCCCTGGTCGCCGCGTGGGATGTCACCTGGCCGAGGAAGGTCGCCGGGTCGACCTCGACGAAGGTCACGCCGGCATCCGCTGCGCCCTTGGCGGCCTGTTCTGCCACGCCGTTCCATGCGAAGAACGCCTTCGCGCCACAGTCACCGAGGACGTGGGCGAACTCGCGGTCCTTGTAGAGCGGGTTCATCGGGACGACGACCGCACCGGCCCAGAGGATTCCGTAATAGAGGACAGGCATGTGTGGGATGTTCGGCAGTGACACCGCGACCCGATCGCCGGGCTCCACACCGAGATCACGCAGCCAGCGTGCGGTTCTCGCCGCGAGTCCGCTGAGCTGGGCGTAGGTGATCTCGGCATCATCCAGCTTGATCGCCACGACGTCGGGGTGGTTCTCGGCGGTGCGCCGCAGGTTGTCGGTGAGGTTCATATGTGTGAGTCCTGTTCGTGGGTGGGTTGTTCGGGTGGGGGTGGCCCTTCGTGACGCTCGCTCGTTCCTCGCGGGCTCCTCAGGGACCGTGGTGGTGACGCTCGCTCGCATGGTCGCTCCTCAGGGACCGGGGTGGTGGCGAGCGCTCGCTTTTTCCCGATCCCTGAGGAGGTCCGGAGCGCTAGCGGAGGGCCGTCACGAAGGGGGCCCTTCGTGACGCTCGCTCGTTCCTCGCGGGCTCCTCAGGGACCGGGGTGGTGACGCTCGCTCGCTTTTTTTCCGATCCCTGAGGAGGTCCGGAGCGCTAGCGGAGGGCCGTCACGAAGGGGGCCCTTCGTGACGCATCCTCGCAAGCTCGGAGGCTCCTCAGGGACCGGGTGGTGACGCATCCTCGCAAGCTCGGAGGCTCCTCAGGGACCGGGTGGTGACGCATCCTCGCAAGCTCGGAGGCTCCTCAGGGACCGGGTGGCGACGCATCCTCGCAAGCTCGGAGGCTCCTCAGGGACCGGGTGGCGACGCATCCTCGCAAGCTCGGAGGCTCCTCAGGGACCGGGTGGCGACGCATCCTCGCATCCTCGGAGGCTCCTCAGGGGCCGGGTGGCGACGCATCCTCGCATCCTCGGAGGCTCCTCAGGGGCCGGGGTGGGGTCAGCTGGCCGACAGCGCTGCAGCGCGAGCCAGACCATCGGCGAGGATCTGCACCATCCGGCCGGTGATCAGGGTCGACCCCGGCAGGAGGGTGCGGTACTGCGCCTCCCAGGTGATCGTGCTGCCACCAGACGGATTGGCCTCGACGGTGATGAGGCTGAAGTAGCGCTTCATGCCGGGCGCACCCTTGGCCGTGTATTCCATGCGGTGGGGTGCTTCGGCCGCGACGATCTGCTCGGTGACCGCCATGCCGGCCGGACCACCGCTGAGCTTGCGGATCAGTCCGACGCCGTCGGCGTCTCCGCCGCTGAGGATCTCGGAGCGTTTGAACGGAGTCCAGTCGGACATCGTGGCGTGATCGTCGAGCACAGCCCACACCTGGTCGGGGGTCGCGGTGGTCTCGGCGACGGCGCTCACCCGCTTGAGCGGTGGCTTCTTGGCGGTGAAGCCGAGCTCGAGGAGACCGAGTGGGTCCACTGGGCGACGCTTGCCCTTGCTGCCGTGCCAGAGCAACTCGATCGAGAAGCCCATGGGGTCGTTGACGTACGAGGCGTACCAGACCTTGTCGACGATCGTGCCCTTGGTGGTGTTCGGCTCGATGCCGACCTTCTGCCCCTTCGCGACGAGCGCGTCCAACGACTCCCGATCCTGCAGACCCAGAGCGACATTGAGGATGCCGAGGTCGCTGATGTGATATCCCTGCGGCCAGGGCTTGCCGACCGGATCCAGGTACTGCACCACCTCGAGGAACGCATCACCGGCGCGGACGACGAACGACTCACGGGTGGAACCGGCCAGGCCCCAGAGCTTTTCGTGCTCGGCGTCATGCAGTGCGAGGCCCACCTCGGGCAGGCCCATCACGTCGACCCAGGTGCGCCGGGCCTCGGCGAGGTCGGGAACCGACAATGTCGTGAACCGGGCGACTGCCGGGGTGTTCGGGCGAGGTCGCATGCCGGCGACGCGCGGGTCGTCTTCCATGATCTCCAGCAGGATACCGTCGGGGTCGGTGACGCAGACGCGTCGCGCTCCCAGCAGCCCCATCGGCTCGGTCAGCGGGGTCACGTTCCGGCGGGCGAGTGCCTCGAGCGTCGCGTCGAAGTCGGTGACGTGGAAACCGACTGTGGTGTAACCGATGTCGCTCGGACGCCAATCAGCGGGCACTGGCTTCGGATGCGGCTTGGAGAACTCGAAGAGCTCCATCTGGAATCCGGGAGTGCCGTCGAGCATCCACCAGCAGACACTCGTGGCACCCGGCACGTTCTGGACGTCTTCGGAACCGAGCAGCGGGATGAAGGCGTGCGTGCCACCGGACTCGGTGAATCCGAAGATGTCGCGGTACCAGCGCTGGGAGTGCTGGACGTCGCGCACACTGAGCGCGATCTGGACGAGGGGCAGTGTTGTGGTCATGATTCGGTCCTCAGGAAAGAGATTTGGCTGCCGCCGCGATGCGTTCGGCGTTGGGGAGTGCCGCATATTCGAGGTGCGGCGCGAAGGGTATGGTCTGTTCGACCGCGACCCGCGCATAGCGGGCGTTGGTGCCGGATTCCAGCAACAGAGCGGCGATCTCGCCGGTCAGGCCGCCACGGCTGTAGTCCTCATCGGCGACGACGACGCGGCCGGTACGGCCCACGTGGGAGACGATGGCCTCGGTGTCGAGCGGGGCGAGGGTACGCAGGTCGAGGACGGTGGCCTCGATCCCGTCGGCGGCGAGTTGATCGGCCGCCTCGAGGCAACGATGCACGCCGATACCGACCGACACCAGCGTGATGTCGGAACCTGTGCGCCGGGTTGCGGCCTGTCCGAACGGAATCGGGGCGACGACATCGGGCACCTCACCGATGGCGCCTGCCTTCGGCTGCACGGGGGTGAGATCCAGGGTGTCGCGTTGGTCGCCACCGAGGTAGTCCAGGATCTGCTGGTCGAGCAGCTTCGGGGTGAGGAAGACGGTGAACTCGTCGCTCTGCACCGCCGAGAGCATCAGGCCTGCCGCGTCGGCCGGCGTGGACGGCACCACCACCTCGGTCGACGGGTAGGAGGAGAGGCTGCCCCAGAAGGTCTGCTCATGCTGGCCACCGTCGGCATACCAGCCGCCGACACCGGCGCGCAGCACCATCGGGACGTTCCAGCGGCCGCCGGAGAAGTCCTTGAACTTGGAGCCCGCGTTGGCGATCGCCGACCAGCCGACCATGCCGAAGTCGATCATGTAGAGCTCGACCACCGGGCGCAGGCCGGCCATGGCGGCACCGATGCCGGCGTACATGAAGCCCTGCTCGGAGATCGGGGTGTCGCGCACCCGCTCCACGCCGAAGCGGCTCTGCAGCACGCGGCGCAGGATCTCGACGTCCTCACCCCAGGTGACGACCGAGGGATCGGCGGCCATGGCCTGGCCGAGAGCGTGGTCGACGGCTTCGTCGTAGCGCATGATGGTCATCGGTTTCCTCCTGTGGTGACGCCGAAGCCGAGGCGCTTGCCGACGCGCGCACGGACTGCGGTGATGGTGGCGAGCACTTCGGCTCGTTCCTGGGCTTCGATGGTCGCCGCGGCTTCCGCCCCGACCAGGGACCGGCCGCGACGGACCGGGTCCTTGCGGGAGTTGAGGGCCATGTCTCGGGTGAAACGACCGGCACGCTTGCCGACGCCGACCATCGCGCGCATCTTCTCGCCGGTGGAGCCGCTCTGCGAGTTGGTGAACCCACCCATCAACTCGGGCACCCACACCGACAGTTGCTGCTTGGGCTGACGCAGCAGACCGACCAGCGGGTCGCCCTCGAGATGTCCGTTGGGCCGGTGGCAGGTCACGTACAAGAACCCGGGTCCCTTGCCGGCACGTGCGCGGTCGATCAGCTTGCCGGCAGCACGGTGGACGTCGCCCACCTTGTGCCCGGCCGCCGTCTCCACGTGCAGGCCGAATCCTTTGGCGCGCTGCACCGGATCACCGGCGGTCTGGTCGCTGGAGTAGGTGGTGATGCCCCACTTGTTGTCCTTGCAGACGAACACCACGGGCAGATTCCAGGCGACGGCCATGTTGTAGGCCTCCATCATCATGCCCTGGTTCATCGCGGCCTCACCGTGGAAGGTGACCGCGACACTGCCCGGATTCGCGCGGGTGTGCGCGATGGCCTGACCGACGGCGAGCGGGCCGCCTGCGCCGACGATGCCGTCCGCGCCGGCGTTGGAGTCCGGATCGAAGATGTGCATGTGTCCGGCCATGCCGCGGGCGATGCCCTCATCGGATCCCAGCACCTCGAGCATCAGCGCTTCGAGGTCGATGCCGCGGCCGACGAACGGGCCGGTGTTGCGGTGATCGAGGGCGAGGGTGTCACTGGCGTGCAGGTGCGCGAGGACGCCGGCGTTGATGCCTTCTTCGCCGTGGGCGGAGTGGTATTCACCCGGCACCAGGCCGTCCTTCCAAGCCTCGACGAAGGCCTCGTCGACCAGTCGCATGCGGACCATCATCCGGTAGATGCGGGCGGTGTCCATCCGCTTTGTGCTCATCGGTTTCCTCCGGCAATTGCGTTGTGATGCACGATATTTCCTGTCGTTCGGTAGCTGTGTGGGTGCTCAGATGAGTCCTTCGCGGCGGGCCCATTCCTTCTGTCGTGCCATGCCCTCCTCGTAGGAGACGACGGGCTTGAAGCCGAGCACTGTGCGCGCCTTCTCGTTGGACACGACGACCTTGCGGTTGAACATGTGCATGAGGGCCGGGCCCAACTCGCTCTTCATGCCCAGTCGGCGCTGGAGCTTGCCGACGGCGTCGAGCGCAGGAACGGCGACCTTGATCGGCACCGACGTGACCTTGCCGCCCGCGACCCAGGAGGCGAGCTCGCCGAAGTACTCGGCGCAGGTGCGGATCAACTCCTCACCGAAGTTGAAGATCTGGCCGTCGACGTCGGCGCCGTCGGCGGCGAGCAGCAGGACCATCGCGTCGACGAAGTTGTCGATGTAGATGACGTCGAACACGCCGGAGCCGTGCTCGGGCAGGATCATCTGCTTCTTCTTGATCATCGCGAGCGGTTCACGAATCCAGACCGAACCGGGGCCGTAGACGTCGGCCGGACGCACGATGACGGTCTCCATGCCGCGCTTGCCGTTGGCGAGGACCGTCAGTTCGGAGTTCGTCTTGGTGTCGGTATAGGTGCTGATCCCGCCGGTGACGCGGGTCGGGTAGTCCTCGGTGACGTGATCGGGGTAGTCCCAGCCGTAGGCGGCGATCGAGCTGAGGTGCACGAAGCGGCCGACGCCGGCGCCGACCGCGGCGTCGAGCACCTTCTTGGTGCCGAGCACGTTCACCTTCCAGGCCTGGTCGACCGGGGCGACGGTGCTGACGATCGCCGCGGTGTGGACCACCGCGTCGACACCTTCGAGCGCATGGGCCCAGGTCGACGGGTCGGTGGTGCTGCCGGCGACGATGCCCTCGGCCGGGTTGGCCACGAGGTCGACGCCGGTGACCGTGGCGCCGAGCTCACGCAGGCGGGCGGCGAGAGTGCGGCCGATGAAGCCGCCGGCGCCGGTGATGAAGACCTTCGACGGGACCGTCGGGTTGGGGCGGGCGTCCGACATCTGCGGAACCTCCTTGGGTGATCTTTGAACCTGCAGCACTGGTGTGTGACAGTATTAACTGTAAAACGACAGTAAGACAAGTCACACAGCACTGTCAAGTGTTGTTCGGACCAACGGTGCACGATGGCACCTGAAGGTGATTTCATGAGACGTATGGCAGCGAATGACACCGCCGAGGGTGCCGAGTTCTCACTGGCCGAACTCGAGAAGGTGGCCGAGGTGCCCGCGCGGACGATCCGGTACTACCAGTCCGAGGGTCTGCTACCGCGTCCCCTGCGCAAGGGCGGGCAGGCGGTCTACGGGTCGCAGCACCTGGAACGTCTCCGGTCGATCGCTGCGCTGCAAGGTCGTGGACTACGTCTGCAGACGATCCGCACAGTGTTGGGGGATTCCGGGGAGTCGCAGAGCAGGGTCGTCGATCTCCTCGGGCCGGCCGTCGCCGGGTCCGCGTGGCTGGCCACCTCGAACCGAGAGCTCGATGAGGGGGAACTCGCGGACCTACTCGGAGATGCGTATCCGGATCAGGTGCCCGCGCTCGTCTCGAGTGGCTATCTCGAGCGTCGGACGACGCCGGACGGACGTAAGGTCTGGTTCGCCGCGAGTGTGCCGCAGCTCCGTGGTGCGCTCGAAATGTTCACACTGGGAAGCGATTTCGAATTGAGTCGGTGGTCGGCAGACGCCATGCGATCGAGCTTGCGGGACCTCTGTGAGCGGCATGTGGTGAAGTGGCTGTCCGAGCGTGGGCACCTGTACCAGGGCACGATCGAGGACCTCGAGGCGAACCTCGAACGGATTCGAGCAGTCGCCTGGCAGTCGGCGGCGCACGTGATGGCCGAGGAGATCGGTGCGGCGATCCTTCGGGCGGGCGAGATCCAGGAGCGACTCGACAACGGTGAGATCGACCCGGACAAGGAGTAGTCCGGCGGAGGAACGATGCGTGACGGTCGGGTGGCCGCGGCGTGACCACTTGCGCCATCGGTGCGTAGGGCGGAAGAGTGTTGCTCCGTGTCGACTTCGCGCCTGCGCCTGGTGTTCCCCACAGTTCTGACCGCACTGATCGTCATGCTCGGGTTCGTCGGGGGTGGGGCTGCAGTCGCGGTGCCGACCGCCACGAGCACCGGGTTCACGACCGCTCAACTGGTCGGGCCCTATGCGTCGGACGTCCCGCCGTCGGGCACCTATCTGCCGGTCTTGGACGGGTTCGCCGACCTGCGCGCCACCCATCCGTCGATCATGGCCGCGAACCTGCAGAAGGTGCAGCGGATCAACAACTCCGCGACCGCGCAGCAGCAGGCGGACGCCATCGCCATCAACTACGACGACCGGCTCATCTCGCTCTCGGACGCCCTCGGTGCGAAGCTCGGTCCGGTGTTCCGCACCCTCCTCGCCGACGGCACACTCCCCAAAGTGCAGGCGCTCGTCGGTGGCGACACCGCGCGTGCGGGCCTCCCGCTGGGCACCACCCTTCTCGAGAAGCAGCTGTACAACAACCCACGTCCGTTCGTCGTCGCGCCGAACACCATCCGGCGCTACGACCGCCCGGGCGGCCACCTCTACGCCGAGCTCGAGGGCAACGGCTCATATCCGTCGGGCCACGCGAACATGGGTTACTGGAAGGGCGCGTTGCTCGCCTACTGGTTGCCCGAACTGGGGCCGCAGATCATCGCCCGTGCGGGGGAGATCGGCCGTGGCCGCATCGTGCTGGGTGTGCACTATCCGCTCGACGTGATGGGCGGCCGGATCATGGGCACCGACATCGCCACCGCCCGGTTGAGCGACCCGCGATTCGCCGCGCTGATCGCAGACGCCGGGACAGAGCTGCGCACACAACTGCAACGCGCCGTCGGCATGCCCGTCGCACAGTTCATCGCCCGCGACACGCCGTACCTGACCACCCGGCAGGCTGTCGCCGAGCATCGTCAGGTGATGACCTACGGATTTGCAAAGGTGGCGCCCGGGCAGCGCAATCAGATCCCCGTGGCGGCGGCCGTGTTGCTGAAGAGTCGATTCCCCGGGCTCTCCGACGCCCAGCGGCTCGACATCCTGCGCCGCACGTCGATAGACGCCGGCTATCCGCTCGATCAGGCCGGGCCGAACGGCGGCTGGCTGCGGATCGACCTCGCCGCGGCATACGCAGCGCGCCCATAGCGGCGATGCGCGGCCACGGCCCGCAACGCCACCGTGCGGGATGGATCAGACGGTGTCGGTGGTCTCGGTGGACGTCGTCAGGGCTGCGTCCGGTGACTTCTTGGCCACCCGACGACGGCGGTACCACTCGATGAACATCGGCAGCACCGACAGCAGAACGATCAAGATGAAGATCGGCTCGATCAGGTTCTGGACGAATTCGAACCGGCCAAGCCAATAGCCGAGGAGCACGATGCCGGCACCCCACACGATGGCGCCGGCGACGTTGTAGATGAAGAAGATCGAGTACTTCATTCGGGCGGCGCCGGCGACGATCGGAGCGATCGTGCGGACGATGGGCACGAAGCGGGCCAGGAAGATGGTGATCGGTCCACGCTTCTCGAAGAACTCGTGCGCCTCGACGAGGTAGCGCTCCTTGAGGAAGCGGGCATCCGGTTTGAACATGCTGGTGCCCACGTAGCGGCCGATCCAATACCCGATCTGTCCGCCGATGATGGCGGCGATCGGGACGAAGATCAGCAGTTGCCAGAGGGACGCGAACTTGTCGATGCCCTCCTTGCCACCCGCGGCGACGACCATGCCCGCCACGAAGAGCAACGAATCGCCCGGGAGCACCGGGAACAAGATTCCGGACTCGACCATGATCACGAGCAGCAGGCCCCAGAACGCCCAGGCACCGAAGTAGCCGAGCAGGGTCACCGGGTCGAGAAATCCCGGCATGAGGGCGACGTTTGTCGTGGTCTGGACGAGCGCGGAGTCGATCACGACGCCTCAGACTACCGGGCAGCGACCCGCGAACCCATTTCACCAGGTGACAGGCCATCGGTGTCGGTGGTGAACCGGCGTCGCTGCAGGACCACCACGACCCCCACCAGCAGGGCCCCGATCAGGAACAGGCCCAGCGCCCCCGGCCAGTCCGCACCCACCCCGAGCACGCCGCCGTCGTCGGTCTGCCACGGCCACAGCGCCCGCAACGAACCGAGCAGCAAACCGCCCGCCGCGACCATCGCCGTGGTGTGGTGGTTGGCCAGCAAACGTTCGAGAATTCGCACGAACGACGCCAGGCCGACGATCGCCCCCAGCGCGAAGGTCGCGAGGTAGGCGAGATCGACGGAGTCGACGGCGGCCATGGTCGGCGCGTACACCCCGACCACCAGTAGGAAGAACGACCCGGACACTCCCGGCAGCACGAGGGCGCAGACGGCCACCGCCGCGACGGCGAATACCAGCAGGAGCGGCGGATCGACGATCTCCGAGCGTGGCAGCGACGTCAGTGCGAACACAGCGATCGCCGCGACTGCGAACACGCCGAACGCTCTGGTCTTGTCGCGTCGGGAGGTGAGTGCGCCCGGGGAGATCTCGAGGAACGGGACCACCACCGACATCGCGATCATGCCCATGAACAGGGCGCGGGAGTAGACCGGTTGCTCGGTGACGAACTCCTCCATCACGCCGGCGATCGTCGCCACCATGACGGCCATGCCCAGCCCGATCGGGACCAGCAGCCACCAGTCGATGCGCCGAACAGCCGAGCGCCATTCGCCGGAGACCACTGCTCTCGGCAGGTCGACGAGGTGTTTCGCCGAGCCGATCAGCCGGCCGTAGACGCCGGTGACGAGCGCAACCGTGCCTCCGGAGACACCCGGCACGGTCTCGGCAGCACCGATGAGCGCGCCGCGCGCGAGGTTCGCCCCGAATGCGGCGGCGGTCGGCCGTGGGGGCGGCGTGGTGGGCGGTCCGGCGGAATCGGGACGGCCTTCTTCGGTACGGGACTTGTCGGGGGTGGTGCTCACCGGAGGATTCGCAGACATCACCGGCCATGGTACGGACGCCCGGCAAATCGGTCATAAAGGACACGTCGGTGCCGCTGACATCGAATTTGCTGAACGTACCGGGCGTTGCACGCCGACGCAGCGGACTTGACATACTGAACGGGAGTGACCGACTCGCAGGACGCGAAAGCCTTATCCGGTTGGAGGACGTGACATGCCCATTGCTACCCCAGAGCAGTACGCGGAAATGTTCGACAAGGCCAAGAAGGGGGGTTACGCGTTCCCGGCGATCAACTGCACGTCGTCGTCGACGATCAACGCCGCCATCAAGGGCTTCGCTGACGCCGGCAGTGACGGGATCATCCAGTTCTCCACCGGCGGTGCCGAGTTCGGCTCCGGCCTCGGTGTGAAGGACATGGTGACCGGTGCCGTCGGGCTTGCCGAGTTCGCCCATGTCGTCGCCGCGAAGTACGACGTGACCATCGGTCTGCACACCGACCACTGCCCCAAGGACAAGCTCGACACCTACGTCCGTCCGCTGCTCGCCATATCCCAGGAGCGCGTCGACGCGGGCAAGAACCCGTTGTTCCAGTCGCACATGTGGGACGGCAGCGCGGTCCCGCTGGCCGAGAACCTCGAGATCGCCAAGGATCTGCTCGCCAAGGCGGGCGCCGCGAAGATCATCCTCGAGATCGAGATCGGTGTCGTCGGCGGCGAGGAAGACGGCGTCGAGGCCGCGATCGACGACAAGCTGTTCACCACGCCGGAGGACTTCGAGAAGACCCTTGAGGCGCTGGGCGCCAGCGACACGGGCAATCGCTACCTGCTCGCCGCGACCTTCGGCAACGTGCACGGCGTCTACAAGCCCGGCAACGTGAAGCTGCGCCCCGACGTGCTCAACACCGGCCAGGAGGTTGCGGTCAAGAAGCTCGGTCTGGCCGACGGATCGAAGCCGTTCGACTTCGTCTTCCATGGTGGTTCCGGCTCGCTGAAGAGCGAGATCGAGGAAGCGCTCAGCTACGGCGTGGTCAAGATGAACGTCGACACCGACACCCAGTACGCCTACACCCGCCCGATCGCCGGGCACATGTTCTCGAACTACGACGGTGTTCTGAAGGTCGACGGCGACGTGGGCAACAAGAAGGTCTACGACCCCCGCGTCTGGTCGAAGAAGGCCGAGACGTCGATGTCCGAGCGGGTCATCGAGGCCTGCACCGACCTCAAGTCGGTGGGCAAGTCCATCACCGCCTGACCTTCGAGATCTTCCGACAGCACCCGGTCATCGCCGGGTGCTGTCGGCGTTTCGGGGTGCTGTCGGCGGCAGTTGGGGTGCTGTCGGTGGGAGCTGGGGTTCTGTCGGCGAGATTTCGGGTTCTGTCGGCGGCAGTTGGGGTGCTGTCGGTGGGAGCTGGGGTTCTGTCGGCGAGATTTCGGGTTCTGTCGGCGGGAGTTGGGGTGCTGTCGGTGGGAGCTGGGGTTCTGTCGGCGAGATTCCGGGTTCTGTCGGCGCGTGTTCGGGTTCTGTCGGCGCAGGCCTGGCTCTGGTTGGTCAGAGGGTGGCGAGACCGACGATGACGCCGACGGCGAGTGCGATCATGACGAGCGCCGCGAGCACGACCGGGGGATCGACACGGCGTCGCCGGGTGGGGCGCGGTGCGGGGGCGTAGCGTCCCGTCGGCGCGTCGATCCGCAACGGGCGGGTCGGTGCCTCGTAGTAGGCGCCGCGGGCCTCGATCGGCTCGGCCGGGGGGATCTCGATCCCGGGCCGATGGTGGACCCAGGACGAGCTGCCGTGTGTGGCCGTACTGCGCTGTGTGGACGAGCCGGCCTGGGTGGACGGGCCATGTGCCTGCGTGGACGTGCTGTGTGACAGACGGGTAGTGGGTCCGTTTCCGGTCACTGAGGAGTGCACACCTTCCATTGGTCGCCGGATTTCTGCAGATTGATCGTCACGGTCATGGGGTCGTTCGGGTTCGTGCTGTGCACCGCCGACACCTCGACCACGGCCTGACTTCCGTCGCCGGTCACCTTGACGGCCTTGACGTCGTCGACGCGGATCAGTTCGTCGCGACTCTTCTGCCCGTCGTAGATCTTCTGGAAATCCGAGTCGCTGATCGACTGGTAGAACTGGTTGCGCTCACCACACGTCACCGACCGCAGCGTTTCCAGGTCGCCCTCATAGAGCGCGGTGGAGAATTTCTCGGCGGCGTCGGCCGCCTCGTCGGCGGGAGCCGGTGGCCGCAGGTTGAGGTACGCGAAAACCCCACCGACGACGACGGCGATCAGCACGATCACCGCGGCACCGATGATCCACGGCAGACGACGACGGCCGCTGGACTTCGCCTTCGACTGGGATGTCTCGTCCTTGCCGCGGATGACCTCGGGCTTGTGCGCGGTCGTGGACCAGCCCTGCGAGGCCGTGGTGGCCGCGGCGGTGGTGGCGGCGGCGCCGGCTGTTGCCGGCAGGACCTTGGTCGAGCCCGATTCCGAATCGTCCTCGGTCTCGTCGCCGCCGGTAACCGTGTCGTTCTCGGTGGCGGATTTCGTGTCGTCGGCCGATGCGGGCTCGTCGACATCGACCCATTCGTCGGTCGAGTCGGTCGTGTCCGTGGTGTCGGTGGTGTCGGCTTCGTCCGGCGCGGCGGTGGCGGCGGCCCCGGCGACCCCGGCACCGAGCGCGTTGATCTCCGACAGATCGTCGAGCTCGTCGGCGTCGGGGAGGTCGTCGCGGCGAATGACCGTGGTCGCCGAATCGGTGGGGTTGGCACTGCCGCCGGGCTTCGGGTGCGTCGACACCGACTCGTCGGGTTCTTCGTCGGTTGCTTCGCCGCTGTCGTCGCCAGACAGTGCGTCGATGCTGTCGAGGTCGGCCAGATCGGCGGTGTCGGGCAGATCTTGGCGACGGATGACCTTGGTGGACGAGTCGATCCCGAGCCCGCCCTTCGGCTTGGGTCGTACGGCTTCGGCCGGCTCCGGGCTCTCGACGGCTTCCGCCGGGCTGTCGTCGGCTTCAGCGGTGTCGGCGTCAGCGGTGTGGGCGTCCGTGGCATCCGCCGCTGCGTCGGTGACGTCGGAGTCCTCGGCCGGCGCGAGGTCCGCGTTCGTGTCGTCGGTGTTGTCGGTGCCGGTCTCGATGCCGCTCGTGTCCGGATCCGACGGGGACTCGTCGTGCAATTCGGCGATGTCGGTGTCGTGCGGCCCGTCGGCGTCCGATTCCGAGGTCGTCCGGGAGTCGTCATCCGCGGTGTCGGCGTCTGCTGCGTCGCCCTCTGCCGTGTCTGCGTTTGCCGTGTCGCCCTCTGCCGTGTCGCCCTCTGCCTGGTCGCCATCGGCCGCGACGGTCCCGGTCGGCTCGTCGTCGGTGCTCATGGTGTCGGCGGCACCGTTGGCCTCTGCACTGTTGGCCTCGGCACTGTTGGCCTCGGCGCCGTCCGTGTCGGCGCCTGCCTGGTCGACATCCGCTCCGCCGACGTGCTTCTCGTCGTCCGATACAGGACCGGTCACATCGTCTGTGTTCGTCGCGTCTGTCACCGCTGCGTCGTCGCCCTTCGTACTGTCTACCCAGGAATCGTCCGGTCCACGGCGGCCGGTTCGGGCCGCGTGGTCGTTGTTGCGATTGCGCCATGCATGCAGGGCGCGTCCGACCAACGAGCCCTGTTCATCTCGCGATGGAGGCATCGTCGTGTACACCCCGCTTCCCCGGATTGGATCTGATCGGCGTCGGTGAGTTCGTGACGACTCCGCCGTGTGGGTTTGCGTCGTGGCCGATCGCGTCATTCACCCTAGCGAATGCGCACCGGATACAGCACTCGGTGGGCGCCGAAGTGACCGAGTCGAACCACGGCCCGCCGACCGGGCCGGTGTACAGCGGGGTCGGGGCTGGTCGAAGACCCGACCGGCGCCAGGGTGATTCAATAGGACGATGACTTCCTTCGGAGACCTCCTGGGCCCGCAGCCGGTGCTGCTCACCGGCGACGACGAGGCCGAATCGGACCTGCTCAACGGCGCCGATCCGGCGCAGACCGCGGCGGCGCACCCCACCGCGTCGATCGCCTGGGCATATCTGGCCGACGCCGCGCTCGACGCCTCTGACGGCGGCGCCGACGTCCGGAAGGTGATCGAGGCCTACGGCTACGCCCGCACCGGCTATCACCGTGGGCTCGACCAGCTCCGTCGTCATGGATGGAAGGGCTTCGGGCCGGTGCCGTGGAGCCACGAACCCAACCAGGGCTTCCTGCGGTGCGTCGGGGCGCTGGCCCGGGCCGCCCAGGCGGTCGGCGAAGAGGACGAATACCTGCGCTGCCTGGACCTTCTCAACGACAGCGATCCCACCGCGGCGCAGCACCTCGGATTGGCTTGACCGACTGGCTGCGCACGCGCCTGAACGCGTTGCCGGCACCCGTGCGGCGACGCGTTCGTCGACTGTGGCTGTCTCTGGTCCCGATCGCACAGTGTTCGCTCGCCGCCGGCGTCGCCTGGTGGGTGGCGGTCCACGTCTTCGGCCATCCGCAGCCGTTCTTCGCCCCCATCGCGGCGGTCATCTCCCTGGGGTTGTCGCTGGGCAAGCGGTGGCGCCGGACGGTCGAACTGGTCGCAGGCGTCACGATCGGCATCCTCGTCGGCGATCTGCTCATCTCCGTGATCGGTTCCGGAGCGTGGCAGATCATCGTGGTGGTCGCGCTGGCGATGGCGGTCGCGGTGTTCCTCGACGACGGTCCACTCATCCCGATGCAGGCGGCGTCGTCGGCGGCGCTGGTGGCCACCCTGCTGCCGCCCGGCGGGGTCGGTGGCTTCCATCGGGCGATCGACGCCCTGATCGGCGGGGTGATCGGCATCGTCATCGGCGCACTGATCCCGGTGAACCCCGCGCACCGGGCCCGACGAGACGCCGCCGGGGTACTCGCCACCATGCGTGACGCCGCCCGACGCCTCGCCGGCGGATTGCGTGACATGAACGAACCCGAGGTGTTCGCCGCTCTCGAGGTCGCGCGCGGTACGCAGGAGGCGATCAACACGATGCGCGCCGACATGCGCGGAGGCCGGGAGGTCAGCAACATCTCGCCGCTCTACTGGAATTCGCGTGAGCGACTCCAACGGATCTCGGCGACCGCTGATCCCATCGACAACGCAGTCCGCAACTTCCGGGTCATCGCACGACGCGCGCTGGGGATGACCCAACGCGGCGAGCCGCTGAACCCCGAGATGATCGAGATCATCGCCGACGTCGGTGAGGCGTTCGAGGTGCTCCGCGCGATGATGATCGCGAAACCGGGCGAGGAGCCCGACCCCGCCGACGCCGCGCGCGTGCTTCGCACCATCGCACGGAAGGCCAAGGCGGAACTGGTCGAGGACAGCTCACTGTCGGAAACCGCGGTCATGGCCGAGCTGCGATCACTGCTCATCGACATGCTGATGGTTGCCGGTCTGCGCCGGTCGTCGGCGGCCGCAACACTGCGCTGAGCCCGCCGTTCCGCTGGGCCGAACGGCCCTTGTCATATATGCGAAAGTCTGCATATATTGGCCCCACGATGGGTCACTCACATTCACACACGCATGCCGAGCCGGCCGGCTCAATGTCGAACCGCCGGATCTGGCCGATGGCTGTCGCCGTCGCGATCATCGGTGCCTACTTCGTCGTCGAGCTGACCACCGGCCTCGTCGTCAACTCTCTGGCCTTGATCGCCGACGCCGGACACATGCTCACCGACGTCGTCGCCCTGATGATGGGCCTCGTCGCGTTGCTGCTGGCCAAGCACGGATCGAGCACCGACGACCGCAGTTTCGGCTGGCATCGCGCCGAGGTGTTCACCGCGGTCGCCAACGCCGTGCTGCTGATCGGCGTCGCTGCGTTCGTCCTGTACGAGGCAATCCGGCGACTCGGCACACATCCGGAAGTGCCCGGCCTCACCCTGATCGTGGTCGCGCTGATCGGCCTGGCCGTGAACGTCGCGATGATGCTGCTGCTACGAGCCGATTCGCAGGAGTCGATCGCGGTCCGCGGTGCCTATCTCGAGGTACTGGCCGACGCCGTCGGCAGCGTCGGCGTCCTGATCGCCGGTGTCATCGCGCTGACCACCGGGTGGGGATACGCCGACGTCGTGGTCGCGGTGCTCATCGCGATCTGGGTGGTGCCGCGCGCAGTGCGGCTGGCACTGGACGCGATGCGCATCCTCAATCAGCAGGCACCCGCCCACGTCGACGTCGACGCCCTACGCAAGGAGCTCGCCGCGATCCCCGCCGTCGACGACGTCCACGATCTCCATGTCTGGTCGCTCACCACCGGGATGGACGTGGCCACGGTGCACCTCGACAGCGACGGTTCCAACAGCGACGTGCTGACCGCCGCGCAGGCGGTGATGGCCCGCCACGGCCTCGAACACGCCACCATTCAGGTCGACCCGCAGGAGGTCCAGCGACGCTGCCGCGACGAGCTGCAGTGGTGACCCGGCGAACCGGCGTGATCCGCCGGCCGAAAACCTGCTGACAATCGACCGGCGGACCCGCCATGCTGTCTGCCATGTCCGATGACGCGCTCTCGACGCTGACCCGCAAACCCGACCGCGGCGGTGACCGCGCACTGCTCGACGAGGTCCTCGACGAGGCGCGGGTCGGGGTGCTGGCCACGGTCACCGACGACGGTCTGCCGTGGTCGGTGCCGATGCTCGCCGCGCGGGACCGGGATCGGTTGCTGATCCACGGATCGTCCGGCGCGGGCGCGTTGCGTCACGTCGCTGCGGGAGCGCCCGTGACCTTCACCGCGTTCCTCGTGGACGGCCTCGTCGTCGCCGACATTCTCTTCGACCACTCGGTGAACTACCGATCGGCGGTGGTCCGCGGAACGCTGCATCGGATCGACGCGGACGACGCCGCGCGCGCCCTCGACATCTTCTCCGACGCGATCCTGCCGGGCCGCAGCGCCGAGGTGCGTGACCACACCCGGAAAGAACTGTCCTCGACGACGATTCTCGCGCTGCCCATCGTCGACGGACAGTGGCTGGCCAAGGCGCGCTCGGGTGGGCCGGGATCGGCCGAGGCGTCGGGTTGGACCGGGCACATCCCGATGCGTGTCGCCTACGACGACCCGGTCACGGCGACCCCCGGCGACCTGCCGCAATCGGTCTCGCGGCTCTACCGCCAGAACACGAACAGATTCCAGCCGTAGGAGGCCAGCGCGCTGGGCACCCCGGACAGGCCGAACAGCCAGTAGATGAGGTCGAAGAAGGCGCGGTTGAGGAACGGGATGAACAGCAGCGCGAACACGATGAGGAAGCCGTACGGCGCGATCTTGCTCACCGACGCACGCGTCTGGTCCGACAGATACGGCTCGATCGCTCCGTACCCGTCGAAACCGGGGACCGGCAGGATGTTCAGCACCGCCGCGGTGATCTGCAGGAACGCCAGCATCGACAGCGCCGCCCACAGATTGAAGCCGCGGTCGACGTAGAGGACGCCACCGAAACCGTACGTGCCGAAAGCATCCGGCGAGGCGAACCGGACGACCACCAGGAGGATCGCACCGAGCGCAGCGTTGGTCACCGGGCCGGCCAGCGACACGATCGTGCGTTGGGCGCGAGTGAATCCGTGCTGGTTCACGTAGACCGCACCTCCGGGAAAGCCGATGCCGCCCAACAGGATGATCAGCAGGGGTAAACCGATCGAGAGCCCGGGGTGGGTGTAGCGCAACGGATTCAGCGTGAGATAGCCGCGCAGCTCGGCGTTGCGGTCGCCGAACCTGAATGCCGTGACCGCGTGCGCGAACTCGTGCAGGCACAGCGAGATCACCCACCCGGCCAGCACCAGCAGCAGTGTGCCGCCGACCGATTCCAGGTTGCGGCCGGGCTCCGATCCGGCGACCAGCCAGCCGCCGGCGATCGCCGCGACGACCAGTCCGAGAAAGATCCACCCGGGCCGGATGGCGCGCAGGATCTCACGGGTCGTCGGCGCAGCCGGGTGACGGTGCGGGCTGTTGGCTCCGAAGGTCATGGGCGTACCAGTTTCATGTCCACATGATGCCGGTAAAACGTCGACCGCTTCAGCACGCGCTGATTCACCACGCCCTCACGCTCCACGACGATGTTGGTGCCCCCGGTCTGCGCCGCCCGGCCCTGGTACCAGCGTCCCGGAAGCAGCAGGCGCTCCACCTGCGCACGCAGCCCGGGTTCCTGTGCAAGCGGTTCGATGAGCACCGAGCGCACCTCGCCGGTGAACAACCGCTGGTTGTCGACATAGGTCTCGCCGTGCAGTTTCGCGCCGTCGGCGCCGAGATGGCGGGCGCGGCCCACCACCACGGTCGCGGCGTCGTCGCGGATGAGCGGTGTCGTCGGCGCGGCGCCGTGGTCGGCGAGTGCACGCGCGGCCGGACCGTGAGGCAGCCCGTAGCGCTTGGTGGCAGGGGTCGCCTCCGGCGAGACGAACGCCACCTCGATGTCGAGGCGTTCGAGGACCATGAGGGCGGCCAGTACGTGGGCGAAAAAGGTATCGGACTCGTCGGCGATCGTCGGTGCCACCCGTTCCGCGACCCGGGGTTCCACGATCAGCCGAGTGACCCCGGCGTCGTCCAGGGCTGCGGTCACCGAGGCCCGGATGGCCTTCTTGTCGTCGGAGGACGAAGCCTGCGAGATCAGCGCAATCGACACACCGATAGCGTATCCACGCTCATGAACAAGTAGGGTTGGCCTGTTGTTCAGCGTGCCAACTCAAAGGAGTAACCGACCATGGCCGCGATCGTGCTTATCGGGGCCCAGTGGGGCGACGAGGGCAAAGGCAAGGCAACCGACCTGCTCGGCGGGAAACTGCAATGGGTGGTCCGCTATCAGGGCGGCAACAACGCAGGTCACACGGTTGTCCTTCCGAACGGCGAGACATTCGCCCTCCACCTGATCCCCTCCGGCATCCTCACCCCCGGCGTGCAGAACGTCATCGGCAACGGCGTGGTCGTCGATCCCGGTGTGCTGCTCACCGAGCTGGGCGGTCTCGAGGACCGCGACGTCGACACGTCGGGTCTGCTGATCTCGGCGGATGCGCATCTGCTGATGCCGTATCACGTGGCGATCGACAAGGTGACCGAACGGTTCCTCGGCAACAAGAAGATCGGCACCACCGGCCGCGGAATCGGTCCGTGCTACCAGGACAAGATCGCCCGCGTGGGTGTTCGGGTCGCCGACGTCCTCGACGAGAAGATCCTCGCGCAGAAGGTCGAGGCCTCCCTCGAACTCAAGAACCAGATCCTGGTCAAGATCTACAACCGTCGTGCGCTCGATCCGGCGCAGGTCGTCGACGAGGTGCTGGGCCAGGCCGAGGGATTCAAGCACCGCATCGCCGACACCCGGCTGCTGCTCAACCAGGCCCTCGAGCGCGGCGAGACCGTGCTGCTGGAGGGTTCGCAGGGCACCCTGCTCGACGTCGACCACGGGACCTATCCGTACGTGACGTCGTCCAATCCGACTGCCGGTGGCGCCGCTGTCGGCGCGGGTATCGGGCCCAACAAGATCACCACCGTGCTCGGCATCCTCAAGGCCTACACCACCCGTGTCGGGTCGGGGCCGTTCCCGACCGAGCTGTTCGACGAATGGGGCGACTACCTGGCCAAGACCGGTGGCGAGGTGGGCGTCACCACCGGCCGGGCGCGGCGCTGCGGCTGGTTCGACGCGGTCATCGCGCGCTATGCGACCCGGGTCAACGGCATCACCGACTACTTCCTCACCAAACTCGACGTGCTCTCGAGCCTGGACACGGTGCCCATCTGCGTGGCCTACGACGTCGACGGCGAACGTGTCGAGGACATGCCGATGACCCAGACCGGGTTCCACCACGCCAAGCCCATCTACGAGGAGATGCCCGGCTGGTGGGAGGACATCTCGCAGTGCAAGCGTTTCGAGGATCTCCCGAAGAACGCTCAGGACTACATCCTTCGACTGGAAGAGCTTGCCGGAGCTCATGTCTCGTGCGTCGGCGTCGGGCCGGGACGAGATCAGACCATCGTGCGTCGCGAGATCGTCTAGCCGGAACGGTCCGGCGGGGGAGGGAATGGCGACACGGGACAGCAGGGACTACGGGTCGATCCTGCTCGGTTCCGCCGACGAGAGTTCGTTCCGTCAGCGCATCCGCATCCAGACGCTGCTGACCGCGATGATCGTCGTCGCCAATCTGTTCGGTGCCGCCATCGCGATCCTGTTGACGTCGGTGGGTATTCCGCAGCCGTCGGTGTTCCAGGCACGGTTGTGGTGGGTGAACTTCATCGCGCTGCCCGTCTACGTGGTGACCGCGTTCGTCATCGGGATCGGTCTCGGCACGGTGGTGGTGGTCCGGGACCTGCGTTGGGCGATCCGCGGTCAGGAGCCGACCGCGCGGGATGCGCGTCGTACCCAACGTGCGCCGTGGCGTCTGGTCGCCATCCAGGGGATTCTGTGGGGCGTCGCCACCGTGATGTTCACGATCATGTACGGGGTCATCGACCCCGCGCTGATCCCGAAGATCTTCTTCGTGATCACGCTCAGTGGCGTTGTCGTGGTGGCCAACTCGTATCTGCTCGTCGAGTTCGCGTTGCGGCCGGTGCTCGCCGAGGTGATCAGCGCGGGGTACGGGCGCCGCAAACGCAGCGGTGTCCGGGCGCGGTCGCTGGTGTCGTGGCTGGTCGGTTCCGCGATCCCGATCAGCGGCATCCTGCTCGTGGTGCTGTTCGGGCTCTTCCGGGACGACACCGACAAACTCGACCTGTTCATCGGTGTCACCGTGCTGGCGGTGATCGCGCTGGGGACCGGGCTCATCCTGACCGTGCTGTCGAGTGTCAGTGTCACCGGGCCGATCCGGAGTGTGCGGTCGGGGATGAAACGGGTCCAGGACGGCGACGTCGACGTCGACCTCGTGGTCTACGACGGCACCGAACTCGGCGACCTGCAGGTGGGGTTCAACCGCATGGTGACCGGACTGAGGGAACGTGAGCGGCTGCAGGATCTCTTCGGCCGGCATGTCGGCCGTGACGTTGCCGCGGCTGCGCTGCAACGTGATCCGGAGCTCGGCGGCGTCGAGCGCACGGTTGCCGTGGTGTTCGTCGACGTGATCGGTTCGACGACGCTCGCCGCCGGGCGCTCTCCGACCGAGGTGGTCGAGATCCTCAACCGGTTCTTCGCGGTGATCGTCGCGGCCGTCGAGCGGCGACAGGGCCTGGTGAACAAGTTCGAGGGCGACGCCGTGCTGGCCATCTTCGGTGCGCCGATCGATCTCGACGACGCCGGCGGTGCCGCGCTGTCCGCCGCGCGCGAGATCTCGTCACGCCTGGGGGCCGAAGTGCCCGACATCTCCGCCGGCATCGGCGTCAGCTATGGGCCGGTGGTCGCCGGAAACGTCGGGGCCATCGAACGTTTCGAATACACGGTGATCGGCGATCCGGTCAACGAGAGCGCGCGGCTGTCGGAGCTGGCCAAGCGCGACCCGACCCGCCCGCTGGCCTCAGCGCGCGCCATCGACGCCGCCGGCGGTGAGGCCGACGCGTGGGAGCGCCAGGAGGCCACGACGTTGCGCGGGCGGACCGAGGAGACTGTGGTCTACGCAGCCCGACGCCTGGTCGAGTAGCCTCGCCCGCTGGTCGAGTGACCGCCCGCTGGTCGAGTAGCCCAGCCCGCTGGTCGAGTGACCGCCCGCTGGTCGAGTAGGTGCCGAGCCGCTAGGCGAGGTGCCGTATCGAGACCTCTTGTTCAGAAAGTGATCTCGATACGCGACTCACTGCGTTCGCTGCTACTCGATCAGCAGGAGGCCGGAGACGGGTGACTGCTCGAGTAGGCATCGCGATGCCTACTCGACTTCGCGGTCCATCTGACCCTCGGCGAAGTCCAGGCGGCGCAGCGCGGTGCGGAGCACCTCGTCGTCGATGTGGCCGGCGTCGCGCTCGTCGATGAACACCGCCCGCTGGATCTGCAACAGCTCCAAGCGCATCCGATTGCCGGCGGCCGTCGGGCTCTCGCCGATGTCCTCGGGGCCGCGACCGAGTTCCTCCCATCCGACATTGCGTTGCGTGGTCACCCATTTGCGCAACATCATCACCTGATGTCGGCGGGTGTCCTTCTCCGGCAGGTCCGCGGCCATCTCGTCGAGCCGTCGCTCGCATTCCCGCGACGCCCGGTCCTGCGCACCCGCATACGCCAGCCGGTCCCGGGCCGCATCGTCCCCGGCGACACCGAGCCTGCGGATCATCCACCCGAGCGAGGTGCCCTGGATCAGCAGGGTGCCGACCACCACGACGAAGGTGAGGAACAGGATCTCGGCACGGGCCGGGAACGCCCCGCCGTCATCGGTCATCAGCGGGATCGCGAACGCCGCGGCCAACGACACCACGCCCCGCATACCCGCCCAGCCGACGATGAACACCGCGCGTGGCGTCGGACGTTCCTCGCGTTCACGGATCTTCGACGACAGCACCCGAGGTAGGTAGGTGGCCGGATAGACCCAGAGGAAACGCGCCACGATCGTCGCGGTCAACACCAGGGCGGCGTCGATCGCCACCTGCACCCAGGACTCGCCGGCGAGCCCGCGGATGAGGAACGGCAGCTGCAGGCCGATGAGCAGGAACACGAAGGACTCCAGGACGGCGTCGATCGACTTGCGCACCGCGTCGTCCTGCAGGCGGGTCGCATACCCCATCCGCACCGACCGCTGACCGAGGAACAGCCCGGCCACAACCACCGCGATCACGCCCGACGCGTGCGCCTCCTCGGCGATGTAGTAGGTGCCGAACGGCACCATGAGGCCGATCGCGGTCTCCATCGGCGGGTCGGTCAACCACTGCCGCAGCCAGGTCACCGCGTAGCCGACGGCGAGCCCGATCACCAGACCTCCGACCGCGGCGATCGCGAAGGTCGACAGACCCTCCCACAACGAGGCCGTGGCACCGACGGCGGCGGCCAGAGCCACCCGGAACGCGGTCAGGGCTGTCGCGTCGTTCAGCAGGCTCTCGCCGCCGAGCAACGTCATCAGTCGGCGCGGCAGCCCCACCCGGCGGCCGATCGCCTGCGCCGACACCGCGTCCGGCGGGGCGACGACGGCACCGAGCACCAGCGCCGCCGCCAACGGCAGGTTCGGCACCGTCCAGTAGGCGACCAGACCGACGATCACCGTGGTGAACAGCGGCAGGCCGATCGCGAGCAGCCCGATGGCCCGCCGATTGGCCCGGATCGCCTGATACGAACTCTCCTGGGCGGCGGAGTACAACAACGGCGGCAGGATCAGGAACAGGACCAGCTCCGGCTCGAGCATCACCTCGGGGGTGCCGGGAATCCAGCCGATCCCCAAACCGACGACGACCAGGATCAGGGGAGCCGACAGACCGAAGCGTCGGCACAGTGCGGCGATGACCACGGCCACCACCGCGACCAGCAACAGCGATGCGCTCACGCGAAGAACCTAACCCGCCGACGCAACCGCGGCCCGACGGTCCACCGGGATAATGGGGTCATGCGAATCTTCCGCCGCAGTTCCGATGACCGATCAGAGACCGACCGAGCAGACACCGCAAGCGGTGGCGGGGCTGGTTCCGCACGGTGCGCGGAGCTGGGCACCTACGGTGTCGACGCCAACACCGACCCGTCACCGCGCAGCGGCGACCTCGCCGCCTGCGAGGAATGCACCCAACTCGGCGAACATCATTGGGCGCACCTGCGGATCTGCCTGACCTGCGGACATGTCGGTTGCTGTGACTCCAGCCCGCGTCGTCACGCCAGCGCGCACTTCGACGAGACGGGTCACCCCGTGATGCGTTCGGCCGAGCCGGGAGAGGTGTGGCGGTGGTGCTACACACACGAGGTCATGGGCTGAGTCGTGGGCCTCGACGATCGACGTCTGCACGCGGTCGTGCACTGAACTGCACGTAGGATCTGGGGCATGACGTCAGACAGCCACAGTGCTTCCGAGGCGTCGGTGCCGGCCGGCGGGGAGGTCGCACCGGTGCCGGGTGACACCGCCACGCCCACCCCTGCCACCCCGGAGTCGGGCGATGCCGGCCGGCAGTCGGGAGACCCGGCATCCGACGCGACTGCCGCGGCCGACCTGCGACCCGCCGCGAGGACGTCGGTCGGTCCGCCCGCGGTGCTCGGCACGCCGCTGAGCGCCACCGCGACGAAGGTGATGGTGCTGGGTGCCGGTGAGCTCGGCAAAGAGGTCATCATCGCCTTCCAGCGGCTCGGCGTCGAGGTGATCGCCGTCGATCGCTACGCCGACGCACCCGGGCAGCAGGTCGCGCATCACGCCGAGGTCATCGACATGACCGATCCGGACGCCGTGCTGGCACTGATCGACCGCTACCGGCCGCACTTCGTGGTGCCGGAGATCGAGGCGATCGCCACCGACGCCCTCGTCGAGGTGGAGAAGCGCGGGCTCGCCGAGGTGATCCCGACCGCCCACGCGGTGGTCTCGACGATGAACCGTGAAGGCATCCGACGTCTCGCCGACGAAGAGTTGGGCCTGCCGACCTCGCCCTATCTGTTCGCGTCGTCGGCGGAGGAACTCGAGGTCGCGGTCGCCGAGATCGGGTTCCCCTGCGTGGTGAAGCCGGTCATGTCGTCGTCGGGCAAAGGCCAGACCGTGGTCCGCGCGCCCGCCGACATCGGCACCGCCTGGGACACCGCGACAACCGGTGGGCGCGTGCACGGCGAACGCGTCATCGTCGAGGGGTTCATCGAGTTCGACTACGAGATCACCCTGCTCACCGTGCGTGCCGTCGATCCGGCGACCGGACGTCTGGCCACCCATTTCTGCGCACCCATCGGACATCAGCAGGTGGGCGGCGACTACGTGGAGAGCTGGCAACCCCACGACATGAGCACCGACGCACTCGGTGCCGCCACCTCCATCGCCGCCCGCGTCGCCACCGCCCTCGGTGACGGCAGGCTCGGCGGACGTGGCGTCTTCGGCGTCGAACTGTTCGTCAAGGGTGACGACGTCTACTTCTCCGAGGTCAGCCCCCGTCCGCACGACACCGGATTGGTGACGTTGGCGACGCAACGCCTCTCGGAGTTCGAGATGCACGCCCGCGCGATCCTGGGTCTGCCGGTCGATGTCACCCTCGCCTCGCCCGGGGCATCGGCGGTGATCTACGGACAGCTCGACGAACCGGCGATCGGATTCGCCAACGTCGCGCGCGCGATGGCGGTGCCGGAGACCGACATCCGGCTGTTCGGCAAGCCGGAGAGCCACCGCCGTCGCCGGATGGGTGTGGTCACCGCGACCGCCGACGACATCGCGACCGCCCGCCAGCGCGCGCTCCAGGCCGCGTCGATGGTGACGCCCGTGTCCGGTGGTCCGTTCGAGCGGGCCACCCCGGAACCGGTGAGTGCGCCCGCAGGGCCACCGCCGGCACGGCGACCGGGCCCACCGCCGAATCCGGTGCCCCCGGGCCCGCCGCGACCGCCCGGTCCGCCGCGAGGGGGACCCGCGGGGCCGCCGCCTCCGCCCGGCGCGCGGCCGGGACCGATGCCCCCGCGCGGACCGGTTCCGCCACGAGGCATGCCCGGACGCCCGGGCGGGCCGCCGCCACGGCCGATCCCACCGCACGGTGCCCGACCGGCCGGACCGCCGCCCCCACCGCGACCGGCCGAGCAACCCCCGGCCGACAAGACCACTCGCGCCTCGGTCGACTGACCCGGACCGGCAGCGATGTCGCTGGGTGGGGAACTGCTCGTCGGGGCGGTCATCCTCGTCGGTCTGCTGGGCATCGTGTTTCCAATCCTGCCGGGCGGATTGCTCGTCATGGCGGCGATCGGTGTCTGGGCGTTCCTCGTCGGCGGCTGGGCGTGGGGGATCTTCGCCGCTGCTGCCCTCGTGATCGTGGCCGGTGAGGGCATCAAGTACGTCGTCGCCGGACGATCGCTGAAAAACGACGGCATCCCGAACACGACCATCGCGGTCGGTGGGATCCTCGGGATCGTCGGATTCTTCGTGATCCCGGTGATCGGTCTGTTCATCGGTTTCGTCGTCGGTGCGCTGCTGGCCGAACTCGCCCGCACCCGCAGCGGCCGGGCCGCCTGGCGGGGCACCGTCGCGGCGTCGAAGGCGGCGGTGATCACGATGGGCATCGAACTGTTCGCGGCGCTGGTCGCGACGGCGATCTGGCTGGTCGGGGCAGGGATCTGGTGAATTCACGCGCCCCGGTGCTGCTGCTCGTCGCCGGCTTCGTCGATGCCATCGCATTCATCTATCTGCAGGCGAACTTCGTCTCGTTCATGTCGGGTAACACGACGGTGCTGGGAGTGTCGCCGAGCCTCGGGCATTGGTCGGATGTCGGGGTGTGTGCCGCCTTGATCGGATTGTTCTTCGCCGGCGTGTTCGTCGGGTCGATGATCAACCGCACCCGGACCCGGCCGCGCGTGTGGCTGCTCTGGTCGGTGCTGGGCGGACTGACCCTGGGCGCGACGCTGGCGACGTTCGAGCCCGGCGTCGGCGTCGACACCGGGGTGTCCGGCGCCGGCACGGCGGGCATGCTCGTCGTCGCCGTGGCCACCGGCATGATCAACGCGGTGTTCGAGAAGGACGCGACAGTGCCGTACGGATTGACCTATGTGACCGGCACTCTCGTGATGGCGGCCCGGCAACTCGCCGACACGGTCACCTCGGGGGAACGTCGCGGGGCCGGTCTGGGCCGGTGGGCCTGGCTGATCTCGCTCGGCATGTGGTCGCTGCTGGCGGTCGGTGCTCTGCTCGGGGGCTACTGCTTCCGGTGGTTCTCGTTGCTCGCCTTGTGGATTCCCGCGGCGGTCATGGTGCCGTTGGCGCTGTCGAGCTCGCTCGGGAATGATGCACGCCGAACGGGATGATCATCGGTCCACCGGCGACCGGGTCCTCCATCACATGTGCCTGTAATCCGAAGGCGTCCGCGAGGAGGTCGGCGGTGATCACCTCAGCGGGCCGGCCATGGGTCACGATCTGGCCATCACGCATCACGAACAATGAATCACTGTAGCGGGCAGCCAGATTCAGGTCGTGCAACACCATCACGACGGTCTTGCCGTGGTCGGCGCGCAGGGTGTGGACGAGGTCGAGGATCTCGACGGAGTGGGCGAGGTCGAGGTAGGTGGTCGGCTCGTCGAGCAGCAGCAGGTCGGTCTCCTGGGCGAGCGTCAACGCGATCCACACCCGCTGACGTTGCCCGCCGGACAAGGCGTCGATCGGACGGTCGGCGAGATCGGCGGTCTCGGTCTGCTCGAGCGCTCGGGCGACCGCGGCCTCGTCGGCGGCGGTGGCCTGCTGGTACCACCGCTGGTGCGGGTGCCGACCCCGGATCACCAGATCGGCGACCGTGAGACCCTCGGGCGCCACCGGGTTCTGGGGGAGTAGGCCGAGGGTGCGGGCCACCGTCTTGGGTCGCATCCGGTTGATGTCGTGATCGTCGAGGAACACCGTGCCGGCCCGTGGCGGCAGCAGCCGTGACAGTGCGCGCAGCAGGGTCGACTTCCCGCACCCGTTGGGTCCGATGATCGTGGTGATGGCCGCGTCGGGGATCGCGATGTCGAGGTCGGAGAGGACGACGCGTTCGTCGTACCCGACGCTCAGACCCGAGGCGCGCAGTCGGCACCGGGTGTCGTCGGCGGGCCGGTCGACGTCGTGGCGGCCACCGCCGGTCAGGGTCTCGCCGTTCATACCGTGGCCTTCCGGGACATCGTGATCATGAGGTAGATGAGGAACGGCCCGCCGATCGCCGCGGTGACGATGCCGACGGGGAGACTGCCCGGCAGCACCGTGCGGCACAGCAGGTCACCGCCGAGCACGAGCACCGACCCGACGAGACCGGACGCCAGTGGGGTGGGCAGCGGTGAACCCGTCAGCCGCAGCGCGATCTGCGGGGCCAGCAATGCCACGAACGCGATCGGACCGGCGGCCGAGACGCACAACGCGGTGACCACCACCGCGACCAGCAGTACCACCGCGGTCACGCGGCCGGCGCTGACGCCGAGTCCCCGGGCGATGTCGGGGCCGAGTCCGAGCACCCCGATCGGTCGGCACAGCCCGACCACCATCGCGATTCCGAGGGCAACCGCGATGAGCGAGGGCCATACGTCCGACCAGGTGGCCTGTGACACCGACCCCACCAGCCACGTCTGGGCGCGCGCGGCGTCACCGATCTGCGCGCGGGTCAGCATGTAGCTGGTCAGCGCCTGCAGCATCCACGTGACCCCGACGCCGATGATGACGAGGCGGAACGGGTCGATGCCGGCGTTGGCCCGCCGCCCCGGCCAGGCGAGGAGGTACATCGCCACCGCCGTGGCCAGTGCGCCCAGCAGTGCGGCCGTCGGGACACCCAGCCCGGCCAGCCACGCACCCCACGTGCCCGAGAACGCGATGGCCGCGACCGCGGCGGCGCTCGCACCCGCGGTGATGCCGAGGATGTCCGGTGTGGCCAGCGGGTTGCGGGCGATCCGCTGGGTGAGCGCCCCCGCCATCCCGAAACCGAAGCCGACGAACAGCGACACCAGAGCGCGGGGCAGCGAGACGTCGACGACCACCACGTTCTCGATGCGGGTGCCGCCGCCGAGCAGGACCCGGGCGACGTCCAGCGGCCCCATCGGGTAGTCGCTGACGCCGACGCTGAGCAGGAACAACAGCAGCGTGATCGCGGCGCCGACGCCGGCGACCACGAGCATCCGGGGCCGCAGGATCCACGACGACGGGCCCACCCGCACGACGCGTCGAGTCGTCGTCGGCCGGGGCCGCGGGGCCGCGGGTTCGGGCGTGGGCCGGATGTCGGGCCCGAGGTCGAGGGTCATACGCTGACCAGCTTCCGTCGGCGGACCAGGGCGATCAGGAACGGCGCCCCGACCAGTGCTAGTACCACCCCGACCTGCACCTCGCCCGGCCGGGCGATGACTCGACCGAGGATGTCGCAGATGAGGATCAGGATGGCGCCGAGCAGTGCCGAATACGGGATGATCCACCGATAGTCGGGCCCGGTGAAGGTGCGGGCGATGTGCGGCACGACCAGCCCGAGGAACACGATCGGCCCACATGCCGCGGTGGCGGCACCGATGAGAAGGGTGATCGTGAGGATGCCGATGGATCGGATGAGCACCACCCGCGACCCGAGCGCCTTGGTCATGTCCTCGCCGAGGCTGAGCACGTTGAGGAAGTAGCCGCTGCCCAGCGCGAGGATCAGCCCGATGACGATGAACGGCAGGCTCGCCGAGAACACGTCGAGTCCGCGGCCGGTGGTCGCGCCGACGTTCCAGAAGCGCCACGCGTCGAGGGTGACACTGTCGGAGAGGACGATGCCGGACGTGATCGCCAGCAGCAGTGCCGACAGGCCCGTGCCGGCCAGGACCAGCGTCAACGGACTCGCCCCGGACAGCGCCGACAGTCCGAAGACCGCGCTCGCCGCGATCAGCGCACCGATCAGCCCGAACGCCATGTACGCGACCGGACTCTGGATGCCGAGCACATAGACGCCGACGACGACGGCGCACGCCGCACCGGCATTCACCCCGAGCATCCCGGGATCGGCCAACGGGTTGCGGGTGTGGCCCTGGGCGAGTGCACCGGCGGCGCCGATGGCGAGTCCCACCGCGAGACCGAGAACGGTTCGCGGGAAGCGAAGATCCCAGACGATGCCGTAGACATCGCCGGCGCCGGCCGGAGGAGTAGGGGTTTCCACGACGACCCACGGCACCCCGTGGAAGTCGGTGATACCCAGATGCGGCCATCCGCCGGCCTGCAACGCGTCGAGCACGTCGCCGAGTCCGAGAGGGCGGGTCCCGATCGCGATGGACGCGACAACGGCCAACACCAGCACTGCGCTGAGCAGCACAATTCCGGTCAGGCGACGCACGAAGGTAAACCTTACCAAAGTTCCTTGTGGCAGATCCCGGGGCCGATCCGGAAGCGTGTCCGTTGCATAACGAAAAGCCGAATGCGCCTGTGAGGATCCTTTGGAGTGCGTAACGATTCGCTGGGTGGGCGTCGATAGTGTCACCAGAACATCACGCGGACAACGGAGGAGAGGTTGATGAGAGCATCATTCAAGCGTGCGGCCACTGCGGTACTGGCGACCGTCGGAATCGCCGCCGGCACGCTTGCCGGCACCGCACCCGCACAGGCCGCGGCGCCCGGAGACCTGCAGATCATCGGTGGCATCGAGTGTCACTTCGGACAGTGGGGACAGCCCTGGAATCAGGCCTGGTACATGTACCGCTGGATGACCGTCCGCAACATCGGCAGCACGACGATGCACAACGTGATCCTCAACGAGATCAACGGCGCGTCGGTGCGGGTCAAGGAACTCAAGCCCGGTGAGTCGATGTCCAAGTGGGACAACAAGGCCAAGCGCTGGGTCCGCCCGATCGAGACCAAGTGGTTCGGTTGCTTCCCGGCGACCATCTCCGGCTTCACCTTCGGTGACGAGGCCGAGAACCTGACCAACAACTTCGGTTACTGGCAGAACTGGCGCAACCAGCAGAACTAGCCAACTGAAACCAAGGCTCCCAGAGCAACCGATGGGGGCCGAGAGAACCCAAAATTTCACCGAGGGAACCCACCGCGATCACCAATCGCACCTGACAATCAGGCTGTGGGTTCCCTCGGTGGAATTTTGGGTTCTCTCGGCGTGAAGCGGCCGTTGCCTCGCCGGGTTCTCTCGGCTCCCATCGCTTGCGTTGGGAGCCTATCTTGCGGCGGGGGGCTTGGCGGGCTACGCCTTCTCGACCTTGTGGGGTTCGCTGGCGGCGAGCATGTCCTCGCGCTCGACGACCTTGACGCGTTCGCGGCCTTCGGCGGCGCCGAGGGCGCGCTCGTGCTCGTCGAGGCGGTACCAGCCGTCCCAGGTGGTGAACGGGATGCCCTTGCTCTCGAGCAGTTCGATGACGGCGTCCTCGGACGGCTTGGTCGGCTCGTTGAGCACGCCGTTGGCCATGTCCTCGAGGATGCAGTCGACGGTCTCGTTGGCGTCACCCTTGGTGTGGCCGATGAGGCCGACGGGGCCGCGCTTGACCCAGCCGGTGGTGTACATGCCGGTCAGGTGTGCGCCCTCGTCGAACACGCGTCCGGCCTCGTTCGGGATCACGCCGGCCTGGGTGTCGAACGGGATCTGCGGGAGGTTGTCGGACAGGTAGCCGACAGCCCGGTAGACCGCGCCGACCTCCCAGTCGGTGTGCTTGCCGGTCGGCTTGACGTTGCCGGTGCCGTCGAGCTGGGTGCGCTCGGTGCGCAGGCCAACGACCTTGCCGTCCTCGCCGAGGATCTCCACCGGGTTCTCGAAGAAGTGCAGGAACAGCTTGTGGATCGCGCCCTGCTTCGGGTCGCGGATCGCGTAGTTCTCGATGATCGTCGCGACCTGGTCGGTGATCTTCGAACCGCGGCGTGCGACAGCCGAACCCTCGTCGTAGTCGATGTCCTCGGGATTGACGACGACCTCGATGTTCGGCGAGTGGTCGAGCTCCTTGAGCTCGAGCGGGGTGAACTTCGCCTGTGCCGGGCCGCGACGACCGAACACGTGCACCTCGATGGCCTTGTTGGCCTTGAGGCCTTCGTAGACGTTGGCCGGGATCTCGGTGGGCAGCAGTTCGTCGCCGGTCTTGGCGAGAACGCGCGCGACGTCGAGGGCGACGTTGCCGACACCGATGACGGCGACCTTCTCGGCCTCCAGCGGCCAGGTGCGCGGGAAGTCGGGGTGGCCGTCGTACCAGGCGACGAACTGGGCGGCGCCGTAGCTGCCGTCGAGCTCGATTCCCGGGATACCGAGGGCGCGGTCGTCGGTGGCGCCGGTCGAGAAGATCACCGCGTCGTAGTGTTCGCGCAGCTCGGCCAGGGTGATGTCGGTGCCGTAGTCGATGTTGCCGAGCAACCGGACCTGCGGCTTGTCGAGCACCTTGTGAAGAGCGGTGATGATGCCCTTGATCCGCGGGTGATCGGGAGCGACACCGTAGCGGATCAGGCCGAAGGGCGCGGGCATGCGCTCGTAGAGGTCGATGCTGACGCCGCGGTCCTTGGCGGTGTCGGACTTCATCAACGCATCGGCGGCGTAGATCCCGGCGGGACCGGCACCGACGATCGCAACCCGCAACGGGCGGCTCGTGTCACTCATGGATTAGGTGCTTCCTGGCTCTCGTGGAACTGGCTCTCGTAGGACTCCGGCGAAGAGTCGCTGATGGTAGCCGCTGACGCGACGCTATCCCTTCTACGGTAGGCGCTGATCGGCCACGACCAAAATCTCCTAGTGAGGTTTACCTCACTAGGATCGATACGCGACGTCGGCGGGTGCGTGGCCTGCCCCATCGCACTGCGCCCACCGCCGCCGACGGCGGTCGGGTCCGCGATGCCCGAAATCGAAGCGTTCACGGCGATCGATAGACTGCGCGCCATGGCCAAGCGTGCAGGTGACCGGGACCGTTCGGCCTCCGTCGACCCCGGCGAGGAGCAGCCGGCCGCTCCGCCGCCGAGCTGGAAGAACGCCTTGCCGTTCTTGGTGGCTCTCGGCGTCGTCGTGATCGCCGCCGCCGGCATCGGCATCTCGTACCTGATCCGACCGGCCGATGACCGGATGAGTACCGAGGCACATGTCCAGCACGCTGTGAACGATGCCTACACGGCCCGCAACGAACTCGACTACCCGAAGTATCGGGCGTCGACATGCGCGGCCGACCTCGCATCCGGCGATTTTCCCGACGAGGCGACGTTCCTCGCGGAGAACCGGCAGTCGAACGACCAGAACGGGCACATCGTGATCCCCGAGATCACCGACATCACCGTGTCGGGAGACCGTGCGACCGCGCAGGTACATTGGCATTTTGACGACAAGCCCGACCAGCAACAGGTCACCAAGGTGGTCGTGGTGCGAGAAGACGGGGACTGGAAGGTGTGTGGTTCGTGAGCTACGCGGGTGATCTCACGCCGCAAGAGGCGTGGAAGAAACTGGAAGACGACCCGAAGGCGGTCCTGGTGGACTGCCGGACGCGGGCCGAGTGGGCGTTCGTCGGTGTGCCGGACCTCGAGGTCATCGGCAAGAAGACCGTCTTCATCGAGTGGAACACCTTTCCCGACGGTCGGCCGAACCAGGCCTTCGTCTCTGAACTCCGTGACGCGGGTGTCACCGACGACAACGAGGTGATCTTCATCTGCCGCTCCGGCCACCGGTCCATCGGCGCGGCCGAGGCGGCCACCGCGGACGGCGTGACCGCCGCTTACAACGTGCTCGACGGATTCGAGGGCGCCCTCGACGAGAACGACCACCGTGGTGCCGTCGGCTGGCGTGCCCTGAACCTGCCGTGGCGGCAATCGTGAGCAAACAGCTGCCCGAGGGCGTCTCGGCGGACACGCTCGCGGTACGGGCCGGCCTGGACCGGTCGGGATTCTTCGAGACCTCCGAAGCGCTCTACCTGACCAGTGGCTACGTCTACGACTCGGCCGAAGCGGCCGAACGTGCGTTCACCGGTGAGGACGAACGATTCGTCTACTCGCGCTACGGCAATCCGACCGTCGAGATGTTCCAGGAGCGCCTCCGTCAACTCGAGGGCGCCGAGGCGTGCTTCGCCACCGCGAGCGGTATGGCCGCGGTGTTCGTGGCCTTGGGTGCGCTGCTCAAGACCGGGGACCGATTGGTGGCCGCCCGCAGTCTGTTCGGCTCGTGCTTCGTGGTGTGCAACGAGATCCTGCCGCGGTGGGGCGTCGAAACCGTGTTCGTCGACGGTGAAGACCTCGATCAGTGGGCGGCGGCGCTGTCGCAGCCGACGACCGCGGTGTTCTTCGAGACCCCGTCCAATCCGATGCAGACCCTCGTCGACGTGGCCAAGGTGACCGAGATGGCTCACGCCGCAGGTGCAAAGGTGGTGTTGGACAACGTCTTCGCCACGCCGCTGCTGCAGCGCGGGCTGGATATGGGCGCCGACGTGATCGTGTACTCCGGCACCAAGCACATCGACGGGCAGGGACGCGTGATGGGCGGAGC
The DNA here is from genome assembly GCF_058130025.1 of Gordonia sp. LMA167. Taxonomy (NCBI): domain Bacteria; kingdom Bacillati; phylum Actinomycetota; class Actinomycetes; order Mycobacteriales; family Gordoniaceae; genus Gordonia; species Gordonia sp. LMA167. Next base: position 6,340,929 of record NZ_CM176708.1, on the reverse strand, counting down.
GGTGCTCGGCGAGAAGGAGTACATCGACGGCCCGGTGCAGACCCTGATGCGACACACCGGTCCGGCGTTGAGTCCGTTCAACGCGTGGACGATGCTCAAGGGGCTGGAGACGATGCGCCTGCGGCTCGACGCCTCGGTCTCGTCGGCGCTGCGCATCGCCGAGTTCCTCGAGGCCGATCCGCGCGTCCGGTGGGTGAAATATCCCTTCCTGCAGTCGCATCCGCAGTACGAGCTCGCAAAGGCGCAGATGTCCGGCGGCGGCACCGTGGTGACCTTCGAGATCGATGACCGCGGCGGTGTCGAAGGCAAGAAACGTGCCTTCGAGGTGCTCAACGGTCTGCGCGTGATCGACATCTCGAACAATCTCGGCGATTCGAAGTCGTTGATCACCCACCCGGCGACCACCACACACCGGGCGATGGGCCCGGAAGGCCGTGCGGCGATCGGGGTCACGGACTCCGTGGTGCGACTCTCGGTCGGCCTGGAGGGTGTCGAGGATCTGTTGTCGGATCTGGATCAGGCGCTGGGCGGGTCGTGATCTCGGCTTGGGTGAGTAAAACGCTGGCCCCCGATCCCTGATCTGCGAGCGTCTTCACGCGATATGGGCGGAAGTGGAGCGCTGTCCACCCGATCCCTGATCTGCGAGCGTCTTCACGCGATATGGCAGAAGCGGAGCGCTGTCCACCCGATCCCTGAGGAGGGCCGGAGCTTGCGGAGGCCCGTCACGAAGGGGTCGGCCCTTCGTGACGCTCGGCTGGCGCCTCGCTCCTCAGGGACCGCAGTGGGGACGCTCGGCTGGCGCCTCGCTCCTCAGGGACCGCAGTGGGGACGCTCGGCTGGCGCCTCGCTCCTCAGGGACCGCAGTGGGGACGCTCGGCTGGCGCCTCGCTCCTCAGGGACCGCAGTGGGGAGCGCTGGGCTGAGGGTCGGGGTGGTCTGACTCGATACGGTCGGCGTCGGGTATGTGGCTCGGGGCCGGTTGGTGCGCATCGTCCGCTGGTTGAGTAGGCCGGAGCGCTAGCGGAGGGCGTATCGAAACCTGGTGACGGACAGCGCAGAGCCCACCGAATCCACGGTGAGTACTCAGTCCTGTCTGTCGTTGCGCTTCTCCCACGCCTCGCGAACGCGCGCAGGGATGCGGCCCTTGGTGGGTACCTCGACTCCGTTGGCCACTGCCCACGCGCGGATCTCGGCCGGTCCGGCGGCGGGGCCCTGCAGATCGTTCACGACGATGTCGGTGCGGGTGGACAAATGCCACTCGTGCAGTGCCGCGCCGAGCCAGCGGTAGGTCCACTCCTCGGCCAGTTTGCGGTTGTCGCAGAACACGATCGGCACCTGCGGAAAACGCACCTGGGCTTCGGCGACTGCTTCGGCCAGTGTCGAACCCGCGACGTATTCGCGTTTGAACACCGCGCTGTAGGGTGCCTCGACAACGACTGCGGCGCGGTGCAATCCGGCGAGATCGGAGAGCTGGTAGGTTATCTTGCCCGACGTCAGACCGGAGCTCAGATCGTCGATCGACTTGCGTTCAACCGCGGCGATCACGGTCTCACCATCGGTGACCGCGTAGTCGCCGGCAGGCAATTTGCGTCGGGTCGTCTCGGCCTGCTGATGTGTGAACCCATAGGCGTAACGCTCGCCGCTGTCCACCACGATCGTCAGAACCTGACCGTGCGCACGGGCTTTCGGGATCGCCACGTTCGGACGTGCCTGCTTGGTGGTGCGCCGTGACTGCCAGAAGATCATCTCCCGACCGCGCGCCTGGGTGAGCACGAACTGCGATCGGTTCTCCCGGCCGCGCTCGAGGACGAGGTCGATGGCGGCGCCGCGCCGGGATACGGCCCGTACCGGAAGCTGTTCGACGATCTCCGGATCGGACGGCCATTCGACGGCGCGATGGCAGTAGATCTTGCTGGTGCGCGGCCAGGTCTCGCGGACCTTGAGGATGATCCCGTTGGCGCCGAGAGGAATTCGTACGAGGTAGGGGAGCGAGGAGCCCTCCTCCGGATTGCGCGCGATCAGGAAGTCGTCAGGCATGCTCGATCCCGAGCGCATTGAGGACGGTCCGCAGTTTCGCGGTGGTCTCGTCCACCTCCGCCTGCGGGTCTGACTGCGCGACGATGCCGCCGCCGGCCCAGGTCCGCAGCGACCGACGGTCGGCGGCCAGTTCGAGGCACCGGATCGTCACCATCCAGTCCCCGTCGCCCGATTCGTCGCACCACCCGACGGCACCGGCATATAGTCCCCGCGGCTCCTCGTTGTCGATGATGAACTGTGCCGCCACGGAATTCGGTGTTCCACCGACAGCCGGCGTGGGACCCAGACGCAGTGCCAGGTCGAGCGAGGTCATCGTGTCGTCGCGAAGGGTTCCGTGGATGGTCGTCGCCAGATGCCAGATCTCGCCGGTGGAGCGCACCTCGGGCGACGTCGGTGCGTCGAGGTCCTCGCAGATCGGTGCGAGTTGCCGACGCAGATGGTCGACGACGAACGCGTGCTCGGTGAGATCCTTGGCCGACGCGGCGAGAGCGGCTGCGGCCGCGCGGTCGGCCTCGACATCATCGGACCGAGGCGCGGACCCGGCGTACGGCTGACACGTCACCGTCCGACCGCGCTTGCGTAACAACATCTCCGGGCTGGCGCCGAGTAGCCATGCGCCGTCTCCACGGACCGCGCCGACGTCGACGGCGAACGCATTGTGCTCGGCGTTACCCGCAGCGAGGGCGGTGAGCAGCTCGGCGGGATCGACCGCCGGTTCGACGATCAGATCCACTGCCCGGGCGAGCACCACCTTGGCGAGGTTTCCCTCGGCGATCTCCTTGATCGCCCGTACCACGCGATCGCGATGGGCCGACGGCTCCGGACGATAGGTCGCCGACGCGATGCGGTGCGGCGTGGCGGCCCGGCCCGGCAGCGGTTCGGGGGTGCGAGCGAGTGTCTCCGGGGTCAGAAGGGCGGCCGGCTCGGCCGGATCGAACGGGATCGCGCCGGTGATCGCGCCGACCGTCCGCGCGCGCACGGCGTCGGCGGCCGCGTGCGCATCGGTGAACCGGCGTCGCACACCGCGCGCACGGACCGTGCCGTCCGGGCGTGACAGCACGAACACACCGGCGTCGGTGTCGTCGCCGTCGAGGTTCGCCATGCGTCTCACGCTACCGTCGCGGGTTCGCGCGGGTGTTTCGCGCATGCTGATCCAAAGGTTGACTCCGATCATCCGATGGGCGAATCTTGACGCGGGTCATGAGTGCCAGTGCCAAGCCCCGGCTCGCTGGTCGGCAACCCTCCTCCGCGGTGGGGTGCTCCGGGTGACGACCCGGCCGTGTTCGAGGTGATCACGGCAAGTGCGGATTCCCAGGAGTATTTGTCATGTCTGCTGTCCTCTCAGCGCCGTTCGTCAAGCCCCTCGCCGACCTCGGATCGGCCCACTCGTGTGCCACGCGGGCACCGATCGCACCGTTGGCCGAGGTCGTCGGCGCCGGTGAGCTCGTGCCGCTCCGTACGGGCGGTTCGGTCGCGTACGCGAATCTCGACTACGCCGCGAGCGCGCCGGCGCTCGTCGACGTCGCCCGCGTGGTGCAGGAGTCGTTGGCGCAGTACGCGAGTGTGCATCGTGGCGCCGGCCACCTGTCGCAGATCACCACCCGCCGCTACGAGGCGGCCCGTGACGTCGTACGGGGGTTCGTCCGCGGGCGGGTCGACGACACCGTGGTCTTCACCCGCGGCACCACCGATGCGATCAACCTCGCAGCTCATGTGACGTGCGGTGATGTCGTCGTACTCGACATCGAGCATCACGCCAACCTGCTGCCGTGGGCTCGCGGCGGATCGTCGCGGGTGCGTGTCGTCCGCGCCGCCTCGACGATCGAGGACACGCTGACCGCGCTCGAGGCGGAACTCGCGTCATCGCCGGCGGCGCTGCTGGCGGTCACCGCGGCGTCGAATGTGACGGGTGAGGTGTTGCCGATCGGGCGGCTCGCATCGATCGCGCACCGCAACGGCGCACGCATCCTCGTCGACGCCGCGCAGCTGGTCGCGCATCGTCGGGTGTCGATGGTCAGCCACGGCATCGACTACCTGGTCTTCTCCGGGCACAAGCTCTACGCGCCGTTCGGCGCCGGCGTGCTGGTCGGCCGGGGCGACTGGCTCGACGCGGCCGATCCGTACCTGTCCGGCGGCGGGGCGTCGGCCACCGTGTCCGTGGGCGACACCGAGGTCGGGCGCTCCAGCGTCGAATGGCACACCGGTGCGGCCCGCCACGAGGCGGGCTCGCCGAATGTGCTGGGCGCCTTGTCGATCGCGGCCGCCTGCGAGGCGCTTGCGGCCATCGGCCTCGAGTCGATCGGAGTGCACGAGGCGGCATTGCTCGCCCGCCTGGACGACGGCCTCGCCGGCATCGACGGTGTCACCCCGTTACGGATCTTCGACGACTCGACCGAACGGGTCGGCATCGCCGGCTTCGCCGTGGCCGGACACGCGCCGCGGCTCGTGGCCGAATACCTCAGCGACAGTGCGGGTATCGGTGTTCGCGACGGCAAGTTCTGCGCGCACCCGCTGCTGAACCGGTTGGGGTATCCGGACGGCGCGGTGCGGGCGAGTTTCGGCCTCGGCACCGGTTCCGCGGATATTGACCGGCTGGTCGACGCACTCTCCGGTCTCGTCGCCTGACAACCGCGCGCCCATCAGGCATCCGCGCGCGTCGCTCCATGCGCGGATGCACGCCGGGCGCGCGGTATCGGGGCGACGCCAGGTGACGCGTCAGGCCTCGCCACGCTCCCACTGCTCGACGAGTTCGGCCTCGGCATCGCCGGTCAGGGTGCCGTAGAGCTTGAACCGCGCCATCCCGCCGTCGGGGAAGATGTCCATCCGCGCCTCGGTCATGGGTCGATCGAGGTCGATGACGAATCGGTGACGTGTGTCGGGCTGCAGGTCGGTGCGGGGTAGGACCTCGAACCACTCGCCGTCCTCGCCGTCGCGGCCGCGGACCGTGGCGGCACCGGGCGCATTGCCGAGGAAGTAGCTGGTGTCGAGCTCGACGAGGCTCACCAGTCCGCGGCCGGCGAGGCGGACCTGCACCCAGTCGTTGCCGTCGTCGCGGCGTCGCGACGTCTCCCAGCCCTCGCCCATGTTCCGGGCCCGGCCCGGCATCAGCAGATTGTTCGGTGAGCTGTAGAACATGTTGGAGCAGGCCGTGATCAGGCCACCGTTCTCCAGCGCCGCGAGGTCGAAGTGGCCATAGCGGAAGAAGTGCGGGTTGGGCACGCCGCGGCCGTGCACGCGGAATCGGGCCACACCGCCGTCGGGGTGCATCGTGAGGCGTACATGGGTGAAGCGGTTCTTCGCGTCGACCTTAAACGGATTGCGGGTGTCTCCCTCGGCGGGACTGCGCTCGACGATGGTCACCCACTCGACGTCGTTGAGGAGCTGCTCGACCGACACGACGCCCTCGACCGCGGCCGCCTCCACCGAGATGAACGGCGGGTAGTTGCCCTTGAACCACGACGTGTCCACCACCACGCCATAGATCACACCCGGCGCGCCGAGGCGCACGATGGCCTGGTCGACTCCACCCACTCGCCGACGACGCGTCTCCCAGCCGTCGTAGATCTGACCCTTGTGGCCGAACGTCGCCGGCTGGTACTGGGCCGGTGCCGTCTTGATCAGGTTCTGGGCCTCGGCGAACAGATCGTCGTTGGTCCACACCACGGCGCCGCCGAGGTCCCGAAGTGCCAGGTCGGGCATCGAAGTGAAGTGGGGCCGGTTTCCCGTCGGGGGCGGTGGTGCAGGAGTCACGACCTCTGATCGTAGGTACTCGTTTGCCTTCGATCGAATCCGAGCGCATACTTGCGGGCGGCAACTAATTGCAGCCTACAACTAATTGCAATGAGAAAGTAAAAAGATCCGACGGCTGAGGAGGGGGACCGTGCTCGATCAATCGGCAATCGACGAGTTGTTCGATGTACTCGCGCGGTACATCCGTGTGCGGGATCGGGCCGTGCACACCACGTTCAAGACCGCCGACGGTGAATTCGAGACGGCGGCGTTCAAAGGCCTCTTCCACCTCGCCCGACAATCGATGCGCTCGCGAGAGTTGGCGGAGAGCCTCAACGCCGATCCATCAACGGTCAGCCGTCACGTGGCACAACTCGTCGACCTCGGACTCGTTCGTCGCGAGGCCGACCCCGCCGACGGCCGTGCCACCCTTCTCGTCATCACCGATGCCGGGCGGGAACGCGTGGAGTCCATGCGGACGGTGCGGCGAGTCGCGATGGATCACGCCATGTCGGACTGGACCGATGACGAACTGTGGACGCTCGTCCGTCTACTGACGCGGTTCGTCGACGCGGCCGAGACGATGGTCGTGCCGCCGCCGTGCGACAAGAACCATCCGTCGCTGACAGACCTTGTGAAAGGACAATCATGACCGAATCGACGGCCGCAGACGTCACCGCGGCCCACGACGACAACACGGCGGGGGCCGGGCTGACACACCGTCAGATACTGACCGTGCTCGCCGGTCTGATGAGTGCGATGTTCCTCGCCGCACTGGATCAGACCATCGTCTCGACGTCGATCCGAACGATCGCCGACGACCTCAACGGCTACGACATGCAGGCGTGGGCCACCACCGCGTACCTCGTCACCGCGACGATCGTGACGCCCCTCTACGGCAAGCTCTCCGACCTGTACGGCCGTAAGCCGTTCTTCATGGTTGCGATCTCGATCTTCGTGGTCGGGTCGCTGCTCTGCAGCATCGCGACGTCGATGTATGAGCTGGCGGCGTTCCGCGCATTCCAGGGCCTCGGTGCCGGTGGTCTGATGACGTTGGCGTTGACCACCATCGGTGACATCGTGCCGCCCCGCGAGCGCGCCAAGTACCAGGGCTACTTCCTCGCGGTGTTCGGCACCTCGAGCGTGCTGGGCCCGGTCCTCGGCGGTCTCCTCGCCGGACAGAGCTCGATCCTGTGGGTCTCCGGCTGGCGCTGGGTGTTCCTGGTCAACGTGCCCATCGGCCTTCTCTCGCTGCTGCTGATCTACAAGGTCCTGAACTATGACCAGCAGAAGGGTCGGGGTGGGCGCACCGACTACTGGGGCGCGACGGCACTGGCCGTGGCGGTCGCTCCGCTGCTGATCGTCGCCGAACAGGGACGCGAATGGGGATGGACCTCGGGCCTGTCGCTGCTCTGCTATGCCATCGGCGTGATCGGCGTGGGCGTGTTCATCTGGATCGAGCACAAGATGGGCGACGAGGCGCTGATCCCGTTGCGTGTCTTCAAGAACCCGATCTTCTCCCAGGGCATCGTGATCTCGGTGATCATCGGTGCGGCGATGTTCGGCGGCATCTCGATGCTGCCGCAGTACTACCAGGTCCTGCGTGGATCGAGCCCGATGGTCGCCGGCCTGCAGATGCTGCCGATGGTATTGGGCCTGATGACCGGTTCGATCGTGTCCGGCCAGCTGATCTCCCGCACCGGCCGCTACAAGATCTACCCGATCATCGGATCGGTGCTGGTCACCGTGGGTGCGTTCCTGATGCATCTCGTCGGGGTGGACACCCCGGTGTACCTGGTGATGCTGACCGCTGCCCTGATCGGCTTCGGTCTGGGCAACCTGATGCAGCCGATCATGTTGGCGATGCAGAACATCCTGCCGCCCAAGGACATGGGACTGTCCACCGGCACGTCGACCTTCTTCCGCCAGATCGGCGGCACGATGGGCGTCGCCGTCTTCTTCTCGTTGCTGTTCTCCCTGATGGGCCCGAACATCCACGACGAGATGACCGCAGCCGCAAGCCAGCCCGAGTACCGGACCGCCGTGGTGCAGGCCGCGCAGAGCGACAACCCGAAGGTCGCGCAGTTCGCCCAGGGGTTGATGGCAGCCGCGGAGAACCCGGGTCAGGCTTCGGGGGCCTCGGACAGCGTGATGTCCGACACCTCCGTGATCAGCGAGCTCCCGACCGAGCTCGCCCGCCCCATCAAAGTCGGATTCGCCAATTCGATGGACACGGTGTTCCTGGCGGTGTCGATCATGTCGCTGATCGCCATCCTCGGGACGGTCACCTGGAAGGAACTGCCGTTGCGGACCGGTCGTCCGATCGGCGCGGCGAAGGAAGAGGTGCCGGCCACGGCATGAGCCTGGCTGTCGGCGGGGCGACCCTGGTCGCCCCGCCTGGCGGCGGCGACAGAACCCTGGATTTCGCCGACGGAACCTTGGATTTCGCCGACGGAACCTTGGATTTCGCCGACGGAACCTTGGATTTCGCCGACGGAACCTTGCTTCGCGTCGAGAGAACCCAGAAAAACGCCGACAGCACCCACCATTTTGATTTCGCCCCGCCGGTGGCGAGGTCGAGGTGGGTGCTGTCGGCGTTTTTCTGGGTTCTCTCGACCGCCGTCAGGCGGGTCTCGAGGTTGGCTCGCCGGCTGTTGGGCGGGTTTCGAGGTGACGTCACCAGCGTCGGCCGGGTTTCGAGGTGACGTCACCAGCGTCGGCCGGGTTTCGAGGTGACGTCACCAGCGACAGGCGGGTTTCGAGGTGACGTCACCAGCGTCGGCCGGGTTTCGAGGTGACGTCACCAGCGTCGGCCGGGTTTCGAGGTGACGTCACCAGCGACAGGCGGGTTTCGAGGTGACCTCACCAGCGTCGGGCGGGTTTCGAGGTTGGGCGCGCGCCACGCCAGTCAGGTCGCGGGCAGGGCTCGGATCCGGCTGTGCGCGGGCATGGTTTCGAGGGTCAGGCCGACTGGTTCGGGGGAGAACAGGCCCGCGGACATGGTCTTCAGTTCCGGGTCGACTAGGAGCTCGAACTCGGATCGGTCGAGGATGTCGCGCTGCAGATCCACCCCGGGCGCGATCTCGATCACGGTAAGACCCTCGGCGCGCAACTCGAGGACACAGCGCTCGGTCACGTAGAGCACCTTCTGTCCGGTCTGCAGGGCCCGCTTGCCCGAGAAGGTCGGCGAATCGACGTCGGCGACCAGCTTGGTGTGCGAGCCGTCGGTACGGATCTGCAAGGCGCCGTCCTCGATCGCGATGTCACGCTTCCCTGCGGTGAACGAGCCGACGAAGACGATCGCGGGTGCTCCCGACGTGATGTCCACGAATCCGCCGAGCCCGGCGGTCACATGACGACGTTTCGGCAGGCTGTGGACGTTGACGTTCCCGTGGCGGTCGATCTCGAGGAATGACAGCAGCGAATGTCCGAACCCGCCACCCTGGAGAAGGGTGAACTGGTCGGCGCTCTGCATGATCGCGTCCGGGTTCTGCGATACGCCGAACACGAAGTCCAACAAGGGAACACCGCCGACCGCGCCCTGTTCGATCACCCAGGAGACCGCCTTGGGCAACCCTTCCTCGACCAGGACATGGGGAACCAGGGCAGAGACACCGAAGCCGATGTTGGCGATCTCGCCGGACCGTAGTTCGCTCGCGGCGCGACGGGCCATGATCTTCTCCAGGGAGAACGGCACCGGTTCGAGGGTGCTCAACGGACGGCGTAGCTCGCCGGAGATGGCGGGGTCGTATGTGGTCTGGGTGGTCTGCAGCTGATCCGGCGCGACAACGATGGCGTCGACGAGAATGCCGGGCACACGGACCGTCTGAGGACTGAGGCTGCCGCCTTCGGCCAGATACTTGACCTGCGCGATGACGATCCCGCCGTTGTTGTGGGCGGCATACGCGAGATCGAGCGCGCCCAACGGTGAGGCCTCTTCCTCGAAGGTCAGGTTCCCGAACGTGTCGGCCGTCGTCGCGCGGATGATCGCCACGTCCGGCACGACGGCGTCGTAGAACAGCCATTCCTGCCCGTCGATCTCCTGGACCCGCACATAGGCGTCGGGCGTGACGGTGTTCATCCGGCCGGCGCCGACCCTGGGGTCGACGAAGGTGTCCAGACCCACCTTGGATAGCACGCCCGGCTGTTTCGCCGCGGCGGCACGGTGCAGCTGGAACAGGATTCCGGCGGGGAGGTTATACGCCTCGAGCTCGTTGTTCTCGATCATCTGCCAGATCGCGGGGGGCTCCGCCGACGACGGGCCCGACGGATACGACCCGGCGACAACCCGCGACAGCAGACCCGGTTGGGCCAGGTGATCGATGCCCTTGATGCCCCACATGTCTCCCGACGCGATCGAATGGATGCTGGTGAGATCCTGCGGAGACCGGGTCTCGCGGAATCGTTCTCCGATCCCCTCGAGAACGGCGTCGGGGCAGCCGAGTCCGGAAGACGAACTGACCGTGATGGTGTCGCCGTCGGCGATCAGATCCGCGGCCTGACGGGCGGTGAGTATGCGAGGGATGTGCATGGTGGTGACTCCTGAAGAGCGCGTTGATGATCGAGATTGATGCGAAAGGATGACGCGGCAGACGTGTGATCACGGCCCGTCGGGCAGGAACTTCATGACGTGCGTCGCGACCATGCACGTCTCACCGCGCTGATTGGTGGCGACGATGGACGAGTACGACTTGCTCGCCGCCTCGTCGATCGTGTCGACGGTGTAGGTGATCGTCACGGTGTCACCGAGGAACACCGGCGCCACGAAGCGCACCCGGTCGTAGCCGTAGGACACGGCGCGGCGGCCCGCCCGGGCGGCGATCTCGGTCGACGCGGTCGACGACAGGCCGAGGATCAGTACGCCGTGCGCGATGCGCTCTCCGTACGAACCCGCCTCCATGTACGACCGGTCGATGTGATTGGGCGCGAAGTCGCCGGTGATGCCGGCGAAGCCATAGACGTCGTACTCGCCGACGGTCTTGGTGAAGGTGGCGGTGTCGCCCTTCTGCAGACCGTGGCCGGAGCGTGCGACCTGATGCGATTCACTCATGTCCTGTACTTCCCTTCTCGGTGGTCCGGTCGGGTCGAACCGGGGATTGATCACGAAAGCGCTTGTGCCGACGACAACTGCCCGGCGGCCTCCCGCGCCGCGATGCGGGCGAAATGCAGAGGCGCATCGATGGCCCGTTCGGCCGAGCCGGCGACCTCCGACAGCGACACCGCGAGATCCGGGGCGGGAGCCGCGACGTCGCCCGCCATCACCAGGGTGCGCACGCCGGCGGATATGCAGTGGCCGAGCACCGTCCCCACCAGCTTGCCGGTCATCGACGTGGCGTCGAATCGTCCCTCGCCGGTGATGACCAGGTCCGACGTGGGGACGGCAGCGGCCAATCCGGTCAGTTCGGTTATCCGCTCGGCGCCGGGGACCAGAGTGGCTCCCCACGCGCGCAGACCGAAACCGACTCCGCCCGCGGCGCCGGTACCCGCTTGTGACCGATCGATCTCGAACAGCGGTTCGGCCAGATCCGCGAACCGCGCGAGTGCGTCGTCAAGAGCCTGCCGGGTGGCCAGATCGGCGCCCTTCTGCGCTCCGAATACGTGTGCCGCGCCCGTCGGGCCGCACAACGGCGCGAATGTGTCGGTCATGACCTCGACGCCTCCCGGCGGTGGCGGGATCAGACCGGCCGTGTCGATATGAGCGACCCGCTCCAGGTCCAGGGTATCGGCGATGTCGAGACGGCGCCCGCCGCCATCGAACAGGCGAAGGCCGAGTTCGAGAAGCGCACCGACGCCTCCGTCGGTGGACGCAGAGCCGCCGAGACCGACGACGACACGTTCTGCGCCGTGATCGATGGCCGTCCGGATCACCTGACCCAGGCCGCGCGACGTCGCGCGGGTGGGGGCGGGCGCAGACATCAGCGGCAGCCCACTGGACTCGGCGAGCTCGACGACGCCCACCGACCCGGGGAGTTCAAGCCATCGCGCCGCGACCGGTTGTCGGTCAGGCCCGCACACGGGCCGGCCGACGACGTGGCGGCGGGCCCGGGGCTCGGAGGTGGCGATCGCGTCCAGCGTGCCCTCGCCGCCGTCGGCTTGGGGCAGGACGGTGAGGCGATCCGCCGGCCGGGCCTCGTGCCACCCGAACGCGATCGCATGGGCGATCTGATCGGCGGGAGCGCTCCCCTTGAACGAGTCCGGTGCGATCACGACGCTCAGAACCCGGTCGTCGGGAACGGTCGGCCCTGCGATGCGATGGGTGGTCATGTGATCGAGTAGCCGCCGTCGACCGGGAGCACGACGCCGGTGACGTATCGGGCAGCGTCGGAGACCAGGAAGGTCACCACGTCGGCCACATCGTCGCCATCGGCGAAGCGCTGCAATGGGATTCGGGCCAACTTCTGCGCGCGGAACTCGGCCTCGCCGAGCACGTCCGCGGTCATCGGCGTCTCGATGTATCCGGGTGCGACGGCGTTGACCCGAATGCCGTACTGCCCCAGTTCGACCGCGAGACCCTTGCTCAGCTGGGTCAGGGCGGATTTGGTCGCGCCGTAGGGCACGATGCCGGGAACCGCACGATCGGCGGACAGTGACGCGATGTTCACCACACTGCCCTTCGACTCGATGAGGGCTTTCGTCGCCTGTCGGATCAGGCGGAAGGCGGCGGACACGTTCACCTCCCACAGTCGCTCGAAATCCTCGTCGGAGATGTCGATCGCGTCGGTGCGTTTCTGGATGCCGGCGGAATTGACGAGCACGTCGAGTCGCCCGGTGCGCGATATCGCCTCGTCGATCGCCGACTGGCTGACGGCCGCGTCGGTCAGGTCGCCGCACACTCCGAGGCCGGCCATGGTCTCCATGACGGACACGACCCTCGGGTCCGCGTCCAGTCCGATGACGAACATCCCTTCTCGCGCCAGGCCGCCGGCGATCGCCGACCCGATGCCACCGGCGGCGCCCGTGACGATTGCTGTTCTGCCCGTCAGTCCGTTGTTCGACTCGACCATCGGGTCCTCTTTCCGGATCGGACGGCTTGCCCGCAGGCAGCCGTCAAGAAACTGTTTTCACAATTCGAGTGCTCAACTGTGGAGCCTTTACCTCGGTGTTCTGAGGGTATAGGCTCTCCACCACAATCCGCAAGAAAGCGATTTCAGGAGTTTCATGATCACCATCGACCTCCCGGTGGCCGGCGGCGGCACCGCTGCCCACAGCTTCGGTGACCCCGCTGCCCTGACCACCGCGGCAACACCTCCGACGTCACGTGAGGTGTTCGCGGCCGCCCACGTGGTCGCGAACCCGTATCGGGCCTCCGCCGAGGGCGGCGCCGATCAGATCGACTGGGAGGCCACGCTCGGACTGCGCCACGACCTGTGGTCGCTGGGTCTGGGTGTCGCCGAGGCCATGGACACCTCCCAGCGGGGCATGGGGCTCGACTGGGCCGGTGCGCGTGAACTCGCCACCCGGACCCTGCGTGCGGCGCACGAGGTGGGCGGCCGGGTCGTGGTGGGCATCGGTACCGATCACCTCAAGACCGATGACCCGACGCTGCGCGACATCATCGGCGCGTATCTCGAGCAGGTCGCCGCCATCGAGTCTCTCGGCGGGTCGTGCGTGATGATGGCCAGCCGCCATCTGGCCGCGGTCGCGACCACTCCCGACGACTACGTCACGGTGTATGACGCGGTTCTGTCGCAGGCCTCCAACCCGGTCGTACTGCATTGGCTCGGAGAGGTTTTCGACCCTGCCCTCGCCGGCTACTGGGGGCACCGCGATCCGTCGACGGCGATGGACACCGTGGTCTCGATCATCGCCGACCACGCCGAACGAGTCCGGGGCATCAAGGTCTCGCTCCTCGATCCGGTGCAGGAGATCCGCCTCCGTAACCGGATCCCCGACGGGGTCCGGGTCTTCACCGGTGACGACTACAACTATGTGGACATGATCGCCGGCGATGGCGACGGGCACAGCGACGCACTGCTGGGGGCGTTCGCCGCCGTCGGCCCGTACGCGTCGTCGGCGTTCGCACAACTCGATCGAGGCGATGTGGCCGGCTTCCGTGACATCCTCGGTCCGACAGAACCCTTGTCGCGCTTGATCTTCACCTCACCGACCCAGTACTACAAGGTGGGCGTGGCCTGGCTGGCATACCTCAACGGTCAGCAAGATCATTTCCGGATGATCGGCGGCTTCGAGACCGGGCGCACCCTGGTGCATCTCGCCGAACTGATCCGGGAGGCCGACGGGATCGGGTTGTTCACCGACCCGGATCGCACAGCGCAGCGCGCACGTGCGTACTTCGCGGTTCACGGGATCGGGTGAGGGATGCGCCTGTTCGATTGCAGCCTGAACTCCGCCACGATCCGCGGGGCCTCCCTCGACTCCGTCATCGGCCTCGCGGTCGAGCACGGATTCGGTGGTGTGGGCCTGTGGCGTGACCTGCTCGACGACGCCGACATGACCGATGTCGCGAGGCGAGTCGCGACGTCCGGGCTGCGCGTCAGCAGCGTGTGCCGTGGTGGCATGTTCCCCCAGCCCACGGCCGAACTTCGGCGGGACCGTCTCGAGGACAACCTCCGTGCCATCGACCAAGCGCACGCGTTGCGGGCGGACTGCTTGGTGTTGGTGTGCGGACCCGCGCTGCACGGCGATCCGGCCGGGGCGCGCGAGCAGATCCGTGACGGGATCGAGGCTCTCGTGCCTCATGCCGCGGCCGCCGGAGTCGAGTTGGCGGTGGAGCCGTTTCATCCGATGATGGCCGCCAGTCGCTCTGCGATCACGTCGTTGCGTGAGGCGATCGCGCTGGTCCAGACGATCGGAAGTCCGCATCTCGGACTCGCCGTCGATTCCTATCACCTCTGGTGGGAGGACGAGCTGCACGAGCGCATCGGCGCGTCGGGAGACCTGATCCGGTCGGTCCAGCTCGCCGACTGGATGACGCCGATCCACGACGAGCTCGCCAGCCGGGGCATGCCGGGGGAGGGGGTCATCGACATGGCCGGATTCCTCTCGGACTGTCGGGAGGCCGGATACCGAGGTCTCGTCGAGGTGGAGGTACTGAGCAGCCGATGGTGGGCGTGCTCCCCGGCCGAGGTCGTGGCGACCGCCGCTCGGGCGCTCGCCGGCCTGTCCGATACCGTCGACGGACACGGAGTCCAGGAATCGCTTTCTGCAGATCGCCCAGAATGTGACACCCGGGCAGTATCGTCCATGACCAGGCACGATGGATAAGGTCTGCCAGTGTGCGTGACCGGCCCGGCTGCCGGTGCCGAAAATTTTCTCAGCCCACCAGCGAGGACGAGGTTCATGTCGACACAACGCCCCACCGCTCCGCGATCACGACCGACCATCGCGACGGTCGCCGAGGCCGCCGGTGTCTCGATTGCCACCGTGTCCCGGGTCATGAGTGGTTCGTCCAAGGTCAAGCAGGAGCTCGCCGACCGGGTTCACGAGGCCGCCGACCAGCTTTCGTACCGGCCGAGCCGAGCAGCTCGTGGACTGGCGCTCGGCAGCCTGCGCAACATCGGGGTCATCCTGCCCGATCTGACCAACGCGTACTTTTTCGATGTCGTGAACGAGATGCATCGGGGCGCCGCGGAGCACGGCTACCGCATGCTCGTGGCGGACTCGAACGGTGACCCCGACGAAGAACTCAACACCGCGCTCGACCTGCTGGGCCAGGTCGACGGTCTGGTGCTGCTGTCGAGTCGGATACCGACGTCGGGCCTCAAGCAACTCGCGCGCGGGCAGGCGCCCACCGTGCTCATCAACCGGATCGAGCTCGGGGTGGATCTGCCCATGGTCGCTGCCGACAACTTCACGCCCACCATGCAACTCTGCAGTCATCTGGCTCGACTCGGGCACACCCGGGCGGTGTACATCGGTGGATCGGAACTGGCGTGGCAGAACCGCGAGCGCTGGCGTGCGGTGCAGAGTTCGTCGGCCTTCGGTCTGGAGACGACGAGCGTTGCGGCCGACGGCACCGTCGAGGGCGCATACGCGGCCGTCGGAGAAGCATTGCGTCACGAACCGACCGCATTGATCTGCTTCAACGACCTGAGCGCGATCGGGGCCATCTCGGCGCTGCGCGACGCGGGCCTGCGCGTACCCGAGGACATCTCGGTGACCGGATTCGACGACATCGTTCTGGCGCGCCACATCGCCCCCCGGCTGACGACGGTGAAGAGTCCGAAGATCGAACTCGGGCGACGCGGCTGGGACCTGATGCGGGCGATGCTCGACACCGAGGAGCGGCCGGAGTCGCCCGACCCGTTGCCGGCGGAGATGGTCATCAGGGAGTCGACCGGCCCCGCGCCGGTCCGGGACTGAGCGCGCGGCGCGGAACAGCCGTGCAGTCGTAGGTGACGGAATTTCCTCCAGAGCTACGCAAGGTATTGAGAAAGCGCTTTCTCTGCGATACAGTTCACACATCAGCACAGCATGTATCTGCTGACACAGGAGAGAAAGCGTTTATCTCATGACCGTCGTTCGATCACTTCGCCCGATGCGGATGACCGCGGCCGAGGCCATCGATCTCATCCCCGCCGGTGCCACGGTGGCGCTGACCGGAGCGGGCGGTGGGGTCCTGGAACCCGAGGCATTGCTCACCGCACTCGAGGCGCGCTTCCTCGAGTCCGCACAGCCGCGGGACCTGACGGTCATGTACGCCCTCGGGATGGGGGATCGTCGGGGTGGCGGCACCGGTCGACTCGCACATCGCGGACTCGTGCGTCGGGTGATCGGTGGTCTGTGGACGTGGTCGCCCGAACTGCGCCGGATGGCCCAGGACGAGGAGATCGAGGCGTACTCGCTTCCCGGTGGTGTGATCAGCCAGCTCTTCCGTGAGATCGGCGCGCGCCGGCCCGGTCTGGTCACCACGGTCGGTCTCGGCACATTCGCCGATCCGCGACATGGCGGCGGCAAGTTCAATGATGCCGCAGTCGACGACATCGTCGAACTGGTTGAGTTCGATGGTCGGGACTATCTCCGCTACAAGCCGTTGCGCATCGACGTTGCACTGGTTCGTGGCGACACCATGGACCGCAACGGCAACATCGGCTGGGCCGGGGAAGCCGCCCAGCTCGACGCGCTGTCGGTTGCCCAGGCGGCGCGCGCATCCGGAGGAATCGTGATCGCCCAGGTCAAGACCATCACCGACGACATCCTCGACCCCCACGTCGTGCACCTGCCGGCCCTTCTCGTCGACGCGGTCGTGTCCGTGCCGACCCAATGGCAGACGCACGGTGCTGAATTCGATGAAAGACTCTGCCGCCCTGGAGATCTCGATCAAGACGCGGAGATGCCGACCTCACGTGCACGCGAGATCATCGCGCGGCGGGCGGCGTCACACATCGGCCGCGGCTCGATCATCAACGTGGGCTTCGGAATCCCCACCCACGTCGTCGACGTGCTGGCGGCCGAGCAACGCCTGCAGGAGAACACGATCGTGATCGAACAGGGCATCTTCGGCGGACGCCCGCTGACCGGCGATCTGTTCGGCGCGGCACTGCATCCGGAGGTCGTCCACTCCTCGACCACCCAGTTCGATCTGATCAACGGCGGCCTCATCGACGTCACCTGCCTGGGCATGGCCCAGGTGGACGCGAGCGGATCGGTCAACGTCAGCCACATCGCGGGTGCCATCAACGGGCCCGGAGGCTTCGTGGAGATCTCGGAGAGCGCCGACACCGTGGTGTTCTGCGGCACTTTCACCGCGGGGGGCCTCGACGTCGACATCGTGGACGGACGACTGGCGATCTACCGTGAGGGACGCGTCCCGAAGTTCGTCCCGTCGGTCGAGCAGGTGACCTTCTCCGGGGCCCGTGCACTGCGGGACGGCCAACGCGTCGTCTACGTCACCGAACGCGCGGTGTTCGTGCTCGGTGAGTCGGGTCTGGAACTGACCGAGGTCGCACCGGGAGTCGACATCGAACGAGACATCCTCGCGCACATGGGCTTCACGCCGATCATCGACGCGCCCAGACAGATGGACCCGACATTGTTCGGAGCCTCTGCAGCGCTTTCTTCGCACTGAACAACCGACAATCACCGAGGAGTGATCAATGTCCTTTGCACCCGGCACCCGACACAGCCGAATCCCCACCACGCTGTTCGGATCCGACGAACGCGCACTGGTGGCGGACTTCGTCGACGAGCGCATCCGGCCGATCGCGGCCGAACTCGACGAGACCGAACGGTTCCCGGAGGAGCTCTACAACGAGATGGGAAAGATCGGGCTCTTCGGGATCACCGTTCCCGACGAGTTCGGCGGTGTCGGCGGCACCGCACTCGACTATCTGTTCGTGATGGAGTCGCTGTCCTACGGATACGCCTCTATCGCCGACCAATGCGGTCTGGTCGAGATCCTCGGCACGCTGCTGAGCAGCTATGGCAGCGACGAGCAGGAGCGGCGCTACCTGCGTCCCATGCTGACCGCCGAGAAACGGTGCGCCTATGCGCTGACCGAGCCGGGGTCCGGATCGGACCTGGGCTCGATCACGACCCGAGCGGAACGGACCACGTCCGGCTGGCGGCTTCGTGGAGAGAAGATCTACATCCACAACGCGCCCGTCGCCGACTTCGCCGTGGTGCTGGCCGTCACCGACCCCGAACGCGGTAAGCGAGGCGGCATCTCGGTGTTCGTCGTGGACATCGACACGCCTGGCGTGAGTCGCGCTTATCACGAGCACAAGATGGGCCAGCGTGCCTCGCAGGTGGGCGGACTCGTCTTCGATGATGTCGAGCTCGACGAATCGGCACTCCTGGGCGAGGAGGGGCAGGCGTTCGGTTACATGATGAAGGTCCTCGCCAAGGGCAGGCTCGGCATCTCCGGACTGGCCCTGGGCATCAGTCGTGCGGCTCTCGACGCCGCAGTGCGCCAGTCGCTGGATCGTCACCAGTTCGGACGGGCCATCGCGGAGAACCAGGCGATCTCGTTCTCGCTGGCGTCGGTGGCCACCGAACTGCAGGCGGCGACATCGCTGTCGGTGACAGCGGCCCGGGCGCTGGACGCAGGCGACGGTGACGCCGAGGTCCTGTGTTCGATGGCGAAGCTCAACGCGTCGGAGGCGTCCGTCCGCCACACGGATGCAGCCCTGCAGGTGTTCGGTGGGAACGGGTTCATCCGCGGCTATGAGGTCGAGCGTCTCTATCGGGACGCCCGGATCACCAAGATCTACGAGGGCACCAGTGAGATGCAGCGCCTGATCATCAGCCGGTCGTTGTTGCGATCCGCCGGCTGACGGTTCGAGCGGGCTCGTTCACGCGGTGCGAGAAAGCGCTATCAGGACGGCGCGGATGCTGGGGTCTGACCAGATGGTCCGCGGCGGACTCCCGCGCACCGACTGCGCTCTCGACTACTCCGTCTGATCTGCATCGATGTCGCCAACTCGGCGATCCCTTCCCCGCCTACGCAAGACTCTTGACATGTGGTCCCGATCACTGTAGAAAACGCTTACAGGAGGTTTCAGTTTTCATGAGACACACAATTCCCCGGGTGCGAAGGCTCGCGACTGCGGCTCTCGCCGCCGTCCTGGGCTCCGCCGCCCTCGCCGGATGCGGAACCGGTTCATCGTCATCGGACGCGAGCGACCTGCTGATGGTCTCCGAGGTCCGCTCGCTCACCAATCCCTACGAGGCGGCCTGGGTGGAGGGCAGTCAGGCCTACGCACGCTCGGTCGGCGCCGACCTCAAGGTCATCGTCTACGGCGGCGACTCGCAGAACGCGCTCTCACAGCTGCAGTCCGTCCTGGCGACCGGCAAGAAGGTCCTGCTCAACATCAACCCCAACACCAGTGCCGACACCCCGGCCATCGTGCGGGCCGTGCAAAACAGCGGCGGCTGCGCGGTCACCCAGTGGAGCAAGCCGGCCGACCTGCACCCGTGGGACGTCGGCGACGGCTGGGCCTCCTACGTCAGCTACGACGGCGTCAAGGAAGGCGCCGACACCGGTGACGTGTTGGGCCAGAGCATCGGTGGCAAGGGTGGTGTCATCGCGATCCAGGGTCTGCTCGCCAACGAGGTGAGCAAGACCCGGTACCAGGGCTTCACCGAGGGCATCGCCAAGCATCCGGGTGTGAAGGTTCTGGACAGCCAGCCCGCCGACTTCGACCGCAACAAGGCGTATGCGACGACACAGACATTGCTGAACAAGTACGGCGACAAGGTCAACGGCATCTGGGCGGCCACCGACTCCATGGCTCTCGGCGCACTGCAGGCGGTGCGTGAGAAGGGCAAGGTCGGGCAGATCAAGGTCGCCAGCGCCGCCGACGCGACCCCCGAAGGTCTCGAGGCCATCGAGAACGGACAGATGGTCTCCACCTACACCACCGACCCCTACTTCAACGGCGCCATGGGCCTGGCCATCTGCCATCAGGCGGTGACCGGTCAGCTCGATGTCTCGCAGCTGCCCCGGCTCAAGCGCGAGTTCTATGTCGATCAGACGCTGATCACCAAAGACAACGCAGCACAGTACGCCCAGCGTCCGACGGACCAGCAGATCGTGGACTCGGTCCGAGATCCGTTCTCGCGCATCGTCGGCCCCATCGATCAGTGAGGAACATCCGACCATGACCACATCAGCACCGGCGCAGCCGGACGAGATCGCGCCGACAACCGGTGACGGCACCACCGCCGGACACCGGGGCGGCTCGGTTCTGTTGTCCCGCTGGGGGCGTTCGCTCGGACCACTCGTCGCGCTCGTCGCCCTCTGCGTGATCTTCTCGTTCACCGCCGACTCGTTCTTCACGATCGGCAACTTCAACGCGATCGTCCAACAAGCGGCGATCCCACTGATCCTCGCGATGGGGGCCACGCTCGTCGTCCTGATCGGCAGCGTCGATCTCTCCATCGAAGGGGTCATGGCCGCGAGCGGCCTGACGTTCGTCCTGCTGGCGGCCAACAGTGTCAACGGCAACAACCTCGGACTGTGGGCGGTCTTCATCGCGGTCGGCGTGGGCGCACTGTTCGGCCTGGCCAACGGTGTGCTCCACGCGGTCGCGCGGGTCCCGTCCTTCCTCGTCACACTCGGCACCTGGTTCATCGGACTGGGTGTGGCCACCGTCTTGTTCGGCACCACCACACCGCAACTCGCCGATGCGGGGCTCGGCCACTGGGCCCAGGGCGCGTGGCTCGGCATCCCGATCATCGTCGTGTTCGCCATCGTCGCCGTCGTGGTCACCTTGTTCATCTGCAAGTTCACCCCGCTCGGCACGCACACCTACGCGATCGGCGGCGATGAGGCGATCAGCAAGGTCACCGGCATCAACGTCACCCGCACGAAGGTCATCCTGTTCACCATCGCGGGCATCATGTCCGGGATCGGCGGTGTCCTCGCGACCATCCGACTGGGTGTCGGTGACGTCGGGGTCGGCTCGGGCAACCTCTTCCTCACCCTGTCGGCGGTGGTGGTCGGCGGAACCCTTCTGTCCGGCGGCCGCGGCGGACCCCTGCACTCGCTCGTCGGCATCCTCCTGCTCGTCGTCCTCGGCAACGGTCTGTTGCTCTCCGGCGCGAGTCCCTATGTCCAACAAGGCGCACAGGGCGTGATCATCGTCGCCGCGGTGATCGCGACCGGATGGCCTGCCCGCAACCGATTGAGGGTCGTGAAATGACACCACTACTCGAGCTCGACGGCATCACCAAGCGCTACGGCCCCAATGTGGTCCTCGACGATGTCTCCATCACCGTCAACAAGAACGAAGTGATCGGACTGATCGGCGAAAACGGGGCGGGCAAGTCGACGCTGCTGAAGATCTTGGCCGGCGTGCACAAGCCCGACGGTGGCGTGATGCGGATCGCCGGCGTCGACACCGTGTTCGCCGACCCGGCCGACGCCACCCGTCACGGTGTCGGTGTCGTCCACCAGGAACAGTCGCTGCTGCCGAATCTGAGTGTGGCCGAGAACCTCACCTTGGGTTCGGAGTCGGACTACGTCCGCCTCGGCGTCACTCGACGAGGTGCCCGCCGACGCGCCGCCCAGGCGATGCTCGACCGCGTCGATTCCGCCGTCGACCCCGACGCGCCGACCGAGGACCTCGGGTTCGCCGAACGGCAGATGGTGGAGGTCGCCCGTGCCATCAGCGACCGCCAGTCCGACCACGCACCGCTCCTGGTCCTCGACGAGCCGACTTCGGTGTTACAGCCCGCCGACATCGAGATCCTGCACGAGCGGGTGAAGGCCCTTCGCGAGATCGGATCGGTCATCTTCGTGTCCCACCGGCTCGACGAGGTCCTGCGGTTCTCCGACCGCGTCTACGTGCTTCGGGACGGCCGCCTCGTCGGGGAACGCACGACCGCCGATGTCGACGAACGCGAGCTCTATTCGATGATGATCGGCAAGGAGGCCGCCGACGAGATCTACTGCACCGACCGACGGGTACCCGTCGACACGGCGCAACCGGTTCTCGAGGTCCGCGAAGCATCGGTCGGCCGCAGCGTCGACGGGGTGTCGCTCTCAGTCGCCCCCGGTGAGGTCGTCTGCATGGTCGGCGTCGCCGCGTCCGGCCGAGAAGAGTTCGCGCGAGCCGTCTTCGGAGCCGAGCCCCTGCGCGGCGGGAACGTGTCGGTCGCCGGTTCACGACTCTCGCCACGCTCACCCAAGCAGGCCGTCGGCGCGGGAGTGGCCTACCTACCCGCCGAACGCCGTTCGGAGGGGATGGTCGCCGGTGCCACGGTCGCCGACAACATCTGCCTGTCGCATCCGGTGAGCGGACGCCGGGGCCGGGCGGCCGCCGCACGACAGGTGGCCGAGACGTGGATCCGGGAACTGCACATCCGACCCGACGATCCCGACGCCGACATCGCCCGGCTGTCGGGTGGCAACCAGCAGAAGGCCGTGCTCGCCAAATGGCTGTGCGACGACAGCCTTTCGGTGCTCATCCTCGACCACCCGACGCGCGGTCTGGACATCGGTGCCAAGGAAGACGTCTACCGACTCATCCGCGACCTCTCCGACCGCGGTGTCGGCGTGCTCGTCCTCGCCGACACACTCGATGAGGCGATCGGTCTCGGGCATCGCATCGTGGTGCTCCGCGACGGCCGCCTGACCGCCGAATACGACTCTGTCGCAACACAACCCCCCACAAAGCTCGAGCTACTCGAAAAGATGATGTGACCATGGCTGACACCGCAATCACCTCGACACTGCGCCACAGCGCCGCTGCGCCGACGCGATCGCTGCCCACTGCGGCGATGCTGCGGACCGCGGGACCGCTGGCCCTGCTGATCGTGCTCCTCGCGCTGGTCACGATCGCCGAGCCCAACTTCTTCTCGACGACCGCGCTGTCGGTGGTCACCGCCCAGGCGCTGCCGATCCTGCTGCTCGGGCTCGGGCAGATGTTCGTGATCCTGACCGGCGGCATCGACCTGTCGGTCGCGGCCGTGTGTTCGCTGGGAACCGTGATCCTCGCTCAGACCATCGGCGCCACCGGGCCATTGGCCATCCTGATCACCGTGGCGGCCACCGCCGCCATCGGCGCGCTCACCGGTTTCCTGATCACTCTCGGACAGGTTCCCTCGTTCGTGGTGTCCCTGGGCGCGCTGGGATTCTGGGGAGCCATCGCGCTCGCATTGTCCGGGTCGACGACCATCTACATCGATCAGCACTACAGCGCGATTTTCTGGCTCAGCTCGCAGACCTTCCTGAGCATGCCGCTGGCCGTGTGGATCGGACTGCTGATCGCCGCGGGCATCTGGGCCTTCATGCATTACCACCCACGTGGCAACATCTTCCACCTCGTCGGACTCGGCGAGAGGTCGGCGCTGATGGCCGGCATCCGGACAAAGGCGGTACGCATCACCGCGTTCGCGCTCTCCGGACTCTTCGCCGGCCTGGCCGCGGTGGTGCTGTCCTCCCAACAGCAGAGTGCGGCACCGCAACTGGCCGACGCGCTGCTGCTGCCCGCCATCGCCGCCGTCCTCGTCGGCGGATGCGCGATCACCGGAGGAATCGGCAGCGCCTGGAAGGTCATCGTCGGCGCCCTCATCGTCACGGTGTTGCGCGTCGGCGGCTCGGTCGCCGGTGTCGATCCCAACTACCAGCAGATCGTGTACGGCGGGGTGGTCATCGCCATCGTCGTTCTCACCCTCGATCGCAGCAAACTCGCGATCATCAAATAGACCATCACAGGAGGAAAACAAATCATGTCTCGAACAGTGCGCGGAGCAGTCATCGATGCGATCGGCGGCAAGTGGGAGGTCGAAACCCTCGAACTCGCCGAACCCGGACCCGGCGAGGTTCGCATCAAGGTCATGGCATCGGGGCTCTGCCACTCCGACGATCACCTCGTCACCGGTGACATCCCCAACGCGCTGCCCATGGTCGGCGGTCACGAGGGTGCGGGCATCATCGACGCCGTCGGGCCCGGCGTCCGCCGTCTTGCCGTGGGCGACCATGTCGCCACCGCCTACCTGCCCGCTTGCGGCCGGTGCCGGTGGTGCTCGCAGGGCATGCAGTACATCTGTGACTCGGGCGCGGGGATGGAGAACGGATTCGGTATCGACGGCAATCCGCGTTTCACGCGCTCGTCGGGGCAGTCGGTCGGGGCGATGCAGCGGCTGGGCACCTTCGCCAATTACCTGGTGACCGACGAAACCCAAGCCGTCAAGATCGACGACGACCTCCCGTTCGACGTCGCCTGCCTGGTGTCGTGTGGTGTGGCGACGGGGTGGGGAGCCGCGGTCAACGCAGCCCACGTACGTCCGCGAGAAACCGCCATGATCGTCGGAGTCGGCGGCGTCGGCATCAACGCCGTCCAGGGTGCCCGCAACGCCGGCGCGGCACATGTGGTCGCGGTCGACCCGGTGCCGTTCAAGCGAGAGCAGGCGCTGACTCTCGGGGCCACGCACGCGTTCGCGTCCATCGCCGAGGCCATGCCGTTCGTGCACTCGGTCACCAACGGTCAGGGTGCAGACTCCGCCGTCGTCACCGTCGGCGTCGTTGACGGGGCATTGATCGCCGAGGCGTTCTCCGCGGTTCGCAAGGAAGGACGGGTGGCGGTGGTCTCGATCGGTCAGAACGAACCGGGCATCCCGATCAGCCCGCTGGAACTCGTGGTCTATGCGAAGACGTTGCGCGGTGTGCTGTTCGGCAACTGCAACCCGACCTACGACATCCCCGCCCTGCTGGACTATTACAAGGCGGGCAGCCTCAAGCTCGACGAACTCATCACCACCCGCTACACGATCGACCAGATCAACGACGCCTACGTCGACATGCACGCCGGCAAGAACCTGCGTGGCGTGCTGATCCACGAGCACTGAACCGACCACTCACCAGGAGTCACACATGTCTTCTCCCAGCGTCATCGAACCGACGACCTCGGTCCGCCGCTACGGGATGTTCATCGACGGTAATTTCGAGTCCGGCGCCGACCGATCCACGGTGATCCGGCACAGTCCGGTCGACGGCCGGGAACTCGCCGAATACGTCGCCGGCGACCGCACCGACACTCTGCATGCCATCGCCGCGGCACGGCGGGCGTTCGACGATGGACCGTGGCCGACCACCCCATCGATGGAACGCGCCCGCGCATTGCTGCGGGTGGCCGAACTGATGCGCGCCGACGCCCCGCGACTGGCCCGCATCGAGGCCGAGGAGACCGGAAAACCGCTGCGGTACGCGCGCAGTGACGTCGACGGAAGTGCCGAGCTCTTCGAATATGCTGCGGGGCTTGCCATGTCGGCGCACGGGGAGGCGCACACCGGAATCGCCTCGGACTGTACGGCCCTGGTGGTCCGCGAACCCGCCGGTGTGGCGGCGATGATCCTGCCGTGGAACTTCCCGCTGCTGCTCCTCGCACAGAAGCTGCCGTTCGCACTCGCGGCGGGTTGCACGGCGGTGATCAAGCCGTCGGAGTTCACCTCCGGCACCACGCTTGAACTGGCCGGCATCCTGTCCGCCGCCGGTCTGCCGGCCGGCGTGGTGAACGTGGTCACCGGCTACGGCGCCGATGTGGGATCGGTACTCGCCGAGAGCCCCGACGTGGACATCCTCTCGTTCACCGGCTCCACCGCAACCGGTCATGCGATCACCGCGGCGTCGGCGGGCACGGCCAAGCGACTGTCGATGGAACTCGGTGGCAAGGCCGCCAACATCGTCTTCGACGACGCCGACCTCGACGACGCTCTCGACGGCGTCCTGTTCGGTGCGTTCTTCAACAACGGTGAATGCTGTGTCGCCGGGTCGCGCCTGCTCGTGCAGGAGTCCATCGCCGACGAGTTCGTCGAACGATTGGTCGGCGCGGCCGAACAGCTGCGGGTGGGTGATCCGCTGGACGAGTCGGTCGACGTGGGACCGATGATCCACGCCGGCCACGTGAACAAGGTCCGCGGCCACATCGCATCGGCGCAGACCAACGGAGGTCGCGTCGCGGTCGGCGGACCGGCCGTCACTGACACGGAGGACTCTGCGGGACATTTCGTGGCGCCGACGATCATCCTCGACGTCACCGAGCAGTCTCCGGAGTTCCACGAGGAGATCTTCGGGCCGGTGCTGACCGTGACGCGATTCGACGACACCGACGAGGCCGTGCGGCTCGCCAACGCCACCGAGTACGGGTTGTCGGGGTCGCTGTGGACCAAGAACATCGATCGCGCGCTGTCGGTGGCCAAGAAGCTTCGCAGCGGACGGGTGTGGGTGAACACCGCCATCGACGGTGCCCCGCAGCTCCCCGCCGGCGGGATGAAACAGTCCGGCTACGGCCGTGAGATGGGCATCGTCGGCTTCGAGGAGTTCACCGAGATCAAGACGATCCAGATCCGGGAGGGGAAGCGGACGCGGGCGTTCCCGCACATCGGGTAGGCGGACTCGTCGGGAGAAGCCTGGATTTCGCCGACGGAACCCAGGATTGCGTCGACGGAACCCAGAAAAACGCCGACGGAACCTTGCTTCGCGTCGAGAGAACCCAGAAAAACGCCGACAGCACCCACCTTTTTGATCTCGCCCGCCGGTGGCGAGGTCGGGTGGGTGCTGTCGACGTTTTTCTGGGTTCTCTCGACCGCCGTCAGGCGGGTTTCGAGGTTGGCTCACCAGCCGTCAGGCGGGTCTCGAGGTTGGCTCGACCGCCGTCAGGCGGGTCTCGAGGTTGGCTCGACCGCCGTCAGGCGGGTCTCGAGGTTGGCTCGACCGCCGTCAGGCGGGTCTCGAGGTGACCTCGCCAGCGTCGGCCGGGTTTCGAGGTGACCTCGCCAGCGTCAGGCGGGTCTTGAGTGACCTCGGCCGCCGTCGGGCGGGTTTCGGGGTGAGGCGGGTCAGCCGCGGGACGGCTCGTTGGCCTCGTGGGGGTGCGCCGCGAGACGCTCGATGGCCTCCTGCGCGACCTTCTCGGCCTCGGCTTTGCCGACCCAGCCGCCGGGCTGGACTTCCTTACCCGGCTCGAGGTCCTTGTAGTGCTCGAAGAAGTGGGAGATCGGGCCGAGCTCGTATTCGCTGACGTCCTTGATGTCCTGGATGTGATCCCAGCGGACATCGCCGGCGGGCACACACAGCAGCTTGTCGTCGCCGCCGGCCTCGTCGGTCATGGTGTACATGCCGACCACTCGGGCCTTCACGATCACGCCCGGGTACACCGACTCCGGGAGCAGCACCAGCGCATCCAGGGGATCGCCGTCCTCGCCGAGGGTGCCGTCGATGTAGCCGTAGTCGGCCGGGTAGCCGAACGATGTGTACAGGTAGCGGTCGAGGTAGATCTTGCCGGTCTCGTGGTCGACCTCGTACTTGTTGCGGCTACCCTTCGGGATCTCGATGGTCACATCGAATTCCACAGTTCCTCCTGGCACGTCTTCGTGAGTTCGCTGGTCGGTGACGGCGGACGGCCCATCCACATCGTGGGTCGCCTGCGCAGATCGCCTCAACGATACTGTGGGAACCGGAACGCGGGGGCCACGACCCCGAACAGGACACACTCGGAGGTTCAGTGGGCGCACGGCGCAGATCGACTCGCCGCATGGTGCTGTGGACGATCATCTCGGTGGTCATTCTGGCCATCGTCGCCGTCGGGTCCGTCGCCGTCGCACTCCAGCTCGACAAACAAGACGAACTTCCGCCCGGCATCCCGCCGCAGCCGGCAGCCATCACGGTGAATCCGCAGATCAAGCCGGTTTCCGCAAACGCACCCGAACCCACCGCGGCGGGTGTGCGACGACAGATCGCCGCTGCTGTCCGAGACCCCGCACTGGGCGAGTTCTCCGGGGAGATCAGTGACGCCCTGACCGGGCAGACGCTGTGGTCGGATTCGCCGACGCAGCCGCGCATCCCGGCGTCGAACACGAAGATCCTCACCGCCGCCGCAGCATTGTTGTCCTTGCCACACAACCAACGCCTCACGACGACGGTCGTACTGGGCACCGACGGTCAGCTCATCCTGAAGGGCGCCGGCGACCCGACACTGTCGGCTCAGCCGAACGGTGCCGCCACCTTCTACACGCGTCCGGGACGGATCTCCGATCTCGCCGCACAGATCCGGAAGGCCGGGATTAACGTCACCTCGGTCGCCGTCGACACCAGCGCATTCACCGGGCCGACGATGGAGCAGACCTGGGACGAACAGGACATCGCCGGCGGCGATATCGCACCGATCGAATCGTTGATGACCGACGGCGCACGCATCGAACCGCTCGACGAGTTCTCGCCGCGCGTACCCGACCCGGCAATCACCGCGGGCACACAGCTCGCCGACGCGCTCGGCGTCGACTCCGACGTCACCGACGTGACCGCCCCGACCGGGGCGCAGGTCGTCGCACAGGTGACCTCGGCGCCGTTGGTCACCCGGGTCAACGACATGATGCGCTACAGCGACAATGTGCTCGCCGAGACGTTGTCGATCGAACTCTCCATCGCCCAGGGCGGACCACCCACCATCGCCGGTGGGGTGACCGCGGTGCGCAACGCCCTGTCGCAACACGGTTTCGACATGTCCGACGTCACGCTGCGCGACGCCTCGGGCCTCTCCTACGCCAACCAGGTGCCCGCCGCCGTGCTCGACAACCTGATGGGTGCGGCGGCAGGTCCGTCGCAGCCGCTGATGCGGTCGCTGCTCGACGGGTTGCCCGTCGCCGGTGGCACCGGCACGTTGGCCGACCGGTTCAACCCGGACACGAATCCCGGTGCGGGCTGGGTGCGTGCGAAGACGGGAACCCTCACCGGGGTGAGTTCGTTGACCGGGATAGTCCAGACGATCGACGGTCGGGTCTTGGCGTTCGCACTGATGTCCGGGGGCACGTCACCGGCCGACGCGCGGCCCGCGCTCGACGACGTGGCCGGTGAGCTGAGGGAATGCGGATGCCGATGACGAACACCGAGCCGAACACCGACGACCTGAAAAACAGCGTGTCCGAGAGTGAGTCGATCGGCGCACGCATCGACTGGGGTCTCGCCGCGGCAACCGGCAAGCGGCTGTCCCGTCCGGGCCCGAAAACCACCGCCTACACCCTCGACGCCGCATACGCCGAACTCGCCGATGCCGCCACCCGCGCCGAGGCGCCGGTCCGTGAGGTCACCCGACTCGCCGACGGGCTCCGGGTGCCCGCCACCCGTGTCCTCGATCGCCGCGAGTGGGTCGAGGCGGCGGCGCAGTCGATGCAGTCGATGCTCGGCGTCGACGGGGCGACCGGCTCGTCCGGCGGACTCGCCGCACTGTCCTCGAAGGCCGGCGGCGTGCAGGCCGGTGGCCTGCTGGCGTTCCTGTCCGGCGCCATCCTCGGCCAGTACGATCCGTTCACCCCCGACCCCGACACCGGCGAACCGGGTGTGCTGATGGTGGTGGCGCCGAACATCATCTCGGTGGAACGCTCATTGCGCGTGGTACCCAGCGACTTCCGGCTGTGGGTCTGTCTGCACGAGGTCACCCACCGGGTGCAGTTCTCGGCCAACCCGTGGTTACGCCAGTACATGGTCGACAACCTGGAGATCCTGACCTCGGAGACCGATGAGTCGGCCGGCGAGATCGTCGCGCGGATCAGCTCGATGGTGCGCGGCGACAAGCCCCGGGAGAAGGGCGTGCTCGGCGCGATGCAACTGCTGCAGACGCCCGAACAGTACGAGGCGTTCGGCCGCATGATGATGCTGGGAACGCTCCTCGAGGGGCACGCCGATCACGTGATGGATGCGGTCGGACCTGCCCACGTGCCCACGGTCGCGTCGATCCGGCAGGCCTTCGACAAACGACGGACCGGTCCGCGCAACCCGATCCAACGGATCATCCGCGCCCTGATCGGTATGGACGCCAAACTGGCGCAATACATCCGGGGGAAGGCCTTCGTCGACGAAGTGGTCGACGCCGTCGGGATGGACTCGTTCAACACCATCTGGACGTCCCCGGAGACCATGCCGCGACCGAACGAGATCGACGAGCCGCGCGCGTGGATGCAACGGGTGCTCTAACCCGCGCGGTCGCCGAGTTCGCCGCCGCTCATCCGGCTCTCGGTACAGACATGTGCGTAGGGCTGTCCGGTGGGCCGGATTCCCTGGCACTCGTCGCCGGTGCGGTGCGCGCCGGGATGTCGGTGCAGGCGCTGGTCGTCGATCACCGGCTCCAGGTGGGGTCGGACAGCGTCGCGGAAACAGCTGCGGCCGCTGCGCGCGCGCTGGGTGCCGAAGCCCGCGTGCTCGCCGTCGACGTCGGCACTGTCGGCGGCCTGGAGGCCGCAGCCCGTCAGGCCCGCTACGCCGCCCTCGACGAGGCCCGCGACGGTCGACCGGTCCTGCTCGCCCACACCGCCGACGATCAGGCGGAGACAGTCCTGCTCGGATTGGCCCGCGGCTCCGGCGCCCGGTCCATCGCGGGCATGCGAGCGTGGAATCAGCCGTGGGGCCGGCCACTGTTGGCGATCCGCCGATCACAGACACTCGCCGCCTGCGTCGAACTCGGCCTGCATCCTCATCACGATCCGCACAACCGCGATCCCCGCTTCACCCGCGTCCGGCTACGGGCGGAGGTGCTGCCGATGCTCGACGACGTGCTGCACGGCGGGGTCACCGAGGCGCTGGGCCGGACGGCGTCGTCGTTACAGGCCGACAACGATGCCCTCGACCATCTCGCCGACCGGCTGTGGCGGCGCGCGAAGATCGGCGACGACCTCGACACCATCCCGCTCCTGGAGACCCCTCTGGCCCTGCGTACCCGGGTGGTGCGGCGCTGGCTGCTCGACGTCGGCGCCACCGAACCGACGCATCGGGTGATCTCCGCGGTCGACGCCGTCGTCACCGACATGCGGTCGACGGCCACCGTCGCGGTCGGGGGCGACCCGACGGCACGCCTGGTCGTCGTCCGTGCCGGAGACAGACTGACGGTCCGCCTCGTCGAACGCTGAGGCGGACCGTCAGGGGATGGATCTAGCGCTTCGGCGGGACGAAGGGGGAGTTGATGGTGTTGAAGTACTGGATGGCGGACCAGATCAGGGAGCCGCCGCCGCCGAGAGCGAGGCCGACGATTGATCCAATCCCTGCACCGAGCGGGATGAAGGGCAGGCAACCGACGACTATGCCGCCAGCGCACCCGAGGATGCCACCCACTATGGCGCCCAGGACGGTTCCGACGAGGGAGGAAATCGTCAGTCCCGCGCTCAACTCTTGGTTGAAGCGAGCCAGTGCCTGATCGTCTCGCTCCCGCTTAGTGCGCGGCACATCAGATTGATTGGCGGCCGCCAGCCGCAGCGCCTCCACCTCCACCGGATTGACCGCCGTCGACCGCGCAAGATTACGGGAAGGTATCAGTGTCGCCTTATTGCCGACCGTGTGTGCATCGATCGGGAACTGGCGATATTCCTTTCGATATGCCAACGGCATCCGGAATTGCTCGGCGCCGGCGAGATTTCGAATTACGAGTGTGCCGTTATTCGTGCTGATCGAACCGTTGTGGACCGTCAGGCTGAATGACGACCCTGTCATCGACACGTCGTAGGTCATCGGGCCGCCCGGCCTAGGCGCGGCTTGCGCCGTCCCGGCGAAGGCCGTGATTGCCACGGTGGCAAGGGAAATGATGGTCAGTAGGCGAAGGTGGGTGCGGATGCGGAAATGGGATGCCCTGGGGAGTGCTGCAAAATGCATAGGGGTCGTCTCTCGAGGTTCTGGGCTGCATCGGCAAGCCGAGGTGGGTGGCGGTGTGGCAGAAAACTTGTTCGCAGAACAAAAGATCAGGCCCCCGGAATCTATTTGTCTGCGGACAGATTAACTGTCACAAATTCATGTTCTCTGTTGTCGGGAAATGTGTCGCGTGTGAATAGATGGTGCCATTCGTGATCCGAGTGTGATGCGCGACACACCGTTCCCGCGAGGAATGTCGTACGAATGACCTACATCGTTACGGGCACTCGTCGAGGGGGAGGCCCGACGGCTTCGGCGGCGGTCGGCACGGCGCAATCGCGGTGGTAGCGGACGCCGAGGGTCGTCGGCATGACAAGCTAGGGGCGTGCAGTCCGCAGACCCAGCCGGCGCAGACCCGACCCGTGCAGACCCATACGGCGACGACATCGAGGCGATCCTGATCTCGGAGGACCAGATCAGGACGCGCACCATCGAACTGGCCGAGTCGGTGGCCGCGCGCTACTCCGACATCGACCAGGATCTGGTGCTGATCGGTGTCCTCAAGGGTGCGGTCATGTTCATGACCGACTTCGCGCGTGCCCTGCGTATCCCGTCACAGATGGAGTTCATGGCGGTGTCGAGCTACGGCTCGTCGACGTCATCGTCGGGTGTGGTCCGCATCCTCAAGGACCTGGACCGCGACATCACCGGCCGGGACGTGCTGATCGTCGAGGACATCATCGACTCCGGGCTCACACTGTCGTGGTTGATGAAGAACCTCGCCACCCGGTCACCCCGGTCCCTGCAGGTCTGCACGCTGCTGCGCAAGCCGGAGGCCGTGCGCTCCCCGGTCGACGTCGCCGACGTGGGCTTCGACATCCCGAACGAGTTCGTCGTCGGTTACGGCCTCGACTACGCCGAGCGCTACCGGGATCTGCCCTTCATCGGGCGACTGCGTCCATCGGTCTACCAGAACTGACGTCCTACCAGCGTCGAGGCGCCCCCGCACGGGGGACGGAACGGTTTTCCCTGGATGTTCGTTGACCGGTAGCCTCTAGAAATACGGACAGCCGCGCAGCGCGACGCGCGGCCGGCCACGACGTCGACTGGGAAGGACAGTGGAACGGCGCGGGCGCGGTCTTCGGACCGGCTCAGACCACCACCAACAGGCATGAACCGTAAGTCAGTCTTCCGCAATCTCGCCATTGTGGCGCTCATCGTGCTCGCCCTGTGGGGCTGGAGCGTGATGCGCGACTCGGGTCGCGAGTACAAGTCTGTGGACACCTCGGTCGCGTTGACCCAGCTCAACGTCAAGAACACCGACCGGATCGACATCGACGACCGTGAGCAGCAGCTCCGCATCGAACTCAAGAACCCGATCAGTGTCGACGGCGCCGACACCACCAAGATCAGTGCGAAGTATCCCGCCTCGGCCGGCGAGCAGGTCTTCGACTCGGTCACCAAGACGGGCGCCCCGTACCAGACCAACGTCAGCGAGCAGTCCGCCCTCTGGCAGATCCTCATCTTCATCCTGCCGATGCTGCTGCTGTTCGGCCTGTTCTTCTTCGTGATGAACCGGATGCAGGGCGGTGGACGCGGCGGCGTCATGGGCTTCGGCAAGTCGAAGGCCAAGCAGCTCACCAAGGACATGCCCAAGACCACCTTCGCCGACGTCGCCGGCGCCGACGAAGCGGTCGAGGAGCTCTACGAGATCAAGGACTTCCTGCAGAACCCGGCGCGCTATCAGGCGCTGGGCGCCAAGATCCCCAAGGGTGTCCTGCTCTTCGGCCCGCCCGGCACCGGTAAGACGCTGCTGGCCCGGGCCGTCGCCGGTGAGGCGGGCGTGCCGTTCTTCACCATCTCCGGTTCGGACTTCGTCGAGATGTTCGTCGGCGTCGGCGCCTCGCGTGTGCGCGACCTCTTCGAGCAGGCCAAGAACAACAGCCCGTGCATCATCTTCGTCGACGAGATCGATGCCGTCGGGCGTCAGCGCGGCGCCGGTCTCGGCGGCGGCCATGATGAGCGGGAACAAACCCTCAACCAGCTGCTGGTCGAGATGGACGGCTTCGGTGATCGTTCCGGCGTCATCCTGATCGCCGCGACGAACCGTCCCGACATCCTC
Organism: Gordonia sp. LMA167; assembly: GCF_058130025.1. Classification (NCBI taxonomy): domain Bacteria; kingdom Bacillati; phylum Actinomycetota; class Actinomycetes; order Mycobacteriales; family Gordoniaceae; genus Gordonia; species Gordonia sp. LMA167. The sequence goes on along the minus strand of NZ_CM176708.1, from coordinate 6,307,027 downwards.
GATCCCGCCCTGCTGCGCCCGGGCCGCTTCGATCGGCAGATCCCGGTGGGTAACCCCGACATCGCCGGCCGTCGCGCGATCCTGCGGGTGCACGCCAACGGCAAGCCGATCGACGACGACGCCGACCTCGACGGCCTGGCCAAGCGCACCCCGGGAATGTCGGGCGCCGACCTGGCCAACGTGGTCAACGAGGCCGCACTGCTGGCCGCTCGCGAGAACAAGAACACCATCACCGCGGAGATGCTCGAAGAAGCGGTCGACCGTGTCATCGGCGGTCCGCGCCGCAAGAGCCGCATCATCAGCGAGCACGAGAAGAAGGTCGTCGCCTACCACGAGGGCGGTCACACACTCGCCGCGTGGGCCATGCCCGATCTCGACCCCATCTACAAGGTCACCATCCTGGCCCGAGGCCGTACCGGCGGTCATGCGCTGGCCGTGCCCGAGCAGGACAAGGACCTGATGACGCGGTCGGAGATGATCGCTCGTCTGGTGATGGCGATGGGTGGTCGTGCCGCGGAGGAGCTGGTCTTCCACGAGCCGACCACCGGCGCGTCGTCGGACATCGATCAGGCCACCAAGATCGCGCGCGCGATGGTCACCGAATACGGCATGAGCGCCAAGCTCGGTGCCGTGCGGTACGGGCAGGACCAGGGCGACCCGTTCCTGGGACGGTCGATGGGCAGCCACACCGACTACTCCGCCGAGATCGCCAGCGAGATCGACGACGAGGTGCGGCGACTGATCGAGGCCGCCCACACCGAGGCGTGGGCGATCCTGTCCGAGTACCGCGACACCCTCGACGTCCTCGCGACGGAGCTCCTGGAGAAGGAGACGCTGACCCGCAAGGACCTCGAGCTGATCTTCTCCGAGGTGCACAAGCGTCCGCGGATCACCGCGTTCAACGAGTTCGGTGACCGCACACCGAGCGACAAGCCGCCGGTGAAGACGCCGGGCGAGCTCGCGATGGAACGGGGCGAGCCGTGGCCGCCGGAGCCGGTCACCCCTGACCCGGTACCGGAACCCGTCGGTGCCGGCAGTCCGGCAGGCGGACCGCAGCAGCCTGGCGGCTACCCGAACCCCGCTCCGGGACAGGCCTATCCGCCCGCCTACCCGCCGCAGTCGGCGCCCGGCTACCCGCCCCACGGCGGTCACCAGGGCCCGCAGGGCGGCTACCCGGGCCAGCCCACCCACGGCACCCGGCCGGACTACGGTGCTCCCCGCGACTGGTCGGCGCCCGGCTGGCCGCCGCAGGACGCGCCGCCGTCGAACGGTCCCAACGGTTCGGGCGGCCACGGGGCCGGCCAGAACGGCGCCGGCAACCATGGCGGCGGAAACCACGGCAGCGGCAATTACGGCGGCAACTACGGGACCGGCAACAACGGTTATGGCACCGGCCGCCACGGCGGGGGACCGGCCGACAACGGTCCGGGCGGCGACCCGAACTCCGGAAACCGCTAGCCCCGACGTCCGCGGACAGACGGTCGTAGAACGGATCAGAGGCAACGATGACGATCAGTGAACAGCACGACACGGACCTCGAGGCGAGCGGTCCGAACGGTCACGACGCTGTGCCGACGACGCCCAAGGGTCGGCATTTCGACCAGGCGCGTGCCGAGGCCGCGGTCCGTGAACTGCTGATAGCCGTGGGCGAGGATCCCGAGCGTGAGGGCCTCAAACGCACACCGACCCGCGTGGCCAACGCGTATCGGGAGATGTTCGCCGGGCTCTACACCGATCCGAGTGAGGTGCTGGCCACCACCTTCGACGAAGACCACGACGAACTGGTCCTGGTCAAGGACATCCCGCTGTACTCGACGTGCGAGCACCACCTGGTGTCGTTCCACGGTGTCGCGCACGTCGGGTACATCCCGGGGGTCAGCGGTCAGGTCACCGGACTCTCGAAGCTCGCTCGTCTGGTCGATCTCTACGCGAAGCGCCCGCAGGTGCAGGAACGGCTCACGAGTCAGATCGCGGATGCGATGGTGAAACGTCTGGATCCGCGCGGGGTCATCGTGATCATCGAGGCCGAGCACCTGTGCATGGCCATGCGCGGTATCCGCAAGCCCGGAGCCTCCACCACGACGTCGGCGGTGCGCGGCCTGTTCAAGACCAGTGCGGTCTCTCGCGGCGAGGCCCTCGATCTCATCTCGCGGACCTGAGCGGCCGCCATCACCCGATGCAGCCAGCCACTTCACCCGGCCCGCTCGCACCCATCCCGGCGCAGGGCGGACGGACGCTCGTCATGGGCGTCATCAACGTCACCGCGGACTCCTTCTCCGACGGTGGCCGCTACCTCGACCACGATGCGGCGATCGCGCACGGGCACGAACTGATCGCGCAGGGCGCCGACCTGATCGACATCGGCGGCGAGTCCACGCGGCCGGGCGCCACCCGCGTCGACCCCGAGGTCGAGGCGAAGCGGGTGGCACCAGTCATCGCGGGCCTCGCCGGTGGCGGCGTACCGCTGTCGGTGGACACGATGCGTGCACAGGTCGCCGAGGCGGCGATCGACGCGGGCGCCACGGTGATCAACGACGTCTCGGGTGGCCGTGCCGACGCCGACATGGCGCGGGTGGTCGCCGAGTCGGGACTGCCCTGGATTCTCATGCACTGGCGCCCCGTCGATCGGTCCGACCGCGCGGCCGGGGGAGCATTCGACCACGGCGTCGACGACGCCGGCGGCTACCGTGACGTGGTGGCGGAGGTGAGTGGCGAGTTGCTCGCCCAGGTCGATGCCGCGGTCACCGCGGGAGTCGACCCCGACCGGATCATCCTCGACCCCGGTCTGGGTTTCGCGAAGACCGCCGACCACAACTGGGCGCTGCTCCATTCGCTGCCGACCCTGGTGGGACTGGGTTTCCCCGTGCTCGTCGGGGCCTCCCGCAAACGGTTCCTCGGCACCCTGCTCGCCCGCGACGGCGAGCCGCGGCCACCTGCCGGACGAGAGGTCGCGACCGCGGCCCTGTCCGCGCTGGCCGCACTCGAGGGGGCGTGGGCGGTCCGGGTGCACGATGTGCAGATGAGCCGGGACGCGATCGCGGTGGCGACCGCGTGGCACAGTGGTGGTCGCCGCGGGACCGCGAACCCGGGAGTCACCACCGACAGACACCAGGCGCGACGGGGGAACGACTGATGGCCGACCGGATCGAACTGCGCGGTCTCGTCGTGCGCGGCCATCACGGCGTCTTCGAGCACGAACGGCGCGACGGGCAGGACTTCATCCTCGACATCACGTTATGGCTCGACCTCGCCGAGGCGGCGGCCTCCGATGACCTCGCCGACACCGTCGACTACGGGGCGCTCGCCCAGCGGGCCCACGACATCGTCGCAGGTGAACCCCACAATCTCATCGAGACCGTCGGGGCCGAGGTGGCCGAGGCGATCATGGACGACGAGCGGCTCGCCGCGTGCGAGGTGACCGTGCACAAGCCGTCGGCGCCGATCCCGCTGCAGTTCGCCGACGTTGCCGTGGTGACCCGGCGATCGCGGAAGTCGATGGGACGATGAGCAGCGGGTCGGGGCCGCAGCGAGCGGGCACGCAGACGACCGCGGTGTTGTCCGCCGGGTCCAACATCGGTGATCGCCTGGCGCATCTGCAGACCGTCGTCGACCGATTCGCCGACGAGCTGGTCGCCGTCTCCCCGGTCTATGCGACGCCGCCATGGGGCGGAGTGGAGCAGGACGACTTCTACAACATCACTCTCATCGTCGAAGGCGAGCGTGATCCGTACGAGTGGCTCGCCATCGGTGCCGAGCTCGAGCAAGCCGCCCAGCGGACGCGTGAGATCCATTGGGGGCCGAGAACTCTTGATGTCGACGTGATCACCGTCAGCCGTGACGGCGAGGTGATCCGCAGCGCGGACCCGACCTTGCTGCTGCCACATCCGCGCGCCGCCGAGCGCGCTTTCGTGCTGGTGCCGTGGCTGGCCATCGACCCCGACGCCACGCTGTGGACACCGGACGGGACCCGCGCGGTGGCCGAGCTGGTCGAGCACATCGACGCCGACGATCGCGCCGGCGTGGTCGCTGTCGCCGAGCTGCCCGCGGTGAGGACCCGATGACCGCTCCGAAACGGCCGTCGGACCCGAACAAGGAGGAAGAACCCGGGCTCGGTCCGACGCGCTTGCGTGACCTGATCATCATCGCCGCAATCGTCGCGGTGGTCGCCTGGATTCTCGTCCGATACAACTACGGCAGCCTGCCGCCGATGCCGTTGCTCGCCGGGATCGTCCTCTACGTCCTGGCCGCGCTCGAGGTGCTGATCGCCTTCATCGTCCGGGCCCGGGTCGCCGCGCGACATGTCGGCCAGGCCCGCGGACAGTTGCACCCGTTGACCGCGGCGCGCGTGCTGGCCCTGGCGAAGGCGTCGGCCATCCTGGGGGCGATCGCGGTGGGTGTGTGGGCCGGGCTTCTGGTCTTCCTGTGGAGTCGGCACGATCTCGCCGCGGCCCAGCACGACCGCCCGGGCGCCATCATCGGGCTCATCGGTGGAGTGGTTCTCGTCGCAGCCGCGCTGTGGCTCGAATACTGTTGTCGCGCACCCGACGACCCCACCGATGAGGCTGTCGGAGGCCATCCCGGCCCTGCCTGACCCCGGTGGTCACTTCCGGGTGAATCGTGACTCTCCGCAGTAGATGGCCGATATCGGCGCACTCAGACGGTAAGTTCACGGACATGACGACCTCGAACGGCCGTTCCACGGAGTCACGGCGCTCCGGGAGATCGGCGGGACAGTGGTTGCTCGGTCTGCTCATCGTGCTCGCCATCGTTGCGAGCATCCTCATGGTGTTCACCGATCAGCTGTCGATCAGCGGATCGCTGGCGGTGATCGCTGCGCTGTGGGCGGCGGTGATCGGCGCCATCCTCGTCACGAAGTTCCGTCGCCAGGCCGAGAGCGCCGAGGCCAAGAGTCGCGACCTCCGACTCGTCTACGAACTGCAGCTCGAGCGGGAGATCGCGGCCCGTCGCCAATACGAACTCGACGTCGAGACCACCATCCGCAAAGAGGTGAGCGCGGAGTCGAACGAGGAGCTCGCCGAGCTCAAGGCGCAGGTGCTGGCACTGCGATCCAGCCTGGAGATGCTGCTCGGCGAGTCGCTGCCCGATCCGCGCGCCGCCCTGCCGAACGAGAAACTCCGTGAACTCGCATCCGGGATCGGTCAGCCCGGCCCCGGGCGCGAGGACTACGGGCACGCGTTCACACAGGGCTTCCGTGCCGACGACAGCGTGCGCGCCGCGCAGGACTTCGCCGCGACCGCGCCGAGTGCCGACAGCGGCCGGTACATCCCCGCCGACGTCGATCCGAACGAGATGACCGAGGTCATCCCGATCATCTCCGACGAGGCGCCGATCTCGGGACGGATCGCCACCGAGGTGCCCGACGAAGCCCCGGCCGAGCAGGTCGAGGACGCGGTCCTCGCCGAGACCGAGGAGAGCGCCGACGAGGTCACCGAGGCCCCCGGTGCCTACGTGGACGAGTCCCCGACCGACGAATGGCCGCCGGCGTCCGAACCCGAATCCGCAGAGTCGGAGGCCGCAGGGTCCGAAGCCGCAGGGTCCGAGGCCGCAGAGTCCGAAGCCGCAGGGTCCGAGGCCGCAGAGTCCGAAGCCGCGGAGCTCGCCGAGACCGAACAGCCGGAGCAGGCACCCGAGGCGGCCGAGCCCGAACCGGAGACCGTCCCGGAACCGACCCCCGCCGACGTGGCGTCGTTCGAAGGTGCCGGTCGCCACGAGACGAGCGGGGACGAGGTGAGTCCGGCGCTGCAGGGCCGTCGTCGCCGTCGCGCCGATGACGGCGAGAGCGCCCACTCGGCCGGCCTGCCCGTCTCCGAGCTGCTCAGCCAGCTACGACAGTCCGGCGCACCCGGCGGGCGTCGGCGACGCGAGGACTGACGCGGGCCGCTTCTTCCGCGGCGTGAACCCTGTCACAGGCGTTGGCCTTGGGGCGTCCGGAGGGCCTACCCTTGCTCTGCAACGTCTGGTACCCGAGCTCAGCCGGGACTGGAACTTTCTCAGCGGAGGACAGCGGTGACCTCACCGAGCGATGATCTCGGCCCGATGCAGGGGCAATCTGGTGATGCTCCCTACCTGTCCGGCGTCTCCAACCTCCCCACCCCGGCCCGGCTGACCGTCGGAATCATCTCCGCCGGGCGAGTCGGCACGGCGCTCGGTGCCGCGCTCGAACAAGCCGGTCACGTTGTCGGGGCCGTCGTCGCACGGTCGGACATATCCCGCCGACGCGCCGCCGAGCGCCTGCCCGAATCACAGATCCTGGCGCTCGACGCCGTGGTCGCCCGGTCCGAACTGCTCATCATCGCCGTGCCCGATGCCGAACTCGCCGCGGTGGTCACCGGCATCGTCCGAACGGGAACGCTGCGGCCGAACACCCTCGTCGCGCACACCGCCGGCGCCCAGGGGGTGCAGGTGCTGGCCCCGCTCGCCGACCTCGGGGCGCTGCCGCTCGCGATCCATCCGGCGATGACCTTTGTGGGCACCGTCGAGGACACCACCCGTCTGCGCCAGGCATGCTTCGGCGTCACCGCGGCCGACGAGGTCGGCTTCGCCATCGCCCAGGCGTTGGTGCTGGAGATGGGCGGCGAACCCGTCCGGATCGCCGAGTCCGACCGCGTGCTCTATCACGCCGCCCTCGCGCACGGCGCCAATCACCTCATCACCCTGATCTCCGATGCCGTCGCCGCATTGAACGCGGCGATCGACGGCCCCGGCGGCCGCGGCGGACGGGACGCCGCCACCGTCGACGGCAGCGGGACGATGCTCGCCGAACGGATCCTCGGCCCGCTCGTGTCGGCGTCGCTGCAGAATGTCCTCGAACTCGGTCCGCGCGCCCTGACCGGCCCGGTCGCCCGCGGTGACGCTGCTGCCGTTGCCGGCCATCTCGCCGCGCTGCGACGGCTGCCTGCCGATCGCGCGGGCGCCGTCGACATCGCCGAGGCCTACCGGGTGCTGGCCCGCCGGACCGCCGGCTACACCGACGCACCGCAGGATCTACTCGACGTGTTGGAGGTGTCATGACCGGCGATCTGAGCGAGAAGGCCTACACGGCAGGCCAACTCACCGTCCACCGCGACCCCGCGACATTGCACCGGGTCAGTCAGGCGCTGCGTCGCGCCGGCAAGCGCGTCGTGTTGGTCCCGACGATGGGCGCGCTGCACGCGGGTCACCTCGAGCTCGTCCGGACCGCGAAGTCCGCGGGCAACACCGTGGTCATCGTCTCGATCTTCGTCAACCCGTTGCAGTTCGGCGTCAACGAGGACCTCGACGCCTACCCGCGCACCTTCGACGCCGACTGCGACCTGCTCCGCCCCCTCGGCGTGGAGCTCGTGTTCGCGCCCACCGTCGCGCACATGTATCCGAACGGCCAACGCACCCTGGTGCAACCCGGTCCGGCCGGAGCGGTGCTCGACGGTATCTCCCGGCCGACACATTTCGCCGGCATGCTCACCGTCGTCGCGAAACTGCTCAACATCGCCGCGCCGCACGCGGCGTTCTTCGGTGAGAAGGACTACCAGCAGCTGGTCCTGATCAAGCAGATGGTCGACGACCTCAACCTCGGCGTCGAGATCGTCGGCGTGCCCACCGTCCGCGAGTCCGACGGCCTGGCGATGTCGTCGCGCAACCGCTACCTCGACGCCGACCAGCGCGAACTGGCCACCACACTGTCGGCGGCCCTGGTGGCCGGTGCGCACGCCGCCGGCGACGGCCGCGACGCGATTCTCGCTGCGGCGCAGTCGGTTCTCGAGACCAATCCCGAGATCCAGGTCGACTACCTCGCGCTGACGGGCCGCCAACTCGAGGACCCCCCGGAGCAGGGCGACGGCCGCCTGCTCGTCGCCGCCCGGATCGGCGCGGCCCGACTGATCGACAACGTCGGCGTGGCAATCGGTACCGGATTCGCCGGCCGCGACCCCCAACAGACCACCCACTGACCTCCCCGGAGAAAGCGAGCACCGCATGTTCCGCACCATGATGAAATCGAAGATCCATCGAGCCCGTGTGACCCAGGCCGATCTGCACTATGTGGGGTCGGTGACGATCGACCAGGATCTGCTCGACGCCGCCGACCTACTCGAGGGTGAGCAGGTGACCATTGTCGACATCGACAACGGTGCGCGCCTGGAAACCTACGTCATCGCCGGCGAGCGGGGCTCGGGTGTTATCGGGATCAACGGTGCCGCAGCACATCTCGTTCATCCCAATGATCTCGTGATCATCATCGCCTACGGCATCCTCGACGAGCAGGAACTGCGCGAGTACTCGCCGTCGGTGGTGTTCGTGGACGATCACAACCGCGTGCTGGTCGAAGGCACCGATCCCGCGCACGCGCCCGAGGGCTCCGGTCTGCGCGATCCGCGGGAACTCGTCGACGTCTCGGCATAGCGGGACGTCGCGCGACATGCTGCTGACCGTCGACGTCGGCAACACCAACATCCATCTCGGGGTGTTCGCCGGTTCCGGTGACCACGCGACGATGGTGCAGGACTGGCGAATCCACACCGATCCGAACCTGACGTCGGACGAACTCGCGCTGCTCATCCGCGGCCTGCTGGGTACCGACGTCGAGCAGGTGACCGGTGTCGCGGCGCTGTCCACCGTGCCCTCACTGCTGCGTGAACTGCGGGTGATGGTGCCGCGTTATTTCGGTGAGGGACACCACCACATCCTGCTGGAACCCGGTGTGCGGACCGGGGTTCCGCTCCTGGTCGACAACCCGAAGGAAGTCGGCACCGACCGGGTCGCGAACTGCGTGGGGGCGCATCACAATTACCCCAAGGGTCCGTGCATCACCGTCGCGTTCGGCACGGCGACAGTGGTCGATGCCGTCTCGGCCAAGGGTGAATTCCTCGGCGGCGCGATCGCACCGGGCGTCAACCTGGCGGTGGAGGCGCTGTCCGAGCACACCGTCACGGTTCGCAAGGTCGAGCTGATGCCGCCGCGCAGCGTGCTGGGCAAGAACACCGTCGAGGCACTCCAGGCCGGCATCCTCTACGGCTTCGCCGGGCAGGTCGACGGCCTCGTCGATCGGGTGCGCGACACTGTCGAAGGATTCGACTCCGACGACGTCACCGTCGTCGCCACCGGCTTTCTCGCGCCCCTGATGTTCGATGAGTGCGAAACCCTCACGGTGCATCACCCCTACCTGACCCTCGACGGCCTCCGCCTCGTCTACGAGCGCTCCAAGCAGCAACGCCGTCGCTGAGGCGGATCTCGATACGCTCCTCACTTCGTTCGTCGCTACTCGATCGACGGGAGGATGTGATCTTTCCCCTCGCTGGTCGTATCGCGACTGGATCTTTCTCTTTCGCTGGTCGAGTAGTCCGAGGCGCTAGCCGAGGGCGTATCGAGACCGGGTGGGTGTGATCTCGATACGCTTCTCACTTCGTTCGTCGCTACTCGATCCGCGGGGGGATGCGGTCTTTCCTCGCTGGTCGTATCGCGACTGGATCTTTCCCTTTCGCTGGTCGAGTAGTCCGAGGCGCTAGCCGAGGGCGTATCGAGACCGGGTGGGTGTGATCTCGATACGCTTCTCACTTCGTTCGTCGCTACTCGATCCGCGGAGAGGCGATCTTCCCCCGCCGGCCGTATCGAGACCTCGCACGCCACAAGGGCTAGTGCAGACCGCCGATCTATGGCACACTGTCTGCCGTGATCAAGAGCTGTCTGGAGTGTTGTCAGGGCTGAGTTCCGCATCTGCGGCCGCCCTTCTTCGACGACCCCCGCTCAATTCGATCACCCTCAGGACTTCTCATGACCGCCGTCCTCGGCACATCTGCTGTCACCAAAGAACCCATCGTCGCGCCGTCCAGTGATGCACCCCTCTCGGCTCAGGCGACCGACTACGCAAGGTTGATCGCCGATGGCGTGATCGCCGTCGACGTACGCAGCCAGCGCAAACGCCAGCTCGACGGTGTGCTGTCCGGCGCGCTGGCCATCGACGCCACCGATGTCCTGCCGCGCCTCACACCTGGCCACCCGGATTCGCTGCGCGCCGCCGCACCCGATGCCCGGTGGCTGCTGATCAGCGACGACGGCCACGAGGCGGAATGGCTCGCCTGGCATCTGCAGGCCCGCGGTGTCTCCGGCGCGGTCTTCGTCGTCGGCGGCTTCCGCGCGTTGCGCCGTTCGCGCATCGCCGGCCGGATCAGTGATCAGGAACTGGCTGCCATCTCGGCGCACTGACCAGGCTGCGCCGTCGCTGCGACCACGAATCGGTTCGTCGGCACGATTCCGATAGGGTTTCGGGGGTGAGTAACACCCCGACCACCCAGAATGCCCCCAGCGGCGGACCGACCGCGGCCGCCGTCGACGCCACCGACGACCACACCCCGGAACAGATCCGGATTCGTCGGGACAAGCGCGAGGCCATCCTGGGTGACGGACGCGAGGCCTATCCGGTGTCCATCGCGCGGACACACAGCCTGTCCGAGATCCGCACCACCTTTCCAGACCTCGAGGCCGGCACCGAGACCGGTGAGATCGTCGGCGTCGCGGGGCGGGTCATCTTCCTCCGCAACAAGGGCAAGCTGTGCTTCGCCACACTCCAGGAGGGTGACGGTACCCAACTGCAGGCCATGATCAGCTTCAACGGCGTCGGGGAGGATGCTCTCGCGCGCTGGAAGGCCGAGGTGGACCTCGGTGACATCGTTTTCGTGCACGGACAGGTGATCAGCTCTCGAACCGGTGAGCTGTCGGTGATGGCCGACGGCTGGGAGATGGCGTCAAAGGCGTTGCGTCCCTTGCCTGTCGCGCACAAGGAGATGAATGAGGAGTCCCGGGTGCGGCAGCGCTACGTGGACCTCATCGTCCGTCCGGAGGCGCGCGAGACCGCGCGGACCCGCGTCGCTGTCATGTCGGAACTGCGTGCGGCACTGGCGAAGCGGGACTTCCTCGAGGTCGAGACGCCGATGCTGCAAACCTTGCACGGCGGTGCCGCGGCACGACCTTTCGTGACCCATTCCAATGCCTTCGACATCGATCTGTATCTGCGCATCGCGCCGGAGCTGTTCCTCAAGCGCTGCGTCGTGGGTGGCATCGAGCGGGTCTTCGAGATCAACCGCAACTTCCGCAACGAGGGCGCCGACTCCACGCACTCACCCGAGTTCGCGATGCTCGAGACCTATCAGGCGTACGGCACCTACGACGATGCCGCGGTGATGACGCGTGAACTCGTGCAAGAGGTCTCGATGGGTGCGCTCGGCACACTGACCCCCGTGATGCCCGACGGCACCGAATACGACCTGTCCGGTGAGTGGACATCGTTGGAGATGTATCCGTCGCTCTCGCAGGCACTGGGCCAGGAGATCGTCCCGGCCCAGACGTCGGTGGACGAACTGCTCGCGATCGCCGCTCGCGTCGGCCTGGAGATCCCCAAGGACAAGGGCTACGGACACGGCAAGATCGTCGAAGAGCTCTGGGAGCACATGGTGGGGCAGCATCTGAGCCAGCCGGTGTTCGTGCGCGACTTCCCGGTCGAGACGTCGCCGCTGGTGCGTGCGCATCGATCGGTGCCCGGTGTGGTGGAGAAGTGGGACCTGTACGTGCGCGGCTTCGAATTGGCCACCGGCTACTCCGAACTCGTCGACCCGGTGATCCAGCGGGAACGCTTCGTCGACCAGGCGCGCCTGGCCGCCGCCGGCGACGACGAGGCGATGAAGCTCGACGAGGAATTCCTGACCGCCATGGAATACGGCATGCCGCCCACCGCAGGTACCGGTATGGGCATCGACCGTCTGCTGATGGCGCTGACCGGCCTCGGCATCCGCGAAACGATTCTGTTCCCGCTGGTCAAGCCGCGCGCCTGAGCGCGGCCCGATGGGTCAGGCGAGATTGCGTTTGAGGATCTTGCCGGCCGCGTTGCGGGGGAACGCATCGAGGACCACCACCGACCGCGGCACCTTGAAGTTCGCCAGGTGCTCCTTGCAGTAGGCGATCACCGTGGCCTCGTCGAGCGGCACCCCGTCGCGCACCGTGAGATAGGCCCGTCCCACCTCGCCGAGACGCTCGTCGGGTACCCCGATCACGGCCGACTCGATGACGCCGTCGAGGCGCGCGAGGGTCTGCTCGATCTCCGCCGGATAGACGTTGAACCCGCCGCAGATGTACATGTCCTTGAGTCGGTCGGTGATCTTCAGGTTGCCGCGCTCATCGATGGTGCCGATGTCGCCGGTGTGCAGCCATCCGTCGGCGTCGATGGTCTCCTTGGTCGCGGTCTCGTCGTCGAGGTAGCCGCGCATCACCATCTTGCCGCGCGCCAACACCTCGCCCTGCTCCGACAGCGTGATCTCCATGCCCTCGAACGCACGACCGCAGGTGTTCGCAACGGTCTCGTCATCGTCGTCAGGAGTGCAGGTCGAGACGAATCCGCTGGCCTCGGTGAGCCCGTACGCGGTGACCACGGTCTCGACGCCGAGGTCGCTCTGCAGTCGTTCGATGAGCACCACCGGAACGATGGCCGCGCCGGTGACCACCAGCCGCAGCGACGACAGATCGTGATCAGCGCGGGCGGGGTCGTCGAGGATGGTCTGGAAGATCGTCGGCGCGCCCGGGAAGACCGTCGCACGCTGCGCTTCGGCGAGCTTCATCGCCTCAGCCGGGGAATAGACGGCCAGCGGCAGCATGGTCACCCCGAACAGCGTGCAGGGCAGGATGCCGGCCTTGTAGCCGAAGGTGTGGAAGTACGGGTTGACCATCAGGTAGCGGTCGTCGGGGGACAGGCGACCGTTCGAACCCCACGCGTACGAACCGGCCATCGTCTGCTGGTGTTCGGCCAGCACACCTTTCGACTTCCCGGTGGTTCCCGACGTGAACAGGATGTCCGAGATGTCCTCGGGGGATACCGCATCCGCACGACACTCGGCCTCGTCACTGGTGGCGTCGGTGGCGCGGTCGATGAAGACCGACCATTCGTCGGCACCCTCCGGAACCGCGGCCGAGCCGTTCAACGTCACGCCGACCACGACGTCGGGCATCGCGTCGGCGTGATCGCGCATGAGGTCCGCCAGGTGGTCGACGCCGAGGAACTCGCCGGACGCCACCACCGCGCGCGCATCCGACCGCGTGATGATCTCGACGGCTTCGCCTGCGGTGTAGCGACTGTTCAACGGCACCACGGCGGCGCCCGCATACTGGGCGCCCAGTGCGGCGATCGGCCAGTGGTAGCTGTTGGGTGACCAGATCGCGACCCGGTCGCCGGCGTTGATCCCGGACGCGATCAGGGCAGCCGCGAAGGTGCACACGGCATCGGCGAACTCCGACCAGGTGAGAGTGACCTGCGGGTGTGACGACGATGTCCATTGCTCGTCGACGATGGCAGTTCGGTCGGGCCAGGTCTGTGCGGCCCGGCGCAGGGCAGCCGGGGTCGTCAGGATCGCCTCCATGCCCCCAACCTAGCACTTGCTTGGTGCGCTAAGCTAGCGACCATGACCTCGATCAACCTGGCCGATCGGTCTGTCGACCTCGGCGAATGGGCGAAGACGGTGCCCGATGCCGCCGAACAGTTCGCCATAGCTGTCCGGGCGTGGCTCGACGAGAACCTCGCCGGCGAGTTCGCGCACCTGAAGGGCCGTGGCGGTCCCGGCAGCGAGCACGAGTTCTTCGACGACCGACTCGCCTGGGATCGACACCTGGCGAATGCGGGCTGGACCTGCCTCGGCTGGCCGACCCGCTACGGCGGACGCGGCGCCACCCTGGAACAGCGGATCATCTTCCACCAGGAGTACGCCCGGGCGAACGCACCTGCCCGTGTGAACCATCTGGGCGAAGAACTGCTCGGGCCGACGCTCATCGAGTACGGCACCGAGGAGCAGAAGCAGAGGTTCCTGCCCGGCATCGTCGACGTCACCGAACTCTGGGCTCAGGGCTATTCGGAGCCCGGCGCCGGGTCGGACCTTGCCGGGGTCTCCACTGCTGCCCGGCTCGACGGTGACAAGTGGATCATCAACGGGCAGAAGGTGTGGACCTCCCTGGCGCATGTCGCGCAATGGTGCTTCGTGATCGCCCGAACCGAAAAGGGCTCCACGCGGCACAAGGGCCTCAGCTTCCTGCTCGTCCCGATCGACCAGCCCGGTGTCACCGTCCGGCCCATCCAACAGCTGACCGGCACATCGGAGTTCAACGAGGTCTTCTTCGACGATGCCGTGACCGACGCCGACCTCATCGTCGGCGAACCGGGGGAGGGCTGGACGGTCGCGATGGGTCTGCTGCAGTTCGAGCGCGGGGTCTCCACACTCGGTCAGCAGGTGGGCTTCGAACGCGAGCTCGACAATCTCGTCGAGATCGCGAAAGCCAATGGTGCGGGGCGTAACCCGGAGATCGCGTCGCGGATCACCCGCGCATGGGTCGGGCTCAAGGTTATGCGGGCGAACGCGCAGCGCACACTTGCCGGCGACATCGTGTCTGCCGGGAACGGAGCGAGTGGGCCCTTCGACGCCGCGGCCGGTGCGGCGTCGGTGTCGAAGCTGTTGTGGGCCAATTGGCATCGCGACCTCGGTGAGCTTGCGATGGCCGTGGTCGGCGCCGTCTCGCTGTACGGGCCGACCCACACCGCAGAAGGTGCCGAGAACGACATCACCGATCCGGACCACGTCGAGCTCGACGAATGGCAGCGACTCTTCCTGTTCACCCGCGCGGACACCATCTATGGCGGCTCGAACGAGGTGCAACGCAACATCATCGCCGAGCGGGTGCTCGGCCTACCGCGAGAGGCCCGACAGTGACGGATGCGACGATGACGGGGACGACGATGACGGGGACGACGGTGGACCAGAAGCGCTCGCCACTGGCCACCCCACCGCAGGAGACTCCCGGCCACGGGCTTCTCCTCGGCCGCAAGGTGGTGGTGACCGCCGCCGCGGGCACCGGCATCGGCTTCGCGACGGCCCGCCGTGCCCTCATGGAGGGCGCGGACGTGGTGATCAGCGACTGGCATGAGCGTCGGCTCGGCGAGGCGCAGGAGAGACTCGCGTCGGAGTTTGCCGACCAGACCGTCGGTCAGATCGTCTGCAACGTGCAGGAGTCCGAACAGGTCGACGCCCTGATTGCCGCTGCGGCAGGCGAACTCGGCCGCATCGACGTATTGGTCAACAACGCCGGCCTCGGTGGCGAGACTCCCGTGGCCGACATGACCGACGAAGAATGGGACCGGGTGCTCGACATCACCCTCAACGGGACCTTCCGTGCCACCCGCGCTGCGCTGCGTTACTTCCGCGCCGTCGAACACGGCGGCGTCATCGTGAACAACGCCTCCGTACTCGGCTGGCGGGCGCAGCGCGGCCAGGCCCATTACGCGGCCGCGAAAGCGGGTGTGATGGCCCTGACCCGGTGCTCCGCCGTGGAGGCCGCCGAGTTCGGCGTACGGATCAACGCGATCGCACCGTCGATCGCCAAGCATCCGTTCCTCGCCAAGGTCACCAGCGATGAACTCCTCGACGAACTCGCCTCGCGCGAGGCCTACGGCCGGGCGGCCGAGGTCTGGGAGGTCGCCGCCACCATCGCAATGCTGGCCAGCGACTACACCACCTATCTCACCGGCGAGGTCGTCTCGATCTCCAGCCAGCGTGCCTGACAACAGAATCGGAGAATTGACCATGACCACACCGCAGGCTTACATCGTCGACGCCATCCGCACCCCGGTCGGTAAGCGCAACGGATCGTTGGCGAAGACGCACCCCGCCGATCTCGGTGCCCACGTCCTCTCGGCGCTCGTCGAACGCACCGGCATCGACCCGAATGTCGTCGACGACGTGGTGTTCGGCTGTGTCGATGCGATCGGCCCGCAGGCCGGCAACATCGCCCGCACCGCGTGGCTGGCCGCCGGACTCCCACTCGACATCCCCGGCACCACCGTGGACCGCCAGTGCGGATCGTCGCAGCAGGCCATCCACTTCGCCGCGCAGGGCGTGATGAGCGGAACACAGGACGTCGTGGTCGCCGGCGGCGTGCAGAACATGAGCGCGATCCCGATCTCCCAAGCGATGATCGCCGGGCAGGAACTCGGATTCACCACGCCCACAGCAGAATCCGCGGGCTGGCGCGAGCGCTTCGGCGATGCACCGATCTCCCAGTTCAATGGTGCCGACATGATGGCGCAGCGGTGGGACATCAGCCGCGAGGACATGGAGCGCTGGGCATTGCAGTCGCACGAGCGCGCCCGCGCCGCGATCGCCGAAGGGCGGTTCGACAAGGAGAACGTGCCGCTCGGCGACTGTGTCGTCGACGAGTGCCCACGCGAGACGTCGATGGAGAAGATGGCCGGCCTCGCGCCACTGGCCGAGGGTTCGCGCCTGACGGCGGCCGTGTCATCGCAGATCTCCGACGGTGCCTCGGCCACCCTCGTCGTCTCCGAGAGCGCGCTCAAGGAGTACGGCCTGACCCCACGAGCCCGCATCCATCACATGTCGGTCCGCGGCGATGATCCGGTGATGATGCTGTCGGCGCCGATCCCGGCGACGAAGTACGCGCTCGGCAAGGCCGGCCTGTCGATCGATGACATCGACGTCGTCGAGATCAACGAAGCATTCGCCTCGGTGGTGCTCGCGTGGCTGAAGGAGACCGGCGCCGACCCGGCAAAGGTCAACCGCAACGGCGGCGCCATCGCGCTCGGCCACCCGCTCGGCGCCACCGGCGCGAAACTGTTCGCGACCCTGCTCAATGAGTTGGAACGCACCGGCGGCCGCTACGGCCTGCAAACCATGTGCGAAGGCGGCGGTACCGCGAACGTCACCATCATCGAACGGATCTAGACCTAACGCGCGAACGCTCCGCACGGAGGCCGAGAGAACCCAGCCACCCCGCTCAACTGGTGGTTGCTCTCCCGAAATCCTGGGTTCTCTCGGCGAAAAACAGGGTTCCCTCGGCACGCAAGGCCGGGTCGCGAAAGGTCGCGAAAGGCCGGGTCGCGAAAGGCTGCGGAGGCGAAAATCAGCGGAGGCGAAAGGTCCCGAGCGGCGCGAAGCACTCGAACCACCATCTGAAAACCCATGTAGCCAGAACGGTGTGATCTGACGCATACTATGGTGGAACAAACGTGGGTGTTCGTCTCATGGGCGACCACGTGACCACAGGTACGAGTCGGAGGATCTCACATGACCAAACCAGCAGAGGTGACGAAGGCGACGGCCGAACGGGTGTCGTCGGAAGCCCACACGATGACCGAGCTGCTGGAGATCCAGCGCGCCGCGTTCCTGCGTGACGGCATCCCCGATGCCAAAACGCGGATCGATCGGATCACCCGACTGTCGTCGTTGCTCCTCGACAATGCCGACGAGATCGCCGAGGCCCTCGAAGCCGATTTCGGCAGCCGCCCGCGTGAGCTGTCCGTCGCCGCCGACGTCGTCGGATGCATGATCGACCTCACCCACCAGCGGCGTCATGCCGAGAAGTGGATGAAGGAGGTCAACGTCGCCAAGGGGCAGGGCCTGGCCGGATTCAAGCAGCGCCTGCGCCACGACCCGCTCGGAGTCGTCGGCATCATGGGTCCCTGGAACTTTCCGCTGCAGCTGACCTTCGTTCCGGCCGGCTCGGCTTTCGCCGCCGGCAACCGGGTGCTGATGCGCCCGTCGTCGATCACCGCGCGCACCACCGACGTGATCGCCAAGCACGCGCCGGACTACTTCTCCGTCGAGGAACTCGCCGTCATCACCAGCAAACACGGCTCGGGTTCGGACTTCGCCAAGCTCAAGGTCGACCACATGTTCTTCACCGGATCGCCGGAGGTCGGCGCATCGGTGGCGGTCGAGGCCGCCAAGAACCTGGTGCCCGTCACCCTCGAACTCGGGGGCAAGAACCCGGCCGTGGTCGACATCGACGCCGACATCGACAAGGCCGCGAAGTTCCTCGCCGACGCCCGGATGGTCAACGGCGGTCAGGTCTGCCTGTGCCCGGACTATGTCTTCGTGCCGGAGGCCAAGGTGGGCGAGTTCACCGACAAGGTCATCGCGCGCTGGAAGGACAAGTTCCCCACCATCCGCTCCAACACCGAGTACACGGCGACGATCAACGAGAAGAACTACAACCGCATCGTCGGGCTCATCGAGGACGCCGAACAGCTCGGTGCCACCAAGCATCAGGTCGTCCCGGCGGGCGAGTCGCTGCCCGACGCCGACGCCCGCAAGATCGCGCCGACGCTGCTGACCGGGGTCAAGGCCGGCATGAAGATCGAGGAGGACGAGGTCTTCGGACCGGTGCTGACGGTCTACCCGTACCGAGAGCTGTCGGAGGCGATCAGCCACATCAGCAGTCACCCGCATCCGCTGACGATGTACTGGTCCGGCGACGACAACGAGAACTTCGCGACGCTGATCGACAGCACCCGCAGCGGGTCGGTGAACGCCAACGACTTCGCCACCCACCTGTTCAGTGGTGGTCTGCCGTTCGGTGGTGTCGGCAAGAGCGGCATGGGCAACTATCACGGCCGCTTCGGCTTCGAGACCTTCAGTCACGCCCGCGCGGTCACCGTGTCGACGCTGCCGATGTCGATCGCAGAGATGATGTCGCCGCCGTTCACCGCCCGCGACAAGAAGATGACCGACGGTCAGCTCAAGCTGTGGACGCGGCTGAACAAGCGCGCGATCAAGAAGCTCAAGAAGAGCTGACGCAGGTTCTCCTCGATTCTCTCACTGGGTTCGCCCAGCTTGGCCGGGTTCGCACGCCGCGGACCCGGCCAAGCGCTTGCTAGGGTGGACCAATGGCTCCCCGCGGCACCGTCTCCAGCTCCACCAGGCGCGATGAACTGCTGACCACGGCCGGCAAGATGTTCGCCGAGCAGGGCTTGCGGTCGACCACAGTACGCGACATCGCCGACGCCGCCGGTATCTTGTCCGGCAGTCTCTATCACCATTTCGACTCCAAAGAATCGATGGTCGACGAGATCCTGCGCGGCTTTCTCGACGACCTGTTCGCCCGCTACCGGGAAATCGCCGCGGCCGGTCTGAGCGCCGCGGAAACCCTTCGTGGACTGGTCGTGGCGTCGTTCGAATCGATCGACGCGCAGCGCAACGCCGTCGCGATCTACCAGGACGAAGCCAAGCGGCTGGCCACGCAGGATCGCTTCGCCTACATCGGTGAACTCAACACCGAGTTCCGACAGCTCTGGCACGCGGTGCTGCGGCGCGGGGTCGACGACGGCGAGTTCCGCGCCGATCTCGACGTCGAGCTGGCCTACCGGTTCCTGCGTGACACCGTGTGGGTGGCGGTTCGGTGGTACCGGCCCGGTGGCGCCTTGTCTGCCGACGACATCGCGGCCCAATATCTATCGATCGTGCTCGACGGCATCCTGCCGCGCTGACCCATCTCCCTCGCCTGGTTGTGTCATAGGCCACAGGCGGCCCCCGGGATTTGTCACTCTACCCTCCCGTAAGGGTAGAGTTCGGGGCTGCGCCCGACCGTACGCATCGATGCTCCGCGCCATCCTGGAGACGATGTGAATCGGCTTCGAGGCTATGTCTTTCGCGCTCGACGCAATGAAGCGTCGGCGCCCGATGTCTTTGTCGGCGACGTCGCCGACTGATTCCGCGCGGACGTGCGGTGTCCGAAGGAGCTTGATGACCACGACTGCCGTATCCCCGCAGCAGGAGCAGTCGGTACTCGCGGCGTTCCGATCGCCCCGCAGGCTGCGCACCGAAGTGCTCGCCGGTCTCGTGGTCGCACTCGCGTTGATCCCGGAGGCGATCTCGTTCTCGATCATCGCCGGCGTGGACCCGCGGGTCGGGCTGTTCGCGTCGTTCACGATGGCCGTCACGATCGCGATCGTCGGTGGTCGGCCGGCGATGATCTCGGCGGCGACCGGCGCGGTGGCGCTGGTGGTGGCGCCGCTGGTGAAAAGCCATGGCCTGGACTATCTGATCGCCGCTGTCATCCTTGCCGGTGTCATCCAGATGATTCTCGGCGGTATCGGGGTGGCGAAGCTGATGCGCTTCGTGCCGCGCAGCGTGATGGTCGGCTTCGTCAACGCCCTGGCGATCTTGATCTTCTCCGCTCAGCTTCCGCACCTGATCGGGGTGCCGTGGCTGGTGTACCCGATGGTCGCGGTGGGCCTCGCGATCATCGTCGCGCTGCCCAAGATCACCTCCGTCATCCCGGCACCGCTGGTGGCGATCGTGCTGCTGACGGCGGTCACGGTGGCGTGTGGGTTCTCGCTGCCGAATGTCGGCGACGAGGGCAAACTGCCCGACAGCCTGCCGTCGCTGCTGATCCCCGACGTCCCGTTCACCTGGCACACCTTCACGATCATCGCGCCGTATGCCTTCACGATGGCGCTCGTCGGCCTGCTCGAATCGCTGATGACCGCCAAGTTCGTCGACGACATCACCGACACCCACTCGAACAAGTCCCGCGAGGCCGTCGGCCAGGGCGTGGCCAACATCGTGACCGGCTTCTTCGGCGGCATGGGCGGCTGCGCGATGATCGGGCAGACGATGATCAACGTGAAGGTCTCCGGCGCGCGGACCCGCATCTCCACGTTCCTGGCCGGTGTCTTCCTGCTGATCCTGGTGGTGGGGTTGGGCGACATCGTCGCGCTGATCCCCATGGCGGCACTGGTGGCGGTGATGATCATGGTCTCGGTCGGCACCATGGACTGGCACAGCATCAACCCGAAGACGTTGCGGCGCATGCCCAAGAGCGAGACCACCGTCATGCTCGCGACCGTCGTCGTCACCGTCGCCACCAACAACCTCGCCTACGGTGTCATCGTCGGCGTGATCACCGCGATGGTGCTCTTCGCGCGCCGTGTCGCGCACATGACCGAGGTCGTGCAGATCGCTCATCCGGATGAGGACACCACCGTTTACGCGGTTCGTGGCGAGCTCTTCTTCGCGTCCAGCAACGACCTGATCTACCAGTTCGACTATGTCGGCGACCCGGTCAACGTCATCATCGACATGAGCGAGTCCCACGTGTGGGACGCCTCCAGCGTGGCCACCTTGGACGCCATCACCACGAAATACGAGGCCAAGGGCAAGAACGTCACCATCACCGGACTCAACGACAACAGTGCCGAACGTCATGAGCGGCTCAGCGGGCATCTGGCCGGGCACTGAGGGGCGATTGTGACCCAGCTTCGGTCCCTGAGGAGCCTCCGAGCGTGCCGCCCTCGGTCCCTGAGGAGCCTCCGAGCGTGCCGCCCTCGGTCCCTGAGGAGCCTCCGAGCTTGCGACCCCCGGTCCCTGAGGAGCCTCCGAGCTTGCGAGGATGCGTCACGAAGGGCCCTTCGTGACGCTCGCCAGCTCGCTCCTCAGGGATCGATGGGGAGCGCTCGCCAGCTCGCTCCTCAGGGATCGGGTGGTGACGCTCGCCAGCTCGCTCCTCAGGGATCGGGTGGTGACGCTCGCCAGCTCGCTCCTCAGGGATCGGGTGGTGACGCTCGCCAGCTCGCTCCTCAGGGACCGAGACCGTTGTGCCCCAACAACATCCGACAACGACAAAGAAGCAACTCGTGACGACCGACAACAACGCTGACGCCGAACATCTCCAGATCGGCGAGGTCGCCGCCGAAACCGAGCTGTCGATCAAGACGATCCGCCACTACGACGAAGTCGGCCTCGTCGTGCCGTCGGCGCGATCCGCCGGCGGATTCCGGCTCTACACCCGCAGCGACATCGACCGCCTGCTGACCATCCGCCGGATGAAGCCGCTCGGCTTCACCCTCGACGACATGCGCCAACTCCTCGCCGCGCAGGACATCCTCGCCGATCAGGACAGCGCTGCGGACGAGGTGCGGGCCGCGCGCGCGACGTTGGGGGAGTTCCACACGCGCGCCGAGCAGGCCTGCGTCAAACTGGCCCGCCAACTCGATTACGCCCGCGAGCTCACCGGCCAACTCGCCGAGCATGCGGAGGCCGGCCACCTGGGCTGACCCGAGTCCGCCGGGTTCCGTCGTTCGCTGTGAGGTGGAACACGTATCGTTCATCGGTACATACCGGACGGTGTACGTGGCGAAGGGCAGGACATGGCAGGGCAGTTCTCGGATCACACGACTGCGGCGATCGACACCGCACGGCAGCACACCCTGGGTGACCTGCTGCGACGAACCGCGCTGCGGGTGCCGAACAAGGTGGCGATCATCAACGGCGATCGGACACTGACTTTCGCCGAGTTCGACGATGCGGTGAACCGCTGTGCCAACGCGCTGACGGACCGTGGCCTGGTGAAGGGGGACCGGCTGGCGCTGGTGAGCCACAACAGCTGGCAGTTCGCGGTCCTGCACTATGCGACCGCCCGGCTCGGTGTGGTCCTCGTGCCGGTGAACTTCGGCTTGGGGTCCGAGGAGATCGCGTTCATCCTCGAGCATTCGGGTGCCGGTGCGGTGGTGGCCGAGGATGCGCTGGTGCCGACGGTCGCCAAGGCGATGGAGCTGTCGGGCCTCACCGACGTCGCCCGTGGGTTCATCGCGATGGGCGGCCCGGCCGCCGAAAGTGGCTGGGAGACCGTCGACGACTGGATGCTCACCGGAGACGTCACGTCGCCGAATGCGATCGTCGCCGACGACGACCCGCTGCGCCTGATGTACACCTCGGGCACCGAATCTCGTCCGAAGGGTGTGCTGCTGTCGTCGAAATCGCTGATCACCCAGTATGTCTCGTGCATCATCGACGGTGGGATGAGCGGAGACGACGTGGAGGTCCACTCGCTGCCGCTGTTCCACTGCGCGCAACTGGACTGCTTTCTGTCGGTCGACGTCTATCTCGGTGCGACCAGCATCATCCTGCCCGGCCCCGACCCGGCGGCGATCCTCGCGACCATTGAATCGCAGCGGGTGACCAAGCTGTTCTGCCCACCGACGGTGTGGATCTCCTTGCTGCGGCACCCGGATTTCGACCGCCGCGATCTGTCGTCGTTGCGCAAGGGCTACTACGGCGCCTCACCGATGCCGGTCGAGGTGCTGCGGGAGATGTCGCGGCGTCTGCCCGACGTCTCGTTGTGGAACTTCTATGGGCAGACCGAGATGTCGCCGCTCGCAACGATCCTGCTGCCCCACGAACAGATCGAGCGTGCGGGGTCGGCCGGCCGGGCCGCACTCAACGTCGAGACGCGAGTCGTCGACGACGAGGACAACCCGGTCCCGACCGGCGAGGTGGGCGAGATCGTGCACCGCAGCCCACACACTTGTCTCGGCTACTACAACGACGAGGACAAGACCGCGGCCGCATTCCGCAACGGCTGGTTCCACTCCGGCGACCTCGGCATCATCGACGCCGACGGCTACCTGTCGGTGGTCGACCGCAAGAAGGACATGATCAAGACCGGCGGGGAGAACGTCGCCTCACGCGAGGTCGAGGAGGCCATCTACCTGCTCGACGGTGTCGCCGAGGTCGCGGTGTTCGGTGTGCCGCACCCGAAGTGGATCGAAGCGGTGACTGCCGTCGTGGTACCGAAGCCTGATACGGCGCTCACCGAGGAACAGGTCTCCGAGCATGTTGCCGGGGTGCTGGCCGCCTACAAGCGCCCGAAGTATGTCGTCATCGCCGATGCGCTGCCGAAGAACCCGAGCGGCAAGATCCTGAAGAAGGATCTGCGGGTCCGGCACGCGGAGATCGCTCAAGCCTGAGGGACCTGACAGGCGGTCGGCGCTTGGTCGTCAGCGCTCAGTCGTCGGCGGCATCCGTGATCTGCAGTGCGAGGTAGCAGTCCACGCGATCGGGAAGCGCGGCGAGATTTCGGCCGAGCAGCGATTCGATTCTGCCGATTCGGTAATGCAGTGTGCTGACGTGGATGTGCAACTCGTCGGCGGCCCGCTGCCAGGAGCCGTTGTGTCGGAGAAAGGCCTCGAGCGTGCGGAGATGTTCGGCGCTCGACGGGTCGTCGAGTACCCCGCCGAGCACTCGAGTACGGAACGCGGCCCTGCGCTGTGCCGGCACTTGCGCCAACAGCCCTGCGTAGGTGTCGATGTCGCGAGCGGTGGCGACCGCGAAGTCGCCGCCCTGGGCGGCGGCGAGGCGTCGCGCCTCCCGCGCTGCCTCCAGGGCAGACCGTACGGAGCCTTCGATCGCGGCGACACCCGCTCTGATGGTCGACCCCGCCAGCGCCGCAGTGAGTCTGCGGGCACGATCCTCCAGTTTCTCGGCGAATTGGACGACCTCGCCCTCCCAAGGGAGGAACACCGTCATCGACCGTTCCGGTTCCTGTTGGCTCAGTACCAGCGCGGCTTCGGGGGTGCCGATCGTGGTGACGACGAGATCGGCTGCGATGGTCCCGTCCCGATGTGCGTCGGCGGCCGTCAGCGAGACCACCACCGTTGGTTGTCGGACATCGATTCCCGCCTGCCGCAGACGCTCCCGGACCCGACCGTCCGATGTCGAGTCGTCGGCGAGCATCCGCGCCCACACCTGCTGGGCGGCCTGGCCCTGCCAGAACCGTTCGGCGTCGGCGAGCATGGACAGCGACAGCAGTTCGGTTGTCTCGTCGATGATGCGCCGCTGGCGCGCCTTCCAGTCGTCGATGTCACCGTCCACCACGAGATAACCGGCGCGCGCGGTTCGGCGACCCACCGCGGAGATCGTGGCGGTACGGTCCGTCAACGTGACGACCAGCGGAAGGCGAACGGCGGCAAGGGTCTTTCGAATGATCGTATCCCGGTCACCGGGCGACAGTGGGCGATGGTCGGAAGAGCTGGCGATGACACGGCCCACCGCACTCATGGCGCAGGCCTGGAGCCCGCTCTGTCGAGCCGTCACGGTCAACAGTTCCGCAGAACTGTGGCCGGTCACGAGGGCCGTGATCAGCTGTCGGTATTCACCGGCCGTCGCGGTGGCCTCGTTGTGTCGATCGGCGGAGATTCGTTGGGTCACCTCTTGCGACAGTGCGTTGTACGAGACCTCGGCGGGTGCGAACAGTAGTGGGAGGCCCCCGCTTCGCGCGATCTCGATGATCGGCTCGGGCACCTTCCCGTGCAGGATGTCGCCGACGACGAGTGCCGCTGCGGCACGATCGACGAGGGCCCCGACGAACCGTCGGCAGCTGTCGACGGTCCCGTCGTACCAGCCCTCAGAGGTCAACACGAGCTCGCCGCCGTAGATGAACGGGCGTGGATCCGGGAGATCCGTCGTGTACACCCAACGCAGAACGCGATCGAACCCCGGGTCGTCCACTGCGAGGGGACGGAGCCCGAGGTCGATCAGGTCCGCTACGCGCATGCTGCGCGGAAGGGGGTCATCGAATCACGTCCTTCGGTCACCGCCAGAACCCGATGTGTGCCTCGGCGGCCTCGTCCTCCAATATCGGACCACACACCTCGATCTGTCGCTGCCCCCGGGCGAACACCTCACGGCACGGCAGCGCGAATGTCGGGTTCTCGGGGTTGTCCCCGGTGAGCTCGAGCAGACGGGTCTCGCTGAGCGCGTACACGACTCGCCCGACCCCGGTCCAGTACACCGCGCCGGCGCACATCGCACACGGCTCGGCGCTGGTGTAAAGGGTTGCGGCGGCGAGCTGCTCGGGCGCGATCTTGCGGGCCGCCTCGGCGACGGCGCACAGTTCCGCATGCTGGGTCGGGTCGCCGGTCGGCGGCCGGGAGTTGTTCATCGCCGTCGCGATGCGCTGCCCCGTGCCGTCGACGACCAGTGCGGCAAACGGGTGGCGGCCGTCGGCGCGCGCCTCGGCTGCCAGGGCGATGGCCGCGCGCAGGTGATCGAGGTCGGCAGGGGTCATGATCGTAGTTTCTGCGACAGGTGCGGACATGGTGTCTCCTCGAGAGTTGATGGTGATGGGGGAGTGGCCGCTCAGCGGGCCACTTCGAGATCGTCGGTTGCGTTGTGCGGTGTCGTGTTCGGCGTGCCGCTGACGGGGTGCGACGGTGCGTCCCCGCGCAGGTTGCAGACGAGGTTCAGCACGACCGCGGCCGCTGTGCCCAATAGGATTCCCGACGACAGGATCATGCCGAGCGGACCGTCGAAGCGCTCGAACAGCGTGGGCGCCGCCATCGGCAGCACACCGACACTGATCGCCACCGCGACGACGAGAGCGTTGTTGGTTCCCTCGAAGCGCACTCGGGCGAGCTCCTGGACACCGGCGGCCGTGGTCATGCCGAACATGACGATCGCGGCGCCGCCGAGAACCGATGGCGGGATGGCGGCCACGATCGCACCGAGCTTCGGCAGGAGACCCATGAGCACCATCAGGATGCCGCCGGTTGCGACGACGAACCGGCTGCGGACCCCGGTCATCGCGATCAGACCCGAGTTCTGGCTGAACGCGTTGAGTGGGAAACCGTGGAAGATGCCGCCGATCGCGGTCGAGAGTCCGTCGCCGCGGAATGCGCCGGCGAGTCGGGGTGGGGTCACCTCGGTCTCGGCCATCCGGCCGATCGCCAGCATGTTGCCGGTGGTTTCCGCAACGATGACCAACATCGAGAGCGTCATCACCAGGACGGGGACCACAGCGAACTTCGGTGCGCCGAGTTCGAAGGGGTTCGACAGACCCACCCACGACGCGGAACCGACCTCACCGAAGTCGGTCATGCCGAAGGCGAGCGCGACGACCGTGCCCACCAACAGGGTGACCAGGATCGACAGGTTTCGCCAGACACCCCGGGTGAGGGCGTAGAGACCGACAATCAGTACGACGGTCGCAGCGCCGAGGGCCAGGTTGGCGGCCGAACCGAAGTCGGGACTGTCCTGACCTCCACCGAACCAGCCGGCTGCGGCGGGCATGAGTGAGATGCCGACGATGGTGATCACACTGCCGATGACCACCGGTGGGAACAGTCGGAGCACCTGCCCGAGGAGCGGTGCCGCCACGAGGGTGATCAGACCCGCGGCGACAACCGAGCCGAACACATACTGCAGGCCGTAGTCCTGCCCGATCAGCAGCGACGGAGCCAATCCGATGAAGGACGCGCCCTGTACGAGCGGGAAGCGGGCCCCGAATCGCCAGATGCCGAGGGTCTGGATGAGAGTGCCGACGCCGCCGATGATCAGGTTGATGTTCAGCAGGGTGATCGTCTGCGATGCGGACAAGCCCATGGTTTGGGCGAAGATGAGTGGCACCGCGACCACACCGGCGTACATCACCAGGACGTGTTGGAAGCCGAGCGAGACCGACCGGCCGAAGCCGACCCGCTCGTCGACGGGGGCGGGCATATGAGGCGCGACTTCGGCGTCCCCGGCTGGGGAGCGTTTGTCGCGCGTGAGGCCAATGGACATCGGCGAGACCTTCCTGAAGCGATGAGTCGGGGCACGCGGTGTGCCGTGATCTCGACGCTATTGCTATGAACCAGCAAAGGTCATCGCAGTAATTGGTGATACTCCGGCCTGTTCTTCCCATGATCATAGGAGTCATTCATCTGGCCGACGTTGACGGCGTCCGATTCGGGGCTTTTGCTAGGTTGGATTCGCACACAGTGCTGCACATCGGGGGGTGACATGGCAGCAGAGGTGACGCCGGACGACCTTTGTAGCGCGTCGGGATCGCTGTACGGGTTTTCGCGGGCAGTGACCGAAGCGCAAGCCACGCCATCGCCGGACGGCGCAGCTGAGGCGATGCCCGGCTCGCCGGTCGCAAGCGCAGCGTCAGGGCTGGGACTGTGCATCGAGAAAGCCGTCATGACCGTGTCTGGTCACATACAGCAGACCGGCAACCTACTCGGTGCCGCAGCGAACACCTACACGGGCACGGACGAGGCGGCGGCGCGATCGATCGCGAACTCCGGAGCGCTGAACCAGCCACCGTCAGAGGCGAAATAGTGGCCGACACACCACCTCGTGCGTTGGTCGCGAGCTGGCATCCTGAGCGATTGGCGGGAATCGGCGCCGGCCTCCAGGCGCCCGCCGACGCCATCTCGAATAACGGACGCTCGATGGCGAACACGATCCGGGATCTCGATTGGTCGGGTGATGGACGCCGAGGCGCGATGGCACATGCGGACTCCGAGACGGCCGCATTCGGTCGATTGTCCACAGCGATCGGGAAACTGCGGACCGCGCTCACCGCTGGCGCCGCCGCGATGGCGCCGCACCGCGACAATCTGGTTCAGGGAGCACAAGCGCTCGAAGGTGACAGCTATGTCGTCGCCGACGACTGGAAGGTCACCGACGACGTCAACTATGGTTTTGCCCGACTGCTCGCCGGGGAGGACCCAGAGGCCCTTGCCGAGATCGAGGCGATACGACGGCAACGTGAGCAGCATGCCATCAACGAAACGATCAGATTGACCGACCTGGCGCGGCAACTCGGTGTCGACGCGGAGAACTGTGCCAACACCATTCGCGAGGCCAAGGGTGACATCGATGCCTTCGCCCCGATGACCGCGGGTTTGACCACTCAGAACGGCCAGGCTGACGCGGAAGCCTTGAGGCACGGTAAGCTCACCCCGGCTCAGCTGGCCCGGATCGCGGCTGCCAATAACCTTACGCCCGAGCAACTTTCGGCGATGAAGGCGGGGCTCCCAGCGTCGATACCCGACGGAGAATTCGACTACCTCAAGTCGCTGATGCAAGGACTCGACGGCTACCCCGCTGAAGACCTGGACCAGATCGGTGACAACCTCTCTCCGCAGCAGCAGGACTTGCTCCGGGGGTCGTTGGCCGATTCAGTGCGCCTCATGGGTTCACCCAACTACATGCGGGCCGAAGGCGGACAGCACGGTGGAATCGAGATGCTCCCGACCGACGTTCGGAGTCTGTTGACGTCGAATCCGATCAGTCAGGTCGCGGGTTCTCGCAACGCAATTCCGCGAGCAGCAGACCTCGAGGACTTCGCCGGATTCATGAGCCACGGTGAGCCCGGAGCCAAAGACGTGGGCAGCGACGTCAACCGAGACTGCATTCGTCTGGCCGCCGAGATTGCTCAGCACGACAACGCTGACGGCGCCGACTGGGCCGCCGGGCAAGAACCGGATCGGGTTGCGTCGGCGTTGCTCGGCGCCGCCGCGCAGGATCATCCGGCGGTGGCGGATGCGTTGGGGGACGGCAGGTATGCGCAAGCTGCGATGAACAATGCGGACGGTCTTGGTGGCGCGAATTGGAAGCGCGACGAGATGGTTGCCGCCCTGATGGGAAATGACTGGGGAGGGCACGATGATGGCATGAAAGCGGTGATCGACGGAATCAATGACAACGCTGTGGCACCTGACGAGCACATGGCGACGATGTCCGGCGAGTCAGCCGAAGGGATCGCGAAGTACCTTGGCGCGCACCCTTTCGGGCTGAACGAGAATCTAACCCAGTCAACAGCAGCGGTCCTTGGCAACTACGTACCCCACATGGGTGGCGTCGACTATAGCCACCTCGATACGCGAGGATTCAACTCGCTGAGCGTCGAGGAGTTTCGCAATGTTTTCGCCGCGATGGACCAGTACGAGAGTTCTGCAGTCCCGTTCAACGAAGCCGCCTATGCGTCGGTCTCGCAGCTCTACGGGATGGCTGCGACACACCCGGACGACATATTCGCCTACGCATCCGCGGCGGGCCGCATCGACGCCGCTGCGCAAAACGGCATGAATCACTACCTGGAGTACGGCATGGGCGATGAGGCGCAACGCGCGGCGCAGAGGACTGCTGTGTTCACCTCGGTCAGCGAGGGCGCGGGTTTCGCAGTGAAACAGATCCCTGTGGTCGGAGATTTCGCCGGGCTGGCAATGGATTCCAGTATGCCTCTACTGGCCCGCGAGCTGTTCGGGAGCGTGCCGGAGCTAGGCGATCCCACTGCACCGATTCGGGACAAGGGTGGTTTCGCCTGGCAGTACTACCAGCTGCTTCAGGGGTCCGACACTACTCCAGGGTTCGACTCGACCGATCCGCATCTGCAGACCTACATCACAACGGAACCGCTCGATGGGCACGAACTTGGTCCGCGCCTGATGACGTATGACGAGATCGGCAGAGTGAAGTCGGATCCGGTAACCGCGTACGACCAGTTCGGGCAGGCAATGGAGCACTACTTCGAGAAGAAGGGCTACGACCTCGGAGAACTCAATCGAGGCTGGTGTCAACGGCCAGTTTGATGTCCCCGCTGGTGGCCAGGTAAAAGTCCCCGCCCTGTGAGGTTGGTTTAGTGGTGGGGCGCCTCCGTTCGGTGGGTCATGCGGTAGGAATCGCCGTCGGTGATGACGGTGGTGGCGTGGTGCAGTAGCCGGTCGAGGATGCTGGCGGCGGTGGTGTGTTCGGGCAGGAACCGGCCCCACTGATATGGGGCTGGCACTTGTTCGTCTCGGGGGAAATGTGCTGCTAGCTGGGCTTTAGGGCGCTCTGCGTGTCCTCCCTGTTTTCAAGGTGGGATCGAGATATGTTAGGTGCTACCTGAACCAGTTAAGTGGGAAGAAGGTGTGCCGGCGATGGAGGGTCTGCGGGTGATTTCCGGTGGCGCCGTCCCGGTCGAGCCGGTCGTGGCCGATCCTGCTGTGTTTCAACAACAATGCGTGGATGCGTTTGTGGCGTCGTGGCGGGCGCGGGGGTTCAGTCCGGTGACGATCGACAATGATGTCGGGTTGTTGGAGCGGACGTTGTCGGCGTTGGGGTGTCCGGCGTGGGAGGTCACCAGCGAGGACGTCGATCGTGTGGTTGGGGAGTTGGCGGTGGCGGGTCTCTCGGCGGCGACGCGGCGTGAGTACGTGCAGATCTTCAAGGGGTTCCATCGGTTCTTGCAGACCCGGAAGGCGGCCGAGATCGAGGCGGCGTTCGGGGTGCGGTTGGTGTGTCCGATCGACGAGTTCAACGCGTCGCGGCATGTGGGGGACGATTCGCCGGCGGTCGCGCCGCCGCCGAGTCCGGAACGGGTGGGTGAGTTCTTCGAGTTCTTGAAGTCCAGGATCGCCACGGCCCGCAAGTATGCGCCGGCGGCGCGGGACTACGCGATGTTCCGGACGCTGTATCACGCGGGTCTACGGTCGGAGGAGGCGTCGTTACTGGAGGTCGCCGATGTCCATTTCGGGCGGGGACCGTTCGGCAAGCTGCATGTGCGGTTCGGGAAGGGGGCGCATATGTCGGGTCCGCGGCCGCGGTGGGTACCGATGCTCGATGGGTTGGACGTGTTGTTGGGCTGGTTTCTGGCCGAGGTGCGGCCCAAGTTTCCCGACTCGGTGGTGCTGTTCGCTGACGAGTCGGGTGGTGCGTTGCATCGTGGCACGATCCGCAACCGGCTGCGGTATCTGATGGAGTTGGAGGGTCGGCCGGCGGTGGAACGGTTCAGCCCGCACGCGCTGCGCCGGGCGTGCGCCACGCACAATTACGAGCGTGGCGTGGATTTGGTTGCAATACAACAGCTTCTGGGTCACTGGACGGTCGGCTCGACGATGCGGTATGTGCGTCCGTCGGCGACGTTCATCGAGGACGCCTACCGGCGTGCGGTCACCTCGACGTTGGCCGAGCTCGGCGCGGAGGACGCGGAGGACGCAACGGTATGAGG
Source organism: Gordonia sp. LMA167 (assembly GCF_058130025.1). Taxonomy (NCBI): domain Bacteria; kingdom Bacillati; phylum Actinomycetota; class Actinomycetes; order Mycobacteriales; family Gordoniaceae; genus Gordonia; species Gordonia sp. LMA167. Next base: position 6,275,677 of record NZ_CM176708.1, on the reverse strand, counting down.
ATCCGGTGGCGGTTGCGGATGGCGGCGGCCCAGCGTGAGGTGTGGACCGCGACCGAGTTGCGGCGGTTGCTTGCGGAGCGAGCGGGGATGCAGATGTCGGCGGCGTCGGTGTCGGCGCTGTTCACCAAGGAACCCAGCCAGGTCAAGTTGTCGACGCTGATCGCGCTGTGCACCGCACTGCAGTGCACCCCCGATGACCTGTTCGAGATCGACACCGCGCCGGTCGAGCAGCCCGCTGAGGCGGCCCGACCGGTCAGCTCCGAGCCGGCGGCCACCGTGCGGGGCCGGTCGATGCCGCCGATGTGAGCACACGACCTGGAGCGCGGGAATGGGTAAGCGGCAACGTGATTGCGTCGAGTGTGGCGCCCCGGTCGGATACCGCGACCGCGAGCACTGCTGCCGCTGTATCCGCCGGATACGCGCGCAGCAGGCGAAGGAGCGATGCCCGGGCTGCGCCCGTGACCGGGTGCTGTTCGCGGCGACCGGCCGCTGCGCGGTGTGCTCGCGCCGCTGCGCTGCCTGCGGCAACCCGACCCGATTTCGTGACGAGCCGTTGTGTCGAGGGTGCCGCAGACGCGCCGAGCGCGCCGCCGCGAAGTCGCTGTGCCCGCGTTGCGGCAAGCCCGGCTATCTGCGGGATTCGACCGGGTGGTGCGGGCTGTGCTCACGTCCGGGCCCGGCCAAGGACCCGCCCCGGATCTGTGTGTCCTGCGGCCAGCTCCGTCGCCACGTCGGACATGGCCTGTGTTCTCGTTGCTGGCAGCGCAACCCGGACCGGCCGTTCGTGCGGGGCGAGACCCTCGCCGCCCGGCTCGCCGAGCCGCCGGACTGGCTCGAGGACTTCGTCGCGTATCTGGCCGCCCGGCATTGCCCGGCTCGCGCAAGCGGACTGATCACCACGCTGGCTCGGCTACTCGACGACGACCACCCCAACCATCCGCAGCGTGTGCTCGAGCGGGCCCGCCGGCCCGGCCGGTCGATGGGAACGCTGGCCCGCGCGCTGGAGACGTTCTTCACTGACCGCGGCCTGGCGATGGCCACCGACCAGCCCGAGCGACTCGCCGCCGACCGCCGGCAGAAACGGATCGATGCCGTACCACCCGGGATGCGTTGTGCAGCTGCAGATTTTGCCGAGTCGATGCTCCGTGCCCGCGAACGTGCGCGGCGGGCACATACCCGGCCCCGCGCCGACCGCACCATCGAGACGGCGTTGGCGATCGTCCGAGATCTCGCGGTCTTCCTCGATTCCCAACGCGGCAAACAGGATTGGGCTCTCGTCGAGGTTGCCGACATCGAAGCGTTTCTCGCCGCCTCACCGAACAACCAAGCACGCCGGCTGACGGTTCTACGCCAATTCTTCCGCTTCGCCCACACCAGCCACGTGCTACTCATCGACCCCACCAGCGGCCTATCCGCGAAACGCTACCGAGCGTTTCGCGGCCCCACCCTGACGATCGACCACCAGCGGGACCTGTTTCGGCGCTGGAGCACCGATACCGACACCCACCCCCATGAGGCCCTGATGGGGCTACTGGCCCTGTTGCACGGCGCATCCAACCGCGAAGTACGCACACTGCAGATCGATCACATCGACGACGGTGCTCGATCGATCCGGCTCGGGCAGCGACCACACCCGGTACCACTGGACCCGGTCAGCTGGGCCGCTCTGCAACGCTGCCTGGCCCACCGCGACCGACTGCACACCGACAACCCGCACTTGCTCGTCACCCGCGGCACCAAGGCCGACCGACGACCCGCCTCCGAGGCCTACCTGACCCATTTGCTCGACCCGTGCGACGTGTCGCCCAAGCTGCTGCGCACCACCCGCCTGGCCGATCTGGTCAACACCCTCGACCCGAAACTCGTCGCCGCGGCCTTCGGCATGCGACCCGAAGGCGCGCTGATCTACCTCAACGACCACGTCGACCCAGACCGACTACCGCAGCACACCTGACGATCCACACCCGAACCCGTGCAGTTTCGGTGCCAGTGCGCACACGTTCGCGCGAACAAGTGCGCTTTCTCGAACGGCCAGTGGCTGGCGATGGCCAGCGAGCGGCGTTCGTAGGCGCCGGCGACGAGCCGGAACAACAGCTGGGTTCCGGTGTCGTCGAGCGGAGCGAACCCCATCTCGTCCACAATGAGGAGGTCCTGGCGCAGCAGGGTCTCGATCATCTTGCCGACGGTGTTATCGGCCATCCCGCGGTAAAGCGTCTCGACCAGATCGACCGCGGTGAAGTAGCGGACCTTGTGCCCGGCGTGTACCGCGGCGATTCCGAGCCCGATCAGGGTGTGGGATTTCCCGGTCCCAGCGGGCCCGACGATCGCCAGATTATGTTGGGCGCGTATCCATTCCAACGATTCCAGGTAGGCGAAGGTGTTGGCCGGAATCGAGGAGGCAGCCACATCGAAACTCTCTAACGTCTTGGTGACCGGGAACCCGGCGGCTTTCAGCCGGTTACGGATGTTGGAGGCATCGCGGGCGACGATCTCGGCCTCGACCAGGGTGCGGATGAGTTCCTCTGGGGTCCAGCGTTGAGTTTTCGCAGTCAGCAGCACCTCGGGTGCCATACGGCGGATCGCGGCCAGTTTCAACCTGCGCAACGCCATGTCCAGATCTGCTGCAAGCGGTGGTATCTCGACAGGGGCAACAGCTTTCGTCGATTCCTCGGTACTCATGACACCACCTCGTCGGTGCCCGTGATCTTGTAGCGCCCCAGATCCCGCGTGGGGGCCTGCGGCAGTTCGGCGACCAACGCGTCGCCGGCCGGGCGGGGATTGGGTGTACCGGCCCCGGCGGCCAGGATCGACCGCACGTCGGCGGCTTTGAACCGCCGAAACGCTACCGCGCGGGTCAGTGCCGCGGTGAACTGCTCGCCACCGTGGGCGGTCCGCATCGCCAACAGTTCGTCGATCTCACCGCCGAGTCGGGTGTTACCGGCTGCCGCCGCACCCACCAGGAACTGCTCAGCGATCTCACCTATCGCGCAAAACTGTTTCTCCGTAACAGTTTTCGGTCGTGGCGACCGGCTGGGAGGTTTGCGCGCCCCACCGTAGTGGGCATCGTCGAGTACCACCTCACCGGGAGTCCCCAGCTGGTGATCTGCCACCACCTCACCGGCGGCATCGACGATCAGCAACCGGCCCGCCTCCTGCACCAGCCCTACGGTGGTGCCGACCAGCCGGGTCGGCACCGAGTATCGCACCGAGGCGTACCGGATACACGAGAGCTTGTCGACCTTACGGGTGACCGGTGGCGGGCCCACCTCGGCGCGCAGAGATGGCAACGGCGCCAACACTTCCCGCTCCACCAACAGTTGTTCGGCAGGAACGATGCAGGTGTCGGTGTGGCGGCGGGTGTTGACCTCCACGCACCAGTCCACGGCTGCGCGGTTGGCCTCACCCACGTCGAGGGCGATGTCGTCGCGGCCCGCGGCGATCTTCGCTTCGGTCCACAACGGCTCGGCCAGATCCGATTGCACATAGCCGCACAGGTTTTCCACGATCCCCTTGGACTCAGGGTCCTCGCCGTGGCAGAAATCGGGGGCGAACCCGTAATGGGTGGCGAACCGAATGTAGGTCGGGGTCGGCACGACCACGTTGGCGACCACCCCACCCTTGAGGCACGCCATCCGATCCGCAAGCACCCGCTGGGGTACCCCACCGATCCCATCGAGTGCTTGAGCGATGAAACCCAAAGTGGTGGTGACTGTTTCGTCAGTAGCGAACCGAACGAACCGCCAGCGGGAGAACGCCAGCACCGCGCAGAACACGTGCAGCCCACCCACGGTGGCCCAATCGATCACCAGATACTCGCCCGGGGTCCACACCGCCGGCCGGCGACCCCAATACTGGCTACGCCGCCACTGGGCCTTCGATCGCGACACCAGACGCCGGAAGTTGCGGTCCGAGCCGGTATACCCGGCCGCCCGCGCGATCGGCAGCAACCGTTTCGCAGTGGTCTTGCCGTGCGACTTCCTGACCCGCTCAGCGACCAGATCGGCCACCGATTCATAATTGCTGACCCGCTGTTTACGTGGCGGCGGCCTCAGGCCGGCCTGACCGGCCTCGAACCGCTCCACCACACGCTTAACGGTCTTGTGAGTGGTACCGCAGATCTCAGCGGTCCCACGATAGCTACCGACATCGCGGTAGGTCGAAATGATGTCCATTTGGTCCCTCGCAGTCTTCAATGGAACTCCCAGGCGGTGATGGTGATCGGTTGGCACCTTCACCGTCACCGTCTGGGCTTCCAATCCAGGTTCGACACGTCGAACACAGGGCGGGGACTTTTATCTGGCCACCACCGGGGACCTCGATCTGGCCACCAGTGGGGACTTTCTCATGGCCATTCACAGGCTGGCAAGCTGGGCGGGATGGCAGATGACGAACGTAGCGACGGCTTGGGTTCTGGCATGCGCGGCGGTCATGATGTGTTGCTCGTGTGGATCCGAGCCGGATGAACCGGCGTCCTCTTCCACAGCATGGGCTGACGAATCGTTGCCGCCCATGGTCTCACCGAATGCGATGTGTGACATTTTGGATGCAGACTATGTGAGTTCGGTGCTTGGCAACCGGACCCCGTTTGAAGCGCGCCCTCGCCAATGGCGCGATCTACCAGCATGTCATTGGTCTGCGGGCGGAAGCATTGAGATGCGGCCGCTGCATGATTCGACGCCGGATGAAGCAAAATCGGTGCTCCGAACATACACAATACCTAGTGGCGGGGGCTGGGTGTACGCGCTGACCGATGGCGGGGACGTCGACCTGGACTGCTCTGCGATCGTGACGTCCTCTTACTTGCCGGACGGCTACGAGCTCCAGCTTGTTGTCGAGGGCGGCGCGAAACCCAGCCTATGCGAATCTGCAACACCCTTGGTGGAGAAGGTCTTACAAAACATCATGTTGAAGTGAAAATTCGGTGAACCTGGAGGATCTGCCGTCACCTGTCGGGGGCATAACCCCCGATCAAGCGCGGCCGCAGCAGTGGGGCAATCTTCCCGGTTCATGCCAGTCATGGCCAGGAGATGCAGTGTCGTTCGGTTGTGACTCCGCAGCTCCTCCCGCCGGTAAATCGGATTGAGGTCAAGGTACGGTCGCGGCGGACGTCGGAAATGTGCGAAGCCGCTACCCCCGTCGAAAAGGCCCTGCAGAACATCGTGTTGAAATGAGTTGTCGATGAGGATTGACGATCTGCCTGCTGAACTCCGAACTGTGCTGCAGGCAAGGGTTCCAGCCGCGCTGCTGGAGAAACGAGCTGCGGCCTACAACGCACGGCAGACAGCTGTCAACGACCCTCCCGGCGCCCCGAAGTCGGTACCTGGTGGCGACGGCTACACCTGGGAAGAGGCACGACGACTACTCGACGACGACGAGGATCGCCAACGCGAGTTTCGCCGCCGCCTTGATCACGCGGTGAGCATGTGGCTCGACGATCACCCGGGTGTCTTGATGTCAGCCGCGGTGTATACCTCGCTGATCGAGAACACCCGGTATTGGATGAAGCTCCAATTGGACTCCTGGAGCACGGCACTGGATCGTCCGGAAGCGTGACAGGCAACCTTCAGCCGAGCGACCCCAGCGCCTTCAACCGGCTATGCGCCTGCGTCATGATCGACTGGATCAACTGATCGCAGCTGGGCAGATCGTCGATCATGCCGACGACCTGACCGGACGCGAGTACACCTGCGCGGGTGTCGCCCTCGACGAGACCGGCACGCAACAGCATCGGCGTGTTGCCCGCCATGATGACCTGCTGCCACGACCGCTCGCCCGAGCGGCGCATGGTGCGACCGTCGCGGAGCATCGTGGTCCACTTCATGCCGGTCATCTGCTTGAACTCGTTGGCGTTCCGGGCCGCGGCGTAGAGTGCCTTGGCTCGACTGCCACTCTCGAGTGCCTCGACGAGCGGGGTTCGCAGCACCCGGTGCGGCATGCCGTCGACCTTCACCGACACGACGGTGTCGCCGAGTCCGCGCTGCAGGTACTCCCGTTTCACCGAATCCGGCACGGCGCTGTCGGAGGTGAGCAGGAAGCGGGTGCCCATCGCGACACCCTCGGCGCCGTAGGAAAGTGCGGCCACCAGGCCACGACCGTCGAAGAATCCGCCCGCCGCGACCACCGGCATGTCGATCCCTTTCGCCGACAGAGCATCCAGCACCGACGGAAGCAGCAGGGTGGTGGCCACCGGTCCCGTGTGGCCCCCGCCCTCGCCGCCCTGCACGATCACCGCATCGGCACCCCAGGACGCCACCTTCACCGCATGCTTGGCCGCCCCGATCGACGGGATCACCACCACCCCGTGGTCCTTGAGCTTGGCGATGAGTTCCTGCTTCGGGGCCAGCGCGAACGACGCGACCTTCACACCCTCGCGGATGAGGAGATCGATCCGCTCCGGAGCGTCGGTGGCGTCGGCGCGGATGTTGACGCCGAATGGCTTGTCCGTCAGCGACTTCGTCTTGGCGATCGCCGCCTCGAGTTCGTCGAAGGTCATCGTCGCCGACGCCAGGATGCCGAGGCCACCGGCGTTGGATGTCGCCGAGGTCAACGACGGACCGGACACCCAGCCCATGCCGGTCTGCACGATCGGGTATTCGATGCCGACGAGCTCGGTGAAGCGCGTGGACAATCCGGCGGCCCGGGCTGAGGCGGCACCGGATCCGCCCGCTCGCTCCGCTCCCGGCGCGGCACCGCCTGAGGGAGTCATTTCACTTCTCGATTCCGTACGCCCTTGGGATCGAGCACATCCCGGATGAGCGATAGTTCCTCGGCGGACGGCGTGCGGGTGGTGGGGGCCGCGTCAAGGCCGGCGATCTCGAAACCGGTGTTCTCCGCGACCTCGTCGGCGGTGACGCCGGGATGCAGCGATCGCGCCCGCATGGTGTGGCCGGGTCCATCGAAGTCAAAGACACCCAGATTGCTCACCACCCGCGGGATGTTCAGGAACCGGAACGCCGGGTTCTCCGGATCGACTTTGTCGTAGCCGATTCCGGACACGATGTCGACGGTGTCGGTGAACACGCGTGACGAGTGGCGGGGCACCCAGTAGCTGGTCGGATGGTTGATGGTGTTGCCGGGCGCGCCACGCACCCCGAACATCTGGCGGGTCGGATGCTGAAGCGGTCCGAAGGCTGAGAGGTTCTGGTTGCCGTGGCGGTCGATCTGGTTGGCACCCATCACCACATGCCGTCGCCCCGAGGCGACCACTTCGAACACCTTGCGGAACGGCATCCAGCCCTCGATCGGGCCGGACTTGCCGATGCCCGGGGTGTCGGCGAGGATCAGCGCCTCACCGTCTGTGATCAACAGATCGGGTTCGGTGGTGAGGCGGGCCAGGCGAGCGCCGAGCAGCGGTGTCGGGGCCATCGGCGATGCCATGATCTCGCCTGCGCCGGAGAAGATCTCGGCACATGCGACGACGCAGATCTCGGCGCGGGTGATGGTGGTCTCGACAGGCTCAACCGACGAAGAATTGGTCGTGGTGCTCACTTCTGGTCCTCCTGCTCGCCCTGCCATTCGGTGACGGCACGTTGGTAATCGGTCTCGTCGACGTCGAGGAAGCGCTTCGAGAACGCGGCCCAGGTTTCCGGGTCCTTGGCCGCCTCGACATAGAACTGCTGGAACTTCTCGTCGCGCCCGTAGTCGCCCGCAAAGGTGAAATGGGCGCCATTGGGGGTGTGCACCACCCGGTCCACGTTCATGCGGTTGAGCAGTAGGCGTTGCGTCGGAACGGTTTTGACCAGCACCTCGGTGGACACCAGCTGATCGGTCTCCAGATAGCGCCGTTCGGCCGCGGCGCAGAAGAGGTCATCCATGTAGGGGTCGACGCCGGTATAGGCGGCGTTGCCGCGGCTGTCTGCCAGATCCAGGTGGACGAAGGCCGCGTCGAGGCGTAGCGCGGGCATAGCGATCAACGTCTCTGCCCGGCCGTCGGTTTCAGGGTAGGGCGAGGTGACCGTCTTCAGCTCACCATCCCAGAAGTTGGGCACATCGGAGCCGAGGCCGGCACGAATCGGCAGGAACGGCAATCGGGCGGCGGCGGCCTCGAGGCCACACTTGACCATGCCTTCGTCCATCTCGCGCGCCTCGAGCGAACCCGATGTACGTGCCTTCGCGAACCACGGATCGTAGAACGGTGCGGAGTCCAGGGACACGAATCCGTAGTAGGCGCGGCGGACCTTGCCTGCCGCGCAGAGCAACCCGAGGTCGGGGCCACCATAGGTGACCACCGTGAGGTCCTTCACGTCGGACCGGGCGAGGGCGCGCACCAGCGCCAACGGCTTGCGGCGCGAACCCCAGCCGCCGATGCCGATGGTCATGCCGTCGCGCAGCTCGCCGATGACGTCGTCGAGGGAGCTGGTCTTGTCGGTCGGGGTGGCCGTCATCAGGCGCGTCCTCCAGTGCTGTTGGATCCGGCGGTGTTCAAGGTCTTTCCGGTGCTGACGAACGCATCCCGGTGCTCATCGGCGACGCCGGCGAGATTGAGCTCGAACGTGAAACCCTGTTCGAGTCGATAGCTGCTCTTCACGTCGACCGGATCGATGTGGTTGATGGCCTCTTTCGCGGCGCGGATCACCCGGGTGTCCTTGGCCGCGATCATCTCGGCGACCTCCATCGCCGCGTCGAGCAGACCTGCCCGAGGGACCACACGGTAGACCGATCCGAAGTGTTCGAGCTGCTGAGCGGTGACATTCTGTGCCGTGTAGTACAGCGTGCGCATCATGTGCTGCGGGACCAGACGTGCCAGGTGGGTGGCCGCGCCCAAGGCGCCGCGGTCCACCTCGGGCAGTCCGAAGACCGCATCGTCGGAGGCGACGATGACGTCGGCGTTGCCGACCAGACCGATTCCGCCACCCACGCAGAACCCGTTGACCGCGACGATCACGGGCACCTTGCAGTCATAGACCGCGGAGAACGCCGCAGCGCACCCGCGATTGGCGCCGATCAGGGCATCGAAACCTTCGGTGGCCTGCATTTCCTTGATGTCGACACCGGCATTGAACCCGCGTCCCTCGGCCCGCAGGATGACCACATGGCTGGACATGTCCTCGCCTGCCGCGGTGATCGCATCGGCCAATTCGAACCATGCCGCCGACGGCAGCGCATTCACCGGTGGGTAGTCGACGGTCACCGTCACGATGCCGGTCTCGGTGCGTGTCGTGGTGATCGGCACACCTGCTCCTTTCGGGTCCAGATAGCAACCAAGCAAGTGCTTGGTTGTTTGGTAGGGTAGCACTCATGAAGGCGCAGTCACAGGTCGCAGGTCATGGGGTGGACCTCGGCTTGGAGCAGAAGATCATCCTGGTCACCGGTGGGACGCGGGGCGTCGGCGCGGGTATCACGCGGGTGCTGGCCGAGATGGGTGCGGTGCCGGTGGTGTGCGGCCGGACCCCGGCCACCGATCTCGACGTCGAGTTCCGGGCGTGCGACGTCCGTGATGCCGATGCCGTCGAGGCGCTGATGGCCGAGATCGTCGACAGCCATGGGCGGCTCGATGCCGTGGTGAACAACGCGGGCGGTTCACCGTTCGCGCTCGCGGCGGAGTCCTCGCCGAGGCTTACCTCGAAGATCGTGGAACTGAATCTCCTCGCCCCGTTGACCGTTGCGCGCGCGGCCAACGCCGTGATGCAGCAGCAGGACGGTGGTGGTGCCATCGTGAACGTATCCAGTGTGAGCGGGCATCGGCCGTCGCCGGGAACGTCGGCATACGGTGCGGCGAAAGCGGGCCTCGACAACGCGGTGACGTCGCTGGCCATCGAATGGGCGCCACGGGTCCGGATCAATTCCGTCGTCTGTGGTGCCGTCCTGACCGAACAGGCGCATCTACATCTCGGCGACGATGAAGGGGTCGCCGCGGTCGGAGCCACCATTCCGATGGGACGGCTCGCGGAACCGGCCGATGTCGGTAACGCGGTCGCGTTCCTGCTCAGCCCGCTGGCCGAATACATCACCGGCTCCACACTGACGGTGCATGGTGGTGGGGAACGGCCGGCATTCTTGGCCGCGGCCACCGCTGACAACAAGGTCTGACCGCGTCTACGCGGCATCGCAACAGAAACATGATGAAGGGGAGAAGTCTTGGCTGACAAGCTGAATGAGGGTCGCGTCGCAATCGTGACAGGTGCCGGGCAGGGGATAGGCCGCGCCCACGCGCTGGCGTTTGCCGCCGACGGGGCGAAGGTCGTCGTCAACGACTTCGACACCAACTCGGCGCACGCCGTTGCCGACGAGATCGTCGCATCCGGTGGCGAGGCCATCGCCATCGTCTCCGATGTCGCCGACTGGGCCGGTGGCGCCGCGATGATCGACACCACGGTCAGAGAGTTCGGCGGCCTGGACATCGTCGTCAACAACGCGGGATTCGTCCGCGACCGGATGCTCGTCGCCATGTCCGAAGACGAATGGGATGCGGTGATCCGGGTGCACCTGAAGGGGCATTTCGTCACGCTGCATCATGCGGCCGCCTACTGGCGCGCGCAGTCGAAGGCGGGCAGTCAGCCGACGGCGCGCATCATCAACACGTCGTCGGGGGCCGGCTTGTTCGGGTCGGTCGGGCAGGGCAACTATGTTGCGGCCAAGGCCGGCATCACCGCTCTGACCATTCAAGCCGCGGCCGAACTGGGCAACTACGGCGTGACCGCGAATGCGATCGCACCGTCGGCGCGGACTCAGATGACCATGGGTGCCGGCGACGCGATGGCCGCGCAGATGGCTGCGCCGGCCGATGGTTCGTTCGACGCGATGGACCCGGCGAACATCTCGCCATTGGTGGTCTGGCTCGGGTCGCCGGAGTCGTCGGCGGTCACCGGCCGCGTCTTCGAGGTCGAGGGCGGCAAGGTCACCGTCGTCGACGCATTCCAGCGAAGTGCCGAGCAGGACAAGGGTTCTCGATGGAAGCCGGGTGAGTTGGGGCCGGTGATCGAGGAGATCCTCGCCAAGTCGCCCGTGCCGGTACCCGTCTATGGTGCGCGGTAGCCGTGACACCCGACCTCGACCCGGAACGCGCGGCTCGGCGCGTGGCTGCCGCCCGCGCGTACGTTGACGCCCTGGTCAGTCACGACCCGTCGGCGATCTCGTTTCATCCTGAGTGCACTCGCACCGAATTGGGCATCAAGACCGGGCGCAATGCGGCGCACCTTGCGCGCAGCCTCCGTCGCGGGCCGCAGTACCGGTTGATCCACCGCATCAGTGAGTTCAGTGCCGACGTGGACGGGCACATGGTCTCCACGCGCTATTGGGTTCACGTCCGGCCGAAGGTGCTGGGCCTGGCGGCGCACGTCACCGAGTCCTTCGTGGTGGATGAAGATGACCGTATCCGCAAGATCGTGGCTCGGTTCGGGGTGCCGCGGCGACGCGTCTGAGGCTCGACTTTGTGCATCGAGATTACATACGGCCGATTTGATCGTGTACGATTGATTCGTGCCTGAGCAGTCGATGACCCGTGACCAGTCCCGCCCCAAGGGGCTGCAGTATGTGCGATACGCCTATGGGGCAAAACTGCCGTCGTCGATGACCGAATGGGTGGCCAACGATCTCGCCGGCCCCGGCGCGACGCGCCGAATGGTGCTCCGGTGGTTGGTGCCGTGCCTGATCCTGGTGCTGCCCTTCATGTTGGTGCCTGCGCCCTGGGATGTGCGGATCACCATGGCCCTCCCGATTCCGATCGCCTACGTCTTCTTCTCGTTCGCCCTGAACCGCGTTTACCGGCGTCACCGGCTGAGCCAACACGGTCTCGACCCCGACCTGATCGACAAGCGCGAACGTGAACGCAACGCGGATCTGTACGACGAGTACCACCGCAAGTACCGCGGGAGATGAGCGATGAGTGACCTGGACGAAGCGGTGGCCGAGGAGGCGAACCCGCTGCTACTGGAGCGGCAGGTGTGCTTCGCGCTGGCTGTCGCGAATCGGTCGGTGCTGAAGATCTATCGCCGGCTGCTCGAGCCTCTCGGACTGACCCATCCCCAATATCTGGTTATGCTGGCGCTGTGGGAGACCTCGCCCCGCGCTGTGAAGGACATCGGTCATGTCCTGCAACTGGATTCGGCGACTCTCTCGCCCCTGCTCAAGCGCCTCGAGTCGGCCGGCCTCGTCATGAGGCAACGTCGCGGCGACGACGAACGCAACGTCGACATCGCCCTGACCGACGAGGGTCGAGCGTTGCGCGAGCAGGCGCTGGCCATCCCTCCGGCCGTCGTCGAGGCGCTCGGCGTCGACCTCGAGGTGCTCGAAGAACTCCATGGGGTGCTCACCCGCGTGAATGCCGCTGCGGTGCAGGCTGATCCGTGACGCCGCGCCACCGATCCCGGTGGTGCGGTCACCGTCCCGTCGGGGGTTCGGTGACGGTATGCCACATGTCCCGTGGATTCGGGTCAACCGGTGACTCGAATTCACGGCAGATCGCGGAAGTCGGTTACGAGGAGTCGGAGTGCTGGCGCCACCTCCCGGTCGCTGTGGAGGTCGGGGGGGTCGGTGGCACCACCGGGTCGCTGTGGAGGTTTGGGGCGGTAGCGGAGCAACGTCACCCCCGGTCCCTGAGCTGAGGAGTTCCGGAGGTCACCCCGGTCCCTGAGGAGTTCCGGAGGTCACCCCGGTCCCTGAGCTTGAGTTTTATCCTTTGGGTTTGGTCGTTTTCTGTTTGTTTTTGGTGGTGGAGTGGTGTTTTCCGATGTGGTGGCGGGTGGCGGGGCGGGTGTTGGGGGTGCCTTTGGGGCGTCCGGGGCCGGGTTTGCTGGGTTTTGGCGCGCTGGCCAGAGGGGGCAGGGTGGCGTGGATGCGGGGAAACCCGCGGCGGACGCGGGCGGGGGTCAGGCGTTGGGGTGGGGCGGGTTTTTCCCAGGGGCGGCGGGCGTCTTCGGCGAGGGGTCGGGCCAGGCGTAGTTGGGTGTAGGCGATGATGATCAGCCAGGTCCAGCGGTCGGCGGATTGGGGGCTGCGGATTTTGGGGGCGGTCCAGCCCAGGGTTTGTTTGAACAGTCGGAAGGTGTGTTCGAGGTCGAATCGGCGGAGGTAGAGTTGCCAGAACCGATCCTGTTGTGCCGCTTGGAGTTCGGGGTCAGAACACCAGAGCCAGACGGGCTGGGGGTGGCGGTCACCGGGGAGATGGTCGACGGTGAGGCGGATGACGGTGCCCTCGACGATCGGCAGCAGTCCGCGGTGGCGGGTCCAGAGTCCGCGGCGCTCGAGGCGGGGGTGCTGGCGGTGCCAGGCGGTGGCGGTGGCGGTGCCGTAGCGGCTGGTCTCGGTGGTGGTGACCGCCGTCGGTGTGGGCTGGTCGTGGGGGTCGGCGAAGGCCAGCCGGGGTCCGTGGCGGGCCGGGCGGCCGGCGGCGGCCGGGGGTGGTGGCGGCCCGAACAGGACCCGGTCAGAGCGCATCCGGCCCAGGATCACCACGGGCAGGTCGGCCAGCAGGAAGGCCAGCAGCGGCAGGTCGTAGCCGGCGTCGAAGACGATCAGGATGTCGGGGTCGCCCCGACGGTGTTGGCCGGCGGTGCGGAGCCGGGCGATCACCGCGCGGAGTTGGGTGGCGGTGACTTCGGTGGCATCGTCGTCGGGATGTAGTCGCTGCGTGTCGAGCACCGCGGTCCAGCAACTGCGGCCGGGTTCGAGGACGGCGACCACCGAGTACTGCCAGCCGGGGATCATCTGCGCTTGCGCCCGCTTCCCACGTCCGTAGACGTGGCAGAACGCGCGTTCGGGGCTGGTGGGGGCGTCCGGGCGTAGCCACGGGCTGACATCGACGGCCAGGACCAGGCGCCCGTCGGTATCGCGGGGCAGCGGCCCGGCCGCCAACGCATCCCGAACCTTGTCGATATCGATTGCACCGCAATTGATGGCGTCGTACAAACCGCCGTGACTGCGGCGGTGTTCGCGGGCCAGGGACAACTCGACGAAGGTGTTGACCGGCCCCGCCGAACACAGCACGGCGTCGGTCACCTCGAACAACCCATCGCGCCGCGCGGTCATCGCGTGATAGACGGTGTGGCGAAACGCTGCCAGTTCGGCGTGCGCCCGCGCGCCGAGTTGGTCGACCGCCGACACATCGGGCACACTGCAAGACACGGCCACCACCTGCGTTCTCTCGAGGCTCTTCGCATGAACCTCAAGAGGAACAGGCGGTGGCCGTCTTGCACACACGACACGCCGAGTAACACCAAACCCATCAGCCCCACACGTCCCACAGCTTAAAACTCAAGCTGAGGAGTTCCGGAGCGCTAGCGGAGGAACGTCACGAAGGGCCGCCCTTCGTGACGCTCGCAAGCTCGCTCCTCAGGGACCGGGGTGGGGTTCTCATTCCAATCTCGCGCGGGGGACCGGGGGTGGGGTTCATTCCAAACTCGCCTCACGCACCGGATGACGCCGGTCATGTCGCCCCGACGGGAAGCGGCTGATCCCTTACGAACTCGGCGCGCGGACCACCATCGGGACACCGGGGAAGTAGGCGGCCATCTCCGAGCGCGACTTACGTAGGCACGCAGTGCCGTAGCCCTTCTTGCGATGGTCGGGGTGAATCCAGATGCGGACGTCCACTTCACCACCGGACAGTTCGCCGAAGACGAAGCCGACCTTGTCGCCGCCGTCGACGCCGACCAGCCAGACCGCGTCCTCGTTGTGGACGCGCTCGGTGGCCTTGGCGATCTCGTCGGCGATCTCACCGGCAGGTGTGCCCGAACCGTCGCCGGCGACCTTCAGCTCCTCGGTACGGACCTTGAACAGGTCGGCGTCCTTGCCCGCATCGAAGGGGCGGAGATCCAGGGAGTCTCCGCTGCTGGCCGGGCGCTCGGCGAGCGTGAACGTGATCGCGTTGTTCAGGTCGTCGAGCTCGGCCTGATTCTTTCGCCGCTCGTCCTTGGTGAGCTGGTAGAAAGACATGCCGAGGATCGCCTCGGCGCCCAGCGTGGACTTGTCGAGCAGCGTGGCGATCGCCTCGACCGCGTCATCGCGGTTCTCGGCGTCGACGATGGCGTCGAGGACCTCATGACGACGCTCTAGCGCGGTCAGGAGAGCGTCGGTGATGTCGCGGCGGGTGGTGGCCAGGTCCAGATCGGTCATGGTCACAGATCCTAGTTGAGAGTGCCGACGGATGTGACGGTGACCGCATGGCGGCATTACCAGAAATGAAACGTGTTCTATTCCAGTAATCGGCCTGGATCGGGAAGAAATGTCCACTTCATGGCCTTCGATGCCAGCCGGTTCTTCCGTAACTCTGTAACACGTCCTAGTCTTGATCACCATGACTGATGATCAGATTTCGACGTCCGACTTCGACCATCTGCGGGGCGGCACCCATCTGGGTGATCTGCTGGTGGCCGCGCTCCGTCGGCATGCCGACCGCAAGGTGCTCTTTCTCGGGGACACCGAACTCACCGGCCGGGAGATGGCTGACGCGGTCAGCCGCTACCAACAGGCGTTCGAGGCGATGGGTGCCGGCACCGGTTCGACAGTCGGCCTGCTGGCGCTGAATCGCCCCGAGGTGTTGCTGGTGATCGGCGCCGGGCAGACACAGGGGTGGCGTCGCACGGCGTTACATCCCCTCGGTTCGCTCGACGACCACGCCTACGTGCTGTCCGACGCGGGCGTCACCACGCTGGTCATCGATCCCGTGCCGATGTTCGTCGAACGTGCGGTCGCGCTCGTCGAGCGAGTCGACAGTCTCAAACAGGTGCTCACGCTGGGCCCGGTGCCCGAGGAACTCGCCGCCTACGGGCGCGACGTCATCGCCGAGGCGGACAACTACCGGCCCCGACCACTCGTCGCCGCCGATCTGCCGCCGGAGCACGTCGTCTCGATCACCTACACGGGTGGCACGACCGGTAAACCCAAGGGCGTCATCGGAACTGCCCGGGCCATGTCGACGATGACCCAGATCCAGCTGTCCGAGTGGGAGTGGCCGGAGAACCCGCGATTCCTCATGTGCACGCCGCTCTCGCACGCCGGTGCCGCATTCTTCGTGCCGACGCTCATCAAGGGCGGATCGATGGTGGTGATGGCCAAGTTCGATCCGGCGGAGGTGTTGCGCGTGATCGAGGCGGAACGCATCACCGCGACGATGCTGGTGCCGTCGATGTTGTACGCGCTGATGGATCACCCGGACTCCAAGACCCGTGACCTGTCGTCGCTCGAAACCGTGTATTACGGTGCGTCGGCGATCAATCCGGTGCGGCTGGCCGAGGCCATCGAGCGGTTCGGCCCGATCTTCGCCCAGTACTACGGGCAATCCGAGGCGCCGATGGTGATCAGCTACCTGGGAAAAAACGACCACCCGAAGCCGGGGGAGGATCCGCGCAGATTGAGTAGTTGCGGTCGGCCGTCGGCATTCTTGCGGACCGCGTTGCTCGGTCCCGACGACAAGCCAGTGTCTCCGGGCGAGCCGGGTGAGATCTGTGTCGCCGGACCGCTGTTGGCAGGTGGCTACTGGGGACTGCCCGAGCAGACCGCCGACACCTTCCGCGATGGTTGGCTACGGACCGGCGACGTGGCGCGCGAGGACGCCGACGGGTTCTGGTACATCGTCGACCGCACCAAGGACATGATCGTCACCGGCGGCTTCAACGTGTTCCCGCGCGAGGTGGAAGACGTTGTGGCCGAGCATCCCTCGGTCGGCCAGGTCGGCGTGATCGGCGTGCCCGACGACAAGTGGGGCGAGGCGGTCACCGCTGTCGTCGTGCTGCGCGGCGACGCCGAGCAGAGCGAGGACGCCAAGACCCGCGTCACCGCCGAGATCCAGCAGGCGGTCAAGGACCGCAAGGGCGCCGTGCAGTCGCCGAAGCAGGTGATCTTCGCCGACTCGCTGCCCCTGACCGCGCTGGGAAAGCCGGACAAGAAGGCGTTGCGGGCGCAGTTCTGGGCGGACGCCGGTCGTAGCGTCGGCTGAGGGGTTCCGCGGGCGGGTGGTTTCGATACGCGTCGGGCTCGCTCCGCTCGGCCGACGCTACTCAACCAGCGGGTGGGGACGACCCATTCCGATCCCTGAGGAGCGTGCTTGCGAGTGTTACCACCTGGTCCCTGAGGAGCGAGCTTGGCGAGTGTTGCCACCCGGTCCCTGAGGAGCGAGCTTGCGAGTGTCACGAAGGGCGGCCCTTCGTGACGCATCCTCGCAAGCTCGGAGGCTCCTCAGGGACCGGAATGGTAGTGCTCGCAGGCTCGGAGGCTCCTCAGGGACCGGAATGGGTAGCGCACCATTTCGCTGGTCGAGTAGCCGCCGAGGCGCCAGCCGAGGCTGCGTATCGAGACCGCTCGACATCACAGCTCAGCCCAGGTACGACACCTGCAGGTCTTTGACCCCGTGTAGCCAGCCGGACCGGACACGTTGCGGTTCGGCGAGTTTGGTGATGTCAGGCACGAGGTCGGCGAGCGTGTTGAACATCGTACTGACCTCGAGGCGTGCGAGATTGGCGCCGATGCAGAAGTGCGCGCCGTTGCCGCCGAACGCGAGATGTGGGTTCGGGTCGCGGGTGATGTCGAAGGTGAACGGGTCGTCGAAGACTGTCTCGTCGTAATTGGCCGAGCTGTAGAACAATCCGACCCGCTGATCCTTGGCGATCCGAACACCGGCCACCTCGGTGTCGGTCTTGGCCGTGCGCTGGAAGCAGTGCACCGGTGTGGCCCAGCGGATGATCTCGTCGATCGCCGTCACCGGGCGCTCCCGCTTGTACAGGTCCCATTGGTCGGGGCGGTCGAGAAACGCGTTGAGGCCGTGGCTGATCGCGTTACGGGTCGTTTCGTTGCCCGCGATCACGAGAAGGATGACGAAGAACCCGAACTCGAGGTCGGTCAGCGCGTGTCCGTCGACATCTGCCTGGACCAGGGTGGTCACGAGGTCGTCGCGCGGCGTGGCGCGTCGATCCTCGGCCATGGTGTACGCGTAAGTGAGCAGGTTCGCGTTCGCGGTGAACGGGTCATATTTGTTGTCCGGGTCGTCGGGGTTGACCATGGAATCGGCCAGGTCGCACAGGTATCCGCGGTCGGTCGCCGGCACCCCGAGGAGATCGAGGATCGCCCGCAGGGGTAGGTGGACGGCGACGTCGTCGACGAAGTTGCCGGAGCCCTTGGCGGCCGCCTCGTGCACGATCTCACGGGCGTGCGCAGTCATCTGCTCCTCGAGCGAGGCCACCGCGCGCGGGGTGAACATCCGGGACACGATCTTGCGCATGCGCGTGTGTTCGGGTGGGTCCATGTTCAGCAAAAACGCCCGCCCTGCATGCACCTGCTCGCGCGTGGCGGATTCCGGCACGCGCACCACAGCGCCCTTTTCGTAGTTGGACCACGTCGCGGTGTCCTTCGAGATGGCCCGGATGTCCACGTGACGGCTGATGACCCAGAAACCCTCGTCGTCGAAGAAGGCCGGCCCGATGGCCTGTTTGTTCCACCAGACCGGCGCGGTCGCGCGTCGCGCCGCGAATTGGGCAAGCGGAAGTCCTTGCTCGAGGAGATCGGGGTCGGTGAAGTCGATGTCCTCGAACGGCTGGGTGGTCGATGCGGTCATGTCATCCTCGCGATCCGCGCCGGTGTGCCTTACGTCACACGACGGTACCTTGTGAGTAGCGGACCGGGAGGTCCTTGACGCCGTTCAGCCATCCCGACCGCACTCGTCGCAACTCGCCGATCCGGGTGATGTCGGGCAGGGCGTCGGCAATGGCTGTGAAGATGAGATCCAGCTCGAGCCGGGCCAGGTTGGCACCGATGCAGAAGTGTGCTCCGTTGCCGCCGAACGCGAGGTGCGGATTGGGATCGCGGGTGATGTCGAAATCGAACGGGTCGGTGAAGACATCCTCGTCGTAGTTTGCCGAGCTGTAGAACAGGCCGACGCGTTGACCACGCGCGATGTCGACGCCACCGACCTGGGTGTCGGTCAGCGCGGTCCGCTGGAACGCGTGCACCGGCGTTGACCAGCGCAGGATCTCGTCCACAGCGGTCGACGGCCGCTCGCGCCGGTACAGCTCCCATTGTTCCGGGTGGTCGAGGAAGGCGTTCATCCCATGGCTGGTCGCATTCCTGGTGGTCTCGTTGCCGGCGGTGATCAGCAGGATGACGAAGAAGCCGAACTCGGCCTCGTCGAGAGCGTCACCGTCGAGATCAGCCTGTACGAGCGTGGTGACGATGTCGTCGGTGGGATTCCGGCGACGCTCCTCGGCCATTGCATAGGCGTAGCCGAGCAGTTCGGCGTTGGCGGTGGTCGGATCGATCGAATGGTCGGGATCGTCGCTGTTGATGATGGCGTCGACGAGCTCGTGGATGCGCGCGCGATCGGCGTCGGGGACGCCGATGAGATCGAGGATGGCCTGCAGCGGCAGGTGGATCGCGATGTCGTCGACGAAGTTTCCGGCGCCCTTCTCTGCCGCCCGCTGGACGATCTGTCGCGCGGACTCGGTCAACCGCTCCTCGAGTGCCGCGACGGCCCGAGGCGTGAAGAGTCGCGACACGATCTTCCGCAGACGGGTGTGCTCCGGCGGATCGTGGTTGACCAGCAATGCCTTGGTGAACTCCAGCTGGTCAGGGGTGATGTAGTCCGGCAGCCGGATGATCGCACCGTTCGCGTTGGTCGACCACAACTGGTTGTTCTTGGAGATCTCCCGGATATGGGCGTGTCGGGAGATCACCCAGAAACCACCATCGTTGAATCCGGAGGTGCCGGACGGCTGCGCGTTCCACCACACCGGGGCGGTCTTGCGGAGTTCAGCGAATTGGGTGATCGGTATCCCGGTGGCCAGCAGGTCGGGGTCGGTGAAATCGAAATTCTGGCCGAACGGGCACACGCCCTGAGTTGCTGTCGTCATCGCTACCTCTCCGCCGTGGTCAGCTGTCGGCTGCGGCAGGCATCGACGGACATCACTGTGGCAACCATCACTACACCATACACTTATGAAATATGCGTATGGTCTGTGGTCGGTCGCGATGGGCCCGGAGGTGCCCGTCGGAGCTCGGTTGCGGGCGTCGCGATTCTCGTCTACTCTCGAACATGCATTCGAATGATGGTCCGCTGGGGGGTGGGTATGGCCGAGCTGAACACGCACGACACGCTGAACACACACGACGCGCAGGAGTCGTTGTCGGAGGTGCCGGGTCTGCTCACTGAGTTGCATGCGGTGTTGGATCGGTTGGCGGCGGCGGATCTGACGCGCTGTAGTGATGCGGAGGTGCTGGCGGTGGCGCGGGCCTCGGAGCGGGCGGTCAATCGGCAGTTGTTCGAGGGCAATCGCCAGATTCTGGAGTTGTCGGATCGGGGTGTGCCGCGGGCGATGGGGTTTCGGAGTTTGACGAACTTCCTCAACGTCGAGGTGCGGGTCTCCGAACCGGGCCGCCGTAAAGACCAGATCGCGGCGACCGGGCGGATGCGGCAGTTGGGTGGGCAGTGCGCCGAACCACGCTATCCGGAGTTGGCGGCCGCGTTCGCGGCCGGGCAGGTCGGCCCGGCGCATCTGAGCACGGTGATCGACATTCTGGAGACGATCCCGCAGCAGGCGCCCCACGACAAGAAGGTGGCCGCCGAGGCGTCGTTGGCCGAGCTGGCCGCCAAACACACCCCGGATGAGATCGTGATCCTCGGTCAGCGGGTGTTGGCGCATCTGGATCCGGACGGCGAGTTGACCGACGACAGTGATCGGAAACGTAAGCGGAATCTGTGGCTGAATCGGCAGAACGCGCAGCAGATGTCGAAACTGACCGGCCATCTGGATCCGGAAACCCGGGCGTTGCTGGAGATGATGCTGGCCGCGTGGGCCAAACCCGGCCTCAACAACCCCGAGGACCCCGACGCCCCTTCGGGTGCCGAGGAAGACGCCGACCCCGAGGCGCTGAAAGCGGCCGCCGCCCGCGACACCCGCACCCAGGCCCAGCGCAATCATGATGCGTTGGCGGCCTTGTTGCGGGCAGTGTTTGCAGATGGGTTGCTGGGCAAATCCCATCGGGGGTTGCCGGTGCAGCTGATCGTCAAGGCCGACCTCACCGATCTGATCCGGGAGACCGGATTCGGCACCACCGCCACCGGGTCGCTGTTGCCGATCACCGATGTGATCCGGTTGGCCGCCGAGGCCCAACAGTATTTGGCGGTGTTCGCCGACGCGAGCCCGCAACCCCTGTATTTCGGGCAGGCCAAACGGTGTGCCACCCGGGCTCAACGGTTGGCGTCGTTCGCCCGCCCGGACGGGGAGGTGTGCTCGGCACCCGGCTGTGATCAGCCGGCCTCCCACGTCGAACTGCATCACGCCCGCCGCGACTTCGCTGATGGCGGATTGACCGACATCATCGATCTGACCCCGGCGTGCCCGAAACACAACCGGATGGTCGGACCCGGGATCGGCCAGTTCACCACCGGCATCTACGAGGACGGCCCCCACACCGGCCGCACCTGGTGGCGGCGCAACACCGCCGACGGTGCACCGCCGAACCCGCAGGAGTTCAACCGGCGCCCCGACATCGCGGTGCTCTACGCGCAGCACCTCGAGCAGGTTCGCGCACAACTCCACCCACCACCGCAACCAGACGCGCCGCCCCCCGACGACGGCCCGCACCTGCACCTCACCGAGACGATCCCCACACCGATCTCGGTCATCGAAGCACGCCTCGCACTCGCGCTGCTCACAACCCACCGCTGAGATAACGCCAGAAACGCTTCTCTGCCGCACCAGACGCCGTTTCGATCGGGTCGACCGCCGGTAGGGTGATCAGTCATGCGCACGCACGGCTGGGGCGGTCGGGTGCCTCTCAACGACGACGAGGCGAAGAGTCGGATACTCGCTGCGACCCGCTCGACGATCGACCGTCGTGGTGCTGCGACCAGCATCGCCGACGTGGCCAGGGAGCTCGGGGTCACCCGACAGACCGTGTATCGCTACTACGGCAGCACCGACGAATTGCTCACCGCGACCGCCATCGGTGCGGTGGACGCGCTGCTCGATCGGATGGCGCTGCGGCTGCGCGGGATCGGATCGGCCGACAAAGCGGTTGTCGAGGGACTCGCGGCGGTCCTCGAGGAACTCGAGTCGGACGACTATGTGGGCCTGCTGTTACGCGCCGACCGGGTGAGCGTGCCCGTCGTCGGCGAGTTCACGTCCGAGATCGGGCGTACCTTCGCCTGGTCGATGGTCGACAAGATGGACGTCGACTGGGCCGCAGATGGCTACGACGCTGCCGCTATCGACATCGTCGTCGAGATCATATTGCGCACACTGCAATCCATGGTCCTCGACCGAGGAGATCCGCCGCGCGACGGGCCGGCGCTGCGTACTTTCTTGGACCAGTGGACAGGTGCGTCCATTCGTGCGCTGGCGCACTGATCAGCGCGGCTCGCAGATCAGCACCGGGATCGTCGGCTCCGCCGTGACATGTGGGTGGCCGGGAGCTCCGTCAGCGCGGCTCGCAGATCACCACCGGAATCGTCCGCTCCGTCCAGGCCGCGTAAGTGTCGAAATCGGCATAGAGGTCGACCAGATCGGGCCACAGTTCGTCACGTTCGGTCTCGGATGCCGTGCGTGCCACCAGCTCGAACTTGTCGCGCCCCACTTGAATGGTGACCTCGGGTGTGGCCTGCAGGTTGAGATACCAGGCGGGATTCTTGGCGAGACCACCCTGCGACGCGACGACGATGAACGCGTCGCCGCGCCGCAGGTAGATCAGCGGAGCGGTGCGGGGTTCGCCGGTCTTGCGTCCGATCGTGGTGAGCAGACAGACCGGCGCCGGCTTGCGCATGGCCGCGCCGATCCGCCACGTGTTGCCCAGTCGGCCGCCGGTTGCCTTGTACAGCTTGGTGTTCAGCCGCGAACCGAGCTTGATCGCCTTGGCGACCACGGGTGAGTCCAACTGGTCGGGCCGTGCATCCGCATCCATCTCAGATGCGCTCGATGATCGTGCCCGTCGAGAGTGCGCCGCCTGCGCACATCGTGACCAACGCGGTCTGCTTGTCGGTGCGTTCCAGCTCGTGCAGCGCTGTGGTGATCAACCGGGATCCGGTGCTGCCCACCGGATGACCGAGTGCGATGGCGCCGCCGTTGACGTTCACCCGATCCATGTCCGCGTGGTGTACCTGTGCCCAGCTGAGCACCACCGATGCGAAGGCCTCGTTGATCTCGACCAGGTCGATGTCCGAGAGGGCCATTCCGGACTTCTCCAGCACACGTTCGGTCGCCTGCACGGGGCCGTCGAGATGGTAGTAGGGCTCGGCACCGACGAGCGCCTGGGCCTTGATGCGCGCGCGGGGCGTGAGTCCGAGCGCGCGTGCCTTCGACTCATCCATGATGAGCACGGCGGCGGCGCCGTCGGAGATCTGTGACGACGTCCCCGCGGTGTGAATACCGTCGTCGATGACCGGCTTGAGCGCAGCGAGGGACTCGAGCGTCGTGTCCCGCAGACCCTGATCGCGGACGACATCGAGAATGTTGCCGGTGAGCTCGCCGTCTTTGGTGCGTTCAGGGGCCTTCAGCGTGAGGACCTCGCGGTCGAACCGTCGCTCGTCCCACGCCTGCTTCGCCAATCGCTGACTGCGTTCGCCCAGCCAGTCGACGTCGGCGCGGCCGATGCCGCGTCGCTTGGCGATGCGCTCGGCTGCCTCGAACTGGTTCGGCATGTCGATGTCCCACGAGTCTGCGTGGTACGGACCGGCATTCGTGCCGACGTTGGCGCCGAGGGGAACCGTCGACATCATCTCGATGCCACACGCGACACCCACATCGATGGCGTCGGTCGCGATGAGGCCGGCGATGAGGTGGTTGGCCTGTTGCGCTGAGCCGCACTGGCAGTCGATGGTGGTGGCGCCGGCGGTGTCGGGGAGCCCCGCAGCCAGCCAGGCCTTGCGGGTGATGTTGCCCGCCTGGGCGCCGGCCTGCGTGACGCAGCCGCCGATCACCTGCTCGACGATCCCCGGGTCGACACCCGCCTTGTCGAGGAGTCCGCGCTGGGCCGCTCCCAGGAGTTCCTCGGCGTGCAGGCCCGAGAGCCATCCGGCTCGCTTGCCGATCGGCGTCCGAGCTGCCTCCACGATCACGGGCACACCCATGCCTGTCTCCTCGTCTGTTGGTCTACGTCGACATCATCAAATTAGAACAAGTTCCTGTTCCAGTCTACGGCGGGGTTCATCGCCGACGGGGGTTGGGGATCGAACAGGTTCTCACAAACGCCGCATGGGTGGTGGTGGGCCGGATCGGACATCGGTGGTGCCCCCGACCGGCGGCCGCGCATCGATGTCGCAATGAATATTGATACTATTTCTGCACTTCGCAGCGTTCTGGCGCCGCCAAAACTAGAACAAGTTCTCGTTGGGGACTGTTATCGGCGCCACAATGTGCTTCAATGAGATTGAAACAGGTTCTAATCTCACAGCGAGGTGGTGTGACGTGACCCAGGCTCAGGGTGCGACGACCGGCGCCGACACGGGGGGCGCTGAGGCAGGATGTCCGTTCATGGAGGAGGAGGGCTGGGACTTCACCAGCCCGGCCCTGCTCGAGAAGGGCATCCCGGTCAAGGAGTTCGCGCAACTCCGCAGAACGGCTCCGGTCTGGTGGAATGCCCAATTGCCGGGCAAGGGGGGTGGCTTCCACGACGGAGGCTATTGGGTCGTCTCGAAGCACGCCCACATCCGGGAGATCTCCAAGAACAACGACGACTGGGCGACCGCGCCCAACGGCGTCATCATGCGTTTCGAAGACGAGATGACGCAGGAACAGCTCGACGTCACCAAGGCGTTGCTGATCAACCACGACCCGCCGGACCACACCCGTCTGCGCAAGCTGGTGTCCAAGGCGTTCACCCCGCGTGCCGTGCAGGCGCTGGAGGACAAGCTCGACAACGCGGCACGCACCATCGTCGGCAAGGCCGCGGAGAAGGGAACCGGTGACTTCGTCCACGACGTGGCCGTCGACCTCCCGCTGTTGGCCATCGCCGATCTGTTGGGCGTTCCCGAAGTCGACCGCGAGAAGCTGTTCGACTGGTCGAACTCGATGATGAACTACGACGATCCCGACTTCACCGAGGACCCGCAGCTGGCCTCCGCGGAGATCCTCGGCTACGGCTACACGATGGCCGAGGAACGTCGGAAGTCGCCGGTCGATGACATCGTCTCCACTCTGGTGAATGCCGACATCGACGGACAGAGTCTCGACGAGACCGAGTTCGGCTTCTTCTTCATCCTGCTGACCGTCGCCGGCAACGAGACCACCCGCAACGCGATCAGCCACGGCATGAACGCGTTCCTGGAACACCCCGATCAGTGGGAGCTGTTCAAGAAGGAGCGACCGGCCACCGCCGTCGACGAGATCGTCCGGTGGGCCACGCCCGTCAACTGCTTCCAGCGAACCGCCAAGCGCGACACCCAGATCGGTGGCGTCGACGTGAAGGAAGGCGAGCGCGTCGGCCTGTTCTACGGCTCGGCGAACTACGACGAGGACGTCTTCGACGACCCGTTCGACTTCAATATCCTCAGGGACCCCAACCCGCACGTCGGATTCGGCGGCAACGGCGCTCATTTCTGTGTCGGCGCGAACCTGGCCCGGATGGAGATCAACCTGATGTTCAACGCGCTGGCCGACCTGGTCCCCGACATCAGTCGGCTCGAGGCCCCCCGTCGTCTCCGTCACGGATGGATCAACGGCGTGAAGGAGCTGCAGGTCGACTACGGGACGAAATGACAACCCAGCAGGCCGGACCGGGTCATGACACCCCGGCCTATCTGAACATCGATCGCGAGAATCATCCCGCGGTCGTGGCCGGCCGTCGATCTCGTGAGCTGGTCGCATCGCGCGACAAGCAGGCGTGGGTGGACAACTTCGCCGCCGAGGGGTCGGTGGAGGATCCGGTCGGGCCGTCCATGTTCGATCCCGAGGGCAAGGGCTTCCGCGGGCACGGACAGATCGCCGAGTTCTGGGACAAGTCGATCGCGACGACGGAGAGCATCGAGTTCGTCTTCGACGACGAGATCATCTGCGGTAACGAGGTCGCCTATGTCGGCAAGATCGTCACGCACATAGCGGGGCACGTCTCCGAGGCGCACGGTGTGTTCACCTACCGGGCCGACGATGATGGCAAACTCCTTGCGCTGCGGGCATTCTGGGAGGTCGAGAAGACCATCAACTCGGTTCGTCGCGCCTGAGGAGCAGATCACGAATCCACCCCGCCTCTTGTCAGACACCTTCGTCGCGTACCAAGGTGAATGACGAGAGGCGGGGTGGATGTCGTCACCGCCCCGTACCGTACTCGGCTGCAAAGGTGGAGCGATGCGCGCTGTCGGAAGAATCGGCAACTATGGCAGGGCGCTTCGCGCGTCGAAGCGGCACCGCACCGACTTGTACCGATGGCTCCTGCGCCGGCCGCAGCTGGCCGGTGCGACCGGGATCTACGAAACCGCACTCCTGTTCAGCAACCGACTCGATCCGAGTCTCAAAGAACTCGCCGAACTCAAGACCGCCGGAATGGTGAGCTGCGAATTCTGTCTCGACATCGGCTCGGCGCTCGCTCGCGGCAGCGGAATCACCGAAGAGCAGCTACGCGACCTACCCCGGTTTCGCGACAGCGGCGCCTACAGCGCGCTGGAGAAGCTCGTCATCGGCTACGCCGAGGCGATGACCCGCACACCGGCTGTCGGCGACGACCTCACCGAACTGCGTACCCAGCTCTCGGCGCATCTGTCGCGTACCCAGATCGCCGAACTCGCCGCGACCATCGCCTGGGAGAACCAGCGGGCACGGCTGAATCAGGCCCTCGGCGTGCGCCCGACGGGGATGTCGGATGGCGCGGCGTGCGCGCTGCCGGAGGTCGAGTAGGGGTTCGGGGCGCTGTCGTGGGCTCGTGCCAGGCAGCGTTCCTGCCGAGAGAACCCGCTTTTTGCGCCGAGAGAACCCTTGTTTGTGCCGACGGCATCCTTGGGGAGTCGCGGGCGGGTTCTCTCGACGCAAAAGCGGGTTCTCTCGGCAGCCGTGCTGGGCGCGCTGGGAGGTGACCTTTCGGGCTGCAGCCGTGCTGGGCGCGCTGGGAGGTGACGTTTCGGGCGGCAGCCGTGCTGGGCGCGCTGGGAGTGACCTTTCGGGCGGCAGCCGTGCTGGGCGCGCTGGGAGGTGACGTTTCGGGCGGCAGCCGTGCTGGGTGCGCTGGGAGGTGACCTTTCGGGCTAGTGAATGGGCTTGTCGGCCCCCACCAGCCACATCGAGAAGTATTGCGAGCCACCGCCGTAGGCGTGTCCGAGCGCCTTGCGGGCGTCGGCGACCTGATGGTCGCCTGCTTTGCCCATCACCTGGATGGCGGCCTCGGCGAAGCGGATCATGCCGGACGCGCCGATCGGGTTCGACGACAGCACGCCGCCCGACGCGTTGAGCGGGATGCGCCCACCGATCTCGGTCTCGCCGGCCTCGGTGAGTTTCCACCCTTCGCCCTCAGGCGCGAATCCGAGGCTCTCCAACCACATCGGTTCGAACCAGGAGAACGGCACGTACACTTCGGCGACGTCGATCTCCTCGACGGGATTGTCGATGCCGCCGGCCTTCCACAGCGCGGCGGCGGCATCTCGGCTGGCCTGCGGGCTCACCACGTTGCGGTGTGCGAACGAGAGCGGTTCTGTGCGCATCGCGGTGGCGTGAATCCAGGCGACCGGATTGCCGCCCGCGATGGCGTCGTCGGCGACCTGCTCGTCGCCGATCACCACGGCGCACGCGCCATCGGAGGAGGGACACGTCTCGTCGTAACGGATGGGGTCCCACAGCATCTGGCTGGCCATCACCTTCTCGACGGTGAGGTCGGACTGCTGCAGGTGAGCGAGCGGGTTGAGCGAGCCGTTGCGCCGATCCTTGGCCGCGACCATCGCACCGATGTGCTCGGGTGCGCCGGACTGCCGGATGTAGGCGCGTACGTGGGGGGCGAAGAATCCGCCCGCCCCGGCGCCCACCGGCTTGGTGAACGGAACCGGGATCGACAGTGCCCACATGGCATTCGACTCCGACTGCTTCTCCCAGGCGACCGCCAGCACACGTTTGTGCACACCGGCGAACACCAGCGACGCGGCCACGTTTGCTGTCGAACCACCGACGGAACCCGCCGTGTGCACCCGGATCATTCGTTTGCCGACCGCGCCGAGCGCCTCGGCCATCGCGAGTTCCGGCATCATCGAACCCTCGAAGAGGTCCGGCGCCTTGCCGATCACGATCGCATCCACGTCGTCGAGTGACACGCGGGCGTCGGCCAGCGCGGCGTCGATGGCCTCACGGCACATGCCGGCCATCGTGACGTCGTGGCGTTTGGCGACGTACTTGGTCTGCCCGGTGCCGATGACAGCTGCGCGGTTGTTGTGTGCCATCAGTTCTCGTCTCCTGCCAGAGTGACCACCATGTTCTGCTGCAGCAGCGGACCGCTCGACGCATGCGCCAGCGCGGTGCCCGCGTTGCCCCTGAGGATCTCGTGCGCCGCGTAACCGACGCGCTGCAGGCCCGCGGAGAACAGTGAGTTGCCGGCCAGCGAGCCGCCGGACGGGTTGATCCGCACCGACTCGGGCAGTCCGAGTGCGTTGCGCACGATGAGTTCCTGGTGGGTGAACGACGCGTTGATCTCCGCCACGTCGACGGCGCGGCTGCGATCACCGAATGCGGTGTCGCCGGCCAGCTTCGTCGACGGCGACTCCGTGAGGTCGCGGGCCCCGAAGTTCGGTGTGTCGATGCGATGATCCCATCCGGTCACGAAGGCCGGGTTGGCGACCAGTTCGCGGGCCTTGCGTTCACTCGCGATGATCACCGCCGCCGCGGCGTCGGTGTACGGCGCGATGTCATGGGCGCGCAGCGGATTCGCCACGTAGTCCGCGGCGAGCAGATCGTCCACCGACGATCCGGTGGTGCGGGCGGCGACTGCCGCCATGTCCGCCTCGGTCCAGGCGCCGGAGTCGATGCCGGCCCGGGCCTGCAGGGCGCCGAGCGATCGCGCGTCCGGCCACAGCGGCCCGACGGTGTACGGGTCGAGCTGAAGGGCCAGGGTCTGATCCATGTTGCCCGAGGTGGACTTGCCGAAGCCGTAGGCCAGGGCCAGGTCGACTTCGCCGGTGGCGATCTTGACCCACGCCTCGTACAGGGCCCACGCGCCGTCCATCTCGACGTGCGACTCGTGGATGGGCGGCATGGCCCCGATCGAGTCGATCGCTGAGATGAACGAGAATGCCCGTCCGGCAAGGTAATCAGATGATCCGCTGCACCAGAACTCGATGTCGGTGCGGGCGATGCCGAGGTCGGCGTAGAGCTTGTTGAAGCATGGGATCAACATCTCGACACCATTGGTGGTGCCGTGTGTCCCGACGACGTTCGGGCTGTGTGCGAACCCGATGATCGCGATCCGGGGGAGGGTCACAGGTACTCCTTGAAGATGGAAGACGGGTCAGAGGTGGTCGCGGTAGGACTCGTAGTCGGCGTCCGGTTCACCCGTCGGGGCGAAGTGGCTGATGTTGCCGATCGAGTACTCCCATTCGTCCTCGGGTTGCCACACGGCCTTGACCCGCATGCCCATCCGGACATCGGCGGCCTCGCAATCCAGGATGAGGTGCAGGAACGGGATGTCGGTGCCGTCGAGCAACACGTAGGCCGCCACATACGGCGGCTTGATCCGCTGTCCCTGGAACGGGACGTTCACGATGCAGAAGGTCGTGACGATCCCGGTGTGCGCCAACTCGACTCGCTCGACCGATGCCGAACCGTCCGACGGGCTGACCGCCTTGGGTGGGAAGTAGACGCGACCGGCGTCGACGCCCGATCCGATCCGAGAGCCGTAGAGCTTGCCGGCCTTGAGCCCCTTGAGGTACCAGGACTCCTCCTCGGTGGCCGAATGGATGATCTCGGTGGTGATCGGGGTGGGGATGACCACCAGGTCGCCCTCGGGATTGTCTGCTTCGTTCGCCGGAGCGGCGTCGGCGGTGTCTCCGGGCGCGAAGTGTGCGATGTCGTCGATGCGGCCGATGCGGGCCGCTTTCCAGACGGCGTGCACCCGCAGCCCGGTCGAGATGTCGGCTGGTGAGTCGACGGCAACGGCATGCAGGAGTGCGGTATCGGCCCCGTCGAGCTTGATGAGCGCCCACGCGAACGGCTTGTCGAGGGGTTGGGGGGTCAGCGGATCCGGTTGCCACGACCAACTGACGACCGTGCCCACCGTGGCCACATCGACCAACTCGGTGGTCTTGGCGCCGCCGACCTGATCGAACTCGCGCGGCGGTACCGACACCGAGCCGTCGCTGCTGCGCGAGCCGATGATGCGGCCGTCGCGCAGGGCGAGAGCGAACTGACTCAGGACGGGGCCCAGGGACCGGGTGTAGTCGAACGAGTTCTTCAGCGGCGCCGACAGGATCTCCGACTGCGGCTCGGGAACCTCGGCGACCGGGCTGGCCGGGGCAGGGCGGGGTGCAGTTGTGCTGGTGCTCACCCATCGAGTAGAACACGTTCTAGTATTGGGGCACAAGGTGCACGTCACGGAGCCGTGGAGGACGAACAGGTGAAGCTCGGACTACAACTCGGATACTGGGGCGCCGGTCCCATCGACAATGCGCCGGAACTCATCGCGGCCGCCGAGGAATCCGGCTTCGACGCTGTGTTCACCGCGGAGTCATGGGGTTCGGATGTCTACACCCCGCTGGCCTGGTGGGGTGCGGCGACCGAGCGTATCCGGCTCGGCACCGCGGTGGCGCAGTTGTCCGCGCGGCCACCGATCTCCCTGGCGATGGCTGCGCTGACGCTCGATCATCTATCGGGCGGCCGCCACATCATCGGGCTCGGGGTGTCCGGGCCACAGGTCGTAGAAGGGTGGTACGGGCAGCCGTTCGGCAAGCCGTTGGCGCGGACCCGCGAGTACGTCCGGGTGGTGCGCGATGTCCTCGCTCGTGAGGGCGTGGTGTCCAGTTCGGGCCCGCACTATCCGCTGCCGTACCCCAGCGACGCGCCCGGATCGACCGGATTGGGCAAGCCGCTCAAGCCGATCACTCATCCGTTGCGGGCCGACATCCCGATCTGGCTCGGCGCCGAGGGGCCGAAGAATGTCGCGCAGACCGGCGAGATCGCCGACGGATGGCTGGCGATCTTCTACAGTTTGCGTCTGGCCGATCAGTACGAGGAATGGCTGGCGGAGGGTTTCGCCCGGCCGGGTGCCCGACGCACCCGCGGTGAGTTCGAGGTCGCCGCCACCGTCCAGGTGGTGATCACCGACGACGTCGCGGAGGCGGTGGAGCGATACCGGCCGTCGACCGCGCTGTACGTGGGCGGAATGGGCGCCAAGGAGAAGAACTTTCACGCCGAGCTGTACCGCCGGATGGGCTATGGCGATGCGGTCGACGAGATCGGGGCGCTGTTCCGGGAAGGCCGCAAGGCCGAGGCCATGGCGGCGGTGCCCGACGAGATGGTCCGCGAGACGATGATTGCCGGGACCCCGGATGAGGTGCGCGCACAGATCAAACAGTGGGAGGCGGCCGGCGTGAGCATGCTGATGGTGACGGCGCGTGACGAGGGCACCATCCGTCAGTTGGCCACGCTGGTATGACCCTTCGTGACGCTCGCAAGCTCGCTCAGCTCGATCCCTGAGGAGGTCCGGAGCGCTAGCGGAGGACCGTGACTTTCCGATCCCTGAGGAGGTCCGGAGCGCTAGCGGAGGACCGTCACGAAGGGTCGACCCTTCGTGACGCTTCGCTCGTTCCTCGCGAGGCTCCTCAGGGGGCGGGTGGGCGTGCTGGTTCCTCGCGAGGCTCCTCAGGGGGCGGGTGGGCGTGCTGGTTCCTCGCGAGGCTCCTCAGGGGGCGGGTGGGCGTGCTGGTTCCTCGCGAGGCTCCTCAGGGGGCGGGTGGGCGTGCTGGTTCCTCGCGAGGCTCCTCAGGGGGCGGGTGGGCGTGCTGGTTCCTCGCGAGGCTCCTCAGGGGGCGGGTGGGCGTGCTCGTTCCTCGCGAGGCTCCTCATGGGCCGGGTGGGCGTGCTGGTTCCTCGCAAGCTCCTCGGTGGCCGGGTGGGCGTGCTCGTTCCTCGCGAGCTCCTCACGGGCCTGTGGGCAGGCTGTGCACTTCGTCGAGTAACTGATCGGCAGCGTGAAGAGTGAAGTCGCGCAGCCACTCTGCCGGTCTTCCGCGGTCGGGAAGGTGTCGCCGCACGGCGGCGTACGGCAGGTCGACCACGGCGAAGGTGAGTCGGTCCATCACCTCGGGGCCGTCGGAGCCGAATCGTCGCCGGGCGTAGGCGCGCACGGCGTCGCGGGTGGATCGGTTGTGCCTCGTGAGTTCGGCGGCGAGTGTATCCGGCCAGGATCGTGTCAGATCCTGTTTGTCGTATTGCACGAGCAGAGCCGACTCTCCCGGATGTGCGGCGGTCCAGTCGAAGCAGTGCAGGACTGCTGACATGGCGGCCTCGACGACATCGTCTGTGCGCAGCGCAGCGACAAGGCCTTCCTGGTAGCGGACGATGGCGCGCAGCCACAGTCGCGCCATGAGTTCGTCGCGGCTGGCGAAACGGTGATAGACCGAACCCGACGGCGCGCCGATCCGTTGTGCGATGGCCGTCGCGGTGGCCGCGGTCGGTCCTGATTCGACGACGATCGCGAGTGCCGCGTCGAGGATTTCGTCAGTGCTGAATCGCGCTGTTCGACCCATGGCCCCGGACCATGCTCGTGCCCTGCGCGGCTGCTACCACGCGCTGTGTCCCGTCGCTGCCCACCATGCTGATGTCACAGCGCGCAACGGCTTTCGTCCGCCCCGCATGGACGAGAGTCGCGCGCGCCACCAACTCGCTGCCGTCGCGTGCGGGAGCGAGGTATTCGATCGAGAAGCCGCTGGTGACGATGTCCGTCCCGAGGCCGAGTGCAGCAGCGTAGGTCAGGGCATTGTCAGCGAGGTAGCTCAAGACACCACCGTGGATGTATCCGTACTGCTGTCGCAGGTCGTCGCGAACATCCACGGCCAGTGTCACGCCGTCGTCGTCGACATGAGTCAGGCGGGCGCCGATCAGTCGACTGAACGGCTGCGCGTCGAGCACTTTGCGCGCGAGGTCGAGGTCCATCATTTATTAGAGAATTCTCTCTAATATTCTCGGTGTCAAGGTTGCCGGTCGAGGCGGATCTCCACCCGCAGATGGATTGACATCGGCTGCGGGCGGGCGCAAGGTCGAAATCGTGGTCAGGAAACTGAAGAACGACTGGTCGGGGCAGTCCTTTCCGCACGCCGGCCGGCGCAAGCCAATCGTCGGGGATCTCGGGGTGTCAGATCCGCGGCACCCGCTGCTCGATCTGCTCATATGGGGCGCGGACCTCGGGCCGATCTACGAGATGCAGATCTTCCGGCAGAAGTTCGTATTCGTCTCGAGTGCGGAGCTCGCCGCCGAGCTGTGTGACGAGACCAGGTTCTGCAAAGGTTTGCCGCCGGCGATCACCGCGCTGCGGCAGTACGCCGGCGACGGCCTCTTCACCGCGTACAACGACGAGCCGAATTGGCAACTTGCGCATGAACTCCTGATTCCGGCGTTCACGAAGTCCGCGATGCAGTCGTATCACCCGATCATGCTGGCTACCGCAAGTGAGCTGTTCGAATACTGGGACAGGCAGGACGGGCCGGTCGACGTCACGCGCTCGATGACCAAGCTGACACTCGAGACACTCACCCGCGCCGCCTTCAGTCGCGACTTCGGTTCGTTCACCACCGCGGAGCCACATCCGTTCGTGGGTGCGATGATCCGCGCGCTGGAAACGGGACGACGCAAAGGAGCGCTGCTGACCGCGCCCGGTGGGGGACTGCTCGGCCGATACCTCGACCGCCGCAACGCCGATCAGCAGGCCTACGTCGACAGCCTGCTGGACGAGCTGATCGCCGACCGCGCCGAGTCCGACGACCAGCACGACCTTCTCGGCATCATGCTCAACGTCTCCCATCCGGAATCAGGGGAGAGATTATCGCCGTTGAACATTCGCTACCAGATCCTGACGTTCCTCGTGGCGGGACATGAGACCACATCGGGTGCATTGTCTTTCGCGCTCTACTATCTGTCTCGCAATCCGGACTGCCTCGCCGCAGCGCAACGCGAGGCCGACGACATCCTGGGCGCTGATCCTGTCGCGACCCCGACCTTCGAACAGGTACCCAAGTTCCGATACATCCGGCGCTGCCTCGACGAAGCGCTGCGGATCTGGCCGACGGTACCGGCCTTCGCACGAAGCGCGCGCGAGGAGACGATGCTCGCTGATCGCTACCGCATGAGGCCCGAGGATTGGGCGGTCATCGTGCTCGGTCAGGTGCATCGGGACCCGGCGGTGTGGGAGAACCCCGACGTCTACGACCCGGACCGGTTCCTGCCCGCCAACGTCAAACGGCGGCCCGCGCACAGTTACAAGCCCTTCGGCGCCGGGCTGCGGGCGTGCATCGGACGTCAGTTCGCGCTGCATGAGGCGGTGCTCGTGCTCGCCTGCCTGCTGCACCGCTACGACGTGGCCGGCGACCCCGACTACGAGTTGGCCATCGACGAGCGTCTGACGATGGTGCCACGGGACTTCGAGCTGTCGTTGGAGCCGCGGCGGGCGGTCACCGGGTCTCGATACGTCCTCGGCTAGCGCCTCGGTCTACTCGACCAGCGGGGGAGTCGTCGTCGGCTGGTGGCTGGGTCTGCTCGACCAGCGGAGGAGTTGTCGTCGGCTGGTGGCTGGGTCTGCTGGATCGGTGGGGGAGTTGTCGTCGGTTGGTGGCTGGTTTGGCTGGAGCGGGGCGGGTCTCGATACGTCCTCGGCTAGCGCCTCGGTCTACTCGACCAGCGGGGGAGTTGTCCTCGGCTGGTGGCTGGGTCTGCTGGATCGGCAGGTCTCGATACGTCCTCGGTTAGCGCCGCCTCGGTCTACTCGACCAGCGGCGGAGTTGTCCTCGGCTGGCGCCTCGGTCTACTCGACCAGCGGGGGACTTGTCGTCAGCTGGTGGCTGGGTCTACTCGACCAGCGGGGGAGTTGTCGTCGGGTGGCGCCTCGGTCTACTCGACCAGCGGCGGAGTTGTCCTCGGCTGGCGCCTCGGTCTACTCGACCAGCGGGGAGTTGTCGTCAGCTGGTGGCTGGGTCTACTCGACCAGCGGGGGAGTTGTCGTCGGGTGGCGCCTCGGTCTACTCGACCAGCGGGGGAGTTGTCCTCGGCTAGCGTCTCGGTCTGCTCGATCAGCGGAATGGGATCACTCACCCGTGAAGACCGGCTTCTCCTTGTTGGCGAAAGCCTTTGGCCCGACCTTGGCGTCCTTGCTCTTGAACACCGCGATGCCGAGCTTGGATTCGATCTCGAAGGCGTCGAGTTCGTGCATGCCCTCGGTGTCGCGCATGGTCTTGAGGATCGCCTGCACCGCGAGCGGTCCGTTGGCGGCGATGGTCTCGGCGATCTCGAGCGCTTTGTCGAGCGCTGAGCCGTCGGGCACCACGTAGCCGATCAGGCCGTACTCCTTCGCCTCGGCCGCGGTGATGTGCCGGCCGGTGAGCAGGAGATCGGCGGCGATCGTGTACGGGATCTGGCGCGGGAGCCGGACGGCGCTGCCGCCCAGTGGGAACAGTCCCCAGCGTGCCTCGGCGACACCGAATTTGGCGGTCTCGCCGGCCACGCGGATGTCGGTGCCTTGCAGGATCTCGGTGCCACCGGCAATCGCCGGGCCTTCGACGGCCGCGATCAACGGCTTGGTGAGTCGTCGGCCCTTGAGCAACGCCGGCAGGCTGGCCGGATTCCAGCTGCCCTGCTCGGCGGTGTCACCGGGCGAGTTCTGGTTCATCGCCTTGAGGTCCATGCCCGCGCAGAAGGCGCCGCCGGCACCGGTCAGGATCGCCACGCGAATATCAGGATCGTCGTCGACCTGGTCCCATGCCTCGACCATGATCCGCATCATCTCGGCCGACAGTGCGTTACGCGCTTCGGGACGGTTCATGGTCACGATCAGAACGTGGCCGCGCTTCTCGACGAGGCAATCGGGTCCTCGGTCGGTGGTGGTCTCGGAGCCGGCAATTGTGGTCATCGTCGTCCCTCGCGAATTCGGTGCGTGATTGCTGCTTGCCCGAAACGATAACACGTTCTAATTTTGAAGCCATGGCCTATACGATCGCCGATCTCATCGAGCATGCCGTCGACCTGGTCCCGGACCGGGTCGCCCTGGAATCCGGAGACCTGTCCCGCACCTACGCCCAACTCGAGGCGCGCTCGAACGCGCTCGCGCACAAGTTACGTTCGCTCGGCGTCCAACCGGGCGACCGCGTGGGGCTGTACAGCAGGAACACGCTCGAGGCGGTCGAGTCGATGGTCGCCATCTTCAAGGCCCGGGCGGTGATGGTCAACGTCAACTACCGCTACGTCGAGGCCGAGCTCGAGCACATCTTCACCGACTCGGGGATGAAGGTGCTCATCCATGAGCGGCAGTATTGCGAGCGGGTGTGCAACACGTTGCCGAAGGCGCCCTCGATCGAGCATCGGATCGCGATCGAGGACGGTTCCGACGTCTCGCTCGGGTGCGCGGGGTACGAGGACACCATCCGCTTCGAGGACGCCATCGCCGAGTCCTCGACCGAACGCGACTTCGAACAGCGCAGCAACGACGACCTGTACATGCTCTACACCGGCGGCACCACCGGGAAGCCGAAAGGTGTCGTCTGGCGCCAGGAGGATGTCTGGCGGGTCCTTGGCGGCGGAATCGACTGGTACACAAGCACCCCGGTGGCCGACGAATGGCAACTCGCGCGGGAAGGGGCCGACGGCGGTCAGCTCGTGCGGTTCCCGATCCCGCCGTTCATCCACGGCGGGTCCCAGTGGGCCATCTTCCAGGCGCTCTTCGGCGGCGGCAAAGCCGTGGTGTATCCCGAATTCAGTGGCGCCCGGGTGTGGGAGATCATCGAGCGTCACGGCGTCAACGTCGTATTCATCACCGGAGATGCCATGGGGCGCCCCATGATCGAGGCGCTGTCGGAGAAGGACGACTACGACCTGTCCAGCGTGCTGTCCATCGCATCGTCGGCGTGCCTGTTCTCGCCGAGTATCAAGGAACAGTTCATCGACCGGTTCCCGAACGCGGTGATCATCGACGCGATCGGATCGTCGGAGACGGGCTTCGGTGGTCTCGGTGTCGCGTCGAAGGATTCACCACACACCGGCGGGCCACGCGTCAACGCCGACAGCGAAACCCATGTGCTCCGGGAGGACGGCACGCGGGTCGAACCGGGCAGCGGCGAGATCGGTGTGCTCGCCCGGACCGGCCACATCCCGCTGCGCTATCACAACGATCCGGAGAAGTCGGCGAAAACCTTCAAGGAGTTCAACGGGATTCGCTACTCACTGCCCGGTGACTTCGCGCAGGTGGACTCCGACGGCACCATCACCATGCTGGGTCGCGGATCGGTCTCCATCAACACGGGCGGGGAGAAGGTGTTCCCCGAGGAGGTCGAGGGTGCGCTCAAGGCCCACCCCGACGTCTTCGACACCGTCGTCGTCGGGGTCGCCGACGACCGCTTCGGCCAGCGTGTGGCCGCCGTCATCGCCACGCGCGACGGGGTGCGACCCACCCTCGCCGACCTCAACGATGTGGTCCGCAAGGAACTCGCCGGCTACAAGTGCCCGCGCAGTGTGTGGTTCGTCGACGAGATCAAGCGGTCCCCGGCCGGCAAACCGGACTACCGGTGGGGCGCCGCCATCACCGCAGAACGACCCGCAGACGAGGCGCTGTCCGCGCCGGAGAAGAGCTGATCATGCGTACCGAACTCGCCGATCGTTTCGGCATCGAGTACCCGATCTTCGGGTTCACGCCGAGTCAGGACGTGGCCGCCGCCATCAGCCGGGCCGGTGGACTCGGGGTGCTCGGCTGTGTGCGCTTCAACGAGGCCGACGAACTCGACGCGGTGCTCGAATGGATGCACGAGAACACCGACGGCAAGCCGTTCGGCGTGGACATCGTGATGCCGGCCAAGATCCCCACCGAGGGCAGCAAGATGGACCTGGACTCGATGATCCCGCCGGAGCATCGAGCATTCGTGGAACGCACTCTCGACGATCTGGGCGTCCCGCCTTTGCCCAACGGCGAACGGGTCGACGCCGGCGTACTGGGCTGGCTGCATTCGGTGGCCCGGTCGCACGTGGACATCTCGATGGAACACGTGCGCAAATATGGTCAGATCAAGCTGATCGCGAATGCGCTCGGTTCGCCGCCGGCCGACGTCATCGCGACATCGCACGACAACGGTGTGCTGGTGGCCGCGCTGGCCGGCGCCAAGGAGCATGCGCTGCATCACGTCGAGGCCGGGGTCGACATCGTCATCGCCCAGGGTTACGAAGGCGGTGGCCACACCGGCGAGGTCACCTCGATGGTCCTCTGGCCCGAACTCGTCGATGCGATGGGCGATTCGGCGCCGGTGCTGGCCGCCGGTGGCGTGGGCAGTGGCCGCCAGATCGCCGCGGCCATCGCCCTCGGTGCGCAGGGTGTGTGGATGGGCACTTACTGGCTGACCGCCGCGGAGTACAAGCTCGGTATGGAACCCGACGCCGACGGTCCGTCGACGGTCCAGAAGGCGCTGCTCAAGGCGACGTCGAGGGACACGGTTCGTCGGCGCATCTACTCGGGCAAGCCGGCGCGACTGCTGAAGACCAAGTGGACCGACGCGTGGGACGCTCCCGGCGCTCCTGATCCGCTGCCGATGCCGCTGCAGAATCTGCTCGTCGGAGAGGCGCACGCCCGGATCTCGGCCGCAGACGATCCCGAGGTCGTCGCCATGCCCGCGGGCCAGATCGTCGGCCGATGCAATGAGATCGTGCCCGTCGCCGACCTCATGGCGGGTCTGGTGTCCGAGTACGAGAAAGCGGTCGCCCGGATGAACGACACGCTGAAGACGCCGGTGAGCTGAGACGGGCCATCGCGGGTTCTTCCGTCGGATCTCCAATCGTCCGCCGGAAGTAACGACAGGAAGAGTCAGGGTCCGGCGGAAGAACCCAGTGGCGCGAGCCGAGAACGGTACCGCGCATTTGACGTTCGTGGTGGACTGGTCTGGAGACCCGCACCCGACGAATGGACATCGATGTCACGTAACCAGGTGACCCAGACCGTGGACCGTGTCACCGACAGCGACTGGTTCGAACGCGCGGCTCGCGCCGGCTACGTGGTGACCGGGCTGCTGCACGTGCTGATCGCCTACATCATCGTGCGGATCGCATTCGGTGACGGTGGCAGCGCAGACAACTCCGGCGCGCTGGCCGTGTTCGCGGGCGAACCGGGCGGACGGCTGGTGCTGTGGCTTGGCGTGGTCGCGTTCGCGGCGCTTGCCTTGTGGCGCCTCGCCGAAGCGATCGTCGGCGGGAAGGCCAATGAGCAGCGCTCCTCCGACGACGGGCTGAGTGGTTGGTTCGATCGGGGCAAGGCGCTCGCTCTCTGTGTGGTCTACGTGGGACTCGCCTGGTCCGCCGCCACGTTTGCGATGGGCAGCGGAAAGTCGAGCAGCAAACAGAACGCGACGATGAGTGCTCGCCTCATGCAGCACACCGGCGGCCGGGTGGTGCTCGTGATCGTCGGGCTGGTAATCATCGGGGTGGGTGTGTACTTCGTATACAAGGGCGTGACCAAGAACTTCCTCGACGACCTGCGCACCGGCGGCGGGAAACTGGTCACCACGACC
Organism: Gordonia sp. LMA167; assembly: GCF_058130025.1. Classification (NCBI taxonomy): domain Bacteria; kingdom Bacillati; phylum Actinomycetota; class Actinomycetes; order Mycobacteriales; family Gordoniaceae; genus Gordonia; species Gordonia sp. LMA167. The sequence goes on along the minus strand of NZ_CM176708.1, from coordinate 6,236,112 downwards.
GGGGTCGTCGGTTACTCGGCCAAGGGTGTGGTGCTCGCGGGCGCCGGCGTGCTGGTGATCGTGGCGGCCGTTCGCGCCGATCCGGCCAAGGCTGCCGGAATGGACGCCGCGATCAAGACGCTCGCCGGTCTGCCGGCCGGTCAGCTCCTACTCATCCTCGGCGCCCTCGGGCTCGCCGCCTACGGCGTCTACTGCTTCGTGATGTCGCGCTGGGCGCGCATGTAGCCCGTCGGCCCCGCGCCGTCGCGCCGCCGTCGGCCGTCGCTCAGTGTTCTTCCCCCGCATGTTGTTTCGTTCGTCCCCAGCAGGCCGGGGACGAAGTCATACCCGGGGGACGAAGCGATGTTGGGCCGGGGGTCAGGCGGGGCGGTAGGTGTGCCCGGTGCGCAGCCACGTCGGCGCAGTCGCCGCGTCGCGCAGCGTGCGCTTGACGGTCTTGAACGTCGCGGTCTCGGGGAGGCTATCGGTCAGGCGCACCCGGTGGGGCCACTGTTTCGGGCCGAGATCAGGTTGTGCATGGAGGAATTCGGTGAACGCGTCCGGGTCCACGTCGCCGTCGACGACCAGCACCGCCTCGATCTCGTCGCCGATCTCCACCGGCACGCCGTATACCGCGGCCTGTCGAACCTGCGGGTGACGCAACAGTATCCGTTCGATCGGGCCCGTCCCCAGGTTCTCCCCGTCGACGCGTAGCCAGTCGCCGAGCCGGCCGGCGAAATGCAGGTATCCGGCGTCGTCGACCCAGGCGAGATCGCCCGTGTGATAGACGCCGCCGCGCATCCGGTCCGCCGTGGCCTCGGGGTCGTTGTGGTACCCGCTGAACAGGCCCGGGCCCGACGAGTTGACGATCTCCCCGACCTGCCCCGCCGGCACCGGGTCACCCGTTGCCGGGTCGACCACGCACGTCGGGGCGCGCAGGGGACCCAGCGCATCCGGGGGAGTATCGGGGGTGCGGGTGATGGCCACACCGCCCTCGGTGGAACCGAATCCGTCGACGACCCGGCAGCCGAACCGTTCGGCGAAACGAGTCCGGTCCCGCGCCGACGCCTCGTTGCCGTACATGATGCGCAACGTGTTGTCCGCGTCATCCCCGGCCTCGGGCGTCGCGAGAATGTAGTTGAGCGGCTTACCCACATAGTTGGCGAAGGTGATGCCATAGCGGCGCACATCCGGCAGGAACCCGCTCGCGGAGAAGCGGCGGCGCAGCGCCACCGACGCCCCACCAGCCAACGCCACCGACCACCCGGCGATCACGGCGTTCGAGTGGAACATCGGCATCGACAGATAGACGACGTCGGCGGGTCCGATCTCGAAGCGTTGCGCCAGCATCGCGCCGCTCTCCGCGAACTTACGTTGGGTGCATCGAACGGCCTTCGGATCGCCGGAGGTGCCGGAGGTGAAGATGAGCATCATCAGGTCGTCGGGATCGACCGGCCGGTGCTGCACCCAGTGCTCGGGGGACTCCTCTCGCTGATCGAGCGGCGAACGAAGTGAGTCGCGCATCGAGATCACCCAGCTCTCGTCGTCGACGTCGATCACCCGGACGTCACCGATGTCGGTGCCGTCCAGGAGGTGGCGGGTTCGGCTGTCGGTCAGCACGATCTGGCAGTCCGACCGGCCGATGTCGTCGGCCAATGCCTGTCCACGTCGGGTGGTGTTGAGCCCGACGAGCACGAACGAGCCCTGCGCCGCTGCACCGAGAAGGTAGCTGAACTCCGGCGAGTTCTCCAGCAGCACACCGACATGCGGTGGCCGCGCGGGCGCCAACAGTTCGCGCAGAACTGCGCCGCGAACCGCCGACCTGTCGACATGATCTCGCCACGAGACGAACAGGTCGTCGCAGAACAGTCCGCGGTCCTCGACGTCGGAGACCGCGGACAGCAGCGCTCCGAGGGTCACGCCGGTGTGGCGGCGAGTTCGGCACCGATCGCCCGCAGGGACGCCGATGCCGAACCGCAGGTGAACTCGTTCTGCTTGGCGCGCAGGAAATAACGGTGCACCGGGTGGCTGGTGTCGAGTCCGACGCCACCGTGGACGTGCACGGCCGTGTGCGCGATGCGATGTCCGGACTCGGCGGCCCAGAACTTGGCCGTGGCGATCGCGGTCCGCAGTTCCGCGTCCGGTGCGGCGCCACCGGAGTTCGCCAGCATCCACGCGGCCTGCGTGGTGGTCAGCGACAGGCCCTGGGCGTCGATGTAGCCGTCGGCGAGGCGCTGGGCCACCGCCTGGAAGGAGCCGATCGCGCGGCCGAACTGCTCGCGTTCACGCGCATACTCGGCCGTCAGTTCGAGGGCACGGGCAACGATTCCGGATTGCTCGGCGCAGATCGCCAGGGTCAGACGATCAGCGACGACGAGGACCGTCGCCGCCCCGCCGTCGAGGATGCGGGAAGGGTCGACGGCGACGTCGACGAGGTCGACCTGTGCGGTCGGGATCTTGCCGGTGGAGGGTGTCGCGGTGACCTGCACACCGGCATCGTCGGTACGCACCACCACCACGACAGGTCCGTCCGGGCCGAGCGCGTTGACGAGCAGGGAGTGCGCGGCCTGCGCATAAGGGACGTTGACCTTGGTGCCGCTCAGGGTACCCGCGGTCGTCAGTGTGGTTGTCGGCGAGGTGAACTCGCCGCCGAGGTCTTCCTCGAAGCCGACGGTCAGCACCACGTCCCCCCGGGCACCTGCACTCAGCAGCTCGTCGCGCAGCGTCGCGGACCCATGGGCCGCGACGACCGGCAGTGCGGCGACGGCATGCGGGCCGAATGGAACTCGGGCGAGGGTGCGGCCGAGTTCTTCTGCGACGACGGAGTTCTCGACGGCGGTGAGGTCCCCGCCGCCCTCGCCCGCCGCCGCCGAGGTGAGCTCCAGGCCCAGCAGGCCGGCGGTGCCGAGTTCGCGCCACAGGTCGGCGTCGATCGGCGCGTCGGCCGTCTCGAGGTCGGCGACCCGTTCGGGGGTGCTGATCTTGGCGGCGATGTCACGGGTGAGTCCGCGGACGTCGTCACCGGACTCGGGGAGGGTGAAATCCATTGGGGTGGCTTTCTGTGTTTGGGTGGTGTGGTGGTGGTTTCGATACGCCCTCGCCTAGCGGCTCGGACTACTCAACCATCGGAGGAGGTCTAGCGGCTCGGGCTACTCAACCAGCGGAGGAGGTCTAGCGGCTCGGGCTACTCAACCAGCGGAGGAGGTCTAGCGGCTCGGGCTACTCAACCAGCGGAGGAGGCCTAGCGGCTCGGGCTACTCAACCATCGGAGGGCGCCTAGCGGCTCGGGCTTTGCTACCAACGGTTGGCCCGGGCCTAACGACGCTGGTGGGGCAGACCGAGGGCGAGCATGCCGATGATGTCGCGCTGGATCTCGTTGGTGCCGCCGCCGAACGTGAGGATCAACGACGACCGCTGGAAGCGTTCGAGCCGGCCCTGCAGATGTGCACCCGCACTGCCGCGGCGCAGCGTTGCCGCGGGGCCCAGGACCTCCATCATCAGGCGGTATGCCTCGGTGGCGAACTCCGTGCCGAACACCTTCGTCGCCGACGCATCGGCGGGGCTCGGCGACGCGCCAGACGCGGCGATCGAGGCGATCTTCCAGTTGATGAGTTTCAGGAACTCGACCTTGGCGTGCACCCGGGCCAGGTTCGCCTGCACCCAGGGTGCGTCGATGACGCGCTGTCCGTCACCGGTCTTGGTGTGCTGCGCCCACTCGACGGTCTCCCGCAGGGCCGTCTGGATCGGAGCGGCGCTGCACAGTGCGACCCGTTCGTGGTTGAGCTGGTTGGTCACCAGCGGCCAGCCGCCGCCCTCCTCGCCGACGAGCGCGGACGTGGGTACCCGCACATCCTGGTAGTAGGTGGCGCTGGTGTCGACGCCGGCCATCGTGTGCACCGGGGTGTAGCTGAAGCCGTCGGCGGTGGTGGGCACGATCAGCATGGAGATGCCCTTGTGCTTCTTTCCGCCCAGTTCGAGGGCCGAGGGGTCGGTACGGCACGCCAGCCAGATGTAGTCGGCGTAGGGGACCAGACTGGTCCACATCTTCTGCCCGTTGATGACGTACTCGTCGCCGTCGCGGATGGCCGTGGTCCGCAGGGCCGCGAGGTCGGTGCCGGCGCCCGGTTCGGAGTAGCCGATGGAGAAGTGCAGCTGACCGGCGGCGATCTTGGGCAGGAAGAAGGCCTTCTGCTCATCGGTGCCGTAGTGCATGATCGTCGGCGCCACCGAGTTGATGGTCAGGAACGGCACGGGCGCACCTGCGATGGCCGCCTCGTCGGTGAAGATCAACTGATCCATCATCGAGCGATTCTGTCCGCCGAATTCGGTCGGCCAACCCAGCGCGAGCCAGCCGTCGGCGCCCATCTGAGCGACCACATCCCGGTAGGCGTCGCCCTCGCCGAGCTCTCCCTCACCGCCGTGCAGCGCGGCTCGTCGTTCCTCGGTCATCAAGCCCGCGAAGTACGACCGCAACTCCTTGCGGAGGTCGGCCTGTTGATCGGTGTAGGCGATACGCATCGGGGTCTCCGTGTCATAGTGGACAGCCGTGTGGCGGCGAGCACATGCTCGCCAAGTTCTGAAACACGTTCTAACCTGTAGAACACAACCCGTCAACCAGACGATCCGTCGGGAGAAGGAGTTCGGTATGCGAATCAAGGCAGATTTCGACCTGTGCGAGTCCAACGCGGTGTGCGTGGGCATGGCGCCTGACGTGTTCGATCTGGACGACGACGACTACCTGGTGATTCTCAAGGAGGAAGTGCCCGCCGAGCGCGAAGAGGAGATGCGTCAGGTGGTCGCCAGCTGTCCGAAATCGGCGCTGTCGCTGGAGTGAGCGTCCGGCCCAATTCCGGGTAACTGGTTCCGGTTCGCCCGCGTTCGTGCTAGAACAGGTTCTAGTTTTGATCGGGTTCCAGTTTCATCAGCGAAGGGGAGTGGCGTGGGCCAGTCGTTGGACGGACGTGTCGCGGTCGTTACCGGTGCGGGCGGAGGCCTCGGCCGGGCGGAGGCGATCGGCCTGGCCGCCGAGGGTGCCACGGTGATCGTGAACGACCTCGCCTCCTCGCTCGATGCAAGTGACGTCATCGACGTGATCGGCGTAGCCGGGGGGCGCGCCGTTCCGGTGGCCGGTGACATCGCTGAGTCGGCGACCGCGACCGAGATCATGCGCACCGCGACACAGGATCTCGGCGGGCTCGACATCGTGATGAGCAATGCGGGCATCACCCGCGACAAGATGCTCTTCAACATGACCGACGACGAGTGGGACCTGGTCATCCGGGTTCACCTGCGCGGACACTTCCTGCTGAACCGCAACGCCGCGAGCCACTGGCGGGCGGCGTCGAAAGCGGCCGGCGAGCCGGTGTACGGGCGCTTGATCAACACGGCGTCCGAGGCGGGGCTTCTCGGACCGGGCGGTCAGGCGAATTATGCCGCGGCGAAGTCGGGCATCATCGCGCTGACGGTGTCGGCTGCGCGTGCTCTCGGACGGTATGGCGTCACCGCCAACGCGATCTGTCCGCGTGCACGGACGTCGATGACCGCAGACGTTTTCGGAGAGGCGCCGGTCGACGGGGTGGACCCACTCGGCCCGGAGCACGTGGTGAGTCTGGTGAAATATCTGGCGGCGCCCGATGCCGAAAAGGTCACCGGGCAGGTCTTCGTCGTCTACGGCGGCAAGGTCATGCTGATGGCCGCACCGACGATCGAGGAGACCTTCAGCGCGGTGGGGGCCGCGTGGGAGGACGCGGATCTGTCGAAGACTCTGACCAGCTATTTTGCCGGTCGTGACCAGGGTCGGACGTTCTCGGCGAGCGACCTCGCCAACTGACGATCACGAATCGGTCATGCGACCAGAACGATTCGGATCTGCGTGATAGGTTCGCGGTGTTCGGCGGGGCGAGCGCGGCGGTGGGGCATGTCCCCCGGGGGGTAAGGAGAGTTGGTGTTTCAGAAGCTCGCAACGCCGATGGCAGGTGTTGGAGACTTCGTCGCCCTAGGGGTGGAGTCTTCTCGGGAGCTGTTTCGCCGGCCATTCCAGTGGCGCGAGACGGTCGAGCAGTCCTGGGCGATCGCCCGGGTATCGATGGTGCCCACGCTGCTGGTCGCGATCCCGTTCACCGTTCTGGTCAGCTTCACCCTCAACATCCTGCTGCGCGAGATCGGTGCGCAGGATCTCTCGGGTGCCGGTGCGGCGCTGGGCACGATCACCCAGATCGGTCCCATTGTCACCGTGCTCATCGTCGCCGGCGCGGGTGCCACCGCCATCTGCGCCGACCTCGGCGCGCGCACCATCCGCGAAGAGATCGATGCGATGAAGGTGCTCGGCATCAACCCGATCCACCGGCTCGTCGTCCCTCGCATCATCGCGTCCACCGGCGTGGCGATCCTGCTCAACAGCCTGGTGTGCACCATCGGCATCGGCGGCGGCTTCATGTTCTCGGTCTTCCTGCAGGACGTGAACCCGGGAGCATTCATCGCCAACCTGACCCTGCTCACGGGCTTCGGCGAACTGATGATCTCGATGGTCAAGGCGGCTCTCTTCGGCCTGTTCGCCGGCATGGTCGGCTGCTACCAGGGGCTCAACGTCAAGGGCGGGGCCAAGGGCGTCGGCGACGCGGTGAACGAGACCGTCGTGTACTCGTTCATGGCGCTGTTCGTGGTCAACGTCGTGGTGACCGCCGTCGGACTCAAAGCGACGGCGGGCTGAGCAATGGTTCTTCCGTTCACGACCCGGTTCCGCACTGCACGTGTCGCGGTCAAACGCGCGGGTGAGGACTGGGATCAGATCGGCGATCAGGCGCTGTTCTACTGGGACAGCATCATCGCCATCCCCCGTGCCCTCAAGCACTACAAGAAGGAGACCCTGCGGCTCATCGCGGAGATCTCGATGGGTACCGGGGCTCTCGCGATGATCGGCGGCACGGTGGTGGTCGTCGGCTTCCTCACCCTCTTCACCGGCGGCACCATCGCCGTGCAGGGCTACAGCTCGCTGGCCAACATCGGCGTCGAGGCCCTCACGGGCTTCTTCTCCGCCTTCATCAACGTGCGCATCGCCGTGCCGGTGATCGCGGGTATCGCCCTGGCCGCCACGATCGGCGCGGGTGCGACCGCGCAGCTCGGGGCCATGCGGGTGAGCGAGGAGATCGACGCACTCGAGACGATGGCGATCTCGTCGATCCCCTACCTCGTCAGCACCCGCATCATCGCGGGTCTGATCGCGATCATCCCGCTCTATGCACTGGCCTCGCTGGCGTCGTTCCTGGCCAGCCGGTTCGCGACGGTGTTCATCTACGGGCAGTCACCGGGCGTCTACGACCACTACTTCAACACCTTCCTCATCCCGTCGGACATCCTCTGGTCGTTCGTGCAGGCGATCTGTATGGCGGTCGCGGTGATGCTCATCCACACCTACTACGGCTACAACGCCTCGGGCGGGCCGGTCGGAGTGGGCGTCGCGGTGGGGAACGCGGTTCGCGCATCACTCGTTGTTGTGGTCGTGATCACACTGCTCACCTCCCTCGCCATCTATGGCGCCGACGGCAAGTTCAACCTGGCGGGGTAGATGATGGCGAGACGACAGGAGCGCAGCAGAGCGGTCCGGCGGACCGCGGCGACGGTGATGATCGTGGGGCTGGTCGCCGTGATCTCGGCGGCGGCCGGACAATTCCTCGGCTGGTTCGCATCGACCGAGACCGTCACTCTGCAGGCGCCGCGCGCGGGCCTGGTGATGAACCCGGACGCGAAGGTCAAACTACGCGGCGTCGAGGTCGGCCGGGTCGGTTCGATCACCCAGAGCGACGGTCACGCCGTGCTGAAACTCGACATCGCGTCGGATCAGATGTCGATGATCCCGGGGAACGTCGGTGCCGACATCAAATCCAACACGATCTTCGGTGCCAAAGCGGTGAATCTCGTCGTGCCGGACTCCGGAGCGTCGGGAACGTTGCAGCCGGGCCAGACGATCGAGGCCGACCACGTCGTCGTCGAGCTGAACACCGTCTACCAGCAGCTCGTCAACGTGCTCGCCGAACTGCAGCCGGAGAAGCTGAACGCGACGCTCGGTGCGATCAACACCGCGCTCACGGGCCGTGGCGACGCCGTCGGCAACGCACTCGATCAGCTGTCGGTGCTGGTCGGCAAGGTCGACCGGGACCACCTGCCGGAACTGAACTCGCTGTTCCGGCAGACGGCGACGGTCACCAACGTCTACGCCGACACCATGCCGAACCTGATGCGCACCGTCGACAACTTCACCTATATCGGCGACAACCTGGTGGACAACACGGCCAATCTGGACGCTCTGCTGATCAACGCGACCGGGATGGCCAACACGATCGACGGGGTGATCGCGCCGTCGAAGAACACGCTGATCGCGACACTGTCGAACCTGACCCCGACCGCTGAGCTGCTCGGCTATCAGGCACCGGGGCTGAAGTGCTTCATCCAGACCACCGCGATCGGCGGCAAGATGGCGGCTCCGGTGTTCGGCGTCAACGACGGGCTGCTGAAGCTCAACGCGGGCGTGCTGCCGGGCAAGGAGCCCTACCGGTATCCGGAGGATCTGCCGCGGGTCGCGGCGGCCGGCCCGCCGACCTGTGCCGGTGGCCTGAGCGATCCGAGCACCAAGGTGCACGCACCGTTCTACGTGAGCGACGACGCCCCGCAGCCCTATCAGCCGCGCACCACCCCCAAGCTCGACAAGCAGAAGATCTTCCAATTGTTGTTCGGAGCACCTCCTCGTGGATAACCGCGCGCGCGCCTTCCGCGCGACCCTGATCAAGCTGGGAGCGTTCACCATCGTGATGCTCCTGGTGTTCGTGGCGCTGGTCGTCGTCTTCAGTCGGTACCGTTCGGGCAAGACCGAGGAGTACACCGCGCTGTTCACGAGCGCGTCGGCGATGAAGCCGGGCAGCAAGGTGAAGATCGCGGGCGTAGAGGTCGGTTCGGTCAAGAATGTCTCGCTGACGCGTGACAACCAGGCAGAGATCGGCTTCACCGTCGACGAGCAGTACCCGCTGCCTTCCTCGGTCCGTGCACTGGTGCGCTACGAGAACCTGACCGGTGACCGCTACCTCGAACTGGAGCGGGGGACCGGCGACCCCGGTGAGAATCTGTCGCCGGGCTCGCAGATCCCGGAGACCCAGACCGAACCCGCGCTCGACCTCGACAAACTGCTCGGCGGGTTCAAGCCGCTGTTCCGCACCCTCAACCCGACCGAGGTCAACGAGCTGTCGTCGTCGCTGATCGCCGTCTTCCAGGGGCAGGGCGGTGAACTCAACAGCCTGCTGTCGAACACGTCGCAGTTCACCAACGCCCTCGCCGACCGGGATGCGCTCATCGACAGCGTCATCGACAACCTGAATCAGACGTTGACCACCCTCGACGGCGACCGCAAGGGTTTCGACGAGAGCGTGGATCTGCTCCAGCAACTCGTGTCCGGACTGTCCGCGCAGCGCGGCACGATCGGCAACGCACTGACCCAGACGTCGCAACTGACCAACAACCTGTCGGACCTGTTGGTGGCTACCCGGCCCGACATCCAATCCACCACAGCCAATCTCGGCAAGACGTCGGAGGAGGTCCTCAAGGGGCAGGGCTACGTCCGGGGTCTGATCCAGCGGCTGCCCGACGACTTCCACAAGCTCTCGAATCTCGGTAGTTACGGTGCGTGGCTGCAGATCTGGCTGTGCAAGGTCCGGATCATCTTCACCGGTCCGGGTGACAAGCAGATCGAGTGGACCAACATCGACGCCACCGGGGACACGACGGGCCCCGGCGGGAGGTGCAAGGCGCCGTGAGCATTCCGTTCGGCGGTATCTTCCGCAACAAGCGCACGACGTCCGACGAGGCCGACGTCGCCCGGGAAACCAAGCGCGGCGGCCGTAGTCGCGCGCAGATCGGTGTCATCGGCGTCGTCATCACGGCACTGGTGGTGATCGTGGCGCTGCAGATGGACAAGCTTCCCTACCTGTCGCCGATCAGCACCTACAAGGCGTACTTCGACGATGCGGGCGGCCTCGTCTCCGGCGACATCGTGACCGTGTCGGGTGTCAATGTCGGTACCGTGCAGGCGGTTTCGTTGGCCAGTACCGACGGCGGCACCAAAGCGCAGGTGACGTTCCGGATGAACGACACCGTGCTGATGGGCGCCGACTCACAGGCCGCGATCAAGACGGAGACGGTCCTCGGGCGGCGCAACCTCACCATCATCCCGCACGGCCCCGGTCGAATCCGTCCGGGCGGGGAGATCCCGAACGAGAACACCGTGGCGCCCTACTCGCTGACCGATGCCCTCGAAGGTGCCACCGACACCATCGCCGAGACCGACACCGATCAGGTGAACAAGGCGCTCGACGTCCTGTCGGACACGTTCTCCGAAACACCGTCGCAGGTCCGCGGCGCGGTCGACGGTGTCGCCCGGCTGTCCAAGGCCGTGGCCGACCGTGACGACGCCCTCCGTGGGCTGCTGGCCAAGGCCAATCAGGTCACCAAGATCGTCGGCGATCGCAGCCAGCAGATCAATCAGCTCCTGGTGGATGCCAACTCGCTCTTCGGTGAACTCCAGATGCGGCAGGCCGCCATCGCCCAGTTGATCACCGGTACCCGTGACGTGAGCGCGCAGATCAGCGGTTTCATCGACGACAACAACGCCCAGCTGACCCCGGTGCTGACCAAACTCGACGGAGTGCTCGACATCCTGACCGACAACGAGCAGAGCCTCAAGGACGCGATCGACGAGCTCGGGCCGTACGCGAACGTTCTGGGCGAGGCCGTTGCGTCGGGACCGTACTTCTCCTCGCTGGTCGGTATCCCGACATTCGGTGACTACACGGCCGTGTTCATGAAGGTGCTGCAGCGCAAGTATCCGGAGGTCTGGAAGGCGTTCAGTTACACGAACCCGCTGAACCCCGACCACATCAAGCTGGTGCCCGGCTTCGATCAGAACCGTAAGATCACGCCGCCGAGCCTGACGTATCCGACCGGGCCGTCGACGACGCCGAAGCAGGGGGGCTGACATGGGTGTCGGCAAACGGGTCTGGCAGGTGATGGCCGCCGTCGTGCTCGCGATCCTGGTGATCGTCGCGGGCTACTTCGGCATCACCCGTGCCACGACGAACACCATCACCGCCTACTTCCCGTCGGTCACCGGGCTCTACAACGGGGATCCGGTGCGGGTGCTGGGCGTCAACGTCGGCAAGGTGGCGTCGATCTCACCGCGCGACGGCGACGTGAAGGTCACCATGCGGGTCGACAAGGACACGCCGGTCCCGGTCGACGCAAAGGCCGTCGTGGTGGCGCAGAGTCTGGTGTCGGGCCGATTCATCCAGCTCACGCCGGTGTATACGGACGGGCCGAAGATGACCGACGGCGCGGACATCCCGATGGAGCGCACCGCGGTCCCGGTCGAATGGGACGACATCAAGAAGGAACTGACCAAGCTGACCAAGGCCGTCGGACCGAAGGGCGCCGATCCGGGGTCGGCCGCCAAGCTGATCGACGTCGCCGATCAGAACCTCGACGGCAACGGCGCCGCGCTCAACGAGTCGATCAAACAACTCTCCGATGTCATGGGCACGCTGTCGGCGGGGCGTGGCGATCTGTTCGCGACGGTGCGCAGCCTCCAGAAGCTGACCCAGGCGCTGTCCACGAGTCACGAACAGCTCGTCCAGTTCAACGGCCGGATCGCGTCGGTCAGCAGCGTGCTGGCCGGCAACACCGACGCGCTCAACGGCGCGCTGCACAACCTCGACAGTGCCTTGAGCGATGTGCAGAACTTCATCGACACGAACGGCAAGACCCTCTCGGGGTCGGTCAGCAAACTGTCCGACGCGACCAAGATCCTCGCCGACAAGGACGAACAGATCCGCGGTCTGCTGCACTCCGGGCCGAATCAGCTCGCGAACTTCTACAACATCTACAACCCGCTCACCGGATCATTGTCGGGCATCTTCGGTCTCGGCATGGGTGCCAACCTGATCACCCTGCTGTGCGGAACCATGCAGGCCAACGATCGGCCCGGCCAGAGTGAGGCCGAGGTGGAGAAGTGCGTCGACGTGTTGGCGCCGGTGCTGTCGTCGATCTCGATGAACTATCCGCCGTTCCTCACCAACCCGGTCACCGGCATCAACGCGCGGCCGGACCAGATCCAGTACCAGAACGCGAGCGTCAAGGCCCGGGCACAGGCCGGCATCCGCCAGCAGGATGCCCAGACGCGCAAGGACAACGGCGGCGGGGCCCTCGGCAATCTGCTCGTACCTTTCGGGGGTGAGGGCTGATGCGCCGAGTGGGTGTGGCGCTGGTCCTCGCCGCGGTGATGGCCACCGCGTCGGCGTGCGGCTTCCAGGGCCTCAACAGCATGGCGATGCCCGGAGCGCAGGGCACCGGAACCGGGTCCTACGAGATCTCGGCGATGATCCCCACCGCCGCAGGTCTGGAGTCGAATGCGCCGGTGATGATCGACGACGCGACGGTGGGCAGCGTCGGCAAGATCGAGGTCAAGGACTGGAACGCGCAGGTGGGCATCCGTCTCGACGAGGGTGTCACCGTGCCGAAGGGGTCTCACGTGATGGTGGGGATGACCAGCGTGCTCGGGTCGTCGCATCTGCAGATCGTGCAGCCGGAGAAACCGACCGGCGGGGTGTTGGCGCCGGGGGACCAGATCCCGCTGACGAAATGTCCGGAGCAGGCGAACATCACGACCGATCCGGACGTGCCCGCGGTGCCGGACATCAACTCGGCCCAGCAGGTTGCGGCCTGTACCTACCCGACCACCGAGCAGGTGCTGAGTTCGTTGTCGGTGGTGCTCAACGGCGGCGGCCTCGCCCAGTTCGGCGACATCGTGCACGAGATGAACGACGTGCTGACCGATCGGCAGGACGTGATCCGCGAACTCGTGCCGCGGCTGAACACTCTGATCGGCGACCTGAACCGGCAGAAGGCCAACATCATTCGTGCGACGGAGGGACTCGACCGGCTGTCGGCCGCGATCAACGCGCAGACCCCGACGGTGGAGAAGGCACTCGCCGACGCCCCGTCGATCCTGGGTCTGCTCGTCGATCAGCGCCAGCAGTTCACCGACACCCTCGCCGCGCTCGGCAAGCTGTCGAAGACGAGCAACGACATCATCAACGCCAACGATCAGGACATCAAGACGATCGTGTCGAAGCTGTCGCCGGTGCTCGATCAGCTCGCGGCGACCGGCCCGGCCCTGACCCAGTCGCTCGGCATCTTCCTGACGTTCCCGTTCTACGAGGAGGCGATCCCGAAGATCGTGAAGGGCGACTACGTCAACGCCGATCTCGTCCTCGATCTCTCCTTTGGCCGACTGTCCCGAGGACTGGCGTCCTCGGTCGGCCTGGTCGGTCCGGAGGGGATCGTCGGCCAACAGGCAGGAGCGGCCAAACGTGGACTCGACCCGTTCACCTCGCCGCTGAGTCCTGCGGGCATGCAGCCGAAGAAGGACAAGGACGGGGGTAACTGATGAAGATCACCCGGTTCGTCCGCATCCAGTTGCTCATCTTCTCCATCGTCACGGTGGTTGCCCTGATCGCGGTCGCGGTGTACTACATCCGCGTTCCGGCGATGTTCGGTATCGGTCAGTATCGGGTCGAACTCCAACTGCCCAGCACCGGAGGGCTCTACCAGAACGCCAACGTGAGCTTCCGCGGCGTCGACGTCGGCAAGGTGACAGGCGTCCGGTTGACCGAGAACGGTGTGCAGGCGGAACTCTCGATCGGCAGCGACGCGCAGATCCCGGCGTCGTCGAATGCGGCTGTTCGCAGCGTGTCCGCGATCGGTGAGCAGTATGTCGAGTTCACCCCCGTTCCCGACGGGCCGTCCGGGTATCTGCACGAAGGTTCGGTCGTCACCAGTGACGATGTGCCCGTGGAGATCTCCAGCATGCTCGATCAGGCGAACGCTCTGCTCGAGAAGGTCGGCGACACCAAACTGCGATCGGTGATGGACGAGGCGTTCGTCGCATTCAACGGCACCGGTGAGGAACTGCAGCGGTTGCTGGACTCGATGACGTTGCTCGTCGACGACGCAACGAAGAACACCGATCAGCTGCTGGATCTGGTGGACCAGGCCGGGCCGTTGCTGGCCACTCAGTCCGCCACGACGGACGAGATCCGCTCGTGGACAGCCGATGTCACCAAGTTCACCGACCAGCTGCGCGCCAACGACCCGGAGATCACCGACATCCTGTCGAAGGGGCCGTCGACGGCATCCCAAACACAGCAGCTCTTCGAGTCGATGAACCAGACCCTGCCGATGCTGATCGCGAACCTGGGTGTGACGTCGAAGACGCTGGCGGTCTATCACCCGAACCTGCAGCAGATCGTCGTGATCTATCCGCGACTGATGGCATCGCTGCTGACCGCGTTGAACACCGAGAACGGACAGTACGGCGCGAACGTGGACTTCGCGTTGGGATTCCAGGATCCGGGGACCTGTACCGTCGGGTTCATGCCTGCAAGCCAGTGGCGGTCACCGGCGATCCAGACCGCGCGCGACATTCCGCCCGGCATGCTGTGCCGGGTGCCGCAGGACTCCAACGTCGCCGTCCGCGGCGCCCGCAACTTCCCGTGCGCGGAGTTTCCGGGCCGTCGAGCGTCGACACCGGAGGAATGCCGGACGGGTTACAAGGCGGTCGGGGAGAATGTCCCCTTCCCGCAGGGTCTGCCGTTCGGGCTCAAGGTTCCCGGGCAACCCGCGACAGGTCAGCCCGCCGGCCAGACCACACAGGCGACGCCATCGAACTACACCCCGGGGCCCGCGGTCTACGCCACCCCGTACGATCCGAAAACGGGTGACTACATCGGTCCGGACGGCAAGACGTACAACGCCGGTCTCGGACAGGATTCGCAAGGACAAGACACCACATGGCAGAGCCTGATAACGAAGACCGTGCAGAAGTGACGTCGGAGCAATCCGACTCCAGCGCAGCACAGAACGACGGCGAGACGCCCCCGCAGGAGCTCGAGGCGTCGGAGACCGCGGCGCAGGAGACCGAGGCGTCGGAGACCGACGCTCAGGAGACCGCGGTGCAGGAGACGGCGGTGCCGGAAGCGTCCGATCCGTCCGGCCCGGTGCGTCGCGCCCCCGTTCGCAAAGCTCCCATCGGGCGGGGACGCAAGAAGTCCGGCCGCGCAGAGGAACCGAATGCGGCCGAACCCGCCTCCGATCACGACGCCGACGAATCCAAGGCTGACGAATCCAGGGCTGACGAATCCAGGGCTGACGAGTCCAAGGCTGAGGAACCCGAGGCCGTGGGATCGCGAGCCGAGGCGGGGACAGCCGAGCAACCGACGGTCGAGGAGCCCGCGGCCGAGGGCATGGACGGCGGTGCTCCGCCGAGTGAACGGAGCATCGGCTACCGGGAGCGCAGGCGTGCACGCAAAGCCGCGCAGCGTCGGGGCCGGGACAGGCGGGTCGGGGAAGGAGCGGCCGACGGTTCGCCGGTCCGCTACCGCGGTGCCAACTCGTCGAAGGCGCGGCGGATCGTGCTGGGTGTCGTGTGTGGCGTCGCGATCCTCGCCTGCGTTGCGGCATCGATCGTCTTCGCGGTCGGAATCAACCGGTACGACGACAAGAATGCGCTGCGCGCCGAGTACTCGGACTTCGCTGACCAGATGATCGTCAACCTCACCTCACTCAACCCTGACAACGTTGACGGTGCATTGAAAACGCTGCAAGACAAGACAAGTGGCAAAGCGCAGCAGCAGATGCAGGACTCCATGAAGCAGGCGGTCGGCCTGATCAAGGACGAGAAGATCACAACGAAGACCACAATCCTGTCCGACGCGGTCACCAAGGCAGAACCAGACGAAGGCACCGTGATCGTCGTCTACGGGTGGCAGATGAACAACCCGGATCCCAAGGAGCAGACGATCGTTCAGACGTTCCGCTGGCGGGTCCAGATGACCCGCATCAACGGTGACCTGAAGATGACCAATTTCGAGTGGGTGACCTAGATGAAGATCACGACCGGCCGTGTCGTCGCGGCAACCCTCGTGGTCCTGGTGGTCGCCTCCGCGGCTGTCGCGGTCTTCCTCGGCCTACGGTTCTTCGACGCGCGCGCCACCGAGGAGGCGCGGGATTCGTCACTCGCGGCGGCAAAGCAGTACGCCACCACGATGTTCGGCTACACGCCGGACAACGTCAGTCAGCACATCGATGAGTCGATGGACGTGGTGACCGGTCCCGCGAAACCCACGTACGACGACCTGGTCACCAAGAACAATCTCGCCGCCGAGGTCCGCAAGCAGAACGTGGTGTCCGCGGTGACCATTCAGGACGCCGGCGTTGTGACCAACACCAAGGACACCTCGACTGTCCTGATCTTCATGAACCAGTCGGTGACCCGCAACGACAAGGAGCTCGTGCGCGTCGATCCCAGCCGCCTCACGTTCTCGATGGTGAAGCAGGACGGCCGTTGGATGATCAACGGCATCGACGTGATCACCGACGATTCGTTCCGCAGCCGCATCGAGCAGACCGACACGCCCCCGCCGGGCGCGGTGCCGCTGCCGGCCCCGAGCGCGTCGGCAACGCCGTCCGCAACCCCGTCACCCTCGGCGGCACCGGCGGGCTGACTCCACCTGGTTCCTGTGGCGCGAGCTTGCGAGCGTCCTGTCGCTCCATGAGGCGCGAGCTTGCGTGCGTCCTGTCGCTCCCTGAGGCGCGAGCTTGCGTGCGTCCTGTCGGTCCCTGAGGAGCGAGCTTGCGAGCGTCCTGTCGGTCCCTGAGGAGCGAGCTTGCGAGCGTCCTTGTCGGTCCCTGAGGAGCGAGCTTGCGAGCGTCACGAAGGGGCGGCCCTTCGTGACGCACGCTCCTTCGTCGCGGGCTCCTCAGGGGGCGGTGGATTGGCTCCCGCGTCCGGGTTCAGCAGTCGGTGGACTCGTTCTTTGGTGCCAGTGGTTCACCACCAGCTCCCTGAGGAGCGAGCTTGCGAGCGTCCTGTCGGTCCCTGAGGAGCGAGCTTGCGAGCGTCCTGTCGGTCCCTGAGGAGCGAGCTTGCGAGCGTCCTGTCGCTCCCTGAGGAGCGAGCTTGCGAGCGTCCTGTCGCTCCCTGAGGAGCGAGCTTGCGAGCGTCACGAAGGGCCGCCCCCACATTCCTTACACAAGAAAAGGGGTCGGCCGCCGTCGGCGACCGACCCCACTTCCCCTGTGAGAGATCAGGATTCGGAAGAATATCCCATCGGCATGAGGATCGACTTGTGCTCCAGGTAGGACTCGAGCCCTTCGCGGCCGTTCTCGCGCCCGATGCCGGAGTTCTTGTAGCCGCCGAAGGGGGACGCGGGATCGATTGCGTACCAGTTGATCCCGAGGGTGCCGGTACGGACCTGCCTGGCGATCTCGACGCCGCGCTCGACGTCGGAGGTCCAGATCGAGCCGGCCAGACCATAGTCGGAGTCATTTGCGATGGCGATGGCCTCGTCGACCTCGTCGTAGGCGATCACGCTGATCACCGGTCCGAAGATCTCCTCGCGGGCGATGGTCATGTCGTTGGTGACGCCGGTGAAGATCGTGGGCGTCACATAGAAGCCGTTCTCGAGGCCCTCGGGCCGAGTGCCCTCCAGGACTGCTGTCGCGCCTTCTTCCTTGCCCTTGGCGACGTAGCCCTCGACCTTGTCGCGCTGCTTGGCGGTGATGATCGGACCGAGCATTGTGCCCTCGGCCGTCGGCAGGCCCGGCGTGAACGACTTGGCGGTTTCGACCATCGCGGCCACGATCTCGTCGTGCCGCGACCGGGGGACCAGCACGCGCGTCTGCGCGACACAGGCCTGGCCGGCATTGATCAGGCCCGCCGAGAACACCAGCATGTGGATGTTGGCGTCGAGGTCGACGTCATCGAGGACGATGGCCGCCGACTTGCCGCCGAGTTCGAGCGAACAGCGCTTCAGGGTCTCGCCGCACCGCGCGGCGATCGCGCGGCCGGCCGCCGTCGAGCCGGTGAAGGTGATCTTGTCGACGTCGGGGTGGTCGACGAGCGCCTTGCCGGTCTCGACGTTCCCGGGCACCACCGAGATGACACCCTCCGGGACGCCGGCCTCGACAAAGATCTGTGCGAGCAGGTTGGCGTTCAGCGGTGTCTCGGGCGCCGGCTTCAACACGATCGAGCAGCCCGCGGCCAGGGCGGGACCGAACTTGTTGCACAGCAGGAACAGTGGCACATTCCAGGCGATGATCGCGCCGACGACACCGACGGCCTCGCGGGTCACCAGGGTCTCGCCGAACAGACCGGTGCGCTTCTCCTCCCACGGGAAATCGGCGGCGGCCGCGGCGTATCCCTGCAGCACACCGGTCGCGGGCAGCTGTTGCAGAGTGGCGACGTCGGTCGGGGTCGCGCCCATCTCGGCCGACACCAGGTTGGTTATGTCGGCGGTGCGTTCGTTGATCAGCTCGGCCGCCCGGTTGAGCACGGCGGCGCGGTCGGCCGCCGGGGTCTGGCTCCAGATGCCGGAGTCGAAGGCGGCGCGCGCCCGCTGGACCGCGGTGTCGACATCCACCTTGTCGGCAAGCGGGACCGATCCGACACGTTCCCCGGTGGCCGGTGAGAACACCTCGAGCGTCTCGGTCGAATGTGGATCGACCCACTGCCCCCCGATGAACAGCTGGGGCTGGTCTCCGGCGCCGACGAGGGTGGAAGGTGGACGGGACTCGACGGTCTCGGTCATGAATGTGCTCCTAGAACGACGTGGGTCCACGGGGGCTCGACCCCCGTGCGTTCGGTGTGAACTACTCCACAACCGATACTAGAACACGTTCTAACTTCGCGGCCAGGGGTGGCCCGGTTCCGAGGTCGGGAGCGTCAGCGACCGAACCGGATCATCGCCGTCAACCCCTCGAGCACATCGTCGAGAACCGCGACCTGATCGGCGACCGAATCGCACTCGAGGAGCCGCTGACGATCCGCCGCACCGATCGGCAGCCGGATCGCCCACGCGAACAGGCCGGCCTCGATTACGTCGTCGAGATCGAAGGCCGGCAGATCGACCGGGACGGCGTCCGGCTGAGTTTCGGCCACCTCGTCGACGAACGCGCGCAACGCCTGGCCCAGCTCGATCAGGCGTGGATGGTCTGCGCGGGAGATCACCGGGTCCGGCAGCGGGGTGATGATCGCCCGAGGATACGGATCGTCGGGCAACCACTCGACGACACGAAACCGCTCGGTGCCCGTGCAGGTCAACGAAGCGCGTCCATCCGGTTGCTGCAGCAGATTCTCGATGCGGGCGAAGGTGCCGACGTCGTAGCGGACGTCACCGCCGCCCACCTCATGCCCGCGTGCGATCAGGACGACACCGAATCGGCCCGCTCGCTCCGCTCCCGGCGCCGGCCCGAATCGGCCCGCTCGCTCCGCTCCCGGCGCCGGCCCGAATCGGCCCGCTCGCTCCGCTCCCGGCGCCGGCCCGAATCGGCCCGACTCCGCCGACGTGCCGAGGCAGTCGGACAGCATCTGTCGGTAGCGCGGTTCGAAGATCCGCAGAGGGAGCGGCTCGCCGGGCAGCAGGGCGGTTCCCAGCGGGAACATCGGTGTCACCGGCGAGTCGGTCATGCGCAACCGTCAGGTCGACGGTTTGGCGTCGAGCACGACCTCGAACTCGAGTAGGTCTGCCCCGCTGGCCACAGGCTTGGCGCGCTCACCCGAGTGGGCTTCGCGGGCGGGACCCGAGGCCCACGCCTGGAAGTCCTCCTCGGATTCCCACTGGGTCACCACGAAATACCGGTCGTCGCCCTTGACGGGGCGCAGCAACTGGAAACCCAGGAATCCCTTGGAACCGTCGACCGAGTGTGCTCGGTTGGCGAAACGCTTCTCGAGCTCGGGTCCGGCACCTTCGGGGACAGAGATCGCATTGATCTTCACAACAGCCATGGGGTCAGCCTACTGGCACGCTGGAGACGAACATCAGTTCTTTCACCAACGACGTTTCGCCTCGGATCGGAGTTTCGATGTCGCGCCAGAAGCTGATACCAGGACCGGATCACCCGATCACGGTGTCCCCGACGGGCACCAGGGTCGTCGTCCGTGTCGGCGAGGTCGTCGTGGCCGACACCGCGAACGCGCACACCCTGCGCGAGGCGCGGTATCGGCCGGTGCATTACGTGCCGCTCGCCGACGTCGACACGTCGCTGCTGCGCGACAGCGACACGACGACCTACTGCCCCTTCAAAGGCGACTGCAACTACTACGACATCGTCGTCGACGGCGGGGTCGTCGAGGATGCCGTGTGGACCTACCGCGAGCCCTACGATGCCGTCGCCGACATCGCCGGGCACGTCGCGTTCTATCCGGACAAGGTGGACATCACCGTCGACGTGACGCCCGACTGAAACGGTTCCCCAGAATCGAATGCACCGCGGCATACCCTTGAGTCCGTGACCGCCATGCCCACCACGCCGAACGACGGGATCGGCGGTGCCACAGCCGACATCGGATTGCTCGATCACGGCGGTCCGATGACACCGGACGGTCAGCCGATGCACGGAGTCGGGCCCATCGTGTTGTTGCACGGTCTGATGGGGCGCGGTCGCACGTGGCGTCGCCAGATCCCGTGGCTGCGACGACACGGCCGCGTGTTCACCTTCGATGCCGCGTTTCACACCGGCCGCGATGTCGCCATGCCCGATGACCCGGCGGAATTGAGCACCGAACGTTTCGTCGCGGATCTGGCCGAGATCCTCGTGTGGATCGATCAGGGCCCGGCAGTGCTCATCGGTCACTCGATGGGCGGCCTGCACGCCTGGTGTGCCGCGGCCACATATCCGGAGATGGTGTCGGCGTTGGTGGTCGAGGACATGGCACCCGACTTCCGCGGCCAGACCACCCGCACCTGGACACCGTGGTTCGACAGCTGGCCCGACCGCTTCGAGTCGATGGACCACGCGCAGGAGATGTTCGGTGCGGTGGCCGGCCGGTACTTCTACGAGGCCTTCGACGAAGGTCGCCTGCACGGGAGCCTGCCGGTTTGGACCGAGGTCGCAGAGGAATGGGGAGGCCGCGAGTTCTGGACGCAGTGGAAGTCGGTGCGAGTGCCGGCACTGCTGATCGAGGCCGAGTACACGGTGACGCCGCCGGGTCAGATGCGCACGATGTGTTCGGTCAACCAGCGCGCGCAATACCTGCGGGTCCCGGGCGCCGGGCATCTGGTGCACGACGACGCGCCCTGGGTCTATCGAGGAGCCGTCGAGGCCTTCCTGTCGGCATTACCGCACTGAGCTCCGGGTGCCTGCGGGTTCGTCGTGAAGGGTCGGCCCTTCGTGACGCATCCTCGCAGGCTCGGAGGCTCCTCAGGGACCGGTTGGACGCTCGCAGGCTCGGAGGCTCCTCAGGGACCGGGTGGCAGGGTGCCGGCGGAGGGGTTCTACTCCCGGGTGCTGGGGTTGGCAGGGTGCCGGCGGAGGGGTGTCCAACCCCGATCCCTGAGGAACCCCGGAGCGCCAGCGGAGGGGTGTCACGAAGGGTCGGCCCTTCGTGACGCATCCTCGCAGGCTCGGAGGCTCCTCAGGGACCGGGTGACGCTCGCAGGCTCGTTTGTCAGCTCAGGGACCGGGTGGACGCTTGCAGGCTCGTTTGCAGCTCAGGGACCGGGTGGACGTCGCGGGCTCGCTGCTCAGGGGCCCGGGTGCGTTGCGGGCTCGCTCGTCAGGGACCGGGTGGAAGTCGCGGGCTGCCGGGGGTCAATCGGCCTCCCCGGCAAGGCAATAGCGGTCGTTGTCGGTGAGCTCGACGAGCCCGTCGACGAGGAGGGAGTCGAGTGCGCGGTCACGCTGTGCCGTGTCGGTGGTCCAGACGACGTCGAGTTGTGCGCGCGTGACCGGTTTGTCGGAGCCGCGCAGAACGTCGAGCAGCAGTCCCCGTACCTGCCGATCGGTGCCGGCGAACTTCTGCACCTTGCGTGGGGGGCCGGTGTGGGCGGGACGGCCGAGTCGTACCCAGGTGCAGTCGGTCAGTGGGCACGCGTCGCAGCCGGGGTTGCGGGCGGTGCAGACCAGCGCGCCCAACTCCATGAGCGCCGCAGAGAATCGTGGGGCGTTGTCGGCGGGGGTGCCGTCGGCGTTCTGGGGGAGGAGCACCTGCGCGTCGCCGAGGTCGGCGCGTGCGGGGTTGCCCGGCTGTTCGCGACCGTGCACCGCGCGGGCGATGACCCGGCGCACGTTGGTGTCGACCACCGGGACCGGCTGCCCGTAGGCGAAACAGGCGACGGCGCGAGCGGTGTAGTCGCCGATGCCCGGCAGCGTCAGCATCACCGCCACATCCTCGGGGACACGGTCGTCATGCTCGGCGGCCAGAACGGTCGCGCACTCGTGCAGGCGGAGCGCACGTCGCGGATAGCCCAGCTTGCCCCACGCCCGCAGCACCTCGCCTGCCGACGCCGCCGCCATCGCCGACGGCACCGGCCAGCGCGTCACCCACTCGCGCCACGGTCCGACCACCCGGGAGACCGGGGTCTGCTGCAACATGATCTCGCTGATCAGGATCTGCCAACCGGACAGTCCGGGCTCGCGCCACGGCAGGTCGCGCTCGTGGAGGTCGAACCAGCCGAGCAGGGCGGCCGATGGCACACTATTCGTCATGACTGACCTGACACCCACCGAGGCCTGGAAGATCCTGCAGGACGGGAACGATCGGTTCGTTGCCGGCGATTCTCAACATCCCAGTCAGGGTATCGAGGACCGCGAACGACTGACCTCGGGGCAGCATCCGCATGTCGTGTTGTTCGGTTGCTCGGATTCGCGGCTGTCCGCGGAGATCATCTTCGATCAGGGCCTCGGTGACATGTTCGTCGTTCGTACCGCCGGCCAGGTCATCGACGCGGCGGTGCTGGGTTCGCTCGAGTTCGCGGCCGAGGTGCTCGAGGTGCCGCTGATCGCGATCCTCGGTCACGACAGTTGTGGCGCGGTCAAGGCCACCCTCAACGCTCTGGACAATCTGCAGATCCCCGGCGGATACATCCGTGAGCTCGTGGAAAAGGTGAGCCCGAGCATCCTCGCCGGACGCAGTGAAGGGCTGACCCGGGTCGACGAGTTCGAGGCGCGGCACGTGCTAGAGACCGGGCAACAGCTGATGGAACGCAGCCGGATCATCGCCGACCGGGTCGCCGACGGCCGCCTCGCCATCGTGGGATTGACCTACCAGCTCGGCGAGGGACGTGCGCATGTCCGCGGTGTCCTCGGCCAGATCGACGGCGTGGAGATCGTCGACGTCGCGCGCGGCTGACCCTTCTCGTCGGGGCTGAACCCCTACTTGAGACTTTCCGCCGGTCAGGGCCGGTTTCGCGACACGCCGAGCAGGGTCGGACGGTCGTTTCACGGCTGCCGTTAGCGTGGGGGCCGTGATCGAACCGCACGGCCCTCTGCCACCCGAGATCTA
Organism: Gordonia sp. LMA167; assembly: GCF_058130025.1. Classification (NCBI taxonomy): domain Bacteria; kingdom Bacillati; phylum Actinomycetota; class Actinomycetes; order Mycobacteriales; family Gordoniaceae; genus Gordonia; species Gordonia sp. LMA167. The sequence continues at coordinate 6,212,756 of NZ_CM176708.1, read as the reverse complement.
TTGGCGACGTCGAGTCGTCGCGGTGGGTGGCGCAGTCGTCGTGATCGGTCTGATCATCGGTCTGATCATATGGGCGACCAGCAGTGGCGGCGGCGAACCGAAGAGCGCCGCGGCGGCGTCATCGGTCGCATCCTCGACGGCCTATTCCACCGAGTCCTCCGAACCGTCGGCGAGCGCCGAGGTGTCCGGCGGTGGCTCTGGTGGCGGTGTGGCGGGTGGCAACAACGCGGCCGGGGGCCCGAACGACGCGTCGGCATCGGCGTCGGGATCTGCGGTACCGGAGGCCGGTGACGCCTCGAGCACACCCGGACCGGTGCCGGCGTCAGGTCTGTGCCCGGACGCGAACATCTCGGTGGTCCTCTACACCGACAAACCCACCTACACCACCGGTGACCAGCCGGTCTTCACCATCGTGACGACCAATGCGGGCCTCACCGAGTGCACCCGTGACGTCGGCAAGGCCGCCCAGGACGTGGTGGTCCGCAACCTCGACGGCACCCGGACGTTGTGGTCGGCGCGGGACTGCTCGCCCCTGCAGACGGTGAACAACGTGAACCTCAAGCCGTCGCAGCAGGTGCGCGACACCATCACCTGGTCGGGCACCACCAGCAACCCCGGCTGCGACAAGCCGCGCGTGCCGATCCCCGTCGGTGCCTACCAGGCCATCGGCAAGATCGGCGAAAAGGAATCCGCGCCGATCACGTTCAACGTGGTCGCTCCGGCGCAGCGTCCCTAGGCCGGCCGCACTGGTCTCCGGTTCAGTAGAAGGCCGGTCGGGAAGCGAGCTGTTCTTCCGAGACCGGGCTAGGTGGTCGCGCGTGCCATCAGCGTGACCGGCAGGCGCATCGTCTCGGCTTCGCGGCCGTCCACCAGATCCAGAAGTCGGCGCACCGCGGCGACGCCGATCTCGTGGGCAGGGGAGCGGACCGTGGTCAACGGCACCGGCAATTGCGCAGCGACCGGTATGTCGTTGTAGCCGATCAAGGCGACATCGTCGGGGATGTGCAGGCCGAGGTCGCGGGCCACGCCCATCACACCGATGGCGATCGTGTCCGACACGGTGAAGATCGCGCGTGGGCGGTCGGCCCGGTCGAGCAGGGTGCGGCCCGCCTCGATCCCACCGTCGACCTCGAACGACGAGTGGACAATGCGGTCGGGTGGCAGTCGCACGCCGACGTCGGCGGCGGCCGCGAGGAAGCCTGCGAGCCGGTCGGACGCCGTCGTGGCGTGGGTGGGTCCTGCGATGACGGCGACGTCGGTGTAGCCGCGATCGATCAGGTGCCGGGCCGCCAACTGGCCGCCGTACCGGTCGTCCCCACCGACGAACGGCAGCCCGGAATCGGCGTGCCGGGTGACCGTCATCATCGGAACCGACCCGATCGACAACGAGTCGATGAAGGGTCGGGCAGGCGCGTGCAAGCTGCTGATGAGCAACCCGTCCACCTGCCGTCCCACCAGCAGTTCGATCGCCCGGCGTTGGGCGTCGAGATCATCGGGCGGGCTCGACAGCAGGACCGAATAGCCGGCTCGTGACGCTGCCTCCTCGATGCCCTGATAGGTCGTGGCGACCACCCCGTCGGTCAGGCGGGTCATCACCACGCCGAGCGTCGTCGTCTTGCGGGTGCGCAGGCTCGCCGCCCACAGATTGGGCTGGTAGCCGAGCTGCTCGGCGACTGCGCGGACACGTAGCGCCGACGCCGACCAACCGTCGGCGGGTTCCGGCTGGCGCAGGACGCGGGATGCGGTCGAGACGTGGACACCGGCGCGCTCGGCAATCTCCTTGAGCGTCGGCGCCCTGTTGGTCTCACGCATCCTCGGTTTGCCTCCCCGCGTCGACGGCCGGTTGTCGCACGTTGACGAACCACATCCGTTGGACTTACCTTAGTCGATGCAAACGTTCTTGCAATCGTTCTCACCACGGAGGCACCGATGTCCCGACCGCAGACCCTGACCGAGCTGTTCGCGCTCGATTCGCTCCTCGACTCCGAGGAGATCGCGATCCGCGACACCGTCCGGAAGTTCGCCGACGAGCGGCTGCGGCCGCATGTGGCGGACTGGTTCGAGGCCGGTGCTCTGCCGGCCCGTGACATCGCCAAGGAGCTCGGGTCGCTCGGCGCGCTCGGTATGCACCTCGAGGGCTACGAGTGCCCGGGTACCAGCGCGACCGCCTATGGTCTCGCCTGCCTGGAACTCGAGGCGGTCGACTCCGGCATCCGCAGCCTGGTCTCGGTGCAGGGGTCGCTGGCCATGTTCTCGATCCATCATTGGGGCAGCGAGGAGCAGAAGCAGGAATGGCTGCCTCGGATGGCCGCCGGTGACGCCATCGGTTGCTTCGGGCTGACCGAGCCCGATTTCGGGTCCAACCCGGCCGGCATGCGGACCAACGCGAAGCGCGACGGTGACGACTGGGTGCTCAACGGCACGAAGATGTGGATCACCAACGGATCCATCGCCGACGTCGCGGTGGTGTGGGCGCAGACCGATCTCGCCGACTCACCGCGCGGCATCCGCGGCTTCGTCGTCCCAACCGACACGCCCGGCTTCTCCGCGCCGGAGATCAAGAAGAAGCTCTCGCTGCGTGCGTCGGTGACCTCCGAGCTGGTGCTCGAGGACGTCCGGCTGCCGGCGTCGGCGATGCTGCCGAAGGCGGAGGGTCTGCGCGGACCGCTGACCGCACTGGGCGAGGCGCGGTTCGGCATCATCTTCGGCGCGATGGGGGCCGCCCGCGACTGCCTCGAGGCCGCCATCGACTATTCCCAGTCGCGCCACGTCTTCGACAAACCGCTTGCGGGATACCAGATCACCCAGACGAAGATCGCCGACATGGCACTCGAGGTCGGCAAGGGACACCTGCTGGCGTATCACCTCGGCCGGCTCAAGGACCGTGGCGAGATCACCCCGGAGCAGGTCAGCACCGGCAAGCTCAACAACGTCCGCGAGGCCATCGCCATCGCACGCGAGTGCCGGACCATACTGGGCGCCAACGGCATCACGCTCGAATACCCGGTGATCCGTCATGCGAACAACCTGGAGTCCGTGCTCACCTACGAGGGCACCTCCGAGGTGCACCAGCTGACCATCGGCAAGGCGCTGACCGGTGAGGGTGCCTTCCGGTGAGCAACGTCGACGGTCGCGTCGGCGCGCTCGCCGGCCTGGTCATCGCCGACTTCGGTCGGGTGTTGGCGGGACCGTACGCGACGATGTTGCTCGCCGACCTCGGCGCCGAGGTGATCAAGGTCGAGCGGCCGGGTAGCGGTGACGACACCCGTGCCTGGGGACCGCCCTGGGTCGGAGATCCCGACGCCGCCGAGTCGTCGTATTTCCTGTCGGTCAACCGCAACAAGGAGTCGGTGGCCCTGGACCTGACCGATGACCACGGGCGCAAGGCCGCGCGACAGCTCGTGGCGCGCGCCGACGTCGTGGTGGAGAACTTCATGCCCGGCACGATGGATCGGCTGGGCCTCGGATACGACGCGGTGTGCGAGATCAATCCGGACGTCGTGTACTGCTCGGTCACGGGATTCGGGGGCAACAATCAGCTGCCCGGCTACGACCTGCTGATCCAGGCGGTCGGCGGCCTGATGAGCATCACCGGGCCCGACCCGGACACGCCGACGAAGGTCGGTGTCGCGATGGTCGACGTCATCACGGGACTGCATGCCGCCGTGGGCATCCTGGCCGCTCTGCGGCACCGGGACCGCACCGGCGAGGGGCAGCGGATCGAGGTCAATCTGCTCTCGTCGCTGCTGTCCGCATTGGTGAACCAGACGTCGGGTTACGTGGCGGCCGGCGTCGTGCCGCACGCGATGGGCAACCGTCACCCGAGCATCGCGCCGTATGAGGTCTTTGCCGCCGCGGACCGGCCACTCGTACTCGCCGTCGGCAATGACCGTCAGTTCACCGCGCTCGTCGATGTGCTGGGACGGCCGGAACTCGCTGTCGACGAACGGTTCTCGTCGAACAAGGCGCGGGTGGCCCACCGGGAAGAGCTGGGGGAGATCCTGAACTCGTTGCTCGCCACCGACACCGCCGACGCCTGGTTCGCGGTGCTCACCGAGCGGCGGGTGCCGTGCGGCCCGCTCAACGACATCGCCGACGCGATCGCGCTGGCCGAGCGACTGGGACTGGACCCGGTCATCACCATCGACGATCCGCGGCGGGAGACCCCGATCCGGCAGGTGGCCAACCCGATCCGGCTCTCGGCGACCCCGGCTGCATACCGGTCGGCACCGCCGCGGCTGGGGGAGCACAACCCGGCTGCGCAGGAGGCGTAGCCGCGCAGCTTCACCTCTGCTGGCGACCGCCCCTGCTGAAAACGCCCCCTGCTGCTGACCGCCCCTGCTGGAAACCGCCTTGCTCGCGAGCCACTCCTGCTGGAAACCACCCTCCAGCGGCCCGCTGTCGGCGGATCGCCGACACCGGCCCGCTCGAGGGTGGTTTTCGGGTGGTGGCGGTGGGGGCAGACCAGCCGACCAGCCGGCCCGGCGCGGTCGGCCTACTCGTACCGCTCGATGCTGCTCTCCGCCAGCCGCGAGAGCCCCTCGCGGATGTGGCGGGCCCAGATGCTGCCGATGCCCTCGACCGCCTGCAGGTCGGCGGCACTGGTCGCGAGCAGCGCCTGCAGGGTGCCGAAGCTGCGCACCAGCCGGTCGATGTGGGCGAACTGCAGGCGGGAGATGCGGGCGAGCAGTCGGTAGCCGCGCGGACTCATCGCGGTGTCCTGCGCCTCGATCGTCGTCGGATAGCCGAATGCGCCGGCCAGCAGGGTGATGTCGAGCAGGTCGGCGTCGGAGAGCTCTTCGACCGTCTCGAGCGCCTGCCGGACCTCCTCGGTGCTGGCCGGTTCCGGGCTCGCGTAGTAGTCGCGCACCAGCAGTTCACGCATGGTGTCGTTGTCGCTGATCAATTCCTCGAGCTGCAGACTGACCTGGCGGCCGTTGACGCCGAGCTCGAGCACGTACTCCTCGATCTCGACCGACACCCGGCGGACCATCTCCATGCGCTGCGCCGTCGACATCGCATCGCGCAGCAGCACATAGTCCTCGATCTCGGCGCGGGAAAGCGCGGCGATCACCTCGTCGAGGCGCATCTTGTAGCGCTCGAGGGTCGCCAGCGCGACGTTGGCGCGGGACAGGATGGGATCCGGACTCTCGACGACCCGTCGCTGGCCGTCGACGTAGACGCTGACGATCGACATCGACGCACTCACCGAGATGACCGGATGCCGCGTCTGGATGGCGGTGCGCTCGGCGGCGCGGTGGCGCGTACCGGATTCCTCGGTCGGGATCGAGGGGTCCGGCACCAGCTGCACATTGGCGCGGACGATGCGTTTGCCGTCGGTCGAGAGGACCACGGCCCCATCCATTTTCGCGAGCTCGCGCAGACGGGTGGGGGCGAACTCGACATCGAGGTGGAAGCCGCCGTCGCAGATCTTCTCGACGTCCGAGTCGTGGCCGAGCACGATCAGCGCACCGGTGCCGCCGCGCAAAATGCGTTCGAGGCCGTCGCGCAACCCGGTGCCGGGTGCCACCCTCGCCAGGGTCTCCCGGGTCAACTCGGACTTCGCGATCTCGGCCATCTCGCCCTCTCTGCGGTACACGACGATGCGCTCACCCCGCACTGAACTGCTCCGACTAGGGTAACGGGACGTGAAGAGCAGTTTTGTGGTGCCCACCGAGCTCGATCCCGTCGAGCGCCATCCGAAGGCCGTCGGACCGGGCGAGCGGATGCGGATGCACAACCCGATGTGCTTCGGCTGCGGCGAGGAGTCGCCCGGCGGTCTCCGTCTCGAGATGTACGCCGGTGAGGGCTTTACGGTCGACGCCTCGATGACGGTGCAGCCCGGATTCGAGGGGGGCCCGGGCGTCATCCACGGCGGCATCCTCTCGACGGCCTTCGACGATGTGATGGGCATGGTGCCGCTGCTGGTCGGACCGTCCGCGGTGACCGTCCATCTCGAGGTCGACTACCTGCGCCCGATCCCGGTCGGCTCGGTCCTGCAGATCCATGCCGCGTTGCTCGGGCGGCAGCGTCGGAAGATCTACACCGAGGGAGTGGCGCACATCGGCGATCCCGATGCCCCGGTCGCGATGGCGCACGCGATCTTCGTGACGATCAACGCCCGCGAACACTTCGCCGAGCACTTCGAGAACAGTCAGCTCGCCGACGAATACAAGCAGCGGCTGTCGCGGCCCTGACGGTTCTCAGAACGGCGCGTCGACGACGCTGCTGAAACCGGCATTGACGGCCTGGTTCAGATCACCCACACGGGTGACCTTGATTCCCGACGGCTGGTTCTCGTCGGTGCCGGCCGGGATGATCGCATGGCGGAACCCGAGACGTTTGGCCTCGGCCACCCGACGGGCCACCGCCGACACCCGCCGGACCTCACCGGCCAGTCCGACCTCGCCGATGGCGACCGTGTCATGCGGCATCGGCCGGTTGTTCACCACGGAGTACACCGAGAGGGCGATCGCCAGGTCGGCGGCCGGCTCGGTGACCTTCATCCCGCCGACGGTGGCGACGTAGACCTCCTGGTCGGCGACCTTGGTTCCGAGGCGGTTCTGCAGGACGGCCAGGACCATCGCCACACGCGCCGAGTCCAGTCCGGAGACCGCACGGCGCGGCGTCGCCATCGTGCTCTTGTTGGTCAGCGCCTGGATCTCACCGACCAGGGCACGTTTGCCGTCCATGGTGACCATCGTCGTCGAACCGGTGACGTCGGCGTCGCGTTGATGCAGGAAGATCCCCGACGGGTCGGGCACCTGGTGGATGCCGTCGTCGCGCTGCTCGAAACAGCCGACCTCATCGGACGCGCCGAAGCGGTTCTTGATGCCGCGCACCATCCGCAGGCTCGAGTGGCGGTCGCCTTCGAAGGAGAGGACGACGTCGACGAGATGCTCCAGCGACCGCGGGCCGGCCACGGCCCCGTCCTTGGTGACATGCCCGACGAGGACGACGGCGATACCGCGATTCTTGGCCATCGACACCAACGCGGTGGTGACCGCCCGGATCTGTGTGACCCCACCGGTGACGCCGTCGCTACCGGTCGCGACGACTGTCTGTACCGAATCGACGATGACCAGCGAAGGATTGACCGCGTCGACGTGACCGAGGATCGTCGCGAGATCGGATTCGGCTGCGAGATAGACGTTCTCGTGCACCGCATCGGTGCGCTCGGCACGCATGCGCACCTGGCCGGCGGATTCTTCGCCGGTCAGGTAGAGCGCTGTCTGACCACGCTGGGCCCAGTGTTTGACGGTCTCGAGCAGCAGGGTCGACTTGCCGACGCCGGGTTCACCGGCGAGCAGGATGACCGACCCGGGGACCACCCCGCGTCCGAGGACACGGTCGAGTTCGTCGATGCCGGTGGCGATCGCATGTGAGCTGTTCGCGTCGATCTCGGTGATCGGTCGGGCCGGGCTGGTGGGCGTGATGCCGCCGACGCCGTTCGGTCGCGCGGCGGCCGCGGCCACCTCGTCGACCGTGCCCCACTCGCCGCACTCGGGGCAGCGGCCGACCCATTTGGCGACGGTGTGCCCGCAGGCGCTGCAGCGGAACGACGACTTGGGTTTGGCCACGCGATCACAGTACTGGCGCGGCCCGACAGCGAGGGTTCGGCCTTACCGAGGCCGACACGAACGAATCCACCCCACCTGTCGCGCGTCGGTTTCCGCGTGCGGAAGGTGACCGACGACAGATGGGGTGGATCGAAAAAGCGATGGAGACCCGGAACGGCTCAGTGGCCGCCGGTGTGCTCGTCGGCGGGTGCCTCGGCCTCGCGGATCTTGTCCTGACGTTCCATGTAGGTACCGGCGTCGACCGGGGTGTTGACCGTGCCCGTGCCGGAATGCTGGAAGCGGAAGATCAGCGGGGTCGTGAGTCCGGGGGCCACGGTGTCGCCCGCGCCGGACAGCGTCACGGTGAGTCGCTTCTCCTCGTCGGTGTTCTGGACGCCCTCGGGCTCGAGCAGACCGACCGGTTTCCCCGCCCGCAGGGCCTGGCCGGCGTCGATCGAGGTGTCGCCCACGATGGTCACCTTGCCGCCCTTGGGGGCCTCGATGGCCATCAGACGGTCGTTCTCGATCGGGTCGATGTTGCTGATCGTGAAGGCGATCTCGAACGGTCCGCCGTTGCCGAACACCTCGTCGGACTTCTCGGTCGGATACATGATCTGCACATCGCGCAACTGCATCGCACCGATGTTCGCGGTGTTGCCGTTGACCGCGGGCTCCTGATTCGCCGTCTGCGAGATCTGGCCCGCCCCACAGGCTGTGGTGCCGAGAGCGAGTGCGATACCGAACGCGGCAACCGCGGTGGCCTTCACCGCTCGCCCACTCACCGAACGCCCATCGACATTTCGCACAGCCGAACGCCGAGCGGTTTTCCGAAGCACTGACACCCGTTCCTCCCAGGTAATCGAAGGCCGACACGCACGTGACGCGAACCCTGCACTACGCAGCGTAGTGGGCCATGCCCGCAAAAGTCCGATCGGGTGTCGGATTGGTGTCTTGTCGCAGGGTGGACCGGGGGCAACCGCGACGACCTCAACGGGTGTCCGTGGGGGCCGACATCGCCCGGTTTGTGCCGGTCCGTACACTCGGTCAGGGCCTGCTCGCAGGCTGTTTCAGGGCGTTGACCTGCACCGTTGGGTGTGCCCTCTCGGACGCCCGTGCTAGACTGGCTGTACTCGAAAGGGGCATGGAACATTGAACTTCAAAGTTGGCGACACCGTTGTCTACCCCCATCACGGTGCTGCCCGAGTCGAAGACATCGTGACTCGGACCATCAAGGGTGAACAGATCGAATACCTTGTTCTCAAAGTCGCCGATGGTGACATGACCGTTCAGATCCCTTCGACAAAGCTGGAATACGTCGGCGTGCGCGACGTGGTCGGTGAAGAGGGTCTTGATCAGGTTTTCCAGGTGCTTCGCGCCCCGCATACGGAGGAACCCACCAACTGGGCCCGCCGATTCAAGGCGAACCAGGAAAAGCTCATCTCCGGCGACATCATCAAGGTTGCCGAGATCGTTCGCGACCTGTGGCGTCGTGAGCAGGATCGTGGACTGTCGGCAGGAGAGAAGCGCATGCTGACCCGTGCGCGTCGTGTCCTCGTCGACGAACTGTCACTGGCGCAGAACACCGATGACGAGAAGGCGACCAGCATTCTCGACGAGGTGCTCGCTGCAGCGTCCTGACGCAACTTCTGTGACCGTCATCCCGGCCGACGGGGTTCGTCCCCCTGGTCTTTGCTCGTCCCCCGCAAGTGTGCGGACGACGAACCGAAATCAGGCGGACGGACCGCGCGTAGGCAGTGAGCTGCCGGCATGTCGGTGAGTGTGATCATCCCGGCCGCAGGGTCGGGAACCCGGCTCGGCGAGTCGGTTCCGAAAGCCTTTGTCGACCTCGGTGGTCGGACCATCCTGGAAATGTGTGTTTCCGGGGTGTTCGACGCCGAGGTCGCTCAGTCTGTGGTGGTCGTGGTACCCGCCGAACTGATCGACGACGCCCGACGACTCGTGCCCGACGCCATCGTGGTGGCCGGCGGCGACCACCGGTCGGATTCGGTGCGGGCGGGGATCGACGCCGCAGGTGCGACATCCGACATCGTCCTGGTGCACGATGCGGCCCGGCCCCTGACGCCGCCTGCGGTCTTCGCGCGCGTCGTCGACGCCGTGCGGGGCGGGCATCCGGTCGTCGTTCCGGGACTCCCGGTCGCCGACACCCTCAAGCAGGTCGAGCCGGCCACGTCCGGTCCGGAGGCCGTTGTCGCCACCGTCGACCGCGAACGACTTCGCGCCATCCAGACTCCGCAGGGCTTCACCCGAGACGCCCTTGCGCGCGCGCATGCGGACGATTCGGGTCTGGCCACCGATGACGCGGGTCTGGCCGAGCGTTGTGGAATCCCCGTGCATGTGGTGGCCGGCGATCCGCTGGCCATGAAGATCACCACGCAATGGGACCTACGCATCGCCCGCGACATCGTCGCGGAGTCGTCGGGGGCGCACTCATGAGAGTCGGGATCGGGAGCGACGCCCATCGCGTCGATGCGGACTCCCCGTGCTGGATGGTCGGTCTGTACTTCCCCGACACGCCCGGGTGTGAAGGCCATTCTGATGGTGACGTCGGCGCCCACGCGCTGTGCGACGCCGTGCTGTCGGCAGCGGGTCTCGGCGACGTCGGATCGGTCTTCGGGACCGGTCGACCGGAATGGGCCGGGGTATCCGGAGTGGTGATGCTCGAGCACGTCCGCAGATTGGTGACCGAGGCCGGCTTTCAGGTCGTCAACGCCGCCGTCCAGGTGATCGGCAACCGGCCGAAGATCGGCCCGCGCCGGGACGAGGCGCAGCAGGTCCTCGGCGCGGCACTCGGCGCCCCGGTATCGGTGTCGGCGACGACGACCGACGGACTCGGTATGACCGGTCGCGGCGAAGGCGTGGCCGCGGTGGCCACGGCACTGCTCGACACCACAGAGTGACCACAATCGTCCCCCTGACGGCCTGCCGACGGAAATGTCCCTCGGATGCCCGTGTGGGAGACGATTTCGACCATCGGTACGGGCGACTCGCGGCGAGGGCGGGCCCAGGGGGCCGACCAGGTAGGATTGCACGTCGTGACCCTGCGCCTGTATGACACCGCTGCCCGAGAGGTGCGCGACTTCGTGCCGCTTCGCCCCGGCCATGCCTCGGTGTACTTGTGTGGCGCGACTGTCCAGGGCATTCCCCACATCGGTCATGTGCGCAGCGGCATCGCCTTCGACGTGCTGCGCCGCTGGCTCGAGCACAAGGGTCTCGACGTGCTGTTCGTCCGCAACGTCACCGACATCGAGGACAAGATCCTGCGCAAGGCGGCCGAGGCCGGTCGCCCGTGGTGGGAGTGGGCGGCGACCCATGAACGCGCCTTCGATTCCGCGTACGACGCGCTCGGCGTTCTGCCCCCGTCCGGGGAACCGCGCGCCACCGGATTCGTCACCCAGATGGTCGAGTACATGGAGCGCCTGATCGACCGCGGGCACGCCTACGAGTCCGACGGCAACGTCTACTTCGACGTGCTGAGCCTGCCCGACTACGGGTCGTTGTCGGGGCACAAGCTCGAGGATGTGCACCAGGGGGAGAGTGCCGGCACCGGCAAGCGGGACCCGCGCGACTTCACCCTGTGGAAGGCGGCCAAGCCCGACGAGCCGTCGTGGCCCACACCGTGGGGTCCGGGGCGACCCGGGTGGCATCTCGAATGCTCCGCCATGGCGACATCACTGCTCGGTGCGGAGTTCGACATCCACTGCGGTGGAATGGATCTCATCTTCCCGCACCATGAGAACGAGATCGCCCAGGCGCATGGCGCCGGTGATCCGTTCGCACGTTACTGGCTGCACAACGGCTGGGTGACGATGAGCGGCGAGAAGATGAGCAAGTCCCTCGGCAACGTCGTCTCGATCCCCGCGATGCTCGAGCGGGTGCGCGCCGTGGAGTTGCGCTATTACCTGGGCAGCGCCCACTACCGATCGATGCTCGAGTACTCCGACGGTGCACTCACCGAGGCCGCGGCCGGATATCGCCGCGTCGAGTCCTTCGTGACGCGCGTGTCGTCGCGGGTCGGAGACGTGGCCGTCGGCGACATCCCGACCGAATTCGCCGCGGCACTCGACGACGATCTGGGTGTGCCTGCCGCGTTGGCGACCGTTCACAATGTGGTCCGCCAGGGCAACACCGCACTCGAGTCCGGCGACGGCGCGGCCGCGTTGACGGCTGCATCGTCGGTGCGCGCGATGATGGGCATCCTGGGCGTGGATCCGCTCGACGACCATTGGGTCGATGAAGGCGAAGACGAATCGGCCGCCACCACCGCGCTCGACGTTCTCGTGCGTGCCGAGCTTGCCCGCCGCGCTCAGGCGCGTGCCGACAAGGACTGGGCGACAGCGGACTCGGTGCGGGACCGACTCGCCGAGGCCGGTATCGAGGTCACCGACACCCCCGATGGTGCTCAGTGGTCGCTGAAGGGAACCTCCTGACATGGCCGGAAACTCCAAACGTCGCGGCGCAGTTCGTAAATCAGGTACCAAGAAGGGGCAGACCACCGGGTCCGGCGGGCAGCGTCGTCGTGGCCTGGAAGCTCGCGGGGCCACTCCGAAGGCGGTGGATCGCCCCTACCATCCGGCTCACAAGCGCGCGAAGGCCGCGTCGAAGTCGGTCGCCGGACGCAGCGGCGGTGGCCGATCACGCAAGGAAGACGGTCCCGAGTACGTCCTCGGCCGCAATCCGGTGCTCGAGTGTCTGCGCGCCGGCGTGCCGTCGACGGCGCTGTACCTGGCGACCAACTCCGAACCCGACGAGCGGGTTGCCGAAGCGGTGAAGATCGCCGGCGACAAGGGCGTGGCAATCCTCGAGGTCGGCAAGCCCGAACTCGACCGCCTGTCGGCGAATGGACTGCATCAGGGCATCGCGCTGCAGGTGCCCGAATACCGTTACGCGCACCCCGATGATCTGATGCGCGACGCGATCGACAGCGGTACGCCGCCACTGCTCGTCGCGCTCGACAACATCACCGACCCGCGCAACCTCGGCGCCGTGATCCGCTCGGTCGCCGCGTTCGGTGGACACGGCGTGGTGATCCCGCAGCGCCGCAGTGCGAGCGTGACCGCGGTCGCGTGGCGCACCAGCGCGGGTGCCGCCGCTCGACTGCCGGTGGCGCAGGCGGCCAATCTGACCCGGACGCTGAAGGATTGGGCGGCGACGGGTGCTCAGCTGGTCGGGCTCGACACCGAGGGGGATGTGACCCTCGACGACTACGACGGCACTGGACCGACTGTCATCGTCGTCGGCTCCGAGGGCAAGGGGCTCTCGCGCCTGGTCCGGGAGAATTGCGACTCGATCCTGTCCATCCCGATGGCCGGTGACGTGGAGAGCCTGAACGCCTCGGTCGCTGCCGGCGTGGTGCTGGCCGAGTTCGCCCGCCAGCGCCGCCACTAGTCGCCGACAGAACCCCGAATCGCGCCGACAGAACCCCGAATCGCGCCGACAGAACCCGCTTCGTCGCCGACGGAACCCCGAATCGCGCCGACAGAACCCCGAATCGCGCCGACGGAACCCGCTTCGTCGCCGACGGAACCGTCCGCATTCGTATCGCCACTAGAATTCGGACCATGGGCGAATCAGGACGAACCGGGCTCGTCATCGACCTGAACGCCGACCTCGGCGAGGGTGTCGGCGACGATGACGCGATGCTCGAGGTCGTCAGCAGCGCCAACGTCGCGTGTGGCTTCCACGCGGGCACGCCCGCCGTGCTGCTCGCGACCTGTCGTGCGGCCGCCAAGGCCGGCGTCCGGATCGGCGCACAGGTCTCTTATCCCGACCTTGCCGGGTTCGGCCGACGTTTCATGGACATCGCGCCCGCCGACCTCACCGCGGACATCATCTATCAGATCGGCGCGCTCGACGCCGTCGCACGCTCGGTGGGAACCTCGGTTTCTTATGTGAAGCCGCATGGCGCACTTTACAATTCGATCGTCCACCACGAAACCCAGGCTGCCGCCGTGGTGGCGGCCATCACCGAACTCGGTGGGTCGTTGCCGCTGATGGGGCTGCCGGGTTCCCTGTCACTGCGACGAGCCGCCGACGCCGGTATCCCGGTGATCATCGAGGCGTTCGCGGATCGCGCCTACCGGCCCGACGGGACATTGGTCTCCCGCACCGAGGTGGGGGCTGTGCTGACCGACACCGACGAGGTGGCCCGCCGCGTGGTCGGGCTCGTCGTCGACGGCACGGTCACCGCGGTCGACGGTTCCGTCATACGGGTCGAGGCCGAGTCGGTGTGCTTGCACGGCGACACACCCGGGGCGGTTGCGCACGCGCGCGCGGTACGGGACGCACTGCGCGACGCAAGTGTTTCCGTCTCGGCGCACTGACAGACATAGCCCCTTGCCCCGGTCCCTGAGGAGCCTCCGAGCCTGCGAGGATGCGTCACGAAGGGCCCTTCGTGACGGCCCTCCGCTAGCGCTCCGGGCCTCCTCAGGGACCGAGTGGTAACGGTCGGCGGCTGGCGTTCCGGGCCTCCTCGGGGGCCGGGTGGTGGCGGTGGGCGGCTGGCGTTCCGGGTCTTCTCGGGGGCCGGGTGGTGGCGGTGGGCGGCTGGCGTTCCGGGTCTTCTCGGGGGCCGGGTGGTGGCGGTGGGCGGCTGGCGTTCCGGGTCTTCTCGGGGGCCGGGTGGTGGCGGTGGGCGGCTGGCGTTCCGGGTCTTCTCGGGGGCCGGGTGGTGGCGGTGGGCGGCTGGCGTTCCGGGTCTTCTCGGGGGCCGGGTGGTGGCGGTGGGCGGCTGGCGTTCCGGGTCTTCTCGGGGGCCGGGTGGTGGCGGTGGGCGGCTGGCGTTCCGGGCCTCCTCAGGGGCCGAGTGGTGACCGTCACCGATCCTGTGGGAGGGAGAGGCGTTTCGTCTATGTTGGGTTACATGACATCGATCGATAGCAGGGTTACCACCTCCGATGGCATCGTCGAGGGGGCCCGCGGCAAGCGCACACGGCGCGGCACGATCAGCTGGAAGGGCATCCCGTTCGCGGCGCCGCCGGTGGCGGGACTCCGGTTCCGCGACCCCCAACCGGTGCACCCGTGGCCCGGGGTGCGCGACTGCACCCGTTTCGGGAAGGCGCCCATCCAGGAGAAGCGCTTCACCGCGGTGGCGCCGGGGAAGTATCAGCCGATGGGTGAAGACTGTCTGACCCTCAACGTCTTCGCGCCTGACCGGCCGTCGTCGCGTCCGCGGGCCGTGATGGTGTTCATCCACGGCGGCGCCTACATCCTCGGTACCGCGGCGACACCCCTCTACGACGGATCGCTGCTCGCGCGGGCCCAGGACGTCATCGTGGTGACCGTGCAGTACCGGTTCGGCCCGTTCGGCTTCCTCGACCTGGGCGCATACTCCACCGACGACCGCACCTTCGACTCGAACCTGGGTCTCAAGGATCACGTGGCCGCACTGTCCTGGGTGCAGCGCAACATCGCCGCATTCGGCGGAGACCCCGACAACGTCACCATTTTCGGTGAGAGCGCGGGCGGAACGTCGGTGCTCACGCTGCTCAGCACCCCGGCCGCCGACGGGCTGTTCGCGCGCGCCATCGCGGAGAGTCCGGCACCGGGCCTGCTCATGTCGCAGAAGTCGGCACGGCTGCACGCCGACGAGTTCCTGCGAATCCTGCGCGACCCGCAGCGCCGCGCCACGCGGGTCGACCCCGACGCCGAGCCGATGCCCGCCGAGGAGGCGCAGGCCCTCATCGCGCGCTCATCCGCCCAGGACCTGCTGCACGCCGGCAACCGGCTGATGCGGTTCGCCGCGGCCGCGGAGACCGGTGACGCGATCCCGTTTGCCCCGGTCGTCGACGGTGACTATCTGCCCGCGAACCTGCTGGAGAGCGCAGCGACCGGAATCACCCTCCCGGTACCCCTGATCATCGGTAGCAACCACGACGAGGGTCAGCTGTTCACCAAATTGTGGAATGTGCTGCCGGACGCCGAGAGGTCATTGGTGCGCGTCAACGACGAGCAGGATCGGCGCGAGATCAAGGCGTTGTACGACGGCGGGGACCACGACCTCGTGCGTCTGGCCGCGGATTCGGTGTTCTGGGCCCCGATGGTCACGTTCGCCGAAGGCCACAGCGCAGTCGCGCCCACCTACGTCTACCGCTACGACTTCCGGACCCGCGTGCTGTCGGCCACCGGCATGGGGGCCACGCACGCGACCGAGCTCTTCGCCGTGTTCGGCGCGTACCGGTCAGCGCTCGGAGCGGGCCTCGCGGTCGGGGACTGGCGCTCCACCGGCCGGGTCATCGCCGACGTGCAGGATCGGTGGCGTGCATTCGCGACGGGCGGCGTACCCGGAGTCGGATGGCCGGCATACGCCGCGGACAGCCGCAAGGTCCTCGTCATCGACGACCCCGACCGGGTCCAGACCGACCCCGACGGCGCCCGCCGCGCCGCGTGGCGCAAGGTCCACGCCACCGCCTGAGCGGCGGTCAGGTCACCTCACTTGTACGGCGCCCAATGGTCGGGTGGGTCTGCGGCCAGGAACGAGATCACCAGCGGGTTGAACAGTTCCGGGGACTCGATCGGCAACAGATGCGTCCCGGGCAGGATGGCCACCCGGCCGTTGGGCAGCACGCGGGAGAGTTCGACCACGTGCTCGAGGCGCGCCACCCCGTGATCGGCGGCGAGAACGAGAGTCGGGGCCCTGACGCCCGCGAACTCGGTCAGGTCGTAGTCGGGTTCGCGTGCCAGCATCGCGAGGGTCTTCTCGTAGACGGTGTCGAAGTGTTCGGGACCGTCGGGTGACACGCCTACGTAACCGCTGCGCAGGAACTCTACGGTCTCGGCGTGATGCTCGTTGATCATGGCGAAGAAGTCGTTGGCGTCCTGACCCGCCTGGTTGACGTAGTAGCCGACCATGACGACGCGGTTGACGAGGTCCGGGCGCTCGCGCGCGACGAGCAGCGCGATCATCGCCCCGTCGCTCCACCCCACCAGGTGGGCGGGTGCTCGTACCGCCGTCTCGAGGTACCTGATCGTCTCGGCGACCATGTCGGCGTAATCGAACGGACCGTCGTGGTCGGGGCTGTGCCCGTGACCGCTGCGTTCCGGAGCGAAGATGGACAGGCCGGCGGCGGTGAAATCGGAGAACTGGGCGCCCCAGGTCGAGGCCGCCCCGAATGCGCCGTGCAGCAGCACGGTCGGCTGGCCCGACGGGTCGCCACCATGGAAATGCCACACACGTCGATCACCGAGGTCGACGTACACGCCGCCGTCGATCTGTTCACCTGAGGTCATGTGGGACACCCCGCCATGCTGTCAGACGTCCCGCGGCCGTCGGGAAACGATTGTGCCTCGAATCCACAACGACACGACCCGATCTGGCTCGGCGATTGGTGATGTCGATTTGTGCGATTTCGATTAGGTTCTCTTACGAAGAACTTCAGAGCAAATCCGGTCGAGGATGCGAACGAGCCGTTCTGGCCGTCGCGCGCAGAGAGGGTCTGATGGACGTTCGTCGCAAGCCGGTCCGGAGAGTCGGTGTCGTTCGGATCGTGGCGGTTGCGAGCATTCTCGCGGCCATGAGTTTCTTCGCTCCGAGCGTCTCCGCGGCACCTGGCGATCCGCCGCCTCCGATGGGGCTGGACGACCTCGGCGCGTCGTCGACGATCTCGTTGCCCGGCCAGCAGGGCGAGGCCAGCCTGAGCCTGCCGGTCCCTCGTGACCTCACGCCGTCCGTGCTGCGCGGCAACCTGCAGTTGCCCGCCTTCGTCACCGGAGGCAGTCTCGACGTTCTGCAGTCGGGCCGGCTGCTCTCGCGGACACCGCTGCCGACGGCACCGAACGCGCCGATCGAGTTGCCGCTGCGAGGTGTTCAGGTGGAACAGAACGCCGCCGACATCACGTTGCGCGCCTATCTCCGCGCGGAGGGGTTCTGCCAGTTCGATCCCGACCACGCCCTGCGTCTGGTCAACACCACCGTCACCTACACGGGCCGGGAGGCCATCCCGGACGTCGTGTCGGACTTCCTGCCACCGGTCCTGCGTGGCCTGACGATCTATATTCCCGACGACGTGCAGCAGGCCGAGGGGGAGGCCGCGGTCAACCTCGCGACCGCGGTGGTGTCCAACTACGGCGCGGCCGCCGTGCCGGTCGACACCGTCGCGATACCCCGCGGCAGCAGCCCGCGTACGGTGCCCGGTCCGCTGGAGCGCCAGGTCGTGATCAACACCGACGCGCCGACGGGGCTGACGCTCAAGGACAATGCCGGCACCGCCTATCTGGAGATCGGCGGTTCGGCCGACGAACTGCTCGCGCAGACACAGCTCCTCACCTCCACACTCGCGCCGATCGCGCTGAGCTCGTCGGCCGTCGCCGGTTCGTTGCACGACGCCCCGCAGGTCCCGCGTGACGTGCAAACCCTGGCCGACCTCGGCGTGTCGGACCAGAGCGTCACCTCCGCCGCGTGGCCGACGATCACCTTCGGTATCGACCAGACGCGGTTGGGACGCCCGTCCCAGGGCATCCGGGTGCAGCTGTCGGGCTCCTACAGCCCGGGCCCGGCCGACGCCGACGGGGTGATCTCGGTGCGCGTCGGCGACCGCGTCATCGCGACCATCCCCACCGATTCCAGCGGCGCCTACAACACCTGGATCGATGTTCCGGATGACGTCGTGAAGCGTTACACGGCACTGACACTCACCCTGGAACGCGGCAACCTCGGCGAGGCGTGTGGTACCGGATACCGCAGCACACTGAGCCTGAGTTCGGCGGGCGAGGTGCAGGCCGACGAGTCCAACCCACCACAGCCGGATGGCTTTCAGTCGCTGCCGCAGGCACTGATGCCGCGTACCCAACTCGCCTGGAGCAAGGGCGATGTCGGCGACGTCACCCGCGCCGTGTCAATAGCGGTCGGACTGCAGCGGCTGTCGGCCGTGCCGCTGGGCGTCGACGTCGTCTCGATGGACACCGCGGGTTCGTCGGAGCAGCCGGCGATCCTGATCTCCGGCGACGGTGAGGGGCTGCCGGATCTGAATCTGCCGCTGCAATCCGACGGTCGCACACTCAAAGTCGTGTCCGGGTCGGGGGACTCCGAGCAGACGTCGTCGGTGACGCTGAATCCGGGGGTGAACTTCGGTGCGCTCGAGGTGACCCGCGACAACGGCCGCAGCCTACTGGTCGCGACGTCCACGAACGACGCATCCGACCTTGATGCGCTGCTGGATTGGCTGTCGACGGAACAGCGGTGGTCGGCGGTCGACGGTGACGCGATCCTCCAGGTGTCCGGGCACGATCCGGTGACCGTGGCCGCGAACGAGGTGAACGCCCAGGAACCCACCGACGGTGGGCTGTCCGGCGCCTGGCTGGCGGTCCTCGGCGTCGTGATCGGCGTGGCGGTGCTCGCCGGAATCGTGTACGTGCTGACGGTCCTGCTGCGCAGACGCCGGCACGGGCCCACCACCGGGCAGTGATCGGACAGACGTGATGTGCATGGGGATGCCATGACCGTCGACACCGCCGAGGCGCCCGCAGGTCGCGGACCCACGCTGTCCGAACGGCTCGCCGCCAATCCCGCAGCCGTGGTCGCACTGCGCTGGGCGCTGGTGCTGATCGCGACGGTGGTGGCGTTCTGGGGGACGCTGAACGCACTCGCCACGGAGATGGCGGCACAGACGATCATCACCTACCTGCCGGTCGTCGTGGTCCTCGTGGTGATCGCCGCGACCGGTGTCTCCTGGCGGCGCGGCACCGAGTTGCCCATCTACGATCGCCAGACCGACGTGATCATCGGGGTCGTGCTGCTCCTCATCGCGATCTCCGTGAAGGCGATGAACCTGCGGTACGCCGGCAGCTATCTGACCGCTCACGTGGACTTGTTGGCGATGTGGGTGTTCCTTCTGGGCAGCTGCATCATGGTGTTCGGGCTGCGACCCGTCGCGCGGTATCGGTGGGTGTGGGTGCTGCTGCTGATGATCTTCCCGGTGCCGTACCGGTTGATTGTCCTGCCCCTTGGTGGCGGGCCGTTCGCGTCGGGCGCGGTGATGGTGATCTTCGGTGCGGTCGCGACCGGGGTGGCGACCGGGCGGACCACCCGGCGAGGAGTGGCGGGCGCCGTCATCTCGCTGGTGGTGGGCACGGCCGTGTTGATCCTGGTGCAGGTGTTCTTTCCGGCCGCGCCCCGAGTGGTGTTCCAGACGATCCCGGCGGTGGGTGCCGCACTCGTGGCGAGTGCGTGGCTCTACGTCGACTACCGTCGCCAACACGGCGCATCGTGGAGTCCGCTCGGCCGTCCCATGTACCCGGTGTCGGTGCGCAAGGTCGGCCGGCCGGGGTGGGCCCTTGTCATCGTGGCGATCGGGATGTTCTTCATCCCGGTTCCCGCATACAACGATTGGCCCAACACCGAGGTGCCGGGTCTGGCGACCCGGCCACCGTTGATCGTGCCGGCCGGATGGACGCAGGGCCGGGTCACGCAGTACGACTGGGTGTCTCGGCTGTATGGCCGGGATGCGGTCATGGTCACCCAGGATCTGTACCAGGATCGTGGCAGCGCCGAGTTCGACAAGTTCGCCCGACCCCGAAAGGTGGTGGTCGACGCGATCGAGACCGCGCGACCGTTGAGTCTCGAGGTCTACCCGGTGATCTTCGTGGTGGACCTGGTCGGGGACCGGTTCAGCAAGTCGGTCCCGGTCGACCTCCCGCATGGCGTCACGGGGTATCTGCAGACTGTCGTCGACGACGACAACTACCTGACCTACAACCGGCTCTACTGGGACTGGAACAACGGCGAGCGGACCCAACAGGTGACCTTGGTGTCGGTCGACAACCACGACCCCGACGCGCCGTTCCCGCCGCCGAACATGACCGTCGGCCGCAACCTGAACACCTTCTTCACCGTGCTGTTCCGGGGCAACTCGGTCACCGTCGATCTCCAACCGCAGTTCAAGGACCGCGATCTGCTCGTCGGATGCGCCGAGGACCTCATCAACGCACAGGTCGGCGCGATCGGGGAGGGGACGCGATGAGCACGCGCGACGGTCGCTCCGTCGACGAGCTGATGGCCGATCCGGATTACTGTCAGGCCGCACTGTACGACGCCGTCGAACGACTCCGGGACGAAGACGCCGAGATGACCGCGTCGGTCCCGTTCAACCGCGGCCAGAAGATCGGCGGGATCACACTGCTCGTCGCCGTCGTCGTGCTGCTGGTGCTGTTCCCGATCGCCACGATCGCCGCACTGGTGTCGGTGGCGACCATCGTCTACATCCTGTCGCTCATCGACCGTCTCGTCATCTTCCGTCGCGGCCTGGTGAACGGGGCCATCGAGATCACCGACGAACAGGCGCGTGCGATCCCCGCCGACGACCTGCCGCCCTATACTGTCCTGGTACCCGCGTACGGGGAGCCGGAGGTCGTCGGCGATCTGATCGGGGCGATGGAGTCGCTGGAATATCCACGCGAGAAGCTGCAGGTACTGCTGTTGCTCGAGGCCGACGACGACCCCACGATCGCGGCCGCACGCGACGTCGGCGACAACGACATGGTGACCGTCGTCCTCGTGCCGCCCGCTCAGCCGCGCACCAAACCCAAGGCGTGCAACTACGGCCTGCACTTCGCGACCGGCGACATCGTCACCATCTACGACGCCGAGGACCTGCCGGATCCGCTCCAATTGCGCAGGGCGGTCGCGGCTTTCCGGGCCTCCGACGACTCGGTGGTCTGCGTGCAGGGAAAACTGAACTTCCACAACGCGTATGACAACATGCTCACCGAGTGGTTCACCGCCGACTACGGGATCTGGTTCAGCTACCTGCTGCCCGGTCTGATGGTGAGTCGTGCGCCGATCCCGCTGGGCGGCACCTCGAATCACTTCCTGCGCGACGTGCTCGACGACATCGGTGCCTGGGATCCGTTCAACGTCACCGAGGACGCCGACCTGGGAGTGCGGATCGCCGGGCACGGATACCGCACCGCCGTGCTGGATTCGCTGACACTCGAGGAGGCGAACATCGATGCGATCAACTGGGTCCGGCAGCGATCTCGGTGGTACAAGGGCTACATGCAGACGTGGCTGGTGCACATGCGCCGGCCCGTCGCGCTCTGGCGCATCCTCGGCCCGATCGGGTGGTACCGCTTCACCCTGCTGATCGCGGGCACGCCGCTGATCGCATGCATGAACATGGTGTTCTGGCTGATCATGGTGATCTGGATCGCCGGGCAGCCCAAGGTGTTCGCCGACATCTTCCCCGGACCCATCTACTACCTGTCGCTCGTCTCGCTGATCTTCGGCAACGGGGCGGCCATCTACATGAACCTGATCGCGATCCGAGAGGACGACCGCAGCAGACTCGTCTGGTCGGCTCTGCTGGTGCCGGCCTACTGGGTCATGATGAGCGTCGCCGCCATCAAGGGCATGTGGCAGATGTTGTTCAACCCGTCGTATTGGGAGAAGACCTTTCACGGGCTCGCGTCCGGATCGGATGAGGCGGACACCGCCGAGGATACGGCCGGCACGTCGGCGAGTGGATCGTCATGAGCCGCAAGCAGGTCATCGCATTGTTCGCGGTTGTCTGGCTGATCTATCTGGCCGTCGGTGTGTTCCTCGCCGTCGACGCGCGGTTCTACGTGGGCGACTCGCTGTCCCGGGTCCAGGCCGCGCAGAGCGTCCTGTTCAGCAGGGACCCGCACGTCTCGGCCATCGGTTTCATCTTCACACCGCTGACGGCGCTGGTGCAGTTGCCGCTGACCGCGCTGACGCCGCTGTTCCCGGCGATGACCACCTCCGCGCTGTCGGCGGCGATCATGACGTCGGCCTTCATGGCCGGCTCGGTGGTCCAGGTGTCCGGTATCGCACGGGATCGTGGTGTCGCGCCGTGGATCTCGATCGCCATCACAGTGTGTTACGCGGCCAACCCGATGATCATCTTCTACGCCGCCAACGGCATGAGTGAGGCGCCGTACCTGTTCTTCCTGGCGTGGGCCGCCCGGCGCGGCATCCGATGGATCGATACCGATGATGTGCACGATCTGGTCACCGCCGGTATGGCCCTGGGCTTCGCGTATCTGACCCGATACGACGGTGCGGCAGCAGCGCTGTTCTCCGGAATCGCGGTCGGCATCGTGACTTTTCGCCGATCTCAGAGCGACCGCTGGACCAGGACGATCCTCGATGTCGGGATCTTCGCGCTGCCCAGTGCGGTGGCGTTCGTCGTCTGGGCGATCACCAGTTGGCTGATCACCGGCGACTTCTTTGCCCAGATCTCCTCGCAATACGGCAACACCGCGATCCTGGAGTTCTCCGGCGGGAGTGGCTCGGACAATGCGTTCCAGGCCTTGGGATTCTCGCTGGTCGAGGTACTCATTCTCGCGCCGCTCTTCCCACTCCTGCTCGCCCTCGTCATCGTCGTCCGAAGGCGCCGAGGGCGATTGGCCCCACTGCTGTCTCCGCTGCCACTGATCGGCGCTGTGCTGTTCTTCCAGATCCTCAGCTATGCACGTGGCTCGACGTTCGGATTTCTGCGCTTCTACATCACCGTGGTCTTGTTGGCCTCGGTCGTCGCGCTGCTCGCGGTGCCGGCACGCAAGGTGTCGCCGTCGCGTCGGTTGGGCACGAACGCGAATCTGCCGACGGTCGTGGCGCGGCGCGGAAAGAGTTATGTGGCACTGGGGATGGCCGCGATCATGACAATGCTGGTGGCCGTACCGGTGACCGCGTGGGGGATGACGTCGACGAAGTACGCACCCCAGGAGTATGCGCTCGAGTCGGTCGTGTTCCCCGACCGCGATTCGGTCAACGAGAAGTATCTTGACGCGCAGCGAGTCGCCCGGACGTTCTCCACCGAACGCTACCTCGCGCAGTACCTCGATTCTCTGAATCTGCCCGACGGGAGCGTGCTGAGCGACACCGTCTACGGCTTTGCGGTGATCGCCCAGTCCGAGCATCCGAAGCAATTCGTGATCCCCTCCGACCAGGACTTCTCCGAAGTGCTCAATGACCCTGTGGCCCATCATGTCCGATACATGCTGGCAGTTCCGCTGGAAGGGCGCGGCGCATCGGACGCGCTGAACATCAGGTTCCCGACGCTGTACGAGAACGGTGGCGGAATAGGAGTTCTGGTGTTGGAGGCCCCGAATCAGGGTGCCGACATGCCGGACTGGCGAATCTATCGGGTCAGTGCGGCGGCAGAGCGTACCGAACTCCAACAGACACAGAGCGAGCGCGAAGACGAGGCGGTCGGCACCGGCGTCAGCTGACCGTACCCGCGATGACCTGCCACGCCGGGTCGTCCGGGCCGATGTCGTAGGTGCACATACTCGGACGCGGGTCCGGGACAAACGCCCACAACAGCGCGCCGGCGGTTCCCTCCGACCGTTGTTCGGAGATCGTGTCGCGGAATTGGTCCGCGCGGGCCGACGTCGACAGGCAGGACCCGGCTTTGATGCCGATCTCGTTCACCATGATGGGTTTGCCGAGACGCCGCGCCTGCGAGATGCGGGTTGGCAAGTCGCTACCCGCCGGTCCGTAATCGGTGGGGCCGCCACCGTAGTCATGGAAGTCGAGGACGTCGAGCTGGGGTGACGAGCCGACTTCGGCGTAGTCGTCGCCTCGAAAACCGCATTGGTCGCCGCCGATGAATCCGGCGAAGACGGGACGTCGTGGATCGACTGTCCGCAGGAGTGCGCCTGCGTCGTCGAAGAAGGTTTTCAGCACCTGGGCGGCGCCGGCCGGACAGTTGCGGACCTGCCAGTCGCACCCGCGATCCGAACAGACGCTTGCCTCCGGTTCGCCGACGATCTCCCAACCCGCGACGACGGGTTGGCTCTTCCAGCGCGCCACCGCGGTCCTCAGCCAGTCGGCGAAGGTCATGCCACCCAGCGACTTCCGGGTACGCCAGCCGTCCTCGTACCACGACCGGTCCTTGAACTCACCGTCTTCGCAGATTCCGGTGCTGCCGGTGAGGACCGGCAGCAGCATCTGTTGGTGGCGGGTGGCCGCGGCGAACACCGCGTCGAGCGGGCCGAAGTTCGGCAACCCGCTCTGTGTGTCGACGGCGAACATCGAGAAGAGGCTGATGCGTGTCAACGCGCGTGGTGGGAGTGCGGCGAAGTAGGCGTCGAGGTCGACCTCCGCACCGCAGCCTCGGTTGACCGACCAGTCCGTCCCGAGTTGGTAGGCGTTGAATCCGGTGGGCCACCAATCGCGCCCGTCGAGCCGCAGACCGGTGGCGGTGGTGGTGACCCGGCCGCCGAAATCGTGCGTGATCGACGAACCTGCCGACGAAGTGCGGCCCGGCGTTTCGCATCCGGTCGCCACCACCAGCGCCATGAGGCCGGCGGCACACAGAACGGCGACCACACGGAGCCGGGACACACGGGGAGACTACTCCGCCGACGCAAGTAGGGTCCGGTATATGGATGCCGACCGGAACCCCGGCCGACGGCGCACCCCGGCCGTCGTCGGAGCCCTGTGTTGTGTGATCGCGGGCGCAGCCCTGGTGAGCGCCTGTTCGGATACCGCCGACGATGCCGGGCCGTCCGCCCCGTCGTCGAGAGCGGTGTCGAGCACAACCTCGACGGCACCGGTGGTCTCGTCGTCGGAAGCAGCGCCGATGGCGAGCGGGCCGACGACACCGGTGCTGCCACCGCCCTACGTCGACCATGTCGACTGGGTGCAGACCGCGGTCGGGCCGAGTCTGCAGATCCATCCGACGCCGGCAGGCCGTCGCACCGAGAACCCCCGCGGCGCGGACATCGCGTGGTCGGAGGTGCTGGCACTCGCCCCCGACGCCGACACCCCGGGCATGCGGGCCCAATTCGACTGCCATTGGGACTTTGCCCGGGCCGTCGAACCGGACAAGCCCAGCTGGAACCTCGAACCGTCGCGGCCCGTGGTGAGCGACCAGGTGATGATCGAAACCCGCTGCAATCCGGGGGCGCCGGAGGAGTGAGTTGGGCTGGCGGGCGTCACCACCAGCCGATCCCTGCGGAGGCTCGCGAGGAACGCGCGCACCACCACCGGGTCCCTGCGGAGGCTGGCGAGGAACGTGCGCACCACCACCTGGCCTGTGAGGAGGCTCCGAACAAACGAGCCCACCACCACCTGGTACGTGAGGAGCCTCGGAACAAACGAGCCCACCACCACCTGGTACGTGAGGAGCCTCGGAACAAACGAGCGCACCACAACCCGGTCCCTGAGGAGCCTCGCGAGGAACGAGCGATGCGTCACGAAGGGCCCTTCGTGACGCACGCTCACTTCGTTTGCGGGCTCCTCAGGGACCGGGGGGCGCTCGCTCACTTCGTTCGCGGGCTCCTCAGGGACCGGGGTGACGAATCCTCGAAGGACTCGCCGGCTCTCAGCGGGTGACGAACTCCCGACGGTGCCCGACCCAACGGCAGACCAGGTAGATCACGAACGAGATGGTCGTGACGAACACCGACACCGGCAGGCCCGGGGCGAGCGACAGGATCATGCCGCCCACGGAGGCGAGTTCGGCGAACACCACGGCCAGGATCATCACCGTCGTCGGGTTGGCGGTGAGTCGTGCGGCCGCGGCGGCGGGCGTGATCATCAGTGACATCACCAGCAGGGCGCCGATGATCTGCACGCCCTGGGCGCACGCCAGACCCATGAGCACGGCGAACACGACCGACAACGTCCGCATCGGCACTCCGGATGCGGCGGCCAGCCGAGGATCGAGCGACGCGAACAGCAACGGGCGGTAGATGATCGCCATCCCGACGACGACCACGACCGTGGTGATCGCGATGGCGGTCAGGCCGCCGGTGCCCACGCTGACGACCTGTCCGGTGAGCATCGCGAAACCCGTACGAGCACTGCCGTAGAGCGACAAGAACAGCACCGCGAGTCCCAGGCCGAACGCCATGACCACGCCGATCACCGAATCACGTTCGCGTACACGGTTTCCGAGGAATCCGAAGACGCTCGCCGCGATGACGGCACCGATCACCCCGCCGACGTTGACGCTGATCCCGATCAGCAACGCCGCCGCCGCGCCGGTCACCGACAACTCACTCACCCCGTGAACGGCGAACGACATCTGGCGGGCCACGATCAGGGGGCCGAGGATTCCGCCGAGCAGACCCAGTAATGCGATCGCCAGCAGCGACTGCAGGACGAAGTCACGGCCGAGCAGGTCGGCGGTGGTGCTGAAGTCCCAGAACTTGCTGACATCTATCTGCTCGGCCGCCAACGGGATTCGGTCGGTCATCGGGCGGCACCCGGGTCGGGGTCGTGGCCGACGTGGGCCGGGTTCATGGGTGGCTCGGCGAGATGATCACAGTGGTGGCTGTCCTCGCCGCCGATCACCAACAGCCTGCCGTTGACCCGCAGGACCTCGACGTCGCTGCCGTAGAGGTTGGACAGGGTGGCGGTTGTCATCACCTCGTCCGGCGTCCCGATCCGGAAGCTGCCGCCGACCAGGTACAGGACCCTGTCGACGTAGGGCAGGATCGGGTTGATCTCGTGCGTCACGAACACGACGGCGGTGTGGGCATTGCGTCGACGCTCGTCGATGAGTTCGACGACCCGCTGCTGATTCGTGGGATCCAGGCTCGACAGTGGCTCGTCGCACAGCAGCAGCGCCGGGTCGGAGGTGAGTGCCTGCGCCACCCGGAGGCGTTGCTGCTCACCACCGGACAGCAGACCCATCGGTGCATCCGCGTAGGCGGTGGCGCCGACTTCGGCGAGCGCGGCGTCGACCAGGCGACGCCGACGAATCCGTCCACGCACACCCAGGCCCCATCGGGAACCGTCGACGCCGAAACCGACGAGGTCGCGGCCGCGCAAGGCCATCGGGTCGGCCTCGTCGGCGTGCTGCTGAGGGATGTAGCCGATGGCATCGGTGACCTCGAGGTGTCCGGCGTCGAGTTCGTACTGGCCGAGCAGACACCGCAGGAACGATGTCTTGCCGGAACCGTTGGGTCCCAGGACCGCGATGAACTCGCCGTGTGCGATTCGCAGGTTCAGATCGTCCCAGAGCACGCGGGAACCGAAGCCCAGCCGTGCCCTCTCGAACGTGGCAACCGGAGCGGTGGGGTCGTGTATCACCGCTCGATGGTCGGCGTGATGGTCTGGATCAGCCATGACGTCAGTGTGCGGCATCGGTACTCAGTGCCGCACGCAACGCCTCGATCTGACCGGACTGCCAGGTGATGTAGTCGGTGACACCTTCGGGCAGGGTCTCGGTGAACTTGACGACCGGGACGTGCGCGCCGTCCGCGGTTTTGAGTATCGCCGTGGTGACCTGATCAACGGCCTGGGTGTTGTAGATGAGTGCGGCGACGGACCGGGACGTCAGCAGGTCCTCCATCGCGGCACGGTCGGCGGCCGAGGGTGATTGGCCTTCTTCGACGGATTGCGTGAATCCGGCGGGCGCGGTGTCGGTCAGGCCGGCGTCGTCGAGCAGGTATCCGGCGAGGGGCTCGGTCTGGGCGACCTTGGTCCCGTCGTGGGCGGCCTTGATGGTGGCGAGCTGGCTGCGCAGACCGTCGATGCGTTGATTGAAGGCGTCGGCATTCGCCCGGAACTCGTCGGCGTTGGCCGGATCCTTTTCGGCCAGGGTGTCGCCGATCTTGGTGGCCACCTGCCCGACGACGTCGAGATCGTAGAAGACGTGCTCGTTCATCGTTCCGTGGTCGTGATCGGTGCTGTCGTGATCGGCGCTGTCGTGATCCGAGGTGTCGTGACTGTCGCCGTCGCCGTGGCTGTCGCCCGAGATGAGGTCATAGGCGTTGATCGTCGTGACACCGGTGTCGCCGGCGGCGTCTTCCATGTACTGGTCGTAGTGCCCGCCGTTGACGACGGCGAGGTCGGCGTCGGCGACCTCGGCCGTGTCCGCCGCCGACGGCTCGAACTCATGGGGATCGCCCTCGGCGTTCGCGTAGAGCGCGGTCACTGTCGCTTTGTCGCCGGCCACCGCGGAGGCGACCGCGGCCCACACATTGGTGGAGGTGACCACTGTCGTCTCCCCGGATGCCGAGCTGCCGCCGCTACCGTCCGAACATCCGGCCAACACCAGCGCTCCCGCGCCGATCAATGCCAGGGTCGTCGTCAGTGTTCGCCTCATCGCCTCGCCCTCACGCAAATGACAATCGTTTCCGAAAGCAGTGTAGGGCACCGGCGTGATGAGCCGAAATCTCCGCCCTCGGCGGCGTCGGGTTCGAGCTCAGGACGGGCCGAGTACCACCGGGACCACGAACCGCTCCAGGAGCTTCCGCTCGTCGTCGGCCGACGCTCCGGGACTCGTCAGCAGCGACACGATGACGCGGACCAGCCAGCGCGCCCGGTCGCTCGGGTCCGGCGCGTTCGGCGCGATCTCGCCCAGGAGGCCGACGGTGATCTGTTCGATCGCCGGTGACAGCAGCGCGAGATCGCTGGCCTGCCCGGCGGTGTTCGGCGCGAACCAGGCCGAGAGCGCCGGATTCGACCGGACCCCACTCACGGCCGTCATGACCGCGTCCACCAGACGCGCGCCCGGGTCGGACCGGTGTCGCACCGATGCCGACACCACGGCGCCCAGTTCGGCCGCCGAACGATCGACGTAGGCGGCGAGCACCTCGGCCTTGCCCGGGTAGTACCGGTACAGCGTGGCGCGGGAACACCCGACCGCGGCGGCCAGTCCGCGCATCGTCACCGCCGGCACCCCGTGCTCGACGAACAGTTCCTCGGCGACGTCGAGGATGCGCTGGGCACCGAGTTCGGCGCGCTCGGGCCCCAGCCAGTCGGCGGATCTCGGCGCCGGGTCCGCTCCCGCAGAGGGCGCTGCGTCAGACATGGAACGGGACATAGGTGGGGCGCCGCACATAGTTGCCGTCGGCCCACTCGATGCCGTCGACATCCACCGTGAACTCGGGATGCCGTGCGAGCAGCTCGGTGAGTGCGACCCGGGCCTGCATCCGTGCGGCGGCCGCGCCCAGGCAGTGATGGTTGCCGTGGCTGAACGTGAGGATGTTCCGCGGCCGTCGGGTGACGTCGAGGTCGTCGGCATCGGGACCGAACGCCGCCGGGTCGCGGTTGGCCGAGGCGTAGCTGAGCAGCACCTTGCGGCCGGCCGGGATGGTGACCGGACCGTCGGGGCAGTCGGTGTAGACGACATCGCGGGTCGTCGTGCGCGCCAAACCCTGGACCGGGGACGTGAGCCGGAGTAGTTCGTCGACGGCCCCGGCGATCAGGCCGGGCTCGGCGACGAGGCGCCGGCGTTGGTCGGGGAATCGATGCAGCAGGGCTACGCTGCCGCCGAGCATGCCGGTGGTGGTGTCGTTGCCGCCGGCGACCATCGTGAACGTGAACGCCAGGATCGACAGCAGTCCGCGCGGGTCGTCGGGGTCGTCGGCCAGCCCGGCCGCGACGAGTTGCGAGACGGTGTCCTCGGCCGGGTGGGACCTGCGGAACTCGATGAGTTCGGTGAAGTAGGCGAGCATCTCCATCGTCGCGGCGCCGGCCGACTGTGCGGCCGCGGCCATCCCGCCGATGCCCGACGTCGCGCCGACGACCGCCTGCGTCCAGCCGTCGAACCGGGCCCGGTCCTCCTCGGGGACACCGAGGTAGTGGGCGACGACCATGCTGGGCAGCGGCTTGAACAGCTCGCCGACGATGTCGGCCGGACCGTCGGCGGACAGGCGCTCGAGACGATCGACGACGAACTCGCGGACCTTCGGTTCGACCTCGACGACCTGCCGCGGGGTGAACCCGCGCGCCACGAGTTTGCGGAACTCCGTGTGGGTCGGCGGGTCCTGCATGACCATCGGCGGATGGTCGGCCATGCCGATGGCCTCCAGTTCGCCGTAGGTGACCGTCAGCCCGTGTGTGGAGGAGAAAGTCTGCGCGTCGTTCGCCGCGGCCAGCACGTCGGCGTGGCGGGTGAGCACCCAGAAGTCGGCATCCGGATCGCCCGGCGGTCGGACCCGGTGAACGGGTGAGTGCCTGCGTAGTGCCGCATACATCGGATAGGGGTCAGCCCACGTCGGTCCCGAGCGCAGTTCGAAGACGGCGCGCTCGGACACATCTGTCGTCATGTTGTGATGGTGAGACACTTTTGGGTAAGTGTCAATCACGTCGGCTTGTGTTCGGGCGCCCTTCGTGACGCATCCTCGCGAGCTCGGAGGCTCCTCAGGGGGCGGATGGCACGCATCCTCGCAGGCTCGGAGGCTCCTCAGGGGGCAGGTAGGTCGCGAGCTCGGAGGCTTCTCCGGGAGCGGGGGTGGAAGTCGCTCCGCGGCGAACACCTGGCGACGTTCGTGCACCTCGCGAAGGGCGGGGACGGTGCGGTCGGCGACTTTCTCTAAGCTGGTGGGATGACCAGTTCCCCGATGCCGCGGCGCGTCGCACTCGTCTCCGTGCACACGTCACCGCTGGCCCAGCCGGGAACCGGCGACGCCGGTGGCATGAACGTGTACGTGTGGCAGACCGCGACGCGCCTCGCCCGACGCGGTGTGGAGGTGGAGATCTTCACGCGCGCCACGTCGTCGTCGGACGCGCCGGTCGTCGACGCGGCGCCCGGAGTGACCGTCCGCAACGTCGTGGCGGGCCCCTTCGAGGGCCTCGACAAACGCGACCTGCCGGCCCAGCTGTGTGCCTTCACCGCAGGCGTACTGCGTGCCGAGGCGATGCACAAACCCGGCTACTACGACCTGATCCATTCGCATTATTGGCTGTCGGGTCAGGTCGGCTGGCTGGCGCGCGATCGTTGGGGTGTGCCGCTGGTGCACACGGCGCACACGCTGGCGGCGGTGAAGAACGCGTCACTGGCCAAGGGCGACACCGCCGAACCGATGCTGCGGGTCATCGGCGAGCAGCAGGTCGTCGACGAGGCTGACCGTATGGTGGTCAACACCGAAACCGAAGCGAGCGAGCTGGTTTCGATGTACAACGCCGATCGGTCGCGCATCGACGTGGTGACCCCCGGGGCGGATCTCGACGTCTACTCGCCGGGGTCGCGGGAGGCGGCACGTGCCGAGCTCGGACTGCGACCCGACGAGACCGTGCTGACCTTCGTCGGCCGCATTCAGCCACTCAAGGCTCCCGACGTCCTGCTGGCTGCCGCCGCCCCGATCATCGAGCGATCCCGACGTGACGGTCGCCCGTTGCGGGTGCTGATCGTCGGCGGTCCGTCGGGATCCGGGCTCGCGCAGCCGACCGCGCTGATCGACCTGGCCGACGAACTCGGTATCTCCGATTCGGTCACCTTCTTGCCGCCGCAGCCGTCCGATCGGCTCGCACAGGTGTACCGCGCGTCGGATCTGGTTGCGGTACCGAGCTACTCGGAGAGCTTCGGCCTGGTCGCCATCGAGGCCCAGGCGTGCGGGACCCCGGTGGTGGCCGCCGACGTCGGTGGACTCAGTGTGGCAGTGGCCGATGGTCGCACCGGTGTGCTCGTCGACGGCCACGACGTGGAGGACTGGACCGACGCCCTCGCCGGGATTCTCGCGCAACCCGACCGGCTGGCCGCGATGCGGGGCAACGCCCGCGCCCATGCCGAGCAGTTCTCCTGGGAGCACACCTCGACTCGACTGCTGAACAGCTACGCGGAGGCGATGCAGTCATTCGCGGCGCGCAATCCGGGCGCCGTCGGTGCCGCGTCGGTTCGTCGCGCGTCGCGACGGTGGCGTCGGCGCCGTCCGAGGGTGATCGTCGGTCAGGGCTGACCGGCGTTCGGACCAGCGACACTCCAACAGACAGCGACACTCCACCAGACAGCGACACTCCACCAGACAGTGACACTCCAACAGGCAAGGTGATCGGGTGAATCAGACCGAGATCGTCGAACTGCTCGAGTCAACGCTGAACGAGCGCGAGATCTCGTTCAGCCGCAAGGACTCCGGAGGTGCGCAGGCCGATCATCTCGTGCTCGAACTCCCCGGTGAGCGCAAGCTGAAGACCGTCGTGCTGCTGACTGCGGGCCCGCACGGTGTGCGTGTCGAGGCATTCGTCTGCCGGCGTCCCGACGAGAACCATGAAGGCGTCTACCGCTACCTGCTGCGACGCAACCGGCGGCTCTACGGCGTCGCCTACACCATCGACAACACCGGCGACATCTACCTGGTGGGCCGGATCTCCGCGGATGCGATCGGCGCCGACGAGATCGATCGCGTGCTTGGCCAAGTGCTCGAGGCGGCCGACGGCGACTTCAACACACTTCTCGAGATCGGCTTCCTGACGTCGATCCAACGAGAGTGGGCGTGGCGGGTGTCGCGCGGCGAATCGCTGCGCAATCTGCTCGCGTTCGAGCACCTCATCGACAAGGAGTCGCTGCCCGAACCCGGTGAGCCGCTGCCGGACCGATACGTACCGGGGGAGACCACGTCGTTGGATGCCGCCGGGGACGGGTCGGGCACAAGCTTTTCCGACGACGACTGACTGACCGGTTCCTCGGGTACGACCGGTCACCGATGGGGTGGCACATGTCACACCTGATCGGGCGCCGTCGTAGAGTTGTGCGGTGCCGGACGTCGGACCTCCCGGTCCGCCGAAACCGGACTATGCGGACATTGCGCGCCGGACCGACCGTGACAACGAATGTTGTTACGATTACGTCCGGTATTCCCCAACGGAGGTGTCATGAGTTTCCAGAGCCCCTTTCCCGACGTCGAGATCCCGAACCTGAGCGTCTATGACTTCCTGTTCGGTTCGATAGCCGACGAGGACCTCGCCCGCGTCGCCCTGGTGGACCCGAAGACCGGCGACGAGACGACGTATGGGCGGCTGATCGGCCAGATCGACGCTGCGGCGGGAGCCTTGGCGGCGCGGGGGATCGCCGTCGGCGACGTGGTGGGCATCCTCTCGCCGAACATCCCGGCATTCGCCACCGTCTTCCACGGCATCCTGCGGGCCGGCGGCACGGCGACGACGATCAACGCGCTGTTCACTGCGCCGGAGATCGCCAAGCAGCTCAAGGACTCGCAGGCGAAGATGCTCGTCACGATCTCACCGATGGCCGAGCAGGCCGCGATCGCGGCGAAGGAAGTCGGGATCGCCGACGAGAACCTGATCATCCTGGACGGCGACGGTGAGCAACAGTCCGGGCATCCGAACGCCGTCGACCTCCTCGGACCCAACCTGCCGGCTCCGGACGTCACCATCGACCCGGCCACACATGTCGCGGCCCTGCCCTACAGCTCCGGCACCACCGGCAATCCAAAGGGTGTCGCGCTCAGTCACCGCAACCTGGTGGCCAACGTCGCCCAGATCAAACCTCTGCAGGGCATGGGCGCCGACGACGTCGTGATCGCGGTGCTGCCGTTCTTCCACATCTACGGGATGACCGTGCTGCTCAACGCGGCGCTGTACAACCGGGGGCGGCTGGTGATCATGCCACGCTTCGACCTTCCCGAGTTCCTCGAGAACATCCAGAATCAGAAGGTCACGACCGCCTTCATCGCGCCGCCGGTCGCGGTCGCGCTCGCCAAGCATCCGATCATCGACAACTACGACCTGTCCTCGCTCGAGGTCATGATGTCGGGCGCGGCGCCTCTCGACGACGAGCTCGGCAAGGCGGTCGCCAAGCGACTCGATCTGCACATGCTGCAGGGCTACGGCATGAGTGAACTGTCCCCGGTCAGTCACCTGATACCGATCGACACCAAGGCCGTATTGGGTTACGACGAACCGCCGCTGTCGTCGACCGGTTGGGCGATCCCGAACACCGAGAACAAGCTCGTCGACCCGGCCACCGGTGACGAGATCGGTCTGCCGGCCGAGGGCCTGTCCGAGCCCGGAGAGCTCTGGGTGAAGGGTCCCAACGTCATGCTGGGCTACCTGAACAACGAGCAGGCCACGGCCGACACCATCGACGCCGACGGGTACCTGCACACCGGCGACATGGCGCGGGTGGACCCGACCGGCTGCGTCTACATCGTCGACCGGCTCAAGGAGCTGATCAAGTACAAGGGCTATCAGGTCCCGCCGGCCGAGCTCGAAGCGCTCCTGCTGACCAATCCGAAGATCGCCGACACCGCCGTCATCGGTGTCAATGACGCCGACGGGGAGGAGATCCCGAAGGCGTTCGTCGTCAAGCAACCCGACGCGGAACTGACCGAGGACGAGGTGATCGAGTTCGTCGCGGCAAAGGTGGCGCCGCACAAGAAGGTTCGCGCGGTCGAGTTCATCGACGCCATTCCGAAGTCGGCCTCGGGCAAGATCCTGCGGAAAGACCTGCGCAAGTAAGAGTTCACCCGGAGATGTCGACCCGGCGATGAAGCGGATCGTGCCGGAAACCGGCACGATCCGCTTCATCTGTCCCGAGTTCGGTCAGTTCACGTCTTCGAGGTGCCGGTCCCCGGCGATGTGACGGCGCCGTTGATGCCAATAGGTGATGGCCCACAGGATCACGCCGAGGAGCAGGAGCCAGCCGGCGATCACGTACTGCTCCGGGTCGCGGCCGGTGACCGGCAACGTCAAGTAGCCACATGTCACGGCGCCGAGCACGGCGACCGGTGTCCAGGTGCGGAAATGATTGTGCTGCACCGGCTTGCGGCGAAGCGCCAACACCGAGATGTTCACCACGGTGAACACGGCCAGGAGTAGCAGTGCGGTGGTGCCGCCGAGCAGGCCGACCACCGAGCTCTCCGGATCCGCGCTGACGTACACCAGCAGGCACAGGGCGATGACGGTGGTGAAGATGATCGCCGCGACCGGTGTCCGACGACCCGGATGCACGTAGGAGAGGAACGTCGGCAGCACTCCCTGCTTGGACATGCCGTAGAGCAACCGACTGGCCATCATCATGTTGATGAGTGCGGTGTTGGCGACCGCGAACATCGAGATCCAGGGCAGTAGTTCGCCGATCGGGAAGTCGGGGGCCGCGGCCTGGACCACGTCGACCAGCGGGGTCTCACTCTCGGCGAGGACGCCGACCGGAACGATCGCCACCGCGCAGATCGAGATCAGCACGTACACCACCGCGGTGATCGCCAGGCCGCTGAGCATCACCTTGGGGAAGATGCGGACCGGCTCCTTGCACTCCTCGGCCATGTTCACCGAGTCCTCGAATCCGACGAGCGCGAAGAACGCCAGTGACGTCGCCGCCGTGATGGCGATGAAGACGTTCTTGTCGTCGGGGGTCTCGAAGGCCACCACCGCATCCCAGTGCTCGGCGTTGCCGCCGACGATGAACCAGTAGCCGATGAAGATCACCATCAGCAGGCCCGACAGCTCGACCAGGGTCAGCACGACGTTGGTGCCCACGCCCTCGGCGACGCCGCGGAAGTTGATGAACATGACCACCAGCAGGAAGGCGATCGCGAAGAAGAGCAGCGCCGGACTGGCGGTGTCGGGCTTGTCGCCGCCGCTGAACGCGGTCAGCATGTTGACCGCGAACGCGCGAGACGCCGTCGTGGCCGATGTGATGCCCGAGCACATCACCGTGAACAGCACGATGAACGTGATGAAATGCACCCCGAATGCTTTGTGGACATAGAGCGCAGCGCCCGCGGCTTGCGGATATTTCGTCACCAGTTCGAGATAGGAGAAAGCGGTCAGCGTGGCCACGACGAACGCGATCAGGAAAGGCAGCCAGGCGGCACCGCCGACCTCGCCGGCCACCTGACCGGTGAGCGCGTAAACGCCGGTGCCCAGGATATCGCCGATGATGAAGAGCAGGAGTAACTTCCACCCGAGTACACGTTTGAGTTCAGGCTCGGGAGTGTCGGTGCCGGTGGCGCCGGCATCTGCGCTGGCGGTCATGACAGTGAAGTTAGACCCGTTTTGTCCGATTCGCGGGTCATTGATCGCACGTCGACGGGTTCGTGACCTCATCGTGCGTCTCGATTCCGCGCCGCCGGGCAGACTGGTCCGATGACCCACGTGCACCGGGTGGTGCTCGCTGTCGCTTTGCTCGCGACGACCGCGCTCACCGTCGTGCTCGGCATCACCGATCCGGCATCACCGGAGTTCTACCCGACCCGGTTCCTGGTGTGGAACCTCTTCCTCGCCTGGTTGCCGATGATCTTCGCGCTCGGCTTCATCGCTGTCCGGCAACGAATCTGGCTGATCCCTCTCGGTCTCGGCTGGCTGGCCTTCCTGCCCAACGCGCCCTACCTGGTGACCGATCTCGTCCATCTGGCCGACGGCTACGACCTCTGGCGGCATGTGCTGCAGTACGGATTCGCCGCGTGGACGGGAATCATCCTCGGTGTGGTGTCGATGCTGATGGTGCATCGGCGGGTGGAGCGCGAGGTGGGTCCGGCCGCCGGGTGGGCGACCGTGATCGTCTCGGTGGGGTTGTGTGCGATCGGCATCGTGATCGGCCGTTTCCAGCGATGGAACTCCTGGGATCTGGTGACCCGGCCCGACGCCGTGGTGGCGTCCGCCCTGGAATGGGTGCGCTCTCCGTTCGCCCAGGTCGAATCCACCGGAGTGGCAATGGCTGTCGCCGCGTTCTTCGGTCTCGCCTATCTGACGGTGTGGGCGATCGGCGGCTCGACCGGTCGCTCCGGTGCGCGCCCGGATCGGTAGCCGCAAAGTCGGCGCCGCGGATGGGCCCGACGCCGAGACCGGCGCGGTCCCATGTGGGAAACTGACTGCCATGAGCAACGGCACCCTGATTCTGATGCGGCACGGCGAGAGCGAGTGGAATGCGTCCAACCAGTTCACCGGCTGGGTCGACGTGGCGCTCACCGAGAAGGGCGAAGCCGAGGCGGTGCGCGCCGGTGAACTCCTCATCGAGCACGACCTGTTGCCCGACATCCTGTACACATCTGTGCTGCGTCGGGCGATCCAGACAGCCCAGATCGCCCTCGATCGGTGCGATCGGCACTGGATTCCGGTGAAGCGGGACTGGCGGCTCAACGAACGGCACTACGGCAAGCTCCAGGGTCTGAACAAGACCGAGATCAAGGAAGAGTTCGGTGACGAGCAGTTCATGCTGTGGCGTCGCAGCTACGACACCCCGCCGCCGCCGATCGACCCCGACGCGGAGTACAGCCAGTCCAAGGACCCGCGGTACGCCGATCTGGCCGAGGTGCCCCTGACCGAGTGCCTCAAGGACGTCGTCGAACGCATGGTGCCGTATTTCCTCGACACCATCGCGGCCGACATCAAGGCAGGCAAGACGGTGCTGATCGCGGCTCACGGCAATTCTCTGCGTGCGCTCGTCAAGTACCTCGACGAGATCTCCGACGCCGACATCGCCGAACTGAACATCCCCAC
Source organism: Gordonia sp. LMA167 (assembly GCF_058130025.1). Classification (NCBI taxonomy): domain Bacteria; kingdom Bacillati; phylum Actinomycetota; class Actinomycetes; order Mycobacteriales; family Gordoniaceae; genus Gordonia; species Gordonia sp. LMA167. The sequence goes on along the minus strand of NZ_CM176708.1, from coordinate 6,175,085 downwards.
CGGCAACCCGTTGCGTTACGACCTCGACGACGACCTGAAGCCCCTCAACCCAGGCGGCACCTACCTCGACCCGGAAGCGGCGGCGGCCGGTGCCGCGGCCGTGGCGGCGCAGGGCCAGAAGTGAGCGAGAGCTCGTCTGTGAGCAGCCGTAATGAAAACTTCATGGTCCCGATGATGTGCGGCGCGCTACATTGGATGCCATGGCGAATGTCGGGACTCTCCGGATCAACCATTCCCCAGCTCAGGAGCGTTACGAAGCAATTCTGAGCCCGGGCCCCGCCGCAGACGCGACCGGCCAAGGGGATTACGGCAACGACGACGAACGGGTTGTCGGCTATCTCGACTATGTCTCTGAGCCGTATCAGGTGGTGTTGACGCACACCGTGATCCACGAACAGTTCAGTGGTCATGGATATGCCGGTGAGCTGGTCAAGGTGGTGCTCGACGACATCCGTGACACCGGCAAGCAGGTGGTGCCGGTGTGCTCGTATGTGCAGCGGTTCATCGCCCAGCATCCGGAGTATGCGGACATGGCGGTGCCGGTTCCGCAGTGAGCTCGGTGACGGCGGTCACCGGCCCGGATTAGCACTGTCGCGACAGTGGCGCGTGGGCTTGATCGAACAGTGCGTGAACAGCGGCCGAACAGTGACGATGGATGTGCGAAAGGCGTTCGTCGCGCCGTAAGCTGCGATGGTGACCGTTGCACTGCTATTCGCGGCGATCGCCATTGCATTGGTCGGTGGGGTCCTGCTGGGACTCAATCGACACGTGCGTGGCTGGGTCGAGCGGGCGATGCGTCGGTCCGGTACCGACGCATCCGGCTCCGACTCTGTCGCCGTGACCGAAGTCGTGGAGCAGCGGCCGATCACCGCCAACGCACCCCGAGAGGTGGCCGACACCGCCCGGCTCCGCGACTCCGACGTGTCGCTGACCACCGACGACGGCCGGATGACCAAGGCCGGGTTGCTCAGCCTCATCGTGCGTAACAGCGAGAATGCGGTGGCGGTCGTGGACCGCTTCCGCGACGTCGTGCTCTACAACAGCCAGGCCGTCGAGCTCGGGGTGGTGCGTGATCGCCTTCTGGCCGACGAGGTCTGGGATGCGGCAAAAGAGGTCCTCGACACCGCTGTGGAATCGCGCTTCGAATTCAGCCCCCCGCAGTCGGCTCTGGGTTTCGTCTCCACCGGGCGTGCGACGGCCCGCCACGTCGAATCGGTCCGCTGCCTGGTGCGTCTGGTGGCCCACGAGGACGAGCGGTACGCCGTCGTCTATGGCACCGACGACACCGAACACCGCCGCGTGGAGGCGACCCGTCGCGACTTCGTCGCCAATGTCTCCCATGAACTGAAGACCCCGGTCGGCGCGATCGGTCTACTGACCGAGGCGCTGCTGGAATCGTCGGATGACGAGGAATCGGTCCAGCATTTCGGCCGTCGGGTGCTCACCGAGGCCGATCGCCTGGGCAACATGGTCAGCGAGCTCATCGCGCTGTCACGGTTGCAGGGCGGGGAGACGCCGGCATTCACCACCGTCGACATCGACGAACTCATCTCCGAGGCCATCGACACCGCGACCACGACGGCCGAGGCCGCCTCGATCACGCTGCAGGCGGATGAACCCACCGGGCTGACGGTGCGCGGTGACCGGATGCTGTTGCTGACCGCGATCAGCAATCTCGTCGTCAACGCGATCGCCTATTCGCCTGCCGGCACCACCGTCTCCATCAGTCGTCGGATCACTCCGATCGACGGCCGTCCGATGGTCGCGATCGCCGTGACCGACCGCGGCATCGGCATCGCCGCGGATGACCAGGAGCGGGTGTTCGAACGTTTCTTCCGGGTGGACAAGGCGCGGTCGCGGCTGACCGGCGGCACCGGCCTGGGTCTGGCCATCGTCAAGCACGTCGCGGCCAATCACGGCGGGTCGATCGGCCTGTGGAGCAAGCCCGGCACGGGATCGACCTTCACTCTGTGCATTCCGCAGGATCTGACCGTCGACGTCGTCGAGTCCGGCGATTTCCCCAGTCTGGCCGCCGATCCTGCCGAGTCGCGCGAAACCGCAGTTTCCCCCCAGACCATTGATCCGGTGCGACGCACCGATCATCCATACGCGAAAGAGGAAATGCATCGGTGACCCACGTACTGATCGTCGAGGACGAGGAATCTCTGGCCGACCCGTTGGCCTTCCTGCTCCGCAAGGAGGGATTCGAGGCCAGCGTCGTCAACGACGGCGCGCACGCGCTCACGGTGTTCGACCGGGTGAGTCCCGACATCGTCCTGCTCGATCTGATGCTGCCGGGCATGTCCGGCACCGAGATCTGTAAGGCGCTGCGCGCTCGCTCCGGGGTTCCGGTGATCATGGTGACGGCCCGCGACAGTGAGATCGACAAGGTCGTGGGCCTCGAACTCGGCGCCGACGACTATGTGACCAAGCCCTACTCGGCGCGTGAGCTCATCGCGCGCATCCGCGCGGTGCTGCGGCGCGGTGGCGAGACCGGTGAGGAGGAACTCGCGATCGGCGTGATCGAGGAGGGGCCGGTCCGCATGGATGTGGAACGCCACACCGTCGCCGTCAACGGCGAGGCGATCACCCTGCCACTCAAGGAGTTCGACCTTCTCGAGTATCTGCTTCGCAACGCCGGCCGGGTGCTGACCCGGGGTCAGCTCATCGATCGGGTCTGGGGCGCCGACTACGTCGGGGACACCAAGACCCTCGACGTCCACGTCAAGCGGTTGCGCTCCAAGATCGAACCCGATCCGAGCAACCCGAAGCATCTCGTCACCGTCCGCGGCCTGGGCTACAAGTTCGAGCCGTAGAGGCCCGACGCTGGTTTCTTGCCGATGCGCCAGGGACCGGGCATGGAGCTCGCAGGCAACTCGACCACCGGTCCCTGAGGAGCGAGCTTGCGAGCGTCACGAAGGGCGCCCCTTCGTGACGCTTCCTCGCAGGCTCGGAGGCTCCTCAGGGAGCGGCGGGCAGGGCTCGCAGGTTCTGAGGTTGATCGGGGGGCGGGTGCAGGGCTCGCAGGCAACTCGACCACCGGTCCCTGAGGTCGTAGGCAACTCGACCACCGGTCCCTGAGGTCGTAGGCAACTCGACCACCGGTCCCTGAGGAGCGAGCTTGCGAGCGTCACGAAGGGCGCCCTTCGTGACGCTTCCTCGCAGGCTCGGAGGGTCCTCAGGGAGCGGCGGGCAGGGCTCGCAGGCTCCTCAGGGAGCGGGTGAGCTCGGAGGCTCCTCAGGGGGCGGGGGCAGCTCGCTGGCTCCTCAGGAACCGGGGAAGCGAGGCCCTCACTCCTCGATCAGATTGTATTTCTGATCCGTTTCGCGCCTGGTCGTGGCGGCGGCCGTCGCGGGGTGAATGGCGATGAGGCCCAAGCCGTTTCGGCGGCGGCAGGCCGCGGCCAGGGCGTCGTAGGCCGGCTTGCCGATCAGTTCGGTGAGCTCCGGGGCGTAGGACTCCCACACCTGCGTGGCGCCGACGTGAGCGTCGGGGGAGCCCGAGCAGTACCACTTGAGGTCGTGGCCACCCTCGCCCCAACCACGGCGGTCGTATTCGGTGATCGTGGTCCGCAGCACCTCGGTGCCGTCGGGGCGTTCCACCCAGTCCTGTTCGCGGCGGATCGGCAGCTGCCAGCACACCTCGGGTTTGACGGTCAAGGGTTCGAGTCCGCGCCGCAGTGCCATCGAGTGCAGGGCGCAGCCGGGGCCGCCGGCGAAACCCGGACGGTTCAAGAAGATGCAGGCTCCCTTGTGCTTTCGGGTCTTGAGTGCCGGTTCGTCGTCGAGGTCACTCTCCTCGAGGTAGCCACGTGGCCCGAGCGGGTCCTTGCCCGATCCCTTCTTGTAGAACTGCCAGTCGTCCTCGGTGAGCATCGCCATGGCCTTGGCCAGGTTCTTGCGGTCGTCCTTGTCGGAGAGGTACGCACCGTGGCTGCAGCAGCCGTCGTCCTCGCGGCCCTCGATGATGCCCTGGCAGGCCGGGGTGCCGAAGACACACGTCCAGTAGGAGAGCAGCCACGTCATATCGGCTCGGATCACCTGATCGGGATCGTCCGGATCCGCGAACTCATACCACTCGCGCGGAAAATCCAGATCGACCTCGGGTGCGGGGGTCATCCGCTTGCGCGCCGGCGCGGAGGCCTCGGTGCGCGATGCTTCGGTGCGTGTCACATATCAACGGTAACCGCCGTCGACGATCTCCGGCGGTCTCGGGCGGGTCGGCCGGATTTCCCCGCCGGGTCCCGGGCCTCAGGGCCGACGCAGTAGGGTTTGAGAGCGTGCGTCTAGGAGTGCTCGACGTGGGCAGCAACACGGTCCACCTGCTGGTGGTCGATGCCCATCGCGGTGGCCATCCCACCCCCATGAGTTCCACCAAATCAGTCCTTCGGCTCGCCGAGCAGATCGACGACCGCGGGCGCCTGTCCGACCGTGCGGCCGCCAAGCTCATCGAGTCGGTCGACGAGTTCACCCACATCGCCTCCACATCGGGCTGTGAACAGATCATGGCGTTCGCGACGTCGGCGGTGCGGGATGCGAGCAACAGCGACGAGGTGCTCGCCGAGGTCGCGGACAAGACCGGAGTCGCGGTGACGGTCCTGACCGGCCCCGACGAGGCGCGCCTGACCTCGCTGGCCGTGCGGCGCTGGAACGGCTGGAGCGCCGGCCGCATCCTCGCCCTCGACATCGGTGGCGGATCGCTCGAGATGTCCAACGGCGTCGACGAGGAGCCGGATGTCGCGCTGTCATTGCCGCTGGGCGCCGGCCGACTCACCCGGGAATGGTTGCCCGGCGACCCGCCCGATCGCCGTCGGGTGTCGGTGCTGCGCGACTGGCTCGACGCGGAGCTGCGACCCGCGGCGAAAGAACTGCTCGCGCCGGGCAAACCCGATCTCGCGGTCGGGACGTCGAAGACCTTCCGCAGCCTCGCCCGCCTGACCGGCGCCGCGCCGTCGAGCGCAGGCCCGCGAGTGAAACGCCAGCTCACCTCGAGCGGTCTGCGTCAGCTGATCTCGTTCATCTCCCGGATGACCCGTGACGACCGTGCCGAACTCGAAGGCGTCAGCGCCGATCGAGCCGGTCAGCTGGTGGCGGGAGCGCTCGTCGCCGAGGCGGCCATGCGAGCGATGTCAGTCGATACACTTGAGATCTGTCCGTGGGCGCTGCGTGAGGGGGTCATCCTGCGGCGGCTCGACGCCGAGCCGGTGCAGGTGGGGGCCCGCGGCACCGAGACGCGGGGAACCGCGGTGGCGGATCTCGGCGTTGGCTGATCGGTGCGCCGGTCCGTCGGCTGTCGGATGGGTGGACACTGCAAGCGAAGACGTCCGACGTGCGGGCGCGATGAACTCGAGGACGGAGAGCTCACTGTATGTCTGACGAATCGGGTTCCGGGAGCGGAGCGAACGGGCCGGAGAACACCGATTCCCGGCCGATCTCGGTCTCGGAGCTGCTGGCACGCAGCCGGGCCGAGGGCGGTCCGGCCGGCAGCGGTACCCGTGAGTCGAGGGGACGTCGGCGGGTCGGGCGCGAGGGATCGGTGTCGGTCTCGGAACTGACCGGCGAGATCCCGCGGATCGGCTCCGCCGACGCAGACAACACTTCTCCCAGGTCCGGCGGCAGGCGCTCGGACACCGGTTCCTTCCCCAGGTCGGCGACCCCGGTCGCCCGTCGGTACGCCGAGGATCAGCCGGTTCCCGACCGCGCGGCGCCACCACGCCGACCGGCCGCTACCCCGCCCACACCGGATCGCCCCACACCGACGTCGGCGAGCGGGATGCCCGGATACGCCCAGCCCGCCACGCGCGACTTCCACGCCTCCGAGGTGGCTCGGCGTGCGGCGAAGGCCGAGGAGGCCGAGAACGCGAACGCCGTCACCGGCATCATCCCCGTCGTCGGTGACAACCGCGAGGGGCTCGTCGTGGTCGAACAAGACGATGTCGACGTCGTCGATCTCGCGTCGCCGGCGTCCGAGGATTACCCCACTGAGGATTCCCCCACCGAGGGAACCTCCACCGAGGAGCCATCGACCGCGGGGATGCGGCCTGGTTCGGGGGACAAGCGTTTCGCCGAGGTCGTGGACGGCGACGCCGCGGAAGACTTCGAGGCGTACCGAGCATTCGCCGACGTCGAGGAGGACGAGCCCGCGCCCCGCAAAGGCCTCTTCGGACGATTCAAGAAAAAGAACGTGGACCGCTCCGCCCGGCCGGCCGCCGCGCGGGAACGCGCCGCCCAAGCCGGCGGCGACTCCGCTGCGGCCGCCGAGACCGAGTCGCGCTCGGAGGTCGCCGACGTCGAGCCCGCCACCCCGGCGGACGGGCTCGACGACCGGATCGACGAGTCCGACACGCTCACCGCATCCGACCGCGGCGCGGCCGACGAGCCGTCGACGGGACAGACCGACGGTGATTCGGCGCGTCCGATGGGCGCCGGGATCGCGGTGACCGCAGCCGCCGGGGCCGCCATCGCCGCGGCCGCGAACGCCCGAACAGAGGCGATCGACACGGTGGAGACCGACCCGGTGGACACGGACGATGCGACGGATGTCGCGCCCGACGAGGTCACGCAGGTGCTCCCGGCCACTGCCGACTCGGGGGTCACCGCCGACATCGAGCGCGATGACCTCGACCACCACGATGTCGATGACCGCGATGTTCACGACCACGACGTTCACGACCACGGCCTCGACGACCACGACCTTCACGACACCGACCTTCACGACGACCTTCACCACCACGACGATCATGAGCGCGACGTCGATGCCCGTGTCGATGACCGCGACGGGGGCGACAGCGGCGCCGTCGACCACACCGACACCGCCGAGGCACCCGCGACGGAGACCGCGAAGGGCGAGCACTCGCCGGCGCTGGCGTGGGCGCTGATCATCGGGCAGGCACTCGCCGGTCTGGCCGTCGGGATCGGCCTGTTCTGGGGCTTCACCGAGCTGTGGAAATGGAACGTCTATTTCGCGCTGGTGCTCGCGGTCCTGGTGATCTTCGGGATCGTCACGTTCGCGCACCTCGTGCGACGGACAAAGGACCTGACGACCACATTGCTGGCGATGGGCGTGGGTCTGATCGTCACGATCGGCCCGCTCGTCCTGTTGGCCACCTGAGGGACCGTGAATCCACCTCCGCAGATCCGCGACATCCCGATCGGACTCTCGACCGCCTCGGTGTACCCGCAGAACACCGAGGCCGCATTCGCCTACGCCGCGGAACTCGGTTTCGACGGAGTCGAACTGATGGTCTGGGGTGAACCGGTCAGCCAGGACATCGGGCACGTGGAGTATCTGTCGGAGCGTTATCAGATGCCGGTGCTCTCGGTGCACGCCCCGTGCCTGCTCATCTCCCAGCGCGTCTGGGGTCGTGACCCGCTGGTGAAGCTCGGGCGATCGATCCAGGCGGCCGAGGACCTCGGCGCGCAGACCGTCGTCGTACACCCGCCCTTCCGCTGGCAACGCTCCTATGTCGACGGATTCGACGATCTGGTGGCTGAGCTCGAGGACGACAGCGGCATCGCGATCGCCGTGGAGAACATGTTCCCGATGCGGGCGGATCGGCTGTTCGGTGCCGGGCAGCGATCCGCCAAGCGTCTGCGCCATCGGGGCGGCGGGCCCGGGATATCGGCGTCGGCGTTCGGCAAGTCGATCGATCCCACCGACGACGGCTATGCCCACTACACGCTCGATCTGTCCCACACCGCGACCGCCGGTGCCGACGCGATGGCGATGTACGAGCGGATGGGGTCGGCGCTGACCCACCTCCATCTCGCCGACGGCGACGGCGCCGCGACCGATGAGCACCTGTTGCCCGGCGACGGCAATCAGCCGTGCGCCGAGGTGTGCCGCCGACTCGCGGCCAGCGATTTCGCCGGCGCGGTTGTGCTGGAGGTCACAACGAGTTCGGCCCGCACCAAACCCGAACGCAGTGCGCTGCTGGCCCGTTCGCTAGATTTTGCGCGGCGGCATCTTGCCAGGGGGCTGCCGGCCGACGAGCCAGGGCGGGTCCGTTCCGAACGGAGTTGAGCCGACCGGTGCTCGACCCGACGACATCAACGAGCGGAACGATGAACCAGAAGCTTGCCGAGGTGCTGACCCTCACCGAGGTCGCCCGAGCCGGTGCCGACCGGATCACCTATCGGGGCGCCATCGATCCCGTCTTCACCATCGGGCCCAAGGTGCACGGCGGGAGTCTGCAGATGGTCGTCGCGCATGCCGCGCAGCGCGCCCTCACCGAACTCGCGACCGACGGTGAGTCGGGCGGGGACTTCGAGACCGACAAGATCCCGGTGGCGATCACCAGTGACTACCTCACGGCTCCCAACGCCGCGGAGATCGATCTCGAGGTGCTGGTCCGCAAACGGGGTCGTACCGTCACGGTCATGACCGTGGACGCGGTCCAGGGTGGTCGCACGATGGTGTCGTCGTCGATCACCTGTGCGCGCGCCGACACCGGCACCCCGCACCACTCCGGGCCGACGGCGCTCGACGGCACGCCCGCTGAGCCGCCGGCCGACGGCATCGGCCTGGACAACTCGCCGATCGCCGACGTCAATCATCTCGGTCCGGCCCTCGACCTGGTCCTCGATCACGAGACCTTCCCCGTGGCGCGCGGTGAGACCGGCGCCCCCGTCGTCCGGGGATGGGCCCGCCCGAAAGGCGGCGAGCCCGACACGAACTTCGCGGTGCTCGTCTGCGATATCTCGCCGCCGGTGGTGATGAATCTGGCGCTGTTCGGGTGGGCGCCGACCGTCCAGTTGACGACCTATGTCCGCCGGCACCCCGCGCCGGGCTGGCTGCGATTCGCCGCCACGAGCACCGAGGTGGGACCCGGCATGTTCGAGGAGGACCACGTCGTGGTGGACTCGATCGGGACAGTTGTCGCCCAGTCGCGGCAACTCGCCCTCATCCCGCAACGTAGATAGCAACTCCGGACCCACCGCTGCGGGTCCGGCAAAGCAAGTCAGGAAGGCATCACACGTGACCGAACGCATCGCCATCGTCGGTGGCGGAAAGATCGGCGAAGCACTGCTGGCCGGCCTGATCCAGTCGGGCAAGCCGACCAAGGATCTCGTCGTCGCCGAGAAGATGCCGAAACGCGCCAAGGAGATCGCCGACGAATACGGTGTACTCGTCACCGACGTCGCCACCGCAGCCGAGGGCGCGCAGTACGTGTTCCTCGCGACCAAGCCCGACGACGTAGATTCGGTGCTGCGTCAGCTCGCGAGCGCCGAGGACGCCGGTGAGTCCGAACGCGTCACGGTGACGTTGGTGGCCGGACTGCCGCTCAGCCGATACGAGAACGCGCTGCAGGCCGGTTCGCCGGTGATCCGCGTCATGCCGAACACCCCGATGCTCGTCAACGAGGCGATGTCGGCGGTGTCGGTGGGCCGCTACGTGGGCGACGACCAGCTCGCCGCCGTCGTCCGGCTGCTCGAGTCGGTCGGCAAGGTGTCGGTGGTCCCGGAGAAGCAGATGGACGCGGTGACCGCGGTGTCCGGATCCGGGCCCGCGTACGTGTTCCTCATGGCCGAGGCCATGATCGATGCGGGGGTCGCGCTCGGCCTCAGCCGCGTGCAGGCATCCGAGTTGACCGTCCAGACCATTCGCGGCGCGGGCCTGCTGCTCAGCGAGTCGGGACTGTCGCCGGTCGATCTGCGTGCCGCCGTGACGTCGCCGGGCGGCACCACCGCCGCGGCGATCCGGCAGTTCGAGGCCAACGGCTTCCGACATGGCGTTTACGAGGCCACACGAGCCTCTGCAGCCGTCAGTGCCAAGGCCGGACATCGACCAGAGATTGAGGGTTTGAGCGGCCCGAACGCCGGGCGCGTCGAAGTCGACGCCCCATGATTTAGGGGTAATTCGCAGAGAAACCCCAGGATGTAGGGGTGCGACGTCACATCCGGCGCAATAACCACACAACTCACGTCGCTTTTTTCACATCAGCCACGCTAAGCTCCTTTAAGCACGTGCGTGTCTGGTGTCCGCCGGAGGGGAAGCCGGCGGCCGCGACGCGTGCTCCGGAGGTATGAGTAATTCATGGCTGCAGAAAAGCCTGGTGACAGGACCGGTGCGGTAAACAATGCGACCTCGGGTTCGCAGTTCCTCACGGTCGCCGAGGTTGCGTCGCTGATGCGCGTGTCGAAGATGACCGTGTATCGCCTCGTGCACAGTGGTGAGCTGCCCGCCGTTCGTGTGGGCCGATCGTTCCGTGTGCACGCCAAGGCTGTGCACGATTATCTCGAGACCTCGTATTTCGACGTCGGCTAGTCCGACTCATTGCAGCTGCAGGTTTCGGCCTGCTCGCTCTGCTCCCGACTCCCTCGGCGGGTCACACAACTGGTGTGATCGGCCGAGGGAGTCGTGGCTTTTGGCGACCGGATTTTTCCTGATCATCACCGACCGGTAATGTGGGAGGTCGCGTGCTGATGCCCGCGCGTGTGCGTCACGCCGGTTGGCACATCAGACCGTCAGAACAACCGCGTCAACCGTGAGGAAGCACCCCGATGGGTTCAGTGATCAAGAAGCGTCGCAAGCGCATGTCGAAGAAGAAGCACCGCAAGTTGCTGCGGCGGACCCGGGTGCAGCGCCGCAAACTCGGTAAATAGTCGGTGGGGGTCACAGACCCCTTCCGGCATCACCGAGAAGAACCCGCCGAGTGCGGGTTCTTCGTCTTTGTGGACCGGCCGACAATCGCACGGGCCACGGGGCCGATGATGCGCCACCAAATTCGGTCGCCTGAGTTTCGCGACCGAACAGGCGGGTCTCAGAATGCCCCGTTAGCCTGTGAGGATGACCGACGAGTCGCCCGCATCGCCGCCCCGGACCGTCCTGGTGACCGGCGCATCCACCTTTCTCGGTGGCTACCTGGTCGCCCGCCTCGCGGCCAACCCGGCGATCGAACGGGTGCTCGCCGTCGATTCGCGCCTTCCTCGTAAGGACCTGATGCGGCGGATGGGCCGGGCGGAGTTCCTGCGGCTGGACATTCGTCGCCCGGCGATCGCCAAGGCGATCGCCGGCTACGAGGTCGACACCGTCGTGCACGCCGCGACGTCGATCATGGAGACGGCGCCGCATTCGTCGGCGATCAAGGAGTTCAACGTCGTGGGCGCCATGCAGGTGTGCGCCGCCTGCCAGCGCAGCCCGTCGGTGAAGCGACTGATCCTGCGGTCGACGGCGATGGTCTACGGTGCGAGTGCCCACGATCCGTCGCACTTCTCCGAGGAGACGCCGGCGCGCCGCGAACCCAAGCGCGGTTACGGTCGCGACCTCCTCGACATCGAGGGGTACGTCCGTGGGCTCGGGCGACGTCGCCAGGACATCGACGTGACCATCGTGCGACCCCAGGCGATCCTCGGGCCGCGCATCAACACGCGGATGGGGTCCTACCTCTCGCTACCCATCGTGCCCACGGTCATCGGCTATCAGCCCCGACTGCAGTTCCTGCACGAGGAGGACGCGTTGGCGGCGATGGAGCACGTGACGCTGGCCGGCAAGACCGGCACCTTCAACGTGTCGGGGGAGGGCGTGGTGACGCTGACCCAGGCGATCCGTCGTATCGGGCACGTCGAGTTACCGGTGCCGAGCAGTTTGATGGCGCCGATCACCGGGGTCTTCCAAGACCTCCGTTCGGCGAAATTACGGTCGAGCCAGACCGAGTACCTCACCTACGGGCGCGTTCTGGACACCACGCGCATGCGCAAGGAACTCGGCTTCGCACCCAGGTTTACGACGATCGAAACGGTTGACGACTTCATCGAGCGAGGTGCCTCGACCGCGGTGATCGCACCGGATTCGTGGCGTTCGCTGGAGCGACGTGTGGTTTCGGCAGCGCATCAGCTGCAATGAAATCCACGCAAGTGAATCGCGATAAGGTTGGCGGTCGGCAACATGGCCTACAAGTGGGCACGAAGTCGATCAAGGCTCTAGACTTGGACAACAGACCCACTCCGATATACGCGTACCATGAATGCAGATTGCCAGCGCGGTCATCGGATGTGATCTTCAAATCAATTGTGACCCAGGGGTGAGAAGCTTGGCAGGTGGCGTGAGCGACGCACGTACCGCGAAGGTGATTCAGCTCTACGCATCCCCCGGAAACAGTGCCGAGGCACGTGGGGGAGCGCGTATGGCCCGTGAACAGGTACGTCAGCGACATCCCAGTCAGCAGCCCGCCGGGACCGCCACGCCCACGAAATCCACACCTGCGCAACGCAAGTCCCGGCAAACGGCGCAAGTCGGACACCCGAACACCGACGATTTCGGCCAGCCTGCGGCGCCGGTGACCCCGATCAACGACGATGTGCGCCTCCCCGCGGAGTCCCTCGGCGTCGAACATCTCGGACCCTCACGTTCAAGTCCACTGTTCTCTCTGTCCGGTATCCGTGGAGCGGTCGCCGACTCGTTGACCGCAACCGCCGGGTTCATCAGGGAGCGGATGACCGGCGAGTACGAGGTCGACGAGTTCGGCTTCGATCCGCACTTCACCGAGTCGGTGTGGTTGCCTGCGGTACGTCAGGTGTACGAGAAGTGGTTCCGGGTCGAGGTGACCGGCATCGAGAATCTGCCCGTCGAGGGTGGTGCGTTGCTGGTCGCCAACCATGCGGGCACCATCCCCATCGACGCGATCATGACCTCGGTTGCCGTCCGGGACAATCATCCGACCGGCCGGTATCTCCGACTTCTCGCTGCCGACATGGCTTTTGACGCTCCGGGTGTGGGTGAGGTGGCGCGCCGCGTCGGTGCGACCCTGGCATGCAACCACGATGCGGACCGACTGCTGCGGGCAGGTGAGCTGACCGCGGTGTGGCCCGAAGGGTACAAGGGGATCGGGAAGCTCTACAAGGACCGCTACAAGCTGCAACGCTTCGGCCGCGGCGGGTTCGTCACCACCGCGCTGCGCAATGCGGCACCGATCATCCCGGTCTCGATCGTCGGTTCCGAGGAGATCTACCCGATGCTCGCTGACCTCAAGCCGCTCGCCAAGATCCTTGGGCTGCCGTACTTTCCGGTCACGCCTATCTTCCCGTGGCTCGGTCCGCTCGGGGTGGTCCCGCTGCCCTCGAAGTGGCACATCCACTTTGGGCGCCCGATTGAGACCGGGTCGTTCGACGAGGCCTCCGCCGACGACCCGATGGTGGTCTTCGACCTCACCGATCACGTCCGCGAGGAAATCCAGCAGACCTTGTTCCGGATGCTGAGCCGTCGCGGTAGCGTCTACTTCGGCTGACAGGGCGCGGGCGTCCTCGCCCCCGAGGAGCGAACTTCACCACCCGCTCCCTGAGGAGCGAGCTTGCGAGCGTCACGAAGGGCGACCCTTCGTGACGCATCCTCGCAGGCTCGGAGGCTCCTCAGGGATCGGGGGACGCATCCTCGCAGGCTCGGAGGCTCCTCAGGGATCGGGGGACGCATCCTCGCAGGCTCGGAGGCTCCTCAGGGATCGGGGGACGCTTCCTCGCAGGCTCGGAGGCTCCTCAGGGATCATGGGGCACGTCACCACCGCTCCCTGAGGAGCGAGCGTAGCGAGCGTCACGAAGGGGGACAACAACGTGAAAGCAGTGGCGTGTCAGGGCGGCGAGCTCTCGATCGTCGATCTACCCACACCCACGCCGGGGACCGGGCAGGTCCTCATCAGGGTCATCCGGGCGGGTATCTGCGGATCTGACCTACACGCGCGGACCTACGCGGATGCCAGCGCCGACGTCGCCGACGAGGTCGGCTATCACGCTTTCATGCGTTCGGGCGACTCGGTGGTCATGGGACACGAATTCACCGGCGACGTGGTCTCCTACGGCCCGGGATGCCGCCGCCGGTGGGCGCCCGGGACGTCGGTGGTGTCGGTGCCGATGATCAAGCACGGCGACGTCGCGCACCTGACCGGACTGTCGGCGCAGGCACCGGGCGCGTACGCCGATCTGATGCTCGTCGCCGAAGACATGACGATGCCGGTCCCCGACGGCGTGTCCGCGGAACTCGCCGCACTGACCGAGCCGATGGCGGTGGCCCGGCACGCGGTCCGGCGCGGCGAGGTGGGCAAACGCGACGTCGCCGTGGTCATCGGGTGCGGTCCGATCGGGCTGGCCGTCATCCTGATGCTCAAGGCCGCGGGCGTGCGAACGGTGGTGGCCAGCGACCTGTCGGCGGGTCGGCGCGACCTCGCTCGCCGCTGCGGCGCCGACGTCGTCGTCGACCCGGTCTCCGACTCGCCGTGGCAGGCGGGCAACCAGAAACACAAGTATCTGACCAGCGCCTCCGACCTGTTCGGCACCGCGTTCTCCGCGATGCACGACCTGCAACGCATTCCCGGCGTGCCCTGGGCGAAGGTGATGCGGGTGGCCGAACGCGTCGGCGCGACCCCGCAGGGACCGGTGGTGTTCGAATGCGTCGGCGTGCCCGGCATCATCGAGGACATCGTGTCGCACGCCCCGTTCCGCTCGCGGGTCGTGGTGGTGGGTGTGTGCATGCAGCCCGACACCTTCCGGCCGGCGATGCCGATCAACAAGGAGATCGAGCTGCGGTTCGTCTTCGCCTACGACCCGGGCGAGTTCTACGAGACGTTGCACATGATCGCGGATGGCAAGGTGGACCCGAGCCCGTTGGTCACCGCGACGGTCGGTCTCGGCGGTGTGCCGGCGGCCTTCGACGCGCTGGGTAGCGCCGAACACCATGCCAAGGTCCTGATCGATCCGACGTCGGACGTCGTGACGCTGTAGCGCCCACAGCGCGACAGAACCCGGGATCGCGCCGACAGAACCCGGGATCGCGCCGACAGCACCCGGGATCGCGCCGACAGCACCCGGGATCGCGCCGACAGACCCCGGGATCGCGCCGACAGCACCCAGGCTAGTGGCGATTCACTCTGCCCCAAAGACGGTCGGTACAACGGCCGTTGAGGGATCCGCGACCCGTGCAGTCGCGCGCCGCCGTAAGCTCTCGTCGAGTCGACCTCAAGGCACGCGGCCTCAGCCCCAGCGCTGCCGGATCAGCCGGGTGGCGGTCGCCGCGCCGACTCCGGCGGCACCGATCACCAGCGCCGACGTCGCCCCGTACTTGGCGGCCTTGCGGGCGGTGCGGAAGTCGTAGATCTCCCAGTCGCGAACCTTCGCGACGTCGCGAAGGTCGGCGTCCGGGTTGATCGCGACGGCGGTGCCGACCAGCGACAGCATCGGCACGTCGTTGTGCGAATCCGAGTATGCGGTGCAGCGCTTGAGGTTCAGGCCTTCGCGGATGGCCAGTGCCCGCACCGCGTGCGCCTTGCCGGGACCGTGCAGGATGTCGCCGACGAGACGGCCTGTGAACACCCCGTCGACGCTCTCGGCCACCGTGCCCAACGCCCCCGTCAGGCCGAGACGCTCGGCAATGGTCTGTGCGAGTTCCACCGGTGTCGCGGTCACCAGCCACACCTGCTGGCCGGCGTCGAGGTGCCGCTGGGCCAGCGCCCGGGTCCCCGGCCAGATCTTGTCGGCGATGTACTCGTCGTAGATCTCCTCGCCGAGTTGCACCAGTTCAGACGTCTGACGGCCCGCGATGAACGACAGTGCCTTCTCGCGCCCCTCGGCGACGTCCTCGGCGTTCTCCTTGCCGGTGATCTGGAACTTTGCCTGGGTCCACGCGAAATCGAGGATGTCGCCGTAGGAGAAGTACTTGTGCGCGGCCAGGCCGCGGGCGAAGTGGATGATCGAGGCGCCCTGGACCAGGGTGTTGTCGACGTCGAAGAATGCGGCGGCCGTCAGGTCGCGGGGTGCCTGCGTCTCCTCGTCGTCGGTGGGTGGGCGCGATCGCAGGGTGTCCACGGCGACTCGCGCGCTGGCCTCGCCGGCGAGTGATTGCCGCAGCTCCTGTGCGGTCTGTCGGAAACGCCCGCTGGTCGCCCTGGCCCGCTCGGAGATCCACGTCGCGACCCGGGAGGCGTCCTCGTCCTCGTCGTCGGTGTCGTCGGAATCCTCGTCCTCGTCGTGGTCCGGGCCGAGCGCGTCGGCGTGGGTCTCCCAGTCCTCGGCGTCGGTCACGTCGTCGTCGGCGATCGCACCGGCGACGACCTCGTCGGCGGAGACCGTCTCGTCGGCGACGATCCCGTCGTCGCCGACGGGCGCGCCCGTACTCTCGACGTTCGGTGCGTCGCCGTGCGTCGGGTCGACTCCGTCGGTATCACCGGAGCCCGAGACCTCCTCGGCCACGGCTCACCTCCACTCGCTCAGAACGTACCGGGCTCATGGAGTCCGGAACCCCACAGTAGCCACTCGAGGGCCACGAGCCAGCCTAGTGTGCGCCGATTGCGAGGGGTGACACACTGATGCCGGTGACACCGCCCGGCGAGGCGCACCACCGACCGAGGGAGGCCGACATGTCATTGACGCTGCTGACGCGAGCCGGATGCTCGGCCTGTGCCACGGCTCGCAGCGAATTGAGAAGTATCTGTGCGGATTTCGGTGTCGGGTTCGACGAGGTTGACGTCGATCGGGCCGCCGACGACGGCGATGTGGCACTGCGTGTCGAGTTCGGCGACCGCTTGCCGGTCGTCCTGCTCGACGGCGAGGAGCACAGCTACTGGGAGGTCGACACGACCCGGCTGCGTCAAGACCTCGAATCGCGCCGCGGTTGACGCGATCTGATGGGGGTAGTGAGAACCTGTTATCGCGCGGTATACGCTGAGATCGGGTATGGGGGTTCGCCAATGGGGCGATGGGTGGGACCCTTGACGGCCGGAAGAAGGTGACCAGGGCGTGAGCGGCGGTTCGGCGTCGGACGACTCCGAGATACCCGACGCCTCCGAGATTCCCGAGCCCACCGTCACACGTTTGGCGACCTATCTGTACATCCTGCGGTCCTTCAGCGAACGCGGCATCCTGGTGGCCTCAAGCGGCCAACTCGCCACCGCGGCCGGGGTCAATCCCTCCATCTTGCGCAAAGACCTGTCCCATGTGGGCGCCAACGGAGTGCGCGGAGTGGGCTACGACGTCGGGCGCCTGACCGCCCGGATCGCCATGGTCCTGCACACCGACAGCACCCACACCGTCGCGCTCGCCGGCGCCGGTCGACTCGGTCGGGCGCTGCTCGCTCACGCCGGGTTCGGTCGCGGATTTCGCGTGTCGGCCATGTTCGACTCCGATCCCGACGTGATCGGCACGGTCGTCGAACCCGGCGGGCCGCAGGTGGCGCCGCTGTCCGCGATCCATGATGTCTGCGCAGGTCACGGCGCTGAGCCGATCGAGATCGCGGTGATCGCGACGGCCGAGGCGGACGCCCAGGCGGCCTGTGACGCATTCGTCGGGGCAGGGGTACGTCAGTTGTTGAATGTAACGCCGACGACACTGAGCACGGACTCCGATGTTGTCGTGCGGCAGGTTGATCTAGCCTTGGAGTTACAGGTGTTGGCGTTCAATGCGTCGCGCTCGCGTCCCGGCACGGCCTCGGCCGGCCGCGCGGCGGGTGCGATCGCCACGAAGAGAGAACCCGGGATGCGGCCGACCGGCATGGATTCGGCATGGTCGGCGACGGGTGAGGAAACGGTGACGGCGTGAGTGTTTTGTTGTTCGGGGTCTCGCACCGAAGTGCACCCGTGGAGGTGCTCGAACGGTTGGCGGTCTCCGACCACGATCGACCCAAGCTCGTCGACGAACTGCTGTCGTCGCGGGCGATCTCCGAGGCGATGCTCGTGTCGACCTGCAACCGCGTGGAGATCTACGCGGTCGTCGACGCGTTCCACCCCGCGTTGGAGGCCGTCGGCAGCGTCCTGGGGGAGCACTCCGGGATGACCGTCAACGAGCTGACCCGCCACGCGTACGTCCGCTACTCGGAGGCGGCCGTGGAACATCTGTTCACCGTCGCCGCCGGTCTCGACTCACTGGTCGTCGGCGAGCAGCAGATCCTCGGACAGATCCGCAACGCCTACCTCAACGCCGACGCCAACGACTCGGCGGGTCGTGTGCTGCACGAGCTCGCGCAGCAGGCATTGCGTGTCGGCAAGCGGGTACACACTGAAACCGGCATCGACCGGGCCGGCGCCTCGGTGGTGTCGGTGGCGCTGCACCGCGCCCAGGCCCTGCTGGCGGCCGAGCAGCGCGGCGGACTGCGTTCGGCCGTGGTCGTCGGCGCCGGCGCGATGGGTGGTCTGGCCACGGCGCAGCTGGCTCGTGAAGGCGTGCGCGACCTGGTCGTCGTCAATCGCACGGTCGCCAACGCCGAGCACCTGGCCGGCAACATCGCCGCCAACCATGGGATCGCGGTACGCGGTATGGGTCTGGCCCAACTGCCCGAGGCCATGGCGGCCGCCGACGTCGTCGTCACCTGCACCGGCTCGGTCGGCACGGTGGTCAGCGTGGGCGAGGTGCACTCGGCGCTCGCCGCCCGCACCGACGGCAGCCCGCTGGTCATCTGCGACCTCGGCCTGCCACGCAACGTCGATCCGGCGGCGGGACGGCTGCCGGGCGTGCACATCGTCGACATCGAGGGTCTGCGTGGCGATTCCGAGACCCAGGCGGCGGAGAACGACGCGTCGGCCGCGCGGTCGATCGTCGCCACCGAACTCGCCGACTATCTCACTCACCAGCGGCAGGCCGAGGTCACACCGACCGTCGCGGCACTGCGTCAGCGCGCCGCCGACGTCGTGGAGGCGGAGATCCTGCGGCTCGATGCCCGGCTTCCCGACCTCGACGACCCGCAACGCGACGAGGTGGCGAAAACCGTGCGTCGCGTCGTCGACAAATTGCTGCACGCACCGACGGTCCGCGTCAAACAGCTCGCGTCGACCCCGAACGGCGACCACTACGCCGAAGCGCTGCGCGAACTGTTCGAGCTCAAGCCGGGCGCTGCCGAGTCGGTGTCGGCGCCGGAAGCGGCGACCGGACTCGGGGGCACACCCGATGCCGGCACCGGCCGGAACGACAAGTGAGCGCCCCCGGACGCGACGTGATCCGCATCGGCACCCGCGGGTCGCTGCTGGCCAGGACCCAGTCACAGAAAGTCGCCGACGCGCTGACCGCCGCCGGGCATCCCGCCGAGCTCGTCATCATCCGCACGGCCGGTGACAACTCGCAGGCGCCCGTCGCCGAGATCGGGGTCGGGGTGTTCACCACGGCCATCCGCGTGGCGCTGCAGAACGACGAGGTCGACGTCGCCGTCCACTCCTACAAAGACCTGCCCACCGCACCGGAACCGGGCCTGGTGATCGCGGCCGTCCCGCCCCGGGAGGATTCGCGAGATGCCCTGGTCAGCAGGGGTGGGATGGTGCTCGGCGAGCTGCCGCCGGGGTCGACTGTCGGGACGTCGGCGCCGCGACGGGCGGCACAGCTTAGAGCATTGGGTCTCGGTTTGGAAATCCGCCCCCTACGAGGCAACCTTGATTCTCGGTTGGGCAAAGTCGCCAGCGGTGAACTCGACGCGGTCGTGGTCGCCAGGGCCGGATTGGTACGCATCGGGAGAGCCGATGAGGTCACCGAGGCATTGGACCCCGTGGTCCTGCTACCGGCACCGGCACAGGGCGCCTTGGCCGTGGAGTGCCGCTCCGACGATGCCGAACTGGTGAGAATACTCGCCGAGTTGGACGACGCGTCCACACGTGCGTCGATCGATGCCGAGCGCGCGGTGCTCGCGGCCCTCGAGGCCGGATGTACCGCACCGGTCGGAGCGATCGCCGAGGTGGTCGAGTCGATCGACGACGATGGACGGATCTTCGCCGAGCTGTCGCTGCGAGCGGCGGTGGCGGCCGAAGACGGATCGGATGTGATCCGCGCTTCGGTGGTGGGACCGATCGATCGTGCGGAGCAACTCGGCAAGAATCTCGCCGCCGAACTGCTGGAGCTGGGAGCGAACGAGCTCGTCGGCCGCGGTTCGCAAGCCTAGCGGCGCCCTCGGCGCCCGTGGTGAGCGGGTCGCGACTTCGGGTGCAGGCCGCCTCGCAACTCCGGTAGCAGAAGGAACTGCAGCTCCGACAGGGGCAGGAGAGTGCGAACTCATGAGCCGTGCGAAGAAGGTCAATCCGGGACGGATCCTGTTCGTCGGGTCGGGACCCGGTGACCCCGATCTGTTGACCGTCCGAGCCCGCACTGCGATCGAGAAGGCCACCACGGCCTACATCGATCCCGACGTCCCGGCCGGTGTGGTCGAGATGATCGGTGCGGCCAACCGAGACGAGGCCGCGGAGACTTCCCGATCGGGGAAGTCCGCCAGGAACGCCAAGAAGACGAAAGACGACGGTGCGACCGACGACACCGCCGTAGAGGCGACATCGACCGAGGGCGATGCCGCCGAGGCCGAGGAACCGTCGGTGGTCCACCCGGCCCTCGGCGATCCCGCCGAGGTCGCCAAGACCCTGGTCGCCGCAGCTCGCGGTGGCGAGGACGTGGTGCGCGTGGTGTCGGGCGATCCGCTCACCACCGATTCGGTACTGAGCGAGGTCAACGCGGTTGCGCGATCGTCGGTGCATTTCGAGGTGCTGCCCGGCCTGCCCGCCGCGTCGGTGGTGCCGAGCTACGCCGGCATGCCACTCGGGTCCACCCATACCGAGGCCGATGTCCGCGCCGAAGGTGTGGACTGGGCCGCGCTGGCCGCTGCGCCGGGACCGCTGGTCCTGCACGCCACGGCCGCCCATCTCGCCGAGACCGCGAGTGCGCTGACCGAGAACGGCATGGCCGCGCAGACCCCGGTCGCGATCACCGTCAACGGCACCACCTGTGCACAGCGGACCATCGAGGCAACGCTGGCCAGCCTCAACGAGCAGGGCAACGCCCTCGTCGGGCCGCTGATCCTGACCATCGGCAAGGTGGTCGGTCATCGCAGCAAGCTGTCGTGGTGGGAATCGCGTGCGCTGTACGGCTGGACCGTGCTGGTGCCGCGCACCAAGGACCAGGCCGGCGACATGAGCGAGCGACTACGCAGCCACGGTGCCATCCCCAAGGAGGTGCCGACGATCGCGGTCGAACCGCCGCGCAGCCCCGCCCAGATGGAAAGGGCCGTCAAGGGTTTGGTCGACGGCCGCTACCAGTGGGTGGTGTTCACCTCCACCAACGCGGTGCGTGCGGTGTGGGAGAAGTTCGCGGAGTTCGGTCTCGACGCCCGCGCGTTCTCCGGGGTCAAGATCGCCTGTGTGGGTGAGGCGACCGCGGAGAAGGTGCGCACCTTCGGCATCGAGCCGGAGCTGGTGCCGTCGGGTGAGCAGAGCTCACACGGACTGCTCGACGACTTCCCGCCGTACGACGATGTCTTCGACCCGGTGAACCGAATCCTGTTGCCGCGAGCCGACATCGCCACCGAGACGCTGTCCGAGGGGCTGCGTGAGCGCGGCTGGGAGATCGACGACGTCACCGCCTACCGCACCGTGCGTGCCGCCCCGCCGCCCGCGGAGACCCGCGAGATGATCAAGACCGGTGGCTTCGACGCCGTCTGCTTCACCTCGAGCTCCACGGTCCGCAACCTGGTCGGCATCGCCGGAAAGCCGCACGCCCGCACCATCGTTGCGTGTATCGGTCCCAAGACCGCCGAGACGGCAACCGAATTCGGCCTGCGCGTGGATGTGCAGCCGGAGTCGGCGTCGGTGCCCGAGTTGATCGACGCACTCGCCGAGCACGCCGCCCGTCTGCGTGCCGAGGGCGCGCTGCCTCCGCCGCGCAAGAAGTCGCGACGGTCGCGGTCCTGACGGTCCCCGGTCGCCGAGGCGTGACCCCTCGGTCCCTGAGGAGCGAGCGATGCGTGACCACCCACGGTCCCTGAGGAGCGAGCTTGCGAGCGTCACCTCTCGGTCCCTGAGGAGCGAGCTTGCGAGCGTCACCACTCGGTCCCTGAGGAGCGAGCTTGCGAGCGTCACGAAGGGCGACCCTTCGTGACGGTCCTCCGCTAGCGCTCCGGACCTCCTCAGGGATCGGGGGGACGGCCGCCAGCGTTCCGGACCTCCTCAGGGATCGGGGGGACGGCCGCTAGCGCTCCGGACCTCCTCAGGGAGCGGGGGACGGCCGCCAGCGCTACCCGCTTGCGGTGCGTGACCACCCGGTCTCTGAGGAGACGCGAGGACGGTCACCACCCCGGTCCCTGAGGAGCCTCGCGAGGTACGAGCGATGCGTCACGAAGGGCCACACACACGCACAACCGAACACGTCCTGAGGAGAATGCAGATGGCACCCGTGATCCGTCCCCGTCGCCTGCGGTCCACCCCGGCGTTGCGCCGACTCGTCGCCGAGACGCACGTCGCGCCGCAGGACCTGGTGCTGCCGATGTTCGTCGCCGACGGCATCGACGAGCCGCGTGCGATCTCGTCGATGCCCGGTGTCGTGCAGCACACGTTCGATTCGCTGCGCAAGGCCGCCGACGAGGCTGTGCGCGCCGGAGTCGGTGGGCTGATGCTGTTCGGTGTCCCGGCGCCCACCGACAAGGACGCCGTCGGGTCCGGCGCCGATGACGACGCCGGGATTCTCAACCGCGCATTGCGGGTGCTGTCGGACGATCTCGGCGACACGACCGTGCTGATGGCCGACACCTGCCTCGACGAGTTCACCGACCACGGGCACTGCGGAGTCGTCGACGCGCGTGGACGCATCGACAACGACGCGACGCTGGACCGGTATGTATCCATGTCGCTGGCACAGGCTCGTGCGGGTGCGCATCTGTTGGGGCCGAGCGGGATGATGGACGGCCAGGTCGCCGCGATCCGTGCCGGTCTGGACGCCGAGGGCTTCACCGACACGGGAATCCTCGCCTATGCCGCGAAGTACGCGTCGGCGTTCTACGGTCCGTTCCGCGAAGCGGTCGGGTCGTCGCTCGAAGGGGATCGGCGCACCTATCAGCAGGACGCCTCGAATCGTGTCGAGGCACTGCGGGAGATCCGCCTCGATCTCGACGAGGGTGCTGACGTGGTGATGGTGAAGCCCGCGATGAGCTACCTCGACATCGTCCGCGACGCCGCCGAGATCGCCGACGTCCCGGTCGCCGCGTATCAGATCAGCGGCGAGTACTCGATGATCACGGCCGCCGCCGAGCGCGGCTGGATCGACCGTGACGCCGCGATCCTGGAGTCGCTCACCTCGATCAAACGCGCCGGAGCGTCGATCATCCTCACCTACTGGGCCACCGAGGTCGCAGGTCGGCTCGGCTGAGCAACGGTCCGGATGGACGGCGCGGGCGGGGAGGCCGGTGCGGCGCGACCATTCACTAGGCTGGGGGCATGACCGCACCGATCCACGAGGCGCCGGCTGACCCGGGTGCCCGCCCCAAGCGGCCCGACGCCGTCTCCATCGCCACCGAACTGTGGGTGGTGGTCATCCTCGGTCAGATCGTCGCCTACATCGGCCAGTACCCGACGTTGCGTGACTCCTGGGATCGACAGATCGCCGGCCTGCCGTCCGACACCCCGAGGGAGCAGGTCGATCTCCTCACCTCCAGCGCCACCCTGGTCATCGTGCTGGGGCTGTTCGGTCTGTTCCTGACGGTGGTCTCTGCCGGTCTGGTCCTGTTCACCCGCAGCGGTTACAACTGGGCGCGCCTCATCGTCGCCGCCATGGGTGTGTTCCTGGCCGTCAATCTGGTCTTCTCTCTGTTCGGTCACATCGAACCGCAGTGGGTGATGATCCCGATGGTTATCAGTGGTGTGGCAGCGATCGGCGCTTCGGTCCTGCTGCTCCGCCGTGAGAGCGAGCAGTACTGCCGGGAGATGACCGCACATCGTCGCAGGCCGCATCAGCCGCCCACCCCGCCACCCGGGCCGCCACCGTGGTCAGGGGGTTCGGGCTACCACCAGGGCACACCCCAGAGTTGGCCGTATGGTGGCGGGCAGCAGAATCGTCCGCGGTCTGAGCACGACCGTGGCCAGTCGAACGAAGGAAGCGAAACCCGTGGTGAGCCCTGACCCCGCCCGGCGGCCGAAACAGGTTGTGTGGGCCTACCGGTGCTGGACCGTTTCCGGCGGTCTCCTCGTTGCACTGGGAGTGCTGTTCATCGTGCTGGGCATCTTCACGTCCGGGCCGACGCTGCTCCCCATCGGGATCGGCGTGATCGTCGCCGCGATCGGTGCCGGGTTCATCGTCATGGGCAGTAAGGCCTTCGTCGGCGATGCACGGTGGCGATCCTCATTGGCCGCTCTCACGCTGGTCGTGGTGATCATGCTGCTCGTGATCAGTCTCGGAAGTCGCACTCTCGCGTACGCGCTCGCACTCCTGGCTTCGCTGATCGCGCTTTTCGGGTCGCTGCTGGCATTCCGGCCCGAGTCCGACGCCTGGTATACGGGGGAACCGCAAAAGCCAAGCAAGAACAGTCGCCGGAAGTGACCGTTCCGGACGGGCCGAAGGGCCCCGACGATGACGAGCTCCCGCCCTCCGACACCGACGACTCGCCGCCGACCACCGACGATGTCGGCGACGAGCAGCCGGCCGAGCCCGACAAGGAGCCTGTCGACGAGGGCGAGCTCCTGTTCTACGAACCGGGCGGAAGCTGGTGGGTCGTCGCCATCGGTCCGGTACTGATCGGCGCCGTCCTGGCCACCGAGATCGCCGGTCCCGGCCAGGTCCACTGGCCGGTGATGCTGATCTTCGCGGTCATCCTGATCGGCTTCTCACTTGTCCAGGTCCACGCCGCCCGCACGCACGTCAGCGTCCGCCTCACCGAGACCACCCTGCGGCAGGGCACCGGGAGAATCCCGCTTTCCGAGATCGCCACGATCTACCCGCCCAACAACGGACCCGAGCACCAGGCGTGGGAGAGCGCCCGTGCGCTAGGTGAGCTCCCCGCGGTCCCGCGGCGCCGCAAGGGTGTCGGCGTGAAGCTCGCCGACGGCACCGTCAGACAGGCCTGGGCCCGCGACGTCGACCGGTTCCGCCGCGAACTCACCGAGGCCCAGCAGGCAGTGGCGATGGGACTACCGCCGCGCGGCCACACCGACGACGACTGAGCGACGACGACTGAGCGACGACGACTGGGCGACGACGACTGAGCGGCGACGACTGAGCGGCGGCGGTCGGCCCACCTCAGCCGTTCTGCAGCATCGGCGCCGTCATCAACTCCTCGGGGATACCGAAAGCGTCGACGAGAGTGCGTACGTGCGGCCGTAGCTCCAGGCACAGTTCGTTCACGCCGCGTCGGATGGCCTTGGCGCGTTCCACCGACACGTGTCGATGCATCAGGAACCACGAGATGTCGTCCTCGAGCGCGGAGTAGACGAACAGGTCGCACACCTTGCCGAGCAGATCCGCCGCCGACCGCGAGTCGCAGTCGTTGATGGCCTGGACAAAGGCCTCCAGCACGATCCGTTCGGTGTGTGCCTGCCCCACCTTCAACAGGTGATCCTGGGCGTTGTTGAACACCTCGAACGGGTCGTTCGCGTCGTCGGTGGCCCGGCGCAACCGCTGTGCACAGGTGCGGACCAGGTGATCCTCGCGGTTACGGAACAGGCGTATCTGCGTTCCGCGGTTGGTGAGGTTCGACTTCTCGGTGTCCTCGTCAGAGCTCTCCAGCAGCGTCTGGACCACCTGCCGCACGGCGGTCTTCTCGACGACGACATCGCGGGCCATGCTCGCGATGAACTTCACCCAGCCACCCGCAGACAGCCCCTGCACATCCTCGGCATAGGCGGAGAGCAGTTCCTTGGCGACGAGCTGTGTCAGCACCGTGTTGTCGCCCTCGAAGGTGGTGAAGACGTCGATGTCGCCGCGCATGATCGAGATCTGGTTCTCGTCCAGATAGCCTGCACCGCCGCAGGCCTCGCGGCTGACGTTGATGGCGTGCGACGCATGCCAGGTGGCATAGGCCTTCAGACCGGCTGCCGCCCCTTCCAACTCGCGCTGGCGCCCCGCGTCGCTGTCATCCGGCGCCGACGACTGCACCTCGTGCAGCTCCTCGATGATCTCGTTCTGCGCGAACGCGATCGCGTACGACTTCGCGATGAGCGGGAGCAGTTTCCGCTGATGGCCGAGGTAGTCCATCACGGTGATCTCGTTGTCGGCGTCGGGCGCCTCGAACTGTTTACGGATCAACCCGTAGCGGCTCGCCAACGCCAGCGCCTTGCGGCCGGCCGCACCCGCCGTGGCCGCGACGCTGACCCGGCCGCGGATGAGCGTGCCGAGCATGGTGAAGAACCGTCGGTTCGGGTTCTCGATCGGCGACGTGTAGGTGCCGTCGGCCTCGACGTCCGCGTAGCGGTTGAGCAGGTTCTCCGCCGGGATGCGGACGTGGTCGAACATGATGCGACCGTTGTCGACGCCGGCAAGCCCGCCCTTGTAGCCGCAGTCGCTCGTGGTGACACCGGGCAGGTCGTCGCCGTTGTCATCGCGGATCGGGACGACGAAACAGTGCACGCCCTGGCTCGACGGCTCCTCGCCCGGTCCACCCGTGATCAGCTGCGCGAACACCGCCGCCACCTGGGCATGTTGGGCGGCGCCGCCGATGTAGTCCTTGCGCGACGACGGGGTGGGGGAGTCGATGATGAACTCCCGCGACTCCGGGTCGTAGGTGGCGGTGGTCTCCAGCGCCTGCACATTCGAGCCATGACCCGTCTCGGTCATGGCGAAGCATCCCAGTAGGTCGAGGCTGATGATGTCGGCGACATAGCGGTCGTGGTGCCGCGCGGTGCCGAGGTTCTCCACGGCGCCACCGAACAGGCCCCACTGCACTCCGGCCTTCACCATCAGCGACAGGTCGGCGTAGCCGAGCATCTCGATCGCGGTGATCGACGCGCCGACGTCACCTGTCCCGCCGTGATCGGCGGCGAAACCGGCAGCCGAGAACCCGCTCTTGCCCAGCTCGGCCATCTCCTCGAGCACACGTGCACGCGCCTCGTCGAGGGTGCGCGACGGGTCCGGGAGCAGATCGGCGCGGTCGGCGTTCTCCCGAACCATGTCCCGGGTGGCCCGCCATCGACCGTCCAGGGAGTACCGGAGATTGTCGACGAGGAGCGCACGTTCGTCGTCGGACAAGTCATCCGAGGGCGGGGTGACGGTCTCGGGATCGTCGGTGACGGCGTCGGCCGCGGTGGTGGTCGTCGGACTCTCGGTCGGAGTTGCCATGTCTCCACGTTACGTACTCGACCGGTGTCAGTTGAGCGATTTGTGGTGCCTCCTACGCCTCGTCGACGGTGTCGGATCGATCACCGTCGACGCCCGGATCGTCGGTCACAGTCTCTGTGTCGCTTTCACGTCGTTTGCGGTTGCGCTCCCGTTCTTGTTGTCGGCGGGCGTGTTTGGCTGCCACCCGGCCGATCGAGCGGGTGGGGTGGGCGGGTTTCCCGGCGGTAGGGGTGGTCGGTGGGGCGTGGGTGGGGGCGGTGAAACGTATGCGGAGCAGCCCGGGAAAGAGGACTTCGAGGTTTTCCGGGTCGCCCGGGATCTCCAGGCCTTCGGGGGTGGTGAACACGGTGCACAGTTCGGCGCTGTAGGGGTCGCGGTATTGCTCGTCGACCCAGTCGCCGAATGTCTTGAGCAGATGTCCGAAACGGTCCTTGGCGTTGAGGTTGTCCGGAAGGGTCTGCCCACCTGCGCCCGGGTTCGTGTGGTCGTATTCGCGGACGTGCTCGAGGTCGGCGTCAAACGACGACGTCGGGGTGCCGGGGATGACGCTGTAGCCGTCACGTACCCGCACGTAGGTGTCCAACGCGGTCGATGCCGGATACGGGTCGGCCGGTTGGGTGGCGGGCAGGGTGAACGACCCGTCCGGATTCTGCGGGGTGCCCTTGGGGACGAGGGGTTTGATGGCCGCGTCGGGTCGGGCGGCCAGCTCACGCACGTGTTCGTCGGAGATGACGCCGTGTCCGGCCATGAAACCCGCATGCTCGGCGGTGCCCGCGAGGGTGGATTCGTCACAAACGACGTTGATGACGATTTTCGGGTCCACAGCGGCGATCTCGGTGGACGGCTCGACAACCTCGGCGGCGCAGTCGTCGCGGCCGCATTGGCAGCCGAACGCGGTGCGGGTCAACAGGGCGAACAGGGCATCGGAGGCGCGTTGCTGTTTGGTGCGTCCGTCGTACTCGCACACCAGGGCAGCGAGCTTGCGGACCGCGGCCACCGCGATCCGAACGTTTTCGGCCGACATGATGGCCGACAGCTTCGCGGTGCCGTCGTTCTTCGGTTCGGTCCACACCCCGCGCGCATCCAACGCCTTGCGGCGCTGCTCACGCACCGCATCCGGGTCATGGCGGAACACGATCCGGTCGACGGTGTCGCGCACCCGGTGCAGCGACCACGCCCCGGCATGACGGTCCAGGGCCTCGGCGATCTCGGTGTCGATATCGGCGGCACAGTCGTGGCCGTCGACCAGATCGGTGCGGGCGATGACCGTCTTGACCAGCTGCTCGGATATGCGGCCATCCCGCAGCCGCACTGCCACCTGGGGGAGGCGGTCGCGCAGTGCGAGAGCCCGCTGGATCAGTTGTTCGGCGGCGGGTTGGCCGATCCCCAGGGTCATGGCCAGCCGGGCGGCACAGTCGGCCAGGCCGTCCTTGAGGAACAGGGCGTGGGGATCGTCGGTGCTGCTGCCGACGATCCGATGATGTAGTTCGGCGGCGATCTGATAGTCCTGCCAGGCCAAGAAGGAGCGGCCGCGTTGTGTGGCGGTCAGCGCGCCGAGCAACTCGTTGATATCGGTGTCGGAGATCTCCTCGGCCGACACTCCGCCGAGGAACTGTGGTGCGATGTCGGGCCAGGGTGAGGCGTCGCGATACCACGACGCCACTGACCACGACAGACCCGACATCACGGGTGTCCTTTCTCGAGAAACGGATGTACCGGGAGGGTCTGCCCGCATCACATTTCGCAAGAAACGACCGGACCCGCCAGCACACTGTCCAACAACACACACTGGGAGCCAGGTCGGGTTCAAAGTGTTCACATCGACCCTGCACGAATCAATCTACGACACGGGTCCGACAAGATTCGGCGGCGCACATATGGCCAGGTCAGGGGGTTATCTGAATCTGCGCAGAAGTTGGTTGCGGACGTGGAGCGGTACCAGTTCCACCGGGATGATCAGCGCGCCCGACGGATTGTCGAGCCGCAGCATCAGGGCCGCGTCGACCCGCCGCACGCTGCAGATCCGCTCCACCGGTGCCGACTCGACCAGTCCGCCCAGGCCCACGGTGATCCAATCGGCTCCGAACTCGGCGAAGATCGTCGTCCCTGCCGGCACGAGGCTGCGGAATCGCGACGCTCCGCCGAACCACAGGACGTGGCCGAGGATGACCACGATCGCGGCGACGGTCATGCCGGTGATCAGCCAATCAGTGCTGGTCTGCATTCCATCGAGCAGGAACACCATGGTGAGCATTAACGCGAGGAGCGTGACCAGCAAGGCGAGCCGGGTCGACGGGATGCGTCGCATCGTCGCCGACAGCCTGGCGGCCAGGCCTTCATCGGCCACGGTCTGCGTCCGGATGGTTCCGTCCACATCCGGCGATGACGCAGTAGGGCGTGGCGACGGCAGTACCCGCGTCGGCGGGGTGCCCGACGTCGGTGCGCGCCGACGCCCGAACCGGCGCAGGAGGTCGGCCGCGATGGGCTCGGGCACCAGGTCGACCGGGATGACCAGGCTGGTCCCGCCGCCGCTGACATTCAGTGCCGCGCCGAACCGCCGCACCTGGGTGATCTGGGACACCGCCACCGCGGTGTAGGTGTCCTGCCATCCGACACCGATCCACTCCGAACCGAAATCCGCGAAGATCGGGGTGTCCTCCGGAAGTGTCCGCCGCCAGTGCCACGACGCTGTTGCGCGCAGCACGATGACGGCCAGAATCGCGAGGACGACAGCGCCGACAACCACCGGCAGCGCGATGTCGGCAAGCTCGACTGAGGTACCGGCCGAATGCCACTCGACGAGCGCGATCAGGACCGGCCCGATGATCAGCGCGGGTACCAGGACCAGCCGGATCGGCCGCTTGCCCAGGTGGTCGGCACGGGCCATCGAGCCGACCACCGACGATGTGGCGACCGTATGCGTCCGGTGGATGCCGTTCTGCGGGAGCGTCACACCGCCATTGCACCGCACCTGGGCGTCGGCGGCAGTCCGAGACGCGCATGGTTCGCCTGCCCGTAACCTTCTCCTCCGAGGTCCTGTGCGGTATCCCCGGGTCGCCGACCTCCCGGCGCAGCGGGCGCGTCGTCGGTGATACTGAGTGCCATGTCGATCGCATCGGACACGGGCTCCCCCGACTCGGCGGCCTTCCGGGTCCACGTGGTCGCCGAGTCGATCCGACTGTTCGCCGAGCGCGGATACGAATCCACGACGGTCGAACAGATCGCGGCGGCCGCGGGGATCTCGCGGCGTACGTTCTTCCGACAGTTCGGGGCCAAGGAAGACGTGATCTTCGCCGACCACGAGTCGCTGCTCGGCCAGGTCAGGTCGCATCTCGACGCAGCTCACGACGATCCGTGGACCGCCGTCTGCACCGGGGCCGAGCTGGTCTTCGTGCACTTCCGTGATGCTCGTGAGATGGCGGTGCGGCGCATCCGGGTCGTTCAGGAGGTCCCGGCCCTACGCGATCGGGAGCTGGTCACCACCTATCGGTATCAACGGCTCTTCGAGGATTTCCTGCGTCTGCGACTGCCTGATGAATCGCCCGTGCGGATCGTCAGCTACGCCGCCGCGGTCACCAGCGCCCACAACTTCCTGCTCCGCGCGATGATCCGTGGCGACGAGGACGCGACGCTCGAGCGGTTGCGCACCGAACTCGACCACGTGCGGACGGCTTTCCGCGGCTGGGCCACGGGCGGTGGTGCACAGCCGGGAGGGGTCGCCGACACCGTCGTCTCTGTCGTCACCTACCCCGCGGGGACGTCGCCGGCGGAGATCGCACGCCGGGTCGGCGAACAACTGCGCGCCGACCACCCCGAGCGCGAATAATGAAAGTGTCGTCGAACGAGATTGACATGGCACTCAGTGCCGTGCTGCACTACACTGGAACAGGACATTGGCACGCAGTGTCGTCGAAGCGCTTGCGTAGCCATCTTGCCGATAGGAGTGATCATGGCGTTCGGTAACCCCGACTTTTCCGTCTTCGAACTTCCCGAGGAGCACGTCGCGCTGCGTGAGGCGATCCGCGCGCTCTCCGAGAAGGAGATCGAGCCCCACGCCGCAGACGTCGACGAGAAGTCGAGGTTCCCGCAGGAGGCACTCGATGCCCTCGTGGCGTCGGGGTTCAACGCGATCCACGTCCCCGAGGAGTACGACGGCCAGGGAGCCGACTCCGTCGCCGCGTGCATCGTCATCGAAGAGGTCGCCCGCGTGTGCGCCTCGTCGTCGCTGATCCCGGCCGTCAACAAGCTCGGCACGATGGGACTGATCCTCAACGGCTCCGACGAACTCAAGAAGCAGGTGCTGCCCTCGATCGCATCCGGCGAGGCGATGGCGTCGTACGCGCTCTCCGAGCGTGAGGCCGGCTCCGACGCCGGGTCGATGAAGACCCGCGCCCGCAAGGACGGCAGCAACTGGGTCATCAACGGCTCCAAGTGCTGGATCACCAACGGCGGCAAGTCGACCTGGTACACCGTCATGGCGGTCACCGATCCGGAGAAGGGTGCCAACGGCATCTCGTCGTTCATGGTTCACAAGGACGACCCGGGCTTCACGGTCGGCCCGCTGGAGAAGAAGCTCGGCATCAAGGGCTCGCCCACCGCCGAACTCTACTTCGAGGACTGCACCATCCCCGAGGACCGCATCGTCGGCGACGAGGGCACCGGCTTCAAGACCGCGCTGCAGACCCTCGACCACACCCGCCCGACGATCGGCGCGCAGGCCGTCGGCATCGCGCAGGGTGCGCTCGACAAGGCGATCGAATACGTGAAGGACCGCAAGCAGTTCGGCCAGTCGATCAGCAAGTTCCAGGGTGTCGAGTTCATGATCGCCGACATGGCGATGAAGGTCGAGGCCGCCCGCCTCATGGTCTACACCTCGGCCGCCCGCGCCGAGCGGGGTGAGAAGAACCTCGGGTTCATCTCCGCCGCGTCGAAGTGCTTCGCCTCCGACGTCGCGATGGAGGTCACCACCGACGCCGTGCAGCTGTTCGGCGGTGCCGGCTACACCCGCGACTTCCCGGTCGAGCGGATGATGCGTGACGCCAAGATCACCCAGATCTACGAGGGCACCAACCAGATCCAGCGCGTCGTGATGAGCCGCGCGCTGCTGCGCTGATCGGCTGGGCGCCGGTCGCCTGATACCAGATACAACGCCTGTCGTCAGACACACGTGCCGCGTCACATGTGTTCGGCGACAGGCGTTGTGTCTGTCTCGGGCAGCATCGCGCGGAGTCGGGCGATGAGCCGCTCCGGCTTGTCCAGGTCGGTCCAGCCCCAGTTGATGGGCCAGTCCCCGTGCTCGACGAGCGCGTCGGCCCGGGCCTTTTCGTGCAGCACCCGGCCGATGCCGTCGTCGCCGGAATACTTCATCAAGCCGTTGCACTCGCCGACCACCCGATGACTGCGCCAATAGAAGTCCACGCGCGCAATGAATCTCCCGAACGTATCGTAGATTTCGACCTGCAGTTCGGGAACGGGGAGGCCGGCATCGATGATCGTGATGCGACTCCGCGACTCGAGTACCGACTCCGCCAGGCCGTTGAACTCCCCGACGATGCGACGTGCCCGTGCGATGCCCTTCATCCCGGCAGCCAGATCCAGCTCGTTCCCCAGCTCGTCGACGGTGCAGAGCCCCTGGTGGAGTGCCGCGTCGCCGACGACGATCGTCGCAACCCGCGGCGCGGTCCGCGCGAGGTCGACGACGACACGCGCGGGGGACTGGACCGACAGTCCGTTCACCACCGTGAGCGACGGTGGGCGCGTGTCGCTCACCAGGCGTACGAGCTTCGTCGACCGTAATCCGGGGCCCAGGCCGGGATCGGCGAGCACCACCCGGGAGGTGTTCAGACCCCACACCGGTAATCCGAGCACGGCCAGTGCCGAGACGTCGGTCAGGGCGCGCCCGGGTTTCGATGATCGGCGCAGCCAGGCCTTGACGAGCTCGCGATGGCGTTGCTCGCGCGTGCCGTCGAGGAGCTCGGGGCGGATCAGGACTCCCGGCGCCAACGTGTCGAGGACGCCTGCGCGCACCGCGGCGCGAACCTCGTGGTCGGCGAAGCCGTTGGCAAGGAGCTCGGCGCGATTCACCGCGCCGTCGAGCGTTGCGAAGCTGGTCATGGGTCTTGGACGCGGGATCGGCGCAACCGGTTCCCCGGGGCGCGCGCACTCACGGTTCGCCGGCAGGTCGCACGCTGTTCAAGGCGCGACTGCAACCCGCAGCTTGCCGGGTGGCGGCGGCGTGAGCGCGGCGGCGATGTCGGCGAGCGCCACCGGCTCGGTCACCAGCGACATCCACGGGTAGACGTCGAGGGTGCGGTGCAGGAAGTCGACGGCCTGCTGCAGGTGTCGGGGTTCGTAATTGTGCACCCCACGCATGGTGAGCCAGTTGCGCACCACCCGTTCGGGATCGACGTGCAGCGCGGGCCCGGGTGTCACCGACCCGGCGATCACCAACGTGCCGCCGACGTCGAGCCGTTCGAACGCCTCGCAGACCGCATCACTCGACCCGGTGAAATCGATCGCGACATCGACCCGACCGCCGTGATCCGCACTCGCACCGAAGGACTCGGCCAGGGAGAGGCGGTCGGCGTGTCGGTCGGTGATGACGACGTCGGCGCCCAGGTCGGCGCAGACGGCGGCCGCCGTCACCCCGAGCATGCCGGCGCCCCCGATCCGCACGCGTCGGTCCCGCACGTCACCGGCCGCCTCGACAGCGGCCATCACGGTCGCGGTCGCACACGCGGCGGGCGCGGCCACCGCATCTGGAACGTCGTCGGGAACCGACACGACCGCGGTGCCCCGCGGCAACAGGATGTGCTCGGCGTAGCCGCCCGAGAGCGGCCAGTCGCCGTCGTAGGACTCATGTCCCACCTTGCGCACACGCAGACACTTGGCAGTGAAACCGATACGGCACCGGTCACAGTCGCCGCACGCCACGGTGACCGACCAGATCACGCGTGCCCCGGGCGCCGCGGGTGCGCCGGCGCCGACCGCGATCACCTCGCCGACGGATTCGTGACCGAGGATCGACGGGACCGGTGCGCTCCTCCGGCCGGCCACGGTGTGCAGGTCACTCCCGCACACCGTGGCCAACCGCACTCGCACGAGTACCTCGCCGTGGCCGACAGACGGGACGGGGACGCTCTCGACGTCGACGGAGGAACCCCGCCAGATCGCGGCCCGGGTCAGACGAGGCGTGAGCGTATCCAACCGGACAACCTTTCGATGGTGAAGACGATGACGAACACGACGATGACGATGGCGCCGGCGACGTCGAAGTTGAGGGTACGGATCGACTCGAACAGCAGGAAGCCGATACCGCCTGCGCCGACGATGCCGAGCACCGTCGAGGTGCGGATGTTGACGTCGAGCAGGTAGAGGCCCGAACCGATGACGGAGGGCATCGCCTGCGGAAGAACCGCGGCGAACAGCGTCTTCCACCAACCACATCCGACGGATCGGGCGGCCTCCATCGGGCCGGGGTCGATCTCCTCGACGGCATCGGCGACGAGCTTGGCGAGGAATCCGATCGACCCGATCGCCAGTGCACAGGTGCCGGCGACGGGGCCCAGGCCGAGTGCCGCCACGAACACCACCGCGAGGATCAGTTCGGGGACCGACCGGACCACCAGAATCCAGGCCCGGGCCAACCAGTAGACCGTGACGTGCGGCGTCACGTTGCGGGCCGCACAGATGCCCGCCGGTATCGACAGCACCGCACCGATGGCGGTGGAGACGATGCCGATCGCGACGGTCTGGGTTGCCGCGGTGAACAATTGGCCGTCGAGAGCGCCGAAGTTCGGCGGGATCATCTTGCCGAACACTTCGAAGCACGGACCGACCCAGGTCACCAACGACCACGGTGAGATGTGCAGGACGACCAGCGATGCCAGCGTCGATGCGGCGATGCCGACGGAGAACGTCGTGCGTGCGATCCGCTCGCGTCTCGGGTTCGCGCCGTCGGGACTGAGCAGCATCCGCCGCACCGCGATCGCGATCAGTTCCATGGCCGTGATGATCACCAGGATGACCAGCACGATGCCCAGTGCGCGTGGATAGATGAGGCCGCGCAACGCATCCTGTAATGCGAACCCGATGCCACCGGCGCCGACGAAGCCGAGGACCACCGACATCCGCAGGTTGATGTCGATGCGGTAGACGAACGCACCGATCCAGGACGGCACGCATTGCGGTGCAACCGCATTGATCATCTCCCGGAGGTATCCGCCGCCGACGGAGCGCACCGCCTCCCGCGGTCCGACGTCGGTCTCCTCGATGGCGTCGGCGAACAGCTTGCCGAGCATGCCGATCGAGTGCAGTGCCAGGGCGAGCACGCCGGGGAGTATGCCGATCCCGAGCGCCCGCACGAACAACACCGCGAACAGCAGGTCGGGCATCGCCCGGCAGAACGTGATGACCCCACGGGCGATCGCCTGGACAATCGGATGGGGAGAGGTGTTGCGGGCGGCGAGAAATGCCAACGGCAGTGAGGCGATCGCGGCCAGTACCGTCCCCAACAACGCCATCAGCAAGGTCTCGAAGGCGAGTTCCCCGATCCGGCCCGGATCGTCCATGCGCGGCGGGATCATTCGCTCGAGCAGGTTCGCGATGTCGTCGAGTCCGGCGAACAGCGTGCCGGGTGCGAAGTCGATGTACCAGGCCGAGATGGCGGTGACCACGAGAGCGCCCACCGCCAGGGCCGGCATCAGTAGCCGGGAGTGCCGACCCCGGTCTCTGGCCCGCTTCTGCTCGTCCTCGGAGGGGCGGTCGGTCAGCAGCGTGTTCACCACGGTCGGGTCGCCTTGCTCGCCGCCGGCTCGGACAACGGGTCGACGCGCTCATAGATCGACATCACGTCGTCGCGGCCGAGTCCCACGGTCGGGCGGTCGAGCACCTTGAGACCCGAACGGAGCCCGACGATCCGGTGCGCCCATCCCATCGCGAGGTCGACCTGGTGCAGGGTGCAGATGACGGTCAGCTTCTCCTCCATGCACACCTGGAACAGCAGATCCATCACCACGCCCGCATTCTCCGGGTCCAGCGAGGCCACCGGTTCGTCGGCGAGCAGCAGTTTGGGCCGCTGCATCAATGTCCGGGCGATGCCCACCCGCTGCTGCTGGCCGCCGGACAGGGTGTCGGCGCGACGTTCGGCGAGGTCGGCGAGTCCGACCCGGTCCAGATGCCCGAGCGCCTCGGCCCGCATCCGTGTGGGGTAGGTCAGAGAGCCGTAGCGCGGGAACCGAAGTCGCCCGAGGCCGCCGATGAGCACGTTCTCGATACAGCTCAGTCGGCCGACGAGATTGAAGTGCTGGAAGACGAAGCCGACGTCGCGGCGCAACGTCCGCACATCCCGTCCACCGGCGAGATCGACGCGCACCCCACGCACTTCGACGCTGCCCGACGTCACCGGGTGTAACCCGTTGAGGCATCGGAGGAACGTCGACTTTCCCGACCCGGACAGTCCGAGCAACACGACGAGCTCGCTGCGGTGGACGTCGAGCGACACATCCTCGAGCGCCGCCGTGCCGTCGAACTTCTTCGTCAGGTGCCTGACATGGACCACACGGTCGTCGCCGGCCACGTGCGGGGGTGTCTGCGTCGGTGTCATGTCAGCCCTGGCACTTCTCGGATTTGGTGACGTCACAGACGTGCCGGACCCCGTCGTAGTCGGAGTCCTGGGCGGGCACCACGCCCCACGCGCGTTCGTCGGTGAACAGGCACTGCTCGCCCGTGCAGTAACCGGCCGCGGTCATCGCATCGACGTTGACGTCCTCGGTGAAGACCTTCTTCAGCTTGTCGATGGCCTCGGTTCCGAGGGAGTCGTTGGCCGCGAACACCGAACCCGCGATCGTGTCGGATTTCCACACGGTCTTCAGCTGACCGGGCTTCAGGTCGCCCTTCTCGATCATGGTCTTGTCGACCATCGTGTCGAAGGCGAAGCCCGCGTCGCACTGGCCCGACGCGATGGCCAGTGCCGACGCGTCGTGTGCGCCCGCGTAGATGGGGGTGACGCCGGCCGAGACATCCTGCTCGCTACCGGATTTGATGACGCCGGCCTCGATCAGCCCGGCGGTCGGGTGGAGGAATCCCGACGTCGAGCTGGGATCGACGAAGCAGACCTTCTTGCCGGCAAAGTCGGTGAGCCCGTTGATCGAGGTGTTGTTCGCCTGGGTGAGGCCATAGGACTTGTATCCGGGCTCGCCGCCCTTCTCCTTGATGACCGCGCCGAGCGGGGTCATGTGGGCGCCGTTGATGCCGGCCACGACGTAGGCGAACGGCCCGAAGAATGCGAGGTCGACCTTGTCGGCGATCATGCCCTCGACGACGCCGGCGTAGTCGGAGGCCTGCACGAAGTCGACCTTCGATCCAGTCTGGGCCTCGATCGTCTTGATCACCGGCTCGTAGCTGGCCTTCATGTCGGTCGAGTTCTCGGCGGGGACGGCCGCCAGCGTGATGGTGTCGGGGAATCCCTCGGCGTTGGTGGAGTCGTCGTCGGAACCGGAGCATCCGGAGGCGACCAGGGCGAGAGACGCGGCGAGGGCTGCGGCGGCGACGATACGGCGGGAGCGAATTCTCATGGGAACAAGCCTTTCTCGACGATTCGGTGAGCGGGTCAGAGGACGATCTCGGAGAGTTCTGCGACCGAGGGGAGCACGTGTGTGGCTCCCGCGGTGCGCAGGGCATGTTCGTCGTGGGCGCCGGTGAGGACGCCGACGACCACGCCGGCGCCGGCCCGGCGGCCGGTCACCATGTCGCTGGCGGTGTCGCCGACGACCACGATGTCGGCGACGTCGGTGACCTGCGCCGCGAGGGCCGCCCGCAGCACCAGGTCGGGGTAGGGGCGGCCGCGGGTGCCGTCGCCCGGTGACAGCACGATGTCGACCAGATCGGTCCAGCCGAGTTCGTCGAGGACTCGTTGCTGGGTGGAGGGGCTGAAGCCGGTGGTGAACGCGGTCGCGATTCCCGCGGCCGGCAGGCGGGTGATCATTTCGGCAGCGCCCGGCACCGCCTTCACGCCTCCCGGGATGGCGTCGGTGTAGGCGCGCTCGAAGACGGCGTTGGCGGTGGCGGCGCGTTCGTCGGACTCGAAGAGCGCGCGGAACACCTCGATCTTCGACTGACCCATGGTGTCGTGCACATACTGTCGTGCCCGGTCGCGCTCGGGACCTGCGGCGGGTACACCGACCGCGGTTGCGGCGGCCTCGAACGCGGCGACCACGAGTCCGTCGTCGGTGACTGTCGTTCCGGCCATGTCGAACACGACCAATGTTGCTGTCTGCATGAGGACAGCGTGCGGTTTGGTATAGACCAAAAGGTGCCGTCAGGACGAACGGCGGGTTAACAGTGTCAGACCATTTGGTCTAGACCAGAACGGACGACGATCACGGGGACCTCGGCCGCGTTGACGACCTCACCGCTGACCGAGCCCAGCACCATCGCCGCGAATCCGCTGTGGCGATGGCTTCCCACCACCACGAGCTGGGCGTTCAGGGCGACCTCGAGCAATCGGTGAGCCGCCCGGTCGGGGGCGACGACCAGGCGGACGTCGACGTCGGGATACATCTGCCGGTAGGGGGCCATACGCTCGGCAAGCACCTGTTCCTCGGCGGCCTTGATGTTGCGGTACTCGATCGGTGCCCAGTTGAGGGAGCCGAAATTGATCGGACCCATGTCGCTGAACGCGTGCATCGCGACGACGCCCACACCACGACGCGACGCCTCGGCGAATGCCAGCTCGGCCGCTCGCTGCGACTCGGGTGTCCCGTCGACGCCGACCACCACCGGCGCCTCGGCCGAGCGTTGCTTGTGCGGGGCCTCGTCGTGGATCACGGCCACCGGGCAGTGCGCGTGATGCACCAGCTCGGAACTGACCGACCCCAGTATGGCCCGCGCAGCCGCGGTCTGACCCCGACAGCCCACCACGAACATGGCGGCCTTGCGCGACAGCTCGACCATGGTCGGCACGATGTGCCCACCGATCACCTCGGTGGCGATCGGTGGCGTCCGATCGGACGACATCGATTCGACCGCGACCTGGTGGGCGGCGTCGATCATCCGGTTGGCTTCATCGTTCACCCGCTCCGCGAAGTCCTCGGGTTTCAGTTCCTCGGGCCATGCCGAGAGCACCAGCGGGGACACCACGTGAACCAACCGGAGGGGAATGTCCCACGCCTCGGCGTCGTGCGCGGCCCACTCCGTCGCGGCGAGGGAGAACGATGAGCCGTCGACGCCCACCATGATTTCGAGTTGCTCGTCGGGTGATGACATCGAAGCGTCCTCGATTCCGGATCGCCGCGAATCCGGAGGGTCCAGCGGTGTGGGCCCAGCTGTGTGCCGGGTCTGTCATCGAGGGTAGTCCGCCTTCGGTGCCCGGGGTAGGGCCCTCAGTGCGCCGTGTAGCCTCCATCGACGACCAGCTCGGTGCCGGTGGTGAACCCCGACTCGTCCGATGCGAGATAGAGAACTCCATAGGCGATCTCGTCGGGCTCTCCTTGTCGCGGGAGCGGATTTCCCGACACCAGGCGCCGGTAGTACTCCTCGGCGCCCAGCGGGCTGCCCTCGGCCGATCGTCTGCTCATCGCCGTGCGCATCGAACCGGGATGGATGGAGTTGACGCGGATCCCGGCCGGCCCGTAGGTGACGGCGTCCGATTTGCTCAGCAGCCGCACCGCGCCTTTCGACGCGTGGTAGAGCGGGACGTTGGATCCGCCGGTCAGCCCGTGGATCGACGAGAAGTTGATGATGCTGCCCTGTTGTCGATCGATCATGTGGCCCACCACGTGTTTGGTCATCAGCCAGACGCCTTTGACGTTGACGTCGAAGATCTGATCGAACTCGCCCACGGAGGCCTCGTGCGACGGGGCGGGACGCCCGATGATGCCTGCGCAGTTGACCAGGATGTCCGGAACACCCATGGTCTGAGTCACGACCGCGACCGTCTCGGCCACGCTGGACTCGTCGGTGACGTCCACGGCGAACGAGGTGATGTCCGTGGAGTCGAACGGTGCGTCCGGCACTTTGAGGTCAAAGGCCGCGACCCGGGCTCCTTCTCGGGCGAGCATTCGCGCGGTGGCACCGCCCAAGTCGCCGTTGGCCCCGGTGACGATGGCGATCTTGCCGGCCACTCGACCTGTCATGACCGACCTCCTGCTGCTGCGACGGCCCACCGGCCGATCATCGGAATCCATTCGGTGACCTCATACGACGCGATGAGCCCGTGAACGTGGAACGGGTCGCCTTCGACGACGTCGATCACGGCCTGGCGTGTGGCCGACGCATAGATCATGGCTGCGCCCGGCTGCTCGTCCGGTGCGAACGGTCCCGACCCGAGGATCAGCCCCCGGTCGGCCGCGTCGGCCAGGTGGCGCTTGTGGTCGGGCCGGTGCGTGTCGCGGCCGGCGCTGTCATCGGTATAGCGGTATCGGACAAGGAAGAACGTCATGTCAGACCTCTTCCAGGACAGCCGGTGTGGCGGTTTCGCCGCGCAGCGAGGCGAGAACCTCGGCGTCGCGTCCGATGGTGTAGCCGAAGACGAGGGCAGGCCCGATGTTGGCGCCGTAGCCGGGGTAGCCGCCGCCGAAGATGCTGACGGCGGCCGAACCCGCCGCGTACAGGCCCGGGATCGGCTGGTTGTCGTCGTCGAGCACCTGACTGTGCCGGTCGACGGCCAGGCCGGAGTAGGCCCCGAGGTCGCCCATCTCGATCTTGGCCGCGTAGTACGGGCCCCGGTCGAGCGGTTCGAGGTTCGGGTTCGGCTTGTGCTCCATGTCGCCCTTGAAGTGGTGAAACCAGTTGGATCCGCGGTTGAACTTGGGGTCCTCGCCCTTGGCTGCGCCGGAGTTGAACTCTGCCAGTGTCTGTTTCAGTCCGGTGGCGTCGACACCGATGGTGCGGGCGAGTTCCTCGACGGTGTCGGCCTTGTGCAGGAAGCCGGTCTTCTTGAAATATCCCTGGGGGATGGGCCAGGGCTTCGCGTAGCCGATACCGTACTTTTTCATGGCCTTCGAGTCGGCGATGATGTAGCCGAATGTCTCGTCCTGGCCGGCGTTCTCCTGGATCATCGCCATGCCGAAGTCGTGGTACGAGCTCGATTCGTTGGCGAAGCGCTCGCCCTTGCGGTTCACTGCGATGAGGCCCGGCAATCCGAATGCGCGCAGATGCGGGAAGATGCGCTGGTGTCCGCGCAGTCCGGTGAACACGGTCACCGGAGCCCAGGCGGCCGGCTCGTGGACATCGGTGTCCACGTGCCCGCCGAGCGGTGCGGCCAGGCGCACATTGTCGCCGTCGTGGCCGACCGTGGGTGTGAAGTGGTTGTCGCCGTGGGGATCGTGGCGCCAGAACTCGGCGCGCATGGCTGCGTCGGAGGAGTACCCACCGGCCGCGATCACCACACCCAGACGTGCCTGCACCGTTGCCGCGTGCGCGCCGCCGAGCACGGCGCCGGTGACGATCCCGTTCTCCGACTGCACGATCTTCGTCACGGGCGTCTCGGTCCACATGCGGATACCGAGCTTGGCGGCCGACGCCACCATCCGCACCATCAGTGAATTGCCGTTGGTCCGGTCGAACGAACGGCGGCACACCACCGTCTCGGCCCATGTCTTGAGCAGCTTCTTCGACACGTAGGCAAAGGATTTCAGTGACCGGTTGGCATGGAGGAACTCCGCGATGTCCGGGCCGACCTCGGGCATGTAGCCGAAGACCGTGTAGGTGTCGAGGTAGGGCCGCAGCCGCAGCCGGTTCTCGCCGAGGATGCGTGCGTCGACGACCTTGCCCGAGATCGCGCGCCCCGACGGCTTCGCTCCCGGCGCATCCATCTGATAGTCGGGAGCCATTTCCGGATAGACGAATTCGACGTCTGTCTCGGTTTCGAGCCAGTCGATCGCCTCGGGCACCTCGTCGAGAAAGGTGTCGACCATCTCGGTCTTGTAGCAGTCCTTGGCGAGTGCGCGGATGTAGGTTTCGATCTCGGCACGGGTATCGCCCTGCGCGACACCCTGCTTGTTGCCGGGAACCCAGGCCCAGCCGCCGGAGATGGCGGTGGTCCCGCCGAGCCAGGTCGACTTCTCCGCGACTATCACGCTGTGGCCGTCGGCGGCCGCCTTGAGGGCGGCAGCCATGCCGGCAGCTCCGGAGCCGATGACCAGCAGGTCACACTTGACCGTTTTCGAGCTCATCTGTTTTCACCTTTCTGAGGGCGGAACACGGTCAGAATGTGCGAAAGCGTTGATATACAGCTGATTCCGACTGCCGGCTTCGCGACCGTTGTCCTTGGGTGGTGACACCCACTCTGGCCGACCCGAGACCGGGGTCACAGCCGGACTCCAATGGATGGAAAGGTTTGTTCAGGGTCGCGATCCGCGCGACATCGCGCGGGTGATGCCGCGCGCCGCGGTGGTCAGCGCCGCGACGACCGCCTGCGGGTTCGCCTGATCATTCGGGATCACGACGGACAGTGCGGCGATCACCGCGCCGCCGGTGCTGTCGCGGACGGGGACGGCGACTCCGGTGGCCCCCGGCGTGATCAGCCCCCGGGCGACGGCGAAGTGCTGGCTGCGGACCTCGCCGAGCAGACGTCGCATCTGTGCGGGGTCGGTGATGGTCGCGTCGGTGTAGCGCTCGAGCGGCTGTGACAACAACTGATTCTGGACGTCGGCGGGGGCACTGGCCAACAAGACCAGTCCGGACGAGCAGGCGTGGACCGGGAGACGTCCGGCGATCTTGGTGACATTGACGACGGATCCACGCGTGGAGAGGCGTTCGAGGAAGAGGACCTCGTTGCCGTCCAGGATGCCGAGCTGGGTGTGCTGCTTGATCGCGGCGTTCACGTCTTCCATGAACGGCAAGGCGGCCTCGCGCAAGCTCAAGGTGTGCGAGCCGCGGGCGCCCAGCTCCCACATCCGCACACCGATGCTGATCCGCGTGTCATTGCGCTCGAGAAGGCGGTACTTCACCAGCTCGCCGACGATGCGGTGTGCGGTCGCGACGGGGAGGTCGGACCGGCGCGCGATGTCGGACACCGAGAGGGACGGTGTGTCCGCGTCGAACGAGGACAACACCCTCACGACGCGGGCAGTGACCGATTCTCCTGTCGGTGTCCGAGACATCGCCTCATTGTCCTCCGGCTACTCGCGCGGAGTCGACGGATTCCCGAGCTCGGCGAGCGGCACCCGGTAGGTCTCGCGGGCGGTGAACGCCGCGACCGAGGAGATGAGCATGCAGATGGCGGTGAACACCGCCACCGGCACCCACGCGTTGGTGCCCGTCCCCAGCAATGCCCAGCCGATCGCGGGGGCGAAGCCGGCGATGAGAAAGCCGATCTGCGTGCCAACGGCAAAGCCGGAGTAGCGCACGGGCGCGGCGAACATCTCGGTGAAGAAGCTCGGCCACAGGCCGTTGACCATCGAGTAGAACAGCGTCATCGTCAGCAGCGCGGCACCGAAGATCAGCGGCGTCGACCCGACCGAGATGGCCCAGAAGTACGCGAACATCGTCACGGCGCAGCCGAGAGCGCCGACGATCCACACCGGACGTCGACCAACGCGGTCGGACAACCTGGCCAGCAACGGAATCGCGATGATGGAGCCGGCGATCGATACCGACGACGCCCACAGCATCGTGCTGCGGCCGATGCCGGCGTCCGGCCCGGTGGCGTAGGCCAGCCCGAAGACGGTGAACACGGTCTGGCCGACGGCGAACAGCGAACACAGCGCGATCCGCAGGACGTCGCGCCACTGTGTCGTCAGGACGGTCACCACGGGCAGCTTCTGGACCTCGGCATGCTCGCGTGACTGCTCGAACACCGGGGTTTCGTCGAGCCTGGTGCGGACGAAATAGGCAACCATCAACACGACGGCGCTGCACCAGAACGGGATTCGCCAACCCCAGGCGTCGAGCTGGTCCTTCGGCAATGCCGCGACGGGGATGAACACAAGCGTGGCGAGCACCATTCCGGCGGCGTAGCCGGTCATCGTGAAGCTGGTGAAGAACGCACGACGTCCTTCCGGGGAGTGTTCGAGGGTCAACGTGCTGGCACCGGCTGCCTCACCGCCGGCGGAGAAGCCCTGGGCGAGACGGCAGAGCACCAACAGGACCGGCGCAGCGATGCCGATCTGGTCGTAGGTGGGCAAGAATCCGATGGCCAGGCTCGACAGGCCCATGATGAGTAGCGTCAACAGGAGGATCCTCTTGCGGCCCAGCCGGTCACCGAAGTGGCCCAGCACGATACCGCCGATCGGCCGGGCCACATAGCCCACGCCGAAGGTCGCGAGTGCGGCGACCGTTCCGATCGCATCGTTGCCCTCGGGAAAGAAGGTGTGCCCGAAGACGAGGGCGGCTGCCGAACCGTAGATGAAGAAGTCGTAGTACTCGAGCGCACTTCCGAGAAACGACGCGAGGGCCGCCTTCGTGGGTGTCTTCGCGACGTCGGTCGGTTGGGCTGTGGTCGGGTTGTCGTGCGTCACGACGGTAACGTTCATCGGCTCTCCTGAGGTCGGCCTGGGTGGTGTGACACAACCTCCCAATCCGCACCACGGGTGCACAACGTCACATCCATCCATTGGAAAAGCTGACGCCCGCCGCATGTCGAGTTGGTCTAGACCGGCACCCCGGTATCGTCGGGGTATGACGTTCGCCGCCGAGCCCCGGGTTCTCAAACACCAGGTCGTGCGCGCGCAGCTCGAGACGGTGCTCGACGGCATGGCCGAGGGTGACCCGGTGCCGGCCGAACGCGACCTCGCCGAACAGTATTCGGTGGCCCGGGAAACCGTCCGCCAGGCGCTGCGGGA
Source organism: Gordonia sp. LMA167 (assembly GCF_058130025.1). Classification (NCBI taxonomy): domain Bacteria; kingdom Bacillati; phylum Actinomycetota; class Actinomycetes; order Mycobacteriales; family Gordoniaceae; genus Gordonia; species Gordonia sp. LMA167. The sequence goes on along the minus strand of NZ_CM176708.1, from coordinate 6,130,326 downwards.
ACTCCTCCTCGCCGGGCGCATCGAGCGCCGCGGGCGTGCCACGGTCGTCGCGGGCCCGAAGATCCTGCAACCCCTGATGATCGGGTCCTATACCGAGGCCGCCCGCGACCGAGGACGTCCGGCCAGCCGCATCCTCGTCGGGTGGAGCCATCTGGAGGCAGATGACGAGCTCGCCGGGCATCTCGCGATCGCCCCCGGCGATCCGATCCTGCAGCTCGAACGCGTCCTGACCACCGACAATGTGCGCGTCGGTCTGGAATGCACCCGGCTACCGGCGGCGCGGTATCCGGGTCTCGAGGAATCCTTCGAGACCACCTCGTCGTTGTATGCGGCGATCATCGAGCGCGGCATCGAGTTCCGACGCACCGAGGACACCATCGACTCGACACTGCCCGACGCGCGTGAGGCCGCGCTGCTCACCGTCGACGCCCGAACGCCGATGTTCCTGCTCAACCGGGTGTCCTACGACCAGGACGGCATCCCCATCGAACACCGTCGATCGCTCTACCGCGGCGACCGGATGACCTTCACCACCACGATGGTCGCGCCGCACGACTGAGTGGCGACTGGCTCGTCGGCCGGATCAGGCGGCTGCGTCAGGCGGCTGCATCAGGCGTAGGCCGGGCGGAACTCGAGACGCGCGTGCTGTTTCGCGGCGGCCGTCCGGAAGTCCTTCATGGCCCGCGGCATGTGAAAACCGTTGGTCACGATCAAGGCGCCGGTCGCGCCCATCCGCTTGAGCATCGCGACGGTGTTGGTGGCGTTCTGGACCGTGCTGGTCGACGCGCCCTCGTTGACCATCTGCCACACCGGCACGCCCCGCCGCATCAGGCCGAGGTTCATGAACTGCGCCTCGGACACCGGCAGCCACCAGGTGTTGCCGCCGGACACGACCATCCGGTTGAAAGGGTGGGATCGGGCAAGTCCGGCAGCGACATTCATCCGCTGTTCGAGGATGCCCGGGGTCTGCCCGAACGTGCCCATCTTGGCGCCCAGGACCACGATGTAGCGCGATGGCGGGTTCTGCCATAAGAAGACACTGTTGGGCGACAGCAGATCAGAGCTGCCCGCACCCACCGGCGCGGCCTCGGACCGGGCCGGCGCGGCCACGATCACGGTCAGGGCGGTGAAGACGGCGATGAGTACTGCGGCAACCCGAATACGCATGTGCACGAGTGTACGGAAATCGCCGAAAGTCGCACGCGTGTCGACGCACCCGGCGAATGGTGATCTTCGCCTACCCGCTCCTCAGGGGCCGGGGGCGCCAGACCCCGGCCTAGTGGTGTGTATCGTAAATAATCGTCTAGTCGTTGGGTATGATTTCGGTATGAGCGCGCCTGCAGCACCGTTGGCTTTGTCGGCCGGTGAGCGAGAGACATTGGAGAAGTTGACCCGTAGCCAGCGGGTGCCGCATCAGCAGGTGTTGCAGGCTCGGGTGTTGTTGATGGCCGCCGACGGGGTGGCCAACATTCGGATTGCTGAGGAGGTCGGGGTGCGCCCGGCCACGGTGCGGGCGTGGCGCAACCGGTATGCCGAGGACGGTTTGGCGGGGTTGGGGTTGATCCGAAAGGGCCGCGGTCGACGTTCGTCGATCAGTGAGGAGAAGATCGCCGAGATCGTGAGGTTGACCAAGACGACCACGCCGCCGGGGCACACGCATTGGTCGTGCCGCACGATGGCGAAGAAGGTGGGTGTGAGTCCTTCAACGGTGCAACGGATTTGGTCTGATCTTGACCTCAAACCGCATCGGGTCGACTCGTTCAAGGTGTCGAATGATCCGCGGTTCGAGGAGAAGCTGATCGATGTGGTGGGACTGTATGTGAACCCGCCGGAGAACGCGATCGTGTTGTGTATGGACGAGAAAAGCCAGATTCAGGCGCTCGATCGCACGCAACCGTCGTTGCCGCTGGTGGAGGGGCGGGCCGGCACGATGACCCACGACTACAAACGCAACGGCACGACGACCTTGTTCGCGGCGTTGGATGTGCTGACCGGTTCGGTGATCGGTCAGTGCCTGCCGCGTCATCGCCACAACGAGTTCATCAAGTTCCTCAACACGATCGACAAGCAGGTGCCGGCGGGGTTGGAGGTCCATCTGATTCTGGATAACTACGCCACCCACAAACATCCCGAGGTGAAGCGATGGATGGATCGGCACAAACGGTTTCACTTCCACTTCACCCCGACATCGTCGTCCTGGCTCAACCAGGTCGAGCGCTGGTTTCGGGAGTTGACCGACAAGAACATTCGCCGCGGCATTTTTGGCAGCGTGCCCGAGTTGATCGCCAGCATCGAGGCATTCCTCAACGCCCACAACGATGATCCGAAACCCTACGTGTGGACCGCCACCGCCGAATCCATCCTGGCCAAAATCGCCCGCGCACGCACGACACTCGAACGAGTAGCCAACTAATTCAGATACACACCACTAGGTCAGCGCGCCCGGCACTTCGACGCGTCACCCGAAAACCGCCCGACAGGGGCCGGTGGTCGGCGCATCGCCGACGGCTCGTCTGTCGAGGGCGGGTTTCAGCGGCGGCGCAGACCCCGGCCTAGGTCAGGGCGCCCGGCACTTCGACGCGTCACCGAAAACCGCCCGACGGGGGCCGGTGGTCGGCGCATCGCCGACGGCTGGCCTGTCGAGGGCGGGTTTCAGCGGCGGGTCGGGCCCCGGTCTCAGGTCAGCGCAATGTACTTGACCGACAGGTACTCCTCGATGCCCTCGCTGCCGCCTTCGCGGCCTATGCCGGATTGCTTGACCCCGCCGAACGGTGCTGCGGGGTCGGAGATGACACCGCGGTTCACCCCGACCATCCCGGAATCGAGCGCGGCGGAGACCCGCATACAGCGCTCGAGATCGCGGCTGAAGAAGTAGGACGCGAGTCCGTACTCGGTGGAGTTGGCGGCCTTGATGGCGTCGGCCTCCGAATCGAAACTGCTGATCACCGCGACCGGACCGAAGATCTCGTCGCGCGTGACCGGGGCGTAGGGGTCGACCCGATCGAGCACCGTGGCCGGATAGAAGAATCCCTTGCCCTCGGGTGTCTTGCCGCCCAGTCGAACTCGTGCACCGTCGGCGATGGCGGCGTCCACCATCTCGGCGACCTTGTCGCGCTGCTTGGCACTGACCAGCGGACCGAGGTCCACACCCTGCTCATATCCGGGGCCGAGCCGGGCCGCGGCCATCTTCTCGGTGAGCTTCTCGGTGAACTCCTCGACCACACCGGACTGCACCAGAAAACGGTTGGCCGCGGTGCAGGCCTCGCCGCCGTTGCGCATTTTGGCGAGGTAGGCGCCGTCGACGGCCGCGTCGACGTCGGCGTCGTCGAACACCAGGAACGGTGCGTTGCCGCCGAGTTCCATCGAGGTGCGTTGCACGCGTTCTGCGGCCTGCGCCATCAGGTTTCGGCCCACCGGGGTGGAACCGGTGAAGCTGATCTTGCGGATTCGGTCATCGGTGATGATCGCGGTGGAGACGTCGCCGGCATTGCTGGTCGGCAGCACCGAGAGCACACCGGGCGGCAGGCCCGCCTCGGCGAAGACCTCGGCCAGCGCGAGCATTGTCAGCGGCGTCTCGTGGGCGGGCTTGACCAGCATCACGTTTCCCGCCGCCAGCGCGGGGCCGATCTTGCGCGTGCCCATCGCCAGCGGGAAGTTCCACGGGGTGATGGCCAGGGACGGGCCGACGGGCTGGTGCGAGACGAGGACTCGTCCGGTGCCCGCGGGAGCGGCGGTGAAGCGGCCGCTGATCCGGACCGCTTCCTCGGCGAACCAGCGCAGGAACTCGGTACCGTATTTGGTCTCGGCCTGGCTGTCGGGCAGTGCGCGCCCGAGCTCGAGGGTCATCAGCATCGCGAAATGATCGGCGCGGTCGGTGAGCAGTTCGAAGGCGCGACGCAGGATCTCGCCGCGTTCGCGCGGTGCGGTGCCCGCCCAGTCGTCGGAGGCGGCGACGGCCTTGTCCAGTGCGAGCCCGGCGTCGTCGACGGTTGCGTCGGCAACCGAGATCAACGCCTCCTCGGTGGCCGGGTCGTACACGGCGAAGGTGCCGCCGGACTTCGACGGAACCGATTCACCATCGATCCAGAGTCCGGTGGGCACCGAGTCGAGAACTGTTCGCGGGTCCGGGTTGTCGGTCATGTGATTGCACAGCCTTTCTGGTTGGTTTTCGGGTCTGTGGTGTCGGTGCGCTTCTGTGGTCTCGATACGCTCGCTCGCCCTAGGGGCTCGCGGGCTGCTCGACCAGCGAGGGGGCCGGGCGGGCTGCTCGACCAGCGGGGGCCGGGCTACTCGACGACCGGCGGGGTTCGGGCTGCGCCACCGGCGCGGGGTTCGGCTAGTGGACCGGTTGGTTCGATGTCAGGGCGTCGGCGAGGATGTCGAGGCCCTCGCGCAGGAGGTCGTCGTCGATCACCAGAGGCGGGAGCAACCGCAGGATGTTGCCGTAGGTGCCGCAGGTCAGCACCAGAACCCCGCGTGAGAGTGCTTGGGCGGCGACGGCTTTGGCAAGCTCTGGATCGGGTTCGGTGGTGCCGGGCCGGACCAGTTCGACGGCGACCATCGCGCCACGCCCGCGAACCTCGCCGATCACACCGTGGCCGTCCGCGGCCAGTTTCTCGGCCGTCGACGACAACGCCGATATCGCGATCTCGCCGATGTGTCGCGCCCGGGCGGCCAGATCAAGCGTGGTCATCTGGTCGATCGCGGCCAGCGCGGCCGCACAGGCCACCGGATTACCGCCATAGGTGCCGCCCAGACCGCCGGGGTGCACCGCATCCATCAGGTCGGCGCGGCCCGTGACCGCCGACAGCGGCATCCCTCCGGCGATGCCCTTGGCCATCGTGATCAGGTCGGGGATCACACCCTCGTGGTCGCAGGCGAACCAGTCGCCGGTTCGGCAGAAGCCGCTCTGCACCTCGTCGGCGATGAACACGACCCCGTTGCGTCGGCACCAGGCGGCCAGCGTCGGCAGGAAACCCGGTGCCGGAACGATGAATCCGCCCTCACCCTGAATGGGCTCGACGAGCACCGCGGCCAGGCTGTCGACGGTGATCTGTGTGCTCATCATGCTGATCGCCCGGTTCGCGGCGGCAACACCGTCGGTGCCGAGCGGATCGCGGAACGGGTAGCTCATCGGCATCCGGTAGACCTCCGGCGCGAACGGGCCGAAGTTGTGCTTGTACGGGATCGACTTGGCGGTCAGTGCCATCGTGAGGTTGGTGCGTCCGTGATAGGCATGGTCGAAGGCGACGACGGCGTTGCGCCCGGTGGCCAGACGGGCGATCTTGACCGCGTTCTCCACCGCCTCGGCGCCCGAGTTGAACAAGGCGGTCCGCTTCTCGTGATCGCCGGGTGTCAGGTGGTTCAGCTTCTCCGCGACCGCCACATAGCCTTCGTAGGGCGTCACCATGAAGCAGGTGTGGGTCAGGTGATGTGCCTGCGTGGCAACGGCATCGGCGACCGCCGGATTGCTGGCGCCGACGGTGGTCACGGCGATCCCCGAGCCGAGATCGATCAGCGAGTTGCCGTCCACGTCCACGATGACGCCACCGTCGGCGTCGGCCGCGTAGACCGGCGCCACCGACCCCAGTCCGGCGGCGACCGCGGTGCGGCGACGTTCGGTCAGCGCGACGGACCGCGGGCCGGGAAGCTCGGTGACGAGGTGGCGCTTCTGGGGCAGTCGATGGGTGATGGTGGTCATCTCGTCCTCGCTCGTTCTGTGCTGGCTCCTCGAATGGGCACGTTCCCAGTCTTCGCCTCTGTCGCCGGGAGGTGTCCTGCCAACTTGTACAAGATGTCGGCGAACGCACTCCATTGTGTCCATCGGATGGGTAGGCTGCCCCCATGGCGACGGTGCGGTGGTTGATGGCCCAGCGGCGTCTGCAGTTGACCCTGCGGGGCGGGGCCGCGGGGTTGGACCGGTTGCTCGACTGTGCCGTGTCCAGCGAGCTGATCGACGCCGCCGAGTGGCTGTCGGGCGGCGAGGTGCTGCTCACCACGGGTTTGCGGCTCGGTGACGACCCGGCCGTGTGGCGCGATTACCTCAAGAACCTCGACGATGTGGGCGTCGCGGCCGTGGGTCTCGGCCTCGGTTTCGGGTTCGATGCGATTCCGGTCGAGATGGCCGACGAGGCCGACGCCCTGGGCTTGCCGCTGTTCGAGGTGCCGCTGCCGGTGCCGTTCTCAGCCATCGCCCGGACCGTCCTCGATCAGATCGCCGCGCAGCGGTCCTCCCGCCTGGTCGCCGCGACCAAGGCGCAGCCCCGGATGACTCGCGCTGCCGCGTCGGGTGGGTCGGCCGCGGTGGTTCGCGTGCTCGCGGAGGCGGTCGATCAGCATGTCGTGCTGCTCGACAACGGTCTCGCGGTGGTTGCCGCGGCGCCGGGTGCGCTTCCGCCGGTCGACCTCGAGCGGGTCCGTGATCTGGTGGTGCGTGATCCCGCGTCGGCCGGCGCGGTGTGGGTGACCGACGACGCCACGATGACGGTCGCGCGAGTCGGGTCGGGCGGTCGCACCTACGGGCACCTCGGTGTCCTCGGCCCCTCGGCGCTCGACGATGTCGCGCGCATGCTGGTCGGTCACGCGATCTCCCTACTGGCGATCGAACATGTGAAACCGCGGCAGGTCAGCCGCGACGTCGCGGAACTCCATGACGACGTCCTCGCGATGGTGATCGACGGGATCGCGCCGGCCGGGCCGGGCATCGACCGCATCCTCGGGCGCGCCGCAGACCCGACTGGACAGGTGCGGGCGGTGGCCTTCACCTTCGCCGATGAGGAGACTGCGACCCGCGGCCGCCGACGTCTCGTCGAGGAGCTCGAACATCGATGGCGGTCGGTGTTCGTGCATCGCGACGGCCCCGTCGTGTTCGTCCTCCTCCGTGGTGACGACCGGGTCGATTTCGCCGACGGCCTGCTCACCATGCTCAACACGATCGGGCCCGTGTCCGGTGGTATCGGCCCGGTGACCGGTCTGCGTGAGGCGTCCGAGTCGGTGCGGCAGGCGCGGTTGGCGTGCCGGTCCGCGCCGGTGGGCAGGCTTGTCGATCTGTACGGCAGCCGGTCGCTGCTGACGAGCGATCCGATCCGGCAGGCGCTGACCGATGCGTTCGAGCAGCGCTTGGCACCTGTCCTCGACCACGACGCCGAGCACGGCACGGATCTGCGATCGACCCTGCTGGCCTACCTCGAGGCCAACGGGAACTGGGGTGTCGCGGCGGCGGCGGCCGGTGTGCATCGACACACCCTGCGGCACCGGATCGAACGGATCGAAGACCTGCTCGGGGTGGACCTCACGGACGCCCGGACCAGAGCGGAGCTGTTGCTGATGATGTTGGGAGCCGGCGCATGAGCACTGTGACACACGGAGTGCGGACCCGGGGAACGGTCCGCCGCGCCGTGGCGGCAGCGTTCGTCGCGACGATGGTGGTGGTCGTGAACGGTTGCGGCGGCAACGATGACAACGGCACCGGGCCCGGGGCCATGCCGACGTCGGCCTCCGCGACGGAGACCCAGATGGTCAACCTCGGCGACAGCTACAGTGCCGCAGCCGGTGTGGAGCCGCTCGTCGAGGGCTCGCCGGTCATGTGTCTGCGGTCGTCGCGCAACTTCGCCCACGTGGTGGCGTCCGCGGAGTACTACCAGCTGACCGATGTGAGCTGTAGTGGCGCCGACACCGCAGACCTGACCACGTCCCAGTACGACGGTGTGCCGGCGCAATTGGATGCGCTGTCGGCAGACGCGGACGTGGTCACGGTGATGATCGGCGGCAACGACAGCGACTTGTACACGACCGCGATCAGTGCGTGTTCTCAGGTCGCGGAGTCGGACCTGCAGGGGGCGCCATGCCAGACGGCCCACGGCAGTGAGTACTCCGACATCGTCGAACGGCGAACCTCGCCCGCGTTGGTGAAGTCCTTCGCCGCGGTCCGCGAGAAGGCCCCGAAGGCAAAGGTCCTCGCGATCGGCTATCCGTGGATTCTGCCCGAGACCGGCGGCTGTTATCCGACCATGCGGATCGCCGCGGGCGATGTCGCGTATCTGCATGAGCTGCAGGCAACCCTCAATGACGCCATCCGGAACGCCGCGGAACGGGCGAGTGCCACGTTCGTGGACATGTCGGACGTCTCTGCGGGCCACGACGCCTGCGCACCGGTCGGTCAGCGGTGGATCGAGCCGCAGAACGGCGCCTCGGGTGCATCGCCGGTCCATCCGAATGCTGCTGGGCAACAAGGGATCGCCGATCAGATCGCCGGTCTGTTGCACTGAGCGGCCGCCACTGGTCCACAGGCTACCCGTGTACGGCAACTGCGCTGACGAGGTCGGCCTGCACGACGAGATTGTCGTCGGTGAGTTGGCCCGCGGGACCGAGCCGGCAGGTGACCAACAGGAGTCGGCCGGGAACGCGTTCACGAAGTTGCCGGGCGCGCTGGATCTCTCCGTCGCGGCGATAGGCCGTCAGGGATGAGACGCGGTAGGTCAGCTCGCCGCGGACAGTGGTGAGAATGATCGGGGCGCCGACGGTCAGCCGGCCGAGGTCGTTGAACACGCCGTGGCCATGCGCGACCGCATGACCGACGATGAATGTCGTTCCGTCCGAATGGGTCCCGGGCGCCGACCGGCATTGCAGCCAGTACGGATCGTCAAGTGTCGGCGGGTCGATGGTGGGGCAGCTCTCGGCGGGCAGCGTCCGGATCGACTTGTCGAGTCCCAGCGTCGGGACAGTGAGATGCGTCGGCGCACCGGCCGGGACTGCGCTCGGGTTGATCAGCGTCGAGGTCACCGGCAGCGAGGGGGCGAGCGTCACAATGGGATTCACGCCCACGGAGTCGTCCGCCGTTGCGCCGCACCCGGCGGCTGCCACGATCAACAAGGCAGCCGATCCCGCCGAAAGCAGCGCCCTACGCACCGCGAACACGCCGGCGCCACACGCCGACGGCGCCGGCCGATGCTGCTGCGCCGACGAGGCCACCGAGAGCAACCCAGGCAACGCCAGGGCCGCGGGCGGAATATGTCCGGGGACCGGGTGCCGCGAGACCGACGCCGGTGTCGAACGTGAGGGCGTCGCGATAGCCCATCGGCACGAAGCCTCCGCCGTGGGAATCGGTGTAGCCGTAGACGACATCCCCCCGCGAGCCGGTGACGGCGATGATCGACTCACCCTTGGGGCCCGACCCGGGTTGGGTGATGCCGCCTCCGCCGATCTGCGGGAGATCGACCTTCGGGAAGCTGACGCTCGAACCGCCGATAATGATCTCGATGGTCGGCCACTGCGGGAGCACGATCTCCGGCTGCTCCGGCTGCGGGGGCGCGGGTATCTCGGTCTCGACCTCGGTGGTCGGGGGAGCCTCGGTGACGGGTGGGACCTCGCTGGTTGGAGGTGCTTCCGTGGTCGGCGGTGCTTCCGTGGCGGGCGGTACCTCGGTGGTCGGGGGAGCCTCGGTGGTGGGCGGAGCCTCGGTAGTTGGAGGCGCCTCAGTAGTTGGCGGTGCTTCGGTAGTCGGCGGTGCCGGTGGCGTCTCGGTGGTCGGCGGTGTCCCGGCGCCGCCCTCGTCGCAATCGCCCTTGTCGCCCCGGTCGCCCCGGTCACCCTTCGATCCTCCGTTGGGGCCGGAACCCTTGTCGGAGTGATCCTTTCCGTGGGGCGACTGCTCGCCGGAACGCTTGTGGCCGGGCGTGGTGCCCTCGGAACCTGAGCCTCCAGATGTCGAGGTCCCGGGACCCGAGCCCCCGGGGCCCGAGCCGGCTGACCCGTCCTTCCCGTGCGACGAATTCTCGGAGTCCGACGAGCCACCCGAACCCGAACTCGACGATCCCGAATGCGACGATCCCGAATGCGACGAACCAGAGGGCGACGAACCAGAGTGCGACGAACCCGAATGCGACGATCCCGAACTCGAGTGCCCCCCAACGGTTCCCGTCGAACCGCCACCTGATTCTGCGCCACCGGTCGCGCCCGCGACGGCAGGAACGCTCAACGATGCTGACAACAAGACTGCAGACACGCCCGCGACCAATGTGACGCGCGCACGACCAAGAAAACCATCCACCCCGACGACCCCCGACGTTCCAGGAGGGAAGTCCCTCCGGGACAAGTCTTTACCGGACGGGCGTGAAGGGGAAGTCGGCGACCGCGAACGTGGCGGAGATCACGCGATCACGGCCCGTCAACTCGAGAAAAACCTCCGCCGGCGCGGATGGCGCCGACGGAGGCTTTGACTCGGTGGATCAGACGGTCACACGGGCAGCGATCACACCGTGGCGTCGACGCCTCGCAGCCGGGTCACCTCCGACCGTGCGAACTCCACCTCGGGAGTCGCCGCACCTCGGGACTGCGCCAGCGCGTCGGCGAGGTCGCCGGCGGCGTCGGTCACCCAACTCTCCCGGCGGCGCCCCGCACGCCCTCCGGCCACCTTGCGCAGGTGTCGACGCTGCTTCCAGTCGCCGGAGACCGCCATCAGCTCGTCCTCCGTGAGCACGCCATTGGCGGCCTCGGGGGCGAGAATCGCACGCAGATAGGTTCGTTCGCGTCCGACGACGAGGTGGAACACCCAGACCACGATCGCGAGGTAGATCAACACGACGATCAGCAGTTCGACGATGACGACGGCATCGGACGGCGCCGGCAGGAACGCGCCCATCGAATCCCAGAACCAGTGCATCGCCATCGGCAGCACCATCAGCCCGAGTCCTCGGGCCACGTTGCGCGGCTCACCGGGCCGCCCGAGCAGATAGACGATGCCTGCGCCGAAGATGGCGGAGAACAGGATGTGTCCCGAGAGGCCAGTCAGCATGCGTTGTACGGCGACACCGAACCCGATCTCACCCGCATCAGCACCGAAATGCGACCCGGCCAGGTTGAACGAATAGAGCACGTCCTCGAGGATCTGGAAACCCAGATCGCAGAACGCGCCCACGATGAAGCCATCGAACGCGGTGCGGATCACCTTGGGTGCCAAGTAGATCAACAGCACAACACCGAGCCCCTTGGAGATCTCCTCGGTCAGGGGAGCGGTGAGGCCGGCGGACCACTCCGCGCTGAACTGCTGCCCGAAACCCTTGGCCCACAAGGCACGGATCGGGTCGTTGGCGTTGATGGCGATCGCCATCGTCGCGCCGATCGCCCCCCACACCAGTGCGGTCAGCACCAGCTTCCCCGGCACCGGCGAGTAGCGATCGATGTAGCGGGTGAACCACCACAGCAGGGCCCCGTAGACGATGAGCACGAAGACGGTCCTGCCGAGTTCGCCCGCATACGCGTGCCAGGGTGCGGCGAACATGGTCACCGTGAGCATCGCGCCGTAGGCGACGATCGCGATGTACACCCACCAGCACAGGTTGCGCGGCTGGATGAACGTGAAGCTCTCACCACGACCCGACTTGGTGATGGCCTCGTAGCGGTTGCGTTGGAGGTCGACCGACTCGCTCTGCGGTGTGTCGTCACCGATGGTGGTGGTCACTGCGATCCCTCCTTGATGGTGATGCTCTGGATCATCCGGGCGATGTCCTCGGCGGATTCGCGCTCGTACTCCGGCGGCACGGCGGCCACGACCTCGACACCGAGTCCGTTGTCGACGAATGCCGCGACAACGCCGTCGCCGGTCGGGACCTGATAGTCGGCGATGACGCCACGATGGCCGTCGGTGGTGGTGATCGACGCGGCCTTCTCACCGATGTCCGGGGCGAGGTCCCCGAGGTCTTCGTTGTTGTCCCGGATCTGATCGAGCAGCTCCTCGGCGGTGCCGTCGAACGGTGCGGTCCGGATCTGCAGGACGACGCCCGAATCAGACACGGTTGCCGTCGACGGATACTCGCCGCCGGGCAGTGGCTCGTCCTGGCGCAGGCCGGCGGTCACATTCCAGCCGACCGTCGGCGTGAACGTCACCCGGTCGCCGACCGCCATCACGTCACCCGCGGCGACCGGATCGTCGTAGTCGACGGCGGCGTTGATCATGGCCGGCACGAACGACAGGATCAGGGCGATGACCAGGACGATGAAGCCGGGCAGCAGGGTCCGGCCGTCCATCCCCAATCGCCGCTTGTCGACGGGGATGAACGATTCGGGTGGTTCATACGGCGGCGACGCTTCGGGAGCTGGATCGTCGACGGCATGTGTGGGCACACGTTCCTCCGGGGCAGCGAATTGGGACGAAGCTCGCCTTAGGCGGAGACCGATCGCCGCGCGCGATGCGGTTCGGGTCCGCAACAGGATTTGGGACGCGCCGACGCGTTTGGAACACTGGAGGCCGTGACCCGATCCGCTGATGTCGCCGCGAAGTCCGCAGCGCTGTTCCGCCGCGCTGAACAGGCCATCCCGGGAGGGGTCAATTCCCCGGTCCGCGCGTTCTCCGCGGTCGGCGGCGACCCCCGGTTCATCGCCTCCGCGAGTGGCTGCCATCTGACGGATGTCGACGGCAACGACTACGTCGACCTGGTCTGTTCCTGGGGTCCGATGATCCTCGGACACGCCCACCCCGCCGTCGTCGAGGCGGTGCAACAGGCCGCGGTCGGCGGATTGTCGTTCGGCGCGCCCACCGAGGCGGAGATCGAACTGGCCGAGGAGATCATCGACCGCGTCGACCCCGTCGAGCGCGTGCGACTGGTCAACTCCGGGACCGAGGCCACCATGTCGGCGATCCGGCTGGCCCGCGGATTCACCGAACGGCCCAAGATCATCAAGTTCTCCGGCTGTTATCACGGTCACGTCGACGCGCTGCTCGCCGACGCCGGGTCCGGTGTCGCGACGCTCGGACTGCCCACCTCGCCCGGGGTGACCGGCGCCGCCGCCCACGACACCATCGTGCTGCCCTACAACGACCTCAAGGCCGTCGCGAAGGCGTTCGAGGAGTTCGGCCACGAGATCGCCGCCGTGATCACCGAGGCCGCCGCCGGCAACATGGGTGCGGTCGCACCGCACGACGGATTCAACGCCGGCCTGCGTGAACTCACCCGACGACACGGCGCCCTGCTGATCATCGACGAGGTCATGACCGGTTTCCGGGTCAGCCCCGCCGGCTGGTACGGCCTCGAGGGCGTCGGCGGCGACCTCTACACGTTCGGCAAGGTGATGAGCGGCGGCCTGCCCGCCGCGGCGTTCGGCGGGCGCGCCGACGTCATGGAGCGCCTCGCCCCCACCGGACCCGTCTATCAGGCGGGCACCCTGTCGGGGAATCCGGTCGCCGTCGCGGCCGGGCTGGCCACCCTGCGCCACGCCGACGCCGACACCTACCGGGCCCTCGACGCCAACGCCGACCGTCTGGAGACGCTGATCGCCGACGCCCTCACCACGGCCGGTGTCGCGCACCGGGTCCAGCGGGCCGGCAACATGCTCAGCGTCTTCTTCACCGACCGGACCGACCCGATCGCCGACTACGCGGGCGTCAAGGCGACCGAGACCTGGCGTTTCGCCCCGTTCTTCCACGCTCTGCTGGACCGCGGTGTGTACGCACCACCGAGCGCGTTCGAGGCGTGGTTTGTGTCTGCCGCGTTGGACGAGGATGCTTTCGCACGAATCGCGGACGCGCTGCCGGCCGCCGCCGACGCCGCAGCAGCGGCAACCAAGAGCTGACCGGGGGAGACTCGATGACGAACACGATCGTCCACATGATGCGACACGGCGAGGTCAACAACCCCGACGGCATCCTCTACGGTCGCCTGCCCGGGTTCCGGCTGTCCTCCGATGGGCGGGCACAGGCGCAGAAGGTCGCCGACACCCTCGCCGACCACGACATCACCGCGGTGTTCGCGTCGCCGTTGCAGCGCGCCCAGGAGACGGCGACCCCGATCGCCGCCGCCCACGGCCTGTCGATCGTCACCAACGAGGAACTCATCGAGGCCGACAACGTCTTCGAGGGCCTCAAGGTCTCGGTCGGCGACGGTGCTCTGAGCAAGCCACGGCACTGGCCGAAGCTGCGTGACCCGTTCACCCCGTCGTGGGGCGAGCCCTACATCCAGCTGGCCCATCGCATGCTCGCCGCCGCCAACAAGGCGCGCGACGCCGCCCGCGGCCACGAGGCGGTGTGCGTCAGCCACCAGCTGCCCGTCTACACGCTGCGGCGTTTCCTCGAGGGGCAGCGTCTGTGGCACGATCCGCGTCGTCGGCAGTGTTCGCTGGCGTCGTTGACCAGCCTGATCTACGAGGGCGATGCGCTCGTCGACATCATCTACTCCGAGCCCGCCGGGTCCTCGGACCCGTTGGCCACGGGGGCATGATCCGGCCGGTGCGATAGGACGAGTGTGCGTAAGTTTTCCCTGCTGCTGGCGGTGTTGGCGGTCCTGGTCGGTGTGACCAGCGGCTGCGGCACCGGCGACGACGCGGTGGCGCAGGGCGACACCTTCCAGTTCGTCTCGCCCGGCGGGCAGACCGTCATCACCTACCCGCCGGCACAGCGCAAGCGGGTCGCCGAACTGTCCGGGCCCGACCTGGTCACCGACACACCGCTCGCACTCGGTGACGAGCAGTTCCGCGATGAGGTCGTCGTCATCAACGTGTGGGGCTCGTGGTGCGGTCCGTGCCGCGGCGAGGCCGACGATCTGGAACGCGTCTACGAGCAGACCAAGGACCTGGGCGTCGGTTTCCTCGGCATCAACCTGCGCGACGACCGGCAGTCGGCCAAGGACTTCGTCGCCGACCGCAGCGTCGGCTACCCGTCCATCTACGACTTCGACGGCATGACCCTGGCCGCGCTCACCACCCCGACCGCCGTCGTGCCGACCACCGTCATCCTCGACCGGCAGCACCGTCCGGCCGTGGTGTTCCTCAAGGCGCTCACCGCCGACGAACTCGACGCCGAGGTCCGCAAGGTCGCCGCCGAGGAGCCTCGTGACTCCGCGTCTGCGACGACCCCCGCGGCGGGTGCCCCATGATCGACCTCGCTCCGCAGGCCGCCATCGGCGACACCTTCGCCACCACCGTGTCCAGCGGCCCGCTGCTCCTCGCGCTGGCCGCGTGCGTGATCGCCGGCCTCGTCTCGTTCGCGTCCCCGTGCGTTGTGCCCCTGGTGCCCGGCTACCTGTCGTATCTGGCGGGCCTGGTGGGCGCCGAGGCGCCCGCGGTCACCGTCGGCGAACCGGCCAAACAAGGCCGATCCCGAGTGGCGATCGCAGCCGCACTGTTCGTCCTCGGCTTCACCGTGATCTTCGTCGCCGCCACCGCCAGCGTGCTCGGCATCACCAGCACCTTCGTGGTGAATCGTGAACTGCTGCAACGTATCGGCGGGGTCATCACCATCGTGATGGGTCTGGTCTTCATCGGTCTCGTGCCGATGCTGCAACACGAGTTCCGGTTCGCGCCGCGGCGGATGTCGAACATCGTCGGCGCCCCGCTGCTCGGTGCCGTGTTCGCGCTCGGGTGGACACCGTGCCTCGGCCCGACGCTGGCCGCGGTGATCGCCACCGCCAGCGGAACCGAGGGCGCCACCGCCGCCAAGGGCGTGGCGCTGATCGTCGCCTACTGCGCAGGTCTGGGTATCCCGTTCGTCGTCCTGGCCTTCTCGTCGGCCTGGGCGTTGCGCAGCCTCGGATGGCTGCGTAATCATGCGCGGCTGATCCAGATCTTCGGCGGCATCATGCTCATCGCCGTCGGTATCGCGCTGGTGACCGGGGCGTGGGATCAGTTCATCGTCTGGGTGCGCGACGCCTTCATCACCGACACGGAGCTACCGGTATGACAGACGTCGACCTGACCCCCGCAACGCAGCCGCAGACCCCCGGTCCGACGCCGCCGCACTGGCTGCGCCGCCGTGTGCTGTGGCCGGCCCGTAACCTGTGGCGCTCGCTCACCTCGATGCGTACCGCGCTGATCCTGCTGTTCCTGCTGGCGCTGGCCGCGATCCCCGGGGCGCTCCTGCCGCAGCGATCGCTCAACGAGCAGAAGACGCTGGCCTACATCGACGACCACGGCTGGGTCGGGCAGACGATGGACCGCCTGCAGCTGTTCGACGTCTTCTCCAGCACCTGGTTCACCGCCATCTACGTCCTGCTGTTCATCTCGCTGGTCGGCTGCCTCACCCCGCGGATGATCGAGCACTTCCACAGCCTGCGGGCCAAGCCGGTCGCCGCGCCGCGCAACCTCGGGCGGCTGCCGCGCCACGTCACCATCGAGGTCGACGGTGACCCGGAGGAGATCGCGGAGCGGATCTCGCGGAATCTGCGTGGGTGGCGACGGGTGATCTCGATACGCCCCTCCGCAAGCTCCGGGGCTACTCGATCAGCGGAGGGACGCCCGTCGGCGAGCTCCGGGGCTACTCGATCAGCGGAGGGACGCCCGTCGGCGGAGGGCGACGTCGTCGAGGTCTCCGCAGAGAAGGGCTATCTGCGGGAGTTCGGCAACCTCGTGTTCCACTTCGCCCTGCTCGCGCTGCTGGTGGCGATCGCGGTCGGCAAGCTCTACGGCTACGAGGGCACGCGCAGCCTCGTCGCCGACGGCGAGCAGGGCCTGTGCAACACCTCCACCGCGGTCTACGACTCGTTCCGTGCCGGCAACCTCGTCGACGGCACCGACCTGGCGCCGTTCTGCTTCCGCGTTGACAGTTTCGACGCGACGTTCCTGCCCAACGGGCAGCCCAGCATGTACACCGCCAAGGTCCGCTACACCGAGAACACCACCGCCTCCGACCCGTCGACCTGGTCGTCGACGACGGTCAAGGTGAACGACCCGCTGCGCGTCGCCGGTGACCGTGTCTATGTGCTCGGCAACGGCTTTGCGCCCACCTTCACGGTCACCTTCCCGAACGGTGAGCAGCGCACCCAGACGGTGCTGTTCATCCCGGAGGAGATGCAGACGATGTTGTCGTCGGGTGCGGCGCGGTTCGACACCCCGGCCGGGCTGTACCCGAACGAGGACGAACGGCGATCGCATCAGGTCGCGCTGGAGGGCTTGTTCGCGCCGACGGCCAACTATCACGGCACGCTGCTGAACTCGTCATCCCCGGTGCCGTCGGATCCGGCGGTCGCTATCCGCATCTACGAGGGCGACACCGGGCTGGACACCGGTAAACCGCAGAACGCCTACTCGTTGGACCAGTCGTTGATCGAACAGGGACGCCTGCAACGAAAGGCGCAGGTGAACCTGTCGCAGGGACAGACGCACACCCTGCCCGACGGGACGTCGGTGCGGTTCGACGGCTATCAGCGCTGGGTATCGGTACAGGTGTCCCACGATCCGACGCAGGTGTGGGTCCTGGTGTCGGCGATCGTGATGCTCGGCGGACTGCTGGTCTCGTTGTTGATCCGGCGTCGTCGGATCTGGGCCCGATTGGTGCCGGTCGACGCATCGGTTTCCGGCGGCAGCGGCGAACGACGTACTGTAGTAGAAATCGCGGGACTGGCACGGACCGATCAGGCGGGCTGGGGCGAAGGCTTCGAGGATCAGGCGCACGGCCTGGTGATCGACCCCGACGACCCGGCCGCCGCACGCAGATCACGGTGGCAGCGGCGACGGCTGTAACGCAGCAGACCAGAAGCGCAGGCGACCGGTGACACGGTCAGACCTGTAGCGCACGCAAACGAGCGGGAGGACGAGTGCCATGAACACGGGCTCGGTGCATGTCGACGAGACATTGGCGCGATACTCGGATCTGTTGTTCGGCACCGCGATCACGATCTACGTGCTCGCGATGCTGCTGTTCCTCGCCGCGCTCGCGAGCGCCCGCGGTCGCAAGCTCGCCCCGGCGGCGCAGCTTGTCGGCGCGGGTGGCTCGACGATCGCCGTCGACGACCGCGCCCCGGGCCGGGTCGACGAGGCGCCGCGCCGCAGTTTCGGTGAACGCCTCGGCGCCATGGCCTATCCGGTCGTCATCGTCGGCGTGATCGCCCACATCGCCTCGATCGTGCTGCGCGGGTTCGCGACCGATCGTGCGCCGTGGGGCAACATGTACGAGTTCATCTCGCTGACCTGCGCGGCGTGCGTGCTGGCGGCGCTCGTGGTGCTGCGCAAGCCGGAGCATCGTCCGCTGCTGTCGTTCGTGCTGCTGCCGGTGTCGCTGCTGATGTTCATCGGCGGCCGCTGGCTCTACACGCAGGCCGCACCGGTCGTGCCGGCGCTGAAGTCCTACTGGCTGGCCATCCACGTCTCGATCATCTCGGTGTCGTCCGGCGTCCTGCTCGTGTCGGGCGTCGCCAGCATGCTGTACCTGATCAAGATGCGGTGGGGTCGTCCGGACGGCGACGACCTGGCCGCTGCCGGCAAGGGGTTGGCCGCCGGGACGCGCCGCGTCATCGATCGCATCCCGAGCGCCGACGCGCTGGACCGGCTCGCCTACAAATGTGTGGTCTTCGGTTTCCCGCTGTTCGGTCTCGGCGTGATCTGCGGCGCCATCTGGGCCGAGTCGGCGTGGGGCCGGTTCTGGGGCTGGGACCCCAAGGAGACGGTGTCGTTCATCGCCTGGGTCATCTACGCGGCCTATCTGCACGCACGTGCGACGGCCGGCTGGCGCAGCAACGCCGCGGCGTGGATCAACGTCGCCGGCTTCATCGCGCTGCTGTTCAACCTGTTCATCATCAACCTGGTGGTCTCCGGCCTGCATTCCTACGCCGGCCTGTAGACCCGGTCGTCACGCCCGGCGAGCCCGGTCGGGAACTCGCCGCTATGCGGTACCCTGATCGTCTTCGCGGTCGATGTTCTCCTGCGCCTGCGCCTTGACCACCTTCAGCAGGTCGATCAGGACGTCGATGGTGTCCGGGCAGATCCGGCGCACGTCGATGCCGGACAGATGGGTGCCGGTGGTGGCCAGCATCTGCACGTAGTCGCGTTGCTGGCGGACACGTTCGAGATCCTCGTCCGGATTGGACAGGAAGTACGTGACGCTCACCTCGAAGGCCCTCGAGATCGCTTCGACGGTGCGGAACGACGGAGTCCGGGCCTTGCCGGTGCGGAGCTGGGAGATGTAGGCGTCCGACAGTGAGTAGCCGAGCAGGTTGGCGCGCTCGGCGATCTTCTTGCCGGTGTAGGGCACGCCGTTCTCGTCGCGCGAATGCTCGAAGAGGTAGCCGAGCTTCTCCGCGAAACTGGAGTCGTCGTCCTGCGCCGAGTCGGCGCGTGTGTCACCGGATGTCAACGCTGATCATCCCCGAATGATTGGTTGATCTCGTGCACCTTTCGCGAGTCGCATCCCCCACTGCGCAATGAGAAGGAGATTACCCTACCTCAGGGTAGGGTTCGCGGCGTGCGATGGCGGTCGGTGAAAGTGCAGGTCAGGTGTCGTCGCCGTCGGCCCCGTTGCCACCGCGGGTCCGGTGGTCGAGGTCGCGGAGAAAGTCGGGATCGTCGTCGGGGCCGACCGGGCCGGAAGGCCGGCGCTGGGGTCGTTCGTCGCGATGCTCCGAGTCGTTGAGCTGGGGGCCGAAGGCACGCCACAACAGAAAAGCAATCGCGGCGATGCCGATCATGGCGAACAGAAACGTCATGGCAACCTCCCGTAAACCAGACTACGTGAGGTTGCCACGATGCGGGTAAGCCCCGCCTGAGTAGATGCCGCCGGGCGTCCCTGGGTGCGTACCGCTCAGTGAGTGCGGCGGTTCAGCAGTTCGACGACGTCGGCCTCGCGGAATCGACGGTGCCCGCCGGGAGTGCGGATCGAGCCGAGCAGACCCGAGCTGGCCCATCGGGCGACCGTCTTCGGGTTGACGTTGAACATGGATGCGACTTGACCGGGGGTCAGGGTGTGCTGACTGGCAAGTCCGGGAGTGATGATGCCGGCTGTGTCGGTGATGGTCACTGTTGTTCCTCTCATCTCCGCCTGCACCCGAGATTCGGGTGGGATGTCTCATGGATACACGGCCAACACCCGGGTACTCGAACAGTCAGCAATTGGTAAAGAGAGTGCAAAACCGACATTTCGGGTGACGCAAGTGGTGCAAAAGCGGCGCAGAGGCGCCGGTCACCCCCTGCGGACGGCCTGGTCATCGCACATCGAACGCGCAGTACCCTGTACCCGTGACGGAAGACAAACCAGCCAACGCATCTGTCGGCAGCGTGGCGCTCGCGGTGGCGCTCTACACCCTGGCGCGGCTGGCGCTCGTCGTGGTGGTGGCCGCGATCATCATGGGTATCGGCGCGATCGCCGGGGTGAAGGTGCCGCTGCTCGTGGCGGCCGTGTTCGGTGTGCTGATCGCTCTTCCGCTGGGCATGGTGCTGTTCAAGAAGCTCCGTCTGCGCGTCAACTCGCAGATCGCCGCCGTCGACGACGCCCGCCGCAGCCGGCACGACGACCTGCAGTCGCGGCTGCGCGGACCGTCCGACTGACCGCCCGGTGAAGCCCACCAAGATCGTCGATCACCGCGGCGACCGGGCGTGGTCGGAGAATGCGGTCCGGCTGATCGAGGCCGACGGACGGCGCAGCGCCGACACCCACCTGCATCGGCTGAACCTGCCGGAGTGGTCGCGCTGGACTGACGACGACGGCCACGAGACCGGCATCGAGCTCTACCTCAAGGACGAGAGCACCCACCCGACCGGTTCGCTCAAGCACCGGCTGGCCCGATCGCTGTTCCTGTATGCGATCTGCAACGGCTGGGTCACCGAGGGCACCCCGGTCATCGAGGCGTCGTCGGGCTCTACGGCGGTCAGTGAGGCCTACTTCGCGAAACTGATCGGTGTCCCGTTCATCGCGGTGATGGCGTCGAGCACGTCGCCGTCGAAGACCGCTCTCATCGAGCGCGAGGGCGGCGAATGTCACCTCGTCGAGCGTGCCGGCGACGTCTACGCCGAGGCGCTGCGACTCGAGGCGGAGCTGGGCGGGCATTTCATCGACCAGTTCACGATGGCCGAACGTGCCACCGACTGGCGCGGCAACAACAACATCGCCGAGTCGATCTTCGCGCAGATGTCGGACGAGGATCACCCGATCCCGACGTGGATCGTGGTAGGCGCGGGCACGGGCGGAACGTCGGCGACGCTGGGACGCTACGTGCGGTATCGCCGCCATCCCACCTGGCTGGCCGTGGTGGACCCGGAGAACTCGGTGTTCCTGCCCGCCTACCGCACCGCCGACGGAACACTGACCTCCGAGCTCGGGTCCCGCATCGAGGGCATCGGCCGTCCGCGGGTCGAACCGTCCTTCGTCTCCCAGGTCATCGACCGGATGATCGGCGTCCCCGACGACGCCTCCATCGCGACCGCCCGCTACTTCAGTGACCGCCTCGGCCGGCGCGTCGGCGGATCGACCGGCACCAACCTGTGGGGAGCGTTGCAACTCGTCGCCGAGATGGCCGCCGGTCGGCGCGCCGGCAGCGTCGTCACCCTGCTCTGCGACTCGGGAGACCGTTACGGGAACACCTATTTCGACGACGACTGGCTCGACGCACAGGGGTTCGACCTGACCGAGGCGACCGCCGTGCTCGACGAATTCCTCGCGACCGGCCGCTGGACCGGCGCGGTGTCCACCGACTGACCTAGTCGGGGTTCTTCCACTGCTTCTTCGATCATCCGTCTGAAATACCCTGCGACGAGCGGAATTGCGGGGACGAACCCGGCGGTCCAGGGGTCGGCGCGCGGGCGACGCCCTCAACCCGGGCCGCGGCGCCCGTCTACTTAGGGTTACCTCACCGGAGTGGGCTACGATGCGGCTGTGAGTGATGTCGCGGGGGAACCGCTGGTCAAAGCTGTCGATCTGGTGCGCGAGTACCGGATGGGTGATGAGCGGGTGCGGGCCCTGGACGGGTTGAACCTCTCGTTGGACGGCGGCCAGTTCGCGTCGATCGTCGGTCCGTCCGGGGCCGGGAAGTCCACCTTGCTGCACGTCCTGGGTGCGCTGGACACCCCGACATCGGGAACCATCACCGTCGACGGCACCGACCTCGGCTCGCTCGACGACGAACGGGCATCGGCGTTCCGACGTCACCGGGTCGGCTTCGTCTTCCAGTTCTTCAACCTCGTCCCGACGATGTCGGCGTGGGAGAACGTGGCACTGCCACGTCTGCTGGACAGCCAATCACTGCGCAAGGCCAAACCCCGCGCCGTCGAACTGCTCGAACGCGTGGGCCTCGGCGACCGCGTGAACCACCGGCCGTCGGAACTGTCGGGCGGACAGATGCAGCGCGTGGCCATCGCACGTTCGCTCATCATGGACCCGACGATCCTGCTCGCCGACGAACCGACCGGCAACCTGGACTCCAAGACCGGTGACTCGGTGCTCGAACTGCTGTCGGAGGTCGCGCACGACACTCCCGACCGGCTCGTGGTGATGGTCACGCACGACCCGCACGCCGCCAACGTCGCCGACACCACGATCACGGTGCGTGACGGGAAGATCGCGTGACCGAGACGTCGACGCGGGCGAACCCCGTTCGGTCGGTCGCGTCCGGGCTCTCACGGATCCGGGTGCTCAACCTCCGCGAGATCCGCACCCACCGGCTGCGGGTGTTCACGTCGCTGTCGGTGGTGATCGTCGCCTCGGCCCTGCTGATCTCGGTGCTCGGCCTGTACGGGTCGCTGACCGAGTCGGTGCGCCAGGTCAACGCCGCCATCGCCGGGACCGCGCAGGTGGAGGTCGCGGCCATCGCCGACTCCGGCATCGATGACAAACTGGCCGCCGAGATCCGCAGAGACGTGCCCGACGCCAAGTCGGTGGTGCCGCTGATCCGCGACTCGGTGGTCATCGACGACCACAACGTCGCCCTGCTCGGTTCGGACTTCCGGGTCACCGCGCTGTCCGGAGACCTGCGACAAGCGGTGTCGCAGGAACAATCCTCGGGTCTGACCGAGCGTGACCTCGACGACGGGATCGTCGTCGGCGCGGCGACCGGCCTGCGCAAGGATCAGCGGCTGACGATCAACGGTGTCCCGGTGCGAGTGGTCTCGGTGATCGACGGCGACCAGGGCGCGGTGCTCAACAACGGCAAATTCATCTTCGCCTACCTCGGTCTCGCGCAAGAGTTGGCGTCGCGGGAGGGCAAGGTCGACTCGATCCTCATCGTCACCCAACCCGGCGCCGACGTCGCGACGGTCAAGTCCGAGGTGGCGCGCGTCGTCGACGGCCGAGCCGTGGTGGTCGACCCCGATTTCCGCGCCAAGCAAGCCGAGGTGGCCAGTTCGGTGACCCGCGACGCCACACTGCTGGTGTCGCTCATCTCGCTGGTCATCGCCGGGTTCCTGGTGTTCAACACGATGAACATGGCGGTCGCGTCGCGGCGGCAGGCGCTGGCGATGATGCGGGCGCTGGGTGCGCGGCGCGGCCACCTCGTCGGTGACCTGCTGGGGGAGTCGGCGCTGTTCGGTCTGGTCGGCGGGGCGATCGGTGTGCCGATCGGCATCCTCGCGGGCCGGTGGGCGATCGGTCGCATCCCGGAGGCCGACACCGACGAGATGGCCACCGTCATCAGCTATCACCTGCCCGGTTACGCGCCGGTGATCGCGATCGTCGCATGCGTCCTGGCCTGTGTGGCGGCGACCTCACTGGCCGCGCGATCCGTGTTCGCGGTGTCCCCGGTGGAGGCGATGGTCGCCGGCGAGGTCGCCGACGGCACCACGAAGAGCAGCCGTGCGGTGTGGATCTCCGCGGTGGTCGGTGTGGTGCTGCTGATCGCGTCGTGGTTCGTCGCGACGGACGTGCCCGGTCGGCCGGCGATTCTCGCGGGCGCCGTCTATGCCGTCGGTGGACTGTTGCTCTGCTACGCGCTCACCCGGCCGTTGGTGGCACTGGTCGTCGGGCTGACACGGCGGTTCCGCGGACCCGGACAGCTCGCCGCGGTGAACACCGAACGCGCCCCGCGTCGCGCGTGGGCGACCCTGATGACCGTCGCCGTCGCGGTGGCGGTGGGGATGGGCACCTCGGGTGCGTTGGACAATCTCGTCGGTTCGATCTCGAATTCCCTTGACGGCCTGGCCGACCCGGATTTCTATGTGTCGTCGGCGGACAGCGGCGGGTTGCCGACCGGTCCGCCGTTGCCGACCGCGATCAAGCCGGCGGTCGAGCAGGTCCCCGGAGTCACCCAGGTCGTCGGAGCGCAGTGGGCGGCGGTGAACATCGGCGAGGCGCGCGCCTACGTCCAGGGCCTCGAACCCGATTCGATGGCACCCTTCGTGAAGAAGGCGGACCCGGCGGCACTGCGGCAGGTCGTCGCGGGTGACGGGATTCTGCTGTCCAACGTGCTCGCCCGCACGCTCGACGTCGGGGTGGGGGACACGCTGCGGATGGCTACGCCGAGTGGCTATCGCGACATCGTCGTCCGCGACACCGTCAACTACCTGTCCATCGGATCGGGTACAGCTGCGATGTCGAATACGTTGCTGTCACAGTGGTTCGATCGCCCCGGCGACACCTATCTGCAGGTGTCCACCGACCCGAACGCCGACCAGGAGCAGATCCGGCAACGGCTCGAGGCGATCGCGGCGGCCAACCCATCCGTCGGTGGGCGCCAGGTGTATGTGCACTCCGGCGCCCAGGCGCTGGAGGCCGCGCAGATGCAGGCGCAGCAGGCGGGCGCATTCACGGTGGCCATCCAATGGATCGTGGCGCTCGCCGCCGCCGTCGCGCTCCTGAATACGTTGCTGCTGTCGGTCATCGAACGCCGCCGCGAGCTCGGGGTGCTGCGCGCGATGGGTGCCTCGCGCCGGTTCGTCTCCCGGATGGTGGTCGCCGAGGCTGCGGGAGTCGCCCTGATCGGATCGTTGACCGGCCTGATCCTGGGCAGCGCCCTGCACTTCCTGTCCGACAAGATCCTTTCCGCGACAACGTCGATCGACATCCAGTACTCGCCCCGACCCACCACCCTGCTCTTCGTCGCGGTCGCCTGCATCCTCTGCATCGGCGGCGCGCTGATCCCGGCGATGCGCGCGTCGAGGATGAACATCAGTGGGTCGATCCTGAACGAGTAGCTCGGCGGCCCCGGCCGGGCTTTCTGTGAGCTAACCGCCCAGGTCGGAACCCAGATCAGACCGTCAGTCCCGCATGCGCCAGGAACCGTTCGAACAGCAGGTCGCAGTCGCGGGCGGCGATGTCGGCGTTCTCGGCGATCGCCGCCGTCAGTGCGGCGAGATCCACGTCGTCGCCGGACATGTCGGACTCCGGGCCCGAGAAGCCGTCCTTCCACGACACGAAGCACGCCGGACTGATCTCCGGATGGAATTGCACTCCGAGGTGTCGGCCGCTGACGAAAGCCTGTACACCTGCGGCATTTTCGGCGATCACATCGGAACCCGCGGGAGCCGTGATGGTGTCGTGGTGGTACTGCATCCACGGTCCGGTGGCCACGAGGTCGGGCCGAGACGTCCGGACCGGGATGAACCCGTGCTCCGGGTGGTCGCTCGGCACGACCGACCCACCCAGCGCGCTGGCCAGGATCTGACCGCCGAAGCAGATGCCGTAGATCGGGACGTCCGCGGCGATCGCCTCCTGCAGGTACCGTCGTTCCGCGTCGATCCAGGCCAGCGAATCGTCGTGCACGGAGTCCGACGAACCGGTCACCACGACGAGGTCGACCTCGGAGGGTGCGGGCAGTGCCTCACCCTCGTCGGCGGCACGGATGATCACGTCGATGCCGCGACGCTCCATCGCCGGGAGCAGGCTGCCGACCATGTCGCGCCGGTAGTCCGGCAGCACATTGTGCACCAATGTCAATGCTTTCAATGCCATTCGGTGAGCCTAGTGTCCCGCACCGGAAATTCGTTGGTGATTTCGACGGCCAGGCGGCGCCTCGCTTCGTTGGCGTCGTCGCAGGTACATCCAGTACCTGCTCCTCCGCCGCCTCGCGATGCATCCACCTGGACCGCCGAACTCATGAAACGAGTTTCCGGCGCGGGACACTAGTGGTGTGTATCGTAAATAATCGTCTAGTTGTTGGGTATGATTTCGGTATGAGCGCGCCTGCAGCACCGTTGGCTTTGTCGGCCGGTGAGCGAGAGACGTTGGAGAAGTTGACCCGTAGCCAGCGGGTGCCGCATCAGCAGGTGTTGCAGGCTCGGGTGTTGTTGATGGCCGCCGACGGGGTGGCCAACATTCGGATTGCTGAGGAGGTCGGGGTGCGCCCGGCCACGGTGCGGGCGTGGCGCAACCGGTATGCCGAGGACGGTTTGGCGGGGTTGGGGTTGATCCGAAAGGGCCGCGGTCGACGTTCGTCGATCAGTGAGGAGAAGATCGCCGAGATCGTGAGGTTGACCAAGACGACCACGCCGCCGGGGCACACGCATTGGTCGTGCCGCACGATGGCGAAGAAGGTGGGTGTGAGTCCTTCAACGGTGCAACGGATTTGGTCTGATCTTGACCTCAAACCGCATCGGGTCGACTCGTTCAAGGTGTCGAATGATCCGCGGTTCGAGGAGAAGCTGATCGATGTGGTGGGACTGTATGTGAACCCGCCGGAGAACGCGATCGTGTTGTGTATGGATGAGAAAAGCCAGATTCAGGCGCTCGATCGCACGCAACCGTCGTTGCCGCTGGTGGAGGGGCGGGCCGGCACGATGACCCACGACTACAAACGCAACGGCACGACGACCTTGTTCGCGGCGTTGGATGTGCTGACCGGTTCGGTGATCGGTCAGTGCCTGCCGCGTCATCGCCACAACGAGTTCATCAAGTTCCTCAACACGATCGACAAGCAGGTGCCGGCGGGGTTGGAGGTCCATCTGATTCTGGATAACTACGCCACCCACAAACATCCCGAGGTGAAGCGATGGATGGATCGGCACAAACGGTTTCACTTCCACTTCACCCCGACATCGTCGTCCTGGCTCAACCAGGTCGAGCGCTGGTTTCGGGAGTTGACCGACAAGAACATTCGCCGCGGCATTTTTGGCAGCGTGCCCGAGTTGATCGCCAGCATCGAGGCATTCCTCAACGCCCACAACGATGATCCGAAACCCTACGTGTGGACCGCCACCGCCGAATCCATCCTGGCCAAAATCGCCCGCGCACGCACGACACTCGAACGAGTAGCCAACTAATTCAGATACACACCACTAGTGGTGTGTATCGTAAATAATCGTCTAGTCGTTGGGTATGATTTCGGTATGAGCGCGCCTGCAGCACCGTTGGCTTTGTCGGCCGGTGAGCGAGAGACATTGGAGAAGTTGACCCGTAGCCAGCGGGTGCCGCATCAGCAGGTGTTGCAGGCTCGGGTGTTGTTGATGGCCGCCGACGGGGTGGCCAACATTCGGATTGCTGAGGAGGTCGGGGTGCGCCCGGCCACGGTGCGGGCGTGGCGCAACCGGTATGCCGAGGACGGTTTGGCGGGGTTGGGGTTGATCCGAAAGGGCCGCGGTCGACGTTCGTCGATCAGTGAGGAGAAGATCGCCGAGATCGTGAGGTTGACCAAGACGACCACGCCGCCGGGGCACACGCATTGGTCGTGCCGCACGATGGCGAAGAAGGTGGGTGTGAGTCCTTCAACGGTGCAACGGATTTGGTCTGATCTTGACCTCAAACCGCATCGGGTCGACTCGTTCAAGGTGTCGAATGATCCGCGGTTCGAGGAGAAGCTGATCGATGTGGTGGGACTGTATGTGAACCCGCCGGAGAACGCGATCGTGTTGTGTATGGACGAGAAAAGCCAGATTCAGGCGCTCGATCGCACGCAACCGTCGTTGCCGCTGGTGGAGGGGCGGGCCGGCACGATGACCCACGACTACAAACGCAACGGCACGACGACCTTGTTCGCGGCGTTGGATGTGCTGACCGGTTCGGTGATCGGTCAGTGCCTGCCGCGTCATCGCCACAACGAGTTCATCAAGTTCCTCAACACGATCGACAAGCAGGTGCCGGCGGGGTTGGAGGTCCATCTGATTCTGGATAACTACGCCACCCACAAACATCCCGAGGTGAAGCGATGGATGGATCGGCACAAACGGTTTCACTTCCACTTCACCCCGACATCGTCGTCCTGGCTCAACCAGGTCGAGCGCTGGTTTCGGGAGTTGACCGACAAGAACATTCGCCGCGGCATTTTTGGCAGCGTGCCCGAGTTGATCGCCAGCATCGAGGCATTCCTCAACGCCCACAACGATGATCCGAAACCCTACGTGTGGACCGCCACCGCCGAATCCATCCTGGCCAAAATCGCCCGCGCACGCACGACACTCGAACGAGTAGCCAACTAATTCAGATACACACCACTAGATGACGCTGCCGATCCATAGGGAACCGTCTTCGTTCCCGATGCGTCCTAATCGCACTCACCATTCGGTACTCGCCGGGAAGGAATCAACAAATGGAATCGGGTTCACTGCGGTCGGCGTCGCCGCGGTTCGGGATGGATCCCGCCGAGGTCGACCGTCTCGCCAGGGCGTGGACGGCGCAGGCCGCGACCGCGCGCAGCGTCGATCTCGTTGCGTTGAAGAGTATTTCGCAGCCATCGAGCCGGACCATGATCGCAGTGGCGGCGGTGGCCGCACCCGCGGAAGGCGCTGCGCGAGCCCTCGCCGGCCGGCTGGAGTCGATGACGGAATCACTACACACGTTGACGGTCGTGGCCGAGGGCGAGGACGTCGCGGCGGCAGCAGTATTCGACGATGCCATCGGCCGTTGATGCGCCCGACGATCTCCGACCTCCGTAGGTGGGACCCGAACGGCCTCTCCATCGCCGCCGATGCCGCGCAGCAGGCGGCCCAGCTGCTCGACCACGTGGTGAAAGTGGCCATCAGGTCGATGGACGACGCCGACAGCTGGATGGGTGTGGCGCATCGTGCCGCGAACTCGATGATGTCTGCGGAGAGCCGTCGGACGGCGGAGGTGCGCACCGTGCTGACCCGGATCGCCGACGAGGCGAGGGACGCGGGGGCGGACCTCGGTTGTGCGCGGGACTGTGTGCTCCGCCACATCGACGCCGCGCTCGACGACGGATTCCGCGTCAGTGACACCGGCCAGGTGGCCGCCGCCGATGACCTTTCAGGTGGTGCCGCGGCGACGATCGCCGCGCAGATCTCCGACGGGCTCAACGTGCTCGACCACATCGACGAGTTCCACGGCGCGCGGCTCGACGACCTCGCCGAAGATCTGTTCGCGCTCGTGGATCGTCCCGGCACAACCGCGCCATCAGCGGCCGGCGATCCGCATCGCACGATCGCCCGACTGCGGAGTATGACGCCCGTGCAACGTCGAGAACTTCTATCCCACATGACCGCCGACGAAAGACGGCGTGTGGTGCTCGCCGATCCGCAGACCATCGGCAACCTCGACGGCGTCGACTTCGACATCCGGGCCGACGCGAACGAGATCAACATCCGTGCCGCGCTCGAGGAGGAACGGCGGGCCGGACGAGGTGACGGTGCGCGGGCGAGACGGCTCGAGGAGTTCCTCCGTCCGCACGCGGACGGCTCGCAGCGTCGCTTCGTCGCCTTCGACAACACCCCGAACGGGCATTTCATCGAGATGATCGGTGAGTTTCGCCGCGACACCCGGTTCGCGGCTGTGGTCGTTCCGGGCGCGGGGACGGACCTGGACAACAGCGATGCAAAATCCAGAGCGGCAGAGGAACTCGCGCGGCGGACGAACGGCCCGGTCTTTCTGTACCTGGACGGCGACCTCCCGCAGGCGTTGGGGTTCGAAGGCCTTGGCAGGGCGTTGGGCACCGGAGCCATGCTCGGCACGGTGTTCGGACCGCCCGGTGAAGCGCTGGGTTTCGCTGCCGGCGTGGCCGATTCGATCGACGGCTCGGCCGCCGACCCCGACCTCGCCCGCGCGATGGCCCCGCGACTGGTCGCGTTCGGTGCCGAGCTCGACGCCGAGATCGCCGAGCACGCACCCACCGCGACGACGACGTTCATCGGCCATTCCTACGGGGGAGCGGTGGTCGGATCGGCCGAGCAGCTCGGTTTGCGTGCCGACCGCGTGGCGTATGCGTCGGCGGCCGGCACCGGGGCGTTCGACGGCCCGTGGCGCAACCCCGACCCCGACGTCGAGCGATTCTCGATGACCGCGCCCGGCGACCCCATCCAGTACGTGCAGTCCCTGCCCGGCAACCCGCTCGGCGACGACCCGGACACCGCCCCGGGCGTGGTCCGCATGGATACGGGCTTTCACGGCCCGGACGCCGCTGGACATCGCGATCGCATCGAGGGATTCAGCGGCCACGGTGACTACTGGGATGATCCGGACTCCGACGCCTTCGCCAACCTGGTCAAGGTCATCGTCGGTGAGCAGCCCAGTCCGTACGTCGAACGTCGCCCCGACGGCGCCGGCATTCTGGGTGACCTGCTCGGCGACGGCATCATGGCGGACCTGCGTGACGGCGACATCGACCTGCCCGGCCCCATCCCCGACATCCCACTGCGTCTGCCCTGGTGATCGCTTCCTCAGCGTTCCAAAACTTGACTGTCAATAATTCTTGACAACACGGCGATGTCAACATAACCTGACACCATGCACGACGAACAGAACCCGACCGCAGCCCAAGGCGACCTCGCCGACGACGACACCACCGGTGCCGACCTCGCCGGCGATGCCGCGAGCGGCGATCCGGCCCGGGGTCTGGCCGCCGTCCGCGCGTTGCGCACCCTGGCCGACCGACTCGAGGTCGTCCAGGTGGCCAATGCCCGCGCCAACGGTTGGAGCTGGCAGTCGATCGCAGAGGTTCTGCAGATCAGCCGCCAGGCCGTGCATCAGAAACATGCACACCGTGAGGCCCGCGCGAGCGGACCGGAAGGAGACACGAACAATGTTTGAGCGATTCAACCGCGACGACAGAATGCTGATGGCATTCGCCATGCAAGAGGCCGGCGACCTGGGTCACCGGCAGCTCGGAAATGACCACCTGATCCTGGGCATGCTCTGCAACGCCCGGAGTCCGCTGTTCACGCTGCTCGGCGAGCAGGGCCTGACCCTGGCCGGCGCCCGCGAGGCAGTGCAGAAGTGCCACTCCGAGCACGACGACGAAACAGAAGCGTCTGCGGCGACCGACGAAGAGTCGGCCCAGCAGCGCTACGAAGAGGATCGAGATGCCCTGCGCAGCATCGGCATCGACCTCGACAAGGTGCGCGAGGCGGTCCGTGGCCGCTTCGGCGACGACCTGTCCGAGGGCTGGGCGCAACGCTCGGATCGCTGGCAGGGACGTCGTGGCCGCGGAGGGCCGGACGGGCGCGAAGGGCCCGACGGTCGTGGCCGCGGTCGCGGGCGTGGCCACCGCCATGGACACGGACCGCACCGCGGCCGTGGACCGTGGGGACCCGACGGCTTCGGGTCGGGCTGGGGTCCGCAAGGTCCCGAAGGGTTCGACCGCGAGGCTTTCGGCCCCGGTGCGTTCGGTCCCGGCCCATTCGGCCCGGGTGGCCCGTTCGGCAATGACGAGGGTCCCTGGGAGCCCGGACGTGGACGGCGGGGCCCTCGCGGCCGCGGATCGCGGCCACGTTTCGCACCGCAGACCCGCGAGGCGTTCGGTCGGGCCGTGGAGATCGCGCGCGAGCGCGGTGACCAGCGGTTACGTCCCGAATACCTGCTGATCGGGATCATCGACCGCGCCGACGAAGCGTCGCGCGCGGTGATCGAGTCGGCAACCACCGCCGAGGCCCTCAAGGCCGCCGTGCTGGCGAGCCTGCCGGAGGCGCCGGCCGGAGTCTGACGCCCGCTTGAGCTCATGCCCACCCTCGAACTAGTGTTCGAGGGTGGGCATGCAGTGGATCGGTGGAGACAGTGGCCAGCCGCGCCGGCCGGTGTACTTTCCGGTCGGCCACAAAGCGGTGCTCATCGATCTCAATGCGCTCTACCCGCAGACCCCGCATCACAACGGTGAGTACTTTCCCGACGGCCTGCAGATCCGTTCCATTCATCTCGGAGTGCTCACGGCGTGGGCGCGGTCGGAGTGGGGCGAGTGGTACGGCAAGGTGACCTACACCATCGTTGCAAAAGACCGTCAGGAGAAAGTGACCCATTGGGTGCCGGGGTGGGCGCTGCGTCCTACGGAAATGCCGAAGTCGGGGCGTTGAATGGGATTGCGGCAACAATTTCATAACAAATGCGACATCATGTTTTGGGCGCCATTCATTCGCAAGAATGAATGGCATAGCGCGGTTTCGGTGCACCATTGTCCGACAAGTAAGCGATGATGGGACGTATGACCAATACGCCTCGGAATGTGTGGCGCGTAGGGGTCGTCGACGACCACGAACAGATCGTCCGGGGATTGAGGGCCACGCTCGACGAGCAGGCGGACATGGAGCTGGTGGCGGGAGCCGAGACAGTGGCCGCGCTGCTCGCGGTGACCTCTGATCTCGACCTCGTTCTGCTCGACCTCAGACTCGGCGACGGCACCTCGCCGATCACCAATATCGAGACATTGCAGCAGGCCGGGATACCTGCGCTCGTGTACACCTCGGGTGACGAGATGTACATGGTCCGTCAGGCCGCGAGCGCCGGCGTCATGGGTGTGGTGCGCAAGAACGCTCGCGAGGCCGAGTTGCTCTCGGCGATGCGGCTGGCTTTGGCCGGCGACACGGTGCCCGGCATCGACTGGGCGGCAGCGATCGATTCCGATCCCGGATTCGTCGATCTCTCTCCGCAATTACGTCGCGTGTTGGAGTTGTATGCGGCCGGGGAATCATCGGCCAGAGTCGCCAAAGAACTGGACATTTCCACCGAGACCGTCACCGACTATGTGAACCGTATTCGCGGACGCTACAGTACGGCCGGCCGACCGGCACCAACAAAGACCGACCTCTACAAGCGTGCGATCGAGGATGGATGGCTGCCCATACCGCGGCGCTTTCGCCGGTGAACGGGGTCAACGACGAGCGCGACGCGTACGCGGGCCGTCGGATCCTGCGACTGATGTCGGTGTTCGTCTCCGTCGGGTACACGGCCTACGCGGTGATGACCATCCCGATGATCGCCAAGTCGCTGCCCCTCATGGACACCTGGTGGACGGTCCTGGCGGTCGTCTTGATCTTCGGAACCGGTGTCGCGATGGGACCGATGAGCTGGCACGCCGGCATCCGTAACATCCGACTCTTCGCGGCGTCGGCGGCCTGCGGCTATGCCATCGCGGTCGGTCTGTGGTGGTTCGGATGGAACGGGCAGCGTCTGGGCACCGACAGCGGCATCTGGTTCGCGCAGTTCCCGGGCCTGGCATCGATCGCGGCGGCGCTGGCCTTCCGGGCGGTGTTCGCCTTCGGCTATCTCGGCATCATCAGCGCCGCCACCGTGGTGATCAGTCAACACATGCGCGCCCCCGGGGCCAGTGGGCCACCTTTACCCGACGTCGCATGGTCCATCTCGTTCTCGCTGATCTTCGTTGCCGCCGCGGTCATGGCGATCCGCACCGCCGGCATCCTCGACACCACCCGGGCGCAAGCCTTCGAGGTCACCGCCGAGGCCGCGGCCGCGAATGCGCGGGCGGACGAACGCAGCCGATTCGATGCGCTGACCCACGACAACGTCATGTCCACCCTGCTGCTGGCGTCGCGGCAGGGTGCCTCGCCCGAACTCGCCCAGAACGCACGCACCGCTCTGGCCGCGGTGGCGCAGGCGGCGGCCGGCGAAAGCCGTTCCGAGGTGTCCGCGCTCGAGGCGATCAGCCGGGTGCGGGCCGCGGTGAGCCTGATCAATCCGTCGCAACGGGTCGCCGTGCGCGACGGCGTCCATTCCGACTCCTATCCCAATACGGCGGTGTCCGCGATCGCCGCCGCCACCGCCGAGGCCGTGCGCAACAGCCTGCGCCACGCCGGTCCGGACGCCACCACATCGGTGACCGTGACCACCGGTGCGGAATCGTTGCGGGCCGAGATCGTCGACGACGGTGTCGGCTTCGATCCGTCGCATGTCCCCGCGTCGCGGCTCGGCATCGCGGTCAGCATCCTGGGTCGGATGAACAAGGTCGACGGCGGCTCCGCCCGCGTCGACTCCGGGAGCGGTGAGGGCACCCGGGTGAGTGTGGAGTGGACACAATGACGGCGCCGGACGTGGAGGCGACGCAGCGTCAGGACGTGCGCGATCTCCTGGGGATGCGCGAAACGGGCGCATGGTTGGTGGTCGGCACCTTCCTCGCCTCGACGTGGATCGCCGTCGGCTACGCCATGGGGCATGCCTCGGCGGCCTGGCCGCTGATCGCCGGAGGACTCGTCATATCGGCCGCGGCGGTGGCGATCGTGATGGTTCCGGGCGATCCGCTGCCGTTGGGTGCAACCGCGTTGTTGGCCGCGTCCGGCCCGGTCGCCAGTATCTGTGCGCTGTCGGTGATGCCGGTGTCGGTGGCGTCGTCGGTGATGGTGGTGTGGACCCACGGCGGGGCGGTCGCCGTCTACTGCTTCATGTGTGTCCGAGGCCGGCTGATCGCGCCGTGGCTGGGTCTGGCCGGGGAGGCGATCGTGTTCGCCGCCTGGGAATATCACTTCGGGGAGCCCCTGTTCAGCGGTGCGACCGTGGTCGCGATCGATGCGGCACCACTGACGATGGCGGCGCTGTTCTCGTTTACCCTGCGCCCCACCGCCAAAGCCGTTTTCGCACTCCGCGCCCAAACGATCACGCAGGTGGCGCGACTGTCGGCCGAGGCGGCGGCCGCCGACGAACGCGCCAACCAGGTGCGGTTCCTGGACAACCTGGCCCGGCCGATGCTCGAACGGATCGCGTCCGGCGACGAGCTCAGCACCGAGGAGCGCATCCAATGCGCTCTGCTGGAGGCGCATCTGCGCGATCGGCTGCGTGCGCCGCTGATGTCCACGCTCGACCTCGACGAACCCGCCTACCAGGCCCGCACGCAAGGCGTCGAGGTCGTGTTCATCGACGACTCCCGGGCCGGTGCGACCCAGGCGCCCGAAGACATCCAGATCGACCCGCGCGTCGCGTCGGCCGTCAGTGGACTGGCATCGTCGGTGCTGGCCGATGCGCGCGAAGGACAGGTCTTCGTGCGGGTGGCGCCGCCGCATCGCTCGATAGCGGCGTCGGTGCTGCACCGCCGTCCCGATGGCCGCAGCGTCCGGTCGGAGATCGACCAGACGGGTAGCGTTCGTTTGTTCAGCTAAGCGTGCCCCCAGACCCGGGGGCACGGAAAGTAGTGTCTGGTTCGTCCTGATTGCGATCCGTAACGTCATCGTCGGGGGACGTGACGCGAGGAGCATGACGATGATGAACCCGGATGTGCGGGACCCCTTTCCGCTGCGTGTGCTGAGCGATCGTGAGGTGGACGTCCTCGTCCGCTGGGTCGCCGACAAACCGTTGCGCGAGATAGCCCGGGCATTGTTCATCTCCGATGCCACGGTTCGCACCCACCTGGTCCGCATCCGCGCGAAGTATCGCGAAGCAGGCCGACCGGCCAACTCCAAGATCGCGCTGCTCGTCCGGGCCATCGAGGACGGCTACATCACGCTCAACGAGGTCGCCGCGAGCATCGACGGCGGGCGCGACCGGCAGGTCCGGCTGGTACAGCAGCGCGCCGAGAACCCGTACAGCGTGCGTCACACCATCGCTCAGTAGCCCAGCACCAACCCGACCGCCGTCAACACCGCCCACAGCAACATCGCCTGCCCGGTCCCACCGAGCGACGGGATCAGCCCCGGCCCGACCGCGCCCGCCCGCACGGGCTTGTACGCGAGCCACACCAGCGGGGCGGCCAGCAGGCCGAGCAGTGCCCACGGGGTGGCGATCGCCAACACCAGGCTCATGATCAGTGGGACGGTCAGCAGTGTCCCGAACAGGATGCGGGTCTTCTTGTCGCCGAAGCGAACCGCGAGGGTGACCTTGCCGGATTCGGTGTCGGTGGGGATGTCGCGGAGGTTGTTGACCACGAGCACCCCGGAGGAGATGCTGCCCACGCCGACCGCGGCGGCCAGGCCGACCCAGTCGATCTCGTCGGCGAGCACGAACTGGGTGCCGAGGACCGCGACCAGACCGAAGAACACGAACACTGCGATCTCACCCAGACCCGCATATCCGTAGGGGCGTGTGCCGCCGGTGTAGAACCATGCGCCGGCGATGCAAACCGCGCCGACCAGGATCAGCCACCAGGCGGTCGTCAGCGCGAGAGCGAGACCACAGACCGCAGCGATGCCGAAGCAGATGAATGCGGCCCGCTTCACCGCTGCAGGACTCGCCGCCCCAGATCCCACCAGCCGCATCGGCCCGACACGGTCGTCGTCGGTGCCGCGGATGCCGTCGGAGTAGTCGTTGGCGTAGTTGACGCCGATGATCAGGGCCAGCGCGACGACGAGCGCGAGCAGGAATTTCCACCACTCGATCGAGCCGAGTCGCAGTGCCGCGCCGGTACCGGCGACCACCGGGGCGATCGCGTTCGGCAGTGTCCGCGGACGTCCGCCCTCTATCCACTCCTTTGGGGTTGCCACCGGGTGATCATTTCATGCACACAGATCGACGATCGCACAGACGCCGCCGCACCCTCAGGGCAGGTTCCGGGGAGCTATCCGCGGAGTGATGCGAGAATGGCTGTGGCGCAATGTGTCTCAATAATCCTGGTGGCCGCCGTGCGTAGAGGTTCTCAGCTCCACAGCGGAACGAACGCAGCGATCAATGCCAACGTCGCGTGCAGGGCGTTCGTCAGAGTGTTGCCGCGGATCAGTGCGTTGCGCCGACTGCTGTCCATGTCCAGTCCGAAGGAGGTGTCGACGTTCTCCTGGAGTGCCTTGAGCTGCGGCGAGACGGCTTCGAGCGCCTGGGACGCCCGGGTTTGATGGACTTTCACCCAGCGTCGCGAGTTCGCCGAGAAGACCATCGCGATCACGTTGGTGAGGATGACGCCGACGCTCGCGACGACCTTGACGCCCTGGTCCGAGGAATTCGCGATCAATCCCAGCGCCAAGATCGAGGCCGCGATGACAAAACTGCTGACCTGGAGCCGATTGCTCTCATGTGCGGCGACGCGTTGGTACTGGAGTTCAACATAGGACCAGTAGCGTCCCTCGTCGCGCTCGTTCGCAGGTTTCGGAGGCGGATGTGTGATGTAGGGCGTGACAAGACGCCGACGGTGGTCCCACCGCAACACCGACGTCACCAGAACGACGGCTATCACGATGACGATCAACTCCGCGACGAGCACAGACAAAATTCTAGCGCCGTCCGCCGATCGGGCAGACCCGGAAAAGCCGCCGATCCGCCCTACGCGCCCTTCGACAGATAGCTCTCGCTCAACCGCCGCACGTACCCGCGCACCTCTTCGAGTTCCTTGCGCTCGGCGACGGCGTGGCCGCGTCCGGCGGACTCGATCCGGATGACCAGATCGTCGGCGATCCGCTCGAGTTCGGCGATGAGCAATGTTGCCTGGCTGCGGGAGGCTTCGTGAATGCGGTCCCAGCCGAACATTCCCGAGCTCATCGCCGACTCATCCGCTCACACGGACGTACATTCACTGTTCTTGATGTGTTCACCACAGTCCCCCCGACCGGTCATTCTTGACGCGTAATGCTAGCCAACCCTGCGATCGTCCGCAGCCTGGGGTGGAGTCTTCGTGTCACACCCGAGCACCGCCGCCTTGGCGAGCGCCCCGTACTGATACGCGTAGGTGTGCGCGCGAACCAGAGGGTTGTGTGAGTACAGCCTGGGGACACTGCGCATCACGACGTTCCCGTCGAAGCACTGACCGAAGATGTAGCGTGCCCGGAACAGGTGGTAGCGCCAGCTGACGACGATGACGTCGGACCAGTGACGTTTGCGTGCCAACTCCTGAGTGAACATCGCCTCGCCGCGCGTGGTCGACGGATTCGGTGCGAAGCAGATCACCTCGATCTGCTGCGTCGACCGACAGACGCGTTGCATGGTCGCGTCGTCGCGCGGGTACGGATTCGACAGCACCACGGTGTGGGCATAGCCGTCGCGCGCCAGCAGGAGACCGTAGTCCTCGCGGCCGTCATGCTCGCCGCCGAGCACCACGATCGCGTCGACGCGCCGCAGCTCGTCGGAATGGTTCTCGTCGAACAGGCGCTGCCCGACGACGACGTACACAGTCGCGACGACGGCAAGCAGGATCGCCAGGCCGAGGAGAAGAAGTCGGCGTGCCCGCCGAGGTCGGATCGCCGGCCTCATCGCCTGCCGGAGTGTCGGCGCGGTGTGCGGCTTCGTCGCACCGTGACCGCGGCGATCACCAATCCGGCCACCGCCAGCAGATCGGACTCCGTGATGCCGTGTCGGTGGTTATAGGACAACAGCACGTGACCCTCGATCGGGCCGTTGCCGACTACCCACGCCACCGAGACCACGACGAGCACGATCGCAGCCGCCACCGACGGCCGCGCCAGACACCAGGCACCTGTCACGAACAACAGATTGAGGATGATCAGCCCATAGAACAACTCGGGCGGGATCACGGCTGCTCCCAGGCGTGAACGATGGCCCCGCGCCTACTGCGCTTCGGGCAGACCGAACGCCGCGAGAACGGTCTTCGTCCACAGCTGCTGGCCGGCCGCGTTGGGGTTGACGCTGTCGCGCATCACCGCGGACAGTTTGGTCGGGTCGGTGGGGAACGCGGAGTTCACGTCGATCACCTGGATGCCCTCCGCATCCATCGCGGAGGCGAAGCCCTCGAGCTGCGCCGCCGAATCCGACCCCTGTGCGGGACTCTGCTTGATGACGGCGATGTCGGCGTCCGGGTAGCGCTTGCGCAGCTCGGCGATCAACGGCTGCAGCTGCGGGGCGAGTGGCTTGGTGGTGTCCTCGGTGTGGCCGAAGTTCAGCAGGATCAGGTCCGGGGTGACGTCGGACTTGATCATCTTGTCGAGGTTCTGCAGCGTGTAGTCGGCGTCTTTGCCCGACGCGCTGGCATTCCAGAAGCCGACCGCGCCGTTGGTTCCGTCGCCGAGGCCGACCATCGCGCCGTAGTCGCCGGTCGAGGTGTTCCAGTACTTGGTGGCCACCGGCCGGTTCAGCGACGAGCTGATCGACTGGCCGAGTGCGGGCGCCCAGCCGTCGCGGGCGGCGCCGGTCGAATCACCCAGCAGAACCAGGGTCTTCGGTGTGCTCGGGTTGGCCTTGGCGTCGTCGACGAACTTCGCGGTCGCCGGGGTCTGCATCGCCGAACTGGCGACCGGCGTGGACTCGGTGGCCGCCGACGTCGTCGGGGCGGTGCGGTTGCCGGAGATGATCAAACCGACGACCAGCACGATGACACAGACACCCATGACGATCCACGCCCACAGCGGCGCCGACCCCCAGATCCGCTTCACAACATTCGGCATGCCGCGCACACTCCCCGATCCAGAACCAACCACAACCAATTCACCGACCTGCAGCGAGTCTTTGCACTAGCAGGATCCAACCGTGTCACCTTAGCGGTGAACAGTGACTGGTTTCTCAGCGAGTAGGTGCGAATCGGTCAGCAATCAGTCGGCGCCGACTGATTCGCCAGGCGTTCATGCATCCAGGACGCCATGATGGGCCCCGGATCCAGTGAATGTCCTTGTCCCTCACGACGAACACGCACGATTCGGTCGCCCGTTGAGCACGCTCGTGCCAGTGTGACTTGCATTACATCTGGTGGGATGACGTCGTCGATGCTGCCGTAGACGGCCAGGATCGGCACCTTCGTCGGGTTCTGTGGCAGAGCGAATCCCTGCACCACCGCGGTCAGCCGCTGTGCCGCCGCCGGCGTGACGGCGGTGAACGAATCCGACGGCAGCAGCGTCGGCTCGCCGGCGAGCGCGGTCTTGCCGGACGCACACGAGAAGCTCGGCTGGGTGCCATCGGCGGTGTGTATGTGGTCGTCGGGCCGGATGCTCGGGTCGGCCTGGGCCACCCCTTGCACGAGGAGCGGATACAGAAAACGCTGTGCCACCGAGAGTCGGCCGTCCTGCGCCTCGGACACCAGATACGTGGCGTCGAGCAGGGGAGCGACCGCGACCACGCCGACCAGGTCACCGCTGCCCGACCCGTAGGACGCGTACTCCTCGCCCGTGGCCCACGCCGCCGCGCCGCCCTGCGACCGGCCGACCGCCAGCCACCGCTGACCGATGGCAGAGTCGATCGACCGGGCCGCACGGGCCGCGTCGATCACGTTGTAGGCGGCGGTGCGGGGCTCGAGATACGGATGCGGCGCGCTGCGGGTGCGTTCCCCGAGGCCCTGATAGTCGGTGGTGACCACGGCATATCCGGCGTTCAGGAAGTCCCGGACCGCCGCGAGGTCGCCGAACATGCCCGGCTGATCCGACGGCGCACAGTCACGGGTGATGCCGGTGGTGCCGTGCGCATAGGCGATCAGCGGCCAGCCGCCCTCCGGTGCGTCGCCGCCCGGCACGAAGACCGCGCCGCTGACCGTCGTCGACGACTCATCGATCCCGGATGTCGAGCGGTACACCATTCGGGTGATTTTCGGATGTCCGCCGAGGAACGACTGCCACGCGTCGAGGCCCGGTTCGGAGGTCACCACCTGACCCTGACCATCAGGCGTCTCGGCCCGCACCGCAGTGACCGATGACGACTCCGATGACCCGCCCGCGCCCTGTTCGGAGCACGCCGAGCACACCAGCAGTGCGGCCACCACACAGGCCGCACCGATGCGCCGGCGCCGGATTTTCACAGGAGAACGGTAGCGGTTGACCTCGTATCGGCAACCGCGAGGCCGGGTCCGAATTCAATTCCGTGTATCTTCTGCGGTTTGCGCAGATCGGGATGGTCAACGATTCTTGTCTCGTGGAGTTGACTATCGGGGGACCCAACTCGACGACGGATGCCCTCGAGAACACCGAGGTCGCAGCGCCCGAGGTGGCTACTCGGCCACTGCGACGAGCCCACGCGGAACCGCCTGCACCCGAACAGGATCCATTCGCGGTATCGGCCCCAGACGACGAGACGGTCTACGAATATCTCGGCCCACAAATGCGGTGGATTCAGCTATTTCTGATTGCCGCTTTTCTTCTTGTCGGCTGGTCGATGATCGCATTTGCCCGGGCACATCCTTTGCTGTGGATTGCGCTCATTGTTCTTGCCGCAAATGTGATTGGCACCACACTTTCGACGCTCACGGGGATGAACAGACGCCGCATCACCTGGCAGGCGCATCAGGAGCGCGTCGCCGACTGGCAGCCCGGCGAGAAGGGTTTTCCATCCGTCGACATCTTCCTCCCCACCTGCGGTGAGAGCCTCGACATCCTGCGCGCCACCTACCGTCACGTGCACGCCATGGCCTGGCCGGGGCGGCGCACGGTGTTCGTCCTCGACGACGCCGCCCGCGACGAGGTGCGCGAGCTCGCCGACACCCACGGATTCCGATACGTGGTGCGCCCCGACCGCGGGCACCTGCGTAAGGCCGGCAATCTGCGGCACGCCTGCACCATCAGTTCCGGCGAGCTGATCGTCATCTTCGACGCCGACTTCTGCCCGCGCCCCGACTTCCTCGGCCACCTCGTGCCCTATCTCGACGACCCGCAGGTCGCGATCGTGCAGAGTCCGCAGGCATTCGCCACCACCGATGCGATGGGCTGGATCCAGCGGACGGCAGGTGCGACGCAGGAGTTCTTCTACCGGTGGGTGCTGCCGTCCCGCGACCGGATCGGCGCAGCGAACTGTGTGGGCACCTCAGCGGTCTATCGGCGTGGCGCGCTGAATCGGGTGGGTGGCTTCGCGGCGATCGAGCACAGTGAGGACCTGCACACCGGCCGCCATCTGCAGCAGGCCGGTTACGCGATCCGCTATGTCCCGGTCGTGTTGTCGCGGGGCTTGTGCCCGTCGGACCTGGCCGGCTTCCTCAATCAGCAGTACCGCTGGTGTCAGGGGTCGTTGTCGCGGCTGCGCAACCACGACATCGACACACCTGTGCGGCCGACGGTCCGGCAACGCCTCGCCCAGTGGGCGGGCGTGTTCTATTACTTCACCACCGCGATGAACGTCTTTCTGCTGTTCCTGCCGGGCATCATCATGGCGGCGTTCTTCCCCGACGACGTCCGGCCGCAGCAGCTGGTGCCGTTCCTGCTCGGCCTCTGGGTGTACGTGGTGTTGTTCCCGCTGGTGTCGCGGACGCGGTGGCGGTTCGAGGTGCTGCGCATCCAGATCGCCTACAGCTACGCGCACACCATCGCGATCTGGCACAAGATCATCGGCCGTGAGATCGGCTGGGTGCCCACCGGTGCGGTCGGCAAGAGCAATTCGTTGGCCCGGTCGATCGCGCGGCTGGGCACGCTCGCCCTCGGCGGATCGCTGCTGGTGTTCTGGGTCGTGATCGTGCGTGACGTGCTCGTCTACGGGCTGGCCGCGTTCTGGATGATGGTCGGATTCGTCATCGCCTATACGTATCTGACGGCGCCGCTGCTGGTGGAGTTCGTGAAGATCCTGCGGTCGGGGCGGGGGAGCGTGACGTCGGCGCCGGAGACGTCCGCGGTGCCGGTCCGATTGCCACGACATCGTGCGGCCGACGACGACGCGTTCCGCCCGGCACGCACCGAGCAGCGTCCGACGGCGCCCAACTGGAATCGCATCACGGTCTTCGAGGTGGTCGGCTACACGAGTGCGATCGTGTTCATCGCGGCGCTCGCGGTGGGCTGGTTCGACATCATGGTGCCGTGGACCGCCCCGTGACGGCATTGTCGGAGGCGCCGACCGACCGCATCCCGGTGCAGCCGCCGCCACCGACGTTCTTCGACGACATCGCCGGGCTCCGCGGCATCGCGGTGCTGCTGGTGGTGCTGTTCCACGCACACGTCCCGTTCGTGACCGGCGGATTCGTCGGCGTCGACATCTTCTTCGTCATCTCCGGTTTCTTGATCACCCGGCTGCTCGTCCGCGAGTACGAGCGCACGGGGACGTTGTCGTTCAAGGGCTTCTACGCACGACGGGCCCGTCGCATCATCCCGCCGGCGGCACT
Organism: Gordonia sp. LMA167; assembly: GCF_058130025.1. Taxonomy (NCBI): domain Bacteria; kingdom Bacillati; phylum Actinomycetota; class Actinomycetes; order Mycobacteriales; family Gordoniaceae; genus Gordonia; species Gordonia sp. LMA167. The sequence goes on along the minus strand of NZ_CM176708.1, from coordinate 6,087,673 downwards.
GGTGATCGTGGTGTCGATCATCGGGGCAGTGCTGTTCATGCCGCTGCTGTCGGTGTTCAAACAGGCCATCGACCTGCTCGCCGCCGCCGCGCAGTTGGCCAACTGGCACTTCATCTCCCAGAACGCCAACTATCTGGCCGGCGCGATGGACGGCAGTCTCGCGACGCACTTCTGGTCGTTGTCGATCGAGGAGCAGCTGTACTTCGTGTGGCCGCTGCTGGTGTTCGGCGCGGCCTGGTTGGCGTCGAAAACGGCTCTGCGGCAGGCGCTGTCGATGCGGATGCTGGTCGGCCTGGTGATCGGCGCGATCACGGTGGCGTCGCTGGTGGTGGCCATCCGGCTGACCCCCACCGACCCGTCCAGCGCCTACATGGCCACCTACAGCCGCGCATGGCAATTCGGCGTCGGCGGCCTGATCGCCGTCGCGGCGCCGCTGTTCGCACTGCGCTGGAAGTCGCCGCGCCTGGCCATGGTGGTTGCCGTCGTGATCGGCTGGCTCGGCCTTGCCGCGATCGTCGTCGCCGCTGTTCAGATCAACGCCCACACGCCCTATCCCGGCACCGCGGCTCTGCTCCCGACGATGGGCGCAGCGCTGGTGATCGCCTCGGGCCAGTTGATCGCGACGCTGCCGTCCGCTGGTCGAGCGTCTTCCGCTGGTCGAGCGTCCGCGCCGCCTTCCGCTGGTCGAGCGTCTTCCGTTGGTCGAGTAGCCGCCGAGCTGCCTTCCGCTGGTCGAGTAGCGGCCGAGCCGCTAGGCGAGGCAGCGTATCGAGACCCCGCACCCCGAACCCTCACCCCCGCCACCCTCCTCGCCACCCCACCGCTGAAGTTCCTCGGCCGCGTCTCCTACGCCTGGTATCTCTGGCACTGGCCGGCGATCGTGCTGTTCGAAACCGCGACCGGCAACCATTCGTGGCCCGCGCTTCTCGCTGTTTCGCTGGTGGCGCTCGGCATCGCCACCGCGTCGACGATGTTCTTCGAGGAGCCGATCATCGCGCACCGTGAGCTCCGACGAAATGCGTCGGCCTCGATCTCGGTGGGCGTCACCGGGGTGGTGGTCGGGCTGGTCGCGACGATGGCGACGGGTGTGATCGTGGTGCAGATCGCCAGCCGCGACACAGTCGCGAACGCCGCGCTGACCTATCAGTCGGTGTTCGGAGTGGACAACAAGGACCCGTCGGGTGCCGTGGTGCCGAACCCTTTTCAGGCCTACGACGACCGGCCGTCGCCGCATGAGTGTCTGATCCCGGTGGGTGATCTGTCGCCGGACGTGGACTGCACGTTCGGTCCGGTGGGCGGGATTCCGGTGGTGCTGTTCGGCGACAGTCACGCCGATCAGTGGTCAGAGGCGATCCGCACCATTGGTGCCACGCATGGTTGGCGGATCCATCAGTTCACCAAGGCGGCGTGTCCGGCGCAGGATCTGAAGCCGCGAGGTCGGGTGCCCGACCCGTATGCGAAGCCTGATTGTGCGCAGTGGCGGGCGGATGCGTTGCAGCAGATCACGGCGGTGGCGCCGCGGATCATCTTCGTGTCGTCGCTGTCGACCTATGTGCCGAACGAGGCTCAGGCGGAGACGGCGTGGAATGACACGCTCACCACGCTGCGTGCCACGAAGGCGAAGATCGTGTACATCGCCGACACCCCGTACCCGGGTTTCCAAGTGGCCGACTGTATGTCGGGGGCGTTGGACAATTGGCACAAATGCGATTTCCCGCTCGACGGGTTCACCCGGATCGAGCCGATCCTCGAACAACAGGCGCAGGGCCGCAGTCGCGACATCCTCACGATCGGTGTCAACGACCTGCTGTGCGACGGCAATCTGTGTCTCCCTGCGCGCAACAAGATCCTCTTCTACCGCGACGACTCGCATCTGACCGCGACCGCGGCAAAGGTGTTGGAGCCGGCGTTGGTGAAGCAGTTGGATGCGGCGCGATTCGATTACGGCGGTCGGTGACCCGCGCTTGATCGAGCGACGGATGTGAACCGACGATTCATCGCGCGAGGTCATAACCCTCGGGCCCGGATTGGCAAATGGTCCATCCGTTCGCGACGGCATGGTTGCCGCGATCGCGTTCGATGAGTCGGCGGAGCAGTTCGTTCGCGATGATCTCCCCGGGTGTGCGGTGAGTGGGCGTGCGTGCAGGTTGGTCTGTCTGGGGTCGGGTCTGGTTGATCTCGTCGATGATCGTCTGCAGTGGGGTGCCCGGGTGGTTTCGGTCGGGTGTGTGTTCTCGGAGGCGTCGTTCGAAGAGTTCGCCGATGAAGGGTAGTTCGTTGATGCGTGGTGGGTTTGGTGGTGTGGTGCCGTCGGTGTTCAGTGTCCATTGGGCGCGGCCGGTGTTGGGGCCGTCTTTGATGATGTCGGTGGTGTATTGGCCGGGTTTGGTGCCGACCATGCGGTTGTGGGGTCCGCACGCGGGGGTGAGGGTGTTGATGTCGGTGGTGCCGCCGTCGGCGTAGTCGCGTTCGGCGTGATGGATTTCCACGGTGTCGAAGGCGCGGGTGCAGCCTGGGCAGGAGCAGCCGCCGCCGTGGGCGAAGAGCATGAATCGTTGGGCTTGGTTGGCCAGGCGTTTGGCGGTGCCGAGGTAGAGCGGTTCGCCGGTGTGGTCGGCGAACACGGCCAGGTGCATCTGGGAGTGGGCGGCCAGTTCGATCAGGGTGCTGATCGGCAGGCGTGCGCCGCTGGTGGTGGTGGCGACGCCGGCGCGTTCGCGTAGTTCGGATTCGGTGATCTTGATGATCAGGTGCGGCGGCAGTCCGCGGTGGCTGTTTCCGAGGATGCCGCCATCAAGGGCGTGGCGCAGCAGCGCGGCCAGTGCGTCGTGGTTGCGTTGCGGCTGGGAGCGGTGGTCGCGTTCGACGGCTTGGCGCAGTTGTTCGGCATCGACGACGTCGTCTGTGCTGCCGACCAGTGGGGTGTCGTCGGCGGGATTGTTCATGCCGGGAGCTGCCCAGCTGGCCAAGACCACGTCGAGCATGGCTCGGGTCTTCGGGTCCAGCAGGCCGGCGAGTTTGCTCATGTCCTGCATGTCTTGTTTGCCCACACCGAGTCGACGTTGCCGGGCGCGGTCGCGGTCGTCGGTGAGGGTGCCGTCGGGGTCGACGTGGCCGAGGATGCGTTTGCCGATCTCGATGAGTGCATCGGTGGAGTATTTGGTTGCCATGTCGGCCATTTCGGCTTCGGCGGCGGCGCTGACCGCGACCGGCAGCGCGGCCGGAATCCGGTGCAACGTCTTGAGGATGATGTCGACGTGATCAACACTGATCGCGCCGTCGATCAGCGCCTGGGCGGTGTTCGGGCAGGTGGGAGGCATCTTCTCGCCCTGCATCGAAAATCTCGGCGCCAGGGCAGCGGTGTGTCGCTGTCGCACGCGCGGCTCGCTGATCTTGAGGCGGTCGCCGAGGAAATCGGTCAGGTTTCGATACCCGAACTTGGTGAAGGCGCCTCGATCGGAGACATCCATCAAGCGGTGATGGCCCAAGCCACTCATCCGACGAACGGCACGCTCGTGCGCGTCGGCCACCTCCACGACCTCCACATCCGAGGCCGGCGTGGTGTCGACCTGCGCGATCCGATCCAGGACGTCGTGCAGTTCGCGGTACAGCGCCACCACCTCGGAGTGTGAATCGTCGGATGTCGGTCGGTCGGAATCCATGAGCTACACCTCCCCCTGATCGGCTCGCGGTCGAACGTACGTTCGAGTTTAAGGGACAGGAAAGGGATGCGCAAGAGGTTTGGCGGATGCTTCTGGCAAGAATTTCTGAACGCTCAGCCGAAGAAGATCGGATCTCCGCTGTCGGCGACGTGATCGAGGAGGGCTTGCACATTGTCGGTGGGCGGCAGGTCGGTGTACCTGTGGAACTTCAGGTTTCGGTCACGCCAGTACAGCGTCCACCGGCCCGTCGACGTCGTGTCGTGCAAGCGAGCGATCGGGGCCCGGGTCCAGGGTGCGTCCGAGCCGTCCCACGGAGGGCGCGTCTCCACAATCGTCGCGTGACGCTCGGCGACGTCACATTCGATGCGTACCTGATCCCAGAACTCCTCGGGCACCCGGTCGCGGCACCACCGGCGGATGCGCGCGATGTCGATCTCGGGAAGGGTCACGGGTTCCTCACCCCAGCAACTCGAACACGAATGCGGTAGCGAACAATCCGACGGCGACCACTTGCAGGATGACGGCGTATTGCGCGGCTGTGGCCTTCGACTTGTTGCCCTGACGCAGACTGATCGTGGACAGGACGAGCCGTCGCAGGACCATCCTCTCGGCCGTCTCCTCGTCCAGGTCCCAGAGGTCTTCGGTCATCCCGTTCAGGGTCTTCTCGCCGGTGACTGTGAGCTTGAGTGACCAGTTCTGGATGAAGATGGCGATGAAGGACGAGACGACGAAGCATGCCAGGGAAGCGACCAGAACCCACTTCGACTGCCAGTGGTTCGTGACAACGTAGTCCTTGCCGAGAACATAGACGGTGATGGCGGCGATCAGCGCAATCAGTGCGGCGCTCGTCTTGATGATCGAATCGCCGCGTGACTCAAGCACCTTACGACGGTCGTACTCGCCCGCCAGGAGGTCGCTGACGTGTTTGGTGTAGATCGCGGCGACAGGCTTTGACGGCACTACTGGTCTCTTCGGAACACCTTGTCGAGGAAGGTCTCGGGGGATCGATAACGCAGCACCTCGTCGTCGTCTCCGGGATCCTCCCAACGGCGGATCGGCGGGGCGGGCGGAATCAGCTCGCCGTAGTAGTCATCGTGATCGTGGTCGCGTTCATCGGCCATGACGCTCACCTCTACCTTGCTCATGAAGTTGGGATCAGGGTACGCCCAGGTCAGAGGCGGTGGTGTCATTCGTTTGGGCGAATACTCCGCGGGAGGCGAATGGTGCCGCGGGCAGCTACTCGGCCACTTCCGACTCTGTTTGGAGGAGTACACGCGTAGTTCCCTACGCGTGAACGCGATTGCGTCATCGCTGACACTGATTCCACCCTGTCGATTGATAGAAAGGTTGGAACAATGTCCATCACAACTGGTAGCGCATTCTCGCTCGAATGCCTGGGCACAGGCCCCGGGACATCACGGTTTCTCGACGGACGAACGGCCAATGCGACTGTCGGGTTGTCGCCGAACACCGAAGCCCCGTTCACCGGCGCCCGATGGGTCGCAGTCGACCTGCAGGACGGCGGCCTACGTCTGATTTGTCTTGGAGCGCTGTCGGGTCCGAGGTTGCTCGACGGAGTCACGGCCGCCGGCACGGTGGGTCTGGCGCCTCAGCAGTATCGAGAGTTCACCGGCACCCGGTGGGAGGTGCGATCCGTCGGCGGTGACGCCGTCGCGTTCAAGTGTCTGGGTTCGATTCCGTCGCCCAACGTGTTTCTCGATGGCCGGACGGCCGACGGGACCGTGGGGCTGGCGCCGCAAACCGGGGGAGTGTTCACCGGAACCCACTGGCGTGCAGTCAAACTGGTGAGTTCACCCTCGATCGGGGTGACTCCCGTACGAACTCAGACCGGCGTGGATATGACAGTGAAGGTCGCGGGCCTGCCTCCGAACACAGAGATCAAGACCTTTTTCCTCGGCGTACCCAGACGTGCCGGGTTCGAGTCCGGTGGCTTCGGGATCAGCGGCGGCGATGGTGTGGCCAGCGCATTCACACGATTCTCGTTCACCAGTACCGACCACGACGACAGCTTCACGAGTGTGATCGTGTTGGCTCATGCCGCCGGCACTGTGGACAAGAGTGCCGCCACAACCGTCAGTTCCGCGAACTGGGTCGCGTGAGGTGCGGTTGCGCTGCGCGGGTCACCCGTCGTGGCCCGCGTAGCGCAGCACCCCATTCACCCCGAAATCCACATAATCCGCAACCAGCTGATCGACGTCCTGGTCGTCGTGCAACCACCAGCTGATCCCGTTCATCAAGTCCAGCAACGCAATCGCCGACTGTCCCGCATCGCGCACCTGGAACTGTCCGGCCCGTGCGCCGGCGGCGATCACGTCACGCACCCGACGCTGGTAGTACTTGCGGTAGTCGGTCACCACCGCCCGATGCTCCGGCAGCAGCGCCGACAGTTCCCGCAACGACACCAGGTGCTCCACCCGGTGTTGGGCCAGATGCCGGACATGGATCTCGACCAGTCGGGTCAGCCGCTGGGCCGGTGTGCCCTCCTCATCCAGAACCAGCAGATGTTCCTGTGGGTCCTTGGTCATCTGCAACGCGATGGCGTAGAGGATCTCCTCCTTGGAATGGAAGTGGTTGTAGAGGCTCGCACCCTTGATCCCGACGGCCTGGGCGATATCGCGCATCCCGGCGTTGTTGTATCCGTGCTCGGCGAAATACGCTGCGGCGGTGGCCACGATCTCGTCGCGGCGCACCGCGCGCCGGACCCCACGCCCCTCGGCACGCGCATCGGTTTCGGCCGGCGCCGCGTCGTCCATCCCCATCAGCCCTTCCCGTAGCGTCTCCGGAGCTCCCGCTTGAGTAGTTTGCCCTGCGGGTCGGTGGGCAGCTCGGTCACCAGGTGGATAGCCTTCGGGATCTTGTAGGAGGCCAGGTCGTCCCGGCAGAAGGCGCGCAGGTCATCCGCCGTCGCCGTCGCATTGTCCTGCAGGACGACGAACGCGGTCACCGCCTCCGACCAGTAGTCGTCGGGCAAACCCACGACGGCCGCTCGCAGCACATCCGGGTGGCTCTGCAGGGTGCGTTCCACCTCCTGTGACGACACGTTGTAACCGCCGGTCTTGATCATGTCCTTGCGGCGATCCCGGAAGAACAGATTGCCGTCGTCGTCGATGCGGACGATGTCGCCGGTGTGGACCCAGCCGTCGGCCAGCACTGCGGCGGTCCGCTCGGGATCCTTGTGGTAGCCGAGCATCACCGACGGTGTCCGGCACAGCAGTTCGCCCTCGGCGGCATCGTCACCGTTGGCGTCGACGACGCGGATCTCCAGATGTCCGACGGGTTTTCCGATCCAGGTCGGATCATGGTCGGGCACATCCTCGAGCCGCGTGAACCAGCCGACCGAGCCGAGCTGGGTGAGTTCGGACTGACCCCAGTAGGTACCCCACACCGACGACGGTGTCGCGTCGGCCCACGCGTCGATTGCGAACGGTGACACCTGGCCGCCGTAGGTGAGGCAGCGACGCACGGAACCGACTGTCTCCGGACCGAAGTCGGGGTGATTGGCCAGCGCGATGTAGAACGTCGGGGTCTGCGCGAGCACCGAGATCTGCTCGTCGCGGATCACCCGCAGCGATTCACCCGGATCGACGGAGGCCGGTAGTACCAGCGTGGCGCCGAGCAGGGTCAGCGAGGTGAGCGACCCGATACCGGCGATGGTGTGGAAGGGCATCACATAGAGCCACACATCGTCGGGCAGGCATCGCAGCCCCCACGTGTAGGCCGGGGCGGTGGAGATCAGGTAATTGCGGTGCGCGATCTCCACACCCTTGGGCGCCGACTCGGTGCCGCTGGTGTAGACGATCATCGCGAGGTCGTGCTCGTCGACGTCGGCGACGGGCTCGTCGGCCGATGCTTCGCTCACCACGGTGTCGAAGGAACTCCACGTTGGGTCGGGGGACTCGCCGATCACGATGACACGGGCGTCCGCACGGGTGGCGATCGGAGCGGCGAGGGCGGCGTTCTCGGCCGCCACCACCAGCACCGACGGCGCGAGATGCTCGATCTGCTGGGCGATCTCACGTTTGCCGAACAGCGGGCTGATCCCTGAGTAGAAGGCGCCGATCTTCAGTGCGCCGTAGTAGGCGACCACGTTCTCGACCCTGTTGCGGCCCATCACCGCGACGCCGTCACCGCGGCCGACGCCCAGTCCTTCCAGGACGTGGGCGAAACGATTGGCGAGCTGGTTCAGTTCGCCGTAGGTCGTCGCGTGGCGGGTGCCGTCAGCGGAGTACGACACGATCGCCGGCTTGGCCGCCTGTGTTTGGGAGAGCCGGCGCAGCTGATCGCCGATGGTCGCCCGCCCCAGCATCGACGACTGTGCAGGGGTGAGGCCGCGGGGCGGCACACTCGTCGGGGCGCTCATGCGAACATCGGGGTGTCGAACGTGTCCAGGTACGCGATCTCCTCCACGGGTGAACGAGTGAGCTTGTGGGGGAATCCATCCCGCGGATAGCCGACCGCCACGTGGGCGGCGGTGATGAATCCGTCGGGAATGTGCAGCAGCTCCTTGACGGCGGGTTCCTCGGCGCAGAGCAGGGTGGTCAGCGCCGACGCGACGCCCTGTTCACGCAGGGCGAGGGTCAGGTTCTGAACGGTCGGATAGATCGACGCGCCGCCGACCACGCTGAGCCGGCCCAACTCGTTGTCCGTCGGATGTAGGCCTTCCATCTCCGCGCAGACCACGACCATCACCGGCACGTCCGCGAGGTGATGGGCGAAATCGTTGGCGCTCTCGATGGTCTTGGGGACGGCACCCACCGCCTTGGACCCGTCGACGATGGCGGCGTAGTAGGCCTCCCAGTAGGGCAGATACAGCTCGGCGAGCCGCTTCTTGGTCTCGGCATCGCGCACCACCACCCAGCGCACCGGCTGACGGTTGCCGCCCTGCGGGCCGAATCGGGCGTTGTCGAAGGCCTGACGCAGTACCTCGTCGCTGACGTGCTTGTCGCTGAAGTAACGGCACGTCCCGGTCGACCGCATTGCCTCGCTGAGTTCCATCACCACTCCTTGTTCGCTGGGTAAACCAACCAATGACTAACTGCGGTTAGCATGATGTGGATCACACTCGCACGGGCTGTCCAATGTGTCAAGCGTCGGTGGTGACCAGCAGCGACGGCCTTGACGACGCGTAACTAACCGTGGTTAGCATTGTGTATGTCGTCTTCCATCACTGCACGCGCCGCCGCGCCCGTGGACGTGCCGCGGTTGCAGCGCGCTGTCCGTGCCGGCAACATGCCCACCCTGATCGCGGTGCTGGTCGAGCTCACGGGGGACCGCCGATGGTTGTCGGAGCGCTACCGGCCGACGAGGTCGCGGGGCATGGACGACAACCGCACCGGTGGATTGGCGTCGGAGATCCAGGAGGAGATCGCCGGCGCGGTGGTGGATGCGGTGATCGCCTGGCATGCCGACGGCTGCCCGCGGCGTCGGCTTCCCGACGAGGACCTGATTGCCGAACTGCTGGACTTCACCTCCGGCGAGACCGTCCCGCACGAGTTCAGCCCGATGATGGCCGAGATCATCGCTGGTGATCAAGAGATGGGCGATCAGCCCTCCACGCCGCCGGACGCCGACGTCGACCACCTCAGTGCCATCGTGATCGGGGCGGGCGTCGGCGGCATGCTGATGTCGGTGCAACTGGCGGCGGCCGGTGTCCGCCACGTCATCCTCGAGAAGAACGACGAGGTCGGCGGATCATGGTGGGAGAACCGGTATCCGGGCGCCGGCGTCGACACCCCGAGCTACCTGTACTCCATCTCGTCGTTCGACCATCATTGGTCCACCCATTTCGGTAAGCGCGACGAAGTGCAGGACTATCTCGCCGCCTACGCCGATCGGCACCACATCCGTGACCGCGTTCGGTTCGGCACGGAGGTGCAATCTGCGGCTTACGATGCGGCCGAACAACTCTGGACGGTCCGCGCGCGCGACCGAGACGGCGTCGTCCAGACGTTGCAGGCGCGGTTGCTGATCAGCGCCGTCGGCCTGCTCAACCGCCCCAAGGTGCCGCAGCTACCGGGTATGGACACCTTCGACGGCCCGATCTTCCACTCCGCCCAGTGGCCGGCGGCCCTCGACGACCCCGGCGCTCTGGAGGGCAAACGGGTCGCGATCGTCGGATCGGGCGCCAGCGCCATGCAGATCGGACCCGCCATCGTCGACAAGGTGAAGTCGCTGACCATATTTCAGCGGTCGCCACAGTGGATTGCGCCCAACGACGACTATTTCGCACCCGTCGGCGACGACGTGCACTGGCTGATGGAGCAGATCCCCGGCTACCGCGAATGGTATCGGGCGCGGCTGTCGTGGATCTTCAACGACAAGGTCCATCCCACGCTGCAGGTCGATCCGGACTGGCCGGAGGAGACCGCGTCGATCAACGCCGCCAATCACGGGCATCGCCGCTTCTATCTGCGGTATCTGCAGGAGCAACTCGGTGATCGGGATGATCTGATCGCCCTGTCCACGCCCGACTATCCGCCCTTCGGTAAACGGATGCTACTCGACAACGGGTGGTACACGATGCTGCGCAGGTCGAACGTCGACCTCGTGCCCCATGCCGTGCGCGAGGTCACCGCCACCGGACTCGTCGACGATGACGGTCGTGAGCGTGACTTCGACATCGTCGTCTTCGCAACAGGTTTCCACAGCGACCGGTTCCTCTACCCGATGGATGTGCGCGGCCGCAGTGGGCGCTCGACCGTCGAGGTGTGGGGCGAGCACGACGCGTATGCCTACCTGGGTATCACCGCCCCCGACTTCCCGAATCTCTTTGTGCTGACCGGACCCAACACCGCACTCGGGCACGGCGGGAGTTTCATCAGCATCCTCGAATGCCAGGTCCGCTACATCGCCGACGCCATCGCGATGATGACGCGGGAGCGGCTGGGTGCACTCGAGGTGCGTCAGGACGTCACCGCCGAGTACAACAAGGCTGTCGACGAGGCACACGCCCGCATGGTGTGGACCCACCCGGCGATGAGCAACTGGTACCGAAACGACGACGGCCGCGTCGTCGCCGTCACGCCGTGGCGGATCATCGACTATTGGAAGATGACTCGGGCGGTGAAGCCGGGGGATTTTGTGGTGGAGTCGGTGGTGTAGAAGATTCGGTTTAGAACGAGTAGTGGCGCTTCTCCGCGGATTACATAACGGCGCTGTTGAGCGGTACCAGCTGACGGAAGAGCTTGTCGGTGTGCGCCATCACGGCCGGGCCGCGTCGTCGGGCTGTGTACCGGCGGTGGTCGAGCAGCTCATCTCTTCTGCCAGTATCTCATTGACCAGGTCGTGCTCGATCTCCTCGATCTCCGCGGTCGATTTACCGAACTGCACCAAGTAACTCGTCATGATCTGGATGCGATCGAGTTGACCCGCGCCGAAGTGTCCCCACTGCTCGCCGAAGAGCCTCCGAGACAATCGAACCGGCTTGGCGTCGAATGGCGGCTGCGGCGGACGAGGCACCTCAGCTGACTGGCGCAATGCGTTGCCGGCTTCGGGTCGGCTTTGGCGCCTCGTTCAGGGAAACAGGCTCTCCAGGCTGCCCCATGCGTTTTCGTTGTCGTCGGGCTCTGTCGGGTCGGGGCTGGCACTGATGTTGAAGGTCTTGGTGTGTTGTGTGTCATCTCCGGCGAAGTTGCCTGCGGCATCATACGGCGTGCATTTGCCGCCAACCGTGTACGTGCCCGGGTCGATGTTGATGGTGACGGTGCGCGGGGTGAAGTACTCGGGGGAGTCGTTGGCGATTCCGGCAAATCGTGGCGTAGAGGCGAGGGCGGAGTCGGTTGAGAGCAACTCATAGGATCCGACCCAGACGATGTCATCCTGAGATGAGGGTCCCGACGCGGTGCCGCGCCACACGATGTTGGCGTTGCAGGAGTTCAACGGGGGCGGCGTCAATGTGATGGTTGCTGAGCTCGCGGTGGTCGTAACAGCGAAGATGTTGGAATCGGCCGCCGCGGCGTGTCCGGCCGCGAGTGCCATGGCAGCTGATGTCGATACGACCACCCCTGCCAGGATAAATAGCGTTGTCCGAGACACTTATTGGACTCCTTCGTCATGGCCGCCGCGGTGATCGCGGCGAGATCATGCTCAATCTTGACGGTGCTACGACGCACCCGCAGGCGTGGCGCACACAATTAGCACGAAGGTACTAATTGCGGGGATCAACTTGAGCGGCATGTGGGCGCGAGGGCACCTGCGGTCACCAGCGCGAACCGGATCACGTCGCGACATCGATCGGCATCCACGAAGCCATCGCAGGGTGACAGCGGGTCCGTGCACTCGATGCGACTCGACTCGCTTCCGTTTGGGGAAACGGTACCTCCTTCGTCCATTCGAACGAAGGAGTACACCATGCACCCCGATACCCTCGCCTCGCCGGGCATGTCAGCGGCGACCGGCATTGCCAATCGCGCTATTCGGCGCGTACCCGCCTACGCCTCGTACCTACGGGATCGCGGCCATTCCCTAGCAGCGGTCGGCCCGGATGACTTTGCGCGCCTGCCCATCACGACCAAGAGCAGCTACATCGGGCAGTATCCGCTGGACGAGCTGATTTGGGATGGCGACATCACAATCGCAGGTACCTGGTCGTCGACCTCCGGATCCACGGGGTCGCCTACATTTTTCCCGCGAGAGTCCAGGTCGCTTGACGATTCTGCGGTGTTCTACGATCGGATTTTCAGGGAGGGATTCGACGTCGGCGGCCACCGCACGTTGATGATCGTGTGTTTCGCCATGGGCACGTGGATCGGCGGAACATACAGTTACCAGGCCGGCATCGCTCTGCGGCACCGTGGAAATCGCCTGTCGGTGGCCACACCGGGGATCGATGTTAAGGCCGCCGTGGCGATCCTGGAGCAACTTGGATCACGATACGACAAGATCGTCCTAGCGGGGTATCCGCCATTTATCAAGGATGTGATCGACCAGTCTTCGGCCCGCGCACTCTCCCAAGACATTGCTGTCTTGCTTGCCGGCGAGGCGATCTCGGAAGAGTGGCGCGACCACATTCTCGAGCGGCTCGGTGTTCCCCACGAACCAGCTCGCGTCTGTCTGATGTATGGAACTGCCGAAGCCGGCGTGATGGGTCATGAGACGCCCGCGACGACGAGGATTCGTCGGGCGGCCCGGACCGACTCTGCGCTGTGCGTGGGCATATTCGGTGAGCACACCCATCGACTGCCTACATTCGTGGAATTCGACCCGATGCGACGATTCACCGAGGTGGACGACGAGGGCAACCTCCTCTTCACCATCGACTCGGTCTTGCCATTGATCAGATACCGGATCAATGATCGGGGCTCGGTCTTATCGGGGCGTCGCCTGGGCGCCATCCTCGAGGATTCCGGTCATGGCGAACTTGCCGGCAACATCGAGCCCACGTCCGGCTTCATAGTGTTGACGGGACGACCGGACGTGGCGGCAACGTTCTACTCGGCGAACCTCTACCCCTGCGACCTCAAGGACGCGTTCGAAGACCCGAGCGTCTCGCGACTGTTGACCGGAAAATTCGTTGTCGACACGGATCCTGACGAACACCAGGACCCGGTGCTGCGGATACGGGCTGAACTCGCGGCCAACGTCGGTACCGGTGACGTTTCGCTTGGTGATCGGTTGTCGACGCTAAGCCTGGCCTCGTTGGTCGCGAACAATGAGGAGTTCCGTACGTTGTACGCGACGCATGGTGACCGCACGGTACCGCAGATCGAGCTGCATCCCTATGGCACAGGGGACTTCGTACCCGGAGCAAAACACTGCTACATCGGAGCCGGTCGATGATCGAGATCCTGCACCCGGCCAGAGATGCGGCCCGCATCGCTGAGTTGACTCGGCACTATGAACTGGTCGACGGGTGGACGAGCGCACGTGACGAGCTGGCGGCGTTGCGGCGGCTCGAACCAGGTCCGTTCCCGACATCCGAGGCGGATCTGGAGTCTTCCAGTCGATACGTTGCCTACCCGTGGCGTCGTGTCCTCGTCAGACTGCCCGAACCGGGGACCTTCCATCAGCTCAGAACCGCGCGGAATCGTTACCTCGTTGCGACCGACGAGCAGAGGAGGTGGTCATCGGCGATAATTGCGGTCGCCGGTCTGAGCGTCGGTGGTTCGCTGTTGCACACCTGTGTGCTGACCGGTGCGCGGAACTTTCGTATCGCCGATCCGGACACCCTCGGTCCCACCAACCTCAACCGGCTGTCCGGTTCGGTATGTGATCTTGGCGTTGCAAAAGTGGTACTGGCACAACGCCGAGTCCTTGAAAGCGACCCATACGGCCAGCTGCAGGCCTTTCCGGAAGGGTTTTCCGCCGACAACGCCGGAGCGTTTCTCGGCGACGGATCCACCCCGTGCGTCGATGTCGTTCTCGAGGAGGTCGACGATCTCGCTATGAAGGTTGAGATTCGCCGGAGGGCGAAGGCATTGGGAATTCCCGTTGTGATGGTTACCGACGACGGGGACAACGTGATCCTCGACGTCGAACGCCATGATCTCGATGCCGACTATCCGCTGTTCCACGGTCGCGCCGGTGACGTCGCGGCCCTGGAAGCGGCCGCGTTGCGGGACCCGGCGCGGCGAGTCCGGATCGCGGGTGCCATTGTCGGCGAGGAGATCAGTCCACGAATGAAGACCGCGTTGTCAGCAGTCGGACGGACGATCCCGTCGTGGCCGCAGTTGGGCACCGCGGCCACTCTCGCCGGGGCGGTCGGGGCGATGACCGCGCGCAAGATCGTATGCGGTGACGCGATTCCCTCAGGTCGTTGGCATATTCGGATCGACGAACTGTTTGTCGCCTGAGTCGGGGTCGGTGGGTTGACGGACCCACCGACCCCGCAGATCAGCAGTGAGGTCGTAGGACGTCCTCATGGCCGTGTCTGCGACACCAACTGACGATGTATCGCGCGTGCAGGCCGCACCATCGGTAAACCGATGCTTGGGTTAGTGGCAGGCGCTCATCGTGCTCGTTGCGTCGGCACATGAGCGGCCCAATGTAGTTCGTGACCACCTTGTTGGCGGTGTTCGGGGACACCCTGGCGACCTCGGCGAGAGTCGCGCCGTCAGTTGCGTTGCCCGACGCGATGGCGCCGGCCATCCGTGCCGCGGTGACGCCTCGTCGTCCCTCGAACAGTTCGAACAGCGAGGGCCGGGAGATTCCAGGGACCGTTTGTGTCAGGCGTCGGCCCAGAGCGACACTGCGCAGAGAGTCCATGAAGACCTGTAGACCTGCAGACTTTGCGACGACGCCGGAAACGTCGGAACGCAACCGAGCTTCAGCAAGATGGTCTTCCTCCATGGAGTGTCCCTGCGTCGCCAGGAGTACCGGTGCGAGACGGTCGGCCGCCCTCAGTCCTTCGATCACGTCGAGTCCATCGAAGGTCCATTCCAGGTCGGCTCTGTTGAAGATCAGATCTGCACTGACCACATCGAAGCGAACCCGGGCGGCGATGGATCTCTCGAACTCGTCGCGGTCGCCGGCAACCACCACGGATACATCGTCGAATGCCGTTTGAAGCGGAGCGGAAACAACGTGGCCGAGAGGAGAGGCGATGAGGATGCGTAGTCCGGATGGCATGTGCGAATAGTGCCAAACTCAGCGCAATCATGCGCGATTACGCATCCAACAGTCATGTGGGTGAAGGAATCCGCCCGGAACCGCGAAACCAGGGTCGTCCACACGGCTGAACACGCGATGCGAGAGACGGAATCTGAACATGCACGTCGGCATGCGTTTTGTCCCAGCCGAAATCAGCACCTAGAGGAGCCATCGTGACCTTTGATGTCAACCCGGACACCGAGAAACCCTTGTCCCGACCCGCCTGTGGGCAGACGGTGGCCATCACGGCCGAACACACGATCGCCGACGTGGCCTTGCGGCTCCTTGTCGAGACCCTCGGGTATCGGGCTACCTTGATCGATCTCGACGACATCGAGACGTTGCGTCCAGATGCCGCTGTGGTGATCGTTCGCACTGCAGAGCGCGTGAGGCAGATCGAGCGAGTGGGGCTTCCGGCCGGTGTCAGCGTTATTGGACTCGGCGTAGCGGTGGCGCACCTCGGGGGCATCGAGGTACCCGATTCCACAGACGCCGACGGGTGCCTGGAACACGTGCTGCGCGGCCTGGGGAATCCGCCGCGGGTGGACAGGGTTCACCTGAGCGAACGCGAGCAAGAAGTGATCGTCACGTACGCACTGGGCTCGACGGTCCGAGCGACCGCGCGGCGCCACTTTCTGGCCGAGAGCACAGTGCGGACGCACTTTCGTCGAGTCACTCAGCGATACATAGATGCCGGACGACAGGTGAACAACAAGACGCAGTTGCTGATCCATCTGATAGTTGACGGCTGGGTAAGTCATGAGCAAATGGTTCGGTGCGTCGCAGAAGGACGCGTATCACTTCATCCAGCGGTCTCCATGCGTACTGCAGAGGCGGCCCGTGTCGCAGCACCGGGTGCACGTGAGTCGGCCGGCAATGCTGAAGCCGCCGGCCTCCCCGTTGCAGCGCGGGCAAGTGACCAACGGTTGTGCGCACCTCTCGCACGTTCCCATGGACGGTCCTGCGCTCGTCGGTGACATGTGACCACGCTAGCCCCGACGCCATAGGCAGGCTTTCGCACAAAACGATGAAAAGGGTGTTCGCGAAGGGCCACCGATGGGGAAACGGTACACAAAGCGTGGCCGACACCCGGTCGCCCACATCGAAGGAGTTACACCATGAGGCCAAATGACCCGAACGAACGATGGCGGCTGGTCAGGGGCATCAGGCTGGTGGTCATCACCAGCTTGCTGTCGCTACTTACCGGACTGATCGGCGTTGCCGTCGCAGGGGCTCCCGCCAACGCGAGCGGCGCGGTGGACGGTTTCACGAACACGTGGAACGGCCGCTACGCCGACTTCGACGGCTCATACGGAGCGCAATGCGTCGACCTGTTCAACTTCTACAACCGCGACGTGGTGAAGGCGCCTCGGTTCTTGGTGGGGTCAGCCGCGCAGCTGTACAGCGCGGCCCCTGCCGGCAACTATGAGAAGCTGGCGGCGAACGCGGTGCCCCGGAAGGGCGATGTCGCGGTGTGGGGGACCAACTGGCCATACGGCAATGGCGCGGGCCATGTCGCGATCGTCCTGGCGGATCAGGGTGCCAATGTTCAGGTCCTGACCCAGAACCCAGGCGCCACCAAGGTCGCGTCGATGACCAAGTCATACCTGACGGGGTACCTCCGACCGCGCAACCTGTCGGCAGCGCCGTCCGGCGCGAATCCGATAGGTCATGTCGATAAAGTGTCCGCACCAGCCAATGGCAAAGTCCGCGTGCGTGGTTGGGCGTTTGATCCCGACAACACCGCAGCATCGATTCAGGTCCATGTTTACGTCGGAGGTCTCGCCGGCCAGGCCGGTGCAGAAGGCTACCCGTTCCGGGCCTCCGGTTCGCGTCCCGACGTCAACAACGTGCATCGCATCAACGGGAGTCACGGCTTCGACGCGATCCTGAATACGGGCAGGGTCGGGCCGACGCAGGTCTGTCTGTACGCCATCAACATCGGCGGCGGCGGGAATGTGCATCTGGGATGCCGCTCCGTCACCATCGGCGACCCGCGCCCGCGGGGTGTTCTCGATGAGGTGAGCGCCGCGGGGGCAGGCAAGGTGAAGGTACGCGGTTGGAGCTTTGATCCGGACGCCACGGACAAGTCGGTGCAGGTACACATTTACGTAGGTGCCCAACCGGGCCGGCCCGGGGCACGCGCCACCGCTGTCGCGGCCAACGTCTCGAGGCCTGACGTCAACCGCGCGTTCGGCATCAAGGGGAACCACGGCTTTGACCGTGTGGTGACCACGGGTGCCCGTGGCAAGCAGACCGTGTGCGCGTACGCCATCAACGTGGCCAACGGTAACCACAACCCGCAGATCGGTTGCCGGTCGGTCGTGATCTCGTAGCCTCGCCCGGGTTGCGAGAACGACTGACAGCTGTGCCGGTGGTCCACGATCGGGCCACCGGCGCTCGGCCTGTCGTGCGTGTCGGCGGAGTTGTCCGGCATGGAGGTCGATGAAGTGAATAGACTGATCTGGCTGAGCGGAAGGGAGCGGTCTGTGGCGTACCTGGTTCCACCCGAGATCGCTGCCCGCGGCACCGTACCAGTCGACTTCGCCCTCGATGTGCCGCGCGAAGGCATTGCTCGTGACGAACTACTCGGGCAGTACCAGTCGGCGATGTCGACACCTAGACCAGAAGGTAAAGCGCTGCAAGGCGAACTGCGGTCGTGGTCGGGACAACTCGCCGGTACCAGCTGGTACGGTGCCGAATACACTCGGACCGCCGCGGTGGTGATGCGGGGGCGAACTGCCCGCGTGTCCGACGGCAGAACACAACACAGCATCGTGCAGTCCTGCGTCGACGCTGTCGAGCCACTGAGCCGCTATACCGCCGGCTGGTGTGACAGTCTGGCAGCCTTGCGCCCTGACGGATTGCGCCCGCCCGTGTCCACCGCGGTGCGCGAAGCGCAGCGGTTCGGTGCACGTCAAGTGCGTCATGTGATGATCGACGAGAAAACGGCGCTGCACTCGAGTTCCGACTCGGTCCGGCATTTCCTCGATGACCCGACGGTCCGGCATCCACGAGACGAGCAGGCGGCCCTCGACGCATACCTGACGAAGATCGTCGTTCTCCTCGAGAAAGGCGAAAGCGGGGAGACCGAGCTCACCCGGACGGACATAAACACCCTCACCGAACTCGCAGATTCACTGGCGAACCGAGGTGCTGTTCCGGCGGGTCGTCTATCCGATGAGGTCCTCGGCGAGTACCGGCGCGACGCGGTCGAGTTCCTCACGCGAGTCGTCGAATCCGATTTCGCCGATCGCCGGCGCAACAGTGAGCAGATGGCCGAGGCGTTTGCGCGCGTTGTCGTCACCTATGTCAATCGGCAATGTGCCGGAAAGCCGTTGGAAGGAACCGAGCACTACCTGAAACTACGCCTGGCGGCCGTTCGAATCGATGAATGGCGCCGGGACGGCCGTCGCCGGCGCGGTGAACGCAGATTGGTGGTGGGAGATGAGCGCGACTCCGCGCGCGCCGACGACCGGGCAGAGGACACAACGGCACCGCCGTCGGCCTCCGACGCCCACGACGTCGTGGCCGTGGCGATCGCGATCATCGACTCCGATCCCGGCCTGCAGGTCAACGGAGCCCTTTGCTGGGAGGCAACATTGGCCTCGGAGATGCTGGCCGGTCGGCTCGGCATCGATGCAGAGGCATCGCAAGCTGATCTGAAGGCGGCGGTAGCGCAGCGCTGGATGAGCGAGAAACCACAGTCTTCCCGCAGCGGCTCCGCCCAGGCTGCTGCCATGGATGTGCTGCTCACGGCGCAGACCGCGGTGAATCGAGCGGCGATGAGAATCCACGCTGGATCGGACCGAGAGGGCGGCGAGTGAACGGCACGGTGCGTCACGGTGCGGATGGAAGCATCTCCTGGCACGCCCACAACCAGGTGGTACTCGGTCCGATCACCTTTACGGCCAACGGATTGCAGATCGTCGTCGATGCCGCTTCTGTCGAGGATGTGCTCGACTTCGCGGCATCTGATGCAGGTGCGCTGCGTGACGCGGGCTCAGGATTCGTCGAACCCGAGGTGGTGGAAGCCATTATTGCCGCCGATGACGGGGCGGCCATGCCCGGACCCGCGCTGGGCGCAGGGTTTGCGAGATTGGCAACCGTGACCGCGGTCGATGCCATCTATCTCGGCAATCTCGACGACGGGGTCCTTCTGCTCGATGTGGCAGTCGCGCACGCGTTCGGCGGTCAAGCCGGCGCGGACAAACAATTCGCACTGGCCGCGGCCATACCTGACAGAATCGTCGAGGAGATCACAGCAGCAGACTATTCCGGCCCACTCATCGGTAGGGTCGTCGAGGCAATCGTCGCTGCGCCGAATGCGGTGCTCGCCGAGACTGAACGCAACGATCTGTTGGCGGTGCTTGCTGACCGGGCAGATCGAACCGATGCAACGTTGCAGGCGTTTCTCGCGGACCTATCCGCCATGGAACCGGCTCTCGCGGCTGACCTCGGACACGTCGAGGTCAGCGCCGCTCAGCTCGCGGACCTGCGGGCTCTGCCCCCACGTCTGCTGCTGTTCACCGGCCCCGATGAGGCCGAGATCCACGTGCAGGTAACGGACCAGGGGATGATGGACGTTTCCGCCTCACTGCGGTCAGGTGTGGACACCGAAGCGCTGCGCGCCGATGGGATCTTCGCGGTGGCAGCCGATGTCACCACCGGTGACCTGCTCGCCTCTTCGCCTGCCACCGCTGAGAATGGCCGGTTGAGAGCAAAGATCAGCCTATCCGGACTGGAATCGGATTCCGTTCGATACGCCTTCCTGGGATCGGCGGCGGACCTCTCCACGATGCGGCTGAACCCGTTGGGAGTGGCGATGACCCGGATCGACCGCCATTGTCGTCATGCCTGGACCCAGCATCGTCTCGCGGGTGCGCTGCTCGCGAGTGTCGGTGCGGGCACCGACGAGTCTGAGATCCGACGGATACAGGCGGCTGCCGCGGACGCCCGGGCGGTTGCGGCCGAGTCGGTCGATACCGCCGGGGCGATCGCTCGTCAGGTGGTCCGACGACATCACGCGGCACCGCAGGCCCTGGCGCTCGCCGGCTACCGTGACGGCATCGAGACGTTCGCAGACCGCATCCGACGCGAACCGGCCGTCGACGGAGCGACTGGCCCGACGCTGGCCGAGATCTACGCGGTGTCGATCGGGTGACGTCGACCATGACCCACGACTTCGTGTTGCTGATCCGTGCGATCGACGCAGGCGCGACCTATTTTTCCTTCAGGTGGCTCGATGATCCATCGCATCCGGATGTGCACGTCATCACGGAGCCCGCTATGCGGCGTCTCATCGGGCGGCTCGATCGGGTTCTGCCTGGGCCGGCCGATTTGATGAGTCCGGAAAGGTCTGTACGACAGGCATTGTCCGGAGGACTCACCCGTCCGTTCACCGAATACGCGTTGAGCGACGAACTCGCCCGAAGCATCATTCCCGCGCATGTGGCCACCACGTTGCGGAGGAAGGCCGCGCGCGGCACCGTCGCCGTGCGGATCACCCCGAGTCGCTCGACCGCACGAGTTCCGTTCGAACTCCTGGTGATCCACGACCCGCTGCGGTTGATGGAGATGGCCGACGTCAGCTACGAACCACCCGCCGCCATCCACGTGGGTCGCGGACGCAAGCCGGAGCCGTGGCACCCGGGCTTGGCAGATCGACCGGCGACATACGTTATCGACCCCGACCTACCTCCTGGCGCTGGCCTCGCGCAGGTACTGCGCAGCCCGGCCAAGGTCGGTCCGAGTCGGTCGAACACTCGACTCTTCCTGGACCGCTTGGCGTCGGGCCCGCGTACGCGGAGCTCAGGCGTCGGTCGGATAGTCGGGCGATGGGAACTCAGCGAGGATCTGCGGACCTACCCGAGCCGTTTGGTCTATTTCGGGCACGTGTCTTCCACGTTGGATCAGCCGGGCTCGGCATCATTACACCTCTCCGACGACGCTCAGGAATGGGGCCTCGCGCACCCGCTTAATCAGGCGCATCTTCCGTTTGCGGCCTTGGATCTCCTCATGGGCACCGCGGCTCTCGAACTCGGCCCGCAGGGCTCTGTCCCTTATGAAACGGGCGTACCGGGTCACGAAATCTGGCCGATGCCGCCACGCGTGGTGGTGATCGCGTGCGAAGGTGGTGCGGACTATCGGAGTTCGGAGACCTTCGGCCTGGTGATGGCGATACTCAGCGCAGGTGCCGAGGTGCTGACCACCACACGGTGGACACTCCCGTCCGACGATGCGTTCCGCGAGTTCGCCGACGTGACCGAGGTCCCCGGTCCGACCACTGAACTCGCACTTGCCGTCGACGACACGCACCTGGCGGCGGATCCGGTGGCTGCCCTGATGCAGTGGCAGCGAACAAAGCTGAACCAGTGGCGTGATGACCCCGGGCCCGCGACCTCTCCACTGACTTGGGCGTCGGTGGCGGCGCACGTATGTCCACCCCGCGAGCCGTCGAATGCGCGTGACGCCGGTGAGGAGGACGGACGGTGAGCGATGCACAACCACCTGTTGATGATGACGACGCAGACGCCGAATATGAGGAATGGTCGCGCGTGCTCGACGAACTCGACGCCCGCGCCGTTGCCGCCGAGAACAGCGACGATCCGGCGGAAGTCGCGGAAGTCCACCTCGCTCTCGCCGAGCACGTCAACGGGATCGCAGAACCCGCGGTCATGATCGACCTCCTGCTCACAGCGCGCACCGCGTATGAACAGTTTGATCCCGTATCGGCCATGCGGTGCGCGATCTCCGTCGCCGATGTTGCGCAAGCACACGGAAACTTCGACACTGCCCGGGATGCCTTCCGGGTGGTGTGTGAGGAAAGCGCTGCCCTCGAGGACCGGACGATCTTCGTCGAGTCGCTGAACAACTTCGGCTGTATGGCCATGCAGACGGGGGATTTCGCCGATGCCGACGACGCTTTTCGTCTCGCGATCGACATCTACCGACAACTCGGATCGGAACACGACGTCGCAGAGGTTCGCATCAACCGCGCCAACAACTATCGGCTCTCCGGCCGACTCGACGAGGCCGAATCCGAACTCGTGGAGTTGCGCGAGATGTTCGACGAGGGATCGACCTTGGCGGCCACGTGCGCCGACTCGCTCGCTGCGGTGTACATGGCGACGAACCGCCCCCGAGAGGGGCTCGACGCTTTCGAGGAGGTCGTCCGGATCTGCGACGAGATGGGGGACGAGGAGCACGCGCTGACAGCGCGGATGGGCATGGCCCAAGCGCTGATCGAATCCGGCGAACTCAACCACGGGACAGCGTTGCTGGAGTCGGTCCGGGACCGATTCGCAGACCTCGGCCGACCGGATCGGGTCGCGATGTGCGAATACAACAGGGCGAACGCGCTGGCCGCCAAGGACGCGTTCGCGGAGGCCGACGAGGCGTTCGGCGTCGCAGCTCAGGGACTTGCCGATGCGGGCTTGCACCATCAGGTGGGCAACCTGCAGTGGAACCGAGTGAAACGTCTCATGCGTGAGGCCGCCGCCACCCCCGCCCGCGGCAATGCATTGTCGGCCGAGGCCGTCGACGCCGCGGTGTCCTCGCTCATCGCGGCCGACTACGAACGCTTCCAGTTCTCGGATGCACGCCGACGCGCCGACTGGAAGGCAACCCTCGAACACCGGATCACGTGGACCTTCCTCATGGCGCACAAGTTCGGATCGAAGGAGCTCGCTGCCGATCTCATCGAGACGGTGCTCAACGCCGGGGTCTACGGGATGACCGGATCGGAGGATGATCCGGACGACCTTGCGCCACTGGACGTGTCACCCGCTGGGCGGATACCGGCAGAAGTGGTGACCGGTACGTCGGCGACCGCGTGGACCCTGGGTGCGGCCACCCTGCTGGCGAGCGCCGAGCTCCCCATGGCACCTCCGCCTGCCCTCGTGGATGGGGAAGGTCGGGTACTCCTGGCACGTCATCGCGAGATGGCCGCCGCGCTCGACCCCGACCTGGCCGCGATTCTCCGGGCGGTGCCACGAGTCCGTATCTGGTGATACGCGGCCCCGGTATTTGTGCAATACGGGAAAGCGCAGAACAATAACATGCTATCGAGGCACGTCCGCTATTTCCTTAGCGGAGCTAATGATTCATCCATTCTTATGAACTTTGCGAACTCGTGGCGATGCTTCCAGCGGCCGGGGCTTCCAGATCTGTTGGCAACGCTGCCGGATTCAGCTTTCTGGGTGATACTGGCTCAAGCTTGCCGGTGATACGGTTCGTCGGGTATCCGTTTCCGCCCAAGCGGGGCAGGTGGGCAATTCTTTGAATCATTCGGTGTGGAGGAGCTGCTGTGGCAAGATTCGATGACCTGGCCAAGAAGGCCAAGGGCCTGTCGGCGCAAACGTCCGCACGAGTCGCCGCGGCGGGTGATTCTCTCGTGGCGGACGGTGCCCAGATGCGTGGCACCGAGGTCGACGAATCGTCGAGCGCCTCACGCGCCGAGGTCGCGGACGCAGCGGCATGGCTACGAGCGCAGATCGAGATGCGCCGTCCTGCAGCGGGTCCGGTCCGTGGCACATGGTCGCTCGGACTCGGCAGTCTGCTCGCCGCCCACCCCCGGGTCCCCAGCTCGGCACGAGGTCTGGTCGGCAAACTGGACCGCTATGGGGGACTGACGATCAGCGAATCCGGCCTCGCGATCGATAACGCCGATGTGGCATGGAACGACATCACCGAGATCCGCACTCAGAATGTCGTCGATTACCTGATGTTCGACGGAATGGCGCAGCAACTCGATTCGCTGCCGATTCCACGGTTTCCTGGACGACGAAAACTTGTGTCGGCGGTGTCTGGCGGGATCGTCGCATTGCTGTTGGCTGCTGCGGAGAAACAGATTTCCACGGGTGGAGATATTCAGATTCCCGCTGAAGTCGAGTACCGAGGGTTGGTCCGGTCCAAGAAGATCGCGCCTGGAATTCTCGCTGCTCTGGTCCTTACCGATCCATCGGTCAATCGGTGCTTCATCGACACAGCAGCCGCACATGGGGTCCGTGTGCTGGCCGGCAGCGTCGAGAATCGGCAGAACGCCGAACAGCGGGCGGCGGCGTTGAGGTCCAAACTGGCATCTGTCCAGGCGCGTGTCGGTGATTCCTCGGGGCTCTGAACGCGCCGATCCCGTTCCCGGTTTAGCGATTGGCGATCACTACCTATGAGTTGGCACCAGCCTCCACCGCGGCGTACCCGCAGAATCCATATCGACGGCGCCGAGAACCCTGCGCCGTTCGGGCATGCTGTGAACACGCCGCCGACGGGCACGGGGTCCTCACCGCATCCGCCGCCGCCCCAGCCGTCGCAGGTCACACCGGCCGGCGGGGACTCGGACCGTCGGCAGGCGGAGCGCATCATCGAGACGGTCCGCCGTCAGGCCTCCGAATTGTCGGCCGAGATGGACCAAGTGGCGCTGGCGATCGAAAGTTCCGCGGAGGAAGGCGAAAACGACTTCGCTCGCCGTGCCGACGAGATCCGCACGGCGACCGGCGAGTTCCGGAAGTCGGCATTCGCGCAGATCGACAATCGGCTGCAAGAACACCGGTCCGCGGCCACCGAGGCATTGGGGGCTGCAGCCGCTGCGCTTGCGCCGGGGCGTGCCGGCGCGGGGTGGACGGACTCTTGGGATGGGTCGATCGCAGATGGCGCGCTCCCACGTCACCTCCGGGTGGGACGCTTGATAGCCGACGGTGTGCCGACCGAGACGGAGCTCCCTGCGTTGGCCCCACTGATGTTGTCGACGGGCTGGTTCATCGGTGCCCGACAAGCACCGGCCGCCGGGTTGATTCAGAGCACCGTCCTTCGCGTGGCGATGTCCACGCCGCTACGTCATCTTCGAATTCATGTGTTCGATCCGCGGATACGCGGGACACTTGGGGTCTTCTCGTCCTTGCGGTCGGCGAGTTCGGCAACGATGCCGCCGGCGGTCCACACCACCGACCAGTTACGAGATGTCCTCGACGACCTGACGCGGGTCGCCGCCACGAATGCAGAACTCATCGGGTCACGGCATGTGGCGGATCTCGGTGCATTGTGGGAGTCGGAAGGGGTGCCGACCGGAGAGGCTGTGCTGGTGGTGGTACTCGACTATCCCACCGGCGTCGACCAGGCCACCCATGAGCAACTGATCCGGCTTGCCGAAACCGGACCGGCACGTGGGATTTCGCTGCTGGTCGTGCACGATTCCGACGCGCGCGTCGAAAAGGGAGTGAAACCCAAGTCGCTGGCACGCCTCCTGACATCCATCGGATACCGCGACGGGCGGTGGCTGCTACCGCATCTGCCCGCCGGGAGCTGTGCGGCCGACGATGGCCCGCCTCCCGCCGCCGTCATCGAGCCTGCGCTCGCCGAGGTCGTGCGGCAGGCGTCGGACACCCGTGGCCCGGTGATCAAGCTGTCAGATCTCATCGACGGATACGCGTCCGCGCCATGGCGTGAAACGTCTGATGACGAGATCGAGGCGATCATCGGGCGACGCGGCCGGGACCAACTGGCGATCTCGTTGCGATCGGAGAATCCACCCCAGCCCAACGTACTGATCGGTGGTGCCGTCGGCCAGGGGAAGTCGAACCTGTTGCTCGACATCATCTACTCGCTTGCCGTGCGCTACGGTCCAGACCAACTCGAGATGTTGCTTCTCGACTTCAAACAGGGTCTGGAGTTCAAACGGTTCGATCGGGACGACAGCGGCCGCAACTGGCTACCGCATGCGCGGGTGTTGTGTCTGGAATCCAACAAGGCTTTCGGTTTGTCGGTGCTTGAATTTGTCAACGACGAGATGATCAGGCGTGCCGAACTCTTCAACCGGACCCGCTGCAACGGTTTCACCGCATACCGCACAGCCACGGGTGAACCGATGCGACGGCTGCTGATGATCATCGACGAGTTCCAGGTCCTGTTCGACGGTCACGACGACATGACCACGGAGGCCGTCCGATTGTTCGAGAACATCGCTAAGCAGGGACGCGCGTACGGAATCCACATCCTGTTGTCATCGCAAACCGTATCCGGCATCTCCGGACTCCAGGTCAAGGGCGATTCCATCTTCGCGCAGTTCCCCATCCGAATTTCTCTGAAGAACAATCGGGAGGAATCGGAAGCGATCCTGTCGCGGCACAACACGGCCGCCGCTGAACTGACCTACCGCGGCGAGGTCATCGTGAACCGCAACCTCGGTATGGCCGGCGACGGAGCGAACGAGCGAGGCATCGCCGCGCATGCCGCGTCGGACTACCTGGAGCAGGTGCAGACGATGCTGTGGCAACGGGCCGCGGAATCGGGCGACCTCCCCGAGCCATGGGTGTTCATGGGCCGCAGCTACGCTCAGTGGCCCACGGAAACTCTGCCTGCCGATGGGACGTCGGTCGGCTGGATCGGACGTCCGCTTGCGATCACCGATCGACCCGTCACTGTTGACTTCGCTGCCGGTGCCGACCGCGCAGTGGCGATGGTGGGCGGCGGCGACGGCAACGCGACCGCGGTCCTCGGCGCGCTGGCCGTGACCGCCACCGCCGGATGGCCGCCGGGTGCTCGCATGGTGGTGCTCGATGGATACTCCGATACGTCGACCGATGCCACCGCCTTCCTGCGCGGCGCCGGCCCGGTGCTGACCTCGCGCGGTGTCGAGGTGGAGGTCGTCGAGCGGCCGTTCGTGCTGGAGGCATTGGCGGCGTTGGCGGAATCGGATTCTCCCACGATGGTTGTCGCGCTGGGTCTCCATCGGGTGGACCTCGCAGCGGAGCTCGGCACCGACCCGGAGACGTTCGAGACGATCACCGGCACGGACCTGCTGAAAAGACTCACGACGGGTAGGGCCAACGAACACACGGTGGTGGTGGGTTGGTGGCCTCAGGTACGTGCCCTCACCGACACTCTGGGCTACGACCATGACGGTATCGGAACCTATGTGCTGTTGCGCCTCGGCCTCGACGATCTCCGATCGATTGCCGGCCCACATGCGCTGCCGCCGGATGGTGCTCCCCGGGTCGGCGTGTTCAGTCGGAACGATGATGCCGGTCTGCTCGAGGTGATTCCGTTCGAGGCTCTCGACGAGTCGGCGACCGCCGGATCGGTGGGCGCATCGTGAACACCGATTACGAGCGGTATTGCCGCGCGATCGAAGAACTGGCATCGCTGTCGGCGCGGGCCGAATCCGAACGCGAGGAAGTCGAGCACACGGCGACCGCGCGGGTGTCGCGGCTCGACCGCGAATGGCGCACTGCGCGTGCAGAGCTCGACCAGCTGTCCGACAAGCGCAATCGCGTCCAGCGAGACGTGGTCGCCCTGTGTCGACAGGTCGGCCCCGACCCGACCGCCGCCACTGCACCGCCGCCGCGACAGCTCGTCGACATCCGTGCCGTGGCATCGGCCATCGACGATGTGTCGCGTCGTACCGAACGTGCACAACGCGATTGGCAATGGGCGCAACGCTATCTCGAGCGCGCACAGGCATCAGCGCGGGTCGCGCCATCCCCACCGCCTGCGCCGACGATCAGCACTCCGGTGACGCCACCCCGCGCCGGCCCGACCAGAGGCGACTCGCGGCTGGCGCTCATCGTCGGTGCCGGGGTGTTGGTGCTCATCGTGATCATCATCCTGCTCGTGGCGCTCTAGGAGGTCCTGTGCTGAACAATCGATTTCGCCGGGTGGCGAACACCCGAACCGTGGCTTCCACATCGCTCGGTCGCGCGCAGACGACGGCCAGTCCCGCACAGGGACTGTCCACGTATGAGCGTACCAACCGGCTACGGCCACGGTCGGCCGATCTTCTGGCCGCGGCCCGTCAACTCGATACGACCACCGATCAGCACGCGTACCGCGAGATCATGGCGTGGGTACGCAGCGAATACGACGCCCGACAGGGCGGAATGATCGTAGGGTTGTTCGCCAAATGCTATCTCGGTCCGCCATACGTCGACCACAAGCTCGATCTCATGGGCAACATCTGCGAGCACTTCGCGCCCGGCGACGCCGTTCCGATGCCGTATGCGCAGGCGCGTGGACTCGCCCAGTCGGGTGCCTACGCGCACATCGAGCTGTATTCGGACGGAGCCATGGTGCCGATCCAGTTCGATGGCACCGCAGTCGAAATGTCCTGAGAATTCGCCAGAACCATGCCCCACACGACAGAAAGAGAGCACGATGACAGAAAGAGTTGTTGTTGACCCGACTCCCGCCGTGCGGGAAGTGGGCCGTATCCTCAGCCAGCAGATCGATACCGTCGGGCAGACACTCACCGCCGAGATCGGCACTGTCAAGAGCGACCTGACATCTACGAGGACAGACCTGCTCGAACTGCGGCAGCGTTTCGAGGAATACGTGGTGCAGGCCGAGCGCACCGCCAACGTGCAACGCTCGGAGACGGTGCTGGGTAACAAGAAAGCGGACCTCGATCGCGAGTACGGGCACTACAACCGCGTCCGTCATACCTGCATCGGCACGCTGCAGGCCTTCGACGTCGGTAATGTCAGCAACCGCACTGTGCAGCAGGTGAGCGAAGAACTGATGATCCAGACGCCACGCTATTGGCTGGCGCCGGCGCTCGTCGCGCTATCGGCATGGTCTCGGGGGGATGAAGACCTCTGTAAGAAGTCCGTTGACGCCGCCTTCTCCCGCGACCCGGCCAAGACCGGCCTGTTCTTCGCGCTTGTCTTGCGTCGACAAGGACGCATGGAGTCCGCGACCCGGTGGCTACGTCACTACCTCGCGTCATTGGACCCACGCAGTCTGGGCCGCGAGTTCGCCGTGATCCTTGAGGCCACCGCGCAGGACGCGTTCGGGGCGCACGGCCGCGAGATGGTGAGTACTCAACTTGCCGAATGGAATCAGATGCTGCGCGCTGACCCGGCAGTGACCGCCCGGCAGGTGGACGTGTGGCGCGACGAGATCGCCATTCACCGCGGAACTCTCGACGAGTCCCAATACCCGCACCTGACGAAGGTGACCCCACAGTGGGCCGCTCTCAAGGATCTGCTCGAGCATGCCTCGGCGCACGGCAACGTGATCGACAAGTATGCGACGGTCCGCGATACACCCGTGCACATGACCCCTGATCTTGCCGACCGTCTCGACGAGATCCTCGAGACGCTGGTCACCGAGTTCGATACCGAGGAACTTCCGATCGCGCGCGAGGTGATCTTTCACCAGGCAGTCATCGACCACCACGGGGACATGGACCGCGCGAAAGAAGATGCGGACGCGCTGACGACAGCCCTCGACGAGACGTTGGATCTGGTCACCCTGCAGACCCAGATCGCCTTGCGTCCGGACATGCTCGGCGCCTCGGTCAGCACGCAGCAGGTGGCGATCGGTGTCGGCCGAGACGATTTCGCGCAGGCGATCAATACGTACTGCGCCAAGTACCGGCAAGGCTATCTCGACGCCATCGACATCGTTCTGGACAACCGGCACTCCAATTTCGCCGTGACTCTGGGCTTCGGAGGTTGGAGTTGTAACAGTCGTGTACCCCAAGCCGAGGCGGAGCAGTCGCTGGCTCAGGCGTGGGCCACCGCAGTGGCCGATTACATCGAGCGGGTGAAGTTCAAGCCGATCACCTATGTGATCGGAGTCGCGATCTTTGTGGTCGTCACCATCCTCGGTTTTCTCATGGGGGCCGGCGCGGGTGTGGTGCTGATGCTGCTGTCTGGCGTTGGTGCCGGTGTCTGGGTGTACATGAAGAAGCGAGACGCCGACAAGAAACATCAGGAGGCACTCGCGATGCGTGAACAGGCCATGCGGCACTCGGTGGACATATACCGTGGCGCCATCGCCGAATTCGTCGACACCAAGATCGCATACCAGGAAGAAGACGAAAAGTCTGCGGTGCTGACCACAATGGTCCAAACGTGGCCGACTCACGTCGGGCGCCGTGAAGAGATGGGAATTGCCTGATGAGCAACGATCAAGATCCCACCGCACGCATCTACTTTCCCCGGCCCGGTCAAGCGCCACCGGCCTCGCAGCCCGATGACGGCGCGGTGCGGCAGAGTTGGTCCACGTCTACACCGCCGGGGCCGGAGCCGGCCCCGCAAATGCCGCAGATGCCAACCGGTGCGAGCGCCTCGCCGGTGCGTCGGCCCACTCGTCGTTTTCTTCCGCCTGCGCCGCCTGAGCAGAAGGAAACCCCCGTCGTTTCACGCGATTTCACCCGCTCGAAGCGTCGTGCCAAGACACCGGAACTGAGTCGCAAGCGCAAGATCGCGGGCGATCTGCCTTCATGGGAGCCGATGCCGCCGGGAGAGACCCTTGTTGTTCGGCGCGGCGAGCGCTGATGGCCGGGAGTGTGTACGAGGCCTGGGTGGACGGGCTTCGGCGGTGGGGGCGCGACCCGAAGACCGACCTTTCGGTTCTGCCTGCGTTGACAGCCGAGTCGTTGCCGCCACAGGCGTATGCGCGCTTGTTCGCGCACGTCAACACGGCAATACAGACCATGATGTCGGACTTCGGCGACCAATTCTCCCGCGGACTGGACGCTGCGCGTTCCGATCACGACATGGCCACAGTGATCGTCGGTCTGCGCGCGCATCTGGCCCGTCGGATCCAGTTGGCTGCGCATCCTGGGCTACCCGAAGAGATCAGGAAGCCACTGTATGACAGCGCGTCTCGTGACATCCACGCCCTGCAGGCGGATCTGGAACGGATCGTCGGATCGGGGTCGAATCGGGCGGGAAGTGACCGAGCGCAGGCCGAGAGGATGCTCAAACTGGTGCGTGATAACAGCTTCGTGGCGATCCTGCGTCCGGGCTTCCCCCTCGGATCACTCGTCACCGGGCGTCAGGGGATGACCCCGCCCGCGCAACAACGCGCTGAACCCGCTCCGCTGCCCACCCACACCGGACCGATTCGTCGTCGCGTCTTCCTCGCCGACGAGTCGTCCGCACCGCCCCGCTGAAACGAGAGCACATGCCCAACAGCATCGAAACCGCCGAGAATCTTCGTCGCCTCATCAAGGCGCGAGTGCCGCTCATCGTCGTGCGAACCATGGAGAGCACCCGTGGACTCGACCTCGTTTTCGCTGTGGCCGGTGAGTTCCGCTCGATGTCATTTCACGCCCACTCGCGGGCGAAGGGTCTGTACGAGATCGGACCGCAGGTCCCGATCAGCGACGATCGGTCGTTCGTCGGCGCGCTCGATTTCGCGACATCTACCTTTGCCGCCCGTAGCCACGCCAATTTCGTGTTCAGCGACGTCGACGACATCGAGACCGACAGCGCGACAGCCCGTCATCTCGCCGAGATGGCGCGGTTGGCCGAGGAACGCCAAGGCGCGATCATCATCGTTTCGGCCGGTCCGGTGTGGTCGAGTCTTGCCCGACTGGGCATGACAGTCACGCTCGACCTGCCCGACCTCGACGAGCTCTACCAAGTCGTCGATGCGATCGTGGACGATCATCGCGGCGTGATGCCGGTCGAATGGCAGCACGACGAGATCCGGCGTGCCGCCGAGATTCTCGTCGGGGTGACGCAGACGGAGGCGGTCAACGCTTTGACGACGCTGCTCGCGAAGGGTTCGCTGCTGCGCGACGATGTGGAGGAGCTGTCTCATTTCAAAGATCAGATCTTCGGCGATCAGAATGGTATCGAGCGGGTCCGGTTGCATGGGAAGGACTACGCCATCGGTGGACTCACCACCCTGCGGAAATGGCTCGGCGAGCGGCATGCACTGATCAAGGCGGACCTGAGCAACTCGGCCCTGCGACCGCCGCGTGGTGTATTGCTTGTAGGTGTTCCGGGCTGCGGAAAGTCTCTGAGCGCGAAGGCGATCGCCGAAGAGTGGCGGCTGCCGCTGTATCGCCTCGACATGGCGTCCATCCTCGGCATGTATGTAGGTATGTCGGAGAACCGGTTCAAAGAGGCGCTCGATGCCGCGGATCGCGTTGCGCCGTGCGTCCTGTGGGTGGACGAGATCGAGAAGGCGTTGGCCGGAGGAAACGGCGATTCCGGGACCACACGACGGCTGATGGGCCAGTTCCTGTTCTGGCTGCAGGAGTCGACATCGAAGGTCTTCCTGGTCGCCACCGCCAACGAAGTCCTGTCCCTGCCGTCGGAACTGTTGCGCAAGGGCCGGTTCGACGAGATCTTCTTCGTAGACCTCCCGGACGACGACGATCGGCGAGAGATTCTCGAGCTCTACTTCCGCAAGTATCTCGACATGGACCCGTCGCCGATGCTCATCGACGAGTTGGTGGAGGTGAGTGAGGGATTCGCCGGATCGGATCTGGACGCAGCAGTCCACGAGATAGCGACCAGCGGGGTGATCTCCGGCATTCGGCAACCCACCGACGATCTGATCAGGCAAGTCTTCACGAATGTGATGCCGTTCAGCCGGACGAATCCAGAGGAAGTCGAGGCGATCCGCGCCTGGGGACGCGAACGGGCCATGCCGGCGGGCCGATCCCGCAACACCTACCCCGCAGACATTGGGCGGAACTCGGCTCGGCGGGTCGTGATCGTCAACTGAGCGACCGTACACAGCGGACCGTGAAGAGGAGAGTATGTCGGATCTACAGAAACTCAAGGGCAGCATAGACGGACTGGCCAGCGCAGCGAAGCAGACCGGTGGCAGTCTGGGCCAGTTCAAGAGCAAATTCAGCACCCAGATGGGCCAAGTGCGCAGCGCGATCGGCGGAAGTTCGCAGCGCAAGGACCAAGAGGTGATCAGTGCCCTCGATGCCGCCAACAAACAGGTGACATCAGCGATCGCCGCGCTCGAGAATGCGGCGAAGATCGCGTCGAACTACGGCAAGTCGTTGTAGGAGTCCCGATGGCAGACCGCGGGACCGACCCGGCCGAATTGGAGGCCGCAGCCAAAGAGCTCGAGGCACTCGCACGACTGTGCGCTGCTCAGCAAAAACGTGGAGCGGAGGTCGGCGCCGGCATACCGCAGCTGACGCAACAGGTGACCGCGATCATCGCAGGAACGTCGGGCTCGGCAGACACCACGATGACCGGGAAGTTGCAGACGGCGGGCCGTCAAGGCAAGCGTGCTGTTGCACAGCTCGCACAGGCGCAGAAGGTTGCACATCGACTTTCTGCCCAGGCGCGACAGCAGGCCGCGAAGGCACGTCAGGAGCAAGCTGCCGCGAACAGATCGTCGGGGCGCCGGTGAGTTCGCAGCTGCAGACTGTTGCCGACAAGACGCGCGCGCTGAAGGCCGAGTCGATATCGATGGTCGCCGACTGGAGTTCGGTCGCCAAAGGGGTCGAAGGACTCGGTCGGCAGGCGGCTGCGCTGGGCCGATCCGGTGTCGATACCCGGGAACTTGTGCGGCTCCTCGACGGTGCGGCCAAGGATGTCAATTCTGCTACGAAGGCGCTCACTGCTTTTGGCGAAGAAGCTGCTTGCTTCGCTGATCGCCTCGCGGGCTCGGGCAATAGCAACATCGGTTCCGGGACTTTGGTCCGCCTTCTTCAGGCCGCCCCGGAGGCTGTCGTCACTCTGGCAATGATGATTCCCTTGGTCACCACGGTAGGCGATGTGGGACTGGCGATAGACGGGCTGCAGAACGGTGACCGAAGGCCGGCCACGGAGCTCATCGAGAAGCAGGTGGCCGGCGATATCAAGGACGCCGCGGTCGAACGGGATTCGCCCCGACCGCGTTTCGTGAAACCGCAGCCCTGGTAGAAAATCCACCTGCCTGACCCAGCCCGCCAGCGAGGAGTTGCGAATGTCCGACGTCACCGATCCGCAGCCTGGTCCGTACAACTCGGTTCCACCAGCTGAGCCTTCTTTCGACGCGAACCGGTCCTATCCGCAGATCAACCTCGGGCAGGCTTATCCCACGATGGGGGACCCGGGGCAGGAGTCGGGCGGTTCCGGTTGGGGGCCAACGCCACCACGTCCGCCGCGCGACAGGGCGTCGATTCTCGACCGGATATCCGGTCACAAGCGAATGGTCATCGGCGTGGTGGTGGGGCTGTGTGTCGCGGGGTTGGTTGCGACGATCGGCATCACACTGGTGAGCCGTGACGAGTCCGCGGGTGGGGGCGATGTCCAGGCTGTGGCGGGCCAATTGACAAAGGAGTATCCGACCACACCGTCGATATCGTGGCAGCTTTCGCCGGGCGATCTCGGCGGCCAGGGGTTTGTGTCACCTGATCCCTCACTGAACCAGTACCGTAGTCCCGGTGTGGTGCACGATGATCGAACCGTGGTCACGCTCCTGGGGACGGCGTCAGGGCGGGGTGGGCTGGTCGTCGGCGTCAATGTTTCCGACGGCAGCCACTGGCAGACGTCAAAGGCTGTGAACGGCTGCAGCGATCGCATCGTCGACCATGCCATTGCCTGCTACACGGACAGTCAGGTCCTCTTCATCGACACAGAATCTGGAAAAGTTGAGGCCTCCGTTGCATTTCCGGACCGCTCGCCCTATTCGATCGGGTTCGACGGACAAGCAGCCTACCTCCGGTACTTCCGGTCAGGTCTGATTATCGCCAAGGTGGGTCCGGAAGGCATGGTGTGGCAGAAGACCTTCAGCTTCGGTGATGGACTGCCAAGCGGTGATTCGTCCGAGGTCATGACCACCGACAAGTACTTCGCGAGTGCTGGCAGCGGACGCGTTGTCATAGTCTCGACCGACAACGGCCGTGAAATCGTGAACCGGCCCGGGTCGGTGTCGCTGGTTCGGCTCCACGACGGGGGCATCGCTTTCACCGCAGGGGAATTCACAGGCGGATCGGTCACCCAGGGGCCGCTGGTGGTGGTGACTGGTGACGGCGGGATACACGAGTTGCCTGGCTCGGTGCTGGCTGGCGCAGAGGTCTCGGCCGAGGACTTCGCGGGTGACGTCTTCGCCGACGGAATTCCGCAGAAGGGTGACGGGTCGGGCAAACGGTGGGCGTCCAGTCCGGTGCCTCTCGCGACACAGATCTTCGTGGCCGGACGGACCGGCGTGGCGCTCTATGACGAGCAGAACTCGCGGTTCGTGGTCGCCGATGCAACGACCGGATCGCAAATGTGGGCAGCGGACATCGGACGGTCGTACCAGGGTGACCGGGTGGTGACAGATGGTGCCCGGTTGATTTTCGCGACGCCGTCCGGAGCGATCGTTGCCACTGACCTGGCGTCGGGTTCGCAATTGTGGTCGACCCGAGTGCCGACTGGCCTCGCTGGTGATTCAGAGAGGTCGACGGCAGCGATACCTCAGATTGAGGCGGTGGGTGACCAACTCTTCGTCACGACGGAGGTGGGCATCGCCGCCTACGCACCGACCGGCGGTGCGGCCGCCGCCCCCGGCGCCGCAGCCAAGACGCCGCAAGAGGCGGGTGACGACAAGTATGTGACGAGATGCGGCACGCCACCAACATTCACGCCGGAGCAGTTCAGCACGGCATCGGGTGGCCTGGTGATCCGGATGCGAGTGTCCGCAACCTGTCCCAAGGGTGACGTGTTGTCCGGGTCGCAGACCCGCATCACCGTCCGAGACAACGGTGGCCTGATCGCCTCGGGGGTCTTTGACCTGTCCGCCTCACCGCTGGTGATCGGTGGAGGCGACGGAGCAGCCGCGACAGTGGATCTCACATTCCCCGCCGGCTCGTTCTATAGGCTGCCTGACACAGTGAGCACCGCTTCGGGTACGACCGGTAGCACCAGCAGCGGCGGATCGGCGGACAGCACAGCATCCGGCCAGACCATCCTCGTCGAATGCGATCCCGGACCTGCCGGCACCAACTCGGCGCCCATTCCGGCAGGCAGCAGCTCAGGACTGACGGCGTCGGCCGTCGCTCCCGCGGTGACAGATCAGGCGGAACTGGACCGGAGTGTCGGCGATGCTCTGCGCCGGCAAGCCGACGCCGACAAGTCGTTCATCATCGCGAACCTCAACAATCGGTGGGTCGCCCAGCTGAGTTCGAAGCGTCCTGGATTGGTTGCTGAAGGCCGAACCTGGACGAATCAGTCGATCCTCGATGAATTCCTGGCACTGCGTCTGCGCTTCTCAGATGCACGGTTGCTGTACAGCGATGAATGGCCGGTATTCGACTACCGCGGCTGGTGGGTCACGGTCGCCACGCCAACATTCCCGAATCCCGAAGCGGCGAACGACTGGTGTCGGACACAAGGGTTCGATGGCGATCACTGTTTCGCGAAGCTGATCAGCACGACTGCGCATCCGGAAGGGTCGACACGGTATTGGCGGTAGTGCACACGATCGTCACATCCTCCCGAGACCTTCAACACTGCGAGGGCGCGCGATCGAAAGTGCAGGAAGCAGAATACTCATCGACGATTTGTATCGTGGAGAGGTTCACATCGACCGATAACGTGGCAGCCGACTCAAGCGACTGCTCGCCGATGCCGAGTTGTAGTAAGACGCACCGTGGGAGATCGCGAAGGGAATCTTCTGAGCCTGACCGCCAAATGCGCCGCCAACGACATGCTCAAGAATACCGAAGGTATGTCGGAAAGGTTGGCGTGCAAAGTAGTTGGGCTTTTCCCTTCCGCGCGTCGGTGGCTTCCGCAGGCACAGGCACAAGCCGCCCAGGACGCCCGGCTTGTGTGAACAACTACGCACCAATTCGCGCAAACATCCGCGTCACAGGTTCCCCGGGCGTGCGCATGGTTGCGGTTCGACGAGGGCGCCGGGATCAACTAGAAGGCGCTCCATCGGTTGTAGCGGGAGGGACGGTTGCAGGTCCGGCGCGGCCGCCCCGCGTGGACATCGGCAACTTCCCAGACGACCACTACCACCGCCGGCACTCGGCTGGGCTACCAGACCCAAGCCGAGGACGCTGCCGGATGCACTGCAGACGCCACCCGTGCGCTGCGAGATCGACTGATCAACCACGAGAAGGAACAGCAGACCGGACCGACTTCCTGGGCCCTGCCGCATCCGCCTCGGAGACGGCCTGCGCTATCCCGACATCTGGTTGTCCAACGGAAACAGAGCAGCTGGTACTCCCGACGCGACATGTCGGACAGTGCATTCGGCAACAATGGCTCCAGTACAAGGATCTGGGTATCGGCTGGTGGGCTGACAGCGTCGGCACCTACGGCTGCACCTGCTGGACGCCGCGCTGGACGCGACCGACGGTGAAGACGTGGAGGTATTTTCTCAGCAAATGGCTCGCCGAGCCCTCAGATCTGGCAGGTGCGGCCTCGCAGGATTGTCCACGTCAATGCTCCCCAACGGTGGGATTCGACTCTCGTGGAAATGTTGGTCGGATAATCTCATTAGTCACTTTGGAGGCTTTTCTCTTGGCCGGACGAGCCTAGAATTGAGGTACTGCATCTCCACCCGCAGAATCATTCGCCATGAAGTGTCAAGAAGGGTCATAGGAATCGCACCGATAATCGTGGCGGCTAGCGTTGCTGTGGCGACAAGAACGTCATCGACCGCAGAGATCTATCGGACTACGGCGACCCTTCATGGGTCCTCACATTCGCACGGCAGACAATGAAAGGGAAAGTCTCATGACTATCGGAGTAATCATCTTCAGCCTCGCCTACATCTTCACGGGAATGTTCCTCGCGAAGCGCTGGTATCAACAGCGGCACGGAATCTATTTCAAATTGATCAATGGTGGTGCTGACGCTATTTTTAGCAGTGTGTTTGTCATGTCGTTCGTATGGCCACTGATCCTGATCGTCCCTTCCCTGCGCAATCCGAAGCTGTGTCGTCATCCGTCACACGTCTTGGCACGCGATGAGGCTCGGCAACGGTACGATCAGTATCAGGCCGCTGCCGCACGCGACGAACAGTACAGACGATGATGCGATCACCGACTGCACAGAATTGTCAGTAACGGCCCAGGGCGACGGAGTTCCGAACTGCCTACTGGCTTTCTACTCTGCAGTTATCGACGCTGTCGAGTGCAGTTTCGCTGCCCAAGACCGGGCCGTGGCCGGAAGGGCGACTGCCCGACTGGACGGCCGCATGTCTGATGCACGGCGCGCAAAGATTGGGCAAGCTCGGTGCACTCTCCGGCGCTAAGCCTGCAAACAATCCGAGGGGAATGCGGACATGGGGATGGAGATTAGAGGAACGCATCCCAACGAGTCGGCTGAACTTCACTAGTTTGGGTGATATCAGAGCACCTGCAAATCGACTACCATGATTTTACGCTCACTGGCCGGAAGGGGTCGAAATGTTTCAGTGCGAGAAGTGCTTCAAGCGTCTTAATGACTGTCAGAGCTGTAAGGGCAAGGGTGGCGCGAGCGGAATGTTTGGGCACCTTAACTGCAATAATTGTCGCAATACGGGCCTGCTATGCAACACACATGGAGGCTTCTGGAAGAAGTGACCCTTTCTTCCTTTTCTACGGTGAATCGTCCTTGACCAAGATGGTCAAAACCTGATGTGGGCGGTTCAGCTGACGCTTCCTGTTTTACCTCGGTCCGTTAGGGTGATGGCTTTGTCGGCTCTGTGAGTTTCCGGGCAACTTCTAGCGGTGGAATTGTCGGTTGTTGGCACGCCGGGCGGCGGGCGCACCTGGAGCCGTATCCGGCGGCGTGAGTTCTCGTGATTACGAAATCCACAGGCGAGCGTCTTTGAGCTCCTTGACCAGTCGGTTGTAGTCGTGGTCCGCGCGTGGCCGGTCCGGTGGGTAGAGACGCCAGGTTCGCCGGTCAGCAGGTCTTGGTCTTGGCCGCCACCCGGGTGATTCGGGAGTGCTGGCGTCAGGTTTTCGACCTGAGAACCAGTGAACAGAGCGAGATGTTCAGCAGTTCTTCGGCATACCCGATGAGTCGAGTACCGATCTCGTCGGTGGACAGATCGCTCACCTCGGCACTGTCGAAGATGCTGCGCACGTCATCATCTGAGTGCGGCTTCGACGATGGCAATGGAGTAACCGACATCAGGACCCCCTGAGATGTGTGAAACGGTTACCGACCAAATTATCGTCGGCCACCGACAATCCGCGTTCCGCGGAACGTTCGGCAGCGCTGCGGCCACTCCGCCCATCTCAACCAATGTTTAGTGCACACGCATCTGTGACCTGCGATGATGCCGCCCGAACGTTCCGCGGAACGCGTCAACGCATCCCGGGTCGAATTAATTGTTAGCCTCGGTTGTAGTCCGAGTCGGACCAATGGACGTCGGGGTCGCTCGCGTGAGGATTCCCCCCTCCCCATGGGAGCGCCACGGCGAAGACCGGACTACGAGGCACCGTGCGCTAAAGGCCTGAACTCCCTGTGGCGCGCGGTGCCTCGGTCTGTCCGGAACCCGAAGTCGTGCAGATCAGGCGTGCGAGTTCGCCTTGGTCGATGAACAGTCGGGTGCACTCGGATGCGGCGGTCCGGTGACCCGGGACGACTCGCTGCCGATGTTGCAGATCCGCGACATCGCGAGGCGGATCATCGGCCGGGAGAAGGCGTCGTCGTTGGTCATCACCAGCTGTTGCAGCAGTCCGTCCATCAGGGCCACGACGATGGTCGCGGCCTCACGGGGCCGTGCCGGATGAAACGGTTCACCGACCGCCACCGAGAGTTCGATGAGTTGGGTCCGGTGGGCGTCGGCCAGCTCACCGAGCTCGGGATAGAACTGTGCCTCGACCATCAGCATGTGGCGCGCGACCACCACCTTGCGCGCATCGGTGCGGGCCGTGTCGACGAAGTCGGTGGCGCACTCGACCACGAGTTTCTGCTCGTGCGGTCCCGGGCCCAGCAAGGGACCGAATGATTGGACGGCCACTTCCATCAGCTTCGCGTGCACGGTTTCCAGCG
Organism: Gordonia sp. LMA167; assembly: GCF_058130025.1. Lineage (NCBI taxonomy): Bacteria > Bacillati > Actinomycetota > Actinomycetes > Mycobacteriales > Gordoniaceae > Gordonia > Gordonia sp. LMA167. Next base: position 6,047,739 of record NZ_CM176708.1, on the reverse strand, counting down.
CGAGGGCGAGAAGTCTGGTCCGCGTGGATGCGTAGTAGTTCACCGAACCGACCGGCAGGCCGGAAGCCTCGTCGACAGCCCGATGGGTCAGCGCACGCAGCCCGTTTGCCGCGATGACCTCGACGGCGGCGTCCCCGAGCCTGCGCCGACGTTCACCCTGGGGCTCTCTCTTTCGTGTCACGACCCGTCTCGCTTTCTCACAGTCGCCCCGTGTGTCCCTTTACACAGCCTATTTGTCTGTTTGCCGTAGTGCATCGACGACTCGCGACGGTCTCACTTCTCAGCAGATGTTGAGATCGCGCAAGATCTTTCGCAGAAGTGGCGCAGAGCTGCGATGTCGCCCCATCGACAGACGATGGCACGGCGGCCGTGGGTTGGGCACGTGTCGCGTACCTCACTCCCCAGCAGGCGGGCAGCCGATCAGGCCAACGCCGTCAGCGAGCTCCGAAACGCCTCGGTGCTCGCGGTCGTGGTGTTGAATCGCCAGTCCCGTTCCTTGTCCATCTGGAACCAGAGGAATGCGGCGACGCGAGGTTCGTATTCGACGATGGCGAAGAAGTCGCGAATCCAGTTCGCCTTCATGTCTGGTGCTGGGCCGTCGGCGCAGCCGACCTCGGTGATCAGCAGGGGATGGGCGCCGTCGAGCCGACGGAGCGCGTCGAGGCTGGATCGGAACAGGTCCGGAGCGGGCTGCCATCGGTGTCCGGGGACGTCGCCCCAGTTGTAGCCGTCGACGGCGAGGTAGTCGACCTGGTCGTGACCCGGATAGGAGGCGGTGAAGTCGGTGGTGCCGAGGGTCAGCACGTTGGGTGCCCACACGAACTTCACGTTGTCGGCACCCTGATCGGTGAGGACCGACCGCATTCGTTGCCAGGCGGCGCGGTAGTCGGCGGCGGTGTTGCCGTTGATGCCGACGGCCCATGGGTACCAGCTGCCGTTCATCTCCTGGGCGAACCGCAGCAGCAGCGGTTTGCCCCATGCCGCGATGCTGGTGCCCCAGCGGCGCAGCTCAGTGTCGAAGTCGCCGGCAGCGATACGGGCAAGGGCATACCGGGGTTGGTTCACCCCCTCATCGGCTTTCCACGGCTCGAGCGTGAGCAGGGCAGTGGCACCGAAGTCGACGATGGTGTCGAGGTCACCGATGGGTAGCTCGTCGCCGATGGCGACGAACCTGTGCACGTAGGTGGGTTTCGCGCCGGCGAGAGTGGAGAGCTGATCGAGTGGGGACGTCGGCGATCCAGGGAGCGGCGTCACGGAAGGGATGAAGGCACCCCACTTTTGGCCCTGCGGGGTAGGCGTCGACGGGGAGTCGGGGCCGCAGGCGGCGAGGGTGAGGGTGCCGGCGCCGATCAGTGCCAAGCGAAACGCGCTGCGGCGACTGAATCGTTGCGTCACTGCACGCGAGATCTCCGATTGACCGCTCGCGTCCACGGGGTCATCGTAGGCGGACGGCATTCGTCACGTTCTGCACGACGACAGCTCGGCACTGCTTACGCGGGCCTCTTGCTCTTCCGGAACTCGAGTTCGTCGCGCATGGCACGCGTATCGCCGACGCTGTAGTGCCGAAAATGCGGGTTCATCGCGGCATGGGCGCCGAGTTCGGTGATGTCGAACCGCTTCGTGAGTGCGTTGAGCTTCTCGGCAGAGTCGGAAATCGTGGCCATGATCTGCGTGACCTCATCCGGATGATCGAGCGCAGCGACTATGCCCTCGAGGATCTCGATCTGGATTTCGTTCTGGCGCAGAGGGTCTTCCACTTCCTCGTCGAGATCGTCGTCGGCGGCGACAGGGCCCTCCCAGCGGAAGAGGTCGCCGGGGAAGTCGTCGCGTCCGACGAGGTCCGTGACCTCGAATACCACTTCGCCCTCACTGGCGAAACGCACGATCAGCCCGGTGGCATCGTCGAAGGCGAGCTCGATCGGATCGCCGCCACCGAGCGGTGCAAGCGATGCCGACCACGCCGACCGACCACCGACGTCGGTCGCGGTACAGGGCCCCGCGGCGCACATGTCGGAAGGTATGTCGTCGAGAAGGGAGTCGCGGCCGAGCAGATCGAGCGGTTCGAATGACGTGCCGATCCACATTCTGAAGTGTCCGGGGTACTGGCGACGCATCTTGCCGTCGAAGTAGACAACGGGCGGTCCGTCGGCGCCTGCGACATAGAGCGTCTCGCCGTCGCTTTCGATGCGCCAACAGCCGGCGTGGTGCCAGAAGGTGAACCGCTCTTCGAAAGAGATCCCGTGATCATGCACGATCACGCTGAGGTGGCCGGAGAACGACGTGCGCTCGGCGGCAATGTTGCGGTCGACCAGTTCGTCCCAGGACGGCGTATTCATGCGGTCAGGTTACGAACGAACTCCGACACGGTCCGCCACAGCGGCCCCGCACCCGCAACGTCACCCGCGCAACGTGTCGACGATCAGATCGGCCATCGCCGCACTTTCGTATCCACTTTGGGCCGCAAAGCCGCTCGGCGATCATCCTGTTACAGTCGTCGGCGTCTGGGGACACTGAGGGGACTGCGAGGGGGCTCGGGGGGAGTGGGCGAGAAGCTCAGGGCTGATCCGGAGTGGATCAGCGGGTTGGGAAACTACGTTCTGGCGTTGAACGGGAACCTGCAGAAAACGGTGCAGTTGGTCAGCGGCCACGCCGGGTCGACCGGTGAGTTCAAGGGTCTTATGAGTGGCCTCAAAGGCCCTGTCGACACCTTGCGTGACGCGACCGTCAAGCGTCAGGGCACGCTCGATCCGGCCTTGGTCGGTACCGGCGTGAATCTCAAACAAGCGGCGTGGAACTACACGAGCACCGACCACAACGCGGCGCTGGGGATCGCGCACACCCGCACGGACGCGCACAATCCCAATCCTTTCCCGTCGCCGCTCGAGTTCTACCTTCCGAAACCGGTTGTCGACGACTTTCCCGGCGCGCGCACGTTGACTGCGCCGCGATCGGTGGACGTCGCGGCGCCGCCGCCGGAGGACGTGGACTGGGATGGGATCATCCAGGAAACCGCCGGGTGGCTGGGTGATGCCGACCGTGCGATCGAGAATCTGACCGGCTGGAGCCCGATTCAGGAGGCGCTGGAACCGGTCGCCGGTAACTGGATGGAACTCAAGCGCATCGGGAGGACGTACGGAAAATCCGGGACCGCCTTCGACACCATCGCCGGGGATCTGACCAGTGGACACAATGAGGTCGATTCGCACTGGAACGGCAAGGCGGCCATCGCATTCACGAACTACAACATCGCGATGGTGCGAGGCCTCAACTGGGAGGGCTCCGTCGGTCGGCTGCTCGACCGTGGGCTCAGTATGGCTGCGGACAAACTGCAAGAGGCCGCCAAGGCGATCATCGAGCTCGTCAAGAAAGGGCTGTCCCGGCTGATCAAGGTGGACAGCTTCGAAGGCATCCTCAAGCTGGCCGCGAAGGTGGTGCCTGGTGCGGGACAGCTGCCGCCGTCGCAGAGGTGACACGTCTGCTGTATGAGGTGGCGACCACGGTCAACGACATGATCCAGGAACTTCAGACCGCCATCGATGCGCTGAAGACGTTCATAGAGTTCTGCCACGACCCTCTCGGTTTCGCTCGCGGACGAGCCGAGGACAAAGTCAAGGACGAGCTCAAGCCCTTCACCGATTTTGTCGGCGACGTCCAGGACAAGACACAGCTCGTCGAAGACGTAGGAACGGCATCCCAGGTGGGACGAGTCGGTGCGACACCCACCACTGGCTACGATTCGGGTGCCAATGGACAGCTTTGGGAGGACGCGCCGTGAAGAATCTGATCAAGTTCCCGGCGACGTGCGCGGTGGTGGCGACGGTGTTGCTTCTCGGTGCATGCGGCGAGGACGCGGCAGATGGCGGGCAGGTGTCCTCGAGCACGCAAGGCCCTGTGACGGTCAGCGCCGCGACGTCGAGTGTGGCGACCAACTGGGCCGAGAGACCGGAACAAAACCCGACAGACCTGACGGCACAACAATTCTGCGCGATCCTCACTCAGCAGGACATCGCACCGTTGGCCGAGGGCGACGTCGGTGACCGGCCGACACCGACCGACGACAATGGGCTGCCGGGCTGCACGTGGCCGCTGAGCGAGGGCTACGGGTCGCTCGCGATGGCGGTGACCAAGCCGTTCGACGTCGATATCCTCTTGGACAACACGGTTTCTGGAAAGTACGCCATGCGCGACGGCACGATGTACCGGCAGACCAAGGAGGACATCGCGAGGTGCCGCGCAATGGTCCAGACTCCCAAGACACCGGAGGGATTCCTCCTGTCTGTGTCGGTTGACGGATCTGTTGGTGCGGCGGTCAATCCGTGCAAGGCGGCCATCCCGCAGACCGAGAAGGTCCTGAAGGCTCTGGGGTGGTGAGACACCTGTGACAAGCCCGGAAGGCTTCGACGCCGCATTCCGCAAGCTCGAGTCTGCGATGGGCGACCTCGGCACGGCCACGGCACGGGCCCGCAACATCGAGTTCCCCTCGGTCGAGTTCACTTCTCCCAAAACGGAACCCGAGCCTGATCCCGGACGTACCGGCGACGAACTCGCCGACCTTCGCCGGTGGGCCGCCGACGAGCATGCCCGCAACGCCGAGTTCCGTCGGCGGGTGGACGAGGCGATCGACGCCGAGATCGAGGCGCGGGGCGGCTGGGTCACCGACCGCCGGCGTAACGAGATCATCGAAGACGTGCGCGCGCACATGCTCCGGCAACTCCGGCGTTTCGGCGGTGCGTGAGGCTCGCTGAGCGGCGCCGTCTCGGAATCGTTGCGCTGCAGACGCTGATGGTGGCGAGCGTGGTGGGAGTCGGCAATGTGGTCCACGATCGGAAGACGGGCACCGATGCGTCCCCAGCGGAACGCGAAGCTGTTGCGGTGCCACGCCAATTACACGGGGAACTGTCAAATACACGCGATGCATTACGTGTATTTGACAGTTCCCCGTGTATTTGCGGAAATCGCCCTTCACACCCGACTCAAGATCGCAAACCCCGGCCCGTCCGTCCGCCGTACCGGAGCGCCCTGCGGCCCGTCGACCACCTCACCCGACTCCGGGTACCGCGCCACCCGGGCAAACGCCTGGGCCACCCGTGCGATGAAGTCGCGGTCGACGTCGGCGACGAGGTTGTGGCCGACGAACGCCTTCACCACCGGCAGCTCGGCCAGCGAGGCCAGCGACTGTGCGAACACCGACACATCGCTGTCGTCCAGATGCGCCCAATAGGTGGTGGTCAGCAAGGTGTCCCCGCAGAACAGGAAACCGGTCTCGGCTTCCCACAGACACAACGAGTCGGGCACGTGGCCTGGGGTGTGCAGCACGGTCAGACGACGGTTGCCGAGGTCTATGACGTCGCCGTGGTCGAGGCCGCGGGTCGGCGGGGTCGCGGGAATCGCCCACTCCGCCAGATCGGGGAGTGGCCGCATGGTGAGGTCATCGGGGCTCAGGAAGAACTTGACCTTGTCGAGCTCGCGAAACTGCGTGTAGGCAGCCAGCAATCGCTCCGCCGATACTCCATGAGACTCGAGAACCTCCGCAGGCACCTCCCCGTACAATTCCATCCCCGACCGGTGACACAGGAACTCGTCGGCCTCCACGTGCTGGTTGCCGCCGCGATGGTCGTAATGGTGATGCGAATTGACGACGACGAGCGGCAGATCGGTGATGCCGCGCACCACGTCGTGGATGTTGCCGATGCCGAGTCCGGTGTCGAAGAGCAGGGTACGCTCGTCGCCGATGATCAGGTAGCTGTTCACATGCCCGGGCTCCGAGATCAGATGAACTCCGGAACCATAGTCGCGCAGGGCAAACCAGCTGTCGCTCATGACCACTCGCAAAAGTCGGCTTTGCGGATCACCGTGTGACATCCCTTCACCTGATCGACCACCTGGGAGATCCGCACATCGCCCGCCGCACTGAGGTAGGCGTACGCCAGATCACGGGGCACCTCGTACCGGTGGGACAGCAGATCGAGCGCGGCCCGTACACTCTCGCGGCACGCCTCGTCGAGGTCGGCGTCGAGGCCGATGCTGATCAACAGGTCGGCGGTCTCGGCGAAGGGACGCCCGTTCGCGGTGTGCGCACCACCGGGAATCGCCTCCACCTGCAGCGTCGCGCGCAGCGGGGCCTCGAAAGCGGTCAATGCGACCTCGCCGTCACCCTGCGCGTAGTGCGGGTCGCCGAGGTACAGCAGCGCATCCGGAACCTGCACCGGCAGATACAACGTCGCGCCCACGCCGAGATGCGTGATGTCGAGGTTGCCGCCGTAGAGTCCCGGTGGGATGGAGTTGGGGCGAACCGATCCTGCGGCTGCCACCCCGACGATCCCCAGGAACGGCTTGAGTGGGAAGCGGATCGAACGTGCCGACCCCGCGTAGGCCGACTCGTCCTGCGCCAGGGGCAGCAGCCCGAGGTCGCCCTCGGCTTTGCAGAACACACTGCTCACCTCGCCGGTGGGGAAGCTCTCGGGCAGCGCACCGCGGCCGTGACGCGACGACACGATGCCGTAGTCGGCGCGGCGTTCCATGTCGACCATGGTGACCGCCAGCAGATCACCGGGTTGGGCGCCGCGCACGCCGATCGGGCCGGTCACCACGTGGGGTCCCACGTCGCCGGACCGTAGCCCGGACGCGGCGATCTCGACCGCATCGGGCAGCACGTCCCGCGATGGAACCCCGAACCGTGCGAAGAACTCTCGCGGGTCGCTGCCCTGGTCGGGCAGGATGCCCTCATGGCTGACGGTGTCGATGGTGATCGTCTCGCCGGGCGTCATCGCGACCACCGGCGCATCGTCGGTGCACGGCAGCTGGCCCCACAGAATGGTGTCGGGCGTGGACGTGAGGTGATGGGTGCCGACGGCGTCGTCGGCGGTGGTGGTTTTCACTGTGCGGCGGTTCCGTTCAGATGCGACGCCGCCAGCACGGCGACGTCCTCGGCGGTCAGGTCCACGGGAGTTCCGCGCAGGATGAGATCCTCGAAACCACCGTCGTTTTCCATGACCGTGATGGTGTACATCTTGTCGGTCGCCGACCTGTTCACGATGTGATGGACCGACCCGGACGGCAGCACGATCACCGATCCCGCTCTCAGGTCCACGACGTGGTCGTCGCTGTGCGCGACACCCTCACCACGCAGCACGACGAACGTCTCGGTCGACTCCGGATGCGAATTGTCGGGCTGTGAGCCGCCGGGCTCCCAGATCTCGAAGCACACCGTCGTCGACGACCCGGACGTCGACGGCCCGGACAACACCATCAGGACCACCGTGTCGTCGGGGCTGATCTTGTAGGCGGTCAGGTCGGCGACGTCGTGCAGGACGGGGGCGGAGCTCATGATTCCTCGATTCTGGCGACCAGCGCATCCAGATGCGCCGTGAATCCATAGCATTGGCGAACGTTGTAGACGGTGGCGTCCATGCAGTACGACGGGGACGTGGTGGCGACGGCGTCCTCCAGCATGATCACGTCATAGCCCAGACAGGCGGCGTCGACCAACGTCGCGTACACGCACTGGTCCGCGTTCACTCCGGCGAACAACAGGGTGTCGACGCGCAGGTTGCGCAGCACCGAGTCGAGCTCGGTGTCGAAGAAGCCACTCATGCGGTACTTGTCGACGAGGATGTCGGAAGCCTCCGATTTGAGTTCGGAGGTGACGGCGGCGCCCCAGCTTCCGCGGGTCAGAACCGCTTCGGACTGTGCGGCGGTGTCGCCGATGCCGCCGCCGGTGCCGTCGGGGTCATAGACGTGCAGGACGCCGGGTGGGAGGTTGGCCTTGTCGAGCCGGTTGCCCCAGTTCACCCAGATCACCGGGACGTCGGCGCCACGAAGCCCGGGCAGACCAGTCGTGAGCACATCCACAGCACCGGCCGCGCCCGAGACGTCGACCCCGATCCCGTGCAGCCAGCCGCCTTCGGTGACGAAGTCGTTCTGCATGTCGACGACGATCATCGCGGTCCGGGTGAGATCGATGGTGACAGCGGTCGGTTGGGCGTCCAGCACCACCGGGCGTTCGGGTAGCGCCGGCCGCCGCAGATCGGCGTGCCCCGGGGACAGCGACCACAGGTTGCGGGTCATGACCGGGTCCGGGCGGGAAAGCTGAACGAGCGCACCTCCAGCAGCGATTCGGCAAGCTGCTCGGCCACGGACGCCAGGATAGCCTTCCCGACGTCGGCGCTGGCATTGGTCGGGTCGCCGACGGTGCCGGATGCCGAGACATCGTCGGTGAGCCATGCGGTGGGCAGCACACCCTCGAGGGTGAGGTGCTTGTACTTGGCGAACTCGGCCGCGACGGCCTGACCGTCGGCGAATGCCCGTTCGTGGTGGACGAGTTCGGGGGCGATCGCCATCATGATCGACGTCTCACCATAGCCGCCGTGGATGTCGAAGTCGTCCTGGCTGCGATCCACCTCCGGGGGCGTGGGGAAACGCATCGGCATCACCGGGAACACCTCCAGCCCGGTCTGGTGGCGGATGTCGCGGGCCACCACGTCGAGCAGACCGGGTTGGCCGCCGTGGCCGTTGACGAAGACGAGTTTGCGGAAACCGCTGGCGGCCAGAGATTCACCCAGGTCCATGCAGACGGCCATCAGGGTGGCCGCCGACATCGCGATGGTGCCCGACCGCCCGAGATGCTCGGTGGACTTACCGTAGTGCAGCGTCGGCAGCACCCATACATTGCAGTCGTCGGGCAGGCTCTCGACGGCGGCCGCGGTGATCACCTCGGCATGCATGGCGTCGGTGATCAGCGGCAGATGCGGACCGTGTTGTTCGACAGCGCCGATCGGCTGCACCACCACGGCATTGGATTTGTCGATCGCCTCGACGTCGGTGGTGGTCAGGTGCGCAAGATGAAAGATGCGTGTCATGAAGAGTTCCTCACTCGTCGTCGGGCAGGGCGGATTCGTGCCAGCGGGACAGCAATACGCGTTCGAGCAGGACCACGAAGCCGAACAGCACCAGGGAGACCACGCTGGCCATCACCACCGCGACAAACAGCTGCGGCGTGCGGAGTTGGACGGCGCTCTGGGTGATGATGTAGCCGAGTCCACCCTCGCCGCCGCCCACACCGGCGACGAACTCACCGACGATCGCACCGATCACCGACGCGCCGGCGGCAATACGCATGCCGGTCAGGATCGACGGCGACGCACCCGGCAGTCGCAGCGAGAGCAACGTCACCCGCGGCGGTGCGCCGGCCATCGAGTACAGCTGCACCAGGTTCCGGTCGATCGACTTCAGGCCGTGCAGTGCGTTGGCGGCCACCGGGAACAGCGCGATCATCGCGCCCACCAGCATGTTGGTGGTCTGCCCGGGACCGATCCACACCACGAACAGCGGCGCGATCGCGACGATCGGAATGGTCTGCAGCACGATCAGATACGGGTAGAACCCGCGTTCGGTGATCCGCCATCGGGCCATCACCAACGCGACGGCCACGCCCGCGACGGTGGCCACCAGGAAGGCCAGATACGACTCCTGCACGGTCACCCAGGTGGGCTGCCAGATCGATGTCCGCTCCTCCCACATCGTCTGCACCAGCGTCTTCGGCGACGGCAGCATGTAGGACGGGATGTCGAAGAGGGCGATGATCAGCTGCCACAGCGCGATACCGAGGATGAACGCACCCACCGGGGGACCGACCTGCAGCAGCCGCCCCTTCACAGAACGGCGGGCTTCGATGGTGCCGGCGGTCTTGGGCTTGACGATCTTGGTCAGCAGGGATGGGGAATCGATGACAGTCATTCGCGGAAGCTCCCAAGCATGATGGAGATCTGTTGTTGCAGCGCCCGTAACGCGGCCTCGTCGCGTTCGGACTCCGGGTCCAGTGATGGTGGGCTGGGCGACTTGATGACCTCGACGACGTGGCCGGGTCCGGTGTTCATGATCGCGATCTGGTGGCCGAGGGTGCACGCCTCGTAGATCGAGTGGGTGATGAACAGGACGCTGAACTGCTTCTCCCGCCACAGGCGCAACAGTTCGGCACCCATCTTCTCGCGGTTGAATTCGTCGAGGGCGGCGAAGGGTTCGTCCATCAGCAGCAGTTCGGGGTCGCTGGTGACCGAACGGGCCAGCGAGGTGCGCATCTTCATGCCGCCGGAGAGTTCCCGCGGGAAGGACTTCTGGAAGCCGTCGAGCCCCACCATCTTGATGGCCTGTTCGGCGCGTTCGCGTCGTTCCTTGCGCGGCACCTTCTGGAGTTTCGCGATCACCTCTACGTTGGCCTGCACGCTGCGCCAGGCGAGCAGGGTGGGGTCCTGGAAGACGTACGACATGCGTTCGGTGTCGCGGGTCATCGAGCCCGAGGTGGGTTCGGTGAGCCCGGCCGCCATGCGCAGCAGGGTGGTTTTGCCGCAGCCGGACGGACCGACCAGCACGGTGATCTCGCCGCGCCGCACCGACAGGTCGATCGGGGCCAGTGCCCGGAAACCGTTGCCGTACACCTTGTCCGCAGCGTCGAAGGAGACGAGGTTCTCCGCCATGGTCATCGTCATGATCTCACCGCCATGTCATCGTGGTGGACGATCGATGCGCGACGAGAACGCATCGACCGGTGGATGTCGTGTCGATCGGCGGTGAGCACCTCACCGCCGCCGACGACCTGGGTGCCGTCGACCCACACATCGGCGACGTCGGCGGGGGAGCCGGCGAAGACCAGTCCCCGTCGCAACGTCGACGAGCCCGAGTAGCCGGGTGACTCGATGTCGACGGTCACCAGGTCGGCGCGATAACCGGCCCGTACCGCACCGATCGTGTCGTCCAGTCCGACGGCACGTGCGCCGCCGCGCCAGGCCATGTCCAGGGCGTCGACCTCACTGAGCCGACCCGCATCCAGGGTGCGCAGCCGGTCGGACAGCACCGACCACTTGATCGCCTCGAACATGTTCTGGCCGTTGTTGCTTCCGGGTCCATCGCAGCCGATCGCGACCGGCACCCCGAGCGCACGCAGGTCGGAGATGGGTGCCGGGCCCGACGCGAGGTAGGCGTTCGACGTCGGGCAGGTGACCACGGTGGCGCCGAGCTCGGCGATCAGTTCGCGCTCGTCGGGTTCGAGCCACACGCAGTGGACGAGTTGTGTTCGCGGGGTGACGAGTCCGTGGTCGCGGAAGTAGTCGACCTCGCGCAGACCGTGACTCGCCACGGTGGACTGCACGCTTGTCTGGGTTTCCGCGCAGTGCGCGTGCAGGCCGATGCCGGTGTCGGCGAGGTAGCCGCCCACCCGATCGCAGAGTTCGGCCGACGCGAGCCAGGTGGTCTGGATGGCGGCTTCGCAACGAATGCGCCCCGAGGCTGCGCCATCCCACGTGGAGACGAAGCCGGCCACGTTGTTCAGGTACTCGTCGACGGTCTCCAACCGGGAGGTGCGCGTACCGCCGGCGTCCATGTCGACACCGCCGCGCGCGATGAGGCCGCGGATGCCGATGTCGCGGAACGCGCGGGCGACGTGGTCGGAGTTCTCGGGATGGTGGTGGACGTACTGGTTCTCCAGCACCGTGGTGACGCCGGAGCGCAGGTTCTCCAGCAGTCCGGCGGTGGCCGCGAGGTAGAAGTCCTCCGGCTCCAGGCGCCCGGTATACGGCCAGATGTCGTGGGCCAGCCAGTCTTCCAGGCACCGTGTGGTGCTGACGCCGCGGAGCATCGATTGGAACAGGTGGCAGTGGGCGTTGATGAAGCCCGGCATCACCAGGTGTCCGGTCGTGTCGACGACGCGGTCGGCGGTGGCGCACAGTTCTCGGGCGGCTTCGCCGTCGCCGACGTCGGTGATCACACCGTCGTCGACGACGACGAAACCCGACGGCATCTCGGTGAAGGCGTCGACGATGATCGCGCCTCCGGTGAATACCGTTCTCATGACGGGTTTCCTAGCCTTGGTCGGTTCTGCGGATCAGTTCTGGCCGGACGGCGGTGCCGGCAGATCGGTCGGCGCAGCGACCGTCGGCAGCAGGCTGGCGTCGTAGAGATCGCCCGTGGTGACCGGCTTGGAGATCTGATCCAGCTTCTTGAGCTGATCGATCAGGGTGGACCAGCGTGCTTCGGTCATGGCGCCGAGCTGCTTGGCACCGTCACCGGAGACGACATACTTGCGCTGGGCGTCCCAGGCGTACCAGACGGACTCGTTCGACTGTTCGCTGTTGGCCTTGAGGATCGCGTTGTTGGCGTCGGTGGCCACCTTCACGTCGGACATGTAGTCGTGCCAGCCGTTGATGCTGGCGTCGAGGAACGCCTTCAGCTCGGTTTTGTGCTCGTCGACGTACTTCTTGGAGGTGAAGACGACGTCGTTGTACGGGTTGAATCCCGACGCCGAGTACGGCATGAAGTTCACCGGCACACCGGCTTCCTCGGCTTGGCGCACCTCGTTGGTGGGCCAGCCCTGCTGCAGCAGCGTCGGGTCCTTGAGGAAGTTGGCGATGGACCCCTGGTACTGCATGGTCTTCAGCGGCACCCCGAGTTCCTTGTCGAGCCAGACCGGGTAGAGCGCGCCGGCCTGGCTGACCAGGGTGTGGCCCTTCATCGCGTCGAACGAGGTGATGTTCTGATCCTTGTGCGACAGGATGCCGACCGGGTTGTCCTGGTACAGCGCCGCGATCGCCACGACGGGGATGCCCTCCTGCTGAGCCTGCACGATGCCGGCGGCATCGGTGTGGCCGATCTGCGCACGGCCGGAGGCGACCAGCTGTGTGGCCGACACCTGCGGTCCACCGGGCTGCAGGGTGACGTCGAGATCGGCGTCCTTGTACAGGTTCTCGGTCTGCGCGGCGTAGTAGCCGCCGCCTTCCGGATCGGCGTACCAGGGCAGGACCACGGTCATCTTGGTGGCACCGCTCGCGTCAGACGAGGAGCCGGAGTCGGAGCCGCATGCTGCGGTGCCGAGCGCGAGGGCGGATGCGACGACGGCAACCGCGACGCGCAGGAGCCGCCGACGAGGACGTGCTGATTCCATGGGGAAACCTTCTGTGTGTGATGGATGGATGACGATGATCGACGTTGATCAGAACGATGGGTGGTGTGAGCGAGTCATGTCGGCAACCTCGGAAAGATGCTGCAACATGGCTTGTCTCGCGGCCTCGGGATCACGCTGCTGCAGGCAGAGGTAGATCCGGTGGTGTCCCTCATGGGACAGGCGGCGCGAGGGGGAGTCCGCATGCGACAGCGCCCGGGTGGAGGCGGTCCACTCGTTGGCCAGTGTTCCCAGCGCCACGAGTAGACGATTCTGGGAGGCCTGCGCCACCAGCATGTGGAACGCGATGTCCTGCTCGATCGACTCTTCTTGGGTGAGCGGAAGTTTCGTTCGCTCGAGGACGGTTTCGAGCGCGATCAGGGTGGAGTCGGTGATCCGACGCGCCGCCAGTTCGGCGAACCGCGGCTCGATGGTCTCCCGCAGCTCGGCGACGTCACGCAGCGTTCGCTCGGCCTCCGAGATGCGTTCGTAGAGGTCGTTGGCGCGGGCGGTGGGTTCGGTGACGATGGTGCCGCGCCCCGGGCGCCGCGCCACCATGTTCTTGACCTCGAGCTCGTGCATCGCTTCCCGCAGAGAGGTGCGCGAAACATTCAGCGACGCAGCCAGTTCCCGCTCCGATGGCAGCCGCGTACCGGGCTGGAGTTCGCCGGTGGAGATCAGCCGTTCGAAATGCGCGACGATCTCGTCGCCGATCGACGTCGACCGACGGACGAATCCCGTCAACTGCGGCAGTTCTGTCACGCGATCCCCTTGGACTGATTGGTCGGACCATCTGATGAACACATCGTATGGCGGGGTACGCTTGGGTCGCGCGCCGGAGAACGATGCTGCAACATGCCTTTGACGCGCGAAATGTAGATGTAACGCAAGGACTTCCCCTTCGGTCCCTGAGGAGCGAGCTTGCGAGCGTCCAATCGGTCCCTGAGGAGCGAGCTTGCGAGCGTCACGAAGGGCCGACCCTTCGTGACGGCCCTCCGCGAACGTAGTGAGTGGCGTATCGAAACCACCGCCACCCCGCCCGGTCCCTGAGGAGCCTCGCGAGGAACGAGCGATGCGTCACGAAGGGCCGACCCTTCGTGACGGCCCTCCGCTATCGCTCCGGCCCTCCTCAGGGATCGGGGAGACGGCCCTCCGCTATCGCTCCGATCCTCCTCAGGGATCGGGGAGACGGCCCTCCACAGGCAACGAAAAACGGCCCGCACCAACCGGTACGGGCCGTTCCGCGGAACGCAGCTCAGATGCGAAACTCCAACCAAGACCGAGCAAACGACACCAACGCACGATCACCCCCGACCGCCCCAACCGCACACAACCCCACCGGAGCATCATCCGCGGTCAAACACGGAGCCGAGATCGCCGGCCGTCCCGACAGGCTCGCCAAGCACGTGAGATGCAGCGTCGCCGTACGTGCCCGCTCAGCCGACCCACCCAACCGCAACGGCGCCGGACTCGAACTGCTCGGCAGCAACAACACCGAACTACCGGGCAGCGCACCCGCAAGCCGCTCACGCGCCTCCTCGATCACCAGCCGCGCCCGCCGGGCATCGTCCGAGGTCACCACCGACGCCGCTTGGAACCTCTCGGCGACATCGGCGGTCACGGCGTCGGGATGCGCGGTGAGGAAATCGCCGTGGCTCTCCCACGCCTCGTAGGCCTGCACTGTGCGGAAGGCGCGGAACCAGTCATCGAGCCGACCGTCGACGACACTGCGGAACGACACAGGGACATCCTGACCAACAAGCCGAACCGCCTGCCAGAACGCCTGCGCCACTTCGGGCTCCGCGTAGCCGAGCAGGCTGGGGTCGATGACGACGTCGGTGATTTCGTCAGACGACTGCGGCGCAACCAGAACGTCGATTCCGCGGGACAGCGTGTCGATGTCACGCGCGAGGAGGCCGACGGTGTCGAATGACGGCGCCAACGGCAGCACACCGGTGGTGTCGATGGCGCCGTGACTGGGCCGGTATCCCCAGATGCCCTGGTAGGAGGCGGGTACTCGGATCGATCCGGCGGTGTCGGTGCCGAGACCGAGATCTACTTCGCCGGAGGAGACCGCGACTGACGGTCCGCTGCTCGACCCGCCGGGAATGCGTTCAGGTGCGGCCGGATTCGGGGGTGTGCCGTAGTGCGAGTTGACGCCGCCGAGGCTGTAGGCGAGTTCATCGGTGTGAGCGAGTCCGGTGACGATGGCCCCGTGGGAAACGAGGGCCTCGACTGCGACCGCGTGTGCCGACTCGATCGACGCCTGCGCCAGGTAGTGGGGTGTGCCACCGCCGATCGATTCCCCGGCGATGGCGAACAGGTCTTTGACCGCCACCGTCAGTCCATTCAGTTCGCCGTCACCCGTGGCCGGTACCAACGGTGCTCCGACCTTGCGCCACACGGTGGTATCGCGCGGCGGTCCGGCGCTGACGTGCGCGTACGCCACTTTCCAGCCGTCCGGGGTGATCCGCCATGCCTGGGTTTGGAGGCCACGTGCCCCGTTGGGGCGGCAGGTTTCGGCGAGGATGAGAGCGGTGTCGTCGGCGAGTTCGCGGACATGGACCGCGGTGACGGTGCGGGCCGGCGCCCCCTGTGTGCGGGCGGCGCGGAACCGGGCGATCTCGTCGTGTCCGATAAGGACAGCGGAATGGTCGGCGCGGATCGTGCGCTCGTCGTGCCAGAACAAGTCGTCGAGTTCCGCCACGTCGTTGGCCATCAGCGCCGACTCGTATCGCCAGAAGGCCTGCATCAGAGTCGAATTGGTCTGATCGATCGGGGGAACGGAACAGTCGATACTGCTACTCATGTCCACAGACTGCACCGCGAATGTTTCACACACATGACGAATCGGTACAACATGTCTGACATGTGCTAGCGTCGCCGCCACGACAATCTGCTGGGAGGTGGCCATGAGTCCCGTTGTGTCGTCGATGCGACAGATTCCCGTTCAGACCTTGACCGATGAGGCGTTCGCACCGTTCGGAGCCGTGCTGTCCGGGGTGCCCGACGGTGATGCGCCGCAACCCGGGGAGCGTCTGCTCGACCTGAGCAATGGCATTCCGCGGTTCTATGTGATGACCCTGCGGGATCGGCCGGCACGGTTCACCTCGATTACCCGTCACCGACGGGTGACTCAGGCGTTGGCCGCGGTCGGCGGTGCGGAATGGATTCTCGCGGTCGCCCCGCCCGGCGACGCCGACGACCCCGATATGCGGCCGTCGATCGAGCAGGTGGCGGCGTTCCGGGTGCCCGGTGACGTGGTGGTGCTCATGCATCGGGGGACCTGGCATGCGGGCCCGCTTTTTGACGATGACCAGATGAGTTTCTTCAACCTGGAACTCGATGACACGAATCGTGTTGATCACCAGAGTCATTCCTTCGACGGGGTGGAGCTGGTCGTGGTCGAGGAGCCGCACTCATGAGCCAATCACTGCCCGTGGGCCTGCTGTATCAGATGTGGGAGACCCCCGATGTGTCGACCGCGGCGCTGGTGGACCGGGCGCTGGACGATTTCCGGTTGGCCGCTGATCTCGGGTTCGATGCAGTGTGGGTCGGCGAGCATCATTTCGTTCCGCAGGGCCGCAGCTTCTATGGGCGGATCTCGCATCCGGAGATGCTGTTGACCAGGGCGGCCGCCGAGATCCCGCGCATGCGGTTCGGTACCGGAGTGAAGGTGCTGCCGGATGTGAGCGCGACCCGCGCCGCCGAGGAGATGTGCATGCTCGACCTGCTGTCGGGTGGGCGTGCCGAGTTCGGGGTGGGGCAGGGCACCGGATACGCCGGCGACGAACGGCTGCGCCGGCAAGAGATCTTCCGCGCCCGCATCGACGAGATCCTCCGACTGCTCGACGGGGAGGTGTCCGACGGGCTGCCGCGGATCACGTTCGACGATGGCGGCAGGGTGCGCGACAACCTGTGGGCGGCATGCCGGGACGAGGCGTCGGTGGTGCATGCCTCGCGTAACGGACTGAACTTTGTGGTGGGGCAGGCCGAGAATGCGCGGGCGCAGGCCGAACACATCCGGTGCTATCGGGAGGCCGGCGGGTCGGGGCGGGTGCGCGGGGTGCGCGCCGTCTATGTGGCCGAGTCGCGGGAGCGTGCCTGGGCCGAGTTCGAGGCGGCGTTCGAGGTGTACAGCGTGATGATCGCCGGCCCGGACGGCCGGTACACACGGGAGGCGATCGCCGCCGGGCTGTTGCCGGAGCAACCACGAACCATCGATGATTGGCTGTATCAGGCCAATGTCATCCTCGGCACTCCCGAGCAGGTGGCCGAGCAGTTGTCGGAGTACCTCGATGTCACGGGCGTGGATCGACTGGATCTGCTGGTGCAGTTCCCGCGCCTGCCCGCGGAGTGCACCCGGCGATCGCTGGAGTTGTTTGCGTCGGACGTGTGGCCCCGTCTGGCGCCGATGCTGGTCGCGTTGTGAGCTGATCAGCGGCGGACGAGCCGGATCATGGTGTGCTGAAACGCGTTGGTGGCGTGTAGCTCGGAGGCCCAGTACGCGGTGAGTCCGGCACGGCTCACCCCTACAACTTCCATGGTGAGAGCCGGTTTGCCTTCTTCGATGTCGAGTAGGCCGGCGTCACGCGCCGACACCGACGTGGCCGACGGGTAGACGATCTCCCATTCGGTGGCGCCGACCCCGATCTGTGCGGCGATGTCGAACACCGGCTTGGTCGCGTCGATGTCGGCGGGGGCGGAGGCGGGCAGGACGATCGAGTCGTTGGCGCGGATGACCGGGAGGTCGTCGGCGAACCACACCTTGGTGGTGCGAAGCACCCGTGTGTCCTCGCTCAGCTCATACTGTTCGGTTTCGTCGGGTGTGGCACCGTCGATCCGGCTTTCCACCACAACCATCGAAGCCCGCCGCCCGGTCGATGCGATGAGCTCAGCCCGGTCGATCTGCTCGTCGATGCGGGCCGAGACGTCGAGCATGCGGCGGTTGATCACCGTGTCGGCACCTTGGCGTCGACGGATGTAGCCGCGTTCCTCGAGTCGGACCAGTGCTTCCCGCACCGCCGGCCGCGACGCGGCCAGCCGCTCGGCCAGCGCCGGTTCGCCCGGCATTGGTGACCCCGACTGCGCCGACTCCCGCCACACTTCCTCCAGCCGCGCGGGCAGGCCGCTGCGGTCGCGGGGGAGGGGTGGCCGTGCTGGGGGCATGGCGGGAGTTTAGCGGAGGGTGCGGTGGGTTGTCTGACATGTGGAGAGCGTCGGAATCTGAGCTTGCTCAGGGCAGGAGTGGGTCATGCCGACATAGCCTCGTATGCGAGGCGCTCGTCATCGGTTGGCTTTCGCATAGTTCAAAATAGACACCTATTCGGAACTGGGCGTGCGTCAGCACGGAGAGTCAAGCGATTGTGTTGGCCACGCCTCACGCCGAATCCTCGACTGCGCTTCATGATCGTCCGACCCATCAGTGCCTGATCGCCTGCAAGTATGTCGTGACGTCACCGAAGTCCGGCAGCAAGCCTGAGTCCCGCGCCTCGGTCAAACCTGGTGCGGCGGTGTCCTTCGCGGACAGTTCGTAGTCGAGTGGGCTGCCGTCGCGCGCCGTCGTCGGCCAGGCGATGCCCAATTCCGAATCCAGCGGGTTGATGCCGTGTTCGGCGGTGGGGTTGTAGCCGGTGGAGCACAGGTAGGTGACCGTCGAGCCGTCGGCGAGCGAGCAGAATGCGTGGCCGAGGCCTTCGGACAGGTAGACGGCGCGGCGGTCGACGTCGTCGAGGAGCACGGTGTCGTAGGTGCCGAATGTGGGTGAGCCGACCCGGATGTCGACGATGACATCGAGGATCGCACCGGACGGACAGGTCACGTACTTGGCCTGCCCGGGCGGGACGTCGGCGAAGTGCACGCCGCGCAGCACGCCGGCCGCCGACACCGACAGGTTGACCTGTGCCAGGTCGAGCCGGTGTCCGATGGCCTCGGCCAGCAGGTCACCCTTGAACACCTCGGCGAACAGCCCGCGGTCGTCGCCGTGTTGCACCGGCGTGATCTCCCACGCACCGTCGATGGCCAGCGGACGCAGTTTCATCAGAACTCCTTGCCTCTCGAGAGGATTTCAAGAAGGTAGTTGCCGTAGCCAGATTTCCTGAGTTTCTCAGCGCGCGCCCGCAGTTCCTCGTCGCTGATCAGACCATTTCGCCACGCGATCTCCTCGGGCACCGCGATCTTGAGTCCTTGCCGTTGCTCCACCGTGCGAACGAAGTTGCCTGCGTCGAGTAGGGAGTCGAAGGTGCCGGTGTCGAGCCAGGCGGTGCCGCGGGGCAACACCTTCACGGCCAGTTTGCCCTGCTCGAGATAGTGGGCGTTGATGTCGGTGATCTCGTATTCGCCACGGGCACTGGGTTTGAGGTCGCGGGCGATCTGCACGACGTCGTTGTCGTAGAAGTACAGGCCGGGCACCGCGTAGTTGGACTTCGGCTCGGCCGGCTTCTCCTCGAGCGAGATGGCAGTCCCGTTGTCGTCGAACTCAACCACGCCGTACGCGGTGGGGTTGGCCACCCAGTACGCGAAGACCGCGCCACCGTTCAGATGTTCAAATCCGCGAAGCTGACTGCCCAAACCGGGGCCGTAGAAGATGTTGTCTCCGAGGACCAGGGCAACCGAATCATCTCCGATGTGGTCGGAGCCGAGGGTGAAGGCCTGTCCCAGTCCGTCCGGCGACTGCTGGGTCTTGTAGGTGATATCAATCCCGAATTGGTCGCCGTTGCCGAGCAAGCTCTGGAAGGCGTCGCTGTCGTGGGGAGTGGTGATGACCAGGACGTCCGTGATTCCGGCCAACATCAGGGTCGACAAGGGGTAGTAAATCATAGGCTTGTCATAGACTGGGACCAATTGTTTGCTGACGCCCTGTGTAATCGGGTGCAGCCGAGATCCCGTTCCGCCGGCAAGGATGATTCCACGCATGTGACAACGGTATGCGCTGGTCGATTCACTGTCGAATCGCGAGAATGCCTGCGCTGGTGTGACTTAGATCGCAGAAGTGGCCGAGACCAAACTACACGCGGTAGTTATTTCGAGAATCCTCTACGATTTCCAAATCAGAATTCCATCTTTGGTTGGAAATGGGAAAGAGCGACGACGATTGGTGTGATTCAGGACTGTGTCGTAGATTTGCGCCGCTGAATATATATCGCGCATAGCGACTGGGCGCGTGTGCCGGAGTCTGGGCAAGGGAGCAACACATGCGGGTTCTGGTCACCGGGGGCGCCGGGTTCATCGGTGCGAACTTCGTGCTGCGAACCCTCGAGCAGCGGCCCGACGTGCAGGTCACGGTGCTGGACAAACTGACCTACGCGGCCAACCCGGCGACACTGGACGCCGTCGGCGACCGCATCGACCTGGTCAAAGGTGACATCGCCGACGCCGACCTGGTCGACGCTCTGGTGGCCGGCACCGACCTGGTGGTGCATTTCGCCGCGGAGTCACACAACGACAACTCGCTGGCCGACCCCACCGCATTCGTCCAGACCAACCTGGTCGGCACGTTCTCGCTACTGGAGGCGGTGCGCCGCCACGACGTGCGCTACCACCACATCAGCACCGACGAGGTGTACGGCGACCTGGACCTCGACGACCCGGCCCGGTTCACCGAACAGACCGCCTACAACCCGTCAAGCCCCTACTCGTCGACCAAGGCAGGCAGCGACCTGCTGGTGCGGGCATGGGTGCGCTCGTTCGGACTGCGCGCCACGATCTCCAACTGCTCGAACAACTACGGCCCGTTCCAGCACATCGAGAAGTTCATCCCGCGTCAGATCACCAACGTGCTGTCGGGGGTGCGGCCCAAGCTCTACGGCGACGGCCTCAACGTGCGCGACTGGATTCACGTCGACGACCACAACGATGCCGTGTGGACCATCATCGAGCGCGGCGAGATCGGCGAGACCTACCTGATCGGCGCCGACGGCGAGGTGAACAACCGCACCGTCGTGGAGACCATCCTGGAGTTGCTGGGCCAACCCGCTGACGCGTTCGACTTCGTCACCGACCGCCCCGGCCACGACCGCCGCTACGCCATCGACTCCACCCGGCTGCGCACCGAACTCGGCTGGCGACCGCAGTACGTGGACTTCCGCGCCGGACTGTCGGCGACCATCGACTGGTACCGCGACCACCCCGACTGGTGGCAGCCCACCAAACAGGCCGTCGAACAGACCTACGCGGCCACCGAACGGGTCATCGGCTGAAAGAATTCAGCGCTGCCATTCGACCGTGTTTCGCCGTGCCTTGCGGTGGACGCGATGTGCGCTCTGTCCTTGGTGTAGTCGTTTGGCGAGATCCTCGTACTGGTCGGCCACGCCGTCCCACGTGTAATGGTCCGCCGCGCGTTGCCGGCCTTCATTGCCGTATTGAGTGATCAGGTCGGGTGTGGCCTCGGCGCCTTCGATTGCCTCGGTGACGCCCTGCGCCGTAGTGAAGAACCAGCCGCGGTTGTCGGTGACATCGCGATTGAATGAGACATCGAATCCGATCACGGCCGTGCCGGCACCGATTGCCCGGAGGAGCGACGGATTGGTTCCTCCGACAGAGTGTCCGTGCAGATAGGTACACGCATGAAAGTACAGAGCGTCCAGTAAGTCTTGGTCGTAGACCGCGCCGAGCAGTTTGACGCGGTCGTCGGATGCGGCCAGCTCCTGAATGGCTGTCGTGTACTCCTCGGAGTACGGCGCTGATCCAACGACTGCCAGAGGTTTAGATGTCCCGGACTGGACGTAGCCTTCGACAATCTCGCGAACATGGTTCTCCGGCTCGAATCTCGCGACCACGAGGTGATAGTTGCCAGGGTCGAGACCAAGCTCTTTCACACCGTCCGCTGGGGCTTCGTGCAGCTGGGGTGCCCCGTACTTGATGAGCTCGGTGTCGGCTCCGAACTGGTGGGAGTAGTAATCGGAGATTCCGGGCGAATCGGCGATCAGAGCGTCGGCAGTCCGAACACCGAAAGTTTCGGCTCTCCGGTAGTACTCACGTCCGGTGTTGCCCCACTTGCTCCGCTTCCATTCGAGTCCATCCATGTGGAGGGCGACGGGTACGCGCGCCATACGGAGCATTGGCAGGAAGGGGGAGTTGGCGGCGTTGAAGACAAATGCAACATCGGGCCG
Source organism: Gordonia sp. LMA167 (assembly GCF_058130025.1). Lineage (NCBI taxonomy): Bacteria > Bacillati > Actinomycetota > Actinomycetes > Mycobacteriales > Gordoniaceae > Gordonia > Gordonia sp. LMA167. Next base: position 6,025,701 of record NZ_CM176708.1, on the reverse strand, counting down.
GCGTCGGGTAACCGCATGGACCACCGATAGTGCAGTGTGGCTCGGAGTTTCGAGGGCCTTCTTGCGGACCGCGGGAAGGGTAATGCGATGCATTCCCAGGTATTCGTCGCCAACCTCTCCGTCATCGCGGCCGTACACAGTCACGATATGACCGCGCGAGGCCAGTCGTTTGCCGACTTCTTCGACTGCGGTTTCGAACCCCCCGTACGCGGCTGGCACACCGCGAGTGCCGATCAGCGCGATGCGAAGACAAGACGTGGACGGGTGAGGGGTACTAGGCATGCGGAGATTATGTCCAACAGCCGCGTGGCGTGTCGGACGCAGGTAGCCGCTGAGGCGACGCGGGCTGTGCGGCGTGAGGCACGCGGGCCCAGAGTCAAGCGCTCGCGTGTCCGAATCGAGATTCAGCTGTGGTGTCCATCGCCTGCCCCGTATCGAAATCCGCATCCAGAACTGTGAACGATATAGTCCGATTGAAGTATTTTCAGAAGCTAACGAGACGTGATAGCAGCGAATGCAAAAAGCGAAGCTCGGAAGTTGGTGACCTTGCAACTCGGTTTGCAATAAACGTCAGCTAAGCAAACCCTAAGCGTAGTGAATTTGCGATAGTGAATCTCCAGGGAAGCTCCGCCTGCTCGCGAGGATGCCTTCCCGTCACGACCAATCGTCGTGTACATCGGTTGAAAGTGTGTCCGAAATCACTTGGCTGGAAACCGATCCGAGTTCTTTCGCCCGGCTAACGATGCTGGTCAGTGGAACTCGCAGGTCATGGATGGATGCCGGTAACGTGCACGCGGGCAAACCCGATTTAGCAGACAGGCCTGAACTAGTGGCATCGGCCAGTACCTGGCGATCTTCACGATCGCGGGAGGGCTGCGGTCCGCTTTCAAGTTGTCAAAGTCAGGTGACTGCAATAGCCTTCTCAGCATCCGTTCAGGGTCAAGAAATGGCCTCTTGAGAAGTCTTGAAATGGCGGCGCTGGATTTGTGCTGCCTTTTTGGCGTTGCAGCAAAACCGCTGCGAACGGGGTGTCGGGGAGAGGAAGCGACGTTGGCGAATGGTCAAGCGTACGACGCTTCACGTGAAGTGACGGCGACGCGCCTTGGACAGCGACTGAGGTTCGTAAGCCGTTCGGGTGAGCGATCACGCTCGTGGGTTCACGGCTACCTCGTAAGGGTTGCGTGGTCCGACGCTGTCATCATCGCGGTCGCGATGACCGTCGCGCAGTGGGTGCGGTTCGGAACCGATGATGCCTTGACCCCGAACGGTGCGATCAAAGCGCCGGCGGCGTACGTTTCAGTCGTCCTCGGCCTGGTGTGGCTACTGGCCCTAAGGGCATTTCAGACCATGGACCGGCGAATCGTTGGTTCAGGTCCGCAGGAGTACAGCCGTGTAGTGACCGCCTGTTTCTCGGTGTTCGGTGCGCTAGCCATTCTTGATCTGCTATTCCGCCTCAACATCGCCCGAGGGTTTCTCGCTCTAGCACTGCCGATTGGCACGCTCGGGTTACTCCTCTCTCGGTGGTCATGGCGTCGGCGGCTGTGGAGGCAACATGCCGCGGGGAGGAACCTCGAGCACGTACTCGTCGTTGGCTCCCCGGCTTCAGCGGTCCCGCTAGCCGAACGGTTGATGAGCGAACCCAGCCTGGGCTACCGCGTCGTTGGCATTTGCCTCCCGGATCATCGGCGGGCCCGGGAGTTTGTCGCCGTCGGTGAGCGTGCAGTACCAGTATTCGGGAATTTTGACGATGTCAGTGACGCGGTTGAGCGATCAGGTGCAACGACCGTCGCAGTGACATCTGCCGAAGCCATTGGTCACAGCGCGATGCAAAGTCTCTCGTGGGATCTCGAGGGAATCGACGTGGACATGTTGGTGGCCCCGGGTGTAGCCGACGTGGCAGGCCCCCGAATGATGGTTCGGCCTGTCGCTGGCCTGCCCCTTGTTCATATCGACAAGCCGAGATACGAAGGCGCTACACGGTTCCGGAAGGCAGTTGTGGATCGGGTCGGATCGGCGTTGATCCTCGCGGTGTTGGCACCGGTGATGATTGCCGTTGCAGTCGCGATCAAACTTGATTCCCGTGGTCCGGTGTTCTATCGCGCCACACGCGTCGGACTCAACAACGAGCCCTTTTCGATGTGGAAGTTCCGGTCGATGGTGCAGAACGCCGATTCGATCCGGGATGGACTGCGCGGGATGAATGAGGGTTCGGGGCTTTTGTTCAAGATGCGTGAAGACCCGCGTGTGACAAAAGTAGGCACATTCATTCGGCGGTACAGCCTTGATGAACTTCCGCAACTGTTCAATGTACTAGGCGGCAAAATGAGCCTTGTTGGCCCACGGCCTCCGCTGCCCGACGAGGTTGAGCAGTACGACGGTCGGGTGGCGCGTCGGATGTTGGTGAAACCAGGAATGACGGGACTGTGGCAGGTGTCTGGCCGCTCTGACCTGTCTTGGGAGGAGTCGGTGCGGCTGGACCTTTCGTACGTGGAGAACTGGTCGATCATGCAGGACGCACTGATTCTTTGGAAAACTCTGCAAGCAGTCTTTGCCAAGAATGGTGCTTACTAGTGAGCGACGCCAACAAGACACAGTTGAGGGTGTTTAACCCCTTAGGTTCAGCTTTGACCCATTATGGCGTAGAACTTGGCTCGATCTCAGATCAACTCAGAGTAGATGTACACCTTGAAAGCTATGATGAACCAGCCTCTTCATTGAGTAGGCGGTTCAAGTGGGTATTCAGAGTGGGCCGATTTTATCTGAGGCAGCGTTGGACGAGCATCTTCTGTCGAACCGGCGATCGAATTCCCACAATAGTGGTCTGGCCAGCTCTCGGATATCTTGACCTTATTGGCGCACGCCTAGCTGGGCGTGGAACGTATGTAGTACTCCACGATCCCGTACCGATGGTGAGGAGCGCAGGGTATGACACCTTCAGCAAAATGCTGGCACGACGGTTAGGTTCATCGCGAGTCATAGTGCACAGCACTGAAGCCGCCAGCGTCATCCAGGCGCAACTCAAATCAACACCGACAATACTGCCTCATCCAATGTCCTGCGAATCGATACAGCCACCAGACAGAGATCGCCGACCCAAAATTGTAAGGGTACTCGGGCAGTATAAGAAGACACGAGATACGAGAATACTCGAGACCTTGGGGCGTAGCGCGCGAATGTCGGAATACAAGTTAGAAATTATAGGGCGCGGGTGGCCGGCGGTCGACAAATGGGATGTTAGTGATACATACCTCGAAGAGTGCAGCCTAACTGAGGCAATTAGAACAGCCAGTGTAGTCCTGATTCCGTACACGAGATTCTATCAGAGTGGGATCGCCGTCAGATGCGTAGAATTGGGTACGCCGGTTGTGGGCCCAAGAACCCCATTCATGGAACAGCTAATTGGGCAATCGGCGGCGACGCTGGTCAGTCTGAGTCAAGTTCAATCCCAAGATTCATGGGCAAAAGCGATAGATTCCGCTCTTGCGGAAGACCCTGAAGTCAGTAAAGCGCGATACCGAAATTATAAGAACTTCGCGCTATCGGAATGGGCAGAATGGTTAAAGGGAGCGAGCGTTGGATGAGTTGGTCCTGGTTAGCCTCGGTCCCCCTGTAGCCTGGAGGACGGCTGTTTGGGCACAATGCGCGGGAATAACCAGCGAGGTGAGAATCTCAGATCCGGCTCCATTGGGAAGACGATTCGGTTCCCGAGCGATGGGACTCGGGATTGACGCACTCCGCGTGGGGATCAGGGCACGCTTACAGAACGCGCGCAATTCCGCAACACTTGTTGCGGAGAATCCCTGGATCGGGGTAGCGCTGAAGGCTCTCGGCACTAGGCGATTGGCGGTCATTGGTCTTTACACCACGCCGCAGAGCAGGTCATGGCGTCTGCTCACGCGAGTTCTGTCGCGTACTTTGATAATGACGCATATGAGCACCGAGGCGCAGACATGGAACGAGAACGGAGGCAGATGTACGTTCATACGATACGGCAACACATTCCGCTATCCACAGAAATCAAGCGACCCCGATCGAATACGAATTTTCACCGGCGGAACGTCTGACCGCGACCAAGCGAGTTTGAAGAAACTCGTCGACGAAGTCCTGCGGGACAATCGAGAGATCGAACTTCTGATTGCTGACGGATCAGGACCCAAGATTGTGCAGAACGAAACCGGATCTGCGCGCGCAAGATGGCTCCCAGTAGTTACAGCTGAGGATTTTGGAAACGCTCTCTCCACAGCCGACATAACATTCTTGCCATTGGACGTAACAACAAATAGATCATCGGGTCAGATGGTAGCAATTGGATCCTTGGAGTGCGGTATACCAATAGCAACAAATCGCTCGCCTGGATTGCTCGATTACACCGGGAAATTCATACGGGTAATCGACACCGATACAGCAATTCTGCCGCAACTCGAAGCGATTCTCGCAGATCCGGCGGTAACACCGCAAAGGATTCGTCAAGAATGGAGAGAGCGGTACAGTCTAGACGCATACGCGCGGCGAGTCGGTGACGCGCTGCAAAAGGGACTTCAGGCACCTCCAGCGCCACATAGAAAGAGATTGAGCGCCTGGCTACGCCAAACCGTTGCGTCAATGATCTTCGAATCGCAACGGAGCGAAGAATGACGAACACGATGGCGCTAATCGCGATTTGTACGATCTGCGCGGCGATCGTCTGCTTGATCCTTGGCATGAGAGCTGGACTGTTTGTCGGCTTTCTAGTTAGCGTACTAATCCTACCCACCACACTCTGGGTGAGCGGCTATGACGCCAGGCACGTCGGAATAACGACGGGGTACTTCGAGATAACAACCTACACCGCTGTTCTCGCAGTATTCGCTGCCTACATGTTGCTTATGCGAACGCCGCCAATCGGTCCACTAGCGTTAACCCTGGCAATGTACCTGATAGCGGCTCTAGTTCTCTGGTGGGGCGTGTCGCCGGAGATAGTTTCAGGAATCGTACTATTCATTTCTGCGGGAGTGGCATTCGGTCTGGGAAGGTACATCTTCGCCACCGAGTTGACGGAAGTGCATCTTGGCAAGACTCTTATCAGTATCATTGTCGTCGTGCTAGCTCTCGAGGCTGCTGTTTGCCTGTTGCAAGCCGCAGGTGTCGAGCTAAACATTCTTTCGCACTACTCCGTATCGGACATCACCGCTGCCACAACGGAAGGTAGGGTTAACGGAACGGCCGATCATCCAGGAACCCTTGGCAAGCTAATATATCTAGCCTTAATGATAATCCTGCCATTCACAATCGATAGTGAAAGATATACACGCGTAATGGCATGCACAGGACTGGCACTTGGTGGTATAAGCCTAATTCTAACGCAGAGCCGCGCCAATGTAATTGGTGCCATGATCCTCGTCGGGTTGTGGTTAATAGTTAACTATCGAGGGAAGCGCAATAGGAGGGTCATCCTAAGCCTATCGATTGGTTTAATCGTGGCGACGGCTTTCGCTTACGGGCCGATCCTGAAGAGATTCGAAGACGCTAATAAGTTGAACGGCGGGTTCGATCCCAGGACCCATCTAATGGAGATTGCGCTAAAGAACTTGCCGCAATACTTTCTGACAGGGACCGGACCGAACGCTTACGTTGCAACAATAGGTAGGACTGACCGTCTGACCGCGCTTGGGTGGCCAGTCCACAATTCTGCGATGCTGCTGTTGCTCGAACTTGGTGCGGTAGGGGTTGCGATCGCAGCCACCGCCTTCCTGGTTGTCACGCGACGAATGATTCTGGAAATTCGGAACGGGGGACACGGATCGAGATTTGCGAAGTCATTTATGTGCGCGCTGCCGGGCCTTGTGTTGATCGGATGGACTGGGTGGGGACTGCTATCGGGATCTGTTCTTCTCTTCCTATGCTTTACGACGGGCGCCTTACTAGGTGCATGTTCTTACACGTCGGTATTTCACAACACTTGCTCGGCAATCCTCCCGGGTAGAACGGAGGACCGCGACGAGCCAGTCCCGTCGGCGAGGCTCTCGAGTGACGAGCGCACCATGGTGAGGCAATAGTGGCAAACACCAGAAGCGGCTATGAGAATCAGTGCCATCTCGTTGTCGTGAATTATGAAACCGTCGATGAGATTTGTAACCTATTAGCGCGGGTCCACCGTTCATGGTGTGCCTCGATTCTAATTATTAATCATTCTGGTGAAGCCCAGGCGCGCGAACTTGAAGCGCTTGCTCCGAGCTCGGTAGAATATCGCGTACTTAGTCAGCTGAACAACGGTTTCGGATCTGGCGTTAACCTTGGCGTGTCCACAATTTACGAGTTGTACGGCGGAGACGCACTTGTGTGGCTGGTGAATCCCGACATGCTACTGCATCAAGGTGACGTAGATCTGTTTTTGAGAAGGTATGCCAGTTGCGATGTTGACCTGTTGTCCTGCGAGATACTAACTGGACGGGCACCATACCAAATATGGTATAACGGCGGCACGCTGAACAATTTCAGTGGACGGGTCGTACACGTCGGTTATGGTTCTATACCAGCATCTGAGACGAGGCCGGATATAGATACGGTTACTTTCGTAAGCGGGGCGTCAATGTTGTTCGTGTCGTCGGTATGGATGGATATAGGCGGATTTGATGAAACCCTATTTATGTATTGGGAAGACGTTGATCTGTCAGAACGTGCTAATCGGTTAGGCTACAAGATGGGCGTTTACCACGGCTTTCGGCTCTGGCATAAAGTCGGTGGCTCAGTGGGTGCAGTTGGAGCGGGACAAAGCCGATTGTACTATTTCTATTCTGCGCGCAATCGTGCATTGGTTATGCGCAGAGGCGGCAACACTTGGCGTCATCCATTATCCTTGCACGCATTACCTGAGACACTTCGTCTGTCGCTGCGGCCGCTGCGCGAGGAAGTAGACAAAGTTCCGAAGCTAATGTGCTGGCTTGGGGGTTTCATGGCTGGGCTGAGAATACCCAAACATGAGATAATTGAGCTGCCTAACCCGGAGAAGCCTCGATCGTGAACAGCGTTGTAAGTAGCCGGCGTCGAGATCAGGGTGACGCGCTGTTGACGACAATTTCGTTCGCCCCACCTGACTTGAATTCCACGCACGCGGGCGGTCGATATTTCTTCGATCATGTTGACGCTTTGTGCTCATTGTTCCGAATCAGCGTTTTTACAGAAACGCCTAATGAGTCAAACGGAAGAGCCGATGCATACGCGATCGATCTAAATAACGTCGAACTGACTTTTCTGGAGACTGACAGTCGGGGCGGACGCTACTTGGCACGCGTCTGGACACGCCTTCGGAGACTCTATAACCCATGGTTGTTGACGTCAGCTTTCCGGTCTGCAGCAGACCAGAGCGCCTGTCTTCAAACGGCCCTTCAGACGGCGACGATCGTGGAACTACAGTGGTCTGAGTTCTTTACCCTGGCACCGAAACTGCGAAGGACTGTTGGGCCGAAGACCAAAATCGTCGGTGTGGCTCACGATGTGCTTACGCAGCGCACGGAGCGCGAAGTTGGTGTTACGCGATTCTCGGCCCTTAATCCACTATCGACGCTGAGACTATATCGGGCAAGATTTATTGAGCGTCGAATGTGGAAAGCGCTAGATGCGATTATTGTCTTCAGTCAAAAGGACAAAGACTATATGCTTCGCGGTGGATGCGCATCTGAAGTTTTAGTTGTTCATCCGTCTATTCAAGAAGAGTCAATGCCTCAGTCGCTTCCGTCGCTCGAAGCAAGATCCTTTGAAGTAGTTTTCGTCGCCGACTTCACACGCGCCGTCAATTGCGCCGGAGCGGAGTGGTTTATTCGAGAGGTTTGGCATCGCGTGCTCACCGCTAATCCCGATGCGACACTTGTCCTCGCGGGAATGGCGTCTGACACGTTCTGGTCGACGTTTTCCAGAGATAGTTCTCCTGAATCCGATACGCGGTTCTCTGTATCGGCGACTGGCTACGTTGAGGACCTGTCCGCGGTCTACAAGAGCGCGCGGGTGGCGATCGTCCCGCTTCACGGCGGTGCAGGTGTGAAGTTTAAGACGGTGTCCGCGATGATGTGGGGATTACCGGTGGTGGCCACCGCCGTAGGTGCTGAAGGTATCGGGGACGAATCCATTTATGCTGGCATTTCGTGCGACCCGCGTCAGTTTGCGCGGTCGGTGGTAGACGCCATTGCGTTGACTAGATCTGTGGAGGCGGCCCGAGCCGCAGCGTTTGACTTCTGCTGGTCTCGATACTCTGACGTCGAGTTTCGTCGATGCCTAGCAGATGTCTATCTGCGTCTGGCAGAGGTCGGCTGATGGCCGGCAATTATCAAGTGGAGGCCTCCAGGGTTGCGCGCGGTGCATCTGTTACTGTTGTGGGGCAAATTATTCGGGTAATGGTTCAGTCGATCAACGTTGTTGTGTTGACCCGTTTGCTGTCTCCCTCTGATTACGGTCTTCTTGCCATTGTTCTCAGTGTTGTTATGTTTGGCGAGCTTATACGCGAGTTTGGTTTGTCGGCGGCGGCGATCCAAGCTGATTCGTTGAATGACTCGGAGCGTGACTCGCTATTTTGGGTTAACACATTGATTGGGTGTCTTTTGGCTGCACTCGCGGTCCTGATATCGCCTCTGGTTTCGAATCTCTACCACGATAGCCGCCTTACCTCCATTTTGTGTGCGTTGGCGCCCATCTTTGTCTTCAATGGTGTAGCTGCACAATACCGAGCCTCACTACTTCGTTCCCAGCGCTTCTATCCTGTCGCAGTTTCCGACATTGCTGGTCAGGTACTTGGACTCATTCTTGGAGTATCCCTTGCGGTCTCAGGAGCCGGATATTGGAGCCTTGTAGGCCAGCAGTTGGCGGTGTTTGGGGTGACCACCGCAGTTCTTATCGGTGCCGCGCGGTGGCTTCCAATGTTCGTTCTGCGCTTAAGAGGCATGGGGAGATTCTATCGATTCGGACTCGAGTACACGGCAACCCAGTTTATCGTCTATATTAGCCAAAATATTGCGACATTATTGATCGGTTGGCGGTATAGTATTTCGGATGCCGGGCTAGTTAACCGCGCGATGCAGTTGACTAGCATGCCACTAGCTCAGGTGTCAGGACCATCAACCAATGTGTCGCTTCCGGTTCTATCGGGCTTACGAAAGCAGCCTCTTCTTTACTCTAGGTACCTTGTTGCTGGGCAGAATCTAATAGTCGGCACACTCGCCTGTATGATGTTTTGGGCTGTTCCTGTGATGCCGATCCTGGTTAGTAATGTTCTGGGTCCGCAGTGGGCCGGAGCAACTCATCTAATTCAACTGCTAGCGGTAGGTGTTGTCTTTCAATCGCTGGGCCTCCCTATTTTTTGGACTTTTGTGTCGTACGGTTTCACCCGTTCTAATCTTCTGTTTTCTCTCGTAACTCGTAGCCTACAGGTCGCGGCGGTGGTCCTGGCGGCAATATTTGGGTCCCCGACGACTGTAGTGTTGGTTCTATTGGCGTCCTATACGATCAGCTGGCCAGCCGGTCTACTTTGGCTTTCAGTCCGGCATGGCATCCTGGTGAAACCCCTTGCTAGATCTGGCGTGTCAGTCTTGACCATCTTTTTTCTTTGCGCGCTTTTCGCTTGGCTGGTTGCGCGAGATATAAGCGTTGGTTGGATTCAAGTGATGGTAAGTTCCACTGTTTATGCTGTCACTTTTGTTATCTCGTTGGTTTTTCAACCTGTGAGGCTCCTCTTTTATCCGTTTGTGCGGCTTGCTTCGTCGGTCGTGGGTAGAGAAGAGGTTGCGCCATGATCGACACATTCTGGTGGCGGCCATGGAGGATGCCGCATGTACTTCGTGAAGAACTTTCAACCCGTGGTAGTGCGTGGTGGAATTTGGCTCGGTTTAGCCGGCGTACATTGTCCAATTTCGGCGACGAGTTGTCGCCGTTGATCGTCGAGGCAGTCTTCGGGAAACGCGTCCGTTGGGTTCCTCCTGAGTCTGCGGACCTCCTCGCCGTTGGTTCCATTATCGATTTCTACTTGGCGGTCGGCGGCACAGGTGCTGATGTCTGGGGATCGGGAGTGAGGGAGATCGGGCGGCTGACTGAGCACCCCGCCGGCTTCGGACGGATACTTGCGGTGCGCGGCCCTCGTACTGGTGAAGCATTAGATTCTGCTCTAGATTTCGTTCACGGTGACCCGGGTATTCTTGTTGGCTCGGTCTTCGATCATTGTCCTCCTTCCAATCACTCTAAATCCACGATTCTTATACCTCACTACCAGGCTTTTGCGTCGTCCGTGGGTCTTGCTGTTATTAAATCTGCGATGAGCGCGGGCGTGAGGGTTGTCAGTCCTACATCCACTCCGTATCGAGTTCTGTCGGAGATTCGGTCCGCGGACCTCGTTCTTTCGTCGAGCTTGCACGGTCTCATTTGCGCTCATTCATATGGTGTTCCCGCGGCGGCGGTCGATTTTGGCGGTGGGGTTACTGAACCGGATTTCAAATTTATTGACTATTATGATTCTATCGGCTGTGAACTAGAGCGGTTCAGTGCATCCCAAATTTACCGGGCGGAGTATCGTCGAAAGATGTGGGATCATGGCGATTCTGTATTGCTTCAAATTTCATCGGCTATTCAGCAGATGTCATCGAATCTGATTCGGTGCGCTTCATGATCCTTCTATTGTCAACTGTTTCGTTTTCGAATCTTTATCCTATTGAGGTTCGGAATCAATGGCGCCGTATTCGAGCGTCATGAGTGTTTGAGAGGGCTGAACACATGGTTGCTAGTGGCGTGGCTAAGACGGAGGACGTTTGGGACGGTCTACGGTCGTCATGGCGGTTGGTCGTCAAGAGTTGGTGGGTTGTTGCACTTGTAGCGCTCGTTTTCGCAGTTGCTGCGCTTACTCTGAGCCTGAGTAGGACCTCACAGTACGCTGCGTCTGCGTCGCTGTACGTGACTTCCGGTTCAGACGCGAACGCCCAGAGCGCCTATCAGGGCTCGTTGGCGTCCCAGCAACGTGTCGCGTCTTATGCTCGTCTCGTGACGTCCGACACGGTGTTGGCCGCTGCGCTCCGGGACTCGGGTGTGGGGTTGTCGGTCGAGGATGCTGAGGGTGCCCTTTCTGCGACGACTTCTCCGGATACTGTTTTGCTAACCGTCAGCGCGACAGACGCGGATCCAGCTCGGGCGGTCCGGTTGGTTGACGGAGTTGCGAATGCTTTGGTGGCTTACGTCCGTACCCTCGAGGAACCGTCGACTGGTGGCCAGCCCCTGGCCAAACTGACTGTCGTAAGTCCGGGGAGTGCGAGTTCATCACCGATCTCGCCAAGGCCCGGACGAAATATGGTTCTCGGTTTCTTGATCGGTGGACTCCTGGGAGTCGCGGCTCTGTTTATTCGTGATCGTATGGATACTAAGGTACGTAATTCTGGCGACGTGGAGCTGATTCTTCACCGACCGTCATTGGGAATCGTTCCTTTGGACGAGAATCTACGCCATGGTGATACGATCGATTTTAGCATTGGCTCGTCTGTCGCCGCGGAATCGTATCGTCGGCTTAGGACGAATCTCGAGTTCGTGAGCGTGGATCGTTCAGTATCGCGAATTCTCATTACGAGTGCTAATGAGAGCGAGGGCAAGACCACTACGGCGATTAATCTCGCTGCATCCCTTGCGGAGGCTGGTCATCGGGTTGTTTTGGTTGATGCAGACTTACGGAAGCCAGCCGTCTCAAATAGGTTGGGCCTGAGTTCGGCCTTCGGTCTCGGCAATTTGCTGCGTCGAGAAGACAGTTGGTCTGAGCTGATTCAATCGTCGGGTACTCCACTGTTGGATGTTTTGGCCTCAGGTGAGTTGCCCCCCAATCCCGCTGAGCTGCTGGGCTCGGAGCGAGCACGACGGTGTTTTACTGAGCTATCGGCCGCTTACGACTACGTGATCGTTGACTCTCCGCCAATTTTGCCTGTTGCTGATGCATCGGTCCTAAGTCAGTGGGTAGACGGAATACTTCTCGTCGCGTGGGCTGCCGCTACCAAGCGCGCTGAGTTGCATTCGGCTGTCGGTGGACTGTCTGCGGGTAGGACGCCTATCCTAGGTTCAGTTTTGAATGGTTTCCAGGGCGAATTCGACGGTTATCAATACGCTAACTACGGTTCGGATTCCTCGTCTGATGCATCGAATGATCAGCTTGCCGGGCGGGAAGGAGGCTGAAGGATTGTCCTTGTGGCATTTCTCTCTCTATTGGAGAACTGCCTGCTCGTCTACAACGATTGAGTTGTCGTTATCGACTGGTTCCCTAGCCCTCCGATTCTTCGTGTACTGGAGCGTCTCCCGATGTTGGTGTATTGGCCACTGTGGCAGCTCGGGTCCTATCTTCGACCCGATATCTATTGCGGCCGGGTTGTTGGTGTGACACTGCGTGGTGACCTGCGGTGCGCGCACGTGGCGATGTGGGCATATGCATCCCGTTGTGCTGGCTCGGGTGTTCCCGAGGCCCGAACGGTTCGCTGGGCGTGTCACCAACTTTCACCTTTCCGCCAATCGGTTCACTATGGTGGCTCGGCATGACTAAGTTCGTTGAAGAATTTCCACTAAGTCGAGCACAGTTGGAACTGTGGAAGACGCAACAAAGCCTACCTAACGTTCCCATTAACACGGCCCAATATGTTGAAGTGGATGGACCTCTCGACATAGATATATTCGTTCGTCATTCAAGTCAAGTTGTCAAGAACGCCAAATTCACTCAGGTGCGCTTCCACGATCTAGAGGATGGGCCTGCGGGCGTCTATGATCCGGCGTTGCACTATTGGGTCGAAGTTATCGACTTGCGTAGCGAGCTTCATCCGAGAGCGATCGCTGAATCAATGATGCGAGAGGACTACTCACAGGTCCTTGACCCTTGTGTGGATCGCACCGCTCGTGGAATCCTCTTCGTCCTTGGTGACGACAAGTTTCTAATCTATAACCGAGGCCACCACTTGCTGTCTGATGGGATGGGCGGCAAGGACAAGATGGTCGAAGCTCTCGCTGCGTACACCGCAGCAGTCCGCGGCGATCCCCCGCCGTGCTCGAATCCAGTAGAATTGGACCTTCCTGCCCGAGTCGACGCTCAGTACCGGGAGTCCTCTCGATTCGTAACAGATCGCGCCGCCTGGCAGAGTCAGATGTCCGGTGTTGGCCTTGGCAAGTCGCTCGCGCACCGCTCGGGCTCGCCGAAGTCCGCTGGGCTGTCGGCATCCGCCGTCATACCCGCTACCACCATGAGTCGATTGCAAGTTGCGGGCGCCCACCACGCTGCGGTCATACCGACGTTGATCGCAATGGCGTTCGGTTCCTACCTGGCTCGCGTGGCCGACGGGGATGAAGTCATCCTTCAGTTCCCCGTTGCGGCGCGAACAACCAAAGAACTACGTTCTACGCCACTTCCGGTCGCGAACACAGTGCCGCTTCGTACCCATGTCACGCCGAATTCGACTGTTGTCTCGGCCTTGAAAGCCACCCAAGCCGCCCTGATGGTGGCTCTGCGGCATCAGCGGTACCGGGGCGAAGACATCTGGGCAGATGTGGCGGCCGACGAGACGAGTGGCAGAACCTCCCGTACGGCCATCCAGGAGCGATCCGGGCCGATGCTCAACCTGATGTTGTTTGAGCGTGAGTTTCCTTGTGGTGAGGCAACGGCAACCTTTCATATCTTGACGGTCGGTCCTGCCGAAGACTTGACGATCAACATTTATCCGATGCCCAAGAAGTCGGGGCCGGACTCGTTGATGGTGGCCTTCGACGCGAATCCGAATCGGTATAGCCAGGCTGAGGTTGACCTACACCACCGGAGGTTTATGGCGATGCTCGCGACCGTCTCACGGGCGTTGCTGGAGGAGCCGGACCGGCTGGTGGGGGAATTGCCGTTGGATGCGGAGGAGGAGGCACAGTGGGCCGCGGAAGAGAGCATCGATACGTCGTCGCCTAGCAACTCGACCGGCGACTTTGGCGCGGTTATTGTTCGTGATGTGCGTGGCGTGCGTCTGCCGTCGGGGTTGACTGGGTACATCTGCGTTGGTGATAGGAACACCGGAGACCTAGGACATATCGACGTTGAGACCGGAGCACTCGTCGTCGATCATCTCGCCATAGATCAGGTCGTTGTAGACGGCGTTCGGGTTGACCTTGCGGACCTTGAGCGCGCGGCGCTTGATGTTGAGGGCGTGGCGGCCGCGGTCGCAGTCAAAACGGAGTCGGGGCTTGGCGTTGGGATCGTAGTTGAAGCTGGCGTAGATCGCGCTCACGTGCGCGGGGCGATTCGGCGGCGAGTGAACTCAGTAGTGCCGCAGCTTATTTGGCCCGAGTACGTCGACATCCTTGACGGCGTCCCGATGACCGAGCGTGGTGTGGCAGATCGGGAAGCGGTTTCTGCCTTGCTGGTTGCATTGCCTCGGAAAAAGACACAGTACAGTGCACCGGAGGGACCGATCGAGCAGGCAGTCGCTAATGCGGTGAGCGACGTGGCCGGTGCTGAAAAGCCGTCTATGGATGATGAGCTCGTTCAACTGGGCGTGACGTCAATGGGTTTCATGCAGCTGGCCGCACGGCTCGGTAGTGGGCTTCGGGTGAGCGTGGGTGTGCGCGACCTGAATGAGGTCACCACTTTGCGCGAACTGGCGAAGGTGATTGAGAAGGCTGCACCAATGCGCGCGGTGTCGGGTGGTGTGGTGCGGTATCGGCCGACGAAGGCGCAGCGGGAGATTTGGGTGGTGAACCGGGCGAACCCTTCGTGGCTCGTCGCTTCGTTCCTCGCACCTCAGGGATCGGCCGGGGCGTCTGGTGGGACGACGCCGCTTGGACCTGAGTGGGCGAATGGTGCGCCAGTATCTGCGCGCAACGGTACCGGTGGTTCGCATTCGGACCTTGTCTATCACCTGGCTGTCCATCTCGCGCTGGCTGCAGGAATATCTGAGGACGCCGTACGGGCGGCGCTGATCGATGTGGCTGGCCGCCACGAGGCACTCCGGACCGTATACCACGACGACGGGGGTGAACCGATCGCGGTTGTGCGGCCAATGGGTGACGCGGCGGCGACCGCTCCGATCACCTCGTCGACGTTGGATGTGGCGGGATTGGAGCGTGCGGTGTCGACACTGTTCGATCTCACCGTCGAGGCGCCCTGGCGTGCCGTGCTCGACACCTCTGGCGACACCGTCGATCTTGTGCTCGTTGCCCATCACATTGCAATCGATGAGTGGTCGCTTCCAATTGTGCTCGCCGACTTTGCTATAGCTGTGAAGGCACGGCAGTCCGGAAACGAGCCGGAATGGGCATCGGAGGTGACCGGATTCAGCGCTACTCTCGAGGCGCGGGACGAATCACCTGCGTCGGGGATCTATTGGACCCGCAAGATGCGACGTGCGCCAGAACGCCTGGCGTTGCCGGCGCCGGCGGCCACTGCTCCTACCGGACTGACTCGAGGGCCTGCCGTTTACCTGCGACGCGCCATCAGCAGCGACCTGCGCGGGCGCGCAGTGGATGTGGCGCGGTCGGCCGGCACCACCCTGAACACCCTGCTAAACCTGGCAGTCGTTGCCACACTGGGCGACTACACCGACACCGACGACATCGTGCTGTCCATACCCGTCGCCGGCCGCGAAACCAGTGACGAACTGCAGACCGTGGGCATGTTTGTGCAGACGGTGCCGCTGCGGATTACCGGCGCTCGTGAGCTGGCGGTGCACGAAGCTCTGTCTCGGGTGGCCAAGGGTATTACTGAGGCTCAGCGGCACGCCGCGTCGGCGCCTACCGGGCTGGCTGACGTCATCTTCGCGTACCAAGCCCGACAACCTGACCTCGCTGCATCAGGGGTCATCGTGGATGGGAAGGCACTCCCCACGTATCAGGCGCGAACCGCGTTGGAGTTCAGCGTCGTTGATGACGAGACGGAACTCGTGATTACTTTGACAGTCGCCGAGCAGTACGTGGATGTGGTTGCGGCTGAGCACATTCTCGATCGGTTTGTCGACTCTGTTGTCGGGCCCACCGGGGCAGACGCGGAATCGCGCGTGTTGCACTGCGCACCCGTGGTGGCGTTGCCGGAGCGCACCGGCCGGGCGACGCCTCTCGTTGACCCGATCCACGCGCTGCTGCAGCATGCAGATGCGCGCCCGCACGCGCTGGCGCTGGTAGCCGGTGACGAGCGGCTCACGTATCGGCAGCTGGTGGCGCGGGCTCGTGATTTGTCCGGGCGATTGCAGAGCATGGGTGTGCGGCCGGGGGACCGGGTGGGGTTACTGCTGCCCGAGGGGGCAGATGCGGTGGTTACGATCGTCGCGTCGTTGTTGGCCGATGCGGTGTACGTGCCGATTGATCCGGAGTATCCGCAGACGCGGATCGATCTGGTGCTGGATGCGACGCAGCCGGCAGCGGTGGTGCGGCCGGGGCTTGAGGTGCTTGCCGGCGTGGGGCTGGGTGTGGCCGAGCCCATTCCGGATGGGGCGTACATCATCCATACGTCTGGGTCGACGGGTGTGCCCAAGGGTGTGGTGGTGACGCGGTCGAATGTGGCAGCGATGCTGGGCGCGGCGCTCGATGTGGTGGACGCCGGACCTGGCGAGGTGTGGAGTTGGGTGCACTCCTACGCATTCGACTTCTCGGTGTGGGAGATCTTTGGCGCGTTGGCGTCCGGCGGGACGGTTGTTGCGATCGATCGTGACACAGTGCGTGATCCGCAGTTGCTGGCGGAGAGACTGAATAGCAACGGGGTCACAATCCTGTCCCAGACGCCGACGGCGGTTGCGGCGCTTACAGACCCGTCGGTTGTCGACAGTGTTTTGCCCAGCGTGCGAACGGTGGTTTTTGGTGGCGAGGCGTTGAGTCCGGCGGCGTTGCGGCCCTTCGTGTCTCGTCGCTTGCGCTCCTCGCACCTCAGGGATCTGGGGGAGGCGACCAGCGTGCACTCCCCGCACCTCGGGGATCTGGGGGAGGCGACCAGCGTGCACTCCCCACACCTCGGGGATCCCGAGGTGGCCGCGGGCGTTGGATCGCGGGACCTCGGGGATCGGGGTGAACAGAGCGTCGCTGACCTAAGACTAATCAACATGTACGGGATCACCGAGACCACCGTGCATCTCACCGCTTGCGACGTCGACCTCGACGACGAACGCAGCATCATCGGTGCTCCGCTTGACGGCGTCGGGTGGGTGATCCTGGACTCGCGGCTTCGGCCGGTGCCGATGGGTGGCCTCGGTGAGCTGTACGTTGCCGGCGACCAGGTTTCGATGGGATACCTCAATGCGACTGCGCTGACGGCCACGCGATTCGTCGCCGACCCGTATGGGTCGGGCACGCGCATGTATCGGACCGGTGATCGGGTGCGTGAGGTGATACCTGGCCGTCTCGCGTACCTGGGCCGCGACGACGACCAGGTGCAGCTTCGTGGACACCGAATCGAACTCGGCGAGATCAGCACAGTCCTGCGATCGGTGCCCGGTGTGGGCACGGTGCGGGTGTTGGTGGCACCAGGCCGAACGGCCGGCGATGAGCGGATCGTCGCCTTCGTGACCGAAGACGGACTCGCCGACTGGGACGACGTCAAGGCACTCAACGAATCGGTCATGCTCGAGGCCTGCGCAGCGCGACTACCCAGCTATGCGGTGCCGTCGCGAGTGCAGGTGGTCGAAGGCTGGCCGATGACTCCGAACGGCAAGCTGGACCGAGACAAACTGCTTGCAGACCTCGATGAGTCAGCTGAGCCGTCGCGGCCGCTGACCGAGGTGGAAGAGACTGTCGCAGCGGCGATGCGGGCGGTGATCGGTACCGACGAATCGACACCGATGGTGCCCGGGACCAACTTCTTCGCGGCTGGTGGCACGTCGCTGTCAGCGGCGCGGCTTGCCGCCGCGCTCGTCGCGGAACGCCAGAGCGTCGGCGTCGCGGATGTCTTCGATTATCCGACCATCGAAGGCCTGGCCCGTGTCATCGTTGACGCGCGCGGGGAGGGCAGCCCGGGCGAGGCCATGCCGTCGCTCAGTGAACACCGCGACGAACCGGAGCGCCTTCCGCTAACACCGGAACAGTTGGACCTGTGGTTGCGGTGGCGCACAGAACCCGAGTTCACCGGCTACCTGATGAACCTCGCGATACCAGTACCGGCGAACCCCGAGGAAACACGGCGGGCGGTGTCGGCGATCGTCGCACGCCACGATGCATTGCGCACCAACTTCCCCGTCCACGACGGATCGCCCTACCAGCGGCGCTGGAGTGACGCCGAACTCGAGGCCCACCTGAGTCGGGAACTCGCGGCAGACATCGACGCGAAGGTGGCACCCATCGATCTGGCCGAGTCGCTGCCGTGGCGACTGCGGATCGTCGAACGTGATGGTGAGACATGGCTTCTCGTCGTGGTCCATCACATCGCCGTCGATGGCGAATCGGTGCCGATCCTGCGGGACGAGTTGACAGCCGAACTTGCCGGGACTCCCGTTGTCGATCATGAGCGGGTCGATTACCGCCAGTACTCGCTGTGGCGCGACGAGATGGTGCAGGCCCGACGCAACGAGCTCGTGGAGCACTGGTCGGCGGCATTCGCCGAACCGGTGCAGCCGCTGCGGCTGCCGGAGATCAACCTGCGAGGCGGGATCGACAGTGAGCAGGCTGCGCTGTCGGTGCATACCGCGCACGGTGAGCTCGGGGAGTCCGTGACCGCCGCGTTGGATGCTTTGGCGATCGAACGGCACAGCACGGCGTTCATTGCTGCACACACTGCGTTGGCGGCTGTGCTTGCCCAGCAGAGTGGTTCGTCGACGGTGACGATCGGGACCGCGGTGTCGGGACGGCTGGATGCGCGGTTGGCGTCGGTTCCCGGGCTGTTTGCTCGGGCGGTGCCGTTGCACACGGCCATCGACTTGGATGTGTCGTTCGGGGAGCTGTTGTCGCGGGTGACCGAGGTTGACCTCGGTGCGTTTGCGAATGCGGATCTGCCGTTGACGGAGATTGCCGAGATCGCGGATCCGGGGCGCGGGATGGCCGGAAATTCGTTGTTCGAGGTGTCGTTGGGGATGGTGCCGGGGGAGGTGGTTGAGGTTGCTGGGCTTGGTAGTGGTGGTGGTCTCGATACGCCTCCTCGCCTAGCGGCTCGGAGGCTACTCGACCAGCGGGGGGTGGGCCTCGACCAGCGGGGCACAGACATGCCGCTGTTTGGGATTGACGTTTCGATGTATCAGGTGGAGGGGCGGCTGCACCTGACCATGAGTTGCACCGACGCGGTGGCCGGCGCGGAGCGGCTGGATGCGCTGTGTCGGCTCGTGGTGGAGACGCTGGAACGGGCGGTCGGCAACGTTGATCGGCCGACGGCTGAACTGCTGGCCGGGGAGACGTCGGTGGCGGTTCCGGCGCCGGCGGTGGAGACACTCGGGGACCTCGTGGGCACCGGACTTGCCGAACGTCCGGACGCGATGGCCGTCGTCGGTGACGGCGCGATGACCAATGCCGAGCTCGACCAGCGATCGGCAGCGGTGGCTCGGGAACTCATCGGCCACGGGATCGGGCCGGGGGATGTTGTGGTGCAGCATCTTCCGCGATCGGTGTGGAATGTGGTGGCGACTCTGGCGGTGGCGCGGACGGGAGCCGCGTTCGTCAATGTCGATCCGCGTGACCCGATGGAGCGGCGACGCACCATCATCGGTCGGGCTCGACCGCGCGCTGTGCTGACGCTGGCCGGCCAGACGGTGCCGGACGTCGATGCGTCGATTCCTGTCCTCGCGGTCAATGAGATCGAATCCGGTTCTGCCGCTCCGTTCTCCGTGTCCGAGCGGGTGCGTCCCCTCCTTGCCGACGACGCCGCGTACGTCACGTTCACCTCCGGCACCACCGGAACGCCGAAGGGTGTGGTGGTCACCCACCGCGGCATCGCCGGCTGGGCCCGAGACACCGTTGCACGCCTGCAGCTCACCGACGCCGACCGTGTGTTGCACACGTACGCGCCAGGATTCGATGCGCAGCTGATGGGTTTGGTGGTGCCGCGGATCGTCGGAGCGAGCATCGTCATCTGCCCGCCCGACGTCATCGCCGCCGACGAACTCCGCGACGTGATCACCGACCACGACGTCAGCGTGCTGCTCACCACGCCATCCGTGCTCGCGACCCTACGACCCGACGACCTGCCGAGTGTGCGGCATGTGGCCGTCGGTGGCGAACCGCTGGGCGCCGGCCTGGTCCGTGACTGGACACCCTCGGTCACCATGAGCAACGAATACGGGCCCACCGAGGCCACCGTCGCGGTCAGTAGCGCACGACTCACACACGGCGCCGATGGGGCGGTCCCGATCGGCACCACCCTGGCCGGTGTCACCGCCCACGTCCTCGACAGCAAGCTGCGGCCGGTGCCCGTTCACACGGTCGGGGAGCTGTACGTTGCCGGAAACTGTCTGGCGCGAAGCTATCTCGACGACGCGGCTCTCACTGCCGCAGCATTCATCGCCGACCCCGCCGGCTCCGGGCAACGTTTGTACCGCACCGGCGACCTGGTGCATCGTCGACCCGACGGCACACTCGTCATCCACGGTCGCACCGACGACCAGGTCAAGATCCGCGGCATCCGCCTCGAACCCGCCGAAATCGACGCCGCCCTGTCGCAATTGTCGGAGGTGGCGACCTCGGTCACCGCGGTGCGCACCAACGCCAGCGGCGAGAAGACGCTGGTGTCATGGGTGGTCGCCGAACCCGACACCGACCTCCGGCCCGACGCGCTGCGCGCCGAACTATCGCATGTGTTGCCGCGCAGCATCGTTCCCGCCACGATCATCTCCGTCGACGCACTGCCGATCGGACCGAACGGCAAGGTCGACACGGCGCGACTCCCGGAACCCGACATGGCTGCCGGTGCCATTTCCGCTGGTGCGGCGCTGTCGGGTGCGACGGAAGAGGTAATCGCCGAGGTGTGGGCCGACGTCCTTGAAATCCCCGTCGCTCAGCTCACCGCCGACTCGGACTTCTTCGCGGCCGGCGGCACATCGCTGTCGGCGACGCGGGTCACCGCACGGCTGTCGGGGGCGTTGGGTGTCGAGGTGCCGGTGCGGGTGCTGTTCGAGGCGCGGTCGGTGCGGGCCGTCGCCGAGCGCGTCGACGAACTGCGCAGCACCGCACCCGGTCCGGTACCCGAGTCGTTGCCGATCCCCGACCATCTGCCGCTGGCCCATCCGCAGCGTGGCATGTGGATTCACCACCACTACGACCCGACGTCGACCGCCTACCACGTGCCGGTGGTGATCCGCATCGACGGCGAGATCGACGTCGCCCAGCTACGGCAGGCTGTCGACGCCGTCGTCGACACTCATGCCGTGCTGCGCACCGCCTACCCCGACAGCCCGGCCGGGCCGGTACAGCGGATCGTCGACCGAGACGGCCCGGTCCTGGGCCACGAGCGCGTCGACGCCGGTGCGGTCGGACCGGCCATCGACGTGTTCCTCTCCTCACCGTTCGATCTCGAACACGAACCCGGTTTCCGGGCCACCGTCTTCGACGTCAGCGACGAACCATCGGGTGCCGTCGTCGAACGGTATTTCGTAGCGGCGCTGCACCACATCGCGATCGACGGATGGTCGATGCGGATTTTGATGCATGATCTGCTGCGCGCGTTTGCCGGCGAGAGCCTGCCGTCGGATCGGGCGTTGACCTACGCCGACTTCACCCAGTGGGAGATGCGCCGCCTCGGCGGGCCCGACGACCCCGCCAGCCGCTACAGCCGCGAACTCGGCCACTGGCTCACCACACTCGACGGTGCCGGCGAACCGATCCGTATCCCCGGCCGACGTGACACCGAAGGGGCGCCCGGCCGCATCACCCAACGGGTCGACAGCGCCACGACGCACGAGCTGCGGCAGACGGCGCAGCGGTTGTCGGCCACGGTGTTCCATGTCGCGCACGCCGCGTTGGCGGCCGTGGTGGGGCAGTGGACCGGGCGATGGGATGCGGTGGTCGGTGTGCCGGTCCACGGTCGTAGTGCACCCGAATGGGAATCGGTGGTCGGCATGTTCGTCAACACCGTCGCCCTGCGCACCCGGGTCGGCGCCGACGACCCGATGCGGGCCGTCGTTGAGCAGGCCCGTGACGTCGCGCTCACCGCCGCCGACCATGCCGAGGTGCCCTACGATGCGGTCGCCCGCGCCGTACGCCCCAACGCCCACGACGGCTTCGACCCGCTCATCTCGGTGCTACTGGTGAACGAGGATGTGCTGCCGACGATCTCCGACGAGATCCTGACTGGCGGATCTGGCGGCGAGGCGTGGCGGGCCGCGGTGGTCGATCGCATCGCCACCGTCGACGCCAAGTTCGACATCGAAGTGGTCCTCGCCGAAGACCAGAACGGCATCGCGGTCACGGTGGTGCACTCCGGGTACATCCCCAGGGATGTGGCGGAAGCTCTGCTCGGCGACTTCGTGACCGTGTTTGCGGCTGCTGCTGGGGACGTGGAGGTGCCGTTCCCGAGGCTTGATGCGCCAGCTGAGGCTTCGGGCCGTGCCGCGGTGACGGAAGTGCCGGTGGCGCGGGACGATGCGTCGTTGACCGGGCAAGTGGCTGCGGTGATGGCCGAGGTGCTCGGGGTGTCGGAGACGACCGTCGGCGTGGGGGATGACTTCTTCGCCATTGGTGGGACGTCGCTGTCGGCGACACGGGTGACGTCGACGCTGGGGCGTGAGCTCGGGGTGCGGGTGCCGACGCGGCTGCTGTTCGAGAATCCGAGTCCGGCGGAGCTGGGGGCTGTGGTTGCGGGGCTTCGGGACGAGGGGGTTCGTGAGGGTGGCGTGGCCGTTCGTGACGGTGGGGTGGCCCTTCGTGACGCACGCTCGTTCCTCGCGGGCTCCTCAGGGACCGAGGAGGAGCCTTCCCCGCTCCCTGAGGTGCGAGGAGCGGAGCGACGAGCCACGAAGGGTTCGGACTTCACGCTCTCTCCGACGCAGCGGCGGATGTGGACTACCGCGCATCTGCTCGGTGAGGTGCCGATCTATGCGGTGCCTGTAGTGGTGCCGGTACCTGCGGGCCTTGGTGTCGACCAGGTGACTGGCGCAGTACATGCTGTGGTTGAACGGCATTCGGCGTTGCGGACACTCTTCCTGTCGGCGGCGGATGGGCCGCGGCAGCGGGTGTTGGGGGAGTGGCGGCCGGAGATCGAACGGATGACCGTCGATGAGGCCGCGGAACGACTCGACGAATTTGCCGCGCCGTTCGACCTAGAGGCTGCGCCGCCCGTCCGCGCATGGGTGCTGACGTCCGACTCCGATCCGGCGGCGGTGGTGATCGTCGGTCACCACATCGTGCTTGACGGGGAGTCGGCGTCGATCCTTGGTGACGAGCTCGGTGCGCTGTTGGCCGGTGGTGAGCTGGATTCGGCGGCTGCGGGATTCGATGTCGTCGCCCGTCGGATGGCGATCGACGAGGAGCATTCACGGACCGAGCAGCTGGGGTTCTGGGCGGAGGCGCTCGACGGCTACAGCGGGCGGCTCGACCTGGTGCCGGATCGGCCGGTGGCGCGCGATTTGCGCACGGCGGTGGCCGAATTCGATCTCGGCGAAGACGTGTCGCAGCAGGTGGCGGCCGCTGCGCATCGCGCCAAGGCCAGCGACTTCCACGTCTTGCACGCCGGTGTGGCGATGGCCCTTACTGTTCAGTCCGGCACCGATGACGTCGCCGTGGCCACGCCGGTGTCGATGCGACGGGATGCCGAGAGCGCTCGGACGGTTGGCATGTTGGTCTCGACGGTCGTGTTGCGGACGCGGATCGGTGGAGGTCTGAGCGTCGGCGAGCTGATCGAGTCGGTGCGAGACGCGGACTTGGCGGCCATCGATCATGCGTTGGTGGCGTTCGACGATGTAGTGGCGCTGGTCGATCCGCCGCGCGAGACGGGAATGCATCCGTTGGTGCAAGTGGCGTTCTCCGTCGGGGGTGGTCTGGTGGCGCCGCAGGATGGTGGGGTGCTCGAGGCTCGGAGCGAGTTCGATCTGCATGTCGAGGCGTTGCTGGTTGACGGGTTGTGGCGGCTGCGGTTGACGTATGCGCGGGATCTGTTCGACGAGGCCGGGATTGGTGTGTTGGGTCGGCGGATGGTTGATGGGGTGTCGGGGGTGGTTTCGGAAGCCGGACGCTTGGTTGCTGGGGTTGACTTGTTGACGGTTGGGGAGCGGGAGTTTGTTGCTGGGCATGCTGTGGTTGGTGAGGTCGGGGTGGACCAGTGGTCTCGATACGCGGTCTCGCCTAGCGGCTCGACCGCTACTCGACCAGCGGAGGGGGGCGGCTCGACCGCTACTCGACCAGCGGATGGGCAGCCGACTCCCGATGGTCGAGTAGCTTCCGAGCCGCTAGGCGAGGGAGCGTATCGAGACCACCGGTCGTCGCGTGGGCGGATTCGGCGTGCGTGGTCTCGATACGCCTCCTCACTCCGTTCGTCGGCTACTCGACCAGCGGAGGGGACCTCGGCTACTCGACCAGCGGAAGGGGCGGAAATTGCTGGGCTGCCGTTGCTGGGGGATCTGCTGGCGGCAGCGGTGGCTCGGTATCCGGAGCGGGTGGCGCTGGATGACGGGCGGCGGCAGCTGACGTATCGGCAGTTCGACGACTGGGTGTCGGTGACGGCGCAGACGTTGCGGCAGCGCGGAATCGCGGCCAGGGACGTGGTGGCGGTTGCGGTGCCGCGGTCCATCGAATCGGTGATCGGGCTGTGGGCGGTCAGCCGGATCGGGGCGGTCTGCGTGCCGGTCGACGTCACGTATCCGCGGGCGCGGCTGGATCAGGTGATCGCAGTGACGGGCGCGACCGTCATCGAGGCCGATGACATTCCCGGTCAGCCGACGGAAGATGTTGCGCCGGAGCCGGTCACGCGGGTGTCGCCGGATGCGTTGGCATACGTGATCACCACGTCGGGCACCACCGGTGTACCGAACGTGGTGGGCGTGTCGCACCGCGGTGTGTATCGGGTGGCGTCGCTGGGTGACGTGGCCGACGACGACCGGGTCGCCATGGCCATCAGCCCCGGCTTCGACGCGACCTTCCACGACATGCTGCTGCCGCTGGCGGCCGGTGCCACCCTCGTGGTGGTTCCCGCCAACATCGCCGGAGGCCGCGACCTCACCCACTTCCTGCGTGAGCAGCGGGTGACCGTGTTCACCGCCACCCCGTCGGTGATGCGTACCCTGAACGCGCCCGAAATCGCCTCGCTACGAATGGTGTACATCGGTGGGGAGGCGCTGACCACCGATCTCGCCGACACCTGGGCACGCCACGCGCAGGTCAGAAACATCTATGGACCCACCGAGACCACGGTGACCGTGTCGACCAGCACCTACCAGCCCGGCGGACCGGTGCGAATCGGGCGGCCGCGCCCCGGCATCGGCGTGCAGGTCCTGGACCGGTATCTGCGTCCCGTGCCGCCCGACGTCGTCGGCGAACTGTATGTCACCGGAACTGGCGTGGCCCGCGGCTATCTCGGCGATCCGGCTCTCACGGCGGCGAGCTTCGTCGCAGGTCCCGACGGGCAACGGTGGTACCGGACCGGCGACCTGGTGCGCTGGGACGTCGAGACCGCCGAACTCGTCTATCTCGGCCGCGCCGACCGGCAGATCAAGATCCGTGGCCAACGCGTCGAACCGGCCGAGATCGACGCCGTGCTGGTGGGCGCGGGTGCACATCGGTCCGCGACCGTCCTGCGCGGCGGACCCGTCGGGCCGGCGCTGGTCTCCTACGTCGTGGCGGCCGAGATATCGACCGACACCCTCGCCACCGCGTGCCGTGCCGTGCTACCCCGACACATGGTGCCCAGCCGGATCATCCAAGTACCCGAGCTGCCGCTGACCGGCGCCGGGAAACTCGACGAGAAGCGGCTACCCGAACCCGAATGGTCGGCCTCCCGGCGGACACCCACCACGGCCACCGAGCGGGCGGTGGTCGACGCGTTCGCCGAGGTGCTCGGCGTCGAGATAGGCATGGACGACGACTTCTTCGCCGCCGGCGGTAACTCCCTGGCCCTGCTGACCTTGCGTGATGCGCTGCAACATCGGACCGGGCAGACCGTGTCCGGGCCGGAGCTGTTCGCCCATCCGACGCCGGCGGAGATCGCGGCGCTGATCGAGACGCCGGACCGTGTTGCCGACGATCGGGTGGTGCGTCTGTCGTCGCGTGGCAGCGACCAGGGCTCACCCGTGTGGTGCGTGCACACCGCGGCCGGCATCGTCGAACAGTTCCGGCCACTCGCCGACACCCTCACGACACCGGTGCTGGGACTGCAACTTCCGGAACTCATCGACGCCACGCGCGAGATGCCGGAGTCGTTGCCGGAGTTGGCTTCACTGCATGTGGCCGCGCTGCGGGCCGAGCAGCAGAGCGGGCCGTACCGGCTGGTCGGGTGGTCGCTCGGTGGGGTGATCGCGCATGAGATCGCCCGCCAGCTCGTCGACGCCGGGGAGGAGGTCGCCCAGCTGGTGCTGCTCGATCCGCGCACCCCAGCCGAGTTGGCCGAGGTTTCGGACGAGGAACTGCGGGCCGTCCATCCGCTGCGGGAGGCGGCGCAACGTCGTGACCCGGAGGCGGTGCGGCGCTTCGACGAACGGACCGCGATCATGGCGCAGGCCGCCCGCAGCTATGACCTGCAGCCGGTCGCGGCGGGGACGGTTCTCTACGTCGCCGCCGCCGACAACGACGATCCGGATGCGTGGGGTCGGGCGGTCGGCGGGAACGTCGAGATGATGCGTGTCGACGCCGTTCACGCCGACCTTGGCGAACCTGCGATCCTGCGCGCAATCGCGCGAGTACTCGAGGAGGAGTCATGAGCGCACCGGTCGACGCTGTGTCGTCGGTCCTGTTCATCTGCACCGGCAACATCTGCCGCTCACCCATCGGCGAACGGGTGCTGCAGGGCATGACGGATCGGTCAGGAGTGACCGTGTCGTCGACGAGTGCGGGTGTGGGCGCGATGAACGGGCACGCCATGCATCCGCTGTCGATCGAGGTACTCGTCGAACACGGTTACGACGCGACCGGATTCGAATCCCGCTACCTGCGGCCACCGATGCTCAAGGACGCCGACCTGGTGCTCTGCATGACCCGCGACCATCGCGCCGCCGCCCAGCAGATGCTGCCGGTGCGGTGGAGGCGGATGTTCACCGTCACCGAATTCGCTGAGCTGGCCACCGGCGGAAAACTCGACGAGATCATCGCGACCCGCTCACGCATCGACACCAACTCGCCGCACCTGGACATCCTCGACCCGATGGGTCAGCCGAAAGAGGAGTTCGAGCGGGTGTTCGCCGAGATCGAGCCGAAGGTCGCGACCATCGCGGACTGGCTCGTCGGCGCGGCGGCCGACAACACGGGGGAGACACCATGATCCGTCGAGCGCTGAGCAATCGCGCCGTCCAGATCGGTGCGGTACTGGTCGTCATCGTCGCGGCACTGCTGGCCTGGCTGGCGTTCTCGGCGTGGCAGGTCAAGGGCGACCTGGAATCGGCGCGGAGCGAGGCCTCGCGCGCCCGCACCCTGGCCCTCGACGGGAACCAGGAGGACGCCGCAACATCGGCGAACGCGGCCGCCGACAACGCGCACAGTGCCGATGACTGGTCACACGGCATCGTGTGGTCGGCGGCATCGTCGATCCCGTGGCTGGGCACACCGCTGGAATCGGTGCAGCAGATGAGCACTGCGGTGTCCGATCTGGCGACCGACGTGCTGGTGCCCACCGCGCAGTTGGCATCGGTGCTCAACCCGTCCGAGCTGCGCTCCGGCGACTCGATCAACACGATGCCACTGCGCAAGGCGCAGCCGCAGCTGGCCGAGGTCGCCGCGAAGTCGTCGGAGATCAGCGACCGGGTCGATCAGATCGATCCGAGCTGGCTGGGCACCGTCGCCGACGCGCAGGCCCAGCTGTCCGAGCAGGTCGACGAGGCCGCCGCCACCCTGAACGGCACCAACGTTGCGGCGCAACTGGTCCCGTCGATGCTCGGCGGCACCGGGCCACGTAACTACTTCCTGGCGTTCCAGACCCCGTCGGAATCCCGCGGAACCGGCGGTCTCGTCGGCGGATTCGCCATCCTCAACGCCCGCACCGGCCACGTCACCGTGCCCACCCTGGGCGCCAACTCCACCTTCCAGGACCCGGCCAGACCACAGGTGGATCTCGGCCCCGACTATGACGCGATCTACTCGCCGTATCACCCCTACACCGACTTCCGGAACGGCAACCTCAGCGCGCATTTCCCGGATGCCGCGCAGATCTGGATCGCCAACTGGAAGAAGCAGACCGGGCAACGGCTCGACGGTGCGATGGCACTCGATCCGATCGCGTTGAGCTACGTGCTCAAAGTGACCGGGCCGGTGACACTGCCCAACGGGGACAAGATCACCGCCGACAACGTCGTCCCCATCACCCTGTCCACGTCGTATGTGCGGTTCCGCGGCGACAACGACGCCCGCAAGGCGTACCTTCAATCCATCGCCAAGGCCGTCGTCGACCAACTCAGTACGTCGAAGGGTGATACCGGCGCCATCCTCGAAGCGCTCGGTCACGGTGTGCAGGAGCGCCGCATCATGATCTACAGCACGCACCCGGCGGAGGAACGCGTCTTGCAGACCACCAATCTCGGGCACCAGATCTCCGACACCACAGCGCCCTATCTGCAGGTGGCGGTCGGCAACGCCGGCGGCAACAAACTCGACTACTACCTGCGCCGCGACATCAGCTACCAGACCGGCAGCTGCAGCGGCGACACCCGGGAGAGCACGGTGACCGTGAAACTCACCAACACGCTCGACGATCTGTCGTTGCCGGACTACGTCATCGCGCCGAACGGTACGCGGCTGGACATGCCACGCGGAACCAACCTGTCGAACGTGGAGATGCTCACCACCCAAGGGGCGGTCATCAAGGAGATCTCGGTGGACGGTAAGAGCCCCATGTATGTGGAAGAGACGCTGCACGGCAGGCCGTATGTGTCGACGATGGTGCGTATCCCGCCCGGAAAGTCGGTGACCGTGAAGCTGACGATGGATGAGCCGACGGTGGCAGGGAAACCCGATGTGCCGATCCAGCCGCTGGTGGACGATCCGACGGTGAACGTCGACGTTCCCGTCTGCGGGGCGTCGTGAATCCCGCGCTGCGGCGGCGGCATACGCTGGCGGCCACGGCCGCGGTGGTGAGTGCGGCACTGCTGTTCGGTGCGGGGACCGCCGCGGCAGTCGATCCGACGACGCTGCGCAGCGGATGCTCGTATTCGAACGCCGCCGAGAAGGCGCAGAACATCCAGACCTGCACGGTGTGGTCGGAGTCCATGCAGTCCAACGTCACCGTCAAGGTGCGGCCGTCGAGTCAACAAGCGGGACAGCAAGAGCAAGCCGTCTACTTCCTCGGCGGCGTCGGGGGAGACGGCGAGGCCGGCAGCCTCATGTCGCAGTACAGCACCCAGTACACCTTGGTGGAGGTACAGGGCAGTTCGAAGGCGTGGTCGTCCAACTGGGAGGACCTGCCCGTCGATGCCGATGGCAACACGCTGACCAATGCCAGTGGCGGGGAGTACGACCCGCAGTGGGAAACCTTCATCGGCGAAGAATTGCCCGCCTATCTGAACGACAACTTCTCCGTCGACGAAACCGGCAACGCCATCGTCGGACTGTCGATGAGTGGCGGACAGGCGGTGAACATCGCGTTGAAGTATCCCGAGGTGTTCAAGGTCGCGCACTCGATCTCCGGGTACTACCAGACCGACAGCGTCCTCGGCTATGTGCTGATCCCGTACATCCTCAGTACCCGCGAAGGAATCGCCAACGGCCTGGACGGCATGTGGGGCAATCCCTTTGCGCCCGGAAACCAGTGGGCGGCCAACGACGTCACCCGTCACATCATCGAATCCAAGAACAACGGCCAGACCATCATCGTCTCCGCCGGCACCGGCATCCTCACCGGACAGGCCGAACTCGACGAACTCATGGGTCTCGGCGGCATCGGCGAAGTGATCTTCGGCAGCGGTCTGGAGACCCTCTCGTTCGCATCGACCGTGATCCTCAACGGCGTCGCCGTCGTGTTCGGCCTACCGGTCGAGTACAACTACACCAACGGCGCCCACACCTGGACACACTGGAACGCGAACGCCGCCACCGAGGCCGGGATGGTGCAGGAGGCGTTGAAAAAGTATGAGGTGCCGACGGATACGGTGGTTGGGGCCTCGGCCTCGTCTGATGCTGGCGACGTGGTCGATACGCCTGCGGTGCAGAAGGTTTCGACGTCGAAGGTATCGGCTGTCGCGCCCGCCGAGGCCAGTGCGGCGCCGAGCGCACCGACGGTTGCGCAGGCTGAGCCTACGGTTGCGGAGACCGAACCCGCTGATTCGCCGACCGAGCCCACCTCCGCGCCTAACGAGGCCGGTGCTTCGCCGAGCGAGCGCACGTCGACCAGCGAACCGGGTTCATCGCCCACGGAGTCCGCATCCGCGCCAACCGAGGCTGCCGATTCGGCGACGTCAGGTGCAATGACATCAGACTCCGCCTTGACGGATTCGTCCGACGGCCGGTCGACGGATGGGGAGTCGAGTGACTCCGCGTCCGAGTCCGATGCTCCGTCGGATCAGGAAAGCTCTACCGCAGACGATTCCGAGGAGTCGAGCGACGGATCGGACAGCGTTGAGGGTAGGGGTGCAGCGGCGTGGTGACACTAGTCGGCGTGCAGTAGCAGCACCAGGCGGACACCCGCGAGTCAGATGTTGGGCGTCGGGGTGCGGCGCCTGTAACGGTGTAGCCGGGGTGCTTTTCGCGGCGATTTGATGTCAGGGTTGGCGACACCTGGCTTCGGACGGCACTCGATACCGAGCTGCGGCGGTAGGCCGGCCACGTAGTTCGATCGCGCCGCAGCACTCACCGGTCTAAGCTACCGACTTTCTGTCGAGTGAGCATCCACCTACCTGGGTCGCCCGCGCACTCCGTGACCTTGTGGGCCATAACCTTGTGTACGGACCAACCGGCGGACTCTGGTTGGTCCAGGCTCCAAGTGGCCTCATCTGCGACATCGATCATGCGTGCGTCCATTTTGCCGTAATCAGCGTTGAAGTGAAACACGATACGGCCGTCTTTCCCCATGCCGGCGACACGTGACGCGGCATCGGTAATCGCTCGACCTACAAGTTCGAGGGAAGTCCGTGCGCGCTGGGGAAGTTCCTCGCCCCGCTTCAGCCCCGGGATGCGACACACATACACATTGCCAGGCTCGAACCTGTCGAGTGAAATACCATCCTTACCGTCGATGTAGTAAAAGCCTTTGCGGGATGCAAAGCGGGTAGCCACGCCCAGTGCTGCTTGCAGGCCCTCAGCGGTGGCATTCGCTAGCAGTACGTATATTCGATCGCTACGAGAGTCGTCGTAGCCCTCGCCCTCAAGGCTGACGGAAGCCCACTCGGCACACGCATCTGGCGTGTCCCTTAAAGAGCTTGTTTCCTTCATGAAGTCTGGGTCAAGATCTTCGAACAGGATCGGAGCTCCGGCCGCTGAGTGCGCGCTTTTCCGAAGATAGCTTCGGATCTCAGCGTCGCCAAGGGCGAGCGCCTTCTGAACGACTGGGGTCTGGTGCTTGGCAGCGAAATCCAGAAGGGAATTGCCAACTGGGATGACATGGAACGAGAGGGACCTGTCCCAATTCCAATCCTTTGTCAGCCAGTCGACAATGTCTTGATTGCCACGCCCGTCCGCAAGCTCGCGAAGGAGTTCCACACACATGGCAAGAGGCCTACTGAACTGGCGTTTCGCCTGACCACTACCATCCGTGTGATAATTGTCGAGCGCCGCAACCAGGCCCCGAATCCCAGCTTCTGGCTCAAAGGCTACCTGTTCCACGGCAGCGGTGAATTCATCTCCGAGCTCGGAAAGATCCGGATTTCTGTTCGGATACCGACACAGTGCGAGAAATTGCGGCTTACCGCCCGAATACGTAGCGCGCGCGTATCGCACGATACGAACATCGCCTGCAGCCGCCGCTTCTTCTGTAAATCGCGCTTCCTCGGTAAGCTCCCGCCTGAGTCCGGATTCGACCAAGCCAAGTAGATCTCTTTGGTATATGCGATCAGAATCCCAGTCGAAGCTACCACTGGCGGAACAGTGATGGCGTTCGGACTCCATCTCACTGTCCTTCTCGGACTCGGTCAACCACACGATTCCCGGAGCGACTACGAGCAGATCGCCGCCTATGTGATTCGAGCAGTTGCTTTCAGATAGAGTGGGTATCCTATCGTCCGGAGTAAGGCCAACGCTTTTAAATTCTATCTTGGGCTGGTTTTCGATCCTTAAGGTGCGTAAGCACAGGTGATTGGTGACTATCGACGACGGATAGTCAGTCCTTTCTATCTCGACTTTCTCGACACCAGCGTAGAGGTCGCTAGCAAGCCTGACTTTCCATTCGTTAATTGCGTCTTTCCGTCCACCCCATAGGGTCCAGTGGTGTTTCGAATTACCGACTGGCACCCATCTACGCAGCCATCCTTCTTTATTTATCAAACCGATTATCGGGCGACTGAATAGCCACTCATCCAGTAGGTCGTCGTGACGCCAACCCGCACTATCTCCGTTCTTAGAATTTCGCCAATCTGAGTACGGGGGTAGGTATTCATAATCTTCGGGGTATACTTTCCCCCGCTTCACGTCGTCAGCCTTCTTCATTAGACTGCGGACCGATCGGCGCATCAAGATATATCCTAAGGCGAGCGATCCCAATCCCGCCAGCAGGGTAAATCTCTTGAGCAAATGCCAGCCAAGAGCTATGTCGTGAAATTCTGGAAGCAGTGACAATACGGACAGCGCCAAGCCCGCGCCGCTCCACACTAATGGCCAAGCGAACTCTTTTTTGTCGTGATTGAAGAACCAAATGAACCGCCGCCAATACTCCGCGCGCGGATCGTGCTTGCCGAAGAACTTTCTGTGCCACCGCCGTATGAGCTTGATTCGCCGGTTACTTACCATTTCAGAATGCGGGGCGGTCGTCTTAGACACTTACGCTTATACCTCGTCGCCAGTCTGGGGTGAACTTGCATGCTTGAGTGTTCGACCTCGCCCCGTCGAGGCTTCCAGCTGGACCGGAGGTGAGCACGGTCTAACGATACGACGAACGTTACGTGCAGGCAGTGTGGGCTCGGTGCCGCTGACGGTCATGGGGTGCAGAATGCGATCAGACAATTTGGGAGGTAGGACGAATGACTGCTGTCATCAGGTCGTTCACCTGTGGGCGCTGGGGTGATTCATCGAAGAACGAGGACCGGGTGGCAGTTGCCGACCCGTTCTACGCGATCTTCGACGGAGGGACCGCGAAGGGGGCTTTTGTAGGTGATAGCCCAGGCTTGCGAGCTGGGCTGGCCCTGGAAGCGGGCCTTCGAGGAGTGTTGCCTGCTGCCAATGCCCGCGAGTCAATCGATGAATTGACCGCGTGCGTCGCATCTCTTCGGCACGACGATGAACCATCCCCGTTCGCAAGTGCACTGATCTACTCAGCGATTCATCGTGAGGTGTGGGTCGTCGGGGATGGGTGGGTCATGCTTGACGAAGAGGTTCATCAGTTCGGCCATGAAATCGAATTTCGGGCGGCGGGCGCACGCGCCGCACACCTGCGGGCCAGCTTGGTAACGGCATCTGTCGACTCACTCCGCGACCGAGATGTCGGACGTGAGATGATCCTGCCGTTGCTGAAATCCGAGGGCAATCTCGCCAACCTCGACCGTCCAGATTCCCTCTGCTTCGGTCGCATTGACGGCCGACATGTACCTGAACGTTTTCTGCATCGGATACCAGTGTCCAGCACCAGAAAACGACTAGTTCTGGCGAGCGACGGATACCCACAACTGCTTGGATCCCACGAGCAGACCGAGAGCGCATTGCAGGAACGTATTCGGTCCGATCCGATGATGATCGATGATCCCCCTATGACCAAGGGTGTGGGACTTGGCCAGGTGAGTTACGACGATAGGGCGTGGCTCGAGTTGGACGTCAGTTCCTGAACCACCGCTGTTCGTCCTCGGCTTTCGTCGGTCATTTCGCCACCAGGAAAATGGACGAGCTGCTTGGTGTACGCGGTGTACGATCTAGGTGTTTCCATTGTCCGGTGGAGTGGTGTCCAAGTCGACCGATGACCAGGTCGCTACGCTCACGCGGGCGTTCGCGCTCCGTCTGCAGGATCGTCTGCGGCGAGCTGAGCGCGCCGGGGTCGACGTGACGTCGGTGCTCGACGATCACGACACTCTGGCCGATCGCATGATCGCGGCGCTCCCGCTGGGCGACCCCCACGACGGGCTGATCGGCCCGTTCTATGACGTGCAGGGTGTTATTGCGTTCCTGGGCATCACCAAGTCGGCCGTCGTGAAACGGTTGCGCAGCTGCCGGTTGATCGGTTGCCAGCTAGCCGACGCCAGTCGCACCTGGGTGTTTCCCACCTGGCAGTTCGCAGGCGACGCCACCTTGATCGACGGGATGTCGGAGGTGTGGGCGGTACTGGCCGTCGACGCAGACCCCTGGACGGCCGCAGCATGGATGTGCAGTCCGAACTCGGGTCTTGACGGGGGCACGCCGGTGACGTGGCTGACCAATGGCCGAAGCATCGACGAGGTGCTCGCGGCGGCCCGACGCGTGACCGCCCGGTGGAGTGCATGAAACGGCAAAGCCCGTATCAGAAACCGCCGGCACCACCGCTCGACCCATTTCCGGTCACCGAGCTCACCACCGACATCGACCTCTACCTGCCATCGCAACAGCCGTGGATCGTGGTGGTTCAGCGGCACCGGAGATGGGCGTTTCGACCTCGCCCCGCCACGCGGCACCTGTTACCTGGGGCTGAGCGAGGTAGCCGCGGTGCGAAAAGCGATCGGCCCTGAGCTCATCGAGTTCGGTTACATCACGGCCGAATTCGCTGGTGGCAGACAGGTGTCGCGGCTGCGGCTGCCCCGGGACCATCCCGTCGCCAATAACACCGCGCCGTCGGCTGCGGAATTCGGGGTCCCCCGAGAGCTGTGCACGATGACGCCGTACGACGTGCCGCAACAGTGGGCGACGGCGTTGGCCGGTGTCGCCGATGGCATCCGCTACGAGACCCGCTTCAGTCCCGATCCCGAGGCGATCGCGGTCGCCATCTTCGGAGAGATGGGTGACGCCGGGTGGCCCGGGGCGCCACATCGGGAGTCGGTCAGCCTGACGGTCGCGGCCCGACGGTGCGGTATCGAAGTGCGGCGGCCGCCGTCGGCGGTGACCATCGTGGAGCCGCTGGCTTGAGCGGTTCTGGCCGGTTGACACAAAGCTCAGTGTGGTGTTATAATCCGCGCGATTCCAACGCACTGGACGGACGGCCGATGAGTGACCTGCTGGAGTACGAAATTGTCCAGGAGGCGATCAGCACGCTGATGGCGCGAGTCGCGGCTGAAGTGCAGACTGAGTCCACCCGTGTCGACCTGGTACGCCTTCAAGAGGTGCGTACCCAACTCGATCCGTCGATGCCGCAGACAACTCGAATCGCTCGGCGGCTACTGGAAACCCAGTTTGGGAAAGTCTGAGCGGGCCGCGAGTCCAGGGCCCGCGCCGGTCGCCTCGACCAAAAGCCGGTTGTATCGCCGATGACTATCGACGCGGACGCGGTCTTCGACGATTCAGTCGTTCCGCTGATTCTCCGTGATCCATCGCCCGCCTCGGGCACCCCGGAGATTCATTTCTACGGGGGCCGGGAGCGGGAAATCAGGAATCCTCAGGACTGTTCGCATATGACAGGCTCCTGACTGTCGATGACCAGCAGGCTGCCGACGTTACTGAAGAGGCTACGGGCCAGTTCGTTGAATTGGCGATTGCTTGTCGATCGAGCACCATGTTCACGCGAAGATTGAGGGTTCGGAACTCGGAACAATTACTATCGACCCTGCCTGCACCTGATCGCTGTGCATCAGTATCAGAGCAGGTTTCGAATTCTTGCTCGATACTGCGGCGCTTGGCGATAACCGGATACGGTCGTTACACGACCAGAGCTGCTCATGATCGCGCCTATTCGGTACAAGAGGACGTAGTCGGAAGGTTCTTCGACTATCAAATGCTTTACGAAATCTCTCTCAACAACGGCAACCAGGAGTTCGTCACGTCATGTCCAATGGTGAGCGATAGGAAACATGATTTCTTAGCCCATCTCAGAGAAGACTGCTGGGACCCCCGGGAAGTGTCAAGCGCCAGCCTTGACACTTACGGAGTAGCAGCCTCCGTCGTCGTGGTAGTCGTCGTCTCCTCAGTCGTGGTCTCGGTGGTCGGCTCCTCCGTCGTTGTCTCAACCTCCGGAGTCGTGGTTTCGACGGTCGGTTCCTCGGTGACCGGCGGTGCCGGTGCCTCGGTGGTTTCGGTGGTTTCCGTGGTTGTCGGTGTGCTGGTCTCCGGAAGGGCCCGCCACGAGGCGGACGCGACGGTGGTCGGGGTGCCGGGGCCGGCAGGGCTGAGCGGTGTCAGCGAAACGGTCCAGACTCCGGCGCTGTCGGTGGCCGAGGCGACCTGGGAGCTCAGCAGCGCCGACGTCGATACCTCGCGGGCGACGGAGTCGCTGCAGGTCAAGGCGAGTCGAGGTGCGGTCGAGGGTTCGGCCGGCACCGTGCAGGTCACCGAGCGGCCGTCCTTGTCGAACGACAGGCTGCCGATCTGTTCGCCGGCTCCGGTGAAGGTGGTCGGTGTCGGGCGTGGCGCCTCGGTGGAGGTCGCCTCCGATGCCGCGGTGGGTGGTGCGGCCGCCGCAGCCCGGGACTCGCCGGCTGCCGTCGACTCTCCGGAGGTGTCAGCTGCGGAAGCATCGGACGAGCCGCTGACCTCCGGGTTGTCGCCGTTCTCCTCTGCGCGCGCCTGGACGTCGTCGGCGGCCTGGGTGCTGCCGGCTGCGGCGAGACCGTTCTGGGCAGCTTGTTCGTCGGAGCCGGCGGTGAACGGCACGTTCAACGTTGCGGGTGTCGGGAGTGCCCCGCTCTGCGGTGGCAGGCCGGCGAGGTTGAGCACGTTGCCGACGGTGCGGGTGAACATCTGCGCGGTGTCGACGTTGATCAACGACAGCGCAGCCGTCGCCCGTGCCGCGGTCGGATCCGCGGCGGGCGCAACGACTGTGGTGTTGTTGACGACGGTGACATTCTCGGTGTTGTAGGCGACGCGCACCACCTGCCGGGTCTGGTATCCGGGCCAGGTGGTGCCGACGATCCGATAGCCTCCGACCGGCGTCGCCGCGGGCGGTGCCAGCGGGTTGCCGCAGCTGCACACCGCACGGGGTACACCTGCGCCGTCGACGAGGATGGGTGTGCCCGCCTGCAGCACCGACTGGAACGCGTACGCGGTCTCGCTGTGATAGGTGTGGTTGGTCACCCAGGTGTCGGCGGTGAGCACCACCGGCGTGAGGGTGTTGAGGTAGTAGGGGATGTCGCTCGGATTGATCCCGAAGACACTGGCCCAGGCTCGGGCCGACGTCGGATCATTGGCCAGGGAATTACCCAGTGCGGCAACGTCACAGCTTGCGGAATTGCCTGCGCCGTACAGGCCTGCCTGGGTCCCGTTCACCGTGCGGACCCCACGGTTTTGCGCGCCGCGCTCGGCGGCCATCCGAATCCCATCGGGCAGCTGACGATTCGTGAGCGCAACCGACGGGGTGAACGGGTCCTCGGGGGTATCGCCCACGCCGAACAGACGCAACGCGGGCGTCAGCGGGTTGCCGTCCTCGGACTTGACGGTCAGGACGATCAGTGTGCTCAGCACCAGGACCAGCACCGCGGCGATCGCGCCGAGGATCAGAGTCAGGTTGCGGCGCTTGTGCGTCGCCGCGGCGGGCGAGGGCATCGGGGGATAGGGATTGGGGTTACCGGGGTAGGTCATCGCTCGGCTTTCTCTGGCGCACAGTCGTCTCAGAAGGTGCCGAGGCCGAGCGTGATCCCCCGAAACTCTTGTCTCACGCCCGATAACCGTCGCCACGGCGGTGTGCGCTGATCGAAACATCGGATTTGCGATCACACAACCGGTATGGGTTCAGTGTGGTCAGATTCGTATCAAAGGATGAACGGTGGGGTAGTCAGTTTGGGTGAACTCTGGCCGGAGGCTCCGTCTGTTGTGGTGATACGTGCAGGTTCGCCGCATGTCTCGCCGTCACGTGTTCGACGTCCGTCCGGTTGGTGCGGACGTTCCGCGGAACGCCGGAAGAGGGCGTGAACTCCGCCAGCCACCCGAACAGCGGTCGGGCCGGAGCCGTCGATTTGGCCGGGATGAGGCCGATCGGGCTCATGATCGGTGGCAGGGACTCGGGTACGAGTGGTTTGCTGATGATCTGATCGTCGTCCACGGGTGTGGCGGTTCGCCATGCGTCGCCGAGATGGACCAGCGCAACGAGGGTCCCGTGATCGGTCATCGCGGCACCCACCTCGATGTCGAGGGCTCCGGCGAGCGCGAGAAGTACGCACTCAAACTCGCGGGCCGTTGCGCTTCCGGCTTTCAGCACGGCGGCCGCCGGTCGGGGCGCGCTGGTGGCGGATCGGTCGATACTGACCAGCTCTTCTAAGGCGGCGCGGAGAGTGACCACGCGTGTTTCGTCGTCGCCGGTGCCGCTCAACACTTCAGCGATCGGCAGCAGCTGCGGTTCGGGTGTGATCTGCGGCAGCAGATCCGAGAGAAGACGTTTGCGTTTGCCCTGGACGCGGGTTCGGACACGCCCCTGTTTGGTGACCACCGCTGTCGGCGGTGACAGCCGGCCGATGAGGTCGCGAGCCTCCTCGATGGCCGATGACTCGGCGAACTGCTGAGTCTCGGGAAGGTCGACGGTCGCGTTCTGGTAGGCGACATCTCCCTGCCGCGCATACAGGATCAGATCGGCGGCGAGCGAGGCGGAACGGGTCGAGCGCGGCACGGGCAGATCGATGTGCCGAGGAACGGTCGGTGTTCGTAGTTCCGCATGCGCTGTGCCGTCGTTGCCGATGACCACCAGGTGGGCCTCGGCCGGTGCCGTGTCGAGCGTGACGGAGGTGTCGTTTGCGGGTCCCAACTCCAGGTGTGCCCGGCTGTGTATCAGGTGCTCGAACTCGGTGCGCGGGAGATCGACTCCGCGGGGCGGCGAGTTGATCCGATCCGGGTCCAGGAAGTCGGCACCACGCGCCCGCCGCCACAGGAGCGGCACCCGCGTGCGGCGCGCATCGGGCTCCTGAAGATGCTCGAGGAACCAGAGCAGTCGTCCACTGCCGCGCCGTGGCTGTGGTGTGAGGTGCCACCAGGTGAGGCGGCGGGCGAGGTCGCCGGCGACCACCGGCTGCCAGGTGCCGAAACCGATGTAGCCCAGCGCGGCAATCCAACCCAGGTAGCGCGGCAGCGCGTCGACGGCCCGGACCAGTTCCGACCGTGACATCCCGGCACCCGATACCCGCAGCCGGTCGGGCGTCGACAGTGCCGCCGCGGCCGCGGCCGCGCAGAACCGGGAGCCGAAATCGTTGTCGAGCCGACGATTCAAGGTCGGCGTCGAGGCGAGGGTCTCGTCGACCCACTGCGTGTAGGTCTTCGGATTGACCGGCCACTCACTCATGGCCGGTACCTGGTTGGCGATCGCCGCGATGACGATGTGCTCGGCGTCGGTCGCGTCCACAGGGGTGGGCAGTGTGGACAGGTGGGCGTGCAGATTGCACGCCGCGTCCACCCCGACCATGAGGCGGGTGGTCAGCGCGCCCAGCTCGGTCACCCGGAGGCCATCGTCGGTTTCGTCGATCAGCCTGTGGCGGATGAGTTGGTCGAGAACGCCGGTGAGGTCGCGACGTTCGCTGGTCTGGGCGTACGCGTAGGTGCCCTCGTACCAGAGTTGCGCATCGTCGCGGTGGGCGATGCTGCCGAGGAGGATCTCGGCGAGCACGGCGTCGGCGAGCTGGTCGACGAGCCGGCTGTTCACGCGGTACCCGGCGACAAGTCTTCTCCGCCAGGCGAGTTCCTCGTCACGCGGCACGAGGATGAAGCCGAAGCCCTCGGATTCGTGGCCGGCGCGGCCTGCACGGCCGAGCATCTGCTGGGCCTGACTGGTCTCGAGCTCGGACATCCCCAGCGTCAGGTCACGGATGATGACCGAGCGGGCCGGTGTGTTCACCCCGGTCGAGAGGCCGGATGTTGCCACGAGGGTGTCGATCTGTCGCGCATTGAATGCCGCCAGCGCCCGCTGGGCCTTCGGGGCGTCCCGAAAATGGATGCCGACGCCCCGCGGAAAGGTCTGTTCCACCAGGGCGTCGTCCTCGACGCCGCGGTAGCGGACCCCGGCTTGCAGGCCCGCGGTGCGTCGGACCGCGTTCTTGCTGCCGCAGAAGATCAGCACACTGCCCGCCGTGGCCCCAGATGATGTGGAATCGGCGCCGTCGTCGGACAACTCGTGCATGAGTTCGGTCAGGGCCTCGTCTTTGGCCTCCTCATCGGCCCACGGTCTGCCCGAGGATTGTGAGTCATAGGTGACGAACTGGGTGATGAGGTTGGTGGGTCGCCAGTTGACCGTGATGAGCTGAGCGTTGAACCAGGCGGCGAGTTCGTCGGCATTGGCCGCCGTCGCCGACAGCGCGACGATCCGCGTGCGTTCAGCCGACGCCCGCAGACGCGCGAGCAGCGACTCCAGGGTGGCGCCCCGTTCGCGGTCGCCCACCAAGTGGACCTCGTCGACGATCAGACAGCCGACAGTGTCCAGGAACGATCTCAATGATGAACGGCGGTAGAGTGATTCGAACTTCTCAGTGGTCGCGACCCATAGTTGCGCGGTGCGGATACGTTCGCTGGACAGGTTCGTCTCGCCGGTCAGCTCGATCGAACTGATGCCGTGATCGCGCCAACGGGCGGCGGTCGCGGCCACTTCGGCAGCCAGAGCGCGCGCCGGCAAGAGCCACACCGCCGGTCGCTTCTCGAGGAGGATCGAGCGGAGCGCGGCGACCTCGCCGATCAGCGTCTTCCCGGAACTCGTCGGCGCCACGACCATCACATGGCCCGAGGTGCTCAGCACCGTCGGAACGGACTTCGACTGCAGCGGGTTGAGTCGATCGAACCGATCCAGGTAGGGGAGAAGCGGCGGCGGAATCAGGGTCGTCGTCGGAGTCCATGTCTCCTCGCCCGCGGTGACCCGGTCCTGGCTGTCGATCATGAGGTCGAAGCCCGCCTCGAACGCCTCGACCAACTGCGGTGCGGTGTGCACCGTCCCCGAGTTCTCGTTGACCTCGAGTTCCTTGCGCGTGAAGTTCGTCGAATGGTTCAGGACGCGGTCGTCGGCCAGTAGGACCTTCTCGTGCAGGTTGCGGACGGTCACCACACGAACGCCGGCGCTGCGGAGGCGGCGCAGGGCCGCGTCGTTGGAGGCTTCGGGTCGGGCGAGCACGATGACGTCGACGCGGCGTCGGTGCGCGGCGATCGTGTCGTCGAGGAGGGTGCGTGCCGGGTCGGAGGTGTCCCACCACGGGACCTTGATCCACAGGCGATCCTTGGCCGTGCCGATGAACGTCCGCAGCCTGCGGTAGAGCGTGGCATCGATGCCGCTTTCCGCCGAGTAGCTGTCGACGTACTCGCTGCCCACCGACGCCTCCTGTCCCATGTCTTGCTCATTGAACTGCGGGGCGTCGGGGATTGCAATTGGCGGTGGTGGGGGTGGGTGCCGGTGTCAGTTTGAGGATGAAATGTCATTCAAACGGGTGTAGGTGCATTCCCAATATGGCGGCAAAGGTCGAAAATCAACAGATGCGCCGCTGAATGTCGGGCGGAGCTTGCGATCACCACGGAGTGAAGGGTGACGTCGGTGACAGGACAGAGCGGAGGACTGGTCGAGGTCCTCACGCATGGCGTGAGCGGCACCGAGATCTCGACCGTCCTGGACACGACGAGGGTGAAGGCCGTCCCGAACCCGAATGCGAGTCCGCACTCCAAGGGAGAGTTCGCGGCGTGTGCGGACCAGCCGCAGCATGTGGCAACCCACGGGCACGAACGAATCGCCTATCGGTGGGGC
The DNA here is from genome assembly GCF_058130025.1 of Gordonia sp. LMA167. Lineage (NCBI taxonomy): Bacteria > Bacillati > Actinomycetota > Actinomycetes > Mycobacteriales > Gordoniaceae > Gordonia > Gordonia sp. LMA167. Next base: position 5,983,781 of record NZ_CM176708.1, on the reverse strand, counting down.
GGGATGACCTCCGGCCTGAAAGTGCAGGCGATCTGGGCGTTGTTTGCGCCGTTCGCACTGGTGAACGTGGCGTCGTGGATGGTTCCCGACCCCAAATCCAGACGATTCACGGTGTTGGTGGAAATCCTTCGCGCGCTGTTCCGATTGATCGGATTGGCTCTGACAGCAGTTCTCATCGCGCAGATCACCTACATCGTGGCCGATGCGCTCGCCAGTCAATGCCAGCAGTTGACGGTGGGCGATCACTCGTCGCGGTGCTGGACGTGGTTGGGAAACGACTGGTGGGGCGCTCACAATTCGGCGCTGCGTGCGTGGGCCGTCCTCGCTGTGCTGCTCGTCATCTTCGGGGTGGGTGCGTTCGTGTCGCTGTGGCGGGACAACGACCACGACCTGCGCGCTGAAGTGACGGGATCGAAAGCAGACTCGAAGCGAACCTATGTGGAGCGGTTTCGGGACCGGGTCGCCGAGAACCGCCCACCGTCGGCGATCGACGATGGCGGCTGGCAGCCGCCGGCCATCGCAGCGGACGATTTCGTCCGGCCCTTCGACGGACGCGCCACGTTCCTGCTGACCACCCATGCCATCGTGGGCATCCTGACGGCCGCATTCATGGTGGGTGGCGGCAGGTTGGACAACGGGCTGCAGTGGACTGTGCTGGTCCTCATCGGCATTGCCGCGCTGGTCACCGCAGCCTGCAACGATCCCCGTGCCTCCGGCGGTCGGGACCGGTTCGGCGGCCCGAACTCGACACTCCCGCTGCTACGCCGCATGTGGTGGGCGTTCACGTCGTGGCGGTCGGCCGGATGGGTGGCCGCCAGCTTCCTGATCCTGTGGTGGATCTGCGCATGGACGCTGCCGGGGCGTCTCGACAGCGCCCTGAACAGTCAACGCGCAGATTCGGATTCGGCGATTCATTCGATCGGCGGGTCGAACGTCATCGGCGCCGCGCTGGTGGTCGCGGCAGTACTGCTCGCAGCGGCGATCGTGGTGACCGCCGCGATCGTTCTCTTTCGGGGGCAACAGCAGTCACCGGTCGCGCCCTGGCTTCGGGGCTGGCATGCTCCGCTCGTGGCAGCGCTCGGCGTGCTCCTCGGTTCCGGCGCCGGCGTCGCGCTGAGCCAACTCATCATCGGTGCTGTCGTCACGGATTCGAGGCCCGCGGCGGCGCCGACGAACATTGTGGCAAAGATGTGGACGTCGGTGGTTCAACTGCTGTCGGCAGGTGCGCTCGACGACACGAACATGGTGACCCCCAGACCCTATGCGGCCATCACGTGGATGTGGGGCATGGCGGCGATGGTCAGTGCCGGGCTGATCGTCGTCATTGTGAGCGTGGCGATGCTCATCCCGCGGCTCACCGGGCGTGATGCGTTCGTGCTGTGGGCGCCCAGGGTCACGATGGCGCGGGTCCTTCGCGTGAGGCGGACGCGTGGGCCGGTGTTCCGGTGGACCCTCGCGGCCGGCAAGTCGATGATCCCGGGCCTGGTGGGGATCTATGCGACCGCGGCGATGGTCTCGGCCGTCGTGGCGCAGTTCTCCCCGGGCTGGGTGGCGGAGACTGTCTGGATTCAGACACTCGGCATCCTGGTGCTGGTGGTGCTGGCGCTGTTCCTGCTGCGGTCGGTGTACAACGCGGCGAAGAGTCCGAAGAAGAACGGGCGCAGCCTCGGCGTGATCTGGGACCTCGCCTCGTTCTGGCCGCGCGAAGCACACCCTCTCGTGCCGCCGGCCTATGCGCCGCGAGCGATTCGCGATCTCGAGGCCTACGTCAAGAACCGGCTGAACGACGGCGACCGGGTGATCCTCGGCGGACACAGTCAGGGTTCGCTGTTGATGTATGCGGTCGCGTGCCGGCTGGTGTGGATGGCCAAGGCCGAGCAGATGGCCAGGGAAGAACACCAGGAGACGACCGCGCCCGGGGACGACGTCGACCAACGAGTCGAACCGCCCCGGATCGGATTGCTCACCTACGGTTCGCAACTCGGCTGGGCCTATGGTCGCGCGTTCCCGACGGCGCTCGGGCACACCTCGCACGTGGCGCTGCGATCGATGCTCAAGGGGCGCTGGATCAACATGGTCCGGTTCACCGACTACATCGGCGACGGGGTGTTCTGCCATGTGGGTCGTCGGGGGCTGACGACGTATGTGGGTGGGGACATCGTGAGATCGCCGCAGAGTGGGGCGGACACCGTCGCCGACGGTCCGTGCTTCGAGTTGACCACTGCGGTCGACGACGGCCAAACGGTCAGCGAGGTGTGGCTACCGGATCCGTCGCCGGGCGACGACCCGGAGTCGGTGACCCGCCAGCATTCGGCCTACACCTCCGATCGGACCTGGGATGTGTGGATCGACAAGCTGTGGCCGCCGCCTTCTGCGATGACCGCCGACGCCGACAACGTCGGAGACGAAAGTTTAGGACAGCGAACAGAATTGACAGCGGTGATGACCATGCCGGCACCCGAGGGTGAGTCGTCGGATGCTGCTGGACGCAGCCGAACGGCGCCCGTCGATCCATGACCTGTGAGGACATGCAGACCATGGTGTGTCGCGGGTGCTGGTGGGGTAGCCGCCACCGGAAATGTAGTAGCGGACTACCTACGACAACGTGACTCATGTGGTGCACGGTGAACAATGTGCGGAACACGCCGCGCCCCGAGCCCAAGGAGCCTGGCATGACTTCGTCACATGGCCGTCGACGGGTGCCCTGATGAGCGGCGATGCGGCACAGTCCGGCTCGCGCCGCTTGCAGGCGATCGACCGGTTGCCGCTGCCGTACTCCGAGGCCCTGCGCCTGCGGGCCGCCGGAATCGGCGACGAACTGATCGCTTCCATACTCGGCGTCGACATCGAGGCACTGCCGGGCGTATACGCCCTGGCCGAGGACAAGATCGCGGCGATCCTCGACAATTCCGGGCGACCGTCGGCGTAGGTCGCGAAGATCTCCGGAACCCCGATGCCCGCGCCACCGCCGCCATATCCTGAGATGGTGGACGGGTGGCCGCTGGTCGGTCGCGACGAGGAAATTCGACGCATCTGCGACGCGGTCGGCGGCCGTGACGCGTCGGGGATAGTCCTGTCGGGTACGGCGGGCGTCGGCAAGACGCGGTTGGCCCGCGAATGCGCCGCCCGCGCCCGCAGCCATGGATTGGTGTGCCGGACGGTCACCGCCACCGCCTCGGCACGCTCGATACCGCTCGGCGCGTTCGCCGACTACGCGCGATCGTTGGGTCCCGACCTGCTCGACCGCATCACCGACGTCGCCGACGCGGTCGCCGAGGCGTCCGAGCGGGTGCTGCTGATCGTCGACGACGCGCACCTGCTCGACGATCAGTCGGCGCTGGTGGTGGCCCAGCTCGTGCGGCAGCGCCGGGCCGCGCTGATCGTCACCGTCCGCCAGGGCGAGACGGTGTGCGACGCCGTACGGTCACTGTGGAAGGACGACATCGTACCGCTGCTGTCGATCCAGCCGCTGTCGGTGGCCGACGTGATCACCCTGGCGGAGGCCGCGCTCGGCGGACAGGTGGATTCGGCCAGCGCGCAACGATTCTGGCAGCACACTCACGGCAACATTCTCTATCTGCGCCAACTCCTCGTCGACGAGCGCGCCGCCGGGCACATCCGTGAGATCGGCGGAGTGTTCGTCTGGGAAGGCCGGCCGCAGGTGTCGGCCACCCTCGCCGACCTCGTTGCCGCCTCAATCGGCCGACAGCCTCCGGCGGTGCTCGATGTGGTCGACACTCTCGCTGCCGCAGGCATTCTGGATCTTCAGGTGCTGGCCGACATCTGCGGGGCCGACGCCGTCGACGCCGCGGAGATCGCGGGCATGATCCTTGTCGACACCGACGACGAGTGGCAGACCGCGCAGTTGGCACACCCGCTGTACGGGGAGGTGCGTATGGCTCAGCTGCCGACCCTTCGAGTCCGTGGACTGCGCGGCCGGATCGCCGACGCCCTGCGTCGCCAGTCCGAATCGTTGTCACCGGTCCAGAAGGTGCGACTGGCCGTGCTGAGCGCACAGTCCGACACAGCCGTCGCGGTCGACGAATTGGTCGTCGGGGCCCGCGCCGCTGTCGATCTCCTCGACGCCGACACTGCCGAGACGCTGGCCCGCGCCGCAGTCCGCCGCCAGGACTGCCCGAGGACCCGGTGGACGCTGTACTTCGCCCACATCAGCGCGGGACACCTGGCGGGTGCCCTACAGGTAGCCCGCGAAATCCGGGAGCGGACAACCGATCCCGGCGAACTGACCCTGATCGCCCTGCGGATTGCCATGGTGGCCGTCAGCTACGGCGAAATGGTGACCGCCGAGGAAGAGTTGGCCCGGGTGTCGCAGGCCGACAGTGCCCGCCACGGGTACGAGCGGCTGTACCAGTGCGCGCAGGGGTCGGCGCACACCATGCGCCGCGAGTGGCAGGCCGCGATCGACACGTTGACGCCCATCGCGGAGACCTCCACGCGGAAGGGCATATTCGCCGACCACTTCGCCATTCTCGCACTCATCCTGTCGCTGGCAGCGGTGGGACGGATCGATGCCACCCACGCCCACTTCGACCGCGCCTGGAACGTGGCCCGCGCGCTGCCCACCGAGTCCAGCTACGGCCTGGCCCTGACCTACGCGATCGCGCTCGAGATCGGCGGATACCTTGATCAGGCCCACCAGCTCGCCGATCGGATCCAGCCGCTCTCGGCCGATCATCCACGCACCCTCGCCGTCCGAGCCGAAACCTTCGGCAAGATAGCCGACGCCTGTGGAGACCTTGCCGTCGCGCAACGATGGCTGCGTGAGGCGGGCGCCCGGTTCTCCACCATCGATTTCAAGCTGCTCTCCGGTATCCGACTGCGCCCCTTCCTCATCGGTCCGAAGGAAGACACCGACTGCCTGCCGGCATCGTTCGTCGGACCCACCTCCGCACCCATGTTCTACGCATTCGAGGTGCCGATGACCGACGGATGGAAACGGGCGGTGCAGGGCGACCTCACCCACGCCATCGAAGCTCTGAACGTCGAATCCGAAGCGGCACAACGCAGCGGCGCATTGGGCGTCGAGGTCATGCTGCGTCAGGAAGCGGTGCAACTGGGTTGCCGCGCCGAGGCCGACCGGCTGACGGAGCTCACCCGGCTGGTGGACGGACCGCGCGTGCACGCCGCGGCCAAGCATGCCACCGGCCTTGCCGCCGTCGACGCCGACCAACTCATGGATGCCGCCGCCGGCTACGAGGCGTTCGGCGACCGGGTCGCCGCTGCTGATGCTGCGGCGCAGGCCGCGTGCGTGTTCCGGCACGAAGGGCGGCGCGGCGCCGCGATGACCGCGACGGCGATGTCCGACCGGATCGCCGAGATGACCGGTGCGTGCACGCCGGCGCGCAAGGCGAACTCGGCGGTGGTCCCGCTGACCATGCGCCAACGCGAGATTCTCGAACTGGCGGCGACGGGGTTGTCGAACCGGGAGATCGCGCGTGAGATCGGCATGTCAGTGCGCACCGTCGAAGGCCACATCTTCCGGGCCTCACAGCGCACCGGCACCGCCAACCGTCACGAACTCATCGCGGTGCTGCGTGGGCAGCCGGAGTGAGGCGCGGTCTTCACGTCCGTCCTCCGAACCGCTCCCGCAACGCCCGCCGATCCACCTTCCCCGGCCCCCGCGTCGGCAGCTCCGTCAGCTCGATGACCTCGCGTGGCGCGGCATAGCGATCCAGTCGTTCGGTCACCGTGCCGCGGATGTGTTCGGCGTCGACTGTGCCTGTGCCGGAGGCGACCACGAAGGCGACCACCTGCTCGCCGAGACGTTCGTCGGGCAGGCCGACGACGGCGCACTCGGCGATGGACGGGTCGTCGAGGATCACGGCCTCCACCACCTGGGGCACGATGGTGAGTCCGCCACTGCTGATCGCTTCGTCGGCGCGACCGAGGATGGAGAGCGCACCGTCGTCATCAACGGTTCCGAGGTCGTCGGTGCGAAACCAGCCGGGCTCGGCGAAGGCCGGATGGTCGGGGCGGTTGCGGTAGCCGAGGGCCACCATCGGTCCGCCGAGGATCACCCGGCCGACGCCGTCGGGGTTGGGGTGTTCGATCCGGATGGTGACACCGTTCAGCGGAACGCCGTCGTAGACGCAGCCGCCGGCGGTCTCGCTCATGCCGTAGGTGCGGGTGATCGGTATCCCGGCGTCGATTGATTTGCGCAGCAACGGAATCGGGGTGGCGGCGCCGCCGACGAGGAGCGAATCGCACTCACGCAGGGCGGCGGTGGCGCGCGGGGAGTCGAGGACCTTGATCAGCTGGGTCGGGACCAGCGAGGTGTAGCGGCGCGGGCCGTCGAGGGTGTCGAGGGCGTCGGCGAAGGCATCCGGATCGAAGCCGTCGCCGACGTCGAGGACCGTCGGGGTGAAGCCGGAGGCCAAGGCGCGCAACAGGACCTGTAAGCCGGCGATGTGGTGCGGGGCGAGTGCCAGCAGCCAGTTGCCGGGCCCGCCGAGCCGGTCGGCGGTGGCCTGCGCCGAGGCGGTCAGACTTGCGGGTGTGTGCTGGGCACCCTTGGGGACGCCGGTGGTGCCCGAGGTGGAGATGACCAGCGAGATGTCGTCGTCGATCGGTTCGTCGACGCCGAGGGCCTCACGCAGGATGGCGGCCTCGCGTGGAACGTCGGGGACCGGGACGTAGGCGGCCGAACCATCGAGGATCGCCGAGAGCTCGGCGCGACGGTCGAGCACGTCGGGCCGGGTGGGGAGGTGAAGGGCGCGAAGGGTCTTCAGGACTCATCTCCGGCAGGGTCGTCGGGTTCCGTCGGCGGATTATTGGGTTCTCTCGGCGGGATCTGGGGTTCTGTCGGCGGGATTTTGGGTTCTGTCGGCGGAGGTGGGGTGGCGGGGGCGAGGGGGGAGTCGTCGAAGGGCCAGCCGGAGGCCTCGAGGTGTTTACGGACGCGGGTGACGTCGGCCTCGTGGGGGAGTTCGTGGGTGACCTTGGTGATCTTCACCCCGGCGTCGATCTTGGAGATCGGCTCGGGCGGCGGGGCGGACTCGGCGATCAGGTCGGCGGAGACCTCCTCGATCTCCTCCTCGGTCAGCTGACGTCGGAGCAGCGCGACGAGCGGAATGTAGTCGGCCTGCGGCACGCCCTCGGGGTAGCCGGCGCGCAGCCACTCGATGATTCGTTGGAGAAACTGCGGTCGATCCATGGCTACACCCCCCTTCATTCCGACAGCAAGACACCCGATGACCTGCTGCGATTGTATTCGCTGCGTTGGTGACCGTCAGTTGGCGCTCGACGAGGCCAGCGGCCATCCGACGGCCGCGAGACGCGAGGCCACCTGATTGATCTCCTCGGGAGTCGGCTCGCTGTCGGTCACACCGGCGATCGCTCCGCCGATCTGTTCCTCGGTCACCGGCTCCTTCACGCCGTATTCACGGGCGAGGTGCAGCGCGACGGTGGTGACCTCCTGCTCGTCGAGCACGCGGGTCAGCAATGCCATCAACGGCGGGAAGTCGGTCCGAGAAACGCCTTCGGGATAGCCCTTGCGAATCCAGTTGATCGCCGACTCGAACAACGGGGTGCCTTCAGCCATGGATGTTGATGCCTTCGATAGACGTTGTGATCGGCACTACTTGTACGCCCCGGACGGGAAGATCTGGATGTCGAAGTAGTAGAGGATCGTCTGTCGGGTGATCCACAGCAGCCCGAACGCGATGGCCGCGATGACGATCGCGAACAGCACATAGGCCGCGGCACGCAGCGCCGGATTCGGAGCGGCCACCCTTCCGTCGGCGTTCTGGCCCCCTTGACCTGCCGCCATCAAGCGGATGCCGATCGCGAACACGGCGGGCAGACCTGCACCGAACAGCAGGCCGATCACCAGGACCTTGAGGATGGATTCGAGGATGTCCATGACGATGTCCTTTCAGGTCCGTCAGGCGGTCGGCGACTTGGTGGTCGGCGCCTGGGCCGGGGGCTGCGGCGTGTCGGCGGCCGGGATGATCGAGTTGGTGGACTCGTCCCAATCGGCGTTGACGTTGGCCGCGTTGACCTTGTTCTGCTGTGCGCGCCAGTACATGTACGACGAGGCCGCGATCAGCAGCGCGAAGATGACGATCGAGCCGACGACGTCGCCCATCAGGTGTCCGAGGAAGTAGCAGATGGCGCCGACGAGTCCGGCAGCCGGAAGCGTGGTGACCCAGGCGACGACCATGCGACCGGCGACGGCCCAGCGAACCTGTGCGCCCTTCTTGCCCACACCTGAGCCGAGGATCGAACCGGTGGCGACCTGCGTGGTCGACAACGCCATGCCCGCGGCGCTCGAGGTGAGGATGATCGCCGCCGACGATGCCTCCGCGGCCATACCCTGCGGCGAGGTGATCTCGACGAGGCCCTTGCCCAGGGTGCGGATGATGCGCCAGCCACCGAGATAGGTGCCCAGGGCGATGGCGGCCGCGCAGGAGAAGACGATCCACACGGGTAGGCCGTGACTGACCGAACCGGCGTTGAGGTGGCCCGAGGCGATCAGCGCCATCGCGATGACACCCATCGTCTTCTGCGCGTCACCGGTGCCGTGGGCCAGGGAGACCAGCGAGGCGGTGACGATCTGGCCCGAGCGGAAGCCGCTCTCCTTGCGCGACTCCAGCACTTTGGCGGTGATCCGGAAGACCAGCCAGGTGCCGCAGGCCGCGACCGCACAGGCGATGAACGGCGACGCCAGCGCCGGGACGATGATCTTCGACATGATGCCGTGCCAGTTGATGCCGCTGGTGCCGAGCGCGGCGATGCCCGAGCCGATCAGACCGCCGAACAGGGCGTGCGACGAACTCGACGGCAGGCCGAACAGCCACGTGAAGAGGTTCCACAGGATGCCGCCGATCAGGCCGGCGAAGATGATCATCAGCGCTGTCGTGGGAGACAGGCCGGAGACCAGGTCGCCCTTGTCCGGGCCGGACGTCTGCTGGATGTTCAGCACGTCCTTGGTGATGGTGGCGGCGACCTCGACGGAGAGGAAGGCGCCGACGAGGTTCAGAATGGCCGAGAGCCCGACCGCGACCTTCGGCTTGAGTGCCCCGGTGGCGATGGAGGTCGCCATCGCGTTTCCGGTGTCGTGGAATCCGTTGGTGAAGTCAAAGCCGAGTGCCGTGATGACAAGCAGCACAAGGATCAGCATCTCGCCGGTCATGCTCATAATCATGCGGGCTGGCCGGTCTCAAAACCTAAAAATCGGCTGTCCGATTTGACCGATACGAGCTGGGAGTTTCTCGCGCGGCGACAGCTGTTCATCCAGTGTTCATGTTGTCGCACTCATCGCGCTGCAAAATGTGCCCGCGCCGTTATCCGAGGCGTCGCCGGGACGAGGCATTTCGACCGGCGACGACCTCAGCTTTCAGTCGTGCGCGTTGTAGATCGCTTCGGCGAGTTCGAGCTTGAGTTGCTGGAACTCCTGTGTGGCGATCACCTGCGGCGAGCGCACCCCGTCCGGGCTGTCGCCGGGCAACTCGATCCGCCGGTCGATGATGACGCGTCCGGGCCGGGCGCTCATCACCAGCACTCGCGTCGAGAGGAACACCGCCTCCTCCACTGAGTGTGTGACGAACACGATGGTCTTGCGTTGTCGCCGCCACATCGACAGCAACTCCACCTGCAGTTTCTCCCGGGTCAGTGGGTCGAGTGCGCCGAACGGTTCGTCCATCAGGATGATTCGCGGATCATTGACCAGTACCCGCGCGATCTGGGCGCGCTGCTGCATGCCGCCGGACAGCTCGTACGGGCGTCGTTCGCCGAAGTCTTTGCATCGGGGCTCTGGCGGGCAGGATGACGTGGGTGATCACCTGGATGCGGGACGCGCCCAGGGCGCGAGCTTTTATGTAATCGGTTTCGACGCCCATGATTCCGGACATCGTCGCGATCGTGATTGCCGGAAACGCCCCAGACACAGCAGCCAGATCTTGGAGCTGTCACCCCGGGCGAAGATGCGCTGCAGGCCCCGCACATCGTCCTACTAACGGTAGGATGACCATATGGCCAAAGAGAAGGTCTCTGTGACCATCGACCATGCGGTGTTGGCGACTGCCGACGCTGACGCGAAAGCGGCGGGTTTGAATCGTTCGGAGTTGATCGAACGGGCTCTGCGTAACGAACATCTTCGGGTTGCTCTGGCGAGTTACTCGGCCAGCACTGTTCCCGCCTTGCGTATCGACGAGTATGCCGAGCTGATCTATCAGACAAATCGGTCCGGAGACTTGTGATCACACCCGGAGACGTGGTGCCCAGACGTGACACCGACCGCGAGATCTATGTTGCAGTCCTGTCCAACTCCATTCATCTCGCCGCCGACACCGGGCGCGCAATAGTGTGCCCCTACATTCCGGGTCCCGTGCCGCCGAGTGCGATGGCGATGGTCGTCCCTGTGCGCCGGCCGGAAGGCGTGGTACTCCCTGAGCTTGTCCAATGGCTTCCGGTCGTGGCACTCGACGACCCTATCGGCAACATTGGTTCCGACGCGCTGGCGCAGACTGTTGCGCTGATGACCGCGCTCGTCACCTGACGGACCACTCGGCGGCTTGTCGACCGGCGTACGGTCACGATGGTCGGCACGATTCCGCCCGTTTGGTCGTGACCTGGTGGGAGCGATCAACGATTCTGTCGAGACCGCCGAACTCGCCGCGAACCACGAGGAGTAGAGCGTTTCGCTCCCGGGACCGTGAGCATGCTGTGGCACGCGCGAGGTGGCGGCCGGCGAGGGCGCGGTCAGCGAGGCGATCGCCATCGTGCTGTCGGCGGCTGAACGTTTGCCAGAGTGGCAGGACGGTTCGCCCAGGCCCTTCGCGACGCCAACGGCACGGACCTGGTTTCGGTGTCGCGGCAATTTGCGCAGATGGGTCATCTCGTCGCAGCCCTCGATGCTACGCACACGTCGCACTCGTGTTTCCGCCGTCGAAGAACTCCCTGATCTTCTCCCGCGCCACCGGTGAATCAGATTGCAGTGGCACGCTACTGAGTCCCTTCTCGCGAACCGTGACGACGATTCCTTTGTGGGTCGTCCGGCCCGCAGCCACCGAGAGGAGTTCGAAGATGTTGAAGAGGCTGTTTGTCGTCGCGGCCGCGACGGCAGTCGTGTCCGTGCCATTCGCCGGAGCCGCGTGGGCCGACACCTCCAGCGGGCTGGGTGCAGGTGGTATCCCGGGCCACACCGGCGAGGTGATAGGTGCGGTCAACCCCGACTACAACCCGGACGGCGGCCCCCTTCCTCCCGGCGACGTGACCTCCGGTGTCGCAAAGCAGGACGGCAACACCCCGGGGGCCTTCGGCGAGTCGCTCGATGGCTTCTTCGGAGGCGCAGGTATCCCGACCGACTATGGCCCGACGCCGCCCGGATTGGGCCTCAAGGTGTTCACACCTGGGTGCGGCCACGGCGCTCACGCAACCGACAAGGCCGGATCGATTCCCGACAACGCGTGCTACTGACCGGAGCGTCGGGTGGCGGCAGCGGTTGTGTGCGGGGCCTGCGGCACCTCCCTGCGCACCGGGGCCCGGTTCTGCGACCGATGTGGCGCGCCGACCGGGCTTCCGTTGAGCCCGCGGAGTACAAGCAGGTGACGGTGCTGTTCGCAGATGTGGTCCGGTCGATGGGGTTGGCTGCGGTGCTCGAGCGGAGCGCTTCCGCGAGGTCATGACCGAACTTGCCAAGCAGTCGGCGTCGGTGGCCGAACACTATGGCGGGAGCGTGGAGTACACCGGGGGCGGCGTGATGGCGTGTTCCGCGCGCCGCTGGCGTTGGAGGATCACGCTGTCCGCGCCTGCCTGGCCGCCATGGACATCCAGCGGCGGGTCGAAGCGTTGGCCGCCGAGGTGGATCGCCACGACGGTGTGGAACGGCGGCTGCGGCTGGGGGTCAACTCCGGGCGGGTGATCGTCGGTGAGATCGGTTCGGGCTCATTGGGTTACGGCTCGGTCGGGGGGCCCGGTCCGGTTCGCCCAGCGGATGGAGTCGGTGTCGCCGCCGGGTGGGGTGCTGTTGTCGGAGTCGACCGCGCGGCTGGTCGAACACGTGGCCGTGCTCGCGGAACCGGAGCGTGTTCGTGTCAAGGGTGTCGACGGGCCGGTGTGTGCGCCGGCTGCTGGCGATCGGCCCGTCGGAGATGGCGCTCGCGCGCACCGACACCACCTTCGTCGGCCGACGCGGGGAGATGGCGGCCCTCGATGCGCTGATGGATCGGGCGATGGGTGGCCGCGATGCTGTCGAGCACGTGATCGGCCCGCCGGGCAGCGGCCCGCCATCAGAGCCGCCCTCAATCGGTAGCGATCGAACGCTCGGGTAGGACTGTGACGTCGGCAACCGCTGTGGAAGAATCCGACCATGACTGCTGCGATGAAGCTTGGAATGCCGATCAACTACGCGGGCGACTTCCGCGAGACGATCAACAACCTCACCGATTACGAGGCGGCCGGCGTCGAACGCATCACCGTCCCCGAGGCGTACAGCTTCGACGCGGTCAGCCAGCTCGGGTACATCGCGGCCAAGACCGAGAAGATGGAACTGCAGACCGGCATCCTGCCGATGTACTCGCGCACCCCCACCAACCTGGCGATGACCGCCGCCGGGCTCGACTACATCAGCGGCGGCCGCACCGTGCTGGGCATCGGTGCGTCGGGGCCACAGGTCATCGAGGGCTTCCACGGCGTCAAGTACGACTACCCGGTCGGCCGGGCCCGCGAGCACGCCGAGATCTGCCGCATGGTGTGGCGCCGCGACAAGACCGACTTCCAGGGCAAGCACTACAGGCTGCCGCTCGACGAGGAGCACGGCGGTTCCGGTCTGGGCAAGCCGCTGAAGATCATCAACCACCCGCTGCGTGAACGCATCCCGATGCTGCTGGCCGCCATCGGCCCCAAGAACACCGAACTCGCTGCCGAGATGTTCGAGGAGTTCCAGCCGATCCTGTTCCACCCGGAGCAGATCGAGGCCGCGTTCGGTGAGGCCCTGGCCGCGGGCAAGGCCAAGCGGGACCCGTCGCTGGGTGAGCTGGGCATCGTCGTGCAGGCCACCGCCCGCGTCTCCGACGATGCGCAGGAGATCGAGAAGGCGAAGACGCTGGTGCGTCATCACGCTGCGCTCTACATCGGCGGCATGGGTGCGCGCGGCAAGAACTTCTACAACACCCTCGCGCAGCGCTACGGCTACGTCGAGGAGGCCAAGCTGATCCAGGATCTGTACCTGGACGGCAAGAAGGCCGAGGCTGCCGAGGCCGTGCCGGCGGATCTGGTGAACTCGATGTCGCTGATCGGCTCGCGCTCGGAGGTGGCCGAGCGGGCTGCCGCGTTCCGCGAGGCCGGGGTCACCTGCCTGCTGGCCTCGCCGGTGGCGGAGACGCACAAGGAGCGGGTGGCCGACATGGAGGTTCTCAAGGAGATCTTCGGCGGATAGTCGACGAACCGGGGTCCCGCGCCACCAACCCCGAGGTTTCGATTCGCCGTGTGGTCGCATCGCGGGCCAATCGGTACCGCGCGCAAGACATCGGCCTTGGTAGATGGCGTTTCCGATGGGAACGTGCGGGGTGATCCAGCCTGGCTGACCCCGATGATGCCAACAACCCGACTTCCCCACGGACCTGACCAACCCGTCGGTGTGGTCGGTCGTGCGCAAGACAGCACGCTACTTCTCGCGTGACCAATGCCCGATCTCGCCGCGGCACTGACCGACTACGCGGCATTGTCGCTCTTCCCCCGCGTTGCCGGCACGGTGTCGCTGCTGGCTGCTGGCTGCTGGCTGCTGGCTGTTGTCGGTGAGGGGTGAAGACCACCGACACGGTCCTGCAGATGATCGACGACGTCGGCGCCTTGGCCGTGGACACGTCGCGCGGCCCGATCGAGCAACTGGGCTCCGCGCCGAGCGCGTGACGTCGTCGTCGGTCGGCCGGTGTGGTCAGCTTCGGGGTTGGCGGCTCTTCTCATTGTTGGTGCTTAGAACGGGTTCTCGTGGTCACGAGATTAAGTGGGGAGCAAGGTCGTGTGATGCGGGTGGTGTGTCTGGAGATGTACGTTGGCCTGCAGCGTGAGTGTGAAGGTTCCTACGCCCACATCCGAAGGCCGACTGGACCCGTGGCGCAGCGTAGTGCGTCCGCGGCATCGCACTCGGCTTCCGCAACCTAAGCCACTACAGTTTGCCGTCATTGGCATCGGCGGCCGCCCACACTGCGGTGGCGCCGAGTTCCGTGGCCAGTTCGGCCAGCGTCTCCGAGTAGCCGGAATTCGCCACGCGTACCTCGTGGCCCAAGGCGGTGAGATGGCGCGTCAGCATTTCGCCGATGAATCCTGCTCCGATGATCCCGATCTGCACGACTGCACCTTTTGTTCGACGATGTGTTAGTAGTCGCGTAACGCGCAGATCCGCCGGGTTCAATCCGCTTTGGCCGATGGGCGATGAGCGACTCAACCGGGTTTCGGCTCGTGATCAGGCGGTCCGCTCACCGTTCGGAGGCCTCCCGGCCGGCACCCGCAGTCGTCGCGGGTCGATGGGTGAGGGGCCGGCCTCAAACATCGCGTTGATCAACGGCTCTCCGGCACCCACAGCACGATATCCGGCCAGATCAGGAATACCAACGCGACCACGAGCAGAGTGCCCACATAGGGCAATGCACCGCGGAACACGTCTCCGACCGGTTGAGCAGCAGCCTTTGACACCACGAACACGTTCAGACCGAGCGGTGGGGTCACGAGTCCGATCTCTGCGAGCAGGATGACCAGGATGCCGAACCAGATCGGGTCGTAGCCAAGCGCCTCGATCACGGGCACGACGATCGGCACCGTCAGCGCGATGATCGCGATCTGATCCATGAAGAAGCCGAGAACCACATAGAGCAGTCCGATCAACACCAGGATGCCGAACGCGGGCAAAGCCAGCTGCTCGATCCACTCGACGATCTTCGGCGCGACCTGGGTCTCGGTGATGAAATGGCCGAATACATGCGCGGAGATGATGATCGCGAAGATCATCGCCGTCGACTTCACCGTCTCGATGACCGCGTGAAGCAGGCCGGCGAGCGTGGCGCGACGATACGCGGCTGCGAGCAGGAGTGCCGCGAGGCATCCCAGTGCCGCCGCCTCGGTGGGTGTGGCCCAGCCGATGTAGATCGACCCCACGACTGCAGCGAATAAGACGAGAATAGGAGAAGCGCTGACCAGCGCAGAACCCTTGGCGGACATCGAGGTTCGCTCACCGTGTGGGGCCATGTCCGCGTTGCGCAGAATGGTGAGGTACATCGTCACGATGATCGCCGCGGCGATGAGGATGCCGGGCACAAAGCCTGCGATGAGTTGGTCACCCACGCTGGTCTGTGCGGTGATCGCATAAAAGACCAGCGCGATACTCGGCGGGATCATGGCGGCCAATGTGCCGACCACAGCCACGATTCCGGAGGCAGTCCGCGGATGGTATCCCTCGTCGATCATCTTCCCGGTGGATGCATAGGCGAGCGTTGCGGCCGAGGCGGTGGAGGAGCCCGACACCGCGGCGAACGCAGTACCGGCGCCAACAGCGGCGACGGCGGTGCCGCCGCGAACTCGCCCGACCACGGCGCGCGCGGCGTCGAACAGCGAATCCAGTAGTCCTGACAGCAAGACCAGCTGCGCCATGAAGATGAACAGGGGGATGGCGCTCAGGGTGAAGCTCGTAACCGAACTCGCGGGAATCGTTTCCAGGACGCCGTCGATGATGTTGCCTTGACCGATCACGACGAGACCGACAAGCCCTGCCGTCATGATGGCGAAAGCGACCGGGATTCGGCACAGGATCAGGACGATGAGTAGTGCAAAGATGGCCAGTGCAGTCATTATTCGGCCCCTGTCAGGTCGCCCGGGTCGTAATCGGTTGCCAGCTCACCCCATGGGGCGGTGAGTTCCCGATAGAGGTCGATCACCGCAATCGTGAATGCCATCAGTGAGCCGATCGGGATGAACGATCGCCAGATCCACTCCGGTATGGATAGTTCTGTCGCGCCCTTCGGGGGAATCTCGCCCAGTGTCAGGGCCGTCAGGCTCGCCTGCAGCCCGAACCAGAACAGCAGCGCAAAGATCACCGCGACGATGACATGGGTGAGGATCAGCAGCGTCTTCTGGGCGTTGTGCGGGAGGGCGCCGAAGATGCTGGTGACTGCGACGTGTGCCCCGGCCCGGTATGCCGTCACCATGCCGAAGAACGCGGTGGCGGTCAGCAGATACCGTTCGGTGAACGAGACATTCCACCCCAGCGGCTGGTCGAGCGCGACCCGGGAGAACACTTCGGCGCAGGCGAGCACCGCCATCGCCACGATGGCGATTGCCGCGAGAGCTCCGGCCACCATCGAGATCGTGTTCTGCACCTTGTCCAGGCGCGGGTGATCGTCGGTCAGATATCCGAAAGTGGTTCTGCGCGCGGACCCGTTCCGCTGTGGACTCTGCGTCATCGGGTTCTGGACGATGTCAGTCATCGGTGTAGCCCTCCTCGCGTAGCGCGGACTCCCACTCGTCGAGCACGTCACCGGCCGGCAGGCCCATGTCGGTGAGATCCGCCTGCCATTGCTCTCTGGCCGGTTTCGACACCTCGGTGGTCCACACGTCTTGCTGGGCGGGAGTGAGGACGTCGAGAGTGGTTCCGTCGTCGGCCATCTGCTGGCGTGATTCCGGTAGTAGTTCGTTCAGTTTCTGGCAGAGATGAGCTTCGGTCGCGGCTGCGGCTTCGGTGATGACATCGCGTTGTTCATCGTTCAGTTCGGACCACTTCTGTTCCGAGATCGAGTAGAGCACCGCCACCGAGCCCAGCCCCGCACCGATGGTGCTGTGCCGGAGCACCTCGGCGAGCTTGTACGGAGCCATGCTCGTGGGACTGGCGACCGTGCCGTCGACCGTTCCGCGGGAGATGGCTTCGTACATGTCGCCCAGCGGCATGGAGACGCCGGCGGCGCCCATCTCGTCTACCACTCGGTCCACTGCGCCGCCGGGCGATCGCAGGATCGCACTGTGCTGCGTATCCGGATCGGTGGCGGGTGCGGAGGTCATGAGCTCGTATCCGGTGAGCAGGACGCTCCAGAGTGGACGTATACCCATCGGCGCGATCTCGTCTTCTCTGGCCGTTGATCCCTCCGAGACCGCGCGCGTTACCGCTGCGGCACCGACACACGAATCCGTGGTGTAGCCGGGCAGGTCGAATGCGCTGGACAGCGGCATCTGAGCCGAGAGATATGCGGGCACCACACCGGACACATCGGAGATGCCCGACGACAGCATGGTCGGCACGTCATCGAACGCGCCCAATTGGCCGCTGGGATAGAACTCGACGTCGAGCCCGACCGCCGGCCCTGTCTCGCGTAGCTTCTCGACGAAGTACATCGACCCGTTCGCGGTGATCGGGTGACTCGGCGAGAAGTTGTCGGCGAACCGCAACACGGTGTCGCTGCCCTGCGACGTCGCCGTGCAGCTCGTCGCCACAAAGACTGCTGCCAGTCCGGTGAGTGGGAACATCCAGCGCCGACTTCTTCTCAACGCGGTGGGGCGCCTCGTGCGGGGCGCAGCGAACAAACCCATTCCGACCTCCCTGTCCAATGGTGTGCGCTGAAGTCCTTGCGCGGCCTCGGTTGAGGCGCAGCGTTGTTGAGGACGGCTGACGCGCTATCGACATGTTCCTATATAAGAACATGCAAGTCTTATTTCCGAATACATGTGGACGCTAGCTCGTGATGCGCATCACGTCAACCGCGCGTCCCGGGAATGTGCGGAGACCGGATCAGCGATCGTGAAATGCGCTGGTTCGTTAGTCCTGGCCACTTGACAGCCCGCCGCGACACACGCAGACTCTCCGTATATCCGTTATTTGCGTTCGTATATAAGACAAAGGAGCAGGTGTGACCCACACTGACAGCGCGCAGGAGAGCCTCACAGGTCTGCGGGTCCTGGACCTGTCGAGAGTTCTGGCCGGCCCGCTGTGCTGTCAGCTGCTCGGCGACCACGGCGCAACCGTGACCAAAGTCGAACCACCTGCCGGCGACGACACCCGCCGTTGGGGTCCTCCGTTCGTGAACGACGATGAGAGTGCGTACTACAACGCGATCAACCGCAACAAAACCAATATCTGCCTGGACCTGAGCACCGAAGCCGGGCAACGGGTGCTCGCCACTCTTCTCGCCGACAGCGATGTGGTGGTGGAGAACTTCAAGACCGGCACCTTGGCGCGATGGGGCTTTTCTGACGAACTGCTGCGGGAGCGGTATCCACGGTTGATCGTCGGCCGCATCACGGGGTTCGGCGCCGACGGCCCGATGGGCGGACTACCCGGGTACGACGCCGTCGCGCAGGCCTACGGCGGCCTGATGAGCATCAATGGCGAGGCCGACGGCCCAGCGCTGCGCGTCGGTGTGCCGATCGTCGACATGGTGACAGGCATCTACGCGTTCAGTGGGATTCTGCTCGCGCTGGCCGCCCGCGATCGTACTGGTCGTGGGCAGATAGTCGACTGCACTTTGGCGGACACCGCGGTGTCATTACTCCATCCGCACTCGGCGTCCAACCTGGCCGACGGCCGCATCCCCGTCCGCAGCGGTTCCGCTCACCCGACCGTGGCGCCCTACGACACGTTCGACACCCGTGATGGTCAGGTGTTCATCGGTGTGGGCAACGACCGTCAGTTCCGCAACCTGGTCGATGTGCTGGGAGCGCCAGAACTCAACGACGACGACCGGTTTCGGACCAACGCCGACCGTCTGGCCAATTTGGCGGCCCTGACCAGCCTCCTGGGGGCGCGGACGATCGGATTCGCGAAGGACGAACTCGCCGAAGAGCTTCTTGCGAAGGGGATTCCGGCGTCGGCGGTGCGTGACGTCGGCGAGGTCTTGCGCGACGACCATGTTCGTCATCGGCAGATGGTGATCGAACACGGGGACTACCGAGGAGTGGGCATCCCGATCAAGTTGAGTGAGACCCCGGGGACGGTGCGTACGACGCCGCAACCGCGGGGTGCGGACACCCGGGAGGTGCTCGCGGGACTGGGACTCGACGCTGACGCGATCGACCATCTGATCTCGTCAGGAGTCGCACATGACGAGCGAAACCGCGCGTACAGCAATGGAAGTGTCCGATGAGTGACTACATCTGGAAGCCGGGTGCCGACCGAGTCGCGCGCGCGAATGTGACGCGCCTGGCGCAGTCCCACGGGATCGATTCGCTCGACGAGTTGCGGTCGATGTCGCAGACGGACCCCGCGTGGTACTGGGACGCAGCGATCGGTGACCTCGGTATCCCGTTCACAACGCCCTACAGTTCGGTTCTCGATCTCACGAACGGAGCAGCGAATCCCGACTGGTTTGTCGGCGGTGAGTTCAACGTCGTCGACGCGTGTATCACTCGTTGGCGGGCCGAGGACCCGGATCGGCCGGCCGTGATCCACGAGGACGAGAACGGTGCGACGACGATCCTGTCGTACGCCGACCTCGCCGAACAGGTGTCGCGTGCCGCAGCCGGATTGAGCGATCTCGGCATCGGAACCGGCGACACCGTGGCCCTGTATCTCCCGATGATCCCCGAGGCCGTGGTGGCCTTCTACGCCGCGGCGAGCATCGGGGCGATCGTGGTCCCGCTGTTCTCCGGGTTCGCCGCGCCAGCGATCTCCGCTCGGCTGAACGATGCGGGGGTCACTGCCGTGATCATGGCGGACGGCACCATGCGCCGCGGTCGGCGCGTCGACATGTCCTCGGCCCTGAGTGAGGCGCTCGGCTCGGCCCCATCGGTGGCCACGGTCGTCGCCGTGTCGAACGGGGGCGCTGTCGATCGATTCTCGCCGGGCACTGCGACCGTCGTGTCCTGGGAGTCACTCATCAAGTCCGCCACCGCGCACACCCCGCGTCGTCTTCCGGCGATGCACACGCTGATGCTCGGCTACACCTCGGGGACCACCGGAAAACCGAAGGGTGCGGTGCACACGCACGCCGGTTTCACTGTGAAGGTCGCCACTGAAGTTGCGTATTCCTTCGACATCAGACCCGGCGACAGTTTCTGCTGGATCACCGACATGGGCTGGGTGATGGGCCCGCTGGCTACCATCGGCGCACACGCCAATGGCGCGTCGTTGGTGCTGTACGAGGGAGCGCCGGACGTTCCCGACCGCTGTCGCCTGTGGGACCTCGTTGCGCGACATGACATCACGATGCTCGGAGTGTCACCTACGCTGATCCGAACACTGCGTGCGACACCGCTGGACGAGATCGCCGAGTATGAGCTGTCCTCGGTACAGACTCTCGGATCGACGGGCGAGCCGTGGGATTCGGATTCCTACGACTGGTTGGCGGCGGAGGTTTTCGGCGGCCGGGTGCCGGTCATCAACTTTTCCGGCGGCACCGAGGTCGGCGGTTCGTTCCTCGCGCCGTACCCGGTGGAGCCGATTCCGAGCTGTTCGCTTGGTGGCCCGTCGCTGGGTATGGACGTCGATGTGGTCGACGATCACGGACAACCGGTTCGCGGCGAGATCGGTGAACTGGTGTGCCGCACACCATGGCCGTCGATGACGCGCAGCATCTGGCGCGATCACGACCGGTACCTCGAATCGTACTGGTCCACGTTCGAGGGGATCTGGTGTCACGGCGACTTCGCGCTGGTCGATCCGAAAGACGGCGCGTGGTACATCCTCGGACGCTCCGACGACGTCATGAATGTCGGCGGCAAGCGACTGGCTCCCGCCGAGGTCGAGTCGGCGCTGGCGGCCCATCCGGCGGTGCGGGAAGCAGCAGCCGTGGGTGTACCCGATCCGCGCAAGGGCGAGGCCGTGTGGGTGTTCTGGGTTCCGCGAGACGACGCGGACCCGGATGCGGTGGGCCCAGAACTGCGCCGGCTCGTCGCCGACAACGTCGGCAAACCGTTCGCCCCGAGCGAAGTCATCGCGGTACCCGCCTTGCCGAAGACACGTTCGGCGAAAGTGATTCGCCGAGCGATCCGCGCGGTGGCCACCGATACCGATCCAGGTGACTTGTCGAGCGCGGAGAACCCCGAATCACTCGACGGCATCAGTAGCGCACTCGCCGGGCTGCGGCGATCGAGTCGGTTGCGACCACAGCCGACCGCCGGATGAGCCGAGCGACGCAGCCACCCAGCACCCCCACGACCACCACAGATAGGAAATGACGATGGACTTCTCACTGACCGACGACCAGACCACCATCCGGGATACGGTCACTGAACTCGCGGCCAAGTTCGACGACCAGTACTGGCAGGAGAAGGACGCTGCCCACGAGTTCCCGGACGAGTTCTACCGGGCTTTCGCGGACGGCGGATGGCTCGGGATCACCACCCCGGAGGAGTACGGCGGACACGGCTATGGCATCACCGAAGCGTCCATCATTCTCGAACAGGTGGCGGCCTCGGGCGCCGGAATGAACGGCGCCAGCTCGATGCACCTGTCGATCTTCGGCATGCATCCCGTCATCGTCCACGGCAGCGACGAACTCAAGCGTCGAACGCTCCCGCGGATCGTCAACGGGGATCTGCACGTCTGCTTCGGTGTCACCGAGCCGGGCGCCGGACTCGACACCACCAAGATCACCACGTTCGCCAAACGCGACGGCGACAAGTACATCGTCAACGGCCGCAAGGTATGGATCTCCAAGGCCGCGGAGTCGGAGAAGATCCTGCTGCTCACCCGGACACAGAAGCCGGAGGACTCAAAGCGCAAGACCGACGGCATGACGTTGTTCCTGACCGACATCGACCGGGACGCGATCGACATCCGGCCCATCAAAAAGATGGGCCGTAACGCGGTGACCTCCAACGAGTTGTTCATCGACGACCTCGAGGTGCCCGTCGCGGATCGAGTGGGGGAGGAAGGCGAAGGATTCCGCTACATACTCGACGGACTCAATCCGGAGCGCATGCTCGTCGCTGCCGAAGCCCTCGGCATCGGACGCGCCGCACTGCGAGCAGGTGTCAACTACGGCAATCAGCGCGAGGTGTTCGGCCGCCAGATCGGCAAGAACCAGGGAATCCAGTTCCCGCTCGCCGACTCGCTCGCCAAACTCGATGCCGCGGAACTGATGCTGCGCAAGGCCACCTGGCTCTACGACAACGGACTGCCGTGTGCCCGGGAGGCCAACTCGGCGAAGTACCTGTGCGCAGAAGCGGGCTTCGAGGCAGCGGATCGGGCGCTACAGACCCACGGCGGCATGGGGTACTCCGAGGAGTACAACGTTGCCCGCTACTTCCGCGAGGCCCGGCTGACCCGCATCGCCCCGATCAGTCAGGAGATGGTCCTCAACTATCTCGGCTCCCACGTGCTGGGACTCCCGAGAAGCTACTGACGCCCGATTCCACCGAAAGGCCACCACGATGCCCGGACTCTGGTTCGACGAACTACACGTCGGTCAGACCTTCGACCACCCCATCCGACGCACTGTTTCCGAGACCGACAATGTGCTGTTCACCGCGATGACGCACAATCCCGCCCTGTTGCACCTCGACGAGGAGTACATGAAGGGCACCGAATTCGGGTCGCGGGTGGTGAACAGCGCCTTCACCCTCGGCCTGATGGTGGGGATCTCGGTGGGCGACACGACCCTCGGCACCGCCGTGGCCAACCTCGGCTGGGACGAGGTGCGATTCCCGAAGCCGCTCTTTCACGGCGACACGGTCAGAGTGACCTCCGAGGTCATCGAACTCCGCGAGTCGCGGTCGCGTCCGGACCAGGGCATCGTCACCTTCCTGCATCGAGCGTTCAACCAGCACGACGACCTGGTCGCATCGTGCAAACGGTCTGGTCTGCAACGCAAACGGCCCACCGAAGAGACCACCGACGTGAAAGCGTCGGCATGACCACGCCGCTGCGGTCGATGCTCTTCGTCCCCGGGGACAGTGAGCGCAAACTCGAAAAGGCCACCAGCACCAGCGCCGATGCGCTCATCATCGATCTCGAGGATTCGGTGAGCGAGAGCCGCAAGGCCATTGCCCGCGACATCAGCGCGGAGTTCCTCACGAACGCCGCTGCTAGTCAGAAACTCTGGGTGCGCATCAATCCCTTGGAGAGTGCACATGCACTGCTGGATCTGGCCGCGGTGGTGCGCGCGGCACCGGCGGGCATCGTCGTACCGAAGATCAACGGCCCGCAGGCTCTGACGACGCTCAGCAATCACCTCGACGCGCTGGAAGTGGCTTTCGGCGTGGAGAGAGGGTCGATTCAGCTTCTTCCGGTTGCAACCGAGACACCGCTGGCTGCGCTGCGTCTCGCTGATCTGGCGGCAAATCCGGGGAGTTCTCGGGTGTATGGCTTCACTTGGGGAGCAGAGGACCTGAGTGCAACCATCGGTGCCAGCACCAATCTCGGTGCCGACGGCGGGTGGGCTCCGACGTACGTCCATGTTCGGTCCCAGACGTTGCTGGCGGCGGCCGCGGCAGGCGTGCACGCCGTCGAAACGCTGTACGTGGACCTCAGCGACGCCGACGGGCTGATGGCGTCCACCCGTGCGGCGCGCGCGGAGGGGTTCACCGGCCGGATCGTGGTGCATCCGAAGCAGGTCGACATCGTCAACGACGCCTTCACACCGACCCCCGCGGAGGTTCGATACGCTCAGCGCGTGGTGGACGCGTTCGCATCGGAGGAGACCGGGACCGTGGCCTTGGACGGCAAGATGCTGGACGCGCCACACCTGAGGCAGGCGCACAAAGTGTTGGCGCTGATACCTCGGTGATGATGTCGAAGAGGTGAACAGGATGGGCAGATGACCGAGCCGGCAGCGGACAAATCGAGCGAGCATCGCACGGTCTCACGGGTCACCGGGATATTGGAGTTCGTCGCCAAATCGGATCAGAGCGTGCGACTGGCGGAGATCGTCGCCGAACTGAAGGCACCGCGTTCGTCGGTACACGGATTGGTGCACGGGCTGGTCTCCACCGGATACCTGCGTGTTACTGACGACGGGCGGTACAACCTCGGACCTGCGCTGGGCGCGCTGGTCATGCCGAAAACCGAAGCCGATCACCGCATCCGTGCCGAGATGGAAGGCCTGAGTCTGGAGTTCGATGAGACCGTAGCCCTGGTTGCGCTGGCCGGCGACTCGATGGTCACCATCGACGCGATCGAGTCGGCCAAGCAGGTCAGGTATCACCCGACCATCGGGGCTCGGCGGCCGCTGTATCCCACCAGTGCCGGCCGCTGCTTTTTGGCCTTCGCCAATTCCGCATATCGCGATAAGTACTTGGAGCGAAATTTTCCCCTGGTCTCCGAGCGCGACCGGGTGCGGCGAGAGTTGGAGCAGGTTCGTGCGGACGGATTCGCGGTGAATCGCGGCGATACCCTGTCCGATCTCCATGCGGTATCGGCGCCGATATTCGACGGCCCCAGTGTGACCGGCGTTATGACGGTCGCCGGGCCGTCCACGCGGTTCTCCGGGAGAGCCGACGACATCACCCGAGCAGTTCGCGACGCGGTCTCTCGGTTGAGCAATGAAGACACCCCCGGGTGAGGATCACAGCCGGTCCCGCTCGTAACCGACCTGACGCTGAATGGGGCTGACACCGTCGTGAAAGCTGTTGTGATGAGAGACTTCGGCGGGCCGGAGCAACTCGTGCTCGACGAAGTGAAGCAACCGATCCCAGAACCCGGATGGGTGTTGGTGGAGCTGAGGGCGAGTGCCCTCAATTGGCACGACGTCTTGGTACGGCGAGGTCAGTATCGATCGCCGCTGCCCCATACGCCAGGTGCCGACGGCGCCGGAATACGCGCCGACACCGGGGAGGAGGTGGTGATTCTGCCGTCCCTCGGATGGGGTGACAGCACAGATGCGCCAGCTGCCGACTTCGGGATTCTCGGCGATCACCTGGCCGGCACCTATGCCGAGTGCGTTGCGGTGCCCGCGGAATGTGTCGCACCCAAGCCGGCCGGGTATTCCTGGGAGCAGGCGGCCGCGCTTTCCCCGGTGGGGGTGACCGCCTACCGCGCGCTGGTAACGCGAGCTGGGTTGTCCCGCGCAGAAAATCTACTGATCGTCGGAGCCGGTGGCGGCGTCTCCACCATGGCGCTCGCGTTGGCGCGGGCGCTGGGAGCCAATGTCTATGTCACCGCCTCGTCGGCGGCCAAACTCGACAGCGCCCGCGAGTACGGCGCCGTGGACGGCGTGCTGCACACCGACAGTTCCTGGCCCGAGCGAGCCTCGGCACTGGTACCGGGTGGAGGTGGATTCGACGTGGTCCTCGACCCGGTTGGCCTGTGGCAGCTCTCGACCCGAGCCCTGCGGCCGGGTGGGAGGATAGTGGTGCTGGGTGCCAACGTCGCGGAAGAGGCGACTATGGATGTGCGCACGTTCTTCTTCGGTCAGTACAGTCTGCTGGGCACAACGATGGGCGGGCCTGAAGATTTTCTCGGGCTCTTGGATCTCGTTGCCGGCGGTGCGGTGGCCCCGCCGCGAGTCGCTGCGAGTTTTCCGCTCACAGAGGCCGCCGATGCTCACCGTCTGCTGGAGTCAGGGGAGGCGATCGGCAAGATCGTGCTGACGCAGTAGCGTTGCATGCTCGGCTTCCGCAACCTCGGCCACCACATCTTGCGTTCACTCATCCACTTCGGACAGCTCGCAGAACACCTCGACGCACTCTGAATCGGGAAGAGCCGGTTTGCTCGGCGAGCTTGCCGGCCGCGCCGTCGATCTGGAAGGTCCGCGGGGTGGCACCCGGCTCGCCAAGGGACAGGGACGGTCAGCACAGCCGTGCTCAGTGTCCGGAGAAAGTCGTCGCGAGGAAGGCGTTCGCCCTTCAGCGCGATGATTGACTCGTCGATGCTCATTGGGAACCCTCTGGCTGTTTCACCGTGCTCAGGACACCAGGTACTGCTCGAGTTCGGTCTTATAGTCCTCGAACTGTTGGTTCAGTTGGCGGCGAATCTGGAAGTCATCGTCGATCACGATGTCGGCAGACGAGAGCCCATAGCACCCTGCATACGCCAGGGCAGTCCGGACTGCGGTCCGAGAATCTCTGATGTCGACTCCGGATCGGCGGCGGCATGCGCGGGAAAGGTTGCGTGGGGCGCGAGCATGGGGCAATCGTAGGGGCGGCCGCGTCACCGGCAATCCCGGCGGACGTCTTCTGCACCCAACGACGAGCTCGGCGTGGATGCCCGGTGGGGCCCGCCAACGCGGCGTGCCATCACCGTGAGGTTTCGGATTCCCGGGCGGTGGTATCCGGGACCCATGAGTGAGTACAACGCACAGGTCTCGGAAGATGACGGTCTCCGGTAGGGACGTGCGGGATGACCCTGCCTCGATCGATCCGGATGATCCCCGCAAACCCGAATCCCCGACAGACCTGACCAAGCCGTCGGTGTGGTTCACCGTGCGCAAGACGGCGCGTGAGTTCTCGCGCGATCAGTGCACCGATCTCGCGGCAGCACTGACCTACTACGCGGTGTTGTCCCTGTTCCCGGCGTTGCTGGCACTGGTGTCGCTGCTGGGTGTGTTCGGGCAGGGGGAGAAGACCACCGACACGGTGCTGCAGATGATCGACGACGTCGGCCCCTCGTCGGCCGTGGACACATTGCGCGGCCCGATCGAGCAACTGGTCTCCGCGCCGAGCGCCGGCATCGCCCTCGTCGTCGGTCTGCTCGGGGCGGTGTGGTCGGCGTCGGGGTATGTCGGCGCGTTCAGCCGGGCGATGAACCGCATGTACGAGATCGACGAAGGCCGACCCATCTGGAAGTTGCGGCCGATCATGCTGCTGATCACGCTCGTCGCGCTCATCATGGCCGCCGCGGTCGGAGTGATGCTCGCCGTTAGCGGACCGATCGCCACCTCCGTGGGCGATGCGATCGGGCTCGGCGACACCGCCTTGACGATCTGGAACATCGCCCGTTGGCCGGTGATTCTGCTCTTCGTGATCGTGGTGGTTGCCGTCTTGTACTGGGCGACACCCAACGTGAAGCAACCGAAGTTCCGGTGGATGAGTGCCGGTGCGGTGTTGGCCATCGTCACCTGGATTCTCGCATCGGCGCTGTTCGGGCTGTACGTGGCCAACTTCTCGAACTACAACAAGACCTACGGCGCGCTGGCCGGTGTGATCGTCTTCCTGCTGTGGCTGTGGATCACCAACCTGGCACTGCTGTTCGGCGCCGAGTTCGACGCCGAACTCGAACGCGGCCGCCAATTGCAGGCCGGCATGCCCGCCGAGGAACACCTACAGCTGCCCCCGCGCGACACCACGGCGTCGGACAAGAACGCCAAGACCGACCAGAAGTTCATCGAACGGGGACGTGCGCTGCGAACGTCGCGCGGGAACCATGCCGATCCGTCGGCGGACATCGACTCGTCGAACGACACCGAATCGTCGTCCGATACCGAGCGTGAGCACGCCTGATGCGGCCCAATCATCGACCACCACACCCAAGGAGCGGCATCATGGCCGAGCACAGAACAGAGGAGTTGTCGACCGTACAGCTCGTCGAACGATTACAGCACCAGACCACCACGCTGGTGAGAACAGAGATCCGCGATGCTCTCGACGAGGTCAAGACCAAGGGCACACGCCTGGGGATCGGCGTCGGCATCACCGGAATCGGTACCTTGCTCCTGCTTTTCGGCCTCGGCACGCTGGTGACGGCCGCGGTCCTCGGGCTGGCCAACGCGGTGGCCGCGTGGCTCGCGGCAGTGATCGTCGGCGTCATTCTGCTGATCATCGGTGGCGTCGCGGCCGCGATCGGCGCGCAACGCGCCAAATCCGCCGTCCCGCCTGCCCCGCAGGCCACCGCCGCCAGCGTCCAGCGTGACGTCGAAACAGTGAAGGAGCATCTCCGATGACCAGCCCAGCCGCCGAGCCCGGCAACACCGGGCCCACCAACACCGCACCGGCCGTCGACAACCCACCACCCGTGGAACAGCAGCGCGAGGAGCTCGCCGAGACCGTCGACGCACTCGCCAAGAAACTCGACGTTCCCGCTCGCGTCAATGCCGCCGCCGGTGAGCACCTCCACAATGCTGCCGACCACGTGCAAGAGAATCGGCAGATCGTGATCGGCACCGTCGTCGCCGCTGTGCTGGCGCTCGGCGCAGTCGTTGCCATCCGTCGCCGGAATCGATAGGAGTCTGCGAATGAGTTCTGTATCCAAAGCCTTCTACAAGCCGCTCGCGATCGGCGTCAGTGTGCTGGGCGGCATGGCCGCCAGTGCCGTGTTCAACAAGGTCTGGGCGAAAGTCTCCGATGAGCCCGATGCACCCGACCCGAAAGACCTGCAGCGCAGCAACACCGAAGTCCTCGCGGCCGCCGCGCTGCAGGGATTGATCTTCGGTCTCGTCCGTGCGGCTGTCGATCGTGCGGGGGCTCGCGGATACAAGGCGATCACGCACGAATCTCCGGAGTAGGGGCTGTTGGCGGGTCGTGATGGGTTGGCCCTGTCACCACTCGAGGTAGCGGTTGAGGCGGATGCCGACCTCGTGGCGGGCGGTGCGGACACGTTTGCGGGTCGCGGTGCGCCAGGCGGGTTCTGGGGTGTCGTTACCCGGCGAGCCGGACGCCTTGGTGGGTACGTCGACGCCCGGCCACGTCTCGCGGGCGAAGTCGGCGAGCTCCTCGCCGATGTCGTTCGATTCGGGGTCGGCGTCGTCGAAGGCGTCCTGAGCACCCTGGGCCGCCTCGCCGGCAACCGCCTGTCGGGCGCTGTTGCGGAGGCTTTCGGCGATCTCGGGTCGAATGCGATCACTCGCACGCTCCAAGGCGAGGTCGAAGATGAGCCGGCGTGCGGTGAGGTCGGTGAGCAGGCCTTTGCTGTCCTTGACGAAATGCATGTTGCGCTCGTGCACACGGTAGAACGCCTGGTCGGCGCTGTTGATCCGGCCGACCCCGCCGCCACTGAGCGCCATCTGCAGCCACAACAACATGTCCGAACCGGTCGGGTGGTCGGTGTCGAACAACCCCGCGTCCTGCAACGCGGAGGTGCGCATCAGGATCTCGGGGCACAGCAGGATGTTGCGGCCACGTCGGTACAGACGTGCGGCCCAGTCCGGTCCGTCCCACAACATCCAGCTGCGGACGTGTGTGCGCGCTCGGCCGGTTGAGCCGCTGAATCGAGTGCAGTGGCCGTACACGAAGGCCACCTGGGGGTTGGCCTCCATCAAGGCCACCGAGCGGGTGATCGACCCGGGAGTGAGCTGATCGTCTGCGTCGAGGACCACGACGTACTCGGTACTCACATTGGCGAGGCTCTCGTTGTAGTTGACGAGATAAGGCTTGTTGTAGGGCTGCTCGGTGACAGTCACCGACGGATACTTCTCGGCCAGCCGGTGGGCGACGTCCAGACTGTCGTCGGTGGAACAGTTGTCGGCGATCACCACGGAGACGTCGACCGTCGGATTGGTGAAGGCACTGCCGACCGCATCCGGTAGATAGTGGCCGTAGTTGTAGCACGGGATGACCACGGTCACCTTCGGCGTCGACCTCAGCGGTCGCGATCTCACATACCTCACGTGACTCCTGCCTGAGTCGGGGTGCGGCGCGTTCAACCAGGTGGCTGTAAACGGCTGCAGGTGTTGCGGGTTCTGGATCGGTGATGCGAAAGTCTACTGTGGCTTCTTGAACCGGGCGAATGCCATCGTGGTCTTCGGGGGAGACACGTCCGCACACGGCAGACAAGGCGAAGATTCAACGATGGTCAGCGACGCGACGACGGTGTGGCGACCCCGCACGCGGATCGTGTCACCTGGTCGTGCCCGTCAATGGCTCTCCGGGCGTGCGGATTCGACGTTCTTCCTGTCCGCCGCCGTGGCGATCGTGGTGGGTACCGCGCCTCTCGAGGGCTATCTCATCGATCAGCAGCCGCAACTGGGCAAACTCCCCGCGGTGATCCTCCTCGTCACCTGGTTGTGGGTGCGCATCCGGCAACAACGACTACCAGAACTCCAGCCCGTGCATCTCGTGCTCGGGACGTTGGCGCTGGTTGTCCTGCTCAGTACGGCACTGCACCTCACCGCACCGTTCAGCGTCGAGTACGCCATCCGCTGGATCCCGTTCATCGTGATCTGCGCGATCCTCGTCGACGTGGTGGCTCACGACGTCTCGGTGCGAGTGGTGTTCGCGGCTGCGCTCTTCGGTGCAGCGGTCGCCGCCATCGGGGCTCTGTACAGCGTGTTCGCGTCCGGCGATCTCCGAGCCGCCGGTCCGCTCCCCGACCCCAACGACCTCGCCTATGTCCTCGTCGCCGCACTGCCGCTGGCGGCCGCGTTCACGCCGCGCACCCGCATGCAGCAGATCGTGTTGGGCGGCGCGGCGGTGCTGCTCGTCCTCGGCGCCGCCGCGACATTGTCGCGAGGAGGGGCGATCGGTTTGGCGGTTGCGGTCACCTGGCTGCTGGTTCGTCGTGCGATCCGGCTCCGGACGGTCATCTACGCCGCCATCGCCATCGCCGTCGCGGCGACCGCGGCATGGATCTTCGCGAATCCGCTCGTCTCGGCTGCGCTGGGCCAGAAGGGCTACATCGCCGAATCCAATGTCGACACCAGGCTGTTGCGCTGGCACGTCGCCACACAGATGCTCGGCGACAATCCGCTGTTCGGAGTCGGCCCGGGCGGGTTCCGCAGCGAGTACGCCGGTGTCTCCAACCTCGCCGAGATCGCCGAGATGACGCCGGTGACCCACAACATGTACCTCGAGGTCGCCGCCGAACTCGGCATCATCGGCATCGCGGTGTTCATCGGTCTGATCGTCGGCGCCTTCGTGTCGAGTGAGCGCGCGCTGCGTAACGGGGCCCCGCCACGGATGACCGTCGCGGTTCAGGCGAGCCTCGCAGCCATCGCGGTGTCCTCGATCTCGCTGTCGGAGGAGTACTACCTGGCCCTGTGGTCGGTGCTCGCGGTTGCCTATGCGATCCACGCACGTTCCCTCTGCGCCAGGTGGACATAGCGTGCGCGTATTACACGTGATCGCCGAGATGGGGGTCGGCGGAGCCGAATCCCTCGTGGTCGAGATGGTCGGTCGCGGGAGCGAATTCGGTTGGGAATCCGGGGTCGGATCGAGCGGTGGCATGCGGATCGACGACGTGCGGCGACACGGATGCGCGTTCTACCCGGTGCCACTCGTCGGACGGTCGGTGCGCGGACTGCTCGCCGCGCGCCGGGCCACCGCGGCGTCGGTCCGCGCCTTCCGTCCGGACATCGTGGTCGCACACAATGTCTCGGCCACCGTCGTCGCGCGTGCGGCCCGGCCGGGTGTCCCGATCCTCTCGGTGTTCCATGGGGTCGGCGCAGGCGATTACCGGATGTCGGCGCGGGTGTTGAGTGTCGCGCCCACCCGTGTGGTGGCGGTGGCCGAAGCGATCGCCGGCCGACTTCGCGCTGCCGGGATGCGCCGCGTTCCGATGACGGTCATCCACAATGCCGTCACGACCCCGGTCCTGCCGGACCCGGTCGAATCGCGTCGGTCGATGGGGCTGGCGCCGGAGACACCCGTCGCGCTGTCCCTGGCCCGCCTGGAACCGCAGAAGCGACACGACGTGCTGATCGACGCCTGGGGGCACGTGACTGCCGACGCGGTGTTGCTGGTCGCCGGTGACGGGTCGCAGCGGCAGGCGCTCGAGCAGGCCGCCGCCCCGCTGGGCGAGCGGGTCCGGTTCCTGGGGAATCGGTCGGACGTGCCGGCGCTGCTGGCCGCCGCCGACATAACGGTGCTGACCAGCGACTGGGAGGGCCTGCCGATCGCGATCCTGGAATCGCTCGCGGCCGGGGTGCCGGTGGTCGCGAGCGATGTCGACGGGCTACGGGAGATCCTGGGGTCCGGCGGCGGGTGGCTGGTTCCGCCCGGTCAGGTCGATTCCTTCGCGGACGCGATGAACTCCGCGCTGACCGATCCATCACTTAGACGTAACCAGGCCGAACAGGGCCGAAAGACGATTGATACGAACTACAGTGCCACGACGATGATGTCGGCATACGACGCAACGCTGCGGGCGATGCTGAACAGAACTGAGGATGCTGGATGACGAAACTGATGGCGCATGTGACCACACGGGTCGTCCTCGCCCTGGGCGCGGCGCTCCTCGTCTTGATCGCGGTGCTCGTCGTGCTGCTGACGCGCTCGAGCACCTACGAGGCGAGGGTCAGTCTGGTGGCCTCCTCGACCGCGGGGGCCGGGCAGACCAACAGCACGGACTTCGGTTCCGTCGTCGCGCTCGGGCTGCCTGCTGCGGTGGAGCTGGCCAACAGTCCGTCGGTGTTGGCAACCGCCAGTCAGGATGTCGCCGGTGCACCCGATCCGGACACTCTCGCCCAGGACGTGGTGGTCGAGATCGTGCCGGCCTCCGGCCTGGTTCGGGTGACCGTGAGCGCCGACGACAGTGGCGTGGCGAGTGGGTTGGCCCTGTCGATCGCCCGGCAGGTCTCCGCCGCCAATCTGCTCGCGCCGTCGGCCGAACTGCGGCTGATCGACACCCGGGCCGAAGTGCACGAGGTGGTACCGAACCCGGCCTACGCGCTCGGCCTCGCCATCGTGTGCGGTGTGGTGGCCGGCGCAGTGGTCTACGGCGCACTGGCCCTGTTGCGACCCTCGCCAGAGGGCCGGATCAACCGAGCTCTGACCCGTTCCCGCGTCGGTCGCCCGGTGACGGTGGTCCGGACCTCCGCTGACGGTGAACTCCCCGCCGAGCTGGCGCTCGTCGCGGGCACCGCCGGCCGCGCGGTTCGCGTCGTTGCCGGTGATCCGAACGCCGGCGACGAGGTCGACGGGGTGCGTTCGGGGCTCGGCGCGGCCGGGGTGGTCACCACCCACGAGGCATATCCCGGGTCACCCACCGTCGTCGTCGTGCGGCGACCGGTCAACACCTCGAGCCTCACCGCCACACTGTCCGCTCTGCCGTCTGATGCCGATCTGGTGGCGGTCGTGCTGACGTGAGCATGGACCCGGTCGGGGGTGCCTCACCGGAGGCCGAACTCGACGACGGCGGACGAACCCTCGGCGTCAGAGCGGCGCACGGGGTGTTCTGGCTCGCGCTGATCAATCTCACGAGCAAGGGCGGCCAGATCGCGGTGACCGTGGTCCTGGCGTCGTTCCTGACCCAGAGCGAACTCGGTCTCATCACGGT
The DNA here is from genome assembly GCF_058130025.1 of Gordonia sp. LMA167. Classification (NCBI taxonomy): domain Bacteria; kingdom Bacillati; phylum Actinomycetota; class Actinomycetes; order Mycobacteriales; family Gordoniaceae; genus Gordonia; species Gordonia sp. LMA167. The sequence goes on along the minus strand of NZ_CM176708.1, from coordinate 5,950,759 downwards.
CGCGGTGTCGCTGGTGTCGATGGCCCAGGTGGTGCAGGCGATGGGCGTCTACGACGTCATCGCCCGCACCGACGGGGACCCGTTGACGATGGCCCGCACCGTCGCGCTGATGTCCACCGCCGTCGGTCTGGTCGCGGCCGCCGTGCTGATAGCAACATCCGAGCCGGTCGCCGACCTGCTCGGCGTGCCCGATTCCGCACCGCTGATCGTGATCACCGCGATCAGTCTCCCGTTCACCGCATTCGGCGGTGTGCAGATGGCGCTGATGCATCGGTCGCTGGACTTCCGGCAACGTATGCTGCCCGACGCGGGGAGTGCGTTGATCGGAGCCGTGGTCACCGTCGGGCTCGCCGTGGCCGGTGCCGGACCATACTCGCTCGCGTACGGCTTGCTGTGCGGGGCGATCCTGCAACCGATCTTCGGCGCGTTCGTCGGGGTCCGGCTGCTGCCGGGGTGGGATCGGACCGCGGCCGGTGAGGCCGCCCGGTGGATCCGCGTCGTCGGTCCTGCCGCGATCGTGTGGACAGTCCTCATCAACGTCGACTACCCGACCATCTCACGCGTCCTCGGACCCGACGACGTCGGTGAGTACTCATTGGCCTACCGAATCGCATGGATTCCCTACATCATGATCGCCGTCGTGCTGGGCAGTGTCGCGTTCCCGTACTACACCGGACTGATCCGCGGCGGTGAGGGGGACCAGATCAGTGGCGCCGTCGGCCGCTTCACCTACGCCACGTTGCTGAGTGCCGGCGGGCTCTATGTGCTCATCGCCATCATGTCGGGCAGCGTGGTGGTGCTTGGTGAACGGTGGGAACCCGCGATCCCGGTACTCATCGTGCTGTGCGGCTACGGCCTCGGCATCAGCTTGCTGTGCACCTTTTACGAAGCGATTCGGGTGGTCGGCTGGACGCGGACCTATCTGGCGCTCGAGGTGGCCCATCTGGTCTTGCTGCTCGCGCTGCTGTTCACGTTGACGCGCTACGGCGTGGTGGCCGCCGCGGCCGCGCAGCTCATCGCGGTCGTCATCCTGGTGCCGGTGACGCTGGCGGTGACCGTGAAGGCCGGCGTTGCACCTCCCGCACGCACGGTGGGCCGTGCGATCGTCGGTCTCGCCGTGCCCGGATTGTTCTGCTATGCAGTTCATCTGGCGTTGTTCGGATTCGGGGTGATGTCGCACCCGGTCAGTTGGATCGAGGCCATCGTCGAAGGTGTTCTGCTCGTCGCATGTTTCGCCGGTGTCGGGTTCCTCGCCAACCGCGCCGTGGTCGGCGAGATGCGCGAACTGCGGAAGGAACAGCGCCGGTGAGGGTCCTGCACGTCTCCCAACCGGTCGACGCCGGCGTTGCCGCTGTGGTGATGGCCCTCGTGGAGGACCAGCTCCATCGCGGGTGGGAGCCGCAGGTCGCCTGTCCCGGCAGCGGTTGGCTGCCGGGTGCGGTGCGGGATGTGGGTGCGACGGCCCGCGCGTGGTCGGCCGGACGGTCGCCGGGTCCGGCCACCGCACGCGAAACGCTCACACTGCGCCGCATCGTGGCTGACGTCGATCCCGACGTCGTTCACCTGCACGGATCGAAAGCCGGGCTCGCCGGGCGACTCGCCATCCGACGGAGCAGGCCGACACTGTTCGAGCCGCACCTGTGGTCGTTTCGCTCCGACAGTTCGCTCGCGGGCCGCGCGGCACTGTACTGGGAACGGTTCGCCACACGGTGGACCGACCGGATCATCTGTGTCAGCGACGACGAACTCCATGACGGCCGTGAACATGGTGTGCGCGGCACGGCGACCGTGATCCCGAACGGGATCGACGTGGACCGTCTCCGTCCCGAGGATGCGGGGATCGCCAAGAAGGAACTCGGTTTTGGCCCGGCGCCGGTGGTGACCTGCGTCGGCCGCTTGGCGCCACTCAAGGGGCAGGACCTGCTGCTCGACGCCTGGGGCGACATCGTGGCGGCGGTACCTGACGCACGACTCGTCCTGGTCGGAGACGGACCGGATCGGGATCGCCTGCACGCGCACCCGGCAGCGAGCGCCGAGTCGGTGCACTGGGCCGGACACCGTGACGACGCCGACCGGTTCCTGGCCGCTGCCGACGTGGTGGCAGTCCCGTCGCGCGCCGAGGGGATGGCACTCGTCCCGCTGGAGGCGATGGCCCTCGGCCGATCCGTCGTCGCCTACGACGTCGGCGGCATCCGGCAGAGTGTCGCGGATACCGGGGCCGTGCTGCCGGTCGGTGACGTCGGCGCGCTGTCCGCGGCCATCGTTGCGCGCCTGACGGATGCGCGGCTGCGGGCGACGGAGGGCGCGATGGCCCGACGGCGCGCGGAAACCCTTTTCAGTCGGCGGCGCATGGCCGACGAGGTCGCCACGGTGGTCGGGGAGGTGGCGCGGCGTGACTAGGATCGCCTACGTCCTCACCCAGGACAGCGGCGGGCCGGTCGACGTCACCATCCGCCTTGCCCATACGCTCGTCGGCCTCGGCCACGACGTTCGTGTGTTCGGTCCGCCCCCACTTCGCGACGCACATCTCATCGACGGCCGCCACGAACCCGTTGTTTTCGGAAACAAAGGAAATGTCCGGCAGGCCAGGGACCTACGTGCCCGGATCCGCGCCTGGCACCCCGAAGTGGTACACGCACAGGATCGCCGGGCGGGCCTCGCGATGGTCGGCCTGGGTGCCGGTGCCCGCGGAGTGGGGGCTGTCGTGCACACCTATCACGGTGTTCCCGACGACGTGGGCGAGCCGTGGTTTCGCGTCGTCGCCGACGCCGATGGCCCATCGCGCTACACGCGGGCCGTCCTGACCGGCGACGCCGTGGTCGCCAGGATCGTGGATCAGACGGTCGTTCCGTCGACGGCGATGGCCGAGTTCCTGACGCGGCGACTGCACGTGCCACCGCGCAAGCTCACCCACATCGACAATGGTGTGCTGTTACCGCCCTGCATGCCGCCCACCGGGCCGGTGCGGCGGCTGATCTTCGTCGGGCTGCTCGTGGAGCGCAAAGCCGTGCTGAACCTGCTCGCTGCGCTCTCCGTGCCGGACGTCATGCCGGCCGATGCCTCGCTCACCATCGCGGGAGACGGTCCGCAACGTCGTGTCGCGGAGTCGGCGGTCGCGGCGGGGCCGCTGGCCGGGCGGGTCGAGTTCCTGGGGTTCCGATCTGACGTCGCGGACCTCCTCGAACACCACGATGCCCTCGTCCTGCCATCGCTGATGGAACAGCAGCCGCTGGTCATCGCGGAGGCGATGGGTGCGGGCAAACCCGTCGTCGCGACCGACACCGGTGGGGTGGCGGAGATGCTGACCGTGGACGGGACCGAGGCGTTCCTGGCCCCGCCCGGCGACGTCGCGGCACTGGCCGCGCAACTGCGGCGACTGTTCGCCGAGCCCCGGCCGGACCGGATCGGTGCCACGATGGGCGAGTATGCCCGCCGCAGATTCGATGCGCAGGTGTCGGCACAGGCGCATCTGCGCCTCTACGAGCGGTTATCGGCGCGCTGAACCGACGTGGCCGGGCCGCGCGACCTCACGAGATGGCGACGGTACCCGAGCGTGCGGGCAGCCGGACCGGTCCGCCGTTGTTGGCGTCGGCACCCGACACGGACGCGGGGTGATCGGTCGGGTTGACCGCGACCGAACCACCCAGGAAGCCCCGGGTCCACACTCCCGACGGAGTATGCGTCGCCCGTCCGGTCGCCGCACCGAGAGGCGAGTTCTGCTCCGGGGTCCACGTGGGCGTGCTGTAGTCGGAGGTGGTGGCGCTCATCCAGCAGGTCTTCGGTCCGGCGAGAAGCGCTGCAGACGCGTATCCGGTGCGGGCCGTCTGCGGGCTTGCGCCTGCCGTGACCAGCAGCAGGAGCTTGTCACCGCGTGCCGCCGTGGACCGCATCTCGTTCCACTGCGGTGAGTCGAACGGCAGCAGGGCGCCGGTGCCGGTGGTCGCGAAGTTCTCCTCCATCCCACCGCCGAAGCGTGAATGCGAGGTCCAACGGCCGGGCGTCATGCGTGCCTCGGAGATGTTCGGCACAAACAGTTTGCCGGCCTGATTGAGTTCAGATCCGGCGATGCCGACCATCTTGTCGAGGCCGCGGCGGATCTGCGCGTTGGTCTGCTCGGCCGACCCGGTGCCCTTCAGGAGTCTGCTCGAATAGAACTGCAGTCGGTAGAAGTCGTTGTCGGCGAGGACCCCGTCCCAACCCTGGGAGACGACCTCTTTGGTCACCCGGTCTGCCCAATACCGCTGGTACGCCGGGTTCCAGACGGCCATCTGCCAGTGCTGGGGATAGGCTTCGTCCCATTCGATGCGGCGTCCCTGCGCGTCGGATGCGAACCAATCGGGATGATTGCGGGAGGCATACTCGTAGCCGACACCGGTGGGCAGCCGCGCAGCGTCGCCACCGTTGGCTACCGCGCCTGCATAGTTACGCGTACTGGACAGATCCTTGTAGACAAGAACTTTCGCGGACGGATTCAGACTCTTGATCAGCTTCATGATCGGTTGATCCCATGAGTTCAGAACAACCACTCCGTACCGTCGGGCCACCGCCGCGGCCTCGGCCGGGCTGGGTGATGCGCCGATCCCGTACCAGAATCCACAGACGGGACTGGTCAGATTTGTGGGTTGTGCGACGCGCACCTGACGAGTCGACCCACAGCCCGACGACACAGCGACCACGAGCATGAGCATCGCCGCGACGATGCGCAGGAGTCGGGCGAGGCGCCCCCTGCCCGCGCTCACACCTCGCAACGATTCTCGCGTTCGGGTCACCACACGACTATAGGCAGATCGCGGCGCCGGTGACGTGGGCGAAAACAACTCGCGAAGGGATCGCCACCGAGATCGTGTAACGCGCGGCGAGCCAATCGGTATTGCTAAAGTGAACCGGGGTTTGGGGTCCGCGAAGGCGCTGCTCGGGATAGAGTAGCCGCGTCACGAGGGTCGACCGCCTTGTCGTTGCCTGGGAGAGACTTTGATGCAATGCAGACTGTGCGGATCGACCCGACTCCGCAGTGTCCTGGACCTGGGGGCCACTCCGCCCTGCGAACGGTTCCTGACCGCCGAAGACCTCGACCTGCCCGAACCGACCTTTCCGCTCCATCTAAGACTGTGTGAGGACTGCCTACTGCTGCAGATCCCCGCGCTGATCACCCCGGACGAGACCTTCACCGAGTACGCGTACTTCTCGTCCTTCTCCGACAGCTGGGTGGAGCATGCGCGTCGATTCGTCGACGACGCCGCCACCAGACTGGAACTCGGACCCGAATCTTTCGTCGTCGAGGTGGCCAGCAACGACGGCTATCTGCTCCAACACGTGGTCGAGCGCGGGATCGGGTGCCTCGGCATCGAACCGTCGGTGAACGTGGGTGCCGCTGCCCGCGAGAAGGGTGTGCCGACCCTGACCGCGTTCCTCGACGAGGAGTCGGCCGAGCAGGTGCGCAAGGAGTACGGGCCCGCCGATCTCGTCGCGGCCAACAACGTCTACGCCCACATCCCCGACCTGCTCGGGTTCACCAAGGCGTTGCGCGCCCTGCTCGCCGACGACGGCTGGCTGAGCATCGAGGTCCATCACGCTCAGAATCTGGTGCAGCTCGGACAATTCGACACGATCTATCACGAGCACTTCCAGTACTACACGTTGCTGTCGGCGTCGCGGGCACTCGCAACGGCCGGCCTGAGCGTCGTCGACGCCGAACTCATCAGCACGCACGGCGGTTCGATCCGGGTGTGGGCGCGACCTGAGGGGGTCGCGGGCGAACCGAGCGAGCGCTACACCCGGGCTCTCGCCGCCGAGGCCGCCGCCGGATTGCACGACATCAGCGGCTATCTGACGATGCAGTCGGGGGCCGACGCCGCCCGACAGGAACTGCTGCGCTTCCTGCTCGCACAGCGTGCCGAGGGCCGCCGCGTCGTCGGCTACGGTGCGCCGGGCAAGGGCAACACGCTGCTGAATTATTGCGGCATCCGTACCGACCTCCTCGAATACACCGTGGATCGCAACCCTTACAAACACGGCAGGTTCACTCCGGGCACCCGTATCCCGATCCATGAACCCGATCAGATAGACAAGGACCGGCCCGACGTGATCGTGGTATTGCCATGGAATCTCGAAGCGGAGATCTCCGAGCAACTCGCCTACGTATCGGAGTGGGGCGGCCAGATCGTCTATCCGCTACCGGAATTGCACTTCGCACGTCCCGTTCTGAAATGAGGGTGATCCTGCCATGAAGGTCGTACTGTTCTGCGGTGGCTATGGCATGCGGATGCGTAACAGCGCAGACGATGTCGTCCCCAAGCCGATGCAGCTGGTCGGGCCGCGACCGCTCATCTGGCACGTGATGCGCTACTACGCTCACTTCGGTCACAAGGAATTCATCCTGTGTCTCGGATATGGTGCGGCGCATATCAAGAACTACTTCCTCACCTATCAGGAATCGCTCTCCAACGACTTCGTGATCCGGAACGGGCAGGTGGAACTGCTGCATTCCGACATCAGCGACTGGTCGATCACCTTCGTCGACACCGGCGCCGAATCGGCGATCGGTGAACGCCTGCGCCGGGTTCGCGACCACCTCGACGGCGACGAACAGTTCCTGGCGAACTATGCCGACGTGCTCACCGACGCGCCGCTGGACGACGTGATCGACAAGTTCCGGTCCTCCGGCGCGGCGGCGTCGATGATGATCGTTCCGCCGCAATCGTCGTTCCACTGCGTCGACATCACCGACGACGGTGAGGTCAAGAACATCACCCCGGTGAGCGAGCTGGCGATCTGGGAGAACGGCGGATTCTTCGTACTGACCCAGGAGATCTTCGACTACCTTCCCGAGGGTGGTGACCTCGTCGCGGACGTCTGCGGCACTCTGGCGTCGCAGGGGAGGTTGTTCGGCTACAAGCACCTCGGATTCTGGAAACCGGCCGACACCTTCAAGGAACGCGCGGACCTCGACGCGGGCTACCACCGCGGCGACCGGCCGTGGATGGTGTGGGAGAACGCAGACGCACTCGGATGATCGACCTGCGCCCCACCCGCCTGACCGAGATCGCCGTCCTCGGAGCGCACTGCGACGACGTCGCCATCGGAATGGGCGCCACGCTGCTCACCCTGGCTCGCGCGCACCCCGGGCTGCGCGTACGCGCCCTCGTCCTGTCCGGAGGAGGGAGCGACCGCGAGGCCGAGGAGCGTAAGGCTCTCGCCGCGTTTGCCCCCGGGGCCCAGATCGACCTCACCGTGGGCGACATCCCGGACGGCCGTACACCCGAGCACTGGGGTCGGGTCAAGAGGGCGCTCAGCGCTTTTCGGCGTGACTCCGATCCGGACCTGGTGTTCGCGACCCAGCGACACGATGCCCATCAGGATCATCGGCTCCTCGCGGAACTGGTGCCGACCGAGTTCCGCGACCATCTCATCCTCGGCTACGAGATCCTCAAGTGGGAGACCGACACTCCCACACCGACTGCGTTCCACGCGGTCTCCGAGGCGACGATCAGCGAGAAGTCGAGGCTGCTGACCGAATGTTACCCCTCGCAGGTCGACCGGGACTGGTTCGACCATGAGGCCTTTGCCGGTCTCGCCCGGATGCGTGGTGTGCAGTGCCACCGGCCCTATGCCGAGGCATTCGTGGTCGAGAAGATGACGATCGATTGTGGAGGACAGTGACCATGCGCGTACTCGTGACAGGGCACCAGGGTTATCTCGGCACCGTCATGGTGCCCGTCCTGGCCGCGGCCGGACACGAGGTGGCCGGACTGGACAACGGCTACTTCGCCGAGTGCGTCCTCGGGCCCGCACCCGACGACCCACCCGCCGTTCGAACCGATCTCCGAGACGTGACGGCCGACCAGCTGTCCGGGTTCGACGCGGTCGTGCATCTGGCGGCGCTGTCGAACGACCCGCTCGGTGCGCTCGCGCCGGAGATCACCCACGACATCAACCACCACGCGTCGGTGCGCTTGGCGAAGCTCGCCAAGGAGTCCGGCGTCGGTCGGTTCCTCTACGCGTCGACGTGCTCGGTGTACGGTTCGGCCGGCGACGACCTCGTCACCGAAGAAGCGCCGTTGCGGCCGTTGACGCCCTACGCGGAGAGCAAGGTTCGTGTCGAGGATGACGTCGCCGCCATCGCCGACGACACATTCACACCGGTATTCTTGCGAAACGCAACGGCTTTCGGCTTCTCGCCACGACTTCGTGCCGACATCGTCCTGAACAATCTGGTCGGCCACGCGGTGCTGACCGGCGAGGTCAAAGTGCTGTCCGACGGTACGCCGTGGCGTCCACTCGTGCACGCGCAGGACATCGCGAAGGCGTTCCTGGTGTGTCTCACCGCGCCTCGGGAGACCATCTCATGTCGTGCGTACAACGTCGGTACGGAGACCAACAACCTGACGGTCGCCGAGATCGCGTCGGCCGTGGGTGATGTGGTCCCCGGGTCCCGAGTCGTGATCACCGGCGAGAGCGGACCGGATCCCCGGTCGTATCGAGTGGACTTCTCGCGGGCGCGTGCGGAACTGGACTACGAGGCACAGTGGTCGATCCCCGACGGGGCCGCCGAGCTGTACCGGGCCTACACCGACTTCGGCCTGACGGCAGAGGCCTTCACCGACCGGTTCACCCGTCTCAAGCGTCTCGAGTTCCTCCAGCAGCAGGGTGACCTCGACGGCACGATGCGCCGGATCAACGCACGTGCGTGAGCAATTGCTGCCAGCTGCCGGCGGCCCGGTCGCGGTCGGACACGACGGTCACCGGCAGCGGCCATCGGATGTCGAGGTCGGGATCGTCGAATGCGACGCCGATGTCCTCGGACGGATCGTGTGGGCGGTCGATGCGGTAGCACACGTCGGCGAGCGGCGTCAGCGCCTGGAAGCCATGCAGGAAGCCGGGCGGTACGTAGAGGTGCCGAAAGTCGGCGTCGTCGAGCAGAAAAGCCTGCTGGACACCGAAACTCGGGGATTCGGGGCGTATGTCGACCAGTACGTCATGCACGGCACCGTGTGCGCACCGGACCAGTTTGGCCTCACCCCGACCGGAGCGTCCGTGCATGCCGCGGATCACGCCGAGGGCCGACCGGGACTGCGAGTCCTGCACGAACGCCGCGGACGCGCCAGGACGGCCGAGGTGTTCGTCGAAGATCGTGGCGTCGAAGGTCCGGGTGAACAGTCCGCGGTCGTCGCGGAATGGCTGCGGCCGCATCACGACCACGTCGGCGAGGTTCGTCTCTTCGATCTGCACAGGGCCATACAAGCATGACCGTCTGCCGCGCGTGTGAGATCGCCGCGCTCCACCGCGTCCTGGACCTCGGATCGGTGCCGGCCGCCGACCACTTCCCGTCCGCCGAAACCCCGGTCGATCCGGCGGAGTCGGCGCATCGCCTCGCCATGGATCTCTGCACCGCCTGTGGGCTCGCGCAGTTGGCCGAGGACGACACCGTCACCGACGAGCCACGCGGTGTCGAGCCCGACGCCCTGCGCGTTCAGGCGCGGCAGGCCGTCACCGACGTTGCCGACGCCGGGTGGCTGCGCGGTACCACCGTGCGCGAGTTCGGCAGCCCGCACGGTGGGACGTGGTTGCCGCTGTTGTCCGAACGAGGATTCACCGTCGCCGACACAGCCGATGTGGTGCTCGACTGCTTCGGCATCATGCACCGGCCGGACCAGCGTGCGGCCTTCATCGAACGTGCCGCGGCCACATCCGGCGACGGTGTGCTCTTGATCCAATACCACTCACTGCACACGATCGTTCGGCTCGGGCAATGGAATGCTCTGCGCCACGGACATTTCGCCTACTACTCGATGCCCGCGCTGAGCGCACTGCTCGCCGAGGCGGGGATGAGTCCGGCCACCGCATGGGAGTACGACCTGTACGGCGGCACAGTTCTGGTCGCCGCCATGCACGGATCGACCGAGCCCGACTCGAGTATCGAGCAGATCCTGCAGCGCGACGCGGCGATGACCGATCCGGACGTGGTGCACGCTCTGCAACAGTCCACCGACGCGCACGTCGACGCGTTGCGCGACTGGCTGCTCGCCGAGCGGACAGCCGGCCGACGGGTGTGTGCCTACGGGGCCGCGTCGCGGGCGGTGGCATTGATGTGTCTCGCGGGTCTCGACCGTTCGCTGGTATACGCGGTCGGTGACGCCTCGCCCGCCAAACACGGACGCCGCATGCCCGGCACCGACATCCCGATCGTGTCGCCTTCCGACATGGTCGCCGCGCAGCCCGACGCCGTGCTGCTCACCGTGCCCGACCTCCTCGCCGAGGTCTCACGGGCTTATCCGGAACTCGACGGACGCTGGGTGGTGGACACCGTCGACATCGGTGCGCACACCGCACCCGCGGGTGCGCGCCGGCCCGAGCAGAGCAGGAGGGCTACCTCGTGATCGAGCAGAAACGGTCGTTTACGACGTCGAACAGGTTGCAGCACAGACTGCATCAACTCGTCCCGGGCGGGGCACATACCTATGCCCGTGGGGCAGACCAGTATCCCGATCACATGGCGCCGATCATCGAGCGCGGCAGCGGGGCCCGCGTCTGGGATGTGGACGGCAACGAATATGTCGAATACGGCATCGGACTGAGATCGGTGACCCTCGGTCACGGTTACGCGCCGGTCGTCGAGGCGGCATGCGCGGCCATCGCAGAGGGGATGAATTTCTCCCGGCCGTCTCGGCTCGAGGTCGACGCGGCCGAGGATTTCCTGCGTCTGGTCCCGACCGCCGACATGGTGAAGTTCGCCAAGAACGGCTCGGATGCCACAACGGCGGCGGTGCGCCTGGCCCGCGCGGCGACGGGACGGGAGGTGGTGGCGATCTGCAATCACCCGTTCTTCTCCGTCGACGACTGGTTCATCGGTGGAACCGAGATGTCGGCAGGCATCCCCGCAGATGTGCTCGCCAAGACCGAGCGCTTCACCTACAACGACGCCGACTCGTTGGCAGCCGTCTTCGAGGCCCGACCGGGGGAGGTGTGCGCGGTCATCATGGAGGCTGCGACCGCCATGGCCGAGCCGGTTCCCGGTTTCCTGCAGGCTGTTCGGGACCTGTGCGACCGGCACGGCGCATTGCTGATCTTCGACGAGATGATCACCGGCTTCCGGTGGTCGGAGCACGGCGCGCAGTCGGTCTACGGCGTCACACCCGACTTGTCGTGTTGGGGAAAGGCAATGGGCAATGGGTTCCCGATCTCAGCACTGGCCGGGCGCCGCGAGGTGATGGAACTGGGCGGCCTCAACACCGACCGGGATCGTGTCTTCCTGCTCTCCACCACGCACGGACCGGAGACCGCGTCGCTGGCGGCCTTTCGCGCGGTCGTCCGCGCCTACGCCACCGACGATCCGATCGAGCGCATGGAGTCCGCGGGGCGTCGCCTGGCCGACGGGGTCAACGCCGTGGTCGCCGACAGCGGTCTCACCGGGTACGTGGAGGCATTGGGCCGGCCGTCGTGTCTGGTGTTCGCCACACGTGATCCCTCTGGAGGGCCGTCGCAGGCCTACCGCACGCTCTTCCTGCAGGAACTCATCGAACGTGGTGTGCTGGGACAGTCGTTCGTCACGTCTGCCGCTCACACCGACGCCGACATCGACCTGACGATCGATGCCGTTCGGGAATCGTTGGACGTCTACGGCCGGGCGATTGAGGCGGGCAGCGTCGAAGGCCTGCTCCGCGGGCGCCCAGTGGCGCCGGCGCTGCGACGGTCGGCCGCCCCACGCCGTCTCCTGGTCGATGATCCGGCCCGCGACTGAGGATCGGTGACGGTGGAGACGAACACGAACACGAACCGGGAGGAGCGGGCAAGCCGACGCGGAGACGACGGCCGCGGCCCGCGAATCCTCATCGAGAACAGCGAGTACTGGCTGCGCAACAACGGTGACCACGCGATGCTGCAGGTCACCATCGCCCGACTTCGCGCGCGATGGCCGCACGCGCAGATCGGGGTGCTCACAGACACCCCGTGGCTGCTGCGGGCCTATTTCCCGGATGCGATGGCGATCACCGTGAAGGGTGCCGATCCGTGGTCAGGCCCGGGTCCATTGGAGCGATATGCGGGTCGTCTCGGCCCGCATCGCGTCGGACCGGTCGCGCTTGGCTGGGTCCGGACGCGCCGTCGGGCGGCGCGGACCGTGCGGGCGGCCCTGGCCCGCGTGCGGCCCGGTGCACGGGCCGAGGGCGACGACCATGCCGTCGACGGTGACGTCGCCCCACCACCCGCGGCGGCCACCCGCGGCTCATTTGCCGCGGTCGACGCCGCATCGCTGCTGCTCGTGCTGGGTGGCGGATACCTCACCGACGCCGACGAAATACAGTCCCGCCGCGTCTTCGCACTGATGGAACGTGCGCAGGCCAACGGTGTTCCGGTCGCGCTGGTCGGTCAGGGCCTCGGGCCGTTGACGAGCGCCGATCTGCGCACCCGTGCTGAGCGGGTGCTGCCCAAGGCCGGGCTCATCGCCGTGCGGGAACGACGGCGGGGTCCCGATCTCCTCGCGGGGCTCGGGGTTCCGGGCGACCGCGTCATGGTCACCGGCGACGACGCCATCGAATTGGCCTACGGCCTGCGGCCCGATCACCTGGGTTCCGATCTCGGCCTCTGTCTGCGGGTGGCCGCATATTCGCCCGTGGGGGCCGAGGTGCAGCAGATCGTCGGCAAGGTGCTGCGCGCGACCGCTGACGCACACGACGCCACGCTGGCGCCGCTGATCATCTCCGAATTCGATTCGGAGGACCGACGATCCACCATGCCGCTGGTTCGCGGGTATGCGAACGTCAGCTCTCCGCCGGGCCGCTACGTGCAGCCCGAGGAGGTGGCGGCACGGGTCGCGCGATGTCGGGTGATGGTGACCGGCGCCTATCACCTGGCGGTCTTCGCACTGTCGCAGGGCATTCCGGTTGTCGCGCTGACGTCGACCGGCTACTACGACGACAAATTCGTGGGCCTCGCGGACATGTTCGGCGACGACGGCATGGCACTGGTCGACCTGCGGGCCGCAGGTCTCGAGGAGACGCTGTCGACAGCAATCGAATCGGCGTGGCAGCGTGCCGCCGACGTGCGCGAACCGCTGCGCGAACATGCACGAGCGCAGATCGCCACGAGCCGAGATGGTTTTGATCGGGCGTGCCGTCTGGTCGACCGGCACTCAGCCGAACGGTAAAGCCGACCTACCGCGGCCCGTCTTCGATTCGCGACAACCGCAACACCACCGTCGGTGTCTCGCCCGGACCGACCGGGCACACCGTGAGCATCTCGCGGCGCAGCGTGGCCAGTTCGTCGCCGTGCGCGGGCGACAGGCTCCGTGCCTCCTCGTCGTTCTGGGCGTAGAGGAAGCAGGGTGTCATCGGGTGCACTGCGAACCCGAGTCGCTCGGCGGCAAGCCACAGTCGCTGCATCACCAGGCCGGCGCGGAGGAACGAGGCAGTGTCGGTGCCGGTCTGGATCAGGGTGACCATCGCCGATGCAGACTCGACCCGGCCGGCCGCGTCGGCGCCGAGCGCGTTGCCGCCACCCCACTCGTCGAGCAACGCCATCACATCGGAACGGCGGAGTAAGCCCATCATCTCCATCATCGCGGGCGGAAAACCGAGGGAGTTGATCTGTATGCCGATCGGGTTGGCCGGATCGTCGGTCAGTTCCGCGAACATTTCCCGGTGCAGTTCGGGGGTGAGGAATCGAATTCGGTCGGAGGAGGCGAGAATCGCTGCGGACCGGCTGATATCCGTCCGATCAGTCAAAACATTCAGCCGGGTTTGTTCGGTTGTCGCGACGTCGACCAACTGGTTTACATCGCCAGGTGAAACGGGGGAGCGGTCGCCGAGTCCGCGTCGGGTCGACCGACTGCGCAGGGATTGCATATCGGTGTCGCGGTGGTCGGGGTCGGAAGACGCTCCAGCGGGCCCGAGGCTGATGCGTATGGCGATCTGATCGGGTTCGTCGATGAGCTTGGTCGCACCCAGAATCCCTCGGCTCGCCGCGGCGATCTGCGCGTTGGCTGCGGCGGCCCCGACCGCCACGGCCGAGGCGCGGTGCCCGAGGTCGAGTGTCGAGGTCCGATCGGGGTCGAGCGCGATCGTCACGCCGTCGGCATCGGCAGTGACGCGCCACGGTTGTTGATTTCCGGCCGACGGCGCACGGTTCGCGGCGTCCACGACCAGCGCCGAATCCGACAAGTCCTCGGGGCACGTCTCTTTTGTCAGATTCTGTTCAGGGAGAACCTTTTTCGTTTGCATGACTAATGGGTCGGCCAGAGGGTCGACGATGTCGCCGAGCCACGTGTCCCGGTCGAACCGGACCCGCCCCGACGGCAGCGGCCTGTCTTGCACCAGACGTCGGACCGCCGCCGCCACCGACGCTCCGCCCAGCAGAACGTCGCCACCGAGTTGAGGCCAGGCCGTCACCGTGTACCCGAGCTCCAGAGCGGATGCGGCCATCGCGGCGGTCACCTTGGCCGGCTCCAGCACCCGAACCGCAAGCGCGGTGACGGCGCCGCGGTCGAGGCCCACGAGATCGTCGGCGCGCAGGTCGCCGGCCAGGCCATGAAAGAGTGGTCGATCGCGGTCGAGGTCGAACCGTTCGACGTCGAGTGTCCCGCCGTCGCTGGTCTCCATGAGAACGGGGATGCCGAGTGTCCGGCTGCGCTCTCGGATCAATACTTTCGCGTCAAAGGAATCGCATTCTTCGACGACGATATCGAGACCATCCAGAAATGTATCGACATTCTCAGTGGTGATTCCTTCGTCGAATATCGTTGTTGAGATATAAGGGTCGATTTCCGATATTCTTCGAGACGCGACGACCGCTTTGTTGACCCCGATATCCATCAATGATGCAGGAATGCGATTCATATTTGTCAGCTCGAGTGAATCGAAATCCGCAAGGCGTAACTCGCCGGCGAGGCCCTCCAGGGCAAGGGTGAGCGCGATGGAGTGTCCGACGCTCAGGCCGACGATGCCGACCTTCAGTTGCCGGCCCCGCTCCTGGTCGGCGGTGGTGAGTTTGTGTCGGTTGCGGTCGAGACGTAGGCGCCGATACGAACGCGGACCAGGGATCTTGACCACTGTGCGGCGCCACGGGTAGTAGGCGAACCGGGCCTCCTCGGCCTCCGCTTCATCGGGCGGAAGGAGGCCTCGCAGGGCCTCTGCCGAATCGGCGGTGATGTCGAAGAAGAGGACGTCGGAACCCTCGGACAGTTCGGGCGGCAGGGAAGTCTCGGAATAGAGCGTTGGCGAGGCTTCGATGGGCGAGCGCATCAGCATATAGTCGCGCACTCGAAGAAGCCGCGCCACAGCGGTGGTGGGGTAGCTTATGAAGTAGCCAACCCACGAAGACGTGCACTATGGCAACATTGCGCATGAGGCCAGTGAACTTTTGTGTCATTGGCATGCTGTTGAAAGGCTGAATACCGCGATGATACGGACCCGAAGCGTGAATACCGTCGGCATTCTACGGGTCCCACGGCCCGATTGTGACCGAGGCTACACGGTGATCGCGGCCGATCCGCGTCAACAGGCCGGACTCTGGCATGAGTACCTGAACGGCGCGGATGCCGCCTACACCCGTCACGGATGTGCGGCGGCCCTCGATTTCGATTCCGTCGTCTCGGCCGAGGGGACGGCCTTCTTCTTCACCGTTCTCGACACTTCCGGCCAGGTGTGCGGTGGCCTGCGTGTACAGCCTCGGTTCGTTGCTGCGGCGCAGTCGCATGCGTTGGAGGAATGGGCAGGTCAGCCGGGCCAGGTGCAACTCGTGAACTCGATCGAGGAACGGCTCGCGGGCGGGGTCGTGGAGGTCAAGACGGCGTGGGTGGACGAGCGATCGCCGATCGCGGCGGATGTCGCGGGTCAGCTGTCGCGGCTCGGCCTGGTGATCATGGAGATGTCCGGAGTCCAGCACATGATGGCGACGGCTGCGGAACATGTGCTGAGACGCTGGGAATCGGGTGGCGGACGCGTCGACACGAGCGTTTCGCCGACGCCGTTCCCCGACGAGCGGTACAACACGCGCCTGATGTGGTGGGATCGTGCGGCCCTACCGGAGCTGACGTCGCCGAAGACCTGGCGTCGTATGCGCGACGAGGCCGATGCTCTTCAGACGCCGACCGACGCTCGCCTCGCGCTCGGCGCCTGACAGCGGTAGCACCGCATACCTCAGACCTCGACGTCGGCGGCCTCACGTGCTCGACGGGAGAAGAGCGTGAACAGGCTGTCGGTGGGTGGGGGTGTTCCGACATCGACCGCCACTGGACGAAGTGCCGGCTTGTGCCAGACAATCGGATCCATCGACTCGACCACCGAGACGTCGCGGCCCTGTTCCTTGGCGGCGTAGACACAATCGTCGGCCCGGCTGAGGAGCTCCGAGACCACGTCGTCCGTGGACGAAGCGGTCTTGCGGGTGGATGTTACGAGGGGCGCGCACACACCACCCACACTCAATGTCACGGGAGCCGCGTCGGACACCGCCGTACGAAACTGTTCCGCGGACGCGAGGAGTTCGGTCTCGTCGCGAGCGACGCAGAAGACCAGGAACTCTTCCCCGCCGAAGCGGCAGACGACCGACCCGGACGGTGCCACCTCTCGTATCGTGGCCGCCACCGACAGCAGGACGCCGTCGCCGGCGAGGTGGCCGTGTCGGTCGTTGACCTTCTTGAAGTGATCGATGTCCATGAGGAGGATGCCGATCCAGCCCTGCGACACCCGCGCCGCGGCGAGCAGTTGGGCGACCCGGGCCAGGAACCCGCGACGATTCAACAGTCCGGTCAGCGGATCGATCCCGCTCAGACGGGTCTGCCGATCCAGAGTTGCCTCCAGGGATCGGCGCAACGCGACGACCAGGAACACCGGCACCGTGATCGTGCCCATCATCGCGCCCATGCTGATCAGCAGCGACGCCGTCGACACGGTGGTGAACGTCAGCACCGTGGTCGAGCCGGCCACCGCCAAGGTGACCAGCGACAGCGTCAGCGGTATCGAGGGTGATATCGCGGCGATCGTTGGGATGACCGCCACCAGCGCGAGAACAGCCTCCGACGCCCTGGGGGCGGCCAGGATCGCCGACGTGCCGCAGATCCCGATGATCCCGAAGCCGCCGAGGACCGCGAATTGGACATCGGTGAGACGATGCTTGATCGCGGTGACTGTGAATGCCGCTGCAATGAACATCCAGATACCGAGCAGCGGTAGCAGGCCACCGGGCTGGAGGGCCTCCGGCGCCAGCACGGCGATCACGGGCAGGGGCAGCACACCGCCGGTGCTGATCAGCGTCGCCGCCGACCGGGCGTCATAGCGCCCGAGCACCGCCTTCATCACGGTCATGTATCGACCACTTTCCGTCGGTCATTCCCGACGTCCACCCCGAGCCGTTCCAATTGTTTAGTGCCAGAAACGAAATCTCGATCGCAACCGATCTATCAGTGCTGAGGAAATTCGCTATCCGGACAATAACACTAACGCAACATCCCGGCCACGGCGAGCGAATCGACCCTCAGTCGGAAACTCATCACTTATCGGTGTGTTCTGCTAATTTGTTGCAGGCAGTCCTGCCCCTCTGGTCGTGCGCACCCTGAATCCGAGAACGAGCTCCCCGATGGTCTCAACTCCAGTCAAACGAGGTGGTCGTCGCTGGGCCATTGCCCGCAACCGCACCGACCC
Organism: Gordonia sp. LMA167; assembly: GCF_058130025.1. NCBI lineage: Bacteria > Bacillati > Actinomycetota > Actinomycetes > Mycobacteriales > Gordoniaceae > Gordonia > Gordonia sp. LMA167. The sequence continues at coordinate 5,933,129 of NZ_CM176708.1, read as the reverse complement.
CGTGCTGGTCGGTCTCGACGGCGTCCTGCTGATACTCATCGCCATCGTCGCCAACGGCGATGAGGGCACCCTCGGCAGGGTGGTCGGCGTTGTCGGGGTCGTGGTGACGCTCGTGGTATTGGATATGGCCGGCTTGTACCGGGCGCGGTTGACATTGTCGGCGCTCGACGACCTCCCGCGGCTCGCCGCGTGGTCGGTGATCACGTCGGCGGTGCTGTTCACGATCGCGCGCCCGGGGGTGACGATGATGCGCGCTGCGTACTACGCGGTCCTCGTCTTCGCGGCCCTATTCGTCGTCCGCGTCGTCTATTTCGCGGTTATGCGCGGTCGACGTCGGTCCTCTGCGAAGCAACGGATGCGCGCCGCGGTGATCGGCGGCGGCGTCGTCGCTGCCGAGTTGATCTCGAGCACCCGGTCCCATCCTGAACTAGGACTCGATGTGGTGCTCGCAGTGAGCGATGACCCGCTGCCAGAACTCGCGTCGGCCGGAGTGCCCATCGAGGGCGGCATCGTCGACATCCGCAGCAAGGTCAAAGCGCACGGCATCAACACACTGCTTGTGGCGTTCAGCTCGGCGCCGGACTCGCGGCTGGTCACCCCGCTACGCGAGTGCGACGAACTCGACTGCGAGATCTACATCGTCCCGCGGCTGTTCGAGTTCGTCTCTCTCAATCAGGATATGGACCGCATCCACACGATCCCGCTCGTGAGGATGCGCCGGGACGCGCTGCGCACCTGGTATTGGAAGCTCAAGCGCGTCTTCGACGTCAGCGTCGTCTGTGTTGCGCTCGTGCTATTGAGTCCGGTCATGGCTGCGGTCGCGCTCGCGGTGTATGCGTCAGATCCTTCGGCGCCGATCATCTTTCGGCAGCGAAGGATCGGACGGGGCGGCCGATTGTTCGATCTCCTGAAGTTCCGCTCCATGCGTCCGGTGCCCGAGTCGTCGTCGGACTCCGAATGGCAGCCCTCCGAGGAGGACCGGATCGGCAGGGTGGGGCGGTTCATCCGTAAGACATCGCTGGATGAGCTGCCACAGTTGTGGAACGTGCTGCGCGGCGACATGTCGATCGTCGGCCCCCGGCCGGAGAGGCCCCACTTCGTCGAGCAGTTCGAGACCTCGATACCCAGCTACCGGGATCGACATCGCGTCGAGGTCGGCTTGACCGGATGGGCCGCGATTCACGGGCTCCGTGGGGATACGAGCATCGCCGACCGGGCACTCTACGACAATTTCTACATCGAGAACTGGAGCGTGTGGCTCGACATCAAGATCATCGTGCGAACGCTCGGCACCGTCCTTCGCGGCACCGGAGGCTGACCAACAAACACGTTCGCCGGAAACGCGGCAATTGCGCCTACACTGTGTGGCAAGGACGCTGGCGTTTACTGGGGTCGTTAGAAAACGGGAACGGGGACGTCGGTGATGAATCGCGGACAAGCCGGAGAGACCGTGATCGCGGTCGCGGCAGACCCCTACCATCGGGCTGCGGTGGCCTATGGACGTGCAGAATCGGCGCTCATCGCTGATCGATTCGTCGAACAGGTGCTGCGCCCGTTGATTCCCGCCGCGTCGTTTCAGCGGCGCGCGGACCTCGAATGGCTGATCTGGTTGTCGACGGGCTACGACGGCCTCGACGGTCTCATCGAGGCGGTACGGGGCAAGCTCGGTGCCCAGCAGGTGCAGATCGACGGTGCCGCGTGCTTCCTCGACATATGCATGGGTGTGGCGGTGGGCGCCGACCTGCCGGAGGCGATCACTTCCGCCGACCTCATGCACTGCGCCGATGCCGCGTTGTCGACCGCGCTGACCAAACATCACAACGTGGTGTTCGCGGATCCGACCACACTTACGCTTGTCCGCGACGAGATCGAGGTCGCGCGGCGACTGACCCAATCGGTAGAGGACGATTTCGTACTCCACTACCAACCTATCGTCGAGCTGCCCAGTCGTCGGGTCGTCGGCTACGAGTCACTCCTCCGGTGGCACACCGAATCCGGACTGCTGACCCCGGACGTCTTTCTTGCCGTGGCGGAGGACACGTCGTTGATCGTGCCGATCGGACGTCATGCCATCGGTGACGCGATCCGCACCCTGTCCACTGACATCACCCCCGCATTGGGTGACGAGGCGTTTCTGACGATCAACCTGTCGTCCCAGCAATTATGGGACGGGCGAATCGCCGATCACGTCGACGGATTGATCAGGACGTACGCCGTTCGTCCGGACCGGGTCTGGATCGAGGTGCGAGAGAACGAGGCCGTCCGGCTCGGGACGTCGGCGGCCCTCGCCGTGCGGCAGCTGCACGAGATCGGTTGCACGATCTGTGTGGACGACCTCGGGTCCGGCTTCTCCGCCCTGCGCTACGTCCGGGATCTGCCGATCGACGTGCTCAAGGTCGACAAGACACTGATCGTCCACCTTCTGGAGGACCCATCCAATCGGGCTGTGGTGCGCGCGATCTGCGACATGGCGCGGGCGACTGGCATCACCATCGTCGCAGAGGGCGTCGAGGACGAGGAGTTGATCCCCGCGCTCGAGGAGCTCGGGTTCAACCTCGCGCAGGGGTACCTGTTCGGGCGGCCCGAAGCGCCCGCGCGTGCGTTCGCCCGGTAGATCAAGTCGTGTGCCTCGGTCTCTGAGGAGCGAGCGAAGCCCCACCCCGGTCCCTGAGGAGCGAGGCGCCAGCCCCACCCCGGTCCCTGAGGAGCGAGGCGCCAGCCGAGCGTCACGAAGGGCGGGCCCTTCGTGACGCATCCTCGCAAGCTCGGAGGCTCCTCAGGGAGCGTGTGGTGACGCATCCTCGCAAGCTCGGAGGCTCCTCAGGGTGCGGGTGGTGACGCACCTCGCAGGTTCGGAGGCTCCTCAGGGTGCGGGTGGTGACGCATCCTCAGGCCGGGGTGGTGACGTGCGCCCGCCGGCTCAGTAGTAGTACGGGAATGACTCCCAATCCGGGGACCGCTTCTCCAGGAAGGCATCCCGGCCTTCGACGGCTTCGTCGGTCATGTAGGCCAGGCGTGTGGCCTCGCCGGCGAAAACCTGCTGGCCCATCAGACCGTCGTCGGTGAGGTTGAACGCGAACTTCAGCATGCGTTGCGCGGTCGGCGACTTCCCGTTGATCTTGCGGCCCCACTCGATGGCGGTGTTCTCCAGATCCGCATGTGCGACAACTCGATTGACCGCCCCCATCTGATGCATGGTGTCGGCGTCATAGGCTTCGCCGAGGAAGAAGATCTCGCGGGCGAACTTCTGGCCGACCTGCTTGGCCAAATAAGCGCTGCCGTAGCCGGCATCGAACGACCCCACGTCGGCGTCGGTCTGCTTGAACCTGGCATGTTCGCGCGAGGCCAGTGTGAGGTCGCAGACCGAGTGAAGCGAGTGTCCGCCCCCGGCCGCCCAACCGTTGACCACCGCGATGACGACCTTGGGCATGGTCCGGATGAGTCGCTGCACCTCCAAGATGTGGAGTCGTCCGCCCTCGGCCTTGACCCGGGCTTCGTCCACCGTCTCCACACCCGCCGCAGCGACATCGGAATCATGGCTGGTCGCGTACTGGTAGCCCGACCGTCCGCGGATGCGCTGATCGCCACCGCTGCAGAACGCCCATCCACCGTCCTTGGGGCTCGGACCGTTGCCGGTGAGCAAGACGGTGCCGATGTCGGGGGAGCGTCGTGCGTGGTCGAGTGCGCGGTAGAGCTCGTCCACGCTGTGGGGCCGGAACGCATTGCGCACCTCCGGGCGGTCGAAGGCGATCCGGACGATCCCATTGGCCCGGCCTTCGCCGACATGACGGTGATAGGTGATGTCGGTGAGGTCGTCGAATGCAGGGACCGCCGCCCACTGGGACGCGTCGAACGGATTGTCGGTGCCATGAGCCGCGGAGTCGCCGGATGCAGTCATGGAAATGAGCCTAGTGCGCAGCTGAGCGCACCCGATTCGCGGCCATCGGCGGCGGCAGTTCGAAAACTCGGCGTTACCTTTGACCTCGACCTTTGACCGAAACCCCGTAGATGGTGGCATGCTTGAGCCGTGGGCTGGATCATCGCCGCGATCATCCTCACCGTGTGGGTCACGGTGGCGGTGGTGCTCGCCTTGGTGATCGCTCGCACAGTGCGTCTGCGTGACCAGCGCGAGCAGCCACGTCCCCTGCAGGACAACATCCCCGGTGATCCGCCCGGGCCGGGCCGCGAGGGCTGATCGTCTGTTCTATACGGTTGACGCATGAGTGATGGCGTCAGTCCGGATACAACCACCGAGGTCGAAGATCCCCATGAGGGTGGTTTCCGCGCACACACGGCCATCACGACCGAGCGCGGCGGCCCCCGATACGGCGAGTTCAGCGAACAGGTCCGCACCCTCATGGACCGCGCCCGCTACGCGTGCCCGACCCCCGAGCTGACCGACGAACTGATCGGTGACCTCGAGCGGATCAACGAGAAGCTCGCCGCCGTCCGGATCGACGAATGGCATTCGCCGGCGGGCACCCGCATCGACCTGCCCGCTCGCGGCAACATCACCCTGCCGCCCTATGAGGTCACCCAGGTCAACGACGACGGGGTGTTCGCGACCGTCACGTTCCGCGACTTCCACCTGGGCGGCAACAACGCTGCCCACGGTGGTCAGATCGCCGTGGCCTTCGACGATCTGGGTGGTTTCGCGTCGGCGGTGGCGATCCAGGGTGTCAGCCGCACCGCCTATCTCACGGTGCAATACCGATCCATCACGCCCTTGAACAAGGGGTTGCAGTGCCGTACCTGGGCCGAGAAGGTCGACGGGCGCAAGGTGTCCATCAAGGGCACGCTGCACGACGGTGACCGACTGTGTGCCGAAATGGATGCGCTGTTCATCAAGCTGAATCCCGGCCAGCCGTAGCCGTTTTCGTAACGTTTCGGCGGCCCGCCCCGATCGTGAAGTATGTCCGTGAAGAGGTTGGGTGTGACGCGACGGATTGTCGCGTCGTCCGGGATCGCCGCCGCGCTGATGATCGTGTCGCCCGCTGCCATCGCAGCGGCGGATGACGCCATCGGCTCTGGTGCAGGCAAGACGATCCCCACCGACCCGACGGCGGGCGAGGTGAACACCGGCTCGGCGCAGGGCGATTCGTCGGATTCAGAGCCCACGACGCCACCTGCCGACGACGCGACCGAAAATACCGAGCTACCTGCCGAAACGCCTGGTACGGGCGAACCAGAGTCGGATGGTACGGGCGTACCGCCAGCGGGCGGGTCGTCGGCGGATGATGAGGGGACCGCCGGGGCCGGATCGTCGGACGCCACGCCCGAGGAATCGACACGGGCTCCGGGTGGGTCGGAAGGCGCGCCCACTGTTGAGGAAGCCGCGCCCACCTCCAGCGCCACACCCCGCTTCGGAAATCTTCCGCCGCCCGGCCGACACCGCGCCGATGAGACACCGACCGGCCGGCACCGAGCCGCTGACTCCTCCGGCCGGCATTCAGCGGATTCGCCGGACGGTGTCAGCAGGACGGCAACGTCGGGTGGGGCATCGCCGACGGCGTCCTCGGAAGTCATCGACGAGGCGCCGACGGTCGACGAGTTCGTCGGCGAACCGGGCACCCGTGGTGTGGCGGCGCCCGCGACCGCGGACGACGAGGTCGATCGCGACAGCGTGTTCTACCGCCTGACCCACAACTCCGGTGGCGCCGGATTGGTCTTCCTGAATCAGAGCGCGGTGGTGGCCGGGGTGCTCAACCGCCGCAGCCGCGACGACGGGACCGACTACTTCGGTCTGCTGAGCCCCGGCGAGCGACTGTCGATGCCGGCGCAGGCAGTCGCCGCGTTGTCGTTGGGTGATCAGCCCGCCGTCGACGACAGTGACCAGTCGCTGATCACACAGGCGGTCAAGGTGCTCACCGCCCGACTCGTGTGGTGGACCATCGACCCCGACAACCGCTACTACGATCCTTCCGACTTCCAGGTCCTGATCGGCGACAACTACCGCATCATGGACGCCGACGGCATCACCTACACCTACGACAAGGATGCCGACACCATCACGTTCACCAACACCACCGACCACGATGTGGCGGTCATCGCGGTGGATCAGTACAACGTGCCCCACGGTGACGGCATCTATGTGGTGCCGGCGGGCGAGTCGACCACACTCGACACCAGTGGCGACATCTCCGGGTATGTCGTTCAGGGCGAACGGGATTCGGCCGGGCGTGCGATCATCTACGGAATGGTTGTGGTCCAAGACGATTCGACCCTGAGCTACAACTTCAACCCGACCGGCGGGCCGATCCGCAACGCCGACGTCCCGATCGTGGACCCCGACAACAAGTTCTGGGACCCCGCGGAAGGGCTTGCCACCGGCATCCTGTGGCCGATCGGCGCAGTGGGCGCGAGCAGCGCCGACGATGGTGTCTACTATTCGACCGACGCCGACGGCGTGACGATCCACAACGACAGCGACGCCGACATCGCGATCATCGTCTTCAGCGGCACCGCCGATCGGAACCTGATCCCGCAGACCGACTTCTACGTCGTCAAGGCCGGTGAGGCGCACACCATCGAGCTCACCGAGGGATCGTATGCGCTGACATCTGTGCAGGGGGAGAGGGTCGTCGACGGCCCGAACGCCGGGAAGCCGCGGCTGTACGGTTCGTTCGTGGCGCAGGGCGGTCCCGACGGGACGTCGGTGACCCCGATCGACAACATTCCCCAGGACGGGATTCCGCCGATCGGCGCGGCGAGTGCGATTGTGGTGTGAGGTGGGGGCGCCCCTTCGTGACAGCCCTTCGCTAGCGCTCCGGGCTTCCTCAGGGATCGGGTTGTCAGCCCTTCGCAGCGCTTCGGGCTTCCTCAGGGATCGGGTTGACAGCCCTTCGCTAGCGCTTCGGGCTTCCTCAGGGAGCCACCACACCGGTCCCTGAGGAGCCTCCGAGCTTGCGAGGATGCGTCACGAAGGGCCCTTCGTGACGCTCGCAAGCTCGCTCCTCAGGGGGCGGTGGTGACGCTGGCAAGTTCGCTCGCTTCGTGACTGGCAAGCTCGCTCCCTTCGTGACGCTCGCAAGCTCGCTCCTCAGGGGGCGGTGGTGATGCTGGCAAGCTCGCTCCTCAGGGGGCGGTGGTGATGCTGGCAAGCTCGCTCCTCAGGACGCATCCTCAGGGCAGCGCCTCAGGGCGAGTGAAGCTGACCTACGTGAGCTCGACCGCTTCCAGCGTGGCACCCGCGTCGCGGAGCCGTTCGGCGAGAACATCGCCCATCGCGGCGGCGGGGGTGAGTACGCCGGTCAGCTTCGGCAGGCGGTCGCGCTCGAGTGCCAGCGACAACGCTGACTCGGCGAGCATCACCGCGGTGGCCTTGTAGCCGGGATCGCCCTGCATGCGCATCTGCGAGCGGTAGCGGCGGCCGGTGGTCGTGGTGGTGTAGGTCTCGGTCACGAAAGAGCCCTTCTCCCGGACCTTTTCACTCGGGCCCTCGCCGGGCTTCGGCAGCATCTTGTCGAGCACTTTGCGGGTCGGCCCAAAGCTCATGGCGCCCAAAAACACTCCGGTGCCGACCGCGACCGCACCGGCAATCACCGTGGACAGGCCCGGGATTTGCCCCACCGACATCGTTTCGGCGTACTTGAAGTCGGTGCCGTAAGCGTTGTCGAGCAGCACGTTGCTGCGCCGCACGATCCGGGTGTTGGCCGATGCCATGAAGAACGGCGCCAGCGTGCCCCGCAATGACGGATCGACCTTCTTGGCACTGACCATCGACATGTCGCTGGGTTCCGACGAGATGGACGGCCGGGGCGTCTTGCCGGGTTCCCCGGACAGTGAGTGCGGGTTGAGCAACAACCGCCTGGTCTCCGCGTCGCGGGACTGTTCGGCGATGACCCGAACGGAGTCGAAGGTGCCGCCGGAGATGCCGCCCTTGAACTTCTTGACGATGAACATGGTGTCGGTGAGTTCGCCGGCGCCGTCGTCCGAGATCTTCTTGTACAACACGTAGACGCCGAGATCGGAAGGTACCGAATCGAATCCGCACGAATGGACGATGCGGGCGCCGGTGGCGACGGCGGTCTCGTGCGCCTTGTTGATGGAGAAGTGCACGAATGGTGCCTCACCGGTGAGGTCCACGTAATCGGTGCCGGCGCTTGCCGCCGCGACCACCAGCGCCTCCCCATAGCGCAGGTACGGGCCGACGGTGGTGCACACGACCCGGGTCCGCGCGCACATGGCGTCTAGCGACGCCGGTGACGAGGAGTCCGCGACGATCAGGGGCCAGTCATGCGCCCGAGCCGGGAGCCGTTTGCGGGTGGCGGCCAGCTTGGTCTCCGACCGCCCGGCCAGCGCGACCTTGGTGCCGCGCGGCGCGTGCTCGGCAAGATATTTCGCGGTCAGCTCGCCGACGAATCCGGTGACGCCGAAAACGACGACGTCGAACTCGCGGCTGCTCGATGGTGTTGCCTCCCCGTTCATGACCTCAACCCTAGACAGGTGGCGTCGGCGGGTCGAGAGGCGCGGTCAGCGGGCGAGACGGCGGGCGGCGGCACGGGCTGCGAACGGCGCGACGAACAACATCAGCAGCACACGCAGGATCTGGGCCGCGACCACGAACGCAACGTTCCCGCCCGCGGCCGTGGCCGCGGCGAGGACCGCGTAGATACCTCCGGGTGTGGTGGCCAGGTAGCAGTCGAACATCGACTCGCCGGTCCACGCCGAGAGCGCCACACCCAACAACGCGCAGCCGACCCCGATGGCGAGGATCAGCACGAGTGCCGCTGGCAACACGCGGCCGATGGCCCGCAGTCGTTCCATCGTGAACCCGAGTCCGGCCTGCCAGCCGATGATCGCGTAGGCGATGGTCAGCAGGATCGTCGAGACGGCGGCGTCGCCGGCGAGACCGGTGAGTTCGGCGATCGTCGAGACCGCCATCGGACCGAGCAGACCGGCCGCGGGCAGATGCAGGCGTCGTCCGAGAGGTATGCCGATGCCGAGGCAGACCGCCAGTAGCAGCAGGCCCCAGAGCTGGTCGGTGACGCTGGGCGGGGTGGTCTCCACCGATGTCGACGTCGCATCGAACACCACCGACGCCATCAGCGGGATGGTGATGGTGACGAGTGCGACCCGCAGGTACTGGATGACCGCGACCATCCGTTCGTCGCCGCCGAGTTCGCGGGTGAGGGCCACGAGTCCCGACGCGCCGCCGGCGACCAGGGCCAGCGAGCCGGTGAGCGGATCGACCAGTCGATGCAGGCCCAGCAGCAGGCCGCCGAGCACCGACATCGCCAGGGTGCCGAGGCCGATCACCAGAACCGGGAACCACGACGACCCCAGTCCGGACAGCGTCTCCGGGTCGGCCATCGTGCCGATGAACACCCCGAGTACGCCTTGCGCGGCGTGCATCGCGGGACGGGGGATCGGCGGTGGTGCCGGTTCGTCGGTGGGGTCGTCGGCGCGCTCATGCGATCCGTGGGGGCGCGGGGCGAATCCGGCGATGGCCAGTGCACCGGCCACGACGAGGCCCGCGAACAGCGCGGCTGCGTCCACATCGAGAAGTTCGAGGAGATAGGTCGCGGCCGCGGTGAGGACAGCCAGCAGTACCCAACGACGCACTCGGTCCACCCTAAGTTGCGGCGGGCGGTGGTGCTGGGGCGGGTTGGTGGGTGGTGTCTTGCGGAGGCGGGTGGCGGTGGTTGGTTGGCGGTGGTCTCGATACGCCGCCTCGGCTAGCGCCTCGGTGGCTACTCGACCAGCGGAGAGGGGTGTCTCGGTGGCTGCTCGACCAGCGGAGGGGGTGGTCTCGATACGCCGCCTCGGCTAGCGCCGCGGTGGCTACTCGACCAGCGAGGGGGGTGCCGCGGTGGCTACTCGACCAGCGGCCGTCTCTGCGGGTCGAGTAGCCCGAGGCGCCAGCCGAGGGCGTATCGAGACCGCGGGGGCTAACCCACCCGGGCGACGCCGAGGGAGAGCGCAGCCACGAACTTGGGGGCCTTGGGCTCGTAGAACTGGTCGATGTCGGTGATCGTCAGCCCGGCGTCGGTGATCGCGGCCTTGATGTCACGGGTGAAGTGGCAGCCGCCCGCCATACGCACCTCGAGGGGATCGAGGCGGTACTGCCATTTGCGCACCTTCTCGTCGGGGGCGATGCCGTGCTCGAGGAAGTGCAGGGTGCCGCCATCTTTGACGACCCGTTTGATCTCGGCGAGGGCAGCGGGCAGGTCGGGGATGGTGCACATGGTGTACGTCGACAGCGCGGCGTCGAAGGTGTTGTCCTCGAAGGGCAGGCGCTGGCCGTCGAGTCCGCCCCGGTCAATGGTCACTGTCGATTCGGCCACGCGGTCGGAGGCGAGTTTCCACATGCCGTCCGATGGTTCGACGGCGGTCACGCGTGTCACCGTGTCGGGGTAGAAGGGGACGTTGTGGCCCGAGCCGAATCCCAATTCGACGATCTCGCCCGTCAAGCCATCACACGCTCGTCGTCGATAGGGAAAGTCCGCCTTCATGCCGCACATGAAGTTCATCACGTGCGGGAGGATTCGGTCGTCGTAGAACCCCATGTGTCCATTTTGCGGCATCGGTGTGACGAGCACCATGTCCTTACGCGATGCATAGGACATTTGACGCCGTCCTACATTGGAGGGATGAATCCCTCGACACTGCAGGCCCGGGTCATCGTCGACGAGATGATCCGGTGCGGCGTGACCGAGGCCGTGTTGTGCCCGGGGTCGCGCAATGCGCCGCTGGCGTTCGCGCTGCATGCCGCCGACGTCGAAGGCAGGTTGCGCCTGCATGTGCGGATCGACGAACGATCGGCCGGGTTCCTGGCGCTCGGGCTCGCGGTGTCGTCGAAGCAGCCGGTGCCGATCGTGATGACCAGCGGCACCGCGGTCGCGAACATGGGTCCGGCGGTGTTCGAGGCCAACTATGCGCGGGTGCCGCTGGTGGTGGTCAGTGCCAATCGGCCCTACGAGCTGCTCGGGTCGGGCGCCAACCAGACCGTTGAACAGTTCGGGATCTTCGGGACCCAGGTGCGGGCCGCGATCAGCCTCGGCCTCGCCGAGCAGGATCTCGACACCAACAGTCAGTGGCGGTCGGCCGTGGGTCGTGTGCTGGCAGCCGCGCGGGGTGCGCGGACCGGCAACGCGGGGCCCGTCCAGTTCGACATCCCGCTCCGCGAACCGCTCGTCCCCGACGCCGCCGGGGCTCCCGATGAGGACCTCGGGACTTTCGCGGGCCGCCCGGACGGGCTGCCGTGGACGCAGGCCCCGGTCGGCAAACTCGACGTCCCCCTACCGATCGACCTCTCGCTGGACACGGTCGTCGTCTCCGGTCACGGCGCGGGTGTGCACCCGGCGCTCGATGGCATCCCGACGGTCGCCGAACCGACCGCACCGCACGCCCACACGCCGCTGCACCCGCTAGCACTGAATTCGATCCGCCCGCAGCAGGCGATCATCTGTGGTCGCCCGACACTGCATCGTGGGGTGTCGCGGCTGCTCGCCGACCCGCATGTCCGCGTCTACGCGCTGACCACCGGCCCGCGCTGGCCCGACGTCTCCGGCAATGTCTATGCCACCGGCACCCGGGTGGAGCCGACCGGCGAGCCCCGCGAGGACTGGCTCAAGGAATGCGCCGAGGTGCAGCAGCGGGTCCTCGGTGTGGTCGATTCGGAACTCGACGGCCTGCTCGATGACCCGGCCGCCACCACGGGCCTGCATGTGGCGCGGGTGGTGAGTGCGGCGATGCGGCCGGGCGATCAGCTGGTCGTCGGCGCCAGCAACCCGATCCGCGACGTCGCGCTCGCCGGCCGCGTCACCGACGGCGTGCGAGTGCTCTCGAACCGAGGCGTGGCCGGCATCGACGGCACCACCTCGACGGCCATCGGCGCCGCGCTCGCGCTCGACCGGTCGTCGCCCGGGGCGCACACCATCGCCCTGATGGGTGACCTCACCTTCATCCACGACGCCACCGGGCTGGTGGTCGGGCCGGGCGAACCGCGCCCGTCCTCGCTGCGGATCGTGGTCGCCAACGACGACGGCGGCGGCATCTTCGGGCTGCTCGAACAGGGCGACCCGCGGTTCAACAGCGGACCGTACGCGGGAGCCTACGAACGGGTCTTCGGCACCCCGCATCGCACCGACCTCGCATCGATGTGCGCCGGTTTCGGGGTGGCGCACCGGCGGGTGACGATCGGCGAGCTGCCCGCGGTGCTGGCCGAGCCGGCTCCGGAAGGCGGACTCGAAGTGATCGAGGTGATCACCGATCGGGAGCGGCTGCGGGCCGTGCATGCGGCGATCGGGGAGCGGGTGCGATAGCGGGGTTCAGCCGACCGAGGGTTGGTTGCCGAGCCCGTTCAGCGCCGTCACGATGCGGCTGATCCCCTCAGCTGTGTCGTTGTCAGTATTCTCGATGTTGGCGGCCGCGCCGACGATACGTTGCCCTGTCGACTGGAGATCGTTGATCGTTACGTCGAATTCTGATCGCAAGCGTTCGGCGAATGCAGCCAGTGTTGCTCCGGTACCGAACCCGGCGTTGCCGTCCGCAGCGGGCGTGGCGGAATCGAACAAATTCATGAGCCTGGCGCGCGCTTCGCCTGGGAGTTGACCCCGGATCTTGGACACGTTGAATCCCGCATCTGTGCGGGAGGAAGCGAGATGATCAAGAGATGGCCCGAAAGCACTACTCCGAAGAGTTCCGCAGAGACGCGGTCGAGTTGTACGAGTCCACGCCGGGCGCCACGGTCCGCGGCATCGCCGCCGATCTCGGCGTCGAGCGCGGCACGTTGCGTGGGTGGTTGACCACCTACGGCACCGGCCGCAAGAGGGCCGCGGACGGCAGCGCGACGCAGAGCCCGCTCAAACCCCGTCAGGAGCCGGTGGTCACCGAGGATGGCCCGGAGACTGTGGAGGCCAAGGTGAAGCGTCTGGAGGCTGAAAACGCCGCGCTGCGCAGCGAGCGGACGAAGTTGACCACCGAACGCGAGATCCTGCGTCAGGCGGCCAAATATTTCGCCGGGGAGACGAATTGGTGAGCCGCTTCCAGTTCGTCGCCGACCACCTCGACACCTACCCGGTGAAGTGGCTCTGTGAACTCCTCGAGATCGCATGTTCGTCGTTTTATGCCTGGCGTAAAGCTGCGCCGACCCGGGCGGCTCGTGAGGAGTCTGATGCTGTTCTGGCGCAACGTATCCGCGAGATTCACGATGAGGACCGCACCTGTGGTGCGCCGCGGATCACTGCCGAGCTCAATGATGGTGTGCCACCGCAGGAGCGGGTCAATCACAAGCGGGTGGCGCGGGTGATGGCCGAGCACGGCATCGCCGGCTATCGCCGACGCCGGCGGGTGGTCACCACGATCCCCGAGCCATCCGATGCCAAGGTCGCTGACCTGGTCAAACGGGACTTCACCGCAGATGCGCCCAACGAAAAGTATGTCGGAGACATCACCTACCTGCCGTTGGAAGATGGGACGAATCTGTACCTGGCCACGGTCATCGACTGCTATTCGCGGCGTCTGGCCGGCTGGGCGATCGCTGATCACATGCGTACCGAACTGGTCACCGAGGCGCTGACCAACGCCGCGTTGACCCGGGGTAGTTTGGCTGGCGCGATCTTCCACAGTGACCATGGAAGTGTGTATACCAGTAGGGATTTCGCGAAACACTGCGCCAGGCTGGGGGTGACCCAGTCGATGGGAGCGGTGGGGACAAGTGCCGACAACGCGCTGGCCGAATCATTCAATGCGACTCTCAAGCGGGAGGTCCTGCAAGATGACCGCTTCTGGCCGGATGCGGTGACGTGCCATCGCGGAGTGTTCGGCTGGCTGGTGCGGTACAACACGCGCCGCCGCCACTCCTGGTGCGGCTTCATGTCACCCATCAACTACGAAAAGCACTCTAGTGCTACACTATTGACCGCTGCATGAATCCCACCCAGTGTCCAAGATCCGGGGTCAAGGCCCCCTGCTTCCAAGGCAACAACACCGCCGGCAGTCTTGACCCCGCCAGGGTTGATGTTGATTCGGTCGGTCATCTCAACCTCTCAGTTGTGTCATCGGAGTTACCCACTGCCGCATGGCAGACCGCTCCCATCCACGCCCTCGAGCGGCGACGACGGAGCGCCGAGGATTGTCAGGATTCCGTACAGCGCCAGGGTGCCGGCAACAAGGAGCATCACCACAACGATCGGCACCGCCCACCTCCGCGTCGTTCGTATCCATCCCACCGCGAGTGCCCCGATCGCGAGAATCGCGAAGGCCAATGTGAGACCGCCGAACAACGTGGTCGAAGGAAGTGGCTGCAGATCACGGCACTCGGTCTCGATGGCGTTTGCCACCCAGTCGCTCCGTTGTTGTTGCAGTACAACGGAGCTGGTGGCCGAGGCGACGACGAGGACCAGCCCGACCGACCACGGCACGATTTGCCGGAAGACTCGACTGGGGTGCGCTAGACGAGTCGTCACCAGGTCTCCCTTGGCCGTACGATCGTCACCGTCTGTGCACCCTCGCCCTGTTCGATCATCGGCAGGCGATCTTGCATGCTGTAGTTTGCGGCGCCCGGCGTGTGTTGGGTGTAGAGAACCTGGCCATCCGGCAATATGCCCGTGACCAGAGCCGCATGGTGGCTGTAGTCGCCGGATTCGTTTGGCTGCGCGTAGTTGAAGTAGATGACGTCGCCTGGCATGGCTTGGTCGGGGGGCACGGTTTGGCCGCCGTTATGCAGGAAGAACTCCCGTTGGGAGTCGGAGTTGTACCACGACTTGGTGTGTGTCTTGCCTTCGAGGCCTGGAACCCAATCGACCTCACCCGCTGCCGATCTGCCCCAGTTGTCGTCGTCCAGAGTGCCTGCCCACCCGTCCATTTTCTCGCCCAAACCCCCTGCGTCGAGCGCGTGAGAAACAAAGTTGGCGCAGTTGTTGCCGAAGGTGTCGATGGTCTCGTTGTTGGCGTTGGCCACTGCCCAACGCGCGGCCTGGACGGGGTTGGCCCGGTACCACTCCTCCGGCGGTGTGTCATCGGGAACTGTGACCTTACCGTTGCCGTTGCCGTCGAGATTTCGGGATGTTGCGAAGGTCTTCGAGTGTGTCAAGCGCCGTAGCTGCTCCGCGGGCGAGAATGCCCGCGTTCACCATTCTGTTTGCACAGGTCGTGAGAGACTCTCTCGCAAGGGCGCCAGTGTGATCAGGCCAATGTTCCTCCAGCGCCGAGACACCGTTCGCATGGATGTTGTCCGCGGTCCGTTTGGCCTGCTTGCTCACGTCGACTATGTCATCGGCGGCGGTCTCCCAGAGGTTCGGCTGAGCATCCCGAAGCTCGGCGAACGAAACCATGTGTCTCCCCCCGAAATCATGGTTGGCACCGGCGGTCCTGACGGACGATCAGCCGGCTGAAAGCCAGCATAAAGGGTGCCGACATCGCGCAGCGATTTCGCCGTCCTATGTGTGTCAATGCCGAGATCAGTACTCTGTCCCCTATGAATCCGACCATCCTGCGCCGCATCCAGATCGTGCTGGTGCTGTTGGGCATGGTCATCACGACGATGGCGTTGGTGTTGGTCGCGGGGTGTCACCGCAACGATGCGCAGATCAACGACAACGAGGCGACGGTGATGGCCGACGTGGTGTCGGCGTCCCGGCTGCACGCCGCGGTCAACTTCCAGACGCCCGATGGCGAGTTCCACAGTCCGCGCCTCGGCCTGCTCTATCCGACCGAACTCACCCAAGGTCAGCGCATCAGCGTCGAGTACGACGCGACCAACCCGGATCTGGCGCGGCCGGC
Organism: Gordonia sp. LMA167; assembly: GCF_058130025.1. Lineage (NCBI taxonomy): Bacteria > Bacillati > Actinomycetota > Actinomycetes > Mycobacteriales > Gordoniaceae > Gordonia > Gordonia sp. LMA167. The sequence goes on along the minus strand of NZ_CM176708.1, from coordinate 5,917,403 downwards.
CGGGCGCAGCTGGACCCTGGCGATCATCCCGGCGCTGTCGATCATGGTCGTCGGATGGGCGATCGTCGGTGCCGTGATGGTGGCCCTGGCCGAGGCCAACCGACGGCTGCTGGAGCGGGCGGCAGCGAAGGCCGGTGACGATGAGATCGCCGGCGATCCTCCCGTCGAGACTCAGGACGAGACCACCGAACTCTCCGAACCCGAGACCAGCAACGCCTGATCGTCGGCGAGCAGCCGCAGCGTGAACCGGCTGCCGTAGCGGGTCTGGATCTCCTCGATGACCGCACGTCCGGACACGATGCCGTCGGCATGCGGAACGACGACCTCGTCGATCCAGCCGAGACCCGCCGTCGAGGCGAGGTCGGCGGCTTCGGTCGGGTCGTCGAGCAGTCCGAGCGGTTCGATGTCGGCGCCCACGACGCACGCTCCCGCGCTGAACCCGATGTAGGGGAGTCCGGCTGCGACCCGCTCGGTGACGGTGTCGGCAAACCGGGTGCGGCGCATCGTCGCGAGCAGGTGGAAGACATTGCCGCCGGAGACGAACACGGCGTCGACGTCGTCGAGGATGCCGGCCACTGTCGTCGGTGGGAGGGCTTCGATGTCCAATTCGACGGTCGTGAAGCCCTGCGCGCGCAGTGTGGTGCGGTCCAGGTCCACCCAGGCGCGGTCGTCGTAGATCGAGGATGCGGTCGGCACGAAGCCGATGCGTGCGTCTGCGCCGACGCGGTCGGTGAGGAAGTCGGGGACCGCACCGAGCCAACGGCTGCCGAGGAGCAACTCCATGGGTTCCACGGTGCCAGCTTTCCCGGCGGTCGAGTGGCGACACGTGCGGTGTCGAGGCCAGGCCGGTCGATTTCTCGATTCGCTGACGAGTGTCACTGACATCTGTCAGCATAGTCCCGTCGGCCTTACCGGAAGTATCACTGGGATGAGAACGGGCGAGCGATGACAAGTGGTCGTGCGGCGCAGCGATTGCAGACGCGGCAGCGTGTGCTCGACGCCGCCGTCGCGGAGTACCGGGAGAAGGGCATGGCCGACGCCGACCTCGCGGCCATCGCGACCGAGGCGGGCGTGGCGCGCGGTACCTTCTACTTCCACTTCCCGACGAAAGAGCACGTCCTGCTCGACCTCGAGGAACGTGAGGAAGCCGAGATCGCGCGCGAGCTGACCCGCTTTCTGGCGCGCCCGCACGACCTGCGTACATCGTTGGCGAAGACCATCGAGCTCGTCGCCGCCATGGAACAGCGGCTCGGCAAATACCTGTTCAAGGACCTGCTGGCGCTGCACTTCTCACCGACCAGGCCGGTGGGCGACGAATGGCGGGAGCACCCGGTGATCGGGTTGGTCGCGCAGATGATCGACCGTGCCCGCGACGACGGCGAGGCCGAGATCGTCGTCGATCCGTACCACAGTGCGGTGTTCTTCCTGCTCGGTCTGTACGGCCTGCTGGCCACGACCGTGGACGCACAAGCGCTGCGCGACGAGGCGATCCAGAGCTATCTGACCACCACCCTGCGCAGCCTGGAACCCCGATGACCACACCCATCAGATACGGAGACAACCATGTGGCAAGACATCCTGCGACTCGCGTTCGCCTGGGGGCTGATCGTCGGCGTCACCGCGTTCTGGTACTGGATCATGCGCAACATCGGCACCTTCTGATCGGCGAGGTCGATCGCCGGTCAGGGGTGCGCGATGGCTGACCGCGAACACTCGAATGCGCTTGCCGTCGAACGCAGTTGCGCGGTGACCGCGGTGGCCTTCTCCGAACGGCGCCGCGAGGGCGTGCGGTTGATGACCGGCCCGCGCCGCGGATTCGGTCTGAATCGCACGCGCACCGTGGTGCATGTCCCGTATCCGCCGATCGCGCCCGACTGGACCCGCACCACCCTGACCTGCGGTGTGGCGCTGCAGTGTTCACCGTCCAAGGACCGCGTCGCGGCCTACGCGCTGCATGAGCTCGCACCACGGGAACTGGGCGCCCTCTCGCTGGTCGAGGCAGGGGTGGCCGCCGGCTGGATGGCCGACCGGTTGCCGGGGCTGCTGCCCGAACTGCGTCGGGTCGTCCCACAGCTGGAGATCAGCGATCACGATCTGGGCGGTGAGGAGATGCTGGACCGTGCACTCGGGCTGGCGCGATCGGGTAAATCGCTGCGCAGGCACCCCCTGCTGGGGGAGTTGCCGCTGTCGGCGCCGGCGCGCGGGGCGCTGTCCGCGGCCGTGCGGCGCGCCTACGGCCGGATGCCGTGGACGTCCTCCCGCACCGACTCCCAACGGATCATGTCGGTACCGGTCGGTGGCGACGGTGGTGCGCGCAACCCGAATCTGCCGCCGCCCAGCAGACCGGAGAACGAGGAGATCGAGATCCGGCCCGATCAGCGCGCCGGCGTGCCCTATCCCGAATGGAACATGTGGACCAACGCTTTCCTGGTCGATCACGTCGCGGTCCTCGAACGCGCACACCCGACACGCAACGCACCGGTGGCGGCGGTCTCGCCGGACATCCGGCGCTGGTTCGAACAGCGCACTCACCGCGCGATGCAGACCGGGCTCGAGGACGGTTCGGACGTCGACGTCGACCGCTATGTGCAACACCACCTCGACGTGGTGGCCGGAGAAGCCGGACAGCCCAGAATCTTTCGCGATCTGCTACCGGCGTCCCGGGACGTCACCACCGCGCTGCTGCTCGACGGTAGTTCGTCGCTGAACGTCCACGGTGGACGTGCGTTCCGGCTCGAACTGGCTTGTGCCGACGCACTGTCGCGGGCGATGACCCTCGCGCACGAACGCCACGGCATCTTCGTGTTCACCGGCAACACCCGGCACCGGGTGGAGGTCAACTGCCTCAGGGATTTCGACGACCCCCGATTCGTCGACCCGAGCAGTCTGGGCCTGGCGGCAGGTGGCTACACCCGCCTGGGCGCACCGCTTCGGCATCTGACCCGCCGCCTGGCCGACCAGCGCACGGAGCGGCGACTGCTCATCGTCATCGGCGACGGTTTGATGTCCGACGAGGGCTACGAGGGTCGCTACGCCTGGGCCGACGTCGCGCACGCCCTCGACGAAGCCGACGACGCCGGGGTGTCCATCTATTACATCGGCATCGGCCCGGCCCGCGTCGACCCGCTCCCCGAGGTCTTCGGTGAGCGCCGGTCGTGCCGCATCCGGCGTGTCGAAGAACTGCCGTCAGTGTTGGCCCACATCCACCGAGAGTTGGTAGCGCAGTGAACACAGATCTGTATTACGCCGGTGGCACCGAGGTGCAACTGTTCGAATGGGCGTTCGCGCAACGCATGCCGATGATGCTCACCGGACCGACCGGCTGTGGCAAGACACGGTTCGTCGAACACATGGGCCATCTGCTCGCCCGGGCGGTGATCACCATCAGCTGCCACGACGACCTGACCAGCTCCGATCTGGTGGGCCGATTCATGGTCGCCGGTGGCGACGTGGTGTGGTCCGACGGCCCGCTCACCACCGCGGTCCGGACCGGCGCGATCTGCTACCTCGACGAGGTTGTCGAGGCGCGCCACGACTCGCTGGCCATCCTGCATTCGCTCACCGACCACCGCCGCACCTTGTTCCTCGACCGCGCCGGGGAAACCGTGCGTGCGCCAGACGGATTCATGCTGGTGTGCTCCTACAACCCGGCCTACCGCAGCTCGCTGAAGGATCTGAAACCGTCATTCCGGCAACGCTTCGTCACCGTCGCGATGGACTATCTGGCGGCCGAGCGGGAAGCCGAGGTCGTGGTCGCCGAATCCGGCGTGGACGCGGCCGTCGCACGACGACTTGTCGACTGTGCCAACAGTATCCGGAACGCCGACGACGCCTTCCATTTCGAGCCGCCGTCGACCCGGGTGCTGGTCGCGGCGGCTCGGCTGATCGCCGTCGGCGCGAGCGAGATGGATGCGGTACAGACCTGCGTGCTCGCCCCGCTGAGCAGCGACGGCGCGATCGGCGAAGGGCTGCGGGAGATCGCAGCCGCCCATCTGTCGGCCGCGGGCGACTCGCGGTTGCAGTCCCCCTGAGAGGAGCCCCATGAACGAACAGGACCGGAGACGAAAGCATGCGCTGATCGTCTTCCAGATCGTCATCTACGGATATCTGCTGGCCATGTTCTGCATCCAGGTCGCCATCATCTACACCTAGAAAAGGGCCACCCCGTGAATCTCCCCACCTTCACCCGCGGCCGCCCCGCAGCGGCCGCGAACAACAACGGCGGCAAGCGAACTCTCAGCTATGACCAGCACGATGAGGACAGCCGCGCCGCGCAACGTCACGCCGACTATTGGCTCACCTCGGGCACCGCCCTGATGGGCACCTTCATCTTCGGGTTCATCGGCCTGCCGATCTTCCTCCGCGGCGTCTGGCTACAGCGACGAGCGCAACAGGACGGGCTGTCGGTCCGGCCGATCATGGTGACCCTCATCGGCTACCTGGTGATACTCGACGGCTTTCTCAACAGCATCGGCTGGGTCCTCGACATGCTGGCCAGCCACACGCTGATCTCCCGCGTGTTCTTCACGGCGTGGGGCAATTTCGTCGACAACGGCTACTTCTGGCACTACAACGAGATGCTGATCGGCGGATCGGCAGCACCGGGCGAGAAGGGCTGGGAGATCGCACTGATCTTCGTCGTCTTCCCGATGCGGGTGGCCGCCGCCATCGCCTTCCTGCAGATGAAACGCTGGGGCCACCAATGGCTCACCGTCACCTGCTGGTTCGGGGTGGTCATCTGGGTGGGCTACGTCGCCAACATGACGATGTACGCCCACATCCGCTTCGACGGCACTGTCCTGCCGGTCTTCGGATGGTGGCTCTACGACATCTTCTACATCACACCGTTCCTGGCCATCCCATACCTGCACACGGTCAACCGCGAGATCTTCACCGACTGATCCGCGTCACGGTCCGCACAGCCTCAGGAGATCATCATGAGTACGTCGAACACCGACTCCGACACCGACAACGACGCCGAGGAACTGCCACTCGGCACCACTTCCACCTATGCGCGCATGCACACCTGGCTCAAGCGCGGCATCTTCGTCTGCCTGTTCGCACTTGTCATCGAAGGTGCGTTCACCATTCCGGCGCTGGCCATCTGGTACGGGTGGCCGACCTTGTCGCTGACCCAGATCTGCAGCGAGATGATGAAGGTCCGGTACTCCGACGACAGTCTCGAGTGCCAACAGCCGTACCCACTGGATGCGCCACCATTCGGTGACAACGCCGAAGCGGCCGATCAGACGACCGCCAAGGATAAATGGGGAGTGCAACCGGTGCCCGGATACGACCGCATCGGCTTCCGCGAACTCGTCCGCCACTACGAGGAGCGGATGGAGCGCGAGAAGGCGGCGCAGAGCACAGGGCAGCCACCCGGATGAACAGTTCGATGAGCAGACAGGCGATCTCGTCCGCGATCGGACTCGGATTGATCGCCAGGGAAGCCGTGCGTGCCGGGCTCGATCCGCTGGTCGGCCACGCCGATATTCCGTTGGGGGTCGATGCTGTCGACGCACGGTGGCTCTCCGGGGCGTTGGGTCTGTCACCCGACTCCATTACGTCGGTGAGCGTGCTCGACCAGGACTCGGGGACCGCGGCGCGGGCTCGGATCGCGGTGAAATCCGATGTCGAGCTGCCCGAGACGATGTTCGTGAAGCTACCGCCCCGCAACTACATCCAGCGGGTGCTGATGAACGTCTTCCGGCTCGGTACCCGGGAGATCCTCGCCTATCGGGCACTCGGCGATGCGCCACCGGTGCGTGTACCGAAATGCTATGTCGCACAATCTGACCAACGGCGCCAACGCAGCGTCCTGGTGCTGGAGGATCTCTCGCACACCGCAGACTTCCGGACCTGCGTGGACTCGGTGAGCGGCGCCGAGGCCGAGGCGGTCGTCGACGCCTTCGCCGATCTGCACGCGGCCTATTGGCGCAGCGAACGGTTCGACGATGACCTGGCTCCACTGGCTCGCCGCACATCGACCGAGACCCACACCGCCGATCTCATCCGCCGCCGGTTCATCGCCGACATCACCGGGCATGCCGCCGACCTGATCCCGGCCGAGACGAAACGTCGTGCCCGGATCTTCTTCGAGCGCAGCAAGCAGATCGACGCGTTCTGGGCGGCGCAGCCCCAGACGTTGATCCACGGCGACCCGCACCTGGGCAACCTGTTCTTCGAGGCGGATGGGCCGGGCCTGCTCGACTGGCAGATCGCGTCGGCGGGCGTCGGCATCCGCGATGTCGCCTATTTCGCCACGGCATCCACCGAACCCGACCTGCTCCGTCGCATCGAACGTGACCTCGTCGAGCGGTACGCGGACCGGCTGCAACTCGCGGGCATCGACGTCGATCCGGCTGAGCAGTGGACGTTGTATCGGGCCGCGATCACCGAGGTCGTCCTCGCAGCCGTCTGCACCGCCGAGGCAGGGGAGCGGATGCAGCCGAAGGAGATCTCGCGGGTCGGCGTCGAACGGGCCGTGGCGGGAGTGGAGGCGCACGACAGCTTCGGCGTGCTGGAGAAAATGATCGGGGGCTGACCGGCCGCGGCACGGTGGGCGGGCGAGTGTTCACCGGGTGTTCGTACGCGTTTTCCCCGGTCTGACCCCTGCGGTCAAGTGCGGGGGACGACACTGGCGGCATGCGGGTCGCGATCGTCGCCGAGAGTTTCCTGCCGCAGATGAATGGAGTCGTGAACTCCGTGCTGCGGGTGGTCGACCACCTCGAACGAACAGGTCACCAGGCCGTCGTGGTCGCACCGGACACCCCGCGGAGAAGTGCTCCCGCGCCACGGCTGGTCGGACGCCGCACGCCGGTGCACCTGGTGCCGTCGGTGATGGTGCCGAAGGTGACGTCGTTGCCGATCGGGGTGCCGACGCCGGCGATGTACCGCACCGTGCGCGACGTCGAGCCGGACGTGGTGCACCTGGCCTCGCCGTTCGTCGTCGGTGCTGCGGGTGCGGTCGCCGCGCGACGCCTCGACGTGCCGTCGGTGGCGGTGTTCCAGACCGACGTCGCCGGGTTCGCCGCGAGCTACGGGCTGGCGATGACGTCGAAGCTGGCGTGGCGCTACACCCGCCGGCTGCACGAGATGTGTGACCGCACACTCGCACCGTCGTCGGAAACGATGAAAGCACTTGCCATACGGGGCATCCCGCGGGTGCATCGGTGGGGCAGGGGCGTCGATCTGGAACAGTTCGACCCGGTCCACCGTTGCACGGCGCTTCGTGCCGGATGGGGTGCCGGCGACCGCCTGGTGGTCGGCTTCGTCGGACGGCTGGCGCCGGAGAAGCACGTCGAACGGCTGGCCGCGGTCGCCGACGATCCGTCGGTGCAGGTGGTCATCGTCGGGAACGGGCCCGAACGGGGGCGACTGGCGAAGCTGATGCCGCGGGCGGTCTTCACCGGGGAGCTGCGGGGCGCCGACCTCGCACGCGCGTACGCGAGTTTCGATGTCTTCGTGCACGCCGGCGAGCACGAGACCTTCTGTCAGACGGTGCAGGAGGCGATGGCCAGCGGACTGCCCGTCGTGGGACCCGACGCCGGTGGCCCACGCGACCTCATCGCGCATTGCCGATCCGGCTACCTGCTGCCGCCGGACGAGTTCGTCGATCGGCTGCCGTCGGTGATCGATGTGCTGCGCGACGATGCGTTGCGCGCCGAGATGGGGCGGGTCGGCCTCAACGCGGTGCGTACCCGCACCTGGCCGGCCGTGTGCGACGAACTGCTCGGACACTATCGGGACGTGATGGGCGTGACGTCGGCGATCCGGTCGCTGGCGGGCTGACGGGGTCGCTGCCCTGCGGGGACGTCGGGGTAGCGTGGTCGGCATGGGAGACGGCTCGCACGATCGCGCAACCCTGGACAAGGATCCGGCCGAGGTCGCGGCGATGTTCGACGGTGTCGCCAAGCGCTACGACATCACCAACACGGTGCTCTCGTTCGGGCAGGACCGGGGTTGGCGGCGTAAGACCCGCAAGGCGCTGGATCTGCGGCCCGGTGACATCGTGCTCGACCTCGCGGCCGGCACCGCCGTGTCGACCGTGGAACTCGCGACCTCTGGCGCGCACTGCGTCGCGGCCGATTTCTCTCTCGGCATGCTCAAGGCCGGCGCCGACCGCGACGTGCCGAAGGTGGCTGCCGACGCGCTGGCGCTGCCCTTCGCGGACGAGTCCTTCGACGCCGCGACCATCTCGTTCGGCCTCCGCAATGTCAACGACGTCGAGAAGGCGCTGTCGGAATTGCGACGGGTCCTCAAACCTGGTGGGCGACTGGTGATCTGCGAGTTCTCCACCCCGACGTTCCGGCCGTTCCGCACGGTCTACATGGAATACCTGATGAAGGCGCTGCCGTCGGTCGCGACCAAGGTGTCGAGCAACCCGGCCGCGTATGTCTATCTCGCGGAATCGATTCGGGCGTGGCCCGACCAACCTCACCTGGCCGCGCTCATCCGCTCGGCCGGATTCTCTGATGTCAACTGGCAGAACCTGACCGGCGGGATCGCGGCGATTCATTCGGCGGTGCGCTGACCGGTTCGCCGGGCCCTTCGTGACGCTCGGCTGGCGAGGATGAGCGTTTCTCGTCCGCTCCCTGAGGAGCCTCCGAGCTTGCGAGGATGCGTCACGAAGGGGCGCCCTTCGTGACGCTCGCACGCTCGCTCCTCAGGGACCGGGAGAAGTGGGCACGCCGGTTGTGCAGCGTTTCTCGTCCGCTCCCTGAGCCTGGATCTTTCATGTTTGTTTGGGGTGTTCGGCGTGGGAAATGCGAAAGTGCCTACCTGGCAAGGGATTATTGAATCTCCACAACACAATAATTCCTGGCAGAAAGGCACTTCGCAGGTGAAGCATAACCGCTATCCCCGTCTGGTTGTCGATGATCAACGCCGCGAGTCGCTGACGAGTTCGTCGGGGGCGTTGCTGCTGCGTGACGCGGCGCAGGTCGCGGGCCTGGACGAGGCGTTATCGGCGGCGTTGGCGCCGTGGACCTCGCCGCGGGCCACCCATGATCCGGGCCTGATGCTGCTGGATCTGGCGATCGCGTTGGCTCTGGGCGGTGACTGCGCGGCCGACGTGGCGATCGTGCGAGCCCAACCCGACCTGTTCGGGCCGGTGGCCTCGGATGCGACGTTCTCCCGGCTGATCAGCGTGTTGGCCGACGACCTGAGCACGGCGCTACCGGCGATCCGCGCCGCGCGTGCCGCGGCCCGCACCCGGGTATGGACGCGGGCGCGCCCGCTGGCCGGAACACCCGGCACCCGCGATGGGGGGCAGGTGATCGTCGATCTCGACGCCACCACCATCGGTGCGCATTCACTCAAAGAACACGCCCAACTGACCTACAAACGCCAGTTCGGGCATTCCCCGATGTGCGCGTTCGTCGATCACGGCCAGTACGGCACCGGCGAACCACTGATCATCGATCTACGCCGCGGCGGCGCCTCCCCACAAGGCGCCGACCTGCACATCAACACCACGACCGCCGCGCTGGCCCAACTGCCCGCCGCCGAACGCCCCCAGGTGCTGCTCCGCACCGACGCCGGCGGCTGTTCCAAAAAATTCCTCAGGTTCCTGCGCGCCGAGAAACTCGCGTACTCGATCGGGTTCACCCTCTACGACAACGTCAAAACCGCCATCGCCGCGCTGCCCGAGCAGGCCTGGCGCGATGCGTTCAACGGTGACGAACAACCCCGCAACGGCGCCCAGGTCGCCGAGCTCACCGACCTGATCGTCCCCGCCGCCGACCCCACCGACCCCTGGCCGGCCGGGATGCGCGTCATCGTGCGCCGCGAATACCCCGACCCCGGCGCCCAACTACGCCTGACCGACATCGACGGCCGCCGCTACACTGCGTTCGCCACCAACACCCGCGGCACCGGCTGGACCCTGCCGGTCCTGGAACTACGCCACCGCCAACGCGCCCGCGCCGAAGACCGCATCCGCAACCTCAAAGACACCGGCATGGCCAACCTGCCCTTCCACGAGTTCACCAAAAACCAGATCTGGCTCGAAATCGTCTGCCTGGCCGCCGAACTCTTGGCCTGGACCCAAACCCTATGCTGGCCCGAACACCACCCCGCGCGCCTCTTCGAACCCAAACGCATGCGCCTATGCATCCTCGCCGTGGCCGGACGCACCATCCACACCGGCCGACGCCACCTGCTACGACTACCCCGCGGCTGGCCCTACAACGACCTCATCTACCAGGGCTACACCGCCCTGCACGCCGCCTGACACACCACACAGCAGCCCCTGCCCCTCAACCCAGGACCCGAAGAACCGGCGAACACCAGCGCCGGCGATCACCCACACCCACACCACACCAACCCCACACCCAGCCGCCGAAACCCCCAACCCACCACCACATGAAAGATCGAGGCTGAGGAGCCTCCGAGCTTGCGAGGATGCGTCACGAAGGGGCGCCCTTCGTGACGCTCGCACGCTCGCTCCTCAGGGGCCGGGGGAGGCTCGCACGCTCGCTCCTCAGGGACCGGGGGAGGCTCGCAAGCTCGCTCCTCAGGGACCGGGGGAGGCTCGCACGCTCGCTCCTCGCGCTCCTCGGGGAGCGGTGGAGGCTTCAGCGGCTCGGTCACCAGCAATTCGGATCAGGGCCTCCGTAGCTCACGGAACGGGGGTCGCGGCCAATCGCATGTCGTGCAGGCGCAGCCCCACGTGCAGCTCGGTGCGTAGCCGCCCGTCACCCAGGTCGGTGTCCAGTGCGGAACGAACCCGGCCGAGCCGGTAGTAGAGCGTCGACCGGTGGATGTTGAGGTGCGACGCCGTGTGCTGGGCATCGCCACCGCAGTCCAGATAAGCCTGCAGGGTCGACAGGATCTCCGACGACAATCCCGCCGCCAGAAGGGTTCTCACCGATCGGGGGAGGTCGTCGACGGTCAGTTGTTCGACGGGCAGCAGCGCCAACAGGCCGTCCAGGCCCGTGTCGTCCCAGGTGGTCGCACGCCCATGATCTGCCGGCGTCAACCACGCCGCCCGCAGCGCTCTTCTCGCCAGTGAGAGCGACTGATGAACATCCTCGAGCCGCTCAACCACTGGTCCGATCCCGGCGCGAACGTCTCCCAGCTTCGGGTCATCGAGGATTCTCGCCAGACGGTCGGTGACCACGGGCCGCGGGAAGATCAGGACGCCAGTGCCGTCGTCGAGGGTGGAACCCACCACCGAAGCCGTGGACGACCTCGCCACGAAATCCAGGGTCGTCCACACCGCGAGTGCGGAACTGTCGGGTGAGTGTCCGGGGCGCGGGTCGCCGGCCACCGCGACCGCGGCGTACTGCGACGCCGACCCGACGTGGTGCTCGGCGATGAGGGCCTCCGCCGCGGCACGCCGTGCAGCCGGATCGGGGCCGGTCACCCGGGTCAGCAACTCGCGAGCCCTTGAGCGGTCGTGCTCCTCGTACAGCAGCCGGAGGGAGAGCAGGACGCCGAGTCCGGATGCACCCTTCAGCAGGGTGGGGAGTTGTCCGTCGTCGAGGGGCGAGTCGTCGAGGGCGGTCACGAGGAATCCCACGCGTCGGCGGTGATCGGTGAGCGGAATCAGCAGGCAGCGCCCCACGGGGGCGAGCTCGACGTCGACGTATCCCTGCGTGGTGGCGGCCGGCGGATCCCATCCGCCCGAATGGGCCAGGAGCAGCGAGAGTCGATGCCGGTCGTCGTCGGCCTCGTGGATCGAGTAACCGACCACCGCCATCGTCCAGTCCAGGACCACCAGCCGACGTCCGGCGGTCTCCGACAGATCCTGCAATGCGTCATCCAAACCGGCTGGTGTGGCCATCAGATCCCACGTCCGGAGGTGGACACTTTGTCGGAAATCATCCCTCCAGATTTGCACAATTGCCCAGTGCTTTGGGTCATAGCCGCTGCCTACGCTCAGGATGCATCACCTCAGAAGGAGTCATCTCATGACCAAGCGCATCGCCATCGTCGGCGCAGGAATCGGCGGCCTCACCCTTGCGATCGACCTGCAACGCAAGGGCATGGACGTGCAGGTCTATGAACAGACCGCCGTCCTCAAGGAGGTCGGGGCCGCCGTGGCCCTGTCCGCCAACGCAACCCGGTTCTACGAGGGCCGATTCGGGTTGGCCGAGCAGCTCGGGTCCACGTGGGCCGAGGTCGACGGACTGATCTTCCGCGACGGTCGCACCGGTGCGCAGATCGCACGACTGTCCTCACGCGAGGACTACCGGAGCCGTTACGGCGCACCGTACGTCGGCATCCATCGAGCCGACCTGCAGGCGATCCTCTTCGGTGCTCTCGACGCGACGAGCCTGCATCTGAGCAAGCGGCTCACCGGCATCGACGACACCGGCCCCACCGCGCGCCTCTCGTTCGAGGACGGCGACGATGCCGAGGCCGATCTGGTGATCGGGGCGGACGGGGCGAGGTCCCTGACCCGTCGACTCCTGCTGGGCTACGACGACGCCCGCTACTCGGGCTGCACCGCCGCCCGCGGCATCGTCGCACCCGAACTCATGCTGTCGTTGCCGGACCCGGCGGCCATCCAGTTCTGGATGGGCCCGGGAGGGCACCTGCTGCACTACCCGATCGGCAATGGTGATCAGAACTTCTTCCTGGTCAAGCGTGAGTCGTTGCCGTGGGCGCACAAGAGCTGGGTGGTGCCGGCGCAGGACAAGGAACACATCGAGCCGTTCGCGGACTGGGCGCCGGCCGTCGTCGAGATGATCTCGGCCGTGCCCGTGCAGGAACAGTGGGCGCTGGTCTACCGTCCGCCGCTCACCCATTGGTCGGCGGGGCGGGTGACCCTACTGGGCGATGCCGCACACGCGACCGTCCCGCATCACGGGCAGGGCGCCAACCAGTCGATCGAGGACGCGATCGTGCTGTCGGATCTGCTGTCTGGAACGTCAGACTGGGATGCCGCGCGGGTGGAGTACGAGCAGCGTCGGCGTTTCCGCACCCGCAAGGTCACCGACGCCGCAGTCACCGTCGGTGAGATGTTGCATCTGCCCGACGGTCCGCGAGCCCAGGAACGCAACGCGCGGCTTGCGGCGCCGGGTGCCTTCGACCGGCATCTGGACTGGATTCACTCGTTCCGTGCGGATGAGGAAGTGCCGGAGGTTTCGTTCGTGGGTGCGTGAGGTGTGGGGGTGGTGGGTGGCGTATCGAGGCCGGTGCGGTGATCTCGATACGCCACTCACTTCGTTCGCGGCTACTCGATCAGCGGACGGGTTCTGTCGGCGGGATGTGGGGTTCTGTCGGCGAGGTGTCGGGTTCCGTCGGCGAGTTGCGGGGTGCTGTCGGCGGGTTGTGGGGTGCTGTCGGCGAGGTGGGGGGTGCTGTCGGTGGGATTCAGGGTTCTGTCGGCGCCGGTCAGCGGAAGGGGGGACGGGTGTCGACGCGGGTGGAGACGCGGCCGGCCGTGCGCCAGGCCCGGGCCACCAGGTCGGTGTCCTCGGGGGTGATGAGGTTGCCCATCACACGCACCACCAGCGACATCAACGCCGCCGACCGGATGCCCGGTCGGCCCAGCGCAGGCACGGTCTGCGGAACGGTGAGCAACCCGGCGAGGCGCCGGGCGGCGGAGAACGCCAGACCGTAGTGCTCGGTCAGGATGTCGCGCCACCGCGTGGTGTGATCGGGGCGGTGTGCCGTCTCGCCGAGCAGTTCGACGGCCAGCCGGCCGGTCTCCAGCGCGTAGTCGATGCCCTCGCCGTTGAGCGGGTTCACGCAGGCCGCGGCGTCGCCGATGAGCATCCAGTTCGGGCCGGCCACACCGCTCACGGCACCGCCCATCGGTAGCAGCGCCGACGTCACGCGCAGCGGCGGGCCGTGGATGGCCCAGTCGTCGGCGACCATGGTGGCGTAGTGCTCGAGGATCGGTCGCAGTGCCATGTGGGCGGGCCGTTTGGCCGTGGCGAGCGCCCCGACGCCGACGTTGAGCAGGCCGTCGCCACGCAACGTCGGGAGTGGCCCCGGGTCGGGGAAGCCGAGCGGAAAGACCCAGCCGTAGCCGGGAAGCAGTGTGCTGTCGGGACCGCGCAGTTCCAGGTGCGACCCCATCCAGTTGTCGTCGGCGCGCCCGGATTCCACGTAGGCGCGGGCGGCCACCCCGTAGGCGGTGTCGCGATGCCATTCGCGGCCCAGTCGTTTGCCGAGACCGGAACGTACGCCGTCGGCGACGATGACGTCACGCACCGCGATGGGCCGCGGCCCGGCGCCGTCGTCGACGATCACCTCGGCGATCCGGCCGTCGTGCATGGTGACGTCGACGGCCTTGGCGCCCTGCACCATTCGGGCTCCCCGGGAGACGGCGACGGCGCGGATCGCGTCATCGAGCTCCATGCGGGACACGGCGCTGCCGAACGCCGGGAAGCGGCCCGCCGGCCACCGCACCTGCTGACTCGCACCCCAGCCGTGCAGGGCGAGTCCGTCGATGCGGGGCCGGTCGGCGAGATAGTCGCCGAGCCCGAGTTGGTCGAGTTCGGCGACCGCCCGCGGCGTCAGACCGTCGCCGCAGGTCTTGTCGCGGGGAAACGTCGCCGAATCCAGCAGCACGACGTCGAGCCCGGCGGTGGCGGCGTGGGCGGCGGCGGCGGATCCGCCCGGCCCGGCTCCGACGACGAGAACGTCGGCGCGCTCCGGCAGCGGGCGCGGAGGAATGTCGCTACTCACCCGACCAGTATGTCGGGAGTGCGGAACGACTACTCTTCGGAGCATGGCAGCCGAGCCCCGATGGCCGGTCGCGACCGACGACGAGATGGAGCGGCAGAGCGCGTGAAGTCCACATTCGCCGGGCTGGACCTGGGTACCGATGAGTTCGCCGAGACGGTTCGGGCATCGTTGGCGCAGGTCGAGGACCTGTTGCTGAGCGAGCTGTCCTCGGGCGACGAGATCATGACCGAGGCGGCCACCCATCTGGCACGGGCCGGTGGCAAGCGGTTCCGTCCGATGTTCGCGATCCTCGCCGCCCAGTTCGGCAAGAACCCGCAGGCCACCGGGGTGATCACGTCGGCAACGGTCGTGGAGATGATCCACCTCGCGACGCTGTATCACGACGACGTGATGGACGAGGCGGCGCTGCGGCGTGGCGCACCGAGCGCGAACGCCCGCTGGACCAACTCGGTGGCGATCCTGTCCGGCGACTTCCTGTTCGCCCGGGCGTCACGCCTGGTGTCGACGCTGGGTCCCGACGCCGTGCGGATCATCGCGGAGACCTTCGCCGAGCTGGTAACCGGTCAGATGCGGGAGACCGTGGGCGTCCGCGAGGGCGGCGACCCCATCGAGCACTACCTACAGGTGGTGTGGGAGAAGACCGGTTCGCTGATCGCCGCGTCCGGCCGCTTCGGCGCGATGTCGTCGGACGCGTCGGCCGAAGACGTCGAACGCCTCTCCAAACTCGGCGACATCATCGGCACCGCCTTCCAGGTGTCCGACGACATCATCGACATCAGCTCCGCCAGCGGCGACTCGGGCAAGACACCGGGCACCGACCTGCGCGAGGGCGTCCACACGTTGCCGGTGCTCTATGCGTTGCGCGCCGACGACGCCGCCTCGACCCGGCTCGCCGAACTGCTGATCGACCCGCAGACCGGGCTGGCAGCACCCGTCACCGACGACGCCGTCGTGACCGAGGCGATCGAGGTGCTGAACGGTTCGTCGGGGATGGCGGCCGCCCACGACCGGCTGCGTGCGTACGCCGCCGAGGCCGACGGTGTGCTCGCCGAGTTGCCGGACGGGCCGGCGCACGCCGCGTTGTCGTCACTGGTGCGCTACACCATCGATCGGACGGGTTAGCGGCGGTCAGGGTCCGACGGGTCCCGCCTCGGAGTAGTTGATGAGATCGGTGAGGCTCCCGACGACCGTCATGCCGTCGACGTTGACGCCGGTCGGGGTGACCGCGAGGTCCCGTGCGTTGAGATAGCTGTTCGGATCGGATTTCAGTGAGCCGATGATCGTCTCGCAGACGATGCGGCTGCCGAGTTCGCCGAGGCGTTCACCGTTTTGCTGGGCGCCGGCCTCGCGGAGGATGTAGTACCAGAGCGGAGTGCGTTGGCCCAGGGCGGTGGTCTCGAGAACGTTCTTCACCGACAATGATTCGCCGGTCCCACCCATCTGCGCCACCGTCAGCGGCTTCACACCCATGGCCTCGCAGCATGCCTGCGCGGTCGGTACCGAAAGGCTGTATCCGCGAACCAGGTTCGACTTGGCGAGGTGGCCGAGGATGGGATCTCCCTTGCGCGTGCCCAGCGGTAGCGTGCCCAGACCTTTGGCGATGTTGGAGTCGATCTTGCGGGCCATCTGAGTATTGGTGCCGCCGGCGGCGAAGAAGTTGAAATCCACTATCGCGGCGGGCTTCAGCTGGAACGGGACCGGGTCGGTGTCGTCGAAGAAGTCGGGGTTGGCCGTGTCGTCGAAGGGGTCGGGGTTGACCGACTGGCTCGGCGCGAGCAGGTTCATCACGTCAATCAGGCCTCCGGCCGCCCGTAGCTGATATTGCGGGCGGATCATGGTGTGCCCGAACCGGAATGCGGCGGTCGAGAACTCGAGCGGCATGAACGTCTGGCCATGACCGGCCGAGACCCCGTAGAAACGCGGCCCGTTGGCCAGGGTGTCGATCACGATACCCAGATCGCAGACCCGGCTCAGGTAGTCCTGCACGACGATGTACTGGTAGGCCCACCGGGTCAACTGGCGGGCGCGGATGTGTTTGCACACGTCTGTCCCCGCCGTCTGCGCGTCGTAGATCTTGTTGTAGAACAACAGGAACGCGCAGTGCAGCGCCGAGATGTTGGTGTTCTCGTCGTTACGTGCATCGCCGATGATCGCTGACCGTCGCTTCTGGTTCTTCTTCGTCCCGTCCTCGCGCGGGACGTCCCGGCGGGCACCCGCACGGAACACCCTGAGCTTCAGGTTGTTCTCGTAGAGGTCGTCGGACTCGGTGACCGAGCCGGCCGCCAGCGACGGCCCGTCGCCGAAGACACTGTCGAGGTCGAGCTGCGGGCGACGTCCGTTGTGCAGGCTCGCGATCACCTCATCGGGGTCGCGCGGAGTGACCGGTTCGCCCTGGCCGATGGTCGATGCGGTGGTGTCCCGATCGGTGCGGGCGGTGAGGTCGTGGTCGATGAACTGCCCGAAGTAGGTGAAGATCGCCGGCGTCATCGAATCGTGCGGGTCGGGCGGTCCGGCCAGTTCATCGGCGGCCATCGCATCGCCGAGCTGTTTGAGGGCGGCGACGGTGTCGGGTGAGTTGGGCAGCAGATGCGACGACGAATGTGCCGCGCCGTCGAACATGTAGCCGAAGGGTGTGGTGAAGAGGAGTTCGTCCTGCGTGGCGGCTCGCCGGTGTGGCTGAATTTCTTGAACATGGTCGGGAACCTCGCTGATCGTCGGTGTGTTGATCAGCGACGTTATTGCCCTGAAAAGCCCTGGTCGTGAGTAGAGAACTACCCCAAACGGGCACTCGGGTGTCTACCTACTCATACGGCCTCGGAAACTCTGCCGCACTCACGTTCGTTTGGCACAGTGATAGCACCCAGGCGCGGACGCCGGGGGTACGCTCGAGAACGAGGAACAGATGCATTTCAACGGCCTGAAGACGGCAGCCCTGATGGGGTTGATGTCGGCGATCATCGTCGGCATCGGTGCGCTCTTCCGGAGCCCGACGATCCTGCTTTTCGCGGTGATCATCGCCATCGGCACCAACGCCTACGTCTACTTCAACTCCGCCAAACTGGCCCTGCGGTCGATGCATGCGCAGCCGGTGACCGAGGTCGAGGCGCCCGTGCTGTACCGCATCGTGCGCGAGCTGGCGACGACGGCGCGCCAGCCGATGCCCGCGCTCTACATCAGCCCCACCGAGTCGCCGAACGCGTTCGCGACCGGCCGCAACCCGAAGAACGCCGCCGTCTGCTGCACCGCGGGGATCATGCGGCTGCTCGACGAACGCGAGTTGCGGGCGGTGCTCGGCCACGAGCTGTCGCACGTCTACAACCGCGACATCCTGATCTCGTCCATCGCCGGCGCGATGGCGTCGATCATCACCGGCCTCGCGAACTTCGCATTCTTCTTCGGCGGCAACCGCAACGGCAACGGCCCCGGGCTGCTCGGCGTGCTGCTGATCACCTTCCTCGGGCCGCTGGCCGCCACCGTCATCAAGATGTCGGTGTCGCGGTCGCGGGAGTATCAGGCCGACGAGTCCGGCGCCGAGCTCAGCGGCGATCCGCTGGCGCTGGCGTCGGCGTTGGCGAAGATCAGCGGCGGTATCGACCGAGCACCGCTGCCGGAAGACCCGAAGATCGAGGCCCAGTCACACCTGATGATCGCGAACCCGTTCCGTGGCGGCGCGGTCGCCAAGATGTTCTCCACCCACCCGCCGACCGCCGACCGCATCGCGCGGCTGCAGGAGATGGCCCGGCGGTCGGGGAGGGGTTGACGCTGCCTGCGACCCGCACCGACCGGCTGTTCTGACCGCCGGGCCCGCGACGCGTCTAGGCTTGACCCCATGCGGGTGCCCGGTCGGGCCCCTGCACCATCGGGCGGCGGAAGCAGGAGACCGATGACCAACGGGGTTTCACCCGGCATCCGGATGTCGGAGTACCCGCATCCGTCGCATTTGATCCTCCACCTGAGTGACACGCATCTGCTCGGCGATGCCGGTCCGCTCTACGGTGCGGTCGACAGCGAGGTGACGCTGCGCCAGATCCTCGCCGAGGTCGAGGCGTCACACGTGCGACCCAACGCCCTGCTGTTCACCGGTGACCTGGCCGATCGGGGAGAGGCGGCCGCCTACCGGAAGTTGCGGTCGATCGTCGATTCTGTTGCCGATTCCATTGGTGCGCAGGTTATCTGGGCCATCGGTAATCATGACGATCGTGCGCGGTTCCGGGCCGAGCTGCTCGGCGAGGCTCCGTCGGTGGCGCCGGTTGACCATGTCTATGACGTCGACGGTCTGCGCATCATCACCCTCGACACCTCCGTGCCGGGCCTTCATCATGGCGAGATCACCGACCAACAACTGGAATGGCTGGCGACCGAACTGCTGGTTCGGGCACCACACGGCACCATCCTGGCCATGCACCATCCCCCGGTGCCGTGCGTCCTCGACCTCGCGGTCTTGGTGGAACTGCGCGACCAGCATCGGCTGGCCGACGTTCTCCGAGGCAGTGACGTCCGGTCCATCCTCGCCGGTCATCTGCATTACTCGACGACCGCGATGTTTGCCGGCATCCCGGTCTCGGTTGCCTCGGCCACCTGCTACACACAGGATCTCACCGGTCCGGCAGGCGCGTTGCGTGGCCGCAACGGCGCCCAGGGCTTCAATCTGGTGCATGTCTATCCGGAAACCATCGTGCACTCGGTGGCCCCCGTGGGCGACTACGACACGGTGGGCGAGTATGTGACCTCGGCGGAGACCGAGCGCCGGCTGAACGAGGCCGGAGTCCGCATACCGGGCCCCGAGACGACAGCGGTCAGACGGTGACCCCCCGCGCGATGACTCAGGCCGCTTCCCAGGGCGCCGGGATCGGGAAATAGTTCTGCAAGAACTGGGTGACCTTGGCGGCGCGCACCTCCAGATCGACGGTGGGAGTGCTGCCGTCGTTGAGGCAGAAGAAGTCCATGGACCGCTTCTTGAGCAGCGAATCCATCTGCCGAAAGCCGGATTTCATCGTGGTGTCCACGTACTTCACCTTGGCCGAGCGCTGCACCACCGCGCGGCCACTCATGAGTGCGTAGTAGTGATAGAGCGAGTTGGTGACCGAGATGTTGGTCTCGGCCCGAAAGGTGCTGGCCGCGGTGGCGGCGAACTCGGCGGGAAACTTTCCCTCCATCTCCGCCATCACGCTCCTTCGCAGGGGCGTTGCCGCGTGCTCGAGATGGCGGGTGGTCACCAGGCCGAACCGGTCGCTGAGCAGCCCTCGGTTCACTCGCGCCGAGTTCTCGAAACCACTGCGTTGACCGTGGTTGGAGCCCAGTCCGATCCGGATGGGAGCCTCGATGAACATGCTCACCCCGCCCGGGGAGAAGAACATCTGCGGGCCCACCGAACGACCGAAGAACATGTCGTCGTTGGAGTACAGGAAGTGTTCGGCGAGACCGGGGATGCGGTGCAGCTGCGACTCGACGGCCTGCGAATTGTGCGTCGGTAGCACAGACGGGTCTGCGAAGAACTCCTCGCTGCGCACGAACGTCACGCGTGGATCATCGGACAGCCATGCGGGCCTTGGTGAGTCGGTCGCGACGAAGATCCGGCGGATCCACGGTGCATACATGTGCACGCTGCGCAGTGCGTACCGCAACTCGTCGATCTGGCGGAACCGGGCTTCGGAATCGTCGCCCTCGCCCACCACGTAACTCTGCATCCTCTTGGCGCGCTGGGCCTGCCATTCCTTCGACGACCCGTCCACCCAGGAGAACACCAGGTCGATGTCGAACGTGATGTCGGAGGCCTGGTGGGCGAACATCTTGTCGAACGTCGGCCACGTGCGGCCGAATCTCTCGACCTCACCGCGTACCGCCTCGCGCGACGACACGGTTCGCCGTGTCAACGAATTCGCCACCGGCAGAAGGAGATCGTCGCCATCGGTCGCCCAGAGCTCGATCTGCACCCCGGTCGCCGCGCCATACCTCATGCCGCTGGCCAGGTGGACGCGCGGGCGGAACAGTCGGAACACCCGCGCTTTGCGATGCGTCGACAACGTGCCGTCGGCGACCAGGGCGAGTCGACCGTGCTTGTCACCAACCGTTTTGGCGTAGAAGGGATGTCCCGCGCACGCCGCGGCCAACGCGGATCGAAGCTGCTTGCGCTGCGCCCAATCGATCGCCAGCACCGGACGTTCGTCGTTCCCGCGAACCAGCAGATACGAGACCCCGGCCGTGTCGAGGGCGTCCCGAAGAAACAAAAGATCCTCGACCATCGCCTCGTGCGGCGTGGTGCCGGTGTTGATCAACGCGAGACGGCCGTTGAACCGGACCACATCGGGATCGCGTTCGGTGGGTGCCGACGAACGCGCGGTGGCGCCGAGGGACTCCTGCTCCGGGTTTGCGAAGTAGACATCGATCGGGGCGGGAGATTGTGTGATGGGTGGCCTTCCGGTTGCTCGCCGCAACCGCGACAGGTCCAGTGTAGTCCCAGGTCAGCGACGGCCTGCCGAACCGTCGCCGACACTGCCGCCTAATCGTCGGCAGGCGCGAGGTCACCGAGCACGGCGAGGTCGTCGGCGCTGAGCCGAATGCTGCCCGCCGCGATGTTCTGCTCCAGGTGGGCCGGGTTGCCGGTGCCCGGGATGGCGAGCACATGCGGCCCGCGGTGCAGCGTCCATGCCAGCCGAATCTGTGCCGGCGTGACGCCGTGTGCGTCGGCGACCGCCCTGATCTGGGCCTCGCCTGTGTCGTCCGGACCGTCCGGGGAGGCCCCGGTGGCGGTCGCGACGGCGAAGAAGGGCACGAATGCGATGCCCTCGCGACCGCAAAGTTCGAGCAGGTGGTCGTCGCCGCGATCGGTCAGTCCGTATCGGTTCTGCACACTGACGACCGGGGTGATGGTCAGCGCCTCGGCGAGCTGGTCGGCGGTGATGTTGGAGATGCCGATGGTGCGCAGCAGACCCGCATCGCGCAGTTCGGTGAGCGCACCGAGGTGATCGGCGATCGATCCGGGTGCCTTGTCCATGCTCGTTCCCCAGCGCAGGTTGACGACGTCGAGTTGGTCGATGCCGAGCTGACGGATGTTCTCCTCGACCTGACCGCGGAGCTGATCGGGACGTGCCATGTCCTCGAACTCGCCGTAGCGGGACCGGCTCGGCCCGACCTTTGTGCTCAGCACCAGGTCGTCGGGGTAGGGCTGCAAGGCGCTGCTGATCAACTCGTTGGACGACCGCACGGACGTGAAGTAGAAGGCTGCGGTGTCGATGTGATTCACGCCGAGCTCGACGGCGCGGCGCAGGACGGCGATGGCGTCGTCGCGGCTGCGGGGCGGTTCCCAGGGCATGCCGCCCAGGCGCATGGCGCCCAGCCCGATGCGGTTCACGGTGACGTCGCCGAGCTGCCAGGTGCCTGCGGCGTCGGCGGTGGGGATGATTCCGGTGATGGCTGAATCTGTGGTCATGTCAGCCAGCATGGTGTCGCGCAGAACGTGCTCGCCGGTTCTGGCAACAACCTGCCAACCGGGCGCCGCGACGTCGGTCGGGCGCACAATTGAACCCATGCACAGCACCGATGCCGTCACCGTCGTGCGTGGCGAAGAGGAACTGTTCGCTCGCACCGCCCATCTGTTCGCGAGCGCCGGCGAGGTGTCGTGCGCCGCGAACGACCTGTGGACCTTCGCGTGGGCCCACGGCACCGGTGACCTCGCGGACACCGAATCGGCGCAACCGCACCGGACCGACCGACGAGTCCGCAAGATCTATCGGGCGGGAACATTGCTCGACCCGGTGGCCGCCCACGAGTTGGCCAAGCGCCGGGATCAGTTCGGCGCGGAGATACGCGTCACCACCGACGAGATCAACGAGACGATCATCCTCGACCAGCGACTGGTGATCCTGGCCGGCAACCGCGATGCCGGCCGACGCAGCTACAGCGTGATCACCCAGCCTGACACCGTGGCCGGCGTGTCGTCGCTGTTCGAGGTCGCGTGGCGGTCGGCGACTGACCTCGCCTCCTTCGACGCGAGCATCGCCGACGTTCGTCGGCTCGCGTCCCAGGTGCTCGACCTGCTCAGCCAAGGTGTCAAGGACGAGACAGCCGCGCGCAGTCTCGGCCTCGGCGTACGCACCTATCGGCGACGTGTCGCCGAGCTGATGTCGGCGCTCGGCGCACAGTCGAGGTTCCAGGCCGGGATGCGGGCACGGGAGATCGGCATCGTGTGATGCGTGATGCGGCGGGGGATCTCGATACGCGGCCTCGGCTGGCGCCTCGGCTGCTACTCGATCAGCGGTTGGGGTGAGTGTTTCGCTGGTCGAGTAGGCCCGAGCCGCTGGGCGAGGGGTGTATCGAGACCGGGTGGGGTGATCTCGATGCGCGGCCTCGGCTGGCGCCTCGGCTGCTACTCGATCAGCGGTTGGGGGTCTCGGCTGGCGCCTCGGCTGCTACTCGATCAGCGGTTGGGGTGAGTGTTTCGCTGGTCGAGTAGGCCCGAGCCGCTGGGCGAGGGGTGTATCGAGACCGGGTGGGGTGATCTCGATGCGCGGCCTCGGCTGGCGCCTCGGTCGCTACTCGATCAGCGGTTAGTGGGGGCCTCGGCCGACGCCTCGGCCGCTACCGGTAGTTCACGAACTGCAGCGCGATCCCGAAGTCCTCACCCTTGAGCAGCGCGATCACGGCCTGGAGGTCGTCACGCTTCTTGCTGGACACGCGCAGTTCTTCGCCCTGGATCTGCGCCTTGACGCCCTTGGGGCCCTCGTCGCGGATCTTCTTCGAGATCTTCTTGGCGTGCTCGGAGTCGATGCCCTCGACGATCTTGCCGGTGATCTTGAAGGTCTTGCCGGACGCGGCGGGCTCGCCGGCGTCGAACGCCTTGAGCGAGATGTCGCGGCGGATCAACTTCTCCTTGAAGACCTCGAGACCGGCCTGCACACGCTCCTCGGCGTCGGAGGTGATCACGATGACCTCCTCGCCGGACCACTCGATGCCGGTGTTGGTGCCACGGAAGTCGTAGCGCTGGGACAGCTCTTTGGCGGCCTGGTTGAGGGCGTTGTCGACCTCTTGGCGGTCGACCTTGCTCACCACGTCGAACGATGAATCAGCCATGACGACACCCTAGCGCCTCACCGATTGGCGGTCGGCGACGGCCCACGGTCAAACTGCCCCATCTACCAGCGGGTTTGCACTGGCATGGGATGTTCGTTGTATTCTTCACGGCGTTGTTCATGCGGTCGGGAGCCCGGCCGGAGGAACGGCACGGCAGGTTGCCCGAGCGGCCAAAGGGAGCGGACTGTAAATCCGTCGCGCAAGCTACATAGGTTCGAATCCTATACCTGCCACGACGTGGTCTCACGCTGACTCATCGGCGCTCGCCACCGGTCGCGACCAGCGATTTGGTGAGCGCCTAGGTTGGTGTGTAATCTCGTTAAGGCTCTCGAGCCGGGTACGCCCGGAGCGGGCACGCCCCCTTAGCTCAGTCGGCAGAGCGTTTCCATGGTAAGGAAAAGGTCGACGGTTCGATTCCGTCAGGGGGCTCGCTGGACCCCAGTCCACATGGCGGTGTAGCTCAGCTGGTTAGAGCGCACGACTCATAATCGTGAGGTCGAGGGATCGAGTCCCTCCACCGCTACACATCGGTGCCGACCAGCTCGGACCCGAACACGCAAAGGGCTGCCGAGCCCGCCCACGTACCACCGAAAGAAGGCAACGAAGTGGCCTCCTCAACAGATGTTCGCCCCAAGATCACCTTGGCGTGCGAGGTGTGCAAGCACCGTAACTACATCACCAAGAAGAACCGTCGCAACGATCCCGATCGTCTCGAGATCAAGAAGTTCTGCCCGAACTGCGGCAAGCATCAGGCGCACAAGGAATCGCGCTGACACAGCATCCTGCGGGATGAACGACATGTGGGCTGCCTCTTGATCCAAGAGGTGGCCCGCAGCCGTAGGTAGGGTGAACCGGTCGGTGTTGACCGGGCCCCGGTCCACGGCCCCGAACGAGAACGCAGCCATCGGGGAAATTGGCTGAAGTGAAGGAGCGGCGTCCGATGTCAGTGACCGAAACCGAGATCCAGGAGCGGATCGACGCCTTGAAGAACGGTGACAAACTGACTCCGGCGGAGATCGCTGCCCACACCACGCAGATGGTGGGCTTCAACTACACCGTCGACGACTACTACGAGGTCGGCCGCGAAGAGATCCGCAAGCACGCACGCGCCGTCCAGGATGACCACCCGGTCCACTGGAACGAGGCCGCTGCCCTCGAGATGGGTCACGACACCCTGATCGCCGCGCCCACCTTCGTCTCGGTCCTCGGCATCATCGCCCAGCGTCGACTCTTCGAGGACGTCGTCACCGGCTACGACCTGTGGCAGATCATGCAGACCGATCAGCGCCTGGTGTTCCACCAGCCGATCAAGGTCGGCGATCAGCTCATCTGCGACGTCTCGCTGGACTCGTTCCGTCAGATGGCCGGAACCGACGTGATGGTGACCAAGAACATCATCTGGAACCAGTACGACGAACCGGTGATGACCACCTGGACCAGCCTCGTGGCCCGCCCGGCCGTGGAAGCCGATCCCGAGGTCATCGACAAGCTCGAGCACGTGATGATGAAGGTCGACCGTGAGGCGGTCATGCCGAAGACTGTGCACGGGCCGTTCGACCGCTACTCGGACCCCGACCCGTCCGTGGCCCCCAAGCCGTACTCGGCGATCAATTTCGACGATCTGAGCGTCGGTCAGGAACTTCCTCCGGTCACCAAGACGCTGACCCGCGGCAACCTGGTCAACTATGCGGGTGTCGCCGGCGACCCCAACCCGATCCACTTCTCCGATGAGGTCGCCAAGGTGATCGGCCTGGAGACCGTCGTCGCGCACGGCATGCAGTCCATGGGGCTCGGCGCCAGCTTCGTCAGCAGCTTCGTCGGCGACCCGGCCGCGATCTTCGAATACAACGTGCGGTTCACCAGCCCGGTCTATGTTCCGGCCGAGGGCTACGCCCAGGTCGACTTCACCGGCAAGATCAAGTCGCTCGACCCGGAGACGCGTCGCGGCGTCATCGCGATCATCGGCAAGCAGGGTGACCGCAAGATCTTCGGCCGCGCCCAGGCGCACGTCCAGTTCAACTGAGACCCGATCCACTCACTCCGGCGTACGACCTGATCAGCGGTACCGCCACGGCGTCGACGATCTCGTCGATCGTGTCGGGCGTCAGACTCGCGTTGATCAGGAACTCGTAGCGCGCGAGGTCGAACGGCAGCGCCCGCACCCGTTCGGGTAGCTCGCCGTGACCGATCTCCCCACGGCTACGCGCCCGCGCGACCACCTCGTCGGTCAGCGCCGTGCCCTTGCTCTGCAGGATCGCCAGTGTGCGCGCTTCCGGTTCGTCGGCGGCGTCGGCGAGGATGCCGAGGGCCGATGGACGTGTGGTCGCCTCGAGTCGTTCCAGCACTCGTCTGAGAGTCGCGCGCAGATCTCCACTCAACGAACCGGTGTCGACGCTGCTGATGGCGCTGTCACTCACGCTGACGATCGCCGCGGTGACCATCTGTAACCGGGTCGACCAGCGTCGGTAGAGCACCGGTTTGCTGGTTCCTGCGCGGCGCGCGACACCCTCGAACGTCAGTCCGTGGTACCCGACCTCCTCGAGCTCGGCCAGCACGGCATCGAAGATCGCGCTGTCGAGTTCTGCGCCGCGTCGCCGACTTCCCGCCACCTCACACCCCAAGAAACGTTGCGTATCTAATGGGTCGAGACTAGCATCACTCCAGAAGAAACGTTCCGTATCTTAAGGAGTGGTGACGGTGACCGTCAGTGCTGAGACCCGACGTGCGATCGCGATCGTCGTCGGCTTGACCGTGGGCCTCTCGGCCTTGCTGCTCGCTTTCGTACTGCCCGGCGTGAATGCCAGGCCCAATCACCTACCGCTCGGCGTGGTCGCACCGTCGGCGGTCGTCGAGCAGGTCGCGTCCGGCCTCGAGCGGTCCCACCCGGGTGGCTTCGACGTGACGTCGGTGCCCGACGAGGCGACCGCGCGGGCCCAGATCGAGGACCGCACG
Source organism: Gordonia sp. LMA167 (assembly GCF_058130025.1). Lineage (NCBI taxonomy): Bacteria > Bacillati > Actinomycetota > Actinomycetes > Mycobacteriales > Gordoniaceae > Gordonia > Gordonia sp. LMA167. The sequence continues at coordinate 5,890,736 of NZ_CM176708.1, read as the reverse complement.
GTCGACGGCGCGCTGGTGATCGACGGCGACTCGATGACGACGCTCGTCGCCACGGCGGGGAGCCCGGCGGTGGCGACGCTGATCGAACAGATCGGTGACGGGATCGCGTCGTCGCACGACATGACCAGCACCGTGGACGACGTCCGGGCATTCGGAACCGGCGATCCGCGGGGGATCGGCCTGGCCGCCGGCGCGTTGCCGCTCGCGCTGGGCGGGTGGATCGGTGCACTGGTGATCATGATGCTGATCCGCACGCCGGGGCGGATGATCCCGACCGTTGTCGCGTTCTCGGTTGTCGGCTCGCTCGGCCTCATCACCATGTTGCGCTTCGTGGTCGGAACCTTCGACGACCGTTTCTGGTTTGCCGCCCTCGCCGGGATGCTGGGGATTCTGGCGACGGCATTCGGTGTGATCGGGTTACGTTCGCTGTTCGGCGGTGCGGGTTTGGGTATCGCGGCGCTCGCGCTGATCGTGTTCGGCAACCCGCTGTCGGGGCTGAGTACCGCTCCCGACCTGTTGCCGTCGCCGTGGGGCACGATCGGCCAGCTGTTGCCACCGGGAGCCACCGGGACGTTGCTGCGGAACACCGTCTTCTTCGGTGGTCACGACATCGTGATGCCCGTGGTGGTGCTGGCCTGCTGGCTGGTGGTGGGCCTGCTGCTCTACGGCGTGGCGCTTCGTCGACACACCGACATCAGTGCCGACGACGAACTCATCGACGAAGCGGTGGGCATCGATCCGCCGTCGCAGCAAACCGGTGTCGCGCACCGGTGAATCGGCGGAGGCGGCGACCACGACCCGGCTGCGTACGGTGAACGCCGCACACGCGATGACGGCGAGTCCGCCGACCGCCAGTGACCACGTGAGATCCTCGCCGAGGAACGCCACGGCCCACAGCACGGTCACCACCGGCTGGATCAGCTGGACCTGACTCACCGTGGTCATCGGGCCGATCGCCAGCCCGCGGTACCAGGCGAAGAAGCCGAGGAACATGCTCACCGCCGACAGGTAGCCGAACGCTGCCCATTCTCCGGGCGTGGCGTGCGGCAGCTGCCCGCCGCTGACGCTTAGCGTGCCGATGAGCATGACCGGCAGGGCGAGCAGGAGGGCCCAGCAGATGGTCTGCCACGCACCGAGCTCGCGGGCGAGCACACCGCCCTGGGCGTAACCGATCGCCGCGAGCAGGACTGCGCCGAGGAGATACAGGTCGCCGATGCGGGGCATCTCGAGTGCGCCATGTCCGAGAACGGTGAACGCCAGCGTCGCGACGGCGCCGAACGCCGCGCCGACCCAGAACCGGCGGGTCGGACGTTCACGGGTGGCGCTGACCGCCACCACCGCGGTGGCGGCGGGGAGCAGGCCGATCACGACGGCGGAGTGACCGGCCGACGTCTCGCGCAAGGCCAGCGAGGTGAGGATGGGGAACCCGGCCACGACGCCGAGCGAGACGGGGACGAGCCGAACCCACTGTCGCGGGGTCGGCACTGGCACCCGGCCGAGTAGGAGCGCGATCACGGCCAGCCCGGCGGCGACGACGGCGCGGCCGCAGCCGATGAAGAACGGGTCGAAACCGTCGACGGCAACCCGGGTGAACGGCACCGTGAACGAGAACGCCGCGACACCGAGGAACCCCCACGCCACGCCATGATGCGATAGCGCAGGCGGACGGCTGGGGATAGCGCTACTATGATTACTCATGTTTGACGATAGCAGTGAGCGGATCGCTCGTCATCTGCGTTCGCTCGCCGCGGCGTCCGAGCCGGGTGGAAAACTGCCGTCGACGCGGACGTTGGCGGCACAATTCGGTGCCGGGCCGGTGACCGTGCAGCGGGCGCTGGCGCGGCTCGTCGCCGAAGGGGTCGTCGAAACACGCTCGGGATCAGGAACTTTCGTCCGCCCGAGGGTGCCCGGACTGATGTCCGGTGACATCGCCTGGCAGACGGCGGCGCTGGGACCGGAACGGGCCGGGCCGTCGCCGATCGGTTCCAGCATGCGACAGGTGCCGCACGACACCATCGCCATGCACAGCGGCTATCCCGACGTCGAGCTGCTACCCATCCGGGAGGTGCGCAACGCGTTCGCACGCGTCACCCGTGGCGCCGGCAGTGGCCCGAATCGCGACGCGGTGTTCGTCCGCCCGCCCACCGCGGGCCTCCCCGAGCTGCGGCGGTGGTTCGTCGACGAACTCGGTGCTGACGGACTGCGGGAGACCGACGCGGTCATCGCCTCCGGCGGGCAGGCGGCACTCGCCGCGACCTTTCGCGCGCTGGCATCACCGGGAGACCCGATCGTGATGGAGTCGCCCACCTATTGGGGTGCGATCGCGGCCGCGCGGCAGGCGGGGCTCGTGATCGTGCCGGTGCCGCGCACGGATGGGGCGCCGACTTCCGCCGACCTCGACGAAGCGTTCGCGTCGTCGGGGGCGCGGCTCTGCTACACCCAGCCGACGTTCGCCAACCCCACCGGCGACGTCTGGAGCCCCGCACAACGCGACGAGGTGCTCGCCGTGGTCGCCGCCCACCGGGCCTTCATCGTCGAGGACGACTGGGCGCACGACTTCGCGATGGAGGCGCAACCGCGACCACTGATCTGTTCGGACACCGACGGTCACGTGATCTACATCCGGTCGCTGACCAAGAGCCTGTCGCTGACCGTGCGGGTGGCGGCGCTGATCGCCCGCGGGCCCGCTCGCTCGCGGATCGAGAACGCGCTGACCGTGTCGGATCTGTACGTGGCCCCGGTCCTCCAGGCCGTGGCGCTCGACGTGGTGTCGAGACCGGCGTGGCGCACCCACCTGCAACGACTCCGGCGCGCGCTGCAGTTTCGCCGGGATGCGCTGCTCGCGGCCATCGCAGGTGGAGCGCCGATGATCGACGTCGTCCAGCGGCCGGCCGGAGGCCTGAACCTGTGGGCGGCGCTGCCCGCGTACGGCCGCGACGGCACGCCTACCGATCCGGATGTCATGGCGGCGCGTACGTTGGCTGGTGGTCTGTCGATCTCGCCGGGCGGGGAGTGGTTCCCGACCGAGCCGACCGGCCCGTTCATCCGGCTCAACTACGGTGCGGCGCCACCCGAGCGGTACCCGGAGGCGGTGGAGATCCTGGCCCGGGCGTTGTAGACCACCCGTCGAGGCGGGTGACCGAACCCGTTTTGGGTTCAACGACCCCGGTGATCTACACTGAAGTGTCTGGTTTGACTTGACACTTGCGCGCTGCCCGTAGGGTAGCGCGTTGGTTTTGTGGGGAGCTTTCCTCAGGGTCGGACCAGATGGCAGCTGTAGCGTGGCGTCAAGCCACGGAACAGTCGCAAAGGGGCGTAGCTCAACTGGCAGAGCAGCGGTCTCCAAAACCGCAGGTTGCAGGTTCAAGTCCTGTCGCCCCTGCCCTGGTGAAGGGCACACGTTGACGAGAGGACCTCGAAAGTGAGCAAGCGAGATCGAGCTGCCCGCGCCAAAGGCGCCGCGGACGACACCGCCACCGATTCGGTGGAGGGGCTCGAAAGTCGCGACGACGTCGAGGAGACCGGGTCGGAGTCGTCTGAGCTCCGTCCGTCGGGCAAGCGCTCGTCGCGCCGCCGGTCGTCGGCGGGTGCCTCCACCACCGACAGCGGCGCGGAATCCGACAGCGGTTCCGCGGTCGCCGTAAAGGAACGCAAGAAGAAGGCCGACGCAGGTCAGAGTCGCAATCCGTTCGCACGGATCTGGCTCTTCCTGCAGCAGGTCGTCGCCGAACTGAAGAAGGTCATCTGGCCCACCCGCCGGGAGATGATCACGTACACGATCGTCGTGCTGGTCTTCGTGGTCATCATGACCGCCTTCATCTCCGGTCTCGACGTGGCCTTCGCCAAGCTGGTCCTCTGGATGTTCGGCTGAGCACTCCCGCGTGAGTGGGAGTGGCCGGACCCCGGAGACCGGAACCGACAGAGGAGCGTGGGCTGCAGTGAGCACCCCGGAGAACGAGTTCGAATCGACCGAGGTCGATACGACGATCGGCGCTGCCGTCGACACCGATGATCCCGGTGTCGAGGCGCAGGTCGAGGCTGCCGAGGACGACGAGGCAGCCGTCGAGGGTGGCGAGGCCGCGGTCGAGGAAGCCGAGGCCATCGAGGACGCGGTTGCCGACGAGGTCGAGGTGGCCGATGAGGTTGCCGCCGAGGAGGCCCCCGCTGAGGAAGCCCCCGCCGAGGACGTCGACCCGGTCGAGGAACTGCGCAAGCAGCTTCGCCGCGCGCCCGGCGACTGGTATGTCATCCACAGCTACGCCGGGTACGAGAACAAGGTGAAGGCCAACCTCGAGACCCGTGTGCAGAACCTCGACGTCGGCGACTACATCTTCCAGGTCGAGGTCCCGACCGAAGAGGTCACCGAGATCAAGAACGGTCAGCCGAAGAAGGTCAACCGCAAGGTGCTCCCCGGCTACATCCTGGTCCGGATGGACCTCAATGACGAGTCGTGGGGCGCAGTGCGCAACACCCCGGGTGTCACCGGGTTCGTCGGGATGACCTCCAAGCCGTCGCCGCTGTCGCTCAACGAGGTGCTGCAGTTCCTCATGCCGCGGGTGGAAGCCAAGAAGCCCGCCGCCAAGGCCGGTGCCGAAGGCGTCGAGGCCGCTGCCGCCGCAGCGACCGCGGTCATCGAGGTCGACTTCGAGGTCGGCGAGTCGGTCACCGTCATGGACGGCCCGTTCGCGACGTTGCCCGCCTCGATCAGCGAGGTCAACGCCGAGCAGCGCAAGGTCAAGGTGCTGGTGTCGATCTTCGGTCGTGAGACTCCGGTCGAGCTCGGCTTCAACCAGGTCGAGAAGATCTAGAACAGACCAACCCGGTCCCTGAGGAGCCCGCGACGTACGAGCGAGCGTCACGAAGGCCGACCAACAGAAACTTTCACGTCTCCAGCGGGCGTGGATCTGCAAGAAAACAACCAAGGAACTAGAGATGCCTCCCAAGAAGAAGAAGCTCGCCGGGATCATCAAGCTCCAGATCCAGGCAGGCGCGGCCAACCCGGCTCCGCCCGTGGGTCCGGCGCTTGGTCAGCACGGCGTGAACATCATGGAGTTCTGCAAGGCGTACAACGCGGCGACCGAGTCGCAGCGTGGCAACGTCATCCCGGTCGAGATCTTCGTGTACGAAGACCGGTCCTTCGACTTCAAGTTGAAGACCCCGCCGGCTGCAAAGCTCCTCCTCAAGGCCGCCGGCCTGCAGAAGGGCTCGGGCGAGCCGCACGTCAAGAAGGTCGGCAAGGTCTCGATGGACCAGGTCCGCGAGATCGCCAAGACCAAGGCCGAAGACCTCAATGCCACCGACATCGACCAGGCCGCGAAGATCATCGCCGGTACTGCACGGTCGATGGGGATCAACGTCGAGGGCTGACCGGTCTGCCGCTGCTTGATCAGCGGAGATCCCGTGGGAGGGCCGGCTCGGCCCACTAACCACTAACCCGAACATTCACTTACGGAGAAAGAACAGAGCAATGGCACAGAAGAGCAAGGCCTATCGCGCCGCCGCGGAACAGGTCGACAAGGACAAGCTGTACAGCCCGCTGGAAGCTGCGCAGCTTGCCAAGGACACGTCGTCGAAGAACACCGACTCGACCGTCGAGGTCGCCATCCGCCTGGGCGTCGACCCGCGCAAGGCCGACCAGATGGTCCGTGGCACCGTCAACCTGCCGAACGGCACCGGTAAGACCGCCCGCGTGATCGTTTTCGCCGCCGGTGACAAGGCCGCCGAGGCCACCGCCGCCGGAGCCGACGAGGTCGGCGCCGAGGATCTCATCGAGAAGATCCAGGGCGGCTGGCTGGAGTTCGACGCCGCGATCGCCACCCCTGATCAGATGGCCAAGGTCGGCCGCATCGCCCGTGTCCTCGGACCGCGTGGCCTGATGCCGAACCCGAAGACCGGCACCGTGACCACCGACGTCACCAAGGCCATCAACGACATCAAGGGCGGCAAGATCAACTTCCGCGTCGACAAGGCAGCGAACCTGCACTTCGTCATCGGCAAGGCATCGTTCGACGTCGAGAAGCTGGCCGAGAACTACGGTGCAGCCTACGACGAGATCATGCGTGCGAAGCCGTCGGCCGCCAAGGGCCGCTACATCAAGAAGGTCACCGTCTCCACCACCACGGGCCCGGGCATCCCGGTCGACCCGCAGGTGAGCCGGAACTTCACCGAGGCGCCGTCCTGAGTCCCTGAGCAGACTCCGGAAACCCCCGACCCGTCATGGGTCGGGGGTTTTCCGCGTATGTGGGCGTCTTCCTGCGCGGTCCGTCGCGTTTGTGAATAATCTTGCGCAGAGGCGGATCCACGAGACACAGGCGGTGTTCTGATGGAAGCACGACCGACGAAGTTGGCCATCATAGGCGCGGGGGCGGTCGGCACCGCCGTCGCGTACGCGTCGTTGATCCGTGGTGTGGCGCGGACTATCGCGCTGATGGACATCAACACGGCGAAGGTGACCGCCGAGGTGCTCGACATGTCGCACGGACTCGAATTCGTCCCTCGCACCGACATCATCGGCGACGACGACGTGTCGGTCTGCGCCGACGCCGACGTCGTCGTGTTCACCGCGGGGGCCAAGCAGAAGCCGGGACAGTCGCGGCTCGAATTGGCCGAGGCCACCATCGGATTGACCAAGAAGATCATGCCGGGGGTGCTCGAGGTGGCGCCGAACGCCGTCTACATCATGGTCACCAACCCAGTCGACATCGTGACCTACGCGGCGCTGAAATACAGTGGCCTGCCCAGTAATCAGTTGTTCGGGTCCGGGACGGTGCTGGACTCGTCGCGGCTGCGCTTCCTCATCGCGCAGCATTGCGACGTGGCGGTGCAGAATGTGCACGCCTACATCGTCGGCGAGCACGGCGACACCGAGATCCCGCTGTGGAGTTCAGCCACCATCGGCGGTGTCCCACTACTGCATTGGAAGCCGCTGCCGGGCGGTGAGCCCATCGATGCTGCCGCCCGTGAGCGCATTCACCATGAGGTGGTGCACGCGGCGTACAAGATCATCGAGGGCAAGGGCGCGACCAACTATGCGATCGGGCTGGCCGCCACACGCATCGTCGAGGCGGTGCTGAACAACGAACATCGTGTGCTGCCGGTGTCGACGGTCGCCAAGGGGTATGAGGGCCTCGATGACGTGTGCCTGTCGTTGCCGACGATCGTCGACCGACACGGCGCCCAGACGCGGCTGGAGATGCCGATGTCCGAACTGGAGCTGTCCGGGTTGATGTCGTCGGCGGAAACCCTGCGCGGTATGCAGGCGAAGTTCGGGTTGTAGTCGGTCGGGTGTTCAGCGGTCCGTCAATCGGACTATTTCGGAGCACGCGACCGATCGAGCAGCCCGCGGTCGGATACTGTCACTGCATTCATCGAGGAATGTGGGAAGAGGGTTCGACATGCGTCGCTCACGGGTCGTTATCGCAGGAATGATGGCAACGGGGACGATGGTGATCGCGCCGCTGGCCGTCACCGCGCCCGCCGATGCAGCGACCGTCTACCGCAACTGCGACGCACTCAACGCCGACTACCCGCACGGGGTGGGAGAGCCCGGTGCCGTCGACTCGACATCCGGGGACCCGGTCACGAACTTCACCGTCGACCAGGACACCTATGACGCCAACAAGTCCGGCCGCGATCGCGACAAAGACGGAATCGCCTGCGAACAGCATTGATCCGGATTGTTCAGCCCACGTGAGGACGAGAACCGTCGACTGCTGCGGGCGCGCGATGCGATCGACCGCGCCTACGCCGGACCGCTCGACGTCCCCACACTGGCGCGCATCGCGCTGATCTCACCGGCACACTTCACCCGACGGTTCCGCGCCGTGTTCGGTGAGACGCCGCACCGCTATCTGCAACGTCGGCGCATCGAGCGGGCATGCACGTTGCTGCGCAACAGCGATCTGCCGGTGACCGACGTCGCGGCGGCCGTGGGCTACGAGAGCCTCGGCACGTTCAGCCGAACGTTCGCCTCGATCATCGGGCGCAATCCGTCGGAGTATCGAGCCGCTGCACTGTCGGGGCGGGTGGCGTCGGGGAAGGTGCCGTCGTGCTTCGTGCGCGAATGGGCCAGGCCGGTATCTGATCGGCCCGCTCGCTACGCTCCCGGCGCCGGTGCTTGATCGGCCCCTCGGCTGAGCAGTTTCGGAGAAGCCTCGCGCGGTCCCGCGACCGTATCGTCAGGTGCATGATCAACGGCATCAGCATCCATTCCATCTACGTTCTCGACCAGGACGAGGCGCTCGACTTCTACGTCGGCAAACTCGGGTTCACCGTCGGCGCCGACGTCGACATGGGCTTCATGCGGTGGCTGACGATCACGGCACCTGAACAGCCGGACCGCGAGATCCTGCTCTCGGTGCCCGGCCCGCCGGCGATGTCGGAGGACGCGGCAGCCGCAGTCCGGGATCTGCTGACCCAGGGCGCCCTCGGTACGACGATCCTGTCCACCGACGACTGCCGGGCAACCTTTGCGGACCTGTCGGCCAAGGGTGTCGAGTTCACGCAGGAACCCGAGGATCAGCCGTACGGCATCGACTGTGCCTTCCGCGACCCGTTCGGCAACCACATCCGGATGACCGAGCGCGCGCCGCAGGATCGCGAGATCACCGACGACGACATCAGTCGGTGGGCCCCCGACAACTGAGCGGCGTGACCGTTCGTCCCCCGGGTGTCGCCAAACTCTCCACGCGCACGCGGGGGAGCCGGCGAATTCGGGCGGAAGAACAGAAACATGGAACCGATTGGACCGCTGGATAGTCTGAGATATATGCGCGATGACAAGCTGCTCTCCAAGATCTCGGCGCTGCTGCGGCAGGCCGAGGGCACCGACAACCCGCACGAGGCCGAGACGTTCATGCAGGCGGCGCAGCGGTTGGCGACCGCGGCGTCGATCGACCTGGCCGTGGCACGCAGCCACGACCCGAACGGTCGTCAGAAGACCACGCCGATCTCGCGTCAGATCACCATCGGCGAGGCCGGCAAGCGGGGGTTGAAAACCTACGTTCAGCTGTTCGTCGCGATCGCGCGGGCCAACGACATCACGGTCGATGTGGCAGGCAACTCGACGTTCGTCCTGGCTTACGGTTATGCCGCCGACATCGACACCTGCGAAACCCTCTACACCTCGCTGGTCGTGCAGATGGTCGCAGCCAGCGACGCCTACCTCCGGTCCGGTGCCTACAAAGGTGAGGAGTTCTCCCGCGTCGTCACCCGCGGTTCCGGGTGGAGGGCACGTCGGGTCCTCGAGACCAAGCCGTTGTCGCCGATCACCGCCCGACTCAACTTCCAGTCGGCGTTCGCCGAACGGATCGGCAAACGGTTGAACGAGGCTCGGGAGCAGGCACGGGCCGAGGCGCTCACCGCCGACGCCGACGACGCGCACCGTCCGTCGAGCACCGCGCTGGCATTGCGCAACAAGGAGATCGAGGTCACCGACTTCTACCGCACCGAGTCCAAGGCGCGCGGCACCTGGCGGCCGTCGAGCGCCTCGGCCGGGTACTCGGAGGCGGCACGAAAGGCGGGAGACCGGGCGGGTCGGCGGGCCAAGATCGGTGCCGATCGCGAGTTCGGCACCGCGCGGGGATCGTTGGAGAAGTGAGGCGGGACATCAGGTCTCCGTGGCGGCCTCGTCGACCTGCTTCTCGACATGGAACACGTCCCCGCTGAGGAACTCGCTGGGCCGGACCGGGAAGGGTTGTGGTGTGCCGAGTCGATGACGCAGCCAGGCGCCGATGGCGCCGTCGTCCGACATCAGCGTCTGCACCACGATGGCACAGACCACCACGATCGCGGCATAGAAGAACAGCCAGCTGATGGCGACGAAGATGCCGCCGAGGGTGCCGTAGTGGCGAGTCGTCTCCCCGAGAATCGTCGGCAGGGCGATGCGACTGCCCACCAGCAGGATCGTGATGAACACCCCGGTGACCGCCCCCGCGAACGCCAGCAACCGCATCGGGACCTGCGACGACACCAGCAGCCGCGGCACCACGGTCCACATGATCGTCCAGATCACGAAGGTGGCCATCACCTCCAGCGCAACACCGACACCGCCGTATCCGCCGAAGGTGTGACCGGTGACGGTGATCCCGTGCAGCGAGCTCGACAGTCCTTGAGCGACCACACCGAGCGGTACGGCGAAGATCACCACCACCCAGCGCCACCACCCCGAGATGGGCAGTTTGGTCACGCCCCACACCGACACGTACATCCGTCCGAGCGCCCGCGACAACGAGGTGGCGCCCGCGATCGTCATCAGTGCGCCCAGCACACCGAAAGCGGTGGCCGACTGGGGAGTGGCGTTGGAGACGACGTCGACCTGTTGCGGATCGACGCCCAGCCCGTTGAGCGCCTTGGTGATGAAGGTGTGATCGGGCAGGGCGGTGAGCAGGATGACGATCGGCAGGATCGAGGTGAACGCCTGCGCTGCGAGCGTCATCGCCCGATCGGTGACGTCGTTGACCGCGAGGTCGCGGATGATGCGGATGATGATGTGCGCGCCGGGGATGACACGCGCCCGATCGGCGAGTGCGTTACCGCGCTCGCGCATCCGGGTACCCAGCGATGGAGAACTCAACCGGACGCCTCCCTCCCGCGGCCGGTGGTTGCTGCGGCTGCCGGTCAGATCTTAGTGCCGTCCCCGAATCCCTCGCCGAGTACGTCGACGGCCCGGTGCAGCTCGTCGAGGGCCGACCCCTCGCCACCGGCCCGGAACCAGCGATCGATCGCGGCGACCAGTGCGGTGACGATGCAGCGTCCCTGGATCAGGGCGGCGAGATCGTCGTCGGGCAGCGACCTCCCGGCCGCGATCGTCCGACCGATCCCGTCGCCGAGCGCCTCGGCGTATCCGGACACAGCCATGCGCAACTCGCGGCTGGCATCGAGCAGTCGCAGTTTCCGGCGGACGTCGGACATCGCCTCGGGTGTGAACATCTCCGCTGCGGCGTCGAGCGAACGGTGGACGGCCTCGAGCAGCGGGGTGCTCCGGAGGTTCTCGGTCAGTGCGGCGAGCACCACGTCGTCGAGCTCGTCGTACAGCAGGACGTCCTGCTTGCTGCCGAAGTACCGGTACACCGAACGTTCGCCCACCTCGGCGGCCGCCGCGATGTCCGCGATGGTGACGGCGGAGTATCCGCGTTCGTCGAACAGATCCAGGGCCACGCTCTGGATGTGCTGCATCGCCCGTGCACGCTTGCGGGAGCGGAGGTCGGGGAGCTGTGGTTGTGCGGTCATCGGGGTTCCTTCGGCTCTCCGACAAATGTACACTTACTGCCAAGTGGCGGTGACTGCCAAAATGGAATGGCGACGGAAGCGGGGCAGTGGTGGATGACGTCATCGAGGTTTCGGGTTTGACCAAGCGGTTCGGGCGCACCCAGGCGCTGGACGGCCTGGATCTGCGTGTGCGGGCCGGTCGGGTACACGGTTTTCTGGGGCCGAACGGAGCAGGCAAGTCCACGACGATCCGAGTGCTGCTCGGACTGATCCGCGCCGACGGAGGTGGTGCCCGGATGTTCGGCGAGGACCCGTGGCGTCGCGCGGTCGCCCTGCACGAGCGGCTGGCCTACGTCCCCGGCGACGTCGCGCTGTGGCCCGACCTGACCGGTGGTCAGTGCATCGACGTGCTCGCCTCGGCCGGTTCGGGGCTCGACGAGAAACGCCGGTCCGACCTCGTCGACCGGTTCGGCCTCGATGTCACCAAGAAGGCCGACGACTACTCCAAGGGCAACCGCCAGAAGGTGGCCCTGATCGCCGCGCTGTCGTCGCGCGCGGACCTGCTGATCCTCGACGAGCCGACCTCCGGGCTCGACCCGCTGATGGAGGAGGCGTTCCAGGAGTCCGTGCGCGAACGCGTCAGCGACGGTGTCACTGTCCTGCTCTCCAGCCACATCCTCTCCGAGGTCGAGACCCTCAGCCACGACGTCACCATCATCCGTGCCGGGAAGACCGTCCGATCCGGTGGGCTCGATGAGCTGCGCCGCGGGTCGCGGATCAAGGTTCATGCCCGCACACGCGGTGTTCCCGACGGGCTCTCGACGATGCCCGGCATCGGCAATCTCGACGTGACCACCGCCGACGGAGGGCACGGCCAGGAGCGCGACGTGCGGTTCGACGTGGCCGACACCGGCCTCGACGACGCCGTGGCCGCGCTGGTGGCCGTCGGTATCGACGCCCTCACCGTGCGCCCGCCGAGCCTCGACGAGCTGTTCCTCACCTCGTACGAGGACGCCGGCGAGCCCAGTCCCGCCGACGAGAGCGTCGGCGCGTCATGACCGCGACCGCCACCGCCCCGACGACCGGGCGGGCCGCGGCGACCGTCCGTCGCAGTGCAGGCGTGACGACGATGATCGCGCTCAGACTGCGTACCGGCTGGAAGCCGTACCTCATCTGGATCGCGTCGATCGTCCTCGGCTATCTGGGCACCGTCGCCGCGATCGACTCCACCTACACCACCCCGGAGCAGCTCGCGTCCTACGGAGCGACTTTCGCCGACGACAAGGCGCTCGCCGCCATCAACGGAACACCCTACGGTGCAACGACTCTCGGGGGTGTTGCGGCCAACGAGTTCGCCTTCCTGGCCGCGATCGCGTTCCCGCTGATGGCCACCCACCTGATCGCCCGCGCCACCCGAGGGCCGGAGGAATCCGGACTCCTCGAACTCGTGCGCTCGCGTTGCGTCGCGCGGTGGGCGCCGGCCGTCGCCGCGGTGACCCTGGCGCTGGCGGCCTTCGTGCTGGTGGCGCTCGGAATCTGGTTCAGCCTGCTCGCCTACGGCGTCGACGTCGGTAGCTCGGCGCTGTATGCGTGGTCGCTGGCCGGACTCGGCGCGGTATGGACGGGTATTGCGCTGTGCGCGGCCCAGTGGGTGCGGCGCACCCGCAAGGTGTACACGGCGAGCCTGCTCGTACTGGGAGCCGCCTACGGATTCCGCGCGATCGGCGACGTTCGAGACAACGGCTGGAAGTGGCTGTCGCCGTTGGCGTGGCAGCAGGAGACCCGGCCGTTCGCGTCGGATTCGCGCTGGTGGCCGTTGCTGCTCGCGATCGCGGTCGCGGTGGCCCTGCTCGCGGTCGGGGTGTGGCAGGCGGGTACCCGCGACCTCGGGTCGGGCCTGATGACCAGTCGGCCCGGCAAGGAGCGGGCCGGGCTGATCGCCGGATCAACCATCGGGCGCGCGATCGCCGAGCACCGCGGGTCGGTTATCGGCTGGACCGCCGGGGGACTGGCCGTCGCCATCGTCTTCGGCGCGTTGGTGCATGACGTCAGCGAGGCGTTCGCGGGTAACCCATCGCTCGGCGAGGCGCTGGGCGGTAGCGGTTCGGGTGCCGAGGCGATCGACCTGTATCTGGCGCTGACGATCACCATCCTTGTCCTGATGGCGGGCGGCTTCGTCATCTCCGCGGTGTCGCGACTGCGGGCGGACGAGACGGATGGACGGCTGGAGACGACGCTGGCGCAGCCGATCAACAGACCGTCGTGGTTCGGAGCCGAGATCCTGGTGATCACCGTGGGCATGCTGATCGTCACCCTCGTCCCGACGCTGGTCCTCGGCCTGGTTGTGGCCCAACAGCTCTCGGACAGCACCGAGATCGGGCACAACCTGATGGCCGGTGTCGACTACCTGCCGGCCGTGGGAGTTCTCGGTGGGTTCGCGTTGCTGCTGTTCGGCTGGTTACCGCGGTGGCAGTCGTTGGCATGGCTGCTGCTCGGCTACACGACGGCGATCGCGTTCCTCGGTGGCATCCTCGACATTCCCGACGCGGTGCTGCGGCTCTCGCCGATGTACTCCGTCGGCAACGTCCCGCTGGAGTCGGTGTCGGTCACCGGTGTGGTGGTCCTCGCCGTTGTCACGGTCGCGATGGTAAGTGCGTCGATGGTCGGGTTCCGTCGACGAGACATCCCCGGGTGAGGTCGCGCGACACCGGTCGAAGTCAGGTGTACGCCGCCGAACGGCTCGTGCACCGATTGTTCGACCACGCGGGCAGCGGCGTGAACGGACGGACGGTCGAGTTGGCCGGCACGCAGGTCACCCTGCCCTCCGAGGCGCTCTTCGCGTCGGTGGAGTCGGTCGCCGACTATGTGACGCGCGTGCTCGCGATGCCCGGTGTCGCCGACGAGTTCACGCGGGCGGCCACGCCGGTGCGGGTACGCCGACGACGCGGTCATCGATCCGCGGAGTATCACCTCACGGCCGACGGGGCCGAGATCGCGGTACCGACATCGGAGGAGGGCCGCTGGGCGCTACGCGAACTCGTCGTCCTACACGAACTCGCACACCACCTCGACGACTCGGATGACCCGCCGCACGGCCGTGGATTCGTGCACACCCTGATCGACCTGGTCGGGCTGGTCATGGGGGCCGAGACCGCGTTCGTCTATCGGGTGATGTTCGCCGACAGCGGCGTCGGCTGAGCGCCGGAGTTGTGGAGGGGTGTCGTCATCCGGTCGCTGAGAGGCCGGGAGTTTGGGGAGGGCGAAGGCGACCAACCGCGGCCTGAGGAGGGTCGGGGGTTGGGGAGGGTGAAGGCGACCACCCGGTGCCTGAGCAGGGTCGGGGGTTGGGGAGGGTGAAGGCGACCACCCGGTGCCTGAGCAGGGTCGGGGGTTGGGGAGGGCGAAGGCGACCACCCGGTGCCTGAGCAGGGTCGGGGGTTGGGGAGGGCGAACGCCGCCACCCGGTGCCTGAGGAGGGCCGGGGGTTGGGGAGGGAACGCCACCACCGAGTGCGTGAGGAGGTCCGGGAGTTGGGGAGGGAACGCCACCACCCAGTGCGTGAGGAGGTCCGGGAGTTTGAGGAGGGTGAACGCCACCACCCGGTGCCTGAGCAGGGTTGGAGGTTGGGGAGGGTGAAGGCGACCACCCGGTGCCTGAGGAAGGCCGGGGTTGAGGGCGAACGCCACCACCCAGTGCGTGAGGAGGTCCGGGAGTTTGAGGAGGGTGAACGCCACCACCCGGTCCCTGAGGAGCCTCGCGAGGAACGAGCGATGCGTCACGAAGGGCCCTTCGTGACGCATCCTCGCAGGCTCGGAGGCTCCTCAGGGACCGGGTGGTGGGCGCCGCTCGCGGGCTCGGAGGCTCCTCAGGGACCGGATGGTGACGCATCCTCGCGGGCTCGGAGGCTCCTCAGGGACCGGGTGGTGGGCGCCGCTCGCGGGCTCGGAGGCTCCTCAGGGACCGGGTGTGGGTGCCGCTCGCGGGCTCGGAGGCTCCTCAGGGACCGGGTGTGAGCCCGGATGGGAGCACTCGCAGGCACAACCTCACCGAGGGGCGTTCGCCTCAGAAGTCCCCGCCGGCCAGGAATGTCAGATAGCTCGGATGCCGCGGATCGAGCACGAGCCGCTGCCGTCGACCCCGGGCCTTGATCAGGTCGGGGACCACCGTGAGATATCGCGGGAAGCTGGCCGCGTACACGTCGACCCGCAGGCGATGCCCGGGTTCGAGGACCGCGTCGGTCGGCACGAGGTCCACGTCGATGCGCACCGGCTGGTCGGCCGGCACGGGCAGCTTCCGCTTATGTGACAGGTAGTGGTGGGCCGACAACAGGCTGCCGTCCGAGGCGTAGGTCGACTGCGAACGGTCCAGTGCCCGATTGGATGCCGACAAAGCGCCGTTGGTGAGCACCGTCGACGTGCCGTCGGGTGCCACATCGTTCACGGTGACCGCCCAGATGGCCTCGTGAGCGGTGGTGGCGACATTCAGCCGCAGGTTCATGGCACCGCTGATCTGGGTGGACGCGGTGACCGGTTCCGATGTGAACGACAGACCACCTTGCTCCTGGTATCGGGCGTCGACGGTGAAGTTCTGCCCGAATGCCATCGCGGCCCCGGCGGTCACCTGCGTCATGTCCCGTGACGCGGCGCCGCGCACGTCGGGCCGGACGGTCAGCGACGCCTGGTGGTCGACGGGGTGCCGCGTGAGCGTCCCGTCGTGGACGGCATGCTCGGCGGTGCCCGACGACACGTCGCTGAGATAGAGACGCGTCGGTTGCACACCGGGACGCGGGAAGCTCGGGCCCGACGTCCACGATCCGCCCTGCTGGCGCATGGTGACGGGCCCGTAATACTCGACGCCGTTGCGGTGGCCTTTGAGCCAACGGTCGAACCAGGCTCGCTCCAGGACGTCGAGCCGGGGTGGTGAGAACTTGCCGCCGTACCCTGAGCCGACGTCGACGTGATAGCCGTCGCCGACGAGCATCTGCTTGCGGCCCGGCTCCATCTGCAGGCGTTCGTAGATGCCGGTCGCGCTGCGCCCGAAGAGGTCGTGCCAGGCGCCGACGGTGAAGGTGGGGACCTCGATCTGATCGATCAGCGGGTCGCGCTCGTCGAAGTAGGGGTCGTCGAAGATGCGGTCGTCGCGAGCGGTCAGGAAACCCCACAACAGGGACCCGATCTCGGTGGCGGGCGACTTGATGCGGTCGCGCGCCCATCGCAGGGTGTCGCCGCGCAGCAGATCACGGATCGGGCTGGACGGATTGGGTACCCATTTGAGGAGGTTGACCACCGAAAGCCAGGCCGGGATGAATGCCGACGGCATGCCACCGGTGATGTAGATGTCGCGCACGATGTCGTCGCAACCTTCGACGGCGAAGACGGCCTGCAGCGCGGGCGGTCTTTTGTCGGCGGCCTGCAGCGAGTTGATCGCCGAGTACGACCATCCGGCGAGGCCGACGGCCCCGTTGCACCAGTCCTGCTGCGACGCCCAGTCGATGATCTCGACGGAGTCCTCTTGCTCGCGTTTGCCGAGGATCTGCCATTTGCCCTGACTGGCCCCGGTGCCGCGGACGTCGACGATCACCTGGACGTAGCCGCTGCGCACCAGGTTGCGGTTGACGCCGAAAACGTCGAACACGCCGCCGGCCAGTGTCTTGGTGAGGGTGGTGACCCCCTCGAGCCCGGTGCCCGTGCCGTCGATGGACTCCGAGGCCGTGCGCAGCGCCTTCCCGAGAACGGGCGCATGCAGGGTGTGATCGAGGACGTCGACGGCCAGGCGGTTGTACGGGTTGATGTTGACGATGGCGGGGTAGGGCGTCAGGACGGTCTGGCCGAACCGGTTGGCGGGGCGGACCACGGTGGCGCGCAGCCGGACACCGTCGCTCATCGTCAGCACGACGTCGCGGTCGATGGAGACGCGCGGGAAGAGCGGCTTTCCGTCGACCTGTTCACGCCAGCGGATGGCGTCGGCGCCGCCGGTGGGATCACCGAGCGGAAGCGAACCGAAATGCGGCTTGCCAATCCGGACCGACCCACGGCGGGGTTGGGGCTGACCTGCCCCGGAAGGTCCGGCTTGATCCAACCGATACGTCATGGTGCATCACCCTGCCTCTGGCGATGATGCACACCACTATCCCGCGGGCATCATTGCCTGCTACTCGTCCCGGTACCCGCCTTGGTACCGAATGCGAGGTGAGACACACTCCACAGATGTGGTGTCCGTCACCTCGCCGGACGAGGATAACTCAGCGTCTGTATCGGATCGCTAACTAGGGGGCGTCGGTTTCATCATGCTCTCGTAACCGAAGGTCAACGGCGAGGGCCGCTTCCAGCGCCATCCAGGCCGAGAGCTGCACCGAAAGGTCGCACTCCGGGATCTGTGACGATGACACCGCACCGCCCCTGAACTGGGCTTTTCGGCCTGACTCGGTTGGTTTGGTGGCCGGCCGCCGCCAGTCGGGGCCGAAGATCGGCCCGTACTCGGTGTCCAGACGGTGGTTCCACACCGCGTCGGCGCTCGCGGTGACGATGGTGGCCGCCCGGGTGCGCAGATCGTCGGCGCCGTCGAAAGACGGGACGTCGGTGACGATCAACGCCAGATAACGGGCGAGGATCCCGGCGAACAATCCTCCGTCGCCACCCCCGGCGCCGGGGATCACCCCGTGATCGCACAACCGTGTCTCCACCGCGCGCAACAGCCGGTCGAGGCGGTCGGCGTGGACCGCCGAACCGGTGCGGCGCATCAGCTCCACCTCCGTGCCCAGCACCACGCCCTGGCAGTAGGTGTAGATGTCGGTGACCGGTGTGAGCTCGCCGCTGGGACCGGGTTTGACGCCGTCGATCACCAGGTGTGAGTCGTCGGCGATGAGGGTCCGGTCCATCCAGTCGGCCATGGCGCTCGCCCGCTCGACGTGGCCGGTGCGGGCGAGCAGGATGGCCGCCGGGCCGTTGGCCGGCGCGTTGAAGAACAGATCCGTCGTCCGCCATGGAATCCCGCCACCGTGCTGCGGCACCCAGGCGTCGAGCATGCGGCCCGTCAAGGTCCTCAGCGCGCAATGGTGGTCGAGGTGCAGGTGTCGGTCGGCGCGTTCGATCGCCAGGCCCAGCCAGGCCATGTCGTCGTAGTAGTCATTGGTCCATCGGCCCAGGTTGCGCAGCCGGATGCCCCGCAGCAGCCGGTCGACCGTGTACGCTGATGCACTCGTCGACGAACCCGTTTCCGCTGGTGCAGCGGCCGACGAACTCCTGTCCGCTGGTCCAGTAGCCGACGAACTTCCTTCCGCTGGTCGAGTGGTCGACGAACCTCTCTCCGCTGGTGCAGTGGCCGACGAACTGCCTTTCGCTGGTCGAGTAGCCGACGAACGAAGTGAGGAGGCGTATCGAGACCCGGCACCGAGATCACGGTGGATCGCGTGGTCCACCAACAGGTCCACGAAGTGTGCCTGCCACCAGTAGTGCCACCGGCCGAGGTGCCCGGGAAACCGTCCGGTGGGCCACGCGATCGCGGCCAACCGGGTGCCCGGCATGCCGAGCAGGCGGTGCAGATGCCGATCGATCACGGCCGCCGCTGCTGCCGACGCCCGATCGGCGGCGGTCATCGACGCAGGTCCGCCCGACGATGCCCGCTCGGGGGACGATTTGGATGCATCACGCACCGTCCGGTAGCCTCATTCCTTGGTGTGGCGCACATCCGTGTGCCGTATCGGTTCAACCAGAGACCGTCGGTCGTCGGGAGTGATCCCGATCGAAGGTCCGGCCCACGTCATCGAGGTGGCGATGTGGTCGGCGGCCCACGCAGGGAGAACGAGGATTGACCGGCGAGCTTCTACCCGCCTGTTCACGCCCCGTGCCATCTGCGTGCCGGGGCGTTTGTTGTTTTGCGACAACGGATGTTCGCCCCTCTCGGCTCCGGTTGGGCCCGACCCAACTCTAGTGATGAGAGAGGAGGCGAAGTATGGCCAAGTCCGACAAGGTCGCCGCAGTAGCGGAGATCGCCGAGCAGTTCAAGGGATCGACGGCGACGGTCGTCACGGAATACCGTGGCCTGTCCGTCAGTCAGATCACCGAACTGCGTCGTTCGCTCGGTGAGGGCGCAACCTACTCCGTCGCCAAGAACACCCTGGTGAAGCGTGCCGCCGCCGAGGCGGGCGTGGAAGGGCTCGACGAGCTGTTCACCGGTCCGACCGCGATCGCCTTCATCGAAGGCGAGCCGGTGGTGGCCGCGAAGGCGATCAAGACGTTCGCCAAGGACAACAAGGCTCTGGTCATCAAGGGCGGCACCATGGACGGCCGTGCGCTGTCCGTGGCGGAGATCGAACAGATCGCCGACCTGGAGACCCGTGAGGTTCTGTTGGCCAAGCTCGCCGGTGCCATGAAGGGCAACTTGGCAAAGGCTGCCGGTCTGTTCAACCAGCCGGCTTCGCAGGTGGCGCGCCTGGCCGCGGCCCTGCAGGAGAAGAAAACCGAAGCCGGCGAGTAACTCGCGCCGCACAAAGCAATCCCCGACGGGCCAATCCGCACTGGGATGAACCAACCCCCGTACGGGGACTGACAGGAAGGACGCCACCATGGCGAAGCTCACCGCTGACGAGCTCATCGATCAGTTCAAGGAACTGACCCTGCTGGAGCTCAGCGATTTCGTGAAGAAGTTCGAAGAGGTCTTCGAGGTCACCGCGGCCGCTCCGGTCGCCGTTGCCGCTGCCGGTGCTCCGGCTGCCGGTGGCGCCGAGGCCGCTGCTGAGCAGGACGAGTTCGACGTCGTGCTCGAGGGCGCGGGCGACAAGAAGATCCAGGTCATCAAGGTGGTCCGTGAGATCGTCTCCGGCCTGGGCCTGAAGGAAGCCAAGGACCTCGTCGAGGGTGCTCCGAAGCCGATCCTGGAGAAGGTCGACAAGGAAGCCGCCGACGCCGCCAAGGCGAAGCTCGAAGAGGCCGGCGCTTCGGTCTCCGTGAAGTGACGTTCGGTCTCCGACCGAGCATGTAAGACCTTGATGCCCGCTCGCTGAGCGTCAGCGTCACGAAAGGCCCCGAGTCATTGCGACTCGGGGCCTTCTCGCGTTTGCAGGCCGGTCACGCGCCCTTCGTGACACCCCTCCGCTGGCGCTCCGGGGTTCCTCAGGGAGCGGTGGGGTCGCCCCTTGTGCTGGGGCCTGCGGGTCGGCAGGGAGCGGTGGGGTCGCCCTTGTGCTGGGGTCTGCGGGTCGGCAGGGAGCGGTGGGGTCGCCCCTTGTGCTGGGGCCTGCGGGTCGGCAGGGAGCGGTGGGGTCGCCCTTGTGCTGGGGTCTGCGGGTCGGCAGGGAGCGGTGGGGTCGCCCTTGTGCTGGGGTCTGCGGGTTGGGTTGGGGGTGGCGTCGCGCCCCCGTGCGGTGGGGCCGACGCCTCTTGGTGTCCGTGGACATCACCGCAGCGGGCCGCGAGGTGGATTATCCAGTCGACCGGACACCACGGCGATGTGGACGGACATCGGTCGACGGCGCCCGAACCGCGGAGAGGCCACGCGAGCGCGGTCGTCGTCCCGCATGTGATGGCCCGCGCACTTTTCATCGGTGGGTGGGATCGGCTACGCTCATCCCCCGAGCCAAGTTACCGATGGGTAAGGGTGGACGGCGATGACCGCGGGGGGTGCGGGTCGATCGTCCAGCTTCCGGCGATTGACAGGTGTGGGTGCAGGTGGGTGTCCGCTACAGTGACCCCAACCACAAATGTCACCGGTTCGTGTGTGGTCACACCGACCGCCGCAAGGGGGCAGCGAATGTCTGGGAGGATGCCGTGGGTGTAGAGGTCAGTGTTGAGGGGCTCACCAAGTCGTTTGGTTCGCAGAACATCTGGCGTGATGTGACGATGACGCTGCCGACGGGTGAGGTGTCGGCGCTGCTGGGACCGTCCGGTACGGGTAAGTCCGTGTTCCTGAAGACGCTGATCGGCCTGCTGCATCCCGAACAGGGATCGGTGATCATCGACGGTACCGACATCACCAAGTGCTCGGCCAAGGAACTCTACGAGATCCGCAAGCTGTTCGGCGTGCTGTTCCAGGACGGTGCACTGTTCGGGTCGATGAGCCTGTTCGACAACATCGCCTTCCCGCTTCGTGAGCACACGAAGAAGAAGGAAGACGAAGTCCGCGACATCGTGATGGAGAAGATCGACCTGGTCGGTCTGACCGGGGCCGAGGACAAGCTGCCCGGTGAGATCTCCGGCGGTATGCGCAAGCGCGCCGGCCTGGCCCGCGCCCTCGTGCTGGACCCACAGATCATCCTGTGCGACGAGCCGGACTCCGGTCTGGATCCGGTGCGTACCGCCTACATCTCCCAGCTGCTGATCGACATCAACGCGCAGATCGACGCGACGATCCTGATCGTGACGCACAACATCAACATCGCGCGCACCATCCCCGACAACATCGGCATGCTGTTCCGCAAGGAGCTGGTGATGTTCGGCCCGCGTGAGCAGCTGCTCACCTCAGAGCAGCCGGTGGTCAAGCAGTTCCTCTCCGGTGACCGGTTCGGTCCGATCGGTATGTCCGAGGAGAAGGACGAGGCCGTGCAGAAGCAGGAAGAGGCGATGCAGGCCGCGGGTATCGGTGGTGGCGGTACCAAGGACGACTTCTCCGAGATCATCCCGCAGGTGCAACCCAACCCGGGGATGCCCGAGCGCAAGGCCGTCGCCCGGCACCGCGAGCGCGTGCACGAAATGCTGCACACCCTGCCGCCGAACGCCCAGGAAGCGATCCGCCGCAGCATGGAAGAAGAAGACCGGATGCGCGCCGAGGTCGACGCCCACCACGAGGATCAGCAGAACATCGCTGCAGGTGGTGACGGCCGCTCCTCGGACGAGTGGACATCTGCCGGGGACGACTATCCCGGGAGTGACGCACCGACCCAGAGTTGGGCGACTCCGCCGGTGAGCGACAGCTCCGCCGACAGCACCGATACCCAGCCGATCGAAGCCGGCCGGCACCATTCCAACGACGGTCGGAGTCAATAAGAATGGCAAGTGCCACCACGCGTGGCGTTGATCGGATAGCTCGGGCCGGAACAGGTGCACTCGCACAGACCGGCAACATCGTGCAGCTTTTCGTCGATGTCGCGCGGCAGTCTTTTGTGCGCCCGTTCCAATGGCGGGAGTTCATCCAGCAGGCCTGGTTCATCGCGAGCGTGACGATCCTGCCGACCGCCCTGATCGCGATCCCGTTCGGGGCGATCGTGTCGCTGCAGACCGGCTCATTGATCAAGCAGCTCGGCGCCGAGTCGTACACCGGTGCGGCCAGTGTCCTGGTGGTCATCCAGCAGGGTTCACCGCTGGTGACGTCGCTGCTGATCGCCGGCGCCGCCGGGTCGGCGGTCGCCGCCGATCTCGGGTCGCGCACGATCCGTGAGGAGATCGACGCGATGGAGGTACTCGGCATCAACCCGATCCAGCGCCTCGTGGTGCCTCGTGTGCTCGCCATGGTGTTGGTGGCGATGCTGCTGAACGGCCTGGTCGCCGTGGTCGGTATCGGTGGTGGCTACTTCTTCAACGTCATCGTGCAAGGTGGCACGCCCGGCGCGTATCTGGCGTCCTTCGGCGCCCTGGCGCAGTTGCCCGACCTCTATGTCTCGACGCTGAAGGCGGCGATCTTCGGTGTGCTCGCCGGCGTTGTCGCAGCCTACAAGGGCCTCAACCCCAAGGGCGGCCCCAAGGGCGTCGGTGACGCCGTGAACCAGAGCGTGGTCATCACGTTCCTGCTGCTCTTCCTGGCCAACCTGATCATCACTGCGGTGTACCTGCAGATCGTTCCGCCGAAGGGAAGCTAGGCATGGCCGGTGATGAGGGTGGCGTGACGATCGCGAAGTCGCGGCCCGAGTACTACATGTACGAGGCGCGCAAACAGCTGGGCCGACCGCTCAAGGTGCTCGACGGCGCCGGCGAGCAGATGTCGTTCTACGGACGAACGCTGGCGTGGATTCCCAAGACGCTGGTGCACTACACCCGGGAGGTGCTGCGCCTGCTGGCCGAGGTCGCCTTCGGTTCCGGTGGCCTGGCGGTGATCGGCGGCACCGTCGGCGTGATGGTGCTGATGTCCGGGTTCACCGGTGTGGTCGTCGGGCTGCAGGGCTATGCGGCGCTCGATCAGATCGGGTCGCAGGCACTGACCGGCTTCCTCTCGGCGTACGTGAACACCCGTGAGGTGGCGCCGCTGGTGGCGGGTCTGGCGCTGTCGGCGACGGTGGGATGTGGCTTCACCGCGCAGCTGGGCGCCATGCGGATCTCCGAGGAGATCGACGCTCTGGAGTCGATGGCGGTGCCGTCGATCCCATTCCTGGTCAGTACCCGCGTGATCGCCGGGTTCATCGCGGTCATCCCGCTCTACGTGCTCGGTCTGTTGTCGGCGTATCTGGCCTCGCGGGTCATCACCACCGTGTTCAACGGCCAGTCCGGCGGCTCGTACGACCACTACTTCAATCTGTTCCTGCCACCCGCCGACGTGCTCTGGTCGTTCGGGAAGGTCCTGGTCTTCGCCTTCGTGATCATCCTGGTGCACTGCTACTACGGCTACTACGCGACCGGCGGTCCGGCCGGCGTCGGCGTGGCGGTGGGACACGCTGTTCGCGCCGCGCTGGTGCTGATCGCAGTCCTCGACTTCTTCCTCGGACTCGCGATCTGGGGAACCACCACGACGGTTCGAGTGGGAGGCTGATCGATGTCGACGCTGCGTCGCCGACTGTTGGGGCTGGTGTTCTTCCTGGTGGTCGCCCTGTTCTTCACGGTCACCATCATGAAGTTCAACGACAGCTTCACGACGTTCACCGACGTCACCCTCAAGACCGACTCGACCGGCAATGCCTTGCCGCAGAACGCCGACGTCAAGGCGCGCGGCGTCCTCGTCGGTGAGGTGCGCGACGTGGAACCCGCCCCCGACGGCTCCGTCTCGGTCACGCTGGGACTGGACCCGCAGATGGCCGATCAGCTGCCGCAGAACACCACCGCGCGCATCCTGCCGAAGACCCTGTTCGGTGAGCGATATGTGGCGCTACAGGTGCCGACCGAGAACCCGGATTCGGCGACGCTGGCCTCCGGCGACACCATCTACACCGACAAGAGCGGCAACGCCGAAGAGCTCCAGGAACTCTTCGACAAACTGCTGCCGGTGCTCAAGGCGATCCCGCCGCAGGACCTGAACGTCACGCTGACGTCGCTGTCGCAGGCGTTGGCGGGTCGTGGCGAGCAGCTCGGCGTCACCGTCGGCGAACTCGACACCATCTTCCGGCGGTTCAACGACAACATGCCGGAGCTGCAGGGCACCCTGCGCGGACTGGCCAGCTTCTCGCAGACGTACTCCGATGCGCTGCCCGACGTCATCGACGCACTGGACAACTTCCGCACCACGAACCGGACCATCGTCGAGCGCCAGGGGGATCTGCGGACACTCATCGCGACGGTGGGTGTGGCCGCCACCGACACCACCACGTTCCTGCAACAGAACCGCACCGACCTGATCGACCTCACCGTCGACGCGGAACCGTTCCTGGTCGGACTGGCCAAGCAGTCCCCGACGTTCACGTGCACGTTCCACAACTTCGCGACGTTGATCCCGGAGTCGCGCACCATCGTCGGGCAGGGCACCAAGAATCCCGGCGTGCGCGTCAACCTGACGTTCGTCAACCCGCGCGGCCGGTATCTGCCGAACCAGGACGAACCGCGCTTCCTCGACCTCGACCCACCCGCGGTCTGCTACGAGCCGGCCACCAACGGCCGTCCGTTCCCGCAGTACCCGGGCGGCGGACTCGCCGACGGCTCCTATCAGCCGCCGTCGCGTAACGCCGGCCCACGGACCATGCCGACCCTGCCGCAGCCGCAGTTCGCGGCCACCCCGGTCGGCACCATCCGGGCCAATCCGTTCGACGACCCCGACTACGTCAAGCAACTGAAGGTCATCTACGGCGGCGCCAACGGCACCGATCCCGAGAAGGTGCCCACCTGGGTCACCACGATCGGTGGCGCGTCGCTTCAGGGAGCGCAGGTCACCATCCGATGAAATCTCTCACCGGACCGCTGATCAAACTGATCACCTTCGCGGTGGTCACGGTCCTCGCCACCAGTCTGCTGGCGCTGACCATCGCCAACGCCGGCGGTGACGGCGACAGCGACTACAAGGCCGTCTTCTCCGACGCGGCGCTGCTCAACAAGGGCGACGACGTGCGTATCGCCGGTGTCCGCGTCGGGCAGGTCACCAACGTCGAGGTGTACGACCGCAACCAGGCGATGGTGTCGTTCAACGTCGACCGCGACCATCTGCCCGCGGGCACCCAGATCTACATCCGGTACCGCAACCTCACCGGCCTGCGGTACCTCGCGCTGGAGAAGGGCGCCGGCGACCCCGACCAGACCGTGAGCACGGGCTACACCTTCGGCACCGACCCGGACAACCAGGACACCCATCCGGCGGTGAACCTGACCGAGTTGTTCAACGGGTTCAAGCCGCTGTTCCGCGAACTGTCGGCCGCCGACGTCAACACACTCTCCGAGCAGATCATCAAGATCTTCCAGGGCGAGGGCGGCAACATCTCCCAGCTGATCAGCAGTACGTCGGATCTCACCAACGCCATCGCCGACAAGGACAAGGTGATCGGGGAACTGATCACCAACCTGACCACGGTGCTCGACACCGTCAACCGCAACGACGACCAGTTCACCGCGCTGCTCGACAACACCGAGCAGCTCGTGACCGGCCTGGCCGCGCAACGTGGATCGGTGGGTTCGGCGATCAGCTCGGTCTCCAACCTCACCGCGGTCACCGCGTCGATCCTGCAACCGACCCGACCGGCGATCCAGGGGGACATCGCGGGACTCAAGGCGGTTGCCGACCAGATCAACGCACGTGACGAAGACGTCGCGCAGATCCTGACGAACCTGCCGGTCAAACTGCAGAAGATCGGCCGCGCCGCGACGTTCGGCTCCTGGTTCCAGTTCTATCTGTGCGGCATCGACGTGGTCGCCGGTAACGGTAAGTCGACGCTGCTGACCCAGCCCCTGGTCCCGTTGCCCGACATCAACCATGTGCTCTACACCAGCGCGGCCACCCGTTGCTGGAAAGACGAGAGGCCGGGGGGATGACCGGTGGCTGACGACGACATGAAGCCCGAAGACAACACGTCCGAAGACGACACGAAGAGCCCGCCCGCCGAGCACAGCCATCGACGGTTCGCGGGGCGCCGAAGCCCGGTGAGCATCGGCGCGATCGGCATCCTGGTGCTGCTGATGATGGCGGTGTCGGCGTTCTACCTGAACTCGCTGCCGCTCATCGGTGCCGCCGCGCGCTACACCGCGCAGTTCACCGAGGCGGCCGGCCTGAAGCCGGGCGCCGAGGTCCGCGTGGCCGGGGTCAAGGTCGGTGAGGTCGACGGCGTCTCACTCGACGGCGACCATGTCGACGTCAAGTTCCGGGTGACCAACACCTGGATCGGCGATCAGACCCAGGCGTCCATCCAGATCAAGACGATCCTCGGGCAGAAGTACCTGGGGCTCAACCCGCGGGGCAGCAAGCCCGCGGACCCCGACGTCCCGCTCACCGACACCGTCTCGCCCTACGACGTCGTCGAGGCGTTCTCCGACGCGACGACGCAGATCGAGGACCTCGACACCACCCAGCTCGCGGATTCGATGAAGACGCTGTCGAATGCGTTCTCCGGCACGGCCGGTGACATCGGCCCGTCGCTGGACGGTCTGAAGCGGCTGTCGGCGACCATCGCCAGCCGTGACCAGGAGGTCCAGCGACTGCTGGCGGCGACCAAGTCGACGTCGAAGATCCTGGCCGATCGCAACCAGGAGTTCGTCCGGTTGATCGCGGGTGCGGGCCAGCTGCTCGACGAACTGAACAACCGCCAGAAGGCCATCTCGACCCTGCTCTCCACCACCACGACCCTGTCGGATTCGCTGTCGGGGATCGTGCGCGACAACGAGGAACAGATCGGTCCGGCGCTGCAGGCGGTCCAGCAGGTCAACCAGTTGCTCATCGCGCAGAACCAGAACCTGCGGCAGACGATCACCTATATGGCGCCGTTTTATCGCCTCTACGCCAACGTGCTGGGCAACGGCCGCTGGTTCGAGTCCGTGGTGACCAACCTGCTGCCGCCGGCATTGCCGCAGCAGAACACGACCCGGCCGCCCAACAAGCAGAAGAACCAGAACAACGGTGGAACGGAGGCCGGCTGATGACGACAGCTCCCGACCTCACCGGCACCTCCGGTCCCGGCCGGTGGTTCACGCCGCGGCACATCGTGATGCTGGTGCTCGGTCTCATCATCGCGCTGATCGTGGCCGGTGTGCTGTGGTGGGCGTTCTCGCTGATCGGTACCACCAAGATCACCGCCACGTTTGCACGCAGCGTCGGCATCTACTCCGGCTCCGACGTGCGGGTCCTCGGTGTACCGGTCGGCAAGGTCGACTCGGTCACGCCGGAGGGCGACACCGTCAAGGTCACGATGACGGTCGATCGGGGAGTGGATCTGCCGGCCGATGTGCGCGCCGTGCAGATCATCCCGTCGGTCGTCGCCGACCGCTACGTACAGCTGACCCCCGCCTACAGTGGCGGGGAGAAGGCCCCCGACAACATCACGCTGTCGCTCAAGCAGACGATGGTCCCGGTCGAGGTCGACCAGATCTACGCGAGCGTGCAGAAGCTGTCCGAGGCGCTCGGCCCGGAAGGCGCGAACAAGAACGGCGCCGTGAGCGATCTGGTCACCACCGGCGCCGACAACCTGCGCGGAAACGGTGCCAAGCTGGGCGACGCCATCGAGCAGCTCTCCAAGGCCACCACCACGCTGAGCGATTCGCGCGGCAACATCGTCGACACGATCAAGAACCTGGATGTGTTCGTCGGTGCGCTGCGTGAGAACGATGCACAGGTGCGGCAGTTCAACACCCAGATGGCCTCGTTCAACAGCTTCCTGGCAGGGGAGCGCACCCAGCTGTCGGCCGCGCTGAACAAGCTGTCCGTCGCGCTGGGCGACGTCGCCGGTTTCGTCGAGGACAACCGTGACCTGCTGGGCCAGACCGTCAAAGATCTGGAACCGACCACGCAGGCCTTGCTGGACACCAAGGACCACCTCAAGGAGGTCCTCACCGTCCTGCCGGTCACGATCAGCAACCTCATCAACGCCTACGACGCGGAATCCGGCACGCTGGCGATGCGCTTGACCATCCCGGATCTGCAGGACCTCATCGGCGCGCAGTGCCGTCTGCTCGATCTCGGCAAACTGCTGCCCGGCAACCCCGCCGCGAAGCAGTTCAGCACCACGCTGAGTCCGCTGATCACCCACTGCGAGGACCTGGGCAAGCAGATCACCGACGGCGTCCTCGACCCGCTGTTGCCGGTGCTGCCGTTCGGCATCATGAGCAACAACAAGCTGCAGCGGTACCCGGCACCGGGCACCAGCTCGGGCAACCCGGATCCGGACCTGGAGTCGGGCGCCGAGTCGGCACCGCGAACTCCGAAGAAGCCGACCAAGCCCACGGCCACCCGACCGTCGGCGCGTCCCGGGGCAGGTGAGAACTGATGACCCGGAAGTTCCTGACCCGCAGGCCACTGCGCGCCGCCCTCGGCGCGGCGGTGGTGTCGATGGTGCTCGTCGTGTCCGGCTGCATGAGCAATGGAATCCAGTCCCTGCCGCTGCCGGGTGGGGTGGACACCGGCGACAACCCCCGGACCTACGAGATCCAGTTCGACGACATCCTCGATCTGGTGCCGCAGTCGATGGTCAAGATGAACGGCATCCCGGTCGGCACGGTCACCGCGATCGAGGTGCCAGACGACCAGTGGTACGCCCAGGTCAAGGTCAAGGTGAAGAACGAGGTCGACCTGTCCGACAAGGCCCGGGCCGCGGTGCAGCAGACGTCGCTGCTCGGTGAGAAGTTCATCGAGCTCACCGACCCGAAGGACGCCGAGAACCTGCCCCGGCAGGACCCGGCGACACCGATCCCGCTCGACCGCACCCGCACCGCAACCGACATCGAGCAGGTGCTCGGCGCATTGTCGATGCTGCTCAACGGTGGCGGGATCAATCAGCTGCAGCCCATCGTCACCGAGCTGAACAAGGCTCTGGCCGGGTCGGTCGACCAACCGTGCGAGGTCCCGCCGAAGGGCAACAGCTGTCCCGCCTTCCGAAGCCTGCTGGAGCAGACGAACTCGTTGATCACCAGCCTCAACCGGCAGCGCGACGACATCGTCACCGCCATCGACGGTCTCGCGCGGCTGTCCACCCGGGCGTCGAACCAGAAGACGCAGATCGAGCGGATCCTCAAGGAGCTGCCCGAGGGTGTCGCGGTGCTCGAGGAACAGCGTCCGCAGTTGGTGGACCTGCTCACCAAGCTCGACAAGCTCGGGCAGGTCGGCACCGACGTCCTCGGCAAGTCGCGCACGGCGTTGATCACCGACCTCAAGGCGTTGCGCCCGGTGCTGACCGAATTGGCGAAGGCCACCCCGGACCTCATCACCGCGGCACCGCTGATGCTGACCATTCCGTTCCCGGACTGGCTGCTGCCCGCGGTCCACGGTGACTCGACGAACCTCTTCATGACGCTCGATTTCCGGCTGCTCAACCAGCTCGAGGCACTGGGCGTCGGTCAGGGCACCCCGAAGTATTCGCCCCCGGAGCGGGTCAAGGTCCCGATCGATCCGAGCAACCCGTACGTCGGCGGGAACGGTCCGCGCTACGGGTGGCCGACGATCACGTTGCTGCCGCCGGGCCCGAACTGGAAGCCGGGACCGAACACCCCGCCGTCGGGCGGCACATACCCGATGAACCCGGCGTCGGGGTCGGCCAAGGCGCCGACGTCGGCGAAAACCCCGGCGAAGTCGGAGAAGAGCGATGACGGACAGTTCACGTTGATGCCGCCGGCCCAGCCGGGTCAGCGGTTCATCGACGGACCGCTCAGCATGATCGGAGCACAGTGATGATCATCGTCGTGGCACGGATCGGAGCGAGCTGATGCTGTCGAAGTTCGCCAAGATCCAATTGATCGTGTTCACGGTCGTCGGCCTGCTCGCGCTGGTCTACGTCGGCGCCAAGTACGCACGTCTGGATCGGCTCGCCGGGATCGGCCAGTACACGGTGACGGCGGCGATGCCGTCGTCGGGTGGAATCTTCACCAACGCCGAGGTGACGTATCAGGGTGTGCCGGTGGGTCGGGTCGGGAAGCTGACCCTGACCAAGACCGGTGTGGATGTCGCGTTGGAGTTGAACTCCGGCGGCCCGAAGATCCCGGCGTCGGCGACCGCGGTGGTGGCGAACCGTTCCGCGATCGGTGAGCAGTACGTGGATCTGCAGCCGACGTCGGCGCAGGGGCCCTACCTGTCGGACGGGTCGGTGATCACGAAGACGTCGGTGCCGCCGCCGTTGGAGGATGTGGTGGCCTCGGCGATCGATTTCACCTCGTCGATCCCGATCGATGATCTGCACACAGTGATCACGGAGCTGGGTAAGGCTTTCAACGGTCAGGGCGAGAACCTGACGCGGTTGGTGGACTCGCTGTCGAAATTGTCGCGGTCGGGGTACGACTCGCTGGACGAGACGATCTCATTGATCCGGAATTCCGATGTGGTGCTCTCGACGCAGGCCGAGCAGTCGGACGCGATCCTGGAATGGTCGCGGAATCTGGAGGTGGTGACCGCCACCCTGGCGTCGGCCGATCCGGATCTGCGGCGGTTACTGACGACGGGCACGGCGTCGGCGACGCAGATCTCGGCGTTGTTGCAGCAGTCGGGTGGCGACATCTCCACGGTGGTCAAGCAGTTGGCGTCCACGCTGCGCACCATCGAACCGACGAGTTATGCGACGTCGACGACGTTCGCCATGCTCTCCGCGTTGTCGGCCGGCAGCCACAGTCCGGCGCCCGGCGATGGTCAGATCCATTTCGGTGTGGTGTTGGAGACGAACAACCCGGCGGCGTGTACGCACGGTTATGAGAGCACGAACGCGATGATCCAGGAGATGAAGCGCAAGGATCCGTCGTTCGACATCCACTACGACGAGTTCCCGTTCAACACCAACGCCAAGTGCACGGTGCCGGTGGGCAACCCGACCGGTGTGCGCAGCGCCCAGCGGGCGACGTTGGCCAATCCGGCGTATCCGCAGCCGTGGGATGACATCCCGAAGAAGGACCCGGACAAGCTGAACCTGAACCCACTGGCCCGACAACTGGCCGCGCTGATGGGCGTGCGTCCCCAGTGAGGTGTTCGGTAATGATGCGCTCGGCAATGAGGCTTTTGGCAGTGAGGTGTTCGGCAGTGACGAGTGCGGTAGCGCAGCTTGGTTTTCTCTCAGGTGCCACCGGTTACAGTGACGGCCGATGACGACGAGTAACACACCGACGACCCCCACCGGGGCCGGCATCGGGCGCACGTTGGCCCTCGTGGCCGCAGTGGTCGCAGTTGTCGTGGCCGCCGGTTGCGCGGTCTGGTTCGGCTACCAGGGATACCAGGCCTACTTCGTGCAGAAGCCGATCCAGGATGCCCGCGACGGTGCCGTCGACGGCGCCGAGCAGGCCATCATCAACGTGACGACCGTGAACCCGAAGGACACGGCCGAGTGGAAGCGTCGGGTCGACGCGTCGCTGACCGGCAAGGCTCGCGAGCAGATCACGAAGCAGGACGTCAGCAACCTCAACTCGATGATCTCGCAGGCCGGACCCCAGGCCGCGACCCTGACCTCACGGCTGGTGCGCAGTGCGCCGTCGGAGGTGGACGCGGACGGCGGCTCGGCCAAGGTCCTCGTCTACGTCGCGGCGACCTCCAAACGGGAGAACGAGGCCGGCGTCACCCAGACCATGGGCTTCTCGGTCTCGATGACCAAGGTCGGCGACGACTGGAAGGCCGACAACATCGTCCCGCTCGACTCGCTGGCCTATCAGGACCCGGGCACCGCCGCAGCGGTGCCCGGCGGTGGCGGCGCCGCGCCGTCGACCACCCCGGGAGGCAACTGATGACCAACCCACGCCCCCCGCGTAAGAAGACCAACCGCAACGCCGCCCGTCGCGTCGCGGGTCACCCCCGTCCGGGCAGCTCGGCTCCTGCCGGTTCCGGCCCGGAGTCCCCAGACCTCGCCGACGGAACCCCAGAATCCGCCGATGGAACCCCGGATCGCGCCGAGGGAACCCCGGATCTCGCCGACGGAACCCCGGATCGCGCCGACGGAACCCTAGAAGCCGCCGAGGGAACCCCGGAACCCGCCGACGGAACCCCAGATCTCGCCGACGGAACCCCAGATCTCGCCGACGGAACCCCAGATCTCGCCGACGGAACCCCAGATCTCGCCGACGGAACCCCAGATCTCGCCGACGGAACCCCAGATCTCGCCGACGGAACCCCAGATCTCGCCGACGGAACCCCAGAACCCGCCGACGGAACCCCAGAACCCGCCGACGGAACCCCAGAACCCGCCGACGGAACCCCAGAACCCGCCGACAAGCCCAGGCCGACGGCCAAGAAACCGGTGGCGCGGGTCTCGACGCTGAGGCCCAGCGACCCGGCTGCGGCCAGTGCTTCCGGGTCTCGGCGCAAGCGCAGGTTCACCTCGTCCGCGCCCGGGTCGGGTCGCCGACGAACCATCGCCATCCTGCTCGCCGCGGCGGTGATCCTGGGCATCTTCGCCCTCATCGCCGGATTGCACCCCGGTGCGAAGATCGGCGCCAACAAGGCGTTCGTCGACCAGGCGGCGACCACCGAACTGACCTCCCAGGTGCAGAGCAAGGCCTGCAATCTGACGGTCGACACCGCGGACGTGAACAAATGGGCGGACAAGGCCCGGTCGGTGCTGACCGGAGAGGCGCGCAGCGAGTTCGACAAGTACCTGCCTCAGCAACGTGAGATCCTGCAGCAGACCAAGGCGATCGCCGACTGCCGCGTCGAATCCGTCGGCGTCGCCGATCTCAGCGGCGGCGGCGACGGGGACACCGCTCGCGTGGTCGTGAACATGATCGTCAGCCAGGAGCAGGCCGGCATCGCCGGACAGAGTGCCGCGCCGCGCTACCAGTTCGCGATGGTCAAGCAGGGCGACGACTGGTTGATCAACAAGGTCGAGGCCTTCTGACGATCGCCCACCGAAATCCGCCTACCGAAATCCGCCCACTGAAATCCGCCCTCGGTGAGCGCTCGGCCGGCGAAATGCCGTTGCCGGGCCGCTCACGGGCGGTTTTCGGCGGGCGATCGTCGGCTCGAATGTCTGGTTGGTCCCTCTGCGCAGGTAACACCCGACTTTTCTGCCGCAAATATGCGCGTAGCGCTTGACGAACGGACGTTGTCGGGCCACGCTGTCACCAGTGAATGACGTGCAGGCAGCCATCAGCGCGGAGTCGCTTCAAGACGTGACTTGACAAAGTACGTCTATTTTCTGCTACAGTTGGACGTTGCGCTGGCTGCCTCCTGTCCACTTTCCGATCCTTCCTCAGGCCACCTTTGCTGTGTGTGCTCGTGGTGATCGCCGAAATCGCAGGTGTCACCCCAGCGAACGGCCCATCAAGCCAAGCACCGAGCTAGGTAGAACACTTCGTGTTGGAAGGACGCATCTTGGCACTCGACCGCCAGTCCACCTCAACCATCCCCGGCGCGCCGAAGCGCGCATCGTTTGCAAAAATCAGTGAGCCGCTGGAGGTCCCCGGCCTCCTCGACCTGCAGCTCGATTCCTTCGAGTGGCTCGTCGGATCGCCGGAGTGGCGCGCCAAGGCAATCGCCCGTGGCGACGACAACCCGACCGGCGGCCTCGAGGACATCCTCCACGAACTGTCCCCGATCGAGGACTTCTCCGGCTCGATGTCGCTGTCCTTCACCGATCCGCACTTCGACGAGGTCAAGGCCTCGGTCGAGGAGTGCAAGGACAAGGACATGACCTACGCGGCGCCGTTGTTCGTCACCGCGGAGTTCATCAACAACAACACCGGTGAGATCAAGTCGCAGACCGTCTTCATGGGCGACTTCCCGATCATGACCGACAAGGGCAGCTTCATCATCAACGGCACCGAGCGTGTCGTGGTGAGCCAGCTCGTGCGCAGCCCCGGCGTCTACTTCGATGCGAACATCGACAAGACCACCGAGAAGACCCTGCACACCGTCAAGGTGATCCCCGGCCGTGGTGCTTGGCTGGAGTTCGACGTCGACAAGCGTGACACCGTCGGCGTCCGCATCGACCGCAAGCGTCGTCAGCCGGTTACCGTGCTGCTCAAGGCGCTGGGCCTGACCACCGAAGAGATCAGCGAGCGCTTCGGCTTCTCCGAGATCATGATGTCGACCCTGGAGAAGGACAACACCGCCAACCAGGACGAGGCGCTGCTCGAGGTCTACCGCAAGCTGCGTCCGGGCGAGCCGCCGACCAAGGAGTCCGCGGAGAACCTTCTGGAGAACCTGTTCTTCAAGGAGAAGCGCTACGACCTGGCCCGTGTCGGCCGCTACAAGGTCAACAAGAAGCTCGGTCTGACCGCGAACCCGATGACCGGCGACTCGGTTCTCACCCGTGAGGACATCGTCGCGACCGTCGAGTACCTGGTGCGTCTGCACGAGGCCGATCCGCACGCCACCACCTACATGACCGTCCCCGGCGGCGTCGAGGTCCCCGTCGAGGTCGACGACATCGACCACTTCGGCAACCGTCGTCTGCGTACCGTCGGCGAGCTGATCCAGAACCAGATCCGTGTGGGTCTGTCTCGTATGGAGCGAGTCGTGCGTGAGCGCATGACCACCCAGGACGTCGAGGCGATCACCCCGCAGACCCTGATCAACATCCGTCCCGTGGTGGCGGCGATCAAGGAGTTCTTCGGAACCAGCCAGCTGTCGCAGTTCATGGACCAGAACAACCCGCTGTCGGGTCTGACCCACAAGCGTCGTCTGTCGGCGCTGGGCCCCGGCGGTCTGTCCCGTGAGCGTGCCGGCCTCGAGGTCCGCGACGTCCACCCGTCGCACTACGGCCGTATGTGCCCGATCGAGACCCCTGAGGGTCCGAACATCGGTCTGATCGGTTCGCTGTCGGTGTACGCGCGGGTCAACCCGTTCGGTTTCATCGAGACCCCGTACCGCAAGGTCGTCGACGGTGTCGTCACCGACGACGTCAAGTACCTGACCGCCGACGAAGAGGATCGCTACCTCGTCGGCCAGGCCAACACCAACTACGCCCTCGACGGTCGCATCACCGACGAGCGCGTGCTGGTTCGCAAGAAGGGCTCCGAGGTGGAGTTCGTCAGCGCGAACGAGGTCGACTACCTCGACGTCTCGCCGCGCCAGATGGTGTCGGTCGCGACCGCGATGATCCCGTTCCTCGAGCACGACGACGCGAACCGCGCCCTCATGGGTGCGAACATGCAGCGTCAGGCCGTGCCGCTGGTCCGTAACGAGTCGCCGCTGGTCGGCACCGGTATGGAGCTGCGTGCCGCGGTCGACGCCGGTGACGTCGTGGTGTCCGAGAAGACCGGTGTGGTCGAGGAGGTCTCCGCCGACTACATCACCGTGATGTCCGACGACGGCAGCCGCGACACCTACCGGATGCGCAAGTTCGCCCGCTCGAACCACGGCACCTGCGCCAACCAGCGTCCGATCGTGGACGAGGGGCAGCGCGTCGAGACCGGCCAGGTCCTCGCCGACGGTCCGTGCACCGAGAGCGGCGAGATGGCCCTCGGCAAGAACCTGCTCGTGGCGATCATGCCGTGGGAAGGCCACAACTACGAGGACGCGATCATCCTGAGCCAACGGCTCGTGGAGGAGGACACCCTCACCTCGATCCACATCGAGGAGCACGAGATCGACGCCCGCGACACCAAGCTCGGTGCCGAGGAGATCACCCGGGACATCCCGAACGTCTCCGACGAGGTCCTTGCCGACCTCGACGAGCGCGGCATCGTGCGCATCGGTGCCGAGGTCCGTGACGGCGACATCCTGGTCGGCAAGGTCACCCCGAAGGGTGAGACCGAGCTGACCCCGGAGGAGCGTCTGCTCCGCGCGATCTTCGGTGAGAAGGCGCGCGAGGTCCGTGACACCTCCCTCAAGGTGCCGCACGGCGAGACCGGCAAGGTCATCGGCGTCCGCGTCTTCAGCCGCGACGACGACGATGATCTGGCTCCCGGCGTGAACGAGCTCGTGCGTGTGTACGTGGCCCAGAAGCGCAAGATCCAGGACGGCGACAAGCTGGCCGGCCGTCACGGCAACAAGGGCGTCATCGGCAAGATCCTCCCCGCCGAGGACATGCCGTTCCTGCCCGACGGCACCCCCGTCGACATCATCCTGAACACCCACGGTGTGCCGCGTCGTATGAACATCGGCCAGATCCTGGAGACCCACCTCGGTTGGGTCGCCAAGGCCGGCTGGAACATCAACGTCGCCAACGGGGTGCCCGACTGGGCGTCCAAGCTGCCCGAGGACATGTACTCGGCGGAGCCGGACACCAACACCGCCACCCCGGTGTTCGACGGTGCTCGCGAAGAGGAACTGCAGGGTCTGCTGTCCTCGACACTGCCGAACCGTGACGGTGAGGTGATGGTCAACGGCGACGGCAAGGCGACGCTGTTCGACGGTCGTTCCGGCGAGCCATTCCCGTACCCGGTGTCGGTCGGCTACATGTACATCATCAAGCTGCACCACCTGGTCGACGACAAGATCCACGCGCGTTCGACCGGTCCGTACTCGATGATCACGCAGCAGCCGCTCGGCGGTAAGGCGCAGTTCGGTGGTCAGCGCTTCGGTGAGATGGAGTGCTGGGCCATGCAGGCCTACGGCGCCGCCTACACACTGCAGGAGCTGCTCACCATCAAGTCGGACGACGTGGTCGGCCGAGTGAAGGTCTACGAGGCGATCGTCAAGGGCGAGAACATCCCGGAGCCGGGTATCCCCGAGTCGTTCAAGGTTCTGCTCAAGGAGCTGCAGTCGCTCTGCCTCAACGTGGAGGTGCTCAGCTCCGACGGCGCGGCCATCGAGATGCGCGACACCGACGACGAGGATCTCGAGCGTGCTGCGGCAAACCTGGGAATCAACCTGTCGCGCAACGAATCCGCGACGGTCGACGACCTGGCCAACTGATGCGGTCGCAAGCTCCCGCATGGGCCAACTGACCCCACCGACGATCAACTGACAGAGCTCTCGAAAGGTAACAAGTGCTCGACGTCAATTACTTCGACGAACTGAAGATCGGTCTTGCGACGGCCGATGACATCCACAACTGGTCGTACGGTGAGGTCAAGAAGCCGGAGACCATCAACTACCGCACGCTCAAGCCGGAGAAGGACGGACTCTTCTGCGAGAAGATCTTCGGACCGACCCGCGACTGGGAGTGCTACTGCGGTAAGTACAAGCGCGTCCGCTTCAAGGGCATCATCTGTGAGCGCTGCGGCGTCGAGGTGACCCGCGCCAAGGTGCGTCGTGAGCGGATGGGCCACATCGAGCTGGCCGCCCCGGTCACCCACATCTGGTACTTCAAGGGTGTGCCGAGCCGGCTCGGCTATCTGCTCGACCTGGCGCCGAAGGATCTCGAGAAGATCATCTACTTCGCCGCCTACGTCATCACGTCGGTCGACGACGAGCTGCGCCATGCGGAGCTGTCGACCCGTGAGGCCGAGATGGAGGTCGAGAAGAAGGCCGTCGCCGATCAGCGCGACGTCGACCTGAACGAGCGTCAGCAGAAGCTCGAGGCCGACCTCGCCGAGCTGGAGGCCGAGGGGGCCAAGGCCGACGTGCGCCGCAAGGTGCGCGACGGTGCCGAGCGCGAGATGCGCCGCATGCGCGATCAGGCCCAGCGTCAGCTCGACGACCTCGAGGAGATCTGGGACCGCTTCGTCAAGCTGAGCCCGGGCGAGCTGATCATCGACGAGAAGCTCTACCGTCAGCTCGACGAGCGTTTCGGCGAGTACTTCGCCGGCGCCATGGGTGCCGAGGCGATCAAGAAGCTCCTGGAGAACTTCGACATCGACGCCGAGGCCGATTCGCTGCGCGAGACCATCCGCAGCGGCAAGGGCCAGAAGAAGCTGCGTGCGCTCAAGCGACTCAAGGTCGTCGCGGCGTTCCAGCAGTCGGGCAACTCGCCGCTGGGCATGGTCCTCGACGCCGTGCCGGTGATCCCGCCGGAGCTGCGTCCGATGGTGCAGCTCGACGGTGGCCGCTTCGCGACCTCCGACCTCAACGACCTGTACCGCCGCGTCATCAACCGCAACAACCGCCTCAAGCGACTGATCGACCTCGGAGCCCCCGAGATCATCGTCAACAACGAGAAGCGGATGCTGCAGGAGTCGGTCGACGCCCTCTTCGACAACGGCCGCCGCGGGCGTCCGGTCACCGGACCGGGCAACCGTCCGCTGAAGTCGCTGAGCGATCTGCTCAAGGGCAAGCAGGGTCGTTTCCGTCAGAACCTCCTCGGCAAGCGTGTCGACTACTCGGGCCGTTCGGTCATCGTGGTCGGCCCGCAGCTCAAGCTGCACCAGTGCGGTCTGCCGAAGCTGATGGCGCTCGAGCTGTTCAAGCCGTTCGTGATGAAGCGCCTCGTCGACCTGAACCAGGCGCAGAACATCAAGTCGGCCAAGCGCATGGTCGAGCGTCAGCGCCCCGCAGTGTGGGACGTCCTCGAAGAGGTCATCGCCGAGCACCCGGTTCTGCTGAACCGTGCGCCGACGCTGCACCGCCTCGGTATCCAGGCCTTCGAGCCGCAGCTGGTGGAAGGTAAGGCCATCCAGCTGCACCCGCTGGTCTGTGAGGCGTTCAACGCCGACTTCGACGGTGACCAGATGGCCGTGCACCTTCCGCTGTCCGCGGAGGCGCAGGCCGAGGCGCGCATTCTCATGCTGTCGTCGAACAACATCCTGTCGCCGGCCTCGGGCCGCCCGCTGGCCATGCCGCGTCTGGACATGGTGACCGGTCTGTACTACCTGACCACCCTCAAGGAGGGTGCGGCAGGCGAGTACTCGGCCGCCACCACCGACGACGTCGAGCGCGGTGTCTACTCGACCCCGGCCGAGGCCATCATGGCCGTCGACCGCGGCGCGCTCACCGTGCAGTCGCAGATCAAGGTGCGGCTGACCGATCAGCGTCCGCCGGCCGAGATCGAGGCCGAGCAGTTCCCCGACGGCTGGAAGTACGGTCAGCCGTGGGACATCGAGACCACGCTGGGTCGTGTGCTGTTCAACGAGCTGCTCCCGGTGGAGTACCCGTTCGTCAACGAGCAGATGCCGAAAAAGCGTCAGGCCGTGATCATCAACGATCTCGCCGAGCGGTATCCGATGATCGTGGTCGCGCAGACCGTCGACAAGCTCAAGGACGTCGGCTTCTACTGGGCCACCCGCTCGGGTGTGACCGTGTCGATGGCCGACGTGCTCGTGCCGCCGGCCAAGGCCGAGATCCTCGACAAGTACGAGGAGCGGGCCGATGGTCTGGAGCGCAAGTTCCAGCGCGGTGCGTTGACGCCGGAAGAGCGTCGTGACGCTCTGGTGGAGATCTGGAAGCAGGCCACCGAAGAGGTCGGCCAGGCGATGGAGGCCCACTACCCGGACGACAACCCGATCCCGATGATCGTGAAGTCGGGTGCCGCGGGCAACATGACCCAGATCCGCTCGCTGGCGGGCATGAAGGGTCTGGTGACCAACCCGAAGGGTGAGTTCATCCCGCGTCCGATCAAGTCCTCGTTCCGCGAGGGCCTGACCGTGGCGGAGTACTTCATCAACACCCACGGTGCCCGTAAGGGTCTGGCCGACACCGCGCTGCGTACCGCCGACTCGGGTTACCTGACCCGTCGTCTGGTGGACGTCAGCCAGGACGTCATCGTTCGCGAGACCGACTGCCAGACCGAGCGTGGCATCACCACAACGATCGCCGAGAAGCAGGCCGACGGCACGATGATCCGCGATGCGCATGTGGAGACCTCCACCTACGCGCGGACCCTGGCCGCCGACGCCCTCGACGAGAACGGCAACGTGATCGTCGAGCGTGGACACGACCTGGGCGACCCGGCCATCGAGGCTCTGCTCGCGGCCGGCATCACGCAGGTCAAGGTGCGCTCGGTGCTCACCTGTGCCACCGGCACCGGTGTGTGTGCGCACTGCTACGGACGGTCGATGGCCACCGGCAAGCTCGTCGACATCGGCGAGGCCGTCGGTATCATCGCGGCCCAGTCGATCGGTGAGCCCGGTACCCAGCTGACGATGCGTACCTTCCACCAGGGTGGCGTCGGTGAGGACATCACCGGTGGTCTGCCGCGTGTGCAGGAGCTCTTCGAGGCTCGTGTGCCCAAGGGCGTCGCTCCGATCGCCGAGGTGTCCGGACGGATTCGCCTCGAAGACGACGACCGCTTCTACAAGATCACCGTCATCCCCGATGACGGCTCGGAAGAGGTTGTCTACGACAAGATCTCGAAGCGCCAGCGTCTGCGTGTGTTCAAGCACGACGACGGCAGCGAGCGTCTGCTCGCCGACGGCGACCACGTGGAGGTCGGCCAGCAGCTCATGGAGGGCTCGGCCAACCCGCACGAGGTGCTGCGCGTGATGGGACCCCGTCAGGTGCAGATCCACCTGGTCAACGAGGTCCAGGAGGTCTACCGCAGCCAGGGTGTGTCGATCCACGACAAGCACATCGAGACCATCGTGCGTCAGATGCTGCGTCGCGTGACGATCATCGACTCCGGTGCCACCGAGTTCCTGCCCGGTTCGCTCACCGAGCGGTCGGACTTCGAGTCGGAGAACCGTCGCGTCGTGACCGAGGGTGGCGAGCCCGCCGCCGGACGTCCGGTGCTGATGGGTATCACCAAGGCATCGTTGGCCACCGAGTCGTGGCTGTCGGCGGCGTCGTTCCAGGAGACCACGCGTGTCCTGACCGATGCGGCCATCAACAGCCGCAGCGACAAGCTGATCGGTCTCAAGGAGAACGTGATCATCGGTAAGCTGATCCCGGCCGGTACCGGCATCAACCGGTACCGCAACATCCAGGTTCAGCCGACCG
Organism: Gordonia sp. LMA167; assembly: GCF_058130025.1. Lineage (NCBI taxonomy): Bacteria > Bacillati > Actinomycetota > Actinomycetes > Mycobacteriales > Gordoniaceae > Gordonia > Gordonia sp. LMA167. The sequence continues at coordinate 5,849,606 of NZ_CM176708.1, read as the reverse complement.
AAGAAGCACGTGCCGCGGCCTACGCGGTGCCGTCCTACGACGACACCTACTACAGCCCGGACGGCACCTTCGGTGCCCCCGCCGGCGCTGCGGTGCCGCTGGACGACTACGGCTTCTCCAACGACTACCGGTAGGCATCTTCGCTGATCGAGTAGCCCGAGGCGCCAGCCGAGGACTGAGCTCGCTGATCGAGTAGCCCGAGGCGCCAGCCGAGGGCGTATCGAGATCACGTAAGCCGAAACCACGAACGGCCCCCGCACTTTCGAGTGCGGGGGCCGTTCTGCGTCTGCCCGGTTCTTCCTCCCGCTTTTCGTGGATTCCCCGAAAACTGCTGGGGAACGAAACAAGAAGCGACAGAAGAAGTCTCGGAACCTTAGGCCTCGTTCGCGGCGGTGCGGGCCGCCTGTAGGCGAATCCCCTCCAACAGCAACTCGAGCCCGGCCCGGAACTGGTCGATGTCCTCGTGGCCGTCGAACTCGTCGACGATGTAGTGCATGAACGGGTAGCTCTGTACGTCGAGTGCTCGCCATTGATCGGCGATCCCGTGCAGATAGGTCGTGGCCTCCACGGTTCCGGTGAGCACCTCCTCGGGGGGCTCCTGGCCCAGGTCGGCGGCCACGCCGATGACGTACCCGAGGACGGCCGACACCGCGTGAAAGCTCTGTCGGGGTGAGAGATCCAGGCGCATCACCTGCTCGCCGAGCCGTTCGTAAAGGACCAGGGCGTTGGATTGGATCGTGGTGTTGCGCATGAAGTACGCGGCGAGCCAGGGTCGCTCCGCGATCGCCGAGAAGACGGTCACCGCGATGCCCCGGATGTTGTCGATCGGATCGCCGCCGTCGTCGAAGAACTTCTCGGCGTCGGTGAGCATTGTCGCCACCACGTGGTCGGTGGCGCGGTCGAGCAGTTCGTCCTTGTTGGAGACGTACCAGTAGATACTGCCGACGCCACCGCCGAGCCGGGCTGCCAGGGCCCGGAAGGTCAGGGCCGGTTCGCCGGACTCGTCCAACAGGGCGACGGCTGCCTCCACGACGGCTTCCAGTGAATGCGAGACGCGCCGTCGGGTGCCGCGTCGTTCGGGTGCCATGACGTCTATCCCATCACATCGGCACAATCACGCTTGCGTCGGACCGAACGGCGTTCTATTCTCGAACCATGTTCGACACTCGAACAACGTTCGATGAAAGGAGGTGCTGCGATGACCTCGGCAACTGAAACTGTTCCGGCCCGTACCTACGGGTCGCTGCGCGCCGCGTGGATTCCGCTCGCGGCCCTGTGTCTGGCCTTCTTCGTGGAGATGGTCGACAACACCCTGCTCACCATCGCCCTGCCGACGATCGGTCGTGACCTCGGCAGCGGTACCACCGCACTGCAGTGGGTTACCGGGGCGTACTCGCTCACGTTCGGCGGCCTGCTGCTGACGGCCGGTTCGGCGGCCGACCGACTCGGTCGGCGTCGCGTACTGCTCATCGGTTTGGCTGCGTTCGGCCTGATCAGCCTCGCGGTCGTCTTCGTGCACTCCGCAGGGCAGCTGATCGCGCTCCGTGCCGCCCTCGGCGTCGCCGCCGCCGCGATGGCGCCGATCACCAACTCGCTGGTCTTCCGATTGTTCGAGTCAGAACAGCTGCGGATGCGTGCGATGACCATCATGATCGTCGTCGGCATGAGTGGCTTCATCCTCGGTCCGCTGCTCGGCGGCACCGCGCTGGCCCACGTCAGTTGGGAGTGGCTGCTGGTGGTCAATGCGCCGATCGCGCTCATCGCGTGGATCGGGGTGCGTCTGGGAGTGCCGGCCGATCGCCGGGAGGACCTGACCGCTGACCGGCTGGACCTGCCCGGCGCGGTGCTGAGCATCGCCACCATCGGCCTGGCGTGCTACATGCTGACCAGCGGGGTGGAGCACGGCTGGGCGTCGATCGCGACGGTGGCCTGCGCACTGGGCGCCGTGGCCGCGCTCGTCGCCTTCATCTGGCATGAGCGTCGGACCCCGCAGCCGATGCTGGATCTGACCATCTTCACCTCCGGCACCGTGCGGGGCGCGGCCATCGCACAGGTCGGGACCTCGATCGCGATGGCCGGGGTGATGTTCGGTCTGATCCTGCACTTCCAGTACGCCTACGGGTGGAGCCCGATGAAGGCCGGTCTGGCGAACCTGCCGATGATCGTCACGATGATCGCGGCGACTCCCATTTCCGAGGGCCTGGCCAGGCGGTTCGGGCACCGGATCGCCTGCCTGGTCGGCGCGGTTCTGCTGGCCGGTTCGCTGGCCGGACTCGCGTGGGGCGTCGACCACGGCTACCTGGCGATCGCGGTCTTCATGGTGACCCTGACCATCGGCCTGCGCACGGTCATGACGATCTGTGCGGTCGCCCTGGTCGCGGCGATGCCCGAGAACCGGACCTCGATCGGTGCGGCGCTCAACGACACCGCGCAAGAGGTCGGGACCAGCGTCGGCACCGCCGTCGTCGGCACACTGATCGCCGCGCTGGTGACCGTGAGTCTGCCGACCGGGATCTGGAGCACCGACCTGGTGACATCGTTCTTCCATGGTGAGCGGATCACCTACGCGGTCCTGGCGGTGATCGTGGGAATCGTCGCGGGATGGGGTGCGCTCACGCTCACCGATTCGCGCGCCACCGAAGAACCTCACTGATCCTTCCGAGCCGGAGCCGTCGGCAAATCAGGTCAGCGGTCGACCGACGAGCGGACGGCGGCCCGCACCTGGGCGGCGATGGCCGCGCCGGCGCTCAGCGGCCAACGGTTCATGATGTAGTCGGCAGCCTGGTCGACGGTGAGCTGGCGAGTGGAATTGCCGCTGCGCACCCAGAACTCGGGCGCCGCGTTCTTGCCGGATCGCAGGTAGACCGGTCGCGGCGACGGCGAGCAGCCGACCCGGCAGACCGGTCGCGGGCCGTCGGCGGTCGCGACGTCCTCGATGGTGATGCGGACCGAGGCCGCCGTGGTCTGGCCGAGGGTGGTGGTGAACAGGTCGCGCAACCACAACTCGAAGCGATCCGCATCGGGCACCTTGAGTGTCGCGTAGTCGGCGTCGAGTCCGAGCGCGGTGCCGTCGTCGTCGACGCCGATCAAAAGTGTGCCGCCGCGGGCGTTGAGGAAGGCCGACACCGTCTTGACGATGACATGCTCCATCCGGGCGTCCTTCTCGCCGGAACGCAGGTTGATCCGGGCGGTCGACTTGAACTCGACGCGCTCGGATTCGCCGGCGGCCATGAGGTCGGTGACCGGGGAATGGCGCTGACGCTGGAACCGTGCGGTGACGAGCCCGTAGAGACCGACGGACACGATCGAACTGACCAGCCCGAGCGCGATGGTGACGCCGCTCCACACCCGCAAGGTCGGGTCGATCAGACCGGCGATCATGAAGCCCACGGCGGAACCCAGGATCGCGACCACCATGGATGTCGTGGTGTTCAGTCGGGCACGTCCGCGCAGCAAGACCCGGGCGGTGCCGCCGAACAACCACGCCAGCACCAGCACCGCCACCAGCGCACCGGCGGTGATCCACACCGGAACCCCGACCTCCAGGACCTTCTGCGCCGGCCCGTCTGCCACGACGAGCGTCACTGGTTCGTTCACGGTCACAAGTATGTCGAAGCGGACATCGTGCGCTACGGCGGAGGTGGGCGGGGACTGCGTACGTCGGTATCCGCGCATCCACTGCGCATCCGCGCGTGTCGCGACACGCGCGGATGCGCGCTCGGTGCGCGGTTGTTCGGGGCGGCGCCCTCAGCCACGTGACCCCAACCCGTATACCCGCCGCGCATTCTGAGACCCGATGAGCTCGCTGATCCGCAGCGCGTCATCGACGCTCCACGCACCGTTATCGACGAACCCCTGCAGTACCGTGGCCAGCCCGTCCCGCCACAGCCGCGCGCCGAGGTAGTGCAGCTCGGCGGGACCGAACCCGTCCGAGGAGTACAGGACCTTGCGGAACGGGGCGAGCTCGAGAATGCGGGCGATGAGCTCGGGGGAGCGGGCGCCGAGGTGGTGCACGGCCAGCCCGACGTCGACGTAGACGTTGCTGAACGCCTGCGCCAGATACCCGGCCTCACGCTCGAACGGGTAGCAGTGGAGCAACATCACCGGGGTGTCGCCGCTGCCCCGGAGAAAGTCCAGCAGCAACAGGGGATTGGTGCGATGCAGGTCGGCGTCGCGATCGCCGAGCCCGACATGGACCTGCAGTGGCTTGCCCAGGAGCAGACCTCGATGTAGGCCGAACCGCAGCAGGGTGCGGTCGGTCAGCCGCCGGCCGCCGACGTCACGCCATCGACGGGCCGCCTCTTCGACGTCCCGCGGCTCGGGATCGGACAGATCGCCGTCGAAACCGCCGCGATAGGCGAGAATCGTCTTGGTGCCGACCGCGGTCCGGGCACGGTCGGAGAGGACCGCGTCGAACGCGTCGGCGTATCGGCCACCCATCACGACGGCTTCCTCGGCGATGGACTCGAGTCGAATCACCTCGTGGGCCGCCGACCCTGCGAGCCGACTCAGTGTGTCCGGGTCGACGACACCGGGTAGTCCGGTGTCGACGATCCAGTCGCCGACACCGGCCGCAGACAGGAAACGCTGTGCGACATCGGGTTCGGCGAACTCACACCGACGTCGCCAGTACATGTCCGCCGACGCGTGCGGGTCCAGCCCGAGTATCGGTGCGCACCACCGTCGCACCGCGAAGCCGATCTGAGAATCGAACGGGGCGTCGTCGGCGCAGAGCGCACCGGTGTTGCCTTCGTTCAGTGCGCCCTCGAAGCGTGTGCGGTCGACATCGTCGATCCAACAACCGTGGACGTGATGGTCGACGAGGGCGAGATGGGCGATGTGTTCCGCGACCCTGCCCGCAGCCGCCGTCATGCCCTCAGACGCTCCACGCCAACCGGAACCGGTCGGTCAGCGTCTGCGGGGTGTGATCGGGGAAGTGCGTGACCTCGTAACGGCGAACGGCGACGAGCGCATCGACGGCCCGATCGCCGAGGATCCCGCGCAGCCGGGTCGACGATTCCATGGTGTCGACGATCCGCCGCTGATCGTCGGACAACCCGCGGATGCCGGCGGCATCACGCTCCTGCGACGTCATGGTGCCCGGATCGACGGTGACCTCCGCCGGCAGCGGTATCCGCCCGGCGACTCCGGCAAGGGCCGCACCAAGGATGGCCGCGGTCGCGAAATACACGTTCGCCGACGGATCGATCGCCTTCACCTCCACGTTGGCGCCCCGCGGACTCGCCGGTCCGGCCTGGATCAGCCGGACCGCGGCCTCCCGGTTCTCCACGCCCCAGCACGCGAAGGCACCGGCCCACTGCCCGGGCAGCATCCGCAACCCCGACACCGCGGACCCGCACAGCACGCCCTGCAGGTCGACCATGGTGTCGACGATGCCCGCCACCGCATGCTCTCCGTCGGTCGTCATCCCGGCGGTCCCCGAACCCCCGGAGAACACCGGGTCATCGCCGCGATGCAGCGAGATGTGTTGGTGTGCGCCGCAACCCACCCCGTCGGCAAACGGTTTCGGGGAGAAGCTCACCCGCATCCCGTGCCGTCGGGCCACCCGGCCGAGGACGATCCGGGTCACCACGAGCTGATCGGCCGCGGCGATCGGATCACGGGGTTCGATCGACATCTCGAACTGCAGCTGACCGTATTCGGGATGGAACTGTTCGACGCCGACCCCGGCGGCCCGGCAGTCGGCGAGCACATCGCGCACGAACTCCTCGTGCTCGAACACGCCCGCCGCGCCATATTGGGCCCACAGGTGTGACGGCAGACGGGCGCCGTCCGGGCCGACCAGCACGAACTCGAGTTCGTGCCCGACGAGCGCATGCAGACCGGCCTCGGCGAGCGCGTCGACCACCCGGCGCAACGTGCCCCGCGAGCACTGCGGCACCGGCGCCCCTGCCGGGTCATAGAACTCACCGGGCGCCCAGGCGAGCGTCGGGTCGAGGGTCCGCATCGCGTCGAGGTCCACCCGGATCCGCTGGTCGCCGACGACCCCGATGGCGTCGGTGAACGCGATACCCACCTGGTCGACGGCGAAGGCATGCCAGGTCGGGCTCGCGCCGAGACCCGTTGACGCGAAGACGGGAACGCGGGTCTGCGGCACGGTTTTGGCGAGGATCAGGCCCGCCGGATTGACGATTGTGCCGATCAACGCGGTCGGCTCGGAACCCGGAAAGCCCGATTGCATACCTCACAGTGTCGTGCCCCCGCGCCGCCGCCGCATGCGAATGGCGCACGCAACATCCGCGCTCGCCGGCGGAGGGCCCGCGCCTGCACAACGCGGGCCGTCTCGGTTCACGCGGCCCGTCGACGGCCCGCGCGGACCGATCCGACCCGCGCTGACCGATACAGCCCGCGCTCGCCTACGCGACCCGCGTTCCGCGGAACGTCGAGATCGTCAGCCCTGGGATTCGTACCGGTACGGCAGGTATTGCACGTTCCAGTGGTTGCCGTCGGGGTCGTCGAAGTAGACGAAATGACCCCATGCCTGCTCGTCGACGTCGCTGACCTCGACACCGGCGTCGACGAGGTGCTTTCGGGCGGCGTTGATGTCGGAGACACACAGCATCAGCGGGCCGACGTTCGCGGGAGCGCCATCGACGATGCCTTTGCCGAAGGCGATCGAGCAGCCGGACCCGGGTGGCGTCATCTGGACGAACCGGATGTCGTCGGTCGGCGATTGATCGTGATCGGGGTTGAACCCGATCCGGGAGTAGAAGTCCTTGGCGCGGTCGACGTCGGTCACCGGCAGAAACGCGACCTCGAGTGTCCAGTCCATGATGATCCCTCACTTTTCGAGTTGGTGAAACCTTCTGATACGAGTGTGCCGTTGATAGCGGACAGTTTCGGTCCTCAATGATCAACGAGATCGGCGCGCCGCACCGGCCGTGATGACCGACGCCGACCGGCTGTGCGCAATACGCTGACACGGTGCAGCCCGATCGGCCGGTGACCATCTTCGGTCCCGACTTCCCCTTCGCCTATGACGACTGGATCACCCATCCGGCCGGCATCGGAACGGTACCCGAGCATGCTCTCGGCTCCGAGGTCGCCGTCATCGGAGCGGGGATGGCCGGGATGGTCGCCGCGTACGAGTTGATGAAGATCGGACTGCGCCCGGTGGTCTACGAGCCGGAGCGGATCGGTGGCCGACTGCGGTCGGAGCATTTCGTGCCCGGCGAACCCGAGGTGGCCGAACTCGGCGGCATGCGTTTCCCGGCGTCGTCGTCGACGTTCTTCCACTACGTCGACACCTTCGGGCTGCGCACACGACCATTCCCGAACCCGCTCACCGAGGCCGCCGGCAGCACAGTGATCGACCTCGGCGGGGAAACCCTCTACGCCCGCACGCTCGACGACCTGCCGCCGATCTACACGGAGATCGAACGTGCCTGGGACAGCGCGCTGGAACGCGTGGCGGGGTTCTCCGGGCTGCAGGAGGCGATCCGGGACCGGGACCGCCCGCGACTCAAGGAGCTGTGGAACCGGCTGGTCGTGGACTGGGACGACCGCAGCTTCTACGACTTCCTGGCCACCTCCGAGGAGTTCGGTTCCCTGACGTTCCGCCACCGCGAACTGTTCGGCCAAGTCGGATTCGGCACGGGTGGTTGGGATTCCGACTTCGCGAACTCGATGCTGGAGATTCTCCGGGTGGTGGTCACCAATTGTGACACCGACCAGCATCTGGTCGTCGGCGGTGCGGAGCAGGTGCCCCGGCGCCTGTGGTCGGACAGCCCCGCCACCATCCGGTACTGGCCGGTCGGGACCAGTCTGTCGTCGTTGCACAGCGGCGTCCCCCGGGCGGGCGCGGCGGCGGTCCGACGAGTCGGCCCGAATCGCATCGAGGTCGTCGACCGGTGGGGCGACACGCGAGAGTTCCCGTCCGTCGTGGCCACCTGCCAGGCATGGCTGCTGTCCACCGAGATCGAATGCGACGAAAGCCTGTTCAGTCAGGATCTGTGGATGGCGCTGGACCGCACCCGCTACATGCAGTCGTCCAAGACATTCGTGATGGTCGATCGCCCGTTCTGGCTCGACCGGGATCCGCGGACGGGTCGCGACGTGCTGAGCATGACCCTGACCGACCGGCTGACCCGCGGCACCTACCTCTTCGACAACGGACTCGACCGCCCAGGCGTCATCTGCCTGAGCTACACCTGGATGAGCGATGCGCTCAAGGTGCTGCCGCACCCGGTGGAGAAGCGGGTCTCGCTGGCACTGGACGCATTGCGCAAGATCTATCCCGACGTCGACATCGCCGAGCACATCGTCGGGCGCCCATTGACCGTCAGCTGGGAGGCCGAACCGCATTTCCTGGGTGCATTCAAGGGTGCGCTACCGGGCCACTATCGATACAACACCCGGATGTACGGGCACTTCCACGGTCAGGAGCGGCTGCCCGACGCCGAACGCGGCATCTTCCTCGCCGGCGACGATGTGTCGTTCATGCCCGCATGGGTGGAAGGGGCGGTGCAGACCGCGCTCAACGCGGTGTGGGGTGTGATCAATCATTTCGGCGGCGCCTCTCACCCGGACAATCCGGGACCGGGGGATCGCTACGCCGACCTCGGGCCCATCGACATCGGACCGTGAGAGCATGACATCTGACACCAGCCGTTTCCGGATAGCTCTCTGGCAGTGCGCATCCCGCCCCGGGCAGGTCGCCGAGAACCTCGACCGCCTCGACGCGGCCGCCGCCGATGCCGCCGATCGTTCCGCTGACCTGCTCATCACGCCGGAGATGGCGGTCACCGGCTACAACATCGGTGCTGACGCGGTGAGCGACCTGGCCGAATCCGTCGACGGCCCGATCGCCGACCGCGTCGCCGAGATCGCGGTACAGCATGGCATCGCGGTGCTCTACGGATGTGCCGAACGGGCCGACGATGGCCTGGTGTACAACGCCATCCGGCTCGTCGACCGACACGGTGCCCGGGTCGCCACCCATCACAAGACCCACCTGTTCGGTGACCTCGACCGGGAGATGTTCGCGGCGGGTGACACGCCGCCGCCGGTCGTCGAGCTGTCCGGGTGGCGGCTCGGGCTGCTGACCTGTTACGAGGTGGAGTTCGGTGAACTCGTCCGGTCCCTGGCGCTCCGCGCGGCCGACGTCGTCTGCGTGCCGACGGCGAACATGATCGCCTACGACGTGGTCCAGGATGTGCTGCTGCCGGCCCGCGCACTGGAGAGCCAGGTCTTCGTTGCCTACGCGAACTACTGTGGCACAGAGCATGATCTGGAATACGGTGGGCGCAGCGAGGTCGTCGCGCCGAGTGGCGAGGTTCTCGCCGAGGCGGACCGTTCGCCGACGTTGCTCGTCGCCGACGTCGACCGCGCGACGCTCATGCAGTCCCGGGATGCCTATCCCTACATGAAGGATCGTCGACCGGAGATTTACTGAGATGTCAAGCAGGCGGATCGATTTTGCCTCTGGACAGAGTGTGCTCCGTACCCTACGGTAGCGTTACGCGCCAGAACTTACCGGCCAGTAGGTCGGCGCAGGGGGGTCGGTATCACCTCGGAGGGCCGCGAGCATTGGTTCCGCGGGTACGAGGTGTCATCTCCGACAAGCGGTTTGAAGATGGTTTCGGAGATCGGTTCCGGCTCGGAGGGTCGGCGTCCGGTGTAGTCAGTTCGTCGTCATGCGTCTACGTGTCGGGGGCGCGCCAGCGTGACGCCGCATGTTCACATGTCTCATGAGGGGGATCCATGACCGACACAATCACTTTTCGCGTGCGCAACTGCGTCGATGGTTCGCTGCGACGTCCGATGGCCCTGATCGAGGCGATCGAGGTCGAGGAGCTCATCGTCATCCCGGGTGTCGACGCGCTTCTCGATGACCCGCACGAGTTCGGGTTGAGCTTCGATTCGTCGATCGCCCTGTCCGGGTTGCTGCGCAAACATGCTCATCGCGTCGGTGTCCTCAAGCGGATGGCGGCCGAGGAGCTCACCGAAAAAGATTGTAGCCGAGAGACTCTGGATCAGATCCCGGCCGCCTTGCCGGTGCGCGCGGTGCGATTCATCGCATCGCAGCCGAAATGGGCGGCCGATCGGCGCGGGATCGAGATCGTCCGGATCGCGTTCTCCTTCGTCGCGGTGCACGCGCTGACTGATCCGACCAACTGCCATACCGCTTCGCGGGCACTGCATCTGCGGCCACGACCGCTCCACGACGACCGGGAATTGTTGCGGACGGTACTGGGTGAGGCGATGCCCGGACTGGACGGCCACGCGTCGCAGTTGCTGGCCACCTACATCAGCAAGGCCAGTGCCTTCTTCGCCGACCCTGACGATGTTCGATGGTCCACGCCGTTCCGCGGCGACACCCACCCGCCGCGGGCATCCGCGTCGCTGCTGGACTACAACCCGGACGCACTGAGTGCGGCCTGCCGTTCGATCGGCCTCGACGCCACCGGGCTCCGCATCGCGCCTCGAAAAGTGCGCTGACCAGCCACTTCTGTGCCAAAGTGGTGGCCGTCACCCAGCGTAGAAATTGTGTCTCAGACCACTGGACAAGGCGTCGATATTACCCTACGGTAGGTTACGCATCGGTAAGCTACGCAGGGGTAGGTGCGGCCCGATGCTCCATCTTTCGGCACGTCGGAGGGAATTGATGGTGGGGGCGCGGCATCGGTTGAGGGGTCTGGCGGTCACGGCGGCGATTCTGGCGGCGGTGGTGGTCATGGGCCGGTTTCGCGCCGGCGGGGGCCGAGCCGAGGGCCGCGTTCGCGGCTTCGTCCGTGGCCGCCCCGTCGAAGGCGGAGATCGACCAGGCGCAGCGTCTGACCGATGCCATCAATGCCGCTGCGGAGCCCGGGTCACCGCGAGCGGTGAACGGTCTGCGCCGCGACGTCGCCACCCGGCCGCTGGGCCCCATCGCGGACACCCGCGGTGTCGGCCCCGCGCAGTGGGGCTTCTGGTCGGCGTTCGCCTATTCGCAGTTCCACCCTGAGGTGGCGCCACCCGGAGCGAACGACTGGGGCTGCAAGCCGAAAAGCGGTCAGCGGCCGGTGATTCTGGTCCACGGCACATGGGAGAACGCCTACAACAACTGGGCCGCGTTCGCGCCGGTCCTGAAGCGGGCCGGCTACTGTGTGTTCGCGCCCAACTACGGACGTACCGACCTGCTCAACGGAGGTGGACTCGGCGTGGTGCTGCCGGGCACGAACGGCGAGGCCGCCATCGAATACTCGGCCGCCCAGTTCGGCGCTTACGTCGACAGAGTACTGCGCGCGACCGGCGCGAAAAAGGTTGATGTCATCGGGCATTCGCAGGGTGGGCTGATGGTGCGGCAGTGGATGAAGTTCGGTGGCGGCGCAGATTACCGCCATCCCGAACGATCCAAGATCGGCAAGCTGATCACCTTCGGTGCCACCAACAAGGGCACCACGCTGCTCGGCATCGGCGCGCTCGGTCGTGGTATCAACAACCTGGGGCCGGCGTTCAATGTCCTCGGTGTCACCGAGATATTCGTGGGTCGGTCCGGAATCCAACAGACCGTCGACTCGCCGTTCATCAAGAACCTGAACCGATCCAAGCTGGTGTTCCCGGGAGTCGACTACACGATCGTCGGTTCCCGGTACGACGAGGTCACCACCCCGTTCGACCTCACGTTCATCCACCGGCCGGGAGTGAAGAACATTGTGCTGCAAGACGGTTGCGAACAGGACACCTCCGATCACCTGGCGATGTCCTACTCTCCGCGGGCGATCTCGATCGCTCTGCGCGCACTCGACCCGACACGGTTTGCGCGCCTCGCGTGCGGTCCGAGCCCCTGGTTCTTCAGTTTCTGACCACGAGGAGTCTGTTGCTGGCCGAGGAGATCCACGTCGACGCAGGGGAGGGCGTCGTTGCGGGGTCGGGTCGGGCCGGTCCGCCGGTGAGGTAACCGCGGACCGGTCCGACCCGGTGTGGAGGATCGGGCCGAGGTGTCTTCGGCAGTAGGCTGAATCCGTGGGCGACTCACCACTACGCCATCGATGGCTGGTACATGTCGACCTGGATCAGTTCCAGGTCTCCGTCGAACGCCTGCGCAGCCCGGAGTTGGTCGGCGTGCCCGTCATCGTCGGCGGGAACGGGGACCCGACCGAGGCCCGCAAGGTGGTGACCTGTGCGTCCTACGAGGCACGAGATGTCGGGGTGCGGGCGGGGATGCCGCTGCGTGCGGCGTACCGCAAGATGCCGGACGCCGTCTACCTCCCGCTCGATGTGCCCGCCTACGATGTCGCCTCCGCCGACGTCATGAACGTGCTGCGAGGTTTCGGCCATCCCGTCGAGGTGTGGGGATGGGACGAGGCGTACGTCGGCGTGGACCCGGTCGACGGCCCGGCCGGCGGCCCGGCCGGCGGCCCGGGCGACATCGCGCCACAGCACGATCGGGTGACGATCGGGAGTCTCGCGCAGCACATCCGCGCCGAGGTGTTCGACCGGACCGGCCTGCACTGCTCGATCGGCATCTCCGACAACAAGCAACGCGCGAAGATGGCCACCGGCTTCGCCAAGAAACCCGACCCGGACTCCGCCGCACTGGCTGCGTTCGACATCGAGAAGGTGTTCCTGCTCGACGAGCAGAACTGGTTGCCGCTCATGGGTGATCGGCCGTGCCGCGACCTGTGGAGCGTCGGACCGAAAACCGCGGCGAAGTTGTCGGCCCACGGGATCGACACGGTGCACCAGTTGATCGCTACTGCGCGCGAGGATCTCATCGATGTCTTCGGTCCGCACCAGGGCAACTGGCTGTATGTCCTGTGTCGAGGCGGCGGCGACTCGACCATCACGGTGGAACCCTGGCTGGCCCGGTCGCATTCCAAGTCGCGCACGTATCCGACGGACATGACCGACCTCGAGGAGATGCGTTCGGCCGCCTTCCAACTCACCGAGGAGCTGGTCTCCCAGATACTCGCCGAGGAGCGCGAGGTGTTCCGGGTGGCGGTGACTGTCCGGACCAACACCTTCTACACGCGCACGAAGTCCCGCAAACTGGCGGCGCCCACGACGTCCTACGACGACGTCGCGCCGATCATCGGCGAATTGCTCGGCAACTTCGAGATCGACCGTCCCGTGCGACTACTGGGCGTGCGATTCGATCTGGTCACACCGGAGGACGAATGAAACGAACTCTGCGACGGCTCCTGATCGCCGCGGTCGGCGTGCTGGTCGCGGCGGGCACTCTCGCCGCCACTCCCGCAGACGCCGCACCTGCGTTCCCGGTCTCCTACGATTTCACCAGCGGGATCAGGGCCGAACTCGCTGATCCGGGTGGATCGTTGCCGGGAACCAACGACTTCGGGTGCCGGCCCACTCGAGCGCACCCGCGGCCGGTGATCCTGGTGCACGGCAGCGGTGGTGGACGCCAAACAAATTGGGGGACACTGGCACCCGTCCTGGCCAACGAGGGGTACTGTGTCTACGCGCCGACCTATGGGGCGGTGTCGACGGTGTGGCCGCTGTCGGCACTGGGTGGGCTGGGCCCGAAACCCGACAGTGCGTGGCAACTCAAGGCGTTCATCGACCGGGTCCTGACGACGACAGGTGCCCGACAGGTGGACATCGTCGGTCACTCGCTCGGCACCGAGATCCCCACCTATTGGATGAAGTATCTGGGTGGGCGAGGAAAGGTCGCCCACTACGTGTCCCTCGCGCCGTATTGGCGGCAGGGTCCCGACGAGGACGACACGCGCGGGGAGTCGATCGCGATGTTCCGCAACGCCCTCGGAATCCCGGCACCGGTCCGACCGCCGTGTCCGGACTGCGTCGCACCACCTCGCGAGCTGTCGTTCAATCAGGCTGTGCGGCAGCCGACACCGTACCTGCCCGGGGTGTCGTACACCAACATCGTGACCCGCGACGACGAGATCGTCACCCCCTACTCGAGCGGTGTGCTCGCCGGGCCGCCCGGCACCGAGGTGCGCAACATCGTCGTCCAGGATGGCTGCCCGACCGACCACTCCGACCATGCGTCGATCACCTCGAACCGACGCAGTGCGGCGTTGGTACTCAACGCGCTCGATCCGACCCACCCGCGCCCGGTGCCGTGCGTCGCTGTCGCGCCGTTCACCGGCGGCTGAGCCCACCGCCGCAACCGTCAGATCCACGCCCGCCGATGGGAGCAGGCCTGTCCTCACTCTCGGGGGATGCGCACTCCGATGAGCCGGGCCTCGGGATCGACATCGAGCCCGAGCCGATCCCACGCTGTGCCCACGGTGATGACGGCGTAGGCGGATGTGGGGAACTGTTCGACCTCCCCGTCGGCGTCGAGGGTCAGCGCCGTGTCCGGCATGCCCGGGGAGTGCCCGACCACGAGGACCGTCGTCGCATCGGCGGGTGCGTGGATGCGGACCGCCTCGAGGATCTCGGTCGGGTAGGCGCCGTAGAGGTCATCGACGAAGGTCGTCGGAGCGGCCACACCCGTGCGGTCGAGCGTCTCGCGGGTACGGGTGGCGGTCGAGCACAGCACCGCATCGACGTGCAGGCCCTCGTCGGCCATCCATCGCCCGGCGAGCGCCGCCTCCCGGCGGCCACGTTCGGCCAGCGGCCGACCATGATCGCTCACGCCGGGCGGGTAACCGGATTTCCCGTGGCGCATCAGGACCAGTGTGCGGGTCACGCGGCGCCCCGCGAGCGGCGATCGGTGCCCGGGTTCGTCGCCATCACGCGCAGCAACGCGGCGGTCGCCCGCCACGCGGCGGCCTCCTGCCGACAGAATGCCGCGTGCTCTTCGGCACCCACGGTGAGATGCTCGTCGGCGAGTTCGTCGTACTGGATGCATTCGTCGACGGCTCGATCGATGAGCGCTATCACCTCGTCCTTCGAGGTGCACGCGCGCGTGATCGAGTCGGCGTCGAGAGTGGTGAGACGTTCGAGTTCCGTCTGGTACCGCATGACCCAAACCTACGACGTCGAGCCGACAACGTGGTGGACCAACACCGTGAATCGTTAGCCTGGTCGAATGCACTCCTGGGTACCCGCGCTGCTGTCCGTGCTGGCGGCGCTGCTGATCGCGGCGGGCACGGTGATGCGTCAACGCGCATCCCACGCCAGCGGTCTGATCGCCCAGGGATGGTGGCTCGGTGCCGTGGTAGCACTATGTGGCTTCGCCGCCCAGGCCGCGGCCCTCGGCCTGGGCTCGATCCTGCTGGTGCAGCCGCTCGTGGTGCTCGCGATCCTGTTCGCCCTGCCGATGGAGGCGTGGGCCGACCACCGGCGACCGCAGCGCCCCGAATGGGTGTGGGGTGGAGTGCTCGTCGTCTGTGTGACCCTGTTCCTCTCGATCTCGCGACCCGAACCGTCGCAGCGTCGGCCCGACAATCTGCTCATGGTGACCACGATCGGAGTGGTGATCGTCGCGTTGTTGATCTGCGTCGTGTTGGCCGAACGATCCAATCAGCATTACAAGGCGCTGCTCTACGGCGTGACCGGGGGAGCCCTGTTCGGGATGTCGGCGTTGCTGGTGAAATCGGTCGCCTACCAGTTCGTCCACGACCTGGAACGCACGTTTCTCCAGCCGGAGTTCTACCTGTTCCTGATCGTGGCGGCCGGGGCGATCGTGGCTCAGCAGCGGGCCTTCGGCGCCGGGGAACTACAGACCTCGTTTCCCGCCCTGACCGTGGTGGAGTTGGCCGTGTCGATGGCACTCGGCGTCGTGCTGCTCGGTGAGAACCTCAGCGTGTCGGTGCCGACCGCGTTGTTCCTGGGCGTGGTGCTGGCCCTGATGGTGCGCGCCGTGCTCGAGCTGGCCAAGTTGGCGGCGATCCGTGCCGAGGAGATCTCGTGCCACTCCCGGAGTGCGGCCGCCGACGAGGCGACGGCACACCGACCCGGCGACGGGCCGATCAGCCGGCGGGGAGCGGCGTGATCAAGCCGCTGATGTCGCGGGCCCACCCGGCCGCGTGCTCGGTGGGTTCGATCGACGAGGAGTAGTCGTGTCGAGCATGCTCGCCGATCTGGACCCCACCACGTGTCACCAGCATCTCGGCGATGATCTCGCCGCCTCGGTTGAAGGTCGCGTCGTAGACGATGTCGCCGAGGCCGAAGACCGCGAACCGGACGCCGGTCAGGTCGGGATCGGCCGCATCGAGTCCCTCGGCGAACGGCTCGGCCCCGGTGGGTAGCTCCCCCTCGCCGTAGGTCGAGCAGACGATGACGAAGAAGTCGGCGGGGTCGAGGTCCTCGACGGCGAACTCGCTCATGTCATGGATCGCCGGGTCGTGATCTGTCGTCAGGACGTCGGCAATGGCGTCGGCGACGAGCTCGCCGGTTCCGGTCTCCGTGCCGTACAGGATGACGACCGACATGTGCATTCTCCTTTCAACGTCGTGCCTGTGACGCACGATCAACCATGTAGGAAAGGCTACCCTAAGTTACTTCCGGGTTGTCAATCCGCAGGTGGGAGGGGTTTGCAAAATTACTTGGATGTCCTACTATTGGAAATCGGAAGCCACATCCTTTGCTGCCCCGACTCTCGAATCAAGGTGATCTACTCGTGTCTAACCTCGACGCTGCCGTCCGGACCATCCCGCACTACCTGAACGGTGCCGCGGTAACCGTTACCGAGGGCCGCTTCGCCGACGTGTTCAATCCCAGCACCGGCGCTGTCGCCGCCAAGGTGCCGCTGGCCACGACCGCCGAGGTCGACGCCGCCGTCGCCACCGCCGTCGAGGCCCAGCGCGAATGGGCCGCCTGGAACCCGCAGCGGCGCGCCCGCGTGATGATGCGGTTCGTCGACCTGGTCAACCAGAACTCCGACGAGCTGGCCACCCTGCTGTCGCTCGAGCACGGCAAGACCCATGCCGACGCCAAGGGTGACATCCAGCGCGGCATCGAGGTCATCGAATTCGCCATCGGTATCCCGCACCTGCTCAAGGGTGAGTTCACCGAGGGTGCCGGGGGCGGGATCGACGTGCACTCGATCCGCCAGCCGCTCGGCGTCGTCGCCGGCATCACGCCGTTCAACTTCCCCGCGATGATCCCGCTGTGGAAGGCCGGCCCGGCGCTGGCCTGCGGCAACGCCTTCATCCTCAAGCCGTCCGAGCGCGACCCGTCGGTGCCGCTGCGACTGGCCGAACTGTTCACCCAGGCCGGCCTGCCCGACGGCGTCTTCCAGGTCGTCCACGGTGACAAGGAATCCGTCGACGCTCTGCTCAACAACCCGGACGTGCAGGCGCTCGGCTTCGTCGGCAGCTCCGACATCGCCCAGTACATCTATTCGACGGCCGCCGCGAACGGCAAGCGCTCACAGTGCTTCGGCGGTGCCAAGAACCACATGATCATCATGCCCGACGCCAACATGGATCAGGTCGTCGACGCACTCATCGGCGCCGGTTACGGCAGCGCCGGCGAGCGCTGCATGGCCATCAGTGTTGCGGTCCCCGTCGGCGAGCAGACCGCGGAACGCCTGCGCGCCAAGCTCGTCGACAAGGTCAACGCCCTTCGCGTCGGCCACAGCCTCGACCCGAAGGCCGATTACGGCCCGCTGGTCACCGCGGCGGCACTGGACCGGGTCAAGGGCTTCATCGGCAAGGGCGTCGAAGAAGGTGCCGACCTCGTGGTGGACGGCCGTGAGCGGACCAGCGACGAACAGCAGTACGGCGACGAGGACATCTCGAACGGCTTCTTCATCGGCCCAACGCTTTTCGATCACGTCACCAAGGACATGACGATCTACACCGAGGAGATCTTCGGTCCGGTGCTGTCGATCGTGCGCGCCGGCGACTACGAGGAGGCCCTCGCGCTCGCCTCGGATCATCAGTACGGCAACGGCGTCGCGATCTTCACCCAGGACGGCGACGCGGCGCGCGACTTCACCGCACGCGTGAACGTCGGCATGGTGGGCGTGAACGTCCCGATCCCGGTTCCGGTGGCCTACTACACCTTCGGCGGTTGGAAGCGCTCCGGCTTCGGCGATCTCAACCAGCACGGCCCGACGTCGATCCAGTTCTACACCAAGACCAAGACGGTCACGACCCGGTGGCCGTCCGGGGTCAAGGACGGGGCCGAGTTCGTCATCCCCACGATGGACTGACGGCTGTCCGTGGTACGAGATCGACAAGTAGGAGAAGGACCTCGATGACCATCACAACCGACAGCGGTCTCGACGCCGACGAGCGCGTCATCGTCGAGACCGCCGCCGGGTTCGCGGCAAAGAAGCTCGCGCCCTACGCTCTGGAATGGGATGAGAACCACCACTTCCCGGTGGCCGAGCTGAGAGAAGCCGCCGAGCTCGGGATGGGCGCGATCTACTGTTCGGAGGACGTCGGCGGGAGCGGTCTGCGACGTCTCGACGGGGTTCGCATCTTCGAGCAACTCGCCTACGCCGACCCGGCGGTCGCCGCCTTCCTGTCCATTCACAACATGTGCACCTGGATGGTCGACGAATACGGCACCGCCGAGCAGCGTGAGCGCTGGGTCCCGCGGATGGCGTCGATGGAGGCGGTGGCCAGCTACTGCCTCACCGAGCCGGGTGCGGGATCGGATGCGGCGGCGCTCACGACGCGTGCGGTCCGTTCCGGCGACGACTATCTGATCACCGGCGTCAAGCAGTTCATCTCCGGTGCCGGGTCCAGCGACGTCTATGTGCTGATGGCCCGCACCGGCGACAACGGATCTCGCGGCATCTCCACCTTCCTCGTCGAAAAGGGCACGCCCGGACTGAGTTTCGGTGCCCAGGAACGCAAGATGGGCTGGCATGCCCAGCCCACCGCCCAGGTCATCCTGGATGAGGTGCGGGTGCCGGCGACCAGCCTGCTCGGCGGGCAGGAGGGGATCGGTTTCGGGATCGCGATGAACGGTCTCAACGGCGGCCGGCTCAACATCGCCGCGTCGTCCCTGGGTGGCGCGCAGGCCGCCTTCGACCGGGCCGCGAGCTACGTGGCCTCCCGCAAGGCATTTGGCGGGGCACTGATCGACGAGCCGACCATCCGGTTCACCCTGGCCGACATGGCCACCTCGCTCGAGGCGTCGCGGCTGATGCTGTGGCAGGCCGCGTCGGCCCTCGACGGCAACGCGCCCGACAAGGTGGAGAAGTGTGCGATGGCCAAGCGCTTCGTCACCGACAACTGCTACACCGTCGCCGATGCGGCCCTGCAGCTGCACGGCGGCTACGGATATCTGAACGAATACGGTATCGAGAAGATCGTCCGCGATCTGCGGGTGCATCGGATACTGGAAGGTACCAACGAGATCATGCGTGTCGTGGTCGGTCGGTCGATCGCTTCGCGCTATCGGGACTGAGTACCGGGACAAGTGAACTCACAACATCTGGGAGATTCGACAATGACGACGATCGCCTTTCTCGGCCTGGGCAACATGGGTGGGCCGATGGCCGCAAACCTCGTGAAGGCAGGCCACACCGTGCACGGCTTCGATCCCGTGCCCGAGGCGGTGAAGCAGGCGCAGATGGCCGGGGTCGAGACGTTCCCGACCGCGGTCGAGGCGGTCGCCGCCGCCGAGGTGGTGATCACCATGCTGCCCAGCGGTGCGATCGTGAAGAACCTCTATGCCGAGATCCTGCCCGCCACACCCACCGGCGCACTGTTCATCGACAGCTCGACCATCTCGGTCGACGATGCGCGCGAGATCCACGGACTGGCCGTCGAGCACGGCTTCGCCCAGCTCGACGCCCCGGTCTCCGGCGGGGTGAAGGGCGCCTCGGCCGGCACGCTCGCCTTCATGGTCGGTGGTGAGGACGAGGCCTTCTCCGCCGCCCGTCCGACCCTGGAACCGATGGCGGGCAAGGTGATCCACTGCGGTGCCGCGGGCGCAGGGCAGGCGGCCAAGGTGTGCAACAACATGGTCCTGGCGGTGCAGCAGATCGCCGTCGGCGAGGCCTTCGTGCTCGCCGAGAAGCTCGGTCTGTCCGATCAGGCCCTGTTCGACGTGATCACCGGTGCGACCGGGAACTGCTGGGCCGTGCAGACCAACTGCCCGGTGCCGGGACCGGTGCCGACCTCACCCGCCAACAACGACTTCAAGCCCGGATTCGCCACGGCGCTGATGAACAAGGACCTCGGCCTCGCACTGGACGCGATCGCGAGCACCGGGTCGCGGGCACCGCTGGGCACGCACGCCGCCCAGATCTACAAGTCGTTCGCCGAGCAGCACGCGGACCTGGACTTCAGCGCGATCATCCAGACTCTGCACTGACCGCGTCGATCCAGACAGACACAACACTTCTCGTCAGCTACACGTGGCACGCCACGGGTAGCTGACGAGAACTGTTGTATCTGTGGCCTCTCGCCTGGCCGTCGAGATCAGAAGTCGCCGGAGTTGCGACGAAGGGACTGAATCGCTTTCACCATGGCTGCGATCTCGTCGTCGCTCATGCCGACGTCGGCGAAGACCTCACGGTTGAGCGTGGCGGTGGCGTCCTCGACGGTGGATCGTCCGAGTTCGGTGATCTCGACGAGCGTGGTGCGTCCGTCCGTGGGGTGGGGTAGACGCCGGACGAGCCCGTTCTCCTCGAGCCGGCGGATCGCGTGGGTCACGCTGGTCACGTGCACCTGGAGCCGGTCGCTGGCCTTGGTGATCGGCAGCGAGCCCTCGCGGGAGAAGGCCAGCAGCCGAAGCAGTTCGAAGCGGGAGAAGGTCAGGTCGTACGGCCGCAGCGCGGCCTCGACGCGTGCCAGCAGGATCTGGTGCGCCCGCATCACCGACGTCACCGCGACCATCCCGTCGGCCACCTCGCCCCAGCCCGCATCGGCCCAGTTCTTGCGCGCCTGGGCGATCGGGTCGAAACTCATGCTGCGGCCTGCCATGTGCTCACCTTAGCGACGATCGCCCCGCCACCCCGCCACGATGGGACGCGCCGCGCGACTCGGTTCGGCGTGAGTTCTTCCCCCGGGTATCGCCGGGTTCTCCGCAAGCCCGCGGAGGGCTTGACGATTCCTGGCGGATGAAGGCCTACGAAGTGGTGCGGTCACGCACACCCCGACCCGTCACCGAGCCGGGGTGTGCTCCAGGAGCATCTTGATCGCACCGACGATCGTGTCGACGAGTCCGGCGACGGTGTGGTCGCCGAGTTCACCGCGTGTCTCGTCGGACCGCATCATGATCACCGACTCCACGAGACGGAAGGGGAGGAGCTTTCGCGTGTCGGCGGCCTCGCCCAGCGTGGCGACGGCCAGCGCCTCGTACGCGGCGGCGAGCTCCAGGCGTCCGGCCCGGAACTCGGTGAATCGTTCGTCGGCCAATTCGGGGAGTAGGTAGAGGGCGCCGAGGTTCCATCGGGCGGCGGCCAGTTGCGTGACGTCGTAACGGGCGAGGTCGAGCAGCCGCTGCAGAGGGGGATCGTCGGCGGCGAGGAGCTCGCGGGCACGTTCGAGGGACGGGTCGACGGTCGTGGCGAGCAGCGCCGCGAGGATGTCGTCCTTGGTCTTGAAATAGTGATACAGGGAGGCCTGCCGGACGCCGACCGCGTCGGCGATCATGCGAGTGGACGTCCCGGTGTAGCCGTGACGGGTGAAGAGTTCGGCGGCGGCGTCGAGGATCTCCCCGCGCGCGGTGTCGGCACGACGCTTCGTGTTGGCCAGTCGCGGCCGGCCGGGGCTCGCGGCAGTGCCCGAGCCTGATGACGGCCGCGTTGCCATGGTGTCCCCGTCCTGTCTGTGCCGGCCGATCGGTGTGAAATCCACCCTAACGCACCTGATCCGAGTCCCGGTCAGGCCGTTGACCTGCGCTGTGTAACACATTTGTAGCGCGTGTTTGCACGCCCGAAACATTTCTGTCACTTGATAGAAATTGTGCTACGGTTTCCTATCAACTGACAGATAAACCGCTCACCGTGGAGCGCCTTGTACCCTTCGGCAGAGAGACCACCGATCATGACCTCCACCGCCATCAAGCCATCCGCTGAACCGCCCAAACCGTCCGGCGGCGATTCCGACGACCTGTCCGAGTTCGGCTACGACCAGCAACTGCACCGGTCGCTCGGCAAGTTCGCGTCCTTCGCCGCGGGTTTCTCGTTCGTGTCGATCCTGACCACGATCTTCCAGCTGTTCGGTCTCGGCTTCGGCTTCGGCGGCCCGGCCTTCTTCTGGACCTGGCCCATCGTCTACGCAGGCCAGTTCCTCGTCGCCCTCTGTTTCGCGGAGATCGCGGCGCGCTACCCGATCTCCGGGGCCATCTACCAGTGGTCGCGGCGCATGGGCGGCGAGGTCGTCGGCTGGTTCGGTGGCTGGTTCATGATGATCGCGCAGATCGTCACCGCGTCCGCAGCGGCGATCGCCCTCCAGGTGGTGCTGCCATCGGTCTGGAGCGGATTCCAGATCATCGGCGACGACCCGACCCTGACGAGTACGAGTGGCGCGGCCAACGCCGTGCTCCTCGGATCGATCCTGCTGGTCATCGTCACCTCCATCAACTGCGTCGGTATCTCCTGGATGAGCCGTATCAACAACATCGGTGTCACCTGCGAGCTCGTCGGCGTCACGGCTGTGGTTCTCGCGCTGTTCACCCATGCCAAGCGCGGGCCCGACGTCGTGTTCGACACCGGAATCCCCGGTCAGCAGCCCGGCTACATCTGGGCCTTCATCGTGTCGGGCCTCATGGCCGCCTACGTGATGGTCGGATTCGGGTCGGCCGGCGAACTCGCGGAAGAGACCCGCAACCCGCGCCGCGTCGCTCCGCGGACGATCCGGCTGGCACTGACCGTCTCCGCGATCGGCGGCGGGCTGATGTTGCTCGGCGCGCTCATGGCCGCGCCGACTCTCGACGAAGAGCTCGCCACCGGCGGCCTGCCCTATGTGCTCGACTCGGTGCTCGGCAGCTTCTGGGGCAAGGTCCTGCTCTGTGATGTCGCCGTCGCGATCTTCATCTGCACCCTGGCCATCCAGACCGCCTGCTCGCGCCTGATGTTCTCGATGGCCCGCGACGGACGCCTGCCATTCTCGAAGACGCTCTCGCATGTCAACGAGCGCACCGGCACCCCGATCGCCCCGTCGATCCTGATCGGCGTGCTCTGCGTGGGCATCCTGGTCGTCAACGTCGGCAACTCGGCGATCTTCGCGACGTTGGCCAGTGTCTGCATCATCCTCATCTACCTGGCCTACCTCGCGGTGACGGCGCCGATGCTGTACCGCCGGTTCCAGGGCTGGCCCAAGGACCGGGCCGCTGTCGACTCCGAGGGCAAGAAGCTGTTCACCATGGGCCCGTTCGGGATCGTCGTGAACCTCCTGGCGGTGGTCTACGGGGTGCTGATGGTCATCAACCTGTCCTGGCCGCGCGCCGAGGTCTTCGACCCGGCCGGTGACATGCCCATCCTTCGTTGGGCCGGCCCGATCTGCATCGCGATCACGGTCCTCGTCGGCATCGCCTGCTATCCCCGTGGCAAAGAGCACCCCAAGCCGGTCACGTCGCCGGTCTGAGATTCCCTTCAACGCACGGGGGGGTCTTGATACGCTCGCTCGTTCCTCGCGGGCTACTCGACCAGCAGAGGACGCTCGCTCGTTCCTCGCGGGCTACTCGACCAGCAGAAGGCGCTCGCTCGTTCCTCGCGGGACCCATCCGCTGATCGAGTAGGTGCGAGCTGCCAGGCGAGCACCGTATCGAGATCACTCGCCCGACAACCTCATTCCCATCCAGGAGTCACATCATGAGCACCACCACCGACAACAGCACCGGCACCACCGCCGGCGCCCGTGAACACGCGAGGGCGCAGGCCCGCGCCGTCACCGACACCATGCCGGTCGTTCCGGCCTCGGCGTGGCCGAACCCGCCCGCCGACATCGACCCCGCCGCCCTCACCTGGGCGGAGACCGTGCCCGGCGGCCGCTACACCAGCAAGGTCCTGGCGCGAGGCACCCGCCTGCGACTGCGCGATGTCACCGGCACCGCGTGCGCACACATCCTGCTGTGGCGCGCCGACGCGCCGTGGGAGCGGCTCAACGTCGCCGACACCGTCAAGGTGCCGTGGCAGGCCTACCTCTCGACCGGCCACCCGCTGTTGAGTGATCAGGGACGCGCGCTGGCCACCGTCGTCGCCGACGATTCCGGCCACCACGATGCGCTGTGCGGCACCACCACACTCGCGGGCAACACCGCGAAATATGGTGACGGCCTGGCACACTCGGTCAGCCCCGCCGGCCGTGAGCTGTTCACTCTGGCCGCCGCGAAGCACGGCCTGACGCCGACCGACGTCGCCCCGTCGCTCTCCTTCTTCCACGGGGTGGTCGTCGAGGCCGACGGCACCCTCACCTCCAAGGGCTCCGCCGGACGCGACAAATCACTCGACCTGATCCTGCACCTGCCGTGCGTGATGGCGATCGTCAACACCGCACATCCGCTGGACCCCTCGCCGACCTTCGACACCGGTCCCCTCGAGGTGCTGGCGTGGAAGGCGCAGAGCGATCTCGATGACCTGCTGACCACTGTCGACGATGCCGACCCCGAGTACCAACGTGCCGTCGCCAATTCCGAAGACGTCTGGGCCGCAGCCCACTTCTGATCGACCCGCTAGGAGCATTGATCATGACCACCACCCACACCACCGACGCGCGTGACCTCGCGCTGGTCCCCGGCGACGTCATCGCCGACGCCGTGATCGGCGAGCGCGCCCCCTGGTCCGGTGTCGTCGAGGCCGGCGACGTGCTGACCATCGTCGACCTCTACGGCAACCAGGCCGTCGACACACTGTTCTACGGCGGGCGCGATCACACGATCCGTTATTCGGCGCAGGCGACGATCGCCGCCCAGGGCAACATCTTCCTGACCACCGGCACCGTCATCCGCGACCAGGAGTCGAACCCGCTGATGACGATCGTCGCCGACGAGGTCGGCAATCACGACACCCTCGGCGGCGCCTGCTCGCAGGAGTCCAACACGTTGCGGTACGGACACCACACCAAACATCAGCACGCATGCGTCGAGAACTTCCTGATCGGTGGCGCCGCGCACGGACTCGGCAAGCGCGATCTGGTCGGCAACGTCAACTTCTTCATGAACGTGCCCGTCGATGCCGATGGTTCGCTCGGGATCGTCGACGGCCTGTCCGCACCCGGCAAGCGGCTGGCGCTGCGCGCCGACGTCGACACCCTGGTGCTGATCTCCAACTGCCCGCAGATCAACAACCCCTGCAACGGATTCGATCCGACCGAGGTCCGGGTCATCGTGACCCGGCCGGCCGCCGGCTGACCGCCGTCCGATCACGTACACGAGGAGCTTGAGACATCATGGCCACCATCACCGTTCTCCGCGCGGGGCCGCAGACGACGATCCAGGACTGGCCGGGCCGCATCGGCTACTGGAAGGTCGGCGTACCGCCGTCGGGTCCGATGGACGACCTGTCGTTCCGGTTGGCCAACCAGGCGGTCGGCAACCCGGTGGACGCGGCCGGGCTCGAGGCCACCATGATCGGCCCGTCCCTGCGCTTCGAGGAGCCGACCGTGGTCGCGGTCACCGGTGCCACCGCTGCCGTCACGCTGTCCGGGCGGCCGGTACCGCAGTGGGCGGCGATCTCCGTCGACGCCGGTGACGTCCTCGACATCGGCACCGCCGCCGACCTCGGCATGCGCATCTATGTCGCGATCGCCGGAGGCGTCGACGCCGAGGATTACCTGGGTAGCCGCTCGACCTTCACCATGGGCCGATTCGGCGGTCTGGACGGCCGCAAGCTCGCCGACGGTGACGAGCTCGCACGTGCCGGACTGACCGCCGGACCGGGCCGTCGCATCCTCGGTGACGAACAGCCGGCGTTCACCCACTCCTGGCAGCTCGGCGTGACTGTTGGCCCGCACAGTGCGCCGGAGTTCTTCACCGATGACGACATCGCCGACGTGTTCGCGACCGACTACGAAGTCCACTTCAACTCCGATCGCACCGGCATCCGACTGATCGGACCCAAGCCGCGGTGGGCGCGCAACGACGGCGGCGAGGCCGGACTGCATCCGTCGAACATCCACGACAACGCGTATTCGGTTGGTGCCCTGGACTTCACCGGTGACACCCCGATCCTGCTCGGCCCCGACGGGCCAAGCCTCGGTGGCTTCGTGTGCCCGGTGACGGTGGTCGCCGCCGAGCGGTGGAAGCTCGGACAGCTCAAGCCGGGCGACACCGTTCGATTCGTCGCGGTCCGCAGCAACCATGCCGCGTCTCCGTCGGAGACGGGTCTGGGGCGGCGTGCCTGCTTTGTCGACGTGCTGTCCGGCGGCGGCGACCCCGACGACGGTGTGCTGGGCTCCACCACGACCGCCGACGGGACCACCGCGGTCACCTACCGCCGTAGTGGCGACGACAACATCCTCGTCGAATACGGTGACATGCGACTGGATCTCGCGCTGCGTGCCCGGGTTCATGCGCTGAGCGAGCGGATCGCCGCAGAACGTCCGACCGGTCTGATCGATCTGACACCGGGTATTCGTTCCCTGCAGGTCAAAGCGGACCCCGACGTCTGGTCGCAGCAGCGGATGCAGGAGTGGCTGACCGAATGCGAGAGCCAGCTCCCGGCCGCAGAGGATCTCGTGGTGCCGAGCCGCACGGTCGAACTCCCGCTGTCGTGGGATGACCCGGCGACGCGCGAGGCGATCGAACGTTACATGCTGGGTGTGCGCTCGGACGCGCCGTGGTGCCCGTGGAACATCGAGTTCATCCGACGGATGAACGGCCTGGACTCGGTCGACGACGTCCATCGGATCGTCTTCGACGCCAGTTATCTCGTCCTCGGACTCGGCGACGTCTATCTCGGCGCGCCCGTGGCGGTGCCGCTCGACCCACGGCACCGTCTGGTCACCA
The DNA here is from genome assembly GCF_058130025.1 of Gordonia sp. LMA167. Classification (NCBI taxonomy): domain Bacteria; kingdom Bacillati; phylum Actinomycetota; class Actinomycetes; order Mycobacteriales; family Gordoniaceae; genus Gordonia; species Gordonia sp. LMA167. The sequence goes on along the minus strand of NZ_CM176708.1, from coordinate 5,822,873 downwards.
CGAAATACAATCCGGCCCGGACCTGGACCCCCGAGAACGCGGTCGGCATCGGTGGCGCCTACATGTGCATCTACGGCATGGAGGGCCCGGGCGGCTATCAGTTCGTGGGGCGGACCACCCAGGTGTGGAATCACCGGCATCCGCTGCCCGCACCCGGCTTCGATCCGGAGCATCCGTGGTTGCTGCGCTTCTTCGACCAGATCCGGTGGTATCCGGTGAGTGCCGACGAACTGCTCGACATGCGTGCCGATGTCGCGGCCGGGCGGGGTGACAGTGTGCGGATCACCGACGGCACGTTCTCCCTCGCCGAGCACGAGCTGTTCCTGGACGCCAACGCCGATGACATCGCCGCGAAACGGGGGAAGATGGAGGAGGCACGCGCAGAGGAGCGGGAACGGTGGTCGCAGCAGGGCGAATTCGCATCGAAGACGGACATGACAGCAGGTGCCGTCCTGGAACAGGGGAAGGTCGCATGAGCAGGATCGCCGATATCTATCGACGCATCGACGAGGTGGACCGCCCGGAGGTGTTCATCACGCTCCGCCCGCGTGCGGAAGTGGAGGCAGACCACCGCGATTCGGTTGCCGCCGGGGGACCTCTCGCGGGTGTTGTGCTCGCGGTCAAGGACAACGTCGACGTCGCGGGTTTGCCGACCACGGCCGCCTGCCCCGGCTACGCGTTCGTGCCGTCGGTCGACGCGCCGGCCGTTGCCGCCCTGCGCGCCGCAGGTGCGGTCGTCATCGGCAAGACCAACCTCGACCAGTTCGCCACCGGACTCGTCGGCACGCGCAGTCCCTATGGCGCGGTGCGTGACTCACGCCGCCCGGACCGGATCTCGGGCGGCTCGAGCTCCGGTTCGGCAGTGGCGGTCGCCCTCGGTCTCGCCGACATCGCGATCGGAACAGACACCGCCGGCTCCGGGCGCGTGCCGGCCGGACTGCAGGGGATCGTCGGGATCAAGCCGACCGTGGGACTGATCTCCACCGAGGGAGTCGTCCCCGCATGCGCGAGCTACGACACGGTGACCATCTTCGCCGAGACCCTCGAGCTGGCCGACCGCGCGATGGCGGCGATGGCCACTGCCGGTGGCCCGCGGCCTTTCGGTTCGGCCACACACTTGGCCGCACCAGAGCAGCCGACGGTGGCGATACCCGCCGAACTCCCGGCACTCGATGACGCCTGGCGCGACGCGTTCCACAGCGCGGTGGCGCGTGCGGAGGCCGCGGGGTTGCGGATCAAGCCGATCGATCTCACCGCATTCCTCGCTGCTGCCCGATTGCTCTATGAGGATGCGCTCGTATCCGAACGCCACCACGCTGTCGGCGACTTCATCGATGGTGCCGACGGCTCTGCGGGTCTCGACCCCGTGGTCAGTGGCATCATCGGTGCCGCGAACCGGTTCAGCGCCGTGGACCTGCTGACGGCCCGCGAACGGCTGGCGGAGTTGCGGTCCGAGGCCATGGCAGAACTCGGTGACGCCGATCTCCTGATGGTGCCGACCGCACCCTCGCACCCGACCCTCGGTGAGGTGGCCGCGGACCCGGTCGCGGTGAACTCGCGAATGGGTACCTACACCAATTTCTGCAATCTGTTCGATCTCTGTGCGGTCGCGATCCCGGCCGGCGAGATCGATGAAACCGACGGAACCCGAGCGCAGTTCGGTATCACCATCCTGGGCCGCGCACACGATGACGCCGTCGTGATCGACGTCGCGCGCAGATTCGTGGACGGGACAACAGCATTCGCCCCGGCCGCATGGCCGGAGGTGGCGGGTGCGCCGGCCGTCGAACTCGCCGTGTTCGGTGCCCACATGCGAGGCGGGCCGTTGACGCACGAGTTGTCGGACCGCGGTGCCCGTTGGGTCGGCGAGGTACGGACCGCACCCCGTTATGCGCTGGTGGCGCTGGACACCACGCCGCCGAAGCCGGGGCTGCTTCGCGACCCGCAGAACGGGCGGACCATCGAAGGTGAACTCTGGTCACTCTCTCCGAGCGCGCTGGGGGAGTTCCTCGCCGCACTGCCTGCCCCGATGATGCTGGGCAGCGTCGAACTGTCCGACGGGCGCTGGGTGGTCGGATTCGGCTGTGCTTCGGATGCGGCGCAGCAAGGAGAGTCGCTGGACCGCAACCGCTGGTGACCCGGCCGCGGTGGCGCGTTGTCGCTCCCTCGTTTCGTATCCGCGCCTTCGATCGAGGGAGCGCAAGCGTGATGGGGGAGCGAGGTCTGGTGGGCGGCGGCGGTCAGCCCGCGACTACCGCGTGACCGTGGCCCGCCGATCCTGCCAATTCGTCGCCTTCAGCCCGTACCGCGTCCGCACGATCATCCAGCCGACGGTTCCGCCGACGAGTGCGACGCCCAACCCGACGAGGGTGAGCAGGTTGCTCACGCCCAGCATCTTCAGGCCCGCGGTGAGCAGCACGAGGGCCAGGGCGCGGCGCACGAGTCCGGCCGATGCCCGCGACGACAGGCGGGCCCCGATGTAGGCGCCCGGGATGCTGCCGACCAGCAGCGGTGCCACCACACTCCAGTCGACGTCGCCGAACAGCAGGTGTCCGGCGGCGGCCGCGATGACCAGGGGGACGGCTTGGGCGAGGTCGGTACCGACCAGCCAGTTGGCCGACAGGAGTGGGTACATGGTCATCAGGGCGATGATCACCAGCGAGCCCGAGCCGACGGAGGTCAGTCCCACCACCAGCCCACCGAGCACGCCGACCAGCAGCGTGGGCAGGACGCGGACGGCGATGTCGCTGCCGGCAGCCGGTCCGAGGCCGGCGTCGGGCAGTCCGGTCATGTTCTGCCGCAAGGTGAGGTAGGCGCGCCCGACCAGGCCGGCTGCGGCGATGAGCAGCACGACTCCGAGCGCGGTCTTGACGAACTCGCTGACCCCCGCCAGCGGGCCGACCCAGGCGATGACCAGCGCGCCGCAGAATGCGGCCGGTACCGAACCGATGACCAGCCACAGCACGATCTTCCAGTGGATGGTGCCGTTGCGCATATGGACGAGGGTGCCGACGGGTTTGGTGGCGGCGCTGACCACGAGGTCGCTGGAAACGGCGGTCAGTGGGGGGACGTTGAACAACAGCACCAGCGTCGGGGTCATCAGTGCCCCGCCGCCCATCCCGGTCAGGCCGATGACGATGCCGATCCCGAAGGCGGCGATGGCCATCTCGTAGTTCATCGGTGTGGTTCCTCGTTCATCTCAACCCGTCGCAGAAGAGAATAGGGCAACGCCGATGAACGCCTGCGATGCCGTCGTGGGCTGCGGAGATGCGGGGATGCGGGCCGAGAGCGCCGACAGCAGGACGGTCGCGATAGCAGTTCCCGGGGTTCAGACGCGATTGCGCCGGTCGCCGACTTGTCAGGCGTCGGGCTCGACGTCGGATTCTTCGCGCGCCCGCCGCTTGTACGCGTGCAAGGACTTGATCCGGCGTTCTTCGCGCCCCACCTCGACCTGGGTGGCGCGCTTGGCCGCCAGCCAGTCCGGCAGGCAAAACACGCTCACCACGTGCCGAAACCCCGCGCCGATTCAGCAGTCTCCTAGGCATCGAGGATCGCGGACGGGCCCGACTCACCGAGTCGGGCCCGTCGCGCTGTCAGGCCCGCCACTTTACAGAACGTCAGACGCTCTCCGGTGTGCCGTTCTCGATCGCCTCGATCTCGCCGTCGCGCTGCTGCGGCTAGTAGTTATTGGTCTCGATGACCGGTGCATTCTCTTTGCGGGCGTCGAGGATTCCCGGCGCAAGGTCAGGAATGTTTTCCGTTAGACGCTGCAGCGCATATCCGCGAACGGAGCCCGGAGATCACCATCAGCGCGGTCGGATTCTTTCAGGCTCTTGGTCGGGTTCGATCCTGAGCCATCCGGCGCCCTCTCCTGTTGACCCTGGATCGGCTCCGCTCACGGGCAGCTGGGCACACGTGACTGCGAGATCACGCTGTGCAGGCTCGTCATCCTTTCGACATTTTGCATTCATCGTTCTGTGCTAACGAGCGAGCACTGTTACTCGCCACTTTTGGTTGAAACTGAACGACCGTACCGGTTCAGTGGTGGAATGGTTTGATACCGGCGGTTAGGTTGCCCTCGGTCAAAAAGTCGGATTCCAGTTCAGCGCGCTACCTGGACGAATTAGCGAAATTATCCGAACGTAGGACTGGGGTATTTCCGCCTTGGGTGGTGACTGCAATCCGCCATCAGTGAGCGCTCTTACGGCACTGATCGAGATCGGCGATTCGGCGCAACGATATCCTCCTCAGGCCCGGCGTCCCTGTCGATTGAGTCCTGATTCTACTCGCACGCGGGCATGCATTCTGTAGCCCGTTCGGTGGAATCGACTTAACTCGGTACGCCTGCGACTGGACCGAGTGCGCGGCCGTTGAGCCGTACGCTATCACCCGCGGACAAGTGAGACTGTCCGTCAATAGTGTTGTGCACCAATACTGAATGTGACATCCGTTCACGGATCTGAGTCCCCGTCATCGCGGCTCACTGTCCGGTCAGCCAGGTGGCGTGTGATACGACCATGGACGATGTGCGGCTAGTTTGAGAAGTGGTGAATGCCCCTTTCCGAGCGTAGTCGTCTGATTTCCAAGGGAAATAGATCGTTGTGTCAGGAAATTTCTTTGGGCATGTCGTACATTCGACTCAATGTATCGCCTATCTGTACCTTTTCGCGGCGAGAGCGCGTTAGATATTCCTGGGGAAACTCATAGTTTACTGCCAGTCCGGGGGCCGACCAACGTGCTGGGAGAACCTCGCATGACGAAGTCCACCGTCAACCGAATCCGTCTGATACGCCGCGTGATCGCTTCCTTTGGTTTCGCGGTCGCATTGATGGCGTCGGCCCCCGTTGCACTTGCGTTCGCGGACGATTCCGGAGCTTCTTCGGAATCGAATTCATCGGCGTCGTCAGAATCGACATCCTCGACGGGTCAGGACTCCTCATCCGACTCCGGCTCCGAGTCGTCGTCGGTGTCCGGATCGGATACGGAGTCGTCACAGGCGCATTCGTCGGAGTCGGACGCGGAATCCGATTCGGCAACGGGCGCCGGACCGATCCCATCCGAGGACGCTTCCAGCAACGACATCACCGCGGCGTCGGGCATCGAGGCCGGCAACGCCGACACGCCGTCGAAGTCGTCCGGCGAATCCGAGTCGGGAACTCCCACCGCCGGTGGCAATGCAGACTCCGGCACGGCGCCGGCCACCGATACCGCACCGCAAGCCGACCAACCGGTAGTGACATCGCCGCCGATCGACGCGCCGGCCCCGGAATCCGTCACCGCCACGGGCGGTGTGACGAATCCGGGTTTCCCTGACACCACATCAGCGACCTCGCCGACACCGTCGACCCGAGGTGCGGCATCACCGGCGGGGTCAGCGCGCCACAGCGCGATCGAGTCGACCCCCGCGACGTCGGTAGGTTCGGTGACCGAGCCGATGCCGACCAGCAGTACGCTCCCGCCGAGATCTGCACTCGCGGTTACCGGTGTACCCGCGGTACCGCCGGCGGCGGCATCGATCGCCCAGGCCGCGACACAGTCGCCAGATCCGCAACCGGTGGTATACTTAGCGGCAGCTGAGCCGCCGGCGGCCCCGGCGCGCGCACCTCTCGCGAGTGTTCTGATGGGGCTGTTGAGTTTGGTCGGCCCGAACGCCGCCACGTATCCGAACCCCGGAACACCGACCGCCCAGATCAGCCGGTTTGGTGTAGCGGCGTGGGCGTTATTTCGTCGTATCGAATCCACAGTCGCCAACCGTTCACCCGATGCGGTCAACGACGCCGTCACCACCTCCGAGGACGTCGCCACGACCGGCGATGTGCTGACCAACGACACCGATGCCGATGGTGACGCTTTGAAGGCGACGCTCGTCACGGGCCCTCAACACGGCACCCTGACCCTTGACGCGGACGGCTCGTTCCTCTACACCCCTGACGCCGACTACGCCGGTATCGACACTTTCACGTACGCGGTAAGCGACGATACCGGGCGTGTCCACCTGCACACTTTGGGCGACCAATCGAGCCCCGACGGCGGGCATTCCGACACCGCGACCGTCTCTATCGCTATCGCCGCGGTCAACGATGCCCCTGTCGCTCTCACCGACTTCTATACCGTTGCCGAGGACAGCTCCCTGATTGTGGGCGGGCCAGGTGTGTTGGACAACGACACCGACGTCGACAACACCCCCCGCGAGTTGAGCGCGGTACTGGACACCACCCCGGTCCATGGGAGGTTGGCGCTGAACGCCGATGGCTCGTTCACCTATACCCCGACCACGAACTTCAACGGTGCCGACAGCTTCAGCTACCGCACCACTGACGGGCTCGACTCAAGTGGTCCCGCGACGGTCACCGTCACGGTCACCCCGGTCAACGACGTGCCGGTGGCCGGCGACGACACCGCGACCACGATTCAGGGTGCGCCGGTCGGTATTGATGTGTTGGACAACGACACCGATGTCGAGGACGGGCGTCTCACTCTCACACCGGTGTTGGCATCGCAGCCGGCCAATGGCGCGGTGGTCCTCAACGCGGACAAGTCGTTCACGTACACGCCGAACAACGGTTTCTCGGGCACCGACAGCTTTACCTACAGCGTCACAGACAGCGACGGTGCGACCAGCAACACCGCAACCGTTTCAGTCACCATCGCCTCGCGCAGTATCGACCTCGGGCAGACCTCGCCGGCAGCGGTCGTGGTGAGTCCCGACGGCACTCGGATTTACTCCAGCAGCGGAGTCCAGGATGCGCCGGCGGTGTATGTGATCGACGCTGCCACCAACACCACGATCGCCACGATCGCCGTTGGTCCCGACACCCCGTACAACGGCATCGTCGGAGTCGCGGTGACCCCGGATGGCCAACGCGTCTATGCCACAAGCTTTTATGACGGCACCCAGATTCAGCCCACGGTGTACGTGATCGACACAGTCACCAACACCGAGATCGCCACCATTCCGATCGGGGAGGAGTACCAAGTCGATTCCGCCCAGTCGGCGTACCCGGTCGGGTTGTCCAATATCGCCGTCAGCCCGGACGGTCAACGCGTCTACGTCGCGACAACTGTCGACGACGGTGATCAGGTCCAGACCGCGATCAAGGTGATCGACACCGCCGACAACACCCTGATCGGCACGATCGACGTCGGGAACGCCGATCAAGAGATGATCACCGGCATCGCGGTGAGCCCGGACAGCCAGCACATTTATGCCAGCGCGTACCTGGCCACCGACGACGCGACCGGAAACGCCCAGGTGCAGGGTGCGGTGTACGTCATCGACGCGACCACGAATGCCGTCGTCGCCACGGTCTTGGTTGATGACGCCAATCAGCAAGAGGTGCTGAGCGGCATCGTCGTGAGCCCAGACAGCAACAACGTCTACGCCAGTGCGTATCTGGTTGCCGACGATGCGACCGGAAACACCCAGATGCAGGGCGCCGTATACATCATCGACAGCCAAACCTACGTAGTGACCGACAGGCTTCTCACCGCTGAACTTCCGACCGGCATGGCGGTCAGCCCAGACGGGCAGCACGTCTACGTCGCCGCAGTTGACCTCCCCGGCGCCGCGGCATACAGCGTCAACGACACCATCCTTGACGCCGTCGACGACGGCTCCCCGCTGGGCGTGGTGCACGTGATCGACACCGCGACCAACACAATTTCGGCATCGATTTCCGTCGACACGTTCCAGACTCCCGGCCCGCAGTCCAACATCAGCGTGAACCCGGATGGCAGCCGAATCTACGTCAGCGGCATTGCCCTGACCGACGGCGACGCGCACGGCACCGTCAACATCATCGACACCAGCAGTGGCACTGTGCTTTCCGACAACAGCAGTCCAACTCGTGCGCTCGCCACAACCGTCGGCCAACCTGCTGCGGGAGATGCCCTCACCGATTTGCTTCGTGATTCTGACGGCGTCGGCTCCGCTGTCGGCCATGCCGGTGTGTTGATCGCCAACGGAACTGCCAGTCATGCCAATGCCGGACTGGTGTTCGGTGACGGTTTCAGCTACACGGCCGCCACGTGCACCGACACCGCGCCGTGCGACGGTGGGGACAGCGCGTTGATCGGCAACGGCGGTAACGGATTCAACGGTGGTGCGGGCGGTGACGCCGAACTGATCGGCGACGGCGGGGCGGGCGGTGCCGGCCTGCCGGGACAGACTGGCGGCGACGGCGGCAACGGTGGACAGGTCCGTGGCGACGGCGGCGCCGGTGGCGCAGGTGGAAACGCGACCGCACCAGGTGTTGACGGCGGCGACGGCGGCCGCGGCGGGAACGCGGGCGCGGTCGGCGACGGCGGGGCCGGCGGGGCGGGTGGAGCCGGCGGAACCGGGAGAGACGGGATCAACGCAACCGTCGCGGGCAGCGTTGGGGGCGACGGCGCTACGGGTGGCGATGGTGGGGCCGGTGGCCAAGGCGGACTGGGCGGTTCGGTATCGGGTGACGGCGGCGCCGGTGGCCTGGGCGGCCGCGGTGGTACCGGTGGCGCAGGTGGTACCGGCGGCACTGGAACCACCGGTGTAGCTGCTGCCAGCTTCGGAATGGGCGGCACGGGAGGCAATGGCGGTGCCGGGGGTGCCGGTGGCGTCGGCGGTGCGGGTGGCAACGCCGGTGGCGTGGCAGCTGGTGGAACCGGCCAAGCCGGCGTCAACGGTGACGGCGGCGTCGGCGGCACCGGTGGCAACGCCGGCACGGCCGGCGACGGCGGCAACGGCGCCGCGGGCGTGTGGGGTCTGCCCGGTTCCGGCGGACTGGAAGGTGCTGGTGGCGACGGCGGCAACGCAGGCACCGACGGCGCGAGCGGTATCGGCGGTTCCGGCGGGAGCGCCGGGGTCGGCGGCTCCGGAGGTTGGGTAGGAGGAGCCGGCGCCAGCGGTGGCGCATCGACCGGCGACATCCGCGGCGGAAACGGTGGCGCCGGAGCCGCCGCAGACGCCGACCACGACTTCGGTAGTGCCGGCGGGACCGGGGGTATCGCTCGCGGCTACGGCGAAGGCGCCGCCCGGGGCGGCGATGGGGGCTCTGGCGGAGCGGCCACGAGTGACTGGTCGACCGGGTTCGGTGGGGAGGGAGGTGCTGCTTACAACTACGGAACCGGAGACGCGCTCGGTGGACGTGGCGGCATCGGCGGTGACAACCCGATCGGAACCGGCGGAAGCGGTGGAGCCGGTGGCACCGCCTATGTTGGCGGCGATGGTTACCTTCCGTTCCCGCAGGACGAGTTCACCGACGCCCCGTATGTCAACGACAGTTCCTCCAGCGGGAACGCAATCGGCGGTGACGGCGGTCGGGGCGGCAATGGCGGAGACGGCAGTAACGGTCTTGGTTTCAGCGGTGGTGGAGTCGGGGGCAGCGGCGGCTCGGCGTTCAACTATGGACTCGGACATGCCAACCCTGGCGTCGGTGGGGATGGCGGCGAGGCCCAGTTTGGTGGGAGTGGCGGTGCTGGCGGCAGTGCCTTCATCGTCAACAGCACGTCAACCGCTGATGCCGTGGGTGCCGCCGGGGGTTTGGCTGCCTCGAATGGCGGGTCCGGCGGAGCGGGTGGCAGCGCAATCACATTCGGCTCGGGAGATGCCGTCGGTGCTGACGGACGTGGCGGCACGAATGGGATTAACGACGGTGACGGCGGTTGGGGTGGTGCCGGCGGGTACGCGCTGACCTTCGGGACCGGACAAGTGACAGCCGGCAACGGCGGTGAGGGGGGAGATGGCTCCGGGTACGGCGGAGACGGCGGGGACGGCGGTATCGCAGTCATCGTCAACAGCACCAACGGCTTTGATGTCGTCGGCGGAAACGCTGGAAACGGCGGTGCCGGAAGCAGTCACGGTGGGGACGGCGGGGATGCCGGCGCAGCAAGTACCTCCGGTGCAGGCCAGGTCACTCCGGGTATGGCCGGCAACGGCGGTTCGGCAGTCGGCGTCGGCGGGGATGGCGGCAACGGTGGGTCGGCAGGCATTTTCAACGCAACCTCAACTCGCGATGTGGTCGGCGGACTCGGTGGATCGGGCGGGACCGGCCAAACTGGCGGCGCAGGCGGCGACGGTGGCAGCGCCACCACCTACGGCACCGGAAAGGCCACCGGCGCTGCCGGACGCGACGGTACCGATGGCGTTAACGGTGGCGATGGCGGCGATGGTGGCTATGCCACCATCTACAACGGCACATCCTCGGCTGATGCGATCGGCGGAGTGGGTGGAGCGGGTGGAACCGGTACTGCCGGTCAAGGTGGTGACGGCGGCGATGGAGGCTCGGCCGAGACCTACGGACTTGGATACGCCCTCCCTGGCACCGGCGGAAACGGTGGGGCTAGTCCCACCGAGGGTGGCGGCGGCGGTATGGGCGGCAGTGTCTGGATCTACAACAGTGCGTCGAGCCTCGATGCCATCGGTGCTTTCGGAGGGACCGCTGGCCCCAACGGCGGGTCAGGCGGTTCTGGTGGTAGCGCCGTGACCTACGGGAGCGGATATGCCATCGGTGCTGACGGACGCGACGGCAGCGACGGCGCCCATGGCGGATGGGGTGGAAATGGTGGCAGCGCCGCCACGTTCGGTGGCGCGGGCGTTGTCGCAGGTGCCGGCGGTGACGGCGGGAATGGCTCCGACGGGTACGGCGGGCCCGGCGGTGCCGGCGGCAGCGCCGCCATCAACAACAGCACTTCAACCTTCGACGTCGTCGGCGCGGACGGCGGACGCGGTGGCGATGGCACCGTCGGTGCCGGAACGTCGTTCTACCAAGCTGGCGGTGTAGGTGGCGGCGGGGGTGATGCATATACAACCGGGGCCGGAAACGTGGCCGGCGGGGCCGGCGGTGCGGGCGGAAGCGGTGGTGCCAGGACTGGTGGAGCTGGCGGGGACGGCGGGGACGCGCACATCGACAACACTGCTTCGAGCGCCGCCGCAAGAGGTGGCGATGGCGGCGACGGCGGTTCAGGCGGCGAAAGGGGCGGGAACGGCGGGGGCGCCGGGGCAGCTCTTAGCACAGCGGGGACCGCCAATGGCGGCAATGGTGGCGATGGAGGCAGGGCTTCATCGGACGGCGTAGGAGGCAACGGTGGCTACGGTGGCTGGGCAACCAGCAGCTCCGGACTCGCGCACGGCGGCGACGGGGGCGACGGCAGACGAGGCTACCGCGGCGGTTCGGGCGGCAATGGCGGCGATGCGATCACCGCCGAAGGCCAGGCCGTTGGCGGGAATGGCGGAAACGGCGCACCGAGTGATGTGCCTCCCCAGACTGAATCCGACTGGTTTAGTCGAATGGGTCTGCCAGGTCAAGGCGGTCGTGCGACGGTCACCGGATCTACGGGTGTGGCCGAAACGGGGCAGGACGGAGTGACGGACTACAGCGCGCCTGCATCCACCGGCGAACTCTACAGGCGCCTGCGTCAGCATACGAGCGCTGAGAGTGGTTTCTACACAGAGACAGTCGTTGGGCCAGACGGCGAAGAGCGCCTCATCGTCTATGTCGGTGGTTCCACCGACTTGAATTCAGCATCCGATCAGGACTGGCTGGAGAATATCCCTGCGGCGCAAGGCGAACTAGACACGAATCTCGTTGACACGGTCAAGGCGGCCACGAAGGACAACCCCAACATTGAGATCCTCTTGGTCGGTTACAGCCAAGGCGGCATGGACGCCCAGAACCTCGCAGCTTCAGGCATGTTCAACGTCGTTGGTGTCGTCACCTTTGGTTCCCCGATCGTGCAAGGTCCGCCCGCCGAAGACTCGTACAAGATCGTCTATATCGAGGACACCGCCGATCCCGTTCCGCAGCTGCCTTTCGTCCCTGTGCTGAACCCCTTGCCAGTCACAGTTGTCGCGAATCTAACCAAGGATCGTATTGACAACTACGTCGACGGCACAATCTTTGAAGGAACAACCGGCCTCGGCCCCTTGGTGGTACACGGAGACGAAAGCACATATGAACAACTCGGATCCGAGTTCGATCAAGCCGATGGGCACGACGACACGAAGGCGGTCCTCGCCAAGTTCCAGGGGAACGTAGTTCACGTGAGTTCGCACGCTGCAGCATCAACCGAAACACAGGTATAGATCGCAGTCCTTGGGTGGCAGAGCACCTGCAGGTGTATGGTGCGCCACGCACCAGCCAGCGCTTGCGGCGAGGCACCGTTCGTCGGGACTCGGTTGCGGTCGCCCTGCACATCGGATGAATCCAGCTCCGGCAATCGGAGCTGGATTCATACGATCTCGAGGGTGACCTCAGGCCGCCACGTGCACCGCGTTCTGCGTCTCGTCACCCATGTCCGAGGCGCGCAGTCGGATCATGGTCAGCGCCACCACCAGCGCGAGAACGAAGAACCCTGCACCCCAATAGAATGCGACGTCGTAGCTGTAGATGCTGGCCGCCTTGAACGCGGTCGCGTCCACCGGAACCGGGTGGCCGGTTGCCGGGTCGACGGTCATGGCGCTGCCCGGGTGGCGGGCGAAGACCTGCGCGACGATCGTGCTGAGCAGCGCCAGCCCGACCGACCCGCCGATCTGCTGACCCGTGTTGAGCAGGGCGCTGGCGACGCCGGCGTCGCGTTCCTCGATGCGGTGCAGCGCCACCGACTGCATCGCGACGAAGATGAACCCCATGCCGCCTGCGATCAGTACCTGGCTCGGGAGGACGGTGCCCAACCAGGTGCTGTCGGAGTCGAGTTGGGCGAGGTACAGCAACCCGGCGACACCGAGCGTCGATCCGGCGATCGTCGGGATGCGCGGACCGATGCGGGGCAGCAGTGAGCTCGAGATACCGGCGGCGACGATGATGGCGGCGGGGAAGGGCAGGAAGGCGACACCGGCGCCGAGTGGCGTGTAGCCCAGCGTGTTCTGCAGGTAGTAGCTCAGGAACATGAACACCGCGAACATCGGGATCGGGATGATCAGCGAGAGCAGGAACGCGCCGCCCCGGTTGAGGTCGCCCGGGATGCGCAGCGGCAGAAGCGGATTCGCGGATCGTGCTTCGATGTAGACGAAAGCGACCAGCAGCGCCGCGGCCAATACGAACAGGCCGACCGTGGACACCGACGACCAGCCGACCTCGGCGGCGCGGGTGAATCCGTACACCAGGCTGATCAGACCGATCGTCGCGGTGATCGCGCCCGGGACGTCGTATCCGCGCCTCCGTACCGACGGGCGGTCGTGGGCCACCAGAGCGATCGCGCCCACCGTGGCGATGGCCGCGATCGGGGTGTTGACCAGCAGCGTCATGCGCCAGGACACGTATTCGGTGAGTGCGCCGCCGGCGACGAGGCCGATGGCCGCGCCGCCGCCGGACACCGCGGCGTACACGGCGAAGGCCCGGGCACGTTCCTTCTGTTCGACGAAGGTGACGGTGATCAGCGACAGTGCCGCCGGGGCGAGGATCGCGGCGAAGGCGCCTTGCAGGGCGCGGCCGCCGAAGAACGACACGCTGTTCCACGCGAGGCCGGCGACTGCCGAGGAGGCGGCGAACCCGATCAGGCCGATCAGGAACATGCGCCGTCGGCCCAGGTAGTCGGCGAGGCGGCCGCCGAGTAGGAGCAGGCCACCGAAGATCAGGGTGTAGGCGGTCATCGCCCACTGCCGGTTGGCATCCGAGATCTCCAGGTCGACCTGGGCAAACGGCAGTGCGATGGTGACGATGGTGGCGTCGAGGACGACCATCAGCTGGGCGAGTGCGATGACGCCGAGGGCCCACCAGCGTCGTCGGGAGTGGTCGACGATGACGCGTTCTTCGAGAGCGTCGTCGGGTGGGGAGGGTTGTAGGACTTGGGTTTCCGACATGATTGCCCCTGAGATACGGGATGGATTTGTGTGGTCGGGAAGGTCGGCCGGCCGAGCCGCTGCATCGGGACTGGTGTTCGCTGCCGACCTGAGTAATAATGGCAGAATCAGACAGAAGTCGTCAAGAGACAAAAGTTGGAAAGCGACAATTGGCTTGAAATGTCCGTTTCTTTACCTCATCGCGACACAAGACGGTTAGTATCGCGAACCATGGAGAGCGTGTGTGCGAAGCAAGGCCTGCGGGAGCGCAAGAAGCAGCAGACCCGCTCGGCGTTGATCGCGGCGGCGCTCGACCTGTGTGACCGTCAGGGATTCGACGCCACGACGGTCGAGCAGATCGCCGACGCCGTCGACATATCGCCGCGCACGTTCAACCGCTATTTCGCCACCAAGGAGGACGTGGTCCTCGGTCCGATCGAGGAGATGGTGACCGCGGTGGTCGCCGCGCTCGACGCGCAGCCACGCACGGGCAACGAGCTCGAGGCGCTGTGTGAGGCGCACCTGCAGGTGTTCCACGACGCCCTCGACGAGGCGCGGCCGTCACCGTTGTTCGAGCAGTTCATGACGATGAATCGGATCGTCGCCACCTCGCCGGCGGTGCGGGCGCGCAGTGTCGAGATGGGACAGTGGAAGACACAGTCCATCCGGCGCAAGGTGGCCGAGCGGATGGGTCTCGACGAGGAGGACCTGCGGGTGCGGGTGGTGATGTCGACCTATGGTGCGCTGATGCAGCTGGCGATGGATCAGTGGCAGCCCGATTGTCAGCCGGGTGATCGGGAGGCGATGCTCGGCTGTGTCAAGGCGATCGAGTCGACCTACGCCACGTTCCGGGAGACGATGCCGGGGGCGTAGACGGGCATCCGCAAGGGTGGTAATCGTCGGGTCGCGTACAAGCGCCATACAGATCGGTCCGGCCCCTCCTGGACGAGGATCAGTCCCTGACCCTCTTTCAGCGGTCACCGCCGTGGGCCACGCCCAACGACGATCACTCCGCGACCCCCTGACACTGGCTGCCGGCCTTCGTCGAGGGCGGGGTGTTCGACACCGGGGTGGGCGAGGGGTGCGCGCGTCTCTGTACCACTCTGATGTCGACGTGTCCCACTGGCGGTCCGCGAGCTCGCCGATATCGAGCTCATCGACACCGATGGCATGGCAAGGATTCCGCCATAGTGGTGCTGCCGACAGGTTTCACAGCGACCGTCTCCCGTACCTTGATACCCGACATGGCTCATTCTCGAGGATTTCGCGGGTCGCGGGGTGTCTGACCTGGGGTGACGGGTTGCGGCTTGGACCCTGAATCACGTGACGGGCGGGTGAGGAATTACGTGACGGGCAACCCCATCAACCGGGGGAGCTACATGACCGCTGACAGCGGCCGGGCAACGTCCAGACACGGCACCCACATACGCCGCGCTACCAGCAGTTTTGCAGGTGAAGCGATACGCTCTATGTACGTGGCAACGGCTATGCGCGCCGCCACTAGTAGTAGCCATCTGTTGATGGTGGCAATAGACGAGAGGATGGTCTTTGCATGGCAACTGACGCCGATGTCGGACGGATTGCCGGTGCGGGAGAGCACTCCGTGTCGGCTATTGAGGTTCTGCGCGACGAACTGGACAGCGCGACGTCGTGCATTTACCACGAGCGAAAGGCACTACAGACGTTTGTCATGCACGTGGGAACCCGAACCGTAATTTCGAACTCTGAACCGCCAACGGACGGCCCTCTTACGGCACCATCAAACAAGTCTTCATATGGGCCAGGCGAACTCAACCCCCAGGACCAGACAGACCACGCGACTGCGACCGCTTTCACGCTCAGCAGGATCATCAAGGACCGACTAGCTAGGCCAACCGACGACCTGGTAATCGCCACGGTCGACAACCTAGACCAGGTGATCGACTCTGCGATAGGAGACTTCTTGCTGCTCTACGGCGATAGCGCTCCACCTGAGCTGGACAAAGAGGCAACTCGAGAGTTCCCGAATGCTTACCATACGCCGATACACCTCGCTTCGTTAGCGGCAATTGTGCGGCTCCGATCTTCAAAGAAAGAATCAGTAGATTCCATTATCGCGGTTGGCGATCATGTAGCAGGCATAATTGCCGAATGGTTCCGACTCGACGTCCGCCTTCGAGGATTGGTTCCACATGAGAACGGGCCGCAATCTCCGATCGCCACCGACGTTGCGGTCCAGCAGCTTGCATTTGGACAGGGGAACGCATACCTAACGTTCTTGGCTATCAGCTCGCTGGTTCGGTGGCTTGATGCGAGGGAAGATAGATGCGCTCCAGAAGTTCGAGAAGCAGTTCAAGAAGCATTGTCAGTGGCCTTCGCTGTGGCAACTCTCGATCTAAGTCGGCACTTGGCTTCTTTCGACTCAGGCCTTGAAAGCCTGTTTGACGCTGTCGAAGTGATCTGCACTCTCGCGGTTGTCAGTATGCTCAGCATTAAGCTGGATCGAGTCGATGAGTTCACTCGGGCAACAGTGCATGCGGCACTTCGACTAATCGCAGGAAATTTTCTTTTGAGGGATGGTAGCTTCGCACCGAAGCCTGCCGCTTTCACGACCCGCGACCGTCGCAGCGTAGTGATTTCGACCGCCGAACTAGCAGACATCCTTCTGGAGGGCGCAGGGCCCTATCTTTCGGCTGAGGACCTCTCACTGCTCTCAAGGGTCGTCGAGGGCGTAGTGCGAAAATCGAAGGGCGTACGAGGATGGGGGGCAGATTCGTCGGGAAGCAACACTCGCAAACCATCATTCGTCACGTCCGCGTCGTTATCCTTTCTCTCGCGCTTCGCGGATGCCGCACGGATAGCAATCGCAATAAGAGCGTCTCGTGAGCTCGACGCTCGCCCGCACGGACCTGACGATTTTTTGAAAGAATATAAGTTTCCCCTTAACGTCAGAGAAGCACTGAACCAGCATGTAATCCGGCCATTAACCAATGGTCAGCGCGACTTGGCTGCTATGTCGCTGGTCCTTGAGGGGCCGCCTGGTACATCGAAAACAACAATCGCGAAGAAGATTGCCTATGAGTTGAGGTGGCCGCTCGTCGTACTAGAACAAGGGTCGTTTCTGCGTCGTGGCGCCACGCAGATCGAGGCTGAGGCCGAGCGCATATTTGAACTGCTTAATCAGCTAACCGACACCGTCGTACTACTGGACGAGATAGAAGAAATGGTCGGTGATCGAGAAGACCCGGGAAGCCAGCAGTCCAGCAGATTCTTGACTACCTCAATGTTGCCTAGAATTCATACTCTGCGGGATGCGGGCCAGATCGTTTTCATCATTGCGACGAACTTCCTGGATCGACTGGACCCAGCTGCCGTGCGCCCAGGCCGGGTTGACAGGATATTCCGCGTCGACCCGCCCACGAAAGATGAGCGCTCCGAAATCCTCACTAGCTTTGCAAATGAGTACAAGGCCCCGCCTCAGGTGAGCGGATTCCTCAGCTCGGAAGAGTGCTTAAACGCGACCGATGAATTCACAGTCGGCTACCTCAGGGACGTCGTGCGAACTCTTGTAATTGAAATAGAAGAGGTCGAGAATCGGGCCGCAATGTTGGCTAAGGTCGCGGAGATCGGAAAGCGAGTAAACAAAGAACGACTTCGCGATTCGGGAAAAAATAACGCCAGCCAAAGGTCGGGGAGTCACGCATGAGTTCACCATGGGCGAGCCCTTCTCTAGGTCGCATACTTGCTGAAGCCTATATTGGTGACCTCTCACTGGATCGCCACCCACACGAGGCAAGGCAATACGGACTGCCGCCGCTACCTCGGCCCCCACTTGTATATACCGCGTTCGATGGTGACCATTTCGCGATTGTTCCGCTTATGCGTCAACATGCGTTGAGGATGGGTGCTGTGCCCGTGAGTCCGGAGAGCGTCATCGGCTACAAAGACTCAGTAGATGCATACCAAGACAAACAGGGGGTCTTACGAGCGGATCTCTCAGTACTCGACAAATGCGATGAGTTGTGGATCTACACCGACCTGCCACCGTCTATAGACAGCATTGGCTGGCTAGCCGAAGGTGTGGCAACAGAACTGCTGTGGTTCTCGCGTGCCAGGAGGACACGCGGAGACTCGCTTCGGGTGAATTTCGTGCCTATCACAAGGATCGCCACGCTCCCGCTAGACAAGGTAACGCCAGTTGGCGTTCAGATGGACTCCATGCAGGTCGAAGACTCTATTCATCGGTTCTTCCCGGAGTTGTTCCCGTTTGTTGAAGGCGTGAGCGCGGATGGCTTGCCGCCAGTCACTCTTTGCATTCATGACCCGCTCGATACGAAATACGCTGACTGGCTAAGGGCGGAGTCGCACCAGAAAAGGTGGGTGCCTGTAGTTCCAGCCCTCGCAATAGAGGTCGGGGACGGATATGGAAGCATGCCACTAGCTAGTGTTTTAGAGGCATGGGTTCAACTGCCGAGGATTGTTGACGCCTATTGGCTCTTTGAGAGTATCGACGGACGGCCAGAGGCGGCGTTCGTGTCATTGATGCGTGCTGTGCTGGGAGACATGGGCAAAAAGATGCTCCCTCACGAGTGGTCTGACTTTGGCGTGCCCAAGGCGAAATTTGGCAGTGACTGGCCGTTGACGGGCAGGGAGGGACGGGGAAAGCCCTTCGTACGCGGATTCATTGAGAGTAGGAGCAACATCAATGTATGAGGTTGAGCACAAGTACCGGCTCACTCCAGAACAAGCAAGCCACCTGGATGGCTGGCTTCCGTTTGGCGATACGGAGCGCCAAGAAGACCGCGTTTATCTCCAGAGAACGACGTCATTCGACGACTTCAAGCGCGGCGACCCTGTTGTGCGTCTTCGTCAAGTCGACGGAGTGTGCAGTCTGACCCTAAAGCAGGCGGAGTCCGATTCAACATCTCGTGAGATTGAGACTAGTGTTAGCGAGTTTGAGTCAGCTGACGACCTCTTGATCGCGCTCGGGTTGAACCCCGTAACGTCGATCACCAAGGCACGGAAGACATACGCGGTGGACGGATTGTCCGTATGTTTAGATCGTGTCGAAGGCCTCGGGAGCTTCCTGGAGCTGGAAGTCTTTGTTGAGCGAGAAGATCTAGTGCAGGCCGCCGAGTCAAGGTTAACCGCATACCGCGATGAGCTAGGGCTAGATGTCGGGCAGCTCGAGCCGCGCAAGTACGACGTGCTAATCAGTGAGCTCGCAAAGTCAAGTTGAGATACCACAGGGCGTCACTACCCAGGGTCGGGTGGCCGGAGGGCGTTCCACCTGCCGGCTCCCATCCCGGCGTGACAGTCTCCTGTTACCGGGCTCGTGTCATCCTGGTCACCAGGCTGTGGTGACCCACTGCCAGTGCCGAGAGACCCGGGGATACGCGAGGGTGAACTCCCGGAGTTTCTGGCGGGCCCGGCCAGTGGTGTCGTACCGTCGGTACTTGTTGCGGATCCAACGCACCAGGTAGGCATTGATGCGGGTCAGGATCGGGTGCACGGGCTCCGGCCGGTTCTATTCCGGCGAAATCAAGACAGCATTTCCGCACGCCCTGCTCGTCACCGGCGAGGTGTGCTTTGCCGACTCGCCATCGCGGTGCCCCAGAGCGCGTGAGATCACCGGCAAGGGCGCCGGCTTCGAGCATGCGCGTGGCCAGCGACGCGCGCAGCACCCGTAACCCGTGGCCCGCGCCATCGGGGAACCGTGGTCGCGGTGGCCGCGAGCGCCCGGGCTGCGACCTGATAGCCGGACTCTGGACTGATGTCCGGGATGCGTCCGAGACAGCCAGATCGACAGCTCTTTTCGCTGATGCGAGGACATCTCCGGCATCACCCGACGAAAGTCGGCCTCGTCCTTGGGTCGCTGCCGCTTGGCCTTGAACAACAAAACGGGCTCTTCGAGCTTGAGCGGGCAATGCCTGGTCAGCGGGTCGGCGTGTCGATGACGTGAGACGCCCCTGGTCTCCGGAAATCTGGATGTTGCGACACATTCCGATTTCGGTGAGGAGTACCAGGGGCATGGCTGATGCTACGTCGTTGTTGTTGGGTCTGGAAGGACTCGAGGTCCGAGGGGTGTCGAGGCAGGTCCACCGGGTCCGGGTGGTGGATGTGGTGACCGTCGATCCCGACGCCGCGCGCTGCCCGGACTGTCGGACGATCTCGACGTCGGTCAAGGATCACGCGGTCACCCGACCCCGCGATATTCGCTACGGCGATGATCCAATCCTGTTGCAGTGGCACAAGACCCGCTACCGGTGCGTAAACCGGCTCTTCGAAGTTGAGCGGGCAAATCGTGCTCAGCAGTGGAATTGCTGGATGCTGGCCCGCTGGGCGCGGGTGCAGTGGAATCGTATCCGGCGCCGCGAGTTCTCGGTGTTGCGGAACCCGCAGGCGACGCGTTTGACCTGCTTGACCAGCCGGTTGTAGCCCTCGGTGCGGGCGTTGGTCAGCCTGGTGTGCAAGAACGCCAGGATCGCCGGCCACCACGTCTCGATCGTGGTCGCCAACCGGGTGATACGATTCCACTGCACCCGCGCCCAGCGGGCCAGCATTCTGGTCAAGCTGGCCAACGACATGGTCACCGCCGTGCGTCGGCGGGTCACCTTCGACACCCACGGTCGCCGGGGCCGCAAACAGGATTTTGCCCGCTCAACTTCGAAGAGCCGGCAATCCGGCCCCAAGCAACCAATCGAAGAGCCTTGCTTGGCCGCTGCGATCCGTGTCTATTAACCGCGGATTCGGTGTTAATGGTCATAACGGTATCGACCTCCGGGCGGGAATGGGCACCCCTGTGTACGCGGCCGCGGATGGCGTCGTGCGGTTTGAAGGCTGGGGACAAAACAACAGTTGGATGGGCAAACCAGCCGGCATTTGCGTCCTGTTGTGGCACCCGGGTAAGAATCTCTACACCGGATACGCACACCTCAGTCGGACAGTCATAGACTCCGGCAACACCGTCAAGAAGGGGCAACTGATCGGGTACAGCGGCAACACCGGACAGGTGACTGGCCCCCACCTGCACTTTGAGGTATTGCCCGCCAATCCCAGCATCAAGCGCCCATACTACGGTCGGATAGATCCGAGGCCTTATCTGCCCTGATTCCTCCTGAGCGCTTTGTCCGAGAAATCGACGGATCGCCAAAGGGCCCTTCCTAATTCAGGATGCGTGACTCTGCCGCGCTCTGAATCAGGAAGGGCCCTGAAGCTCTGCTTTTGGTCGGTCAGTCGGTTCTTGATGGCGGCTTTCGAGCGGCGGTGACTATCTCCAACAGGTCTGACTGAGACGCGCCAATGCTAAAGGGGTTCGATCCCGGGGGCGCGCAGTCGGGCCCACGCCTCCATGAGCGCAACCGCGACGTGGCTGGCGGGGCG
This sequence comes from Gordonia sp. LMA167, assembly GCF_058130025.1. Taxonomy (NCBI): domain Bacteria; kingdom Bacillati; phylum Actinomycetota; class Actinomycetes; order Mycobacteriales; family Gordoniaceae; genus Gordonia; species Gordonia sp. LMA167. Next base: position 5,801,758 of record NZ_CM176708.1, on the reverse strand, counting down.
CGGTGCTCATGGGGCGACGCCGACGACTCCCGCAGGCTGAATAGTGTTCCACGCCAAAGTGATCACCCGGGTGCGGGCCCGTGTGCGGTCGGTGTAGGCAAGGCGACTTCGATGGTGCGCTCGCCGAGGCGGGCGGTGATTGTCACGTCGGTGGCGCCGGCGGCGGCCAGATAGTTCGCCAGCGTGGACAGCAGCAGGTCATCGCGCGCCTCGAGTCCGGAGACTGCGGCTTGTTTGATGCCCATCCGCTGCGCCAATTCGGTCTGGGTCAGCTGAGCCGCGCGTCGGATCGTTGCCAGGCCCATCGCGTGCGCGCGATGGGCCTGGGTCATCTCTGCGCGAATCACCTCGACCCGTTGCGCGGTCTCTGGGTCGGCCAGCATCTTCGTCAGTCGTTCGTTGCCACGAACGAACGCGGCCTCATTCTTCTCACTCATCGTCGTCACCTCTCTCGGTCTGCCGTTTCCACGTCTCGATCGCGGCATCGGTGCGTGATCCGACGCTGTCGTAGAACACATCTCCCATCCGTGCTATATCTCCGGCGAAGAGAGCCACCACCACATGGTCGTCGTCGGGGAACCAAACGATCAGCCGCACCGCCAGGCACTCGCGATACGGGTGATCGACGCGCCACAGTTGGTAGCGCCGTGATTGCCGCACGCGCGTGAGTGTCGGCGACTCGGCGACCGGGGCGGAATCCAACTCGGCGAGCACCTGCAGTTCAGCCCACAGCAGGTCCAGGCGCGCCCGGTCGACGCCACCGTTCGCCGCGGCAGACTCCTCCAACCGCGTCAGGTAGTCGTCGAACTCCCGTGACCCAGTCGATCAACACGAGGTCAATATTACTTGGAGACAATATTGCTTGCAAGTAATACTAGTTGAGAGGTTCTTGGGTCGGTTTCATTCCCTTTCGACCCGAACGTTTCGTAGCGACGGTATCGCCAACCGGTGACCGACCGACTCGTCACATACCCTGACTACGCGTTCTTTCGCTCGCGTTCAAGGAGACCTGTGGACAGCTCACATCGGATCGGTGTCGTGGAAGACCACGCGGTAACGGTCGCCGGCATCCGCGCGTTGCTCGAGCCGTATCCGGAGCTGACCATCACCGCTGCGGCACCCAGCGTGGCTGAGTTGCTGGCCACGACCACGGATCTCGATCTCGCCATCCTCGACCTGCGACTGCCCGATGGTTCGTCGCCGGCCGCGAACGTCGCCGATCTCGCCGCGGCGGGCATCGAGAACGTCCTGGTGTTCACCTCCGGCGAGGAACCGTATCTGGTCAGAACAGCAGCCAAAGCGGGGGTTCTGGGAGTGGTGCGCAAATCGGAACACGACTCTGTGGTGGTCGCCGCGATTCGCCGAGCTGCCGATGGCGGCGTGGTCGGCACCATGGACTGGGCGATGGCGATCGACGGCGACGCCGACTTCGCCGGGGTTGCGCTGAGCCCGCGGCAGCGCGAGGTTCTCAGTCTGTATGCCTCGGGGGAATCGGCGCAGCGCGTGGCGACGCTGTCGCGGCTCTCGCCCGACACCGTCAACGACTACCTGACTCGCATCCGGCAGAAGTACGCCGCCTCCGGACGTCCCGCTCCCACGAAGACCGACCTGTACCAGCGCGCATTGGAGGACGGATGGCTACCCTTTCCCCGCCGGCGACGACGCCGCTGACCCCGACCGACGAGCAGAGCGCGGCAGTAAGGATCGAGCGCCTGTTCTCGATCTTCGTCGGCGCCGGTTACTTCGCCTATCTGGCGATCCTGGGACCACAGATCGTCGCGCAGTCCTCCATCACGGCAGCGTGGTGGACCCTCGTCGCACCCCTGGCCGTCTTCATCCCTCCGGCGGTTCTCCTGATCGCCGCACTCGCCCGCAGACGCACCCTCGCGCGCAATGCCTCGCGCACCTGTGCGGTCGCGTTCGTCATCGTCGCCCTCGGCTGGTTGCCGGCATGGAATGGCGGAACCATTCACGACCAACTCTGGTTCTCGGTCATCCCGGGCCTGCCCGCACTTGCCGCCGCCATCACGCTGCCGCCCCGCTGGACCGTGACGTTGATGGCGGCGGCGATAGTGCCGGCGCAGCTGGCAAACGCGCTGTGCCGACCCGACGACTACGCCGGAAACCTCACCGCCGAAGTCATGTTCGCATTCGCCTTCATCCTCACGTACACGTGTGCGGCGCTGATGGCGATACGTACCGGCAGACTTCTCGATGAAACGCGCGCCGCAGCCTACGCAGGTGCCGCTGCGGCCGCCGAAGCCGACGCCCGACGCAGCCAACGCAGTCACGTCGACGGCCTGCTCCACGACTGGGTCATCTCGACACTCCTGGCCGCCGCCAGACAGGGAAACACCGACATGGTTCAGCGGCAGGCGACGATCACTCTGGAAAAACTGGACTCGCCACCCGCGGAAGTCACCATGCTGTCCGTCGATGCCGTCCGCACACCGTTGCGCGCCGCGGTGCTGGCTGTCGACGTGAGCCAACAGGTCGTCACCACCTTCCACGACGACGCCGCCTCGCTGCGTGTGCCCGTCGACGTCATCGACGTTCTCGAGTCCGCTGTCGGGGAGGCACTGCGCAACAGCATCATCCACGCGGGCGAGGACGCCGACCGTGCCGTGGCTCTGCACATCGCTGCCGACGCCATCGGTGTCACCGTGGTCGACGACGGCTGCGGCTTCGATCCCGCGAGCATTCCTCCGCATCGCCTCGGTCTGGCGGTGAGCATCCTCGCGCGAGTCCGGTCGCTACCCGGCGGGAGTGCCGAGGTGGTGTCGAGCCCGGGCGCCGGAACCCGCGTGGACCTGCGATGGGAGATCGCGCGGTGAGCGTGTTCGACGTCCGGTTGAACCGGGAGACCGGAGATATTCGCTCGTTGTTGGGCATGAACACCCGCGTCGCCTGGGCGATCGCGGCGCTGTTCCTCGCGGCCGACGCGGCGTTGTGGGTGACCTCCGCGGGCGATCTCTCCGCGATCTGGCCGGGCGCGCTACTGCTTGCAATACTGGCCCTGAGTGCGGTGGCCATCCTCGCGGTCCGCCAGGACCCGCTTCCGGCACCGTGGGCCGCTGCCGTGGTCGTCACAACGACCCCGGCCGCCTACGCCTGCTTCCACGCGCTGCCGGTCCCACCGAGCTCACCGGATCAAGTCTGGATGTTCGGTGGAGTGACCATGCTGTGCACGTGGATGTGTGTGCGTGGACGGGTAGGGGCTGCCTGGCTGACGATGATCGGTCTGGTCGCCGCGGTGATGCTGTGGACCGTCACCACCGATCGAGGAGCGCTGGAGGGCTTCGCGATGAGTGTGGTGCATTTCGGGCCGTTGCTGATGGCCACGTTATTTGCTGCGACCATCCGGCCGGCCGCACGCAACATCTACGAACTGCGACGACGTGCCGTGGAACAGAATGCCGCACACGCTGCGGCTGTGGCCGCGGTGGCCGAACGTGACCAGCGTCTGCGCGAATTGAACGCCGACGTGGCTCCGCTGTTGACGCGGATCGCCGAGGATGCGCCGCTCCCACCAGCTGAACGAGAGCGTTGCCGCAATCTGGAAGCGCAGATACGGGATTCGTTGCGAGCGCCCATCCTCGCCGGCACGCCGGAAGTCGCTACCGCTGCGGCACACGCCCGGAGCCGTGGAGTCGAAGTGGTCATGGTCGACGGCCATGCCCTCGACGACGCCGACGAACCCGTGCGTACCTCCGTGCTGACGCACATCGCAAAGGTGTTGGACACCACCACCGAGGGTTCTGTGGTGATCCGCATCCTGCCGCCGGGCCGCGCGTTGTGCGGCACCGTCGTCGTCGACGGCCCCCGCACCGTGCTGCGTGTCGAGTTCCACCCCGACGGGACACCACGGAGCGACGAGTCCGCTCTCGGAGGTGAGCGCGACAACAGCGAGCGCGAGTGGTTGCCGCAGCAGAATTGAGGCGACAGGCGAGGACAATATGCATCGGTTTCGTTCCTCGTTCATCTCAACCCGCCGCACAGAAAATAGGGCAACGCCGATGAACGCCTGCGATACCGGCGTGGGCTGCGGCGATTCGGGGTGACGGCGCCGACAGCAGGACGGACACGGTAGAAGTCCCTGGGGATCAGGTCGACGATTGCGCCGGGGGCGCCGACATGTCAGGCGTCGGACTCGGCGTCGGATTCTTCGCGCGCCCGACGCTTGTCCGCGTGCAGGGACTTGATCCGGCGTTCTTCGCGCCGCACCTCGATCTGGGTGGCGCGCTCGGCCGCCAGCCAGTCCGGCATCTCGGCGAGCAGTTCATCGATCTGTGCCGTCGTGAGCGCTTCGGTGACACCACCGCGGACCAGGGCGGAGTTGGAGATCCCGAGTTTGGCGGCGACCAGATTCTTCGGATGCGGGCCGTCGGCGCGCAGCGTACGGAGCCATTCCGGCGGGTCGGCCTGCAGCTCGGCGAGTTCGGCTCGGGTGATGGGGCGCTCGCGGAACTCTGCCGGCGTCGCCGGCAGGTACACGTCCAACTTCTTGGCGGCGGTGGCCGGCTTCATCGACTGTGAGCTCATCCGCCGAGGATATCGCGGTAGCCTCTGGTCGTGACCACACCCGGCCCGACCACCGGCGACGACGCCCCAGTGTTCCGGCTGGCGTTCGTCCCGGGGGTCACGCCGGGCAAGTGGGTCCGCACCTGGGAGGAACGTCGTCCCGATGTGCCGCTGGAACTCGTCGGCCTCGACGTCGCGGACTGCGCCGAGGCCATCGGGCAGGGGCGCGTCCAGATGGCGATCACCCGCCTGCCGGATGCGCTACGGCGCGGCGACGGGGGAGCGCATCACACCATCGAACTGTACGAGGAGAACACCGTCGTGGTGGTGCCGAAGGACCACGTGCTGACCGCAGGCGATGAGATGACGCTGGCCGATCTCGCCGACGAACAGCTTCTGTGGCCGTTGGACGAGCCGTTGACGGTGGCACAGCGTCCGGGTTCGGCAGTGTCCCATCGACCTGAGACAACCGGCGACGCAATCGAACTCGTCGCCGCGGGGATCGGTGTGGTGTTGGTTCCGCAGTCGCTGGCGCGCCTGCACCACCGCAAGGATCTGGTACACCGTCCGGTGACCGACGCCCCGACCTCGACCGTAGGGCTGCTGTGGCCACAACCGACCACCGGACTCGCCGACGAGTTCATCGGCATCGTGCGCGGCCGTAAGGCGACGTCGTCGCGCGGCCGTACCGGCGAGGCGCCCAAACGGTCGGCCCGGGAGAAAGCGGCGGCCAAGCAGGCAGCACGCGAAGCGGCCGGGAAGATCCCCGGCAAGAGTGCTCGACGCGGTCCCGGACGTCCCAAGCGTCGGTAACCGGCGCAGGGCGAGCCGCGGGTTCGCCCGAGAGCGTCAGGCCCGCCAGTCCGCGGTGCGCTCCGGCGACGCCTCGGCCAGCGCCCGGCGTGTGTTCTCGACATCGAAATCCTTGCCGTACACCGGAGTTCCCGGCTGCTGGCGCCACGACTCGGCGAGCGGTCCGGCGTCTACCGGGTCGAAGCCGAGTTCGTCGACGATCCGGAACACGATGTCCTTGCCGGCCGGGTCGTCGCCGGCGATCGGCAGCGCGATCCGCCCCTGCGTCCCCGCGGGTACACCCTTGTTCAGCAGGTGCTTCCAGTAGATTCCGTTGAACACCTTGTACACCGGTACGCCGAGCAATTCCGACACCCAGACACTCTCAGGTGTGCCGTTCTCGATTGGCTCGATCTTGCCGTCTCGCTGCTGCGGGTAGTAGTTGTTGGTCTCGACGACCGGCGCATTCACCTTGCGGGCGTCGAGGATTCCCGATTCGAGGTCGGGGGTGTTCTTCTGCGGGATGCTGACGATCACCAGGTCCGCGTCCTGTGCGGCGTCGGCCGCCCACGCCGCAGTGGCACCGGTCTCCGCGGCCAGCTCGGCGAGCGTATCCGGGTGGCGGGAGTTCGCCACGCGTACCTCGTGGCCCAGGGCCGTCAGGCGACGCGTGAGCGTTCCGCCGATGAATCCCGCACCGATGATCCCGATCTGCACGACTGCACCTCTTGTTCGACGACGTGTTGACCATTTGCGCAACGAGTAGATCCGTTGGGTTCATTCCCGTCTCGGCCGATGGGTGATGAGCGACTCAGTCGTGGGGGGTCCCATGACGCCACAACGTTCCGCGGAACGTTGTGGCCGCGAACTGCGCCACCCGTGCAGATGTCCTGCACGTACACAGGCGCGTCCAACCGGCTCCCGATGGTGACCGGCCGGACCGACACATCGGCCCATCCTGCATGTTCATGTGACTACACCCGTTTCCTTGATTACGCGTACCGGACGAATCGGGCCGTGATTCAATGAGCGCGCTCGGTCGGTGGCACAGGGGAGTTGGACGTATGACCAATCTGGGGCGCAACGGAATTCGGCGATCGCGGAAAGACGATCGTCGACGTCATCGAAAGCAGAAGCGAAACGGCGTGGCCGCAGGTGTCGCGACGCTCGCCACCGTGGCCGCGGTCGGTGCCGGACAGATGATGGGTCCGGGGCAGGCGCACGCGGCGTTCTCGTTGCCGAGCCCCACTGGATCCATCGGCGACGTCATAGCCGCTCTGGCCAACAACGGGGTCACCCAGGAACTCGCAGATCAGTGGCGATTCAGTCTCTGCTCGTCGGACTCGGACGGAGGACCGGTCAGCTCAGGCGCGGATTGTTCTGGCTCCACGGGCGCGGGGGTCGCGGTGGTGTTGCCGACGAGCATCGACCTGGTTCCGGCGTCCGCATACGACCCGCTGAAGGATTATCTGAACACGCCGGGCGGCAACGTGGTCGCCGAAGGTGTGCGCCAGCTCGCGATCGCGGCGGCGCAGCAGCTCGGCGTGACGGTCGATCCCGTACCGGATGCCGCGCTTGCGGAGGGGAGTGCATCGATCCTCGGCGACGGAGTCCAGTTCGCGTTGGCCTCCGGAGGCGGCAAGGCAACCGCGATCGCATACCTGCCGATCAGCGTGGCCACCGCCGGTGCGAGCGATGGACGGACAGCTGTCGCTTTCGCCGTGGTGGGCATGGCGAACGCATGGACCACAAGTGCGATTCCGGTGACCATCTTCACCGTGCCCACCGGGTTGGCGATCCCCGCCGTGAAGCACGTCAGCTGCTACGGCGGGCTCACCGCCGCCTACGCCGAGGACGTCGGGGCATGCGCAAATGTCCTCGGCACCTTCGACTTCCGGCTCGACCTGCTCAAGGACACCCCCGAGGTGCAATTCGGGCTCACCGACCCGTCGGCGGTCCTGTTCGACCCAACCGGCGTCCTCAGTCAGGTACTCGGCCAACTGCTGAACGGCCAACCGCTGACTCTCAGCAAGGATTTCGCCCGCCTGTCGTTCGCCGGCGACCATGACCTGCTCAGCGGCAACTTTGTCCGGCTGACGAGCGACTACGGTGTGCAGGCTCCGATCACCATCGACTGGCTCGGCCAAGAACTCACCCTCGACCCGATGGTCACGGTCAACGGACAGGAACGGCCGAATCATCTGGGGACCCCGGTGCTCACCCTCGGAGCACTCGACAGCGGCGAGATCGTCCCGGTCGTCCACCTACCTGAGATCGACTTCCCGTTCGGGATTCCCACGGCCGGTCCGTACACCGTCCCGGACATCACCACCATGGCCACCGCGACCACCGTCAGCGCCCTCGCCGAGGACACGACGGCGGACGGGGCTGCGGCTGACGCGGCACCGAGTCTGCTGCGGGCGAGTGCACCGGCATCCGACACCACGCCCGACGACCAGACGCCTGTCGTGGAATCGGTGTCCGCCGGGAACTCGACGTACTCGCCTGAATCGGACAACGCGCCAGAGGTCGAGGTTCCGGCTCCAGAGTCTGCCGGGGCCGGGTACGTCGGCAGGCACCGGAGCATCCCAGCCCCTCCGACGGGCTACGTGGGGCGGCATCGCAGTGGCGACTCCGATGATTCCGGCGAGGGCGCCAGAGCGGGCTCGTCGACGTCGTGGTCCGGCAGTTCGTCCGTAGACACGGGCTCATCCGCAGACACGGGCACATCCGCCGATGCCGGCTCAGCTGCCGACGCAGGCTCGTCCGCCGACACCGGCTCCGACCCAGACTCGGGCTCCGGCTCGACGGAGAACTCGACGGGCGCCGAGTCTTCCAACCCGTCGTCGGCCTACTGACCCGAAGTATGCCGTCGGCACGCACCTCGCGGTGCTCGCCGACGGCGCTCACGCGGGGCAGGCGGTCGCCTTGGCTACAGTGGAGGCATCGATGCGCGACACGCGTTCAGCCTCACCAAGGAGGAGCCATGGCGGTAGATCCGGCGAAGCGCAAAGCGGTGTCTGAGGTGGCGCGCCAACACCCTGGTATGAGCCTTGCGGCGGTATCTCCGGGGATCGTGGTGTTCGGTGTGCTCTGGTTGCTGATGGGATTCTGGCCGGCCCTGGTCATCGGCCTGGTCGCCGGGGGCGCCGGTTATTACTTCCTGACCAGGCAGAAATAGACCGGCCTCGACCGCACCCACACGCCGTCAACCCAGAGGAGCAATGACCACCCGCGTCGACAGTTGGATCTGGGCGATCCGGCTCACCAAGACCCGATCCGCGGCGGGTGCGGCATGCCGCGGCGGCCACGTCCGCGTCAACGGCGTGACCGCCAAACCGGCGCAACCGGTGACGGTCGGCGACGAGGTGCGCGTGCGCCTGCACGGTCACGAGCGGATCGTCGAGGTGACGAAGCTGATCAGCAAGCGGGTGTCCGCGCCGATGGCCGCCGAGTGCTACCTCGACCACAGTCCGCCACCTCCGCCGCGGGAGGTGCTCGCGAGCCAGCCGCGGCGTGACCGCGGAGCGGGTCGGCCCACCAAGCGTGAACGCCGCGAGATCGACCGGTTGCGCCGCAACGGCGGCTTCCTCGTCTCGCTGGTCGTGGCCATCGCACTGGCGTTGACCGGATGCTCCGGTGGAAGTGACGACCCCGGGACGCCCACGACTCCCCAAGCCCCTGGGAAAGCAGGTTCCGGCCCCTTCTTCGGTGCGTGCGGCGGTGTGACCACCGAGGAGGTCACGCGAATCACCGCGTTCTCCGGTTTGTCCAACACCGTGAACAACCCGTCGGCGTGCGAATGGGACAGCAGCAGCGATCGGACGGGACCCGTCACCTCCTTCAACTGGTATCGGGGGTCGCCGATCGGCCGGGAACGGGCCACCGAGCAGCTGTCCCGGGAATCCACCAAGGACATCGATATCAACGGGCACAAGGGTTTCATCGCCTCCGACATCGGCATCTGTGAGATCGGGATCGCCTTCGGCGCCGACTTCTTCGAGTGGTCGGTCAGCGCAGGCACCCTGAACCTGAACGACGTGCAGCCGCCGTCGACCGATCAGATCTGCGATGCCGCGACCCAACTGTCCCGGCTGTCCATCGAGCGGGCGTCATGAGACGCACTCTCACGGTCGTGGCCGCCCTGCTGCTGCTCCTCGGCTTCGGTACGGCGTGCGCGCGCAGCGTTGACGGCAAGGCGGTGTCGGTCGGCGCCGCCGACAACCAGCAAGAGGGTCACGTCGACACCGACCAGTTCGACAAGCTGCTCCTCGAGTGTTCCGTCCTGTCGCCGACGCAGATCGCGCAGGCAGTCGGGGGCACGATCGCCCGCGGCACGTTCAACGGCGCGATCTGTCGATGGATCGTCGAAGGCTCGATGACCGCCGACGTCACCTTCAACTGGTTCGAATGGGGTGACCCGAACGTCGAGAAGCAGACCGCGAAGAAGCTCGGATACGAGACCGAGAACATCAAGATCGCCAGCCAGGCCGCGTTCACACAGCGCGACCCCAAGCGCCCTGCGGTCTGCGGGGTCACGGCTCGTGCACCCAGCCGGGGCGTCTACACCTGGTGGGTCGAACCGCGCACCAGCGCTGCGCCCGCGGACCCGTGTGCCGCGCCGACCAAGCTGATGGAGTTGCTGCTCAGCGGCGGCCAGTAGAAGCCACTCTCGCCCCCGCACGCAGCGTCACCACGGCGGCGACGGCGAGAACGATCCCACCCGTCGTCAGCGACCCGGCGTCCGACACGCTCGTCGGGGACAGGGCAGCGCACACATTGATCATGGCGTGAAACACGATCGGGTAGACCAGCGTGTATCGCGACGCGACGTACAGCCACACCATGAGCACGCGGGCGCCCATCGTCGTCGCAGTCCATCCGACCAGCCACAGAGTCGAGTGGCCCACCTGAACCAACGGTATGGAGTGCCACACGGCCCATACCGACCCGACGATGAGCCCGGTCGCGAGGACCCCGCGAACCCCGAGCAGTCCCCGGGCGAGGTAGGCCGACCACCCCAACTCCTCGCAGGTCGCCGCGACCAGCATGACCGCCACCAACGCGACGTAGGCCGGCGGTGAGTTCAGTCCGGTCCACAACGCGTCGGATGTGCCGAAGCCGCGCAGCAGCAACGAGGACAACACGGTGATGGCAGGCATCGTCGTCAGCGACACAACTGTCCAGCGCAGACGACGATCGGCACACCGTATCGGCAGACGCAGGAATGCGCCGATCGCACGGCCACCACGATCGTCGAGCCGCACCAGCAGGAGGGCCACGAGGCCGGGCAGCGGAACCATCACCGCGCTCGCCGGCAGGCTCAGCGCACCGATGTGAATGCCGCCCAGCAGCGCCCCGACCACGTAGAACGGGATGGACAGCGCAACCAGCAGCGCGACGAACCGGAACGGGTGCGGGCGGCCGATCATGCGCTCATCGCGATGAACCGGTACCGCACGACACTAGGGCAGTTTCGACACCACAACCGTCGCCGCGACCACCTGATCGTCGTCGTCGCCGGGAATTAACATCCACACCAGCAGGCGGTCCGCCTCGCGCACCCTGCGCAGCGTGATCGGCACGCCGGGGACGATCGGCCGGAGATACTCGATCACTGCGCGATGCGGGATCTTGACCAGGTCCGGGTGGTCGACCAGTTCGTCCTCGATGGCCTCGAGGTACGCGGCGTTGTTGAGGTGCTTGAACGGGTCGAAGTCCGTGATCCGCAGGACGTGTTCGCGGTCGGGCAGGTCGGTCGACGCCGCGTCGGGCGCCTTGTCGGGGTTCATCGACTTCCACCGCAGACGATGTTCGTCGGTCATCTGCGACAACAGTTCGAACGCCTCGTCGGTCAGCCGTGACGGCATCCCCTGATCGTTGACGTTGATCCAGAACGCCTCGGTCTCGATCAACCCGGGTGCGCGCTGGTCGGGGTTGAACCGATTCGTCTCGTGGTCGGCGGTCAGCCGGACCCGCATGTTGGTCCACCGAGTGGACAACGCCCCACACCAGCGTTGGGCGGTGACCTGCGCCGGCCAGGAGAACGGCCTGATCACGTCGATCACCGTGCGACGCACGATCCAGAACGGGTCGGTGGCGCCGAACTCGGTGGCCTCGATGTTGTCGTTGGCGACATCCTGCAGGTATCGGGCCACGGCGTCGAGCCGGACCCGCATGTCCTGGTCGACGTCGCCGGTGCGGATGCGGTAACCGGCTTCGAAGTACCGTGCCCCGGTCTTGCGATCCCGCAGTGGTTCGATGTTCGTCCCGCTGGGTGACGTGCTCACTCGGTCCCTACTTTCAGTCCCCGGTATCTTTACAGTTAAGATACTCAGGACGGAAAAACTAGAACACGTTCCACGTGTTGGATTTCGAGGAATCAGCAGATGGCGCATGTGATCACCCGGCCATGTTGCAACGATGCGAGTTGCGTCAGCGTATGTCCGGTCAACTGCATTCACCCCACTCCGGACGAACCGGATTTCTTCACTGCGGAGATGTTGTTCATCGATCCAGAGACCTGTATCGACTGTGGCGCGTGCATCGACGAGTGCCCGGTCGAGGCGATCATCCCCGATGATCAGCTCGAGGAACGCGACGAGCCGTACCTGCAGATCAACGCCGACTACTACAAGGACCACGACGTCGAGGGCGGTCTGGTTCCACCCAAGAAGGCGCCGCAGCTCCCCGACGGGGAATTGCACGTGGCGATCATCGGCGCCGGACCGGCGGCCTTCTATGCCGCCGAGGAGCTCGTGCGCAAGCCTCAGGTCAAGGTCGACATGTTCGACCGGCTCCCGACCCCGTACGGTCTCGTGCGCGCCGGTGTCGCGCCCGATCATGCGGCGACCAAGGGCGTCGAGAAGACGTTTGCCGCCACCGCGGCCAAGCGGAACTTCCAGTACTTCCTCAACGTCGAGGTCGGCAAGCACATCACCCATGCCGAACTCACCGAGCGCTATCACGCGGTGGTGTACGCGGTCGGTGCCGCGACGGACAAGCGACTCGGCATCGAGGGTGAGGATCTCGCCGGATCGATCCCCGCGACCGAGTTCGTCGCCTGGTACAACGGCCACCCCGATTACGCGGATCTCGAGGTCGATCTGTCGTCGGAGCGTGCGGTCGTGGTCGGCAACGGTAACGTCGCGCTCGACGTGGCGCGCATCCTGGCCAGCGACCCGGAGGATCTGGCGTCGACCGACATCGCCGACCATGCCCTCGCCACGCTGCGTGAATCGAACGTGCGTGAGGTCATCCTGCTGGCGCGCCGCGGCGTCGCCCAGGCCGCCTACACGAACAGCGAGTTCCTGGCTCTCGGCGATGTCGAGGGCGTCGATGTGGTGATCGATCCGGACGAACTCGTGCTGGACCCCGCCACGGAGGCCGCGCTCGCCGACGACACGCTGGACTCGACGATCGCGACCAAGATCCGGCTGGCGCGTGAGTTCGCCGAGCGGCCGACCACCGAGGGGAATCGACGGATCGTGTTCCGGTTCCTCGTGTCACCGGTGGAGATCTCGGGCGAAGGGCACGTCGAGCAGCTGACCTGCGTGCGAAATGTGTACGCGCCGGGCACCGAACGTGTTGCGGTGACGCCGACCGACGAGCGGTTCGAGCTCGAGACCGGAGTGGTGTTGCGCGCGATCGGCTATCGCGGAGTGCCGGTGATCGACCTGCCGTTCGACGAGGTGAAGGGTGTCGTGCCGAACACGGACGGCAGGGTTCAGGCTGTCGCCGACGGCGATGTGGTGCCCGGGCTCTATGTCACGGGCTGGATCAAACGAGGGGCGACCGGGGGGATCGGGATGAACCGAATGTGTGGCCAGGAAACCGCGGAAGCGGTCCTGCGGGACTACGTCGACAACGCGCTGTCGGCGCCGTCGACGGCACGCGACGATGTCGTCGACCTCGTGTCGGATCGTGGCGCCCGGCGGATCGATCTCGCGGGGTGGAAAGCCATCGACGCCGCCGAGAAGGGTGCGGGGAAGTCGGCGGGTCGCCGCCGGGTCAAGTTCGTCTCGATGACCGAGTTCGAGACCGCCGCCGGTATGGAACCGGTGTAGGGGATGCGGGTCGCACTGCTGTCGTATCGCAGCAAGCCGCATTGTGGCGGCCAGGGGGTTTACGTCCGGCATCTCTCGCGCGAGCTCGCTCTGCTCGGGCACCAGGTCGAGATCTTCTCCGGCCAGCCCTATCCCGAGCTCGACCAGGTCGCCATCGATGCCGGCGTCAAGCTCACCAAGGTGCCGAGCATGGCGCTCTACGACGAACCGGATCCGTTCCGTACGCCACGGCCGAAGGAGTACCGCGACTGGATCGACCTGCTCGAGGTCGGTTCGATGTGGACCGCGAGTTTCGGTGAGCCACTGACCTTCAGCCTGCGCGTGGCCCGCCTGTTGAAGGACCGCCGAGACGACTTCGACATCGTCCACGACAACCAGTGCCTCGGTTACGGTCTGCTCGACATCCAGAAGGCCGGCTTCCCGCTGATCGCGACGATCCATCATCCGATCACGCGTGACCGGACACTGGCGGTGAAGGCGGCGAAGGGCTGGCGCAAGATCACCGCCTGGCGCTGGCATTCCTTCCTGCGCATGCAGGGTCGGGTCTCGCGCCGAATCCCCGAGCTCCTCACCGTGTCCCGCAGCAGCGAGGTGGACATCCGCAAGGCCTTCGACATCCCGTCCGGCCGGATCACCACCATCCCGCTGGGCGTCGACACATCGGTCTTCCGGCCCGGTGTGGAGCGCGTACCCGGTCGGATCGCTTGTGTGGCAAGTGCCGACGCGCCGCTCAAGGGTGTGTCGTACCTGCTGGAGGCGGTCGCCAAGCTCAGTGCCGAGCGACAGGTCGAACTGGTACTGGTGTCCAAACTCGATCCGAACGGGCCGTCGGCGAAGATGATCGACGAACTCGCCATCGGTGACAAGGTCAAGGTTGTGTCGGGCCTCGAGGACGAGGAGATGGCCGAGCTCATGGCATCGGCCGAGGTGGCTTGCGTACCTTCGCTGTACGAGGGCTTCTCCTTACCGGCCGTCGAGGCGATGAGCTGTGCGACGCCCCTGGTCGCGACGCGTGCCGGCGCGATCCCCGAGGTCGTCGGGACCAAGGAAGAGGCGGCCCTGCTGGTGCCGCCGCGGGATTCGGGCAAACTCGCCCAGGCGATCGAACGGCTGCTCGACGACGCCGAGTTGCGTCGCCGCCTCGGGGAGGGCGGACGGCATCGCGTCGAGGAGCGTTACAGCTGGGCGGCCGTGGCGGCCAAGACCGCCGAGCACTACGAGACCGTGCTGGACCGGGTGGCGCGCGAGAGCGTCGACCGGTCGGGCGCATCCGTTTAGAGATAGGGGAGTACGCGTGCTGACAGTGGATTTCGACCGCCTGGGGGTGGGTCCGCAGACCAAGGCGATCGACATCGGGGCGGGTCAGGGTAGGCACTCGTTCGAGATGTTCCGTCGCGGTGCCGACGTGATCGCGTTCGACCAGTCCGAGTCCGACATGGCCGACGTTGCCGAGATGTTCGACGCGATGATGGCCGAAGGTCATGTCCCGGCGGACGCCAAGGCGCGCGCCGAGGTCGGGGACGCGCTGCGACTTCCGTACGCGGACAACAGCTTCGACGTGGTTCTCATGTCGGAGATCCTGGAGCACATCCCGGGCGACGAAGGCGCCATCGCCGAGATGGTGCGGATCCTCAAGCCGGGTGGACACGCCGCTGTCACCGTTCCGCGTTACTGGCCGGAGAAGGTCTGCTGGGCCCTGTCGGACGAGTACCACGAGGTGGAGGGCGGTCACGTCCGCATCTACAAGGCCTCCGAACTGGCCGGCAAGTTGGAAGCGGCGGGCCTCGAGGTCACCGGAACCGACCACTCCCATGCGCTGCACGCACCGTACTGGTGGCTGAAATGTGCAGTCGGTGTGGAGAACAACGACAACCTCCTGGTGAAGGGATATCACCAGCTACTGGTGTGGGACATGATGAGCAAGCCGTGGCTGACCCGGGTCGGAGAACAGGTGCTCAATCCGGTCATCGGCAAGTCGGTGGCGCTCTATCTGCGTAAACCGGCCGACACCGCGACCGCGTGACCTCGGTTCCGGCGATCGCCGGGGTGCTCACCGCGCAACAGATCGATGGCACGGGCGCCGCGATCGCTGCGATGCAAGAGGATTCGGGTGCACTGCCGTGGTTTCCGGGTGGCCAGACAGATCCGTGGGATCACGTCGAGTCGGCGATGGCGCTCTCGGTCACCGGCCGCATCGCCGAGGCCGAGGCCGCATACGACTGGTCGCGCAGGCACCAGCGCCATGATGGATCGTGGCCCATCCGGACCGTGGTCGGCCATGTCGAGGACCCCAACATCGACAGCAATTTCTGCGCGTACATCGCGGTCGGGGTGTGGCATCACTACCTGATCACCGGCGACTCCGCGTTCCTCGATCGGATGTGGCCGACGGTGTGGTCAGCCATCGACCTGGTCATGAAGTATCAGCGTGCCGACGGCGCATTTCGCTGGGCCGGGGATCATCGGTCCGGCGCCATGTACGAACAGGCCCAGATCACCGGCAACGCAAGCATTTTCCAGGCCATCGACTGCGCCGTGCGGATCGCCGACGAGATGGGCCAGCCGGAGGAGGCATGGGTGTCCGCGCACACCGCCCTCGGTGACGCCATCCGCGACCGGCCCGAGTTGTTCGAGCCGCCGTCGGATCACTCGATGGACTGGTATTACCCGATTCTCGGTGGCGCTGTACGCGGTCGCGCGGGGCAGGAGCTCATCGCGCGTCGGTGGGAGGAGTTCGTCGTCAACGGGCTCGGGATCCGCTGCGTCGACCATCGTCCCTGGGTGACCGGCGCGGAGACCTGTGAGCTGGCGCTGGCGGTGGATGCGCTCGGCGACACCGATGATGCGATCGAACTCGTCAGATCGATTCAGCACCTGCGGGATCCGGACGGATCGTATTGGACGGGCCTCGTCTATGCCGACGGCAAGCGGTGGCCGGTCGAGAAGAGTTGCTGGACGTCGGCGGCCGTCGTGCTGGCCGCCGACGCGATCAGCCGAACCACCCCGGGCCACGGGATCTTCCGTGATGTCCGGCAAAGTCTGGCCGTCGGACGCTGAATCACCTAGACTAGTGTCCAGTCAGTCGTCCAGGGTGCTGGACGGCGATTCGCGATGCGGCGTTGGAGGGTTCATGGAGTTCGGAATCGTGCAGTTCACGAGTGATCGCGGCCTGAAACCGCAGGTGCTGGCGCCGCTGATCGAAGAGGCCGGTTTCGCGTCGTACTTTGTCCCGGAGCACGGCCACATCCCCACCCGTCGCGACGCGGCGCATCCGCAGACGGGTGATTCGTCGCTGCCGGACGACCGCTACATGCGAACGCTCGACCCATGGACATCACTGGCGGCCGCCGCGGCGGTGACCGAGCGCATCCGGCTCGCGACCGCGGTCGCGCTGCCGGTGCAGTCTGATCCGATCACGCTGGCGAAGACACTGGCCACCCTCGACCACATTTCCGGCGGCCGGCTCACCCTCGGTGTCGGATTCGGTTGGAACCTGGACGAATTGGCCGACCATAACGTACCGCCGAAACGTCGGCGGACCATGTTGCGGGAGTATCTCGAGGCGATGCGTGCGCTCTGGACCGATGAGGAGGCCGAATACCACGGCGAATTCGTCGATTTCGGGACGAGCTGGGCATGGCCGAAGCCGCAGTCGTCGATCCCGACCCTCGTCGGGGCGGCCGGCAACGAGAAGAACTTCAAGTGGATCGCGCGCAGCGCCGACGGGTGGATCACCACCCCGGGTGAGGAGGACATCGAGGGGTCGGTGTCGCTGTTCCAGCAGATCTGGTCCGACGCCGGCCGCGAGGGTGCGCCGCAGATCGTGGTGCTCGACTTCAAGCCCGTCGCGGAGAAGCTCGACAAGTGGGGTGAGATCGGGGTGACGCAGGTCCTCTACGGGCTTCCCGACGACAGCGTCGAACGCGCGAGTGGGTACCTGGCGAAACTGGCGGGGAAACTGGGGTTGGCTGCGGTCGCCGCCGGGTGATCGGAGGTCGCGTCACCTTCCGTTCCCTGAGGAGCCTCCGAGCTTGCGAGGATGCGTCACCCCGTTCCCTGAGGAGCCTCCGAGCTTGCAAGGATGCGTCACCTTCCGTTCCCTGAGGAGCCTCCGAGCTTGCGAGGATGCGTCACCTTCCGTTCCCTGAGGAGCCTCCGAGCTTGCAAGGATGCGTCACCTCCCGTTCCCTGAGGAGCCTCCGAGCTTGCGAGGATGCGTCACCTCCCGATCCCTGAGGAGCCTCCGAGCTTGCGAGGATGCGTCACCTCCCGTTCCCTGAGGAGCCTCCGAGCTTGCGAGGATGCGTCACCTCCCGATCCCTGAGGAGCCTCCGAGCTTGCGAGGATGCGTCACCTCCCGTTCCCTGAGGAGCCTCCGAGCTTGCGAGGATGCGTCACCTCCCGATCCCTGAGGAGCCTCCGAGCTTGCGAGGATGCGTCACGAAGGGCCCTTCGATACGCATCGCTCGTTCCTCGCGAGGCTCCTCAGGGAACGGGGGGTGACGTCGTCGTCCACACGAACGGTTCGGAGCATGCGGCGGCTCAAGAGTCAGGCGCCACCTGCAACCCCGGCATCAGATAGCGGCGCACGTGCCGCAGCACAGCGTCGGCATCGTCGGGGTCGATCGTCTCCGACGGGACTGTGCCGAGGCTGATCAACACGCGTGCAACCCATTCCGACACCTCATCGAGGTCATGCGCGGGGTGGATCTCTCCGCGGCCGGCCGCCGCGTCGACGTAGGGACGCCAGAACAACGCGAGATCGGGGACAAGCCCGCTGACGCCGGCACCTGCGCAGGCGGCGAACTCCTCGGGCTCGGTCGTCCGCAAACGCATCAGCAGGGTCCCGGGGTCGTCATAGGCGCCGCGCCCGATGCGCACGCCCGCCGCCACCTGGCGGTCGAAGCCGTCGATCGCATCGAGCTCGCCGCGCGCGTCCGACCAGAACGACTCATTCAGGCGCACGATGGCGGCACCGATGAGGGTCGATTTATCCGGGAAGTGGCGATAGAGCCATGCGCGCGAGACTCCGGCGGTCTCTGCGACCTCCTGCATCGTCGTGGATCGTATTCCCTTGTCCGCGAGCAGTTTCTCGGTGGCATCCAGTAGTCGCGCGCTGACCGTGGAGGTCGGGCGCTGATGTAGTGGTGCCTCGCTCACGATCGAACCCTAGCAAATTCGTAGACAATTTCCGGATTCTGTTTACCCCAGCGCGGAAATGCGGTAGACAGAATGCACAATCTGTCTACCGTCCGGGGTCGCCGGGCGATCGGGTGAGGAACCATGAGCTCATATCTACCGCGCACCGCGGTCATCGGGGCCGGCATCAGCGGCCTCACCGCAGGCAAGATGCTCGCCGACTACGGCGTGCCCTACACCTGCTTCGAATCGTCCGATCGCATCGGCGGTAACTGGGCCTTCGGGAACCCGAACGGTCACAGCAGCGCCTACCGGTCGCTGCACATCGACACATCCAAGCATCAGCTGTCGTTCCGGGACTTCCCGATGCCCGACGACTACCCCGACTTCCCGCACCACACGCAGATCAAGGCCTACCTCGATTCCTACGCCGAGGCTTTCGGGCTGCTCGACAACATCGAGTTCGGCAACGGGGTCACGCATGCCCGACGGCTCGACGATGGTGGCTGGGAGTTGGAGACCCAACGTGGGGAGCTTCGCCGATTCGATCTACTGGTCGTCGCCAACGGCCACCATTGGGATCCCCGTGTGCCCGACTTCCCCGGGGACTTCGACGGCATCTCCATGCACGCGCACCATTACATCGATCCCAGGACGCCGCACGAATTCACCGGCAAGCGAATCCTGGTGGTGGGCTTGGGGAACAGCGCCGCCGACATCGCCGTCGAACTGTCGTCGAAGGCGCTGGACAACAAGCTGACACTGTCGACACGGTCGAGTGCCTGGATCGTCCCCAAGTACTTCGCGGGTAAACCGGCGGACAAGTACTACCACACATCGCCGTACATCCCGTTCTCCTGGCAGCGGAAGTTCATGCAGGTCATGCAGCCGATGACCGCGGGACGGCCCGAGGACTACGGTCTCCCGACCCCCAATCACAAGTTCTTCGAGGCGCATCCGACCCAGTCCGTCGAGCTGCCCCTGCGCCTCGGCTCGGGGGATGTGATCGCCAAACCCAACATCTCGCTGCTCGACGGGTCCACCGTGCACTTCGAGGACGGAACCTCGGATGACTTCGACATCATCATCTACGCAACGGGATACAACATCACCTTCCCGTTCTTCGACCCTGATTTCATCAGCGCCCCGGAGAACCGTATCGACCTGTACAAGCGGATGTTCTATCCCGGTATCGACGACCTCATCTTCGCCGGGTTCGCGCAAGCGACGCCGACGCTGTTCCCCTTCGTCGAATGCCAGGCGCGTGTGATCGGCGCGTACGCGGTCGGCCGCTATCGTCTTCCGGGCGTCGACGACATGCGTCGGATCATCGCCGAGGACATGGCGTTCCACTCCGGCCACATGCTCGATCGCCCGCGGCACACGCAGCAACTCGACCACTATCTCTACGAGCACGACATCAGGACCAAGGAGATCCCGGCGGGCCGGCGACGTGCTGTCGCGCAAGGAGGCCTCCGTTGGTCGCATGCCGGCGCACATCGTGACGACAGGCCCGCCGTTGCGGCCGGAGTGCAGGAGTGACCATGACCCGACAGAACGTGACCTTCGATTCGCACGGAACATCGTGCGACGCATGGTTCTTTCCCGGTCCGCAGACCTCACCCTTCGACGGCCCGGCGGGACGTCCGGTCGTGGTCATGGCGCACGGGTTCGCCGGGACCAAGGATTCCGGTCTCGAGCCTTACGCACGTCGACTCGCCGATGCCGGGCTCGCCGTGTTGGCCTTCGACTATCGCGGCTTCGGACTCTCCGAAGGCGCACAGCGGCAGCGGATCTCGATGAAAGAGCAGGCCGACGACTACCGGGCGGCGATCGCGGCCGCCAAACGCCAACCGGGCGTCGACCCCGACCGGGTGATCCTCTGGGGCATCTCGCAGTCCGGGGGACACGCCATGATCGTCGCGGCGGACCGGACCGACATCGCCGCCGTGATCACGATGGTGCCCCTGGTCAACGGCCTCTCGGCCGGCATCCACAACTATCCGCAGGTCGGAGCGGCCGCGATGCTGCGTTCCACGGCGAGCGGCATCGGCAGTGCGCTGGCGACCAAGGTCGGGCGGCCTGCGACGATGATGGCCGTCGTGGGACGCCCGGGGGAGAAGGCCGCGCTCACCTCACCGGGCTACTACGAGGACTACCTCTCGATAGCCGGGCCGTCCTGGCGCAACGAGGTGGATGCGTCGGTGGGGCTGGAGTTGGGCAGTTTCCGCGCCGACAAGATCGCCGACCGGATCAGCGCTCCCGTGCTGATGCAGATCGCCGATTTCGACCAGGCGGCGCCGCCGCACGCCGCGGCCAAGGCGGCATTCAAGGCTCGCGCCGAGGTGCGGCACTATCCCTGTGATCACTTCGACGTGTTCGATGGCAGGGACTGGTTCGAACCGGCAGCGACGCACCAGATCTCCTTCCTCACGCGGCACCTGTCGGCGGAGCGCGCCGCGGGTTCCGATCAGGTCGGCGCGCGATGACCGGCACAGCCGTGGTGGTCGGCGGGGCATCGGGGATCGGGCGGGCCACCGCCGGAGCCTTCGCCGCCGAGGGCTACTCGGTGGTGGTCGCCGACGTCAACGAGGATGGCGCACGCGCCGCCGCCGAGGAGGTCGGTGGCCGGGCAGTGGCGATGGACGTGACGGACGAGGCATCGGTGGAGGCCGGGTTCGCGAATCTCGACGATGTGCGGGCGGTGGTGAGCTGCGCGGGTCTGACAATCCCCGGCGCCATCACCGAACTGCCGCTCGAGCAGTGGCAGACCACTATCGAGGTATGTCTGACCGGCTCGTTTCTGGTGCTCAAACACGCAGGTCAGCGCGTCGTCGACGGCGGTAGCATCACCGTCATCTCGTCGCTCAACGGGCGGCAGCCGGGCGCGGGGGTGGCCGCATACTGCGCGTCGAAAGCGGGCGCCACGATGCTCGTCGAGGTCGCCGCGCTCGAGTTGGCCGCGCGCGGCATCCGCGTCAATGCGATCCAACCCGGCCTCATCGACACTCCGCTCACCGCCGGGCTCTCGATGGTGCCGGGGCTGACCGACGAGTACATCGAGAACACTCCGTTGGGTCGGAGTGGTCGGCCCGGGGAAGTCGCCGACGTCGCGGTTTTCCTCGCCTCCGACAAGGCCACGTGGATCACCGGCGCCGCCTTCGACATCAACGGCGGCGCACACCTCCAGCGTTACCCCGACATCCTCGGCAAACTGCGCGCACTGGTGCCGTGACGGTTCCTCCCCCGGGTATCGGCAAACGCCCCCTGAGCTTGTGGAGGCTCTGGCGATACCCGGGGGACGAACCCTGCGGACTCGGCCCGAGGCGGTCCGGGGCGGGCTAAAGGGGGGCTAAAGGGGGCTAAAGGGGCTCGCCCGGCGTGCCGCCGTCGCGGCGCAGGACGCGCAGCGAGCCCTCGGCGCGCACCTCGGTGAACTGGCCGGTTGCCAGGGCCTGCCGATAGATCTCGTACGGCGGGCGACCGCCGTCCGCGGGGTCGGGGAACACATCGTGGATGAGCAGTGCCCCGCCGATACGGACCCAGGGTGCCCAGCCGTCGAGGTCGTTCTGCGCGGCCTGCATGCTGTGGCCGCCGTCGATGAAGACGAAGTCGGCGGGTTTGCCCCACACCTTGGCCGCGATCGTCGACGTCGCCAGCATGCCGATCACGGTGCCCTCGAGGCCGGCGTCGAACATCGTCTGCCGGAAGCGTGCGGAGGTGTCCAGGGTGCCGGTGTGCGGGTCGACCAGCGAGGTGTCGTGGTACTCCCAACCCGGTTGGTGCTCCTCGGATCCGCGATGGTGATCGATCGTCACGATGGTCGCACCGCAGGCCTCGGCGGCCGCGCCCAGGAATACGGTGGATTTGCCGCAGTAGGTGCCGATCTCCACGCCCACACGCGTCGAATTGGGCTGTGCGAGATACTCTCCGGCGATCTCGAACAAGGTCTGGGCCTCGTCGAGCGGCATGAACCCGGGGGCTTCCTCGGCCACTTTCAGGCGCTCCGGCGATGGGGCGTTCGGCATCCGCGTCGACGATGAGGTCATGAGGCAGATCCTATCCGGTCCAGGTTCGGGGCCGCGTAGGGTGACCGTTATGAAAGCACAAGTGCTCACCGCCGAGACGGGCCCCGCAGGACTGGAACTGACCGACGTCGACGACCCGAAACCCGCCGACGGGCAGGTTCTGGTCGACATCAAGTCGTGTGGAGTCTGCTTTCCCGACCTGCTGATGAGCCAGGGCAAGTACCAACTGCGGATGCCGACTCCGTTCACGCCGGGGACCGAGGTGGCCGGTGTGGTGCGTGAGGCGCCGGAGGGTTCGTCGGTCAAGGCCGGGGACAAAGTGCTCGTGGCCTCGGTCGTCGGCGGTTTCGCCGAACAGGTGACCGCGGCGCCCGAGCAGCTGCTGCCGCTGCCCGAGGGCCTCACCTTCGATCAGGGTGCCGCGATGGGCATCAATTACCAGACGGCGTTGTTTGCGCTGAAGGTCCGCGCGCAGACCGCTCCCGGTGAGATCGTCGGCGTGCTCGGCGCCGCAGGCGGCGTCGGAACGGCATCGATCATGGTGGCGAAGGCCATGGGCGCCAAGGTGATCGCCATCGTGCATCGCAAGGGCGCCGACGAACTGTTGCGCAGCGCCGGCGCCGACGAGATCGTGCAGCTCGAAGAGGGCTGGGGTGCGAAGCTGAAGGAGATCGCACCCGAAGGCGTCGACGTCATGATCGACCCGTCCGGCGGAGAGGTCTTCGATGAGGCGTTGCGTCAGGTCGCCCCCGACGGTCGCTACGTCGTCATCGGTTTCGCGGCCGGCGGCATCCCGACGGTCAAGCTCAACCGGGTGCTGTTCCGCAACATCTCGATCGTCGGCGCGGCGTGGGGCGAGTACGTGCGCACGCACCCGGGCCTACCCGAACTGCTCCACGACGAGCTGGGCGAGATGATCGCGGCCGGCATGAGTCCGCAGGTGAACGTCACCTATTCGCTCGATGAGCTGCCCAAGGCGTTGACCGATCTGGCCGAGGGGCGGATCCTGGGTAAGGCGGTCGTCAAGATCGCCGACTGAACTCGTCGTCGGGCGCGGGTGATCTCGATACGCTCGCTCGCCTGGCGGCTCGCGGCTACTCGATCAGCGGTTGGGCCGACCCTGCCCGCCGGTTGAGTGGTCGACGAGCGGAGCGAGGAGACGGACTTCTCCGCTGGTTGAGTAGTCGACGAGCGGAGCGAGGAGACGGATTCCTCCGCTGGTTGAGTGGTCGACGAGCGGAGCGAGGAGACGGATTCCTCCGCTGGTTGAGTAGTCGACGAGCGGAGCGAGGAGACGTATCGAAACCCGAGGAGCCGACCCATGTGCCGCAACATCACCGAACTGCGGGGTCTCGAGCCCGCGGCCACCGACGAGGAGATCGAGGCCGCCGCCCGTCAGTATGTCCGCAAGGTGAGCGGGGTGCGGCATCCCTCGGCGGCCAACGTCGAGGCGTTCGAAGCGGCCGTTCAGAAGGTCACCGCGGCGACGCATGAGTTGCTCGATGCGCTGCCGGAGCGTCGGCAGCCACCCAAGACGGTGCCGCCGTTGCGCAGGCCCGAGGTGCGCGCCCGGATGGCCGCGCGGGGCTCCGCCTGACATCGGTGGGTTTCGCGCCGCGGTGAGCGGAACTGTTGGGTGCCCACCACCACTGCTCGCTACTGTGCTGAGGTGACCGCCTCCCGACCGGCCCCGGCTCGTCCCGCCCGCAGACCCGTCCGCCACCTGGTCGTCCTCGTCGTCGTGGCGATGATCGGTCTGATCGCCGCCATCGGTGCGCCGGCACCGCGAGCCTCAGCCGCCCCGGCGGACAGCTGCACACCGGCCGGCGCCGCCTCGGCATCGGCCGCCCCGACCAACATGGGGGCGGCCGATCAGGGCGGCGAGGACCGCTACACCACCGCGACGACGACACCCGTCGACCAGATCGACACGAATGCCCTCGGGCTGCTCAAACCCGGGACGATCTCGGTCGGCACGCTGTCGGACGCCGGACCGAGCATCTGTGTGAACAGCGAGGGTGTCTTCACCGGTTTCGACAACGAACTGCTCAAGGCGGTGGCCGCCAAGCTGGGCCTGCAGATCCAGTTCTCGGGAACCGAGTTCGCGGGCCTGCTCTCGCAGGTGGCCAACAATCGGTTCGACGTCGGGTCGTCGTCCATCACCACCACCGACGAGCGGCGACAGACCGTCGATTTCACCAACGGCTACGACTTCGGCTACTTCTCCCTGGTCGCGCCATCGGGCGGACCGATCAAGAGCTTCTCGGATCTGAGTGCGTCCAACCGGATCGGCGTCGTGCAGGGCACCGTTCAAGACGACTACGTGACCAACACACTCAAGCTCGACCCGGTGAAGTTCCCCGACTACGCAACCGCCTACGCGAATCTGAAGAGCGGCCAGATCGACGCGTGGGTTGCGCCGTCGCAGCAGGCGGAGGGGGCGGTCAAGGACGGTGACGGCACCGCCATCGTGGAGAACACCTTCAGCGTCAACAACTTCGTCGCCTGGGCGGTGGGCAAGAACAAGCCGAAGCTGGTCGACGCGCTGAACTCCGGTCTCGACGCGATCATCGCCGACGGCACGTACGCGAAGCTCTACACCGACTGGGTGCCACGCGAACTGCCGGACGGATGGAAACCCGGCAGCAAGGCGGCGCCGACACCGGAATTGCCCGACTTCGCCGCCATCGCCAGGGAGAACGCGGCCGCAGACGCCGCGAAGCAAGACGAGCCGACGGCTCCGAAAGGGACACTCGCCCAACTCGGGAGCACTTTCTTCAACTGGGACCTCTATCAGAAGTCGTTCCCCGACCTGATCAAGACCGGTCTGGTCAACACCCTCATCCTGTCGGTGGTCTCCGGCGTGCTCGGCACAATCCTCGGCATGGCCCTGGCGGTCGCCGGCATCTCCAGGTCACGATGGCTGCGCTGGCCGGCCCGTGTGTACACCGACGTCTTCCGTGGCCTACCCGCCGTGGTGGTGATCCTGATCGTCGGCCTGGGCGTCGGCCCCGTGGTCAAGAACATCACCGGCAACAACCCCTACTGGCTGGGCGCGGTCGCGTTGGCGTTGCTCGCCGCCGCCTACATCGGCGAGATCTTCCGATCGGGCATCCAGAGCATCGACACGGGACAGATGGAGGCCTCGCGCGCCATCGGTTTCAGTTACCGACAGTCCATGCGGCTCGTCGTGATCCCACAGGGTGTCCGGCGCGTGCTGCCCGCTCTGATGAACCAGTTCATCAGTCTGATCAAGGACAGTTCGCTGGTCTACTTCCTCGGTCTGCTGGCGAGTCAACGCGAACTCTTCGCGGTCGGCCGAGACCTCAACGCGCAGACCGGTAACCTCTCGCCGCTGGTGGCCGCCGGCATCATGTACCTCGTCCTCACCATCCCCCTCACACATCTGGTCAACTACATCGACAACCGATTGCGCACGGGTCGACCCCCCGAGATCGAGGACGATCCGTTGCCGGCCACCGCGATCGAGAAGGGTTGAGGGCCATGGCCGACACCACCACCACAGCGCGCCAGGCGGTCTCTCTGACCGGCCACGACCTGCACCTGTCGTTCGGCAAGAATCACGTGTTGCGCGGCGTCGACATCCAGGTCGACGCGGGTACCACGACGACCGTCATCGGGCCGTCCGGTTCCGGGAAGTCGACGCTGCTGCGTGTGCTCAACCGACTGCACGAGCCCGATCAGGGCGACATCCTCCTCGACGGCCGTTCGGTGCTCGACGACAATCCCGACGAACTGCGGCGCCGGATCGGGATGGTGTTCCAGCACTTCAACCTGTTCCCGCACAAGACGGTGGTGGACAACATCGCGCTGGGTCCCCGAAAACTGCGGGGCCTGAGCAAGGACGACGCACGAGCGGTCGCGATGGCGCAGCTCGAGATCGTCGGCCTCACGAACAAGGCGTCGGCGCGTCCCGGGAACCTGTCCGGTGGCCAGCAGCAACGCGTGGCCATAGCGCGCGCACTGGCGATGGAACCGCAGGTCATGTTCTTCGACGAGGCGACCTCGGCACTGGACCCGGAGCTCGTCAAAGGCGTGCTGGCACTGATGGCCGACCTCGCCACCGAAGGCATGACGATGGTCGTCGTCACCCACGAGATGGGATACGCCCGTGACGTGTCCGATCACGTGGTGTTCATGGACCACGGTGTCGTGGTGGAAACGGGCAAGCCCGAACAGATCTTCGACGCCGCAGAATCGGAACGGTTGCGCGCCTTCCTGTCTCAGGTGTTGTGAGAGTCGGCCGCGCCGTCGATCCCGAACAACTCCGCGGCATTGCCGTAGAACGCGCCGCGCAGCCAGTCGTCCCCGAGCTCGAGGCGCTCGAGCGCTTCGAGAGCATGCGTGTACGGGTACGGGATGTTCGGGTAGTCGCTGCCGAACAGGATGCGGTCACCGAGGTCCCGCAGCCGGGGCAGCTCAGCCGTCGGGAACGGGGCGCCTTCCTCGGAGAAGTCGGTGAACGACATGGTCGTGTCGAATCTGACGTTGGGATAACGCTCGGCGAGGTCGAGGAACTCGACATACTCGGGCGTGCCCATGTGCGCGATGATCAGCGGCAACGACGGAAAGCGATGGAGCAGGGTGGCGATCGGCTCCGGTCCGGTGTGGGTGCCGGGTGCGGGGCCCGAGCCGCAATGGATGATCACCGGGACCTGGCTGTCGGCGATCTGCGCCCAGACCCCGTCGAGCAGCGAATCGAGCGGTGAGAAGTCGCCGACCTGGATGTGGCATTTGAAGACCTGTGTTCCGTGCTGAATGGCCTTCGAGACGTATTCCGGCGCCGACTCCTCCGGATAGAAGGTGGCGGTGTGCAGGCAGTCCGGGTGATGTGCGGCGAAGTCCGCCGCCCAACCGTTCAGCCATTCGGCCATGTCAGGTTTGTGTGGGTATACCAGCGACGAGTAAGCACGCACCCCGAACTCCTGCAGGGCCGACACGCGCACGTCCTCGTCGGCACGATAGGCGATCGGCCACTCCCGGCCGATCAGCGGTCCCGCCGAGTCGAAGTATCCCCACACCTTGTCCATCACGGACTTCGGCATGAAATGGGTGTGTACGTCGAGCAGTCCGGGCAGCCCGAGTCGTTGCCATGTTTGCCGGACCTGATCGGCTTCAGCCGAACTGAAGGGTTCGGGCAGGGCCGCGGCCGCAGGCGAGGATCGATCGGGAACAGCGCTGTTCACCGGATCCACGCTACTACGGGCATCTGTGACTGCGATGGAGCATGTCGATCACGAACCCTCTGATGATGCCGGGCCCGCGATCGCGCCGATGCTCTGATCGGGCATGACACCCGCCCAGTCCTTCGGCACGATGAAGGTTCCCTCCGCGGTCACCGTCTCCCCGTCGGCGTCGGACAGCGATCCGCGCACGATCTTCTTACGGCCGTCCCGTTCGACGATGATCGCCCGGGCATGCAGCGGCCCCAGCGGCGTCGGCCGGAGATATCTGACCGAAATGGTGCCCGTGTAGCAGGGCACGTCGTCGGCACTGCCCGCCTGGCCCAGCACGTGGTCGAGGACCATCGCGCACACCCCGCCGTGCACGCACCCGGGCGGCCCCTCATAGGCCGCGCCCAGGGTGAAATCGGTGGTGACCAGTCCGTCCGGATGCCGCGTGCCACGCAGGGGCGGCGCGATCGCGTTGCGCAGTCCGATCACCGCGTTGCCCCATGGCATGCCCAATTTGTCGGCGGTGTGGCGCACACCGAACGCGCCGTCGATCTGCTTGGCACGCAACGATTCCACCACGGCGGAGATCTGTCGGTGGGCCTCGCGGACGGTCGAATCGTCGACCTCGGTGCGGATCACCGCGTCGATCAGTTCCCGGACCGAGTCGGCCAGCGGGCCGTACAGGGCTTTGCGACGTTCGAACTCCTCGGTGGTGATGTCCTCGAGGGTGAAGTGCATGGCGTCTCGTTTCCTGCGGCGCGTCAGTCGGGAATGAGGTCGTGTCGTGCGTCGGACAATGCCTCGTCGCGATCCGCGGGCAGGATGAATCCGCTCTCTACGGCTGTTGCGGTCGCCGCACGGTACCGCCGGTCGTAGTCATCGCGATCGCGATAGTGGGCGGTGAGGCGTTCCGGCGGGATCGGGGTGGTGGAGCCGAACAACACGCAGATGCGGGGGACGTCGTCGCCGACGATTCCGCTCAGCACCTCGGTCGGTGCCTCCACACAGGGTGTGCGGACACCCCCGCGGACATTCCCGAACTCGTCGACGGCGAATAGCGGAGGAGTCATCGAATCGACGACTTCCAGCGGTTGCGCGACAGGCGGTGGGGCGCCGCCGTCGGCCCAGTCGCGGAGGTGATGCAGTGCCGCCCTCAGTACGAGGCGCTGCTGGCCGCGGTTGACCGGCGTCGGGCAGCCGAGCATGTGTTCGTATGGGCCGATCTGATGCAGGTCGGCGTGTGCCGTGCCGGCGATCTCCCAGATGCGCAGGCGATCCGTGTCGGGTTGGCGTGCTCGATGAAACCTGAAGTTCGTCAGGACATCGGTTTCGGTCTGCACGACGAACACCGGGATCTCCAGATCGGTTCTGATCGTCACCGGCTCGTCGGCGAACACGGCGTCGACGTCGACCGCTGTACCGACATCGCCCAGAGGTAGCCCGGCGGCCGCCCGGCTGTGGATGAGCAGGCCGTCGAACACGCGGTGTTCGGCGGCGAAGTGATTGGCATAGGTCGTCAGCGCCATCGCCGACTGTGACTCGCCCACTCCGAGCAGGCGGCGAACAGACAAGCCGCGCAGCGGATGATCGACACCCGACGACTCGCCGGTCGAGCGTAGCGACCCCCCGATCGAGGAGTAGATGTCGTAGCTGTAGGCGTCCCCCGGGTGGTGCATCCCCGCATAGCGGTGGGCGTCATGGGCGACCAGGCCACGGGTCGTGGTTCCGTCGAGCCCGTCGACGGACGGAGGGCCGCCCATCACCCCGGTGTACTGGGCGGACACGCCCGCCCAGGCGTACCCGCCGCGGACGAGTTCTTCGGCCAGATAGGTGTATTCGGGTGCGGCATCGGATCCGCTGCTGACATTGAGCCATTCGACGACGACGGTGCCGTTGAAATCGGCGTCGCGTCGGGGTCTCCGCACGAGCACGCGGGTGGTGAACTTGTCCTCACCGTGTGGGGAGATCGTCCGAGCCCCGTCGGCCGTGTACCGCGTGGCGACACCGTCTGCCGCGTATTCGTTCTCCTGGAAACCGTTGGCGGACAGGTCAGGTCCCGGGGTGGCGCTGACAATCGAGCAGCCACCGCCCCCGGTCACCTCGGTGAACCCGACCGTCGACGTCACTTCTGCTTCTTCTGGTGTTTGGAGATGACATCGCCGAACATGAAATGCATCTTGGTACCCAGCGGCCAGCCGACGTAGTAGCACAGGAACAGGCTGATCTCTTCGAGTTCCTCGGCACTCAGTTCACCGTTGCCGATGGCGGCGCTCGCCTGGATCTCGGCGACGTCGATCTGACCGGCTTGCGCGAGAGCGCCGAGGAGAAGAAGTCGCCGGTCGCGGACCGAGAGGCCCGGCCGCGTCCAGACCTCGCCGAACACCTGATCGGCGGTGTGCGCGAAGAAGTCGCCCGGTCCATCGGACATCTCCCAGCCGTAGACCTTCGACATCATGTCGAGGCCCTTTTGGCGTTGCTCGCTGGTGGTTTCGTCGGCTGCGGTCATGCGTCTTCTCCTTCGTGGTGCGGCACACCCAGTCCGGCGGCGAAATCGCGGAGCGCGATCTCGCCGAGCGGTAGGTCGACCGAGAGTTCGCGTCCCAGTTCGAGAGCCAGTGACAGATCCTTCTCGCCGAGTCCGCGAACCGGTACCAACACGTCATACCAGAAATCGTCGGGTGCGATCTCGGCCGTGGTGTCGCGCAGGATGATCGAGCCGGCACCCCCGGTGATCGCGTCGGTGTGCCGAACGACCTTGCCCAACTTGGTGATGCTGATCCCGGCTGCCTCCGCCAGCTTGGACGCCTCCGCCGCCGCCGTGAACGAGATGAAGTGCAGCAGGTTGCGGGCGAGTTTCATCTTCGTCCCGGCGCCGACATCGTCGCCGGCGTGCACCAGCATCCCCGCGACGAGTCCGAACGGCTCTTTGAGTCGCTCGTAGGAGGCGCGATCGCCGCCGACCATGATCGCCAGTCGTCCCTGTTCGGCACCGGCGGCGCCACCGGAGATCGGGGCGTCGAGCAACGTGACGCCGTGGCGGGCGCAGATTTCGGCGAGATCGATCGCCGTCTGCGGGCCGATGGTCGAATGGACGGTGATGATGGTGCCCGGCGCCGCGGCGCTCAAGAGGCCGTCGTCGCCGGCCACGACGGTGCGGACCTGCTCGTCGTTCAGCACGCAGATGCCGATGATGTCGGAGTTCGCGGCGAGGTCGGTCAGGGATGGGGCAGCAGTCGCACCCTGGTCGACGATCTTGGCGACCGCCTCGTCGGACAGGTCGAACACGTTGAGGCCACCGGGCCACTTGGCCAGGCGTCCCGCCATCGGGCCACCGATGTTGCCGAGTCCCACGTAGCCGAGGCGTACCGGTTTGGCGGGGGAGGCGTCACTCATGACCGGATGACCTGTCCGCCGTCGACGTTGAAGATCTGTCCGGTGATCCAGCCTGCCTCGTCGGACAGCAGGAACTTGCACATGCCGACCAGGTCGTCCGGGGTGCCGAACCGCTTGAGCGGCAACCGGTTGACGATGTCGGCGACCATCTCCTTGGGCGTGGTCGACCGGGTGGCCTCGGTGTCGATCGGGCCGGGGGCGATCGCGTTGACGCGGATGTTCTGCCCACCGAGCTCGGTGGCGAGCTGCTGGGTCAAGCCGTTGATGCCGACCTTGGCCAGTCCGTAGAAGCCGCTGTAGAGCCAAGCGGCGGTGGAGGACTGGTTGACGATCGCGCCGCCGGAGGTCATGTGCGGATAGACGGCGCGGGTCACGTTGAGTGCGCCGTCGAGGTTCACGCTCATGAACTTCTTGTAGTAGTCCCACGGCACGGTGATCAGGAAGTCGAGTTTCATGCCGCCGTAGATCGCGGCGTTGTTGACCAGTCCGTGGACGGTGCCGTACTCCTCGACGGTGGCGGCGGCGAGATCCTTGGCGGACTGTTCGTCTGCGACGTCGGTGTGCACGTACAGGCCGCCGATGTCGGCGGCGACCTGCTTGCCCAGCTCGTCGTTGACGTCGGCGACGACGACGTTGGCGCCCTCGGCGGCCAGACCGCGGGCATAGCCCTCACCGATGCCGCCCGCGGCGCCGGTCACGATGATGGTCTTGTTCTGGAAACGTTCGGAAGTCATGTGTACCTTCTGTTGCTGTTGATTCCGGGTGGTACGTGGTTTCGATACGCGTCTCGCCTAGCGGCTCGCCGCTACTCAACCAGCGAGGTGGGTTCTTGCTGATCGGGTCGACCGGCGTGGGTGGTTCCTGTTCTGATCGGGTCGACCAGGGAGGGGGTCCCGTTGCTGTTCGGGTCGACCAGGGAGGGGTCCCGTTGCTGATCGAGTAGGTGCCGAGCCGCTAGGCGAGGCGCCGTATCGAGATCACTCGCCATCGTCGAACTCTCATGCCGGGGTCGCCACCGCCTTCGTCTCGAGGTACTCCTCGAACCCGGCGAGGCCCATCTCGCGACCGATGCCGGACTGTTTGTAGCCGCCGAACGGGACGTCGGCGGAGTACCAGATACCACCGTTGATGCCCATGGTGCCGGTACGAACCCCGTTGACCACCTTGTTGATCCGATCGGGATCGGTGCCCCACACCGCTCCCGACAAACCGTAGGGGGAGTCGTTGGCGATGCGAATGGCGTCATCGTCGCCGTCGTGGGGGAGGATCACCAGCACCGGGCCGAAGATCTCCTCCTGCGCGACGCGCGCGGAGTTGTCCAGCCCGGAGATCAGCGTCGGCTCCACGTAGAAGCCCTTGTCCTTGTCGGCGGGCCTGCCACCGCCGATCTCGATCGTGCCGCCCTCGGTTTTCGCCAGTGCGATGTAGGACTCGACCCGATCGCGCTGAATTGCGGAGATCAGTGGGCCGCAGATCGTTCCGGCATCTCTCGGGTCGCCGGGGGCCAGGCCCGCGAGAGCGTCCTTGGTCGCGGTGACGGCCTCGGCCAGTTTCTCTCGCGGCACCAGAAGCCGAGTGGTGATCGCGCAGCCCTGTCCGGCGTGGGTGACGACGTTGAATGCGGCCATCGCACAGGCCGACGCCAGATCGGCATCGTCGAGAACGATGAACGCCGACTTCCCGCCGAGTTCGAGGAAGACGCGCTTGAGTGACTCGGCGGCGCCGGCCATCACCCTCTTGCCGGTGGCGGTCGAGCCGGTGAACGAGATGACGTCCACCCGCGGGTCCGTCGACAGTTGCGCACCCACAGCATGATCGCTCGAGGTCACGATGTTGATCACGCCGGGCGGGAAGTCCGTCTCCTCCGCGATGACCTTGCCGACGAGCGCGGCACACCATGGCGTATCGGGTGCCGGTTTGAGGACGACGGTGCAGCCCGCGGCCAGCGCCGGACCGATCTTGGCGAAGTTGATCTGGTGCGGGAAGTTCCACGGCGTGATGGCGCCGACGACGCCTGCCGCCTCCTTGCGGATCTCCCGGATGTTCTTGAGGCCCATCGGTTTCGCCATGCCGAGGTCGGTGGTCCAGGCATAGCTCTCGGCGAGGTCGGCGAACCAGCCGAGGTCGGTGACCGGGCCCTCGAACTGGGGCCCGGTGGTCAGGAATGCCGGAGCGCCGACCTCGGCGATGGTCAGCTCACGGAGTTCATCGCCGTGCGCGAGTAGCGCGTCGCGCAACTGACGCAGGCATCGTGCTCGGAAGGCGTGGTCGCGCGACCAGTCGGTGGTGTCGAAGGCCCGGCGTGCGGCGGCGATGGCGGCGTCCATGTCTTCGGTGGTGCCGTCGGCGGCCTTCCCGAGAACGTCTTCGGTGGCCGGGTTCACGACATCGAAGGTGCCGCCACTTCCGGGGATGAGTTTGCCGTCGATCAGTAACTCGGACGACGATTCGGGGCGTAGGGCCATTGTCTGGAACTCCATCTGGACAGGTGTCTGGACTCAAGTTCAAACCTAGTGTAGCCTCGCTCACATGTCCAGTCCCGTATCTCAGGAATCCACCCGCCGCAGGCTCACCCAGCAGCAGGCCGAGACGGTCGGCAGGCTCACCGACGCGGCGGTGGACGTGCTGAACGACGTCGGGTTCGACGGCCTCACGGTGCGTGGTGTGGCCAAGCTCGCCGGCGTGGCGCCCGCGACTGCGTACACCTATTTCTCATCGAAGAGTCACCTGGTCGCGGAGGTGTTCTGGCGTCGGCTCAGCTCGGGGGTCGCCGAGCCGGACCTGTCGATGGCGCCGACCGAACGCGTCGCCCAGGTGTTGCGCGAGGTGTCGATGGTGGTCGCCGGCCAGGGGCAGCTCGGCGGGGCGGTCACCATGGCGCTGTTGGGGACCGACCCGGACGTCGAGCATCTGCGGTTGCGGATCGGCGGCTTCATCCGGCGTCGGCTCGCCGAGGCGCTGGAGGCTGATCCGGAGAACCCGGGGCCATTGCTCGACGGCCTGGAGATGATCTACGCCGGCGGTCTGGTGCACGCGGGAATGGGACACATGACATACGAGCAGACCTCGGAACGTCTTGTCGCAGCTGCACATCTACTGATGGAGAAGTGATGACCGAAACCGCCACGGGAACGGGGATGGAACATCTCGTCCCGTTCGACCCGTATGCCTATGATTTCCACGAGGATCCGTATCCGACGTACGAGCGGCTGCGGCGTGAGGTGCCCGTCTATCACAACGCCTCGATGGACTTCTGGGCGTTGGCCCGTCACGAGGACGTCCGGGCCGGATTCCGCGACAGCGTCCAGCTGTCCAACAGCTGGGGTGTGTCGATGGACCCGTCCTCCTACGGTCCCGATGCACACAAGTCGATGTCGTTCCTTGCCATGGACGACCCCAAGCACATGCGCATCCGCAAGCTGGTGTCCAAGGGATTCACGCCCCGCCGCGTCGGTGACCTGTCCGGTCGGATCACCGCATTGACGCATCAGCACTGGAGCAAGTGTCTGGACAAGGGCGAGTTCGACTACATCGCGGACTTCGCCGGCCTGTTGCCGATGGACGTCGTGTCGGAACTGCTCGGTGTGCCCGAGCCGGACCGCGCTCATCTGCGCCACCAGTCGGATCTGTTGCTGCATCGGGAAGAGGGTGTGCTCGACATCCCGGAAGCGGCGATCTACGCCTACATCGAACTGCACAAGTACTACTCCGAGCTGATCGCCGATCGGCGCAAGAATCTCGGCGACGATCTGGTGTCGGCGTTGATCACCGCGGAGATCGACGACGACGAGACGGGCGAGAAGATCCGCCTCACCGAGGACGAGATCGTCGGGTTCATGGTCCTGATGGTCGTCGCGGGAAACGAGACGACGACCAAACTCCTTGCCAATGCGCTCTATTGGGGTTGGCGCAACCCGGACGAACTGGCCAAGCCGCTCGCCGATCCGGACTGTGTCGCGGATTGGACGGAGGAGACGCTGCGCTACGACAACTCCACCCAGATGGTGTTGCGGCGCGTGCTCGCCGACGTCGAGTACGGAGGGCTCACGATTCCGGCCGGCGAACGGGTGCTGTTGCTGGTCGGCTCGGCAAACCGGGACGAGGAGGTGTTCGGCGCCGATGCCGACCGGTATCAGATCGGTCGGGACTGCAGCCAGGCCCTGATGAGCTTCGGGATGGGAACCCATTTCTGCCTCGGTGCGCATCTGGCGCGCCTGGAGTCCAACATCGGTCTGGCCGAGGTGGCCCGATCGATCCGCAGCCTCGACATCGACATCGACAACGCCGTCCGCGTGCACTCGGTGAACGTCCGCGGATTCGCCGAACTCCCCGTGAAAGTGCAGGTGCGCTGATGGCATTCATCCCTCATCCGCAGCGTCGTCCGGTGCTGGTGGCCGGTGCATCGTCGGGCATCGGTGCGGCCACCGCCGAATTCCTGGCCGCAGCAGGCTATCCCGTTGCGCTGGCCGCGCGCCGGGTCGAGAAGCTGCAGGAGCTGACCGACAAGATCACCGCCGCCGGCGGCGAAGCCGTAGCGGTTCCGCTGGACATCACCGACGGGACGTCGGTGCAGGACTGTGTTGCCAAAGCGCAGGCCGCGCTGGGGGACTTGGAGATCGTGGTGAGCGGCGCCGGCGACCTCGCCGTCGGCCTGTCCTACGAGGTGGAGCCTGAGGAATTCGCGTCGCAGATCGACATCCATCTGGTCGGCGCCCACCGGCTGTATCGCGCGGTGGTTCCCGGAATGATCGAGCGTGGCCGTGGCGATTACGTGTTCATCGGCTCCGACGTCGTGCTTCATCCGCGGCCCTGGTCATCGGCATATGTGGCGGCGAAGGCCGGCATCGACGGCCTGGTCGCGACAGCCCAGTTGGAGCTGGAGGGGACCGGCGTGCGCGCCAGCGTGATCCGTCCCGGACAAGTCCTGACCGGCATGGGCATGGATCTGGATCAGAAGACCACCGAGCTGATGCTCAACGACTGGATCAGGCACGGATTGGCCCGACACGGCAACTTCCTCGAGCCCGGACACATCGCGCAGGCGGTCGCCGCCATCGTGACGATGCCGCGGGGGGCGCACATGCGTGTGGTCGAGGTGGAGGCCGAGGGCGCTCTGAAGAAGCGTGACAAGCAGTCCGAAGGAGAGCAGTGATGACCGCACTGACCAAGCCCAAACGCGTCTCCGGGGGAGACGGCGAGCACGGCCACCTCGATGAACTGGCATCCGATCCGATCGGGTTGTTCTGGCGGGTCCGGGAGGAGTGCGGTGACGTCGGGCAGTTCCAACTCGCCGACCGTGAGGTGGTTCTCGTGTCCGGGGCTGCCGCCAACGAGGAGTTCTTCCGGGCGCCCGAAGAGGATCTCGACCAGGCCGCCGCATATCCCTTCATGACACCGGTGTTCGGCGAGGGCGTCGTGTTCGACACCAGCCCGGAGGAACGCTCGAAGGCGATCCACAACTCGGCGCTCAAGGGCGCGCACATGAAGCAGCACGCGGTGACGATTCCGAACGAGGTCGAGCGGATCATCGCGAACTGGGGCGACGAGGGAGAGATCGATCTGCTCGAGTTCTTCGCCGAACTCACCCTCTACACGTCGTCGGCATGCCTGATCGGGCGGAAGTTCCGGGAACGCCTCAACGGTCACATCGCGCACCTGTTCCATGATCTGGAGAAGGGTACCGACCCGATCGCCTACGTCGATTACAAGGCCGACATCGAGAGCTTCCGCAAGCGCGATGAGGCACGCGCGGAGCTGGTCGAGTTCATCCAGGGAGTCATGGATGAGCGGATCGCGAATCCGACCGAGGACAAGGCCGATCGCGATCTCATGGACGTGCTCGTGCAGGTCGGGTTCGACGCGAACACCATCACCGGCATGTTCATCTCGATGATGTTCGCCGGGCATCACACGACGTCGGGGACCGCGGCGTGGACGCTGATCGAGTTGCTGCGCAACCCCGACTACATGGCGCGGGTGTACGACGAGCTCGACGAGATCTACGGCGACACCCCACCCGGAGAACGGCCCGAGTACACGTTCGCCCACACGCGGCAGATGCCTCAGCTGGAGAACTCGCTGAAGGAGGCCCTGCGTCTGCATCCGCCCCTGATCGTCTTGATGCGGGTGGTGCAGAAGGATTTCCACGTGGAGGACTTCGAGGTGACGGCCGGTCAGTCGATCGCGGTGTCGCCGGCCGTGTCTAACCGTTTGCCGGAGGATTTCCCGTCACCGGACACATTCGACCCGGACCGCTACGACAAGCCTCGTCAGGAGGACCTGGTCAATCGGTGGACGTGGATACCGTTTGGTGCCGGCCGTCATCGTTGCGTCGGTGCGCAGTTCGCGATCATGCAGCTGAAGGCCATCTTCTCGGTGCTCTTCCAGAACTACGAGTTCGAGATGCTCCAGCCGTCGGAGACCTACCGCAACGACCACTCCAAGATGGTGGTGCAGCTGCAACAGCCGTGCCGGGTCAGCTATCGGAGGCGGATGCGGTCGGGGGCGGAGTCGGGCTGATGCGTGTGGAAGTGGATCTCGATTTATGTCAGGGACATGGGATGTGCGAGATGGAGGCTCCCGAGGTCTTCGAGGCGCACAAGGACCACGTGAAAATCCTGAACGCGACTCCCGACGAGAGCCTGCGGACCGAGGTGGAGGCCGCGGTGATGTACTGCCCGACCCAAGCTCTGAAAATTGTCGACGATGACGAATGAAGTGGAGTGACATGTCTTTTGATCGTGCCGAATTGGAAGAGATGAAACACCGTTGGCTCGATGCCAATGTGGAGGCCGAAAAGGCCGGGGACTGGAAGCCGCTCGCCGAGTTCTACACCGAGGACGCCACCTACGGATGGAACTACGGTCCGGAAAAGGACTTCATGGCGGTGGGTCGGGACGAGATCCGTGAGCTCGCCCTGGGTCAGGAGATGGAAGGCCTCGAGGGCTGGGAGTACCCCTATCAGGCGTGGGTGATCGACGACCAGACCGGCGACATGATCGGGCTGTGGAAGCAGGTATACCAGGGCAAGCGTGAGGACGGCACCCACTACGCGCTCGAGGGTATCCAGGGAAGTTGGTTCAAGTACGCCGGCAACTTCCAGTTCTCCTGGCAGCGGGACTTCTTCGACTTCGGAAACGTCTCCGCGCTGTTCATCGAGATGCTGAAGAACAATGCGATGAGCGACGGCATGCTCAAGCGCATCGAGAAGTCGGCGCCCGGTGATCTGCCCGGGTGGTATCCGTTCGGCAAAGCACCGGTCGAGTTCTGGTGATCTGACCGATGACTCAATCAGCCCCGGGCTATCAAGGCCTGAGTCAGGACCAACTCGCCATCCTGGTCCCGGAACTGCTGCTCTCGGGGCAGCTGATCGACCGCAGCGGGATGGCGCATCTGATCAGCGACTTCGGCCGCGAGGTGATGGGACAGGTCGCCATCGAGGAATGGATGGCGGCGAGTCCGGTGTACACCCATCGGATGCGGGCCGCGCTCGGGATCGACGGCGACGGTGTGGAGGACATGTTCAAGTGTCTTCAGCTCGACATCGGCGCACCCCCACAGTTCATGGACTTTCGGTACGAGGTGACCGACAAATACCACGGTTCGTTCCTGCTGCGGCACTGTGGCGCGTTGATGGACGTGGAGCCGCTGGGTGACGAGTATGTGACCACGATGTGCCATGACATCGAGGACCCGACCTTCGACGCGACGGCCATCGCGACGAATCGGCGGGCCCGTATCCGGCCGGTCCACCGGCCCCCGCGTCGACCGGCCGACCGGATGCCGCACTGCGAGTGGACGGTGACCATCGAGCCTGATCGCGAGGAGCTTCCGCTGCCCTCCGACGCCGCCGAGATGTTCACATCCGCGGCCGGGCGCCTGGTTCTCACGCCGATAGACGTCACGGCAGGAGGCGGTCACAGCGATTACCGTGGACCGCTCGTCGCCGACCTGCAGTTCCGGGAATGGTCGCGGTCGGCACTGGCGCGTATCGCCGAAGAAGTTGCGTTGCAGCATCAACTGTTGTCGCTCGGATTCTTGAAGTCGGTGCGCAGGCACGCCGACAGCGAGGAGCAGGCCCGCGAGATCTTCCGCAAGCAGTTGACCGGAATCGCAGGCCTCGCCGCGGATCGTCTACGCGCGGCACTCGGTCTGGGCTCGGATGCCACCGGTTTGGCATCGGTGATCAACCTGCACCCCGTTCTCGGGCCGTGGCAGTACACCGGCGTGTGTGCCGAGGTGCGCGGCGACGACGTGGTGGTGCGGGTACCGAAGGTCTCCGATGCCGTCACCGACGGCGGATGGGTCACGGTGTTGGGCACAGAGCATCACGAGCCTCTGCAGGCGATCGGCACCGCCGTCGATGCGCACTGGTCGGTGGCGTCGGCGGACGACGTCGACGATGCGATCGAGTTCGTCATGTCGCTGGGTGCGACGTCACACGAGGAGTTCGGTGAGGTTGCGGTGGCACGGTTCAGTTCCGGCGCATCCTTCGAGTTCGCCGACCGCGGTCGATCGATCCCGATCACGCCGGTGGGCAGCAGGGTCTGATGACTGACGATCCCGTGCGGTCGGGTTCGGTGACCCCGGATCTCAGCCTGTCCGGGCGGGTCGCGGTGGTCGCCGGTGCGACGCGCGGCATCGGCCTGGCGGTCTCGTACGCACTGGCCGGGCGAGGGGTGTCCCTCGTGGTGAACGGTCGCGATCCGGTGGCGGTGGACGACACCGTCACCGAGATCCGCGGCGGTGGTGGGTATGCGGTAGGCATCGTCGGCTCCGCGGGAGAAGACGGAGTGGCCCAGAAGTTGGTCGACACGGCACTGTCGGAGTTCGGGGCGCTCGACATCGCGATCAACTGCGCAGGCATCGCGGAGCCGCCGGGGTCGACGATTCTCTCGATCTCGACACAGGACTTTCGGGAGCAGGTGGATGCACATCTGATGAGTGCTTTCCACCTGCTGCAGGCGGCGGGGCGGGTCTTCTCCGAGCAAGAGACGGGGTCGATCGTGTTGACCGGTTCCGCTGCATCGCTCGGCATGTTCGGCGGCAGTGGCTATCCGGCGGCCAAGGGTGGGGTGAACAGTCTCGCGCTCGCCGCGGCTGCTGACCTGGCGGATCGGGGAGTCCGCGTGAATGTGGTCATGCCGGGCGCGAAGTCGCGCCTGTCCACCGGTGACGATTTCGTCGCACATATCGAGAGCCTGCACCGTCGCGGAATCCTCGATGACGTGACCAAGGATGCGGCATTGGACCCGGCGCCGCCCGAGTACGTGGCCTCCCTGTACGTCTTCCTGTCGAGTGATGCCGCCAAGGGGATCTCGGGACAGGTGTTCACCGCCGCAGGTGGATTCATCGGTCGATACGAACCGGCGCAGGCGACGTTCATCGCCTACCGCGATCACAAGGACAGTGCGCCTTACACATTGGCGGAGTTGGCCGAGCTCCTGGACTGAGTGCGTATCACCCTCCTCCAGGTGTCGGAATCGTCTGCGGTGGTTTGCTTTTCGTTTCGGGGCGACAGCGTTGGCGGTGGTGTGCGTTTCGATCCCTGAGGAGGTCCGGAGCGCCAGCAGCGGTGTGTGCCCTTCGATCCCTGAGGAGGTCCGGAGCGCTAGCGGAGGGCCGTCACGAAGGGCGGCCCTTCGTGACGCTCGCAAGCTCGCTCCTCAGGGACCGAGGTGAGACGCTCGCAAGCTCCCTCCGCAGTCGATGCCTCAGCCATGTCGATTCCTGCGGAAGTCCGGAGCGGCGATGTGTGCCTTTCGATCCCTGAGGACAATTGGAGCGCTAGCGGTGGTGTGCGTTTCGATCCCTAACGAGGTCCGGAGCGCCAGCGGTGGTGTGGGCGTTTCGATCCCTGAGGAGGTCCGGAGCGCTAGCGGCGGTGTGTGCCCTTCGATCCCTGAGGAGGTCCGGAGCGCTAGCGGAGGACCGTCACGAAGGGTCGACCCCGCGCGCGAGAAAGCGTCTGCGCAGCAACCATTCTTGTCGGTGGCAGCCGATACTCTGTACCCAGTCGAAGTGATGGGGGCTATCCACAAGCTCCGCCGGTGACGAGCGTTCTTGTCGGTGGCCGTGGTTAATCTGGTGTCAGTTGAATTTCCAACGCGGGCCGTGTTTTCGATGATGGGCTGGTGTCGTTGCTGTTCTGTCTCCGTAGCGCCTGCGGGCGCGGAAAGTTCGTTCCTGATGAGCGAGCATCACGAAGGGTGGGGTCGTGTTCTCCTATTCGGATCCGGTTGCTGATGATGCGATTCTGTCTTCGGTCGGGTCGGCGGACGCGGTCACCGAGGCGCGTGCTGCGCTGCTGTTGAGTCGTCAGGCTGAGGCGCGAGCGGTGTTGTTGGCCTTCCGGATTGGTGAGAATGTACACGATGACTTGATGGTGGGGCTGAGTCCAGCTGCTGAGATGAAGGTTCGTCGTCATGCGGAGAAGGCTGCAGTCGGAGAGATTTCGGTGCAGCTGGGTCTGTCGCGGACCAAGGCCGGCAAGTGGTATCGCCTGGGATCGGCGTTGCAGCACATGGCCAAATTGAGGATGGCGTATCTGGCCGGCGAGTACAGTACCAATCGGATGTCGGAGTTGGTGCATTCGGTTGAGGCGGCATCTGATGTCATGCAGCGTAATTCGAGTCCCAGCACGGATGTGTCAGATGCCGATGGCGATGCCACGGGCGATGCGGCGGCAGATGACGACGACACCGATAGTGATGCCGATCCGGCCACCTGTGATCCGTCCGACACGGCCGATCCCGCCGACGCTGACGCCGCTGATGCCGCTGCCGAGTTCGGGCCGGTGATGGATATGGAGGATATCGCTCTGGAGTACGGGGCGCGTCCGACGACGGACAAGGTGTTGCGCGATGAGTTGGCCGGGGTGGTGATCGGGCTGGATCCGGAGGGTGCGGCCGAGGCGCGCAAGGAGTTCGGTCGGGCGTGGCAGAACGTCACGGTCACCAACGACAGTTCCGGACACGCCAACATCGACGCCTGCGTACCGGCCGAGCATGGAGTGTTCCTGCGCGAGGGGATTGCCGCACTGATAAAAGAGCGGTTGTGTCGGCGGGATCCGCGCACCTTGGGGCAACAGCGGGTCGAAGCGTTGGCGGAACTCATCGGCACCCCGGGTGTGCGACTGGCCTGCCGATGCGGTGGCGATGACTGTCCCTATGGTGGAGCGCCGACTGACCCTACCTCTGGGCCGGCCGGTCCGACCGAGCCTTCCTCACCCGGGCCCGACTGTGGCCGGGACGATGACCGTGATGGTGACGACGCAATCGATATCGACGGTCCCACCGATGATGGCGCCTCCGAGGATCGTAGCGACCACGCCGACGGCGACGACGCGGCGAGAGATGAAAACCTCTCCGACAGTGCGGCTTCAGCCGGGGGTGACCAGGCGGCCGACGACGTCGAGCGCAATCGCCGCCCCGCATCCGATCGCGAGGTGGACCACGATCGCGAGCCGTACCCTGATCCCGTGGCAGATCGGGTGCTCGAGCACGAGCCCGCGCCGGACGGTGTACCCGAGTTCCCGCTCGCCCCCGTCCCGAAGCCCTGGACGCTGGTGCTCGACAAGGTCGGCGTCGAGGTCCCCCGACTACGTGGCTACGGGGCGATCGACCCTCCCATGGCCACAGACCTCACCGACCGCGCCACGCTGATCACGTTGCCGGACAAACCGAACCGCCGCACGGCCGGGCGGATCGTGGTCGGCGAGCGTGGTCGGGCCCACCCGGTTGATCCGTCCGGGCATGGTGGCCACGACCTGCCACCGCCGGGTGCACTGACGTATGCGCCGTCGGCGCGGTTGCGGGAGCAGATTCTGTTGTCGGACCTGTACTGTCGATACCCCTACTGCGGCAGACCAGCTCACGAATGCGACCTTGATCACCTCGTGAAGTTTCTGCGTGCGGACCCGTACGTTGGTGGTTGGACTGTGCCCGAAAACCTGGCACCGCTGTGCCGGCCGGATCATCAGCGCAAGCACATGGGTCTGTGGATACCGGTCATGCACGTCGACCGCACCATCACATGGAGGAACCCGCGCACGGGGCGGGAGATCGTCACGTATCCGCGGTGAGGCCCTTCGTGACGCATCGCTCGTTCCTCGCGAGGCTCCTCAGGGATCGGGTGGTGACGCATCGCTCGTTCCTCGCGAGGCTCCTCAGGGATCGGGTGGTGACGCATCGCTCGTTCCTCGGAGGCTCCTCAGGGGTCGGGGTGACGCATTGCTCGTTCCACGCGAGGCCGTCAGGGACCGGGGTGGTGACGCTCTGCTGGTTCCGCGCGAGGCTGCTCGGGGACCGGCTGGTGCCCGGCCGACCGCCGGTTTGCGTCGCGGTCGACCCAGAACCGCGCACCTTCGCCGACGGCGTCGGCAACCGGTCGGGGATGCCACCCCAGGTCTTGCTCGGCCTTACCGTGGTCCATCGGGGACATGAGATGCATCAGCCGAACCGACGTGAGCGTCAGGCGTGTCGGTCGTGCGGTGAACCGGGCGCGTAGCGACCCCACCGCCCCCAGCAGGTAGAGGATCGGCAGCGGAAGGACCACGCGGGGTGCCGTCCGTCCGGCGCTGCGCGCCGCGATCGACACGATCTCACCGAGGTCGATGAATCTCTCGGACACGATGTAGCGCTCGCCCACGTGTCCATGATCTGCGGCCAGGATCAGGGCTCTCGCCGCATCGTCCACACCGACCGATTCCGCGCGGCAACCGCGAACCGTGAAGGGCAACTTGCCCAGTGCGGCACCGGCGACGAACGAACCGTGTGGTGTCGGCTGCCAGTCACCCGCACCGTAGGTGTTGGCCACACACATCGCGGTCGCCGGAAACCCGCGCTCCCGCACATACCGCAGGACCAGATTCTCGGCGGTCACACGAGACCTGACATAGCCGGGTGCCCTGTCGGCCCAGTTGAACGCATCGTCCTCGGTGGCCTGGCGTCCTTTCACCAGCCCGATGGTCGCCACCGAACTCGTGAAGACGAACGAACGCAGTCCTGCGTCGAC
This sequence comes from Gordonia sp. LMA167, assembly GCF_058130025.1. Classification (NCBI taxonomy): domain Bacteria; kingdom Bacillati; phylum Actinomycetota; class Actinomycetes; order Mycobacteriales; family Gordoniaceae; genus Gordonia; species Gordonia sp. LMA167. The sequence goes on along the minus strand of NZ_CM176708.1, from coordinate 5,757,610 downwards.
GGCCACATCGAGCACCGCACGCAGGGCATCGACATTCGTGCGGTACAGGGGTTCCGGATCACGGAGCCACGCACGGGTGTCGACCGCACAGTAGAACACCACATCGCAGCCGCGCAGTGCAGCGGCCACGGTTTCCGAGTCGACGAGCTCACCGACGATCAATTCGACATCCAGCCCGTCGATCGCGCGGGTGTCACTGGTCTCACGCACGAGCACGCGCACCTTTTCGCCCGCATCCACCAATTGATGAACGACCCGCGAGCCGAGGAAGCCCGTGCCGCCGATCACCAACTTCATCCCAGCGCACCCGGTGTCAGGTCGGCGATGGCCGTGGCTGCGCGCTCCAGCATCGTCATGAACATCCGGTCACCGCGTTCTGTCGGCATCGCTGCAGCGCAACCGAACACGATGATCATCGGTGCCTGGATCAATGAGTCGATGTAGTCGGTCCAACACGTCGAGAGCGGATAGTCGTCGACGCCGCGCTCGAGCAGTGCCTGGTGATAGGCGCCGACGACCTCTCGCTCACATGTTCGGCGAGTCTCCACGTCGACGCTGGTGGACAGGAGAAAAGCGATGTCGCGCAACGGGTTGCCGACGGTGATGGTCTGCCAGTCGACGACGGTCACCGTCCCGTCGGGGCCGAACATGACATTGTCGATTCGCAGGTCGCCGTGGATCAAAGAGTAGTGCCGTGGTGTGCGCTCGAGCCAGTCGCCGGCCTCGGCCACCAGCCAGTCGATTGCCGCGGCTGTCCGTCCGGCGAGGTTGTATCGAGCCCGAAACTGGTCGGCCATCGGTTCGAGGATGGAGTCCATGAGGACGCGATCCTCATGGTTGGGCAACGTGAGGCCGGGCACGTCGAACAGGGTCTCGTCGCACCACCGCGGCGCGTGCAACCCTGCTGCGGCGACGGCGATCGCGTGGGCCTCCTGGGCGCTGCAGCCGGCGATCTGATCGCCTTGGACGGCGGGCGCCATGTCCTCGAGTAACAATGCGAACTCGGTGTTGTCCTCGGAGATCACCGCCGCGTGGCAACGCGGTACCGGGATGGCGACCGTCGGCGCGATCCGCTGATAGAAGAGCACCTCGTTGCGGAACACTCCGGCCGCGAACTCCCGCTGGGAGCGTTCCCCGATGGCGACCTTCGCGACCATCGTCTGCGGCAGCGAACCGGCGGTCGAGTACTCGGGCGTTATCCGGAAGGACCCGGCCATCTGACCGGATCCGACGGATTCCACGGCCATGGAATCGATCTCCACATCCGGGTGCGTGGGTCTGAGCAGGTCGCAGAGCCACGTTGCGGTCAGGTCTTCGACCCGTGTGGGGATCACACCGTCGCCGCGGACGCGGCCGCCACGCGATACCCGGTCGACCGCGCCTCCCGCACCCAGAGGGTTCCCGCACCCGCGACCGGCCCCTCCTTCTTCAGCTCACGCTTGAGGATCTTGTTCGTCGCCGTCGTGGGCAGGTCATCCTCGATGCGGACAAACCGCGGCCACGCCTTGGGGGAGAGGTCCGCCTGTGCGGCGAGCTGTTCGGCCAGCGCCTCGGGGGTGAGCGTGGCATCATCCTGCAGGACCACAGCCGCCATCACGGCATCGCCCACATGCTCATCGGGGACCGCGTAGACCGCCACCCGGTTGATCTCGGGGAGCCGCAACAGGATTCGCTCGATGGGTCCGGCGGCCATGTTCTCCCCGTCCACCCTCATCCAGTCGCCGGTGCGGCCCGCGAGGTAGATCCAGTCGTCGGCATCCTTGTAGGCGAGGTCACCCGACCAGTACATGCCGTCACGGAGCCGCTCGCTGGTGGCCGTCTCGTCGTTGTAGTAGCCCATGAACATCCCGGCGCCCTCGACGTTGACCAGTTCGCCGATGGCCTCGTCGGCGTTGGCGAGTGCCCCGGTCTCGTCGAACTGGGCCCGTGCACATTCGGTATGTGTCTCCGAGTTGTACACGGCCACATTGGGAAAGCCCTTGCCGATCGACCCTTCGGGTGTCCCGGGTTCGCGGGTGATGATGATCGCGAGTTCGGTGGAGCCGAACCCGTCCCACACGGTGCAGTCGAAGCGTCGTGAGAACTCGTTGATGTCGCGGTCGGTGGCCTCGTTGCCGAACGCCACGCGCAGGGGATTGTCGGCGTCGTCCGGTTGTTCCTCGGTGGCCAGAATGTACGCGAGGGGCTTGCCGACATAATTCATGTACGTCGCCCCATAGCGGCGGATGTCGGCCAGGAACGTCGATGCGGAGAACTTCGCCGGGGCGATGGCCGCACCGCCGCACAACGCCACACAGTATCCGCCCATCAGTGCGGCCGAGTGGAACAGCGGCATCGACAGGTAGCAGACGTCGCCGGGGCCGATGCTGTACTTGTCGACCAGGACGGGGCCCGCGAACGGCATCATCATGTGCGCGAAGCGAACCGGCTTCGGATTACCGCTGGTGCCGGAGGTGAAGATCAGCATGAACGTGTCGGCGGCCGTCGGCACGGAGAACGGCACCAGCTCTCCGGCGGTGTCGAGCAACTGTGTCCACTCGGGTGACGAGGTGTCGACAACCGTGACTCCGGGGAGATCGAGCCCGTCCAACAGCAGTCGGTGCTGGGCGTCGGTGATGAGCACCTGGCAGTCCGCACGCACGATGTCCGCGGCGAGTCCGTCGCCGCGCCGGGTGTTGTTCACGCCGACGGTGACGTAGCCGCCGAGCGCTCCCGCGGCGAGGGCACGCAGCATGTCCGGGGTGTTGCCGAGCAGCGTTCCGACGTGCATCGGCCGCGTGGGATCGGCGAGTCCCAGCACTGCCGAGGCCATGCGTTCGGCGTCGGCGATGTACTCGCGCCACGACCACTGCCGACCCTCGAAGGTGATCGCCAGATTGTCGTCGTCTCTACGCTCCTGCAGGAGCTGCGTCACGGTCTCGGCCACGCGACCACTGTAGAACGTGTTCTCGTTTCGTGTGAACAGAATCTCGAAAATGTCTACTCGCCCCTGGGGAGGTACGCGTCGGTGCGGGCGCACGGCGTCGGAACGGGAGTCGGCTGTGACCTGTCCTACACCGGCCGCGGCTGAGTTCGGTGCTGCCGAACAGGGGTGATTGGATGAAGGCACCGCCAGATGTCACGTGAGAGTGGGTGCGCCATGGTCGCCGAACCGACCCGAACCGAGGGTCCGCCGCGGACCGACCCGGTCACTGCTTTCGGGGTCGGAAACGTCGCGCCCGCCGGTCACGGCACGGTCGTCGCCGAGCAGCAACTCGGTCCCGTGTTCGCCGATCACCGCGGCCGCATCGACCTGCCGGCACTGGCCGTGCTCTTCGATCACGTCGGTGGTCTGCCGTTCTTCTCCTCGGGCCCGGGTGGCACCCCCTGTGTCCAGGCGAGACTGTCGATGGCGATGCAGGGCCACGTCGGTCTCGACGACCGCGTCACCGCGACCGCCGAACTTCTCATGCACGACGAGGGATTCGGGACCACCCGGGTCGACATCGTCACCTCCACCGGACACATCTGCTGTTCCGGCACCGCACGCAACGTCGCGGTGGGGCGCACCTATGACGCCGATCCGTCCGAGAGTCGCGGCGTCGACGCGCCACCGGACCGGGCGCTCACCCATCTCGTGGATCTCCCGCCCGCGATCGATCCGACCCTGTCCGGTCGGGACATCGTCGAACAGATCGCAGCCGAGGTCCGGGCGGCGGGACCGCTCGTCGACCTCCTCAACGGATGTGTCGAGGTGCTCGACCACGATCGGGGGACGGGCGTCCGGTTCATCGTCGCCACCGAGCCGTGGATGGGCAACGTGTTCGGAACGATGCACGGCGGCGTGATCGCCGCGATCGTGGCTCAGGCCTGTTCCTTCGCCGGCCAGGCAAACGCCGCCGCCGGTGGTGACTACCGCCTCGGTGACCTCGCCATCGGATTTCTCCGCTCGCCGGCGGTCCACGGCGCCGACGTCATCGTCGACGTCACGCCGGTGAAGGTCGGCCGGCGGATCGCCTCCTTCGAGGCGACCATGCACGCACACGACGGCCTGCTGTTGAGCCGCGCCTCGGCGGACGTGCTGTACCGCTGACGAACCGCTGAGATCGCGGATGGGTTGGGCCGTGGTCTCGATACGGCCACTCACTCCGTTCGCGGCCTACTCACGCAGCGCGTGGAGTGGGTGCCGGCTGGGGGCCTTCCCGACGAGCGTCATCGCGAAAACAATCATGCGTGCTTGCTTTTTCCGGACACCTGTGTGACGGTGGTCTCATGTCGATCGTGGACGGACTGTTGGCGGATCTGACCGCACAATCGGAGGAGCTCGACGCCCTCGTGGCGGGCCTCGACGAGCAGGGATGGGCCCGGCAGACGCCGGCCCCGGGATGGACGATCGCGCATCAGATCGCACATCTGTCGTGGACCGACGCCGCGGCTCTCGCAGCGGCCACTGATCCGGATCGCTTCTCCGCCGGACTCAAGGAGGTCGCGAGGAATCCCGAGGGCTTCGTGGACGAGGCCGCCCGGGAGGGGGCCCAGGCGCCGCCCGCGGAGATCCTGGCGAACTGGCGCATCGGACGCCGGAAGCTGGCCGACGCCCTGCGCGACGTGCCCGACGGCGTGAAGATCCCCTGGTACGGGCCGCCGATGTCGGCAGCGTCGATGGCCACCGCCCGGCTGATGGAGACCTGGGCGCACGGACTCGACGTCGCCGACACGCTGGGCGTCACGCCGGAGCCGACCGACCGGATCAAGGCAGTCGTGCACATCGGCGTCCGTACCCGTGACTTCGCCTACCTGGTCAACGGCCTGACCGCACCCGCCCAACCGTTCCGGTACGAGATCACCGCGCCGTCCGGTGAGCTCTGGACGTGGGGACCCGAGGACGCCTCCGAGGTCGTGCGCGGCCCCGCGGTCGACTTCTGCCAGCTGGTGACCCAACGTCGCGCACTGGCCGATCTCGACGTGCAACTCGTCGGCGACGAGGCCGCCCGATGGGCGCGGATAGCCCAGGCCTTCGCCGGGCCGCCCGGCGCGGGCCGGGCGCCAACACACGACGACGCCGGGGTGTGACGATGGCCGACACCAACGCGCAGAAGATCATTCGGGTCGGCAACGCGTCGGGCTTCTACGGCGACCGCTTCTCGGCCGTACGGGAGATGCTCGATGGCGGTGAGCTCGACTACCTCACCGGCGACTATCTCGCCGAACTGACCATGCTGATCCTGGGCCGAGACCGGATGAAGGACCCGAGATCCGGCTACGCGAAGACCTTCCTGCGCCAGATGGAGGACTGCCTCGGCCTGGCCATGGACAAAGGCGTGCGCATCGTGGTCAACGCCGGCGGCCTGAATCCGCACGGCCTCACGGTGGCGCTGCGTGAACTCGCCGACAGCATCGGCGTCAACACCGACATCGCCTTTGTCGACGGAGACGACCTCGTCGATCGCGCCGCCGAACTCGGCCTCGGCACACCGCTGACCGCCAACGCCTACCTCGGTGCATTCGGGATCAAGACCGCCCTCGATGCGGGCGCGGACATCGTGGTCACCGGCCGTGTCACCGACGCATCCCTCACCGTCGGTCCGGCGGCCAGCGAATTCGATTGGGAATACCGCGATCTCGATGCGCTCGCGGGTGCGGTCGTGGCGGGGCACATCATCGAGTGCGGTGCACAGGCCACCGGCGGCAACTATTCGTTCTTCACCGAACTCCCGCAGATGGGACGCCTGGGCTTTCCGATCGCCGAGATCGCGGCCGACGGATCGTCGGTGATCACCAAGCATCCCGGCACCGGGGGCGCGGTGACCGTGGGAACCGTGACCGCGCAACTGCTCTATGAGGTGGGCGGACCCCGCTACCTCGGACCCGACGTCACCACGCGCATCGACACCATCGAGCTCGATCAGGTCGGCGACGACCGGGTCTCGGTCACCGGAGTGGTGGGTGAGGCACCACCGGCGACCACCAAGGTGTCACTGAATCATCTGGCCGGTGTGCGCAACGAGATCACCCTGATCCTCACCGGCCTCGACATCGAGGCAAAGGCGGACCTCTTCAAGGAACAGTTCACCGCCGCGCTGCCGACGGCGCCGGCCGAGATCAGCTGGGAGTTGTCCCGGCTCGACCGTCCGGACGCGGAGACCGAAGAGCAGGCGAGTGCCCTGTTGCGGTGCGTCGTCCGCGATCCCGACGGCAAGAAGGTGGGGCGGGCATTCTCGTCGACGGCCGTCGAGCTGGCCCTGGCGAGTTATCCCGGGTTCACGATGACCGGCCCACCCGGCAACGGAACCCCGTACGGGGTGTTCGAACCCGGCTACGTCGATGCCGATGCGATCGACCATCGGGTCGCGCTCCCGGATGGCGTGGTCGAGCCGGTCCCACCGAGCCCACTGCGCACCGAGGTGCCACCCGACACCGAGGACAAGCCCGCCGAGACCTCCACCGACTGGGGTCCGATGGCGTCACTGCCGTTGGGCACCATCGCCGGTGCCCGCAGCGGTGACAAGGGCGGCACTGCGAACATCGGTGTCTGGGTGCGCGATCCCGAGCACTTCGCCTGGCTCGACGCGACCCTCGACGTCGACCTGCTCAAGCAACTGCTGCCCGAGGTCGCCGACCTGCCGGTGCACCGGTACCGCCTGCCGAATCTGAACGCCGTCAACTTCGTGATCGAGGAGGTCCTCGGCCGCGGCGTCGCGGAGAACGTGCGGTTCGACCCGCAGGCGAAAGGGATGGGCGAGTGGTTGCGGTCACGGCCCGTACCGATACCGGTTGCATTCACCAACCCCGAGGAGAACTAGTGCCGATCAGCAGTCCGGTGTGGGAGACACCGGAGCGCCGCGAATTACGTTCATCTGTCCGCGGTTTCGTCGAGCGACACATCCTGCCATACCAGGACGACTGGGAGCGCGACGGCCTGATCCCCCGTGATCTGCATCGCGAGGCGGCGAAGCTGGGGCTGTTCGGCCTGGGCGTCCCCGAGGACGTCGGTGGCTCGGGCGGAGATCTGATCGACAGTTCCATCCTCGGTGAGGAGTTCCACCAGGCCGGCGCCGCCGGTGGCGTGTTCGCCTCACTGTTCACCCACGGCATCGCGCTGCCGCACCTCATCGCGGCCGGAGATCCCGATCAGATCGACCGTTGGGTCCGGCCGACGCTCGCCGGGGAGAAGATCGGCAGTCTGGCGATCACCGAGCCCGACGGCGGCAGCGACGTGGGACATCTGCGTACCTCGGCGGTCCGCGACGGCGATCACTATGTGGTCAACGGCGCCAAGACCTACATCACCTCGGCGGTGCGGGCCGACTTCGTCACCACCGCCGTCCGCACCGGCGGAACGGGCGCCGGGGGCGTCTCGCTGCTGGTGATCGAGAAGGACACACCGGGATTCACCGTCACCCGCAAGCTCGACAAGATGGGGTGGCGCGCCTCGGACACAGCCGAACTCTCGTTCGTCGACGCCCGCGTCCCGGTCGCGAACCTGGTGGGCGTCGAGAACTCCGGATTCGCGCAGATCGCGGCGGGATTCGTCTCCGAACGCGCGGGTCTTGCGGTGCAGGCCTACGCGAGCGCGCAACGCTGCCTGGATCTGACCCTGGCGTGGGCGCGTGACCGGGAGACCTTCGGCAAGCCGCTGATCGCACGACAGTCCGTGCAGGACACACTCACCGAGATGGCCCGTCGGATCGACGTGGCACGCTGCTACACCCGGGCCGTGATCGAACGCAACGTGACCTCCGACGACGATCTCATCGCCGAGGTCTGCTTCGCCAAGAACACCGCGGTCGAGGCCGGTGAATGGGTGGCGAGCAAGGCGGTCCAGCTGTTCGGGGGCCTCGGCTACATGACCGGCACCGAGGTCGAACGCCAGTACCGGGACATGCGCATCATCGGCATCGGCGGCGGGACGACCGAGATCTTGACCGGTCTCGCGGCAAAACGATTGGGGTACCAGCAATGACAACCATCCGCTCCACGCTCGACGCGGCGGGTGAGGACTTCGCGGCGGCGAGCGAGGCGATGAACACGAAGCTGGCCGAACTCCAGAAAGAGTTCGACAAGGCTCTTGCCGGCGGCGGCGAGAAGTATGTGGCCCGACATCGCAAACGCGGCAAGATGATCCCGCGTGAACGCATCGAACTGCTGATCGACGAGGACTCGGCCTTCCTCGAACTCTGCCCCCTGGCGGCCTACGGCTCCGACTTCCAGGTCGGCGCGTCCGTGGTCACCGGCATCGGTGTGGTGCAAGGCGTCGAGTGCATGATCGTCGCCAACGACCCGACCGTGCGGGGTGGCACCTCCAATCCGTGGACGTTGCGGAAGATCCTGCGGTGCAACGACATCGCGCTGGCGAATCGCCTCCCGGTGATCTCGCTCGTGGAGAGCGGCGGGGCAGACCTGCCCACTCAGAAGGAGGTGTTCATCCCGGGTGGTCGGATGTTCCGGGATCTGACCCGACTGTCCGCGGCCGGTATCCCGACGATCGCCCTGGTGTTCGGCAACTCGACTGCCGGCGGCGCCTACGTCCCCGGCATGAGCGACCACGTGGTGATGATCGAGAACGCCTCCAAGGTCTTCCTCGGCGGCCCGCCGCTGGTGAAGATGGCCACCGGCGAGGACAGTGACGACGAGTCGCTCGGCGGCGCCCAGATGCATGCCCGCCAGTCCGGCCTGGCCGACTACTACGCGGCCGACGAACAGGACGCGATCCGCCTGGGACGGCGCATCGTGTCCCGACTGAACTGGCGCAAGAAGGGGCCGGGGCCGGTTGCCGACGTGATCGGGCCCCGCTATGACACCGAGGAACTGCTCGGCATCGTGCCGTCGGACCTGAAGGTTCCGTTCAACCCCCGCGACGTGATCGCCCGGATCGTCGACGACAGCGACTTCGACGAGTTCAAGGCGGAATACGGCAGCTCGCTGTGTACCGGATGGGCACGTATCCACGGCTATCCGGTGGGCATCCTGGCCAACGCGCAGGGTGTGCTGTTCAGTCAGGAATCGCAGAAGGCCACCCAGTTCATCCAACTGGCCAACCGGAGTGACACCCCGTTGCTGTTCCTGCACAACACCACCGGCTACATGGTCGGCAAGGAGTACGAACAGAACGGCATGATCAAACACGGCTCGATGATGATCAACGCCGTGTCCAATTCGACCGTGCCGCACATCTCGCTGTTGATCGGCGCGAGCTACGGTGCCGGTCACTACGGCATGTGTGGTCGGGCCTACGACCCGCGGTTCCTGTTCGCCTGGCCGAGCGCCAAATCGGCGGTCATGGGCGCCGCGCAGCTCGCCGGGGTGATCTCCATCGTGTCCCGGGCCGCTACCGAGGCGCGCGGTGGTGTCGTCGACGAGGAGGCCGACGCGGCGATGAGGCAGATGATCGAGGCGCAGATCGAGGCGGAGTCGGTGCCGGCGTTCCTGTCCGGGATGCTCTACGACGACGGTGTGATCGACCCGCGGGACTCCAGAACCGTGCTGGGGCTGTGTCTGTCGGCGATCCACAGCGCGCCGGTGGAAGGCACATCCAACTTCGGCGTCTACCGGATGTGAGGCGGAGATGACAACCATCACTTCAGTACTGGTCGCCAACCGCGGCGAGATCGCCTGCCGGGTCTTCACCACTGCCCGCGCCATGGGATTGCGCACGGTCGCGGTGTTCTCCGACCCGGACCGTGACGCACCGCATGTCCGCATGGCCGACGCCGCGGCCCACCTGCCCGGGTCGACGTCGGCCGACACCTATCTCCGTGGCGACCGGATCATCGCGGCCGCCCATGCGGCCGGCGCCGACGCGATTCATCCCGGCTACGGATTCCTCTCGGAGAACGCCGCATTCGCCCAGTCCGTGATCGACGCCGGCCTCACCTGGATCGGCCCGCCGCCCGAGGCGATCACCGCGATGGGATCGAAGGTCAACGCCAAGAAACTGATGGCCGACGCCGGGGTACCCGTGCTCGGCGACATCGACCCGGCAGCAGTCACCGCCGACGACCTCCCACTGCTGATCAAGGCGTCGGCCGGCGGTGGCGGACGCGGAATGCGGATCGTCCGGGCCCTCGACGAGCTGTCGGCGGCCGTCGACGGGGCCGCACGCGAGGCGGAATCGGCGTTCGGGGACCCGACCGTGTTCTGCGAACCGTACGTCGAGCGGGGCCATCACATCGAGGTGCAGATCATGGCCGACACCCACGGTGTGATCTGGGCGGTCGGTGAACGGGAGTGCTCGATCCAACGCCGCCACCAGAAGGTGGTAGAGGAAGCGCCGGCGCCGCTGGTGGAGCGCATCGGAGGTGACCTGCGCGACCGGCTGTTCACCGCGGCGCGTGTCGCGGCCAAGGCCATCGGATACACAGGCGCCGGGACCGTCGAGTTCCTCGCCGACGACACGGGCCGGTTCTACTTCCTCGAGACCAACACCCGACTGCAGGTCGAACATCCGGTCACCGAGCTGACGACCGGAACCGATCTGGTCGAATGGCAGTTGCGGGTTGCGATGGGGGAGAGCCTCGACCAGCAACCGCCTCAGGCGTCGGGGCACGCAATCGAGGTCCGGCTGTACGCCGAGGACCCGGCCACGGACTGGCAACCGCAGTCGGGCACCGTGCACACGATCGAGGTGCCGGCCGACACCCGGTTCGGTCCGCTGCAGCGACCGGGAATCCGGGTGGACGCCGGAATCGAGAGCGGCAGCGAGATCTCGACCTTCTACGATCCGATGCTGGCCAAGGTGATCAGTTGGGCGCCGGATCGTCGGCGGGCGGCGACGATGTTGGCGCGAGCGCTGGCCGATGCTCGCATCCACGGTCCGGTGACCAACCGGGACATGCTGGTCAACACCCTGAACAGCCCAGAGTTCCGCGCCGGTGACACCGACACGGGCTTCATCGACGAGGTAGGTCTGGATCTGCTGTCGGCGCCGCTGGCGACCGGCGAGGACGTGCGCATCGCGGCGACGGCGGCAGCACTGGCCGACTCGGCCGCGGCACCCAAACGCGCCACGGTGCAGGCCGGATTGCCCTCGGGCTGGCGTAATCTGGCATCCGGTCACCAGGTGAAGAGCTACGTCGAGACCCGCCGCGACGAGCAGATCGATGTCCGCTATCGGCGCGGACGGTCGGGTCTGGAACTGCCCGATCTCCCGGATGTGACGGTCGTCGAGGTGACGCCCGAGCGTGTCGTCCTGGAAACCGGTGGCGTGCGACGCACGCTGTCGGTGTCACGCCACGGCGACGACCTCGTGTTCGTCGACCGGCCGGGCGCGTCGGTGGCCCTGCGGCGGGTCCCTCGATTCGTCGATCCGTCCGCAGTGGCCCGTCCGGGTTCACTTCTGGCCCCGATGCCGGGTTCGGTGATCCGGATCGCGGTCACCGAGGGCGACCACGTCACGGCCGGGCAACCACTGCTGTGGCTGGAGGCGATGAAGATGGAGCACACCGTCTCCGCGCCGTCCGACGGTGTGGTGGCCACCCTGTCCGTTGTGGCCGGACAACAACTTTCCGTCGGCGATGTCCTCGCGGTGATCGCCGCAGAGGACATCGTCACCGAGGCCACGGACCAGTCGAACACCCTGACAGAGGAGAAGGTCGGATGACCGAGACGATCGACGACACCGCCCCCAATCCGTTCGTCGAGACCCCCGAGCGTGCTGCGCTGCGCGCATCGGTGGCGGCGTTCGCCGCGAAGTACGGGCAGGAATACTTCCGGAAGTGTGCCCGAGAGGGGCGCAAGACGGACGAGATGTGGAGTGAGGCCGGAAAACTCGGCTTCATCGGGGTCAACCTGCCGGAGGAGTACGGCGGCGGTGGCGCCGGGATGTATGAGCTGTCCATCGTGATGGAGGAGATCGCGGCGGCGGGCGCCGGCCTGCTGATGCTGGTCGTGTCGCCGGCCATCTGCGGCAACGTGATCGCGCGGTTCGGCACCGACGAACAAAAACAGCGCTGGCTGCCGGGACTCGCCGACGGCACGATCACCATGGCCTTCGGCATCACCGAACCCGACGCCGGATCGAACTCGCATCAGATCACCACGACGGCGCGACGCGACGGCGACGAGTGGCTGCTCACCGGACGCAAGGTCTACATCTCCGGTGTGGATCAGGCGGAGGCGGTGCTCATCGTCGCTCGCACCGAGGACGCCAAGACCGGCAACCTCAAGCCGGCGTTGTTCATCGTGCCGACCGATGCACCCAACTTCGAATACACGATGATCGAGATGGAACTGCAGAATCCGGAGAAGCAGTTCCAGCTGTTCCTCGACGATGTGCGGCTACCCGCAGACGCTCTCGTCGGCTCCGAGAACGCCGCACTGAGCCAGCTGTTCGCCGGACTCAACCCCGAGCGCATCATGGGTGCGGCGTCGGCACTGGGTATGGGGCGCTTCGCGCTGGACAAGGCGGTCGCCTACGTCAACGACCGCACCGTGTGGAAGACCCCGATCGGCGCGCATCAGGCGATCGCGCATCCGCTCGCCGAGGGCAAGGTGCAACTGGAGATGGCCAAACTCATGATGCAGAAGGCCGCGACCCTCTACGACGCCGGTGACGACTGGGGTGCCGCCGAGCCCGCCAACATGGCGAAATACGCTGCGGCAGAGGCCTGCGTCAAGATCGTCGACCATGCCGTGCACTCGATGGGCGGCAACGGACTGACCACCGAATACGGTCTCGCGCCGATGTTGAGTCTCGCGCGCATCGCGCGTATCGCACCGGTCAGCCGGGAGATGATCCTCAACTTCGTCGCGCAGACCAGCCTCGGGCTGCCGAAATCGTACTGAGGACGACGATGAACGCTGCAGCAGCGGACGAGGTGGTGCACACCTCGATCGACTCGGGGATCGCCACTCTGGAACTCGACTCGCCGAAGAACCGAAACGCCCTCGGCGCCTCGCTGGTCGAGCAACTCGGTGCCGGACTGGCCACGGCTGCCGACGACCCGGCGGTGCGGGCCGTGGTCCTCACCCATACCGGTGGGACCTTCTGTGCCGGTGCCGATCTGAGCGAGGCGCTCGCGTCGGGGATGTCGGTCGAGGATGCGTCGGCGGCCGGTACGCGGTCGATGATCGATCTGATGCGGTCGATCATCGAGATGCCGAAGCCGGTGATCGCGCGCATCGACGGACACGTGCGCGCCGGCGGTTTCGGGTTGGTCGGTGCCGCCGACATCGCGCTCGCCGGACCGAACTGCACCTTCGCGCTGACCGAATCGCGGCTCGGGCTCGCGCCCTCGGTGATCTCCCTGGTCCTCGTCCCCAAGATGACGGCGCGCTCGGCCGGACGATACTTCCTGACCGGCGAGACGTTCGGCACCCAGACCGCGACCGGCTGCGGGCTGATCACCGAGGCCTGCGCCGACGCCGAGGCCCTGGACACCGCGTTGGCCGACGTCCTCGCCGGTATCCGACGGGCGTCACCGCAGGGACTGGCCGCGTCCAAGGCGCTCGCCACCGCCGATGTCCTGGCGGCCTTCGATCGGGACGCGCAGCAGCGGGCGTCAGAATCTGCCGCCCTGTTCGCCACCGACGAGGCCCGCGAGGGAATGACGGCGTTTCTCGGCAAGCGGCGGCCGAGTTGGGATCTCACCGAACGCGCAGATCCGTGATCGCGGGCACCCGAACGCCGAATCCGCGTGAGCCGCAGCAGGAACGATCACGGCTCACGCGGGAACGTCTGCTGCGTTCGACCATCGAGGCCCTCGCCCACGACGGCTGGACAGCGGCGACGGTGGCGGCGGTCGCCGAGCGCGCCGGTGTGTCACGCGGCGCGGCGCAACACCACTTCCCGACGCGCGAGGCGCTGATCACCGCGGCGCTCGAGCAGATCTTCGACGACATGACCACCTCCGCCTCGAGTCCGGTGGCCGACATCCGCGACGAGCACGATCGGATCGCGGCGGTGGTGACGCGGGCCGTGGAGATCTACACCGGAACCGAATTCAAGGCGGCATTGCAGGTGTGGGCGGCGGCGGCCTCCGATCCTGCGTTGCGCGAGCTCATCCTGCCGATGGAGGCCAGGTTCGCCCGTGCGGCACATCAGATGACCGTGGCCGCATTGGACCCCGAGGGACGCCATCCGCAGACCCATCGGATGGTGCAGGTGACGCTCGACCTCGGACGGGGACTCGGCCTGGCCGACACCCTTTCCGACGACTCGCGACGACGTGCACAGGTCGTCGCATCATGGACCGAGATGGTCAGCGCGGCATTGCAGACGCCGGAGTCGGACTGAACGCTCGTCAGGTGCCGGCCATGGCGTCCCGGAGGATGGGCACTGCAGATACCGGCCCATGATCGGCCGACCCTGGCACCATGAGGGCCATGTACCTTCTCGGGATCGCGCTGTCGGCGTTGATCCTCAGTGGGGTGATCGCCGCGTGGCGTGACCCACGCCGGTTGCGTCCCGGCGTCTACCTGACGGCTGCCGTGAACGTTGCGGTCCTGATCGTGGTGCTCGCCGCGGTGGCCGTGAGCGGCAGCAGGATGACCGGGGCGTGGGTGCTGCTGATCATCGGGATGTGTGGTCTGTTCGCCGTGGTCGCACTCGGTGTCTTCCTGGTGATCAACGGTGCGGTGCTCCTGCGGCGCGAAGGAATTCGTCCACCCACCATGGTGTCGACGGTCCTCGGCGTCATCTTGTTCTGCTATGCCTGGTCGATCATCGTGGCGATCGCTCTCGGGTGGTTCGACCCCGAGCGCAGCAACACCGCGTTGCTGCTGCTCGCGGCGGTCGGCCTACCCGCCGGATACCTGGGTTTCGTGTTGGTCGCCGCGGTGTCGTGGTCGTGGATCTATGCGGGGTGGGCCCGTCGGCGCGCGGGCCGGGAACCCGTCCGGGCGGTGATCGTGCTCGGCGCCGGATTGATCGACGGGCGCGACGTCGGCCCACTGCTCGCCGCTCGTCTCGAGCGTGGACGGGAGATCTTCGAATTCTCCCGTGCGGCCGGCCGATCGCCGCTGTTGGTCTGTTCGGGAGGTCGGGGTGACGACGAGGAGACCTCGGAGGCGGCAGCCATGGCACACTATCTGGAGGCGTCCGGCGTGGACGGTGGGCTCATTCTGCTCGAGGACCGCTCGACCGACACCGCCGAGAACCTGACGATGTCGGCAATGCTGCTTGCGGAGAACCGGATAGGTGCGCCCGTGGCCGTCGTCACGAGCAATTATCACGCGCTTCGCGCCGCGACACAGATGCGGGCGGCGGGAATCGACGGATTCTGTGTGGGAGCCGCGACCGCGCCGTATTTCGTTCCCAATGCGTCGATCCGTGAGTTCGCCGCACTCGTACGCGACCACTGGCGGCTCAACCTCACCGCTGTCATCGCGCTTTCGGTGCCCTGGGTGCTCGGTCTGTGGGCTGTACTGGAGCGCTGAACTCTCACAAGAGATCTCGGGCGACCATCTCCGTGGTGACCACCACCGCGATGGCACTGACCGCGAGTAGGGAGATGAGTACGAACAACTGCATGACCGCAGCGGCGGTCGTCGACGCGCCACCGAGCACCATTCCGACAAACGCCCCGGGGATCGTCACCAGACCCACCGAGCGCGTCTGATCGATGCCCGGGACCAGTGCGGTCGCGGCGGCGGGGCGGCAGATCTCCACGCGCGCATCATGCGGCGCGAGCCCCAGCGACAGCGCTGCCTCGACCTCCCCACGCCTGGTGGCCAATTCATCGTGTGCACGGCGTCCGGCCAGCGACGTGGTGTTCATGGCGCCGCCGAACATGATTCCCGCCGTGGGGATCACGGCCAGCCCGCTCGCCGGGAGCACGCCGATCAGTACCAGGACGCTCACGATGACGATGGTCGCGGCCGCGACCGGTAGCAGGCAACGTGCCGACTCACGGACCGTTCCACGTCGACTGGTGACCCGGCCCGCGGACGTCGCGGCGGCGACGCACGCCATCACGACGACGAAGAGCGCGGATGCCCACATCGTCTGGATCACCACACCCAACACCGCGGCCAGTGCCGCCAACTGCACCACCGCGCGCACGGTGGCGACGACGGCCTCTCGCGCGTGACCCGTTCGGCCCGCATGATTCACCGCGACGGCGAGTATGGCGAGTACCACGACCACCACGGCCAGTGTCGGCCCGATCCGGACGACGGCATCACCAACAGAACTCACCCGACCATCATCGCGTGCCGGCCGGATTCCGGGGCGCGCTTGGACCGAGTGACACCACCTGGCGTCACTCAGTGCTTCCTCAGCGCGGTCGGCGCAGAATGGTCCGGTGAGCGGCGGACGTCGGTCACCGGGACAAGTGAATCCGCATGCGGCATCGGGTCGTCGGCGGAGGCAGTCAGGAGAACGCCATGCCACGTGACTCGTCGGATGGGCGGGCACCGCGGGTTGTGGTCCTCGTCCTGCTCGCCGTTGTTCTCGCCGCGGTCGCTCTGCTCACCGGTTGCTCGGCGGCGTCGCCACGGTCGCAGGCCCCCGTCGGTGCGAACGAGGCGGTCTGGACGAACCGCGGCGTTGGGCAACACACGATCACACCCATCCGGCTCGAATATCCGACGACCGGCACCGCCGATCCCACCCAGAACCATGGCGACCTCTATCTGCCGGATCGGCCACCGGCACGGTCGGGGATCCCGCTGCTGGTGTTGTTTCACGGTGGCGGCTGGCGGCATTCGCAGGATGGGCCGGCCGGCATGCTGCCGCTCGCCAGGACCTTGGTCGGTGACGGCTTCGCGGTCTTCAACGTCGAGTATCGCCAGATCGGTTCCGGCGGCGGCTGGCCGACGACCCTCACCGATGCCCGTGACGCCGCCGACTTCGCCCAGACATTGCGCACCCGGTATCCCGCGCTCGCCGGGGGGCCGACCGTGTTGATCGGTCACAGCGCAGGTGGGCAGCTGGCGGTGTGGGCATCCGAGCATCAACCGCATCCGCCACAGTTGGTGATCTCGATCGCCGGCCCGCTGGACATGACGTATGCGGCGTTGCACGGCGATCACAACGTTCGCCTGTTCCTGGGTGGTGCGCCGCAACAGGAGGCCGCGCGATACGCGCTCGCCGATCCCAGCCGGTCCCGCTGTGTGCGCAGCCCGATCCTGATGTTGCAGGGCACCCGGGATCGGGTGGTGCCGATCGGCGTGGCCCGACACTACCTCGAGGACGTCGCGGGCCCCGGCCACCCGACGATGATCGAGGTCGCCGGTGCCACCCACACGTCGCTGATCACCCCCGGGCGCACCGGTTTCCTCGAGGTCGTGACGGCCATCGAGCAAGCAACCGAGAAACTATCGTCATCTGCGGGCTCAGCGAGCGGAGCGGGCCGGGCGACGACCGTTGCGTCGTGTGTGAACCTCAACTCAGCGATCTCTCAGTGACCACTCCTTACTGTCGGCGAAGTGAACCATTTCTCCTCGGCCGCAACGGTCGTCCAGGCCGGCGCCCTTCCCGGATTCCTCGATCCCGTCACACTGCTCGGCTACTTCGGGACGTGGGCGCTGGCCGGTTTGCTGGTGGTGATCCTGGTGGAGTCGGGCATCCTGTTCCCACTGCTGCCCGGAGACTCGTTGCTCTTTGTCGCGGGCATGGTCATCGCAGCGGGCGGCAAAGACCAGGTGCCCGCATTCGCGTCGCTGTGGCAGGTACTGCTCCTGGCGCCGTTGGCTGCCGCCCTGGGCGCCGAAGTCGGTTACGCCATCGGACGAACCGTGGGGACACGATGGTTCCGACCGGAGAATCGCATCCTCAAACAGCGCTACGTCGATGAGGCGCACCAATTCTTCGATCGCCACGGTCCGGTGACCGTCTTTCTTGCCCGATTCGTTCCCATCGTTCGAACGATCACTCCGATCGTCGCGGGCGCGGCCGGGATGCGTCATCGAAGCTTCCTGACCTACAACGTCCTCGGCGCCGTGGTGTGGGCCTGTGGTGTCACGATGCTGGGGTACTGGCTGGGACAGTTCACGATCGTGCAGAAGCTGATCGAACCGATCTTCGTGGTCATCGTGGTCATCTCCATCCTGCCCATGGTGTGGACAGCGATCTCCCGGCGTCGTCAGGCGGCAGCACCGTCGGATCAGGCGTCCGCGCCGGAACCGGGAGCCGAAGTAGCACGTCCCTGACGTCCGAGCGCGTCGGAGTGCGACGATTGACCGATGACCGCAACCCTCGTCGCCAAAGACGTCGCAGGCGGATTCGCCCACCGCACCCTGTTCGACCACCTTGATCTGACTGTTGCGCCCGGCGACGTCATCGGTGTCGTCGGCGCCAACGGTGCAGGCAAGACGACGTTGCTGCGCATTCTGGCGGGTGATCTCGAGCCGCTCGAGGGATCGGTGTCGCTGGCACCATCCGACGCCTTCGTCGGATGGCTGCCCCAGGAGCATGAGCGGGTGCCGGGCGAGACCGTCGGTGCCTACGTGGCGCGCCGAACGGGTTGCGCGCAGGCGACCCGGGCGATGGATGAGGCCGCAGCGGTGCTGGCCGATCCACCGCCGAACCCCGGCGGCGTCGACCCGGCCGACGCCTACGCATCGACCCTGGACCATTGGCTCGCGACCGGCGCCGCGGACCTCGATGAGCGGCTGCCGGCGGTGCTCGCCGACCTCGGCCTCGACGACGGACGAGTGCGACCCGAGGCGACTCCGATGACTGCGCTGTCCGGTGGGCAGGCGGCGCGCGTCGGGTTGGCCGCACTGCTGTGTTCACAGTTCGATGTCGTGCTTCTCGACGAGCCGACCAACGATCTCGACCTCGACGGTCTGGCGCGTCTGGAGGATGTGATCGGCGGCCTGCGGGGTGGCGTCGTCCTGGTCAGTCACGATCGAGAGTTTCTGGCACGCAGCGTGACCCGGGTCCTCGAACTCGACCTGGCGCAGCACAGCAACACCATCTACGGCGGCGGCTACGAGAGCTATCTCGAGGAACGGGAGATCGCCCGCCAACACAAGCGTGCCGAGTACGAGGAGTTCGCCGAGAAGAAGGCCGATCTGGTGGCCCGGGCGCGCACCCAACGCGAATGGTCGAGCCAAGGTGTGCGCAACGCGATGCGCAAAGCTCCCGACAACGACAAGATCCGCCGGCGCGCGGCCACCGAGTCGAGCGAGAAGCAGGCACAGAAGGTCCGCCAGATGGAGAGTCGGATCGCACGACTCGACGAGGTTGCCGAACCGCGGAAGGAATGGGTACTCGAGTTCACCATCGGTGCCGCGCCCCGAGCGAGTTCGGTGGTCGCAACACTCAACGATGCCGTTGTGCGTCAAGGCGATTTCGTTCTCGGTCCGGTGTCGCTGCAGGTGAACGCCGGCGACCGTATCGGTATCACCGGCCCGAACGGCGCCGGGAAGTCGACACTTCTGAGGTTGCTGCTCGGTCGGGTCGAACCAGACGCGGGCAGCGCCGCCCTCGGCGCGAGTGTCGCCGTCGGCGAGATCGACCAGGCGCGCGCCCACTTCACCGGTTCACAACCGCTGACCGACCGATTCGAGCAACTCATGCCGGACTGGTCCACGGCCGACGTGCGGACGCTGCTGGCGAAATTCGGTCTTCGCGCGGATCACGTCGCACGGCCGGTCGACGCCTTGTCCCCGGGCGAACGGACCCGGGCCGGGCTCGCCCTGCTCCAGGCGCGTGGCACCAATGTCCTCGTCCTCGACGAGCCGACCAACCACCTCGACCTACCGGCGATCGAGCAGCTCGAGCAGGCGCTCGATTCCTACGACGGTGCGCTGCTGCTGGTCACCCACGATCGCCGCATGGTGGACAACGTCCGCCTGGATCGACGGTGGGACGTCGATGGTGGGCAGGTCATCGAGCGCTGATGTCCGGCGGCGCCGAAAGTCGGCGAGGTCAGGGTGTTTCCGTCGTCGGTGTCGGTGTCGGTGTCGCCGGGTGGTGCTGCCGAGGTGGTAGACGACGTGAGTCGAGCCAGGATTCGCCAACCGTGACAGCGGACCCCAGGTGATGTTCGCGCAGCCACACCGTCGTCTTGGTCCCCGGTGAGCCGTGACCGGGAGCACCCAGCGCACGACTGTACGACGCGGCCGTCGCGAACACGCCGATCGCGACGAGGACGGCAACAGCGATCATGACGACGCCGGCGCCCGTCTTCATCGGTCACTCCGCGACCTCGGTGGCCCCTGGGTCAGAGCCGCGGACAGCCTGGAGCAGACGGAGACGACGACCGATGTCGTGACGGCAGCGATGAGCAGCGCGTGTGGCGACACGGACAGATGTGCCGGCACGCGGGCGGACGCGCTCATCGCCCACAGCAGCGTCAGGACGAACGTCGTGGCCGCGGCCGACGCCGTCAGCGACGCTGCCATGCGCACGGACAGTGCCTGCGGTCGTATCGAAGCCGGGTGAGGGAGCGTCATGCGAGTACCGGCTGTGTGACATCGTGTTGCTCGATCCGATCCACCTTGGTCATGCTCAGATATGCCACCAGCACAACCATCACGATCAGGAACACCGCATTGGTGACCGTGGTGCCGATGCCGAGCCCACCCGCGTCCGTCGGTTGGGTGATCAGATCGCCCAACGACGCGCCCAACGGCCGGGTGACGATGTAGGCCGCCCAGAACGCGACGACGGCGTTGAGGCGTAATCCGTAGTGAGCCGCCGCGATCAGGGCGATCACACCGGCGAAGATCACGAGAGAGGTCAGGTAGCCGAGCGCCAATTTCTCCGAGATCAAATCTCCGACAGCGGTTCCGAGGGCGAAGGTGACGAGAATCGTCAACCAGTAGAAGGCCTCTCGGCGCCTGCTGCGGATGGAATGGATGGACAGTGTTCCTTCGACCGCGTACCAGACGACGAAGACGATCACGAGAGCAACGGCGAACACCGATGTCGAGACCGCGAGTGGCACACCGAGGTTGTCGGTCAGGTTGTCGGTGATCAGCGTGCCGGTGACGCTGATGAGCAGCACGGTCCACCAGTAGAGCGCGGGGATATAGCGGTTGACCCAGAACTGCGCGACGAGTGTGACCACCAGCAGGGCGACGGCGACCGCGGTGGTCGATTGCAGTCCCAGGCGCAGTGTCATGTTGACGAAGTCCGCGGCGGTCTCGCCGACGGTGGTCGCCAGAATCTTGATGATCCAGAAATAGATCGTGACCTCGGGCACCTTGCTCAACACTCGGCGGGCCCGGTCACGGGCGACATCATCGATGGACACGGGTGGGTGTTCTCCTCGTCGCGAGTGGGCCGGGGGCGACCCAGGTTTGTAGCCGGTCGGGTGTCCACTGCCGGGCCTTGTCGAGTCCGGCAGCGACCAGATCGGGGAGCACCAGCGCCGCGGCGGTGCCGACGGCGAAGGCCGCGATGACATCGGAGGCCCAATGAACTCCGAGGTACAGGCGGGTTGCGGCGGCAAACAGCGTGATCGCGGCGGCGGCGGCAAGCGCCCACCGACGCACAGCGGGTGATGCAGTCGCCGTTGCGACGACCGCGATCGTGATGGTCAGTGCACTCGTTCCGGTGACGTGGCCGGATGGATAGGAATAGGTCATCTCCGGGATCGACCGGTGGTAGATCATCGGGGGTCGCGGGCGAGCCACCACGAGCTTGACGATCTCGGTGACCACTGCGGCGGCCGCCACGGTGGCCACGACCGCGATGGCGCGGCTGAGCGTACGGTCCCGGATTGCGAAGACTGCGGCCGCGATGAACGCCCAGACTGCGATCATGACCGGGCCGAAGCAGTCGGAGATCACCGACACCACCGCGAAGGAGGTGGTGTTGCGATGGGCGACCATCCAGTCCATCACGGAGTGGTCGATCGCGAATGGTCCGCCGTCATAGGCGAGTGCGACGCCGACGACACACACCACCACCAACAGCGCAGCCGCCGACGCCCGTCGGCCCAGATACGGTGACATGCTCACATGGTGTTCCGTTGTTGCTTAGTGGACGCTGAGTCCGGCACCGACGCACGTCACGGGGCCGCAGCCGCCAAGGTCTCGACGGCGGAGGATGGTGATCCGACCGGCGATTCCGGCCTGAGCTCACTGCGGCTCCCGGACATCGTCAGTGCGCCGCGTCGGGTGTGTCGCCGGGCTCGGGGAGGTCGGGTCGGCCGGGGACGTCGGGTTGGTCGGCGGTCTGATCGGGCGTGTCACCGGCTTCGGGGAGGTCGGGTCGGCCGGCGACGTCGGGTTGGTCGGCGGTCTGGTCCGGCGTGTCGCCGGGTTCTGGGCGGTCGGTCGACGATGTGGTCGAAGCATGCTCCCGGTTGTGGCCGGTGACGGCATGGGCGACACCGAAGCCGGCGCCGGTGGCCAGGACGGCGACCAGACCTGCTCCCACTGCGGCCTTCCGGAGTCGTCGCGAACGAGTTGTGTTGTGGCCGGCGGTGTGACGAAGCATCTCAATTCTCCCTTGATGTACCGATCGCCCGAATCGGCGATCACGTCACACACTCGTCCCGACGCACTGTGACGATCCTTGGTCCAGCTGAGTGGCTGGTGTACACGACGACGTCGAGCGCGTTAGGGTTCCCCCGTGCCCGACCGATCAGCTGCGATCTACCAGCGAATACGTCGGCGGCTACGTCCCGTGCGGACGAGATTGACACTGGTGGCCACCGGATTGGTCACGCTCGCACTCGCGATCGCAGCGGTGCTGATGGTGGTGGCGCTGCACCACATCCTGCTCCGCTCCGCCGAGGCGGCGACCTCTGCTCGCGCAGAACAGATCGCCGAACCCCTGGCACAGGAAGGCCTACGCGGAATCGACCCGTCGCTGTTGACGACCGCGCAGAACGTCGCAGTGATCCAGGTCTTCGACAAATCGGGAACCATCCGACTCAGCAACGACGACAGCTACGACCAGCCGATGGTGCCGACAATGGCGCCAGGAACGCAACAGGCGGTGCATGGCGCACACGCCACGGTCGGCTCCGATGAGGAATACCAGGCCACGGCGCTCGGTGTGATGACCCCGGACGGTGCACTGACGGTCGGCGTCGGCGCTCCCGAAGGCCCCATCAACGCGACCCTGGTGATCGTGGCGATCCTGTGCTGCATCATGTTCCCGATCATCGTGATCGGCATGGCGGTGCTGACATACTTTTTCGTCGGCCGAACCCTTCGGCCGGTCGACGACATCCGCCGACGCGTCGAGGAGATCACCGGCGGCGACCTGACCCAGCGTGTTCCGGTGCCCAACTCCGGGGATGAGATCGCCACGTTGGCGACGACCATGAACGAGATGTTGAGCCGGATCGAATCCGCGCGGGCACGGCAGCTCCGATTCGTCAACGACGCGTCGCACGAGATCAACAGTCCGCTGACCACACTGGTTGGGCTGCTTGATCTCTCGCGGGTCAAACATCAGCCGATCGATCCCGACACCGTCGAGGGGGTGATGATGCCCGAAGCCCTGCGCCTGCAGGACATGGTGGCCGACCTGCTCCTGCTGGCCAGAGCCGATGAGAGCGGTGTCCCGCTTCGCCTGGCCGACGTCAATCTCGACGAGATCGTCAGCGCGGAGGTCGCACGGCTGGAGGCGGTCACCGACTACACGATCGAGGCCCACATCGTCGCGGTCCGGGTGCGCGGAGACGAGGAGAAATTGGGGCGGGCCCTGCGCAACATCGCCGACAACGCCTTGCGCCACACCCGGAACACGATCACGTTCGAGATGAGCGCGGACCCCACCACGCAGACCGCCACGATCGTCGTGTCCGACAACGGGTCAGGGATCCCGGACGCCGAGAAGACTCGCGTGACGGAGCGTTTCGTGCGGCTCGACACGGCTCGCGGGCGATCGCAGGGCGGGTCGGGCCTGGGCCTGTCGATCGTCACCGAAATCGTTCGCGCACACCACGGCACGGTGATCGTCACCGACTCGCCCGACGGTGGGGCCCGCGTCGGGTTCAGCCTTCCCGCGGAACTGTGATCGTCAGCCGCCGCCGTCGGTCGCCAGCCGATATCCCACGCCGCGGACGGTCTCGATGGCCTTGCAGTCGAATGGAGTGTCGATGCGGCGCCTCAGGTAGCTGACATAGACCTCGACGACATTCTCGTCGCCCCGGTAGTTGATATCCCAGACGGAGTCGAGGATCTCGGTCTTGGTGACGACTTCCCCTTTGTGGCGCATCAGGAACTCGAGGACCCCGAATTCCCTCGGTGTCAGACTCACCTCGACGTCACCGCGGCAGACGACGTGACGGGCCGGGTCGAGCGACAGGCTCCCCGCTGTCAGGATGACCGGTCGTTCCGGCGCGCCTCGTCGGGCCAGCGCGCGGAGCCGGGCGACGAACACGACGAACGAGAACGGTTTGGTCAGATAGTCATCGGCGCCGACGTCGAACGCATCGGCCTGATCGTATTCGCCGTCCTTCGCCGTCAGCATCAACACCGGGGTCCAGACGCCGGCTGCGCGCATCCGGCGGACGACCTCGTATCCGTTGAGGCCGGGCATCATGATGTCGAGGACGACGACATCGAACTTCTCGGGCGTGGCCCGTTCGAGGCCGGCTGTCCCGTCGTGTGCCACGGCCACCACCCAGCCCTCGGCAACCAGCATCCGCCGCACCGTCTCCGCGACGCTGTGGTCGTCGTCCACCACGAGAATGCGCATGGCCACTAATGTCTCCCGAACCGATCGTGCCGCGACAGCGCAACACGGGTGTGTTCCGCTCCCGACCCACGATCCGCGAACGACGCTGAAGGGTTGCTGAGCGAGGTGATCACTCGCACCGAGCGGCGTGGCGCCTGACCGGTGACGCCTCTCAGGCCATGACGAAGAACATGATCGCCATACCGGTCGCCATGAACACCTGCGACAGCTCGCCGCTGTGGGTGAGCAGCGCCGACGCCCGGTCCTCGCGGTCGCCGGCGAGGCGGCGCCGACTGACGTACAGATACAGCCACACCAGAGCTGCCAGCACGAAGACGGCTCCCAGGATCAGGTCGACCGGCGTCACATAGCCCGGTCGGGCGGTGTGAACGCCCGTGCCGTACATGCCACCGTGCGGCATGTCCATGCCGGGCATCGACGAGTCCGCCCCGTGCATTCCGTCGGCGGGCGTGATCTCGTCGTCGGAACCGGGCAACAGCGTTCCGTTCATCGCCGCATACATCCACGCCATCGCCCCCATCATGACCGCGTGGTACAGGTGGGCCACCTGTTCGGCCGGCCCGCCGGCGAATGCGATCGCGGCGATCAGGAACCACACGCCGGCAACGACGAAGAACACCATCGGACCCGTGGTGGGCCACTCCATGCTGAACGGCCAGGCCATGACGAGCATGGCCACCGACATGATCAGATGCAGCACGTGACTCAGCACGCCTGACCACCGCATCCGATGCGTCACCAGCGAATACAGGAACTCGGCGATGGCGAGCGCGAAGAGGACGGTGACCACCCAGCGCAGCGCGAGGTCGGTGATCACGGGGTCGCCACGCGTCCGACCGCACCCAGGGACGGCCTCTCACCGAGGGTGGTGGCCGGACGCGTCCAGATGACGGTCCCGGTGCGGGGTGAGGTTTCCGACGACCGGGTTTCGAGGGGCCGGGTCGCATGCGGCTGCGACGCCGCGGGCGGCGAACTGGCGGTCACGTCGAGAAACTCCGTTTCGTCGAATTGGTGAAAGTGTGGGCTCGGCGGCTCCCGGAGGAAAGCTCCGGAGCAGCCTGATATCTGAGTAGTCGTCTCGGATGTTCGGCTGGTTCCCGCGTATGCCGATCGCAGCTGTGAGCTGTCTCTCGTTTTTCGCGACGACGACCTACGGTCGTACAGTTGGCGTCGAACGCCGGCCGTCCCGGGCGGAGCGATCCGCCCGACAACCGCTCAGGATTTCATGATCGACACAGCTTCACGTCGCCGCGGGGCCGCTGCCCCTGCCGCGGTGGTCGGGATCAGCATCGTCGCGGGTGTCGTCGCTCTCGTGGGCTACGCCATCGTTTCGGGGACGACACGGTTCCACGAGACCGGCGACGGCTTCCCGGGCTGGCTGACCGCAGTCGCAACACCCACCGGTTACTTTCTGACCACGGTGCTCACCGCGATCACGATCGGCTCACTCGTGTACGTCACGATCTGCTCGCGACCGGACTCCGACGGCATGATCGGCGTGGAGACCTTCCGCGCCCATCGCGTGATCGAACGAGCAGCTCCGGCGTGGCTGGTCGGCTCGTTGCTGATGGTCGTCGTGACCGCGGCCGATCGGTCCGGGGTGCCGATCCACACGCTGCTCGCCACGCCGGGTGCGCTGTCGCTGATCGAGACCTCCGAGCAGGCCGTCGGATGGATCGTCAGTGCGTGCTGCGCGCTGCTGATCGCGATCGTCGCCCGGACGACCCTGTCGTGGACCAGCCATGCGCTTCTGCTGATCCCGGGTTTCATCGCCGCGGTTGCGTTGCCCGTCGCGGGTAACGCCGGTCAGGGTCCGAACCACGACTTCACGACGACCGCGGCGATCATGTTCGCGTCTGCGGTATCCGTGCTGATCGGTGTCAGGGTGGCGACGGCACTCACCCTCGGCCGTGACACCCCGGAGGTCGATCGCCTGCCGACGCTGCGCCGGGTGGCCGCGTCGCTGGTGGTGCTGGACGTCTGCGCGGTCGTCTACGGGATGGTCCTGCTCGGTTTCCTGGTGCCGCTGGGTGACCTGACCGGCAGCGCCTACGGTCGCTGGGCGCTGCTCGCCGCCGCGGCCGTGGTGCTCGGACTAGTCGTCGACGTCCGGTTGCTCGCCCGGTCCCGTCGTGCCGAAGCGATGCCGGCCGGGTCACTGCTGCTGATTCAGATGGGTGTCGTGGCCGCGGTGACGCTGCAGGCGGCGATCGCAGGTATGGCGACGCGCACGGCCCCGGCGCTGCTCGCTCACCAGTTCACCGTGTGGGATGTCTTCCTCGGCTATGAACTCCCCGACCCGCCGTCAGTGGCGCGGCTGGCGTTCATGTGGCGCCTCGACCTCTTCATCGGTGTGGGGGCCGTCGCGATGGCCGCTCTCTACGCGTTCGGCGTGTGGTGGCTGCACCGGCGCGGCATCGGGTGGGAATGGCCGCGGACCGTCTCCTGGATGCTCGGCTGCGCCTCGCTGCTCGTGGTCACGTCGTCCGGTGTCCGTACCTATGGGATGGCGATGTTCAGCGTCCACATGGCCGAACACATGGCACTCAACATGTTCATCCCGGTACTGCTCGTCCTCGGTGCGCCGGTCACCCTGGCTCTGCGGGCGTTGCCGACCGCCGGTGCGGAGAATCTGCCGGGACCTCGCGAGTGGATCGTGTGGCTGGTGCATTCACGGTTCACGCACATCCTCAGCAACCCGATCGTGGCGATACTGATCTTCGTGATCTCGCTGTACGGCGTCTACTTCACGTCGCTGTTCGACACGCTCGCGCGATACCACTGGGGTCACGACCTGATGAGCGTGCACTTCCTCATCACCGGGTACCTCTTCTACTGGATCATCATCGGCATCGACCCCGGCCCCAAACGGCTGCCGTGGCTCGGCCGGTTGGGTCTGCTCTTCGCGATCATGCCGTTCCACGCGTTCTTCGGCATCGCGACGATGACGATGAACTCGATCATCGGGGGCACCTTCTACACCTACCTGGGCCTTCCTTGGCTCGACGACCTGACCCGCGACCAGTTCGTGGGCGGCGCCATCGCGTGGGGTGCGAGCGAGGTGCCGGCACTGCTCGTCGTGGTGGCGCTCGTCAATCAGTGGGCCAAGTCGGACCGGCGGACGGCGCGGCGCAAGGACCGGCGTGCGGACAACTTCGCCGACGACGAGCTGACCGCCTACAACCGGATGCTCGCCGAGCTCTCCCGCGACCGCTGACCGGGCCGTTCTCACCCGGGGGAAGAACCCACAGAGCCGGCCGGGCTCAGCGGAGCGCGAGCTTGACTGCCGCTTCGTACTGGGTGCGCTGGTCCTCGGGTGTGCCGTCCGGGAACGTCACCACGACGTCGAGGATCTGAAAGGAGCTCAGGTCGCCGCCAGCGTAGATCTCGGCGCGGCCGGTCGTCGGGAAGTGCAGGATGGTCAGCTGGTCGGCGGCCTCGGCCGAGGTGCAGCCCGCCGACGGGCACAGCTGGTCGGTCGCGTCGTGGCGACCGGTGACGGGTAGTTGCTGCGCGGCGACGGCGTCCATCACCTTGTCGAGCGGAACCGGATCGATGGTGTTGTCGACCATCGAGCCGCTCGGCTGGGTCGGTGTCGTCGTGGGCTCGGCGCAGCCGGCGACCCCGAATGCGCACACTCCGACGACCGCCAGCAGCAGCGCGCGTACGTGGTTCCTCTGCGTCACAGCCCTACCTCCACATCTCGGGCCGCGACGGGATCGTCGATCGGCCGGGCCCCATCGTTGCCGGTCCATTCCTCGCCGGCGGCGAACCGTCGCAGCCGCAGGCTGTTCGACACCACGAAGAACGACGAGAACGCCATCGCCGCACCGGCGATGAGCGGATTGAGCAGCCCCGCCGCCGCGATCGGGATCGCCGCGACGTTGTAGCCGAAAGCCCAGATCATGTTGGTGCGAATGGTGTTCCGGGTCGCGCGCGCCAGGCCCAGTGCCTCGACCACACTCCGCAGGTCATGACGGACCAGGATGATGTCGGCGGCCGCGATGGCGACGTCGGTGCCGCGTCCGATCGCCAGACCCAGGTCGGCGGTGACGAGTGCGGGTGCGTCGTTGATGCCGTCACCGACCATCGCGACCACCCGGCCCTCCTCGCGCAGCCGTTCGATGCAGTGGACCTTCTCGTCGGGCAGCACTTCGGCGAAGACCTCGTCGATGCCGACCTGCTCGGCGACGGCGCGCGCCGCCTCGGCATTGTCACCGGTGACCAGCAAGGTGCGCAGGCCGAGCGCGCGCAGTTCGGCAATGGTGTCCGCGGCGCCGGCCTTCACGGTGTCGGCCACCGCGATCGCGCCACACACTTCGCCGTCGATCGCCACGTAGACGACGGTGTGGCCGACGGACTCCGCGTCGCGACAGGCGCGGGCGACGTCGGTCGGCACCATCGCGTCGCTCGAGACCCAGCGCGGCGAACCCACCTGCACGCGGCGGCCGTCGATCACGCCTGACACACCCTTGCCGGGTTCGGCGACGAACTCGGTCACCGAAGCGATGTCGCCGGTGTCGGCAGCGGCGGCGATGGCCTTGGCGACGGCGTGTTCCGAGGCGGTCTCGACGGTCGCGGCCGCACGCAGGACGGCGTCACGGTCGTGGCCTGCGGCGACCGATACCGACACGATGTCGAGGGCACCATTGGTGAGGGTGCCGGTCTTGTCGAAGACGACCGTGTCGACCTCGCGGGAGGCGTCGAGCGCCTGGTGTCCCTTGAGGAAGATGCCGAGTTGGGCACCGCGACCCGACGCGACCATGAGCGCGGTCGGGGTCGCCAGGCCCAGCGCGCACGGACAGGCGATCACCAGGACCGCGAGCCCGGCGCCGACGGCGTTGTCGACGTCGCCGTCGGCGATCAGCCACGCGATCACGGTTCCGATGGCGATGGCGATGACGATGGGGACGAACACGGTGGCGATGCGATCGGCCAGTCGTTGGATGTCGGCCTTGGTGCTCTGCGCCTGCTCGACCAGCCGCAGCATCGCCGCGAACCGGGTGTCGTCGCCGACGCGAGCCGCCTGCACCACCAGTCGGCCGTTGAGTGAGACGGTGCCGCTGATCACGGCGTCGCCCTCGTCCACATCGGTCGGGCGGGACTCGCCGGTCATCGCGCTCATGTCGATGGCCGACGACCCCGAGATCACCAGTCCGTCAGCCGCGATGGTCTCGCCCGGGCGGACCAGGAAGCGTTGACCTTCCTTGAGTTCGCCGACGGGGATGCGCATCTGTGAACCGTCCGGCAGCAGTACCGCGACGTCCTTGGCGCCGAACGCGGCCAGTGCCCGCAACGCCCCGCCGGCGCGGGACCGTGCGCGGGCCTCGAAGTACCGCCCGGCGAGCACGAACACCGTGACGCCGGCGGCCACCTCGAGATAGATCGAGTCACTGCCCAGGATCGCCTGCCACACGCCGACGTCCCCGACGTCGGCCCTCTCGCCGAACATCGACCACAGTGACCACCCGGTGGCCGCCACGATGCCGATGCTGATCAGCGTCTCCATGGACAGCGCGCCGACCCGCAGGTTGCGCACGGCGACCCGGTAGAACGGCCACGCACACCACGTCACCACCGGCGCCGCGAGTGCGATGAGTATCCACTGCCAGCCGGCGATCCGGGTGGCCGGCACGGTCGCGAACATGATCGACAGATCTGCCAGCGGGATGAACAGCAGCAGTGCCACGACCATCCTGCGGAAGATGTCCTGGGCGTAGCGCATGTCGGGATCGTCGTCGGGATCGATCGGGCCGGAGACCCGCGGGCGGGCCGAGTAGCCGGCCTTGTCGACGACGGCGCACAAGTCGTCGGCGACCAGTTCCCGCGGCGCATCGATCGTCGCGACCCGGGTCGCATAGTTGACCGACGCGCGGACACCGTCGACCTTGTTGAGCTTGCGTTCCACTCTCGCCGCACACGCTCCGCACGTCATCCCCGAGACCTCGAGTTCGACCCGGTTCTCATCCGGGTCCACCGTCGTCGGCGTGAACGATGTCACACTGCCTCCCAAACACTCACTCCTGCCGACTCATGGGTCGGAACCCATCCTCACCGGAGTGGTCGCACCGATCGGCCGGTCAGTTCCCGCCGCCGGCGGGCGGTGCTCCGGCTGTGGCTACGGTTACCCGGTGACAACGCCTTGCGACGATGCGACTCGGCTCGCGCTGGCCGCGGCGCAGGGCGACCAGCAGGCCCTGGAATCCTTCGTCAAGGCTACGCGGGACGACGTACGGCGGTTTGTGGGGTGTCTGGCGGATCGCCGCGTCGCCGACGATCTGACCCAGGACACCTACCTGCGGGCGTTCCGCTCGATTCCCACGTTCGGTGGCCGGGCGTCCGGACGAACCTGGCTGCTCGCGATCGCACGCCGCGCCGTCGCCGACCACTTTCGCCACGAGTCGTCGCGACCGCGGTTGCAGTTGAAGGCACCCGAATCGATGTCGACGGTCGCGACGCAGAGCGAGCGACACGATGACCGGGTCGAGTTGGAGATGCTGCTCGCCGACCTCGACGAGCGCCGTCGCGAAGCATTTGTGCTGACCCAGGTGCTGGACTTCGCCTATGCCGAGGCCGCCGAGATCTGCGCGTGCCCGATCGGCACCATCCGGTCGCGGGTGGCGCGGGCCCGCGAGGATCTGGTGGCCGCCTATCAGGGGGACCGGCGCAAGGCGGTGTGACCGGCGACAATTCGTCGTCACGGCCCCGATGCGACGCCGGCGGCGGTCTGCACAGTTCACCGCAGCGTCCTGCGAAGCCCGACTCGATCTGCCGGTGGATCGCAGGTCAAGCGACGGTTCTCCGATCGGCCCCGGCGTTGTCCTCGCCCGCGTTCCGGTGACGACCCACCCGGCTGCCGGCGATGTTGTCGGCGGGCCGCTGCGAGGCGGTCCCGCGCCCGACGGCGAGGCATCGTCGGCATCGTGACGCAGACCGATCGCGGCAATTCCGGCAAACCGCGCACGACTCCTCCGCGCCGGCCCGCCCGGCGGTCGGTGCCGCCGATCTGCTCGGTGCCGGCGCCCGGATAGCTGCCGGAGCAGTGGGTGGCGGATCGTACTCTGATGGGCGTGAATTCGTTCCCGACCATGGACGCCCCCGATGCGGCGAACACCGCGTGGATGTTGGCCGCATTCGCACTGGTGCTGTTGATGACCCCGGCTCTCGGCCTGTTCTACGGCGGGATGGTGCGCTCGAAGAGCGTGCTGAACATGATGATGATGTGCTTGTCGGCGGTCCCGATCGTGTGGATCGTCTGGTTGGTGGTGGGCTATTCCATGGCCTTCGGGCCCGATCGCGGAGGTGTGATCGGCGACCCGACGACTTTTGCGGGACTGCGAAACCTGTTCGGCCACTTCGGACCCGGAGGTGCCGACACCAACTCGATGCCGCTCGTCGGCACGATCCCGGCCTTGTTGTTCGTGGCCTTTCAGGCCGGGTTCGCCATGGTCACCGTGGCGCTCATCGCCGGTGCGGTCGCAGACCGGATGAAGTTCACATCCTGGCTGGTCTTCGCTGCGCTGTGGGCGATCCTCGTCTACGTCCCGGTGGCCCACTGGGTGTTCAGTGCGCCGGGACTGACCGCCGAGCACGGCGGCTGGATCGTCGCACATCTGAAGGCCATCGACTTCGCGGGCGGCACCGTCGTCGAGATCAACTCGGGCGCATCCGCGCTCGTGGTCGCCCTGTTGCTCGGTAGGCGGGCGGGATGGCCCAAAGACCCTATGCGTCCACACAATCTGCCCTTCGTGATGCTCGGTGCGGGACTGTTGTGGTTCGGCTGGTTCGGCTTCAACGCCGGGTCGACGCTGGCGGCAAACGGTGCGGCAGCGCTCGTCACCGTGAACACGCTCGGTGCGGGTGCCGTGTCGATGGTCGCGTGGCTCATCGTCGAACGCATCCGCCACGGGCGGCCCACCTCGTTCGGCGCCGCGTCCGGTGTGGTGGCGGGGCTGGTCGCGATCACCCCGTCCTGCTCCTCGGTGACACCGATCGGAGCGCTCGCGATCGGTGCGGTGGCCGGAGCGGTTGCGTCCTACGCCATCGAACTGAAGTTCCGATGGGGCTATGACGATTCGCTGGATGTCGTGGGCGTGCATTTCGTGAGTGGCGTGGTCGGGATGCTGATGATCGGACTGGTGGCCAGCTCGTCGGCCCCCGCGGGAGTCGATGGATTGCTTTACGGCGGCGGCCTGGACCAGCTGTGGCGGCAGGCGGTCGCCGTCGTCGTCGTGCTCGCCTATGCCATGGCGGTGACGGCGATCATCGGCTTCGCCATCAAATACACCATGGGTATGCGGGCGCACCGGCAGCACGAGATGGATGGCATCGACGATGGCCAGCATGCGGAGACGGCCTACGACTTCCACACGCCCCGTGGCGGACGGGTGGATGTCGGCGGGCACTGAACGGAGACCGACGACGCGCTGGCCGCGGGCGGGTGAAGGCACCCCACGGCGGCGGTGAGCTGCCCGGCTACCGTGGACCCCATGCGTGTCGCGACCTGGAACGTGAACTCGGTGAAGCAGCGGATTCCACGTCTGTTGCCGTGGCTCGATCAGCGACAGCCCGATGTCGTCTGCCTGCAGGAGACCAAGCTCTCCGATGATGCCTTCCACGAGGTGCTCGGCGACGATCTGGCCGAGCGCGGTTACGAGATCGCCCATGTGGGGCAGGGACAGTGGAATGGGGTGGCGCTGCTTTCGCGTGTCGGCCTCGACGACGTCCGGCAGGGCTTCGACGAAGCTCCGGGTTTCCCCGAGCCCGACTCGCCGGCGGAGGCGCGGGCGGTGTCGGCGATCTGCGGGGGAGTGCGGATCTACTCGCTGTATGTCCCCAACGGGCGCGAGCCGGATTCCGATCATTACCGCTACAAGCTGGCGTGGCTGTCGCAGCTGCGCGCGGTGGTCGCGGCAGGGGAGGCGGCCGACGCGTCGAGCAACACGATGCTGTGCGGTGACATGAACATCGCGCCCGCGGACGCCGACGTGTTCGACCCCGCCGCCTACATAGGTCACACCCACGTCACCGAGCCCGAGCGCACCGCGCTCGACGATTTCGGGGCGCTCGGCCTGCGTGACGTCGTGCGCGAACGGTGGCCGTCGGAGCGGGTGTTCAGTTACTGGGACTACCGCGCCGGGATGTTCCACAAGGACCTCGGCATGCGCATCGACCTCATCCTCGCCGGTGGTGGGATCGCCGATCGGGTTGCGGCGGCGTGGATCGATCGGCAGGCTCGCAAGGGCACCAAGCCGAGTGATCATGCGCCCGTCATCGTCGACCTCGACACCGCGCCCGACGGCGACATCGGTCCCGTGGTGCCACCGCCGTCGAACCCGGCCAAGCGCGGAGCAGCGAAGGTCAAGTTGCCTCAGTCGACCGAATAGCATTGTCCCTGAGGTGGATTCGGTTGGGGTAGTGAATCGGAAGGACAACCAGGGTGATCTCGGATGCCGGTCGGCGATCCCGAGACTCACGTGTCGGTGTGCCCGGCTAGAGTTCAGCCGTC
This sequence comes from Gordonia sp. LMA167, assembly GCF_058130025.1. NCBI lineage: Bacteria > Bacillati > Actinomycetota > Actinomycetes > Mycobacteriales > Gordoniaceae > Gordonia > Gordonia sp. LMA167. The sequence goes on along the minus strand of NZ_CM176708.1, from coordinate 5,723,570 downwards.
TCTCAGTATTCCCGCTGAGGGTATTCACGGTTCACATTTGAAGTTGGGGTCAATGAAACACATCCACCGTGTCCTTCTGGCGATCGCCGCGTTCACCGCGGTCGCCCTGGTCATCCCGTCGGCCACTGCGAACGCTGCTCCGGTTCGGTCCTCGGGCTCTCCGTTTGTCACCGCCGGACTCACGGCGAACGGCCAGAGCGTCGTCGCCACACTGGCAGACGCCGTGTTCGTGCCGAACGCGGCGCGCACCGCACTGCAGGTGCGTGATCGGCAGGGGCGTGTCGTCGACGCGATGCCGCTGGCGGGCACGATGGACGGCTTCCGGGTGCCGCTGCGTTGGTCGGTGAGCGCAGACGGGACGAGGGCCGTGTTCACCCCCACCGTCAGCCCGGCGTACCGCGCTCAGCTGGATGTCGCGGCCACCGCCGCCGCCAAGAAGCAGCAGGTGAAGCCCCGTGCCAAGCGGATCACCAAGGCGCAGCGCTACGACATGATGTGGAACGAACTCAACAAGGGTTGGAAGGGCAACACGCCGGTGTCGACGTTGATCGGGGGGCTGATCGGGTTCATCGTGTTCGGCTGGATCGGAGCCGGCATCGGCGCTGCGATCGGTGCCTACCTCGGCTACCAGACATCCAACCCCAAGGCCTGGCCGTCGGTGCTCGCCTGGTGGAACACCCCGTAGCCTCGGCCCCGTCGACACAGGTTGCCGTCCGGCTCGTGAATCGGGCCAGGCGGCAACCTTTTTCGTAGGACGGTCGATCGGGAAGAAACCCGGCGCGGTCGGTGTTGAACCCATCGCGTGTCCACGCGTTGTTCATGTCGCGTCGACTCCCGATTCGGATGCGGGATCCGTTTTTTGACCTGTGCAAACTCGATCGGTAGAGTGGATCGCCGGTGCCCGGCCCATGCTGGGCCAGTCCGCATGCCCGGCGCACCCGGGTTTTTGCGAACTGACAGGCGAGACCGTCGTCGAGCGTTTGACACGCCCGACCTCGGGGTAGCGATAAATGTACTGACCAGCGCTTATGCGCTGGTGGGGCGAGTTGCGGAAGCAGCGAAACCGGAAACGGTTTTCGAGAGCTTGCCCGGAGCACAAACCGCAGCGCAACAACTACAGAGCGTCCGACGCGTCCACAAGACGCCGAGGAACAACTGCCGACAAAGGAAGAACACACCTAGTGCCAACGATCAATCAGCTGGTCCGCAAGGGCCGTCACGACAAGGCTGCCAAGACCAAGACCGCGGCCCTCAAGGGGAGCCCGCAGCGTCGTGGCGTGTGCACGCGCGTCTACACCACCACCCCGAAGAAGCCGAACTCCGCGCTGCGTAAGGTCGCCCGTGTGCGCCTGACCAGTGCCGTCGAGGTCACCGCTTACATCCCGGGTGAGGGTCACAACCTGCAGGAGCACTCGATGGTGCTCGTCCGCGGTGGTCGTGTGAAGGACCTCCCCGGTGTCCGCTACAAGGTCATCCGCGGCTCGCTCGACACCCAGGGTGTCAAGGACCGCAAGCAGGCGCGCAGCCGTTACGGCGCGAAGAAGGGGAACTGATAAGTCATGCCACGTAAAGGACCCGCTGCCAAGCGCCCCCTCATCAACGATCCCGTCTACGGTTCGCCGCTGGTCACCCAGCTGGTCAACAAGATCCTGCTGGACGGCAAGAAGTCGACCGCCGAGCGCATCGTGTACCAGGCCCTCGAACAGGCCCGCGAGAAGACCGGCACCGATCCCGTCGTGACGCTCAAGCGCGCGCTGGACAACGTGAAGCCGACCCTCGAGGTCAAGAGCCGCCGCGTCGGTGGCGCCACCTACCAGGTGCCCGTCGAGGTCAAGCCGAACCGCGCCAACACCCTGGCGCTGCGCTGGCTGGTGACCTTCAGCCGTCAGCGTCGCGAGAAAACCATGGTCGAGCGCCTTGCCAACGAGCTTCTCGATGCCTCCAACGGCCTCGGTGCGTCGGTCAAGCGTCGCGAGGACACCCACAAGATGGCCGAGGCCAACCGGGCGTTCGCGCACTACCGCTGGTGAGAACATGCTCCGCGTGATCGAACCACGGTCACGCGGAGCGCATGCCCTTTGTTCAACAGCAATTCCCGAAGGGAAACCAAGTGGCACAGGAAGTGCTCAGCGACCTGAACAAGGTTCGCAACATCGGCATCATGGCCCACATCGATGCCGGCAAGACGACCGCGACCGAGCGAATCCTCTTCTACACCGGTGTGAACTACAAGATCGGTGAGACCCACGACGGTGCCTCGACCACCGACTGGATGGAGCAGGAGAAGGAGCGGGGGATCACCATCACCTCCGCCGCGGTCACCTGTTTCTGGAACAAGAACCAGATCAACATCATCGACACCCCCGGCCACGTCGACTTCACCGTCGAGGTGGAGCGCAGCCTGCGCGTGCTCGACGGTGCCGTTGCCGTGTTCGACGGCAAGGAAGGTGTCGAGCCGCAGTCCGAGCAGGTCTGGCGGCAGGCCGAGAAGTACGAAGTCCCGCGTATCTGCTTCGTCAACAAGATGGACAAGCTGGGTGCGGACTTCTTCTTCACCGTGCGCACCATCGAGGAGCGTCTCGGCGCGAAGCCGCTGGTGCTGCAGCTCCCGATCGGCGCCGAGGACAACTTCGACGGCGTCGTCGACCTGATCGAGCAGAAGGCGATCACGTGGCGCGGCACCGTGGAGATCGGTGCCGAGCCGACCATCGAGGAGATCCCCGCGGATCTCGTCGACCAGGCCGCCGAATACCGCGAGAAGCTGCTCGAGACCGTCGCCGAGACCGATGAGGCGTTGCTGGAGAAGTACTTCGGCGGCGAGGAACTCACCGTCGAGGAGATCAAGGCTGCCATCCGCAAGCTGACGATCGCGCGCGAGTACTACCCGGTGATCTGTGGTTCGGCGTTCAAGAACAAGGGCGTCCAGCCCATGCTCGATGCGGTCATCGACTACCTGCCGTCGCCGCTCGACGTCCCCTCGGTCGAGGGTCACGCCGTGGGCAACGAGGAGGAAGTCCTCTCCCGCAAGCCGTCGTCGGACGAGCCGTTCTCGGCGCTCGCGTTCAAGATCGCCGCACACCCGTTCTTCGGCAAGCTGACCTTCGTCCGTGTCTACTCGGGCAGGATCAGTGCCGGCACCCAGGTGCTCAACGCCACCAAGGGCAAGAAAGAGCGCATCGGCAAGCTGTTCCAGATGCACGCCAACAAGGAGAACCCGGTCGAGGATGCGACCGCGGGCCACATCTACGCGATGATCGGCCTGAAGGACACCACCACCGGTGACACCTTGTGCGATGCCAGCGCGCCGATCGTGCTGGAGTCGATGAGCTTCCCGGACCCGGTCATCAACGTCTCGATCGAGCCGAAGACCAAGTCCGACCAGGAGAAGCTCGGCACCGCGATCCAGAAGCTGGCCGAAGAGGACCCGACCTTCTCGGTGAAGCTCGACGAGGAGACCGGCCAGACCGTCATCGGCGGTATGGGCGAGCTCCACCTCGACATCCTCGTCGACCGAATGAAGCGCGAGTTCAAGGTCGAGGCGAACGTCGGCAAGCCGCAGGTCGCCTACCGCGAGACCATTCGCAAGACGGTCGAGAAGCACGAGTTCACCCACAAGAAGCAGACCGGTGGCTCCGGCCAGTTCGCCAAGGTCATCATCAAACTCGAGCCCCTCGTGGACGCCGAGGACGGTGCGACCTACGAATTCGCGAACGCTGTCACCGGTGGTCGCGTCCCGCGTGAGTACATCCCGTCCGTGGATGCCGGCGCGCAGGATGCGATGCAGTACGGCGTTCTCGCCGGTTACCCGCTGGTCAATTTGAAGGTCACCCTGCTCGACGGTCAGTACCACGACGTCGACTCCTCGGAAATGGCCTTCAAGATCGCCGGTTCGCAGGCCCTCAAGGAGGCTGCGAAGATGGCGAGCCCGGTCATCCTGGAGCCGATCATGGCCGTCGAGGTCACGACTCCGGAGGACTACATGGGTGACGTGATCGGCGACCTGAACTCCCGCCGTGGCCAGATCCAGGCCATGGAGGAGCGCAGTGGCGCCCGTGTCGTGAAGGCACAGGTTCCGCTGTCGGAGATGTTCGGCTACATCGGAGACCTTCGGTCGAAGACCCAGGGCCGGGCAAACTACTCCATGGTGTTCGACTCGTACGCGGAGGTTCCGTCGAACGTGTCGAAGGAAATCATCGCTAAGGCGACCGGCGAATAAGTCGGTTGTCGCAGCGACCAAGCGCTGGCAACAACCCAGAGCGGGCGCGACAACGTAAGTAACGACTCCTGCTGGGATCCGCCCAGCAGGACAACAACAGTCCAGGAGGACAAACAAAGTGGCGAAGGCGAAGTTCGAGCGGACCAAGCCGCACGTGAACATCGGCACCATCGGTCACGTCGACCACGGCAAGACCACGCTGACCGCGGCCATCACCAAGGTGCTGCACGACAAGTACCCGGATCTCAACCAGAGCTTTGCGTTCGATCAGATCGACAAGGCTCCGGAAGAGAAGGCTCGTGGTATCACGATCAACATCTCGCACGTGGAGTACGAGACCGAGAAGCGTCACTACGCACACGTTGACGCCCCCGGTCACGCTGACTACATCAAGAACATGATCACCGGTGCGGCCCAGATGGACGGCGCGATCCTCGTGGTTGCCGCCACCGACGGCCCGATGCCGCAGACCCGCGAGCACGTGCTGCTGGCCCGCCAGGTCGGTGTGCCCTACATCCTCGTCGCCCTGAACAAGGCCGACATGGTCGACGACGACGAGATCATCGAGCTCGTCGAGATGGAGGTCCGCGAACTGCTGGCCGCCCAGGAGTTCGACGAGGAAGCTCCGGTCGTGAAGGTCTCGGCGCTCAAGGCGCTCGAGGGTGACCCCGAGTGGACCAAGTCCGTCGAGGAGCTCATGGCTGCCGTCGACGAGTCGATCCCGGACCCGGTCCGTGAGACCGACAAGCCGTTCCTCATGCCTGTCGAGGACGTCTTCACCATCACCGGCCGCGGCACCGTGGTCACCGGTCGTGTGGAGCGCGGCGAGGTCAACGTGAACGAGGAAGTCGAGATCGTCGGCATCCGTGACAAGTCCACCAAGACCACCGTCACCGGTATCGAGATGTTCCACAAGCTGCTCGACTCGGCACAGGCAGGCGACAACGCCGGTCTGCTGCTGCGCGGCCTCAAGCGTGAGGACGTCGAGCGTGGTCAGGTCATCGTCAAGCCGGGCACCACGACTCCGCACACGGAGTTCGAGGGCCAGGCTTACATCCTGAGCAAGGACGAGGGGGGACGCCACACCCCGTTCTTCAACAACTACCGTCCGCAGTTCTACTTCCGTACCACCGACGTGACCGGCGTCGTGACCCTCCCCGAGGGCACCGAGATGGTCATGCCGGGCGACAACACCGAGATGAGCGTCAAGCTCATCCAGCCGGTCGCCATGGACGAGGGCCTGCGTTTCGCCATCCGCGAGGGTGGTCGCACCGTCGGTGCGGGTCGAGTCACCAAGATCAACAAGTGAGGTTGTCCTCCTGACGATCTGACTCACTGAGTCGAGAAGGCGCCCGGTCACGAAAGTGGCCGGGCGCCTTTGCTCGTATCGCGCTTCTCCTCGGTATGCGGATGCTCTCGGTTCGCGCGGGTCGGCTCGGTTCGCGGGTCGGCTCGGTTCGCGCGGGTCGGCTGGGGTCGCGCGGGTCGTCGACAACCCGCGTTCTCCCGCGCCGCGCGCGGTATCGAAAGTGACCCGCGCAATCGGATCACTCCAGTAGCTTTAGTGGCACCAGACACTTTGGTAACAGCCCCGTTTCGGTCTGCCGCTGCTCTGGTCACAGCTGTGGCGACCCGGTGACACAACGGATTACGGTACTGCGGTGCCAGTTCTCACCATCCGACCACGCCGGCTGGCGCTGCGTCGTCGAGTCCTCGTCTGCCTACTCGTCGCGGCAACCATCGTCGGCATCGGGTCCGTCGGGGCCGGCACCGCGAATGCTGCGTCCTTGAGCCGCTTCTACGTTGCGGGTTGCGGTATGCCGTCGACGCCGGTGGACATGTGGGTCCGGTGGGGCAACTACAAGACCGTTATCGCCCTCGACGGTCTTCGGGCGACGAATGACATGAGCGGGTGGCGGCATGAGACCCGGATTCAGCGAATCGCCAATTCCGGTGTGAACGTGGTGGAACCGGTCGGCGGGCTCGCGAGCTTCTACACGGACTGGAATGCGGCCAGCCCCGCCAACAAGATCAAGTATCGCTATCGGTGGACCTGCCGGCTGAACACGATCGTCAACGAACTAGACGCCCGCGGACTCGCCGTAGGTCCCCGGTCGAAATACGCGATCATGGGCATCTCGATGGGTGGCAACGCGGCGATGATCTACGGCGCCTACCACCGCAAGCGGATCTCGCACATCTTCTCGATGTCGGGATTTCTGAACCTGTCGGCACCGACGATGCGTGAGGCGGTGCGACTGGCCCTGATCGATGCCGGGATGGAGGCCGGGGTCGGCCCCTTCAGTGCGGACAGCATGTGGGGACCGCCGTGGGACGATCGCTGGATACGCAACGACGCGCTGGCCCAGATCTCACGGATGCGGGGGATGCACATCCGCGTCGGCGCCGCATCAGGCGTGTGGGGTAAGTACAACACCGACGCGATCGGTTCCATCAAGGGCACGCCGCTCGAAGTGGTGTCGCTGGCGCAGACCCGCTCGTTCGAGGTGGCCGCTGCGCTCTCGGGCGTGCGCATCACCACCGACTATCCCGCGGTCGGAACCCACCAGTGGGGCTATTGGCAGGACATGGTGTTCAACGCGAAACGCAGCGGGTGGTTCCGCGACTGAGGCCACCGCGACCCCGGCGCTGAGCGCGCGCCGCCCGCCGACGGAACCCGTAATCGCGCCGATGGAACCCGTAATCGCGCCGACGGAACCCTCGATCGCGCCGATGGAACCCGTAATCGCGCCGACGGAACCCTCGATCGCGCCGACGGAACCCTCGATCGCGCCGACAGAACCCTCGAACGCGCCGACGGAACCCTCGAACGCGCCGACGGAACCCGTAATCGCGCCGACGGAACCCTCGAACGCGCCGACGGAACCCTCGATCGCGCCGACGGAACCCTCGATCGCGCCGACAGAACCCATAATCGCGCCGACGGAACCCGTAATCCCAGCAGATGCGCCACTCATTACCCTCGTACGCATGCGAGTTCTGCATCGACCGACGCCGTCCGGGGACCTCGCGCTCGGTGTCCGGGTCTCTGGTGTCGACCGCGACCGTCCTCCGGTCCTGCTGGTCCACGGGATGGCCGCCGACCACAGCACGTGGCGGGCCTTCGCCGGCGCACTGCGGCGCGACGGCAGGACGGTCGTCTCCGTCGACCTGCGTGGTCACGGGCGCAGCGGCCACGCCGAGACCTACCTCCTCGACGATTTCCGAGACGACCTGCGCTTCGTACTCGACGACCTCGAAATCCCGGTGGCTGACGTGGTCGCGCACTCATTGGGCGCGCACTCGGCACTGCGGCTGGCGATGGACGTCCCCGACAGAGTGCGCCGTCTGGTCCTGGAGGAGATCCCGCCGATGCCCCGCGACCAGCACGACGTCGATGAGGACATCGTCGTCGCCGCCTCGCTCGGTGAGCGGGTTCGAGGACTGGGGTGGGCGGTGCGGAATCCGGTGCCGCTCATCCGCTTCGACCGGCGCGTGGCCACCGAGGTGTCCCCGCAGTTCGCGGTCGCCGATCCGGGGTGGTGGGCGCGGCTGAAGGTGGTGACGGCGCCCACCCTGGTCATCTCCGGTGGCGGGCGGAGCTTTCTCCCGCCGCGGCACCTGCATGCACTGAGCGACGCGATGCCGGACGCGCAGCTCACCGTGATCGACATCGGGCACAGTGTGCACCGTGATCGTGTCGACGACTTCGGTACCGCGGCAGGCGAGTTCCTCCGCGCCACCTGACCGCGACCGGCCCGCACGCCACCAGCCGGGGCGAACCGGCCAGGTCGCGGGCGAGTGCGCTCAGGCGGCCGGTTTGTTGTGGAGCGGACGCGGATCGATGCCGATCTCCTGCCAGGCCCGATACGCCCACGGGACGTAGAGCCACTTCAGTGGGAGCCGGTTGAACACCGGGTTGAGTGCACGCATGGTGGCCGCGAAACGCTGGAAGTGCTTCTCGCGTTTCTCATTCCACTCCAACCCGCAGACGTCGCGCATCTGTTGGGGCACAGTCCCGACGATGACCGTGCGGAGGAAGGCGTTCAATGGTGCCGAGACAACCTTCCAGACGGGTGCGGGCACCCTCTTCGGGCGGGGGAGTCCCTGTCGGATGTAGCCGGTCGCGTAGACGACCGTCTTGTGTGGAACGAAGCGGTTCAACATGTCGTCCCAGTACGCGAGGAACTCCTCATAGGTCTGTGGCTGACTGCGCGCGCTCACCCCGTAGAGCTGATACCAGATCTTGCTCTCTTCGAAGATCTGCACCTTCTCGACATAGCTGAGGCGACGAATGAACGTGTCGGTGATGAAGAGCACCTGATCGACGAATGTGGCGTGCGCCCAATAGAAGAGCTCGGGATTGAGTGCGTGATAGCGCGATCCGTCGCTGATCGTGCCCTTGATGTCGCGATGGAAATCGCGAACCGTGCGACCCCACTTCTGCGGCTCGGTGCTGTAGACGGTCTTCATCACCGGCGGGCCGGTACGCCGCGCGCGCCCGAGGAAGTCGTCGAAGATGACCGAGTGGTCCAGGACGGCCTGCCCGAGTTGTTCGATGCAGTTCTCGGTGCCCGCGAGTCGTTGGAAGCCGAGGATGCCCCGACTGTCCCCGTAGAACTTCCAGACCAGTGAATCGGCGCCCAGGCGGGGCGCGACGTCGGAGGTGTCGACGTCGTCGACGACGACGGGCTCGGCCTCACGGATTGCCCGCTCATAGTCCTGGTTGACTGACATGAGAGGAGACTAACGCAGGTTGGAACGGAATGAAAGATTTGTTTCAACCGAGCTGGGTTGGAGGTGATGTCATGGTGGACAGCCTGCTGCCGCCCGTGGACGAACTGCTCGCTTCGGCGATCACGGTTCGCTTGCCGATGCGGAGCCGGTTCCGCGGGCTCGTCGAACGCGAGACGATGGTGTTCGCCGGCCCGGCGGGGTGGGGAGAGTTCGGCCCCTTCGTCGAGTACGACGACCCCGAGGCCTCGGCCTGGCTTGCCGCGGGGATCGAGGCGGCCTACCAGGGTCCGCCGCCGGCCTGCCGCGACGAGGTCGCGGTGAACGCGACGGTTCCTGCCGTCCCGGCCGACGACGTGGCCGCGATCCTCGCCCGTAACCCCGGTGCGACCACCGCGAAGGTGAAGGTCGCCGAGCGAGGCCAGACGCTGGACGACGACGTTGCCCGTGTGGCTGCCGCTTGCGCCGTGGTGCCGACGGTGCGCATCGACGCCAACGCCGGCTGGACCGTCGACGAAGCGATCCGTGCGATCCGTGCGATCGGCGACGTCGAGTACGTCGAACAGCCATGTGTCACCGTCGAAGAACTTGCCGCGGTGCGCCGGGCCGTGGACGTCCCGATCGCGGCGGACGAGTCGATCCGCAAGGCGGCCGACCCGTATCGGGTGGTCGCCGCCGACGCCGCGGATCTGGCGATCATCAAGGTCGCCCCGCTCGGGGGAATGCGCGCGACGCTGCAGCTGGCCGAGGATCTCGGTCTGCCCGTGGTCGTGTCGTCGGCGCTGGATTCGGCGGTCGGGATCGCCGCGGGCGTCGCGACCGCCGCGGCGCTGCCGTCGCTCGACCACGCGTGCGGCCTGGCCACCGGGACCCTCTTCACCGCCGACGTCGCGGAGCCGTTCGTGCCCGCGGACGGGTCGGTCACCCCGCGGTGGTTCGGACCCGGCGCGATCGATCCGGGCTCGGCCCCGCTCGCCGACTCCGATCGTGATCGCTGGTGGCGCGACCGGGTGCGGCGGTGTCACGCGCTTCTCGCCGAACGGGGCCCTCGGACACGGCCCTAGAAACATTTCCGCTAATCTGTTCCAATAGAACTGATGCGACCGACGTCACACCACGTCCGGAGGTTGCTGATCGAAAATTCACGGTGGCGAGGAGATGGCGATGACAACGGTGTTTGCCCAGGCCCCGGCCGACAGCGGCCTGCTGGAAGTGCCCTGCGCCGAGCGCAACGGGATTCTCGAGATGATGGCGATGCGGCGCGACCCGTTCGCGTTCGGCGACGAGCGGCTCGCGCGTTTCGGTCAGGTGTCCGGACTCAACGCCCTCGGAATCCAGATGGTGATCGCCTCGGGTCCGCGCGCCGCCGATGAGATCCTGATGAATCGCGACAAGGCATTCGCCAACGGCCCGGCGTGGAGCTATTTCATCGGCCCCTTCTTCAACCGCGGCATCATGCTGCTCGACTTCGACGAGCACCGTCATCACCGGCACATCCTGCAGCAGGCCTTCACACCGTCGGTGCTGAAGGGCTACATGCAGGAGATGCAGCCGATGATCGCCGACCGGGTCGAGCGTTTCCCGACCGGGAACGTGAAGATGTTCGAGGAGTTCAAGGCGCTCACGCTCGACGTCGCACTCGAGGTCTTCCTGGGTCTGGAACTGCCGAAGGACGAGGCCGACAAGATCAACAAGGCGTTCATCGACACGGTCCGGGCCGGCGTCGCCTACGTTCGCAAACCCGTCCCGGGGGGACGGTGGTGGAAAGGGCTCCGCGGGCGCAAGGTGCTCGAGGAGTTCTTCCACGAGAACATCGCGGCAAAGCGGGCGCGCGAGACCCCGGACCTCTTCTCGGTGCTGTGTCATGCAGAGAGCGACGAGGGCGACCGCTTCACCGACGAGGACGTCGTCAATCACATGATCTTCGTTCTCATGGCCGCCCATGACACCTCGACCATCACCATGACGCAGATGGCCTACCGCATGGCGAAATCGCCGGAGTGGCAGCGCAAGGCCCACGAGCAGTCGATGGAACTGAACCCGGAGCTCGGATACGACGACCTCAAGTCGCTCTCCGCACTTGACCTCGTCATGAAGGAATCCCTGCGGATGTGTCCGCCGGTGCCGGCGCAGCCGCGCATGGCCATCAAGGACACCTCGGTTCAGGGCTACTACATCCCGAAGGGAAGCTTCGTCTCGGTGCCGCAGATGACCAATCACCGCGACCCCGAGTTCTTCACGAACCCGGACATGTTCGACCCGGAGAGATTCTCGCCCGAGCGGGCCGAGGACAAGGGACACCGGATGGCGTGGACGCCGTTCGGTGGCGGCGTGCACAAGTGCATCGGGCTGTATTTTGGCCAGATGGAGATCAAGACGATCCTGCATCACCTGGTGCGGAACTACGAGTGGTCGGTCCCGGACGACTACCAGGTCCCGATGGACTACAGCTCGCTTCCGGTCCCGAAGGACAAACTGCCCGTGGACCTCCGACGCCGATGACGCCCGCTCCGATGTCATCGACCAAGGCCCCACGCAAGGCGCGCAACACCGCGAGCCCCGAGGATCAGGAACAGGCGATCCTGTCGGCCGCCGAAACCGAGTTCACCGCGGTGGGGGTCCGGCGCGCGAACATGGACGAGGTGGCCGCGCAGGCCGGCGTCAGTCGCAGCACCCTGTATCGCCGCTTCCCGAACAAGGAGGCGCTGCTGCTCGCGGTGGCCAACGACCTCTACGAACGGGGTATGCACCGCCTCATGAACGCGGTCGTCGGACTCGGCCCGGCCGACGCGGTCGTGGAGGCCTTCGCCGAGGGCGCGGTGATGATCTCCGAGGATCCGCTGATGCGCAGGCTGGTCCTCACCGATTCGGAGATGCGGGGAATCACCGCGTCGGTGACGTCCCTGTTCATCGACATGGTGACCGACCGGGTGGCCAACACCCTGCGGGACGCGGGGGCGCAGATGCCCGACGAGGATCTTCACCAGGCGGTGGAACTCCATGTCCGGCTGGTGATCTCCTTCCTGGAGATCCCGGCTTCGGATGAGACGAAGCAGCAACCCGAGGCCGTTCGCCAGTTGGCCGCGAAGTATCTGGCCCCGATGATCTGGTGAGCCGTGTGGGGCCGCCGGCGGGGGCGGGGCCATTCCGGTCCCGCGGGCGTGTGCATTCCGGTCCCTGAGGAGGTCCGGAGCGCTAGCCGGAGGGGCGGGTCCGTTCCGGTCCCTGAGGAGGTCCGGAGCGCTAGCCGGAGGGGCGGGTCCGTTCCGGTCCCTGAGGAGGTCCGGAGCGCTAGCGGAGGGGCGGGTCCGTTCTGGTCCCTGAGGAGGTCCGGAGCGCTAGCGGAGGGCCGTCACGAAGGGCGCCCCTTCGTGACGCTCGCAAGCTCGCTCCTCAGGGAGCGGGAGAGTTCGCAGGCTCGCTCCTCAGGGAGCGGGGGAGCGTCGTGGGGCCCGGTGGCGGGGGCGGCCGTTCCGGTCCCTGAGGAGGTCCGGAGCGCTAGCGGAGGGCCGTCACGAAGGGCGCGCCTTCGTGACGGGGGAGGTTCGCAAGCCCGCACCTCAGAGCCTGCGATGAGGCGGCAGCGCCGAGATTTGTTGTGACCACGAAAGGAACAACCCATGTCAGTCCTTGATCGCCTGCGCCGCGGCGCCGATCCTGAAGAGATCCGATCGGCCCTGCGCGGCAAGGTCATCGCCATCACCGGTGGTGCGCGTGGGATCGGATTCGAAACCGCGACACAGCTGTTCGAGGCCGGAGCGGTGGTAGCGCTCGGCGACATCGACGACGAGGCGGTGGGCAAGGCTGCCGCCGACCTCGGGGTCGAGGGATTCGGGGTCGACGTGACGAACCGCGAATCGTTCACCGCGTTCCTCGACGCCGTCGAAGCCGCGCTCGGGCCGATCGACGTACTCATCAACAATGCCGGCATCATGCCGGTGGGCCACTTCCTCTCCTTCGACGACGCGATGATCCGCCGGACCGTCGACATCGACCTGGTGGGTGTGCTGACCGGCACGCAGCTGGCGGCCCGTCGGATGGTCGAACGCGGTCGCGGCCAGGTCGTCAACATCGCGTCGGTGGCCGGTCGCCTGCCCACACCGGGAATGGCGGTCTACAACGGAGTGAAAGCCGGTGTCATCGAGTTCTCCGAGGCACTCGACGCCGAGTTGAGCGGGTCCGGGGTACGGATCAGCACGGTGCTGCCGACGTTCACTCGGACCGGGCTCATCGACGGACTCAAGACGAACGCCTTCATCCGGGTGAGCGAACCCGAGGACGTCGCCGCCGAGGTGGTGGGCATCATCGCTCGTCCACGTGTCCGGGTGACGGCCCCTCGGTCGATGGCGTGGGTCGCGCTCAATCCCTTGTTCACCCAACGATCCAAGCGCGCGTCGCGTCGGATGACCAAGCTGGACAGCATCTTCCTCGACTTCGACCGCGCCGGCCGCGCCGAGTACGACAAGCGCATCGCCGGACGCTGATCAGCGGGGGAGGATCACCACCGGGACCGACGAGTGCCGGATGATCTTGGTGGCACGCGAACCCAGGAAGACCTGCGACAGAATGCCCTCACGGGTACTGCCGACGAACAGCACCTCGCCGTCGATCCATTCGACGGAGTCGAAGGCCTCCCGGTAGCCGCGCCCCGCGGCGACCACACATTCGGTGTCCGGGGGAAGGCGACCGTCGTTCACCAGCTTCTCCTGAGCCTCGAGCGACTGCTCCTTCCACTGAGCGAGCACGGTGTCCTCGATGCTGAGACCGACCAGCGGGGGATACATCGCGCCGCCCCGGACCGCGAAGGTGACGAGACGCAGTGGGGCGTTCATCCGGTCGGACAACGCTCGGGCCCGATCGACCACCGACACCGATGCCGGATCGGAACCGGCGATCGCGGCGGTGACTCGCTTGAGCCGACCGTCCTTGGGCGAGCGATAGCCGCGAGGACTGATCCCGATCGGTATCGGCGAGCGATGCATGAGCGTGTCGCCGGTCGAGCCGATGACGATCTGACCCAACTGGCCGTCCCCGGTGGAGCTGATCACGATCCCGTCTGCGGACAGCTCCCGAGAGCAGTCGATCAGTGCCGCCGAGGCGGTTCGGTGATCGAGGCGCAGGAATCGCCACGCCAGCTCCGGCGGGTAGATCTGCATGTACTCGGTGATCTCGGCGGCGGCCTTGTCGGCTACCTGATCGGTCCACGTGACGAACTCGGCGTCGATCTTGCCCATCGACGGTGTCGTCCAGGGTTTCGGCACGACGGTCGCGACGACGAGATCGGTGCCGAGCGACTCGGCCATCATCGCGCCCAGCTGCACCCCGCCGAGACCACCCTCGCCCTGGACGTATCCGACCAGAATCGTCACGGCGCCACCTTGTCGGACGCGGTGCCCGGCGCCTGGTTGAGCCTGCTGTGGCGTCGGCCCCACAGGAAGTAGAAGATCAGCGCGACACCGACCCACAGGCCGAAGAAGATGAACGTGACCCAGTGCAGCCCGCTGAGAATCCAGATGCACGCCGCGACCGACAGGACGGGCGTCACCGGATAACCCGGGACCTTGAACGGCCGATCCAGGTGCGGCATCGTCCGGCGCAGGATCAGCACGCCGATGGACACCACGATGAATGCCGCGAGAGTGCCGATCGAGACCAGATCCCAGAGTTTGTCGATCGGGACGAAGCCGCCGAGGATGGCGATCACCGTGCAGACGATGACGGTGTTGTTCACCGGAACCATGGTCGTACGACTGACCTTGGAGAACGCCGACGGCAGCAGGCCGTCGCGGCCCATGGCGAAGAGGATGCGGGTCTGCCCGTAGATCACCACGAGCGTCACCGAGAAGATGGAGATGACCGCGCCGACCGCGATGATGTTGCCCACGATGGTGTTGCCCGTGACGTTGTTGGCCAGCTGCGACAGGCTCGCCTCGTCGTCCGGATTGAATTCGGTCCATGCCTGCGCCCCGATCGACGCCACGGCTGTCAGCAGGTAGATGCTGATGACGATCACGAGCGCGCCGATGATCGCGCGCGGCATGGCCTTCTGTGGGTTGCGCACCTCGTCGCCCGCTGTCGACACCGCGTCGAGTCCGATGAAGGTGAAGAAGATGACGGCCGCCGCCGAGGTCACGCCGGACATCCCCTCGGGCATGAACGGTGAGAAGTGACTCGAGGTGAAGGCCGTCAGGCAGACCGCCCCGAACAGCAGCAGGACGCCGAGCTTGATGAGTACCATCACCGTGTTGACCAGAGCCGACTCGCTCGCCCCGCGGATCAGCAGGAGTCCGCAGAGGAAGATCAGGATGACCGACGGCAAATTGATGATGCCGGGGTCGTCGACGCCCCAGGGTGCCGCGTTCAGCGCGTGCGGGATCTGCCAGTCGAACAGGTTCCCGATCAGTTCGTTGAGGTATTGCCCCCAACCGATCGAGGTGGCGGCGGCCGAGACGCCGTATTCGAGCATGAGACAGGCGCCGATGCCCATCGCGACGACCTCGCCCAGGGTCGCATAGGCGTAGGAGTAGCTCGACCCGGACACGGGCACCGCCGACGCCATCTCCGCATAGCAGATGGCGGCCAGACCGGCCGCGACGCCGGCGATGATGAAGGACAATATGACGGCGGGACCGGCAGAGCTGATCGCCTCCGGGACGACGATGAAGATACCGGTGCCGACCGTTGCGCCCACGCCGAACAGCGTCAGCTGGAACGTCCCGATACTCCGGCTCAGATGGGGGTCGCCGGAAGCATGCCCGGGCGCACCCTCGCCCGTCACCGGTTTGCGTCGGAAGATCGAGTTCGTCGTCGATTGTGGTCGCGTCATCAGCGCCTCCTCGCAGGTAATAGCTGATTCTGCGCGATTTGCCCGGTATTCGCATGGGAATGACGGTGCAGGCGCCGAGGGCCGCCCGCGGGTGCCACTAGGCTGGGGCTGCCGACGGGGAGGTCGGCATCCCCGCGGAGAGGACCCTCGGATGGCCACCGATGCCTTGCTCGATGCCGAACGGGTCGCGCGTGCCGAGCTGCGCCGTGCGATCGACGAGCTCGAGGCCGTGGAAGTCCGTGCGGGGCTGCGACGGCCGTCGCGGGTCGGGTGGCTGATGGCCGTGGCGGCCATCGTCACGGTTGTCGTCGCGGCCGTGGGCGTCACCGTCTGGGTGCGCGCCGACGCCGCCTACACCGACGCCGACTATGAGCAGGCCGCGATTGCCGGCGTCGCACTGCTGCTCAGTCCCGACCATCGTCGGCCGGATCAGGCGCGCCGCATCCTCGATGGCTCCACCGGCGAGTTCCGCGACCAGTTCGCCCAATCGGCGGACAGCTACTCACGCTTCGTCGAGTCGCAGGGCACCGTCGCCCGCGGAACGGTGGACGGCGCCGGAGTGTCGGGCAGATCCGGCGACAAGGCAACGGTACTGGTCGCTGCCAGCGTCGAGTTCCTCCAAGGATCGGAGACGGCCGCGGGCGAGTCGGTACGGCAGTTTCGCCTGCGCGTCCTGATGCAACCCGATGACGGTCGGCTGAAAATGGCGGCGGTGCAGTACCTGCCGTGAAGCGCACCGATCCCGCCCCCGCCCCGGGGAGCCCGCCCGCAGCGAGACCACCGAGAACCACCGATCGGGTGATCCCGGTACGCACGGCAGTCGTCATCACTGTGGTGATCGCGGTCGTGCTGGCGGGACTCGTCGGAGTGCTCGGTCGGCAATGGCGCGCCGCGGCCACCGCTTCGGCCACCGAGCAGAGCCGCACGGAACTTCGCCACGAGGCAGGTGGGATTGTGGCCCAGGTGTTCTCGGTCGACGCCGGCTCCTGGAAGTCCGATCGTGCGCGGGCGCGCGGCCTCGTCGGCGGGGAGTTCGCGGCACGCTATGCGACCGAGTTGACGCGGCCCCCGGCGGCCGGGGCACGCAGCATCACCTGGACACCCGACGTCGTCGGGGTGATCGATGCGGCCCCAGATCGTGGTGACACCCTCATCCGCGCCACCGTGGTGACCACTCCGGCCGCCGCCGACTCGGCGCCGATCACCGAGAAGCGCACGGTCGCAGCGCGATTCACTCGCGACGGCGACAAATGGTTGGTTACGCGGGTGGAGGTGATGTCATGACCGGATCGGGAGGCACTGCGCCGAAGGCGACGACGGATGACTTGTCGGCGGCGCGTCGTCGGGTGGACGCGGCGACCCGGAACGCGCGATCGGCGCGTATCGCCGCCGCGGCCCCACTGCGCGACCGGGCGCGTCGGCGCACCCGGAGGTTCCTGATCGCCATCGGCGCGATCGCTGTGCTCGCACTCGTCGTCGCCGGCGGAGCGATCGCGCTGTGGGTGCACAACCGCGGTGAGCAGGCCCGGTCGAACGCGGCCACCGCTGCACTGGACGCATCCCGCGCCGCGGTCACCACACTGCTGACCGCCGATCCCGCCGATCCCCAGGGCTACCTGAAGCGGGCGCTGGCCGTGACCACCGGCGCACAACGCGATCGGCTCCAGACCGCGGGCGACGCTCTGACGCAGGCCGTCGGCGCTCTGGACTCGCCGAGTACCGGGGAGGTGCTGTCGGCCGGGCTCGTCACCGACCCGCCCTCCGCGGATGCCGGCGCCGAGGCGACGGTGCTGCTGGTGGCCGAGGCCACCGACCCGCAGCTCGTCGGCGGAGACGTCCGGGACCGTCGGGTGACCGTCGAGGTGACCATGACCCGAACAGATTCGGCGTGGCTGATCAGTCAGGCGGGCCAGGCATGACCGCACGTGCCCACCTGCCCCGGCGTCGACGTCGCCGGGCCGTCGTACTCGGCGTGATCGCGATCCTCGCGGCGGTGGTGGCCGTCGCTGCCTTCGTGACCGCCGCACGTGCGCGGCCGGTGCCCGACGAGTCGCAGCGCGACGCGCTGCTGACGGCAACCCGCGACGCCGTCACCGCGCTCATGACCTTTGCGCCCGCCGACGGCCCCGCCGACCGCGCCGCGGTGGCCACACACCTGGCCCCTCCGCTGCTGCAGACCTATCGCAGTCAGGGGCCCGACGCGGTGCTCGCCGGCGCTGTCGAGACCGGTGCGACGATGTCGGTGCGGGTGGTCGGCGTCGGCGTGAACACCTACGCCGATGACCAGGCCCAGGTCCTCGTGTTCGCCGATCCGACGATCCGGGTCCAGGGTGTGACAGATCCCGAAGAACGGAACGGGGAAAGGACCCCTACCGCTCGATGGGCCACCATGCGTAATGTCGATGGTCATTGGCGACTCGCCGACCTCGACATGGTCGGCGACGTCACCCGGTGAGGGGGATGCATCCAGCGCGTCCCCGGGTCGGCCATCGGCGGCCGGCAGCCGCAGTCGGGCACGTGCCCGCACCGCGGAACGATGCGTCAGGGAGGCATGGGAGATGAGCGGGTCAGCCGCGGGTGTGGTCGTGGTCGGTGCGGGTCTGGGCGGAATCCGCGTAGCGGAGAGCCTGCGGTCCAATGACTATGCGGGTCCGATCACGTTGGTGGGAGCCGAAGTGCACCCACCCTATGATCGACCGCCATTGTCGAAGTCGGTGTTGTTGGGCAAGGACGATCGCGTCGACCTGAAACCCGCCGACTACTTCGGTGACGCGTCGGTCGACCTTCGTGTCGGCGAGCGGGTGTGCGCGATCGCGCCCGACGACCACACGGTCACCGTCGAACGACTCGACGATCCGGGAAACCGGGAGACGTTGCGTTACGACGCATTGGTCCTGGCCACAGGTCTGGCACCCCGATCGCTGCCCGGCACCGAGGATGTGGCCGGGGTCCACGTCCTGCGCACCATCGACGACGCATTGGCGCTGCGCGGTGAGATCGAACAGGCGTCGGCGGCGGTCGTGGTCGGCGCGGGGTTCATCGGCTGCGAGGTGGCCGCCAGCCTCACCCAGCGCGGTCTCGCGGTGACACTGGTCGAGCCGGCCCCGACACCGCTCGCGGCCGCCCTGGGCACCGAGATCGGCGAGCTGATCACCCGGATGCATGTCGCGAACGGAGTCGACGTCCGGACGGGGATCGGAGTCGACGAGATCCGCACGGACGGTGGCCGGGTCAGCGGCGTCGTGCTGGCCGACGGAACCGAACTCGCCGCCGACATCGTGGTCGTCGGGATCGGCTCGACCCCGGTGATCGATTACCTGGACGGCTCCGGGATCGCCCTGGCCCCACGCGAATCCGGGGGTGGCGTCGCCTGCGACGAGTACGGCGCCACCTCGGCCCCGGACGTGTACGCGCTCGGCGACGTCGCGAACTGGCGGACCGAGACAGGCGGAACCCGACGCGTCGAACACTGGACGCACACCGTCGAACAGGCCACGGTCGTCGCACATCGGATCGCCCAGACTGATGCGATGATCCCCGCCGCACCGCCATACTTCTGGAGCGACCAATACGGTCTCAAGATCCAGGTACTCGGCCGGCCGGAGGCCACCGACGACCTGCATCTGGTGGACGACGACGGGACGAAGTTCCTCGCCTACTACAGCCGGGACGGTTATCTCACCGGTGTCGTCGGCGCGGGCAAGGTCGGCGCGGTCATGAAGACGAGGCCGAAGTTGCTCACCAGAACCCCGATCGCCGACGTCGTCGGCTGAATGGGCGCAGGCGCGTCGGACGGAGCAGGGTCTCCCGGGGTGGGGGAGGCGACTGTCGGACAGATCGTGGCCGCCGTCGCCGAGCACGCCGACCCGGTTCGCGCCGCCGGATCGGCACGGTTCTTCAAGACCGGCCCCGGTGAATACGGCGAAGGCGACGAGTTCATCGGCGTCACCGTGCCTCGATTACGTAAGGTCGCCAAGCGATTTCGCGGTGTCGAACCCGACGTGATTCGTGAGCTGCTGGAGTCGTCGATCCACGAGCACCGCTTGATTGCGCTGTTCCTGTTGCGCGGCGAGTTCGAACGGTCGACCGATGATGCGTCACGTGTCGACTGGGTGAGCCTCTACCGCCGCGCCCTGTTCGCCGGTCAGGTGGACAACTGGGATCTCATCGACTCATCTGCCGACCCGATCCTCGGTGCATGGCTGGTCCGACTCGACGATCACGGCCCGCTCGTCGAACTCGCCTCCGCCGACGATCTGTGGATTCGCCGAGCCGGGATCGTCGGTACGTTCGCGTTTCTCAAGCATGGCATCGCGGACGCGACGCTCGCCGTCGTACCGCGCGTCGTCGACGATCGCCGCGATCTGATCCAGAAGGCCACCGGGTGGATGCTGCGGGAGATGGGCAAACGTGTCGGCCGGGACATCCTCACCGACTATCTCGGTGCGCACGCGCCCGAGATGGGCCGTACCGCACTGAGTTACGCGATCGAGCACCTCGACGCCGAGGAACGGGCGTACTTCCGGTCGCTCCGCTGAGGAATCAGGTCTCAGCTCGGTGAGGACCGAAAGACCTTGATGGCCGCCCAGATCATCGGGAACTGCAGGGGCAGACGTCCGATCGCCACGGCGCGCATGGCCGCGGGCTTGTCCTTCCACAGCCGCACCATGTTGAGGTTCGCGGGATAGACGGCGACGAACAGCGCGGCAGCCAGTGCGGCCGACACACGACGAGTACGCGGGACCAGCAGGCCGGCACCGATCGCGACCTCGGCGACACCGGAAGCGTAGGTGAGGGTCCGGGGATCGGCCGGGATCTCCTCCGGGATGATCGCGTCGAACTGCTTGGGCGCCACGAAATGCAGTGTGCCGATGGACAACAACATGCCCGCGAGTAGCCGGGACAATCGAACCGGAGACATGAACCACCCCATTTGTCGTCGTGAACGGTCGGCTCGTCGTCAGAACTCGATCTTCAGCGAATCCGAAGTCGGGTGGGCCTGGCAACCGAGGATGTAGCCGTCGGCGATGTCCTCGGGATCGAGCGCGCCGGTGTTCTCCATCTCGACCGTACCGTCTGTCAGGGTGCAGGCGCAGGAACCACACTCGCCTTCCTGGCACGAATACGGCGCGTCCAGGCCGGCGGCGAGCATGATGTCGATCAGTGATCGCTTGCGCGGCCAGCGTAGTGTGTGGGTCTCGCCGTCGAGTTCCACCTCGACCGAGGCTGCTTCGGCCTCCTCGGCCTCGCTGACCTCGTCGAGCTCGACGTCGGCGAACGGATCCCCCGACAGGGAGTTGTACACCTCGGTGTGCACGTTGTGATGCGGGAATCCGGCTCCGGCAAGGCCTTTGTGGACGGCATCCATGAATGGTCCCGGCCCGCAGAGATAGGCCGTGTGGTCGGCGAGGGAGCGGAACGTGGTGGCGAGTACGCGGTCGTCGGGCAGGCCCTGGAGGGACTCGAGCCAATGGATGACGGTGAGGCGGTCGGCATGAGCACGCTGCAGGTCGCGCAGTTCGTCGGCGAAGATCACGTCGTCGACGCCGCGGTTGGCGTAGAAGAAGGTGATCGGGGCGGTTCCACCGTGCAGTGCGGCCTTCAGAATCGACATCACCGGTGTCACACCGCTGCCGGCCGCGATCAGCAGCAGCTTCGTGTCGAGATCTTTGGGTGTGAAGACGCCGGAGGGCGGCAGGACCTCGATCTTCGAGCCGGGGGTGAGGTTGTCGCAGACCCAGTTGGAGCCATACCCGTCCACGGTCCGCTTCACGGTGACCTTCGGCAGTCGATCGGTCCGCGGCGCCGACGCGAGCGAGTAGCAGCGGGCCACCGAGCCGGTCTGGTCGCTGGGGATGCGCAGGGTCAGGAACTGTCCGGGCCGGTACTCGGTGAACGGCTCGCGGTGTGAGTCGGGCACCTCGAAGACGATGGAGCGCGCGTCGGCGGTCTCGTCGATGACGTCGGCAACGGTAAGGATCACGCTGCGCGAGCCATGTGGTGTCAGCTCTGTCATCTCGTACCTCTCACGATCGTCCCCGTCGGTGCTGGTCAGGGCAAAATTAGAACACGTTCTACTTGAGTCTACCGCAGCCCCGCCCGATCACGGCAGGGCGCCGACTCCCTCCGCAAGGGTACGGCTTCCCGCCAGGATGAGGGCTTCGAGGTCTGCGTCGGGATGGGAGAGCCACTGGTCGTAGGCCGCGAGTGCCGTGCCGAGGCACATCCAGGCGATCGTCTGGGGCAGGTGGTCATGTTCGTCCAGGCCGAGACGGTGAGCGCAGAACTCCGCGATGACCTGACGCCATTCCGCGTACATGAGCATCGAATGGGCCTGCAGGGCAGGGACGCCGAGTAGCAGCGACATGCGTCGACGGTGGCCGGCCAGTTCGGTCGGCGGAACCGTGTTGAAGGAGATGAGGGCGCGACGAAGCGCTTCGGCGATGGGGAGCTCCGACGGGATGTCGGCGAGCAGTGTGCGCATGTCGGCGAGGTGGGAGTCGAAGTCGCCCCACGCGATCGCATTCTTCGACGGGTAGTAGCGGAAGAGCGTTCGGCGCGCGATCCCGGCCGCATCCGCGACGTCCTCGACGCTGGTCTCGTCGAAGCCCTTGGCGGTGAACAGATCGATCGCCACGGCACTGATCTCCGCGCGTGACGTCACCGGCCTGCGGCCCAGCTGGCCGGGTCGATGCACCGAGGGTGCCGAGTCCGGTTGGCTCATCTTCACCTGTCCATCTGATCAGTTTTGGCTGGGGGCTGTTTTTATGCACCGAGTGCCATTATAGTATCCGGTGATCCGCATCACTACCGAGAGAATATGGAGGTTGGATCATGGCCGATCAGCAAGCCACGTCGAATCAGGACGAACTCGTCGGTGAGTCGCTCGTCGAAGAGGTGTCGATCGACGGGATGTGCGGGGTCTACTGATGTCGACCCCGACATCTGCTCCGGCGTCCGGCGACCGCGTTGATGCGGTTGCCGGCGCCGGGAGCGCGCCGCGATTCGACCCCGCGCATGCCTGGACACTCAATCCCAAGGTGGCCCTGCGCCCCGAGCCCTTCGGGGCGTTGCTGTACCACTTCGGTACGCGCAAACTGTCGTTTCTCAAGAACCTGACCGTCGTCGACATCGTCGGATCGCTCGGTGACCATCCGAGCGCCGAGGACGCTCTCGCCGCCGCCGGAATCGGGGCCACGGACCGTTCCCTGTATCTGCAGGCGCTCGGTGCGCTGGCCGACTCCGGGATGATCATCCGACGCACCGACCACTGACCGCCGTACCGACTCGCCTGCCCCCGAGGAGTCACCGCAATGACAACGCTTGAAATGCCGCCCACCACAACGGACCTGGCTTCGCCGACGCCGACGGTGCAAACCCCGAAGGTCGGTCGTCTGGTCGATCAGTTCGAGAAGGGTCTCGACGCCCCGATCTGTCTGACCTGGGAGCTCACCTACGCCTGCAACCTGGCGTGCGTGCACTGCCTCTCATCGTCGGGCAAGCGTGATCCACGCGAGCTGTCCACCGAGCAGTGCAAGGCGATCATCGATGAACTGCAACGCATGCAGGTCTTCTATGTGAACATCGGCGGCGGCGAGCCGACCGTGCGTCCGGACTTCTGGGAGCTGGTCGACTACGCGACGAGTCATCAGGTGGGGGTCAAGTTCTCCACCAACGGATTACGCATCGACAAGGCAGTCGCGGCGCGGCTCGCGGCGTCGGATTACGTCGACGTGCAGATCTCACTCGACGGCGCGACCGCGGAGGTCAACGACTCCGTGCGTGGGCCGGGCTCGTTCGACATGGCGGTCCGCGCGCTGGAGAACCTGCATGAGGCCGGCTTCGCCGACGCGAAGATCAGTGTGGTCATGACCCGCGAGAACGTCGCGCAGCTCGATGAGTTCAAGGCGTTGGCCGACCGCTACAACGCCACCCTGCGGATCACCCGCCTGCGCCCGTCCGGCCGTGGCGCCGACGTCTGGGATGACCTGCACCCGTTGCCCGAACAGCAGCGTGAGCTCTACGACTGGCTGGTGGCCCACGGCGACGGCGTCCTGACCGGCGACTCGTTCTTCCACCTGTCGGCGTTCGGCGGGTCCGGCGGCGCAGGTGCTCTGCCCGGGTTGAACCTGTGTGGCGCGGGTCGGGTCGTGTGTCTGATCGACCCGGTCGGCGACGTCTACGCGTGCCCGTTCGCGATCCACGAGAACTTCCTTGCGGGCAACATCACGACCGATGGTGGCTTCCAGCAGATCTGGCAGCACTCGGACCTGTTCACCGAACTGCGTGAACCGCAGAACGCCGGGGCCTGCACCAAGTGCGCCCACTTCGACGCCTGTCGCGGCGGCTGCATGGCCGCGAAGTTCTTCACCGGCCTGCCGTTGGCGGGCCCGGACCCGGAATGCGTGCAGGGCTATGGCGAGCAGTTGTTGGCCGGCGACCGCACCAAACCGACTGCGAACAAGGATCATTCACGCGGCACTCCGCTGACGCTGATGACCCGGCGTCCGGACGGCGACCTGACCCCGGTAGGGGCGCCGCCATCGAAGAGCTGTGACGAGAATCCGCTGGCGGGTTTCGCGCCCTGACAACCAGACCCGAGTAACACAACCCCAAGATGCGACACCACGCCACACCCGGCTCGCGGTCGGGTGATGGTGTGCTGTCACCCACAAGTAGGTAGGAAGAACAATGGCCAAGAATCCCTGGGCCCGCAACCCGTGGTTCGAAACCGTCCATGAAGCACAGCGGCGCGCCAAGAAGCGGCTGCCGAAGTCGGTGTACTCGTCGCTGGTGGCCGGTACGCAGGCGGGCGTCACCCTCAAGGACAACACCGACGCCTTCTCCGAACTCGGCTTCGCGCCGCACGTCGTCGGCGCCCAGGCCGACCGCGAGTTCTCGACGACGGTGATGGGACAGGAGATCTCCTTCCCGGTGATGATCTCGCCGACCGGCGTGCAGGCGGTCGACCCCGACGGCGAGGTCGCGGTGGCCCGCGCCGCGGCCGCGCGTGGCACCGCGATGGGGTTGTCCAGCTTCGCATCTCATCCGATCGAAGAGGTCACCGCGGTCAATGACAAGGTCTTCTTCCAGATCTATTGGCTCGGTTCGCGCGACGAGATCCTGGCTCGCGCCCAGCGCGCCAAGGAGGCCGGCGCGAAGGGGCTGATCGTCACCACCGACTGGGTGTTCAACGTCGGTCGTGACTGGGGTAGCCCGGAGATCCCGGAGAAGGTCGATCTCCAGGCGCTGCTGAAGCTGGCGCCGGAGATCGCGCTCAAGCCACGCTATGCGCTGGACTGGATTCGCGACGGCAAGGTCGAGATCCCTGATCTCACCGCCCCCAACCTGGTGCACAAGGGCGAGGCGGGACCGACGTTCTTCGGCGCCTACGGACAGTGGATGAGCACGCCGCCGCCCACCTGGGACGACCTGAAGTGGCTGCGCGAGCAGTGGGATGGGCCGTTCATGGTCAAGGGAATCACCCGCCTCGACGATGCGAAGCGGGCCGTCGACATCGGTGCCTCGGCGATCTCGGTCTCCAACCATGGAGGCAACAATCTCGACGGCACCCCCGCCACCATCCGGTTGCTCGGACCGATCGCCGACGCGGTCGGCGGGCAGCTCGACGTGTTGCTCGACGGCGGCATTCGCCGTGGCAGCGACGTCGCGAAGGCGCTCGCGCTCGGTGCCCGTGCGGTGATGATCGGTCGCGCCTATCTCTGGGGTCTCGGCGCCAACGGTCAGGCGGGCGTGGAGAACGTCCTCGACCTGCTGCGCATGGGTCTCGACGGTGTGGTCATGGGGCTGGGGCACAAGAGTGTTCACGAACTCTCGCGTGATGACCTCATCATCCCGGCCGATTTCGAGCGCAGCTTCGGCGACGCCTGAACCATCCGGTCCTCGCGGTCACCCGCCACAAAGTAGAACGTGTTACAGTTCTGGCTGTGACGGTCGCCTGTGGCGGGTGACCGATGAGCAGACGAGGACACAGAGCGGATGGGGCAGTTCGACGGCAAGGTCGTCTACATCACCGGCATCGCGCGCGGTCAGGGGCGCAATCACGCGCTGCGATTCGCGCGGGAGGGTGCGGCGATCATCGGTATGGACATCGCCGGGCCCGTGGCCGACCACACCACCTATCCGGCGCCGAACGCCGACGACCTCGCCGAGACGATCCGCCTCGTCGAGGAGGCGGGCGGCAAAATTCTTGCCCGGCAAGGGGATACCCGCGACCTCGCATTCCAGCAGCAGCTGGTCGCCGACGGTGTCGAGCAGTTCGGTCGCCTCGACATTGTCGTCGCCAACGCCGGAATTCTCACCTGGGGCGCGGTGTGGGAGCTCTCGGAGGAACAATTCACCGACGTCGTCGACGTGAATCTCGTCGGTACCTGGAAGACTCTCAAGGCAGCCATCCCGCACATGATGGAGGCGGGCAACGGGGGCTCGATCGTCGTCATCAGTTCGTCGGCCGGCTTGAAGGCGATGCCGCTACAGGCATCGTATTCGGCATCCAAATTCGGCCTGCGTGGGCTCACCCAGTCCGCGGCCAAGGAACTCGGCCACTACCGAATCCGGGTCAACAGCGTGCACCCCTATGCGGTCGACACCCCGATGGGCGTGGCCGACACCGAGGCGCACAGAATCTTCGGTATCCCCTGGGTCGCACCGCATCTCACCTCGATGATGAATCACCACCCGGTGGCCGCGCTCGACGAGATCTCCGACGCGGTCCTCTATCTCGCGTCCGACGGGGCCAAGGCCATCACCGGTGCCGAGTTCCAGATCGACATGGGTGCCACCAAGGTCTGACTCGCCGACAGAACCCAGAACCTCGCCGACAGAACCCGGAATCGCGCCGACAGAACCCGGAATCGCGCCGAGAGAACCCGTGTGGGCACTCTGGGTGGACCCGGGTTCTCTCGGCGCGGTGGGTCAGTCCTGCCAGAGAGTGGTGGGGTCGACGGCTTCGCGCGCCGGACCGGAGGGGGTCTCGGGGCTGGTCCGGGAGAAGCGGGGGGCCACCTGCGCCTGCATGACGCCGTCGATCTCGATCAGGTTGGCGCGCGCCGCCATGTGCGGGTCCGACGGCGCCTCACCGAAGTCGAGCACCGGAGAGGTACAGGCGTCGGTTCCGTCGAAGACCTTTGTCCACTCGTCGCGCGTACGCGAGGCGAACGTATTCGTGAAGATCTCTTTGAGCTTGGGCCAGTTCGCGATGTCGTTCTGCCCGGGCAGGTCCGCGTCGGCGAGGCCCAGTCCGGTGATCAGCTCGGCGTAGAACTGCGGCTCGATGGCTCCGACGGCCATGTACTTGCCGTCGGAGGTCTCGTACACCTCGTAGTAGGGTGCGCCCGTGTCGAGCATGTTCACACCGCGTTCGTCACTCCACAGGCCGGTGCCGCGGAAAGCCCACATCATCTGGCCGAGCACCGATGCGCCGTCGACCATCGCCGCGTCCACGACCTGTCCGCGGCCGGACACCTGACGTTCGAGCAGCGCGGCCAGCACACCCATGACCAGGAACATCGAACCGCCGCCGAAATCGCCTGCCAGGTTCAGCGGCGGCACCGGGCGGTCGTCCTTGCGGCCGATGGCGTGCAGCATGCCGGTCAGCGAGATGTAGTTGATGTCATGGCCGGCGCGGTCGGCACGCGGGCCCTGTTGGCCCCATCCGGTCATCCGCCCGTAGACCAGGCCCGGATTGACCGCCTCGAGGTCGTCCGGGCCGAAGCCGAGGCGCTCCATGACTCCGGGGCGAAAACCCTCGAGGATCACGTCGGCCTTGCCCACCAGTCGAAGAATGGTGTCCCGGTCCGCGGGATCCTTGAGGTTGGCCTCGACGACCTGCCGTCCGCGCAGCAGCGCGTCGGCGTTGCGATCGGCCGCAGGGAGCGAACCCGGTCGCTGCACGCGAACCAAATCGGCCCCCAGATCGGCCAGCAGCATCGCGGCGTGCGGTCCTGGGCCGATGCCGGCGAACTCGACCACGCGGATTGCGCTGAGGGGCCCGTTTTTTCCGCTGCTGTGCGCGGCAGATGACGTCATGGTGTCCTCCCGATCCGTACCCGTTCCGATGTGTCGGGTCTCACGTTTGTCGGTCCAGCATCCCACAACCGATCGAGCGCTCGGACATACGGGCTGCCGAAGCCCACCGATGCCGGATTCCTATCGAAGAAATGCGCCGACTCGGTTAACACGCACCGAGCGCATCGCTAAAGTTGAACGAATGGGACGTCGGGCCGCGCTGGGACAGCTGTACTGGCCCGAACTGTCTGACCGATCGGTCACCCTTCTCGTCCCTCTGGGCGCGACCGAGCAGCACGGACCCCACCTTCCGCTCGACACCGACAGTCGCATCGCCGGGGTGGTGGCGGATCGGGCCGCGACACGGCTCGGCTCGGGTGATCCGCATGGAACGTCCGCGGTGTTGACGGCGCCGGGGCTGAACTACGGCGCGAGCGGCGAGCATGAAGGATTTCCGGGCACCATCTCGCTCGGCCATGAGGCGCTGCAGCTGATGCTGGTGGAGTACGGTCGCAGTGCCTGCCGCTGGGCGGATCGCCTGGTCTTCGTCAACGGGCATGGCGGCAACGGCTCGACGCTGGCCTCCGCGGTGCAGAGATTGCGCTACGAGGGGCGCGACGCCGCATGGTTCCCCTGCGCCTTCCCGGGTGGGGATGCCCACGCTGGATTCACCGAAACCTCTGTGCTGCTTCACTTTTCCCCGGAGGCCGTCAGTCTGTCGGCGGCGGAGTCGGGGAACGTGTCGCCGGTTGCGACCTTGTTGTCGACGATGCGGGCCGGCGGCGTCGCGGCCGTCAGCACCAACGGTGTGCTCGGCGACCCGGACGGGGCAAGTGGTGAGGCCGGCGCGCGGCTGACCGACGAGCTGGTGTCGGGCCTGGTGGGTGCGGTACGAAGCTGGACCATCGACGAGAACGGGCGACTCGGATGACGGCGCTGGAACGGGCGCCCGAGGCCGCCACGGCGGTTGCGACCGGCCTGCCCGACGGATTCCAGGTCCAGATCGACATGCGCTGCGCCCGGCACCGCGACCTGCGGTTCCTGGTCGGCGGGTCGCCGACCCGCATGCTCCGGCTGACCGATACGGCCCTCGGGATGACATCGGCGGACGGTCGTATCGAGGTGTGTGACGCGGCCACCCGCGGTCTCGCCCGTCGACTGCTCGACAGCGGAATCGCCAACCCGCGCCCCATGTTCGGGCCACGACCCGACGATGTGACCGTCGTCGTCCCCGTTCGCGACAACCAGGCCGGCGTCGACCGCCTGCTCGACGCGGTGGCCGGGATGAAGGTGGTGATCGTCGACGACGGCTCCCTCGAGCCCATCCACGCCGCCCGTCCCGGCGTCGCTGTGCTCCGGTTCGACGAGAATCGGGGGCCGGCTGCGGCACGCAACGCGGGCGCCGCGGCCGCGACGACCGACTTCGTCGCGTTCCTCGATTCCGATGTGGTTCCCAGTGCGGATTGGTTGACCATGCTGCTCGGCCACTTCTCGGACCCCGCCGTGGCCATCGTCGCGCCGCGGATCGTCGGATTGAGCCGAACCGCACGTGATGCGTCTATGGTCGAGCGCTACGAGAACGGACATTCCTCTCTCGACATGGGGCCCGAGGAGTGCTCCGTGGTTCCCGGTAGCCGTGTGCCATATGTCCCGAGTGCGGCGATGGTGGTGCGGCGCAACGCTTTCAGTGGTTTCGACGAGTCGCTGCGGGTCGCCGAGGACGTTGACCTGTGCTGGCGGACGCACAAGGCGGGTTGGCGGATGCGTTACGACCCGGTGGCGCAGGTCGCCCATGATCACCGGACCGACGTGCGCTCGGTGCTCGGCCGTCGTCGTTTCTACGGAACCGGCGCCGCGTACCTGGCCTCCCGGCATGGCGGTTTCGCGGCGCCGGTCGTGATGTCGATCCCGATGGCCGTGGCGGTCGTCGCGCTTCTCACGCGGACGAAGATCGGCTTCGCGATCGCGCTCATCATCGTCGGACAGACCGGGGTGCGCCTGCGCCGGCGCCTGGGCGAGCTACCCGGGGCCCCGATCGTGGCGACCCAGATGACCGGCCGTGCACTCGGGTTCGGCCTGCTCCAGGCGGCGGGTGCGATATGTCGGCACTACTGGCCGGTCGCCGTCCTCCTCGCGGTGTTCTCCGCTCGATTCCGGCGCCTGGCCATCGAGATCGCCGTTGCCGAAGGGATCGTGTCGTGGGTCCGGCAGGTGGTCGCCGAGCCGGCGGTGGGGCCTGCGCTGGGCCCACTCGGCTACACGGTCTTCCGGCGACTCGACGACCTCGCGTATGGCACCGGCCTGTGGCAGGGCGCGTTGCACGAACGCGATCTGGGTGCCCTGCGACCTGTTCTCACCACATAGACCTGATGCGAAGCGATCTCCCCACGGTCGTCGACACGGTGATCGTCGGTGCGGGCAGCGCCGGCTGCGTGTTGGCCGAACGGTTGTCGCGCAACCCCGATCGCTCGGTTCTGCTGCTGGATCGTGGCACAGCGGACTGGCCGTCGTCGCAGGTGCGGGATCTGCGCGCGCTGCCCATCGAGGGTGGCTCGCCGTACGCCACCTACCATGATGAGGCGACCGGGCTCGGTGTGGTGCGCGGGCGTGGACTGGGCGGGTCGTCGTCGGTGAACGGCGGCTACTTCCTCCGTTGGCACGCCGACGACTTCGTCGACTGGCAGTGGCGGATCGACGACGTCGCGCACTCGTACGAGGAACTCGACGGCGCAGGTGGGACGATGGCCGTGTCGGCGTTCGCCGACGACGAACTGGCACCCGTCGTCGACAGATTCGAATCGTATTGGGGGCGGATTCTTCCGGTGCGTGGGCATGACGACCCCTGGCCGATCGTCGGGGTGAATCGTGTCCGATCCAATCGGGACCTGATGTTCCGCATGACTGCGGCGGAGGCGTACCTCCGGCCTGCACTGCGTCGTCCGAACCTGATGCTCGGCACCGACGCGGAGGTCGACGTCGTGGTCTCGTCGGGGTCGAGGGTCACCGGCGTCCGGCTGGGGGATGAGGTGGTCGGGTGCGGCGAGGTCGTCCTCTCCGGAGGCACACTCGGCACGGCGGCGATCCTGCTGCGATCCGAACTCGAAACCCTCGGGGGGATCGACGAACTGCCCGTGCACGAACATCGTGAGGTTCTGGTGCATTACCGCAGCCGGATCGATGCGGCCACCCCGACCGCCCTGCTGCAGTCGGTCGTCCACACCGACGACGATCTGGAACTCCGTTGCTACAGCGCCGATATGGGCAGCTACATCAAGGGACTTCCCAGCGCGGGGCCGGCCATGGGCGTGGCGGTGATGCGACCGGGAACCGTCGGATCGATACAGCAGCGGGCCGCGGGTCACCCCATCGTCGATCTCGGCACCATCGACGCGACGACCGCGGACCGACTCCAGGGTGGTGTCGAGGCAATCGGTCGGATGCTGAGGTCCGGTGGGTTCGCCGACATGATCGAGCCGGGTTCGGTCGTCGTGGACCCCATCGTCCGCACCTCGCAGCATGCCTGGGGCAGCATGCCGATGGGTTCGCGGACGGATTGGTCGGGCGCGGTGACGGGACTGCGGGGATTGCGGATCGTCGACGGGTCGATCCTGCCGACCGCCGGGCGCAGCGGACCGCACGCGACCATCATGATGGTCGCCTGCCAGATCGGCGATCAGCTGGCCCACGAGTAGGTCCGCCGGGGAGAGGGCAACCGAACTCATGCGGCTGTGTGGGTCTCCCCCGTAGGGTTGGGATATGGCTGCTTCCTTGGACCAACCGGCGATCCGCGATTTCCTCTCCAGCGGCACGAAGACCGGCCATCTCGGGTTTCTCGCCGCGGATGGGCGGCCCTTGGCAGCGCCGATCTGGTTCGTGCTCGACGGCGATCGGATCGCGTTTAACACCGGCTCGACCACCGCGAAAGGGCGTGCGATAACCCGGGATCCGCGCGTGGTCCTCACGGTGGACCTGCCCGAGCCACCCTATGCATTCGTCCAGATCCAGGGTCACGCCGTCACCGGCGACGATCTCACCGAGGTGCGGCGGATCGCGACGCACTGTGGCGCCAGGTACATGGGTGTCGATCGTGCCGACGAGTTCGGCAGCCGCAACGGTGTGCCGGGCGAACTCGCGGTCTGGATCAACCCGACGAAGGTGATCGCCGAACTCGACGTCTCCGCGTGACCTCGTTGCCCCGGCCGTGACCCGGGTATCACCCGGTGGGCGTAGGAAACCCGAGGCCCCGTCTCAGATGAGAGTCGACCAGTAGTCCCAGAATTCGACTCCGATGGCCACGATCACCACCGCGTACCAGACGGGTAGCAACACCCACAGCCAGGAGCGTAGCTCCCGCCCCATCCGCGAGGAGCCGAGCACCCGTCCCGTGCTCAGCACGAGGATCAGCGGGGTGACCACCCACACCACCATGCAGTACGGGCACAGGGCATGGATCCGGTAGAGGCTCTGAAACGCCAGGAAGTTGATCATCACGAACCCGGCCAGCGTCCCCAGCGCCTGACCGAGCCAGTACCAGCGGGGCAGGGAGATGCCGGCGGTCGCCAGAACGCCGGTCACCACGATCACCGAGAATGCGGCAATCCCGATGAGCGGGTTGGGAAATCCGAAGATCGCCGCCTGTTCGGTGACCATCACCGATCCACACGAGATGATCGGGTTGATGCTGCAGCTCGGTACGTACGAGGGGTCGGTGAACAGGTGGAATCGCTCAACCGTGAGCGTTGCCGAGGCGACCAGACCGATCACGCCCGCGACAAGCAGTGTGATCGAGATGCCGCGCGACACGGGCACCAATCCCAGCAAGCCCGACGAGGAATCCCCGCCGGTGTCCTCGGTGTCCCGGTTGTCCACGGTGTGATCCCGGGTGTCGCCGGCTTCGTCTGCTGCGGTCGCCTCGGTCATGTCGGTGCTGCTCCCTGCTGATGCGGTCACTTGTTGGCGGCTGCCAGGACTGCGTCGCGAAGTGCGTCGGGGGTGGTCAACTGGACGACCTGGCCATTGATCTTGACGGTCGGGGTCGACGTCGCCGCCGTCTTCTCTGTGGTCTGTGCCACCCAATCACCGAACTGGCGGTCCTCGATGCACTGTCTGACGTTGCTGGCACCGGCCTGTGTGGCCAGATCGTTGAGCTTGTCGTCGGACAGGCCGGCCGAGCCTTCTGCCGGCTGCTGTGCGTAGAGCAGATCGTGGAACTTCAGCCAGGTGGAGAAGTCGCCGTCCTTCGCGGTCGATTCGGCGACACAGGCCGACGCATTGGCCGACCGGGTCGAGTAGTCCGTGGTCGACATCCGGTCGAGGAAGGCGATCGGGGTGTAGTCGACGGCGACCTTCGGGTTGTCCCGCAGTTCGGCGATGACATCGCCGAACTGCGCCTCGAACTGTCGGCAGGCCGGGCATTGGAAGTCCTCGACCAGGGTCAGGACGGCGGGTGGCGTGCTGCCGGCGGGCGCCGTGGTGACCCGGTACGCGTTGGTGTCCGTGGCGACCGTGACCTGCGCTGAGGTGCCCGTGCTCGACTCGTTCGACATGATCGCCCAGAGCCCGAGGCCCACGGCGACTGCGATCAGGACGACGGCCGCGCCGATCCTGATGAGCAGGGATCGGCGACGTTCGGCCTTGCGTGGGTCGACGACGACCTTCTTCGGACTCTGAGCCATGAGGTGCTGCTGCCTCCGCTGTTCGGTGTTCGGATGCTCGGGCCCGGCGGCTCGCCGGCGTTCTCCGGCGGCGCGGTCGGGGACCCGACCCAACCAGGCTACTTGGTCGGCGGAGCGGGCCCCGCCGGACTCGGGACGTCGTGCGCGCCGTCACTCCGAACGGAGCTGAGACGGATCCCTAAACATGGGATGTTAGGCTCTTTGGGTGTCCGAGCTCATCTCCCCGCCGCCACGCACCAGCGAACTGGTCGTCGGCCGCATGCAGGACCTGATCCGCACCGGGCGATGGGCGGTGGGGGAGCGGATTCCCGCCGAGCCCGAACTCGTCGAACAATTCGGGGTGGGGCGCAACACCATCCGTGAGGCGGTCCGGGCACTGGAGCATTCCGGACAGCTCGTGCCGCGACGCGGAGACGGGACCTATGTCCGGAGTAGTAACATGTTGGCCGCGGCTATCGAGCGCTGCGTACCCGGATCGGCTCAACGCGACCTTCTGGGTGCGCGCCGGGCCATCGAGGTCGAAGCGGCGGCCATTGCGGCGGAGCGAGGTCCGGACGAGTACCTCAGCGTTCTCCGCGAGCGACTCGCCGACGCCGAACGAGCGCTCGCCGGCGCCGACAGCGTCGCATACCTGCAGGCGGACATTGCTTTTCACGCCGCTGTCGTCGAGGCTTCTGGCAATCCGCTCTTGGTGGAGCTCTACGGCGGCATCGTGGAGGTCATGCAGCGTCTGCACGCCGAGGTGGTCGAGGCGAGTGTGGTGGATGGGGTCCTGCCGCCAGGGCATGCCGCGGTGGTGGACGCCATCGAGTCCCGGGACCCGACAGCAGCCCGTGACGCGGTCCACCTCTACCTCGACGAGTCGTTGAAAAGGCTCCCGTGACCGGCGGACCGTCGACCGCGCCGGCCGCACCGCGCGGTACGGATCGGCCGACTTCCGAGGGCCGCGGCGCACCCACAGGGATCGCGGCCGTCGTCGCGGCGGTCGGCATCATGCTCGTCGCCGCCAACTTGCGTCCGCCGGTGGTCTCGGTGGCCCCGTTGATCGACGACGTCATGGCCGACCTCGGCGTGAGTGGCACCGGGGCCGGACTGCTGACCACGTTGCCGGTGTTGTTCTTCGGACTCAGCGCGCCGGCCGCGCCGCGTCTGGCGGCACGGTTCGGGATCGAACGGACCATCTTCGGGTCGATGATCCTGCTGATCGGCGGGATGTGCCTGCGATACGTCCCGAGCATGGTGAGCCTGTTGATCGGCTCCGCCGTCATCGGCACGGCGATCGGAATCTGCAACGTGGTGTTGCCGGCACTGATCAAGCGCGACTTCGCACATCGGTCGGGTCTGATGACCGGGCTGTACTCGATGACCCTGTCCGGTGGGGCCGCCGTCGCCGCGGGTTTGACCATCCCTATCGACGAACGGTTCGGCGGTGACTGGCGGTTGACGTTGACCTCGTGGTCGGTGCTCGCGGCGGTGGCGATGGTGGCGTGGCTGCCGCAACTACGGCATGTGCATCGTGTCACGGTCACCGCCACACCGACTTCGTTGTGGCGCAATCGCATCGCCTGGTCGATCACCGTGTTCATGGCAGCCCAGTCGTTCGTCTTCTACACCTTCGGTGCCTGGCTGCCACAATTCCTGATCGACCGGGGCGCCAGCGCCGCCGACGCGGGGACCACCCTCGCCGTCGGCCAGGTCGTCGCGCTGACCGCATCGCTGGTGATCCCCGTCGTCGCCGGCAGATTCGCCGATCAGCGTGTCATCACGCTGGCCGCCATCGCCGTGTGCGCGATCGGGTTCGCCGGACTGCTGGCGACAGATACCTGGACGCATCTGTGGGTCATCCTGGTGATGGTGGGACCGGGTTCCTCGATCAGTCTGGCGTTGCTGTTCATGGTGCTGCGCAGTCCGTCGACGGTGGTGACCGGGCAGGTGTCCGGGATGGCGCAATCGGTCGGCTATGTCATTGCCGCGCTGGGCCCCATCGCCATCGGCGCCCTGCACGATGCCACCGGCTCGTGGACGTTTGCGTTCTCGGTGCTGGCACTCGCGCTGATCCCCCAGGCGCTCTCCACGCTCCTCGCGGCGAAGAACGTCACGATGAGGGTGTGACGGGAGGGTTGCGGCATTCCCGGTCCCGGAGGACTCTCGCCTTCGGGTCCCTGAGGACTGTCACCAGCCGGTCCTGAGGAAGTTCGGAGCGCTAGCGGAGGACTGTCACCAGCCGGTCCCTGAGGAAGTCCGGAGCGCTAGCGGCAATGCCGCGTAGTTAGTGTTCGGGGTGTGTTGTCAACCGTCGGGTGCAGATTGTTCGATGGTGAGGTTGTAGGTGGTCTGGTAGTTGGTGCGGTCGATGGTTCCTTTCGCGCGGTGTTTGGAGATGGCACGTTTGGTGACGCGGGGGCATCGGCGGTTGCGGCGGGGGCCGAGTAGGTGGGCAAGGACGGCGGCGCCGATGGCGCCGATGAGGTCGACGGTGCTGGTGGTTGTGGCGATGATGTTGCGGGCCTTGATGATTTCGTCGCGTGCGGTGTTGAGGGCGACGGTGAAACTGCCGCGGTCGGGTTGGGTGTCGGTACTGATCGTTGCCTCGGCGATGGCCAGGCGTAGTGCTTGGTACACCACGAGCAGGGCATAGACCTCTTGGGTGATCCCGGACGGGGTCCGGGCGCGTAGCACCCGTCCGCCCAGGATGCTCGATTTCAGTTCCAGGTAGGTGATTTCGATCTCCCATCGCTGGTGATACAGCTCGACGAGGTCGGCCGCGGGGTAGCTGCGGTAGTCGGTCAGCGATGTCAGGAGCCGGTAGTGTCCGGTGCCCACGATTGTGTGGCCGTCGGCGGTGGTGGTGTTGACGGTGATGACGGCGTCGATGATGCGGACCGTGACACCGCCGATGATGGTGTGCCAGCTGCCGTCGGGGTAGCTGCCATACCGGGGCGATTTGTGGGTGCGCTGGCCGCGGATGAGGAAATCGGCGCCGGTGTCGTGGATGGCGGTCATCAGGTCCGCGGCATCAAATCCGCGGTCGTAGAGGATGAGCATCCCGGGCCTGATTGATCGTAATAGTTGTGCTGCGTAGTCAATTTCGCCGATGGTGTCGGGTCCGAACACCGCATCACACAGTGTGCGGGTACCGCAGGTAACTAGCGCCACCAGCCGCACGATCGGGTAGGTCGAGCCACCGTGGGTGCCTTTGACGTGTCGGTAGCGGCCACCATTGGCCGGGCTGTCGGGGATCACCATCGTCGTGCCGTCGATTGCACACACGTGCAGTCCGCGCCAGCGGGCGGCGCCGCCGGTGTCGCCGGCGAGTAACTCGAACAACGCGCGCAATGGTGCCGGGCCGATCCGGCGGCGGGCCTGGGCCAACGCCGAGCTGCCCGGGCAGGCCGCTGCGGGTACTGAGGACGTCAACCGAGCCCACACCTGCTGATAGCCCAGCTCGGCGAATAGTCCGGCCGCGAGCAGCAGATACACCACGACTCGGGAGGGCAGCACCCGAACCCGACGCTGGGTGGTGCGGGTTTCGGCCAGTGCCGCATCGACCATCTCAGGGGGAATGATCTGGGTCAACTCGCCGAGCTGACCTGCAGCAAACGGGTCGACACCGGTCACAACGGTGGTCGGCATGACAGACTGATCAGGCAACGGAACTCCTGGTTGATGGATGGACTTGGCGGACGATCCAATCGATACCGTGAGTTCCGTTGTTTATAATTCCGACACGCCGATACCGCGTGTCACTTCTGCATCAGAAGTCACATCCTTAACTGCGCGGCATTGGCGCTAGCGGAGGATTGTCACCAGCCGGTCCCTGAGGAAGTCCGGAGCGCTAGCGGAGGACTGTCACGAAGGGCGGCCCTTCGTGACGCATCGCTCGTTCCTCGCGAGACTCCTCAGGGAGCGGTGGGTGGGGTTGGTTTGCGTTGGTGGCGAAGTGCGCTTTGTTTCCGGTCCCTGAGGAAGTTCGGAGCGCTAGCGGAGGACTGTCACGAAGGGCGGCCCTTCGTGACGCATCGCTCGTTCCTCGCGAGGCTCCTCAGGGAGCGGTGGGTGACGCATCGCTCGTTCCTCGCGAGGCTCCTCAGGGAGCGGTGGGGAGCATCGCTCGTTTCTCGCGAGGCTCCTCAGGGAGCGGTGGGTGGGGTTGGTTTGCGTTGGTGGCGAAGTGCGCTTTGTTTCCGGTCCCTGAGGAAGTTCGGAGCGCTAGCGGAGGACTGTCACGAAGGGCGGCCCTTCGTGACGCATCGCTCGTTCCTCGCGAGGCTCCTCAGGGAGCGGTGGGTGACGCATCGCTCGTTCTCGCGAGGCTCCTCAGGGAGCGGTGGGTGACGCATCGCTCGTTCCTCGCGAGGCTCCTCAGGGAGCGGTGCGTGACGCATCGCTCGTTTCTCGCGAGGCTCCTCAGGGAGCGGTGCGTGACGCATCGCTCGTTCCTCGCGAGGCTCCTCAGGGGGCGGATGGGGGAGCATCGCTCGTTCCTCGCCCGACTCGAATCAGACTGCGACACCCTGGATGCGGCGCGCGTGTCGGTCGTGCGCGGCGAGGACGTCGCCCACCGCGGGATTCTGAATCTGTCCATCGCGCACGAGGACCCGGCCGCCGACGATCGTCGTGTCGGCCGTCATCGGACCACATCGCAGCCACGCTTCGACCGGATCGGTGACGGCTCCGGCCAAGGACAGTGGAGATGCGGTCCACACCACCAGGTCGGCGCACGCCCCGGGACGCAGGTGTCCCGTTTCGTCGTCCCATCCCAGGCATGCGGCGCCTCCCCGGGTCGCGATGTGCAGGGCATCTCTAGCGGTCATCGCGGTCGGTCCGCCACGGAATCTTGCCAGTGTCAAGGCCGCCCGGGCCTCCAGCCACATCGATCCGTGGTCGGTGGACGCCGAACCGTCACATCCCAGACCGACCGGGCCACCGAGCGCCCGCAGGCGTTGCACGTCCGCAGATCCACCGCCGATCAGCATGTTGGAGCTCGGACAATGCGCCACGCCCACACCTGCCGTGGCCATGCGCGCCTGCTCCTCGTCGGTCGGATAGATGAAATGAGCCACCCACGAACGTGATTGCATCCATCCGACGCTCTCGAAGTACTCGACGGGACTCATGCCGTACATCGAGCGGCAGTAGGCGAGTTCGTCCTGATCCTCGGCCAGGTGGGTGTGCAGTCGTACGTCGTGTTTCTCGGCGAGCACGGCGGTGTCGGTCATGAATTGCGCCGTCACCGAGAACGGTGAGCACGGGGCGAGCGCCACGCGTGTCATCGCGCCGGGCTCGGGGTCGTGGTAACGGTCGATCAGACGTTCGCAGTCGGCGAGGATGTCGTCGGCGTCCTGAACCACTTCCACCGGCGGTAGCCCGCCGTCCTCGATCGACCGGGTCATCGAGCCCCGGTTGGCGTAGAAGCGGAATCCCAGATCGCCGGAAGCCAGGATCTGGGCGTCTATCAACTCATCTCGCGGGTGAACGTACATGTGGTCCGACGACAGAGTGCACCCGCCGAGCAGCAGTTCGGCCATGGCAACCCAGGTGGAGAGGTAGATCGATTCGGTGTCCACGTTCGCCCACATCGGGTAGAGGGTGGTCAACCAGTCGAACAGACCGGCGTTGACCACGGGCCCATGGGAGCGGGTCAGATTCTGATACATGTGATGGTGGACGTTGACCAGCCCGGGCGTGACGAGTCTGCCGCCTGCATCGATGTGCGTCGCGGCGTCCGGAGTCCGATCACCGACCGAACCGACACCCTGGACGCGACCGTCGTTGAGGGCGATCCATCCGGATGGCACTTCCCAGCCGGCATCGACATAGATGTAGGCGTTGGTGATGAGCAGGTCGCAAATCTGATCGGGCATGACGCATCCTCAGGGTCGGCGGCGTGTGCCGCAGCGTGCACCCTGTCCCGGACTCAGGCCATCCGGATCGTCACCGCACGGGGGCGGACGGGCCTTTCATGTGCAGGTAAGACTATCTGCTGCAATGGTTTCCGGCATGTTTCCGAAGGGTTTCAGCCAGGTGGCGGAGGGGTGATCCTGCCGACGCACCGGTCACGGACGGCCGAAGTCCGCCAGCGGTCCGGAGTACGGCTTGGGTGGCGGGGTGGCGAACTCCCCGGACGCGGTCCCGGTCTGCAGTCCGATGGCGGCCATCGCGCCGAGCATGCCCACACCGGCGGCGACGCCGTCGATGACGGGCGCCCCGATGGCGTCGCTGATGCGATGCGCGAGATCGGCCATGCCGGCGCATCCGAGCACGATCGCATCGGAGCCGTCCGTCTGCAGCGCCTCGCGGCAGGACTTCTCCAGGATCAACGCGGTCGCGGGATTGGTCTCGAGTTCGAGCACCGGGATGTCGCAGGCGTGGATCCCCCGGCACTGCCGGGTGAATCCATAGTGATCAACGAGATCAGCTGCGCGGCCGATTGTCCGGTGCAGGGTGGTCACGATCGAGAAGCTGCGTCCGAGGGGGACGGCGAGATGCATGGCCGCCTCGGCGATTCCCATGACGGGGGCGGAGGCGACCTCGCGAGCAGCATCCAGACCAGGGTCCCCGAAGCAGGCGATCAGGTAGCCGTCGCAGTCGGGATTGTCGACGATCGCGCCGAGAAGCCCGGGAACCGCAAGGGCTTCGTCGTAGTGGCTCTCGATCGACGCGGGACCCATTGCGGAGGTGACGGCGACGATCTCGGTGTCCGGACGTGCGACCGAGCGCGCCGCGGCGGCGATGACCTCGGTCATCGCCGCCGCGGTGTTCGGATTGATGACGCAGATGCGCATCGGTATGTCGTACTCCTGTGAGTCGTGCTTACAGCGCGGACGGTTCGAGCTTGCCGTCCTTGGCGGTCGGCAGGACGGCCGGGACCTCACCGCTGTCGTAGACGAAGCTCGTCGGCGCGATCTTCATGCCGACCCAGTAGACGATCCCGCCGGCCGCGGCTCCCATGAACCAGGTGAAGCTCGCCTGGTAGGCGGTGCCCCAGATGACGAAGCTGATCGGCAGGATCGAGGCGATGATCACCGCGATCACCGCGACCGGGTTCCAGCCGTTGCGGTAGGCATACGACTTGCCCGCGTCCATGCTGAACAGGTCGTCGACCTCGATCTTCTGCTTTTTGATCAGGTAGAAGTCGACGATCAGGATGCCGAACAGCGGACCGATCACCGCACCGAGTGTGTCCATTGTGTAGTGGATCGCGGTGGGGTTGTTGAACAGGTTCCACGGGGTGATCAGCACCGAGCCGACCGCCGCGATCATCCCGCCGGTTCGCCAGGTGATCTTGGTGGGCGCCACATTTGAGAAGTCGAAGGCGGGGGACACGAAGTTCGCGACGATGTTGATGCCGATGGTGGCGATCGCGAACGTGAGAACACCGAGGACCGCGGCGGTGGTGTTGTCGATCTGGTCGACGATGTGCACCGGGTCGGTGATGATGTTGCCGTCCTCGTCCTTTCCGATCACCGTCGCGCCTGCGGACACGGTGCACACGACCAGCAGCGAGAAGAACAGGAAGTTGACCGGCAGACCCCAGAAATTGCCCTTCTTCACCTCGGCGAAGGACTTCCCGTAGCGGGAGAAGTCACCAAAGTTCAGCATCGGTCCGGAGAAGTAGGAGACCACCAGGGCGAAGGCGCTGATCATCTGGGTGACCGACGACCATCCGGACAGTCCGGGGCCGGTCGACAGATCGAGGCTGACGTTGCTCCAGCCCGCCTTGACGATCAGATATGCCGCCAGGGCGACCATCACGACGTACACCGCCGGACCACAGAAATCGATGAACTTGCGGATGGTGTCCATGCCGTTCCAGAACACGAACGCCTGCAGCACCCACATCAGGATGAACCCGGCCCAGCCGAGGATGCTCAGGCCGAGGAAACCGTGCTGATCGACGTCGCCCCACGGCTCGAGGCCCGGCCAGAACTTCAGCGCCAGCAAGCCGAAAGCGACCGACGCCAAGTAGGTCTGGATGCCGTACCAGACGACGGCGATGCATCCGCGGATGATGGCCGGGATGTTGGCGCCCTTGACGCCGAAGGCGACTCGGGTGGTGACGGGATAGGGCACCCCGGCCAACTGGGACGGCTTGGCCACCAGGTTGCACAACAGGTTGACGGCGATGATGCCGACCACGAGGGCGACGAGCACCTGCCAGGCGGCGATGCCGAGCGCGAACAGGCTGCCGGCGAAGACGTACCCGCCGACGCTGTGCACGTCCGACATCCAGAACGCGAAGATGTTGTACCAGGTCCACTTCTGTTCCTTGAGTGGCGCGAGGTCGGAGTTCGTCAGGTTTTGGTGATACCCGAGTTTGATGACGCTTTCGCCGGCCGCGCTCTCGTGCGCGGTCGCGACGTCGGTTGATGCAGACATATGGCTCTCCCGGTCAGGCGGTCAGCGGACATCCTCTGATAGGCGCTGATGGGATAAAGCTAGAAACCGTTTGTTACCCGGGAATTAACGAGTAGATATATTTTGCCGGGATTCGTGCTGGTCAGCACGCGATTGTCAGTCGTCGTGCCGGACCTCGAGATCGGCGGCGGTCTCGACGATCGCGCTTTCGAGGCGTTGGTGATGGATTTTCGCCACGTCCAGCACCGCTCCGGTGTCGCGAGCGACGAAAGCATCGAGCAGGGTGGCGTGATCGGCGTTGAGTGCCTCCTGAGTTGCGGTGCCGACCGCCCGCATCACCTGGAACGGTTCGGTCAGGTTCCAGGTCGCCTCGAACATGTTGAGCAGACGGGGCATTGCACAGGGAGTCGTGAGCTCGCGGTGGAACTGCCGGGAGATATCGTGAAATGCCTTGCGATCGTTGAACTTCACTGCTGTCACCAGTTCGTCGTGCCGTCCCCGCGCAGCGTCGATACCGGCATCGTCGATCCGGTCGACGGCCCGCGCCAACGCGGCTTGCTCCAGAGTTCCTCGCACGAAATAGATTTCGCGCAGCTCCTCGCTCGAGAGCTGGCTGACCCGGTAACCGGCGTTGCGCTGGTGGACCACGAGTCCCTCGCCGACCAGGGTCTTGAGGGCCTCGCGGACGGGGATCGGGCTGACCGCGAAGGCATCGGCGACCTCACCGGGCGGTATCTGGACACCGGGTGGCGCCCCACCGGACAGGATCAGGCGCCGCAATTCCTCGAGCACGTTGGCGCGTGCGTTGTCCGAGCGCGTCTCGACGAGCTGCGCGATGAGACGGTCGGTCATGCGTGAGCTCATCGAGGCACCCGGCCTCGTGCCGGATGCTCGAATATCCACCCTGCGACGGCCTCGGCCAACCGTTGCTGGTTGTGGCGCTTGACGATCTCATGCCCCTCGTCGTTGAACAGGAGGAGCTCCGCCCTCGCGCCACGGGCACGCAATTCGTCGACGATCTGTTGGGATTCGCTGACCGGTACGTTGGTGTCGTGGGCGCCGTGGATCACCAGAAGGGGCGCACGCACATCGTCGATCCGGTGGATCGGAGACAGGTCCGCCAGCAGCTCGCGATCGGATTCCGGGTGACCGTACTTGGTGTGGGCCGCGACCGCGATCCACGGCTCGGTGTTGCGAAAGAACGACTCCAGATCGCTCATACCGCAGATCGCGATACCCGCTGCGAACATATCCGGGTGGAACGTGAGGCACGCCAACGTGAGATAGCCCCCATACGAGCGTCCCGAGCAGTACACGGCGTCCGGGTCCGCGATCCCTGTCGCGATGAGATGGTCTGCGCAGTCGGCGGCATCGTCGATCCCGGCGTAGCGCCCGTAACGGTCGTCGGCGTGGGAGAACAGCCGTCCATAACCCGACGATCCACGCACGTTGGGCGCGAACACCGTGACGCCTGCGTCCACGAGCGGCCCGAACAAGAAGTTGTAGTCCGGCCGGGTCTGTGCCTCCGGTCCGCCGTGGAAGTAGATGAGGGTGGGGCCGGCCGCATCGGCACGGTCTGCCCGGA
Organism: Gordonia sp. LMA167; assembly: GCF_058130025.1. Taxonomy (NCBI): domain Bacteria; kingdom Bacillati; phylum Actinomycetota; class Actinomycetes; order Mycobacteriales; family Gordoniaceae; genus Gordonia; species Gordonia sp. LMA167. Next base: position 5,680,149 of record NZ_CM176708.1, on the reverse strand, counting down.
ACAGCAACCCCGACAACGGCATCCCGTCACGCGCCGAGAACTCCAGCAATTCCGGACGGAGCCCGCTCGACGGTCCTGCTCCGGCGACCACGTCGTCGCGGACGGCGACGACCTCCCGGGTCGCGGTGTTGACGAGGTGGACCAGCGGTGAATGCTGCGGGCTGGACACGGTGACCGCCACGAGCTTTCCCGCGGCGCTGATGGAGAGGTCGTGGGCCACCTCGCCGGGCAGTTCGATGGGGTCGTGCAGGGTCTGGTCGGGAAGGGTGAGGATCTGTAACTCGCTGCGTCCGTCGATGTTCCACAACATCGCGACCGTGGACTGGTTGTTGCTCACCGCGAATGCGTCGACTCCGGCGCCGGGCCGCTGTGCCAGCACCCGGAATCGCACACCGCCGCGACCCAGCTCGACACCGAGCAGGCGTGGGTACTTGGCATCGAAATCGCTGATCACCAAGGCCTGCACACTGTCGAGGTCGCGCTGCGCGTCCTGTGGCGGACCGACGAACACGAGCGACGGATGGTCGAATCCCTGGTCGAGGATGTAGCCGTCGTCGGTGACCGACCCGGGGTCGTTCGGCAGGAGCGGGGTCATGGTGACCTCGTCGGAACCGGTGTCGACGCGTCGGCGGATCAGCAGCATGTCGCGGTAACCCCGTGGGCCGACGCGGACCAACGTCGCCCCCTTCCACGAGTCGACCAGCGCCCCGCCCACGCGGACATCGAGGGTCACCGACGTCGACGTACCCGGATGAATCCGCAGCGCGTGGGCCGTGCCGTCGGGTTCGGTCGCCGTGATCAGGACCCAGTCGGTGTCCCAGCCCACGAGCGACACCGTGCCGAACGGGCGGCCATCGGGTCGCGCGGCGCCGATCCGGTAGGCCGTGTCGTCGTCGGGGTCGGTGGTCACGACCCAGACCTGGTGGTGCTCGCCTCCGCTCGGGGCGATCTCCACGGCCAGCCACTTCCCGTCGGTGGAATGAACGACCTTGCGTACCGGGCCGGTGGCGCGCAGCCGGACCCAGCGCAGTTCGCCCACACCGTCGACCGACAAGGATCGTTGGGCCGCCCGCGGGTAACCCGTTCCGTCGTCGATGATGTAGGCGAATGCGGAGCCATCCGGCGACACCGATGCGCCATAGGTGTGCCATCCGCGGTCGTCGAAGCGGAGCAGATGGGTCGGTGCGGCGGTCTCGGAGGCGGATGGAGTCGGATTGCCGGCGCTCATGGTGTGGTGATGGCCTCCATGGTCTGCAGCCACATCTCCAGCATGGCGAGCTGCCAGAGTTCGTTGGCGTCGAGGGTGGTGCGGATGCCGTTCGGGTCCGCGAACAGACGATCCAGCGCCTCGGGGCGATAGAGGCCACGGTTGACGGCGGTGGTGGAACGCAGCGCGTCCGACACCAGGTCCAGCACCCCGCCCTCGAGATGGCGAATTCCGGGCACCGGGAAGTACCCTTTGGTGCGATCGATGACGGCGGCAGGCAGGAGGGATCGGCTGGCCTGCTTGAGAACTCCCTTGCCACCGTGGGCGAGTTTGAGATCGGGTGGGCACGTCGCGGCGAGCTCGACGAACTCGTGATCGAGGAACGGGACGCGGGCCTCCAGACCCCACGCCATGGTCATGGTGTCGACGCGTTTGACCGGGTCGTCGACCAGCATGATCGTGGTGTCGAGCCGCAGGGCGGCGTCCACGGCGGTGCGGGCGCCCGGCGCGGACTGGTGGGCCAGCGCGAACTCCCAGCTCGGATCGTAGTCGCCGTCGACATGATATGGCTCGCTGAGTAGTTCGCCGATGGCGTGGTGGCCACGGTCGAAGAAGACGCTCGCGTAGGCCTTGGTGGTCTCGGAACGGTCGATGTCCTGCAAGGGCGGATACCAGGAGTAGCCGCCGAGGATCTCGTCGGCGCCCTGGCCCGACTGCACCACCTTGATGGACTTGCTCACCTCCTGCGACAACAGATAGAAGGCCACGCAGTCATGGCTCACCATCGGCTCACCCATCGCCGCGATGGTGTCGGGAACCGCGGGCAGCAACCGGTCGGTACCGATGTGGATCTTGTGGTGGTCGGTGGCGAAGGTGTCGGCGATCAGATCGGAGTAGGCGTACTCGTCGCCGGATTCGCCACCTGCGGAGTCGAATCCGATACTGAACGTCGCGAGGTCGGTCTGGCCCTGCTCGGCCAGCAGGGCCACCACCAGCGACGAGTCGACGCCGCCCGACAGCAGCACACCGACCGGGACGTCGGCGACCATGCGGCGGCGGACCGCGGTGCGCAGTGAATCCAACACCTCGTGCTGCCAGCGCTGCTCATCCCAATCGGCCCGGTCCGGGTGGGGTTCGAACAACGGTGTCCAGTAACGCCGTTCGGTGCTGCGCCCATCTGGTGTGATGGTCCGGACGGTGGCCGGGGGCAGCTTGCGGATGCCGTTGTAGATGGTGTGCGGCGCGGGTACGACCGAGTGGAAGCTGAAGTAATGGTGCAGTGCGACGCGATCGATCGAGGTGTCGACGTCGCCTGCGCGGAGCAGCGCTTGCACCGACGACGCGAATCGGAGCCGGCCCGGTGTCTCGGCGATGTAGAGCGGTTTGATGCCGAGCCGGTCCCGGGCCAGGGTCACGACTCCGGAGTCGGTGTCGACGACGGCGAAGGCGAACATCCCGATGAGGTGGTCGACACACGCCGGACCCCAGGCGTGAAACGCCTTGAGGATGACCTCGCTGTCGGCGTGGGAGAAGAATCGGTAGCCCTTGGCCTCGAGTTCGCGCCGTAGCTCCCGGTGGTTGTAGATGCAGCCGTTGAACACGAGCGCGAGCGCGAGTTCCGGGTCCACCATCGGCTGGGCTCCACGCTCGGACAGATCGATGATCTTGAGCCGCCGATGTCCCAGCGCAACCGAACCCTTTGCGAAGACACCGGATCCGTCCGGGCCCCGGCGGGTCATCTCGCAGGTCATCGCGTCGACCGCGCCGATGTCCGGAGATGTCGCGTCGAATCGGATCTCACCACATACACCGCACATGTCTCAGTCCTCTCCCAAGCCAACTCCGACGCCCTGGATCCAGGTGTCCTTGCCCCCGCCGCCGCGCGACGAGTTGACGATCAGGCTGCCGGCCGGGGCCACCCTGGTCAGTGCGGCCGGCGCGATGTGCGCACTGACCTCACCTCCCGAATCACGCAGGTGCACAAAGGCCCGCAGGTCGACATGATGAGCATAGAAGCCGTTGCCGTCGAAGGTGGGATGGGTGGACAGCGCCACCACCTCCTGCGCGATGTAGCGCTCCGGCTGCGTCAACAGATCCACCCGCCGTTGGCTGAGCTCCTCCTCGGTGCACTCGGGGCCGATGGTGATGCCGGAACCACCCAGCCCGTCAATGGGTTTGACCACCAGGTGCTCGAGGTTGGCGAGCACGTGGTCGCGCTGTTGCCGTTCAGCGCACAACCACGTGGGCACCTGATCGATCATCGGTTCCTGACCGAGGTAGTACCGGATCATCGCGGGCACGTAGTAATAGATCGCCTTGTCGTCGCCGACTCCGTTCCCCATCGCGTTGACGATGGCGAAGGTGCCCCGGGCCAGCGCGTCGAGGATCCCGGCACGCAGCGGTTGCTCGTCGAAGCCCTTCGACGACAGCAGCATCTCCTCGTCGATCCGCACGAACGCGGTGTTGACCGGCGAGCGCACCGAACCGTGGTGCACGAACAGTCGGCCGGCGTCGGGGCCATCGTCGGCGACCGAGATGTTCTCCGGTGTGGTGAGCAGCAGGCCCGCGCCCTTGGCGAGCAGTTGGTGCTCGAACCACGCCGAGTCCTTCCAGCCGGTGCTGAGCATGATGTCGACGCCGTCGGCGTGGGGGTCGGGCGGCGCCGCGACGGCGATCGTGTCACCGACCATGCGGGGTACGCCGGCGATCGACATCGTCCCGGGCGGCATGGGGATCTCGGGCAGGAACTGGGTCATCAACGCACGGTTGGACATGGCGTACGCGATTCCGGACGGCAGACGGAGGTTGTCCTCGAGGACGAGGAAACGCCCAGGGCTGGGGGAGACGAGGTCGGTGCCGCAGATGTGCGTGCGGACCCGCTGCCAGGAGGGTATCCGTCCGGTCTGCCGGTACCCCGGAGCAAGGTCGAGGGCTTCGGACGGGATGACGCCGTCGCCGATGATGTTCTGGTCCCCGTACACATCGAGGATGAACGAGTTCAGGGCGAGCGCCCGTTGGCGGAGTCCGGCACCGATGTTCTGCCAGTCCTGCGCGCCGATGTAGCGGGGGACCACGTCGAGCGGGAACAATTGTGCGCGATCCTGGCCGGTGACCCGGAAGGTCACGCCGTCGATGCTCTGTTCGCGTTCGATCTGGTATTGCCGTTTGCGCAGTTCGATCGCGCCGAGTTTTCCAGCCGCGGCGAGGATTTCGTCGTAGCCGGGCCGAGCGAAGGTGTCGGGGGCCACCGCCTCGTCGTAGCACTGCAGTTCCGGCGAGTCCACCGTCGGCACGTCATCGGATCGCTCGACCAGACCATAGCCGTGCAGCAGTCGGCCGCCCGGATCGTCGGGCAGCACCACTTCGGCCAGGGTTCCGGCCGTCTCGCTGATCAACCCGTCGACGACGGCGGTGAGCCGACCGCGGCGCCGGAGCGTGCGCCGCTGTCGCGCCGACGAACTGCCGATCGCGAGGGCCTCGCCGATGAGATCTCGGATGGTCTCCCAGTCGCCGCTCTCCTCGAGCTCGGGTCGTAATGATTCGGCGAGGTCGGTGATGACGTCGGCCGCCGGGCGCGGTGTGGCGTCGTCGACGTCGATCAGGTCGCCCTCCAGGCCGGACCGGGCGGCCTGCCAGATCGCCGCCCGATACAGCGCCGGTGACATCCGCTCGGCGGGCTTTCCGAGACGCTCGGCCTCATGGGACACGATCGCCCGGAACAGTCCGGCGATGACGGTGATCGTGTCCACCGACGGGCAACTGTCGCAGACCCGGAGCTCGAGCGTGCCGACCCGGGCGGAGGGGCGGACGTCGAAGTACACCATGCCGGGGTCGGTGATCACGCCGCTCCCGATCAGTCGGCCGATCTCGGCGTCGTAGTCGGCGGCGGTGTGGACGTCGGGGAACGGGCCGGTGGTGGGCCAGCGCTGCCAGACGAGAGTCCGGACGCTGGCGTATCCGGTGTCCGAGCCGTCGGCCCAGAACGGTGAACTCGCCGACAGGGCGAGCAGCGGAGGGATGTACCGAGCGATCCTGGTTGCGATCGCCACCGCCTCGTCGCGGCTGCGGACATCGACATGAACCTGCGTTCCGCAGATCAGTTGCTCGCGGGCGAGCAACTGATAGTCGGCGAGCATTCGCCGATACCGGGGTGTCTCGGTCACCCGCATCTCGGTGGGTACCGCCAGCGGCACCGACCCGGCGGCCACGACACCCATGCCGAGTGTGCGCGCGGCGTCGACGAGCGCGGACCTGTTCGACCGCAGGTTTTCGCGCAGCTCGGACAGTTGCTGGTATACCCCGCTGTTGGCCTCGATGACGCAGCGCTGCAGCTCCTCGACGTAGGGGCTGTCGGCGGGGAGGATCTCGAGCAGTTCGGGTGCCCGCGTCGTCAGCTTCGAGGTACGCAGATCGACCAGGTGGAACTCTTCCTCGACCCCGACCTTGCGGATGGCGGCGGCCCGGTTGCCCAGATCGGCGCACTCGTTTCCGGGCGTCATCATCACAGCCTAGGAGCATCCGCTTGCCACGGCAGGGCAAGCAGCCGCAACGCAATCCGACATTCCGCCCACTTGTGGCCGAGCGGAGGCCAGATCGATCCCGGGGTCATATATTCGGCAGGTCGGAGGAGGTCGGGTACCTATGATCAAACGCGCTTTCCGCGTCGCCATCGCTCTCGTTGTCGCCATCGTGGTGACGGGCCTGCTGACCACGCCGGCGTCGGCCGCCCCGCAGGGCCACGCGCCGGCTCCCGGGTGTGCCTGGCAGATGCGGACCCATCTCGGCGATCTCAATCTGGGCTTCCCGGAGACGAACGCGACCTATTGGGTCACGCCCTATCTGCTGGGAGCGGGTGACTGGATCGAGCTGAACGGCACCTACCCGGATGCGCGGTATTTCTCGTTCAACACCTATGGCACCGGGTTGACCGCCGTGGACTGGTTGCGGGACAGCCGTATTCGGCCGAATGCGGGGAGCACGAACCCATATTCGGGTCAGGGGTCGGGGCCGGGCCGGCGCTGGCGGGCGGCCGTGGTGACCCGACCTGCCACTGCGTCGCGCAATGAGTTCTCCGGCCCGTCGGCGGGGCTGCTCATCGAGCGGATCTACGTCCCACACAACGCGGCGTCACCCAACGGTGGTGTACAGCTGCCGACGGTGACGATGCACGTGGGCGGCGGGTCGACGGTGATGGCGCCGTGCGCGAGTTCCTATGCCAGCAACGGCGCACTCGGGGGACTGATCACGGCCGGCCTGAGCGTCCCGCTCGTGGGGGCCGCGAACGCGGCGTTCGCGCCGAACCTGCCGGAGGCGACCTTCGTCAACCCGCGGAGCACCGACGGCCTGCTGGCCAACGGTGAGGGCCGCTACCTCGGCGCCGTCGTCTCTTACCGGCCGGGTCGGGTGGTGGTCATCCGTGGGCGTGCTCCCACCTTCCCCAACACGCGCGCGGGTGTGTCACCGACCGCCGCCACACAGTTGCGCTACTGGTCGATGTGCCAGAACGACCGCGTGCCCCCGTATCCGGTGGTCTCGTGTGCTGCCGACTACCGGACGCGCGTGGACCGGGACGGCTACTACACCTATGTCGTGGCCGCACCCGCCGATCGGCCGACCGGCGACCCCTCGGTGACCTGGATTCCCTGGGGAACCACTGCGGTGCCGCAGAAGGTCCTCATCTATCGCCAGATGCTGCCCGCGGGCGGGTTCTATTCGCGCAGTGTCATGGCGTCGCAGGCACGCGGCACGAATCCGGCGGCCACGATGGGTGCCTATTACCCGAGCGCACGGTATTGCGACGTCGGCGTTCTGCGTAGCGGCGGCTGGCGGGCCTGCTTCCGGTGAGGCGCCGGCCCGGCGGGTCGGGCCGGCAGGGACAGGACAGTTCTGTCGCGTCAAGCCTGACGTGTCACCCAGGTGGTGATATCGCAGTGAACGACCTCGGTGTCACGCTTGTCGAGGACTCGGACGCTGACGGTGACGTCGGCGCCGTCGGTGATCGCATCGAAGTCCACCGGGTCGACGAGCCGGGCCTCGGCGGTCAGGCGCGTGGTTGCCTTCGCGAGGTACTGGGTGTTCATCGCCTTGGGAATCCACCGGTGGCTCGCCGGGGTGGTGGCCTCCATCAACATCCCCATCGCGGCCTCGGCCAGATTGCAGGCGGCGATCGCGTGGAACGTACCGAGGTGGTTGTGGACGCCGAACCAGTTCGGGCCGCTGACCCGGCAGTAGCCCGGTCGCATCTCGCTGACGAGGGGTAGCACCGTACCGAAGTAGGGCACCCGCGCGACCATGCCCAGAGAGAAGAGGACATCGCCGACGAGGTTGTCCGGCAGTCGGCGACGGAGTGCGTAGGTGGGGGAGAGGGCCATGGGGCGATCTTACTTGTGGGTAAGTTGTCTCGTGACTTCGCGTCGGGAGAGGGCGACTTTGCGTCGACAGAACCCGGAATTTCGTCGAGAGAACCCCTATTCGCGTCGACAGAACCTGGATTCGCGTCGAGAGAACCCCTATTCGCGTCGACAGAACCCGGAATTTCGCCGAGAGAACCTGGATTGGGGTGCGTCGGGTTCGTGGCTGGGGCGGTTCTCTCGGCGAAATTCCGGGTTCTGTCGACCTCCGTGCCAGGACCTGGGGTCTTCGGCTCGCCGGGTTCCAAGGCCTAGGGTCTTTGGCTCGCCGGGTGGTGTCGACTGCCGTGCCATCGACCGCAACGCACGACCTGGTGAGCGCTTGCGGCCCGGATTTGAATATGCACCCCGACCTGGTGCATACTTGTCGGGTTGCCTTGAGCGGCGGACGCAGGGTTGTCTGCGGCCTCGTTCAGGTGAATGACTCCCAGGCCCCGGATTCCGGGCCAGGGCGTGAAACGCATGCGCCGAATCAGGTTCATGGTCACGACACGCCCGACCGCGGGTGCCGGAGCACAACCGGTTCGCTCCCAGAGCGAACCTACGTACAACGATAGATGAACAGCGTCGATCCCCGAATCTCACGCGGGTGGTCATGTGTCCGCCGACGATCTGTGTCGGTCCCCGTTCGCGGGGCGAGAAGGTCACGCGGTGTTTGTCTGTCGAGAACAACTGACGGAAGAGGACACAGCGTGGCGGGACAGAAGATCCGCATCAGGCTCAAGGCCTATGACCACGAGGCGATCGACGCTTCGGCGCGCAAGATCGTGGAAACCGTGACCCGTACCGGGGCACGCGTGGTCGGCCCGGTGCCGTTGCCCACCGAGAAGAACGTCTATTGCGTCATCCGTTCGCCGCATAAGTACAAGGACAGCCGCGAACACTTCGAGATGCGCACCCACAAACGACTCATCGACATCCTCGACCCGACGCCGAAGACGGTCGACGCGCTGATGCGCATCGATCTGCCGGCCAGCGTCGACGTCAACATCCAGTAGGCGGGGGGCGAGAAGAAATCATGAGTAACCAGAGTGCGACCAAGGGAATTCTGGGCACCAAGCTCGGCATGACCCAGGTCTTCGACGAAAACAACCGTGTCGTTCCGGTGACTGTCATCCAGGCCGGACCGAACGTGATCACCCAGCTCCGTACCGCGGACCGTGACGGCTACACCGCCGTGCAGCTCGCCTACGGCGCCATCGACCCGCGCAAGGTCACCAAGCCGGTCGCCGGGCAGTACGCCAAGGCCGGCGTGACACCGCGTCGCCACCTCGCCGAGATCCGCATCGCGGACGTCTCGGAGCTCGAGATCGGCCAGGAGCTGACCGCGGAGATCTTCGCGGACGGCACCAAGGTCGATGTCACCGGTACCTCCAAGGGCCGCGGCTTCGCCGGCGTCATGAAGCGCCACGGCTTCTCCGGTCTGGGCGCCAGCCACGGCGCGCACCGCGTGCACCGTGCACCCGGCTCGATCGGTGGCTGCGCCACCCCGGGTCGTGTGTTCAAGGGCATGCGCATGGCGGGCCGGATGGGTAACGACACCGTGACCACGCAGAACCTGACCGTGCACAAGGTTGACGCCGAAGCCGGTCTGCTGTTGATCAAGGGCGCGATCCCCGGCCGCAAGGGCGGCATCGTGGTGATCCGTGATGCAGTGAAGGGTGGTGCGACCAAGTGAGCACCGAGACAACGACGAAGCTGACGCTGGACGTCAAGGCCGCTGACGGCTCGACCAACGGCACCGTTGACCTGCCCGCCGACCTGTTCGACGCGCCGGCCAACATCGCGCTGATGCACCAGGTGGTCGTGGCCCAGCAGGCCGCCGCCCGCCAGGGCACCCACGCGACCAAGACCCGCGGTGAGGTCAGCGGTGGCGGCGCCAAGCCGTACCGCCAGAAGGGCACCGGTCGGGCCCGCCAGGGTTCGACCCGCGCACCGCAGTTCGCCGGCGGTGGCACCGTCCACGGCCCGCAGCCGCGTGACTACAGCCAGCGCACCCCGAAGAAGATGAAGGCCGCCGCCCTGCGCGGTGCGCTGTCGGACCGCGCACGCAACGAGCGCATCCACGTGATCACCGAGCTGGTGGCCGGGCAGACCCCGTCGACCAAGTCGGCACGGGTGTTCCTCGAGGCGCTGAGCGACCGTCGCAAGTTCCTGGTGGTGCTCGGCCGTGAGGACGACACCGCATGGAAGAGCGTCGCGAACCTGCAGAACGTTCTGCCGATCGCGCCGGATCAGCTCAACACCTACGACGTCCTGGATTCGGACGAGGTGGTGTTCAGCGTCGAGACGCTCAACGCGTTCATCGAGCAGAACAAGAAGGAGGCCTGATATGCCTACGCAGGCTGACCCGCGTGACATCATCCTGGCACCGGTGATCTCCGAGAAGTCCTACGGACTGATCGAGGACAACGTCTACACCTTCCTGGTGCATCCGGACTCGAACAAGACCGAGATCAAGATCGCGGTCGAGAAGATCTTCGACGTCAGCGTCACCAGCGTCAACACCGCCAACCGGCAGGGCAAGCGCAAGCGCACCCGCTTCGGCTACGGCAAGCGCAAGAACACCAAGCGCGCGATCGTGACGCTGTCCGCCGACAGCAAGCCCATCGAGATCTTCGGAGGACCGGTCGGCTGACCGGGACTCGAGAACTGAGGGACTAGAGACATGGCTATTCGTAAGTACAAGCCGACGACCCCGGGTCGTCGTGGTGCCAGTGGCGCAGACTTCGCCGAGGTCACCCGCGATCATCCGGAGAAGTCGCTGGTTCGCCCGCTGCACGGTCGTGGTGGCCGTAACGCGCACGGCCGCATCACCACCCGGCACAAGGGTGGCGGCCACAAGCGCGCCTACCGCCTCATCGACTTCCGTCGCAACGACAAGGACGGCGTCAACGCCAAGGTCGCACACATCGAGTACGACCCGAACCGCACTGCGCGGATCGCGTTGCTGCACTACGTCGACGGCGAGAAGCGCTACATCATCGCGCCCAAGGGTCTGAACCAGGGCGACGTGGTGGAGAGCGGCGCGACCGCCGACATCAAGCCGGGTAACAACCTGCCGCTGCGCAACATCCCGACCGGTACCCAGGTGCACGCCGTCGAGCTGCGCCCGGGTGGCGGCGCGAAGATGGCCCGCAGTGCGGGCGCATCCATCCAGTTGCTGGGCAAGGAAGGCACCTACGCCACCCTGCGTATGCCGTCGGGTGAAATCCGTCGCGTCGACGTGCGCTGCCGCGCCACCGTCGGCGAGGTCGGCAACGCCGAGCAGAGCAACATCAACTGGGGCAAGGCCGGCCGCATGCGCTGGAAGGGCAAGCGCCCGACCGTGCGTGGTGTCGTGATGAACCCGGTCGACCACCCGCACGGTGGCGGCGAGGGCAAGACCTCGGGTGGTCGTCACCCGGTCAGCCCGTGGGGCCAGCCGGAAGGCCGGACCCGTAAGAACAAGGCCAGCGATCAGCTGATCGTCCGGCGTCGTCGTACCGGCAAGAACAAGCGATAAGCACAGGAGGGAGTTAGAGAATGCCACGCAGCCTCAAGAAGGGCCCGTTCGTCGACGACCACCTGCTTGCCAAGGTGGACACGCAGAACGAGAAGGGCACCAAGCAGGTCATCAAGACCTGGTCGCGCCGTTCGACCATCATCCCGGACTTCATCGGTCACACCTTCGCCGTCCACGACGGTCGCAAGCACGTCCCGGTGTTCGTCTCGGACAACATGGTCGGGCACAAGCTGGGCGAGTTCGCCCCCACCCGCACCTTCAAGGGTCACATCAAGGATGACCGGAAAGCGAAGCGCCGGTAATGACTACGCAGACCGATAATCCGACAGCCAAGGCAACCGCGAAGTTCGTGCGCGTGACGCCGATGAAGGCGCGTCGCGTGATCGACCTGATCCGCGGCAAGAACGTCGACGAGGCCCTCGACATCCTGCGGTTCGCACCGCAGTCGGCATCCGAGCCGGTGTACAAGGTCCTCGCCAGCGCCGTCGCGAACGCGGAGAACAACCTGGATCTGGATCGCCGGACCCTGGTCGTCGCCACCGCATTCGCCGACGAGGGCCCCACGCTCAAGCGGTTCCAGCCGCGTGCGCAGGGTCGTGCGTTCCGCATCCGCAAGCGCACCAGCCACATCACCGTCGTCGTCGAGAGCCTTCCGGAGAAGGCGTCGGCCGGCCGCGGTCGCTCGCGTCAGCCGAAGCAGAAGGGAGCCTAGTAGTGGGCCAGAAAATCAACCCGCACGGCTTCCGTCTGGGCATCACCACCGACTGGAGTTCGCGGTGGTATGCCGACAAGCAGTACGCGGAGTACGTGAAAGAGGATGTCGCCATCCGCAAGCTCCTGTCCACCGGACTCGAGCGCGCCGGCATCGCCAAGGTGGAGATCGAGCGCACCCGTGACCGGGTCCGCGTCGACATCCACACCGCCCGTCCGGGCATCGTCATCGGTCGCCGTGGCGCCGAGGCCGACCGGATCCGTGGCGACCTGGAGAAGCTGACCGGCAAGCAGGTGCAGCTGAACATCCTCGAGGTGAAGAACGCAGAGTCCGAGGCCCAGCTGGTGGCCCAGGGCGTCGCCGAGCAGCTGAGCAACCGTGTGGCGTTCCGTCGCGCGATGCGCAAGGCGATCCAGTCGGCGATGCGTCAGCCGAACGTGAAGGGCATCCGGGTCCAGTGCTCGGGTCGTCTGGGCGGCGCAGAGATGAGCCGCAGTGAGTTCTACCGCGAGGGACGCGTGCCGCTGCACACGCTGCGCGCCGACATCGACTACGGACTCTACGAAGCCAAGACCACCTTCGGCCGTATCGGCGTGAAGGTCTGGATCTACAAGGGCGACATCGTCGGCGGCAAGCGTGAGCTGAGTGCAGCCGCGCCGGCCACCGAGGACCGTCGTCCCCGCCGGCCCAGCCGGCCCCGTCGCAGCGGTGCTTCCGGCACCACTGCCACGAGCACCGACGCGGGACGCGCGGCGGAGGCTCCGGCAGAAGCGACCGCGGGTGCAGGTGCGGCCACTGAGAAGCAGGAGGGCTGATCATGCTGATCCCCCGCCGGGTCAAGCACCGCAAGCAGCATCACCCCAGCCTGAAGGGCCAGGCCAAGGGCGGCACCAAGGTGACCTTCGGTGACTACGGCATCCAGGCTCTGGAAGGCGCGTACATCACCAACCGTCAGATCGAGTCCGCTCGTATCGCCATCAACCGGCACATCAAGCGTGGCGGCAAGGTGTGGATCAACATCTTCCCGGACCGTCCGCTGACCAAGAAGCCTGCCGAGACCCGCATGGGTTCCGGTAAGGGTTCGCCGGAATGGTGGGTCGCCCCGGTCAAGCCGGGTCGTGTGCTGTTCGAGATGACCTACCCCAACGAGGAGATCGCTCGCGAGGCCCTGCGCCGCGCGCAGCACAAGCTCCCGATCAAGACCAGGATCGTGACCAGAGAGGAGCAGTTCTGATGGCACTCGGAGTTGCTGCGACCGAGCTGCGTGAGCTCAATGACACCGATCTGGTCGATCGCCTGAAAGAGTCGAAGGAAGAGCTGTTCAACCTTCGTTTCCAGATGGCCACCGGCCAGCTCGACAACAACCGTCGTCTGCGGACCGTGCGTCGCGAGATCGCACGTATCTACACCGTGATGCGGGAGCGCGAGCTGGGTCTTGCGTCGGGACCGGAAGGTGAAGACGCATGAGTGAGGACCAGAAAGTGACCGAAACGACGACGCGTAACGACCGCAAGGAGCGGATCGGCTACGTGGTCAGCGACAAGATGCAGAAGACCATCGTGGTCGAGCTGGAAGATCGTAAGAGCCACAAGCTCTACGGCAAGATCATCCGGACCACGAGCAAGGTCAAGGCACACGACGAGAACGAGACCGCCGGTATCGGCGACCGCGTGCGGCTCATGGAGACCCGCCCGACGTCGGCGACCAAGCGGTGGCGTCTGGTCGAGGTGCTGGAGAAGGCCAAGTAAGCCGACTCGCAGCGAGTTACATCGCAACGGCCCGTTCCCCGAGGGGGGAGCGGGCCGTTCGGCGTTTCTGGACCGCCGCGGACCGCCCCGGTGCTGCATAATCCGAGCATGAACGGGGTCGGGTCGGTGGGTGTGCGATGACCGACGCAACAGTGGCCGTCATCTGTCTGCTCCTGTTGGCGTGGGCGGTCCTGTCCCGGCTGTTGACGCGCCACGACGTCACCGGTCCGCTGCTGTTCGTCGCGGTCGGCTACCTGCTCGGCAACCCGGACTGGGGCCTGTTGACGGTCGACGTCGACACGTCGGTGGTCCATACGCTCGCCGAGGTCACGCTCGGCCTGGTGCTGTTCACCGACGCGTCGCGGGTCGACGTGGGTCGACTCCGTCGCGCCGTGCGGCTGCCGGCGCGGTTGCTCGTGTTGGGGCTGCCGATGACGATCGTCCTGGGGACCGTCGGCGCGGAGGTGCTCTTCGACCAGTTCGACTGGGGTCTGGCGCTGTTCGTGGGTGCCGCTCTGGCTCCGACCGACGCGGCACTGAGCGTCGCGGTGATCAACGACGAGCGGATTCCGCGACGTCTGCGGCTGACCCTGAATGTGGAGAGCGGCCTCAACGACGGCATCGCCACGCCGGTGGTGACCCTGGCGATCGCGATCGCCGCAACGGCCCTGGGCGTCGGCGGGGCCGAGGGCATCACGCTCGGGGAGGCGGCGAAGGAGTTGCTCCTGGGCGTCGGCATCGGCCTGGCCGCAGGTGGCCTCGCCGCATGGATCATCAACATCTCCGCGGCCCGCGAGCTGTCGTCGGTGAAGACCCGGCAGATCGCCGCGTTGGCCGCGGCGGCCGGTGTCTTCGCGCTCGCCACCGCTGTCGAGGGCAACGGGTTCATCGCTGCATTCGTCGCTGGTATGGCGTTCGGTCACATCATCGAGCGCGACCGTGCCGAGGGAACGTCGGGGCCCCCGCCGGCCGTGCGCGTGCCGAGCAGCGAGCACGACGCATCGACGACGTTGGAGGTACTCCCCGAACTCGTGGGCGAACTGCTGGCACTGGTCGTCTGGTTCCTGTTCGGTGCGACCCTGATCCCACTCGCCGGACACGTCGTCGAGGCCGGTGACCTGCTGCTCATGGCCGGCTACGCGCTGCTCGCCCTCACGGTGTTCCGGATGGTCCCGGTGGCCCTCTCGCTGATCGGCACCGGACTCCCGGGCCGCGACGTACTGCTCATCGGCTGGTTCGGCCCGCGCGGCCTGGCATCGGTGGTGTTCGCATTGCTGGGAGTCGAACAGCTCGGCGACGCTCCGAGCGCGCAGGCCGCGGTCGCGGCCATCGGCGTCACCGTATTGGCCAGCGTGATCCTGCACGGTGCGAGTGCCGGTCCGGTGGCGCGGCGATATCCCCGCGCGGCAGCCGAACATCCCGCCGACGCTGATTCCCCGGCACGTCTGCGTCCACGTGGCGCATATCGGTGGCGGCAGTGAACCTGCCACCGTCCGGACCACGCCGAGTTGGGCGGCATCGGCGGGGACCCACCCGCGACGTCCGGCGACATGGCATCGTCGAGAGGAGAACACGGCGAGGCGAGGATCGGATGATCAGGTGTCTGCGACGACGATGATTCATCGCGCACCGAACCGTCCTGGTTCGGTGCCGCTCGGCCGTTGGCGCAAGCGACTCCTGGGCCCCTCCGACCGTTCGGACCTGGCACGCGTCCAACGAGTCGGTTCCCGGTTCATCGGATGCGGACTCATCGTCTTCACCATCGGACTGATCCCGGTCATCGTGACGCGGGGGGCCGTCACCGCCCCGTGGTGGCCCGCGACCAGCGTGCTCCTCGTGGTGGTGCCGGCCACTGCCGTGATCGTCGCGTCCTACCGTCCGCAACTCGCGAACCTCACCGTGCTCGCGACCCTGTGCAGCTTGGGATTTGTCGTCGCCACCGTGCTGTGGTTCTTTGCATGGACCGGTGACACTGCGGAACCCGGGTCATCGCTGAGTGTCTGGCTGGTCCAGTTCCCCGGCGTCCCGGGGCTCCTGTTCGCGCTGACCGGGCACCCGCGACTCGCGTTGACCTGCATCTGTGGTTCCACGCCGCTGGCCCAGACCGCCAACCAACTCGGGGCCAGGGGCTACATCCGCCTCGAGCTCTACCTGGGTTCGCTGCTCACCATCGCGCTGACGAGCGTGTTCCTGGCGGTGGCCGTGGTGACGGTGCGGACTGCCATGCTCCTCGACGAGACGAGGTCGCAGACGATCGAGCGGGCCGCGGCGTCGGCGGCGTCGGCGGCGCAGGAGGGGGAGCGCTCGCGCTTCGCGGCGCTGATCCATGACAAGGTCATCGCGATCCTGCTGGCCATCGACGTCGGACGGCCGTCACCGGCGCTCGCTGCGCACGCGACGTCGGCGCTCGATGAGCTCGACCGTCGTGACGACGATGCCGAGCCGGCGACGATGGACGCCGACGAGTTCGCGAAACGGGTGCGGTCGGCGGCCATCTCGGTTGACGACGGGATCGAACGGTCGGTGACCATCGACCGGTCCACCGCGGGACGCTATCCGGCCGATGTCGTGTCCGGGATGCTCGATGCGATGTGTGAGGCCATCCGCAACTACGACAGACATGCCGGGCCGGGCGCATCGTGTCTGGTCGCCGCCGACCTGCGAGCCAACCGCGCCACAGTGGCCATCGTCGACGACGGCACCGGCTTCGACCCGGCCGAGGTGCGCCCGGACCGGCTGGGCGTCGACGTGGCGATCCGACGTCGGATGGCGGCGCTGGGCGGCTGCCGAGCGGATATCGGCAGCACACCGGGTCACGGCACCACCGTCGTGTTGAGTTGGGAGGGCCGCGATGCGGTCTGAACCGACTTCCCGGCCGGGAACCGCAGCGGTACCGATCGGAGAGATCGATCTCTTCGGATTACGTTCTCCCACCGTTGTGCGAGCGATGATCGCGTTGGGGGTCGTCTACGTCCTCGCCACCGCAGGATCGGGTCTGCGGATTGAATCGGCGTGGAGTTGGATCGGGCTGTCGGCGGCCTTTGTCCTGCTCGCCGCCGACGTCGCCGTGATGACCCGAGCGGTGGGCGACCCGCTCGGTCGTCCGGTGGCAATCGCAGGTGTCGCGATGATGATCGCCGGGACCTCGTGCGCGTGGTGGTCGGTGCCCTCTGCGACCTTCGAACCGTTGCAGTGCCTGCCCGCCGCAGTCGTCGGAATCGTCGTGCTCGCCCTGCTCGCCATCCGCGGTCGACTCGGTGTGGCGTGGGTTGGTGCCGTGGGGCTGAGCGTGTGTGCAGCTGCGTGGGGAGAGCTGCGTGGTCTCGGCTTCATGTCGGGTCTGGTCTTCACGTCATGGGTGTACCCGGTGATGGTCTTCGCGACGCTGTTCGTGGTCATGTTGCGGCCCATGGCCGACAGCATCAGGACATTGCACGCCCGAGAGATCGGTTTCGCCGCAGATGCGGCGGCGACCAGGGCGGCCGCCGAGGAACGGAATCGTCAACTCCTCCTTCTCGACAGGCGAGCGCGGCCACTGCTCGAACAGGTTGCCGCCGTCCACGACTTCGACCCGGACGAGGTGGCCGGCGCCCGACTCGTGGAGGCCGAGCTGCGCGATGGAATTCGGGCCCCCGCGTGGCAGTCCGCACGGGTTCGCGCCGCGGTGTGGCAGGCACGCCGACGCGGGGTCTGGGTGGTGCTCCTCGACGACGGGGGCATGGTGGGGGCCGAGGCGATCCAATCGCGGCTCGATGATGTGCTGGTCGGTGAGCTCGAACGGGTACGGTCCGGCCGGATCACCGCCCGGGTGATGCCTCCCGGACGCACGACCCGCGCGACGATCGTCGTCGACGACGCCGGGGTGGCGCGACGGTACGACTGTGCCGAGGACGGTGAGATATCCGGAGGACTCGGTGGACGACAGTGCTGATCACGCGATGAAGGTCATGAATCGATGGTCGCGTGCCGCCCCGGCCCGAACCGATGCCGGGGGACCCGGTCGCGACGACTCCGATCTCGGACGACTCGAACGTGCCGGGTCCCGCTTCGTCGGGTTGGGGCTCCTCGCGTTCACGGTGGTGATGCTTCCGGTGGCGATGCGAAACGCCGGGCTGACCGCCGTGTGGTGGACGCCGGTCAGTGTGATCCTCGTCGTCGGACCGGCGGGCCTGCTCGTCGCCGCGACCTTCCGTACGGTTCCGCGCGGGCTGGTGCCCCTGGGGTATGCGTGCGCGCTGGGTTTCCTGTCGGCGACGGCGCTCTGGTTCACCGCCTGGCGGGGCGTGCCCGACGATGCGGAGCGCTACACCGTGTGGCTGGTCCAGTTCCCGGCCGTGCCGAGCATCGCATTGGTGCTCGTGTCCCGAACCCGATGGGCGTTGGCGAACCTCGTGGTGGCCACGGTACTGGTTCACGCGGCCAACGAAGTCGGGCTCTACGGTGAGGTCCGACCTCTCGAGATGCTGAGCGCCCCGTTGACGATGGCTCTCTCGGGTGTGTTCATCGCTGTCGCATATGCCACGACGCGCAACGTCCGGTCGCTCGATGCGCGCCGAACCGCGACGCTCGCGGCCGCCGCATCGAGCGCCGCGGACATGGCGCAGGAGGCCGAGCGGGCGAGATTCGCGGCGTTGATCCACGACAAGGTGATCGCGTCCCTGTTGGCGGTCGATGAGGCGCGTCCTGATCCACGTCTGGTGGCGGAGGCCGCCTCGGCACTCGATGAACTCGATCGAGGTGACGACCACGAGCACGCCGCAGTGGACGTCGCCCAGTTCACCGAGCGGATTCGGGCGTCGGCGGCGGCCGTGAGCGAGGGCGTCCGGGTGGAGCTGACCGTGCCCGACCGTGAGGTGTTCTATCCGGCCGAGGCGGTCGCCGCGGTCATCGGCACCACCGGCGAAGCGCTGCGTAACTGGCGCAGGCATGCCGGTGCCGGCGCCCGCTGCACCATCTCCGGCGCCTTCGGCGATGATGCCGTCCGCATCACCATCACCGACGACGGGGTGGGGTTCGACCCGGGGAAGGTCGGAGCGGAGCGGTACGGGATCACGACCGGGATCCACGCACGGATGGGGGCACTTCCGGGAGGGACCGCGGAGGTACACAGTGCGGTCGGCGTCGGAACGACGGTCGCGGTGAGGTGGGCTCGATCATGACCCACCACCCGGTCGTGGCGGACGACGGGGACCTCGACGACGCCACGCTCGACCTGTTCGGGCTGGGCTCCCCGACGGTGGCCGTCGCCCTGTCGATCTTCACGGTCGTGTACGTCGTCGTCTCGGTCGGCGCCGGGCACGACATCACGGCCGTGTCGGACTGGGTGGGCCTGGCCGGTGCGCTCGCGATCTTCGTGGTTGCCACCGGTCTCGTGGTACGCGCGCGTGGTGCGCAGAGTCGGGTCGCGGTGGCGATCGTGGTGGTCGGATTGGCGCTCTGCGGGCTGGCGATCGCGTTGTGGAGTCTTCCGCCGGCGACCTATCTCACGCTGCAGACCTCGCCACCGGTCTCGGCGGTGACGATCGTGCTGACGATGGTGGCGCTGCATGGTCGACCGGTCGTGGCCTGGACGGGGACCGTCGGCTGCACGCTGGTGGCGGGTGTGTGGGGTCACCGGGTCGGTTTCGGATTCGCGGCCGGCGCGGAGATCACATTCTTCTGTTACCCGGTCATGGTCGTGGCGACGCTGTTCGTGATCATGGCGCGGCCGATGGTGATCCGGATACGGATGCTGCGGGAGAGCGCGATCGGTCAGGCGGCGGCGGAGGCGGCGACTGCGGCCGGTGCCGCCGAGCGCAATCGCCAACTCCGCAGGCTGGATCGTCGCGCCCGCCCGATCCTGCAGAAGATCGTCGCCGGCCACGAGTTCACCGCTGCCGAGGTCGCGGACGCGCGCCTGACCGAGGCCCAGCTCAGAGATGGGATCCGGGCCCGGGCCTGGGAGTCGGAGCAGGTGCGTGAGGCCGTCTGGCGCGCGCGCCGACGCGGCGTCTCGGTGCTGTTGCTCGATGACGGAGTATTGAGTGCGTCTGCCGACGACGGGACGCTCCGGCGATTGCATGGCGTCCTGATCGATGCGCTGCGTTCCGTCGACGGTGGTCAGGTGACGGCACGCGTGCTGCCGCCCGGTCGGACGGTTGTCGCGTCGATCGTCGTGAACGCCGAGCCGAGCGTGCGCCGCATCGAGTACGGCGTCGACGGTCGCGTGTCCGTCCATACCGGAACGCTCGGATGAGTTCCGCGGCGTACCGGACGCGCGTCAGCCCAGCTCCGCGTTCAGCCAGCTCAGTATGTCGGGTGTCACCGCGTGGGTGACGTCGGAGTATTCGGGGTTTTTGCGTAGGTAGGCCGCGACCAGCGGACAGACGCCGACGATGGTGCGGCCCTCGGCGCGGGTCGCATCGAGGGCCTCGCGGATCAGGATCGTGGCGAGGCCGCGTCCGGCGAAGTCGTCGGCGACCTCGGTGTGGAAGAAGACGCGGGCAGGGGAACCGTCGATGTCGCGGTCGCGGTAGGCGGTGAATCCTACGGTCACCGGGGATGGCGGCGCGGTCGTCTCGACCTCGATCGCGTAGCGCCGCTCCGACGGCTGGTGCAGGACCGAGACTGCGGCTCCGGTCTTGTCGGTGAGCATGCTGTGAGCCTACGGCGTCCGGGCCGGTTTCAGCGTTCGGTCGCGGCCTTGCGGTAGCCACGCAGCGCCGGGTAGGTGAACGCACCGAGCAGGAGTACCGCCCACACCAGAACCTTGATGAGGTTCTCCGTGATCGGACCACCCATGGCCAGGGACCGCATCACCTCGATGGCCGGGGTCATCGGCTGATTCGCGACGATCGGTTGCAGCCAGGTCGGGAATGCCTCGAGCGGGCTGAAACCGGAGTTGAAGAACATCATGACGCTCGCGATGAGCGAGATCATCGGCACGATCGGCGCGGTTGGTCGCGCGTTGACCGCCAACGCGAGGACCATCATCGAGAAGGCCATCCCGTAGAGCAGCGCGACGCCGACGATGCCGATCGCCGCCCACGCACCCTGCGTCAACCGGAATCCGATGAACAGGCCGGTCACCAGCAAGATCACTGTCGACACGAAGATCCGGACGAGTTCGGCCACGATCCGTGCGCTCAGATCTGCCGCCCGGTTGATCGGCAGCACGTACAGGCGTCCCAGCAGTCCGGTCGAGCGTTCTTGGTTGAGTCGTACCGACGCCGCCATCGAGCCGAACATCGCTCCGACCAGGATGACCAACGGGACCGTACCGAACGCGCTGTTCTGTCCGGTTGCGTCGCTCACCACGCCGCCGAGCACGACCTTGAACATGACCATCGTGAGCGCCGGGAAGAGCAGGCTCTGGCCGAGAGTGGAGTAGTCGCGTGCCCAGACCGAGAGTTGCCGACCGGACAGGATCAGGGTCTGGGTGACCCATGCGGTCATGGTCTGCTCCGGCGGACCGGAGACGGCCGGTCCGGAGGTGATGGGGCCGGTGCCGGCCGGTCCAGAGGGGGTGGGCCCGGAGGTGAC
Organism: Gordonia sp. LMA167; assembly: GCF_058130025.1. NCBI lineage: Bacteria > Bacillati > Actinomycetota > Actinomycetes > Mycobacteriales > Gordoniaceae > Gordonia > Gordonia sp. LMA167. Next base: position 5,659,046 of record NZ_CM176708.1, on the reverse strand, counting down.
GGCCCCAGAGACCGCGGGCCCTGGGCTGATCGTGCCGTTGGGGCCGGTCGCGACAGCGCGCCCGGCGACCGGTGCGCCCTCGGCGCCGGCCGGCGGAGACTCGGTGTCCCGCGATGTGATCGTCATGCCCGCTGTCTCCGTTCGGCCCAGAACAGCAGAACGGTCGCGAGGGCGGCCATGGCGACGCACCAGAACACGGTCGGCGTTACCACCGACCATGTCGCGCTGCCGTCGTTGAACGCCCGCATCGAGTCGGAGAACTGGGAGACCGGCTGGTTGCGCACAAATGGTGCGATCCAGTCGGGGAACTCGGTTGCCGGGACGAACCCGGTGGACAGCATGCCGAAGATGAGCACCGGGAGGCCGATCAACTGGCTGGTCGACTGTGGGCTGCGGGCGATCAGTCCGAGCGCGTCGGCGATGACCGCGATCAGCATGCCGACCCCGAAGGCGACGGCGTACAGGCCGATGGTGCCGGTGACACCGCCGTGCGGTCGCCACCCGATCAGCAGGCTCGCGATCGTGGCGAAGACCAGCGAGATCGTCAGCAGGACCGCGTTCGCCGATCCGCGGGCCGCCACCGGTACGAACGCTTTCATCGGTAAGACGCGAAATCGAACATTGATGCCGCGTTCCCGATCCACCGATGAGCGCATCGCCGAGGCCGATGCGACGAATCCGACCGACTGCAACGCGATGATCGGCATCAGGTACTGGGCGTAGTCCATGCCCGGGGAAGCGTCCATCAGCGACCGGAGCGGTATGTAGAAGCACACGGCCAGGAACGCGGGGGCGATGATCGCGAAGATCACCTCGCCGTTCCGGATGAGCCCGGACACGCCTCGCACGGCCAGGGCCCACCATTGCTGCACTGCGCTGATCTGCGGCTCGGCCACACCGACCGCGGCGGGTGGGCCGACGGCGCCAGACCTCTCGGTGGATGTGTCTGTGTGGCTGATCATGGGGTCACCTTCGGGGAGGGTTCGGTGAGCGCGAGAAACACCTCGTCGAGGCTCGGTCGCCGCAAAGCGACGTCGGCCAGGCGGATGCCCGCGGCGCTCGTCCGCCCCACGATCTCCACGAGGGTGTCGGCTCCGTCCGGGGCGGGCACGGACACCGAGAGGGCAGGACCCGGGTCGGAGTTGTTGTCGGGGTCGTGGCCATCAGGGTCGTGGCCGGCGGGGGCGTGGCTGTCGGATTCGTGGCCGTCGCGAACGGACCTCGTGGGCTCGCCGATCAGGTCGGACAGGGTCTCGCGGACCAGGGGGACGTCGGCGGGGTCGGCGGGAGTCACCTGGTACACCGAGGTGCCGATCTGGGACTTGAGGTCATCGGCGGTACCGGCGGCGATGACCCGGCCGTGATCGATCACCACGATCTGATCGGCGAGCGCGTCCGCCTCTTCGAGATATTGGGTGGTCAGCACGGTCGTGACGCCCTCGTCGCGGAGCCCTCGAACCAACTGCCACACCTCCTGACGGCTACGCGGGTCGAGACCGGTGGTCGGTTCGTCGAGGAAGACCACCTCGGGTCGCGTCACCAGACCGCAGGCGATGTCGATGCGCCGACGCATGCCGCCCGAGTACTCGCCGACGCGTCGACGGGCCGCGTCGGTCAGTCCGAACGAGGTGAGGAGTTCGTCGGCGCGGGCGGCCGCGGCCGACTTCCCCAGACCGAGGAGCCGCCCGAACAGGATCAGGTTCTCGCGGCCGGTGAGCGATTCGTCGAGAGCGGCGAACTGCCCGGTCAGCATGATCGATCGGCGGACGTCCGCGGGTCGATCGGTGATGTCGTGGCCGGCCACCAGGCCGGTTCCCGCATCGGGCCGCAGCAGTGTGCACAGCATGTTGACCGTGGTGGTCTTGCCCGCGCCGTTGGGACCCAGGAGGCCGAGGATCGTGCCCCGCGGTACCGAGAACGTGACGTCGGCAACCGCGACGTTGTCCCCGAACCGCTTCTGCAGACCGAAGGCGACCACGGCGGGCTCGGGGCCGGTCGGCGACTCGTGGCCGAATCCAGGGGCCGACGTGTCGGGCGCGGGAGCGACCAACGGGGCCGCCACAGGCGGGGGCTTCGGTGGCGCAGGTGTCGGTGGCGCAGGCTGAGGTGTCGCCGGCGCTGCTGTGACGTGTGTCGCGGCCACATTCGTCGCCATGGGCCACGACACCGGCTGCGGTCCGGTGAACGGCATCGGATCCGGCGGCGGGACGTGCTGCGGTACCTCGGACGGGCCCGGCCGTGTCAGGCGGTCGGTGCCCGCGAACCGGTCCGGGGTCAGTGGGGGAGCCGGACGCGGCGGCGTCGCAGTCGGGAGGTCATCGGGGACCGGGGACGCACCCGGGGGCGGTCCGCCCCGGTGGCGATCCCGCTCCCACAGCGAGGGGTCGCCCGGCTGATCCAGGGGCAGCAGATCCGCCGGGTCGATCGGATCGGTGAGGGGGTCGAAAGCGCGCCGCGCTCCGTCCCTCGTCTCGGCCGGCTTCAACCCGGCCGGGTGGTCGTCGGCCGGTCCGGGGTCACCGTTGACATGTCCGAGCGATGACTCGTACATTTCGGGCCTCCCTTCTCCGGATCGACGGTATCGGCCGCGAAGGCCTACCGATTCAACTTACGCAGGGCAGTTGCGCGGTACCTCAACCGATCCTCGACACACGGCAACCTGCCGTGAACAAGACAGCATTCCCACAGGTTGAGTCCCTAAGGTACGGGCAAGTCGACGAAAAGGCCGACACTCCGATTACCGTCTGGCGGTCGGTGTTCGTTACGGTTCGACGTCGAACGCTTCAGCGAGCGTTGTAACGAATCGGTCTCCTCCGACGACATACGGAGGTCCAGAACGGTTAGTTTCGCGCACTAATATGCTGGACAGAGCACGTTCTTTGGGTCGGGGGGCCGGAGCGCCATCAGCAGTGCTGATCGGTGAGACGGGAATTGCACGCACGAGACATGGAGTTGTCGCGACGTGTCGTACCCCAGAGCGGGTGCGGAAACGCTCGACGAACATCTCCACGTCGCCCGACGAGAGCGAGTGGAATGGACCCGACCGAACACGCGGACGAACGCGTGGCGGAGGTCTCGGGTATCCGGCCACTGGAGCTCACCGCCGCGCAGCGGGGCATGTGGTTCGCCGAGAACCTGTCGTCGGACTACTCGGTCATCGTCGCCAACTACCTCGACATCCGCGACGCCGACCGGCCGCTGGACATCGCCCTGTTGGGAGATGTCGTGCGCGAGGTGGGCTGGGACCTGCAGTCCCCGTTCACCCGCATCGTCGAGGTCGACGGCATCCCGAAACAGGTGGTGGATCCGGCCGTCGACTTCCGGCTGGACATCGTCGACCTCCGCTCCGAGTCGGAGCCGCTCTCGGCGGCCCGTCGGTGGATGGATGAGGACTATCAGCGCACCGTCGACCTGCGCACCGATCAACTCGTGGTCACGAGCTTGCTGCGGGTGGCCGACGACCGTGCGTTCTGGTACCTGCGCGCCCATCACATCGCGATCGACGGCTACGCCGCGCTGACGGCCATGCACGAGGTGCTCGACCGCTACAACGCGGCGTCCACCGGCACCGTGCCCGCAACCAAGCCCCGAGCCGATCTGGCCGACCTCGTCGCCGACGACCTCGCCTACGCCGACAGTTCGCGACGTGCATCCGATCGCGCGCACTGGACGGCGCATGCGGCCGATCTTCCGGAGCGGGTCAGCCTCGCCACGACCGCCGGGATCGCGCCGCTGCGGCCGGCGAATGTGATCGCCGGCACCGAGCTCGACCCGGCCGTGCAGAAGACTCTCGAGGAGTTCGCCGCGGCCGCGGGCAGTTCCCCGGCGGTCGTGCTCACCGCAGGATTCGCCGCCTACCTCGCGCGCATGACCGGCACCGACGACGTGGTGCTGAGCCTGCCGGTCACCGGGCGTGCCACCGCCCGCATCAAGCGAGCCGGCGGCATGCTGTCGAACATGCTGCCCGTCGTGGCCCGCGGCGTCACCGGGCGGACCCTGCACGAACTCGTCGCGCAGATCCAGGCGGAGATGACCGGCGCGCTGCGTCATCAGCGCTATCGGTTCGAGGACGTGCGTGTCGACGCCGGGATGGGCAGCTCCAACACCGCGTCCTTCGGGCCGATCATCAACATGATGTTCTTCGACAAGCCCATCGAGCTCGTCGGCGCAGAAGTCGACTATCAGATCCTGACCTCCGGGATTCTGGAGGACCTTCGGGTCAACCTGTACCAGGCCGGTCCCGACGAACAGCTCACCGTCGATCTGCACGGCAACCCCTCGCTGTATCGGCAGGATGAGCTCGAACGACACCTGCGTCGATTCGTGACCTTCCTGGAACAGCTGCCCACTGCTGCCGACCTCGTCATCGGTGATGTCGCACTGCTTGTCGAGGACGAGCAGCACCAACTGCTGGCGGCCGGCGCCGGTCCCGACATCGACACTCCCGACGAGGGCGCCCGGCTTCTCGACGCGTTCGAGCAGCAGGTCCGGCGCTCGCCGGAGGCGACCGCCATCGAGTTCGGGGACCGAACATGGTCATACGCCCGATTCGATGGTCTCCGTCTCGCCCTGGCCCGACGTCTCCTCGACGATGGCGTCCGCAGCGGTGACCATGTGGTGGTCGCGCTCGATCGCGGTGTCGCACAGGTGGCCGCGGTCTACGCCGTGCTCACCGCAGGCGGCAGCTACGTCCCGGTCGACCCGCAACAGCCGCCGAGCCGACGGGCTCTGATCGCCCATATCGTCGGCGCACAGGTTGTCGTCGACACCGACTACCTGCAGACCACCGGCTTCGACGACACCGCAGCGCAGACCCCGACACCGATCGCGGCCAGGCGATCCGGCGGTGACGCCTCGGCCTATGTCATCTTCACGTCCGGTTCCACCGGGGCGCCGAAGGGCGTCGAGGTCGGTCACCGCGCGGCGATCAACCGACTGACCTGGATGCAGGAGAACTACCCGATCGACGCCGCCGACGCCGTGCTCTACAAGACGCCGATCACCTTCGACGTCTCGGTGTGGGAACTGTTCTGGCCGTTGGCCCGCGGCGCGCGGATGGTCATCGCACGCCCCGATGGGCACCGCGACCCCGAGTACCTCGCGGATCTCATCGCATCGAGTGGGGTCACCACGCTGCACTTCGTGCCGTCGATGCTCGACGCGTATGTCGACATCAACTCGGGTGGTCAGCACCGGACCGACGGCCCGGCGGGGCACGCGCGTGCCGCTTTCGCCCCGACCGTGCGGCAGGTGTTCGCCTCGGGCGAGGCGCTCAGTCGCACTCTGGCCGAAAAGGTTGCCGCGTCGAGTCGCGTCGACCTCATCAACCTGTACGGGCCGACCGAGACCGCGGTGGACGTCACCGAACACCGCGTCGACGACCGAGAAGGACCGGTACCGATCGGACGGCCGGTCGCCAACACCCGGGTGCATGTCCTCGACTCGCGGCTGCGTCCGGTACCGGTCGGTGTCGCCGGCGAACTCTACATCGCCGGAAGCCAATTGGCCCACGGATACATCGGACGCGCAGATCTGACCGCCGGCCGGTTCGTCGCCGACCCGTTCAGCACCGCCGGTCAACGCCTCTACCGCACCGGCGATCTCGTGCGCTGGAACGACCAGTACGAACTGGAGTACCTGGGCCGCACCGATTTCCAGATCAAGATCCGCGGCCAGCGGATCGAGCTCGGCGAGATCGAGTCCGTCCTGTGCGGACTGCCCGACGTCGACGCCGCAGTCGCCGTCACCACAGACGGCGACCAGACCCCGACGACCCTGGTCGCCTATGTGCGATCAACGTCCGCCGCGCTCGCCGAGCGGGACGTGCTGGCCCTGTGCCGCCGCCTCCTGCCGTCGCACATGGTGCCGGGCGCGGTGGTCGTCCTCGACGACTTCCCGGTCAACGCGTCCGGGAAACTCGACCGGGCCGCGTTGCCGGCACCGGTCGTCGCCGACGATGTACCGTTCGCGGCGCCGACGTCGCCGGTGCAGAAGACGCTTGCCGCGATCATCGAAGAGCTGACCGGCACGGAACGGATCGGACTGCACGACAACATCTTCACCGCCGGCGCCGACTCGCTGACCGTGGCGCGACTGGCGTCTCGGGTGCGCTCCGAGCACGCGCTGTCGTTGCGGCTCGCCGACATCTTCGACGCTCCCACCATCGCCGAGATGGCTGCTCGCGCCGAAGATCTCGCCGAGGGCATGCCGGAGCTGGTGCCCGGTGGCGATCGCGGCGAGTCGGTGCCGCTCTCGCACGCACAGACCCGACTCTGGTTCATCAATCGGATGGACCCGGAGGCGGCCACCTACAACATGCCGGGTGCGGTGCGCCTCGGTCCGGATGTGGACACCGACGCCCTGCGGCGGGCGGTGCTCGATGTCGTGGATCGGCACGAATCGCTGCGGACCCGGTACCCGTCGGTGGCCGGTGAACCCGTGCAGCAGATCGTCGATGTCGCCGACCTCGATCATCTCACCGATGTGTCGGTGCGGCGGATCGAGGAGACCGTTGCCGACGCCGTCGCCGACGAGGCGCGCCGCGGCTTCGACCTCGAGGTCGAAGTGGGGTTCCGGTGGGCTCTGCTCGCCGATGATGACGGCCACATCCTCGTCGTCGTCGCCCACCACATCGCGGCCGACGGATTCTCGCTGAGGCCGCTCATCTCCGATCTGCTGATCGCGTACGAGGCCCGTCGCACCGGCGACGCACCCGACTTCGCTTCCCTGCCGGTCCACTACGCCGATTTCGCGCTCTGGCAGCGGCGCCTCCTCGGTGACGCGGACAACCCCACCGAGCTGGCGGCGCGCGAGATCGATTTCTGGCGTGCCGAACTGGCCGGAATGGATGACCTGTTGGCGCTGCCCACGGACCGTCTGCGGCCGCGGGTGGCCGGCGGACGTGGCGGCTATGTCGACACGACCCTGGACGCCGATCTCGTCGACGGCATCCGCGCGCTCGCGCGGAATGCCTCGGTGACCCCGTTCGCCGTGTTCCACGCCGCGCTCGCCGCCGTCCTCGCGCGCCTGGCCGGCACCGATGACGTGGCCATCGGCACCGCCGTCAGTGGCCGTGACGACGAACGTGTCACCGACCTGGTCGGGATGTTCGTCAACACGGTGGTCCTGCGCACCCCGGTCGCGGCCGGAGACACGGTGACCGACCTGTTGACCACCGCTCATCGGTGCCGCGCCCGGGCGATGGCCAACGCCGACATCCCGTTCGAACGTGTCGTCGACGAGCTCGCACCGCCGCGTTCCTCGGCGCACACGCCGCTCTTCCAGGTCTCGCTGACCATGCAATCCGACCCGTCCGACGAACTGTCGCAGTGGGCGGGAACGGGTTCGATGCTCGACGCGCGGGTACCGGCGGCAAAGTATGACCTCGCGTTCTCGGTCGCCGAGCGCGGGGGGCACACCTCCGACACGCAGTACGACATCGAACTGTCCTACGCCACTGATCTGTTCGACCGGTCGACCGCCGCCGCCATCTCCGGCCACCTCGCCACGGTGTTGCGCGCGATGGTCGACGATCCCGATCGGCGGATCGCACGGATCGATCTCGTACCGGCTGCGGACGTCGCTGCCCTGGCACAGGTGGCGCCGTCCCGCGTCGCGCCGAAGACCTTGCGTGAGTTGCTGTGCGACGGTGCGATCCGCGCCGACCAGGCGGCGCCCGCGGTGGTCGGTGACGGTAGCGAGAGGACCTGGTCGGTCTTCGACGCCCGGACGAATCAGCTGGCCCGAGAGCTCATCTCACTCGGTGCCGGACCCGGCAGGCTGATTGCGATCATGATGCCCCGGTCGTCGCACTCGGTGTTCGCCGCCGTGTCGGTGGCGAAGACCGGCGCCGCGTTCGTCAACATCGACCCCCGTCATCCGGCGGCACGCCGCAACGAGATGCTCGCCGACGCGGCTCCGATGCTGGGTCTCACCGTGACCGGGGCGGGCGAGGATGTCCCCGACGACCTCGACTGGCTCGTCATCGACGATGGATCCGTCGAGCTCCAGGTCGCCGGGCACAGCGGCGCGCCGATCCCCGCCGGCGAGCTGACCTCCGCATCCCGCGTCGACGACATCGCCTACCTCATCTACACCTCCGGCTCTACGGGGCGGCCGAAGGCCACGATCGTCACCCACCGTGGCCTGGCGAACATGGTCGACAACCAACAACGCCGGTTCGCCGTGGACCGCGACAGCCGCGTGCTCCACGTGGCGTCGCCGAGTTTCGACGCCTCGGTCTTCGAGATGCTCATGGCGCTGTGCGTCGGTGCCCGGCTGGTGGTGAGTCCCGCCGACGTCTACGGCGGTGCCGAACTCGAGGATGTCATCGTCGACGCCGGCGTCACCCACGCGGTCATGACGCCCTCGGCCCTGGGGACGCTCGAGCCGAACACGGTGACGAGCCTGCGTTCGGTGATGAGCGTCGGCGAGGCGTGCCCACCCGATCTGATGCGCCGATGGGTGGAAGCCGAACGCGACTTCTTCAATCTGTACGGACCGACCGAGGCGACGATCTGGGCCACCGCGACGGGCCCGATGACCGCGGAGGACACCGTGACGATCGGAACACCGGTGTGCGGTGTCGGTGCGCTGGTTCTCGACCACGGACTGCGTCCGTCGCCGGCCGGGGTGTCCGGCGAGCTCTACCTGACCGGCGTGCAACTCGCGCGGGGCTACCATCTGCGTCCAGACCTCACCGTGACGCGGTTCGTGGCCAACCCCTTCGAGCCCGGAATGCGCATGTACCGAACCGGTGACCGCGTGATCCGTACCACGTCCGGTCAACTGATCTACCAGGGCCGCAACGATTTCCAGCTCAAAATTCGCGGACAGCGATTGGAGCCCGGCGAGGTCGACGTGGTACTCATGGATCACATGGCCGTGTCGAACTCGATCAGTGTCGGCGTCGACGGCCCATCCGGCGAGACCGCACTGGTCGCGTACGTGACCACCGTCGACGACGTCTCCGTGTCACCCGAGGATCTCTTGGGTCATGCGGCGGCGCATCTGCCGGGCTACATGGTCCCTGACAGTGTCGTCGTGGTGGATGACTTCGCGTTGACGCCGTCCGGCAAGATCGACCGGAATGCGCTGCCCGCGGTGGATCTGACGACCTCACACGAGTTCGTCGCGCCGCGAGGTGAGATGGAGGCCGTCGTCGCGGACATCTTCGCCGAGGTCCTGAACGTCGCCCGGGTCAGCGTCCACGACGGTTTCTTCGAACTCGGTGGCAACTCGCTGTCGGCCACCAAGGCCGTATCGCGCCTCGGTGGTCTCCTCGACCGGCGGGTGCCGGTGAAGGACCTCTTCGAGAAGTCGACCGCGGCCCAGTTCGCGGCGCACCTGACCGCAACGATGACAGGCCGCGCGACGCCACCCCTCACGGCGCGCAACCGGGCCGAGATGGTCGGTGTCTCGGGAGTGCAGCGTGGCATGTGGCTGCTCAACCGGTCCGATCCGAATTCGGCCAATTACAATGTGGCGCTAGCACTTCGGCTGTCGGGGCGACTCGATACGGCGGCATTGCGCGCCACGATGGCCGACCTCGTCCGACGGCACGAGACACTTCGGACCACCTATCCGATGGTCAACGGTGCGCCCATCCAGGTCATCATCCCGGCCGAGGACGTGCTCGATGAGTTCGAGCTGCCGATCGTCGACATCGATGGCGACCTCGCCGATGCCATCTCCCGGGTGACCGGAGAGGGATTCGACATCGTGACCACCGCGCCGATCCGCATGGCGCTGCTGCGCGAAGCGCCCGATGAGCACATCCTCGTCTTCGTCGTCCACCACATCAGCGCCGATGGCGCGTCGATGGCGCCGCTGGCACGAGACCTGATGACCGCCTACGAAACACGCCGCCGGGGTGCTGCGCCGGCGTGGCAGTCGCTTCCGGTGCAGTACGCCGATTTCACACTGTGGCAGGCGGACCGGCTCGCGGCGCTCTCCGATGACGGTGTCACCGAGGGAGAACGGCAACTCGAGTACTGGGTGGACCGGCTGTCCGGGGCGCCCGATCAGATCGCCCTGCCCACCGACCGGCCCCGTCTGCAGACGCCCAGCTTCGACGGCCAGACGGTCGAGTTCGAGATCCCGGCCGAGCTGGCCAGAGCATTGCGTTCAGTCGCGCGTGTGAACAACACCACGCTTTTCATGGTCACGCACGCCGCGTTCGCGGTACTGCTGGGACGGGTCACCGGCAAGGATGACGTCGTCATCGGGACTCCGCACGCGGGTCGTGGAGACTCGGCGCTCGACAATGTGGTCGGCATGTTCGTCAACACGCTCGCCCTCCGCACCCGCATCTCGCTGGACGAGTCGTTCACGTCGCTGCTCGAACGGGTTCGCAACGAGGATCTCGTCGACATGGCACACACGGATGTGGCGTTCGACGAGATCGTCTCTCGCGTCCTCCCGGCCACACCCATCTCCTATAATCCGTTGTTCCAGGTGATGTTCGCGTTCCAGAACATCGAGTTCCCGGCTCTGGAACTCGATGGTCTGCGGATCTCCCCGGAGAGCGAGGAACTGTCGGCAGCGAAGGTCGATCTGCAGCTGACGCTCTTCCCCGAGGATCCCGCCGGCGACACTCCGGACGATGCGATGAAGGGTGAGTTGCTCTACGCAACAGATCTTTTCGATCGAGATACGGTCGACGGGCTGGCCGCGTGGTACCTGCGTGTACTCGAAGCGGTGGCGAGCGATACGGACTGCGTGGTGGGCGACATCGTGCTCGACGTGGAGCACGACACGGCGGGTGGCGACACGGAAGATGATGCGACCGCCCTGTCCGACCTCGTGGCCGGTGCCGCGCAAGACGATCCGGCGGCGATCGCCGTGGACCGCGACGGATTCACCCTCGCATTCGGACGTCTGCACGAGACGACCGTCGCGATGGCTGCTGCGCTACCCGGCGCCGACCGCAACGCGGCCCTCACGATGGCCCTGATGAGCTCGATCCCCGACCTCGCCTCGGCGGGCCCGGATCATCTCGACGAAGTGGTCGCGCAGGTCCGCACGCGAGCGCGCCGGGTCGGCGCCGAGTCCATGTCCCCGGCGAGAGGTCACGGACCGGCGTGACGGCAATCGACGTGGGGTCGATCGGTGTCACCCAGTGTTGGGGACGTCGGCCGTCAACCCCGGATCTCATCGCGGCGGCAGCGGAACTCGCGCCCGGCCGTACTGCTTTCGACGGTGCGACAGGGCCCATCACCTTCGCCGTGCTGCACGAGCGGGTCGCCGCGACCGCGGGGGTCCTCGCGGCCAGTGGACTCGACGCCGAGGCGGCGGCATCGGGTTCGGTAACCGGACTGATCCAGACTGAAGGTCTGGAGCCGGCCGCGATCGCCGTCGAGTCGCAGCGGATCGTGGCGCAGATCCGTTCTCTCGCCTTCGCGATCATGGGATCGGCCGATCTCGGATCGTTGCCCGGACTGTTCCGTTCCGCCGTCCATCGTTTCGCCGACCGAACCGCGGTCGTCGATCTCGACGGGACCGCGCTCACCTATTCCGAACTCGACGAACGCTCGGACCGGCTGGCCGCGGGCCTGGTCGCAGCCGGGGCCGGTCCGGAGGTCCTCGTCGGAGTGGCGTTGCCACGCACCGCGGAGCTGATCGTCGCGCTGTTGGGTGTGGTCAAGTCAGGGGCGGCCTATCTCCCGCTCGACCGTTCCCATCCGGTCGAGCGACTACAGACCATCGTCTCCGACGCACACCCACTCATGGTGCTCGCCGACGACGAGACGGTCGCGGCGTGGTCGGATCTCGATGTCCGGCTGTCCACGGTCGCCGACGCCGAATCCGGACGCGATGAGTACGAGCCGCTCGAGCGCGTTCACGGCGATCATCCCGCCTACGTGATGTACACGTCCGGTTCCACCGGGACGCCCAAGGGCGTCGTGGTCACTCACGACGACGTCATCACGCTGCTGCGCTCGATGGGGGAGAGCTTCGACTTCTCCGAGAACGATGTGTGGACGATGTTCCAGTCCTATGCGTTCGACGTCTCGGTCGGCGAGATCTGGGTGTCGCTGAGTTTCGGCGGCCGTCTGGTCGTGCTCGACTACCTGACCACCCGCTCGCCCGCGGATTTCGTCCGGGTGCTGGAGAGCGAGCAGGTCACGGTCGTGAACCTGACGCCGTCGGCTTTCTACCAGCTCGCCGCCGCGGTCCGTGAACCCGTACGCGGACGGCTCTCGAGGTCGATCCGCCACATCATCTTCGTCGGCGAGGCACTGGACTTCGCGCAGGTCCGCCGTTGGCACGCCGATCGGTTGGAGATCGACGGCGAGTCGGGACCGGCGTTGCACAACATGTACGGGCCGACCGAGGCCACCGTGTACATGACGCGGCGCGAGCTGTCCGTCGAGTTCGTCGCGGCCACACATGCTTCCGACATCGGCGGGCCGATCCCCGGAACCCGGTGCCATGTCCTGGACCGTCGTCTCGCCCGAGTGCCCGACGGTGTACCCGGGGAGCTCTACATCGCCGGTGGGCAGGTCGCCCGGGGGTATCTGGGCCGATTCGAGCTGAACGCAACGAGGTTCGTGGCCGACCCGTCCGAGCCCGGCGCACGAATGTATCGAACCGGCGACATGGTCATCCCGCGCGGGGGAACACTCGAATACCTCGGCCGCAGCGACGACCAGGTGAAATTGCGCGGATTCCGAATCGAGCTCGGTGAGGTCGAGGCCGCACTGCTGTCTGCGCCCGGTGTCAACGCCGCGGCCGCGGCGATCAGGCAGCGCGACGATCAGCCCGAGATGATGGTGGGCTACGTCGTCGGGACCGCCTCGGGAGCAGACGATCCGGATGTGTCCGAGGTCCGCGCCGCGGCGGCTGCCCGGCTTCCCGAGTACATGGTTCCCGATGTCGTGGTGGTGCTCGATCAGCTGCCGCTCAACGTCAACGGGAAGCTGGACCGCGCGGCCTTGCCGACACCGGCCCCGGTCAGCGTTGCCTCCTACGAGCCGCCTCGCGGAGAGCTGGAGCGGCAGATCGCCGACGTCTTCGAGGCGGTACTCGACGTCGAGGAGATCAGCGTCGTCGAGTCGCTCTTCAGTCTGGGTGGCAATTCGCTTGTTGCCGCTCAGATCTCGACTCGATGCTCGGATGATCTCGACGTCACCGTCACCGTCCGTGACATCTTCGAGTCGCCGACCGTCCGTGATCTGGCAATCCGGGTCGCCGACCGGGTGCACGTGCACCGCCCCGAACTCGTCCCGGCCGAGCGGGTGGCCCCGATCCCGCTGTCCCATGCGCAGCGCCGGATCTGGTTCCTCGCCGAGTTGGATCCGGGGAGCCACGTCTACAACATCCCGCTCGTCCTGCGGTTCCGTGGCGAGCTGGAGCCGTCGGCACTCGACGCGGCGGTGCACGATCTGATCGAGCGACACGAGGTGTTGCGCACCCGTTTCCCGGCCTCCGACGGTGTGCCCGAACAGGTCGTGTTGCCGGTGGGCAGCTATCAGCCCGACGTGGAGATCGCCGACCCGCACCGGATCGCGGCCGACGACACGGCGGCAACCGACGCCGCGCTCGCCGCCACAATGGGCGTGGGCTTCGACCTGAAGGCCGCACCGCCGATCCGCGCGCGCCTGTTCGAGCGGGCCGACGGTGAGTACCTCTTCGTGCTGGTGGCCCACCACGTGATCAGCGACGGCGGATCACTCACCCCGCTCGCCGCTGACCTGATCACCGCCTACACCGCGCGGCGCGCCGGTGAGGTTCCGTCCTGGTCGCCGCTGCCCGTCCAGTACGCCGACTACACGCTCTGGCAGCGAGCTCTGCTGGGCGAGTCCGGGGACCCCGAATCGATTGCCGCGCAGCAGCTCGACTTCTGGCAGCAGGACCTCGCCGGTGCCCCCGACCTGATCGCGCTGCCCACCGACCGGGCCCGGCCGCCGGTCCGATCCCACCTGGCCGACGCCGTGACCTTCGAGGTCGACGCCGAGCTCGTGGCGGACATCGGCCGCTTCGCGCGGGCGCACAACGTGTCGCTCTTCATGGTCCTGCACGCGGTGTGGACCGTCGTGTTGCACCGTCTGACCGGCGAACGCGACGTCGTGATCGGCACCCCGTACGCCGGGCGCGGTGAACCGGCGCTCGATCACCTGGTCGGCATGTTCATGAACACGGTGGTGTTGCGCACCGACGTCGATCCCGCCGGCGGGTTCGCGGCCCTTCTCGGCCGGGTCCGAGACCGCGACCTGACCGCGCTGGGCAACGCCGACGTCCCCTTCGACATGGTCGTCGAGAAGCTCCAGCCCACCCGGAGCACATCGCATTCACCGATCTTCCAGGTCCTGCTGCTCCTGCAGGATGCGCAGGACGTCCGGTTCGAGCTTTCCGGTGTCACCGCCGAATTGTTGGAGCAGTACCGGGATCTCACCGATCACGACCTTGCCATCACCTTCATCGAAGGGGCCGCGGGCCTTCGCGGAGGCGCGGATAAGGATGCGCCGCAGCCGCTGTCCGGTGTGATCGAATACGCGACCGATCTCTTCGACCGCAGCACGATCAGCGGGTTCGCCGCGATGTTCGACCGGGTGATCCGACAGGTGATCGCCGATCCGGACCGTGCGGTCGGCGACGTCGACCTCCTCGACGATTCGTCGGCCGACCGCCAGAGTTCCCTGGCCCGGGGGCGATCGGTCGACCTGGACGCCGAGACGACCGCGGACGCGCTGGCGCGCCAGGCCGCGACGAGTCCGGAGGCGACGGCGTTGGTGTCCGACGAGCGCACCGTCACCTACGGTGAGCTCGCCGAACGTGTCAACGTACTCGCCCGCGTACTGATCGCCGACGGCGTCGGCCCGGATGTCGCTGTCGGCGTGTGTATCCCGCGATCCATCGAGATGGTCGTCGCCATCCACGCGATCGGTGCGGCCGGTGGACAGTATGTGCCGATCGACGTCGCGGCCCCCACGGATCGTGTGCGCTACATGCTCGACACCGCGGGTGCCGACCTGGTACTGGTCGGCCCCGGCCACGTTCCGAGCGCCATCGGTGAGGCGGGTGTCGCCGTGCGGACGGTGGACTGTGGTGAGCACGTCACCGGCGGCGGCTCCGCGGTGCGGGACGACGAACGTCGCGGCCCGCTGCGCCCCGACCACGCCGTCTACACGATCTTCACGTCGGGATCGACCGGTCGTCCGAAGGGCGTGACCCTGACCCATCGTGCGGTCGTCAACCGACTCCGTTGGGGTCTGGACGAATTGCCGATCGACACGTCGGACACCGTCGTGCTCAAGACGCCCTACACGTTCGACTGCTCGGTCGCCGAATTGTATGCACCCCTGATGACGGGTGCACGCCTGCTCGTGCTCAAGGCCGACGGGCATCTCGACCCGATTCATCTCGCCGAGCAGATCTCCCGTCACCAGGTGACGATGGTGCACTTCGTGCCGTCGATGCTGTCGGTGTTCCTCGAGGTGGCCGGTGCGCAGCGGGTGCGCTCGCTCCGATCACTGCGGATCGTCTCGACGACCGGCGAGGCCCTGCCGCCGGCGGTCGCCGTGGAGACCCGGACACTGCTGCCGAACGTGTTGTTCTACAACCTGTATGGGCCCACCGAAGCGGCTGTCGAGATCACCGGTCAGAACATCGGTGCGATCGACGAACAAACCGGTTCGGTGCCGATCGGGCTCCCGGTGTGGAACTCGACCGCCCACGTCCTCGACGCCCGGCTGCACCCGGTGCCGACCGGGGTCGCCGGCGAACTCTACGTCGGCGGGGTGCAGTTGGCGCGTGGCTATGCAGCACGACCGGATCTGACCTCCGAGCGCTTTGTCGCCGACCCCTTCGGCGATCCCGGGGCGCGGCTGTACCGCACCGGCGATCTCGTGCGGCGCCTGCCCGATGGCTCGCTCGACTACCTGGGCCGCACGGACTTCCAGGTGAAGCTGCGCGGACAGCGCATCGAGCTCGGGGAGATCGAATCCGTGCTCGCGTCGGCACCCGGCGTCGTGCACGCGTCCGCGACCGTGGCCGCGGCACCGGCCGGCGGGGAACACCTCGTGGCCTACGTCGCCGGCCGACCCGGAGAGACTTTCGAGCTCGACGCCGTGAAGGCGGCGGTCGCCGACGCGCTGCCGGAATACATGCGACCGAGCGTGTGGATGGTGCTCGACGACATACCGCTCAACTCGGCCGGCAAACTCGACCGGCGGGCACTGCCCGACCCGGAGTTCGCGGCCGGCGAGTACGTGGCGCCCGAAACGGAATCCGAGCAGACGATCGCGACGGTCTTCGCCGACGTGCTCGGTGTCGAGCGGGTGTCGGTGGATGACAGCTTCTTCGACCTGGGCGGCAACTCGTTGTCGGCGACACGCGTGGTGGCACGGGTTTCCGACGCCCTCGGTGCCGACGTCGCCGTGCGGGCACTGTTCGACGCACCGACCACCCGTGAGCTCGCCGCCTACGTGGAGACCGCGGAGTCGGCTCGCGCCGGCGCGCCGCAACTCGCACCCGTGCAACGTCCCGAGCCGCTCCCACTGTCCTTTGCGCAGCAACGGATGTGGTTCATCAACCAGTACGACACGACGTCGGCGGCCTACAACATCCCGGTCGTGCTGCGCCTGCGCGGCCCGGTCGACACCGACGCCATGCGAGCGGCGGTCGCAGACGCGATCTCCCGGCATGAGGTCCTGCGCACCGTGTACCCGGCCGGCGCCGACGGCACGCCCCGGCAGCAGATTCTCGACGAGGACTCTGCCGCAACCGAACTGGACTGGGCGATCACCACCGACATCGATGCACGCTCGGCGATGACCCGTGGGTTCGACGTCGCCCGTGAACTGCCCATCCGGGCACGGCTCGCACCGATCGGAGCAGACGAACACCTCCTCGTGATGGTCGTCCATCACATCGCCGCCGACGGCGAGTCGGGACCGGTCCTCGCCCGCGACATCGCCGCCGCGTACACCGCGCGGGCACAGGGCAACCCGCCGACCTGGACGCCGATGGCGCTGCAGTACGCCGACTACGCGCTCTGGCAGCGCGAACTCCTCGGCGACACGACGGACCCGGATGCCGAGATCAGCAGGCAACTCGGCTACTGGACCGATCGGCTCGCCGGACTGCCCGACGTGCTCGAACTCCCCACGGATCGACCGCGCCCGAAGGTCGCGTCGATGCGCAGCGGTTCGGTCGACTACGTGGTCGACGCCGACCTTCGACACGGAATCGAACGCCTCGCCGCCGAGCGTGGGGTGTCGACATTCATGGTCATCCATGCCGCGCTGTCGGTGGTGCTGGCCAGGTTGTCCGCGACGACCGACATCGCGGTCGCGACGCCGACCGCAGGTCGCGGCAGGGCGGCCCTCGACGACCTCGTCGGCATGTTCGTCAACACCCTCGTCCTGCGCGCCGAGGTGTCACCCCACGGTTCGTTCGCCGAACTGCTGGACCGCATTCGACGTGACGACCTCGATGCGTTCGCGCATGCCGACGTGCCGTTCGAGCGACTCGTGGAGGCCCTCGACCCGGTGCGGTCGGAGTCCTTCGAACCGCTCGCGCAGGTACTGCTCGTGTTCGACCAGAGCGGGCTCGGACCCACCGTCGTCGGCGACCTCGAGATCACGGCTGAGGACCCGGGTGCCGACGCCGCCAAGTTCGACCTGACCGTGGGCGTCACGGAGACCGATGACGGTCGGCTGTGGGGCAAGATCGTCTACGCCACAGATCTCTTCGATCACGGTAGCGCAGAGCGGTTCGCCGACGCATTCCGCGCCGTCCTCGCCGCCGTCGCCAGGTGCGTCCAGACCGAGACGGATCCGGTGATCGGGGATCTCGCCATCATCGATGACGCGCAGACGGCGCGACAGATCGACGTCACCACCGGGCCCGTGGTCGACATGCCCGTACAGGTTCTGCCTGACGCCGTGATCGAGTACGGCACAGAACATCCCGATGCGCCGGTACTGGTGGTCGATGATCGCGTCCTCGACCACGCCGAGTTCGGCGCCCGCGTCAACACGCTCGCCCGTCGGTTGATCGAACTCGGTGTGGGTCCGGACATCGCGGTGGCCGTGTGTATCCCACGATCGGTCGAGATGGTGGTGGCCGTTCACGCGGTGGTGGCCGCCGGCGGCCAGTATGTGCCGATCGACACCGAGGCGCCGGGTGACCGGGCCGGGTACATCGTCGAGACCTCCGGTGCGGTGGCACTGCTCGTCGGCGATGGCGACCTGCCAGGGTCAGTGGACGCAGTCGACGTGCCGACGATCGTCGTCGATTCCACCCTCGCGGTGGATGTTGGATCTCCGCAGGCACGCCCGCTCACGGATCATGACCGGATCGCGCCGCTGCGGCCCGATCATGCCGCGTACACCATCTTCACGTCGGGCTCGACCGGACGGCCCAAGGGCGTCACGGTCAGCCATCGCTCGGTGCTCAACCGGCTCCGGTGGGGGCTGTCGAGGTTCCCGTTCGACTCCGATGACACGGTGATCCTCAAGACGCCGTACACCTTCGACGTGTCCGTACCGGAATTGTTCGCACCCGTGATGGCCGGAGCGCGCCTGTTCATCGCGAGGCATGGGGGGCACACCGACCCGGGCTATCTCGCCGACGTGCTGCAAGCCCATCGGGTCACCTCGGTGCACTTCGTGCCATCGATGCTGTCGGTGTTCCTCGACGTCGTGCCCGCCGATCAGCTGGCCCGCCTCACACACCTGCGTTACGTGTTCTGCTCCGGAGAAGCGCTGCCGCCCAGCGTTGCCGCGACGGCGCGGGAGACCTTCGGCCGGGCCGGCCTGCACGATCTGTTCGGGCCGACCGAGGCCGCCGTCGAGGTGGCCCACCAGTACCTCGATGTCGTCGGTGACGTCGTGCCGATCGGCCGGCCGGTGTGGAACACCCAGACTCTCGTGCTGGATTCACGCATGCGCGTGGTGCCTGTCGGCGTCCCCGGCGAGCTCTACCTCGGCGGCGTCCAGGTCGCCCGTGGCTACGCCGGGCGTCCCGACCTGACCGCGGACCGCTTCGTCGCCAACCCGTACGGGCAGCCCGGCTCGCGCCTCTACCGCACCGGTGATCTCGTGCGGGTCAACAGCCGCGACGAGCTGGAATATCTGGGCCGCACCGACTTCCAGGTGAAGCTGCGCGGACAGCGCATCGAGCTCGGTGAGATCGAATCGGTGCTGGCCGGCGTGGATGGCGTCGTCCATGCCGCGACCACCGTGGCGACCTCACCCGGTGGTGCGCAACACCTGGTCGCCTACCTGGCGCCCGCGCCGACGGTCGACGTGTCCGCCGCCGAGGCTGCGGTCGCCGCGGCCCTGCCGCAGTACATGCGCCCCACGGTGTGGACCGTCCTCGACGAGTTGCCGCTGGGCAGCGCGGGCAAACTCGACCGGCGGGCGCTGCCCGCGCCGGACTTCTCGTCGACCGAACCGGCTGAGACGGCCGCGCCGGACACGGACGCCGAACGGCGGATCGCCGACACGGTGGCCGGCGTGCTCGGCGTCGAACGTGTCGGTGTGACCGAGTCCTTCTTCGCGCTCGGCGGCGACTCCATCATGTCGATCCAGCTGTCGTCGTTGCTCCGTGCCGCCGGCTTCGCAGTGAGCCCGCGGGACATCTTCGAGCACAAGACGGTTCGCGCTCTCGCCCGGGCGGCCGAGACCGCCGGCGGTGTGACGCTGGAAGAGCTGCCGGGCGGGGCGGTCGGCGATATCGCCATCACGCCGACAGTGCACTGGATGCTCGAACACGCCGACGGCCCGACAGACTTCGCCGACTACTCGCAGGCCCTGGTGTTGTCGCTCCCGGGCGACGTCCACGAAGCGCACCTGCACACCGTGCTGGACGCCGTCATCAGCCATCATCCCATGCTGTCCGCGCGGCTGACCGCCACGCCCCAGGGCTGGGCGATGCAGGCGGGTGAAGAGTTCGACAGTGCCGATGTCCTGTCGCTGTGGACCGCCGACGATGCGGCCGCGCGCACGGGAACCGACGACGTCGAGTCGCAGATCCGCACGGCGCACGCCCATGCGCTGGGCCGTCTGGATCCGGCAGCCGCACGGATGATCGCGTGCACCGGTATTCGTGGTCGCGGCGAGCGCACCGGGCATCTCGTCGTCGCCGTCCACCACCTCGCGGTCGACGCGGTCTCGTGGCGGTCCATCGTCACCGATCTGGCCGTCGCCGCCTCCCAGGCCAGGCAGGGACAGCCGATCAGCCTGCAGGCGGCCGGAACCTCGATGCGCCGATGGGCCGCCGTCGTCGACGACCTCGCGGGCACCCGAACCTCCGAACTCGATCTGTGGCAACGACATCTGCCTGCTGGCCCGCTGCATCTCGGTGCACCACTCGACCGGGCACGCGACCGGCAGTCGACCGTCCGCTCCGAAACCGTGGAGGTTCCCACCGAGGTCACCGAGGCGGTTCTCGGACGTGTCGCCTCGGCGTTCCGGACCGGTGCCGACGACATCATGCTGGCAGCGTTGGGCCTGGCAGTCGCCCGACACAAGGGTGTGAAGGTTCCGGTGTCCATCCTCATCGAGGGCCACGGGCGCCAAGAACACATCGCAGGCGATCAGGGCCACGCCGACCTGTCGCGCACCGTCGGCTGGTTCACCAGCGTGTCGCCGCTGACGGTCGAGATCGATCCGACCGCAGATCTCACGTCCGTCCTGAAGGCCACCAAGGAGGCCGTTGCGGAGCGTCCCGATGACGGCATCGCGTTCGGCGCACTGCGTTACCTGTTGCCCGACTCGCCTCTTGCCGCACGGCCGCTGCCGCCGATCACTTTCAACTTCCTCGGTGCCGGGGCTGCGGGCCGCGGTGACGCGGCCGGTGTCGGCGTCGACCAAGGACAGTCGGTGGCCTTCGTGCCGGTCGTCGATGCGCCCCGGCTGCCGGGCACCGTCTCGGGTGCCATGGCCGCTCTGGCCGAACTGGCGGTCAACGTCAACACTGTCCCGGCGTCGAACGGACGCGTCCTGCACGCCGAGTTCGGTGTTCCGGCAGCAGTTCTCGACGAGGACTCGGTGACCGCACTGGCCGACGGTTTCGTCCGGGCACTGGCCGAGATCGTCGCGCACGTCGACGAGGTCGGCGATCCGGGTCTCAGCCCGTCGGATATCGCGTCCACCGGGCTGGATCAGGCGGAGATCGACGATCTCGCCCGGCGGTATCCGGGTGCCGACCTGTGGCGGCTCACACCACTGCAGCGTGGCCTGTTCTATCAGTCCGAGGTGGCGCAGACCGCCGCCGACGAGGGTGGCACCGGAGTCGACGTGTATGTGACGCAGGGCGCCATCGATGTCGCCGGGCGCATCGACGTCGAGCGGATGAACGCCTCCGCGCGACGACTTCTCGCCGACCATGTGGTGCTCCGCTCGGCGTATGTGCGGACGGGGGCCGGCACCCCGGTCGCGGTCGTACCGTCGGACGTCGACCTGTCTTGGGATGTGGACGATCTCACCGACCTCGCGCCCGACGAGGCGGAGGCTCGTGCCGCCGAGCTGGCGCTCGCCGACCGCGTCACACCGTTCGATCTGGCTGCGCCGCCGCTCCTGCGGTTCCGCGTGATCCACCTCCCCGGCGGCACCGACAGGTTCGTGATCACCAACCACCACCTGCTGCTCGACGGGTGGTCCAACCCGCTCGTCCTCGCCGAGCTGTTCACGCACTATGTCACCCTTCGTGACGATTCCCCCCGATCCGTGCGTCCGGGTGACGCTGGCGAGGACGATTCCCCTCGATCCCTGAGGAGGTCCGGAGCGCTAGCGGAGGACCGTCACGAAGGGTCGGCCCTTCATGACGCTCGCAAGCTCGCTCCTCAGGGAGCGGAAGGTGACGCTCGCAAGCTCGCTCCTCAGGGAGCGGAAGGTGACGCTGGCGAGGACGATTCCTTCCGATCGCTGCCGAGTGGTGATGGCGGCGAAGACGATTCCCCCCGATCCCTGAGGAGGTCCGGAGCGCTAGCGGAGGACCGTCACGAAGGGTCGGCCCTTCGTGACGCTCGCAAGCTCGCTCCTCAGGGACCGGAAAGTGACGCTCGCAAGCTCGCTCCTCAGGGACCGGAAAGTGACGCTCGCAAGCTCGCTCCTCAGGGAGCGGAAGGTGACGCTCGCAAGCTCGCTCCTCAGGGAGCGGAAGGTGACACTGGCGAGGACGATTCCTCCCGATCCGTGCGTCCGGGTGACGCCGGCGAGGACGATTCCCCCCGAGCGGTGCCGAGTGGTGATGGCGGCGAGGATGATTCCCCTCGATCCGTGCGTCCGGGTGACGCTGGCGAGGACGATTCCCCTCGATCCCTGAGGAGGTCCGGAGCGCTAGCGGAGGACCGTCACGAAGGGCCGGCCGGCTACGCCGACTTCCTGCACTGGCTGGACAACCGCGACGACACCGCCGGTCTCGAGCTGTGGCGCGACACCCTCGCCGACGTCGACGGCCCCACCCTCGTGCGACCCGGATATCGGCCCACGGCAACGGAACTGCCTCGCGATGAGGTGATCACGGCGGGTGCCGACGTCGTCGCCGGACTGGCCCGGCTCGCCCGCGACACCGACACCACGGTCCCGACGATCCTGCAGTACGCCTGGGGCGTGCTGCTGTCCCGTCTGACCGGGCGGACCACCGTCACCTTCGGTGAGACCGTCTCCGGGCGCCCGCCGGAGCTGCCCGGTGTGGAGTCGATGATCGGTTTGTTCATCAACACGCTGCCGGTCGTCGTCGAGGTCGACCCAGGCCGTTCGGTGCGGTCGGGGCTCATCGCGCTGCAGGACACCAAGGCCCGACTGCTCGACCACCAGCACCTCGGCCTCGCCGACATCGCCTCGGCCGCGGGCCATCAGGCATTGTTCGACACCCTGACCGTCTACGAGTCCTATCCGGTCGACGCCGCTGCCGTGAGCGCCGGCAGTTCCGCGGCCGGCCTCGAGATCACCGACGTCTCGCTGACCGACGCCACGCACTACCCGCTCAACCTCGCCGCCGCGCCCGTGGGTGATGAACTCGCCCTCACGTTCAAGTTCCTCCCGGGGGCCTTCTCCGACGACGAGGTCGGCCGCATCGCCGCGATGTACGAGAACCTGCTCGAGGGCTTCGTCGCCGCGCCTGATGTGGCGACGGGCGATGTCGTCGTCATCGATCCGGCCGACCGCGCAGCGCTCACGCCATTGACCGAGCCGGCCACGATCACCCCCCGGACGATCACCGACATCGTCGCCGAGCGCGAAGTTCCCGGCGACCGGGTTGCGCTGGTGTTCGCCGACGAATCGGTCTCCTACGACGAGTTCATCTCCCGCACACAGCGGTTCGGTCGCCTGCTCATCGGCGAGGGTGTCGGTCCGGGTGACGTCGTGGCGGTGGCGATCGGCCGGTCGGCCGACTCCGTCGTCGCGGTCTGGTCGGTGCTGGCCACCGGAGCCGCCTACCTGCCGATCGACCCGACGCTACCGGCCGACCGGATCGCGCACATGCTCGCCGACTCCGGTGTGTCACTGGCACTGACAACTCGACAGGCGGGTCTCGCCGACGAGTTCACCGGCGTCACCTGGATGGCCGTCGACGACCCGCATATCAGCTTTCGCCTGGAAACTTTCTCCCCGGAGATGATCGCCGACGCCGAGCGCATCCGCGCACCCCGCCTCGACGACATCGCCTACCTGATCTACACCTCGGGCTCCACCGGACGGCCCAAGGCGGTCGCGGTGTCTCACCGAGGTATCGCGAACCTCCTTGCCGCACAACGGACGATCTCGTCCGACCCGGCCGACACGCGGGTCCTGCACGTCGCGTCACCCAGCTTCGACGCCGCGTTCTTCGAGATGGCCTGGGCCATCGGACTCGGTGCCACACTGGTGATCTCCCCGGCCGACGTGTATGCCGGTCCCGAACTCGTGTCAGTCATGGTCGACAGCGGAGTCACCGACGCCGTCATCACCCCGCAGGTGCTGGCGACGATGGATCCGACCCCGATCACCACGCTGGCCCACCTCACCACCGCCGGTGAGGCGTGCCCACCCGAGGTCGTCGCGACCTGGGCGCCGGGCCGACAGATGTTCAACCTCTACGGACCGTCCGAGGCGACTGTCTGGGCCACGTCTGCGGCGGTGAACCCCGGCGAGCCGATCACCATCGGCGGCCCGATCAACGGCTTCTCGGTCGCCGTGCTCGACGAGCGACTGCATCCGGTCCCGGTCGGCGCGGTCGGCGAGCTCTATCTCGCGGGCGAGGCGCTCGCGTCCGGTTACCTGAACCGGCCGGGGCTGACCGCCGCCGCCTTCGTGGCCGGACCGTTCGGCGAACCCGGCAGCCGGATGTACCGCACCGGCGACCTCGTCCGCTGGACCGCCGACCATCGTCTTCAGTTCGCCGGACGTGCCGACTTCCAGGTGAAGATCAACGGCCAGCGTGTCGAACTCGGCGAGATCGACGGCATGCTCACCGCACAGCCCGGCGTCGCTACGTCGGTGACCGTGGGCGTACGCGGGCCGGCGAACTCCATGCGGATCGTCAGCTACGTGGTGCCGCGACACGATACGACCGACGCGCCTGACCCGGACGAGCTGACCGACTCCCTGCGGAACCGTCTGCCGCGCCACATGATCCCCTCGGCGATCATCGTGCTCGACGAGATCCCGTTGACCACCGGGGGCAAGCTCGATCGCCGGGCGCTGCCGTTGCCGCAGTGGGACGCCGACGCCGATCACGTCGCCCCCGCGACCGTGGAGGAGTCCGCCGTCGCCGAGATCGTCGCCGATCTGCTGGGGCGCGAGACCGTCAGCGTCGTGGAGTCCTTCTTCGACCTCGGTGGGAACTCGTTGTCGGCGACCCGTCTGGCCGCGCGCCTGGCGACACACTTCGACCGCGACGTCGCCGTGCGCGACATCTTCGACCATCCGAGCGTGCGGGAACTCGCCGCGTTGGTCACCGCCGGTGCGCGAACGGCGCGGCCGTCCATCGCCCCGGGTTCGCTCGAGCGCGCCGAGCACCTGCCGCTGTCGTACTCGCAACAGCGCATCTGGTTCATCAACCGATTCGACCCGGAGTCACCGGCCTACAACATCCCCGCGGTGCTCGAACTCAACGGAGAGCTCGACACGGCTGCGCTACGGGCGGCCTTCGTCGACGTCATCGGCCGCCACGAGGTGCTGCGGAGCACGTTCGGTGAGACCGATGGTGTCGGTGAACAGATCGTCCACCCGGTCGCCGACATCGACACCCTGTTGTCCTGGCGGGAGATCGAGGGGTCGGCCGACCAGGTCAGCGCGGCGGTGACCGAAGCGGTGTCGACCGGATTCGACATCGCCGCATCACTGCCGATCCGGGCCGTGCTGGCGACCGAGGCCGGCGACACATCGAGATCCGTTCTCGCACTAGTGGTGCACCACATCGCCGCGGATGGCGAGTCGCTTGCGCCCCTGGTCGCCGACGTGCTCACCGCCTACCGCGCGCGGTCGGCCGGCACCGCACCGGACTGGACCCCGCTGCCCGTCCAGTTCGCCGACTATGCGCTGTGGCAGCGGGCGGTGCTCGGTGACCCCGACGATCCCGACTCGGCCATCGCGGGCCAGACGCGGTACTGGACCGACCAACTGGCATCGCTGCCCGACGTGCTGGACCTCCCGGCCGATCGGCCGCGTCCGGCGGTCGCATCGCTGCGCGGCGCGGCGGTCGACGTCGACGTACCCGCCGACGTCGCGCAGGCGATCACCGCGATCGCGACCCGTACCGGGACCACACCGTTCATGGTGGTGCACGCCGCACTGGCGGTGCTGCTCTCGCGGCTGTCCGGCACCACCGACATCGCGGTCAGCACGCCCATCGCCGGACGAGGCGACGAGGCTTTCGACGGCCTCGTCGGCATGTTCGTCAACACCCTGGTCCTGCGCACCGAGATCGATTCCGCGGCAACGTTCGCCGAGCTGCTCGACGACGTCCGGCGGGTCGATCTCGATGCATTCGCGCACGCCGACGTCCCCTTCGAACATGTCGTCGACGAGGTCGATCCCACCCGCTCGGAGGCCTTCGCGCCCCTGGCGCAGGTACTGCTGACCGTCGACCAGAATGTGCCCACGACCATCGAGCTGCCCGGCCTCATGGCCACACCCGTTTCGGCGGGTGAGCCGTCGGCGAAGGTGGACCTCACCATCGATCTGGCCATCGGCACATCCGGCGGCGGCTGGCGCGGCTCCATCGTGTACGCCACCGACCTGTTCGACGCCGCCACCGTCGAACGTCTCGCCACCCGTTTCGTCGGGCTCCTCGGTGATCTGGCCGCCCACCCGTCGACACCGGTCGGCGACACCCCACTGCTGTCCGCCGACGAGATCGACACGGTGCGGGAACTGTCTGTCGGCGCCGAGGTCACCACGCCGCACACCACCCTCGACACGGCGATCGCCGCGCAGATCCGTCACACGCCGACGGCCCCCGCCCTCCTGTTCGAGGGACGAACCGTGGACTTCGCCGAGTTCGGTTCCCGCGTCGGCGACCTGGCCCGCTACCTCATCGGCCACGGCGTCGGACCGGATATCGCGGTCGGAGTGTGCATTCCGCGATCCATCGAGATGGTTGTCGCCATCCATGCGATCATCTCCGCGGGCGGGCAGTACGTGCCGATCGACACCGATGCACCCGCCGACCGCGTGCGCCACATGCTGGACACCGCGCAGGTGGGGATCGTCCTTGTCGGACCCGGATGGGCGCCGCAGGCGATCACCGATGCCGGCGTGCAGATCCACTCCGTCGACACCAGCGCACCGGTCGCCGTGGACACCACACCGGTCACCGACGTCGACCGGAACGCTCCGCTGCGTCCCGACCACGCCGCCTACACGATCTTCACCTCCGGCTCCACCGGCCGGCCCAAGGGCGTCACCGTCTCGCACCGGTCCGTGCTCAACCGGCTCCTCTGGGGCCTGGCCACCTTCGATATCGGCGCGTCGGACACGGTGATCCTCAAGACGCCGTACACCTTCGACGTCTCCGTGCCGGAACTGTTCGCACCGCTGTACGCCGGAGCGCGCATGCTCATCGCCAGACCCGGCGGGCACACCGACCCGGCCTATCTGGCCGACGTGATCGCCGAACACACGGTGACCTCAGTGCACTTCGTGCCGTCGATGCTGTCGGTCTTCCTCGACGTCGTCGACGACGCGGTCCTCTCGCAGCTCACGAGCGTCCGCTACGTGTTCGCCTCCGGCGAGGCGCTCGCGCCGTCGGTGGCCGCGACAACGCGGGCCGCACTGCCGGATGCCGGCCTGCACGACCTGTTCGGTCCTACCGAGGCCGCGGTGGAGGTGGCCCACCAGGATCTCGACCGCGTCGGCGACGTCGTTCCGATCGGCCGGCCGACTCAGAACACGAGCACCTGGGTGCTCGACGACCGGCTGCGCCCGGCACCCATCGGTGTACCCGGCGAGCTCTATCTCGGTGGCGTCCAGATCGCCCGGGGCTACGCCGCCCGTCCCGACCTCACCGCCGAACGTTTCGTCGCCGACCCGTTCGGCGTCCCCGGCGATCGCCTGTACCGCACCGGCGATCTGGTCCGGTGGAACCGCAGCGCAACCGACCCCGATTCGTATGTGCTGGAGTACCTGGGCCGCACCGACTTCCAGGTGAAGCTCCGCGGACAGCGCATCGAACTCGGCGAGATCGAGTCGGTGCTGGCCGGTGTTGACGACGTGGTCCACGCGGCGGTCACCGTCGCCCGGTCGGCAGGCGGGGCCGAACATGTCGTCGCCTACCTCGCCGGACCGGCATCGGCCGACGCCGCACGAGACGCGGTCGGCCGGTCACTGCCCGAGTACATGCGGCCCACCGTGTGGACAATTCTCGACGACATCCCGCTGGGCAGCTCCGGAAAACTCGACCGCCGCGCCCTGCCCGCTCCCGACTTCTCCTCGCTGGACACGGATTACATGGCCCCCGCCGACGACGACGAACGAGCGATCGCCGGCATCTTCGCCGGTGTCCTCGGAGTCGAGCGGGTGTCGGTGACCGAGTCCTTCTTCGCCCTCGGCGGCGACTCGATCATGTCCATCCGGCTGGCCTCGGCACTACGCTCGGCCGGCTATGCCCTGAGCCCACGCGACATCTTCACCAACCGCACCGTCCGCGCGCTCGCCGCAGCAGCTCGCACGGCGACGAGCAGCGAGCTGGCCGAGTATCCCGGCGGGGGAGTGGGCGATGTCGCCCTGACCCCCGCGGTCGCCTGGATGCTCGAGCATGCCGACAGCGCGTCGGACCTGGCCGACTTCTCCCAGACCACCGTGCTGACGCTGCCCGCCGGCATCTCGGTGACCGACCTGCGCACCGTCATCGCCGCGGTCGTGGCTCACCACCCGATGCTCACCGCGCGCCTGGCCGACGACAACGGTCGGTGGGACATGCTCGCGGGCAACGACTTCGACGCCGAACTCCTGGTGCGTGTCGACGATGTCGTCGTCGACCCCGATGCACCCGAGTTCACCGACGTCCTGCTGCGCGCCCACGCCGACACCCTGGGTCGTCTCGACCCGGCAACCGGCGCCGTGGTCGCCGCGACCGGCCTGCGGCCCACCTCCGACTCCGCGGACGGTTGCCTGATCGTCAGCATCCATCACATCGCGGTCGACGCGGTGTCGTGGTCGGCGATCATCACCGACCTCGTCACCGCCGGGTCGCAACTCGCGGCCGGACAGCCGATCACCCTGCAGGCCACCGGAACATCGATGCGCCGCTGGGCCGGTGTGCTCACCGAAATGGCGGAACGCACCGACGAAGTCGAGATGTGGGCTCGCCACCTCGACGACACCGACGCCATCGCGATCGGGCGTCCGTTCGACCGTGTCCGTGACCGTCAGTCGACGGTCCGGACGATCTCCTGGACGCTGCCCACCGAGCTCTCCGACGCGCTCCTGACCCACATACCCAAGGCCTACCGGACCGGGGCCGACGATCCGATGGTCGCGGCCCTGGCGCTCGCCGTGGCCGACGGACGGGCCGGACGCGTGCGGATCCTGCTCGAGGGACACGGTCGCGAGGAGCACATCGCCCGTGGTGCCGACCTCTCGCGCAGCGTGGGCTGGTTCACCAGCATCGCCCCGGTCGCCGTGAACGTCCCCGCGGACCCGGATGAGTCGTCGATCGTCAAGGCGACCAAGGACGCCCGCGCCGCGCTGCCGGATCACGGCATCGGCTTCGGCCCACTGCGCTATCTGCGCGAGGATTCGCCGCTGGCCGGACGCCCGCTGCCGGCGATCGCGTTCAACTACTTCGGCAACGTAAGCGCCGGGGCGGACGATCGCACCACGGCGGGGGTCGGTTTCCTTCCCGCCACCGACGTCCCGGTCCTGCCCCCGTCGGTCCGCGGGGACATGGTGGCATTGGCCGCCCTGGCGGTGAACGTCTCGGCCGTCGCTTCCGACGACGGTCGGGTGCTGCGTGCCGATCTCAGCTTCCCGGCGGCGGTCCTCGACGACGCCGAGGCGACCGACATCGCCCGACGGTGGCAGGATGCACTCGCCGCGATCGCGTCCCAGGTCGCGCAGGTCGGTGATCCCGGACTCTCCGAATCCGACGTCGCGCAGGTCGGTCTCATCCAGGCCGAGATCGACGAACTCGGCCGGCGGTACCCCGGTGCCGACCTGTGGCCACTGTCGCCGCTGCAGCAGGGACTGCTGTTCCAGTCGGAGGTCGCCGCCCGGCCCGATGAGATCGACGTCTACTCGGTACAGGTGGTCATCGAGATCGCCGACGCCATCGACGAGGACCGCATGCGACGCGCGGCCACCGAACTGTTCCGCGCACATCCGGTGCTGCGTTCGGCGTTCGTGCGCACGGCATCCGGCACACCGGTCACGGTGGTGCCACCGACGGCGGAACCGGAGTGGTACAGCGTCGATCTCCGCGACCACGATGCGGACACCGCCGAGGCGCTGCTGACGGAACTGGCCGATGCCCAGCGCACGAACCGTTTCGACCTCACCCGCCCGGGTCCCATCCGGTTCGTCGCCGCCCGCATGCCGTCGGGCGGGCACCGGCTGATCATCACCAACCACCACATCCTGCTCGACGGCTGGTCGGGGCCGCTGGTGATCGCCGACCTGTTCGCCGCGTACGTCGGCGATGGTGCGCTGCAGGCGCAGTCTCGCGCCCGCACCGACTACCGCGACTTCCTCGACTGGCTCGCCGGCCGCGATCGCGATGCCGCATACCGTGCGTGGCGAGAGGCACTGTCTGCGCTGGACGGACCGACTCTGCTCGCGGCCGAGCAATCCGCGGCGGTCGCCGAGAAGCCGGCCGGCCTCGAGGTCGATCTCGACGCCGATCTCGTTGGCGGCCTGCACCGTTTCTCCCGTGACAACGGCGTGACGCCATCGACCGCGATCCAGGTGGCCTGGGCGATGGTGCTGTCCCGCCTGACCGGACAGCAGGTGGTCGCCTTCGGTGAGACCGTGTCCGGGCGTCCCGCCGATCTCGACGGGGTCGAGGCCGCGATCGGCCTGTTCATCAACACCATCCCGGTGGTCGTGGACTGCGATCCGCGCCGGAGTCTCGCTCAGGTCGCATCGGGCCTGCAGGAGGCGAAGACCCGGCTGCTCGACCATCAGCACCTCAGCCTCGCCGACATCGGCGAGATCGCCGGGCGGCCGGTGCTGTTCGACACCCTCACCGTCTACGAGTCCTACCCGGTCGACTCCGACGCGCTCGCGTCGGGCAGTCGCGCGGCCGGCCTCGACATCACCGGGGTCGACTTCGCCGATTCGACGCACTATCCGCTCAACCTGATCGTCGGCCCACGCGGCGACGGCATGCGGTTCGCCTACAAGTACCTGCCCAGCGTCGTCACCGACACCCAGGTCGCACGGATCGCCGACCATGTGCGGGCGGTGCTCGAGGCACTCGTGCAGACACCGCAACGCCTGCTCGCCGACGTCGACACCATCAGTGACGCCGACCGAAGCCAGGTGGCGCAGTGGGCGCACGGTGACCACGTCGGCATCGAGCCCGTCACCCTCGCCGACCAGGTGACGGCGCAGATCACGTCGACGCGCACCGCGGCCGCGCTGGCGTTCGACGACCGAACCGTCACCTACGGCGAATTCGGTGACCGCGTGTGGACGCTCGCACGCGAGCTCATCGCACGCGGTGTCGGACCGGAAGTCGCGGTGGGCGTGTGTATCCCGCGATCCGTTGAGATGCTCGTCGCCATCCACGCGGTCATCTCCGCCGGCGGTCACTATGTACCGCTCGATCCGGAGGCGCCGGCCGACCGGATCACCTACATGCTGGACACCTCCGCCGCCGCGGTGGTGCTGGTGGCCGGCGATGTGCCCGAGGCGATCGGCGCACACCGCGTCGACACCGTCCGCGTCGACGCCCACGCGCCGGCCGGCGATGCCGTCGCACCGGTGACCGATGCCGAGCGCATCACCCCGTTGCGGACGACGCATCCGGCCTACACGCTGTTCACGTCCGGCTCGACGGGCCGTCCGAAGGGCGTGACCGTCACACATTCCGCGATCGTGAACCGTCTGGACTGGATGCAGTCGTCGTATCCGCTGGGGCCTGACGATGTGGTGCTCCAGAAGACCCCGGTGACCTTCGACGTGTCGGTGTGGGAGTTGTTCTGGCCGTTGTGTGTCGGCGCCGAACTCGTGATCGCCCGCCCCGACGCACACCGGGACCCGCACCAACTCGCGGCACTGATGCGCGAGGCGCACGTCAGCACCGCGCACTTCGTACCGTCGATGCTCGCGACGTTCCTCGACGTCGTCGGTGACGGCGGGATCGCAGACCTGACCGCGATGCGACAGATCTTCACCTCCGGTGAGGCCCTGACCCCGGCGGTCGCGGCCGCCACCCTGGGCGCGATTCCCACGGCGCGGCTGCACAACCTGTACGGTCCGACCGAGGCCGCCGTCGACGTCACCTCCCACGAAGTCCGCCCCGGCGACATCCGCGTGCCGATCGGCCGGCCGGTGGCGAACACCACCGCGTGGGTGCTCGACGCACGGCTGCGTCCGGTGGCGCCCGGCACCGCGGGCGAGTTGTACCTGGGTGGGGTGCAGCTGGCGCGTGGGTACGCGGCACGACCCGACCTCACCGCCGACCGGTTCGTCGCGGACCCGTTCGGCTCATCGGGTGGGCGCCTGTACCGCACCGGCGACCTGGTGCGCCACGATGGGCGCGGGGAGCTGGAGTATCTGGGCCGCACTGACTTCCAGGTCAAGCTGCGCGGCCAGCGGATCGAGCTCGGCGAGATCGAGGCCGTGCTCGCCGCCGCACCCGCTGTCGTGCATGCGGCCGCCGTCGTCGCGTCCGCGCCGAGCGGCGACGATCACCTCGTCGGCTACGTCGCGGGGGAGCAGGTCGACCTCGACACCGTGAAGGCGGCTGCCGCGCAGGCACTGCCCGAGTACTTGCGGCCCACCGGGTGGGTGGTACTCGAGTCGATGCCGACCAACACCGCCGGCAAGATCGACCGGCGTGCCCTGCCCGAACCGGAGTTCGGGGCAGGCGAGTACGTCGCCGCTGCCGACGACACCGAACGCACGATCGCCACGGTGTTCGCCGAGGTGCTCGGACTCGACGACGTGTCGGCCGGCGACAGCTTCTTCGACCTCGGCGGCAACTCGCTGTCGGCCACCCGGGTCGCGGCGCGCATCGCCGAGGCCCTCGGTGTGCAGGTCGGGGTCCGCGACATCTTCGACGCACCCAGCGTCCGCGCACTGCGTGAGACCGTCGCCGGGCACACCGTGGCCGCGGTGGAACCGCTCACCGCCGGGCCGCGGCCCGATGCCCTCCCGCTGTCGACCGCCCAGCAGCGGATGTGGTTCATCAACCGGTTCGATCCGACGTCACCCGCGTACAACATCCCGTTCGCGCTGCGACTCTCCGGGCACCTCGACGCCGACGCACTGCAGAAGGCGCTCGCCGACGTCATCGGCCGCCACGAGAGTCTGCGCACCGTGTTCCCGGCCGACGAGAACGGTGATGCCCGCCAGCAGATTCTCGACCCTGCCATCGGCGACACCGACACCACCTGGTTCGCCCGGCCCGCCAACGCATCTGCGGCGCGATCCGTCGTGGAACAGCCGTTCGACGTCACCGTCGACCTGCCGATCCGTGCCGCTCTCGTCGCCACCGGCACCGACGAGCATCTGCTCGTGCTGGTCATCCACCACATCGCCGCCGACGGTGAGTCACTGGCACCGCTGCTGCGCGACATCGTCACCGCATACGTGGCACGGACGTCCGGCAGTGCACCGGACTGGCCCGAACTCGCGGTCCAGTACGCCGACTTCGCCGTGTGGCAGCACCGCGTCCTGGGCTCCGTCGACGATCCGACGTCCGTTGTCGGACAGCAGGTCTCCTACTGGGATGGTCAGCTGGCCGACCTGCCCGACGTGATCGAACTGCCGACCGACCGCGTCCGCCCGTCGGTCGCGTCGATGCACGGCGGTCTCGCCGAATTCGACGTACCCGCCGACCTCGTCGCGGCGGTCGACGACCTGGCGTCACGTCACGACGTCACGGTGTTCATGGTGCTGCACGCCGTGCTGGCCGCATTGCTCGGCAGGCTCTCGGCCGGAACGGATGTCGCGATCGCCACGCCGGTGGCCGGACGTGGGCAGAGCGCGCTGGACGACGTGATCGGCATGTTCGTCAACACGTTGGTGCTGCGCAGCGAGATCGAGCCCGGCATGTCCTTCGACGAACTGCTGCGCTCTACCCGCGAAACGGATCTTGAGGCATTCGCCCATGCCGACGTGCCCTTCGAGTATCTCGTGGAACGACTCGCCCCCACCCGGTCGGAGTCCTTCGCCCCGCTGGCGCAGGTGATGTTCACGCTCGAGCAACACCAGAACCCGAGCATCGACCTGCCCGGCCTGTCCATCTCGCCGGCCGACCCGGGTGACCCGGCCGCCCGCTTCGACCTGACCGTCGGGCTGTCCGCCACTCGCGACGACGACGGACACCTGGAGGCGCTCGACGGTTCGATCGTCTACGCCGACGACCTCTTCGACCACGACACCGCACTGCGCATCGCCGATTGGTATGTCGAACTGCTGCATGCGCTGGTCGACGACCCGGCCACCGTGATCGGCGACGTTCCCCTCGTCGACGCCGCAGGACAAGGCCGCCTCCGCGCCTGGTCGCAGGGACTCGAGGTCGACGCCGGCGTCACGCCGCTGCCGGACGGCATCGCCAAGGCGGTCCGATCCCACCGCACCGCAACAGCTCTCGTCGACGGCGACCGCACCCTGTCCTACGCCGACTTCGGTGCCCGGGTGAACGTGCTGGCCCGCGAACTCATCGGTGGTGGGATCGGCCCGGACACAGCGGTAGCGGTGGCGATCGAACGGTCGGCGGAGATGCTCGTCGCCATCCACGCAGTGGTCACCGCGGGCGGCCACTATGTGCCGGTCGACCCGGACGCGCCGGCCGACCGCATCGGCTACATGCTCGACACCGCCGGCGCCGAGACCCTGCTCATCGGTCCGGCCGGAATGTCCGGTGCCGTCGCCGACGTCGTCTCGGGTCTCACCGCCGATGCGCCGCGCGTCGTGGTCGTCGACCTGTCGGTACCCGTCACGGGCGACACCGCACCGGTCACCGATGCCGACCGCGTTGCGCCGCTCGACGCCGATCACGCCGCCTACACGCTGTTCACCTCCGGGTCGACCGGCCGACCGAAGGGCGTCGTCGTCTCGCATCGCGCGATCGCGAACCGGTTGGCGTGGATGCAGGACTCCTACCGCCTGCGGTCCGCCGATGTCGTGGTGCAGAAGACCCCCGTCACCTTCGACGTGTCGGTGTGGGAGCTGTTCTGGCCGTTGATGGTCGGGGCGCAACTCGTGCTCGCGCGACCGGACGGGCACCGCGATCCCGCATACCTCGCGCAGCTCATCCGCGAGCGCGGTGTGACCACCGCGCACTTCGTCCCGTCGATGCTGTCGGCTTTCGTCGAGGTGCTCGGCCCCGAAGGGATGTCGGTGCTGACCTCGGTGCGGCAGCTGTTCACCTCGGGTGAGGCGCTGGCACCGTCGGTGGCGGCCGCAGCACTCGATGCGCTGCCCGCGGCGCGATTGCACAACCTCTACGGCCCGACCGAGGCGGCCGTCGACGTCACCGCCCAGGAAGTGCGGGCCGGCGACACCGAGGTCCCGATCGGTCGACCGGTCTGGAACACCGCGACCCGTGTCCTCGACGCCCGACTGCACCCGGTGCCGGTCGGTGTGGCCGGCGAGCTGTACCTCGCCGGGGTGCAACTGGCCCGCGGCTATGCGTCGCGTGCCGACCTCACCGCCGACCGGTTCGTCGCCGATCCGCTCGGTTCGGCCGGCACCCGGATGTACCGGACCGGTGACCTCGTCCGGTACAGCGCCCGCGGCGAGCTGGAATACCTGGGACGCACCGACTTCCAGGTCAAACTGCGCGGTCAGCGCATCGAGCTCGGCGAGATCGAGGCGGTGCTCGTCTCGGCGCCCGGCGTGGTCCATGCCGCCGCGACGGTAGTGAGCACCGGCGACGGGGAACAGCACCTGGTCGCCTATGTCGCCGGTGCGCCGGAGACGTCGATCGACCTCGACGACGTCAAGGCGGTCGCCGCGCGCATGCTGCCCGATCACATGCGACCGACGGTCTGGATGCGGTTGGACCGCGTCGAACTGACCAGTGCGGGCAAACTGAACCGCCGCGCCCTGCCGGCGCCGGAGTTCGGCGGCGGCGAGTTCGTGGCCCCGAACCCGGGAACCGAGACCACGATCGCCGAGGTCTTCGGTGAGGTGCTGGGAATCGAGCGGGTGTCGGCGACGACGAGTTTCTTCGACCTCGGCGGCAACTCGCTGTCGGCGACGCGGGTCGCCGCCCGGGTCGGACGAGCATTGGACGCCGATGTCTCGGTTCGCGACCTGTTCGACGCGGCCACGGTGCGAGCGCTCGCCGAACGCGTCCGGCCCGGAACCGGCGCCACCGCCGAGATCGTGCCCGGGCCACGGCCACACGTCATCCCATTGTCCTTCGCCCAGCAACGGATGTGGTTCATCAACCAGTTCGACACCGGCTCGGCCGCTTACAACATCCCGCTGGGACTGCGGCTGCGCGCTGAGATCGACGGGAGCAGCGTCGACGCCGCCGCGCTTCTCGACGCGCTGGGCGACGTCGTCGCCCGGCACGAGATCCTGCGCACGGTCTACCCGACGGTCGACGGGCGTCCGACCCAGCGCATCCTCGATGTCGATGACGTCGGTGGGTTGCTGGATTGGTCGCACGCCGAGAGAGCCGAGGAACTGCAGGCCGCGACGGCACGCGGTTTCGACGTCGCCACCGAACTTCCCATCCGCGGACGCATCTGGCGTGCACCGGATTCCGACGTCACCGACGTCATCATCGTGTGTCACCACATCGCGTTCGACGGCGAGTCGGCGAAGGTGCTCGCCGCGGACCTGATCGGCGCCTATCTTGCGCGTACCTCCGGGAGCGGCGCGGTGCCCGCAGCCTTGGCCGTGCAGTACGCCGACTACGCCCTCTGGCAGCATGAGACGCTCGGCCGCACCGACGACCGGCAGTCGCCCATCGGGCAGCAGATGGGCCACTGGCTGAGCGTGCTCGACGACATCCCCACGGTCACCGACCTTCCGATGGACCGGCCGCGCCCGGCGGTGTTGGATGCCGACGGGGATCGGATCGGCATCGACGTACCGTCCGAGCTCGCCGCCGCCGTGCAGCAGACCGCCGCCGACACGGGACTCACACCGTTCATGATCTGTCACGCCGCACTGGCGGTGACCGTGTCGCGGCTCGCGTCGACCCGCGACGTCGTGATCGGGGCGCCGATCGCGGGTCGTGGCCAGTCCGCGCTGGACGACCTGATCGGCATGTTCGTCAACACCCTGTTGTTGCGCACCACGGTCGATCCGGGCGAGACGATCGCGGAATTCCTGTCCGACGTGCGGTCGGTCGACCTGGACGCCTTCGCCCACTCGGATGTGGCGTTCGAGCAGCTGGTCGACGCGCTGGCGCCCGAGCGGTCATCGGCGCACGCACCGCTGACACAGATCGCCCTGACCTACGCCGCGGACGACACCGCCGAGCGGCAGCGCTTCACCGATGCGGGACTGACCGTCGAACCCCTCGACATCGCCGAACAGGATGCCAAGTTCGACCTGACGGTCGGTGTGCTGGAGGGTCAGGGCACGGGCGATTCCACCCCGCTGCGAGCGGAATTCCTCTACGCGCGAGCGCTGTTCGACGAACCGACGGTGCGTGGCTTCGCCGATACCTGGCTGCGGGTATTGGCCGCTCTCACCGGCGATTGCGACACCGCGGTCGGGGACATCGACCTGCTCGGCGACGACCAGCGCCGTGAGATGGATGCGGTGCGTGTCGAACTCGCCGCGACCGCCCGCGCCGCCGAGACCTTCGGTGGCAACCGGACGCTGCCGGAGGTACTCCTCGACCGGACCCTCGATCTCGACCACCCGGCCCTCGTCGTCGACGACCGCGTTGTCGACTACGGCGAGTTCGAGGCGCGCACCAATCGTCTCGCGCGAACCCTGATCAGCCACGGCGTCGGCCCGGATGTGGTGGTCGCCGTGGGTATCTCGCGTTCGCTCGAGTCGGTGATCGCGACGTTCGCGGTGATCAAGGCCGGTGGCGTCTATCTCCCGATCGACCCGACCTACCCGGATGACCGCATCGCGTTCATGCTGACCGACTCCGATGCCGCCCTGGGCATCACCACCATGGACGACCGGGAGACGCTCGGTGACCGGGATCGACCCCGATGGCTGGTCCTCGACGACCCCGATGTCATCGACCGGGCCGAGACCGAGTCCGCCGACGTCCTCGCCGACGACGAGCGCCGCGGCCCCGTGCGGCTGGACAACCTCGCCTACCTGATCTACACGTCCGGCTCCACCGGCAGGCCGAAAGCAGTTGCCGTCGCCCACCGCGGCGTCTCGGATCTGGTGCACACCCAGCGCGAGATCTCCTACGGGTCGGCCACTCGCGTACTCCACGTCGCATCACCGAGCTTCGACGCGTCGTTCTTCGAAATGCTCTGGGCCATCGGATCGGGTCACACGCTGGTCGTCTCGCCGGCCGAGACCTATGGCGGCGCCGAACTCGCCGAACTCATGGCCCGCCACCGGGTGACCGACGCCATCATCACACCCACGGTCGTGGCGACCATGGATCCGGCCGACGTGCCGCAGCTCAAGCACCTCGCGACCGGTGGAGAGGCATGCCCGCCGGACCTGGTCGAGAAATGGGCCGCACCGACCGGTACCGCACTGGCGCTCTACAACATGTACGGACCGTCGGAGGCGACCGTCGTCGCCACCGCCGGCCGACTCCGGGCCGCGCGGCCGGTCACGATCGGCCGCCCGATCCACGGGTTCACCGCCTATGTCCTCGACGAGCGTCTCAACCCCGTCCCGCACGGCGTGGTCGGGGAGCTGTACCTCTCGGCGCCGGGTCTGGCGCGCGGCTAC
This sequence comes from Gordonia sp. LMA167, assembly GCF_058130025.1. Classification (NCBI taxonomy): domain Bacteria; kingdom Bacillati; phylum Actinomycetota; class Actinomycetes; order Mycobacteriales; family Gordoniaceae; genus Gordonia; species Gordonia sp. LMA167. Next base: position 5,620,599 of record NZ_CM176708.1, on the reverse strand, counting down.
CTCGGACGAGCGGGTCTGACCGCGACCCGCTTCATCGCCGACCCGCTCGGGCTTCCCGGCACCCGCCTCTACGCAACCGGCGACCTCGTCCGCCGAACACCCGCGGGCGAAATCGAATTCGCCGGCCGCGCCGATCATCAGGTGAAGATCAACGGTCAGCGGGTCGAGCTGGGGGAGATCGACGCCGTCCTCGCCGCGCTGCCCGGCATACGGCAGGCGGTGACCATCGGTGCCGATGACCCGGCCGGTCGAACCCGGTTGGTGAGCTACCTCGTCGGCGACGCCGACATCGACGTCGACGTCGACGCGGTGAACCGTGCGGCGGGTGACCGGCTGGCCGCGCACATGATCCCGGCTGCGTTCGTCGTTCTCGACGAGCTCCCGCTGACGCCGTCGGGCAAACTGGACCGCGCCGCGCTGCCCGCGCCGGACTTCCTCGTCGACACCGCGTTCGTGCCGCCGGCGACCGATGCCGAACGCGCGCTGGCCGACATCGTGGCCGGGCTGCTCGGACTCGACCGCGTCGGCGCGAGCGACTCGTTCTTCACGCTGGGCGGCGACAGCATCATGTCGATCCAGCTCGCCTCGGCGGCGAAGTCGGTCGGGCTGCGGCTGACACCACGGGACATCTTCGAACACAAGACCATCCGTGGAATGGCGGCTGCGGCCGGCAGTGCCGGCGGCGCGCTCGAGGCCCTTCCCGAACTCGCAGGCGGTCCCTCCGGCGACATGGTGATCACGCCGATCATTCGGTGGATGCTCGAGGGGGCCGACGGTCCCACCGACCATGCGACGCCCGCCTTCGCCGATTTCTCCCAGGCCAATCTGTTGCGTGCGCCCGCGGGAATGACGCGCGCGCACCTCGTTCCGATGATCGATGCGCTGCTGGCCGCGCACCCGATGCTGGCGGCGCAACTGCGGAGGACGGCCGACGACTGGACGCTCGAGACGGGCCGGGCGGTGGATGTCGATGCCATCGTGCGTTTCGAGACCCCGGACGCGGAGCCCGGAACCGACGACTTCGTGGACGCACTGACCCGCATCCATGCGTCGGCGCTCGCCGAACTCGACCCGACCACCGGCGACATCGCTCGCTTTGTGGTCGTGTCGCCCGGGACCCCGAGCGGGCAGGCCGCCGCCGGGCCGGCTGACGACGTGGCGGCCGACGGTGCGCGACTGCTCATTGTCATCCATCACCTCGCCGTCGACGCGGTGTCGTGGCCCACGATCGTGGTGGATCTGGCGACCATGTGGTCCCAGGTGACCTCCGGCGGGCAGCCGACCCCGCAACCCGAGGGAACCTCCATCCGCCGCTGGGCACAGGTCCTCGCCGACGACGTGCCCGACCGGCTGGCCGAACTGCCCTACTGGCTGGAGCGGTTGCCGGCCGACGCGGCCCCGTTCGGCGACAGGGAGTCGGACAACGGTCTACAGCCGTCGCCGATGCAACGGGTGACCGTCACCGTGGACACCGAGGTGTCCGAAGCGCTGCTCACCGCCGTGCCACACGCATTCGCCGCGGGCACCCAGGACGCACTGCTCGCCGCGCTGGCCCGTGCGGTGCACCGGTTGCGGAGCACGAGGGGGGACGCGGCCGGCGACGACGCGGTGGTGATCCAGGTCGAGGGTCACGGACGCGAGTCCGACGTCGCCGCCCGTGGTGCCGATCCCCGCGCCGTCGATCTGGCCCGGACCGTCGGATGGTTCACTGCGATCTCACCGGTGCGTATCCCGGTGGGAGACAACCGGGATGCCGCCCGCACGGTCAAGGACACCAAGGAAGAGCTGCTCGGGCGCGCCGATCACGGGCTCGGGTTCGGAGTGCTGCGCTACCTGGCGCCCAACGTCGTCGACGTGCAGGAGACCCCCGAACTCGCCGAGTTGCGCCGGCGTCCGCTGCCGGCCATCGGGTTCAACTACTTCGGCAACGTGGGAGCGGGCAGTGCCGGGTCCGACGGCGACCGCACCGCCGCCGACTACGCGTTCCTCCCGTCCGGCGACGACGTCGTACTGCCATCGACGATCACCGGCGCGATGATGGCGTCGAGCGCCGTGACCGTCGACGTGAGCACCGTCGTGACCGACGGTGGGCGAGCCCTGCGTGCGTCGTTCGCCTACCGCGCAGGCATTCTCACCGACGACGAGGTCGCCCTCCTCACCGATAGGTGGGTCACCGAACTCGCCGACATCGTCACCGCCGCCCGGACCGGTGAGGTGGGCGCGTCACCGTCGGACCTGATCGGTGCCCATCTCGGCCAGGACGAGATCGACGACCTGCACAGTCGATTCCCGGGCGCCGAACTCTGGCCGCTGACACCCCTGCAGCAGGGCCTCTACTTCCAAGCCGAACTCGGCACGCCCTCCGGCGTCGACGACGGTTCGGCCGGGGAAGTGGACGTGTACGTCACCCAGGCCGTGATCGACCTCGCCGGAGACGTCGACGTTGCGCGGTTGCATGCCGCGGCGTCCGCGCTCCTGCAGCATCATCGGGTCCTGCGTTCGGGTTATGTGCGTACCGCCGACGGGTCCGTCGTCGCGGTCGTGCCGCCGACGGTCGAGCTCGAATGGACGACCCTGGACCTGCGGGCCGCAGGCGACGCCCACACCCGCCTCGACGACTTCAGCGCCGATCACCTGCGACGCCCCTTCGACCTCGACGAGCCGGCCTTGATCCGTTTCGGGCTGGTGCTGTTGCCCGACGACGCGAACGGCTCCCGCGCGGCGCTGATCGTCACCAATCATCACCTCCTGGTCGACGGCTGGTCGGGACCACTGGTCCTCGCCGACCTCTTCGCCACCTACTTCGGCGGCCGACCGCTGACGTCCACCGATGACGGCGACTTCGAGACGTATCTGACCTGGCTCGCCGCGCGCGAAGACGACGCGGCGCACGCGGAATGGTCGGCGGCGCTGAGTGATCTGGAGGGGCCGACGCTGGTTGCTCCCGGCCAGGTGGCCACCGAGGACACCCGGCCTCGTGATCACCGCATCGACGTCCCCGCCGAACTCGGTGACGCCATCGGCGCCACGGCCCGGCGGCTCGGCGTGACGACGTCGACCGTGCTCCAGTTCGGCTGGGCGGTGTTGCTGTCGCGGATGACCGGTCAGCGAACGGTTGCGTTCGGCGAGACGGTGTCCGGGCGACCGGCGGACATGGACGGCGTCGAGCAGATGGTCGGCCTGTTCATCAACACCCTGCCGGTCGCGGTCACCGTGGATCCGGCATCGACGGTCGACGACGCGCTGCAACGCCTGCAGACCACGAAGACACGACTGTTGGATCACCACCATGTCGGGCTGGCCGACATCGCCGCGCACACCGGGCATCACACGCTCTTCGACACGCTCACCGTGTACGAGTCCTACCCGGTCGACGAGCAGGCCGTCGCGGAGAACGGACGCTCCGACGAACTGCGGATCACCGAGGTCCGGACCGGCGACGCCACGCACTACCCGCTGAACCTCATCGGGGCGCCCGTGCGCGGATCCTCGGGTGGCGCACCCCGGATCTCGTTGCAGCTGAAGTATCTGCCCGGTGCATTCACCGACGAGCAGGTTGCGCAGTACGGTCGGGCGCTGCGACAGATCCTGTGTGCGCTCACGGCTGCCGACTCGGGTCTCGTCGCGGACATCGACCTGCTCGGGTCGGCAGAACGGGACCTCGTCGACGACTGGAGCCGAGGCGCCACGGCGGCGCTCGCACCCGAGTTGGTCGGAACCGCACTGGCGGCCCAGGCCGAGCGCACGCCCGAGGCGGTCGCGGTGGTCGACGGCGACCGGATCGTCACCTACGCCGAGTTCGACGCTCGCGTCAACGATCTCGCCCGACGGCTGATCGCGGCCGGAATCGGCCCCGACGTCGCGGTGGGCGTGTGCCTGCCACGATCGCTGGAAACGCTTGTGGCGGTGCACGCGATCGTCGTCGCAGGTGGACAGTATGTGCCGATCGACACCGAGACGCCCGCGGACCGACTGCTGTACATGGTGGAGACGGCCGCCGTGGCCCGCGTCCTCGTCGCCGCCGGCGGGCCACCCGATGCGCTTCGCGACGTGGCCGGGACCGCGGGCCTGCCGATCGATGTCGTGGACCTCACCGGGCCCGCGCCCACCGGTACCGCGCCGGTGACCGCGGACGAGCGTCTGGCCCCGTTGCGTCCCGAGCACGCGGTCTACACGATCTTCACGTCCGGATCGACCGGCCGCCCGAAGGGCGTCACCGTGTCGCATTCCTCCGTCGTCAACCGTCTGCGGTGGGGACTCGCGGCGTTCGAGAAGGTCGACGCACATGCGACCACCATCGTCAAGACGCCGTACACCTTCGACGTCTCGGTGCCGGAACTGTTCGCGCCGTTCATGATCGGCGCGCGGGTGGTCGTGGCCCGTCCCGGCGGGCATGCCGACCCCGCATACCTGGCCGAGCTCATCGCCCGCGAGCAGATCACCGCTGTCGACTTCGTACCCTCGATGCTGGCCGCCTTCCTCGACATCGTCGACGACGAGCAGCTCGCCGCGATGACCGGTCTGCGCTACCTCTACATCGCGGGTGAGGCACTGCCACCGGCACTCGCACGTGCCGCCCGCCGCCGGCTGCCGCAGGTGGCGCTGTACAACCTGTACGGCCCGACGGAGGCCGCGGTCGAGGTGACCGCGCACCACGTCGAGGCGGTCGACGAACACGTCACCGCGATGCCGATCGGATCGCCGATCACCAACACCGACGTCTGGGTCCTCGACGACCGGCTGCGTCCCGTGCCGCCGGGCATCGCCGGTGAGTTGTACCTCGGCGGCGTCCAGATCGCCCGCGGTTACGCCGCGCGGCCAGACCTCACCGCCGAACGATTCGTCGCCGACCCGTTCGGCGCGAACGGGTCTCGCCTGTACCGCACGGGTGACCTGGTTCGCTGGAACAGCAGCGGGCCGGATGCGGACCGCGCGGAAATCGAGTATCTGGGGCGCACCGACTTCCAGGTGAAGTTGCGTGGTCAGCGCATCGAACTCGGCGAGATCGAGTCGGTCCTGGCCGACGCCCCGGGCGTGGTGCACGCGGCCGCGACCGTCGCCTCCGCGCCCGGTGGGGGAGAGCATCTGGTCGCGTACCTGGCCGCGGGTCCCGGCGAAGAACTCGATCTGGATGTGATCCGCGACAACGCCGCCGGTGCCCTGCCCGAATACATGCGGCCGACGGTGTGGATGGCGCTCGACGACGTCCCGCTGGGCAGCACCGGCAAACTCGACCGCCGGGCCCTGCCCGATCCGGAGTTCGCCGGCGGGGATCTGGTCGCGCCCGAGGGCGATGTCGAGACGACGCTCGCGCAGGTGTTCGCCGACGTGCTCGGCGTGGACCGGGTGTCGGTGACCGACAGCTTCTTCGACCTCGGCGGCAACTCGCTGTCCGCGACCCGCGTGACCGCGCGGGCCGGTGCGGCGCTCGGCGCCGACATCGGGGTCCGCGATCTGTTCGAGGCACCCACGATCCGTGATCTCGCCCGCCGAATCCGTGTCGGCGACAGCGTGGTCGAGCCGATCGTCGCGCACGAGCGGCCGGAGATCATCCCGCTGTCGTTCGCGCAGCAGCGGATGTGGTTCATCAACCGCTTCGATCCCGAGTCGGCGGCCTACAACATCAGGGTCGCGGTTCGCATGACGGGTTCGCTCGACCCCGATGCCCTGCACGCCGCATTCGGCGACGTGGTGGAACGCCACGAGATCCTGCGGACCGTGTATCCGGCGATCGACGGGGTGCCACACCAGCACATCGTCGACGCGGATTCGGCGCGCACGGATTTCGACTGGGCTGTGGTCACCGACGAGCGTGCGTTGGCGGACGCGATCGACACCGGGTTCGACGTCAGTGCCGCACTTCCGCTGCGGGTGCGGTTGCTACCGGAGTCGGCGGATCGACATGTGCTCGTCGTGGTGGTGCACCATATCGCCGGTGACGGCGAATCGATGGCGCCGCTGATCGCCGATCTCGCGGTGGCCTACGATGCGCGTGTTCGCGGCGAGGCGCCCGAATTCACCCCGCTCGATGTGCAGTTCGCCGACGTCGCCTTGTGGCAGCATCGCGAGTTCGGCTCGGCCGATGATCCCGATTCGGTCCTCGGCGCCCAGACCGGCTACTGGGCAGAGCAGCTCGCCGATCTCCCGGATGTGCTCGAGTTGCCCTCGGACCGGCCGCGTCCGGCGGTGGCGTCCGGACGCGGTGCCCGACACGAGTTCACAGTGTCCTCCGATGTGTCGCGGGCGGTCACGGAATATGCGGCGGCACACGGTGTCACCCCGTTCATGGTGGTGCACGCCGCGCTCGCCGTCGTGCTGGCGCGGCTGTCCGCCTCGACGGACATCGCGATCGGGACGCCGGTGGCCGGGCGTGGCCGCAGGGAACTCGACGGCCTCGTCGGCATGTTCGTCAACACGCTCGTCCTACGGACACAGGTCGACTCGGGTGTGACCTTCGACGGGCTGGTCGACGAGGTCCGGACCACCGACCTCGATGCCTTCGAACATGCGGACGTCCCGTTCGAGTACCTCGTCGAGCGTCTCGACCCGGTGCGGTCCGAAGCGTTCGCACCGCTCACCCAGGTGTTGCTGAACGTCGCCGGGCACCCCCCACAGGGTGCTGCCATGGCAGGTGTCTCCGTGGAGCCGATCGAGGACGCCGGGGCCGCTGTCGCGCGGGTGGACCTGTCCATCAACTTCGGTCCGATGGCGGACGGACAACAGGCGTGGACGTCGGTGATCACCTACGCCACCGACCTGTTCGACCGCGAGCGGATCGTAGGGTTCGGCGAGACACTGTGCCGCGCACTCGCAGCTTTCCTCGACGAGCCGGCGACTCCGATCGGAGACCTGGATCTCTTCGCCGAGGCCGGGGCGGGCGCGTTGCGTGCCGGCATCGGTCCGAGCACCGAACCGTCCTCGGCGACCCTGGCCGATCACCTCGCCGGCGGGGCCGATACCGACGTGGATGCGTCGGCCATCGAGACATCGACCACGCGAATCACCCGGCGACAGTGGCGTCACCACGTCGCCACCCTGGCACGGGAGCTCATCGGGCGCGGTGTCGGCCCAGAAGTCGCTGTGGCAGTGTGCATGCCGCGGTCGGCGGACATGGTGATCGCCATCCACGCGGTGATCGTCGCCGGTGGCCGATACGTCCCGATCGATCCCGAGACACCGGCCGAACGTGGCGCCCACATGGCGTCGACCGCCGGAGCCCGTCTCGCTCTGGTGTCCAGCGGTGGCGCCGATGACGTGCCGCTGCCCGATGATGTGGCGCGCCTCGAGGTCGTGATGTCCGACGACCTCGCACCCGATGCACAGATCGTGCCGGTCACCGATCGCGAACGCACGTCCCCGCTGCGCCCGGATCACGCCGCGTACACCATCTTCACCTCGGGGTCGACGGGACGGCCGAAGGGTGTCACCGTCTCGCACCGGTCGGTCCTCAACCGGCTGAGGGCGGACGCGGAGGCGTTCGCCGTCGGCGGCGATGACGCGATCCTGCACAAGACGCCGACGACGTTCGATGCAGCTGTGCGAGAACTTTTCCTGCCTGCATTCGCAGGTGCGCGGATGGTCGTCGCCGACGACGGCGGCCACCGCGAACCCGCTCACATCGCCGCCATGATCGAGCGACACGCGGTGACGCTCGTCCACTTCGTCCCGTCTATGCTGTCGGCCTTCCTCGACGTGACCGACGCGGACGGTCGTCGGCGTCTGGGCAGTCTGCGCGCCATCCTCACCGGTGGTGAGGCACTGTCGGCGGCCGCGGCGCACGCGACCCTGGCCGCTGTTCCGTCGGCACGACTGCACAATCAGTACGGTCCCACCGAGACCACCGTCATCGTCACCCGGCACGAGGTCGTCCAGTCGGATCAGTCGGTGCCCATCGGTCGGCCGATCGCGAACACGACCGCCGTCGTCCTCGACGATCGGCTGCACCCGACCCCGGTCGGCGTCGCGGGCGAGCTCTACATCGGCGGTGTCCAGGTGGCACGCGCCTACGAGAACCAGCCGACCCTGACCTCGGAGCGCTTCGTCGCGGATCCGTTCGGTCCGCCCGGGGCGCGCCTTTACCGCACGGGAGATCGTGTGCGGTGGCGTGTGGGTGCGGACTCGTCACGTCCCGAGCTGGAATACCTCGGCCGCAACGACTTCCAGGTCAAACTGCGCGGGCAGCGGCTCGAGCTCGGCGAGATCGAGGCGGTGGCGGCATCGGCTCCCGGTGTCGTGCACGCGGCCGCCGCGGTCGTGACGGCACCCGGCGGGGGCGATGAACTCGTCGGCTACGTCACCGGCGACTCCGTGGACCTCGACGTCGTGGCCGAGACCGCCGCCCGTTCGCTACCCGACTACATGCGCCCGACGTCGTGGTCGGTGCTCGACGAGATGCCGATCAACGCTGCGGGCAAGCTCGATCGTCGGGCCCTGCCCACCCCTGAACTCCGGGGACGGGCAGGCGAGTACGTGGCACCGGAGACCGACCGGGAGGCCACGATCGCCGCGATCATCGCCGGCGTGCTGGACATCGAGCAGGTGTCGGTGGTCGACAGCTTCTTCGACCTGGGCGGGAACTCGCTGTCGGCGACCCGGGTCGCCGCCCGGGTGGCAGACGGTCTGGGCGTCGAGGTTCCGGTGCGGACCCTGTTCGACGCGCCCAGCGCACGTGAACTCGCGGCAGTCTTGTCGAACGAGCCGGCGCACACCAGTGCGCCGCTGGAACCGCAGGTCAGACCGGACCTGATTCCACTGTCCTATGCGCAACAACGCATCTGGTTCATCAACCGTCTCGCACCGGAGTCCGCCGCCTACAACATCCCGGTTGTGCTGCGCCTGGCCGGCGCCGTGGATCTCGACGCGATGCGCGTCGCCCTCGCCGACGTCGTCGAGCGGCACGAGGTGTTGCGCACGATCTACCCGGAGGGTGCCGACGGCCTGCCTCATCAGCAGATCCTCCGGACGGACGAGGTCGCCGTCGACTGGGCGGTCACCGACGAGGCAGATGCTCTCGCAGTCGTCGGCCGGGGATTCGACGTGGTGTCCGAGCTTCCACTGAGGGCCCGGATCGCGCGCGTCGAATCTGCTGCAGGAATCGAACATCTGCTGGTGCTGGTCATCCACCACATCGCCAGCGATGGTGAATCCGGGCCGGTCCTGGCACGTGACGCCATCGCCGCTTACGCGGCGCGGGTCGACGGCCGGGCCCCGGCGTGGGAGCCCATGACCGTGCAGTACGCCGACTTCGCCCTGTGGCAACGCCGGGAACTCGGCACCCCGCAGGAGCCCGACTCCACGATCGCCGGCGAACTGGAGTTCTGGGCGGACGAACTGGCCGGGCTGCCCGACGCACTGGATCTGCCGACCGATCGGCCACGCCCGCGCGTTGCGAGCATGCGCAGTGGCACAGTCGAATTCCGTATCGACCGGTCCACCCGGGAGGCGCTGGCGGCAGTGGCCCGCGAGCATGGCTCCACGCTGTTCATGACGCTGCACACGGCTCTTGCCGTTCTCCTGGCCCGGGTGTCGGCCACCCCCGACATCGCGATCGCCACCCCGGTCGCGGGACGCGGCCGGGCCGAACTCGACGAACTCATCGGTATGTTCGTCAACACGCTGGTACTGCGTACGGCGGTCGATCCGGCATCGAGCGGACGCGAGCTGCTCGATGCCGTCCGTCGAGTGGACCTCGACGCCTTCGCCCATGCACAGGTGCCGTTCGAACAGGTCGTGGAGAAGGTTGACCCGGTCCGGTCGGAAGCCTTCGAGCCGCTCGCCCAGGTCATGCTGATGCTGGACCAGGGCGGCGACACCTCGGGCGGCGCCGGACACACCGACATCGCCGGTCTCGAGGTGCGGACGGTTGATCCCGGCGCCGATGCCGCGAAGTTCGACCTGACGTTCGGCCTGCTCGACGACGGCAATACCCTGACAGGCAAGATCGTCTATGCCGCAGACATCTTCGACGAGATGACGGCCCGCAGGCTGGCCCGGGGATTCGACCGGATCCTCCGGTCGATCGGAGAACGGCCGGACAACGTCGTCGGCGACATCGGCCTCTTGGACGACGATGAGGTCGCTGAGGAACTCACCCGGTCCACCGGCGAGCGCATCGACGTCGGTGCCCTGGTGCTGCCCGACGTCCTCCGGGAGTACGGCGCCGCCCATCCGTCGGCGCCGGCACTGCTCGTCGGTGCTCGCACGATCGACCACGCGGAATTCGCCGCCCGTGTCGATTCGCTGGCCCACCACCTGATCGCGTGCGGCGTCGGTCCGGACGTGGCTGTGGGCGTCTGTATCCCACGCTCCGCCGAGATGGTGGTTGCGATCCACGCCGTGATCACGGCGGGTGGCCAGTACGTGCCCATCGACGTCGACGCGCCGCACGACCGCGTCGAGTACATGGTGCAGACCGCAGGCGTCGCGCTCGTCCTCGTCTCCGACGACCACGCGCCGGCCGTGTCCGGGGTCGACGTCGACACCCTCGGTGTCGACTGCACCGGGGAGGTCCCGGACGCCCAGCCGGTGACCGATGCCGATCGCCGCGCGCCACTGCGGCCCGAGCATGCGGCATACACGATCTTCACCTCCGGTTCGACCGGTCGCCCGAAGGGTGTGACCCTCCCGCACGCCGCGGTGGTCAACCGGCTGCGGTGGGGTCTGCACGAATTGCCGATCGACCCGTCGGACACCGTGATGCTGAAGACGCCGTACACGTTCGACGTCTCGGTGCCGGAACTGTTCGCGCCCCTGATGGTGGGCGCCGGGGTGGCGGTACTCGACGCCGACGGCCACCTCGATCCGAGTCGCGTGGCGGAGTCGATCCTCGAGTACGGCGTGACGATGGTCCACTTCGTGCCGTCGATGTTGTCGGTCTTCCTCGATGTCGTCGGTGACGAGCGTGTGCGCACACTGGGTGGTGTGCGGATCATCTCGACCACCGGCGAGGCCCTCCCGCCGGCGGTGGCTGCGCGGACCCGTGAACTGTTGCCGGACATCGAGTTCTACAACCTGTACGGTCCGACCGAGGCCGCCGTCGAGATAACGTTCGAGTCGATCGCTGGTGTGCGGCCGGATCAGACATCGGTGGCCATCGGCGTGCCCGTGTGGAACTCGACGGCGTACGTGCTCGATGCCCGGCTGCGGCCGGTTCCCCCCGGGGTGCCGGGCGAACTCTACGTCGGGGGAGTGCAACTCGCCCGTGGCTATGCCGCGCGGCCGGATCTCACCGCCGAGCGATTCGTCGCAGACCCCTTCGGTCGCGACGGTGCGCGCATGTACCGCACCGGCGATCTCGTGCGCCGTGGTTCCGACGGGCGGCTGGACTATCTGGGCCGCACAGATTTCCAGGTGAAGCTGCGTGGGCAGCGCATCGAGCTCGGTGAGATCGAGGCAGTGTTGGCGTCGGCGCCCGGTGTCGTCCACGCGGTCGCGACCGTGGCGACGGCGCCGGGAGGCGGCGAGCACCTCGTCGCCTATCTCGCCGGCGCACCGGCGGCGCCACCCGTGCTCGACACGGTCCGCGCGGCGGTCGATGTCACCCTGCCGGAATACATGCGTCCGACCGTGTGGACGGTCCTCGACAGCCTGCCGCTGAACTCGGCGGGCAAGCTCGATCGCAAGGCGCTGCCGGCTCCCGAGTTCGGGACTCCGGTCATGGGCCACGTCGAACCGGAGGGCCCCGTCGAGCGTGCCATCGAAGGTGTGGTCGCGACACTGCTGGGCGTGCAGCGGGTGTCGGTCACCGAGTCCTTCTTCGGACTCGGCGGCGACTCGATCATGTCGATTCAGCTGTCCTCGCAGTTGCGCGCGGCCGGCTTCGACATCACTCCGCGCGACATCTTCGAACACAAGACGATCCGAGCGATAGCGCGCGCGAGCGCCGATCGGGACACGGCCACCCTCACCGAGTACGAGGGCGGTGGTGTCGGGGCGACATCATTGTTGCCCGCGATCCGGTGGATGCTCGAACTCTCCGATTCCGGCCGGGACTTCGCGGACTACTCGCAGACCGTGACGCTGTCACTACCGCCCGCGATCGCGATCGAGGATCTGCGGGCGGTGGTCGGCGCGGTCGTCGCACACCATCCGATGCTCACCGCAACGCTCGTCGAGACAACCGACGGCGGCTGGTCGCTGACCGCCGGGGCGGGCACGTTCGAGCCCGATGCGGCGGTACGGATCGTCGCGACGCGCTCGGTACCGGGCGACGACGAATTCGCCGACATCATGCGCGCCGAGCACGCAGCGGCCCTCGGCCGGCTCGACCCCGCTGCAGGACGGCTCGTCGACGTCGTCGGGCTGCGACCTGCCGCCGGCGGCACGGGACGGGTGATGATCGCCGTGCACCACATCGCGATCGACGTGGTGTCGTGGCCGATCCTGGCCGCCGAGCTCTCTGCCGCATGGTCCCATCGCGTCGCCGGCACTGCGATCGACCTCCCCGGTGAGGTCACGTCTGCGCGGCGCTGGGCCGGTGTCCTCGACGGTCTGCCCGCCGAGCGGGGGGCAGAGGCCGCCGTGTGGGAGCAGCGTCTGCCCGAGCGGCAGACCGTTCTCGGACGACGACTCGACCGCGTGCGAGATCGCATGCGGGACATGATGACCGTGACCACAACGGTCGACGCGGCCGCCTCCGCAGCGGTGCTCGACCGTGTCGCAGCCGCGTTCCGTTCCGGCGTGAACGAGATCCTGGTGGCTGCGGTCGTGGCAGCGGTCCGCCGTTGGGAAGACGCCCAGCCCGACATCGACGGCGCTGAACGGACCGTCTCGATGTTGGTGGAAGGGCATGGGCGCGAGGAGCAGATCGCGTCCGGCGCGGACCTGTCGCGTACCGTCGGCTGGTTCACCGGTTTCACCCCGATCGCGGTCCCGCCGGACCTCCACTCGGCCCCTCGGGAGATCCGAGACGGCATCGGTTTCGACGCCGCCGCGGTCGTCGATACCGTGCGTCGCGTGAAGGAGATCCTCGCCGGTACACCGGATCGTGGCGTGAGCTTCGCGCCGCACCGGTATGCTCCCGGCGCCGCGCTCGGCGATCGTGACCTGCCACCCATCCTCTACAACTTCATGGGTGCCGTCGGGGCCGCGGTCGCCGACGCCGCAACGGCCGTCGATCCCGACGACGCGTTCACCATCGCGAACGACACCCCGGCGCTCCCGGCCTCGGTCAGCGGCGCCATGCGGGCGCCCGCCGCGCTCAACATCCACGTCCACATCGGAGCGGGCGACGACGGACGCGAGATCGTCGCCGAATTCAGCTATCCGCGGCGTGCGCTGACGGCCGCCGAGATCGCCGAGATCACCGGTCACTTCCGCGGGGCGCTCGATGTTCTCGTCGATGTCGTCGACGAGTCCGGGGACATGGGGCCGACCCCGTCGGACATCGCGGGTGCCGACCTCTCCCAGCGCGATATCGACGACGTGCGCAGCCGATACCCGGGTGCCGACCTGTGGCCACTGTCGCCGCTGCAGCGGGGGCTGTTCGTCGAGGCAGCCCGGCATGACGGCACGCCCGGCGAGGTCGCCGACGCCATCGACGTCTATGTGACCCAGGCGATGCTCAGGATCGCCGGCGAGCCGGACGGTGACCGGCTGCACCGTGCCGCCACCCGGCTGCTCGCCGAGCATCGCGTACTGCGCTCGGGGTTCGTGCAGTGCACAAGTGGTGCGCTCGTGACGGTCGTGCCGGCCACCGTCGATCTGCCCTGGCGGACCATCGATCTCCGCGACGAGACATCCGAGCGCGCCGAGGAGATCATCGCGGACATCGCGACCGGTGAACGTGTCGAGCGATTCGATCTGTCGGCACCGCCGCTGATCCGTTTCGTGCTGGCGGCCCTGCCGGATCAGGACGGACCACGTGCCGTCCTGATCGTGACCAACCACCACCTGTTGTTCGACGGCTGGTCGGGACCGGTGGTGCTCGCCGAGCTCATCCGGGGTTTCGCGGTCGACGGTCAATCGGTTGCGACACGGCGAAGTGCGGACTACGAGGACTTCCTGCACTGGCTGTACCGTCAAGACCGCAGGGCCGCCGTCGACGCCTGGCGCGCCGAATTGTCTGAGATCGACGGTCCGACCCTGGTCTCCGCCGGCGCCACGGCGACGGTCGACGAGATGCCCGCCGAACACGCGCTGCTCGTGAACTCCGAGATCAGCCGTGGTGTCGAGGAATTCGCGCGTACCTCCAATGTCACCGTGTCCACCGTCGTGCAATTCGCCTGGGGTGTGCTGCTGTCCCGGATGACCGGGCAGGAGACGGTGACCTTCGGCGAGACGGTGTCGGGGCGTCCGCCCGAGATCGACGGTGTCGAGTCGATGATCGGGCTGTTCATCAACACCCTGCCGGTCGCACTCACCGTGGCCCCGCAAGCATCGGTTCGGACCACACTGGTGGCACTGCAGGAGAGCAAGACCCGCCTGCTCGATCACCAGCACGTCGGACTTCCCGAGATCGCCGCGGCGGTCGGTGAGGTCGGCTTCGACACGCTGACGATCTTCGAGTCGTATCCGATCGACGAGGATGCGGTGGCCGACGGCAGTGCGGCAGCCGGGCTGGAGATCGACGGCATCAAGGTCACCGATGCGACGCACTATCCGCTCAACCTCTTCGCGACGCCGACGGCAGACGGACTCGGAATCAACGTCAAGTACCTGCCGAGCGCGTTCGATGCCGCCGAGGTCGCCGGCTTCGCGTCCGCACTGGTCGAGATCCTGACCTCGGTCGTCGAGCGACCGGACATCCAGATCGGCGAGATCGATCTGTTGTCGAACGTGGACCGCACCGCTGCGCTGACCCGCGCTCGGGGCCCCGAGGTATCGGTCTCCGACCAGACCGTCGATCAACTGGTGGCGGCGCAGATCGCCGCGACCCCGGACGCGATCGCGATGATCTTCGATGGCCGCACGGTCACCTATCGCGAGTTCGGCGCGCGGGTCGCGGCGCTGGGCAGCTATCTCATGGCCTCCGGGGTCGGACCCGATGTCGCGGTGGCCGTGTGTATTCCACGATCGGTCGAGATGATGGTCGCGGTCCATGCCGTCGTCGCCGCCGGCGGTCAGTACGTGCCGATCGACCTCGGCACCCCGATCGACCGTGCCGAGTACATGCTCACCACGGCGGGCGCCACGATGCTGCTGGTGGGGCCGGAGGGTGCCGAGCCCGACAACACCGACACGGACATGGACTCCATGGTCCGTGCCGCCGCCCAGGCAGTGGGCACGCCGATCGTCGTCGTGGACACCCGGGTGCCGCTCGATCGCGACGAGACCCCGCTGACCGCAGGAGATCTGCGCGCTCGGGTTCGTGGCGACAACGCCGTGTACACGATCTTCACGTCGGGCTCGACCGGCCGGCCCAAGGGTGTCACGCTGACCCACGAAGCCGTTGTCAACCGATTGTGGTGGGGACTCGACAGATTCCCCCTGTCCGCCGACGATGTCGTCGTCCAGAAGACCCCGTACACGTTCGACTGCTCGGTTCCGGAATTGTTCGCCCCGGTGATCGCGGGTGCCCGACTCCTGGTGGCCCGCCCGGGGGGCCACGCCGATCCGCGCTACCTCGCGGACCTGATCGCCGAGCACCGCGCGACGATGGTCCACTTTGTGCCGTCGATGCTCTCGGTCTTCGTCGATGTCGTCGACCCGGAACGACTGGCGCAGCTGACCTCCGTCAAGTACCTGTCGACGACGGGTGAGGCGCTTCCTCCGGCCGTGGCCGCTCAGGCCCGCGCCCGGTTCCCGGACGCGGCGTTCTACAACCTCTATGGGCCGACGGAGGCCGCGGTCGAGATCACGGGTCAGCGAGTCGACGACATCGATCCGCGCGCATCGTCGGTGCCGATCGGCGTCCCGTTCTGGAACTCGACGGCCCACGTACTGGATTCGCGACTGCGGCCGGTGCCGCCCGGCGTTCCCGGCGAGCTCTACCTCGGCGGCGTGCAACTGGCTCGCGGGTACGCCTCGCGCAGTGACCTCACCGCGGAGCGGTTTGTCGCCGATCCCTTCGGCGGACGGGGCGGGCGCCTGTACCGCACCGGCGACCTGGTGACGGTCGGCGGAGACGGACAGATCGAGTATCTGGGACGCACCGATTTCCAGGTGAAATTGCGCGGTCAGCGCATCGAGCTGGGCGAGATCGAGTCGGCCATCGCGGCCGCGCCGGGCGTCGTCCACGTCGCGGCCACGGTGTCCGCGGCGTCCGCCGGTGCCGAACATCTGGTGGCGTATGTGGCGCCGGTGCCCGGTGAGCAGCTCGACCTCGATGCCGTCAAGCACGATGTTGCCGGTTCACTTCCGGAATACATGCGGCCGACGGTGTGGATGGTGCTCGACGAGATCCCGCTGAACTCCGCCGGCAAGTTGGATCGTCGTGCGCTGCCGGAGCCGGAGTTCGCCGAGGGTGAGTTCGTCTCCGCCGCCGACGATGTCGAACAGGTGGTGGCCGACGTCGTCGCCGAGGTGCTGGGGGTGGAGCGGGTCTCGGTGACCGACAGCTTCTTCGACCTCGGCGGCAACTCGTTGACCGCGACCCGTCTCGTCGCGCGCGTCGGGGAGGCCCTGGACACCGACGTGGCGGTCCGGACGCTGTTCGATGCGCCATCCGTGCGTGAACTGGTCCGACGGATCCGCCCCGGTACCCGACAGGAGCTTCCGGCCATCGGGTCGGTGTCACGTCCGGACCCGATCCCGTTGTCGTTCGCCCAGCAGCGAATGTGGTTCATCAACCGCTATGACCCGACGGCTGCCACCTACAACATCCCGGTGGCACTGCGCCTGTCCGGGCCACTCGATGTCGCTGCGCTCCGTCGCGCCGTGATCGACCTGGTCGAACGCCACCAGATCCTGCGGACGACCTTCCCGGCAGAACAGGGACAGCCGTACCAGTCGATCGCGCCGGTCGACGCCGTCGCCGACGACGTGCCCTGGATTCAGGTGGACCACCCGGATGACGCCATGTCCATCGCCACAACGGGTTTCGATGTCACCACCCAGTGGCCGATTCGCGTCGCGCTGGCGCCTGGCGCCCCCGGGACACACTCCGAGCACCTGCTCGTCGTGGTGGCGCATCACATCGCCGCCGACGGAGAATCGGTGCGATTGCTCGCGCGCGACCTGATCGCCGCCTACACGGCCCGCGCGGGTGGCACCGAGCCGGGCTGGCCGGCGCTGCCAGTGCAGTTCGCGGACTTCGCCGCCTGGCAGCACGAGGTGCTGGGCGCCGTCGACGAGCCCGATACCCTGCTGTCGCAACAGGCCGGCTACTGGCGGGATCGTCTCGCCGGGCTGCCCGACGTGCTGGATCTGCCGACCGATCGGCCGCGGCCACGGGTTGCCTCGATGCGCGGTGCGGCGCACACGTTCGAGATCCCCGAAGCGCTCGCCGCGGAGATCTCGCGCCTGGCGCGCGATCGCGGCGTGACCGAATTCATGGTCCTGCACACCGCTCTCGCAGTTGTGCTCGGGCGCCTGGCGAGTACCGATGACGTCGCGATCGGCACCCCGATCGCCGGGCGCGGCGACGCGGTCCTCGATGACCTCGTCGGGATGTTCGTCAACACTCTGGTGCTGCGCACCCGGGTCGAGGCGTCGTGGTCGTTCGACGAGCTGCTCGCCGACGTCAGGGCCGGCGATCTCGATGCCTTCGCCCACGCCGACATCCCGTTCGAGCAGGTGGTCGAGGTCGTCGACCCGCCGCGCTCGGAAGCCTTCGCGCCGCTGGTCCAGACGCTCCTCGCAGTCGACCAGACGCCCTTCGTGACGCCCTCCGCAGGCTCCGGGCTCCTCAGGGATCGGGAGGATATGAGTCCCTCCGCAGGCTCCGGGCTCCTCAGGGATCGGGAGGCTATGACGCCGTCGGCAGGCTCCGGGCTCCTCAGGGATCGGGAGGATATGAGTCCCTCCGCAGGCTCCGGGCTCCTCAGGGATCGGGAGGGTATGGCGCAGTCGGCGGCTGGAGGACCTGACCGCGGTGACGTCACGGTCGGAGGACTTCGGATCACCGGCCTCGACCCGGAGACCGACTCGGCGAAGGTCGATCTGACGGTGAACATCGCAACCGGGCCCGATGCGTGGGCCGGTTCGGTCACCTACGCGACCGACCTGTTCGACGACGAAACCGTCGCGCTGTTGACCTCTCGCCTGACCCGGCTGTTGAGCGTGGTCGTCGCCGACCCGACGGTGGCCGTCGGTGACGTCGACCTGCTGGATGCCGGCGAGGCCTCGGACCTCACACCGGTGTCCGCCGGACCGGGCAGCGACCCGGTCGTACTCCGCGATCTCTTCGCCGACGCCGCACGGCGCTGGCCGGACCGGGTGGCGGTGCGTGACGCTGCCGGGACCGAGCTCACCTACGCGATCCTCGATGAACGATCCAACCAGGTCGCCCGGTGGCTACGTGAGCGGGGAATAGGGGTCGAATCCCTGGTGGCCCTGTCTATTCCACGCTCGGCCGAGCTGCTCACCGCCATCTGGGCCGTGGCCAAGACCGGTGCCGGATACGTGCCGATCGATCCCGACTACCCCGCCGCGCGCGTCGCGTCGATGGTCGAGGACTCCGGTGCCGTGCTCGGCCTGAGCGTGCGCCAGGTCGGCGACCTGCCCGACCAGGGCTTCGACTGGCTGCGCCTGGATGCCGACGATGTCGCGGCCCAGATCGAAGAGAACCCGACCGTGGCGTTCTCCGATGACGAGTGTGCCGTCCTGCGTCCCGCCAACGTCGCCTACGTGATCTACACGTCGGGTTCCACCGGCCGGCCGAAGGGTGTCACCGTGACGCATTCGGGCCTCGCGAATTTCGCGCAGGAGGAGATGACCCGGCTGGGCATCGCCGCCGGCGCCGACGACTCTGCGGACACGGCTCCCCGGGTTCTCGGCTTCGCCTCCCCGAGCTTCGACGCCTCAGTGCTCGAATACCTGCTCGCGACCGTCCCCGGCGGCAGCCTCGTGTACCGGGCGGCCGACGCGGTGGGCGGCGATGTGTTGCAGACCTACATGCGCGAACACCGCATCACGCACACCTTCCTCACCCCCACTGTGCTCGCGACGCTCGATCCCTCGACGCTGCCGGATCTCGCTGCGCTGTTGGCCGGCGGTGAGACGGTGCCGCAGGCTCTGGTCGAGGAGTGGTCGTCGCATGTGGACGTCCACAATCTGTACGGGCCCACCGAGACCACCATCGGCGTGACACTGTCCGCCCCGATGGCGGCGGGTACGCCTGTCCGCCTGGGCGGTCCGCTCGCCGGCCTCGGACTGCTGGTGCTCGACGACCGACTGCATCCGGTTCCCGTCGGGGTCACCGGCGAGCTGTATGTCACCGGACCGGCGTTGTCGCGCGGGTATCTCGACCGGTCGGGTCTGACCGCAGAGCGGTTCGTCGCCACGCCGCACGGGGATGCCGGGGAGCGGATGTACCGGACGGGCGACGTCGTGCGGTGGCGCGGTGACGAGACCGGATCCCTGGTGCTCGAATACTCGGGCCGCAGTGATGATCAGGTGAAGCTACGCGGCCTGCGTATCGAGCTCGGTGAGATCGAATCGGCGCTGACCGAGTATCCGGGCGTCGAGTCGGCCGTGGTCGTCGGTGTGGGTGGATCGGTCGCGACGGCGCTCGCGGCCTACGTCGTCACTCGGGACACGCTCGACACGGCCGATCTGAAGTCGGTTCTGGCGCAACGACTGCCGTCGCACATGATCCCGTCCTCCGTCACCGTGCTCGACGCACTGCCGCTGACCCCCGTGGGCAAGCTGGACAAGGCGGCATTGCCGGAACCGGTGATCGAAGACGACGGGCATGTGCCGCCGACAACGGATGACGAGCGGGCGGTGGCGCAGGTGTTCACCGAGGTGCTCGGGATCGACGAGGTCGGCGCGACTGCGAACTTCTTCGACCTGGGTGGCAATTCGCTGTCGGCCACCCGTGTCGTCTCACGTGTGTCGGAAACGCTCGGCGTCGATGTGGCGGTGCGCGACCTGTTCGACGCGCCGACAGTACGGGGACTGGCGGGACGGCTGACAGCCGCGCAGGACGCGCTCGAGCCGCTCGTCGCCGGACCTCGGCCAGAGCGGATTCCGCTGTCGAACGCGCAGCAGCGGATGTGGTTCATCAACCGCTTCGACCCCGGTTCGGCGGCCTACAACATCCCGGTGGCGATGAGACTGACCGGGTCGCTGGATGTCTCGGCACTGCGCGCCGCGCTGGTCGACGTGATGACCCGGCACGAGGTGCTCCGGACGGTCTACCCGCAGCACCAGGGCGAGCCGATCCAGCAGATCCTCTCGCCGCAGGCGGCCGCGGACCGGCTCGACTGGGCGGTCGTCGACACCGAGCGGGAGGTGTTCGCCGCCGGCTCCGCGGGATTCGACGTCACCGCCGAGCTGTCGCTGCGGGCGCGGCTGTTCCGAGCCGCGACGGATGACCATGTACTGCTTCTGGTGGCACACCACATCTCCACCGACGGTGAGTCGATGCGCCCACTGGTCGGGGACCTGGTCACCGCGTACCGGGCGCGCGTGTCGGGCGCGGCTCCCGAGTTCGTCTCGCTACCAGTGCAATTCGCTGACTTCGCGCTCTGGCAGCAGCGTGTTCTGGGTCACGCAGATGACGCGGATTCGGTACTCGGACGGCAGGCGGCCTACTGGACCACGCAATTGGCGGCTCTGCCCGACGTGCTGGAGCTGCCCACCGACCGGCCGCGGCCGTCGTCGGCGTCGATGCGTGGCGGTCTCGTCGAGTACCGGGTTCCGGGTCACGTCGTCGAGCGGGTGAGTGCACTCGCCGCGGAGAACGGTGTCACCGAGTTCATGGTCGTGCACGCAACACTGGCCGCGCTGCTGGCCCGGCTGTCGGCTACTTCTGACATCGCCATCGGCACTCCGACGGCGGGACGTGGACGAGCTGCGCTCGATGATCTCGTCGGGATGTTCGTGAACACCCTGGTGTTGCGCACCGATGTCGACAGCTCGGCGTCGTTCCACGATCTGCTCGATCTGGTACGCCGCACCGACCTCGACGCGCTGGCCAACGCCGACGTCCCGTTCGAGTATCTGGTGGAGAAGCTCAACCCGGCCCGTTCGGATGCGTTCGCGCCGTTGACGCAGGTGATGCTCAGCTTCGACCAGAGCATCGTCAGCGCGACCGAGGCGCTCGAGTCGATGAGCGTCGACGCCTCGAACGGCGACCTGCGGGTGGCGCCCGTCACGGATGGCCGTACCCCACCGGCGCGGGTCGATCTGTCGATCGGTGTGGCCGTTGACGGCGCCGACGGCGGGTGGCGTGGTGACCTGGTGTACGCGGCCGACCTGTTCGATGCGGCGACCGCCCGATCCATCGCACGGCGATTCGTCGCACTGCTCGATGTTCTGAGCGCACGGCCGGATCTCGCCGTCGGCGACGCCGAGATCCTCGATCGCGCCGAACGGGCGCGTGACGCCGTACGTGCCGGCGGACTGGATGTCCTGGTGAGCGACGAGTTCGTCGCCGACGTCATCACCCGCCAGGCGCGGCGCACCCCGTCAGCCACCGCGCTGCGGCTCGGTGACCGCGCGGTCAGCTACGCCGAGTTCAGCGATCGGGTCAATGCGCTGGCGCACGAACTGATCCGGCGTGGCGTCGGCCCGGATGTCGCAGTCGGCGTGTGCATGCCGCGCTCGATCGAGATGGTCGTCGCCATTCACGCCATCGTCGCGGCCGGTGGCCAGTACGTGCCGATCGACACCGCCGCCCCGTCCGACCGCGTCGAGTACATGGTGGACACCGCCGGGGCACTGCTGGTTCTGGTCGCGCCGGGCCTGCTTCCAGAAGCGCTGCGCGAGAGCGAGGTCGAGCCGATGGTTGTCGATACCTCGGTCGGGGTGGCGGGGGACGTCTCACCGGTGACGCCCGACGATCGGCTCGCCCCGCTGCGGCCCGATCACGCCATGTACACCATCTTCACGTCCGGTTCGACCGGTCGGCCGAAGGGTGTGACCCTGACGCACGAGGCCGTGCTCAACCGACTGTGGTGGGGCCTGAACCAGCTCCCGATCGACGCGTCCGACACCGTGATGTTGAAGACGCCCTACACTTTCGACTGTTCGGTGCCGGAGATCTTCGCGCCGTTGATGATCGGCGCGAAGACCGTGGTGCTGAAGGCCGACGGTCACCTCGACCCCGTCTACGTGGCCGAACAGATCGCCGAACATCGCGCCTCCATGGTGCATTTCGTGCCGTCGATGTTGTCGGTGTTCCTCGAACTGGCGGGCCCGCGGCGTCTGGCCGCGCTCGACAGCGTGCGGATTCTGTCGACCACGGGTGAGGCGCTTCCGCCGGCCGTCGCGGCACAGACCCGTGAGCTGATCCCGGGTGCGGACCTGTTCAACCTGTACGGCCCGACCGAGGCTGCGGTGGAGATAACCTACCAGCAGATCAGCGAGATCGACGCCGGTGACGCCACGACCCCGATCGGTCTGCCGGTGTGGAATTCGACGTCGCACGTCCTGGACGGACGTCTGCGTCCGGTCCCGGTCGGCGTGCCCGGCGAGCTGTACGTCGGCGGAGTCCAGCTGGCCCGCGGATACGCGGCGCGGCCCGACCTCACTGCGGAGCGGTTCATCGCCGACCCGTATGGCGAGCCGGGTGCCCGTCTCTACCGGACCGGCGATCTGGTGCGGGTCAACCACCGCGGCGAGATCGAGTATCTGGGCCGCACCGACTTCCAGGTCAAGCTGCGTGGACAGCGCATCGAGCTGGGTGAGATCGAGTCGGTGCTGGCGTCGGCGTCGGGTGTCATTCATGCTGCGGCGACCGTGGCCACCGCACCGGGCGGGGGAGAGCACCTGGTCGCCTACCTGGCCGGCGATCACATCGACCTCGATGCTGTCAAGCACGATGTCGCGCAGTCGCTTCCGGAGTACATGCGGCCGGGTGTCTGGACGGTGCTCGACGACATCCCGCGGAACACCGCGGGCAAACTCGACCGCCGGGCCCTGCCCGAGCCGGACTTCTCCGGCGGCACCGAGTACGTCGCCCCGTCGAATGACGCCGAACGAATCGTGGCGCAGATCTTCGCCGATGTCCTCGGGGCCGAGCAGGTGAGTGTCACCGACAGCTTCTTCGACGTCGGCGGCAACTCGCTGTCGGCCACCCGCTTGGTCGCGCGCGTCGCCGCTGCTCTCGACGCGGAAGTCGGTGTCCGGATGCTCTTCGATGCGCCGTCGGTCCGTGACCTTGTTGCGGCGGTCGCACCTGGTTCGGGGCAAACACGGTCGAACCTCGTGCCGGTGACCCCGCGCCCGGCGCAGATCCCGCTGTCCCTCGCCCAGCAGCGGATGTGGTTCATCAACCGATTCGATGCGGCCGCACCGACCTACAACATCCCCGTCGTGCTGCGCCTCGAGGGCGAACTCGACGTCGACGCCTTGCACGGCGCGATGACCGATGTGGTCGCCCGCCACGAGATACTGCGGACCACCTACCCGGAGTTCGACGGTGTGCCGCGACAGCTGATCCATGACGTCGACGGCGACCCGGGCCGCGCCGACTGGGCGATGGTCGAGGATCGCGGCGAGCTCGATGCGGCGGCGTCCACCGGCTTCGACGTCACCAGGGAAACGCCTCTGCGGGTGCGGCTCTGGCGGGCGGCGCCGGACGATCACATCCTCGCTGTGGTCATCCACCACATCGCTGCCGACGGCGAGTCGATCGGACCGCTGGTCGCCGACGTGCTCGACGCCTATCAGGCCCGGCTCCGCGGCGATGACACCACCCGAGGGCACCTCGAGGTCCAGTTCGCCGACTACGCGGTCTGGCAGCAGCGTGAACTGGGCTCCACCGATGACCCGGGTTCGGTCATCGGGCGCCAACTCGATTTCTGGGCACATGAACTGGCCGGCCTGCCCGATGTCCTCGCCCTGCCCTCGGACCGCCCTCGCCCGTCGGTGGCCTCACATCGAGGTGCGTTGGCGCGCTTCGAGATCCCCGAGTCCGTGGCGATGCGGGTGGCCGGTGTCGCACGGCGCGAATCGGTGACGCCGTTCATGGTCGTGCAGGCTGCGCTGGCCGCGCTGCTGGCGCGGGTGTCGGCCACCGACGACATCGCGATCGGTACTCCGATCGCCGGGCGCGGTCACCGAGCACTCGACGATCTCGTCGGCATGTTCGTGAACACCCTGGTGCTGCGTACGCCGGTGGACCCTGCGGCAACCTTCGCCTCGCTGCTCGACACCGTCCGCCGAGCCGACGTCGACGCCTTCGAGCACGCAGATGTACCGTTCGAAGCCGTGGTCGATCGTCTCGATCCGGTTCGCTCGGAGGCGTTCTCGCCGCTGACGCAGGTATCGCTGACCTTCGATCAGTCCGCGGTCACCGACGTTGCTGCGGCTGGTCTGCCGGGAGCCGAGATCGACGGGGTGCGGATCACGCCGATGGCCGCCGACGCGGTGTCGGCGAAGGTGGACCTGACCGTGGCGATCACCGCCGGCGATCAGGGGCAGCCGTGGTCGGGGGCCGTGGTCTACGCCACCGACCTCTTCGACGATGCGACCGTGGCGGCGCTCGCGAGCCGCCTGGTCCGCCTGCTCGACGTGTACACCGCCGAGCCCGATCTACCGGTCGGCGACGTCGACCTGCTCGACGAGACCGAACGCGCTGAACTCGTCCCGGTCTCCGGCGGCGAGGCCACCGGGCCGATGTTGTTGGGCGAGTTGTTCGATCGTGCCGCGAGCACGTGGCCGGATCGCGAGGCGGCGATCGATGCGGCCGGAAGCGCCGTGACGTATGCCGAGCTGGATCGACGTGCGAACCGCCTGGCACGCAACCTGATCGGTGCCGGTGTGGGGCCGGACTCGTTGGTGGCCCTGGCCATTCCGCGTTCGGTGGAACTTCTGACGGCGATCTGGGCGGTCGCGCGTGCCGGCGGCGCATTCGTTCCCATCGATCCCGACTATCCGATAGAGCGGACGAGCATGATGATCGAGGACTGTGGTGCGGTCCTCGGTGTGACGGTTCCCGGTACGCCCGACATGGGCGGGGCCGGGGTGGCCTGGCTGACGATCGACGGGGCCGCCATCCACGGTGATGGCGCCGGCGTTCCCGCGGCCGATGAGGTCGGGTCCGACGAGAGATCCACCGCGCCACTGACGTCGGCGGACAAGCTCGGCACGCCGGGTCCCGACAACCTCGCCTACGTCATCTACACGTCGGGCTCCACGGGCCGTCCGAAGGGTGTCGCGGTGACCCACCGCGCGCTGCACGGCTTCGCTGCCGAGTCGGTCGCGACCACCGGCTTCGACGAGTGTTCGCGCACCCTCGGATATGTGTCCCCGAGCTTCGACGTCTCGGTCGCCGAGATGCTGGTGACCACCTTCGGCGGCGGCACCCTGGTCTATCGGCCCGCCGATGCTCTCGGTGGTGCCGAACTCCATCGGTACATGGCCGAGAACCGGATCACGCATGCGCTGATACCCACGAGTGTCGCCGCGACGATTCCCGCGGACGGGCTGCCGGAACTGAGGTCGCTGACCGTCGGTGGTGAGCCGGTCCCGCACTCGCTGGTCGACGAGCATGCCCACCACACGGCGGTGTTCAACGCGTACGGGCCGACCGAGGCGACGATCGGTGTCACCTACTCATCGCCGATGACGGCGGGGGAGCCGATCCACGTCGGCGCCCCGATGCGCGGAGTGGACCTCGTGGTACTCGACGACCGCCTGAACCCGGTCCCGCCGGGAACCTTCGGCGAGCTCTACATCTCCGGTGGCGCGTTGGCCCGCGGATATCTGGGCCGGGCCGCACTGACGGCGAGTAACTTCGTCGCGTATCCCCACGGAGTTCCCGGGGCGGTCATGTACCGCACGGGTGACATCGTCCGCTGGGTCGTCGACTCCGACGGCCGGCGCGTCGTCGAGGTCGGCGGCCGTACCGACGACCAGGTGAAGTTGCGTGGTCAGCGGGTCGAGCTCGGTGAGATCGAGACGGTGCTCGGTGAGCACCGCGACGTCTGGCGTGCTGTGGTGCTCGGGGTCGGCGAGCCGGTCTCCTCGCTGGTCGCATACCTCGTCGGTGAGAACGGCCTGGAGGTCGATGCCGTGCGTGATCACCTGGCGCGGCGCGTGCCGCGACACATGGTCCCGTCGTCCTTCGTCGTGCTGGACGCGCTGCCGCTGACGCCCGTCGGCAAGCTCGACAAGACCGCCCTGCCTGATCCGGAGCCGGTGTCGGCGGCTGAGTATGTCGACCCCGAGACCGATACCGAACGCAGCGTGGCGAACGTGTACGCCGAGGTGTTGGGCGTCGAACAGGTCGGCGCGACCGACGGCTTCTTCGATCTCGGGGGCAACTCGCTCTCGGCGACGCGCGTCGTCGCCCGCCTGCGTGACGCGGGAATCGACATCGAACTGTCGTGGCTGTTCAGCGATCCCACCGTCCGTGGTGTCGCCGCGAGGTTTGACGGCGGCACCGATGACGCGGTCGTCGGCGAGGTACTGCTTCCGCTGCGGCGCGGCGGTGACCGTGCACCGCTGTTCTGTGTGCATCCCGCGGGCGGTCTGGCGTGGTTCTACGGCGGGCTCGCGCCGTATCTGCCGGATCGGCCGATCTACGGCCTGCAGGACCCGCACGTGGTGTCGGGTGAACCGAGCGCCGGCACCGTCGACGAGCTGGCGGCTCGGTACGTCGAGGAGATCCGGCGCGTGGAGCCGGAGGGGCCGTACAACCTTCTCGGCTGGTCGCTCGGTGGACATGTCGCGCACGCCATGGCGACGATGCTGCAGGCGGACGGCGCCCAGGTGGGTTTCCTGGGGATCATGGACGCGGCGGTGCCGAACCAGGAGGCGTCGGACGGCACAACCGGCGAAGTGGTTTCGTCGGCGGATTCGGACGGCGCGGTCGTCGGTGACCTGCTGGGCGGTTGGCGTGATCTGTTCGATCTCGGCGATGACGTGCGCGCTCGCACGTCCGACGAGGTGGCCGAGGTCGTGCGGGAGCAGATCGCGTCGATGGGGCTGCTCGGGTCCGAGCAGGTGCAGTGGGTGATGGACAGCTTCGCGTCCGCCGGAGATGTGGTGACCAGCTATCGCCCCGACGTGTTCGACGGTTCGCTGGCCGTCGTCACGGCGACTGCGGACAAGG
The DNA here is from genome assembly GCF_058130025.1 of Gordonia sp. LMA167. Taxonomy (NCBI): domain Bacteria; kingdom Bacillati; phylum Actinomycetota; class Actinomycetes; order Mycobacteriales; family Gordoniaceae; genus Gordonia; species Gordonia sp. LMA167. Next base: position 5,593,493 of record NZ_CM176708.1, on the reverse strand, counting down.
ACGACCCGGACGTGGTCCGCACGTCCTGGCGGAAATATGTGACCGGTACGATCAGGAACATCGACCTCGATGCCCACCACCTGGGTCTCGCGGATGCCACGGCGCTGGAGACGATCGGCCCGTGGATCTCCGATCAGTTGGGGCAGCGATGACACGAGAGGAACGACAGAGCAGATGACCAACCCGTTCGACGACGAAAACGGACGTTTCTTTGTGCTGGTGAACGACGAGAACCAGCATTCGTTGTGGCCGACCTTCGCCGACATCCCGGCGGGATGGACGAAGGTGTTCGGTGAGGACAGCCGTGCGGCGTGCCTCGAGTATGTGGAGAAGAACTGGACCGACCTTCGGCCGAAGAGTCTCATCGACGCCATGGAGGCCGACCGCGCCGAGCGCGGGACCGAGTGATGCGACCCTGAGCGACATTCTTCGTGAAATCTGTCGTCCATGACTGACAGGAGCCCGATGAGCTGTCATCATTTCTTCACGGAGAAGTCCCGGTCTCATCCCCTCCGACGCGGACCTCTCGGGTGTGGAAAGCAGGTCAGGCATGGTCGGTGACTTCGGACCGTGGGCGACCGCACGATTGTGTGCGACGCGTGACGAGATCGCGCGCCGCGCCGAGATCACCCCGACACTGACTGCGGTCCGATACATCGACGAATCGGCGACCTATCGCGACCTCGCGGGCGCGCTGGTCAGTTATGACATGGTGGCCGAGCAGAACGGCCTCGGTATCGGGTCCACGGTGTCCGCCGCGATACTGCACTGTCTACCGCGCATCGGCAGGCTCGACGAGCCGACCGCCGTCGTCCACACGGTGTGTCAGGTGGTCGAATGGCTGGCCCGCGACATCGACGACGGCCAGGCCGGCGGGCTACACGCCATCGGCTGACGACGTCTGCGCAATGATCACGGATTGCGCCGGTCGACGACCGGCCCGTCGGCCGACCACGGGAAGTTGATCCACTTGTCGGTGGTGCGCCAGCAATAGTCGGGCCGGGTGATCGTGTGTGGCTTCTGATAGATGACCGCGTTACGGACCTCGGCGACCCGGCCCTGCTGCTCGCAGTAGTCGTCGACGATCCGCAGCGTCTTGCCCGAGTCGGCGACGTCGTCGACGACCAGGACCCGTTGATCGGTGAGTCCACTGCTCTCCAACAGCGACGGGAGCAGCACGGGTTCGGCGAGGGTCTCACCGATTCCCGTGTAGAACTCGACGTTCAGCGAGATCAGGATCTTGCAGTCCAGCGCGTAGGCCATCGCACCGGCCGGGATCAGACCTCCGCGCGCGATGCCGAGGATGATGTCGGGGACGAATCCGTCGTCGGCGACCATCTGGGCGAGTGCCCGGCATGCCTGGCCGTTCAAATCCCAGGTGAGGATCTCCCGTTCCACAGCGGTGCTGTCCATGGGACAACTCTGCCAAGACTTCGGTAGGTGCGCGCGTCGAATCGAGACCAAAGAGGAGTCGGATTCGCGGGGGTCGGCATTGCCTGCGCTCGCCAGTCCGCGGTGACGCCGGTCCCTGAGTCTGAGGCGCTGCCCTGAGGAGCCGCGGAGCGAGCTTGCGAGCGTCACCACCCGGTCCCTGAGGCGCCGCCCTGAGGCGCCGCCCTGAGGAGCGAGCGTGCGAGCGTCACGAAGGGAGCGAGCGTGCGAGCGTCACGAAGGGAGCGAGCTTGCGAGCGTCACGAAGGGAGCGAGCGTGCGAGCGTCACGAAGGGCGACCCGTTCGTGACACCCTCCGAATGGCGACCCCACACGCCGTCCACAGGCTTCTGAAGAAGTCCAGGATTTTCCTTGACTTCGAACACCAGTTCGAATAAATTGGTGTCATGAGAACTTCGGGGGACCTCATGACATCCATCGATTCACTCTGTGAGCAGCGCCGATCCGACGACCTGACCGGACGTGCCGCGTTTGATCTGATGCAGGTGGTGATCACCGGGCGCAACCGTCTCGACCACCTCGCCGCGCTCCTTGCCGGCGACATGGATCGCTTGGGGGTGGCGAAAGATCACGGCCGCAAGATGACCGAACTGCTCATCGTGATGGGCTTCGCGCCGGCTGTGGCGGCTCGCCTGCTGCGGATCGCGGCCACCACGTCCTCGCTGCCCACCCTGCATGCGCATGCCGCAGACGGTGCGATCTCCAGTGAGCACGCCGATGCGGTGGTCAAAGGCGTCAACCATATCGAGGGCAGATCAGCGGAACCGATCGACGACGCAGCGCGTCTAAGGTTTGTGACAGATCTTCTCGGACAGTTCTTCTCCGGCGCCACCCCCGCCGACATCACCAAACACGCCCGACGGTTGGGTAACCGGGCTGCCGACGACACCGGTGGTCTGCCGGCGTCGGAAGACCGCAACCTCAACACCCTGTCCAAAGCGTTGACCAGCGACGGACGGCTCGAAGTGCACGCCGACCTCAACACCGACGTCGGCGAAAAGTTCCACGCCGCCATCGAAGAACTAGCCAAACCCCGTCCCGAACCCGACGGCTCCCCCGACGCCCGGTCGACCGAGCGTCGCCAAGCCGACGCGCTAGAAACGTTGCTGGACATCGCTGCTCGCGGCGGCGATGTCGCCTCCGCACCGCGCACCCAAACCCTGATCACCGTGCCCGCCGAACGACCCGAAGACGCCGAACTCGAGTTCATGGGGTCGATCACCGAAGCCACCCTGCGCACCCTGACCTGTGACGGCACCATCACCACCATGATCGTCGACGACGAAGCCGTCCCCCTCGACATCAGCCACGACAAACGCCTGTTCCCCGCACCTCTGAGAAGAGCTCTGCACCAACGCGATCGGGGCTGCATCAAATGCGGGGCACCCGCCACCCGCTGCCATGCGCACCACATCAAACATTGGGCCGACGGAGGCAAAACCTACCTGGAAAACGGCTGCCTGTTCTGCCCCTCGTGTCACCACGACGTCCACCACAACGGCTGGGACGTCGTGATGGGACTCGACAAACACCCCTGGCTGATCCCGCCGGCATCCGTCGACCCGCAACGACGTCCAATCCCGGCCCACAACCGGCGCACGATGAACCTCGACAACCTGCCCACCGCCGCCTGAACCGAGACCCGGTGACGACAACCGCCAGACCACCGCCGCTGACCCCACCCGACCAACCAGCCTGACTGACCCGCCGTCGCTCTTCCGCTGATCGAGTAGGTTCCGAGCCGCCAGGCGAGGGACCGTATCGAGATCACCCAACCCAGGTCTCGATACGCAACTCACTTCGTTCGCCGCTACTCGACCCGCAGAGAGCGACCCCTGGCCGGGACCGCATCTGTCCCTTGAGAACTCCATAGAGTGAAACAGTCACGGCGCCACACGGTGTCGCGTACCCGACGGCCACCCAAACCCGGTCATGACGACCGGACAGCGGTGGTGCGCGGTACGCGACACCGTGCGCCGCCGGTGCGTCGCTGCCTCAGCGTGCGGTCGCTGCCTTGCGGTAGCCGCGGAGGGCCGGATAGATACAGACGCCGATGATGACGATCGTCCAGATGGTCACCTTGATGAGGTTCTCGGCGATCGGGCCGCCGGCCGCGAGCGACCGCATCACCTCGATGGCCGGGGTCATCGGCTGATTCTCCACTATGGGCTGCAACCAGCCCGGGTAGGCATCGACGGGGGAGAAGCCGGAATTGAAGAACATGAGCACACTCGATACGAGCGACAGCAAGGGGACCAACGGTGCCGAGGGCTGGGCGCTGACGGCGAGCGCGAGGACCAGCGTTGCGTAGGCGACGCCGAACATGAGAGCCACACCGAAGATGCCGGCGACCGCGACAACGCCCCCGGTGATGTCGAATCCGATGGTGGAGCCGACCGCAATCAGCAGAGCAGTCACCACCACGATGCGGAAGACCTCGCTCAGCAACCGCGACGTGAGGTCGGCGGCCCTGTTGATCGGCAGGACATAGAGTCGGGACAGCAGGCCGGTCCCGCGTTCCTGGTTCAGCCGGATGCCGGCGGCGACCGACCCGAACATCGCGCTGACCAGGATGACCAGAGGTACCGTCCCGTAGGTGCTGTCCTGGCCGGTGGCGCTGCCGATCGCGTCCCCGAGCACCACCTTGAACATGGCCAGGGTCAAGATCGGGACGATGATCAGCTGCAGGAACGTCGCCTTGTCGCGGATCATCACCGACAACTGCCGCCAGGACAACACGAGGCTCTGGGTGAACCAGGCGCGCACAGACCCCTCGGCAGGACTGCGCGTCCCGGCGGTGTCGGTCGCGGACGTGGCCCGCGCCGCGGCAGCCGAGGTGGCCTCACCCTCGCCGGATTCGGGCGAGGTCGGATCGGGCGAGGCGGAGTCGATGGCGGCGGTCATCGCACGGCCCGTCGCACGCCGAGCGTCGTCATCACGATCCCCGCGGCCAGGAGTCCGACACACCACCAGATCGTCGGGGTGAGGATGTCGAGGGTCGCGGTGCCGTCGCTCAGCGCGCGCATCGAGGTCGCGAACTGCGAGATCGGCTGGTTGCGGACGAACGGCTGAATCCAGTCGGGGAATTGGTTCTCGGGTACAAACCCGGTCGACAGCAATCCGAGTATCAGGATCGGTAGGGACAAGGCCTGACTTGTCGCCTCGGGCCTATTGGTCAACAGGCCGAGTGCGTCGGCCAGGATCGCGATCAATATGCCGACCGTGAGCACGACGCCGAACAGTCCGACCGTCTCGAGCGCGGAGCCGTCGGGACGCCACCCCATGACGAGGCTGGTGACCGTCGCACAGATCACCGAGATCACCAGCAACACGGTGTTGGCTCCCAGTCGTGCGAGGGTCGGAACGGCGACGGGCATCGGCATCGTGCGAAACCTGGTGTTGATGCCCTTGGTGGTGTCGACGGCGGCACGCATCGCGGCCGACGATGCCACGAAACTCACCGACTGCAGCGCGATGATCGGCATGAGAAATGCCGCATAGTCCATGCCTGGATCCGCGTCCATGATCGATCGCAACGGGAGGTAGAAGCAGATCGCGAGGAGCACCGGAGCGACGAACGCGAAGATGATCTCGCCGTTGCGCACGATCGCGCCCAGCCCGCGACTCGTCAGCGTCCACCACTGCGCCATCGGGTGTGTGGGTGGACGCCCGACGGTCAGTTCGGCGGAGGCGATGCGGCCGGCGCTCGTGCCCCGGCTCGTCATGTTCCCGGTCGCCGTCATGTTCCCGGGTCCGGCTCATCCGGCGGAGTGGCGGCCCGGGGCGCACCGGTGCCATCGGGACGAGCAGGGTCGGTCAGTGCGAGGAACACCTCGTCGAGGCTCGGGCGACGCAGCGCGACGTCGGACAGCCGGATTCCGGCCTGCGTGGTGCGCTGCACGATGGCGACGAGGGTGTCCGCTCCGGCCGGAGCCGGGACGGCCACCGAGAATCGCTCGTCGGGGTCATCGGAGGAGTCATCGGACGGCCGACGGGCCGTGCCGGCGGGCACCAGGTCCCCGAGGCACTCCACGAGTCGGTTCAGGTCGTCGGGGTCGGCGGGCGACACCTCGTAATGGGAGGCGCCGGTCGCGGCCTTCAGCTCGTCCGCGGTGCCCGACGCAATGACCCTGCCGCGGTCGATCACCACGATGTGGTCGGACAAGGTGTCCGCTTCCTCGAGGTACTGGGTGGTCAGCAGCGTGGTCACGCCTTGGTCGCGCAGCGACTCGACGAGCTTCCACACCTCCAGACGGCTCCGAGGATCGAGGCCGGTGGTCGGTTCGTCGAGAAAGACCACCTCCGGCTGCGTGACGAGGCCGCAGGCGATGTCAATGCGTCGGCGCATTCCGCCCGAGTACTCACCGACCTTGCGGTTTGCCGCGTCGGTCAGCTCGAACGAGGTCAGCAGGTCGTCCGCGCGAGCACGAGCCGCCGAGCGGGTGAGGCCCATCAGCCTGCCGAACAGGATGAGGTTCTCTCGTCCGCTGAGCGCCTCGTCGAGGGCGGCGAACTGTCCGGTCAACATGATCGACCGTCGCACCCCCGGCGCATCCGACACCACGTCGTGCCCTGCCACGGATGCACTGCCCCCATCGGGCTTGAGCAGTGTGCAGAGCATGTTCACCGTGGTCGTCTTGCCGGCCCCGTTCGGACCGAGCAGAGCCAGGATCGACCCTTTGGCTACCGAGAAGCTGACGGACTCGACGGCGACGTTGTCGCCGAATCGCTTGTGCAGGTTGACGACCTCGATCGCCGATTCTCGCTGCGGGACGTCGGCGACCGGGTTGTGCGGGGCGGGCGGAACCGCGTCCGTCGATGATGTGGGGGTGTCCGGAAGGTGTTGGGGGTGAATATCATTCGACTGTGTGCCGACGTCCTCTGCGGGGGGCTCGGTCGATTGATCTGTGGATGAGACGCTCGGCGGATCGCCCGGCGGTGTCGAAGAGTCCTCGGCGGTGGTGTGGGCGGTGTCGGTGTCGGCAGTGGGATAGGTGCCGGCGATGGTGGGGTCGAGCGTGGAATTGCTGACTACGTGCCAGCCATTCACGACCGCCGGGGATTCGGAGGCACTCGCGTCCGTTTCCGGTGCCGGGGACCCGGCCGCCACAGTGGGGATCGGGACAGTCGGCGCCTCGTCGCCCGGCACGGCTGCGTGACGTGCTCGAGCCGGCCGGCCGGACTCGGTACTCGCAGATCCGGCGTCCGACGAACCCGCAGGCGGGCCGACCGACTGCGGATCTGCATGCTGCGGACCTATGCGCTGCGGACCTATGTGCTGGGGACCGATCTGCAAGTCACCGGAGGTGAGCAAATCCGCGTCCCGGTCGATGTCCGACACCGGGTCCATCGGTGCTGCGGCGGTGGACCGGCGGGTCTGCTCGGCCATCGACAACTCCTCTCGGGCCACCTCGGTTACGGAGCGCACGGCTGGACGATGTGGCGATGCTACCCAAAATCATGGTCGATGGTCCCAGAATATTGTCGCCACGCGCTGCCCAAACATTACTTCGGGAACCGATGGATTCGTACGTTTGGATGACTCGTCGCGGCGGTCGGTAACGATCTGCGGTCATCGACCGAATTCCTACCGTGAGCAAGTCGTTTACCGGGTAATCGGGTGAGCGGGTGGCTGCTCATCCATTCAACCGAATCATGGTGAAGTTCGTTTTGGAAGGTGGATAATGACGCACACTGTTGCGAGGGAACAACCTTCCCCCGGAACAGACAGCCCACGACGACCCACGCGTCGGACGAATCGGACGACGCTGGTTCGGGCTGGCCGATGACCTGGAAGAGAGAGGCTATGGGGTCAGCAGAGAACACCCATCATGCCACCGAGACCCAACCCGTATATCTGGAACTCACCGCAGCTCAGCGTGGGATGTGGTTCGCCGAGAGCCTCTCTGCCGACTATTCCGTTACCGTTGCTCAGTATCTCGATATCCGCGACCGGGATCGGCCACTCGATCGCGAGATCTTCGAGAAGGTCGTTGTCGAGAACGCGCGTGTTCGCGAGTCCGCGTTCACCAGAATCGACGAGGTCAATGGGGTACCGATGCAGGTTGTCGATCACGGGATCGACAACCGTCTGGACTTTCTCGATTTTCGTGATCGGCCGGACCCCGTCGCTGCTGCGCGTCAGTGGATGAACGACGACTATCAGCGACAAATGGATCTGCGTACTGATCGATTGGTTGTTTCCACGCTGATCAGGGTCGCCGATGACCGCTCATTCTGGTACGTGCGTGCACATCACATCGCCATGGACGGCTACGCCGGTCTGACCGGCGTACGCGAGACCCTTGATCGGTACAACATGGCGCTCGCGGGTTCGGAATACGTTTCGAAACCCGCGGCGACGTTGGCGGAGATCCTCGCGGACGACAAGAAGTACATCGAGGGCTCGCGTCGACAGGCGGACCGCGAGCACTGGGTCGCGCGCGTGCGCGACCTGCCCGAGCGTGTCACGCTCGCACAGCAGTCGGCGGCCGCGCCGCTGTCCCCGGTCAATCTCGTGGCCGGAGGTGAGATGAGTGCGCAGCAGCAGGCCGCCCTCGATCGCGTCGCGTCGGACCTCAACACGTCCACGGCAGTCTTGTTGACGGCCGGATTCTCCGCCTATCTCGCGCGCATGGCCGGCACCGATGACGTGGTCCTGAGCCTTCCGGTGACGGGGCGGGCCTCCGCCAAGATCAAAATGGGCAGCGGCATGCTCGCCAACATGCTGCCGGTACGTGCACGTGACGTGTCGCAATTGACGATGACCCAGCTCATCGAACAGCTACAGCTCGAACTCACCGGCGCTCTCCGCCATCAGCGTTATCGGTTCGAGGACATCCGTATCGATGCCGGGCTGCAGGATGCCAACACGGCATCGTTCGGTCCGATCGTGAATCTCATGTTCTTCGACAAGCCGATCGAGATGATCGGTGCGACGGTCGACTACCAGATCCTGAGCTCGGGAATCCTGGAAGATCTGCGCCTCAACGTCTATCAGGCAAGCCCAGGGGCCCGGCTCGTCGTCGACCTCCACGGCAATCCCAACCTGTACACCGCCGACGAGCTGGAGGGGCACTCCGAGCGGTTCCTGACCTTCCTGGGTCGCCTGTTCGCCGGTCTCGACACGCTGATCGGTGACGTCGACCTCCTTCTCGCCGGAGAGCGGGAGGAGATGGTCGACGTCGGGCGGGGTCCCGAACTGGCGCTGCCGGAGACCGTCACCCATCTGCTCGCCCCCTTCGAACGCAACGTGCGCGATCACGGAGAACGGGTCGCGGTCGATTTCGAGGGTCGACGGTGGACCTACGCCGAGTTCGATCGGCTGCGTGGTGTGCTGACCGGTTATCTGGCGTCCAACGACATCGGCCGGGGCGACCACGTCGTCGTGGCACTCGACCGGGGCGTCGCCCAGGTCGCCGCGATCTACGCGGTGCTGACGATCGGCGCCGCCTACGTGCCCGTCGATCCCGCCCAACCGGACGAGCGGCGGCGGCTGATCGCCGAGACGGTCTCCGCGCGGGTGGTCATCGATGACGCGTCGCTGCGGACGATCGGCTTCGACGCGATCGCGACCGGGGCCGCCTCCGGCGACAACGAGTGGCCCACGGACAGCGCGGTCGGCGGGGGCAGTGAAGCCGCCTACGTGCTGTTCACCTCCGGGTCGACGGGTACACCGAAGGGCGTCCAGGTCTCGCATTCCGCGGTCATCAACCGACTCGCATGGATGCAGGGCAACTACCCGTTGAGTGCCGGGGACCGGGTGCTCTACAAGACCCCGTTCACCTTCGACGTCTCGGTGTGGGAATTGTTGTGGCCGTTGGCCCAGGGGGCCGAGATGGTCATCGCGCGGCCCGACGGCCACCGCAATCCCGAGTACCTGCTGGACCTGATCACACAGCAGCAGGTGAACGTGCTGCACTTCGTGCCCTCGATGCTCGATGTCTACACGGAGGTCTTGCAGAACGAGGGCCACGAGATCCTCCTGCCGCCCACGGTACGGCGGGTGTTCACCTCGGGTGAGGCGCTGCCGCGGCTGCTCGCCGATCGCGTGTTGACCGGCTCGTCGGCCGAACTGGTGAACCTGTACGGGCCCACCGAGGCCGCGATCGACGTGACCGAACAGCGGGTGGTGGTCGGCGATGGTCCGGTGCCGATCGGCCGGCCGGTCGCGAACACCGACACCTACGTTCTCGACACCCGCCTGTGTCCTGTCCCGGCCGGAGTCGCGGGCGAACTGTATCTGGCGGGCTGCCAATTGGCGGACGGCTACGTCGGGCGGACCGATCTCACGTCGGATCGATTCGTCGCAGACCTGTTCGGTCCCGCGGGCACGAGGATGTACCGCACGGGTGATCTGGTCCGCTGGAGCGCCGACGGCGAACTGCATTACCTGGGGCGCACCGACTTTCAGATCAAGATCCGCGGCCAGCGCATCGAGCCGGGCGAGATCGAAGCGGTACTCGACGCCATGCCGGGGGTCGACGCAACCGCAGTCGTACCCCGCACAGACCTCGGCGCCGGACCGGTGCTCGTCGCGTACCTCCGCTCCGATGATCAGTCGGTGAGCGAGGCTGCGGCTCTGTCGTGGTGCCGTCGCCATCTGCCCTCGCACATGGTCCCGTCCGCCGCGGTGCTGCTCGAGCAGTTCCCGATCGGCACCGCGGGCAAACTCGACCGCAAGGCCCTGCCCGCACCGGACCTCAAACCCGTCGTCAGTTACGAGGCGCCCCGCACCCCGATGGAGCAGACCCTGGCGACGCTCATCGGCGAGCTGCTCGGTGTCGAACGAGTCGGCCTGCGCGACAACATCTTCGCCCTCGGTGGCGATTCGCTGATGGCCGCTCGACTCGTGTCGCGGGCACGGATCGAACACAACGTCCGGATCGACCTCACCGACGTGTTCGTCTCGGTCGATGTCGGCGAGATCGCCGAACGGTCCCGCAAGGGTGGGGCCGACGGTCGACCGCCGCTGACCAGAGTCGAGCCGCGTCCCGACATCATCCCGCTGTCGCACTCGCAGACCCGGCTGTGGTTCGTCAACCGGATGGATCCGGGTGCAGGCACCTACAACATGCCCGGCGCGGTGCGGCTCGGCGCCGATGTCGACATCGCCGCGCTCCAGCAGGCGCTCGCCGACCTGGTGGAACGACACGAGACCCTGCGCACCCGCTTCGGATCCAGTGGCGGCGAACCGGTGCAGGAGATCCTGCGGCCTCATGAGGCCGTGAGCTTCCTCGACGTCGAGGTCGGTGTCGTCGACGACCGGCTCGACGAGGTGATCGCCGCCGAGGCCGCCCGTGGTTTCGACCTGGTGCACGAGATCCCGTTCCGCGTTCGGATCCTGCGCGATCGCCAGGGTTATGTGGTGGTCTTGGTGCTGCACCACATCGCCGGTGACGGATTCTCACTGATGCCGTTGATCAGGGATCTCTTCGTGGCCTACACGGCGCGCCGGGACCGGACGCAGGCGCAGATGCCACCTCTGGCGGTGCAGTACGCGGATTTCGCGGTCTGGCAGCACCAGCTCCTCGGTGATCCGGAGGATCCCACGGAGATCGCGACCGAGGGTCTGCGGTTCTGGGAAGAGGAGCTGGCCGGGCTACCTGGTTTCCTCCCGCTGCCCACCGACCATCCCCGGCCGCATGTGGCGTCGGGCGCAGGCGGCTACGTCGACACCTCGCTCGATCCGGACCTGGTCGCCGGCATCCGGACATTGGCGCGTGACCACAACGTCACACCGTTCTCCGTGCTGCACGCGGCGTTCGCGATCCTGCTCGCGCGCTGGGCGGAGGTCGACGAGGTCGCCATCGGGACGGCCGTCGCCGGCCGCGATGAACCCGAGACCGCCGATCTGGTCGGCATGTTCGTCAACACGGTGGTGTTACGGACGTCGATCTCGGCGGGGGACACGACGTCAGAGCTGCTCGACCGCGCGCACACCACCCGCACCCGGGCGATGCGTCACTCCTCCATCCCGTTCGAGCGAGTGGTCGAAGCCGTTGCGCCGGAACGGTCCGCTGCCCACACTCCGCTCTTCCAGGTGTCGTTGACGATGCATCCCGGGCAGGCGACGGCGCTCGATCATTGGGTGGAATCCGCACAGATGCTGGATGCCCGTGTGCCGTCGGCCAAATTCGATCTGTCGATCACTGTGACCGATCAGGTCGGGTCGTCGGGTCTGGACGTCGAATTCGCATATGCGGCAGATATTTTCGACCATCGGACCATCGAACGTGTGGCCGCGCAGCTGAACACGATTCTGCGAACGATCGTCGAGACGCCGAATCGGCGGATCGGCACCATCGATCTCGTCGACGAGGCCGAGCTCGAAATGCTCACCCGCCACCCCAAGGCGCCTGCCATCCCGGAGACGCTGCGCGACCTGCTGTTCTACGGTGTCGCGCAGGCGAACCCGGCTGCGGTCGCCCTGAGCGGGGCGGTCCGGATCACCTGGTCGATGTTGGAGGCCGGCACCAATCAGCTGGCTCGCGAGCTCGTCGCCCGGGAGATCGGCCCGGGTGATGTGGTGGCGATCTGCATACCGCGCTCGCACGAGTCGGTGATGGCGATGCTGGCCGTGGCGAAGTGCGGTGCGGCCTTTGTCAGCATCGACCCGGCCCATCCGGCCGGGCGGCTTGCCGAGATCCTCGCCGACAGTGGAGCACGACTCGGGCTGACCACGCTCCCGGTCGCGTCCAAGACGCCGCCCGGTGTGGAATGGATGGCGATCGACGACGAGTCGGTGGAGCTGCAGCTGGCCGGGCACAGCGGTGCCCGCCTCCGCGCCGACGAACTGGTTCGCGCACCCGGGGTCGACGATCTGGCGTACCTGATCTACACCTCCGGTTCCACCGGACGCCCCAAGGCGGCGGCGCTGAGCCACCGAGGTCTCGCCGGCCTCGTCGCGAATCAGAAGAAGATCCTTCGTCTGGACAGGCGTTCCAAGGTCCTGCACGTGGCGTCGCCGAGCTTCGACGCCTCCATCTTCGAGATCCTGATGGCCCTGTGTAACGGAGCGGAGCTGGTGGTCAGCCCCGCGGGCGTGTTCGGTGGCGACGAGCTGGCCGAACTGATCGACCGGCACGGGGTGTCCCACGCCGTCATGACACCGTCGGCATTGGCCACGTTGGAGCCGGCCGCCGTGCCGCACCTGACCCGTGTGATCAGTGTCGGTGAGGCATGCCCGCCGGACCTGATGCGGCGCTGGGCGAGAGCGGGACGTGCATTCTTCAATCTCTACGGGCCGACGGAGGTGACGATCTGGGCCACCGCCGCCGGACCGTTGCACGATGGCGACGAGGTCACCATCGGTCACGCCGTCCCCGGCGTCGGGACACTCGTGCTCGATCCGGCGCTGCGTCCGGTGCCCGCCGGAGTACCCGGTGAGCTGTACCTGTCCGGCATTGCGCTCGCGCAGGCCTACCACGGTCGAGAAGACCTCACTGCCACCCGCTTCGTCGCGAACCCGTTCGCGCCGGGGGAGCGCATGTACCGGACCGGCGACCGTGTGGTCCGCACCGCGGGCGGAAACCTGCGGTACGTGGGGCGCACCGACTTCCAGCTGAAGATCCGTGGCCTGCGCATCGAGCCCGGCGAGGTCGATGCCGCGATCGCGCGTCACCCCATGGTGAGTGAGGTGGTCAGCCTCGGTGTCCCCGGACCCGGCGGCGATGACGTTCTGGTCGCCTACGCGCGCCTGGTCGAGGGCGCCTCGGCCGACCCCAAGAGAATCCTCGAACAGGCCGCGACCCATCTGCCGAGCTACATGGTGCCGCACTCCCTGGTCATCGTGAAAGAGTTCCGTCTCACGACATCTGGAAAGATCGACCGCAGATCCCTTCCGCCGGTGGACTTCACAACGTCCGCCCGGTATCGCGAACCGAGTTCGCAGATGGAGGCGGTGGTCGCCGGGATCTTCGGGCAGGTTCTCGGACAGGACCGGGTCAGCGCCGACGCCGACTTCTTCGATCTCGGCGGTAGCTCGTTGTCCGCGACCAAGGTGACCTCACGTCTGTCGGCTCTGCTCGATCGGCCGGTACCGGTGAAGTTGCTCTTCGAACGCCCGACCGTGGCGACGCTGGCCCAGGCGCTCGCAGGCGGGCCCACCGGTCACGGCGCGCCGCCGCTGCTCGCCCGTAGTCGCGCGGAGCTGGTGCTGGTCTCGGGGATGCAGCGCGGGCTGTGGCTGGTCAACCGCTCCGATCCGGGATCGGCGGCGTACAACGTCGCGATGGCGCTGCGGCTCACCGGCGACCTCGACGTCGCCGCGCTGCAACTGGCCACCACCGACCTGGTCCGGCGGCACGAGTCGCTGCGTACGACCTATCCGATGATCAACGGTGAGCCGATCCAGGTGATCATGCCGGCAGATGTCGTGGAGAGCGAACTCACCGTGGAGCTGCGCGATGTCGGGTCCTCACTCGAGGACGCCATCGCGCGGGTCACCGGTGAAGGATTCGACATCACCACCCGGCCACCGGTGCGCGCGGTGTTGCTGCGGATCTCGGGGAACGAGCACGTCCTCGTCTTCGTGGTCCATCACATCAGCGCCGACGGCGCATCGATGTCACCGCTCGCACGGGATCTGATGACCGCCTACGCCGCCCGCAGCACGGGGGCCGAGCCGGCCTGGAAGCCGCTGCCGGTGCAGTACGCCGACTTCAGCCTCTGGTTGTCCGAACGTCTGGCCGTCGTCGACGGCGACGGCATCACCGAAGAGGAACGCCAGCTGGCCTACTGGGACGAACGGCTGGCCGGTGTCCCGGAGCGCCTGGACCTTCCCCATGACCGACCGCGGCCGAAGTCGCCGACCTTCCGGGGTGACTCGGTGGACTTCGAGATCCCGGCCGCCATCGTGGCGCAGCTGGATTCTGTTGCGCGCCGGCATCACACGACGGCGTTCATGGTCATTCACGCGGCCTTTGCGGTCCTGCTCAACCGAATGTCGGGTGCCACCGACCTCGTGATCGGCACGCCGTTCGCCGGCCGTGGCGAGCAGAGCCTGGACGACGTCGTCGGGATGTTCGTCAACACGCTGGCGCTGCGTACCCAGATCGACCCGGGTGAGCGATTCGTCGATCTGCTCACGCGGGTGCGCAACGAGGACCTCGCGGACATGTCGCACACGGATGTGGCCTTCGACAACATCGTGTCCCGCACCCTGTCCAAGCCGCCGACCTCCTACAATCCGATCTATCAGGTCATGCTCGCCTTCCAGGACGTGGATTTCCCCGTGCTGCAATTCGATCGGCTGACCGTCTCGCCGATCCACGAGGAGCTCACCTCGGCGAAGGTCGACCTGCAGCTCACGCTGTTCCCGAACGATCCGGAGCGGGACGGGCGTGGGGGCGCGATGCGCGCGCAGTTCCTCTATGCCACAGATCTTTTCGAGCACCGTACGATCGACCGGATGGCGGCACGCTATCTACAGGTGCTGGAGTCGGTGGTATCCGAGCCCGAGGCCACCGTCGGCGACGTGAGCATTCGTCTCGGTGACGAGCAGCTCGCGTCGGCCGACCATGCCGCCGACTCGGAGGCCGGGCTCGCCGATCTGGTGTCGACCGCGGCGGCGGCCGACCCCACAGCGATCGCGATCAGCGGCCCGCCGGCGCTGAGCTTCGGTGACCTCGACGTGATGATGGCAGCCATGAGTCCCACAGCGCCCGATGCTGATTCGGCGTTGACGATGGCGGCGATGACTCTGGTGCCGGGTCTGGCCGAGGCCGGACCCGACGGCTTCGACGCGGTACTCGCCGAGCTACGTGAACGTGCCGACACGGTGGTGACACGCGGCGATCATTCGACGGATTCCACTGAGTCGGAAGGCAGCGAACGGACGTGACAGGAATCGGTTTGGACGCGGTGGACATTTCTACGGGATGGGGGCGGCGTCCGCCGACGCGAGACCTGATCACCATCGCGGCGCAACTCGAGCCGGAGACCGTTGCGTTCACCGGGGCCGGCAACGCGATGACGTTCGCGGAGTTGAACACCCGCGTCTCCGCGACCGCCTCGGTGTTCGAGGCACGTGGACTGGACACCGAGGCCGCGGTGAGTGCGATCGTCACCGGGCTGATCCGTCGGGACGGTTTGGACCCGGCCGGTATCGCATCGGCGATCCGGGCCGCGGTCGACGAGATCCGGCAGCGCGCGTGTGCCGTGGCCGGCACCACCGACTGGGGGTCGTTGCCGGGGATCTTCCGTTCGGCCGTGCACCGTTTCAGTTCTCGGGTGGCGGTGACCGATCTCGACGGAGGCTCGTTGACGTATCGGGAACTCGACGAGCTCTCCGATGCGGTGGCCGCCGGTCTGCTCGCCGCCGGCGTCCGGCCGGGTTCTGTGGTCGGTCTGGCGACTCCGCGCACCGTCGAGGTCATGGTCGCGATCCTCGGGATCCTCAAGATCGGTGCGGCCTACCTGCCGCTGGACACCTCGCACCCCGCGGATCGCCTCGCGTTCATCGTCTCGGACGCGGCACCGGCGCTCATCATCACCGATCACGACGGACAAGAGGCACTCGGCTTCCTGGAGGTCGATCGGCGAACCATCACAGAGCTGTCGGCGGCGTCGGACGACCGGGACCTGCCGGATGTGATCGATCCGCGCGCCGCGGCGTACCTGATCTTCACCTCGGGGTCGACCGGTCGGCCCAAAGGTGTTGTGGTGGAACATCGGAGCGTCGTCGGGCTGATGTCGGCCGCCCAACGGCACTACGGGTTCACCGAGAACGATGTGTGGACGATGTTCCACTCCTACGCCTTCGACGTCTCGGTGTTCGAGATGTGGGGCCCGCTGCTGTTCGGTGGGCGGCTGGTGGTGGTCGACTTCCTGACGACGCGCAGCCCCGACGAGTTCGCCCAACTGCTGATCACCGAGTCGGCGACGGTGGTCTCGCAGACACCGTCGGCGTACTACCAACTCGCGGCCGCGGTGCGGCCGGGATCGTCGACGCAACTCGCCGCGACCGTGCGCTACATGGTCTTCGCCGGCGAGGCACTGGATTTCGCCCAGGTCCGTCGCTGGTACTCCGATCGCCTGGAGAGCGACGGTCGGGTAGGCCCGGTGCTGGTCAACATGTACGGCATCACCGAGACCACCGTGCACTCGACCTTCCGTGCACTCGATCCCGATTTCGTCCAGTCCGCCAAGGGCTCTGATGTGGGGCAGGGCCTCCCGGAGCTGACCATCCACCTGCTCGACGACCGGCTGCGCCCGGTCCCCGACGGTGTGCCCGGCGAGATCTACGTCAGCGGCACCCAGGTCACCCGCGGCTACCTGGGCCGACCGGGACTGTCGTCGATCCGCTTCGTGGCGGACCCGTTCGCCGCGGATGGCAGCCGCATGTACCGCAGTGGCGACCTCGCCATCGCGCGCGAGGGCAGCCTGGAGTACCTGGGTCGATCCGATGCTCAGGTCAAACTCCGCGGCTTCCGCATCGAACTCGGCGAAGTCGAGACAGCGCTGCTGGCCACCTCGGGGGTGGACGCCGCGGCGGTCGCGGTCAAGCGCCGCGACAACGCCGACGAACTGCTCGTCGGCTACGTCGTACTCGAGTCCGAGGAGGCGACCACACCGTCGGAGGTGCGTATCGCCGCGGCCGGCCTGCTGCCCACCTACATGGTGCCCGACGTGGTGATGGTGATCGATCAGCTGCCGCTGACGGTGAACGGCAAACTCGACCGCCGGAATCTGCCGGAGCCCGAGATCAAGGGCACCGCGGAGTATGTGGCCCCCAGCTCGGAAACGGAGAAGATCCTCGCCGAGATCGTTGCCGACGTGCTCGACCTGGAGCGGGTCAGCGTCGGCGACTCCGTCTTCGACCTCGGTGGCAACTCGCTGGCGGCGGCGCGCATCGTCGGCCGGGCCGCCGAGGCGTTCAACGTCGAGCTGTCGGTCCGGGATGTCTTCGACGTCCCGTCCGTGCAGGGGCTGGCCGATGTGATCAGCGGGCGCGGGGTGGGGCTGGCCCCGGTGGTGGCGGTGGCGCCGCGTCCGGAGCAGGTGCCGGTGTCGTTCGCCCAGGCACGCATGTGGTTCATCAATCAGTTCGACCCGTCGGCGTCGACGTACAACATCCCGGTGCTGTTGCGGTTGACCGGGCCGGTGGACATCGACGCATTGCACACCGCGCTCGTCGATGTCGTGGTGCGTCACGAGGTGCTCCGCACGGTGTTCCCGGCGGTGGACGGGACACCGGTCCAGGTGATCTGTGCCGCCGACGAGGTGTCCGAGCGACTGGACTGGGCCGTCGTCGGTTCGGAGAGCGAGCTGGTCGCCGCGATCGCCACCGGCTTCGACGTGACCGCGCAGTGGTCGATGCGGGCGCGGGTGTGGCAGGTGGCGGCCGAGGAGTACGTGTTCGGTCTCGTGGTGCATCACATCGCCGCCGACGGCGAGTCGATGGGACCGTTGGTCGCCGATGTGGTGACCGCGTACGCGGCGCGGGTCACCGGCGCGGAACCGGAGTTCGTACCGCTGGACGTGCAGTTCGCCGATTTCGCGATCTGGCAGCACGAGGTTCTCGGTACGGCCGGCGATCCCGAGTCGGTGGTGGGGCAGCAGATCGCCTACTGGTCGTCGCAACTCGCGGGACTGCCGGACGTGCTGGAGCTGCCGACCGATCGGCCGCGACCCGCCGTCGCCTCCCAACGTGGCGCGCAGGTGTCCTTCGAGGTCCCCGCGTGGGTCACCGATCGCATCGCGGTGGTTGCACGCGAGTACGGCGTCACCCCGTTCATGGTGGTGCACGCCGGGCTGGCCGTGTTGTTGGCCCGGCTGTCATCGTCCGGCGACATCGCGGTGGGCACGCCGATCGCCGGCCGCGGTCAGCGGGTGCTGGATCCGTTGGTCGGCATGTTCGTCAACACCCTGGTGCTGCGCTCGACGGTCGATGTGGGAATGCCGTTCGCCGAGTTGCTCGATCAGGTGCGGGCCACCGATCTGGAGGCCTTCGCCCACGCCGATGTGCCGTTCGAGACGGTGGTGGAGGCCCTTGCCCCGGTTCGGTCGGAGGCGTTCGCCCCGCTGACACAGGTCTTGCTCTCGTTCGACCAGTCGGTGCTCGCCGAGTTCGCCGCAGGCGGCGTGCTGGCGCATGACGTCGGCGGCATCGAGGTGAGTTCCGTTGCAGTCGAGGATATTCCGGCCAAGGTTGACCTGACGGTCGGTATCACCGACGCCGGTGACCGATGGCAGGGAAGCCTGATCTACGCCACCGATCTCTTCGACGCGGCGACCGCCGAACACATGGCGACGCAACTCGTCCGGCTGCTCGACCAGTTGACCGCGGATCCGGCTCTGCCGGTGGGCGACACCCACCTTCTCTCCGACGACGAGGCCGCCGGGTTGCTGCCGGTGCGGGGCGGGCGTGCCGCCGCCGCGCGAGTGCCCGCGGAGGTCTTCACCGACATCGCCCGACGCCATCCCGATCATGTCGCCGTCACCGACCAGACCGGTGCGGTGCTCACCTATGCCGAGCTGGACGCACGGTCGAATCGGCTGGCCCGCCGGCTCATCGCGCAGGGCGTCGGTACCGAGTCGCTGGTCGCGCTGGCGATCGGGCGGTCCGCGGATCTGCTCACCGCGATGTGGGCGGTGGCCAAGGCCGGTGCCGGGTATCTGCCGATCGATCCCGAGTACCCGGTGGAACGTATCGAACACATGCTCACCGATTCCGGGGTGCGCATCGGCTTGACCACAGATGCTGTGCGCCAGGGCCTTCCGTCTGGTGCGGACTGGTGGTCGATGGAGGACATCGGATCACCGGGCGTATTGGCCGGCCACGACGCGGCGGCGATCGGTGACGACGAGCTGCTCGCACCGAGGCATCTCGATGCCGTCGCCTACGTCATCTACACGTCGGGTTCTACCGGCACCCCCAAGGGGGTGTCGGTCACCAACCGCGGCATCCACAACTTCGCCGTGGCGGAGATCGCACGCTTCGGTGTGGACGCCTCCTCGCGTGTTCTCGGGTTCGCCTCACCGAGCTTCGACGCATCCATCCTCGAATGGTTGCTGGCCTCGGCATCCGGTGCGGCGCTGGTCTATCGGCCCGACGGCGTACTCGGCGGGGACATGCTGTCTGCATTCATCTGCGAACAGCGTCTCACCCATGTCTTCCTGACGCCGTCGGTGCTCGCGACTCTGGAACCCGAGTCCGTTCCGGACCTGGCCGTCCTCATGTCCGGCGGTGAGGCGGTGTCGCAGACGCTGGTCGATCGCTGGGCTCCGCGGCTCGCCTTCTTCAACGCCTACGGTCCCACCGAGGCGTCGATCGCCGTCGCGATGAGTCACGCGCTCACCGCCGGGCGTCCCGTGCACATCGGTGGTCCGATCGACGGGGTCGGACTGCTGGTGCTCGATGCCCGCCTGCATCCGGTGCCGGTCGGCGTGGCCGGTGACCTGTATGCCACCGGTGTCGCCCTCGCCCGCGGTTACCTCGACCGTCGCGGCCTGACCGCGGAACGATTCGTGGCCGACCCGCACGGTGGACCCGGTGACCGGATGTACCGAACCGGCGACGTGGTCCGGTGGACGCGGACCGATGCGTCACAGCTGGTGCTCGAGTATGTCGGCCGCAGTGATGATCAGGTGAAGCTGCGTGGTCTGCGCATCGAGCTCGGTGAGATCGCCGCGGTCCTCGAATCGCATCCGCAGGTCACTGCTGCGGTGGTGATCGGCGTGGGCGGGTCGGTGGCCTCCGCGCTCGCCGGATACGTGGTGGCCGAGCCGTCCACGGACATCACCGCGCTGCGCGACCACGTCGCCGAACGCTTGCCCTCCCACATGGTGCCCGCGAGTCTGCAGGTGCTCGACGCCCTTCCGCTGACACCGGCGGGCAAACTGGACAAACGCGCACTGCCCGCTCCGGTGATCGAGACCGAGAGCGCCGCGCATGTGGCGCCGTCGTCGTCGACCGAGGAAGTACTCGCACAGGTCGTCGCCGGCGTCCTGGGCGTCGATCGGGTCAGCGTGGTGGAGTCGTTCTTCGCGCTGGGCGGCGACTCGATCTCATCGATCCAGCTGTCGTCGGCCGCACGGGCGGCGGGTCTGTCGCTCTCGCCGCGGGACATCTTCGAGCACAAGTCGGTTCGCGCGATGGCGCAGGCGGTCACCTCTGGGGGCGAGCGGCTGCCACTGCTGGACGAGCCGTCGGGTGGATCCGGCTCCGTGCCGATCTCACCGGTCGTCTCCTGGATGATCGAATCATCGGATTCGGCAGCGGATTTCGCCGATTTCTCGCAGGCTGTCGTGCTCATCTCCCCGGACGGACTCGACACCGAGACGCTGTCCGGTGTCCTGGGTGCGGTCGTGGATGCCCACCCGATGCTCTCGGCGCGCCTCACCGACATCGACGGGCGGTGGGTGCTGACCGCCGGCGTCGGTTCGCGACCGGTGGTGCGTCGTCAGACGACGTCGGCGGCCGCTGGGTCCCCGGAGTTCGCCGACGCGATCACCGCGGCGCATGCGGATGCCTGCGGACGGCTCGACCCGTCGGCCGGGGTGCTGGTCTCTGCGGTCCTCGTGGCGGGCGCCGACGCGGCGCGCATCGTCCTCGCCATCCACCACGTCGGCGTCGATGCGGTGTCCTGGCCGATCCTGATCGAGGACGTGATCACGGTGTGGGCCCAGGTGCAGGCGGGCGGGCCGCTGCAGGTGCGGCCGGAGGTCACCTCGGCGCAGGCCTGGCACACGGCGTTGGCCGGTCAGTCCGCCGACCGGACACACGAGTTGGAGTACTGGGAGTCACGGCTGGGTGCACCGACCTCGTTCGGCACCTCGTTCGACCGGGTGCGGGACCGGTTCTCGACACTCGGCTCGGTGCGGCACCGAGTGGACGCCACGGTCACCGAGGCGTTGGTCACGGTGGTGCCGGAGGCGTTCGGCGGGCACGTCAACGACGCGCTGCTGGCCGCCCTGGCCCGGGCCGTGCGGTCGTGGCAGCAGTCGCGGGGGATCGGCGACGACTCGCCGGTCGGCGTGTTGCTGGAGGGCCACGGGCGCTATGAGGAGCTCGCGGCGGCGGGCGCGGACCCGCGGCGGGCGGATCTGGCCCGGACCGTCGGATGGTTCACGACGATTGCGCCGATGGCTCTCGATCCGGCCGACGACGTGGTGCATGCGGTGAAGGCCGCCAAGGAGGAACGGCTCGGACAGCCCGATCGCGGAGTCGGTTTCGGATTGCTGCGCTTCGGTGGTGACGGCCGGATGGCGGGGCGCGCGCTGCCGTCGATCGGATTCAATTTCTTCGGTGCGGGCGGTCGCGGCGGTGCGAACGACACCGTGGTGCCGTTCATGGCGGATCCGGACGCCCCGGCGCTGCCGGCGTCGGTGTCGGGCGCGATGGCGGCGATGAATGTCCTCACCGTGAATGTCGGGACCCGCCAGAGCATGCATGGCCGTGAGCTGTCCGCGGACTTCCTGTTCGTCGAGGGCATCCTGTCCGCCGAGGACGTCGCCGGGCTGGCGGATCGGTGGTCGGCCGAACTGACCGCCATCGTGGATGTGGTGTCACATGACCGAAACGTCGGTTTGTCCCCGTCCGACGTTCCGGGAACCGCTGTGTCGCAAGCGGATCTGGACCTGCTGTCGTCCCGGTGGCCGGACGCACCCATCTGGCCGCTGTCCGCGCTGCAGAAAGGCCTCTATCTGCAATCCGCGCTGGCCGGCCCCGACATCGACGACTCGGTGGATGTGTACGTCAGCCAAGCGGTGCTCCGCCTGCGCGGAGATGTCGACGAACAGCGACTGCACGCAGCCCTCGACACGCTCGTCGGACACCATCGCGTGCTGCGGTCCGCGTTCGTGCAGACCGAGGGCGGTGCGGTGGTGTGCGTGGTCCCCGGTGACGTCCGAGTGCCGTGGCGCACCATCGATCTGGGTGCCGTCGGTGAGTCCGAACGTCGCGCTCGTGTCGATGAGGTGACCGCACACGAGCGGGTGACACCATTCGATCTGGCCGCGCCACCGCTGCTGCGGGTGGTGCTCGTACGCGACGCGGGGGGCGTCAGCGTCGTCATCACCAACCATCACATCCTGTTCGACGGCTGGTCCGGTCCGCTGGTGCTGGCCGATCTGATCGCCCTGTACGCCTCGGGTACCACCTACACCGGCCAGATCGGCACGGGCAACGGTGATTTCGAGGACTATCTGAAGCACATCGCCGGGATCGACGTGACGGACGGTCTGGCCGCGTGGCGCGAGGTACTCGCCGACGTCGAGGGACCGACGCTCGTGTCGCCCGGTACCCGGGCGACGATGGCGTCGTTGCCGAGAAATCACCAGGTCATCGTCGACGCCGAGCTGACCGCCGCCGTCGAGTCGCTGGCCCGGTCGACCGGGGCGACCGTGGCGACGGTGTTGCAGTTCGCGTGGGCGGTGCTGTTGTCGCGGCTGACCGGCAACCGGGTGGTCGCCTTCGGTGAGACGGTGTCGGGCCGACCGGCCGACCTCGAGGGCGTCGAGTCGATGGTCGGACTGTTCATCAACACCCTGCCCGCGGTGGTGGACGTCGATCCGGCGGCGCAGGTCAGCGAGGTCCTGGCCCGCCTGCAGGAAGCCAAGGTGTCGGTGCTCGACCACCAGCACCTGGGTCTGCCCGAGCTGACCGCACTCACCGGTGTCCCCGGACTGTTCGACACGCTGACGGTGCACGAGTCGTATCCGGTGGACACCGAGTCGCTCTCGACCACCGATGCCGCACTCACCGGCGGACTCGACATCGCCGAGGCCGTCGTCAGCGACTCGACGCACTATCCGTTGAACATGATCACCTCCCCGATGGCCGATCAGCTCTCGATCACGCTCAAGTATCTGCCGGATGCCTTCGCGGACGAGCAGATCCGGGTGTTCGCCGACGCGGTGGTCGAGATCCTGCGCGCCGCGGCGTCGGCGCCGGACACCCTGGTGGCCGACGTAGGAATGCTGACCGCCGACGAGAGTGCCCACATCGGCGACTGGTCCGTCGGCACGACCATGGCCGTGCCCTCCGGTTCGGTGGCGGATGCGGTTGCCGCACAGATCCTCCGGTCGCCCGACGATGTCGCCCTGATGTTCGAGGAGCGGTCCCTGACGTATGCCGAATTCGGTGCCCGGGTGTCGGCACTGGCCCGAGAGCTCATCGCGGCCGGCGTGGGACCGGCGGTGGCGGTCGGTGTCGCGCTGGATCGCTCGGTGGAGATGGTCGTCGCGATCCACGCGGTGGTCGCTGCCGGCGGCCAGTATGTCCCGATCGACCCGACGGTGCCCGCAGACCGTGTGCAGTACATGGTGGAGACCGCGGCCGTCGGCGTCGTGCTGGTCGGGGCGGGCGCCGTCCCGTCGTCGGTGACGCATCTGCGTGACGCGGTCGCGGTGATCGAGGTCGACGCCTCGGGCGAGGTGGACCTGTCGGTGGCGGCGGTCACCGACGCGGACCGACTGGCGCCACTGCGACCCGACGATGCGGTGTACACGCTCTTCACGTCCGGGTCGACCGGGCGTCCGAAGGGTGTGACGGTGTCGCATACCTCGGTGCTCAACCGCCTCTGGTGGGGTCTGGACGAGTACCCGTGGTCGACCGGCGATCGCATCGTGTTGAAGACGCCCTTCACGTTCGACGTGTCGGTGCCCGAACTGTTCGCCCCCGTGATGACGGGGGCGACGATCGTGGTGGCGCGGGCCGGCGGGCACGCCGACCCGGCGTACATCGCCGATCTCATCGCACACCACCGCGCGACGTCGGTGCACTTCGTGCCGTCGATGCTCTCGGTGTTCCTGGATGTCGTACCGGCCGAGAAGATCCGGGCCCTGGACTCGCTGCGCTGGCTGTTCTGTTCCGGCGAGGCGCTGCCGCCGGCGGTCGTCGCCCGCGCCCACGATCTCCTCGGCCGGGTCCGGATCGTCAATCTGTTCGGCCCCACCGAGGCCGCCGTCGAGGTGGCCTACGTCGACGTGACCGACGCTCCCGACGTCGTGCCGATCGGTGTTCCGGTGTGGAACACGTCGACCCACGTGCTGGATGCGCGGTTGCGGGTGGTGCCGCCGGGGGTGCCCGGCGAGCTGTACCTGGGTGGCGTGCAGGTGGCCCGCGGTTACGAGTCGCGTCCGGGGCTGACGGCCGAACGATTCGTCGCCGACCCGTTCGGTGCAGCGGGGGCACGGCTCTATCGCACCGGTGACCTCGTCCGGTGGGATGTCGACGGCTGGATCGAGTATCTCGGCCGCACCGACTTCCAGGTGAAGTTGCGGGGCCAGCGGATCGAGCTCGGCGAGATCGAGTCGGTGATCGCCTCGGCGCCCGGCGTGGTGCACGCGGCGTGCACCGTGGTCGAGACCCCCGGCGGTGGACAGCATCTCGTCGCGTACGTGTCACCGTCCACGGTGGACGAGACGGTGGTGCGGGACGCGGTCACCGACGCGCTACCGGAGTACATGCGGCCGTCGGTGTGGATGTTGCTCGATGACATCACCCTCAACAGCGCAGGCAAACTCGATCGGCGGGCGCTGCCGGCGCCGGTGTTCGAGACGACCGACCACGTCGCGCCGGCAACCGCCGCCGAGGTGACGGTCGCTGCGGTCGTGGCCGAGGTGCTCGGGGTCGAGCGGGTGAGCGCGACCGACTCCTTCTTCGATGTGGGCGGCAACTCGCTGTCGGCGATGCGGGTCGCGGCCCGGGTGGCCGACGAGTTCGGCGCCGAGGTGACGGTGCGCGACCTGTTCGATGCCCCGACCGTGCGGGACCTGGCGGCCGTGGTCTCGACCCGAGGCGCGGGTCGCGCGCCGCTGGTGGCGCTGACCCCGCGGCCGGCCCCGATCCCGTTGTCCTTCGCGCAGACCCGGATGTGGTTCATCAACCGGTTCGAGCCCGGGACCGCGACCTACAACCTCCCGGTCGTGCTGCGTCTGACCGGCGACCTCGATGTCGACGCCCTGCGCGCGGCCGTCGTCGACACCGTGGTGCGCCACGAGGTGCTGCGGACGAGCTTCCCGGCCGTCGACGGTGTGGGAGTGCAGGCGATCGATCCGGCCGATCTGGTCGACGAGCGGCTCGACTGGGCGGTCGTGGATACGCAGGCCGAACTGGACGCGGCTGTGACGGCAGGCTTCGACGTGACCGTCGACTGGCCGCTGCGAGTGCGGCTCCGGCGGGTTTCCGACGACGAGTTCCTGTTCGCATTGATCGCACATCACATCGCGGCGGACGGCGAGTCGATGCTGCCGCTGATCACCGACGTGGTGGCGGCCTATGTGGCACGGGCCGCCGGGCGGGCACCGGAGTTCGCGCCATTGGCCGTTCAGTTCGCCGACCATGCCATCTGGCAGCACACCGAGCTCGGTTCCCCCGATGCCCCCGATTCTGTCGTCGGCCGCCAATTGTCCCATTGGACAGAGCAACTCGAGGGCGTTCCGGAGGTGCTCGACCTGCCCGCGGACCGGGAGCGGCCTGCGGTCGCATCCCATCGCGGTGCCCGCGTCGAATTCACGATCGGCGCCGAGGTCGGGGAGCGGATCCGGACAGTCGCCCACGAGTTCGGCGTCACCCCGTTCATGGTGGTGCACGCCGGATTGGCGGTGGTGCTGGCACAGTTGTCGGCCACCGACGACATCACCGTGGCCACACCGATCGCCGGGCGTGGGCAGGCCGACCTCGACCCGCTCATCGGTATGTTCGTCAACACGCTGGTGCTGCGGACCCGGGTGGAGCCGTCCACGAGTTTCGCCGATCTCCTCGACCGTGTCCGGGTCACCGATCTCGACGCGTTCGCCCACGCCGACGTCCCGTTCGAGACGGTCGTGGAGGCGCTCGATCCGTCGCGATCCGAAGCGTTCGCGCCACTGGCCCAGGTCATGCTGTCGTTCGACCCGGCCGCCTCCGCGGAGAAGACCGACATCTCGGTCGGCGGACTCGAGGTCCGCGCGGTCGAGCCGGACTGGGTACCGGCGCAGCTGGACCTGTCGGTGACGGTCGGTTCGGCGGACGCCGCCGACGACTGGCCGTGCTCGATCGTCTACGCCACCGACCTCTTCGACCGTTCGACGGTGCAGACGATGACCGAGCGGTTCACCGCCGCCTTGGCGGCGCTGGTCGCCCGCCCGGCCACCGCGGTCGGCGACGTGGATCTCGTGACCGCGGACGAACGCACGGTCGTCGAGAACTGGTCGCGGGGTGCCGTGGTCGACGTGCCCGCCGAGCTGGTCCCGGATATCGCTGCCGCCCAGGCGATCCGAACGCCGGAGTCCACCGCTCTGGTCTTCGAGGGCAGAGTCGTGTCGTACGCGGAGTTCGGCGCCCGGGTGTCCGTGCTGGCCCGTGAGCTGATCGCGGCGGGTGTGGGACCCGGGGTCACCGTGGGTGTGTCGCTGCACCGCTCGGTCGAGCTGGTCGTCGCCGTGCACGCCGTCCTCGCGGCCGGCGCACAATACGTGCCGATCGATCCGGACACCCCGCTCGACCGTGCGGAGTACATGACCGTGACGGCCGGCGTCGCGGTCATCCTCGTGGCGGCCGGTGATGGAGCTGTCGCGGCGACGGGGGAGGGCGTGTCGGCGATCGAGGTGGATGCCACCGCAGATGTCGACGTTTCCGTCGCGCCGGTGACCGATGCGGATCGCCTGGCCCCGTTGCGTTCCGACGACGCCGCTTACACCCTGTTCACCTCCGGGTCGACCGGTCGGCCGAAGGGCGTCACGGTCTCACATCGCGCACTGACGAACCGACTGCGGTGGTGCCTGAGCGAGTTCGGGTGGTCTGCCGATGATCGGGTGATGCTCAAGACCCCGGTCACCTTCGACGTATCGGTGCCCGAGCTCTTCGGCCCGGCGATGGCCGGGGCGACGACGGTCATCGCGCGACCGGGCGGACACGCCGAGCCCGGCTACCTCGCGGATCTCCTTGCGGCCGAACGCGCGACGTCCGTGCATTTCGTGCCGTCGATGCTGTCGGTGTTCCTCGACGTGGTGCCGGCCGACAAGCTGGCGCGGATCGACTCGCTGCGATGGCTCCTCACCTCCGGTGAGGCACTGCCGTCCTCGGTGGCGACTCGTGCACATGCGGCGCTGCCCGGCGCCGCGATCCATAATCTGTACGGGCCGACCGAGGCCTGCGTCGACGTCACGTCGGTGGATGTGACCGGTGCGGACGACGTCACGATCGGTGTGCCGGTGTGGAACACGTCGACCCACGTGTTGGATGCCCGGCTGCGGGTGGTGCCGCCGGGTGTTCCCGGTGAGCTCTACCTGGGTGGTGTGCAGCTGGCCCGCGGCTACGCGTCACGTCCGGGGCTGACCGCCGAACGCTTCGTCGCCGACCCGTTCGGCGAGCCCGGGTCGAGGCTCTACCGCACCGGCGACCTGGTGCGGTGGAACTCCCGAGGCGAGATCGAGTATCTGGGCCGCACCGACTTCCAGGTGAAGCTGCGCGGCCAGCGCATCGAACTCGGTGAGATCGAGGCGGTGATCGCCTCGGCGCCCGGGGTCGTGCACGCCGCGTGTGCGATCGCCGACGCCCCGACGGGCGGTAGGCAGCTCGTCGCCTACGTCTCACCGGCTTCGGTGGACAACGATGCGGTCAAGGCGGTGGTCGCCGACGCACTGCCGGAGTACATGCGTCCGTCGGTGTGGATGCTGCTCGACGACCTGGCCCTGAACAGCTCGGGCAAGCTCAATCGAAAGGCGTTGCCGGCCCCGGTGTTCGAGGTCGGTGAGTATGTTGCTCCGGCCACCGACGTCGAGGCCTCGGTCGCAGCGGTGTTCGCCGACGTGCTCGGTGCCGATCGGGTCGGCGTCACCGACTCGTTCTTCGACATCGGCGGCAACTCGCTGTCGGCGATGCGGGTCGCCGCACGGGTTGCCGACGACCTCGCGGTCGACGTGTCCGTGCGTGACCTGTTCGAGTCGCCGACCGTACGCGATCTGGTGATCGCCGTCGCGGGACGCGAGCAGACCGTGGCGCCGCTCGTCGCCGGTGAACGGCCACAACGGCTACCGCTGTCGATGGCTCAGGCCCGGATGTGGTTCATCAACCGATTCGACGCTGCCTCACCTGCCTACAACATCCCGATGGCGCTGCGACTGACCGGCGACCTCGATCTCGATGCGCTCACCGGCGCGGTCGGCGACGTCCTCGATCGTCACGAGGTGCTGCGGACCGTCTACCCGCTCGACGCCGACGGTCCGACGCAGGTCATCCTGGACCCCGAACAGGCTCGCGGGCAACTGGACTGGCGGGTGGTGGACGACGAGGCGGAACTCGCCGAGTCGGCGAGCCGCGGCTTCGACGTCACCGTCGACCTTCCGCTCCGCGGCCGCATCCGTCGCTCCGGAACCGACACCCATGATGTGGTGCTCACCGCCCACCACATCGCTTTCGACGGCGCTTCGACCGCCGTCTTCGTCCGTGACCTGCTGGGCGCGTACCTGAATCGCGTCGAGAACACCTTCTCCGTCGCGTCGCCGCTACCGGTGCAGTACGCCGATTACGCCCTCTGGCAACGCACGACGTTGGGCAGCGCCGACGATCCGTCGAGCAGGTTGGCAGGCCAACTCGCCTATTGGCGGGAACGTCTGCGCGGGTTGCCGTCGGTGACCGACCTGCCGATGGACCGGCCGCGTCCGTCGGTCATGGCCACGACGGCGGGAGTGGTGTCGATGACCGTGCCCGACGATCTGGCCCGGGGCCTGGAGGAGTTCGCCCGCGCGCACGGTGTGACACCGTTCATGGCATCGCATGCCGCGCTGGCGATCCTGGTGTCGCGGTTGGCGGCCACATCCGACGTGGTCATCGGTACGCCGATCGCCGGCCGCACCGACGCCGCGGTCGGCGACCTGATCGGTATGTTCGTCAACACACTCGTGCTGCGCACCATCGTCGACCCAGGTCGCCCGGTCGCCGAACTCATCGCACAGGTACGCACCGAGGATCTCGACGCGTTCGCCCACGCCGACGTCCAGTTCGAGGAGCTGATCGAGGAACTGGCACCGACCCGGTCGACGGCCTTCCCGCCGCTCGCACAGATCGCCTTCACGCATGTCGACGGCGATCCCGGTACGACGGCGTTGCACGCGGCGGGGCTGACCGCACAGGCCCTGGAGTTGCCCGATCAGGTTGCCAAGTTCGAACTCTCGGTGGCGGTGACCGACCGGACGTCGGCGTCGCCGATGACCATCGACTTCGTGTACGCCCGCTCTCTGTTCGACGAATCGACCGTGGCCGGCTTCGCCGACTCGTGGCTGCGTGTGGTCGGGTCGATGGTGGCGGATCCGTCGGTGCCGGTGGGCGACATCGAGCTGCTCACGCAGGCGGATTCGGCCGCCCTGGCACCGGTCACCGGTGGGCCGGCCATCGCGCCCCGGCCGCTTCCGGACCTGTTCGCCGACGCCGTGCGCGACCACCCGGACCGCCTGGCGGTCCTCGATGCGACAGGCGCCGCGCTGAGCTACGCGGACCTCGACGCGGCCTCGAATCGTCTTGCCCGTTGGCTGATCTCGCAGGGAATCGGTGTCGAGTCGCTGGTGGCGTTGGCGATCGGCCGGTCCGTGGAACTGCTCACCGCGATCTGGGCGGTGGCCAAGACGGGAGCGGGTTACCTACCGGTCGACACCGGCTACCCGGCCGAGCGTATCGCCCACATGCTCACCGACTCCGGGGTGCGGGTGGGCCTGACCACCGAGAGTCTCGGCTCGGCACTGGGCTCCGAGGTCGACTGGACCGCCGTCGATACGACGCAGTTCCGTGCGCACATCGACGGTCTGAGCCCGGAACCGATGTCCGCGGACGAACTGCTCGGCACACCGCACGTGGACGCGGTCGCGTACGTGATCTACACGTCGGGGTCGACCGGTACGCCGAAGGGCGTTCAGGTGACCGCGCGAGCACTCGAGAACTTCGCGAGGGCGGAGGTCGATCGGCTCGCGGTGACCGAACGATCACGTGTGCTGGGCTTCGCGTCGCCGAGCTTCGACGCCTCGGTTCTGGAATGGTTGATGGCCCTCGGAGCCGGTACGACCCTCGTCTATCGGCCCGACGAGGCCCTCGGCGGGGAACCGTTGGCGGCGTTCATCCGTGAGCAGCGGGCGACCCACGCCTTCCTGACCCCCACCGTCCTGGCCACTCTGGATCCGGAATCGGTGCCGGACCTGCAAGTACTCGCGGCCGGTGGCGAGGCCGTGCCGCCGTCGATGGTGGACCGATGGGGACCACGGGTCGGCTTCTTCGACATGTACGGCCCCACCGAGACGTCGATCGTGATCACGATGAGCGAGGCGATGCTGCCCGGCCGCGCCAAGACTCTCGGCGGCCCGATCCCGGGTGTGGGTCTGTTGGTCCTCGATTCCCGGCTGCGGGTGGTGCCCGCGGGCGTCGCCGGGGAGCTGTATGTCGTCGGTGGTGGCCTGGCCCGTGGCTACGTGGGGCGAGCAGATCTCACCGCCGGCCGGTTCGTACCCAACCCGTTCGGGCGTGACGGTGACCGCATGTACCGCACCGGCGATGTCGTGCGCTGGCGCCGCGGTGGCGCCGGGCACCTCGAACTCGAGTACGTCGGGCGTAGCGACGATCAGGTGAAACTGCGCGGCCTGCGCATCGAACTCGGCGAGATCGAGGCGGTGCTGGCCGCCCACCCGTCGGTCGAGTCCGCGGTGGTGATCGGTGTCGGGGGTTCGGTGGCCACCGCGCTCGCGGGCTATGTGGTCCTGCGCGACGCCGTCGACCCCGCCGAGCTGCGCACCCATGTCGGTGCGCATCTGCCGTCCCACATGGTCCCGGCGAGTATCGCCGTACTCGACGCGTTGCCGTTGACCCCGGTCGGGAAGCTCGACAAGCGTGCGTTGCCGGAGCCGGTGATCGAGGGTGGTCGGGAGTTCGTGCCCGCGGACGGCGACCGCGAGCAGACCGTGGCGCAGGTCTTCGCCGACGTGCTGGGCGCCGATGAGGTCAGTGTCGTGGAGAGCTTCTTCGACATCGGCGGCAACTCGTTGTCGGCGACCCGGGTGGCGGCGCGCGTCGCCGACGTGTTCGGCGTCGACGTCTCGGTCCGTGACGTGTTCGAGGCGCCCACTGTGCGCGCCCTCGCCGCCTCGGTTGCCGGCCGCGGCGCCGGACTGGCACCGGTGGTGCCCGTGGTGCCACGTCCCGAGCGGATCCCGGTGTCGTTCGCGCAGTTGCGAATGTGGTTCATCAACCAGTTCGACCCGTCGGTGGCGACCTACAACGTCCCCGTGCTGCTGCGCCTGGTGGGTGACCTGGATGTGCCGGCGTTGCGCGCTGCGCTGGTCGATGTCGTGGTGCGCCACGAGGTGCTGCGGACGACCTTCCCTGCGGTGGACGGCGTCCCGGTCCAGGTGATCGCGTCCGCCGACCGGGTCGGCGAGCACATCGACTGGGCCGAGGTGACATCGGCCGCTGACCTCGAGACCGCGGTGACCACCGGCTTCGACGTCTCCAGCGACTGGCCGCTGCGGGCCCGCCTCTGGCGTGTCGGCCAGGGTGAGTTCGTCTTCGGTCTGGTGGCACACCACATCGCCGCCGACGGTGAATCGATGGCGCCGTTGGTCGCCGATCTCGTCACCGCCTACGCCGCCCGTGCCGACGGTGCCGAGCCCGCCTTTGCGCCGCTCGACGTCCAGTTCGCCGACTTCGCGATCTGGCAGCACGATGTGCTGGGATCGGCCGACGATATCGAATCGCCTGTGGGACAACAGTTGGCATACTGGTCGTCGGCGCTGCGCGAGTTGCCCGACGTGCTCGAGCTGCCCACCGACCGGCCTCGGCCGGTGGTGGCGTCCGAACGTGGCGACCACGTGGCCTTCGAGATCCCGGCCGACGTGGTCGCCCGGATCGCCGCCGTGGCCCATGACCGTGGCGTGACGCCGTTCATGGTGGTCCACGCTGGTCTCGCGGTGATGCTCGCCCGGCTCTCGGCCGGCTCGGACATCGCGGTGGGCACGCCCATCGCGGGTCGAGGACAGCGCGCACTGGATGCGCTGGTGGGCATGTTCGTCAACACTCTGGTCCTGCGGACCGGAATCGACCCGGCACAGTCGTTCGCGGGGCTCCTCGATCAGGTCCGGGTGACCGATCTGGATGCGTTCGCGCATGCGGACGTGCCGTTCGAGACCCTCGTCGAGCATCTCGACCCGGTGCGGTCCGAGGCGTTCGCACCCCTGACCCAGGTGCTGCTGACCTTCCATCAGAACACGCTGCCCGAGTTCTCGGCAGTCGAGACGACGACGGTGGCGGGTCTGGAGATCTCGCCGGTCGAGGCGCCCCAGACACCGGCGAAGGTCGACCTCACGTTCGGCATCGCGGGTGGAACCGACGACGCGGCCTGGCCCGCGCAGATCGTGTACGCCACCGATCTGTTCGACGCCGCGACGATCCGCGCGATGGCGGAACGCTTCGTGCGGATTCTCGGCGTCTGCGTCGCCGATCCGGGCGTGGTGGTCGGCGACATCCCCATGCTGTCGAACTCGGAAGCCGATGTGCTGTCGGCACTTCCGGCGCCGGTGCTCGACACGGAGCACGGCGATGCGAGCCTGGTCGATCTGTTCCGGGCGACCGTCGATCGACATGGGGAGCGGACCGCGGTGACGGCCGACGGGACGTCGCTGTCCTACGCCGACATCGACCGCCGGTCCGATGCGGTGGCCTCGGCGCTGGTGTCCCGCGGGGTCGCCCCCGGTGATCTCGTCGGTATCGCCACCGCCCGCACGGTCGACCTCGCGGTGTCGATCGTCGCCGTCCTCAAGGTCGGCGCGGGGTATCTGCCCCTGGACACCACCAATCCGGCAGATCGATTGGCGTTCATCGTGTCCGACGCCGCAGTCGAGACCATCATCACCGATGCCGCGACGGCCGGCCACGAGCTGTTCGGCGCGCTGCCCGAGTCGGTGACGGCCGCCGACGTGGATGACCTGGCCCGCGCAGGTGCTCACGGCGATGTGCCGTCGGCGGCGGTGTCGCCGTCCGCACGGGCGTATGTGATCTACACCTCGGGCTCGACCGGTCAGCCCAAGGGAGTCGAGATCACCCACCGCGACGTGGTGACCCTGATGGACACCGCAGCAGGTGATTTCGAGTTCCGGCCGACGGACGTGTGGACCATGTTCCACTCCTATGCCTTCGACTTCTCGGTGTGGGAGCTGTGGGGCCCGTTCCTGTCGGGGGCCCGACTGGTCATCGTCGACCGTGGTCTCGCACGAGATCCCGATGCATTCGTGGATCTGCTCGCCGCCGAGCGCGTCACGGTGCTGAGTCAGACACCATCGGCGTTCTACCAGTTGATCGATGCCCGACGCCGCAACCCGGTGGATCTACCGTTGCGGTACATCGTGTTCGGTGGCGAGGCGCTCGGATTCGAGCAGGTGCGGCGATGGTACGGCGACCATCCGGCCGACACCGCGCAGTTGGTGAACATGTACGGCATCACCGAGACGACGGTGCACGTCAGCTTCCGCCCGCTCGACCGTGAGCTCGTCGCGGCCGGT
Organism: Gordonia sp. LMA167; assembly: GCF_058130025.1. NCBI lineage: Bacteria > Bacillati > Actinomycetota > Actinomycetes > Mycobacteriales > Gordoniaceae > Gordonia > Gordonia sp. LMA167. The sequence continues at coordinate 5,559,578 of NZ_CM176708.1, read as the reverse complement.
GATGCGTCGCTGATCGGCCGGCCGTTGCACTCGCTGGCGATCCATATCCTCGACGACCGGCTGCATCCGGTCCCGCCGGGCGTCGTCGGCGAGATGTACGTCACCGGCGGCCAATTGGCGCAGGGCTATCTCGGTCGCCCGGGCCTGAGTTCGACGCGGTTCGTCGCGAACCCGTTCGATGCGCGGGGTGGCCGGATGTATCGGACCGGCGACCTGGCCCGTCGGGTCGGCGGTGACATCGAATACCTCGGGCGCGGTGACGCACAGGTCCAGTTGCGGGGCTTCCGCATCGAGTACGGGGAGATCGAGGCGGCGCTGCTCGGGGTGGACGGGGTGACGGCGGCCGCCGCGAACGTCATCGAACTGGCGGGCCGCGGTGAGCAGTTGGTCGGGTATGTGGTCGCCGCACCGGGAGCGGCGATCGATCCGCAGGTCGTGCGGGACACGGTCACTCGGGCGGTGCCGGGTTATATGGTGCCCGGCTTCATCGTGCCCGTCGGCGAGTTGCCGCTGACCGCGAACGGCAAACTCGATCGGCGTGCGCTGCCGGTGCCGGAACTCGACAGCGGTGGCGAGGACCATGTGGCGCCCGAATCGTCGGCGGAGGAGACTCTGGCCCGGGTCATGGCCGGCGTGCTCGGGGTCGACCGGGTGAGCGTGGCGGAGTCGTTCTTCGCGCTGGGTGGAGACTCGATCCTCGCGATCCAGCTGTCGTCGGCGGCCCGGGCGGCGGGATTCGCGGTGTCCCCACGCGACATCTTCGAACACAAGACCGTCCGGGCGATGGCGCAGGCGGTGGCTGCAGGCGGGGACCGGCTGCCGCTGCTGGCCGAGCCGGCCGGCGACGAGGATGACCGGATCACGATGCCCCCGGTGGCCGCGTGGATGACCGAGTTGTCGGACTCGGCAGCCGATTTCGCCGACTTCTCGCAGGCGATGGTGCTGGTGGCGCCCAACGGGCTCGACCTCGACATGCTGACCACGGTGCTCGACGTCGTCGTCGAGGCGCATCCGATGCTGTCGGCGAGACTCACCGGGGCCTCCGGGGAGTGGACGTACTCGATCGGCCGTGGTCCGGGCTGTGTGGCCGATGAGGTGACCGTCGACGCGGGGGTCGGCTCGGCGGACTTCTCGGACGCCCTGCGCGTCGCGCACGAGGAGGCGCTGGGCAGCTTGGACCCGTCGACAGGGGTGATCGTGTCGGCGATGCTCGTCTCGGGGGTCGACGGTGCCCGGGTGGTGCTGGCGATCCACCATCTGGGTGTCGACGCGGTGTCGTGGCCCATCGTGATCGAGGACATGATCACCGTGTGGGGCCAGTTGCAGACGGGTCAGCAGGCCCGTGTCCGCCCGGAGGTGACCTCCGCCCGGGCCTGGCATGCCGCACTGGCCGATCGGGCGTCCGATCGGGCCGGCGAGGTGGGGTACTGGTCGGCCCGTGTGGATCGCGAGCCCACCTCCTTCGGTGTGGGGTTCGACCGGGACCGCGACAAGTTCTCGACGGTCGGCTCGGTCACCGTGGATGTGGACGCGGCTACCACGGAGGCATTACTCACCGCGGTGCCTCAGGCGTACGCCGGGCATGTCAACGACGCGTTGGTGGCCGGCCTCGCGAGGGCGGTGCGGTCGTGGCAGCGCGAGGCCGGGATCGCCGACGACAATCCGGTGTCGGTGCTCATGGAAGGCCACGGCCGCTACGAGGAGGTGCTGGCGCGCGGCGACGATCCGCGCACCGCTGATCTGTCCCGCACCGCGGGATGGTTCACCACCATCGCGCCGGTCAGCCTGGATCCCGCCGACGATGTGGTGCACGCGGTGAAGGCCGCCAAGGAGGAACGGCTCTCACAGCCCGATCGTGGAGTCGGGTTCGGGCTGTTGCGGTTCGGCGACCACGCTCAGCTGGCCGACACGGCCTTGCCGTCCATCGGCTTCAACTTCCTCGGTGCCGGAGCACGCGCCGGCGCCGCCGACGAGGTCGCCGTCCCGTTCATGGCCGACACGCGCGCACCCGTGCTGCCGGCGACGGTGTCGGGTGCGATGACCGCGATGAATTCCCTGACCGTGAACGTGGGTGCCCGCGCCGACGAGCATGGCCGGGAACTTTCGGCGGAATTCCTGTTCGCCCGATCCGTGCTGTCGGAGGAGGATGCCGCCGACATCGCGGCGCGCTGGCGCCGCGAGCTGGTCGCGATCGTCGACCATCTCTCGCTCGTCGGGAGCCCGGGCCTGTCCCCGTCGGATGTGCCGGGGACCGCCGTCACCCAGGACGACCTCGACACGCTCGCGCAGCGGTTCCCCGGTGCGGACATCTGGCCGTTGTCGCCGCTGCAGAAGGGGTTGCACTTCGAGGCCGAACTGGCCTCGGGCAGCCACACACCGTCCGTCGACGTCTATGTGGTGCAGTCGATCCTGGAGCTGGGTGGGGAGGTGGACCTCGCGCGTCTGCACACCGCCGCACAAGCCCTGTTCGCCCACCATCGCGCCCTGCGGTCCGGGTTCGTCCGCACCGTCAGCGGTGCGGTGGTGGCGGTGGTCCCTGGCACGGTCGAGGTGCCGTGGGAACTGATCGACACCGACATCGAGGACACCGGCATCGACGACACCGTCGAGGACACCGGCGGCCTGATCGAGGCCAGGATCCGGATGGTGGCGGATGCGCAGCGGCGCGAACCGTTCGATCTCGAACGGCCGCCGCTCATGCGGTTCGCCGTGGTCCGCCATGGTGACACCGCCCATCTCGTGGTGACCAATCACCACATCCTGATCGACGGCTGGTCGGGTCCGCTCGTGCTGGCGGATCTGTTGGCGCTGTACGCCACCGGCGACACCTACACTTCTCAGATCGGTGGTGGGGACGGTGATTTCGAGGACTACCTCCGACACATCGCCGCCGCCGACGACTCGGCGGGACTGATCGCGTGGCGTGAGGTGCTGGCGCCGGTCGAGGCGCCGACGCTGGTGGCGCCGGGCGCTGTCGCGACAGGGGAGTCGTTGCCGCAGGACCTCTCGGTGATCCTCGACGCCGAACTGACCGCCGGGATCGACGCCGTCGCCCGCGCCGAGGGGGCGACGGTGGCGACCGTGCTGCAGTTCGCCTGGGCGGTGCTGCTGTCGCGGTTGACCGGCAACCGGGTGGTGTCCTTCGCGGAGACGGTGTCGGGCAGGCCGGCCGAACTCGCGGGGGTGGAGTCCATGGTCGGGTTGTTCATCAACACGCTGCCGGCGGTGGTGGACGTCGATCCACACGCCCCGATCTCGGCGGTTCTGGCCCGGCTGCAGGCCGCGAAGGTGTCGGTGCTCGATCATCAGCATCTGACGTTGCCGCAGTTGACCGCGCTGCGGCCGGACCTGACCGGTGCGCTGTTCGACACCCTGACCGTGCACGAGTCGTATCCGGTGGACTCCGATTCCCTGTCCACCACGGACGCATCGCTCACCGGCGGTCTGGAGATCCTGGACTTCGAGGGCACCGACGCCACTCACTATCCGCTGAACATGTCGACGTCTCCGGTTGCCGGAGAACGGATCTCGTTGACACTGAAGTATCTGCCGGATGCGTTCGAGGCCGAGCAGGTCCGGGTCTTCATCGACGCGCTCACCGAGATCCTGCGCACGGTCGCAACGCGACCGGACACACTGACCGCGGACATAGGGCTGCTCGCGCCCCGGTCCGTGGGGTCGCTCACGCCGGTGTCCGGGGGTGACGGCACGCCCGCGCGGCTGCTGGCCACGATGTTCGGCGACGCCGCACGGGCGCACCCCGACCGGATCGCGGTGGTCGACGGCAACGGTGTCGAACTGACCTATGCCGAACTGGACGCACGGTCGAACAGTCTTGCGCGCTGGTTGATCTCGCGGGACATCGGAGTGGAGTCGCTGGTGGCGCTGGCGATCGGGCGGTCGGCGCAACTGCTCACCGCGATCTGGGCGGTCGCCAAGACCGGCGCCGGCTACGTGCCGATCGACCCCGACTACCCGGCCGAACGCGTGGCCACGATGGTGGAGGACTCCGGGGCGATCCTGGGTCTGACCGCCGCCACCGGAGAGCTGCCGGATCAAAGCTTCGCATGGGTGCGACTCGACAGCGACGAGATCGGCGCGGAACTCGACATGTTCGGCGACGAAGAGATCAGCCCCACGGAGATCCTGGGCAGGGTCCGCCCGGAGAATGTCGCGTACGTGATCTATACATCGGGCTCGACCGGTCGGCCGAAGGGCGTCGCGGTGACCCACTCCGGCCTGGCGAACTTCGCCGCGCAGGAGACGCGTCGCCTGGACGTCGGCGAGGACCCCGTGGTGCTGGGATTCGCATCGCCGAGTTTCGATGCATCGGTCCTCGAGTACCTCCTCGCGACGATCAACGGCGGCACGCTGGCGTACCGACCGACCGATGCGGTGGGCGGCGCGGTGCTACAGGACTTCATGCGTGAGCATCGGGTCACGCACACGTTCCTGACACCGACCGTGTTGTCGACGCTCGATCCGCGGCAGCTGCCGGATCTGCAGGCGCTCATGGCCGGTGGTGAGGCGGTCCCACCCGGCGTGGTCGACACGTGGTCGCCGCACACGCGGATCCAGAATCTGTACGGTCCGACCGAGACCACCATCGGCATCACGCTCAGCGAGCCGATGCATGCCGGACGGCCCGTCCGGCTGGGCGGTCCGCTCGCGGGCGTCGGCCTGCTCGTCCTGGATCAGCGCATGTCGCCGGTTCCGGTCGGCGTCCCGGGGGAGCTCTATGCCGTCGGCGGAGCCTTGTCGCGCGGATATCTCGACCGGCCGGGACTGTCGGCAGAGCGGTTCGTCGCCAATCCGTTCGGGGCTGCGGGGGATCGCATGTACCGCACCGGTGACGTCGTCCGATGGCGATTCGGCTCCGCCGGAGATCTGGTTCTCGAGTATGCGGGGCGTACCGACGATCAGGTGAAACTGCGCGGACTGCGGATCGAGTTGGGCGAGATCGAGGCCGTGCTGGCATCGCATCCGGCCGTCGAGTCGGCGGTCGTGCTCGGCGTGGGCGGCTCGGTTGCCACGGCACTGGCGGGCTATGTCGTGGCGGACCCGGCGACCGACATCGCGGCGCTGCGCGACCATGTGGGTCGGCGACTGCCGTCGCACATGGTGCCGGCGAGTATCGCGGTTCTCGACGCCCTGCCGTTGACGCCGGTCGGCAAGCTCGACAAGCGGGCACTGCCGGCGCCGGTGATCGACGCCGCGGCCGACGAGTACGTCGCCCCGGACAACGAGGCGGAGGAAGCCGTCGCCGCCGCGTTCGCGGAGGTGTTGGGCGTGGCCCGGGTGGGTGTCACACAGAGCTTCTTCGATCTGGGTGGCAACTCGCTGTCGGCGACGCAGGTTCTGGCCCGGCTGCGCGAGGGAGGTCACGACCCGGAACTGGCCTGGCTGTTCAACGATCCGACACCGCGAGGGCTGGCGGCGCGGCTGCGCGGCGAGGTCACGGCGGCGGGCGAGGTGCTGATCACCTTGAACGGACAGGGGTCGCGGCCACCGCTGTTCTGTGTCCACCCGGCGGGCGGCCTCGCCTGGTTCTACGGCGGATTCGTGCCCTACCTGACCGATCGCCCGGTGTACGGACTGCAGGACCCGCATGTCGTCTCCGGCGAACCGAGCGCCCGGTCGATCGAGGCGATGGCCGATCGCTACCTCGAAGAGATCCGGCGGGTGTCGCCCCACGGGCCATATCACCTGCTCGGCTGGTCGCTCGGTGGCTATGTCGCCTACGCCATCGCGACCCGCCTGGCCGCGGAAGGCGAGGAGATCGCGTTCCTCGGCGTCATGGATTCCTCGCCCGTACCGGTCGCGGCCGCACCCGACGAACCGGCGCCGGTCGGTGTCGCGCTCGGCGGTGACTTCGTCGGTGACTTCCTGGGCGGTTGGCGTGACCTGTTCGATCTGGACGAGAGCGTCCACGCCGACAGCGCCGAGGAGGTCGCCGAGGTGATCCGGCAGCAGATCGCCTCGATGGGCCTGCTGGAGGCCGATCAGGTGCAATGGGTGATGGACAGCTTCGCCACCGGCGAAGCACTGGTGGCCGACTTCCGGCCGGACTCCTTCGACGGGCCACTGCTGGTGTTCACCGCGACCCGGGACAAGGCGGACCCGGGTGCGGTGGCCCGCGGGTGGGAGCCCTACGTCTCGGGACCGATCGCCAACGTCGACGTCGATGCGGACCACCTCGGTCTCGCCAATGCGGCGGCGCTCGAGGTCATCGGGCCGGCGCTCGACGACTGGCTCAACCGTCGCGGCCCGGGCCGCCACGGTGACGACAGCAACGTCTCCTACGGAAAGGATCGAGTATGACCAACCCCTTCGATGACGAGAACGGACGGTTCTACGTCCTGGTGAACGACGAGAACCAGCATTCGCTGTGGCCCACCTTCGCCGACATCCCCGCCGGTTGGACCAGGGTGTTCGGCGAAGACGGCCGCGCCGCGTGCCTGGAGTACGTCGAGAAGAACTGGACCGACCTGCGCCCGAAGAGCCTCGTCGATGCCATGGAGGGCGATGCTGTGGCGTCGAGTCAGACGTCCGGCGGGGCATCGGCGGAGTGACGTCGCGGGTGCATGACGCCGCGATAACGCTTGCACATCAAGCAACATACGTCACTCCAACAACTTGAATCACGTGAGTAACATGGGTGATGCACGGCGATGACCATGGGTTTTCTGTGTAATTCGCCACCAATTCGCATCACCGGTTTCCAAAAGGCCTTTAGCAAGGCAAGGTATATGTAAGGACCCGGTGCCAGTTCTGTGGGAGGGCAAAGTGGCCAGGGTCGAGAAGACGAGTTCGGGGGAACGGCTGTGGTGACTGAAGTGATGGCAGACATCCGACGGCGAGCGGAGATCACTCCGCGTCTGGCCGCAGTGCGGGTCGGCGACGATGTGGTCACGTACGGCGCGCTCAACGAGGCAATCGAATCATACGGGTCGGTCACCGACCGTCACGGCATGTCACAGGAAGCGGCGTTTCACGCCGGTCTCATCCATTGCATGCCGGCGTTGACACGCATTGACGGTGCCGCCGAACGCAATCGTGTGATGAGCGAAGTGGTTGCCTGGCTGGGCCGCGACCTCGGTGACGGCAACAGCGGTGGCCGCCTTCGCGCGGTCAGCTGACCTGTCCCGGTTGACTCCCGCCGGCTGAGGTCAGATCGGGATGCCGCGTGCCCTCACAACACGGCCAGGACCATGAGGATCACCAGCAGGATCGGCGTGCCGACGACGACGCTGCCGATTCCTGCGACGATCGCGGTGGCCGCACGTCCGGTCCCGCGATAGCGGTTGGGCTCCGGAGCGCGGCGTCGTCCGGCGCTGATCTGGATCAGTGCCACGACGCCGAGGATCACGGCGACCATGCCCGTCACCGCGCCGACGCCCACGAGTGCCAGCGGCATCGACACCATCGAGATGACGAGCGCAGCGGTGGCCGTGGCAGCACTCGGGCGCATCGGCGGCATCTGCGCGGCGAACTCCGCCGATGGCAACCAGATGTCGCGAATCGGCGGCAGCGGGCGATCCACGGGGTCCGGACCGAACGGCAGGTCGAGCGCCGGCGGAAGGTCCCGGTCGTCGCGGATGGTCGACGGCCCGGTGGTGACCCGGTCCTCGCCGGTGGAATTCTCCGACGGCCACGTCAGTATCCGATCGGTGACCGCGGGCGGTATCGAGTCGGTGGGATGGTCGGTTCCCCGCATGACGTACCTCCTGCGCGCGGACCACATCTCGACGGCGGTCCGCTTCGCGTCCATTCTTCCTGATCTGATGACGATCGGTCTGGAAACGGCTCTCGCCGCACCCGGGTGATCAGGGTACGGCGAGAGGTTTGTGTGTTTCGGCGTGATCAGCCGCCGTGCTGGCCGCCCATCGTCGTCAGCTGATCGATGGCGCTGCCGCTGAGCTTCCAGTCGCCGTCGACCTTGACGTACTCGAGCGTGAGGTCGACCGGCTGCGATGCGTGGGGGCTCTTGATCGAGACCGTGGCGATGGCCTTGTTGTCACCCTCGGCCTTCACTTCTTTCACGGTGTAGACGTCGGGGGTGTACCCGGCCGCGTTGGACGCCTTCGCGTAACCCTGGAGGGCCACCTTCGTCACCGGGTTCGTGGTGTCCACGACCGTCTCGAGCTCATCGGACGAGGTGGCCGGGTCCACCGCCTTGCGCACGATCACCTGTGCGTCGTCGGTACTCAGTCCCACGATCGCCTGTTTGGCGTTGCTCGCGGCGGACGCGATCGCCGCGGACGCGTTGTTGGCGGCGCTGCTGACCGTGTTCGACGTGTCGTCGGAGCAGCCGGCAGCGAGTAACACTGCGGAGCCGGCGAGCAACACTGCGGCCATGGACTTCCGAACGTTCATTGAGACTCCTCCTCGTGGGTAAGCCCACACTAACTGACGCATCCGGGGGCTCCGCGCAGCGGAATTAATCGGACCGTGGTCCGGTTAGATGTGGTGACAGTTTCATAGCATTCAGGAGGCGCGACATGCAGTTCGGACTCTTCAGCGTCAGTGACATCACCGTCGACCCCACGACGGGCGTCGAGCCCAGCGAACACGAGCGGATCAAGGCGATCGTGGAGATCGCGAAGAAGGCCGAGGACATCGGGCTCGACGTGTTCGCACTCGGCGAGCACCACAACCGGCCGTTCTTCTCGTCGTCACCGACGACGACCCTCGCCTACATCGCCGCGCAGACCACGACTCTGCAGCTGTCCACCGCGACGACGCTCATCACCACGAACGATCCGGTGAAGATCGCAGAGGATTTCGCCATGCTGCAGCATCTCGCCGGCGGACGGGTCGACCTGATGCTCGGGCGTGGTAACACGGGGCCGGTCTATCCCTGGTTCGGTCAGGACATCCGCCAGGGCATTCCGCTGGCGATCGAGAACTATCACCTGCTGCATCGGCTGTGGACCGAAGAGGTCGTCGACTGGGAGGGACAGTTCCGGACGCCGCTCACGTCGTTCACCTCCACGCCCCGACCGCTCGACGGGGTGGCACCGTTCGTCTGGCACGGTTCGATCCGCAGTCCCGAGATCGCCGAACAGGCCGCCTACTACGGGGATGGCTTCTTCGCCAACAACATCTTCTGGCCGAAGGAGCATTTCCAACGGCTGATCGGCTTCTACCGTGAGCGTTTCGAGCACTACGGCCACGGCACGGCGAACCAGGCGATCGTCGGACTCGGCGGGCAGTTCTTCATCCGGAAGAACTCCCAGGATGCGGTTCGCGAGTTCCGCCCGTATTTCGACAACGCACCGGTCTACGGGCACGGCCCGTCGCTGGAGGAGTTCACCGATCAGACGCCGTTGACCGTCGGGAGCCCTGCGGAGTTCCTGGACAAGACGCTGTCGTTCCGGGAGAGCTTCGGTGACTACCAGAGACAGCTGTTCCTGGTCGATCACGCGGGGTTGCCCCTGAAGACGGTGCTCGAGCAACTCGATGAACTCGGCGCGGTCCTTCCCGATCTGCGAGCAGGCTTCGAGGCGGGACGTCCCGCCGACGTCCCGGACGCACCCACCCACGACTCATTGGTCGCCGCATCGACGTCCGAACGCGAGGAGGTGGGAGCGTGAGCGGATCGAACTCACACCGGCCGACCCGCTCGTTGGTCGCCGTCAACGCCGGCCTCGGTGATCCGTCATCGACCCGGCTGCTGGTGGACCGTCTCGTGGAGGCGGTCGCCGACGACCTGGGCGGTGCTGATCTCGAGATCGAGGTGATCGATCTCCGCGATGTCGCGGTCGACGTCATGCGTTCGCTGACAACAGGATTCGCGGTGAGTTCGGTTGCCGCCGCCCTGGAGAAGGTCTACGCGGCCGACGGGCTGATCGTCGCCACACCGGTGTTCAACGCGTCCTACAGTGGCTTGTTCAAGTCGTTCGTCGATCTGCTCGAGGTGGAGCGGATGCAGGGCATCCCGGTTCTCATCGCCGCGACCGGCGGCAGCCCGCGCCACTCGATGGTGCTCGACCACGCCGTGCGTCCCTTGTTCGTCTATCTGCGCGCAATCGTCGTCCCGACCGGGGTGTACGCCGCGGCCGAGGACTGGGCGGGTGCCACCGGCGACACCGCGCTGCTCTCGGACCGTATCGCCCGGGCGGCGCACGAACTCGGTACCGCGATGGGTAAATCGGAAACCGTTGCGGCGCCGATGGAATCGGACACGATGCGGGCTGCCGCGCGCACCAAGCAGGGCCAGCGTCACACGGCGTTCGAGGACGCCGGGATCGCCAACTTCGCGCGACTGCTCGGCGAGAAGAGCTGACCGGTCGTCGGTGTCACGCCTGGCCCGGGACATTGTGTCGCGGGCGCAGGCGTGACGTCGGCAGTGCCGGTGCGGGCAGGTGCTGGATCTGCCCCTCATAGCCTCGGACCTGACCGAACCGCTCACTGCGGTCGGTCCATTCTTCGCGGAGCCGCACGATGTCGTCGTGACTGCGGCCGAGGAAGTTCCACCACATGATGATCTCCTCGTCGAGCGGGACCCCACCGAGGAGCACCGCACGGGCTGCGTCGTCGGATTCGTTGCGCAGGTGCAGCTGCGTGGCGCCGAGACCGACGTACCCGAGTTCGGTTGGTTTCAGAGGATCCGCCGTGGAGTTGACGACGCGGATCGTCCCCGAGTCGACGAGGATGCCGTGTTCATGGTCCGCGGCGACGGGCAGGGCGATCTCGGTCCCGGCCGGCATCGTCAGCTCGGCGCCGAGCAGGGGAGTGAAGGTGTGTACCGGTGAACGTTCGCCGAGTAACTCGCCGAGGAACACCCGAACTGCGACGCCGTCGCGCTCGATCACCCCGGGGGCGTGATGTGCGAAGTCGCGCGCGGTGTCGGCGGCGTTCTCGGGCAGGGCGATCCAGAGCTGTACCCCGTGCAGGATCGAGGTGTCGGGTGTCGACACCTCGGTGTGGGCGATGCCGTGGCCTGCGGTCATCAGATTGACCTCGCCCGGCCGCACCATCGCGTGATTTCCCATCGTGTCGCGATGCTCGATCTCACCGGCGAAGAGCCAGCTCACCGTCTGCAGGCCGGTATGTGGGTGCGGGGGCACATCCATCCCGCCGGTTGCCGAGACATCGTCGGGACCATAATGATCGGCGAAGCACCACGCCCCGATCAACGACCGCCGGCGCTGCGGCAGGGTCCGGTGCACCGTCATCGCCCGCGGGCCACCCAGGGGGACGTCACGCGCGGTCAGCACCTCCACCGCGACCAGTCCTTCGCCGGCATCGCTGCGCTGCGCTGTTGAGTGGCAGTCGATTTCATCAGGCCGTGTTTCCAGGTTGCTCATGCGCGCACCGTCCGCAGGATTTCGTTCTGGGCTGTCGAGCCAGTGTAGGCCCTGCGGGCCCTCAGGAGATCACGGTCGCGTCGTCGAAGGTCATGGTCACCCGCTCCACCGACGACGTCATCAACGCATGCCGGCCCAGCTGCAGCGACCGCAGTTCGTCGGCGATCGGGTGGGTGCCCAGTACCAGGTCGGCCCCGCCGATGCGGGTGCGGGTGCCCGACGTCGACGTGAGTTTCCAGGGCGTCATCCGCAGGACCCCGTCGAGTTGGGAGTAGGCGTTGAGCACCGCGTCCTTGGTGGAGTCGGGAACCCGGATACCCGGACGCACCGTCAGATCCGCGACCAGCTGATCGTCGGCGACCACGCGCCCGTGTCTGGTCGCCGAATCATGGTCCACCTCGAACTCGGCAAGCGTCTTGGGGAACCCCCAGATCCCACGGCCGGCCGCCAGGGTGAAGTCGCCGTCGACGGGTAGTCGATGGATGAGCGCGCGAGCATCTCCGCTCACCAGCGACCGAAGTGCCCGCAGCGGGGATGCCGGCGGCCGGGTCGGGTCCTCCACGAGGAAACAGACGCCGAACTCGTTGTACGGCCCCAGATCACCGTCGACGTAGTCGACGAACACCAGCATGCACATCGTCCGGCCGGGGCGGATGCGCAGTGGTCGCGGGTGATTCGCGCCGGGGCCCGCACTCCGGATGGCCTGCTCGACCGCCGCGGTGTCCGCCGTGAACCCGGCCACGAAGCAGCGTGCGTGCCGTATCTCCACGGGCATGGTGACGGTGCTGCCCAGGACCTCGTGAGTGGAAGCGGCTGATGCCATCGGTGGGATCTCCTCCGTTGTGCGGACCTAGAACGTGTTCTCGTTTTCATGGTGCCAGGTCGGGCGGCGAAGAGCGACCCGATCCCTCGGTCGCCTCCGCGCGGCGCGGCGCGCCCCGCGTTCGGACGTCGGGGGCGACCGATAGTGTCGAGAGACGGCCTGTGATCGCCGGAACGGCGTGGTGTGGAACGGCGTGGTGTGGAACGGCGTGGTGTGGAACCGGAGGTGAGGGTGACGTCTGACAATCCTCCCGTGATCCGCGTAGGGATGGTCGACGATCATCCTTCGCCGATCTGGGGGATCGAGAGAATCCTCGACCGTCAGCCCGATCTCGAACTGGTGTGCTCGGCGCCCACCGTCGGCGCACTGCTCGCGCAGCAGATCCCTCTGGACATCGTGATCCTGGATCTGCGCCTCGACGACGGCACGACGCCCGGCGAGAATGTCACGCGGCTCACCGAAGCGGGCATCGGGACCGTCGTGTACACCTCCGGTGAGCATCCCGCGTTGCTGCGCTCGGCGGCGCGGGCAGGCACGCTGGGGATGATACTGAAGTCCGCGTCAGAGCATGAGCTCGTCGAGGCCGTCCGTGCGGCTGGCGCCGGCCGCGAGGTGCTGACCACCGAATGGGCGGCCGCGATCGATGGTGACCCCGAGCTCGCGGCGGTGGATCTGAGTCCGCAGTTGCAGCGTGTTCTTACCCTGTATGCGTCGGGGGAGACCTCGGCGGGCGTAGGGGCGGCGCTGGGCGTGACCGTCGAGACGGTCAACGAGTACCTCAAGCGGATTCGGCAGAAGTATGCCGCAGCCGGTCGTCCGACGCACACCAAACTCGACCTGTTCAAACGGGCGGTCGAGGACGGTTGGTTGCCCTTCCCGGGGCACGGGCCCGCGTCGCCGAATCAGCCGTCACCGGGTCGTTCGTCGTCACCGGGTCGTTCGTCGTCACCGGGCCGTTCGTCGAGGAGACGGTCGTCGCGGCACGGAGAGGCCGGCCCGCCGACCGAATAGTCACTCGATGAGACTTTTGTCACAAATCATCTCATCTCCCGTCTCGGTGACTGCCGGTGTCACCGGCATCGGCGTTGCCCGATAGTGGCGGCGTCGAGCGCCCTTGTCCCCAATCCTGGGTCTACAGTCGCGCCGCCGGATGCCTTAGCCTGCAGTCGACCAGCAGCGGTCTCGTCGGGGGACCGGGTCGCTTTGTGGCAACGGAGGTTGTGTTGCGAACGAAGGATGGCCGATGACCGCTCATTCACGAATGCCGAACCGGTCGGTGGTGCCGGCGTTGCGCTCAGGTGCTGCCGGCCCGCCGCCGGCGCTCGTGTCGTCGAGGATCAGGCCGCCAGGCGGCCTCCCCGTGACATGCATGTCGGACTACCGCCACGGAGATGTTGGGATGCCAGAGGATCGAGCGCCGGAACTCTCCACGCGGGAGGTCGAGGTACTGCTCGCCTGGTTGGCGGCCGAATCGAAGGAGGAGGCCGCTGCCGTGCTGTTCATCGCCGCATCCACCGTGAGCACCCACCTGGCGCGGATCCGGGCGAAGTACGCCGCCGTCGGACGAGACGCACCGACGAAGGCGCATCTACTCGCGCGGGCCCTCCAGGACGGATACACCGAGCTCGACGCCTGGTGACCCGCCGGTGCCGCGCTCAGCGCAGGTCGCGGGCGATCTGCGGCCAGGTGCGGTGCAGATCGTCCTGCCAATAGCCCCACGAGTGCGTGCCGGTGGACCGCAAGGTCACCTTCGCGGGAATGTGCAGCGCGGCGAGCCGGTCGGCCATCTGACGGGTGCACTGGTCGATGGCCACCTCGATGAGCCCGCCGAGGGCGGCCTGATTCGCCAGGAAGAACGGGTCCCCCTCGACGAACGGGTCCTGCAGACGTTCGTGCGTGCCGGGCAGGCCGGTTCCGGCGGTCATGTAGATCTTGGTCCCGCGCAGCTTCTCGGCGTTCACGTAGGGGTCGTTCTCGCGCCAGCCCGGACCGTTCAGCGGTCCCCACATGTTGACCAGGTTGCCGCCCCCACGGTCGGAGACCACGAACCGGATGTACTGCTGGCCGGCGGGATCGCTGGTCCGCGCACACCCACTGAACGCGGCCACCGACCGGTACAGCTTCGGCGCGGCGATGGCCAGGTTGAACACGGTGGTTCCCGCCATCGAGATCCCGGCGACGGCGTTGCGCCTGGTGGTCGCGAAGTGCGTGTCGATCAGCGGCGGTAGCTCCTCGGTGAGGAAGGTCTGCCACTTGTTGCGCCCGAGCGCGGGGTCGTCGCGCTGCCAGTCGGTGTAGTAGGAGAACGCACCACCGATGGGTGTGACCACATAGACGTCCTTGTCGGCGAAGAACTGCTTGTAGTCGGTGCGGGCATCCCACGTCGCGGAATCCTCGCCCCCACCCGCGCCGTTGAGCAGATACAGCGTGGGGCTCGGCTTGGCCCGATCACGAGGGGTCAACACGGTCACCGGGATGTTCTTTCCCATCGCCGCCGAGTAGACGATCAGGGTGACCTGCTGCGGATCGTCGTCATATGAACTGACGATCCGCGACTGCGGTGCCGCAGACGCGGAGCCGGCCGTGCCGGTCACCATCGATGCGACAATCGCCGCTATCGTCACGATCACCCCGAGGACCGGTCGCTGAATTTTCCCCACGATTCCCCTTATCGGTATTCACACGTCCCGCGTTTCACAGCAGCAGTTTTGCCTGCACCACGGGGCGGGCCCAGTGTAGCGGTCGTTCCTGATAGCGCCCGGCCGGTGCCGACAGCCGTACCCAGACCCCCGTCTTGGCTACCGTAGGGGCATGACATCCACCGGGGCGGCGAACGATCCCGACCTTCTCCGCTCGTTGCTCGCGGATTCTGCGCTGGGTGACCGCGGTGCATTCGCGCACCTGTACGACCTCACCAGCGCGCGGATCTATGGGTTGGCATTGCGGGTCGTACGTGATCGCAACTACGCCGAAGAGGTCGTGCAGGAGGCGTATCTGCAGTTCTGGCAGAAGGCCGACGACTATCACCCGGCCCGCGGCACCGTGATCAGCTGGATGATGACCATCGCGCACCGGCGCGCGGTCGACCGGGTGCGCACCGAGGAACTGCAGACCCGCAAGTCCACCGAGTACGAATCGGCCAATCGGACACCGGGAGTCGCGGCGCCCCTGGAGATCGTCGTCGACCGGGAGGAGAGTAGCGAGCTGCGGCTGTGCCTGGATCGTCTCACTGATCTCCAGCGCGACAGCATCGAGATGTCGTACTTCAACGGCATGACCTATCCCGAGGTCGCCGAGCACATGTCGACGCCGCTGCCCACGATCAAGACGCGTATTCGCGACGGGCTGCGCAAACTTCGCAATTGCCTGAGAGGCCGGGACCATGTCTGACACCGACTGGCTCGATGAGCACATCGAACTGTATGCCGTGGACGTCCTCCCGCCCGCCGAACACGACCGGGTGACGCGAGAGCTCGACGGGCTGTCCGCGATCGAGCGACAGATCTATGACAGCCGGATCGCCGAGACACGTTCGGCCATCGTCGACTTCGCCAGCTCCTACGCGCTCGACGCGCCCTCCGGGCTGCGCGCGCGCGTGCTCGACCATGTCTTCACCGCACCCGCCGAGGGCGATGGCACCGCGACGGGTGCGGAGTCCACAGTGGTGCCGATCGATCGTGGCCGTGCCCGGCGACGCCGGCTCGCCGCGGTCGTGGCGGCCGCCGCGGCCGCGGTCGTGGTCGCGCTGGGCGCCGGAGTCCTGATCGGGCGCAGCACGGCACCGGAGCCCGCCGCACCCACGATCTCGGCTGCGCAGCAACAGACTCTCGACGTGTTGTCCGCGCCGGACGCACAGCTGGCGGTCCGCCAACTCGACGACCAGCGCGGCACGATGTCGGTGGTGACCTCACGTGAACGCAATCAGGCGGTTGCCCTGCTGCGAGACCTCCGCAACCCGATTCCGGAGGACCGCGAGTTCCAGCTCTGGCTCGTGGGCAAGGGCGATCAGCCCGTCTCGGCCGGGCTGATCCCGTCGAGTGGGGCGCAATCACCAACGCTGGTCGAGGATCTGGATTCCTCGACGGTGCTGGCCGTGACGATCGAACCACAGGGTGGTTCCCAGCAGCCGACGACGCCGATCCTCGCGCAGATCCCGATCTGACCGGCGATTCCGTGGAGACAACCCGCTTTCCCGCGGGTTGTCCTCACAGAGTTTGCAGGCGTCAGAGTTGCAGGCGGCAGAGTGGTAGGCGTCAGGGTTGCAGGCGTCAGTTGGCCGAGCGGCGATAGAGGATGACCGACAACGGGATACAGATCGCCAGGATCGCGACACTGCATCCGATCGAGTACCCGACGGCGTGGTCGGCCACCCATCCCGTCGGTGCGGGAAAGTCCGGCGGGGACGCGTTGCCGAAGCGCTGTCGGCAGGCCGTGGCGACGGCGGTCACCGGGTTCCACTCGGCGATCGGACGCAGGAATCCCGGCAGGCTCTGGGCGGAGATGAACGCGCTCGAGAGGAACGTCACCGGAAACATCCACAGGAATCCGATGCTCTGGGCCACTTCGACATTCGGTGCAGCGAGCCCGGTCACCGCACCCACCCAGGCCATGGCCAACGCGAACAGCAGGATGATGCCGAACGCGATCGCCGCGTCGGCAGCATCCCCGCGCACCCGCCATCCGATGGCCAGTCCGCAGACCACCATCACGCCCAGGCCGAGCACACCGAGCACCATGTCGGAGCTGACCCGTCCGGCGATGACACCGAGCCGCGACATCGGCAGCGACCGGAACCGATCGATGATGCCGTCGGACATGTCGCCCGCGAGTCCGACGGTCGTGAACGCCGCGTTGAACACGACGGTCTGCGTGAAGATCCCGGCCATCAGGAACTCGCGATACGACCCACCGCCGAAGGTCGCGCCGAAGACGTAGGCGAACAGGAACACGAACATCAGCGGCTGGATCGTGGCACTGATGAGCAGTGTCGGTATACGGCGGACCGTCAACAGGTTTCGTTCGACGATGACCGCGGTGTCGGCGAGCATCAGACCTTCTCCAATCGTTCGGTCGTGACGTCGGGCAGGTCCTCGCCGGAGCCCAGTCCGGGTTCGGCCCGTTCGGTGAGCGTGAGGAAGACGTCATCGAGTGTCGGTGTGGTCACCGTGGCGTCGGCGACGTCGATTCCGACACCGTCGCAGGCGCGTACCGCCTCCACCGCGCTGCGGCTGCCACCGGTGACGGGAACCGACCAGCGCCGCGCCTCCAGCTGCCGGGGCAGGCCCACGCCGATGTCACCGAGAGTGGTCGCGACGAGTGCGGTGTCGACCTCGTTGTCGAGCTCGATCGTCAGGATGGATTGTGCGGTGGTGTTCTTCAGTTCGGCAGCGGTGCCCTGGGCGCGTATCGCGCCGTGGTCGATCACCGTGATCTCGTCGGCCAGCGCGTCGGCCTCCTCGAGGTACTGGGTGGTGAGCAGCACGGTGGTGCCCGAGGCCACCTGTTCGGTGATCACCTCCCACATCTGCCGCCGGCCACGCGGGTCCAGACCTGTGGTGGGTTCGTCGAGGATCACCAGGGATGGTTCGTTGATCAGCGCGCCGGCGAGATCGAGGCGGCGGCGCATGCCCCCCGAGTACGTCCGCATCGGGCGGTCGGCGGCATCGGCGAGCTTCAGCTCGGCGATCATCGCCCGCGCCCGCTCGGCCGCGTCCCGGCGTCGATGGCCATAGAGTTGAGCCACCATCCGCAGATTCTCGAACCCGGTGAGATTCCCGTCCACGGCGGCGTATTGTCCTGAGACGCCGATCATCTCGCGTACGGTGTCCGGTTCGGCGAGGGCGTCGATGCCGTCGACGACG
Source organism: Gordonia sp. LMA167 (assembly GCF_058130025.1). Classification (NCBI taxonomy): domain Bacteria; kingdom Bacillati; phylum Actinomycetota; class Actinomycetes; order Mycobacteriales; family Gordoniaceae; genus Gordonia; species Gordonia sp. LMA167. Next base: position 5,541,582 of record NZ_CM176708.1, on the reverse strand, counting down.
ACCGATCCCGTATCGGGTCGCATCAGCGTGGCGACGGCCCGGACCGTGGTGGTCTTGCCGGCACCGTTGGGCCCGAGCAGCGCATGGATCGTGCCGGCGGAGACCGCGAGATCGATGCCGTTCAGAGCGCAGACGCGGGGTCCACGACCGAGCAGCCCGGAACGGAAGGTCTTGGTCACCCCACGCAACTCCAGGGCGAGTCGGGTGTTCCGGTCACTCATCGTGTGTCGTCCCATAGGCCTTCCCACTTCCTTCCATGGCCCGGATCAGGCTCGCGGGCCGCATGTCTCGCCAGTGCTCCTCGACATAGGCGAGGCAGTCGTCGTGTCCGGCGGGCCCGTGCATCGTGCGCCACCCCTCGGGCACCGCGGCGAACTCGGGCCAGAGCGAGTGCTGCCCTTCGTCATTGACGAGCACAAGGAACACGCCCTCGGTGTCGTCGAACGGATTGGTCATGCTTCCTCCTCGGTGTCGGTGTCGGTGTCGGTGTCGGTGTCGGTGTCGGTGAACGAGCTCTGCGGGGCGGTTTGGGCGGCGGTGGCGGGATCGATGGCCGATGCGTATCCGGTCACGTTCTCCGGGAGCAGCATTCGTGCGTGTGTACAGTCCACGACCACCTCGTCGACGGAGCCGGTCACGTGTTCGTGCCAGTCGTCCACGGCAGGCCGCCCGGCAGGCGGGTCGCCGGCCGCGGTCACGAAGGTCACGTCACCGCGGAACAGTCCCGGCCGCCAATGTTCGGCCAGGGGGGTGGCGGCCCGGAAGGTCTCGTGCACCGCCGCGAAATCGGACTCCGCCAGACCAGCGAGGGGGCCACCGGCCGATCGCACGGCCTGCCATGCCTCGGTGACGGTGGGCTCGTGCCCGTCCTCGCCCGCCGAGAGGCCGAACTCGCCGAGCAGTTCGGCCACCGACGGTTCGGTCGCGAGTTCTGGGCGGCCGGACAGCACGAACGAGTCCAGCAGCACCAGTTGCGCCACCTCCTCTCCGGCCGACTGCAGCGCGATCGCCATCTCATGGGCGATCAGGCCGCCCAGCGACCAGCCGACCAGGTGATAGGGGCCGTGCGGTGCGACAGACCGGATGCGGTCCACATAGTCCGCGGCCAGCTCCGAGATCGTCTGCGCGGCGGGTCGGCCGGTCAGCGTCGGATTCTGCAGCCCGTAGACGGCGCGGTCGGGCGCGACATGCGGCAGCACCGACGCGAAGCTCCACGAGAGCCCGATCGCGGGATGCACCACGAACAACGGTGGCTTGTCGCCGGCGGAACGTGGGGTTCGACGCAGGGCCAGCAGGGGATCGAAACCCACGCCGGTCGCGGCCGAGGCCGTGTCGGACCCGCTGCGCGCCCGGCGTCCGGCGGCTTCGGTGACCGCCGCGAGTTCGGCGACGGTCGGTGCCGCGAACAGGGTCTGCACGGGGATCTCACAGTCGAGCAGATCCCCGAGTCGGGCGGCGACGCCGGTCGCCATCAGCGAGTTGCCGCCGAGATCGAAGAATCCGTCGTCGGCACCGACGCCCGCATCGTCGAGCTCGAGCACATCGGCGAACACCATGGCGATCTGTTGTTCGATCCCCGGACGCGGCGCACGCGACGTAGGGGTCGCCGACGTCGTGGGCAGCGCGTCGCGGTCCAGCTTTCCGGTCGGGGTGAGCGGCACCTCGTCGAGCCGCGTGATCGACGACGGGAGCATGTGCCGCGGCAGGCGCGAACGCAGGTGTGCGCGGACGTCATCGACATCGATCGACCGGTCGGCATAGGTGGTCACATAGCTGCGCAGGGTCGGCGCACCGGCGGATGAATCGACCACCGTGACCGCGAAATCGACTGCGGGATGGCCGCCGAGAACGTCGTCGATCTCGCCCAGCTCGATGCGGAAGCCGCGGACCTGGACCTGGTTGTCGGCGCGTCCGACGTAGTCGATGCGGCCGTCCGCGGTCCAGCGCACCAGGTCGCCGGTGCGGTACATCCGGTGACCCGCATACCCGTCCCCGGTGACCATCGGAGCCGGGACGAATCGGGTCGCGGTCAGCTCGGGGCGGCCGTGATAGCCACGTGTCACCTGATCGCCCACCAGATAGAGCTCGCCGACGACGCCTGCGGGCACCGGGTGCAGTCGCCGGTCCAACACCAGCGTGCCGACCCCGTTGTTCGGGGTGCCGATCGTCAGCGGCTCATCCGGGCTCAATGCGTCACTGCCGGTGATGATCACGGTGGTCTCGGTGGGCCCGTAGACGTTGTACATGGCGCGCCCGGGTGCCCACCGGCGGACCAACTCACCGCCGAAAGCCTCGCCGCCCACGGCGAGTGCCGTCAGCTGCGGGACCGCGGCCGGGTCCATGGTGGCGACCGCCGCCGGCGTGATGAACGCATGGCTCACGTGGTGACGTTCGATGAACCGCTCGAGGTCGTGGCCGCCGTACACGCCGGGCGGCACGATCGCGAGGGTCGCGGCACCGGCGGCGGCCATCAGGAACTCCAGCACCGACGCGTCGAAACTCGGCGACGCGAAATGCAGGACACGAGAGCCGGTGTCCGGCCGCATCCGGGTGCGGAGTTCGTCGTGCACCGCGGCCAGGCCGCTGTGTGGGACCAGCACGCCCTTCGGTCGTCCGGTGGAACCGGAGGTGTAGATGATGTAGGCCAGTTGATCCAGCCGGATCGGCGCGGCGCGTTCGCTGTCACGGATGGGGGTCGGCGACGAATGGCCCAGTCGCGTGCGGGTCGACAGGTCGTCGAGCACCAGGACGGGCAGGTCGTCGTCGAAGCCGGTGCGGTGTGCCGACGTGGTGACGACGATCGACGCCCCGCTGTCGGCGAGCATGTGCCGGATCCGTTCGGACGGATAGGTGGGGTCGACGGGAACGTAGGCCGCACCGGTCTTGACGATCGCCCACACCGCGACCACCGCCTGCACCGACCGGGGAATCGCCATCGCGACAACGGTTTCCGGTTGGTCACCCACGCCTCTACCGAGCAGGACCCGCGCCAGACGGTTCGACCGGGAGTCGAGATCGGCGTAGGTGATCGCGTCACCGTCGGTGACCGCGGCCCAGCCCTCGGGATTGCGGCGTACCGCATCCGCGAGCAGGTCGCCGAACGTCGCCGGGGACGCAGCGTCGGGCCCGGTCACGGGACTCAGTGCGGCCGCTTCCAGCGGATCGGTGATCCGGATGTCCCCGACCGCGCGCAGGGGGTCGCAGATCATGGCACGGACCACCCGCAGCAGGCGGGTGACGAACTGTTCGGCCTCGGAGCGCGCGTAGCGGGTGGTCGCATAGGTGAGTTCGACGGTGGCCTGCGGTGCCGTGGACGCCATGCCGGTCACGGTGAACTGCATGTCGAACTTCGCGGTGTGCGTCCCGATCTCGTCCAGTCCGAGGGTGAGGTCGTCGGTGATGGGGATCGACTCACCGCCGGCGAGGGACGATTCGGCGAAGTCGTGTACCGACAGCGCGATCTGGAACAGCGGATGCCGGCCCATCTCGCGGGTCGGATTGACATCGGTGACGACGTCGTCGAAGGGTGCGTCGAGGTGATCGAGTGCCTCGAGGTCGGCGGCCCGGACCTCGTCGAGCAGGTTCGTGACCGACTCCTCGGGGGCCAATCGGGTGCGCAGCGCCAACGTGTTGACGAACATCCCGACGACTCGGTCGTATCCGGCGGACGAGCCGCGCGGGGCCCGGTTCGCCACCGGCGTACCGATGAGCAGGTCGTCGCCGACCCCCAGACGATGGAGCAGGACGGCCAGTGCCGTGTGCATCACAGCGAACGGGGTCGTCGCCCGGTCGCGGGCGAACTCCGCCAGTGCGACACGGAGTTCCGGGTCGATCTCGGCCGACACCGATGCGCCGCCGTGCGCCTTCGGCTCATGTCCGGGATGCACGTCGACCGTCGTCTCGGCCGGCGCGCCGGCGAGGACATCGGCCCAGTAGGCGCGATCCGCGGCGGTGGCCTCCGTCGCGCTCTCGCCGGTCACCTCCAGTGCGTAGTCCCGATAGTCGATTCCGGCCGCCGGCCATGCCTCGGCGCGGCCCCCGGCGCGCTCGGTGTAAGCGGTCACGAGGTCGCCCATCAGGACGGGCAGAGACGCGCCGTCCGCGGCGATGTGATGAATCACCAGGACGAGAGTGTGATCGTCGGGACCATCGGTGAGCACCGCGCAGCGCAGGGGTGCATCGGTGGTCACGTCCATCGGGGCCAGGAGCTCGCCGTGATGGACGGACGTCTGCGGTGTCGGGCCGAGCTCACCGACCACGGACTCGGCGTCCTCGAGGACCACACCGATGGGTGCACCGTCGACGAGCGGATAGATGGTCCGTAGCGAGGCGTGCCGGGAAACCAGATCGACCAAGGCGTCGCGGAGGACGTCGGTGTCGAGTCGCCCACTCAACCGGACTGCGAACGGCATCAGGTAGTCGGTGGCATCCGGTGCGGAGCGCGCGAGTGACCACAGTCGGCGCTGGACCGGTGCCAATGGTACCCGGGTGGGCCTGGGTTGATCGGGATGCCTTGTGGCCGAACGCTTGTCGGGTGCCGGAGCATCTGCGGGAACCCGCTTCGCCAACCCGGCGATGGACGGGGTGTCGAAGATGTCGCGGACACGCCAGTCCACTGATGGGTAGGCATGGCCGAGTCGTCCGACGACCGCGGTCGCCTGCAGCGACGTACCGCCGAGCCCGAAGAAGTCGTCGTCGGCCGACACGGTGGTGGGTTCGACGCCGAGGACCTCGGAGAGGATGTCGACGATCGCCGCCTCCGCCGGTGTGGACGGGGCCCGGCCGGCGGCGTCGCTCACCGCGACCGGCGCGGGCAGGGCGGCCCGGTCGAGCTTGCCGTTGGTGGTCAGCGGGATGCGGTCCAGGATGGTCACCGAGGAGGGCACCATCTGACGCGGCAGGCGCTCGCGCACCGTGTTCCGCAGTTCGCTGGCGGTGGGTGCGGTGGCGCCGTCGATGTCGTCCTGCACGGTCACGTACGACGCGAGGACCGCGTCAGCGCCCTCGCCGACCACCAGCGTGGTGGCGAAGTCGACGGCCGGGTGATCGGCGATTGCACCGGAGATCTCGTCGAGCTCGATGCGGTAGCCGCGCACCTTGACCTGATTGTCGGTGCGGCCGTGATAGATCAGTGCGCCGGACAACTCGCGGTGCACGATGTCACCGGTCCGGTACATCACCGATCCGTCGCCGTGCGGTGCCGCGACGAATCGGCCGGCCGTGACGTCGGGACGGGAGAGATATCCGCGTGCCACACCGGGCCCGGACAGGTACAGCTCACCGGGAACCATCGCCGGAACCGGTTGCAGCCGATGATCGAGGACCCGGGCCGTGCATCCGGGGATGGGCGTGCCGATGGTGATCGGATCACCGGCGCGCAACGGCTCGGAGATCGTCGACACGATGGTGGTCTCGGTGGGGCCGTAGTTGTTCAGGTAGCGGCGGTCCGAGCCCCACTCGGCGACGAGGGCGGGAGTGGAGGCCTCGCCGCCGACCCCGAGGCAGCGCAGCTGCGGGAGGTCCGACGTCGTCGCGGCGGCGAGTGCCGCCGGGGTGATGAATGCGTGGGTGACGCGTTGCTCGGCCATGAACTCGACGAGTTCGTCGCCGCCGTACACCGATGGCGGTGCGACGGTCATCGTCGCCCCCGTGGCGAAAGCCATCAGGAACTCGAGCATCGAGCCGTCGAAGCCGGGTGAGGCGAAGTGCAGCGTGCGATCTCCCACGCCCACCCCGTAATGCTGCTGCTGGGCGGCGGCGAAGGCGGCCAGGCCGCGATGGGTCACCGTGACACCCTTGGGCTTTCCGGTCGATCCGCTGGTGTAGACGATGTAGGCGACGGTGTCCGGGTTGCGGCGGACATCGCCCGGCCCGATCCGGCTGACATCGGTAGCGGCGTCGGCGACATCGAGCTCATCGGTGGTGAGCCACCACAGGTCACGCGACAGGTCCCCGAATCGATCCGGATCGGTGATCCCGACCAGCGCCTGTGCGTCGTCGAGCATGAGCCGCAGCCGATCTGCCGGGTATCGCGGGTCGAGCGGCAGCACCGCGGCGCCCGTGCGGGTGATCGCCCAGGTGGCGACCACCGATTCCGCCGACCGGTCCAGGGCGACGGCGACCACGTCCTCAGCACCGATCCCCAGGACGGTGAGCCGGTTCGCCCACAGCTGCGCGCGCCGGTCCAGTTCGGCGTAGGTGAGCGAGGTCGCGCCGTCGCACAGGGCCACCGCGGTCGGATGGGCGCCGACGGTGTCGGCGAGGATGTCGGCGAGATGACGCGGCGGGCGCAGAGCTGCCTCGGGGTGCGCGACGTCCACCGTCAGCGGCAGCTCGTCGATGGGACGGTCGGGACTCGCGACGATCTGACGGCTCAAGGTGAGCAGGCCCTCGGCGATGGCCTCGACCCGTGCACGGCTGAACACGTCGGTGGCGTAGGTGAACCGGATGGTGTCGCCGCGCAGCCTCATCTCGAGGTCGAAGCGCGCGGCGCCGGTGTCCACCTCCTCGGCGGAGACCTCGAGACCGTCGAGATGTAGGTCGACACCCAGCCCGGAGGTCGTCGACCCGGCGTCGGCATCGAAGGCCAACGCGATCGAGAAGATCGGATGGCGTCCGGTGCGTGGCGGGTTGACGGCCGCGACGACGTTCTCGAACGGCATGTCGGCCTGCGACAGCGCCTCGAGATCGCGTGGCCGGATCTCGTCGAGCAGTCCGGTGAAGCCGGCCGAGCCGTCGACCGGCGTCCGCAGCACCACCGAGTTGACGAACATGCCGACGAGATCGGACAGGCGGGGATCGGTCCGCCCGGCGACCGGGGTACCGATCACGACATCGGACGGTGCCCCCGTGACGTGTGTGTCGGGGTCGGCGTGCAGCCGGTGCAGCAGGGCGGCGAACACGGCGTGGATGGTCATGAACTCGGTGGTCCGGCCGCCCGCGATCGCGCGGAGCGCCGAGCGGAGTCCACTGTCGAACTCGACGTCGACGACCCCCGCGGCGGCGCTCATCTCGCCCGCGGCGGATTCCGCGTCGGGGATCAGGATGGGGGTGAAGTCGAGACCGTCGAGTTCTCGACTCCACCACCCGGCCAGCTCGTCGAGCCGGCCTTCCAGATTCTCGGCCTGCCACCGGAGATAATCGCGGTAGCCGACCGGAAGCGGCGCCTGCGACGGTGATCGACCGTCACGCAGGTCCGCGTAGGCGCCGGCGATGTCACGCGCGAGCGGCGCCATCGACCATCCGTCGGCAGCGATGTGATGCACGACGATGGTCAGCTTGTGATGCGAGCCCGCCGCCGGCTGTGCGCCGTCGGGCTCCGCGATGATGCGATGCAGCATGACGCGCAGCGGGGCCTCGCAGGTGAGATCGAAGGCAGTGCGGGCCAGGCTTTGTGCGGCGGTCGCCCACTCCTCTGACCGGATGTCCGTCGGCGACAGCTCGCCGCACACGTCGTCGGCGGAGCGGATGTCGACGACCGGTGTGCCGTCAGGCGCCGGATAGACCGTGCGCAGCGGTTCGTGCCGCTCGACCGCATGCCGCAGTGCGCCGCCGAGGGCGGCCACGTCGAGATCGCCACGCAGGTCGAGGGCGAACGCGATGTTGTACTGGCCCGAGCTCTGCGGTTCGGTGTCCGGGGCATCGTCGCCGGAACGCCGCTGCCCGAGCTGATTGAGGAACCACAACTGTTGCTGCGCCGGCCCCGGGGCGATGACCAGATCGGGGTCGTGGCGCAGTGTCGCGAGTGGGCGGGGATCGGCGACATCGGTGGCGTCCTCGCCGGGTGCGGCGAGCTCGGCGAGGGCGGCGATCGTCGAGTGATCGAAGATGTCGCGGACCGCGATCCGCCGGCCGCCGATCTGCTCGATCCTGCTCACGATCTGGGTGGCGGACAACGAGTTCCCGCCCAGTTCGAAGAAGTCGTGTTCGCGTCCGATGTCGGCGACGTCGAGTCCGAGCTGCTCGGCGACGATCTGCGCGATCGCCCGCTCCGTGTCGGTCCGCAGGGCGACGGTCTCGACGTCGCTGACGGTGGAGCCGGCCGCGGTGGCGGGATCGGGGAGGGCGCGCAGATCGACCTTGCCGATGGGCGTGGTCGGGATCTCGTCGAGCTCGATGATGGTGTGCGGCACCATGTGGCGGGGCAGGCGCCCGGCCAGGCGTTCCCGGATGGCCCGGGTGACGTCGGCGGCCGTCCGCGGGGCCGCGCCAGTGCTTCGGTCGTCGACGGTGACGTAGGACACGAGGCGTGCCTGCGCACCGTCTCCGGTCGTGATGGTCACCGCGGCGCGGACGGAGTCGTCGGCGACGAGCGCCGCATCGATCTCACCCAATTCGATGCGGTGACCGCGGATCTTGGTCTGATGGTCGGCCCGGCCCCGGAACTCGAGTTCGCGGTCGGTGGTCCAGCGCACGAGGTCGCCGGTGCGATACATCCGGTCACCCGGGTCGCCGTAGGGGTTGGCGACGAAACGCTTGGAGGTCAGCGGTCGCACACCGTGATAGCCGCGGGCCAGGTGGGTGCCGGCGATGTACAGCTCGCCGACCGCGCCCGGCGTGACGGGCCGCAGTCGCTCGTCGAGCACCATCGCGGCGATCCCGCGGATCGGACGTCCGATGGTCACGGCCGGGTCGTCGGGGCTGATGTCCTCGGAGATGGTGGCGACCACGGTGGTCTCGGTCGGGCCGTAGGCGTTGAACATCGCACGGCCCGCCGACCAGCGGCGCACCACCTCGGCGTTCGGATGCTCGCCACCGATGACCAGCGCCGCCAGATCGGGGAGTTCGTCGGGGGACATCGTCGTGAGCAGTGACGGCGTCAGGAATGCGTGGGTGATGCGTTCGGATCGCATGAGGTGGGCCAATTCCGGGCCCCCGACGATGGTCGGCGGGGCCACATGCATCGTCGCCGCCGCGGAGACGGCCATCAACACCTCGAGCACGGACGCGTCGAAACTCGGAGACGCGAGATGCAGGGTCCGCGAGCGCGGGGTGATCCCGAAGTGGGTCACCTGTTGTGCCGCGAAATCCGCGAGGCCCCGGTGGCTGACCACGACGCCCTTCGGGGTGCCGGTGGTTCCCGAGGTGTAGATCAGATACGCCGGGTGGTCGACCGCGGTGGGTGCGCGCAGCTCGTCACCACGGATCGAAGTGTCCGGGAAAGCCTGTCGGGCGGTGGCCGTCTCGGGATCGTCGAGCAGCAGGACGTCGATCGGGGGACCGCCGTCTTCGACGGGTTCGAGCGCGGGCGCGGACGCACGCTCGGCGATCAGGAGACCGGTGCCGGAGTCACCGAGCATGAAACCGATGCGCTCGGCGGGGTAGTTCGGATCGACGGGGACCCACGCCGCGCCGGTGCGGGTGATGGCCCACAGGGTGACCATCCAGTCGACGCTGCGGGGTAGCGACACCGCCACATAGCGTTCCGGACCGGCGCCGTGCGCGATCAGCAGCCGCGCGAGCCGATTGGCCGCCGCGTCGAGTTCGCGATACGTGAGCGCGGATGTCCCGTCGTGCACCGCGATCCGGTCGGGCTCGGCGTCGACGGCGCGGGCGAGGATGCGGCTCAGGTGTTCGACGGGGCGCCGCCCGGCGCCGACCGCGGGAAGCAGATCGAGTTGTTCATGGGGGTCGAGCAGCTGGATGTCGCCGACGGTGATGTCGGGGGAAGCGGTGACCGCATCGATCAGACGGATCAGCCGGGTGGACAGGGCCGAGACCGTGCGGCGGTCGAACAGCGCTGTCGCATAGTCGATGTCGATGCCCATTCCGCCGGGATTCCCATCGGCGTCGGTGTGCTCGGTGAAGGTGAACTGCAGGTCGAATTTGGTCTGTCCGATCTCGACCCGGGACGCGGTGGCGGACAGTCCGGCGAACTCCAGCTCGATCGCCGAGCTGTCCTCGACCGCGACGGACACCTGGAAGAAGGGATGCAGGTTGCCGGACCGCTCGGGATTCAGTTCGGTGACGAGGCGGTCGAAGGGAAGGTCCGCGTGCGCGAAGGCTGCCAGATCGGTGTCGCGGACCTGCGCCACCAGGTCGGTGAAGGCGCCGGCCTTGTCCACCTGGGTGCGCAGGGCCACCGTGTTGACGAACATACCGACGAGGCCGTCTGTCTCGGCGTCGCCGCGTCCGGAGACGGGCGTGCCGACGGTGATGTCGGGGTTGGTGGACAGCGTGCGCAGGAGTGCGGCGACTGCGGAGTGGAGCACCATGAAGGTCGTCGCGTCGTTGTCGGCGGCGAGCTTGCGCAGTCCGTGGTGGCGCGGTGCCGGGATTCCGGCGTGCAATGTGGCGCCGGCCGGGTCGGGGGTACGCGGGCGCGGCCGGTCGAAGGGGAGTTCGGTCTCCCGCGGTGCGTCGGCCAGGCGCTCGGTCCAGTACGCGAGGTCGGCACCGGCGGGCGATCCGGGGCTCGTGTCCTCGAGCCAGGCGTTACGGGCGGCACTCACCTGCGAATAGGTCGTCGGCAGCGCAGGCCAATCCGGTTCGTCGCCGTCGCGGCGGGCGCGGTATGCGGTCGCGAGGTCGGCGGCCAGCGGTGCCAGCGACCAGCCGTCTGCAGCGATGTGATGGATGACGACGGTGAGCCGGTGGTCGTCGTCGCCGGTGCGGACCAGTCGCGCCCGCATCGGCATCGAGGATGCGAGATCGAAGGGGATCGAGGCGTAGTCGCGCGCGCTGCAGATCTCGGACTCGGTTGCGTCCAGCAGAGTGAGAGGCACGTGCGCCTGCGCCGCGTCGGTCACCTCGGCGTAGGCGACGCCGTCACGCTCGGTCACCGTGGTGCGCAACGGCTCGTGGCGGGCGACGACATCGCGCAACGCGGCGCCCAGTGCGGTGACGTCGAGTTCGCCGACGAGCCGCACCGTGAACGGGATGTTGTAGGTGGCTGCGGCGTCCGGGTCGAGACGCGCGGCCAGCCAGAGCCGGTACTGCGCAGGCGACAAGGGGATCGGGCCGTCGGCAGGGGCGTGAGCGCCGGTCTCGGTCGCCGTCACCGACCGTAGCGTCTCCTCGTCGACGCCGAGTGCGGTGATGCTGTCGGCGATTCCACGCACGGAGGTGGCGTCGAAGACGGTGCGGAGATCGATTCGCTCGCCGGTGGCCCGGGAGAGTCGGGCGGCCACCCGGGTCGCCGACAGTGAGTTGCCGCCGACGGCGAAGAAGTTGTCCGACATGGAGATCTGTCCCACGCCGAGAACCGCTGCGACGGTGTCGGCGACGAGGCGCTCGATCCGCCCGGTCGGTGCGACATGGTCGACGATCTCGGGGCGTGCCGGCGCCGGTAGTGCACGGCGGTCGAGCTTGCCGTTGGCGGTGGTGGGCAATTCGTCGAGCACGACGATCATGGTCGGCACCATGTGCTCGGGCAGGTGCCCGCTCATCTCGGTGCGCAGATCGCGGTCGGTCAGTGCCGACTCGCCGCTGACATAGCCGATGACGGCAGCCGAGTCCGCGATCACGTCGTCGCGGACGAGCACACCGGCGGCGCGGACACCGTCCAGTCGACTCAGTGCCGCCTCGATCTCGCCGAGTTCGACGCGCTGTCCGCGGATCTTCACCTGGGAGTCGGTGCGGCCCAGGTACTCCAACTCGCCGTCGGTGCGGCGCCGCACGAGGTCGCCGGTTCGGTACAGGCGGCGGCCCGCGCCGTGCGGGTCGGCGACGAAGCGGGTCGCGGTGAGGTCGGGACGGTTCCGATAGCCGCGGGCGAGCTGGATGCCGGCGAGGTAGAGCTCCCCGACGGCGCCGATCGGCTGCGGTTGGAGCCGGTGGTCGAGCACATGCACGCCGGTGTTCCAGACGGGTGCGCCGATCGGCAGGGTGCCGGCATCGGCGGAGCAGTCGTCGTGGAAGGTGACGTCGACGGCCGCCTCGGTGGGGCCGTACAGATTGTGCACCGGGGCGTCGGTGAGCCGTCCGATGGCGGCGACGGTCTCCGGCGTGAGCGCCTCACCGCTGGTGACGATCCGGCGCAGTGAGCCCAGATCCGCGGGGGCATGATCGTCGGTACCGAGTGCGGCGGCGAACGCCGACAACATCGACGGGACGAAATGTGTGGTGGTGATGGCATGTTCGGCGATCACGTCGCGCAGATACCAGGGATCGCGATGCCCGTCGGGCCGCGGGACGACCAGTGCCGCTCCGGTGATCATGGGCCAGTAGAACTCCCACACCGAGACGTCGAAGGTTGCGGGGGTCTTCTGCAGGACCCGGTCGGAGCCGTCGAGGCCGTACCGGGACTGCATCCACCGCAGCCGGTTGACGATGGCGCGATGACTGATCATGACGCCCTTGGGCTTTCCGGTCGAGCCGGACGTGAACAGCACGTAGGCCGGATGGTCGGGATGCAGCCGACGGCCGGCGCGCGGTGCGCTCACGGCGTGCCGGCCGTGACCGGGGGACGCGTCGTCGCGTAGCTCGTCGAGGCCCACCGTCGAGACATCGTGGCCGGTGAGCGCGATGCCGTCGCCGGTGATCACGACCGTCGGCCGGGCGATGTCGAGGATGTGCGCCAGTCGCGCGGACGGCTCGCCCGGATCGATCGGCAGGAACGCGCCGCCGGCGAGTGTCACCGCGTGCAGCGCCACGATCTGCTCGACGCTGCGTGGCAGCGCCACACCGACGACCGATTCCGGGCCGATGCCGCGGGCACGGAGACCGGCCGCGACCGACTCGGCATGGGCCGCGAACTCGTTGTGACGGAGCGACATGCCGCTGTCGGCGTCGACGATCGCGGTCTGGTCGCCGTGGCGTTGTGCGGCCTCGGTGAGGAGGTCGACCAGGGTGGCCTCGCCGAGTTCGACCCTCTCGCCGGTGGCGAATCGGTCGATCTCGGCAGCCTCGTTCGCGGCGACCAACCCGATGGAGGGGATCGACATCTCGGCGTCCGCCGAGACGAATCGCTCGACGAACGACACGATCCGATCATGATGCTGTGCGATCTCCTGCGGCGCATACACATTCGGGTTCGCCTCGAGATCCAGGCGCATGCCGCCGGTGAAACCGTCGTAGACGTTGATCGATGCGTCTTCCACAGGGCCCGTGGACAATACGTTCAGCTCACCGCGCAGTGTGCCGAAGTCGATGTGCTCGAAGAAGAGCATCACGTTGACCATCGGGCCGAAGAAGCCGCGACGGCCGCCCGGCGATCCGAGGACGGCGCCGGTGATGTCCTCGTGGCGGAACTTCTGGTGGCGTACGGCCTGTTTGACGTCGGCGTTCACGGTGCGGAGAAAATCGCCGACGGTGACGGGCCGATCGTCGGCCGCGGTGATGCGGGCGCGTACCGGGACGACGTTGGAGGTCAGGCCGGCGGAGGTGCGCAGGATCTCGTGATCGCGCGCGGCGACCGGCAGACTCAGCATCGACTGGTCGCGGTCGGTGAACCGGGCCAGATAGGCGGCGACCGCCGCCGTGATGACCGAGGCGGGCCGGACGTGGTGAGCATCGGCCATGGCGCGGATGCGGTCGACGACCGCTTGGGGCAGGGTGTGGGCGCGGACGGTCGCGGTTTTCGCCGCGGCTGCGGTGGTCGATGACAGTGACGTGATCTCCGGCAGTGCTCCCGAGGGTTCGAGCAGGTGCTCGGTCCAATGGCGGCGATCGTCGTCGAATGCGGCCGACGAGCGATACTCCGCGTCGAGTGCCGCGATCTTCGCCATCGACGCGATATCGGCGGGCGGGACGTCGGTGCCATCGACGATGGCGGTGTAGTGCTGGGCGACCCGCAGCATCATGTACATCGCGGCGTAGCCGTCGAAGGCCAGGTGATGGCCCCAGCAGTACCAGATGTGGTGCTTCTCGCCGAGGCGAAGCAGGTGGGTCTCGAGCAGGTGGTCGTGGTACAGGTCGGTGGCCTGCGAGCGGTGTGCGTCGATCCACTCCAGCGCCGCGGAGCGCGGGTCGTCGGCGTCGGCGAAGTCGTGTCGGCCGAGGGGCACCATCCGTTGGGGGTCGACGAGCGCCATCGGCTCGCCGTCCTCGGTGTCGACGAGGCGGAGCAGACCCGACTCGGTCTCTTCGCACGTCGCGGCCACGGCGCGCTCCATGACGTCGGCGTCGACGGCATCGCGGAACTCGGCAAACGCCGCCACCGACATGGGCACGTCGGGGTCGAGCTGCTGGGCGTAGAAGATGCCGCGCTGGGCGGCGGTCATCGGAATCGCTTTCGCGGTGTCCCAGTCCTGGTGGTGTGCAGTGGTGCGGATGACGTCGTCGGTGGTCACGCAGTCCTCCCTCGTCTCGGCAGTTCGCCCCGGCCGGTGTGCCGTGCGTTTGCCGTCATGGGGGGCTTCGCGTGAGATGGGGGCGCAGATTGGTCTCGAATTCGGGTGAAATCCCAACCTGACGGACCGAATCCGACATTCCGCCCACGGCACCCGCGACTGCGCCGACAGAACCCGGAATCGCGCCGACAGAACCTCCGACCGCGCCGACAGAACCCGGAATCGCGCCGACAGAACCTCCGACCGCGCCGACAGAACCCGGAATCGCGCCGACGGAACCCCCGACCGCGCCGACGGAACCCCCGACCGCGCCGACGGAACCCCCGACCGCGCCGACAGAACCCGGAATCGCGCCGACAGAACCCACAATCCCGGAGGCGCTACCCTGGACGAGCGCCGCGTACCGCACGGATTTGGTTCGGACCTGCGGTTTCCCCTACACTTGTGGGGTTGCCTGCGGCATTGACGTGCCGCAATTCGGTTCGCGAACCCACTGGGATGGCCGCACTGACGTCAGCGTCAGCGCAAAACCCCAGGCAGGCGCGTGTCCGGTGGGCGACAGACCGTGTGCGTCGGGTCGGCAATCCGGCGGACATCAACATCCAGGTCAAGGAGATTGACGAGTGATTCAGCAGGAATCTCGCCTGCGGGTCGCCGACAACACCGGTGCGAAGGAAATCCTCTGCATCCGCGTGTTGGGCGGTTCCTCGCGGCGCTACGCCGGCATTGGTGACGTGATCGTCGCCACTGTCAAAGACGCCATCCCGGGCGGCAACGTCAAAAAGGGTGAGGTCGTCAAGGCGGTCATCGTGCGCACCACCAAGGAGCGCCGTCGTGCGGACGGAAGCTACATCCGTTTCGACGAGAACGCCGCCGTCATCCTCAAGGGTGAGAGCGACCCCCGTGGTACCCGCATCTTCGGCCCGGTCGGCCGTGAGCTGCGTGAGAAGAAGTTCATGAAGATCGTGTCGCTGGCACCGGAGGTGATCTGACATGAAGGTGCACAAGGGTGACACCGTGATCGTCATCTCGGGCAAGGACAAGGGCGCCAAGGGCAAGGTCATCCAGGCCTTCCCGAAGGAGCAGCGTGTCCTGGTCGAGGGCGTGAACCGAATCAAGAAGCACACCGCTGCCTCGGCGAACGAGCGCGGGGCTGCCTCCGGCGGCATCGTGACCCAGGAAGCCTCGATCCACGTGTCGAACGTGATGGTCGTGGACTCCGACGGAAACCCGACACGCGTGGGCTACCGCGTGGACGAGGAGACCGGCAAGAAGGTCCGGATTTCCCGCAAAAACGGGAAGGACATCTGACATGACCAGCACCGAGACCAAAGTTGTGCCCCGCCTGAAGACTCGCTACCGCGAGGAGATCAAGGCCGAGCTCAACAAAGAATTCAGCTACGACAACGTCATGCAGATCCCGGGCGTCGTCAAGGTTGTCGTGAACATGGGTGTGGGCGACGCGGCCCGCGACGCAAAGCTGATCAACGGCGCGGTCGAGGACCTCGCACTGATCACCGGTCAGCGTCCGGAGATCCGTCGCGCCCGCAAGTCCATCGCGCAGTTCAAGCTGCGTGAGGGCATGCCGATCGGTGCCCGCGCCACGTTGCGCGGCGACCGTATGTGGGAGTTCCTGGACCGCCTCGTGTCCATCGCGCTTCCCCGTATCCGCGACTTCCGCGGACTGTCGGACCGCCAGTTCGACGGCAACGGCAACTACACCTTCGGTCTGAACGAGCAGTCGATGTTCCACGAGATCAACATCGACAAGATCGACCGGCCGCGGGGTATGGACATCACCGTCGTCACCTCGGCCACCACCGACGAGGAAGGCCGCGCGCTGCTGCGCCACCTGGGCTTCCCGTTCAAAGACAACTCCGTGAAGGACAACTGACATGGCAAAGAAGGCTCTGGTCAACAAGGCCAACAAGAAGCCCAAGTTCGCCGTGCGGGGCTACACCCGGTGCAACAAGTGCGGTCGCCCGCACTCGGTGTTCCGCAAGTTCGGCCTGTGCCGTGTGTGCCTGCGCGAGATGGCACACGCCGGCGAGCTCCCGGGCGTGCAGAAGTCCAGCTGGTGAGCTGACTTCGCGACGTACTGACGCCGAAAGGCCCCGCTTTCCCGGTGGAAAGCGGGGCCTTTCCCGTGCTCGCTCCCTCGTTTCGTATCCGCGGGCTCGATCGAAGCGGATTTCAAACGAGGGAGCGAGCACCCCCAATGCGACCAAGCCATCATCGGCTCGGATCATCGGGTGGGTGAGGAGACCGCCGGCCGGGACCGCCACGCAGATGGTCGGCAATAGCCTGACCCATGTCGCGGCCGCGATCTGCTCGTCCTCTTCGTTGTACGGCTGCTTGTGAGGCTCGGGCCAGGTCGTGAGGTCGACGAACCCGCCTCGGCGACCCGGAAGCGAGAGCTCGCCACGCTACGTGATTGTGTCCCAGTAGGTCACACTCAGGTGGGCGCAATCTGGCACAGTAGGTGATGGATCGCCTGCGGCGTTCATCCCGAACGCCGCTGTTGCTGTGCCTCTCGGGACCCGCGTCCCGGGTTCCATTGAGGTGTGAGCGCTGCTGAGCAGCTATTCGGCGCCGCGATCCATTCATCCAAACAGATCATTTTTGTGAGAGTTGCAGAGCAAGACCTTGAGGACTTCGAATCCGTGACGCATTCTCAGTAGTACCAAGGGCCCCCGACACATCGGCCGTCCCCTGGCCCCGCCTATCGGAGGAGTTTGCGAATGTCGCGATTCGAGTCGTTTGGCGAGTTCTTTCGCATGGCAACAGGGCGCAAGCCCTACCCCTACCAAGTTCGTGTTGCCACCGAAGGTGACACGTTGCCCGATGTGATCGATGTGCCGCCTGGTCTCGGCAAGACAGCGGCCGTCGTGCTCGGGTGGCTATGGCGTCATCGTTCGGGAGCTGCCCACACGGCGCCGCGACGTCTGGCGATCGCACTTCCGATGCGAACGTTGACCCGGCAGGCCTTGACCGTCATCCCGCAGTGGGTACACGCGCTTGGCCTCGATACGGAAGTCGACGTGGTACCGCTCGTCGGAGGGATTGGCCGCGGCGGCCATGCTTGGCGCCATTCGCCCCACAAGCTCAAGATCATCGTGGGGACGGTCGACATGATCGGGAGCCGAATGCTGATGCGCGGCTATGGATCGAGTCGCGGCGTCTATCCGATCGACGCCGGGCTGCTTCTCAACGACACTCATCTGGTTGTTGACGAAACCCAGCTCGCGCCCGCGTCGACGGTGACGGCTCGACAGATCGCCGCATTCCAACGTGAATCCGGAGCCGTGAACGTGGGCCTCACCTGTATGAGCGCAACCATCGACATTGACCTCCTTGATACCGTCGACAACCCGTATACCGCCGACGCCCGTGTGGTCCGGCTGACCGATGACGATCTGACACCCGAGGTACATCAACGCCTCGATGCCCGGCGCGTGGTCCGTGAGCTTTCGATCACGCAGGCAAACCCCAAGGAAATCGCCCAAGCGGTTGCTGCGCACCACCGTCCAGGGCTCACGCTTGTGATCGTCAATACCGTCGAAACAGCGATCGAGGTGCGCAAACGTTTGAAAGGCAATCAGCCGCTTCTCGGAGAAACGCCGGTTGTCCTGCTGCACTCGCGGTTCCGCCCATCGGATCGTGACGTGAAGTTCGATGAGCTGCAAAGACTCGACGATGTCGTCGTGGTTTCAACACAAATCGTGGAGGCAGGTGTCGACATTGACGCTCGGACTCTGGTCACCGAGGCGCCACCGTGGCCGTCACTCATTCAGCGCTCGGGTCGCTGCAATCGTGCAGGAACCATCGAGGATGGCGAGCTCTGGTGGTTCACTTCCGGGAAGAAGAGTCCTTACGAGGCAGACGATGTGGCAGCGACCGCCCACGCGCTCCGCGAGCTCGAAGGACAGGCTGTCACCAACGCTCAACTGCTCGAACTCGCGCGCGACGTCAAAACGACCGCTGCGGTTGTTCAGACTCTGCGGCGCACGGACTTTCACGCACTCTTCGATACCGCGCCGGACCTCTCGGGGAACGATCCGGACATCTCGCCGTATATCCGGGACACCGATGAACTCGACGTCGAGGTCGCGTGGGTGGACTTCGACGAAGATGGGCGTCCGTACTCCGACCTGCGTTTGCCGGAGCACGATCACCGCTGCCGCGCACGGATCAGCGACGTGAAAGGTCTTCTCGCTGCTGGTAAAGCATTATGGTTCTTCGATGTTGCACAGCCCAGCTGGGGTGGTGCCCGGTGGTCCGAACTGAGGTCCGGAATGCCCATCCGTCCAGGTCAGGTATTCGTCCTCGATACGGAGGCGGGTGGCTACACCACCGACTATGGATTGGACCCCAAGTCGTCCATGGCGCTTGCGCCGACCGAAGAAGCGACGGAGGACGGTCCGCAGGGCGGGGAGGAACCCAGCAGCGACGGAAACACCTCGGACAGTGGTGCCGTCGGTTTCGGAGGCTGGCTTGAGCTCGACCAACACCTCGTTGATGCTGCTGCAGCAGCAGCGACGATTGTAGCCGACCTTCCGATCGATCCCGCGATTCGTTCGGACATCGTCCTGGCTGCACGATTGCATGACATCGGAAAAGCTCACCCCGTGTGGCAGAACGCGATACGGAAGAGTGTGGAAGGTGCCCCGCCCGGCCGGGTGTGGGCGAAGTCGCCCGGACGTGGCCGACTCGACTACGACGGTGTGACGTCGTTCCGGCACGAACTCGCGAGTGTCGCGCTGCTCGACTCGGCGTACGCGGATCTGCTGGAACCAGCACACGACCGCGATCTTGTGCGGTATCTGATCGCAGCACATCACGGGAAGGTTCGTGTGCAGATCCGTGATGCCTCTCGGGGCGGGGCACACCTTCTGGGGCTTGCGTCCGGGGAGGTGCAGGTGCCGGCTGTGCTGGAAGCCGGGGCGTGTAAGGCGACAATCGACTTGGAACCGTACCGGGCATTCTCGGAGTCTGTCGAAGTGTGGGCCGACATGGTCGATCAGCTCCTTGCCAGGTACGGCCCGTTTTGTCTGGCGTATTTCGAGGCGCTGGTGCGCATCGCCGACTGGAACGCGAGTGCGTCCCCCGAAAGGCGGGAAGAGGTGTGATCGAGCATCGGTTTGTCGCTGCGCGAGGCCGGAATCTGCAGCGGTCGCTGGCTTCATTGGGTTTGGTACGGATCATCGCTGAGCAGCGAGACCCCGGTCTGCGGTGCCGGGTCGAGAATGATGACCTCGTCATCGAGACAGCGGTCGATGACATCGCCCGATGGTTGGTCAACGATTACCGGCCGCGGCCGGTTCTGAGTCCATGGAATGGCGGCTCCGGTTTCGGTGAGAAGGACAAGAACCAGCGTGCCAGCCTCGACGCATTGCTGGACTTCCCGGACCGTGACCGAGTCGCGGTCCTGCGTGAGGCAGTGGGCGTTGTCGATCGGCTGCTCGAGAGAGGCCACGCGGAGAGCTGGGACAAGCAGGCGCTGATCCGGGAAGTCGCAAACAACTGTCCCGACGAAATGCTGCCGTGGCTTCGTTCCGCGGTGGTGGTGCTCGGCAGCGACGATCTGGCATTCCCTCCGTTACTCGGCTCGGGCGGGAACGATGGCCGCCTAGAGTTCTCGAGCAACTACCACCAGCGACTGCTCGACGTGTTGCCGGCCGATGCGGAACGCGAACGCATCAGCCTGGCCTGGGCGGAGGACGCACTTGCCGGGACGTCGCGGGAAAAGCTGGTCAAGGCGTCAGTGGGGCAGTTCGATCCGGGAACCGCCGGGACCCCCAACTCGTCCGCCTTCGGGGCAGCGCCCGGAATGGTGAACCCGTGGCTGTTCGTCCTCATGATCGAGGGCTCGACGCTGTTCGAAGCGGCAGCGGCACGTCGTATCTCGGCGCAATCGACGGTGGATCCTCGCGCGGCGATGACCTTCATGACCCGTGGTTCGAGGGCAGGTTTTGATTCCGGCAGCGATGACGAGGATATTCGTGGCGAAGTATGGCTGCCTTGGTGGGACCATTGGCTTCGCTGGCCGGCGATCAAACGCATCTTTGTCGAAGGCCGCGCGACGTGGCGTGGAAAGACGGCCACCCGGTCCGGCGACATGTACCTGGCGGTCGGCACGCGTGGCGTCTCAGATGTGGTCTCAAAGTTCGATCGTTTCAGCATAGTTAAACGAAATGGTTTGGCGTTCTCCGCAATTGGCGTGGATTCTGTTGGTGTGGCAGACAGCCATATACTACGGGTGGTGGCCGCGGTCGAAGACTGGCCGCAGCGGCTCAGTGGGCGCGGCGGGCTACCCGGAACCGTGGCCGAGGAAGTGCGGAGGTTCGAATCGGCGCGTGTGGAGCTCGCACGGTCGCGCTCGAGTGGGGAGCAGGTGAGGCAGCTCCGAACGCTCCTTCGATCGCTGACGCGGCTCGAGGCCGTGGTCGGTCGGAGCCGGTCGGTAACGGAATCCGTTCGGCCACGAGCGGTCCGGCGCGAATCCGGGAGAATGATGCTTGAGGTTCTCCGCGATGCCAAAGTCCTCGGCGATCTTGCCCACAATCCTGAATTCCGTGTCGCACTCGGGATGGCATCGATCAGGCTGAGATGGCGAGATGGGCGGTGGGTTGGGCTTCGCGATCTCCTTCTCCCTATTGCGGCCGGCCAGGGTGGACCGGTCTGGACAGACGGAGGTCGCGTTGCAGGCTACGGAATCCGGCCGCTCGCTGCCGTAATGACCGATGTCTTGGCCCGGGTCGCGATCGAGGCAGGCATACCGCCCGAGAGGGACAGTGCGACAGGACATTCCATGTCCGGCCTCACGATGCCGAGGAGCATCGCTGTTCCGCTGCCATACTTGCACCTTTTCGCCACCGGTGCGATGGATAACGACGCCGTCGCGGCGTGGTTTGATGCACTGCTTGTCTTCGACTGGAGTGACAAGCGGATCGATCTCGGCGCACCGGTGAGGGCGCCGCTTGTGCCGGAACCCGCACTGGCACTTCTCGGTCTCTTGCGCGTTGGAATCACCCCACCGGCACGAAAGGCCGACGGCCGGGAGGAGCAGTCCGACGAGCCGGCCAAGGGTCTGACCCCGGAGATCGTGGGCGCGCTCATCGCAGGCAATGTCGATCGCGCGCTATTGCTGGCGAAGCAACGTTTCCGCGAGACAGGTCTCGTGGCGGTGAGTGCCGTATCGGCTCGACCAGATCCGCAGGCCGTCGCGGCCGCACTCCTGCCGTGGTCTCGTCACTGCGATCTGGCAGAACGCTTCGCATTCTCGCCCAAGACCATTTACGACACAGGATCGCAGCCCGACCAGCCCGACGACCAGGAAACGGAAAGTGAGATCCCCAATGGCCAGCAAGCGTGACATCCGAAAGTACGTCCTCGAACCTATCGCCGGGAGTCGATTCCAGCCGACAGGCTTCCCCGACCTGGGTGCCGCAATCTACGACGGGCCGGGCAGAGTCACACGGCTGCTGGTCGAGTCGGTGCAATCGCTGGCCAACCACCTGGAGGGAACAACCTGGGATGAGGCGGCGCAGCAGCCGGTCTCGGCCGTCGCAGGAATCCCTTACGTCCGCATCGTCGATGCAGATGCAGGATTCCTCACCAGCAGTCGTTTGGAAGCACATCGGCTAGCGTCGGCCTATGTGCTCGATGCGTCGGACGGCAGCTCCGAGTTCCGTAAGGTGCTCGCGGATCGATTCGGCTTGGTGAACAACAAGCCGCTCAACCTGAGGAAGGTCTACGCGGAGATTTACGCACTCGACCCGTTGAGCCTGCTTCACGGTGTTTTCTTTGCTCAGGGGTCGTGGCCGTGGCAACCCAAGATCAGCCGGGCGGTATCGGCGTTCATCGAGGCGGACGGAGTTGGCTCAGCGGTCAGCGGTGGGGTGAAGAAGGACAGCGTCAACAACAATGTTGACAAGCCGTCGGGCCGTACCTCGGAGAACGGTTACGGCATGGTGCCGCATCATCGCACCGAGTACACAGCGGACAAGATCACGCTGTTCGTGGTGATCGACGAACAGCAGATCAGCTCCTATGGACTTCCGGAGACCGCAACGGAACTTCTCTTGGCACTCGCTGATTGGGAGGTGGCGATGCTCCTTGACGGCGGTCTGCGGTTACGCACAGCGTGTGATTTCCAGGTCACCGGTGTAGAGGGAGCGGGCGAAGTTCCCGACGTCGAAGCGTCACAAGAGCGTCTGACCAACGCGATCGCGGCCGCTGATCTCACTCCAGTTACCGAGCTGACCTGGACTGGATCAAAGGGCAAATAGCACATGGGGACAACGGTAGAGATCACCTTCCCGCTCGGTCGGTATCACGCCACCCCGTGGGACGCCGGCGCAAACTCGGGCTATGTGGAGTGGCCACCATCTCCGTGGCGGCTTATGAGGGCACTTGTCGCAGTTGCGCACGCACGATTCGTCGACGTGGATGAGACCGTCGAGCTACTTCGCCGGCTCGGCAATCCTTCCGCATTCGAGACAGCCTCTGTCACAGTGGGTTCCACGCGGCACTACATGCCCGACGTCAAGCACCGGACGGATAATCGTGGTGGCAGGGACCTGGTGATTGACAGCTATGTGTCGATTGAACATCGCGATTCGGTACCCGATCTGCGGATCCACTGGGATGTCGATCTGGCGGCAGAGGATCTCAAGCTGCTGATGGTCCTCGTCGAGAATCTTCCCTATCTGGGCAGAAGTGAATCGGTCTGCGAGGCAATGGTCGCAGTGCGGGTTGCGCAGCCGGACTCGACTTGGTGGCGGATCGGTGCCGTCGGAGAGGACGTCGAGATCGTCGAGTTGCTCGGGGCAGACGGCTCACCGACACGCGCCGCACTCGAGGCGACGCCAACAAAGGTACGGACCAAGCTTCGGTCGGTCTACCCCCCTGCCACGCGCCTCTTGGGGTACGGGCGGGACCGTGAGCAACGCAGAGCGGTTCGGCGATCGGGACCGCGAGGAGACTTGTCGTCGCGTGACCTGACCAGCGCGATCCGGCTCGAGCTCCATGGCGCGGCAACTGTCCGAATGCGCGACTTCCTGATGCCAACGGACGTCGCACACTCCGCCGTGCGTAAGGCATTGCGGCCGTTGGACGGTGATCCCGAGGTCGCTGCGATCATCGGTAAGGACGGCGGTGACCCGCGCCGGCAAGGCCACGATCACCTACATGTGCTGCCGATTCCCGACGACGTTCGTGGAAGACGTTTCGGCGGGAGCGAGCCGATTCGGGCGCTCGTGTTGTGGACGCCACGCGGGATGTCGTCGGAGGCGTTGAGCCGGATCTGCCGGATCGATCGGCTGTGGACATCGGACACGATCTCTGAGAACTCGTTCCCGACGCAACGCGTGTTGGTCGCCGGCCTAGGTGGTGTCTCGGACATTGGAGGCGAGGTCATGGCGGGTGAAGGGGGGTCGGTCACCTGGATCTCCGCGACACCGTATTTTCCGGTACGGCATCGTAAACGACGGTCGATCGAGGATTGGCTCGAGATCGACTTGAACAAGGAACTCGGTTATCGCGATGCCACGGCTGGTGTCGAGGTTGTGGATGTAGCGGTGGACGATTCGCGGTCCTCGGCATCCGACCTCGTACACTTCCGTCGTAGACGGCTGCACGAGCGCCGCGAGAGTAGCCGTCGAGGCTTCTCGCTCAAGATTAGGTTGTCGGCGCCGGTAACAGGGCCGTTACTACTCGGGCAACTCAGCCACTTCGGTGCAGGATTGTTCATTCCGGTGGCGGAGTGATCGTCTGATCGAACGACACGATGCGTAAGTTGTCGGAGGTCGGTGCGAAGGTTTCCTGGCACCGACCAACGATGGCCGGGGTTCCCGAACACTTCCCTTTCATCGGAGCCCATCATGACCACGGATCTGCCGGAGTTTGTTGCCCGCTCGAATGCTCAACGAGTATGTGTACTGTCCTCGCCTGTTCTCCTTCGAGTGGGTCGACCGCAGGTGGGCTGACAGCCACGACACCGAGCAAGGACACTTTGCCCACCGCGCTGTTGACAAGCGCACCGGATCTCTACCGGGGCCCGAGGCCGAGGACGTAACACCACGCGTGACGTCGCTTCGGATCGAATCCCACACGCTTGGCCTGGTGGCGGTCCTCGACCGGGTCGAGGACGGGGGAGATGGAACCGTAGTTCCTGTCGATATCAAGAAGGGGAAGCCGACGGTTAACGGTTTGCCATGGACTGCCGACGTCGTGCAGGTGTACGCGCAAGCAGCGCTCCTTCGGGACGCAGGGTACGAGGTGGATCATGGAGTGCTCTACTACGCCGAAGTGCACAAGCGTGTGACCGTCCCGATCGGTAACACCGAAGTTGCTGCGGCGGTGGAGCTTGCAAACGAAGCGCGTGATGTTGCCGCACGGGAAGTGGCGCCACTTCCGCTGATCGGAAGCAAGCGGTGTCCCCGGTGCTCGCTGCTGGGGTTGTGCCTGCCCGACGAGACCAACGCGCTCCTGCGTCGAGATGAGGCGCAGCCGCGCCGAATCGTTCCGCGCGATCCGGACAGTCGCCCAGTGTATGTCACTACGGCCGGTGCGAGCGTCGGACTGAAGGGCGGTCGAATTCGCATTGTGCAGAGGGGAACTGAACCTGCAGAGGTTCGCCTGATTGACGTAAGTCATTTGTGCGTGTTCGGCAACGTCCAGGTGAGCACTCAGGCCCTGGCCGAGTTGGGGGGCGCGGGATTCCGGTGCTGTGGTTTAGCTATAACGGCTGGTTGCGCGGTTGGGCGCAGGGCGAGATGTCGAAGTACGTCCAGTTGCGGACTGCGCAAGCCCGGTTGAAGCCCGACCTCGCGTTAAATGTCTCACGATCGATCGTCGCGGGCAAGATCAAGAACGCCAGGACGATGCTGCGACGCAACTCCCGTGGTGACGCCGAGCGGGCGGTCGATGCACTCGCTGGAATGGCTGACTCTGCGCTCGGCGCAGCCTCACCATCCGAGCTGTTGGGGGTCGAGGGAGCAGCAGCCCGGATCTACTTTGAGAACTTCAGTGGTTTGCTCCGCGGTTCGCACGCGCAACTGGCCGCGGAGTTTGACGCGAACGGCAGAAAGCGTCGCCCTGCACCGGACCCGGTCAACGCGCTACTCGGGTACGTGTACTCCTTGCTGGTCAAGGACCTTGTTGCAGTGTGTATCGGGGTTGGTCTTGACCCCTATCTCGGCGTCTACCACCGTCCTCGTTACGGACGTCCAGCGCTTGCTCTCGACCTCATGGAGGAGTTTCGGCCCTTGCTGGCTGATTCGGCCGTCATCGGGATGCTCAACAACGGCGAGGTGACCTCTGGAGACTTCGAACGTCGCAGTGGCGGATGCTGGTTGACCATGCAGGGGCGACGAAAGGTGATACGAGCATACGAGCGTCGACTCGATGTGCAGGTCACCCATCCGGTGTTCAAGTACAAGGTGTCGTATCGCAGGGTCCTCGACGTGCAGGCGAGAATTCTTGCTGGCGTGATCCTTGGCGAACTGCCCACCTGTTGACCGTCTCTGGGGGTGGCGACCACCGGGTGGGGTGGAGTCTTTGAGGGTGCGGATCTGTTGATTGCCGGCGCGTTGGAATTGACGGTGGTCGTCGGCGTCGTCAGGGTGACGAGGAACTGATGGTTGCCCGGCACCCCCGCCCTCTCCGGCAAGATTGTTCGGGGGTGCCGTGCGTAGTGCGAAAGGGCACTGATGGTCACCGTAGAGGTCGATCCTGCACGCGTCGAGTCCCGTCTACTCTCGGGCGATCTTGCGTGCCCGTCGTGCCCGTCGGGAGTGCTCGGCGGGTGGGGCCACGCACGGGTTCGACGCGTTGTCGGGGCACCGGATCCGATTCGGCCACGACGTTCGCGCTGTCGGGGGTGTTCGGCGACGCACGTGCTACTTCCGGTGGTGTTGCTGCTGCGCCGGGCCTATCTCGCGGAGTGGATCTATGCGGCGTTGCAGTTGGCGGCGGCAGGGTCGGGGCACCGGTCGATCGGTGCCGCTTTGGGCGTTCCGGCGACGACGGTGCGCGGCTGGATTCGGGTGTTGGCCTCACGGGCGGATGCGGTGCGCGATCACTTCCTCAGCATTGCGGTCGCCGCGGGTGTCGACGTGAACATTCCGAAGGCGACCGGCAGTCGGTGCGGTGACGCACTCGCGGCGATCGATGCGGCACGGTCGGCGGTGGGCAGCCGATTCGGTGCCGACATTGTCGGTGCGGTGACGGCGGCGGGTGTGTTGGTGGCGCTCTCGGGTAGTCGGCTTCTGGCACCCGGGTGGCCGGCCGGCTACGGGGTCGCCGACCCAACACCAGTTGCCTCTCCCCGTGTGGGTGACGGTCGGCGATCCTCGGATGCGACTGCCTGACACAGGGTTCAGGCAGCATTCAGTGTGGGGAGAGTGGGTTGGTCGTGTCGCACGACAAGGAACGGGAACGGCGTCAGAAGGTGGGGTTGTTCCGCTATCAGTTGATCTGCCCGGCCCTTGATGCCGGGTTGTCGACGAAGGCCCGTGGGAAGGTGGTGCGTGCGATCGCCGCACGCGAGCACACCGACCCATTCGGTACTGCGGTGCGGTATTCGCGGGACACGTTGGATCGATGGATCCGCCGCTACAAGGCCGACGGGTTTGAGGCGTTGGTGCCGGCAACGCGGCAGGCGACGTTGCGCACCGATGCCTCGGTGTTGGAGATGGCGGCGGCGTTGAAGCGGGAGAACCCGGCTCGCACCGCGGCGCAGGTGCAACGAATTCTGCGGGCATCGTCGGGGTGGTCACCGTCGGAATCGACGTTGCTGCGGCACTTCCACCGCCTGGAGTTGATCGGCCCGGCGGCCGCCGACGCTGCGCCGGTGTTCGGGCGGTTCGAGGCGGAGAACCCGAACGACCGGTGGGTCGGCGATGCACTGCACGGTCCGAAGATCGGTGGCCGCAAGAGCTATCTGTTCGCGTTCCTCGACGACCATTCACGCCTGTTGACCGGATATCGGTTCGGGTTTTCCGAAGACACCGTCCGGCTCGGTGTCGCCCTCGAGCCGGCGTTGGCTGCCCGCGGGGTCCCGGAGTCGGTGTATGTCGACAACGGGTCCGCGTTCGTCGATGCGTGGTTGCTGCGGGCGTGTGCGAAACTCGGTGTCCGGTTGGTGCATTCGACGCCGCACCGCCCCCAAGGCCGGGGGAAGATCGAACGGTTTTTTCGCACCGTGCGCGAGCAGTTCCTCGTCGAGATCGCCGACACCACCGCCGAGGAACTCGCACAGACGGGTGTCGATCATCGCACCGCTTTGCTGGAGTTGAATCGGCTGTTCACCGGATGGGTGGAAACCCAGTACCACCGCCAGCCCCATTCCGAGACCGGGCAGTCCCCGCTGGATCGGTGGGAGGCGGGCTGGGCACGCCTGGGCCGGACCGCGGCGATGCCGACCGCTGCCGCTCTCACCGAAGCATTTCTGTGGTCGGAATACCGCACGGTCACCAAGACGGCGACAGTGTCGTTGCACGGCAACACCTATCAAGTCGACGGCGCGCTGGTCGGGCGGAAGGTGGAGTTGGTGTTCTCCCCGTTCGACATGGAGACCATCGAGGTCCGTTACAAGGATGCTTCGTATGGTCGGGCGGTGCCGCACAACATCACTCGGCACGTCCATCCGAAAGCTCGACCCGAGATACCCGAACCACCGGCACCCACTGCCACAGGGATCGACTACCTGCACTTGGTGGCCGAAGCCCATCATGATCAACTGCGCCGAGATCGGCGCATCGGCTACGATGCACTGTTCGGCGCAGGCACCGACACAGAGATCGAGGGGCAGCTCAGCATCGATGACATCGCCAGAGAAGACACCGAACGAGCGGAGGGTTCGGCGTGAGTATCGAACGGCTACAAGCACATTACGGTTTCACCAGGATGCCGTTCGGGCGTAACCTCGCACCGTCGATGCTGCATCGCCACCCTGGTCACGCCGAAGCCGTCGCCCGCATCACCTGGTGCGTGGACCAACACGCCATCGGGGTGATCACCGGTGAGGTCGGAGCCGGTAAAACTGTCGCGATCCGCTCGGCCACAGCCGCATTGGACCCGGCGCGCCATGTGATCATCTACCTGCCCAACCCGTCGGTCGGGGTCCGCGGGATGCTGCACCACATCGTCACCGCACTGGGACGGGCCCCGAACTTCTACACCGCGACGCTGGCGCCGCAAGCAGCGGAATCACTGGCCGCCGAACACGCTGAACGCGGCCGCACCCCGGTGGTCGTCGTCGACGAGGCGCACCTGCTCGACAACGCACAGATGGAAGCGATCCGCATGCTCACCAACCACGACATGGACTCCGGTTCCCCGTTCGCCGCACTATTGGTGGGGCAGCCGACCTTGCGGCACCGGCTCAAACTCGGCGTCCTGGCGGCACTCGATCAGCGCATCGCCGTCCGATATGCGCTCGGCGGGATGGCGCCGGCCGACACCGCCGACTACATCGGCCACCACCTCAAGATTGCCGGCCGTTCCGACCCGCTGTTCTCCGACGACGCCGTCACGCTGATTCACACCGCTGCACGCGGGCACCCGCGGTCGGTGAACAACCTTGCCGTGCACGCTCTCACCGCCGCGTTCGCCGCCAAATCTGCGATCGTCGACGAGAAAGCAGCCCGGATCGCCGTCACCGAATCCGGCAACGACTGAGGCACTCACCGCTCGACGTCACCACGCCGACCACACCATCACATCGCAGACACAGGGCCCCGACCGCTACCGCGGCCGGGGCCCACCCATATCGACATCATCGGCAACACCAGTGACGGCATCATCTGCACACTCAGCGACGGACAACACCCACCTACACAGCCATGGTGACGAGGTGATCGGCGGTGGCGCGCCGTCGACATCTCATCGCCTACGACATCTGTGAGCCCGCCAGACTGAGGCGGGTGTGCAAGGTCATGGAGGCATACGGAACGCGTCTGCAGTACTCGGTATTTCTGTGCGATTTGTCCGAACTGGAGCGAACCCGCTGGAGGACAGATATCCACGACGTCATGGACTACCGTGAGGACTCGGTCATAGTTATTGACCTAGGCGCGGTCGGTACCGCAGCTACGGTCACACAGTTGGGCCGGCCGCGTACGATGCCCGACTCCGGACCCACGGTCGTGTGATCTCCTGATGCGAGCGGTGGGTCCGCCGCGCGATCCCCGGTCAGCGCTCGCGCGCTGGTCAGAATGTTGTTTGATAACTCTACAGCGATAGGTAACGTTACCCGCGTGCCGAATTCACGGTACTGCTCGCGTGAAGCTGAATCTTTGCTGGTCAGAGGTGGTGAATCTCGCGAGCGGTGCTCCCGGTCTTCACGACCGGGTTCCATTGAGGGGTCATCTCCTGCGCCGCACACCTACTCCAGATAGTTCCGGTGCTCCCGGTCTTCACGACGGGTTCCATTGAGGGGGAGGTGGAGTCCGTAGGCAGGGTGTGCGGAATGTGGGTGCTCCCGGTCTTCACGACCGGGTTCCATTGAGGGAGGCTGTCACTGTGTTCGTGGGGAAAGTCCTGTGTGATGGTGCTCCCGGTCTTCACGACCGGGTTCCATTGAGGGCAGAAGTTCGGAATATCGGAATAGTCGGCTGTCCGCTTTGTGCTCCCGGTCTTCACGACCGGGTTCCATTGAGGCACGAGGAACGCGTGATGCGGGCGCGGCACCTCGTACTCGAGTGCTCCCGGTCTTCGCGACCGGGTTCCATTGAGGTGGCCGGATGGCCGACGCGGTTGTCAGCCGCTCCTATTAGGTGCTCCCGGTCTTCGTGGCCGGGTTCCATTGTGACTTCATTCGTGGGGTCAGTGCTCACTCAGTTACTAATCCGGTCTGCTGGTGGAGCAGCCGTCGAGTCCCTGGGCGAGACGGCGAATCAAGATCTGTTGAGGTGCAATTTACCTCGGACGAGTGCGGTGATCTCGATACGCTCGCTCGCCTTGCGGCTCGTGGGCTACTCGATCAGCAGGATGGGTGGGCTCGTGGACTAATCAATCAGCGGGATCTGCGGGCTCCACGGATACTCGACCAGTTACGAGGTCATGGCCGACGGCGCGCCCGGTTGAACGCTGTGCCCGGTGTGATCACCCGCGGCCCTCGCACCCGATGCGCGCCGGTTCCCTCGATGCCCTTGATGTCCTGATCCACGATGCCGAGTGAATATCCCTCATCCCACGGGAACAAGCCGCCCTCATCTGGCCAGACAGCTTGCAGGGCAGCAGCATCCGGGAACAGCTCGTTGGTGATGATCAGATCGTCCTTGTCGATCATCTCGATCAGGCGGACCGGGACGCTCAGGGAACTGAGCTCGATGGCGACCCCGCGGTCGATGGTGTCACGCCAGTCGTGGGTGTGGAAGATGTCGCCGAGTTCGTTGAGCACTTCCCGACTGGTCCAGGCGTCGAGGCCGTAGACGGCGAGTTCGGGAATGTCGTGTAGGACGAGGCCCGAGGTGTAGGCGAAGGAACAAGCGGGCGTCTGACAGCCGTCCGGCTCGCGGGCGCAGACCTCGCAGACACCACTGACCGCGGTCACCGCCCATCCGCAGGCGCGGATCCGGTTGATGGTGTCGTGTACGAGCGGGTCCGGGTGCCATCGTCGAAGACCCCGGATCGCGGCGGCATGGTCCGACATGATTCGCTCCTTTGTTCGAAGGTGCCACCCAGTAGAGCATCGAGGTCTGACAGGTTGCGCGCACCTGTCGGCAGTCGCCGGCGACGGTCCACAGGAGAACGTCGTCATGCCTGGCGCACTGTTGCGCTGCTCGAGGTGCTCGGACCGCGCTGTCGGTCACCGAGCCTGGCGTGCGATCGCCACGACCTCCTCTTCGGTCGGCGGGCTCTTCGGGTGATACGACAGGCACAGCGGTGTCTGGGTCTTCGCGAAGTCGCCGCCGTCGAGCGCGGTGTAGAACACACCGGTCGGCAGGCGGCCGATATCGGGAATGGAGCTGTTCTTGGCGCGGGCGATGTCCTGGGCCGCCGTGATCTGCGCCGGGCTGTGCAGAAGCCCGTAGAACTGGGTCGCCGCATTGCCGGGGATCTTGTTGTCCAGCCCTTTCGGAGCCTGCGTGGCGAAGATCAGTCCGAGTCCATACTTGCGGGCCTGTGAGGCCAGGGCGAGGGTGCTCTGGGTGCATGGTGTGGTGCGGTTCGCCGGCGCGAAGTTCTGCGCCTCGTCCATGACGAACAGGCCCCCGAGGGGGCGATCACCGGCGGGATGGCGCTTGATCCAGGCGAACAGGGCCATCTGCAGCTCGTTGACGAAGTTGTTCCGCTTGTCCTCGTTGCCGAGGGCGCCCAAGTTGATCACCGACACCCGCGCACGGAAACCCGGCGAGGGCGTGAGCAGCACCCCCGGATCGGCCGCGGTCGGGTCACCGCCGAAGAGCGGATCGTTTGCCTGGGCCGCCTTGAGGTTCTCCGCGATCTCCCCGGCGAACTTACGCGCGTTCATCAGATCGCTGACCTCGTCCGGTAGGTCGGACAGCAACTCGATGAAATCGCCGATCGACGTACCTCCGTGCCTGCCGAAATGTCGGAGTGCATCCAGGAGAACGGCGCGGGACTGCACCGACTTGGCGGTCTTGCCCTCGACCATCGCCCGAGGGGTCAGACCGGCCGCCGCCGACTCGACCGCGGCGTTGAACTCGTCGGCGTCGTCGAGGACGTCGGCGAAGTCGGGCAACGGCCGGAAGCTCAGCGGCCTGCCGTTGCTGCGGCCGGGGGTGAACACGACGACCTCGGTCCCGGCGAGATAGGCATCGGCCTTGTGCTCGTCCTCGCCCTGCCACTGGCGGGTATTGTCCGGCCATGGTGTGCCGAGTCGGGCGAGGTCATTGTTGACATCGAGCACGATCGACGAAACGCCCTGTAACGCACACTCTTCGATGATCCGACGGATCAGCACGGTCTTGCCCGAGCCCGATCCCGCGAAAATCGCGGTGTGCTTGCGGAGCGCTTCGAGCGCGACGCCGACCGGTCGCTTGGACCCGCTGACGACACCGAGTGGGATCGACATCGTGCCGGCCGAATCGGTGCCCACCGCGGCTGATGGCGCTCGTACGATCGGCCCTCGTGCGATCGAGGGGCTGAACTCGCCCAGCACGACATTCGTCGCGATCTCACTGAGCGCCGGTACCGAATAGCGGTCCAGGCCGGGCGCAGAGTCCGGTGTGGGGCGGGGTCGCGTGGTCTCCTGGCGCGACGTCTGGCGGGCCGGTGGCGGTGTGGTATCGACAGTGGGCGCCTCGGAAGTCATCTCGTCGACGACCGGTTCGAGGACCTCCTTGATGAAGCTGACGTTCGCCGCCGGATTGCGATGGGCGATCCACTCGGTGAGGAATTCGGAACGCTCCGAACGTATCTGGGCCAGTGCGGATAGGATTCGGATGTCGTCGTCGGTCCAGGCGACGACGATGCCGCCACGTTCGTGGAGTTCGGCCACCATCTCCTCGGTCTTCGTGCCCGACGGCCACGGGTCGCGTCGCAGGACGACGAGTGTGCGCGCGACCGTGCCGAGGGACAGCCCCGCCGCGGTCGTCGCGTTGGCGAGTCGCGCCTGCACGGACCGGTAGTGGGCCGCCGACAGTGCCCGAAAACTCCACGACTGTTCGGCGTCGGTCTCCGGATCGAGGGTGCGCCGTATGCGTGCGTGCAGAACGGCCTTGGGCCCGGGCTTGGGGTCCTGCTGGAAAGCTGTGCCCTCGTCGGCGAGTGCCTCGATCCACGAGGCGAATCCGGCGTGCAGCAGCGGCGGGACGACCCGGTCCTCGTCCTCGGGGGTCAGCGCCGACGTCGGGTCGGCGGCGGCCGCCAATTCGGCGAACCGCCGATCGAGTTGGGCGAGTTCGGGTTTGTCGTCGGTGGCTGACACCGTCGTGACGGGCTGGTCCGTGCGCAACGACGTCATCTCGGCGAACACATCGGCACGGAGGCATGCGCCGATGTGTCGGTCCGCCGTGCGCATGAGTTCCCGGGGCGTGAAGTCGACGGATGCGCTCAGGGCCTGACCGGTCACCGGCCACGTGGGATATGGCGGGATGAAACCGGCTTCGTCGAAGCAGGGGGCGAAACGTTTGGCCAGCAACGTCGCGCCGAAGTCGGCCGAGGCGGGGCGCTGGAGCGTCGGGGGCTGACGGAACCGATCCATCGCCGACGCCATCACATTGCTCTCCAAGTACTCCCACGCGGCCGTGATGCACGAGACCACCGCCGTCGTCCGGCTCATCGTCTCCCGGATCGACATCAAACCGTGCGCGACCTTCTCGACCGCGTTCGCATCGTGCCGATTCTCCGATTTCGCCGCCTCGATGAGTGTGTCGAGCTGGTCGATCGCCAGTACCGCGGCGTTGTCGAAAGCGATTATCCGAGAGATGTTCTCGACGATCTCCTGGTATCCGAGGCGCGCATTGCGAATGCCCCACACAGCCAACTCCTCGCCGTCGTCGACGTCGAGATGCAGGAAGGCCTCGCCGAGGTCCTTGGTCGCGAAATCATCCGCCTCGGTCAACACCAGTGCGCGCAGGATGTGCTGCGACCGCCGACGGTGCCGCGAGTGTTTCCGGTAGACCGCCGTCACGAACCGGTCGAGGATCTCCGGGGTGACCTCTTCCTCGCCGGTCACCGCCGCCAGATCGGTGGCCTCGACTCCGGTGTCGGCGCCGAGTCGGTACAGCAGCTGCGCCAACTGGGATCGGTGGGTGGGGGTCGGTCGACTGAGATCCTCGAGCATCGCGACCAGGACCGACCGCCAGAAGTCCTCGCCGTCGAGCAGCTTGACGAGAAAGAAGTAGCCGCCGCCGATTTGGACGCGTTCGCGTACCTGACCCAGCAGGTGGGTTTTGCCGGCCCCGGCAGGGCCGCGGACGGCGACACCGAGGGGACTGGCCGCCGCGCTGCGCTGCGCGTCGTCGAAGGCGCGCATGATGTCCTGGACGGTCGATTCGTGAAGCCCGGGAACATGAAGCGGCGCCTGGGCTCCCCACACGTCGTCGGGGGTGGCCGCCCAATCCAGCCGGATCGATTCCAGGGCGTCTCGGGTGCGTTCGTCCATCAGTATCGGCCCTTCGTGACGCTCGCAGGCTCGCTCCTCAGGGAGCGGGGGGTGACGGGCCCGCCGTTCGATGTGTGGAGAACGGCCGATTCTTCGATCGCGAAGAGATGGCACGGTTGGCTGCCGACGCGGACTGCCGTGGACCGGTCGGCGTCGGTGAGCAGGCTGCGGTCCTCCTGCGGGATGAGGCTCACCCCGGGGTGTCGCTGGATCTCGACGAGTGCTTCGTCGAGAACTGTCGGGTCCACGTCGCCGAGAGCCGCGCGTAGTTTCCTCAGCGCGACCCATGAACCGGGTCGAGAGGCCAGATCTGCGTAGGCGTCCCTGATGCGCTTCTCGATTCCGGCGCCGGACGGTTGCGCGGCCGGCGCCGGTTCGGTTGGCGGGCGGAACACCTCGTACAGTCGCAGGTCTTCTGCATCCAGGTAGCGCCCGAGTCCCGCCATGACCGTGTACAGCGCGCGAATGGGTGGTTGCGCACCCTTGGGTGGAGCGGACATGAGTTCTCTTGCGCACCAGGCCCACCCGTCGTCGGTGAGGGAATGCACGAAGCTGTTGCGTGGGCCCTTGACCGACTCGATGAGACCGAGCCGGTTGAGTTTGTCACGACTCTGCTTCGTCAACTCGGGCGCGAGTGCCTTGAGTTCCGGGTTTGCGACGTCGCGTGCCTGCGACATGAGGACGAACAGCACCGCACTCTGCGATGGCGTGAGCGATACGTGTTCCAACGTCAGTGACTCCTCGATGTGGTGGCCGGGATCGGGCGGGTGCCGGACGTGGCTCGTTCGGCGAGTGCGTCGTGGATCTCGTCGACAACCACACCGACATCCGCGAGAACCTGCCTGTTGGTGTAGCGGAGTACGAGATATCCGTGCCGCTGAAGCATGTTGTCACGCGCGCGGTCGGCCGCGTACTTCGCGGGCTGCCGATGATCGTCGCCGTCGACCTCGACGATCACCCGCTCATCGGGCCAATGGATGTCGGCGATCGCCATCGGGAGCATCGGATCGAGATCGTGGATGCGACGATTCCATCGTCGTTCGACCGCCCAGGCATGCCGGTTCAGCGCTCGCTCGAGCGCCTGCTCGGCGTCGCTGTGTGGTGCGGGCATGCCCTCGCATCGGCTGATCGTGATCGCCGCGGGGGGCTCGGGTCTCGGTTCGGCGACCGCCGGGTGCGTGCGGATCGGCCCGCGGACCGGGGAGCACCTCGTGAGGTGGGGCAGCGTGTCGGCGGGCAGCCAGACGGTGACGTCGCCGTGTTCGGCGATCCACCCGACCGCCGTGGCCACCACGGATTCCGCGGCGCCGTCGAGGTCGGGTGGCACCGTCACCGCAAGGACCACCGACTCACGAGCGTATGCGCGCCGGAGAAGCCGAGTCAGGCCTCGGGCCCGCGTCTCGGGTGCGGGACCGGCCCGCAGCGCGGTCCCGGTCCCGGTCGCTGCGGCGCGGGCCAGGTCGATGACGAATGGGCGGTAGTCGGCGCCGGCAGCGCACAACGCGCGTGCGCGCATCTCGGCGTCGTCGACGTCGATGGTGCGAGCCAGCGGTTCGTCGCCGCCCAACCACGCCGGTGCGAGTGCGATGACGATCTGCTCGAGCTCGTCGAGAATCTCGCCGACCACCGCACGCGAGGAGGCCGGCGCCGACCCGCAATAGGTGAGGATCACCGGTCGGTCGTCGACGATCTCGGCGACCATCGCGTCGATATCGGCACGGCAGACGTCGACCAGTCGCAGCACGCGGCCCGGGCGCTGTGCTCCGGTGAGCCACTCGGATCGGTGGCGGGTCACCCGGTGCCTGCCGTCAGCAGAACCGATGGCGTGGGAGCGGCGTTCATCGCTGAGAAATATATCCGCTGGCGCCCACGGCGGCTCGATGAAGTGGCCGCGATCGGTACGGGCGCGGCAGGTAAGGGAATGAACGACCTACACCGGCTGATCCTGAACAGGTCGTTTCTTGATCCCGAACAGGGTGAACAGAGCCGCGCCGGTCGCGAACACCGCCAGCAATGCCAGTCCGATCGTGTAGCTGTGGTCCTCGGCGTCGTAGGTCGCACCCATCACCATCGGCGGGAAGAAGCCGCCGAGGCCGCCACAGGCACCGACGACGCCGGTCACCGACCCCACACGTTCGACCGGGGCTGCCTGGGCCACCCAGGTGAACACCGAACCCGAGCCGAGTCCCATGCACGCGGCCATCAGCACGAAGTTGATCCCGGCGGGGATCTCCAGGGGCGGTTGGGTGATCATCCAGAGCGCCAGCACTGCGGCACCCGCACACGAGATGAAGGTGATCAGCCGGGGACCGAAGCGGTCGGAGAGCACTCCGCCGACCGGGCGCGCGATGACCGCGGCGACCGCGAACCCCGCGGTGCGGGTGCCGGCGGCCTGCAGGTCGAAATCGTAGACATCCTTGAGGAACGTCGGCAGATAGGTCGAGAACGCGACGAACCCACCGAAGGTGGCCGCATACAGGAACGACATCTGCCAGGTGATCGGCAACTTGGCGGCGGCGACCAACTTGGGTGTGACCGCGGCGCGGTTCGGCCGCCAGGCGGGTGAGTCATGCATGAACATCCATACGATGACGGCCACCACGACAAGCGCGACCGCGATGATCACGTGTGTCGTGACATAGCCGAACCAGCTGACGAAACGAGGGGTGAAGAACGCCGACAGTGCGGTGCCGCCCATGCCGGCGCCGAACACTCCGGTGGCGAAGCCTCGTTTGGATGACTCGTACCACGCGTTCACGAACGGGATGCCCACAGCGAAGGTGGTACCGGAGATGCCGAGGAAGAACCCGACGACGAGCATCATCGGGTACGACTCGAGTTCGCCTGCCACCGCGACCAACACGACGAACGGAGCCGTTGCGATCAGCAGGATCGGGAACATGAGTCGTCCGCCGTAACGGTCGGTGAGTGCACCGGTCAGGATTCGACCGACCGAACCGACCACGATCGGGATGGCCACCAGGACCGACTTCTGAGTGGACGAGAGGCCGAGGACCTCGGAGTAGCGGACGCCCAGGGGCGCAATGATGTTCCACGCCCAGAAGCTGATACAGAAGGCGAGGGTGGCGAGGACGAGGTTGCGAGTCTGGCCGGTGCGCAGGACGGCCGGGTTGGATGTGGCGGTGGTCATCGCTTTCGGTCCTCTGTTCCGACGGGAGCCCAACCGGGCCGGGACGAACGGCTACCGGGAGTGTTCGCGACGTCCCGGCTTCGATAGACGATGTAGGGCCGGAACAGATAGTGAACCGGCGCAGTGAACGCGTGTACGAGGCGGGTGAACGGAACCATCGCGAAGACGAGCATCCCGACCAGCACGTGGATGTGGAACCGCAAGGGCGCTTCGCTCATCGCGTCGATGTCGGGCCGGAAGTAGAAGATCGAGCGGAACCACGGGGACACGGTCTCGCGGTAGTTCACGCCCTCGGCATCGGGAACGGTACCGATGAGGGTGATGTAGACGCCGAGTACCAGGGCGGCGGTCAGCACCAGGTACATCACCTTGTCGTTCGTCGTGGTGGCCATGAACACCGGCCCGGAGGTGCGCCGCCGGTAGATGAGGATCACGAGGCCGCCGAGAGTGGCGATGCCGGCGATGATACCGAAGAAGGCAGCGGTGAAGTGGTACATGTCCTCGGATATGCCGAGGGTCTCGGTCCACGACTCCGGGATCACCAATCCCATTGCGTGCCCTATGATCACGACCAAGATGCCGAAATGGAACAGTGGGCTGCCGATTCGCAGCAGCCGGGACTCGTAGAGTTCCGACGACCGCGTGGTCCAGCCGAACTTGTCATAGCGGTATCGCCAGATGGTGCCGCCGATCACGAGCAACAGGGTGATGTACGGCAGCACTCCCCACAGCACGACGTCCACGAGATCACCTCGCCTCTGCGATCGGCAACAATCGGGGGTCGAACGGCTCGAGTCCGACCGTCTCCACCGGCGTGGGGGTGTCTCGCATGGCCAGCACGGCGTTGCGGTCGGCGGGGGATGTGCCTGGGAGGGTCGAGCAGACGGCCTCCAGCACAGCGGCATACGACGACTCCACCTCGACCAGCGACAGCCGGAGCAGTTCAAGTGCCGGGCGGAACTCCTGCAGCAGTTCGGATCCGGCGACGGGATCCACGCGCGCGGCGAACTCGAGCACGATCGGGAGGTGATCGGGCAACTCGCCCCGCAGGTCCACGACATAACCGCCGTCGCGATAACACTGTTTGAAGCGAGTGAGGATCTCACCACGTCGCCGGGTGTCGCCGGCGGTCCAGTAGGAGAGGTAGAGGGTGTGCTTGCGGGACAGGTCGAAGAGGTCGACGTAGTTCTGCCGCAACACCTCCGGGACGCCAAGTCGGAGGTGGCCGACGAATTCACCTAGAGCGGTGACCGTTTCGTTCCCCGGTTGTTCGCAGAGTGCGGCCTCCAGCAGTGGCGCCATTGCGAGCACGTCGTCGTCGGGGTAGCTCAGGCACACCGACGCGACCTGGCGGATGACCGCAGCATCCGGTGGGTGACCGCGGCCCCACCTCATCGGCGTTCCGATCGGTGCGGGAACAGGCCGTCCGGCACGCCATTGCCGTCCCAGTTCAGCAGATTGGTGCGGCCCGCGAGACTGTCCGAACCCGCTGCGGTATCGGAGGTCTGGCGTTGGCGTAGGGCGTGGAACGTCTCCACCGAGACCGGCGCAGGTTTGCCGCTGGCCTCGCCGAATGCCGACGAGTCGAACATGCCGGGCCCGTCGTCGTAGTCCAACGAGCAACCCAGTTCCTCGAGATCGTGGGCCTGTTCGAGGTGTGCGGTGGGGATGACGTAGCGCTCGTCGTACTTCGCAATCGCCATCAGCCGATACATCTTGTAGAGCTCTTCCTCGGACATCCCCACCGAGGCAGGTATCGATGCGTCGAGCTCACGACCGAGGGTCACATCACGCATGTAGGCCCGCATGGCGGCGAGCTTGCGCAGGACACCGTCGACCACCGCGGTGTCACCGGCGGTGAACAGTTCGGCGAGGTAGCTCACCGGTATGCGCAGGGAATCGATGGCACCGAACAGATTTCGGTGACTCTCCCCGTCGTGTCCCTGATCGGACAGCAGGTCCACGATGGGCGACAGCGGTGGGACGTACCAGACCATCGGCATGGTGCGGTATTCCGGATGCAGCGGCAGCGCGACTCGGTAGGTCTTGGCCAGCGCGTACACCGGGGACCGGCGGGCGGCGTCGAGCCAGTCGTCGGGGATTCCCTGGGCCCGTGCCGCGCTGATCACCTCGGCGTCGTCAGGATCGAGAATCAGGTCGAGTTGCGCCTGGTAGAGATCGTGTTCATCGGGGACCGAGGCTGCTTCGGTCACCGCGTCGGCGTCGTAGAGGAACAGACCGAGGTAGCGCAACCGTCCCACGCAGGTTTCCGAACACACCGTGGGGAGGCCCACCTCGACGCGCGGGTAACAGAACGTGCACTTCTCGGCCTTGCCCGACTTGTGGTTGAAATAGATCTTCTTGTAGGGGCATCCGGTGATGCACTGCCGCCAGCCGCGGCAGCGATCCTGGTCGACGAGCACGATGCCGTCCTCGGCGCGCTTGTAGATCGCCCCCGACGGGCATGAGGCCATGCACGACGGGTTCAGGCAGTGCTCACAGATCCGGGGCAGGTAGAACATGAAGGTCTGTTCGAAGCTGAACTTGATCGCTTCCTCGGACTCCCGTCGGAGTTTCGCGACTATCGGGTCGAGTTCACCCATTTCGGGCGCGCCGCCGAGATTGTCGTCCCAATTTGCCGACCAGGTGACCTTGGTGTCCTTGCCGGTGATGAGCGACTTGGGCCGCGCGACGGGAAAGTCGTCGCCCAGCGGTGCGTCGACGAGGGTCTGGTAGTCGTAGGTCCATGGCTCGTAGTAGTCGTCGAGGGTCGGCTGGACCGGGGAGGCGAAGAGTGTCAACAGTTTCTGCAGCCGCCCGCCGGTGCGCAGTCGCAACTTGCCGCGCTTGTTCAGGTGCCACCCACCGCGCCACTGTTCCTGGTCCTCGTGGCGTCGCGGATAGCCTTGTCCAGGTCGGGTTTCGACATTGTTGAACCAGACGTATTCGGTGCCCGCGCGATTGGTCCACGCCTGTTTGCAGGTGACCGAGCAGGTATGGCACCCGATGCATTTGTCGAGATTCATGACCATGCCCATCTGGGCCATCACGCGCATCAGTACGTCACCTCCTGACTACGTTTGCGGATGGTGGCGACGATGTCGCGCTGATTTCCGGCCGGCCCCAGATAGTTGAAGGCGTAGGACAGCTGGGCGTATCCGCCGATCATGTGGCTCGGCTTCACGAGTAGCCGGGTGGCCGAATTGTGGATGCCGCCGCGACGTCCGGTCGTCTCGGACTTGGGCACGTCGATGGTCCGTTCCTGTGCGTGGTGGACATAGCAGACACCTGCCGGCATGCGATGACTCACGATCGCGCGACACACGAGCACCCCGTTGGCGTTCACGCATTCGATCCAGTCGTTGTCGGCGACGTCGATCGATGCCGCGTCGTCGGGGCTCAGCCATGCCGTCGGCCCACCGCGGGACAGCGAGAGCATGAACAGATTGTCCTGGTACTCCGAGTGGATCGACCATTTCGAGTGCGGCGTCAGGTAGCGGACAGTGATCGCGCGCGAACCGTCTGAGCCGAGTTCGGGTTCCCCGAACAAGCGGTGCATGTCCAGTGGGGGCCGGTAGATCGGCAACGATTCCCCGATGTCGATCATCCAGTCGTGGTCGAGATAGAAGTGCATCCGTCCGGTGAGTGTGTGAAACGGCTTGAGCCGCTCGATGTTCACCGTGAACGGAGCATAGCGGCGACCGCCGGTCTCCGAGCCCGACCACTCCGGCGACGTGATGACCGGCACGGGTGCCTGCTGGGTGTCCGCGAATCGGATTCGTTTCTCCTCGGAGCCGCGTGCGAGGTCGTCGAGCACGAAGCCCACCCGTTGCTGCAGCTTGCGGAAACCTTGCACCGCGAGTTCGCCGTTGGTGGTCCCGGAGAGCGCGAGGATCGCCTCGGCCAGTTTCGAGTCGGTGTCGATCGCGGGGCGGCCGTCTCCCGCACCGCCGAGCATCACCCCGTTCGCCTCGCCGAGCAACCGGATCGGTTCGTCCAGATCGTAGGTGACGTTCTTGACGGTGAAGCCCTGCGAGTCGGCGAGCGGACCGATCGTGGCGAGCTTGTCGGCGATCGCCGTGTAATCGCGTTCGACGACGGTGAACACCGGCATGTTGCGGCCAGGCCGGGCAGCGATGTCGGACTGCCACCAATCGGCCACCCTGCCGTGCGGTTGGGCGGTCTCACCGGGCGTGTCGTGTTGCAGTGGCACACTGACCAGGTCACGACGAACCCCGAGATGGGTCCGGGCGAGTGCGGACAGCTTCTGCGCGAGCAAACCGAACATGTCGAAATCGGTCTTGGCCTCCCATGGCGGGTCGATGGCCGGCGAGAAGGCGTGCACGAACGGATGCATGTCGGTCGACGACAGATCGTACTTCTCGTACCAGGTGGCGGCCGGGAATACCACGTCGGATAGCAGGGTCGTCGAGGTCATCCGAAAATCCGCGGACATGAGCAGATCGAGCTTGCCCTCGGGAGCGGTCTCGCGCCAGGCGACATCGCGTGGTCGCGGGGTGTCGGCCGCCTCGGTGCCGAGCACGTTGTGGTGGGTGCCCAGCAAATGACGCAGGAAGTACTCGTTGCCCTTCGCCGACGAGCCCATCAGATTGGAGCGCCACAGCACCAGCGTCCGCGGCCAGTTCTCGGGCGCGTCGACGTCGCTGATGGCAGGCACCAACGACCCCGACTTCAATTGCGCTGCCACGTAGTCGCCGACCGTGTCGGCGCGGCCGTCGTCGACGGCGGACCGGGCGGCGTCGGCGACGTCGAGCGGGTTGGTGGAGAATTGCGGATAGAACGGCATCCAGCCGAGTCGCGCCGACTGGGCGATCGCGTCGGCGGTGTGCTGGTGGTCGAGGATGCCGCGTGACAGCGGGGAGGCGAGCGACGCAGTCGAATACCCGTCATTGCGCCATTGGTCGGTGTGCATGTACCAGTACGACGTCCCGGTCATGGTTCGCGGCGGCGGGTCCAGTCCAGGGCGTTGGCCAGCGAGATCCAACCGGTGATCGGACGGCATTTCTCCTGTCCGACATAGTGCGCCCATCCGCCGCCGTTGCGGCCCATACATCCGGTGAGGATCAACAGCGAGAGGATCGACCGGTAGGTGGCGTCGCCGTGGAACCACTGGCAGATCCCGGCTCCCATGATGATCATCGAGCGGCCCTCGGATTCGGCTGCGTTGGAGGCGAACTCGCGGGCGATGCGGATGGCGGCGTCAGCGGGGACACTCGTGATCTCCGCTTGCCAGGCCGGGGTGTACGGCGTACTGACATCGTCGTAGCCGCTGGGCCAGTCGCCGGGCAGCCCGTCGCGCCGAACCCCATACTGGGCGAGCATCAGGTCGAAGACCGTGGTGACCAGGTGGCCGCCGACCCGGCGGGTGGGCACACCGCGGCGCAGCACGGTGCCGCTGCCGTCGGGTGCGTCGAAGGCCGGGAAGCGCACCGTCGTCGTCTCGGCCGCGTCTTCGTACAGCGTCAACGCCGGTATGACACCGCCGAGATCCAGATTCCAGCGGCCGACGCCCCCCTCGGCATAGCGGAATCCC
This sequence comes from Gordonia sp. LMA167, assembly GCF_058130025.1. Lineage (NCBI taxonomy): Bacteria > Bacillati > Actinomycetota > Actinomycetes > Mycobacteriales > Gordoniaceae > Gordonia > Gordonia sp. LMA167. Next base: position 5,498,566 of record NZ_CM176708.1, on the reverse strand, counting down.
ATGGAACCGTTGGGTACCACCGGTTGGCCCGTGGCCTCGTCGAGCAGCACCGTTTTCCATACGTCATCGTCGATGCTCTCGCCGTCTGCGATCTCGTCGGCGGTCAGGAACTTTCCGGGCACGTGGCCGGTGCCGTGCTCGTCGGTGTGCTCGTCGAGATGGATCAGGAACGGGAGGTCGGTGTACGTGCGGACATAGTCGTCGAAGAACGGGGTACGTGTGGAGACGAAGAACTCCGTGAGGATCACGTGACCCATCGCCATGGCGAGTGCGGCGTCGGTACCGGCCTGCGCCGGCAGCCATTCGTCCGCGAACTTGGTGTTGTCGGCGTAATCCGGGCTGACCGTCACCACCTTGGTGCCGCGGTAGCGCACCTCGGCCATCCAATGGGCGTCGGGGGTGCGGGTGACCGGGACGTTGGAGCCCCACATCATCAGATACGTGGCATCCCACCAGTCGCCGGACTCGGGGACGTCGGTCTGGTCGCCGAAGACCTGGGGGCTCGCCACGGGCAGATCGGCGTACCAGTCGTAGAACGACGTCATCACCCCACCGATCAGCTGGATGAATCGTGTTCCGATGCAGTGCGAGACCATCGACATGGCGGGGATCGGGGAGAAGCCCGCGCAGCGGTCGGGCCCATAGGTCTTGATGGTGTGCACGTGTGCGGCCGCGGCGATCTCGATGGCGTCGTCCCAGGACACCCGGATCAGACCGCCCTTGCCGCGGGCCTGCTGATAGGACTTCCGTCGGATGGGGTCGCCGACGATGTCGGCCCAGGCGAGGACGGGGTCGCCCAGGCGTGCTCTCGCTTCCCGAAACATCTCGATGAGAACGCCCCGGGCATACGGGTAGCGCACCCGGGTGGGTGAGTAGGTGTACCAGGAGAATGCCGCTCCCCGAGGGCAACCGCGGGGTTCGTATTCGGGTCGGTCCGGTCCGACCGACGGGTAGTCGGTCTCCTGGGTCTCCCAGGTGATGATGCCGTCCTTGACGTACACCTTCCACGAGCACGACCCGGTGCAATTCACGCCGTGGGTGGACCGCACGATCTTGTCGTGGCTCCAGCGATCGCGATAGAACACGTCGCCGGTCCGCCCACCGCGACGGAATACCGCGCGCCCGTCATCGGTCTCATCCCACCGGGTGAAGAATCTGCCGAGGTCCAGCAGAGCCTTCGCCGCTTCACCGTCCACACCGGATGGTCGGCTCATACCCGGGAACGATACGAGCGTCGCCGCGGCAATTGGTGAAATGCCGGAAATCAGTTGATGAACCGTGCCCGCTCACAGTGGAGGTGGTGGCGTGTGAGGTTTGTCTCGGTAGGTGTTGCGGCGGTGATCAACCCGTGACCACGGTGAGCAGCACTGCCGAATCATGCTGCGCGGTAAGCCCATGCCGCTCCCGGGGGATCACGAGGAGGTCTCCGTCCATGCCCTCCCACTGCGCCGTCGCCGTGCTGAGGGTCACGTGACCGCGCAGGACCTGGAGGCTCGACTCGCCGGGGCTCTCGTGATCGGTCAGGCGGTTGCCGGCTACCAGCGCGATCACGGTCTGGCGCAGCCGGTGGTCGGCGCTGCCGAAGAGCGTGTGCGACGCACGGCCGCTGCGGGCGGAGTGTGCCGAGGAAAGCAGTTGATCGACGAGCTCTGGGAGGCGTGTGGCATCCATGGTTTCACTCTGGCACCACGACCCGTCGCTCACACCGCGACTCGCAGGATTCGGTCATCGCCATCGGCGGGTTGTCCCCGTCCATCGGTGTTGCTGGTGCTGATCCAGAGCGACCCGTCCGGTGCGGCCGCGGCCGCGCGGAGCCGGCCGAAGTCGCCGGTGAACAGATCGGCGGGCGGTTGTGCGGACGCTCCCTCGAGGGGCACCCGCCACAGCCGCCGTCCCCGCAGTGCTGCGACGTAGGCGGTGCTGCCGATGATGGCGAGTCCCGCGGGTGAGGCCTCCCGAGGTGACCAGGTGGTGATCGGCGCGACGAAGCGGGGATCGTCGGAGTTTCCCTCGACGATCGGCCACCCAAAATTGCCGCCTCGGCGGATCACGTTCAGCTCGTCGGAGTCGTCGAGGCCGAACTCCGTGGCCCACAGGCGGCCGGCCGCGTCGAATGCCAGGCCTTCGACGTTCCGATGTCCGTAGGACCACACCTCGTTGCCGAACGGGTTGTCCGGCATCGCACGACCGTCGCGATCCAGGCGGAGGATCTTCCCGTTGAGCGAATCGGTATCCTGCGCGACATCGGGTTGAGCAGCGTCGCCGACAGCGACATACAGCGCACCGTCTGGGCCGATTACGACTGCTCCGCCGTTGTGGTTGACGGCGGAGTCGAGGCCGGTTAGCAGCGGTCGGGGCGCCGATATCCGTCGGCCGTCGAAGTCGGCGCGGGCCAGGCGGTTGTCGCTTGCGGAGGTGAAATAGAGGTACACGGCGGACTCGTCCGGTGTCACCGCGAGGCCCTGGAGGCCGCCCTCGCCGCGTGGGGCGACCCCGGATACGTCGCCGATCGTCGTCACCGCGCCGTCGGGGGAGACGCGCACGATCGTGGCGTCGTCGCGTTGGGTGACCAGTGCGCTCGCGTCGCGCAGGAAGGCGATGGCCCAGGGGACATCGAGGCCACCGGCGATCGTGGTCACCGCGGGAGCCCTCCCGCCGGATGCCGCACTGCCGCGTGTCGGTGCGTCCGACGCCGGAGTGGTGGCGTTGTCGGTTCCGCAGGCCGCGACGACGACCGAAAGCCCGGCGACCGCGCCCGCGGACAGAAACTGTCGACGGTCCATGACCCGATGGTGCCGGAATTGCCCGGCTCGTGCGCTGCGGTGACGGGGATTCCCACACGGCGCACCGTGTGACCGGTTACCGTCCGCGGCGTGGGTGACAAGGTGATCGTGGCGGTGTGGGGCGCGGACAGGGCGACGCTGACGTCGGAGACGTTTCTCGAGACCTGCGCCGCAGCCGGTGTGGGGCGGCTGCAGGTGAACGTCAGCGACGAACCGGTCGCCGGCGCGATGCGGATCAGAGAGGTGAACCCACCGATCGACGGAGCGGTGAGTTTCTGGGCCGACGACCCGCAGCCGGTCATCGACGCAGTGGCGCGACGGGTGGGACGCGTCGCCGCGTGGGCGGTGACCGAACGCGCGCCGCTGAATCCCGACCTGCCGCGTGACGGCACCCGTGTCGACGCCCTGGCCAATCTGGCGTTCCTCCGGCGGCCGACGGAACTCGAGCGTGTCGAGTGGCTGCGGTTGTGGCTCGACGAGCACACGTCGGTGGCCATCGAGACCCAGGCGACGTTCGGCTACTACCAGAACATCGTCGACCGGCCGCTCACCGACGACCCTGTTCACGTCGACGCCATCGTCGAGGAACTGTTCCCGATGGCCGCGGTCTCCGACGTCCACGCCTTCTACGGCAGTGGCGGTGACCAGCGCGAACTCGAACGCCGCCTGACCGAGATGCTGGCGAGTGTGGCGCGGTTCGGTGCCGACCGGCACCTCGACGTCGTCCCGACGTCACGGTATGACTTCGAGCTGGGGCGGCGGTGATCTCGATACGCTCGCTCGCCTGGCGGCTCGCGGGCTACTCGATCAGCGGTTGGGGTGGTCCCGTCGCTGGTTGGGGGACCGTTGAGCCGGCGGTTGCGTGGTGGGGGTGGCCCCGCCGCTGGTTGAGTTGGGGATCATTGCGCCGGTGGGGTGGCCCCGTCGTTGGTTGAGTAGTTCGAGCCGCTCGCGGGCCGCTCGATCGGCGGTTGGGGCGCCCTCGGCGGCACCGATTTGGGTCTGGCCAGCGAATTCTCTACACTTGAGCGGTTGCCTGCCCTTGGGCCGGCTCATCGACACAACTGAATAGTCGCCGGTGCCGGTGAAAAGCCAAGGGCATCGGCGGCGAGAACCTTATGCACAACTATCCACTTCGTGGAAGGCCCACCGCAGGTCAGGGATTGTTTCCCGCGATCGGCGCTGTATGGGAACCGCCACGAGAAAGGTTGACGGTCAACCATGACCATGACTGACCCGATCGCAGACTTCTTGACACGTCTGCGTAACGCCAACTCGGCGTTCCATGACGAGGTGACTCTCCCGTCGTCGAAGATCAAGGTGAACATCGCCGAGATCCTCAAGCGCGAGGGCTACATCACCGACTACCGCACCGAGGATGCCGAGGTCGGCAAGAACCTCGTCGTCTCTCTGAAGTACGGCCCCAGCCGTGAGCGCAGCATCGCAGGTCTGCGCCGCGTCTCGAAGCCGGGTCTTCGGGTGTATGCAAAGTCCACCAACCTGCCCAAGGTCCTGGGCGGCCTCGGCGTGGCGATCATCTCCACGTCATCCGGCCTGCTCACCGACCGCCAGGCAGCCAACCAGGGCGTGGGCGGCGAAGTCCTCGCGTACGTCTGGTAGGGGAGGCTCACAACATGTCGCGTATCGGAAAGAACCCCATCGAGATCCCGGCCGGCGTCGACGTCACGATCGACGGCCAGAACGTGAAGGTCAAGGGCCCCAAGGGTGAGCTCGGCCTGACCGTGTCGGAACCGATCACCATCGCCAAGGAAGACAACACCATCGTTGTCAGCCGGCCGAACGACGAGCGCCGCAGCCGTGCCCTGCACGGTCTGAGCCGGTCGCTGGTGAACAACCTCGTCGTCGGCGTCACGCAGGGCTACACCACGAAGATGGAGATCTTCGGTGTCGGCTACCGCGTGCAGGCCAAGGGCAGCGACCTCGAGTTCGCCCTGGGCTACAGCCACCCCGTGCCGATCGAGGCGCCCGCAGGCATCACCTTCGCCGTGGAGTCGCCCACCAAGTTCTCGGTCTCGGGTATCGACAAGCAGCAAGTCGGCCAGATCTCGGCGAACATCCGCCGCCTGCGTCGTCCTGACCCCTACAAGGGCAAGGGCATTCGCTACGAAGGCGAGCAGATCCGTCGCAAGGTCGGAAAGACGGGTAAGTAAGCCATGAGTGATACAGCAACCAAGACCAAGACCGCCCGCAAGCCGCTCGGCAAGGACGTGTCGACCCGTCGTCGCACCGCGACCACGAACCGTCACTTCCGCCTGCGCAAGAAGGTCAGCGGAACCCCCGAGCGCCCACGTCTCGCGGTCAAGCGCAGCTCGCGTCACATCCACGTGCAGCTCATCGACGACCTGGCCGGCAACACGCTGGCCGCCGCGTCGTCGATCGAGGCCGACGTGCGTGCCGCCGGCGGCGACAAGACCGCGCAGGCCCGCAAGGTCGGCGAGCTGATCGCCGCCCGCGCCAAGGCTGCCGGCGTCGAGGCCGCCGTGTTCGACCGCGGTGGCAAGGACTACCACGGCCGGATCGCGGCACTCGCCGACGCCGCCCGCGAGGGAGGCCTGAGTTTCTGATGACCATCTTCACCAGCTTCACCAACTTGACCGGAGGGAACCTCTGATGCCCGGACGTCAGCGTGACGGCGGAAACGGACCCGCCGGAAACGACAACAACACCGCCTCGGCGGGTAACGAACAGCGTGGCGGCGACCGCCGCGGCGGCCGTGGCCGTCGCGACGACCGCGGTGGCCGCGACCGCGAGGACCGCAATCAGCTCGAGCGCGTGGTCTCCATCAACCGTGTGTCCAAGGTGGTCAAGGGTGGACGTCGGTTCTCCTTCACCGCTCTCGTCGTCGTCGGCGACGGACAGGGCATGGTCGGTGTCGGCTACGGCAAGGCCAAGGAAGTTCCCGCGGCCATCCAGAAGGGCGTCGAAGAGGCTCGCAAGAACTTCTTCCGCGTGCCGCTGATCGCCGGCACCGTGACCCACCCCGTCCAGGGTGAGGCCGCGGCCGGTGTCGTGATGCTCCGCCCGGCCAGCCCCGGTACCGGTGTCATCGCCGGTGGCGCGGTGCGTGCCGTGCTGGAGTGCGCCGGCGTGCACGACGTGCTCGCCAAGAGCCTCGGCAGCGACAACGCGATCAACGTGGTGCACGCCACCGTTGCCGCGCTGAAGATGCTGCAGCGCCCCGAAGAGGTCGCCGCACGTCGTGGTCTGCCGATCGAAGATGTCGCTCCCGCGGGCATGCTGCGTGCTCGTGCCGGACAAGGAGTCTGATCGACATGGCAGAACTCAAGATCACCCAGATCAAGGGCACCATCGGTACCAAGAAGAACCAGCGTGACAGCCTGCGGACCCTCGGCCTGAAGGGCATCCGCAAGGAGGTCATCCGCGAGGACACTCCGATCAACCGCGGCCTCATCAACGTGGTTCGGCACCTCGTGACAGTCGAAGAGGTTAAGTAATGACCATCAAGCTCCATCACCTTCGCCCCGCCCCGGGCGCGAAGACCGACAAGACCCGCGTGGGTCGCGGTGAGGGCTCCAAGGGTAAGACCGCCGGCCGCGGCACCAAGGGCACCAAGGCGCGCAAGAACGTGCCCGCCGCCTTCGAGGGTGGCCAGATGCCGATCCATATGCGGCTGCCGAAGCTGAAGGGCTTCACCAACCGCAACCGGGTCGAGTACCAGGTCGTCAACGTCGGCGACATCGCCAAGCTGTTCCCGCAGGGCGGCACCATCGGCGTCGACGAGCTCGTCGCAGCCGGTGCGGTTCGCAAGAACCAGCTCGTCAAGGTGCTCGGCGACGGCGAACTCGGCGTCAAGGTCGACGTCACCGCCGACAAGTTCACGGCTTCGGCCAAGGAGAAGATCGCGGCTGCCGGTGGCAGCGCGACCGAACTCTGATCGATTCGCCCGTACCGCCGCGGGCCGGCAGCTGCGTTCACGCTGCCGGCCCGTCGGCGGTATCGGTGTCTGTCATCGGCCACCGGACAGGACAAGCCGGACATCAGCTCGTCGCGCTGACGAGGCCCGATGGCGTGACTGTTAGAGTTCAAGCGTTGTCTTGACGCTTCGATCAACGTCGATTGCCGAGCACGTGGGGGACGTCCGAGTCCATCCGCGTGGTCGTTCCTAGGAGGAGTTAGTGTTTTCCCCCCTCGTCGCGGCCTTCCGGACGCCCGATCTGAGGAAGAAGATCCTCTTCGTCGTCGGCATCATCGTGCTGTATCGACTGGGTGCGACCATTCCGTCCCCCGGCGTCGACTACAAGGCCGTACACGCGTGTATCGACGAGGTGTCGCACGGTAGCGCGGCCAACATCTACTCGCTGATCAGCATGTTCTCCGGCGGCGCCTTGCTGCAGCTGTCGGTCTTCGCGATCGGCATCATGCCCTACATCACCGCCAGCATCATCGTGCAGCTGCTCACCGTGGTGATCCCGCGCTTCGAACAGTTGCGCAAGGAAGGCCAGTCCGGCCAGGCGAAGATGACGCAGTACACGCGCTATCTGACCGTCGCCCTGGCGTTGCTGCAGTCGACCGGCATCGTCGCGCTGGCCGATCGCGGCCAGCTGCTGCAGGACTGCTCGCAGGCCGATCAGATCATCAACGACCAGTCCATCTTCGGTCTCGGGATCATCGTGCTCGTGATGACCGCCGGTGCCTGTGTGGTCATGTGGTTCGGTGAGCTGATCACCGAGCGGGGCGTCGGCAACGGTATGTCGCTGCTGATCTTCGCCGGTATCGCTGCCCGCATCCCGGCCGAGGGCAAGAACATCCTCGACACCCGCGGCGGTCTGGTCTTCGGCCTCGTCTGCCTCGCCGCCCTGTTGATCGTGGCGGGCGTCGTCTTCATCGAGCAGGGCCAGCGCCGTATCCCGGTCCAGTACGCCAAGCGCATGGTGGGCCGCAAGATGTACGGCGGATCGTCGACATATCTGCCGCTGAAGGTCAACCAGGCCGGCGTCATCCCGGTGATCTTCGCCTCATCACTGCTCTACCTGCCGCAGCTGATCCTGCAGTTGACGCAGGGATCGGACGGCACGCAGTCGACCTGGCAGCGCTACATCAATCAGTACCTGACCGACCCCGGCAGCTGGGTCTACATCCTCGTGTACTTCCTGATGATCATCTTCTTCACCTACTTCTATGTGGCGGTGACGTTCAATCCGGAAGAGCGTGCCGACGACATGAAGAAGTACGGCGGGTTCATCCCCGGCATCCGTCCGGGATCCCCGACCGCCGACTACCTCGGCTATGTGCTGAGCCGCATCACACTGCCGGGCTCGATCTACCTGGGTATCATCGCGGTACTGCCAAACCTGTTCCTCGAGATCGGTAACAGCGGTGGTGTGCAGAACCTGCCATTTGGGGGCACGGCCGTGTTGATCATGGTCGGCGTGGGTCTGGACACGATGAAGCAAGTCAACAGTCAATTGATGCAACGCAAGTACGAAGGATTCCTCAAGTGAGACTCGTCATTCTCGGCCCCCCCGGCGCCGGCAAGGGTACCCAGGCGGAACTGCTCTCGGAGGCCCTAGGCATTCCGCACATCTCCACTGGAGACCTGTTCCGTGCCAACATCTCCCAGGGCACCGCGGTGGGCATCGAGGCCAAGCGCTACCTCGACGCCGGTGACCTGGTCCCCTCGGAGATCACCGTCGACATGGTTCGCGCACGCGTCGCCGAGCCGGATGCCGCAAAGGGATTCATCCTCGACGGCTTCCCCCGCTCGACCGAGCAGGCCGACGCGCTCGCCGACATTCTCGCCAAGCTCGACACCAGCCTCGACGCGGTGCTGTCGTTCGAGGTGGACACCGACGTCGTGGTCGATCGCATGATGGCCCGCGGGCGCGCCGATGACACCGAAGAGGTCATCCGCAACCGGATGGCGGTCTACACCAAGGAAACCGCCCCGTTGCTCGAGTACTACGGCACCGAGGTCAAGACCATCGACGCGGTCGGCGACGTGCAGGACGTGCATCAGCGCGTCCTCAGCGCGCTGGGCGCCGGTGTGTCCTGACTCACATTCACTGACGACAGATATCGGTCGCACCCATGGCATTTCGCAAACCCAAGCCGGTCCCGTTCCGCACGGCCGGTGAGGTCGACGCCATGGCTGCGGCCGGATCTGTCGTGGGCGCCGCCCTGGTCGCCGTACGCGCGGCCGCCGCGCCCGGCGTGACCACGCTCGACCTCGATCAGGTGGCCGAGGCAGTCATCCGGGAGGCCGGCGCCGTCCCATCGTTCAAGGGCTATCACGGATTTCCCGGTTCGATCTGCAGCTCGGTGAACGACGTTGTGGTGCATGGCATCCCTTCGGCGGACGTGGTCCTGGCCGACGGTGACCTCGTATCGATCGACTGCGGCGCGATCCTCGACGGCTGGCACGGTGACTCCGCCTGGACCTTCGGGGTCGGCGAACTGTCCACCGCCGACGCCGAACTGTCCGAGGCCACCCGGATATCGATGGAGGCCGGTATCGCCGCCATGGTGGATGGCGCCCGCCTCACCGACATCTCGCACGCGATCGAGATGGGCACTCGCGCCGCGGAGCAGAAGTTCGGTCGGCAGTTCGGCATCGTCTCCGGTTATGGCGGCCACGGGATCGGCCGCGAGATGCACATGGAACCGTTCCTCGCGAACGAGGGCAAACCCAATCGTGGTCCGGTTCTCGTGGTGGGTTCGACCCTGGCGATCGAGCCCATGCTCACGCTCGGGACGACGGAGACATCCGTGCTCGACGACGACTGGACCGTGGTCACCGACGACGGGTCTCGCTCGGCGCACTGGGAGCACACCGTCGTGGTCACCGGCGACGGACCGAGGATTCTCACCACCCGTCCGAGCTGAGCCGCTGCCGAGCTGGGCCGCGGCCTGACTCGGTTCGCCACCCGATCGACCCGCCGATTGTTACGCTGACCACTTGAGATCGATTCCCGGTGGCGCCACGAGCCCGTCGGGCCCGGCGGATCGGACGGTGAGCGATGAACACGGCCGACATTGCAGAGCCTGAAACGGCATCAGATCTCGCGGCGTCGGTGACGGCGACGGTCCGACGGGTCCCGTTCACCATCGTGCTGTGGCTGGCGGTGCTCGTGCTCGGAATCGCGACAGGAGCGCTGTGGGGTCAGGCGCCCGACAAGGGTTGGTACGCCGACGTCGCGTTCGGTGTTCCGTCGCTGGCCGACCAGAAATGGTGGACGCTGCTCACCTCGGCGGTCGTGGAGACCAGTCCCGGCACATACGCGGTCGCACTGATCGCGATCGCCGTCGGGATCGGCTGGGCGGAATGGCGGTTGGGTACGGCCCGGGTGCTCGCTGTCGCCGTCGGCGGTCTCGTCGTCGTCGAGTTGCTCTGCGCGTTGCTGTTCTGGCTGCTCACTCGGGGTGGACTGTCGTGGCAGTGGGCGCGTGAACTCGGCGATGCCCGGACCGTCGGCGCGATGACGATGGTGGTGTGCGCGGTCGCCGCGGCAACCGCAACCCTTCGTTCGCCGTGGCGACTTCGTCTGCGCGCGTTGCTCGCCGCAGCGGTCGCGATCACTTTCCTCTTCGAGGGCACGCTGGCGACCGCGGAGTATGTCATCGCCGTCGTGCTGATGATCTTCGTCGGTGAGCGATGGCTCAGCACCGGCGAGAAGGGACTGTTTCCCAGAACGAGGCGCGAGGTGCGGATGCTCGGGTGCGTCGGCATCCTCATCATCGCGGCCGCGAGTCTCGTCGTGTGGTTCTTCCCGACCAGCGGGCCGCTGGGCCCGACCGACGCGACCGACGACGATTCGTTGTGGTCCATGCTGATCGGCGTCGCCATCAACGTGCTGATCGCCGACCAGTTGCGGCGGGGGCGCCGCTGGGCCTGGTGGGTCGCCGTGATCATCGGTTCGCTCAACGTGGTGGCGACGGTCATCGTGCTGGTGCTCGTCGCGATCACCAGAGACTTCGGGTCACAGGGAACCGTCACCGTGGGCACATCGCTGTTGTGGGCCGTGGTCCTGGCGATCCTGATCCCCGGCCGCTTCGCGTTCCGGGTGCCCTGGCGGGTTCGCCATGTGGGGCCCACCGGCGGCAATGACCCCGTGGACGCGGTCAAGGAATTGCTGCGTGTGCACGGCGGCGGCACCATGTCCTGGATGATCACCTGGCCGGGCAACGAGTATCTGTTCTCCGACAACGGGTCCGGGGTCGTCGCCTATCAGAATCATGTGGGAACCCTGCTCGCTCTGGCCGATCCGGTGTGCGACGAGGAAGACCTCGGGCCCACGGTGCAGGGGTTCATCGATCTGGCCGAGCACAGTGGGAAGACACCGTGCTGGTTCTCCGTCGGAACCGACACGGCCCGCACGGCAGAGGAATTGGGCTGGCGCAGTGTGCAGATCGCCGAGGACACCATCGTGGACCTGCCCGGGCTGGAGTTCACCGGCAAGAAGTGGCAGCACGTGCGGTCAGCGCTGAACAAGGCAAAGAAGCAGGCGATCTCGTTTCGGTTGACCCGACTGGCCGAAGAATCCTTCTCGATCAAGGCCCAGGTACGGGCGATCTCCGAGGAGTGGGTGGGCGACAAGGGGTTGCCCGAGATGGGGTTCACCCTGGGCAGTGTCGAGGAGGCGATGGATCGCGAGGTCCGGGTGGCGCTGGCCCTCGACGAGGATGGCAGCGTGCACGGCGTGCTGTCGTGGCTGCCCGTCTTCGCTCCGGGCGGAGAGGCTCGGGGATGGACCCTGGACATCATGCGTCGTCGGACCGATGGTTTCGGCCCGGTCATCGAATACCTGATCGCATCATCGGCGGTGGCATTCAAACAGGAGGGGGCACAGTTCCTCTCGCTGTCGGGAGCGCCGCTTGCACACAGCGACGACGAGCCGGAACCGGAACGGATGGACCGTGTGCTCGACAGTCTCGGGGCGGCGATGGAGCCGTTCTACGGATTCCGCTCGCTGCACGTGTTCAAGAAGAAGTTCAATCCGCGCTACGAACCGGTGTATCTCGCCTACCGCGACGAGGCCGACCTGCCGCGCATCGGCCTGGCCATCAGCCGGGCCTACCTGCCGGATGCGACACCGGGACAGCTGGTCCGGCTGGCGACCTCGGGCGACGGGTGAACCCGTCGAGAGTGTGACCGTCAGTTGTTCCCGGTCGACACCGACGGCGAGTTGTCCTTGGGCAGATACGGTTCCAGGGCTGCCGCCAGCTTGTCCGGGGTCATCGACTGCAACCAGATGTGGCCGGGGCCATGGATTTCGGCGAGGAACAGCGAGTCGCCGAAGAATTTGTTCTTGACGCCTTTGATCTTGGCGAAGTCCAGGGTCATCTCGCCTCGGAACAGGGCCAGATGACCAGGGTGAACCAGCATCGACTGGCCCGCTGCCAGATCGTATTCGACGAGTTCGCCGGACAGTTGCACCCAGGCGGCGCCCGACCCCGACAGCTTCTGGAACACCACCCCTGCGCCACCGAACACGCCGACGCCCAGCTTCTTCTGTATGCCCACGGATACTTCGACGTCGTTGGTGCTCGCCATGAACGAGCCCGACTGCACCATGAATTCGTCGGCCGCGTCGATCTGCAACTGCCGGATCTGGCCGGGCATGCTGGCCGCGAAGGCGACGAATCCACCACGCGACGGCGCGGTGTACTTGGTGAGGAAGAGTTGGCCGCCGCCGAGCATGCGCTTGAGGCCGCTCATGAATCCGCCCTTGCCGCCCGACCCGAACGCGGTCGATGTCTCCATGTCGAAACCAGGTGTCAACCAGGCCACGTCACCGCCCTCGGCGATGATGTGTTCGCCGGGGTCGAGGGTCAGTTCCAGGACCGGCATCGTGGTGCCGGTGATCCGTGTCTGCACCCGCTCAGCCTAATGCGGCAGAGGCGTGCTCGGTGTCGGTATCGACCCGGTCGGGTCGCGTGTAGAGGACCATCGAGTCGCCTCGCACGAAGCCGGCCAGCGTGATGCCGCGCTCGTCGGCGAGCTCGGCGGCCAGTGACGACGGTGCCGACACCGCCGACAGCACCGGGATACCTGCCATCGCCGACTTCTGGACGAGTTCGAAGCTGGCACGTCCGGACACCTGAAGGATGTGACCGCGCAAGGGAAGTCGATGCTCTGCCGTCGCCCACCCGATCACCTTGTCGACGGCGTTGTGGCGCCCGACGTCTTCACGGAGCACCAGGATGTCGCCGGTATGGCCGTCGACGAGCGCGGCGGCATGCAGACCGCCGGTCTTGTCGAAGACCGCCTGTCCGGCACGCAGGCGGGCCGGGAGATCCAGCAGCATCCCGGCGTCGACGACGATCGGGTCGGCGGCTGGATCGAAGTGCGACCGGGTGGTCACGGACTCGATGCTGTCCTTACCGCACACGCCGCACGCACTGCTGGTGGTGAAGTTGCGGCTCAGCTCGGGGGCCGGTGGGGCGACACCGGGGGAGAGCACGACGTCGAGCACGTTGTAGGTGTTGACGCCTTCGTCGGTGGCCCCCGCGCAGTATCGGGCCAGTTCGATGTCGGCTCCGCTGGTGATCACACCTTCGGAGACCAGGAACCCGATCGCGAGTTCGACGTCGCTGCCCGGTGTGCGCATGGTGACCGAGAGCCGGGTGCCGTTCACCCGGATCTCCAGCGGCTCCTCGACGGCCAGGACGTCGGCGCGCACCGAGGCCGGTGCGTCACGTCGAATCCTGGTCACCCGTCGTCGGGCGGTGATACGTCCCACGGTGTCGAGACTACCGATCCGACGATGCGTGATCAGACGTCGAGGATGAGCGTGACCGGTCCGTCGTTGATGAGCGCGACCTCCATGTGCGCGCCGAATCGGCCGGTGGCCACCGTCGCGCCGGCGTCGCGCAGCGCGTCGGCGACCGCGTCGACGAGTGGTTCGGCCACCGGACCCGGGGCGGCACCGTTCCACGAGGGTCGCCGTCCCTTCGCGGTGTTCGCGTAGAGGGTGAACTGGCTGATGACGAGTATCGGTGCGCCGACATCGGATGCCGAACTCTCGCGGCCGTCCTCGCCGTCCAGAATTCTCAGGCGCCAGATCTTGTCGGCCAGCTTCGCGGCCTGCTCGACGGTGTCGACGTGCGTCACACCGATGAGCGCGACCAGCCCTTGACGTCCGTCGGCGAGGTCGAGTTCGCCGACCGTATCGCCGTCGACCACGACCGATGCCTGGCTGACGCGTTGGATCACTGCACGCATGGGCCATAGCGTGCCATGTCGGTGGAATCTTCGGCGCCCGCGATGAGTTGTGCCGCATATGACGAGCGACGACATCGACAGGTCAACACACATCGCACGCTTCGGTAGCCACGGCGTCTGGGGTCGGTGGGACCGGTTCACCCCCGACGAGGCACGTCGTTTCGAAGAGTTGGGTCTGGGCGCGATCTGGCTCGGTGGTTCGCCGAAGAACCTGACGCCGGTCCGCGCGATCCTGGACGCGACGGAGACCGTCACGGTGGCGACCGGAATCGTCAACATCTGGAACACCGACGCCGCCGCCATGGCGGACGAGTTCTTCGAGGTGGAATCGGATTTCCCCGGTCGGTTCTACCTCGGGATCGGTGCCGGACATCCCGAGGCGATCGCCGAGTACCGCAAGCCGTACGACGCGGTCAGCGAGTATCTCGATGTGCTCGACGAGAAGGGGGTACCGGTCGAGCGCCGCCTGCTCGCCGCGCTCGGACCCCGGATGCTGCGGATGTCGGCAGATCGTGCCCTCGGTGCGCACCCGTATCTGACGCCCCCGGCGCACACGGAGGTCGCCCGGGATGAGCTGGGGGCGGGTGTGCTGCTCGCGCCCGAACACAAGGTCGTTGTCGACACCGATCCGGCCGCCGCGCGTGCCGTCGGTCGTCCACCCGTCGACCAGCCGTACCTGCATCTGCGCAACTACACGTCCAATCTGAAACGGCTCGGCTGGACCGACGCCGACATCGCCGACGGCGGCAGCGACGACCTGATCGACGCGCTGGTGGCGCACGGCGATGCCGCACTGGTGCGCGCCCGCGTGGACGAACATCTGGCCGCGGGCGCCGACCACGTCGCCATCCAGGTGCTCGGCTCAGCGGCGCCTGCAGTCGAAGTCGCGGCGATTCTCGGGGCCGGCTCGACGGTCTGATCACGCGGGACAACACCTGGCCCCGAACGATGTGACGTTGGGCCCTGGTCCGACGTGAGGCGGCGAGTGACGATGACATCATGTCGAAAGTTCTCGTCGCATACGCCAGCAAGCATCATTCGACTGCCGAGATCGCCGAGGCGATCGCCGCCGAACTGCGTGACCGTGGTCTCGACGTCGACTGTCTCGAGGCCGGTGAGACCGGGTGCGACGGCTATCAGGCCGTGGTCCTGGGCAGCGCCGTGTACACGGGACGTTGGCGCAGACATGCGCGAGATTTCCTGAAAAAGCACCACGACGAGCTCGCGACGATGCCGTTCTGGATCTTCAGTTCCGGGCCGACCGGCGAGCATGCCGAAGAGCAACTCGACGAGGACTCGAAATGGCTCGAACCGCATAAGGTCCTCGAGCTCGCGGAATCGGCCGGGGTGAGGGGCCACAAGGTCTTCGCCGGTCGCGTTCCGGACGATCCGCACGGGTTCATCGAGAAGTCGATGGCCCGCAACACACCGGAGGCGTTCCGCGACACCCGCGACTGGGACGCCATCCGGCAGTGGGCGGACGGTATCGCCGCGGAGCTCAGCTCAGCGCATACGTGACGGTCACCGAGAAGCTGAGCGTCTGCTGGCCGGGTTCCACCGGCACCGGAGCCGCGGACGCGACGGAATCGCGTTGCAGCGGCACGGGTTGGTCCTGTCCACTGGTCTGCTCGGTGATCGTCTGCACCTTGCCGAGCGAATCCCCGGCCAACGACGCGTATTGCTCCGCGCGGGAACGTGCGTCGTTGAAGGCGGCCTCCCGGGCCTGCTTCATCAACTCGGAGTCGTCGTCGATGCTGAAGCCGACGTTGCTGATCCGGGTGTTGTCTCCGCCGGCGGTCGCCGCCGCCGCCAGGACGTCGGAGGCCTTGCCGATGTCACGGATGGTGACCCGGATGGTGTTGGTGGCCTGATACCCGGAGATCTGGCTGGTCCCGCCCGGCGCCGGCGACGAATACTGCGGGCTGAGGTTGACCTGCTGGGTCTGGATGTCCTTGCGGTCGACCCCGGCACCGACGACGGCGTCGGTCACCTGTGTGACCTTCGTGCTGGTCTCGTTCAGGGCCCCGGACACATCGTCGGCGGTTGCCTGCACCCCGATATCGGCGTGCAGGGTGTCCGGTGTCCCGGTGACCTTTCCATTGCCGACGACGGTCACCGTTCGGGGCTTGTCGCCGCCACCGTCGTCGCCACACGCCGCCAGCGACAGTGCGCCGATGGACAGGGCGGCGAGGAGCGCGAACAGACGCGCCGGTCGTCGCGGGGTACTCACACCGGCTCCTTGAGCAGTAGACCGACCATCCAGCCGACGATGGAGATCACGATGGCGCCGAAGATGGCCGACCAGAAGAAGCTGTCGACCTCCAGGCCCCAGTGTGTGGTGTTCCGGGTTATCCAGGCCGTGATCTCCAGCATGAAGGCATTGATCACGACGTGGATGAGACCCAGGGTCAGGATGTACAGGGGTATCGAGAGGATCTGGACGACGGGTTTGATGAAGGCGTTGACCACACCGAAGATCAGGGCGACCACCACGACGATGCCGAACTGCTGCCAGCCCGTCGACCCCCCGACGAAATCGAGCCCCGGAACGATCAAAGTCGCGATCCACAGGGCGAACCCGGTGAATGCGGAACGGATCAAGAACGCGGACATGGGCACAGTGTGCCAGGTCGGTGGACGTCGTCCCGGATTTCGCTCGTGCCGGGTCGCGGGGTCGGCGGTGCATGGAGATGGCTCCGGCACCTACCCGATCTGGCTGCGGCGAATGGACACCAGCGCTCGAATCGCTTCCGCCGGCGGGGGAGTCTGCGGCTGGAATCGGATCGTTCCCTTCTCGACGTCGAAGCCGTCGAGCATCGGCGCCGCGGCCGCGACCGCGTCCGCGCTGAACGGATAGATGCCGATGTGCTTTTTGGTCCGCATCACCGAGAGCAACGGTTTGCCCTGGTAGGTGAGGGCCGGCATCCCGTATCCCTTTCCCTGCTCGGCGTCCGGCACGAGTTCGCGCGCTATCGCATAGATCCGCTCGATCGCTTGCCGATCGTCGTCGGCGAGTCCGGTCAGGTAGTCGTCGATGGTTGCCATCGGCCTCCTCTATGAGTTGCCGGGACCATCGAAGAGGCGGGTGCGGGTCCCGACGAGTGGTCCGCCCACGCGGGTCAATCTACGGGGTTGACGGCATGCGGCGCAGGTTGTTTCGCGACCGTGGTGATCATTCGGCGCCCTCGACGCGAGCACGATGGCGCTCGGTGAGGTCGGTCATCTCGCCGAGCAGACGGGCCAGCGCGTCCAGTTGTGCGGTCGAGTGGTCGTCGAAGAGGTGTTGGCCATCGGCGACCATCGGGCCGTAGAGATCCCAGATCTGTTGCTGTCCTGCAGTTGTCAGCTCCACGAGGACCCGCCGCCGATCGGTGGGCGAGGGCGATCGGCGCACGAATCCCTTGTCGGTCAGCCGGTCGATGAGTGCGGTCGTCGCGGCGGGTCGCAGACCGGTCGCGACGGACAGCTCACCGGCCGATCGCGGCCCTTCACTCAGCCAGTCGAGGCAGCGCAGATCCGCGGGCCCGACCCCGAGGCGTCGCCCTACCGCGTCGTCGAATGACTGCACGGTGCGCTGATAACGCTGCAGTGCACGGCCGACGGCATCCATCGCCTCTTGACGGGGCGTCGCCATCGTGCTTTCCTTTCGATAAGTGAAAGATTCGATTTTCGAATCATACAAGTTTCGTACGAAGGGATGATGACATGCGCGCGGTGATCGTGGGCGGCGGAATCGCCGGGCCGGCGACGGCGATGGCGTTGCGGGCCGTCGGCGTCGATGCGGTCGTGGTGGAGTCCCGGTCCGCGTCGGCGCGGCCGGTGGGATCCTGGTTCACCATCTCACCGAACGGGCTGGCGGCGCTCGATGCGCTGGGCGCGCTCGACCCGGTGCGTGCTCTCGGCGTGCCGACGCGTCACAACCTGATGATGGGTGCGACGGGTAATGAACTCGGGATGCTCTCGCTCGGCTCGCCCCTGCCGGACGGCACGCCGGCCTTGTCCTTCCAACGGTCCGAACTCGCGGCCGCGCTGGTCGGCGAAGCCGCGGCACGCGGGATCGAGGTGCGGCACGGGGCCCGTGCCGTTGCCGTGGAACAGGCCACCGGCGGGGTCGTGGTCACCCTCGCCGACGGCGAGAGGTGCACCGGAGATCTGCTGATCGGCGCCGACGGGATCCATTCGGTGGTCCGTGGCGCCATCGACCCGGCAACTCCGCGAGGGCGCTACGTCGGGCTCACCAACTTCGGCGGGATCACCCGCGGCACGTCGATGGCGGCGGCGCTGCGTGCCGAGTCCTGGACGTTTGTCTTCGGGCGCCGCGCCTTCTTCGGTGCACTGCCGACACCCGCAGGCGACGTGGTGTGGTTCGCCAACGTGCCCCGGGAGCCGATCCCGCCGTCCGAGCGAGCGCGGACGTCAGAGGCGCAGTGGCGCGCCCTGCTCGTCGAGCTGGCCTCCGGCGACGACGGAGGTTTCGCCGACCTCATCGTCGCCGGTGAACTCGAGCTCGCCGGCGACAACACCTATGACCTGCCGACCGTGCCCGTCTGGCACCGCGGTCGGATCGGACTGGTCGGGGACGCGATCCACGCGCCGGCGCCGAGCTCGGGGCAGGGGGCGTCGATGGCACTCGAGGACGCCGTGGTGCTGGCGTCCTGCCTGGCAGGGGCTGATCGCGTCGACGACGGGTTCGCGACGTTCGAGGCGGCACGGCGGGCACGCGTCGAGAAGATCGTCGCCGTCGGGGCACGGGCCAGCAGCACCAAGACGCCCGGCGGCCTGCGGAGGGTGCTCAACGACGCGATCATGCGGCTGATCTTCCGCTATGTCGTTACCGAGCGATCACAGTCCTGGATGTTCGATCACCGCGTCCGACTCGACCCGAATGCGTCGATCGGCTCGTGACACGTGGGGTGCTGCGCGCGAGATCCTGGCGGTTTGGTCTGAACTGGCAGTTCGCGTAACATAGAACGTCGGTGTGCGTCGCGCGCCGGTCTCTGCGTGTCCTCGGCTTTCCGGCCGCGGAACAGCGGGTCCGGCATGGGTCACCACCGGTGGGTCCGGTCAGTGATGATCGGAGTGCCATCACACTAACGGATAAACACGGATTCAACCCGGCTTCACGTCGTGGGATCGCTTCGCGGTCTCGGTGGACCAGAAGCCAGGATCGCGGAGGACATGGCGAAAAAAGACGGGGCCATCGAGGTCGAGGGACGAGTCATCGAACCCCTGCCCAATGCGATGTTTCGCATTGAGCTGGAGAACGGTCACAAGGTTCTCGCCCACATCAGCGGCAAGATGCGGCAGCACTACATCCGCATCCTGCCCGAGGACCGGGTCGTCGTGGAACTGTCGCCGTACGACCTCGGTCGTGGGCGCATCGTTTATCGGTACAAGTAAGACTTCCCCCAACAGGGGCGAGGACAGATCGGGTGCGGCTTTGTCGTGCCTGGACCAGTCAAGGAGAAGCGGACGTGAAGGTTCAGCCGAGCGTCAAGCCGATCTGCGAGAAGTGCAAGGTGATCCGCCGTAACGGCCGGGTCATGGTGATCTGCGAGAACCTGCGTCACAAGCAGCGTCAGGGCTGATCACTGGCAACCCTCGTGGTCGCTTGAGCGTCGCGCCGGGAGCGAGAGCGAACGGGCGATGGATACAGAACAACTGAATACGAAAACAGAGCTGAACATTTTGTAGCCAACATTTTGTAGCCAACACAGTGGGAAGCCCTCCCAGCACCAGCGCCGACATACGGGTCGTCGCCTACCTCCGGTTCAGAGGCCGGAGCCCGACAAGAGTTTCGGGACGGACTGGGAGCAGACCTCTGAGAAGAAAAGGAAACCGCCACATGGCACGTGTTGCTGGTGTGGATCTCCCCCGCGAGAAGCGGCTGGAGATCGCACTGACCTACATCTATGGAGTTGGTCGTACCACCTCCAAGGAGATCCTCGAGGGGACCGGCCTCTCCGCCGACCTCCGCGCGAAGGATCTCACCGACGCAGACGTTGCGAAGCTGCGTGAGTACATCGAGAACTCGGTGAAGGTCGAAGGTGACCTGCGTCGCGAGGTGCAGGCCGACATCCGTCGCAAGATCGAGATCGGCTGCTACCAGGGTCTGCGCCACCGTCGTGGCCTGCCCGTCCGTGGACAGCGCACCAAGACCAATGCCCGCACTCGCAAGGGCCCGAAGAAGACCATCGCCGGGAAGAAGAAGTAATGCCACCCAAGTCACGTAGCGCAGGCCCCAAGAAGGGCACCCGCCGTCGCGATAAGAAGAACGTCCCGCACGGCAACGCACACATCAAGTCGACGTTCAACAACACCATCGTGTCGATCAGCGACCCCAACGGCAACGTCATCAGCTGGGCGTCGTCGGGTCACGTCGGCTTCAAGGGCTCGCGTAAGAGCACTCCGTTCGCGGCTCAGCTCGCGGCCGAGAACGCTGCACGCAAGGCCCAGGAGCACGGCGTCAAGAAGGTCGACGTGTTCGTCAAGGGACCGGGTTCGGGTCGTGAGACCGCCATCCGGTCGCTGCAGGCCGCCGGTCTCGAGGTCGGCACGATTTCCGATGTCACCCCGCAGCCGCACAACGGTTGCCGTCCGCCCAAGCGGCGTCGGGTCTAGCGGGAAAGGGAGGACTAGAAAACCATGGCTCGTTATACCGGCCCCGCAACAAAGAAGTCCCGTCGTCTGCGCGTCGATCTCATCGGCGGCGACCAGGCGTTCGAGCGTCGCCCCTACCCGCCCGGCCAGCACGGCCGTTCGCGGATCAAGGAGAGCGAATACCTGCAGCAGCTGCAGGAGAAGCAGAAGGCCCGCTTCACCTACGGAGTGATGGAGAAGCAGTTCCGTCGCTACTACGAAGAGGCCAACCGTCGTAACGGCAAGACCGGCGACGAGCTGCTGAAGATCCTCGAGACCCGTCTCGACAACGTCGTGTACCGCGCCGGCCTGGCCCGGACCCGTCGTCAGGCCCGTCAGATGGTCAGCCACGGCCACTTCACCGTCAACGGTGTGAACGTGGACGTGCCCAGCTACCGCGTGAGCCAGTACGACATCATCGACGTCCGTCCGAAGTCGCTGCAGACCGTCCCGTTCCAGATCGCCAAGGAGATCCAGGGCGACCGTCCGGTTCCGGGCTGGCTGCAGGTGGTTCCGTCGACCCTGCGCATCCTCGTGCACCAGGTGCCCGAGCGCGCCCAGATCGACGTGCCGCTCACGGAACAGCTCATCGTCGAGTTCTACTCCAAGTAGTTCTCGAGCAGTCCAGCCAACAGCCACAAGGCTGTTCGGTTTCACCCTCGAGGCCTTCAAATAGCGGTAGGCCAAAGGAGAAAACACAGAAATGCTCATCTCACAGCGACCCGCCCTCACCGAGGAGATCATCGCCGAGAACCGGTCGAAGTTCGTCATCGAACCGCTCGAGCCGGGATTCGGTTACACCCTTGGTAACTCGCTGCGTCGTACCCTGCTCAGCTCGATCCCGGGCGCCGCGATCACCAGCATCCGGATCGACGGTGTCCTGCACGAGTTCACCACCGTTCCCGGAGTGAAGGAAGACGTCACCGACATCATCCTGAACCTCAAGGGCCTCGTGGTCAGCTCCGAAGAGGACGAGCCGGTCACCATGTACGTGCGCAAGCAGGGTCCGGGCACCGTCACCGGCGCCGACATCGTCCCGCCGGCCGGCGTCACCGTGCACAACCCTGACCTGCACATCGCCACCCTGAACGACAAGGGCAAGCTCGAGATCGAGCTCGTCGTCGAGCGGGGCCGCGGCTATGTGCCGGCCGTGCAGAACAAGGCGTCGGGAGCCGAGATCGGCCGCATTCCGGTCGACTCGATCTACTCGCCGGTGCTCAAGGTGACCTACAAGGTCGAGGCCACCCGTGTCGAGCAGCGCACCGACTTCGATCGGCTCGTGCTCGACGTGGAGACCAAGAACTCGATCACCGCTCGGGACGCGCTTGCTTCGGCGGGCAAGACCCTGGTCGAGCTGTTCGGGCTCGCTCGGGAGCTCAACGTCGAGGCCGAGGGCATCGAGATCGGGCCGTCGCCGGCCGAGGCCGACCACATCGCGTCGTTCAGCCTGCCGATCGAGGATCTCGAGCTGACCGTCCGGTCGTACAACTGCCTCAAGCGCGAAGGTGTGCACACCGTCGGCGAGCTGGTGGCACGGACCGAGTCGGATCTGCTCGACATCCGCAACTTCGGGCAGAAGTCGATCGACGAGGTCAAGGTCAAGCTGCACGCGCTGGGTCTGTCGCTCAAGGACAGCCCGGCCAGCTTTGACCCGTCGCAGGTCGCCGGATACGACCCGGCAACCGGTACGTGGTCGGATGACGCGTCCTTCGACGCCGATTCCGGTGAGGATTTCGCTGAAACCGAACAGCTGTAAGGCTGTCGCCAAAACCCTGACTTCCGGTCGTGAGATCGTGAGTTTCTTCTAGGAGAAGACAATGCCCAAGCCCACCAAGGGTGCCCGCCTCGGCGGGTCGGCCAGCCATCAGAAGGCAATGTTGGCGAACCTCGCCACGTCGCTGTTCGAGCACGGCCGTATCACCACCACCGAAGCGAAGGCGAAACGGCTGCGTCCGTACGCCGAGAAGCTGATCACCCACGCGAAGGCCGGTTCGCTGGCCAACCGTCGCCAGGTGATGAAGGACATCCGTGACAAGGACATCGTGCACACGCTGTTCGACGAGATCGGTCCGTTCTTCGCCGAGCGCAACGGCGGCTACACCCGCATCATCAAGACGCTGCCGCGCAAGGGTGACAACGCCCCGATGGCCGTGATCGAGCTGGTGCGTGAGACGACCGCCTCGAGCGAGGCCAGCCGCGCGACCCGTGTCGCCGCCTCCAAGAAGGCCGCCGAGGACAAGCTCGACGCCACCGAAGAGGTCGTCGCCGAGTCGGACGCTGCCGAGGCCGACAACGTGGTCGAGGCCGTTGAGGCCGAGGCCACCGAGGCTCAGGTCGAGAACGCCGAGGCCGTTGCCGAGGCCGTCGACGACGAGTCCTCCGCCGCCACCGCTGCCGACGCCGAAGCTGCCGACGCAGACGTCGACGGCGACAAGAAGTAGTCGTCGTCTGAGCGCAGATCAGTTGCCAGAACCCGCCGTCACCACATCAGGTGACGGCGGGTTCTGTCGTCTGCGGTTGGACGTCTCCTATGACGGCACCGACTTCGCGGGCTGGGCAACCCAGGTGGGGCAGCGCACGGTCTGCGGGGTGCTGCAGGACACGCTCAGCACCATCGTGCGGGTGCCGGTCCGGCTCACCGTCGCCGGGCGCACCGACGCCGGTGTCCACGCCACGGGGCAGGTCGCACACACCGACATCCCGGAATCGGCGCTGGCCGCCAGGTCCATCGCGGGTGATCCTTCTCGGCTGGTCGGCCGGCTCGCGAAGATGCTGCCCGACGACGTTCGTGTCCGGCAGATAACCCGGGTCAGTGGTGACTTCGACGCCCGATTCTCGGCCCTGCGCCGGCACTATCGCTACCGCCTCACCGACGCGCCGTTCGGTGCCGAGCCCGTCGAGGCTCGCACCACCGCCACCTGGCGCCGCCCGCTCGACATCGAGGCGATGAACGCAGCGTCGCGGTCGCTGGTGGGTCTCAACGACTTCGCCGCCTTCTGCCGGCGACGCGAAGGCGCGACCACGATCCGCGATCTGCAGCACTTCGACTGGACGGAAGGGCCGGGCGGAGTGCTGATCGGCCGGGTCAGCGCCGACGCGTTCTGCTGGTCGATGGTCCGCTCGCTCGTCGGCGCCGTTGCGAGTGTCGGGGATGGCCGGCGAGATGGGCAGTGGTGCGTCGGATTGCTGACCGAGACCACCCGCAACAGCCGCATCCCCGTCGCCGAGGCCCGCGGCTTATGTCTGACCGGCGTCGACTATCCCGCCGACGACGAACTCGCCGCCCGTAACGAGATCACCAGGGACGTGCGGTCTTCCGGAGGGTGCTGCGGCGGCTGAACGCGATCAGCTCGTGGCCGGTGAGGGCAAGCACATCGATCTCACCGCGCGCCGGCATCGCTCGCGGGTGGCGCGCCGGTGGGCGTCTCCGGTACCCGGCGATTCTGGATCGCCCCGGTGATGACGTCACCCACCTTGTTGAGGACCTGATTGAGGCTTGCAGTCCCCGCGGCCCGTGCCTGGTCGGGGTCGCCCGTCGCGGCCAGGGTGTTCGCAGCCTTGTCGGCCGAGGCGGCACCGCCGATCAGCATCAGTTCCGGCACCACATAGCCCACAGTCCATCCGATGTCGACGGCGTTGACGGCGGCGGCCTGCGCCTTGGTCTCCGGATGTCTGAGGTCCGGCGGGTTCATCATCATCGGCGTTTGGACGGCGTCGAGAATCCGGGTGCGCCCCGCATCGTAGGCCGCACCGACTTGATCAGGTGTGCCACCCGAACGGGCAGTGTCGAGAACATTGATCATCTCGACGGCTGCCACTCCCATGACGTTCTTCACCTTCGGTACCACCATCGCGATATCGTGGCCGAACATGTCGGTGATCCCGCTGCTCGCCGGACCGGTCACCGTTGCCAACGCGATACCCTTTGCCCGGCTGTCGGATCCGGTCTCCGCCAGGGCTGTGGCGTACACATCGGGAGCGCGCAACGCCGCAGTCGGCACAGTGATCGCGAACTCGATCATCGGTGGGCAGAGCAGCACGCAGTACTCCCACTGGTTCTTTGCCATCCCCAAGATGATGGCTCCCGGCGGCGGCCCGGCGACCGGCCGGAGCTCGAATCCGACGGACGACCGGGGCTCGAGGCTGACGGTCGACGGTTGAACGATCTCGGCCGCCGACGACTGACCCGGACTCCCCAGTGTCGCAGCAGTTGACGCCGCCAGAATGGCGACGATCGGTAGTACGCGGACATAGCGCAGCCATTCCATCAGGACTCCCAGGGGCAATACTTGCACGCTGTGGGTCAGAGCCTACAACGATCGGGCAATCGATCAGTGCTGATTGGAGTCATCGACGGCTCGCGCATGGACGACGAGCCGCCCGATGTCGACTGTTCTCTACGGTCCGCCCTCGCCGAACGGGTCGGTCCTCGGATCTACACGCACCGGCGGCGGGAAGACGGCGGAGTTCGCGCATGGCGATGCTGTCGGCAAGATTTCGGGTTCTGTCGGCGCGAAAGTGGTTTCTGTCGGCGGGGTTTGGGGCTCCGCCGCGCTCAGTCTGTGTGATCGTGGTCTGTGTGATCGTGATCGGTGTCGGCGGCGGTGCCGATGTCGGTCAGGTAGGCGACGATCATGTCGCCCAGCATCTTTCGCTGACCGGTGCGTTGCTCCGGGGCGGTCAGGTCGCGGCCGAACAGCGTCTTGAAGGTGTAGCGATTGGCGACCCGGAAGAAGCAGAAGCTGCTGATCGCCTGATGCACGTCGAGCGCGTCGACGTCGGTGCGGAACAGTCCTCGGTCCCGGCCCACCTCGAGGATGCGTCCGAGGATGTCGACGGCCGGGCTGCCCAGTTCCTGGACGGCCGCAGAGTTCTTGATGTGCGCGCCCTTGAGGATGTTCTCGCCGGCGACGATACGGATGAAGTCCGGGTTGCGGTCGTGGTGGTCGAAGGTGATCTCGGCCAGTTGGCGGATCGCCGTCACCGGGTCGTCCTCGATGTGGGTGACCCGTTGCTCGAGGCGTCGGATCTTTCCGTACGACGCCTCCAGGACAGCTTGATAGAGCCCGTCCTTGTCGCCGTAGTAGTAATAGATCATCCGCTTGGTGGTGTGGGTCTTCGCGGCGATCTCGTCGACCCGAGCGCCCGCGTAGCCCTTGTTGGCGAACTCCTTGGTGGCCACGGCCACGATGTTCGCCTTGGTCTTGTCGGCGTCGCGTCGGCGGATGATCTCGGTGGTCACCATGTGAACTCTATCGTTAGTTCATCGGCAGGCCCGGCGCGCTTCACGCGGTCCGCAGGGCGGCGTGGTCCTCGGCGGCGATCAGTGCACCGATGTGCCGGGTCATGCGCTCCGCGTCGGGCTCGATGCCGGTGAACAGTCGAAGCGCGTCGACCGCCTGGTGGACGGCCATGCCGTCGCCGGTCAGGGTGCGCGCCCCGATTGCGCGGGCGGTGGCGACCAGCTCGGTCACGACCGGCCGATAGACCACCTCGGCCACCCAGAGCCCGGGCCGCAGCGCCGAGGGGGAGACCGCCATCCCGGGGTGCGCCGACATCCCGATGGGTGTCGCGTGCACCAGGCCGTCGGCCGTGGCGATCCGCTGGTCCGCGTCGCCGGAGCCGCCCGCGGTCAGTGCGGTCGCGGGGAACAGTGGGCGCAATGACGCTGCGAGCGCCTCTGCCCGTATCGGATCCACGTCGACGATGTGGAAGTTCTCGACGCCGCGGGTGAGCATCGCGTAGGCCACCGCCGCGCCGGCCCCGCCGGCACCGACCTGGACGACCGATGATCGCGACACCGGGCGGGGGCTCTCGACGCCGAACCCGAGATCGAAGTTGCGGGCGAAGCCCGACCAGTCGGTGTTGTGCCCGATTCGTCGCCCGCCCTCGAACACCACCGTGTTGACCGCGCCGAGCCGCTCTGCGTCGGGGGACAGCTCGTCGAGGTGTTCGAGCACGCGCTGCTTGAACGGATGTGTGACGTTCAACCCGCGCATCCCGGCCTGCTCGGCACGACGCAGGACCTCTCCGAGGTCGACGGTCGCCGACGTCGATTCGGGCACATCCAGGATGAGATAGGTGTAGTCCAGGCCCTGCGCGGCCGCCTCCTGCTCGTGCATCGGCGGGGTCAGGGACCGGGAGATGCCCTGCCCGACCAGGGCACAGACCGTGGCTCCCTCGTTGATCCGTCGGGTGGCGGTGGCGAACTCGGAAGCGAACATCTGTGGTCTCCTGGTCGGGCTGGGCTGGGGGGCTGACGTTGATCAGGCAGGCGCGCCGTTGAGCACCGGCGGTGTGGCCACGGCGTCGGACTCGCCCGTGCCGGCCTTCTCGCCGAGGCGCATCGTGTCGGTCTTGTTCGTCTCGATCGCGGTGGTGGCGGCGGCCGCTGCGATCAGTGCGCAGACGGCGACGACGATCGCGACCGGGACCCACCCCATGCGGCCTTCACCGAGGATCGCGGCGGCGATCAGCGGGAGGAAGCCACTGGCCATGAAGCCGATCTGGGTGCCGATCGCCACGCCCGAGTAGCGGACCTGCGCCGGGAACATCTCGGCGTAGAACGACGGCCAGATGGCGTTGGCCGCGGCGTAGACGAACGACTGGATGACGAGGGTGGAGAAGAGGATCACCCAGAACGATCCGGTGGTGAGCAGGAACAGGTAGGGGAACGAGAGCACCGCGCAGCCCACGGCACCGCCGATGAAGATCGGCTTGCGACCGACGCGGTCCGAGATCATGCCCCACAGGGGCTGGGTGAACAGCATGACCAGGTTCGCCACGACGCTCACGGTCAGCATCGAGCCCTTGGAGACGTCGAAGTCGTCGGTGGCGTACTTGAGCGCAAAGGTGGAGAACAGGGTGCTCATCGTGGCGATCAGGGCACAGGCGATCACGCGCAGCAGCGGACGCCAATGGTTGCGCAGGAGGTTGAACAGGGGCACCTCGGAGACGCCGTCGGCCTCCTTGACGGCCTCGAAGACCGGGGTCTCGGGCATGGTGCGACGGATCAGGTAGGCGACCAGCATCACGACGGAGCTGAACAGGAACGGGATGCGCCAACCCCAGCTGAGCAGGGCGTCCTCGGGCAGGGCTGCGACCGGGATGAAGGCCAGGGTGCCGACCAGCAGGCCGGCCTGGGTGCCGTTGAGGGTCCAGCTCGCATAGAACGCGCGCTTCCCGGAGTCCGAGTGCTCGACGGTCAGGGAACTGGCTCCGGACTGCTCGCCGGCCGCGGACAGCCCTTGCAGCAGGCGCAGGGTGACCAGTGCGATGGGCGCCGCCATCCCGATGGTGTGGTAATCGGGCAGGCAGCCGATCAGGAACGTGGCAGCCCCCATCAGCAGCAGGGTGAACACCAGCACGCGCTGGCGGCCGATCCGGTCACCGAAGTGGCCGAGGATCACGGCACCGACGGGACGCGCGACATAAGCGACGCCGAAGGTCGCGAAGGCGGCGAGTGTTCCTGCGCCGGAGCTGAACTCGGGGAAGAAGATCTTGTTGAACACCAGCGCGGACGCGGTGCCGAAGATGAAGAAGTCGTAGTACTCGACCAGGCTGCCCATGAAGCTGGCCAGCGCCGCCTTGCGCGGCGCGGGCGCCGGCAGGTCGTGGTGGGTGGTGGTCATCGGTCCTCCAGGTGTGGTGTGCGCCACGGCTCGGATGGCGTGTGACTGAGACTACAAACACGTTCGGCCTTCGTCAAGACAACTAACCAGATAGTTCATAAAAAGTTCCATTTAGGCAGTTCAGAGGCCATAAAAATTTTCGCATAGTCGGAACTCTGAACACGACTAGTGAACTATTTGGTACATTATGGGCACCGTGTCCGACGTCACTGTAGGAGGTCGACGATGACCACAGGCACCACCGCGACGGGAGTCGAATCACCGCGCCGGGGCCCTGTTCGGCTACCGAGGACCTCGATCGCCACGGTATGTCTGTCCGGGACTCTCGAGGAGAAGCTCGACGCCGCGGCCGCGGCGGGGTTCGACGGTGTCGAGATCTTCGAACCCGACCTGATCGCATCGCCGTCGGGGCCGCGATCCCTCGCCGCTGCCACCGCCGATCGCGGACTGACGATCGATCTCTATCAGCCGTTCCGTGACCTCGACAGTGCCGACGACGATCAGTTCGCCCGAAACCTGGTTCGGCTGGAACGCAAGTTCGACCTGATGGACGAGCTGGGATGTGACCTCCTGCTGGTCTGCTCCTCGCCGCTGCCGGGCGCCGTCGCCGACGATGACCGACTGACCGAGCAGCTGGCCCGGGCCGCGTCGATGGCTGCGCGACGGGGCAAACGCCTCGCCTATGAGGCGCTTGCCTGGGGCACCCACGTCAACGACTATCGTCACGCCGCGCGCCTGGTCGCCGCAGTGGACAATCCGGTTCTGGGCACCTGCCTGGACAGTTTTCACGTCCTGTCGCGCGCCGACGATCCGGCCGGCATCGCAGACCTTCCGCCGGATTCGATCTTCTTCCTGCAGCTCGCCGATGCGCCGGCCATGCGTATGGACGTACTCCAGTGGAGTCGCCACCATCGGTGTCTGCCGGGTCAGGGCAACTTCGACCTCGGCGGTTTCATGCGTGCGGTCTGTGACGCCGGCTATCGCGGCCCGTGGTCACTGGAGGTGTTCAGCGACCTGTTCCGGCACGCCGATGCCGGGCGGACCGCGCGTGATGCCCATCGGTCGTTGCGCTACCTGGCCGAACTGGTCGGCCATGGCGTCGACGGCATCGACGGTGCTCGCCCGTCGTCACCGACCGGGGCGGGGCGCGCCGGTCGCGCCGTCGCCGGGGATGTGGTCTCGATCCGGGTTGCCGCCGGGCCGGTGATGGCGCCGCTGGTGGCCCAGACCTTGTCGCAGATCGGATTCGACCTGCAAGGCGTCGACAGCGAGACCGGCCTGCGCCTGCATCGTGGTGGAGACATCGCCGTCGTCGTCGACAACACGGCAGGCACGGTGTGGACTGCGCCCGGTGTGCCGGCCGACATGCCGACCATCGCGCAGATCGGGCTGCGCAGTGACGATCCCGGCGCGTGGGCGGAGCGAGCGGCCGCCTTCGACGTCCCGGTCGCACCCGTGACGGCGCCGGGCACCGCGGCCTCGGAACGCGACGATGTGGTGCGGCTCGAGGTCACCGACACACTGGCGGTGGACCTGCGGGCCGTTGTCTCGGCAGCCGAGTGGCAGCAGCGGTTCGACCTCGTGCCGCGACAACCGGTGCTGCCGTCGGCGTTGTTCACCGGGGTCGATCACATCGGCATCGGCATCGCGACAGCCGATTGGGAGGGCGCGATGCTGCTGCTGCGCTCGGTCTTCGGGATGCGCGTCGACGACGGCCTCGACGTCCCGGACGCGGTCGGCACCATGCGCAGTCAGGCACTGACGATGCCGACGCCGTCGGGATCTGCGGTCCGCGTCGTCGCGGCGATGGTGCCTAGTCAACTCGACGCGCACGGACCGCTACGCCGCCCCGGCGGACTCACGCACGCCGCATTCGCCTGCGACGACATCATCGAGGCCGCCGGACAGTGTCGGGCCCGTGGGCTTTCACCGCTGGTCATCCCGGACAACTACTACGACGACGTGCAAGCGCGATATGACCTGTCGGAGAACATGATCAAGCAATTGCGGGAATTCGACATCCTGTACGACGCGGACAGCGAGGGAGGCGAGTTCCTGCACTTCTTCACTCCGTCGATCGGTGAGGATCTCTTCTTCGAGGTCGTGAGCCGGCGCGGCGGCTACCGCGGATACGGTGAGGTGAACTCACCGGGTCGCGTCGCTGCCGAACTACATCGACGCGCCACGTCATGATCGCAGCGGCAGCCCGTTCTTGTCCCGGACGCCGCCGGTCAGCATCATGATCCCATCGACCAGCACCCAGATGCCGACACCCAGCGTCATGGCGAGGCCGACCAACACGAACAGCACGGGGATGATCAGGAACGACAGGATCGCCCCGAAGAAGATCAGGACTATGCCGCCGAAGTTCAGGCCCAACTGGAGAAGTGCGGTGAAGTTGTCCCCGATGTAGAAGCGGCCGGCACCGAATCCGCCCAGGAAGATCTGCAGGAGGCCTGCGGCGACCTTGGACTTGTCCGAGTATGGTTCGCCCGTCCGGGGATCCCGGCCGAACGGGGCCATCGGGTCGACGAAGCCGCCGTATCCGCCCGGTGCAGCGGGATATCCCCAGGGACTCGGCTCGGGGGAGCCGAATGCGGGCGGCTGAGTGTACGGATTCGACTGATACGGGTCCGGTCCCGGCCCGTACTGAGGGCCCTGATAGCTCATCGCCACATCATTTCACGATTTCCGGCGAACCCGGCGGCTGTGGGAGTCGAGTGAATGACGGATCAGGTCGCGCTGCGTTCGTCTTCGATGGCGTCGAGTACCGCCTCCACGGTCTCCTCATCTCCGGTGAACTCGCCCGGGCGCTGACCCTCGCTCATGAGATGACGCCAGTTCGCCGGATCGAACTGCACCGCCTCGTTGCTCTCGATGAAGTCGATGATGACCTTGGTGAATCGTTCCGGATCGCTGTGGAAGGGGAAATGTCCACAGCGCGAGAAGGTTACGAAATCGGAGTGCGGAATCGCCGCGTGTGCGAGCTGAGCGTGGTGATAGGGGATGACCGTGTCCTCATCGCCCCAGATCAACAGGACGGGAAGCCGTTCGGTCAGATAGCAGCGATCCAGCATCGTCACGACCTGACCACGCCAGTCGACGACTGCGCGCAGGGTGCGCAGGAATGCCGACGATGCGGTCGGGTCGGTGAGGTCACCGAGAACCCGGACCAGGTCCTCGTGGTCGTTCAGCAGGCGTCGCGGTGACACCGTGGACGGGATACCCGGTACGTGGGGTACGGCGGCGAGTGTGCGTGCGGCCAGCCGCAGCGACGGGACGACCCCCGGCACCCGCAGAAGGTTCAAGATCTCGTGGGCGACGGGCATCGAGACGAGACGCAACGCCGGGTTGACCTCCCGGGTCACGCCACCGGCCGCGACCAGCACGAGCCGTTCCACGAAGCGGGGAAACTGATAACAGAACTGCATCGCGACGCCGCCGCCGAGCGAATGTCCGACGACGGTGACCTTGGAGTAGCCGAGGACCACGAGCAGATCTCGCATCCCGTTCGCGAATGCCGGCACCGAGTAGTCGGCACGCGGTTTCTCCGACCTGCCGTGACCGAGCAGATCCGGGGCGATGACGGTGTAGTGCTGGGCGAGGGTGGGGATCACCTCGTCCCACGTCGACGAGTTGTCGCCGATGCCGTGGATCAGCAGCAGTGCGGGTCCGCTGCCCGCGATCCGGTAGGCGCGCCGATACCCGTGGATGGTGTGGTATTCGATCCGTACCTGGGTGTCGGTCACCGAACGCAGCGCGGGGGACTTGCCGGTTTGGGTGCGCGTGCGTGCCTGGCTCCGGGAACCCCTGGTTGGTGGGTGGGTGTTTCCGGACACGGTGGGCTCCTCGCGATCACGTCTGTGTGATGGTCTGTGTCGGGCGATCAGCTGGGTGTGACCGCCTCCGGTGACGCCGACGGGTCTGCGACGTCGACATCCTTACCATCGAGTAAACCGCAGTTTGGCACAGTTCGCCCGACATGTTGCATCGAGTTAACCTCCGCCGCGCGCATCGGGTGTGACATGCGTCGCCGGCGGCTGCCTGGGTCATCCGTCACTGCGCGTCACTAGGCTTGAGGTCGATGAATCCGTTCGACGTCGACACATTCCTCGCGACCGGTGGGCTGATCGGTCTGTGCGTTCTGATCTTCGTCGAGACCGGCCTGCTCATCGGGTTCGTGTTCCCCGGCGATTCGATCTTGTTCACCGCGGGCGTCTTTGCCGCCCAACCGGATCCGTTCGCCCCGGTGTGGCTGCTGTGTATCGCGGTGCCCGCGGCCGCCATCGCCGGCGACCAGGTGGGCTACCTGATCGGCCGGCGGCTCGGTTCCGGGGTCGTCGAGGGGCGCCTGATGCGGTGGATCGGACCGGAACCCCTGGAGAAGACGCATCGCTACTTCGAGCGGTTCGGCGCGCTGACTGTGTTCTTCGCCCGATTCATCGGGATCGTGAGAACTCTCACCCCCCTGGTCGCCGGGTTCACCGGGATGTCCTACCGCATCTTCACCGTCTTCAGCGTGCTCGGCAGTATCGCCTGGGCGGCCGGGATCATCCTGCTCGGCTACTTTCTCGGGCAGGTGACCCTCATCCGCGACCACATCGAACTGTTCATCGTCGGCTCGGTGCTCACCGTGGTGATACCGACGGCAATCCACATCGGTCGTCGCTGGCGAGAGTCGCGCCGGTCGCCGAAACAGTCCGCGTGAGGCTCCTACGAAGCCACGAGGGGCGACGCCGAGAGGGGCGTAGCTAAGACGGGTAGAACGGCTCGGTCGCCGGTGAGGCGAAGTCGTCGGCGATGGTCGCGGCGAGCCCGACGAATGCCCGCCGGGTCTGTTTGCCGACCAGATCCAGGTCGACCTCGGCCCCCTCGGACAGATGGTCGTCGAAGGGGATCTTGTGCACCGCGCGGCAGCGGGTCAGGAAATGCTGACCCAGCTGATCGGTGTCGATCGTCGAGGCCCCCGGTCGTGAGGAACTCAACACGACCACGGCGCGCGAGACGAGATGGCCGAAACCGTGCGCCTCCAGCCAATCGAGCGTGGCACCGGCGCTGCGTGCGCCGTCCATCGCCGGCGAACTGACCAGGATGATCGCATTGGCCTGATCGAGGACGCCGCCCATGGCCGAATGGCTCAGTCCGGTACCGCAGTCGGTGATGATGATGTTGTAGAAGCGCTGGAGGATGCGCATGACGCCGCGGTACTCCTCGTCGCTGAACGCCTCCGCCATCGCGGGGTCCCGTTCGGAGGCGAGCACCTCGAGACGGCTCGGCGCCTGCGACGTGTGCGCGCGGACGTCGGAGTACCGATAGACGTTCGGGTCGGCCAGCAGGTCGCGAACGGTCGACCGGGTCTGTTGGGGAACCCGTTGGGCGAGCGTGCCGAGATCGGGGTTGGCGTCCACCGCGATGACGCGGTCGCCACGCAACGACGCGAAGGTCGACCCCAATCCGACTGCGGTGGTTGTCTTCCCGACCCCACCCTTGAGCGACAACACCGCGATCCGGTAGTCGCCGCGGACCGGTCGGTTGACTCGCTCCAGAAGACGCTTGTACTCGACGTCGGCGGAGGATTCGCCCGGATTGATCGTGCCTGCGGAGATGGTGTGCACCGCGCGTCGCCATCCGCGGCTCGGTGGTCTGCGCGCCTTGCGGATCAGGGCCACCTCGTCGAGGGCCGGGCCCGAATGGGGTTCGGCGTGAGCGGGGGGACCCATCGGGTATCCGTAGTGTGCTCCCGGTCCCTGCGGTTGCGGGTACGCCGGGCCTGGCATCTGCGCGGGCGGCATCTGCGTAGGCGGCATCTGCGGCGATGACGCGTCGTGGCGGGGCATCTGTGGCGGGTGGTTCATGGGCGGGTAGGGCGGCTGTGCACCCGGTGCCGGCGCGGACTCGACCCAGCCGGTCGGTCGCGGCGCGCCCGCTCCCGGCGGTTCGGCGCCCGGCGCGGCCACCTCGGGGCGGACGACGTTCGGCGCGGGCGCCGGTTCCGGCCGGTCACCGGTCGGCGAACCGGGGTGGGGCGGCGGAACCGAAGGCATCGGCGGGTGGTCGCCACGCATGGTGCCGGGGTCCGTCACATCCCGGGGTGCGCCGGGCGGAAGCCCGGAGGCCGGCTGCTCGAGGGGCGGCGGTGTCGGTCGGGGCGCCTCGGTCGGCTCCGGCTCGGCGAACTGGAGCCAGGGAGGGGGCGCAGGCACACCGGAATCGTCCACACTCCCGGAGTTGTCGTACGTCATGCGGAAAGGTCCCCCCGTTGGTGTTCGACTGCGCGCAATCCGTCGTGACCCCAGAGTGTAACGAAGACTCGGAGCGGTACCGAATGGAGCGGACAGCGACTCCGTGCCGCTGACCAGCAGGTTGTGGCGAGGCAGGTGGTCAGATGACGCCCTGCTCGGCCAGCGACGCCAGCTTCTCGTCGTCGAGGCCGAGTAGGCCACGGTAGATCTCGTCGTTGTTCGCGCCGGGGCGTGGCGGTCCGGCGCAGCGCACACCACCGGGACTCTCGGAGAGTTTGGGCACGATACCGGGACCCAGGATGTCGCGGCCGAGCCGTTCGTCGTGATGTGGGACGAGCATGTCCCGCGCCTGCATCTGGGGATCACGCACGACCTCGGCGACCGTGTTCACCGGGCCCACCACAACACCGGCGGCAGTGAGGATCTCGATGAGGTCCTCACTCGTGTGGTTCTTGGCCCACGCCGCGATGATGTCGTCGAGCTCGTCCTGGTTGATGCCGCGGGCGCGGTGGTCGACGAACCGTTCGTCGGTGGCCAGTTCGGGGCGCTCCATCGCGGCGCAGAGCCGACGGAACACCGTGTCCTGGTTCGCCGCGATCACGACCCGCAACCCGTCGGCGGCCAGATAGAGATTCGACGGTGCGATTCCGTCGAGCCGGGTTCCCGACGGCCCCCGGACCACACCGCCCAGGTCGTAGTCGGCGATCGTCGACTCCTGTACGGCCAGACAGGCCTCGGTGAGCGCGGTGTCGACCACCTGCCCCCGGCCCGTGACGGTCCTGCGGTAGACGGCGGCCACCGCGCCCTGCGCGGCGAACATGCCGGCCAGGGTGTCGCCGAGGGACAGTGCCAGTCGCGGCGGCGCCTCTCCCGGATAGCCGTTGAGGTAGCGCAGGCCGCTCTCGGCCTCGGCGACGGATGCGTATCCGGCACGGGAGGCGGCGGGCCCGGTCTGTCCGTAGCCGGAGACGCGGACGAGGATGATGCCGGGGTTGCGCGCCGACAGCACGTCGTATCCCAGATCCCAGCGTTCGAGGGTGCCCGGACGGAAGTTCTCCACGATGATGTCGGCGACGTCGACCAGTTCGAGGAAGACCGCGCGTCCCGCCGGCGTCCGCAGGTCCAGAGTGACGGCCTTCTTGTTGCGGGCGTGCACGGTCCAGTACACCCGCTCGCCGTCCTGTTCGGCCTGTCCCCAGGTCCGGATCGGATCGGGCGAGCCAGGCGGTTCGATCTTGATGACCTCGGCACCCATGTCACCGAGCAGGCGACCCGCGAAGGGGCCGGCGATGAGCGTGCCCAGTTCGAGTACCCGCAGTCCGTCGAGTGCGCCCGGTGGGGAAGCGTCGGTATTCGTCACCCTGCCAGGATTGCCGATCCGGTTCCCCGCCGGTACCTCGGGGCGCGAGGCCGTGTTCCGGTCGGCCGACGACGACGCCGATGTCCGCGGAGCCGGGGGTCGTTCGAACGGTGGGAAACCCGGGTGTTGTGTGGTTACGGGTGGGCTGTTATGGCAGGATCGTCGGGTACGTCCGGGCGCAGCGCCGCCCGGTCGGATCAGTGTGGACGGCCATTGGCGTACGCACGGTTGGTCGGGGGACCCGGATCGATCCAATCTGACGGATCAGGGGAACCGATTGCGGCCGGGCGACGTCGAAAGAATTGTCACGACGATGATCCAGGTGTCTTGAGGGGGACAGATCACCATGTCGACACGAGGTAACAGCACATGGTCCGGCCGCACGGGCTCCGGCGAGCACGATGCCGCGGTGCCGTCGCAGGATACCGATGCCGTGGACGCCGCGCACGCATTGTCGACCGCGCGGTCGCGCTCCGGCGCCGTCGCCGTGGTGACGACTCCGCAGGGTCTGCCCGTTTCGGTGCGCATCGACGACTCGGCGCTGTCGAAGGAGCCGGCCGTCCTGGCCGACCAGATTCTGCGCCTGTGTCGGCAATCGGCGATGGTCGCCGGTATTCGGCTGCGGGAACAGCTGATCACGTCGGGGGTGGGTCGAGACGTCGTGGATGCGATGAAGTTGCCGAAGTCCGACGACCTGGCGCGCGCCGAGCAAGTCGACGACCACGATCTCGACGCTCCGGCGTCGTGGCTGCGATCGGTCTGAGGCACCGCTATGAGTTGGGCGATGGATGAGCTCGAGGCGAGGGCGAACGCACAGCTGAACAGCTTGTACGAATTGAACGAGAAGTATGCCGCGATCGCCGTCCGGGAGACCTCGGACGATGATCTGGTGACCGTCGAAATCGATGGGGTGGGTGCGTTGACCGGTCTCTGGCTGGCGCCGGGCGCCAACGAGTTGGGCGGCACCCGCCTGGGCGATCAGATCGTGGCCACGGCCGCGCTCGCGGCGCAGCGGGCATTCGCCAAGCGCGCGCTGATCACCGAGGAGTTCACCGACTCGTTCGGCGATCTGCTCGGGTCGCGGCCACGGTGAGGGCGGGGAAATGAATTTTCCAATGCAGTGGAACCAGGTCGATCGCCGGTGCGTCTGAATGAGTGATCGCATCGGGACCTGCGACTTGTCGACAGCGGTGAAGGGGAGGGAAGAGCTTTGAGCGATGTGACGGTTGTGCCAGAGGTCGTCGAGGCATTCGGGGCGACGAGTGCGGCCATGGCGACCGCGGTCGGTGCCGCCGGCTCGATCAACGCGGCGGCCAACACCGCGGTGATGGTCCCCGTCTTCGGCCTGATCGGACAGGAGTTCCTGGCATCGTTCATCGTGGCGCAGGCCAACCACCTGCTGGCGGTGGGCAACCTCGCTGCCGTCCACGCCGGGAGCGCCGCAGCCACATTCGCGGGCCTGGCCCAGCTGGAGGGTGAGGACGCCGCCTCCGGTGCCACCATCCGATCGGTCCTGTGACCGGCACGCAGGCACCCGGCCCCATGCCGGTCGTTATCCCCGACGTTCCCGCGATGTCGCACATGACCGTTCAGGAGATGATCAACGCCTCCCCGCTGGGGCCGATCCTGGACAAGTCGGTCGCCGATGTGCTCGCCGGCCACGGACTGCCCGCCCTGCCGGGTCTCCCGCCTCCGGGTCCGCCGTTGCCCGGCCTTCCGCCGCTGCCCGCCATCGACCTCGACCTGCTGATCAAGCCGATGACCGATCTTCTCGGCGGTTTCGGCACCGGCGACCTCTCGATGGCGGATTTCGATCCCTCAGCGATCTTCGAGAGCCTCTCCAAAGTCCTCGAGACGACGATGTCGATGAGTTCGGGCGCGGTCAAGGCGCTCGACAAGTTGTGGACCGGGACCGCCTCCACCGCCGCCCTTGGCAAGTCGGCGGTCGCGACTGCGGACACGGCGAACGTCTCCACCCAGGGCACCGGGATGTCGTTCGACATCAACGCCGCCGCAGGCATTGTCGGGGCCGGTCTGGCCGCGGTACAGGCCATCATCGCGGCGACGATCAGCAAGATCGCCGGGACCGTCCCGCTCATCATGACCCCGTTCGGACAGGGACTGGCCGTCGGCTTCGCGACCGAAGGACTCGCGGAGGCCACCGCCCAGGTCGCCGTCACCCGAGCTCAGTTGTTGGGTCCCACCGCACAGATGACGGCCAACGGTGCGCAGGTGCCGGTGACGAGCGCACCTGCGGCCGGCGGCGCAACCCAATCCCCGTTCGCCGTGGCCAGTGCCGTTCTCGACGGTGCGACACCGGCGGTGTCGTCGGCGTCGGAGTTGCCCTCGATGATCGCGTCGCCGGTCACCTCCATGTTGTCGGCGGCCCGGACCGAACAGGTGATGACCACCCCCGGCGCCACCGCGGGAAAGCCAGGCGGTCCCGACGGAGGCGGTGGAGGAGCCGGAGGAAGAACTCACGCTGCCGGAGGGGGAGGAGTCGGTGGTGTCGGCGCCATCACCGCGCCCTTGGCCGCACGTCCGTTCATGAGCCCTTCCCTCGGCGCAACCGAGCCGGCGGGGTACAGCCCGCAGCAGCCGGTCCGCGCCGCCGTCCCGACCACGTCGACCGTCCCGGCATCGATGGCGCCGATGGGCGCGGCGGGTGCGGCGCGGGGAGCCGGCGCCGCCGCCGACGAGCATCAGGTGCCCGACTATCTCGTCACCGAGGACAACGGGCAGCGGGTCGTCGGTCAGGTTCCCGACGTCGCGCCGGCGGTACTCGGCCACGAGGACGAACCCGCCACGGACTCGTCGCCGGACATCGAGCTGCGCCTCGGACCCGCACCCGGCGGGCACGCCGGCTCACCCGTCGACACCTGACCATCTGATCGACCGACCCGACCGACAGCACCCGGAACGAGGAAACATGACCGACACCCAGTTGAATGTCGATCCCGCAGAACTCATCTCGGCCGCCGGCCGACTCGATAGGCTCGCCGAGCGGCTCGAACGGTCGTTGATCACCGCGGCGCCGGGCCTCACCGTGCCCAGCGCCGGCCGCGACGAGGTGTCGCGAACGTCGGCGACAAGCTTCAACGCGGTGGCCGAGACGTTCACCGACGACTCGGCCCGCGGCGTCGAGGAACTCCGCAAGATCGCGGCGGTGCTGCGAGCGCAGGCAGCCGGATATTCCCGCGGCGAGGACGAGGCTGCCGCCGGGTTCCGCGTCTGACGCACGAGCCTTTCACACCCACCACTCGCGTCGACGAGAAGGGAGACGACGTTGACCGGCTTCACCGGTGTCATCTGGGACGCACGTACCACCGCGCAGCTCGCCTCGGATCTCGGCGACGGCGCAGGCCCCGCTCCGCTGGTCGAAGCGGGCGCGGGATGGGCGCAGCTGGCCGCGGAGTTGGGTTCGGCCGCAGCCGAATACGGCGCCATCCTGGGCGCGCTCGGCATCCACTGGGACTCTTCGCACACCAGCACGATCCTCGAGAGGCTGAGTCGCCTGGGGCCGTGGTTCGCCGAGGCGGCCGAGGCCGCGGGCGGCAATGCCGCCCGAGCGGAGGCGCAGGCCGCGGCGGTGGCCGTGGCGCGATTGACGATGCCCGACCTCGCCGAAGTCGACCTCGCCGAGCAGGCCAGGCGGGTCGCGACGACCGTGAGTGCACTCGCGCCGGCACTGGTGGGCGCAGCGGCACAGGCCGAGCGGGCCGTGCACGATCAACGGATGCGCGCGGCCCGCGTGATGCAGACCTACGAGTCGGCTTCGGAGTCGGCGGCACGACCGTGGCCCTCCGGCCCGCCCGCCCCCGATCTGGTGTCCGGGCATCCACTCGCCGCCGAGCGTGCCGCCCGTGCCGCACAGGCGCGGCCGAGCGCTTCACCCGCGAAGGCCGGCACTGCCGAACCTGTCGGCACGTCACCTGTCGGCGTGCCGATGACCGTCGCTGCGTCGCCTCCGGCGAAGACGAGCTACGCACCGACCATCCTGGCCGGTGGGTCCGCGGTGAACAGCTCGGCTCCGACCACGCCGGCTCCCACCGGTCACACCGCGCCGGGCGCACCGGTCGCGCCGCCGCCGGCGCAGGGCGCAGCGTCGGCCGAGCGGGTCGTCGCTCGTGGCCCGGCCGGTCCCGAACAGCCGGATGAGCAGGAGCCGTCGGCAGCCGCCGGCGACGCCCCGGCCACCTGGGCCGAGTTGGCAGTCGCGGACAGAACTGCCGTGCAACCGCTCACCCACGTCGACGGCGGAACCACGGTCGACCCCCGGTACCTGAACGAGACCTTGATCCTCGACCAGGGGACGGGGACCTGACATGTGGAGTCTCACCACCGACCCGGGCGCAACCCTCGACGTCGACGTGCTCCGGCGCATCGGCGAGTTGGCCGGCGTGCAGACCTGGCCGGTCGTCCTCGACATGTGGGCCGCCGACGACGACACCGACGCAATGGCCACGAGTGCGACCGCGGCGGATCGCGAGATCCGCGCGCGCGGGCTGATCGACGGCGGCGAGCCGATCGCTTGGATGGCCACCGCGCTGCGGGTGCTGGCCGCGCCGGAACGGCAGATCGAGATGCGGATGCTGTTCGCAGTAGCGGGTGAAGAAACCGGGATTCGGCGAATCTGCCTGGCCCGCAACGGCCATGACCACGTTTTCGCCCGACGGCAGGGATCCCGTGTCGAACTTCGGCTGGTGGATGTGACCGCCGAGTCCGAGCTGGGCACGATCGTCGCCCGGGAGTTCCCGCCCGCCGAGAGCGCGCGGTTCGGTGGCCTGAGCGTCCCCGCCGACGAACTGGCGTCGCGGTTGGCGACCTGTCAGAGCGCCAACGACGCCGCGGATGCACTGCACGCACTCGGTGCGGTGAGTTCCGACGCAGTGGCCATCGCGACGGCGTTGACCAGCTGTCACACGCGCACCGAGATCGTCGGGGTCTCGTGGTCGGGCGGAGTCAGCACACAATCTTCTGGTGCTCTGGCCATCTTCGACACCGATCGGGGTCGGATCGTGGCCAGTCCCAGCAAGTCTCCGGACGGACGGGTGTGGACCACCCTTTCCGCGGGTAGCGGTCATCGGATCACGCAGGCCGTCGGCCTCTTGATCGAGACGCTGCCCGAGGGACGGTGGATGCCGTGAACCGGGCGGGGGGAATTGTCAGGGTATCTGTGCCGCCGGCGCCGGGAGCACCGCGAGTGGGCAGCTTTCCGCGGATACCACCGTGGCATCGACGACCGGTGCCGTAACACAGGAGGAGATCAAGCATGGCAGGTCAAGGACCGGCTTCAGGTGTGCATCTCGACGTAGGCAGCGCGCAGGCCACGTCGCAGGCGATCGCAGGGATCGTCGAGCAGATGCACGGGGTACTGCGCAAGATCCAGAGTTCGGCGGACAGTGGCATGGCGACCTGGGGCGGTACGGCTGCGAAGTCGTACAACACCACCCAGACGGATTGGAGTGGGACAGCAGCGAAGCTGCACGCGGCGCTCGATGACATCGAGGCGAAGCTGACCACGGGCTTCAAGGGTTATGCCGAGCACGACGAGAACATCGCGCAGGCGATCGCGTCGAGCACCGGTCACCTCAACCTCTGACACACCCCACACACCCGTAAGGAGTTCTTCATGTCCGAACCCATCAAGTACGACTTCGCCGGCATGGACGTGTTGTCCGGCGACCTGAATCAGCACTTCGTCGCTCTGGGACAGTTGGCGGATCAGTTGAAGTCTCAGGTGAACAACCTGAGCAACAACTGGATGTCGCAGGACGGCGCCGAGGCCTACCACGCCGCGCAGGCCCACTGGGACAAGCTGTTCGACGAAGCGCGCATGCAGCTCAGCGGACTCGGCCACGGCGTCGCCAACGCCGCCGAGCGGATGATGGGTGCCGACCGCGCCGTCGGCGCGACCTTCCACGCATAGCCCACTCGCGACGGGACCCACCGGGACTGGTTCTCCCGGTGGGTCTCGTCGTGTGTCCGGGCCGTGATGCGGGCAGTAGAGTCACTTTTCGGCACTGGGAATCGGATGAATCGGTCGCGCCGGAGAATGCGCGGGCAAGGAGATGTTTTCGTGTCTGTCGAGGGCTCCAAGCGGGCGATCATCGCCGCGCTGCTGGCGAATGCGGGTATCGCACTGGCCAAGTTCGTCGGATTCCTGATCACCGGGTCGTCGTCGATGATCGCCGAGGCCGTGCACTCGGTCGCCGACACGTCGAACCAGGGCCTGTTGTTGCTCGGTCAGAACCGGGCAGGCAAAGAAGCCGACCGCCTGCATCCTTTCGGCTATGGGCGCAGTCGGTACTTCTACTCGTTCGTCGTCGCGCTTGTGCTCTTCAGCCTCGGGTCGTTATTCGCGATCTACGAGGGGATCGAGAAGATCCGCCATGCAAACGATCACGGCCTCGACTCGCCGCTGGTCGCGGTCATCATCCTGCTCGTGGCGATCTGCCTGGAGGGCTACAGCTTCACCACCGCCTACCGTGAATCCAAACCGCTGAAGGGAGGCGCGTCGTGGTGGCGGTTCATCCGCAACTCGCGATCGCCCGAACTGCCGGTGGTGCTGCTGGAGGACAGCGGAGCGCTGATCGGTCTGCTCTTCGCCCTCGCCGGGGTGGGCCTGACCATGCTGACCGGCAATGCGGTCTGGGACGGGATCGGCACCCTGTGCATCGGTCTGCTGCTCGGTGTCATCGCGATCATCCTGATCGTGGAGATGAAGAGCCTGCTCATCGGTGAAGGTGCGACCGAGGCAGAGGAACGCGCCCTGTACGCCGCGCTGGAGTCCGGTGGCGTCGACCGGGTCATCCACATGAAGACCCAATACCTCGGTCCCGAAGAGATGCTGGTCGCAGCGAAGATCGCGATCCCGCCCGGCGCGGACGCGCAGACGGTGGCGACCACGATCGATGCCGCTGAGGTGCGGATACGCAACGCGGTCCCGCAGGCGCGGGTCATCTATCTCGAACCCGACATCGACCGGGCATCCACCCAGACGACGGCCTGAGTCACGGTCCGTGGGTGAACTACACAATTCACCCCGTACACGTGGTGACGGTCGGCTAGCGTTGGTGATCGCTTCACCAGACGTTCGCGACGATCGAGTCGGGCAGCGATCCTGACCGGACTCGGATAACGGGAGGTCCATCGAATGGCCAATCCGCTCACTCGCATCAAGTCCATCGAACAGTCGATGGCCGACACCGACGAACCCGAACATCAACTGCGCAAGAACCTGTCGGCCTGGAACCTGATCGTCTTCGGCGTCTCGGTCGTCATCGGCGCCGGCATCTTCACCATCACGGCATCGGTTGCCGGGGACAAGGCGGGACCGGCCATCTCGGTGTCCTTCGTGATGGCCGCGATTGCCTGCGCGCTCGCCGCGCTCTGCTATGCGGAGTTCGCCTCCACGGTCCCGGTGGCCGGATCGGCCTACACCTTCGGCTACGCGACGTTCGGCGAGTTCCTGGCCTGGATCCTGGGATGGGACCTCATCCTCGAGTTCGCGGTCGGCGCCGCGGTGGTCGCCAAGGGCTGGTCGAGCTACCTCGGCAGCGTTTTCGGGTTCGCTGGCGGCACGGTCGAGGTCGCGGGCCTCGATGTCGATTGGGGAGCGATCGCGATCATCGCGGTGGTCACGACGCTCCTGGTCCTCGGGACGCGACTGTCGTCGCAGGTCTCGGCCGTCATCACCGCCATCAAGGTCGCGGTCGTGCTGATGGTGATCATCGTCGGCGCCTTCTACGTCAAGGCCGACAACTACACCCCGTTCGTGCCACCCGCCGAACACGGTGCCGGTACGGAGAAGTCGGTCGACTCGACGCTGTTCTCGTTGATCACCGGTGGCGGCGACTCGTCCTACGGCTGGTACGGCGTGTTGGCTGCGGCGTCCATCGTGTTCTTCGCATTCATCGGCTTCGACGTCGTCGCCACGACGGCCGAGGAGACCCGCAATCCGAAGAAGGACGTGCCGCGCGGCATTCTCGGCTCGCTGGCCATCGTCACCGTCCTCTACGTCCTGGTCACCATCGTCGTGACCGGCATGGTGAGCTACAAGCAACTCGCCACCGGCGACGGGGATGCGAAGAACCTCGCGGACGCCTTCGCGCTCAACGGGGTGACCTGGGCGGAGAAGATCATCGCGATCGGCGCGCTGGCCGGACTCACGACCGTGGTGATGGTCCTGATGTTGGGGCAATCGCGAGTGCTGTTCGCGATGTGCCGCGACGGTTTGCTCCCGCGCTCGATGTCGAAGACGAGTGCGCGCTTCGGTACACCGGCTCGGCTGACCATCCTGATCGGCGTCGTTGTTGCGATCGTCGCCGGGTTCTTCCCGATCAACAAGCTCGAGGAGATGGTGAACGTCGGGACGCTGTTCGCGTTCATCGTCGTCGCCGCGGGTGTCATGGTGTTGCGCCGGACCCGTCCCGACCTCGAGCGTGGGTTCACGGTGCCCGGCGGGCCGGTCATCCCGGTGCTGGCGGTCCTCGCGTG
Source organism: Gordonia sp. LMA167 (assembly GCF_058130025.1). Classification (NCBI taxonomy): domain Bacteria; kingdom Bacillati; phylum Actinomycetota; class Actinomycetes; order Mycobacteriales; family Gordoniaceae; genus Gordonia; species Gordonia sp. LMA167. The sequence goes on along the minus strand of NZ_CM176708.1, from coordinate 5,454,209 downwards.
CCTGTGGCTGATGCTCAATCTGTCGGCCCTGACGTGGATCCGGTTCGTGGTGTGGATGGTGATCGGCATCGCGGTCTACTTCCTCTACAGCCAGCGCCATTCGATGGTCGGCAAACGTGAACGTGGTGAGGTCAGCGACAGCTTCGTCTGACCCGGAGAGGTGACGGACCGGGTCAGCTCCCGGAGATAGGTCGTCGGCCGGGGTCGGATAGCCTGAGTGGAACGCATTCCGCACTGAAATCGATCAGTGCCCGACGCGAACGACAAGGGGATTTGATGACGACTGCGCAGGCGCTGGCTGCCGACAGCCGCAACGGGATCGACTACAAGGTGGCCGACCTGTCCCTCGCGGACTTCGGCCGCAAGGAGATCGAACTGGCCGAGCACGAGATGCCGGGCCTGATGTCGCTGCGGCGCGAGAACGCGGATGTGTTGCCGCTCAAGGGCGCCCGCATCTCCGGATCGCTGCACATGACGGTGCAGACCGCAGTCCTCATCGAGACCCTGGTCGCGCTCGGCGCGCAGGTCCGTTGGGCATCGTGCAACATCTTCTCCACCCAGGATCACGCCGCGGCAGCTGTCGTGGTGGGGCCGCACGGCACACCTGATGAGCCCAAGGGCGTCCCGGTGTTCGCCTGGAAGGGCGAGTCCCTGGAGGAATACTGGTGGGCGGCCGAGCAGATGCTCACCTGGCCTGACGAGCCGGCGAACATGATTCTCGATGACGGCGGCGACGCCACGATGCTCGTGCTGCGTGGGGCGGAGTTCGAGAAGGCCGGTGTGGTGCCGCCCGCCGAGGACGATCATCCCGCCGAGTACAAGGTCTTCCTCGAACTGCTGCGCTCGCGATTCGAGTCCGACAAGACCAAGTGGTCGACGATCGCGGACTCGGTCCAGGGCGTCACCGAGGAGACCACCACCGGCGTTCTGCGGCTGTACCAGTTCGCGGCGGCCGGCGAGTTGACCTTCCCCGCGATCAATGTCAACGACTCGGTCACCAAGTCGAAGTTCGACAACAAGTACGGCACCCGCCACTCGCTGATCGACGGCATCAACCGCGGCACCGACGTGCTGATCGGCGGCAAGAAGGTGCTGATCTGCGGCTATGGTGACGTGGGTAAGGGCTGCGCCGAGTCCTTGGCCGGGCAGGGCGCCCGCGTGCAGGTCACCGAGATCGATCCGATCAACGCGCTCCAGGCACTGATGGACGGTTTCGATGTCGTCACCGTCGAGCAGGCCATCAAGGACGCCGACATCGTGATCACCTCGACCGGTAACCTCGGCATCATCACGCTCGAGCACATGCGCGAGATGAAGCACCAGGCGATCCTCGGCAACATCGGCCACTTCGACAACGAGATCGACATGGCCGGTCTGGAGAACTCGGGCGCGAAGCGGATCAACATCAAGCCGCAGGTCGATCAGTGGATTTTCGACAGCGGCAAGTCGATCATCGTGCTGTCCGAGGGACGTCTGCTGAACCTGGGTAACGCGACGGGTCACCCGTCGTTCGTGATGAGCAACAGCTTCTCCAACCAGGTCATCGCGCAGATCGAGTTGTGGACCAAGAACGACGAGTACGACAACGAGGTCTACCGTCTGCCCAAGCACCTGGACGAGAAGGTCGCCCGCATCCACGTCGAGGCGCTCGGTGGCACGCTGACCAAGCTCACCAAGGAGCAGGCCGAGTACATCAACGTCGACGTCGAAGGCCCTTACAAGCCCGACCACTACCGGTACTAGTCGCGCGGGCCAACCCTCGCCGGCATCGCTGCCCAGCACGGGAGCGGCCGCCCGATGCCGCCCAGCACGGCAGTCGCGGAGCCCGACCTCCCGACGCGCCCAGCACGGTGGTCGCGGAGCCCGACCTCCCGACGCGCCCAGCAGGGTAGTCGCGGAAGCCGACCTCCCGACGCGCCCAGCACGGTAGTCGACAGAACTCAGAATTTCACCGAGCGAACCCACCGCGATCCCGAATCGCACCCGACAGGGGAACCGTGGGTTCGCTCGGTGAAATTCTGGGTTCTGTCGGCGCGAAGCTGGGTTCTGTCGGCGCGAAGCTGGGTTCTGTCGGCGCGAAGCTGGGTTCTGTCGGCGCGAAGCTGGGTTCTGTCGGCGCGAAGCTGGGTTCTGTCGGCGCGAAGCGAGGTTCTGTCGGCGTGAAAAGACGAAAGCGCTACGTCCCGATATCCGGTTCGGCACCCGGGCACACGTACCAGGTGCCGTCCTCGCGCGCGAAGTTCTCGTCGTCCTGCTTGGTGGTGGATCGCTGGTTGCCGAGTTCGAGGTGGGTGGTCACCTTCGATTCGGCAGAGTCTCCGGTCACGGTGACCTGACTCAGTTCCTCGAGGACGACGTTGCCGGTGATGTCGAGCGGTTCGGTGACCTGCGGGCGCACCGCGCTGCACACTGCGCCCTGAATCCTGCCGACGTTGCGTGAGTTCACCGCGTCGACGAAGGCCTGCATCGCGGTCCGGATGGCGATGAGGTCGGCCTGACTGGCAGGGGTCCCTGCTACGCCGGGCGCCGCGGTGGTCGTGGGGGCCGGTGTGTTCGTGGCGACGGGATCGTCGGAGGGGGCGGCGGTCCGGAACGCGACGGTCACGACCAGGACCGCCACCGCCAGGACGGCGAGTACGCCGACCACGATTCCGGCGATCATGCCGCCGTTTCGACGTGGCGGTGGCGGAGGCGGGAAGGGCGGCAGGTGCCCGCCCGGGAAGGGTGCGCCGGGAAACGGGGCACCCGGGGGTGCCTGATACGGGGGTGGCCCGCTCGGATACATCGGCGGGGCCGGGGGTGGTGCTGCTCGAAATGGTTCCTGGGCCACGGAATCCGGGCGGCTGTGGCGGTGAGGCGGAGGCGCATCGGGACCGGGGCTCGGTGCAAACCATTGAGGGTGGGCCTGTGGCGGCACGGTCTGGGGATGGGGCGGTGGGGTCGAGGCCTGCGGGCCGGGAGGCGGGGAACCCGGCGGCGGAGCGCCGGGTGGCTGCTGGTAGGTCAAGGCGCATCCTTCCCGCGGTGGGCTGGAACTTCCAGGCTATCGAAATCGCAGGTGATCGGCACGGAGGTCATTCGTCGAGTAGACGCACCGCGAGGTCGTCGGTCCCGCTGTCGGCGGTCGACATCCACGGTGACATCCAATTGTTCTGGGCGAGTTGCCGATACACCGCGTCCACGCGATGCTGGAGTTCCTGGTCGCGTTCGTAGGCGTCGCGGGGCCGGGTCGCGTCGGTCGCGGCGCGATGCGCCGCCCGATCCATGGCCACCTTCGGTGGAACACCGAGCAGCACATGATGGTCGGGAACCGGCAGGCCGAATCGGCCGAACTCGATGTCTCTGACCCAATCGACCATCTCGCCGTCGGCGTCCTGTTCGAGCCGCGCGGCGTTGTACGCGGCGTTCGACGCCACGTACCGATCGAGCAGCACGATGTCGTGATCGGCGATGGCACGGCGGATCTCGTCGGCCGCGCCGGCCCGGTCGAGGGCGAACATGAGGGCCATCGCGTACACGCTGTCGCGCAGATCCCCGTGCCGGCCGTGCAGGGCCTCGGCGGCGAGGTCGGCGGTCACCGATTCGCCGTAGCGGGGGAAGGTCAGGGTCCACACCCGGACGCCGTCTCGTCGCCATCGATCGACCAGCGCGGACACGAGAGTGTTCTTGCCCGCGCCGTCGAGTCCCTCGACCGCTATGAGTTGGCCCACGTGGGGGATCTTAACGTCATCGGGATCGTGTTCCGGGAGGGGCCGTGACGATGCGTCGCGGAGTGACGGCGAGCCGGGTTCGGCGCGTCATCTCCGCGGTTGAGTCACGAAAGTGTCACCATTGGATACATGAAGCCTCGCATTCTCGTCGTCGACGACGACGCCGCACTCGCCGAGATGCTCACGATCGTGCTGCGGGGTGAAGGTTTCGAACCGTTCGTGGTCGGCGACGGCACCCAGGCGTTGACGGCGGTGCGGGAGATCCGCCCCGATCTGGTATTGCTGGACCTGATGCTCCCGGGGATGAACGGCATCGACGTCTGCCGGGTTCTGCGCGCCGACTCCGGTGTGCCGATCGTGATGCTCACCGCGAAGTCCGACACCGTCGACGTCGTGCTGGGCCTGGAGTCCGGCGCCGACGACTACATGGTCAAGCCGTTCAAACCGAAGGAACTCGTGGCCCGGGTCCGCGCCCGTCTGCGCCGTACCGACGAGGAACCCGCGGAGCTGCTGTCGATCGGGCCCGTCGAGATCGACGTTCCCGCGCACAAGGTGACCCGTGACGGCGTCCCCATCTCGCTGACGCCGCTGGAGTTCGATCTGCTGGTCGCGCTGGCGCGCAAGCCGCGGCAGGTGTTCACCCGCGACGTACTGCTGGAGCAGGTGTGGGGCTACCGCCATCCGGCGGACACTAGACTCGTGAACGTGCATGTCCAGCGTCTGCGAGCGAAGGTCGAAACCGACCCGGAGAATCCTGAGGTCGTATTGACGGTGAGGGGGGTCGGCTACAAGGCCGGCCCGCCGTGATCGGTCGACCCAGACGTCGCGTCAACAGCACCTTCGGGCGCATCACCCGCGCTGCGAGCAGGATCGGTCGAGCCTTCGGGCGGATCTGGCGCCGATCCCTGCAGCTGCGTGTGGTGGTGTCGACGTTGGTGCTGTCTTTTGTCGTCATCTTGATCCTGGTGTTCGTGCTGATCAGCCAGATCACCGATCGGCTGCTGGATGTGAAACTGACCGCCGCCACCGAAGAGGTCGAGCGGGCCCGAATCGCCGTGGAGCGTGATCTGGCCAGCAGCGACGGCAACATGTCGGTGCAGAACCGGCTCCGACAGACCCGATCGCTGCTCACCGACCGTGACGTCGACACCACGGAGAATTCCGGCACGGTCGGGACATTCGACACCGTCCTGCTGGTCCCCGGTTCGGCGGAGGACGGCACCGACAGCGGCGTCGGTCCCATCGCGGAGATTCCCGACAATTTGCGGGACATGGTGAAGGGCGGGCAGGTCGCCTATCAGTACTCGTCCATCCCGACCGCGTCCGGCGGTTCCGAACCCGCGCTCATCGTCGGGACACCCACGAATGCGGCGGTGGCCGGGCTCGAGTTGTATCTCGTGTTTCCGCTGACCAGTGAGCAGAACACCGTCGACCTCGTGCGCGGAACGCTCGTGACCGGTGCGGTGGTGTTGCTGGGTCTGCTCGCGGCCATCGCCTGGCTGGTCTCGCGGCAGGTGGTGTTGCCGGTCCGGTCCGCATCCCGGATCGCGGTACGGTTCGCCGACGGCCGGCTCAAGGAACGGATGCCGGTCCGCGGTGAGGACGACATGGCCCGCCTGGCGATGTCGTTCAACGACATGGCGGAGAGTCTGTCGAAACAGATCACCCATCTCGAGGAGTTCGGCGGGCTGCAACGCCAGTTCACCTCCGATGTCAGCCATGAGCTGCGCACGCCGCTGACCACGGTGCGCATGGCCAGTGATGTGCTCTACGAGGGCCGCGACGAGCTGGACCCGGTGCGCAAGCGGTCGGTCGAACTCCTCGACAAAGAGCTGGACCGGTTCGAGACGTTGCTCAACGAGCTGCTGGAGATCTCGCGGCACGATGCCGGCATGGCCGAGCTCGCGGCCGAGCGGATGGACATGGCGATCCCGATCGACGGTGCGCTCGCGACGGTGAGTCACCTGGCCGAGGAGACCGGCACCGAACTGGTCCTGGACCTTCCCACCGAGCCGGTCATCGCGGAGATCGATCCGCGCCGAGTGGAGCGGATCCTGCGAAACCTGCTGGCCAACGCGATCGATCACGGCGAGCGCAAACCCGTGGTCCTCACCATGCGGTCCGACGGTGACGCGGTGGCGATCACGGTTCGCGACAACGGCATCGGGTTGCGGCCGGGCGAGGAGAAGCTCGTCTTCAACCGCTTCTGGCGTTCGGACCCGTCCCGGTTCCGCCGATCCGGCGGCACCGGTCTGGGACTCGCGATCAGTATCGAGGACGCCCGCCTGCATCAGGGACGGTTGGAGGCGTGGGGTGAGCCGGGCAAGGGCGCCTGCTTCCGGTTGACACTTCCGCTGGAGCGAGGACACAAGGTGCTGGGCAGTCCGCTGCCGCTCAAGCCGGTCGGTGGAACGCTCGCCCGTTCCGCGGCCGCCGCGCGGTCTGCCGCGGTGAAGGAGACCGACGCCGTGCCCGAACCCGAGGACGGGCCGCCTGATCCGACGCCGTCGGAGTCCAGCACCGGGGGAGGTGGCCGTGGCGCCGACTGACCGTGGTGCGCGCCGGCGCGGTGGCCGGCGCGTGATCGGACTGCTGGTGCTGATCCTGGTCGCGTCGACCTGCGTGGTGGCCGGATGCGGCTCGATCCCCAACAGTTCCTCACCCCAGCCGATCACCGCATTCGAACAGCAGGGCCCCACCAACGCGGTTCCGGTACCGCAACCCGACATGGACCCCGAGTCGCTGATCCGCGCCTTCCTCAAGGCGACCGCCGACCCCGATTCAGGGCATCGTGCGGCACGAAACTTCCTCACGACAGCGGCCTCGGAGCAATGGGACGACCGCGGTGACATGCTCATCGTCGACGAGATCAACATCTTCGTCGACCAGCGCAGCGAGGACGCGGTACGTCTGCGGCTGATCGGCGACAACGTCGGAACACTGAAGACCGACGGCCAACTGCTCCCGGCGACGGGACGGGTCGAGACGACGCTGTCCCTGGCCCGGGTGGGTGACGAATGGCGGATCGACGGACCGCTCCCGAACGGGACGATGATCGACCGCAATCAGTTCGACTCCGCCTATCGTGGCGTCAACCTGTATTTCACCGACCGCAGCCTGCAGCACCTGGTCGCCGACCCGAGGTGGCTCTACTCGGGCAAGGATGCCGAGCCGACCGAGCTGATCAACCATCTGATCGCCGGGCCGTCATCGGAACTCGCGGGTTCGGTCGACAGCGGCTTCCCCAACGGTTCCGCGCTGCGCGGCCCGGTGATCTCGATGTCCGACGGTGGGGTGCGGATCGAGCTGACCGGGATCGGGTCGAGTTCGACGCGAGACCGCACCGCGATGGCGGCGCAGATCATCTGGACACTCGACTCGGCAGACATCGGTGGTCCGTATGTCATCAACGCCGACGGCGGGCCGCTGATCCCGGAGCGGGCGTCCGGATGGCAGACGGCGGACGTGAAGTCGTTCGATCCGTCGTCGGTTCCGTCCACCGACGTCGGACTGAACATCATCCGTTCCGGTGCTCTTCTCAAGGTCACCGACTCGGGCACGGTGCCGGTCGACGGGCCGCTGGGCAGGACCCGCGACGTGCGGTCGGCGGTCATCTCCTCGGATGGTCAACGCTCGGCCGCGGTCCTGGCGCACACCGGTGCGGGACCGCGGCTGGACCTGGTGATCGGCCCGTACGGCTCCGACCAGGGCGTGGTGGTCTCGGGGGATTCGATCACCCGGCCATCCTTCGCGCAGGATTCCAACACGGTGTGGGCGGTGGTCGACGGTCGTCCGGTGCAGTGGGTACGCGACGAGACCGGCGACAGCACCCGCCTGACGACGGTGGACGCCGCCTCGATCGCGACCGTGGCACGCGGCCCGATCACCGAGCTGCAAGTGGCACCGGACGGTGTACGTGCCGCTCTCATCGTCGGCGGGCAGGTGGTGTTCGCGGTGGTGTCCACCAACGCCGACGGCGGGATGTCGTTGACCAGCCCGAGGATCGCCGCCTACAACATCGGTGGCCAGGCCGTATCGCTGGACTGGGCGTCGCCGACCACGGTGATGGTGGCCCGCAGTGCACTCGAATCTCCGGTGGTGCAGTTGTCGATCAACGGCACACCCGCGGTCGGGCTGCTCTCGGGCAACCTCTCGCCACCGGTGCGGGCGGTCGTGGCCGACCAGTCGACCGTCTACGTCGGCGACACCCACGGGGTACTCCGGCTCGGCAGCTCGCACGGCCAGCCCGACCAGTACTGGACCGAGGTCGAGCCCGCGATGGCACCCGACGCCATCCCGGTTCTGCCCTGAGGACTCGGGCGCTCAGGCTCCCGCGACAACCATCACGGCATTCAGCGTCACCCCGTGCGCGGCGAGGACACGTGCCGACTCGGCCGCGGTGGCACCGGTGGTGAGGATGTCGTCGACCAATATCGCTGTGCCGATCGGCTGGCGGAGCAGATGAGTGCGCGAACCCCGCACCCGAATGCTGCCGGACAGGTTCGCCACCCGCTCGCGTGCGTCGAGGCCGGCGGAATCCCGGGCGCCCATGGCGGTGAACAGCAGGTCGGCGACCCGGACGCGTGGGCCGAGCTGGTCCGCGGTCGCCCGGGCGATCGCGGTGGCGTGATCGCCTCCGCGACGGCGTGCCGACGCGGACCGGGTCGGTGCCGGGATCAGGGTCAGGCGGTTGGTATCGGGTAACTCCTCCCAGTGCGCCAGCGTGGCGATGCCCCGGGCCAGCGCCAGGCCCAGTGGTGCGCACAGGTCTCGCCGGCCATGCTCCTTCACCGATATCAGCGCCCCACGGTAGGGGCCGCGATACCGCCCGAGCGCCCACGCATCGACGCCGACCTCGACGCGTGGTTCGAGCCGCACCGGGGTGTCGGCGAGCACCGCGGCGCACCCGTCACACCACGGGACACCCGGAGCGTCGCAACCGCCGCAGACCGTGGGCACCATCAGGTCGGCGCCGGAGGTCAGAATCTCCACGGTGCGCGCGGCCAGACCGCGTCGTCCTCGGTTCATCAGGTGATCGTGCCGGACCGATCCGGGCAATCCGTGGCGAACCGGCACCTGCTCCGGAAATGTGGATGGCGGGACGTTTGGGGACAACGAGCCGGGACCTCCGTCCTGTCTCGTGCGCATACACGCCGATGTTGGCCCGAAACGTGGCCAGTAGGCGAACTTCGGGCTACGGTCGAAGGCACAGAAGGTAGCCGCCGCTTTTCGCGAGGAGGTGAGGCCCCTGCCCGTGAGTGCCAGCCGTCGGCTGGCATGGCCACGATTCCTATCCGACGACGAAGGCGTCAGCGAGACAACGGATCTGATACGTCGCTGCACCCAGTGCCAAATCTCTTCTCCCGGGGACCTGGCGGTAGTCCCCGCAGGCATTTGCAGGAGCGGACCATTCCGCCCAGGGCGACGTCCCCCCCATTGCGGCACACTGCCGCCACTACCGGTGGGTGATCGGGTTCGCGCAGCTGGCCCTCTGCGTGGTTCGGACGTGGAACCATCTGAAGGAGGAAGTTGTTTATGTCAACAGTCATCCATCGAAAAGGCCATCGCGAATCGAAGGTCGGCGAGCAACGCCCCGCCGATTCCGTCCGGGACGCCGCGACTGACAGTCAGTCCGGTGAAGACCCGGCGTTCGACCCCAGTTTCGCGTTCGTCCGTCCTGCCGGAACCGTCGACGCCGACGAACCCGCCGAACCGACGGCCACGGTCGTATTCAACGGCCGTAACGTCGAGATACCCGGGCACTACCGAATCTATGTGGGAGACAAGCTAGCTCGGCTCGAGCGCTTCGACCCTTCCATCTTCCGCTTCGACGTCGAGCTGTTCCACGAACGCAACCGTCGGCAATCGAAGGTGTGTCAACAGGTCGAGATCACCGCGATCGGCAAGGGTCCCAAGGCGCGCGCGCAGGCGTGTGGTGAGAACTTCTACGCGGCCCTCGAAGGAGCACTCGACAAGCTCGAGTCCCGATTGCGCCGCGTCAAGGACCGTCGGCGGGTGTCCTACGGGAACCGGCGGCCCATCTCGGTCGCCGAGGCCACCGAGATCGGTGCCCCCCAGCTGCGGGACAACCAGCTCACCGTCCAGCCCGACGCCACCGGCTCGGCCGACGTCGAGAAGTCCTGGGACGACGGCGTCGAGGAGCACACTCCCGGACACGTCGTACGGATCAAGGAGCACGAAGCGGTCCCGATGTCGGTGGATGACGCCCTCTACGAGATGGAACTCGTCGGTCACGACTTCTTCCTGTTCCACGACAAGGAGACGGATCAGGCGTCGGTGGTCTATCGGCGCCACGCCTTCGACTACGGGCTCATCCGTCTGGCCTGACCGGGTCTCGTCCGGTGCGATGTAACACCTGATCGCAGCACCGATCAGGTTGCACTTAGGCGAGCTGAGTACCATGGGATCCGGCCTGCGCTGGTTGCAGGCCGGATTTCGTGTGTAGTCGACATGAGTGAGGGACTCGATCCACGGTGCTGAACAAGCTGTTGCGCGTCGGTGAAGGCCGCATGGTCAAGCGTCTCGATGCGATCGCATCGCACGTCGAAGCGCTGTCCGACGAGGTCGAGGCTCTGACCGACGACGAACTGCGCGCGAAGACCGACGAGTTCAAGGAGCGCATCGCCGACGGCGCGGACCTCGACGAGCTGCTCCCCGAGGCCTTTGCGGTGGCCCGCGAAGCCGCCTGGCGGGTACTCGAGCAGAAGCACTTCCACGTCCAGATCATGGGCGGTGCGGCGCTGCATTACGGCAACATCGCCGAGATGAAGACCGGTGAGGGCAAGACCCTCACCTGTGTGCTGCCGGCCTACCTCAACGCCCTGGCGGGTGATGGCGTGCACGTCGTCACCGTCAACGACTACCTGGCCAAGCGTGACGCGGAGTGGATGGGGCGTGTCCACCGCTTCCTCGGCCTCGATACCGCGGTGATCCTCACCGGGATGAGCCCCGACCAGCGTCGCGAGGCGTATGCCGCCGACATCACCTACGGCACCAACAACGAGTTCGGCTTCGACTACCTGCGCGACAACATGGCGCACTCACTGGCGGAGTTGGTGCAGCGCGGGCACAACTACGCGATCGTCGACGAGGTCGACTCGATCCTCGTCGACGAGGCCCGTACCCCGCTGATCATCTCGGGTCCCGCCGAGGGGTCGAGCAAGTGGTATCTCGAGTTTGCCCGTATCGCACCGCTTCTCGAGCGCGACGTGCACTACGAGGTCGACATCAAGAAGAAGACCATTGGTGTACACGAGGCGGGTGTCGAGTTCGTCGAGGATCAGCTCGGCATCGACAATCTCTACGAGGCCGCCAATTCCCCGCTGGTCAGCTATCTGAACAACGCCATCAAGGTCAAGGAACACTTCCACCGCGACAAGGACTACATCGTCCGCAACGGTGAGGTGCTCATCGTCGACGAGTTCACCGGTCGCGTCCTGGACGGCCGCCGGTTCAACGAAGGCCTGCACCAGGCGATCGAGGCCAAGGAACACGTCGAGATCAAGGCGGAGAACCAGACCCTGGCGACGATCACCCTGCAGAACTACTTCCGCATGTACGACAAGCTGGCCGGCATGACGGGCACCGCCGAGACCGAGGCCGCCGAGTTCGACCAGATCTACAAGCTCGGTGTGCTGCCGATCCCGACGAACAAGCCGATGATCCGCAAGGATCAGACCGACCTCATCTACAAGACCGAAGAGGCCAAGTTCGCCGCGGTCGTCGACGACATCACCGAGCGTCATCAGGTCGGCCAACCGGTGCTGATCGGTACCACCAGCGTCGAGCGTTCGGAGTATCTGTCCCGGCAGCTGGCCAAACGTGACATCCCGCACAACGTGCTCAACGCAAAGTTCCACGAGCAGGAGGCGCAGATCATCGCCGAGGCCGGTCGTACCGGCGCGGTGACCGTCGCCACCAACATGGCGGGTCGCGGTACCGACGTCGTGCTCGGCGGTAATCCCGACATCCTGGCCGACATCCGCCTGCGCAAGGCCGGACTCGACCCGGTGAACACGCCCGACGATTACGAGGAGGCGTGGCCCGAGGCGATCGAGGTGGCCCGCGCCGCCGCAGCCGACGAGGCAGAGGCGGTCAAGGAGGCCGGCGGCCTCTATGTGCTGGGTACCGAGCGTCACGAGTCACGACGCATCGACAATCAGCTGCGCGGCCGTTCGGGCCGTCAGGGTGACCCGGGCGAATCGCGCTTCTACCTCTCGCTCGGCGACGAGCTGATGCGGCGCTTCAACGGTGCCGCGCTCGAATCGATCATGAACCGGGTCAACCTGCCCGATGACGTGCCGATCGAGGCGAAGATGGTCACCAAGGCCATCCGCAGTGCACAGACGCAGGTCGAGCAGCAGAACTTCGAGGTCCGCAAGAACGTCCTCAAGTACGACGAGGTGATGAACGAGCAGCGCAAGGTCATCTATGGCGAGCGTCGCCGCATCCTCGAGGGCGAGGACCACCGCGAGCAGGTTCAGACCATGATCGAGGACGTGGTCACCGCCTATGTCCAGGGCGCCACCGCCGAGGGATACGCCGAGGATTGGGATCTCGACGAGCTCTGGAACGCGCTGCGCACGCTGTATCCGATCTCCCTGGACCCGAAGGAGGTCGTCGGCGAGAACGAGTTCGGTGAGCGCGACGACATCAGCGCGGAAGATCTCGAGGAGATCTTGATCGGCGATGCGCGCAAGGCCTACGAGGCGCGTGAGGCCGAGATCGAGCAGATCGCCGGCGAGGGCGCCATGCGTCAGCTCGAACGCACGATTCTGCTGACCGTTCTGGACCGCAAATGGCAGGACCACCTCTACGAGATGGACTACCTGCGCGAAGGTATCCACCTGCGGTCGATGGCCCAGCGCGACCCGGTGGTGGAGTATCAGCGCGAGGGATACGACATGTTCAGCGGCATGCTCGAGGGGCTCAAGGAGGAGGCTCTCGGGTTCCTGTTCAACGTGCAGGTGCAGACCGAGCAGGCCCCGGCGCCGACGCCGGGCCCGGTCGCGCAGATTCCGATCCCCACGCCCGCACCGGCCGGTGTCGCCGGCAACGGCAGCGCCCCGGCAGCGGCAGACGCGCAGCAGGACGTGCCGCCCGCGCTGCGGGCCGTCGGCGTCGAACAGTCCGAGGTCCCGATGACCTATTCGGGTCCCGCCGAGGGTGGCGGAACGGAGATCCATTCCGAGGACGAGGAGCTCGACGACCCGGCGCTGGTCTCTGCCACTCGCCGCGAACGTCGGGCCGCGGCTCGCGAGACCGCCAAGAGCGGTCGCGCCAAGCCGCCGAAGGCACGCAAGAAGCGTCGCTGAGCGTCACCCGTCGTCCTGCGAGGATGCGTCACCCCACGCTCCCTGAGGAGCCTGCGAGGATGCGTCACCCCACGCTCCCTGAGGAGCCTGCGAGGATGCGTCACCCCACGCTCCCTGAGGAGCCTGCGAGGATGCGTCACCCCTCGCTCCCTGAGGAGCCTGCGAGCCTGCGAGGATGCGTCACCCCTCGCTCCCTGAGGAGCCTGCGAGGATGCGTCACCCCACGCTCCCTGAGGAGCCTCCGAGCCTGCGAGGATGCCTCACCCCACGCTCCCTGAGGAGCCTCCGAGCCTGCGAGGATGCGTCACGAAGGGCGGCCCTTCGTGACGGTCCTCCGCTGGCGCTCCGGACCTCCTCAGGGATCGGGTGGAATTTTGGTGGCGAGGCCGGTGTTGGTCTCATCACCCGATTCGTGGTGCAGGTGTCAAGAGCGAGCTCGCGAGCGTCACCACCCGTTCCCTGAGGCGCCGCCCTGAGGAGCGAGCTTGCGAGCGTCACGAAGGGAGCGAGCTCGCGAGCGTCACCACCCGGTCCCTGAGGAGCGAGCTCGCGAGCGTCACCACCCGTTCCCTGAGGAGCGAGCTCGCGAGCGTCACGAAGGGCCCACAAGAAAATTCCAAGAACTTCTCCAGTGACCGGAACCGTCGACGGGTGTGATGCGTCCGATATCTATGGAGACGCCCCGAGTCCTGATCCGGCCCGCCGAACCCTACGAACCGCCGGCCCGACCTCCCGATGCCGTTGGGCAGCTCCGCCCGGTGGCGACGTCGGCCGCTGCGGGGACCCTTGGCTCCACCCGGCCTCGCCCGGCGTTGTCCGCGGCAACCGTCGATGCCCGGCGGTTCGCCATCGGCACCGTCACACTGGTCCTCGAGATCCTGGACCGGCGACGTAGCGTCAATCAGCTGGACAGCATGGCGCCCCCGCAGCTTCTCGACCAGGTGGCCACCCTGGTTCGGGTTCACGGGGCGGGGCGGGCACCCGGGGGAGGGTCGTCGAACGGGGACACCACCGCCACCCTGCGGCGCGTACACGTGCAGATGCGGGGACCCGGCTCCGCCGAGATCTTCGGCAGCTACCAACGAGGCGAGCGCGTCCGGGCTTTCGCGGCCCGCATCGAGCAGCTGCCGCGGCGGGTACGCAACGCCCCCGCCCGCCACCACTCGGTTCTGCGCCGCGCCGTCGAATATCGTTGGCAGCTGGTCACTTTTACCCTCGTCTGAGGTCCGGCTTCGTCGCAACCCTCGAGTGGGGTGGTTGCGTGATCGCTGGTCGGGCACGGCCCATCCGCTGCGTCGGCAACTGCGCGACGTGCGGCGGATGCGCACAACGTGTCGGTGTGACCTTTCGAGGCACTACGATCACTGACGTGGTCAACCGACTCTCCCCGCGCGAAGCGATGTTCTACTTTCTCGACGAGTCCGGCACCACAACGCACCTCGGTGCGCTGCTCATCATCGATCCCGCAGAGTCCCGCCAACCCAAGAATCCCGACAAAGCGCTGGTGGCCGACAAAGCGCAGGCGAGCGACAAGCCGTCAGCGCAGGACAAGCCCGCGCCGCAGGTCAGGCGAACCGAGACGGAGAACGCGGCTGATCCGGACGCCGAGAAGTCCGCCACGCCGACCGCTGTGCCACTGGATTATCCGAGGCTTGTCGCGCTGGTCGAGAACCGCCTCCAGCTCATCCCCCGATACCGACAGATCGTGCGGGAGGTGACTCTGGGGCTGGCCCGTCCGGTATGGGTCGACGACCCCGATTTCGACATCAATTTCCACATCCGCCGATCCGGGCTCCCACGCCCCGGTGACACGGCCCAGTTGCAGGATCTGATCGCCCGCGTGATGTCACGCCCACTGGACCGGACTCGGCCGCTGTGGGAGATGTACCTCATCGAGGGTCTCCCGGATGGCAAGCTCGCGATCCTGACCAAGACGCACCGCTGTCTGGTCGACGGTGAGACCTCACTCGAGATCAGCGAGGCGATCTGCGACGAGGAACCAGAGGTGGAACCGCTCGCCGAGGATCTGTGGATGCCGGGAGCCCCGCCCGGCGCGACCACTTTGACGGTCGGCGCGATCGCCGAGGCGTTCTCCCGACCGGGCGACCTGATCGACTCGCTGATCCACGGCAACTCGATCGTGTCGGATTTGCGGACCACCGCCGAGAGCACGATCCGCCGGGTCGGTGGTTTCGTGCAGCAGATCAGCGACTCCGCGCCACCGAGCAGGCTCAACAACTCGACGACGTCGACTCGGATCTTTGCCGTCGCGACGGTGCCGCGTCGCGGCTGCGCCAAGATCGCCGACCACTACGACTGCACGGTCAACGACGTCGAACTCGCCATCATCTCGGGCGTGATGCGACGCTGGATGCTCTCCTTCGAGGAATCCGTCCAGTCCGGCGACACGGTGCGGGTCGTGCTGCCCCTGTCGGCCCGGGACCCCTCGGTGGAGCGGCGCGTCGACGCCGACGGACGATGGATCGCCGTGGGCAAACCGAGCTTCGTGACAGATCTGCCGGTCGGGGAGGACAACCCGGCCGTCCGCCTCGCGCAGGTCGCCGGACTGGCCAACCGGTATTCGCAGTCCTCGCGCCGACTCTCGATGGGCCCGCAGCCGTTGCTCCCGGAGCTCGGCGTGGTGCCCTTCCCGGAACTGAGTTCGCGCGCGTTCCGCAGTCTGAACCGGCGGAGCTACAACGTGCCGGTGGGGATGGGGACATCGCCGGTGGCCGGTCGGTACGTCCGCGGTTGTCCGGTCTCCGAGATGTATGCCATCCCGACGTTGATGGCGCAACGTGCGCTGGCGATCAACATCACCGACTACCACAACAATCTGCAGTTCGCCTTCATCGCCGACCGTGGCGTGATGAGCGATCTGCCCGCCATGACCGACTACGTGACCGAGTCCTACGAGGAACTCGTGGCCACCAAGTGACCGATGGTGAAAGACACACGGCCGCAAGGTCTTATCAGGTGACCGCTAGGGTCGGCGATCGAGCCGACGGTGAGGAAACGACTGCGATGAGGGTGTACCTACCGGCGACGTTGGCGATGCTGATGCAGCTCACCGACAGCGGCGAGTTCCGTGCGATCGGCGGCACCGGTTTCGCGTTGACACCCACGCTGCGTGAATCGTTCCTGTCCGGCGACGACGAGGAACTCGCCGAGGTGGCCATGCGTGAGGCCGCCCGCGCATCGCTGCGCCTGCTGGCCGGGGAGGCGTCCGAACCCGGCGACAGTGCCGGCGACGCCGAACTCGCCGCGGACGAGCAGACCACCAAACCAGGTGACACCCCGAGACTCCCGCCGCGCCGCGTCGTGGTGTCGGCCGACGTCGCCGACGTCACCCTGCATCCGGAGCTCGACGACGCCGTGGTGCGGATCGCCGGGCCGGTGCCGCTTCGGGACATTGCGTCGGTGCACGTCGACGTCGCCGAGGCGGAGCCCAAGGTACGCGCCGCGGTGGTGGTGATCGATGCCGCCGACCTGGGGGATCAGGATGCCGAACTCGCCGTCGGGGATGTCGAGGACTTCGACCTGGCGTGGTACGCGACGCAGGAACTGCCGTTCCTGCTGGAGCTGCTCTGAACCGTCGCCGAACGGCCTGCGAGCGCCCCGCCGAGCCGCATCGCCGTGAGACTCGTGCCATCAACTCAGGTAACTTACGGTAGCGTAGGTTGTACCTACGGAAGCGTAGGTTGTCGATGGTGTGACTCGCGGGTCACCCGGTGAGGTGGTCTTCAGGTGGGATGGCTCGAGCGTTTCGAGGAACCGGTGGCCGGGGTGGCGGCCCGCAATCGTGGTGCCCAATGGGCGCGCGCGGCGTTCGCGAGGATCACCACGCCATTGCTGCCCGACGACTACCTTCACCTTGCCAATCCGCTGTGGTCCGCCCGTGAGCTACGCGGCAAGGTGGTGTCGGTGACCCCGGAGACCGAGGACACGGCCACCATCCGCATCCGCCCGGGCTGGGGTTTCTCGTTCGACTACGCACCCGGGCAGTACGTGGGGATCGGCGTGCTGGTCGACGGGCGCTGGACCTGGCGGTCGTATTCACTGACCTCGGTTCCCGTCACATCGGGGACGGTCCGCGGACACGATCGCACGATCGCCATCACCGTCAAGGCGATGCCCGAGGGGTTCCTGTCCTCGCACCTGGTCAAGGGCGTGCAACCCGGCACGGTGGTTCGCCTGGCCGCACCGCGCGGCGAGTTCGTGCTTCCCGAACCGCTTCCCACCAAGATCCTCTTCGCGACGGCCGGCAGCGGCATCACCCCGATCATGGCGATGCTGCGGATGATCGGGCACCGTGGCCAACACACCGACATCCGGCTCGTGCACTCGACGCCGACGAAGGCCGACCTGCTCTTCGCCGACGAGCTGTCGCGGATGGCCGACGACGGACTCATCGATCTGCACGTCCAGTACACCCGCACCGACGGGAAGGTCACGCCCGAGCGGCTCACCGAACTGGTCGGCGACTGGGCGGAACGACAAACCTGGGCATGTGGTCCCGGCGGATTCCTCGACGCGCTACGCGGCATGTTCGACGCAGCCGGCCGCGGGGATCACCTGCACATCGAACGATTCGCGCTCGAACGCGGCGCGGTCGGCGCCGAGGGCGGTGCGGTCACCTTCGGCCGGACGGGGCGGGTCACCGAGGCCGACGGCGCGACCACACTGCTCGAGGCCGGTGAAGAGGCCGGGGTGATCATGCCCTTTGGCTGCCGGATGGGCATCTGTCAGAGCTGCGTGGTGATGTTGGACCGCGGCTGCGTCCGGGATCTGCGCTCCGGTGTCGAGCACGTCGAAGGTGAACGTATCCAGACCTGCATCTCCGTCGCCGCAGGCGACTGCACCCTGGACGTGTGAGGCTCGCGCGGACGTGAGGTCGATGGTTCGGCTGGCGTCCTGACCGTGGCACGTTAGGCTCGACCGTGACGGCTGAATGTCGACCACGGAGGAGATCCGCGTGCGCGCTCAACTGCCCGAGATGATGGAAGTACCCGTCCTGTCCGACGGGGGCGTGACGCTGCGGGCGCATGGTCCCGCAGACGTCGACCGCGTGATCGAATACGCGACTGATCCGCTGACAATGCGATGGGCGTTGATGCCATCCCCGTACGGCCGCTCGGATGCCGAGCGGTACATCAGCCATGCGGTGTCCGGCTGGCGGACCGGTGAAGCGATGACCTGGGCGATCGAGCACGACGGACGCTTCGTCGGCAGCGTCGACCTACAGGGGACGGGCCGCATCGTCGACATCGGCTTCGTGCTGCACCCCGACGCTCGCGGACTGGGCCTGGCGCGTCGGGCGATCATCCTCGCGATGGAGTACGCCGTGGCCGCGCGCGACGTCGAGGTGGTGCGCTGGCAGGCCGCCGAAGGTAACCTCGCCGGTCTGCGCGCAGCGCACCGGGCAGGGTTCACGTTGACCGCGGCGGTACCGGACTGGCTGGAGATGAACAGCAAGGTGGTTGATGCCTGGTGCGCGAAATGGCGCGCCGGCGACGACTTCTCTCGGAAATCCAGTTGGCGTGCAACCACTTTCGAGACGGAGCGATTCTGTTTGCGGCCATTGAGTGAGGCCGATGACGAACGGATCCGCGAAACCCTCGACGACCCCGTCTCACGCAAGTACCTGTTCGGTCGACCTCATCCGTTGACGACCGAACACGCCGCCGCCGAGCGCACCCGCAAGTGGTGGACGGCGGCGCGCGGCGAGACCTGCACGTGGGCCGTCGCCGACAAGGACACCGACGATTACCTGGGGGACATCTCGATCTTCGAGATCGACGACGTGACCGGTGCGGAGGTGGGCTTCTACACCCACCCCGAAGCGCGTGGTCGTGGAGTGCTCGGTGAAGCATTTCCGGCCGCGATCCGGCACTGTTTCGAGGTTCTCGATCTGCGGCGCATGACGATGTTCGCCGCTGACTCCAACGAGGGCAGCAAGGCGTTGGCGCGTCGCGCGGGCTTCCACGAATTCGGCACTCAGCCGCTGGCCGCGAGTTCGGACGGTCATCTCGAGGACCTCGTCGGATTCGAGTTGCTGCGCCCCTGATCGTCCGTCCCCGATCGTCGGCCCGCTGCTGCGTGGGGTGGATCACATTCGAGCGTCCGTGCCCGCAAGGGGTGGACAACGCCGCCCCCGGCAACCTACGCTTGCGTAAGTTACGGAATGGTAGGTAGCCCATAGAACTCAGGGCCACACCACCGGAAAGACTCAAAGACACTTGCTCCACGACCTCTGGGAGGGCGAATGGCGATCACCGACATTACCGAATATGCCCATCTGACCGACGCCGATCTCGATGCACTCGGACGCGAGCTCGACGCGATCCGCGCCGACATCGAGGCAGATCGTGGTGAACGCGATGCGCGATACATCCGCAACACCATCCGCTTCCAGCGCGGTATGGAACTCGCGGGACGTGCATTGATCTTCGGTTCCTCGAAGCGCTCGATGTGGTGGGCCGGCGCCGGTGCGCTCGGCATCGCCAAGATCATCGAGAACATGGAACTAGGCCACAACGTGATGCACGGGCAGTGGGATTGGATGAACGATCCCGAGGTCCATTCCACCACCTGGGAGTGGGACAACACCGACCCGTCGGCGCACTGGAAGCACACCCACAACTACATCCATCACAAGTACACCAACGTGCTCGGCATGGACGACGACGTGGGCTACGGACTCCTGCGCGTCACCCGTGACCAGCGGTGGCGACCGTTCTACCTCGGTAACCTCGCGTACAACACGCTGCTCGCGCTGGCCTTCGAATACGGTGTCGCCGTTCAGCATCTGGAGCTCGGCAAGAAGCGTCGCACGCCGGAGGCCAAGGAGCAGTTCCACCGCGACCTCGCCGACGTCGGCAAGAAGGTCGGCAAGCAGGTTGCCAAGGACTACGCCGTCTACCCCGCCCTGGTTGGCGTCACCGCCGGTCGTCAAGTCGGCTTCGGTCGCGCGTTCGGCAAGGCACTGACGGCGAACCTGATGGGCAACGCGATCCGCAACGTGTGGACCAACGCGGTCATCTTCTGCGGTCATTTCCCCGACGGTGCGGAGAAGTTCACCCGGCAGGACGTCGACAGCGAGACCCGGGCCGAGTGGTACCTGCGACAGATGCTGGGCAGTGCCAACTTCCGCTCCGGGCCGGTCCTCGGCTTCATGAGCGGCAACCTGTCGTACCAGATCGAGCACCACATCTTCCCGGACCTGCCGAGCAATCGGCTGCCGGAGATCTCGCTGCGGGTGCGCGCGCTGTGCGAGAAGTACGACCTGCCCTATACCACCGGATCGTTCCCGGTCCAGTACGCGAAGGCCTGGCGCACGATCGCCAAGCTGTCGCTGCCGAACAAGTACCTCAAGGCCACCGCCGACGATGCGCCCGAGACGGCGTCGGAGCGCCGATTCAAACAGGGCCTTGCCGAGGATGTCCGGCTGCAGGCCGTGCTCGATCCGGCCACCGGCAGGCGCAAGGGCCTGGTCTCGGCCATCAAGGGGCTGCGCAGCCGCGGACGTCGGGGCAGCGTGCCTGCGGCGCCGGTCGTCGAGCGGCCCCGGGCGGCCTGATACCACGCGTGACCTGCCGCCCCGATGGTCCGACGATCGTCGGGTCGGCGGACGCGCATAATGGGTTCTGATGGCCATCACCGATATCAATGCCTACGCCCACCTGAGCGATGCCGACGTCGAGGCGCTGGGTGCGGAACTCGACGCATTGCGGCGCGAGATCGAAGCCGACCGTGGACTGCGCGATGTGCGCTACCTGCGTCGGACGATCCTTGCGCATCGTGCCCTCGAGGTCGCTGGGCGACTCGCGCTCTTCGGCAGCCACAAGCGGTCATTGTGGGTGCTGGGTACCGGCGCTCTCGCACTCTCGAAGATCATCGAGAACATGGAGCTCGGCCACAATGTGATGCACGGGCAGTGGGATTGGATGAACGATCCCGAGGTGCACTCCACGACGTGGGAGTGGGACATGGTGTGCGCGTCCCCGCATTGGAAGCACTCGCACAACTACATTCACCACAAATACACCAACGTCGTCGGCATGGACCACGACGTCGGCTACAAGATCCTCCGCGTGACCCGCGACGAACCGTGGGAGCCGCGGCGAGCATTGCAGCCGCTGTTCAACCTGATCCTCGCCGCCACCTTTGAATGGGGGATCGGATTGCATGACCTCGAGTTGCGTGAGGTCATCCAGGGCAAGAAGCCCAAAGAGGTCGCGGTCCCGCAGATCAAGGAATTCGCCCGCAAGGTCGGTAAGCAGGTTGCCAAGGACTACGTGCTGTTCCCGGCGATGACCGGACCCAACTTCCGGCACACCCTGACGGCCAACCTCAGCGCGAACCTCATCCGCAACCTGTGGGCCTACGTGGTGATCTTCTGCGGCCATTTCCCTGACGGCGCAGAGAAATTCACCGTCGACTCGCTGACCGACGAGACCCCCGGACAGTGGTACCTCCGCCAGATGCTCGGGACCGCCAACTTCCGGGCCGGGCCTGCGATGGCGTTCATGAGCGGCAACCTCTGCTACCAGATCGAGCATCACCTCTACCCGGACCTACCCAGTAACCGTTATGCCGAGATCGGTGTGCGGGTGCGCGATCTCTGCGACAAATACGACCTGCCGTACACGACGGGTTCGCTGTTCATGCAGTACATGCAGACACTGCGGACCATCAACAAGCTAGCGCTGCCGGACAGCTTCCTTCGCGACACCGCCGACGACGCACCCGAGACGGCCTCGGAGCGTCGGTTCGCCGGCATGCCCCGCACCCGCGGACTCAAGACCGCGATCGCCGAGCTGCGTCGAAAGAAGCTGTCGCGTAAGTGATCTCAGTGGGATCGCCTGCGGTCGAGTGTCCGCTGGTTGAGTAGGTTGAGGCGCCAGGCGAGTTCACCTTTCGCTGGTTGAGTAGGTTGAGGCGCTAGCCGAGTTCACCTTTCGCTGGTTGAGTAGGTTGAGGCGCTAGCCGAGACCGTATCGAAACCCCTGTACCCGGGCGCGCAACCTCACTCGCGCACTGCGCCACGCAACTCGGCGTGCGCGGCGACCCCTTGCACCGAATCCTCGCGTTCGGTCCACGCGAACCCGGCCCACGCCAGGAACCCGACCACGGCCGAACCGATCCCGAGTCCGCAGACGAGCGCCCAGCCCCCGGCCTGATAGGCCCACGCGCCCACCGACGACCCGATCACGCCGCCCGCGAAGTACGCCACCATATAGGCCGTCGTCAGACGGGAACGAGCTCGGTCGTCGAGTGAGTAGACGCCGGTCTGATTGGCCAGCTGCACGCCCTGCACGCCGAAGTCGAACACCAGCAGGGCGACGATGAGGATCACGACGTCGCGACCACCGGCCCACAGCAGGAGCCAGCCCGCGATCTGTACCGCCCACACGAGATAGTTCGTGTGCCGCAGGTAGCCGCGGTCGGCCAGCTTGCCGACGATCGGTGCGCCGAGCGCGCCAGCCACGCCTGCCAGGCCGAAGAGCCCGATCGCGGCCTCGGAGTAGTCGTAGCGCGAGTCCCCGCCGCCGGCCAACAGGAAGGCGATCGCAGTCCACAGACCGCTGAATGCCGCCATGTTGAGACCGCCCAGGATCATGCGGTGACGCAACACCGGTTGTTGCCGCACGAGGGTCAGGATGGAGGCCAGCACCTGCGGATAGCTCTGGCGAGATCCGGCAGCCGCGGGTCGCGCACCGGGCGCCCGGAACCACACCGCCAGGGCCATCGCCAACTGCACTGCCGCAGCGACGAACAGGATCGCCCGCCATCCGCCGATCTCGGCGACCAGCCCCGACAGGACGCGGGAGAACAGGATACCGATGAGCAGTCCGCTCATCACGTGTCCCACCACGGCGCCGCGTTCGTACGGTCCGGCGATCGCGGCCGCCCACGGCACGACGACCTGAGCGGCCGATGCGGAGACACCGAGCGCGAACACCATGGTCAACAGGCCGCCGTAGGAAGGCATCAGTCCCGCTGCCACCAGCGCGACGCAGGAGACGACCAACAGGCCGGTCACGAGTCGACGGCGGTTGACGAAATCGCCCAGCGGGACGACGAAGGCGAGTCCGAGGAGATAGCCGATCTGCGTGAGGGCCACCACCAGCCCCGCGGCTGCGGTGGAGATCGAGAAGTCGATGCTGATCTCGTGCAGGAGTGGCTGCAGGTAATACAGGCAGCCCGCCGACGACCCGGCGGTCACCGCGAACAGGAACACCACGACGTGACTGAGGTGTGTCTGGGTGCGTGTGGGGTTGCCGGTGGTCACTGTCATGCCTCCATCATCCGGACCCGGTAGCTTCTGGAGAAGCGATAGATTTCGATGTAAGTATCTCGATTTGTGATGGAGGTGGCAGTGGAGCTACGGCATCTGGAGTATTTCCTCGCCTGCTGCGACCAGGGGACGTTCACCGCGGCCGCACGTTCTCTCAATGTCGTCCAGTCGGCGGTGTCGACCGGGGTTGCGAAGCTGGAACGTGAACTCGGGGAGCGGCTGTTCGATCGAACGCCGACAGTGCTCATCCTCACCGACACCGGTCGTGCCGTGGTGGGGCCGGCGCGCGCGGCGCTGCGTGCGCGCGCCGAGGTCTTTGACGCCGTCGCGGGGATGCGCGGCGACATCAGCGGCGAGGTTGCCGTCGGCGCGCTGGTCAACGTGGTGTCCATCGACCTGGCCGAGGCCTTGGCGGACCTCCATCGGAGGCATCCCGGGATCACGATCGCGATGCGACAGAATCCGCGTGGCACCTCGGGCAACATTGTCGGCCTCCGTGCCGGCACCCTGGACCTCGCGTTCCTGGGCGCCTATCCGGAGCACGTCCCCGGGATCACCGTCTACCGCCTGGCGGCCGAACCGCTGGTCCTCGTGTGTTCACCGGATCACCATCTGGCGGACGCCGGGTCCTTTACGACCGCTGATCTGGCCGAGGAGCGCGTGATCGATTACCCGCCGGGGTGGGGGACGCGGGCGGTGGTGGACCGGGAGATCCCCGTTCGCCGGACGGTGATCGAGGTGGCCGACCAGTTCTTCGGAATGAGTCTGGCGGTCAAGGGCTTCGGTGTCACGCTGGTTCCGCTCGGAGTTGCCCGCGAACAGGCCGACGGACCGATCCTGCCGTGCTCGGACAAGCAATTGGTGTGGGAGATCTCGATCGCCCATTCGTCCACGCGGACGCCGTCGCGGGCGGCGCGGGCGGTCCTCGACAGCGTGCTCGGGGTGGTCCGGCCGGCTGCTATCAGCGGGTGAGGACCACACCTTTA
The DNA here is from genome assembly GCF_058130025.1 of Gordonia sp. LMA167. Taxonomy (NCBI): domain Bacteria; kingdom Bacillati; phylum Actinomycetota; class Actinomycetes; order Mycobacteriales; family Gordoniaceae; genus Gordonia; species Gordonia sp. LMA167. Next base: position 5,429,878 of record NZ_CM176708.1, on the reverse strand, counting down.
CCGGTGAGGGTTCCGTTCTCCATATCGGTGTGCGCCGCCACGATGTCGTCGAGCGCGTACACCTTCCCGATCGGAACGGTCGCCCTGTCGGATGCGACGTCGTCGACGAACGCTTGGAGCACCGTCGCCGGGAGATCCGAGGCGCCACCCGAGTAGGCAGTGAGGCGAACGCCGTTGGGTAGATAGTCCATCGGGTAGAAGTCGGGAATGGTCCACTGGTCCGAGAGCATGCCGGTGAAACACACCACCCCATGTGTTCGCGTCGATGCCAGGGTGTCGCGAAGTGTGTTGGTGCCGACCAGTTCCACGGCAGCGTCCACGCCGTCAGCGGCGATGGAACGCACGTGTTGGGCGATCTCGCCGTCGTCGATGACGACGTGGTCGGCGAACTGCTGGAGGAACTCGTGTCGCGCCGGGTTGCGTGTCGTGGAGATGATGCGCAGTCCGGCGCGTCGAGCCAAGACGGCCAGTGCGAGACCGATCGATGATGTGCCGCCGCGGATCAGCACCGTCTGTCCGGCGTGACCGTCGATACCGACGGTGAGCGATCCATGTGCCGTCTGCAGCATCTCCGGGACGGCCCCGAGAGTCGACCACGGCAGGTCACTGTGGAATCCGATCACGTTCGTGGCCGGCACACACGTGTACTGCGCGTAGCCGCCGTCGAAGGTGCGTCCCATGCCGCCCATCAGAGCGGCGACCTGCGTGCCGATTGCGAACTCATCGCCCGGACAGTCGACCACGGTGCCGACTGCCTCGAGTCCGGGGATGCGAGGGAAGGTCCCGAAGTCGGCCATGCCGCGACGGAAATGCAGTTCGGATCGGTTCAGCCCGAACGCCTCGACGCGGATCAGTACCCAGCCGTTCGTGGGTGTCGGCGTCGGGACCTCGCGCAGGTGCAGGGCTTCCGGGGGGCCGGGGGCGTCGACGACAACGGCGCGCATCATGTCACCGGACACGGTCACCTCCTCACGCTCGGCGACGGCCATCGTGGGAGCTCGGCGCCGAAGCCACTGTAGCCCGGCCCTGCGATCTCACATGTACCGTCCACCCGTCACCTCGGCGACAGTCCCCGTCATATACGACGACATGTCCGAGGCGTAAAACAGAGCAACCGAGGCGATCTCATCGGGCTCACCGGCACGCTGCATGGGAATCTCGCCCATCTTCTGATCCCACGCCTTCTGCGGCATGGCCTCGGTCATCGCCGTCCGGATGAGGCCGGGTTGGATGGCGTTGACCCGCACGCCAAGGTGGGCAACTTCCTTGGCGGCCGCCTTGGTCAGGCCGACGATGCCGGCCTTCGCTGCCGAGTAGTTCGTCTGGCCGATGAAGCCCACTTTGCCCGATATCGATGACATGTTGAGGATCGATCCACCCCCGTGCTGGCGCATGTGGGCGGCGGCCAGGCGGGTTCCGTTCCACGTGCCCTTGAGATGGACGGTGATGACGGCGTCGAAATCGTCTTCGGTCATCTTGCGCATCGTCGCGTCGCGGGTGATGCCTGCGTTGTTCACCATGATGTCGAGCGAACCGAATGCGTCGACGGCGGCTCGGATGAGCCCCGTGACATCGTCGGCGTCGCCGACATTGCAACCGACGCCGATGGCGTCGGTGGGCAGGCCCGCGGCGGCTTGTTTGGCCTGTGCTTCGCCCAGATCACCGATGACGATCTGGGCGCCGTTGTCGGCGAATGTCCGGGCGATGGCCAGGCCGATGCCCTGGGCGCCTCCGGTGATGATGGCGGTCTTTCCATGGAGCATGAGGATGGTTCCTTCCGGAAATATGCTGCGGTGCAGTATCTTCAGCGTGCGAGTGTGGGCGAGGTGGTTGTTGCCTGGTGGATGACGCCGGACTCGATCGCGGCCGTGACGGCCGCGTCGTCCAGGCCGGACTCTCCGAGCAGTGTCACGGTGTGTTCGCCCAGGGCGGGCACCGGGCCCATCGGGGCCTCGAAGTCGGCGAACGTCGCCGGAGGGAGAAGGGCTCGTGCCGTGGCGCTCTCCGTGTCCACGGTGCGCCACCGATTGCGAGCGGCCAACTGTGGATGATCGACCATGTCGGCGACCTGCTTGACCTGTGCGGCCGGCACGCCGGCGGCGGCGAGCCGGGCATCCAATTCGCTTGTGCTCCAGCACATCGTTGCCCTGGCGACCGACTCGTCGCAGGCGGCGCGATTGCGCACGCGGGCGACGTTGGTGACGAACCGTGGGTCGTCGGCGAGTTCGGGGACGTCGAGGACGCTGGTCACCAACGTGCGCCAGCCGCGATCGTTCTGCACACCGATCAGGATCTGCCCGTCGCTGGTGGGGAACGAGTCGTACGGGGCGATGGAGATGTGACTGACACCCATCCGGGGCGGCTGGGTGCCTCCGTACATCTGGGTGTACATGGCGTGCCCCATCCACTCGATCGTCGACTCCAGCATCGACACCTCGATCGCTGCTCCCTCACCGGTGCGGGACCGCCGTAGCAGTGCTGCGAGAACCGCTTGTGCGCAGTACATTCCGGATGCTATGTCGGCGGTGGGGATGCCGGTCTTGACGGGATCGTCGGGCGTTCCGGTGATCGAGATCAGCCCGGACTCCGCCTGGATGAGCATGTCATAGGCCTTGCGCTGTTCGAGCGGACCACCGATTCCGTAACCGGACAGATCGACGGTGACCAACTCGGGATGATCGCGCCGCAATTCTTCTGCTCCCAGGCCCAGCCGGGCTGCGGCACCGGGCGCCAGGTTCTGCAGGAACACGTCGGCCTGATCGATCAGGTTCCGCACGATTGACAGTCCCGCAGGTGCTTTCAGATCGACAGCCAGCGACTGTTTGCCACGGTTGAGCCACACGAAATGTGCTCCGGTCCCCTCGACGACGTGGTCGTAGCCGCGGGCGAGGTCGCCGCCGTCGACCCGTTCGACCTTGATCACCCGCGCGCCGAGATCGGCGAGGTTCCGGGTGGCCAGTGGTGCGGCGACGGCCTGTTCGATCGCCACCACGGTATAGCCGTCCAGCGGAGCGATCATGACGACTTCTTGCTCTCGGCGCGGATCAGTCCGCCGCCGATGATCAGGCGCTGAATCTCGCTGGTGCCTTCGTAGAGTCGGAGCAGGCGCACGTCCCGATAGATACGTTCCACCGGGACCTCCCGCATGTAGCCGGTACCACCATGCACCTGAACCGCGAGATCGGCGACCTTGCCGACCATTTCGGTGCAGAACAACTTCGCGGCCGAGGGGGCGATGCGGCGGTCGGTGTCTTCGACCCACGCACGAGCGGCGTCGCGGACGAGGGCACGTCCGGCCATCACCCCGGTTTGCATGTCGGCGATCATCGCCTGCACGAGTTGGAAGTCGCCGATCGGCGTGCCGCCCTGGGTGGACGTGGCGGCGTAGGCCACGGATTCGTCGAGCGCCCGTTGCGCCTGTCCCACCGACAGCGCCGCGATATGCACCCGCCCGCGGGCCAGGATGGTCATGGCCGCGCGATACCCGACGGCGACATCGCCGCCGACGAGGGCCTCGGGCCCCACCCTTACACCGTTGAACGTCACGTCCGCGGTGTGGGAGCCCTCCTGGCCCATCTTCGCGTCCTTGACCCCGACCTCGACGCCGGAGGTGTCGGCGGGTACCAGGAACACGCCGATCCCGTTGCCGCTCTCCGGTTTCGGATCGGTCCGCGCGAATACGACGAACAGTCCCGCGTCCGGCGCGTTGGTGATGAACCGCTTGCTGCCGCTGATGAGCCAGCCATCGCCGTCGGCGGTGGCCGTCGTGCGCAGCCCCGCCGGATTCGATCCGGCGCCCGGCTCGGTCAACGCGAAACTGGCCACGATCTCGCCGGCCGCGATGCCCGGCAACCACGTCGCCTTCTGTTCGTCGGTGCCGAACCCGACGAGCACCTGGCCGGCGATGCCGTTGTTGGTGCCGAACATCGACCGCAGACTCAGCGATGTGTAGCCGAGTTCCATCGCGACCTCGACGTCCTGCATGAGGTCGAGGCCCAGGCCTCCCCACTCCTGCGGAATGGCGTAGCCGAACAGGCCCATCTCGGCTGCATCGCGGCGGAGGTCGTCGGGGATGGCGTCGTTTGCCAGGATCTCGAGCTCGCGCGGCACGACCCGAGTACGGACGAAATGGTTGATCTGCTTGAGGACGTCGGTGAAGACATCGTCCGGGACGTCGGGGTTCTGGGTGACCATGCATCAACTATCCGAGATCGATTATGATCAGTCCAATACTTAGTTGATTGATGTGTAATACCCTCCTGGTATGAAAGGTCGACGACACGGCGATGGACCTCAATGATATCCGGGCCTTCCTGGCGGTCGCCGAGGAGCTGCACTTCGGTCGCGCAGCGCAGCGGCTGCATATGGCGCAGCCGCCGCTGAGCCGGACGATCAAACAGTTGGAAAGGGAGCTGGGAACTCGGCTCTTCGACCGCAACACCCGGTCGGTGCAGCTGACGGCGGCCGGTCATGCCCTGCTGGAGCCCGCTCGTGAGGTGCTGTCGGCGCTGCGCCGTGCGGAAGCGGCTGTCAGGTCTGCGCAGGAGGGTGAGGTCGGTCTCGTTCGGATCGCGTTCGCCGGCATCTCGACACACCAGCTGGTCGCCCGGCTTGCCCGCGTGGTGCGATCAGAACGGCCTGGAATCCAGCTCGTGCTCTCCAGTCAGAATTTCGCGCAGCCGGCGATGACGAAACTCGTTCAGGGGCAGACCGACCTCGCATTGGGTCGCTGGGACGTCGTCCCGCCCGACGTTTCGACGAAGGTCGTCGTGACCGATTCGCTGGTCGTGGCGTTACCGGACACCCATCCGCTCGCCGGATTGCACTCGATCAGCCTCGACCGGCTTCAGGGCGACAGCTTTGTGTCGCTACCACCACACGAAGGTGCCGTGCTGCCCGATCGCCTGCGCCGGCTGGCCCATGACAGTGGCTTTGTCGCCGACGTGGTGCAGGTGGCCCCCGATACCCTGACGGCCCTGGCGTTGGTGAGTGCCGAGGTCGGTTGTCATCTCACCTTGCGGTCGGTGGCGCACAATGCCGACGATCCGCATGTGGTTTTCATTCCGTTGACCGACGAGGCCCCCGACGTCGACCTGCGTGCTGCGTGGCGACGTGACGACAGCAGCCCCGCGCTGCGCGCCGTGCTGGATGCGCTGCTGTCGCTGGGCGACTGACGCCACCGGAACCTGCAGCGAGCAGTTCGCCTTCGTCGAGGCCGAACTGCCGCAGTCGCCGGTACAGCGTCGTCCGCCTGATTACTCGGCGGACTCGGACTTGCTGCCGCCCACCGATTCGAGCGCTTTGACAGTCGGGCCGACGGCGAGCTTGCGCCCGGCCAATTCGACAGCTGCATCGAGTCGGGTTCGTTCGAGGGTCCCCAACGGCCGTCCCCGGTCCCGACACCCGAGCGGTCATGAACTCGCCCTCAGCCGAACGCCGCCGTGAACGCGTCCAGCGCGGCGTCCGGATCCGAGCTGGCCCATCCTTCGAGGCCGATGACCCCGTCGTAGCCGATCTCCCCGAGTACCTTGGCGATCGCGGGATAGTTGATCTCGCCGGTGCCCGGCTCGCATCTCCCGGGAACGTCGGCGACCTGGATCTCACCGACGAACGGCAGTGCGGCGCGGCAGAGTTCGATCAGGTTCCCCTCGCCGATCTGCGCGTGGTAAAGGTCCAGGTTCATCCGCAGGTGCGGGGAGTCGACGGCTCGGACCAGCGCCATGGTGTCGGCGGCGGTGGCGAACGGCGTGCCGGGGTGGTCGACGGCGAGGTTGAGGTTCTCCAGGGTGAACACCCGCCCGTGTCGCTCACCGAGCTCCGCGAGGCGCGTCAGCGTGTCGGCGGCAGTCAACCACATCGTCGGGGTGACCACCTCGACGGGCTTGTCCGGCAGGCCTTCGGGACCGAGGCCGGTGCCGTGCACGTTGAGGCTCGGACAATTCAGCCGCGCAGCCACTTTCAACGACTCCTCGGCTGTCGTGAGGAACTCCGCGATGCCGTCCTCGTCGGTGAGATTCCCGCGGAGATAACCGGTCATCGACACGAAGTCGGCGCCGGTGTCGACGAGGCCATCGATGTCCTTGGTCGACCAGTCCCAGATCTCGACGGACAGTCCGCGCTCGTGGATGGCTCGGACTCGATCGATGAAAGGGCGATCGAGGTAAAGCATCTCGGCGCTGGCGGCGAGTCGGTAGCTCATCAGCGCACCTCGTCGATCGAAACGGTGGTGCCGGTCTCGACGCTGCGGATTGCGGCCAGCGCGATCTGCAGCGCGGTGCGGGCATCGGCGCCACCGACGACGGCGGGCGTGCCGTCGCGGACCGCGTCGACGAACGCCGTCAGTTCGCCGACATAAGCGCTGTGCAGCAGGACGGTGTCGCGTCGGGCCGTGTCGATCTCGACGCCGCCGGCGCCGTAGAAGGTCATGTCGGTGGTACGTCCATCGCCGGCGGTGGCCATGCCTGCCGACCCGAAGACCTCACCGCGGACGTCGTACCCGTAGAGCGCGGAGAAGCTGGCCTCGGCGGTGGCGATCGCGCCGTTGTCGAAGGTGATCGTCACGACGGCCGTGTCCAGATGGCCGGAATCCCGGGCATCCGGCCGGATCAGGGCGTCGGCGAAGGCGTGCACCGCCACCGGTCGCGCGCCGGGGTTGAGGAAGCAGAGCGTGTCGAAATCGTGGATCAAGGTTTCGAGGAAGATCGTCCACTGGGGGACACGGGCCGGATCGACCTGCCAGGGGCCGGGATCGCGGGTCAGCGACCGCAGTAGTTGCGGCGTTCCGACTCGGCCGTCGTCGACGGCGCGACGGGCGGCGGCGAATCCCGGTGCGAACCGCCGGTTGAAGCCGACCTGCAGAACAATGCCCGCCGCGTCGGCTTCGGCGATGGCCCGGTCGGCCTCGTCGAGGGTCACGGCCATCGGCTTCTCGCAGAAGACATGTTTGCCCGCGGAGGCCGCGCGGCAGACCAGATCACTGTGGCTTCGCGCGGGGGCCGTGATCAGGACAGCGTCGACGTCGGGAGACGCGAGCACGTCGTCGATGTCGGTGGTGGCGAAGCCGGCTCCGACAGTGTCGGCCAGGCGTTCGGCAGCGCCGTCGACCGGATCGGCGACAGCGGCCACCACCGCATCGGGGACGTGCCGCGCCACGAGTTCGGTGTGGTTGCTGCCGATGCGGCCGGCGCCGATCGTGGCGATCCGTACGGGTGCCGATGGAACGTGGGCGGCCGCCGTGGCCGCGGCGACGGAGCGCGATGTCGTCATGTGGAGAGTCCGATCAGGTGGTGTAAGGGCGACTAGAACGTTCTAGTAGAACGTTCTAGGCTAGAGTAGTGCGACAGCTCACAACGGGTCAAGGGGACTGGGATGGCCGAGAAGGCGGGCGGGCGCACGACGCTCATCGATGTCGCGCGCGCGGCAGGAGTGTCGAAGGCCCTGGTGTCGATCGTCATGCGGGGTGTTCCGGGCGCGAGTGAGGAGACCCGCGAACGGGTGCTGCGGATCGCCGACGAGATGGGTTACGTCCCCGACCAGCGGGCACGGAAGTTGCGGCAGGCGTCGTCGCGGCTGCTCGGTGTCACCTTCGAGTTACGCGAGCCGTTCCACGGGGACCTGGTCGAGGCGATCTACGCGGCGGCCGACGAGGCCGACTACGAAGTGGTGATCAGTGCCGTCGCGCCGAGTCGGTCGGAGTCGCGGGCGTTGGACACCGTGCTGCGCGAGCGCTGTGAGGCGGCGATTCTGCTCGGCCCGCGGCTCGCCGACGCCGAGTTCGCGACGGTGGCCACCCGATTGCCGGTCGTCGTCGTCGCGCGATCCGTCGAGGCTCCCGGGGTCGGATATGTCCGCAGTGATGACACGGCAGGTATCGGCCTCGGCGTCGAGCACCTCGTCGGTCTCGGGCACGAGCAGATCGTTCACATCGACGGGGCCGACGCCCCCGGTGCCGCCGAGCGACGTGACGGCTTCCGCGAGGCGATGGCACGGCACGGATTCGATGGCAGGGTGGTCCGCGGCGGGCTCGGGCAGATCGACGGAGCGCGCGCCATGAGCGAGGTACTCACCGGACGGCCGCCCACTGCCGTCCTCGCCTTCAACGACGACTGCGCCATCGGCGTGATCGACTCGATCATAGGCGCGGGCCTCCGCGTGCCCGAGGACATCTCGGTGATGGGTTACGACGACGCTCGTGTCGCGGCACGGCTCCGGGTGCCACTGACCACGGTGTCGCAGGACGCGCAGGAGATGGCCACCGACGCGGTCCGCGGGGCGCTGGCGATGATCGAGGGGGGCGAGCCGCCGGCGGTCGTGCGAGGGCCGCGGCTCGTCGTGCGGAGTACCACCGCGCGCCGGTAGGGGCCGGACGCTCGCCAACGTTCGGTGCGCTACTTCGCGCGCAGGTGGTGCGTGTAGATCGCTCCGGTCGTCACGTCGTCTTCGACCTCCTCGAGGGTGCGGCCGCGGGTCTCCGGTGCCTGGGTGTAGACGAAGACGAGTGCGAACAGGCCGATCACACCGAACATGAAGAACGTCCCGGTGATGCCGATCGCGTCGACGAGCGTGGGGAAGAACAGGCCCAGGAAGGCATTCGCCATCCACAGGCAGAACACCGAGATGCCGATCGCGAGTCCGCGGATCTGCAACGGGAAGATCTCCGAGAGCAGCACCCAGGTGGCGACGTTGAGGAAGGTCTGCATTGAGCCGACGAACAAGACGACCAGGATGAGGATCACGTACGGTCGCAGCGGATTACCGACAGGAAGCAGAACCGACGCGATGCCGATGAGGAAATGGCACACGGTGGTCAGGCTGTAACCGATCAACAGTGTGGTGCGCCGGTTCATGTGCTGGGCCAGCCAGAGTGCCGTGATGGATCCGACGACCGCGATGACGCCGGGCGCGATGTTGGCGATCAGGGCGGCGTTGGAGTCGAAGCCGGCCTCCTTCAGCACCGACTGGCCGTAGTACATGATCGAGTTGATGCCGGTGAGCTGTTGTGCGACGCCCAGACCGATGCCGACGAGGATGATGCGACGAACCCACCTGCTGTCGCGCAACGCCGACCAGCTGCCGTGGACACGGGTCTTCTCCATCTCGGAGATCTCGGTGATCATGTCGACCTCCGCCTGCGCGCGTTGCCGGGTCCGGATGGTGGACAGGACCTCCAGGGCCTCGTCGCGCCGTCCCTGCGAGATCAGCCAACGCGGTGATTCCGGTACACGCAGCATGCCGACCATGAGGCACACCGCGGGCAGTGCGGCGACGGCCAGCATGATGCGCCAGACGCCTTCGTGCTCACCCCAGACGTTGCCGATGATCGCGTTGACGACGAAGGCGGCGAGCTGGCCGACGACGATCATGACCTCGTTGCGGCCGGCGAGTGATCCGCGGATCTCGTACGGCGCGAGCTCGGCGAGGTAGACCGGTACGACAGTCGACGCCGCGCCGACGGCGAGGCCCAACACGACGCGACCGAGGACCATCACGCCGAAGCCCGGTGCGAAGACGCACGTGATCGCGCCGATCAGGAAGAAGACGGCAAGCAGGACGATGGATTTGCGTCGACCCCACGTGTCGGAGAGCCGTCCACCGATCATGGCGCCGAATGCAGCGGCGAACAGCAGTGAACTGGTCACCACGCCCTCGGTGAACGCGGTCAGCCCGAGGTCGGTCTTCATCGGTTCGAGCGCGCCGTTGATGACGCCGGTGTCGTAGCCGAAGAGCAGGCCGCCGAGCGTTGCGATCAGCGCCACCGCGTGAAGGCGTCGACGGAAGGGGCCCGTCCCGAGGGGCGGTAGCGCGACCCGTTCTGGGGTCAGTTGCGAACTCTCGGCAGTTGACATGGCAACTCCTGGTGTCGGGTTACATCGTGCTCGTGTGAGTGATGGTGGTCACGGGCTGTTATCTCCGATAGTGTCATAATGTCCTGACAATCTGTCAAGGCTGCGCATTAGGGATTGCACAGCTCGTCGCTGCGATAGGGCGCTGATCTGCACGATCGGCAAATCATATATGTCATTACAAACAGGGAGAATCTCATGCGACTCGGTCTGGTCGGTTACGGCGTCGGTGGTCGTCTGTTCCACGCTCCGTACATCCGGGCGGTGCGCGGGATCGAGCTCGCCGGTGTCGTCACGCGCAATCCCGGGCGCCGCAGCGAGGTGGCGGCGGACCTCGGCGACGTGGCGACCTTCGATTCGCTCGGTGAGCTGCTGGATGCGGGCGTGGATGCGGTGACGATCACGACGCCACCGGACACTCGCCGCGAGCTGGTGCTGGAGGCGGTGAACCGCGGTGTCCACGTGATCGCCGACAAACCGTTCGCCCCAACCGCGGCGGCGGGGCGCGATCTGGTCGAGGCGGCCGAATCGGCGGGTGTGCTGCTCAGCGTGTTCCACAACCGACGGTGGGACACCGACTTCGCGACGATCACGGAGGTGCTACCGAGGATCGGCGACATCTGGCGCTGCGAGTCACGGTTCGACCTGAACGAGCCGGGAACCCTCGAGGCCGGGCCGAGTGGCGGGCTGTTGCGCGATCTGGGGGCACATCTCGTCGATCAGGTGCTCAGGTTGTTCGGGCCGGTCGCGGCGGTGTCCGCGCATCTCGACTGGGTCGATCAGGTCGAAGGGCGCACCGACTGCGGGTTCGTCGTATCCATGACGCACACGAGCGGAGTGTTCTCGACGGTCAGCGCCAGCAAGATCAATCATGTGTCCGCTCGGCAGTGGCGCATCTACGGTTCCGACGGGACCTACGTCAGCGACGGTACCGACGTGCAGACCGATCAGATCAAACAGGGCCTGCGTCCGGCCGACGATCCGGACTCGTGGGGCTATGAGCGTTCTGACCGGCTCGGGTTGCTGCACACCGCGAAAGGGGTCGAGACCGTGCCGTCGGCGCAGGGGCGCTACGACGAGTTCTACCGGCAGTTCGCCGAAGCGGTGGACCACGATGCGCCGCAGCCGGTCCCGGCCCGCGAAGGTGTCGCGGTCCTCGAGGTGCTCGACGCAGCGCGACGCAGTGCCGAGACGGGAGCGACCGTCGCGCCGTGAGGGCACGCAGCGAGTAGTCTTCGTCACCATGACGGCAGCCGACATCGCCACCTGGTTCGGCGGTGTACTCGTGTTTCTCTTGGTGATGATCGCCGTCATGGCCACGATCAATCAACGCGAACGTCGCACCATCGACCGACTGCGTGCGGAGTGGAGGGCTCGGGGCAGCATCCCCGAGGAGGAACCGAAATTCGGTTCGTATGGTTTGAGCTGACCGGGGCGAACAGGCCCTCGCATGTCGCCCGGCTCGCCGTGCTCGAGGATGCACCGAGCGAGACACACGCGAAACTCCCACTCACACGCGAAGCATCACGTGTAAGTGGGAGTAATGCGTGTTCGTGCGTCCGGACTCAGGCGTTCTGGGGGAAGCCCAGGTTCAGGCCGCCATGTGACGGGTCGAGCCACCGGCTGGTGATGGCCTTGCCGCGCGTGAAGAAGTTGACTCCTTCGGTGCCGTGGGCGTGCGTGTCGCCGAACAGCGAGTTCTTCCAGCCGCCGAAGCTGTAGTAGGCCATGGGAACCGGGATGGGGACGTTGATGCCCACCATGCCGACCTCGACCTCGTTCTGGAAGCGTCGGGCGGCGCCACCGTCGTTGGTGAAGATGGCGGTGCCGTTGCCGTACGGGTTGGAGTTGATCAACTCCAGGGCCTCGTCATAGGTGTCGACGCGAACGACGGAGAGGACGGGTCCGAAGATCTCGTCCGTGTAGACGCTCATGTCGGTGGTGACGTTGTCGATCAGGGTGGGTCCGAGCCAGAACCCGTCCGTGTAATCACCCGTCGCTTCGCTCGCCCCGCCACCATCTACCTCCACACCACGACCGTCGAGCACCAGGGTGGCACCATCCTTCTCGCCGGCGTCGACGTAGGACTTGACCTTGTCGCGGTGGGCCTTGGTGACCAGCGGTCCCATGTCGGAGTTCTTGGTGCCGTCGCCGGTCTTGATCGTCTTGGCGCGCTCGGCGATCTTCGCAACGAGCTCGTCGGCAACCGAACCGACCGCGACACACGCCGAGATCGCCATGCAGCGCTCACCGGCGGAACCGAAGCCTGCGTTGACCATGGCGTCGGCGGCCAGGTCGAGATCGGCATCCGGGAGCACGATGGCGTGGTTCTTCGCGCCGCCGAGGGCCTGGACGCGCTTGCCGTTGGCGGTGCCGGTGGCGTAAACGTACTGGGCGATCGGGGTGGAGCCGACGAAGCTGATCGACTTGATGGCCTTGTTCTCCAGCAGCTCGTCGACGGCGAGCTTGTCGCCCTGCAGGACGTTGAACACGCCTTCGGGAAGACCGGCTTCCTTCCACAGCTCGGCCAGCCACAGCGAGGCTGTGGGGTCCTTCTCGGACGGCTTGAGGACGACGGTGTTGCCGGCAGCGATGGCGATGGGGAAGAACCACATCGGCACCATGGCGGGGAAGTTGAACGGGCTGATGATGCCGACCGGGCCCAGCGGCTGGCGGATCGAGAAGACGTCGACCTTGGTCGAGGCGTTCTCGGTGAACCCACCTTTGAGCAGATGCGGTATACCGCAAGCGAACTCGACGACCTCCTGGCCGCGCGAGACCTCGCCGAGGGCGTCGGAGACGACCTTGCCGTGCTCTGCGGTGATGATCTCGGCCAGCTCGCCCTTGCGCTCGTTGAGCAGCTCGCGGAACTTGAACAGCACCGCGCTGCGCTTGGCCAGGCTGGTGTCGCGCCACGCGGGGAATGCGGCGGTGGCGGCGTCGATGACTGCGCGGGCGTCCTCGAGGTTGGCCAACGACACCTCGCCGGTGACCTTGCCGGTAGCGGGGTTGGTGACCGGCGCGGTCTTGCTGCTGGTGCCGGGGTAGGCCTTGTTGTTGACCCAGTGGGTGATGGTGGTTGTGGACATTGTGTTCTCCTGTGTTCACTCGCTGGTCGAGTAGCCGCGAACGGAGTGAGTGGCGTATCGAGACCTGGTGGGGGTGGTCTCGATTCGTTCTTCGCCTGGCGGCTCGGATCTACTCGACCAGCGGTTGGGGCGGGGGTGGGGGTTGCGTTTACTCGACTGGTGGTTGTTTTCTGTTGGTCGAGTAGTCGCGAACGGAGTGAGTGGCGTATCGAGACCTCCTGCGGGTGGTCTCGATTCGTTCCTCGCCTGGCGGCTCGGATCTACTCGACCAGCGGTTGGGGCGGCTCGGATCTACTCGACCAGCGGTTGGGGCGGCTCGGAACTACTCGACCAGGGGGCCGCGGAATTCTTCGACTTGGGATAGCTTCTCAGGCTCCCGGAATCGAAGTGCGCGAGACCATCTCGACGGTCTGCGGTTGGCCGGTCTCGAGGGCCTTCACGCCGGCCGCGCAGACAGCTGCGGCGGCGTAGCCATCCCAGGCTCCCGGACCGTCGACGTTGTCGCCGCGTCGAACCGCGTTGACCCAGCGCTGGATCTCGACGTCATAGGCGACACCGAACCGCTCGACGAAGGACGGCGTGATGTCACCGCCCCAGATCCCGGCGACCTTGCGTCCGTCCCCGGTGTCGGCCTGAACGGGGTTGCGCTGCTTGCGGATCAGACCCTGATCGAGACCGATGAACGCCGAGCCGAGTTCGCCGACGAGTTCGGTGCGCACCTCGTAGGCGACGCCGGTGGTGACGAAGCACTCGACATCCACGTGGCGACCCGATTCGGTGGTGAAGATCGCGATCTGCGGATCCTTCAGGCCCTGCGGGGCATTCGGGTTGGCACCCGGCGCGATGATCTGCACCGAGGTGATCTCCTCGTCGAAGAAGAACCGCGTCGCGTCGACCTCGTGGACCAGGGAGTCCTTGACGATCATCGAACTGTCGAAGCTCGGCGGTACCGCCGGATTACGATGAACGAAGTGCGCCAGCAGTGGCTCGCCGAACGTGCCATCGTCGATGAGTCCCTTGAGCTGCTCGTACTCGTGATCGAAGCGACGCATGAAACCGACCTGGATGAGCTTGCGGCCCAGCTCGGCTTCACGCTTGACGACCTCGAGCGAGGTGGCGACGTCGGTGGTCAGCGGCTTCTCGCACATCACCGGTTTGCCGGCCTCGAGACACGCGAGCAGTTGCTTCTCATGCGTGGGACCCGGGGTGGCGAGAATGACCGCGTCGACGTCCGGATCGGCGATCGCGTCGAGCGGATCGTTGATCACCCGGCAACCCGGAATGGTGGCGGCGAGTTCCTCGGCCTTCTCCGGGAAGTAGTCGTTGAGCACCGTCACGGTGGCGCCCTTGGTGCGCTCGGTGATGCGGGCGACGTGGTCGGCGCCCATCATGCCGACGCCGAGGACGGCGATGCGCAGATCCGTGGTCATTGGTCTCCTCCGTTGTTCTCGGTCGGGTTGAGGTACGGCCGCTGCACGGCCTTCCATTGTTCGTAGACGTCGTACGCCTGCTGTGTGGACTCCAGTGTGGAGGTCTCCGACACCGGTACGTCCCACCAGGATTCGCTGTCAGGTGCTCCGATCAGCGGGTCGGTCTCCACGTGGATGACCGTGGTGCGCTCGGCGGCCTTCGCGGCCTTGATCGCGTCGGTGAACTCGGCTGCGGTGCCGGCCCGGATGACGTCGGCGCCGAGTGACGCCGCGTTGGCCGCGAGGTCGATCGGCAGCGTGGCGCCCTCGAGTCGACCGTTCTCGCCGCGGTAGCGGTAGTTGGTGCCGAATCGCTGTGAACCGAGCGATTCCGACAGCGAACCGATCGACGCGAAGCCGTGATTCTGCACCAGGATCACGATGACCTTGAGGTTCTCCTGAACCGCGGTCACCAGTTCGGTCGCCATCATGAGGTACGAACCGTCACCGACCATGACGAAGACGTCGCGGTCGGGGCAGGCCATCTTGACGCCGAGACCGCCGGCGACCTCGTAGCCCATGCACGAGTAGCCGTATTCGACGTGATAGCCCTTCGAATCGCGGGTGCGCCAGAGCTTGTGCAGGTCACCAGGCATGGAACCGGCCGCGCAGACGACGACATCGCGTGGATCGGAGGTCTCGTTGACCAGCCCGATGACCGCACCCTGGGTCAGCGCCTCGTCGCCGGTGGCGATGTTGGTGCCGACCGAGGTCGGGGAGTAGGCCTGTTCGACGATGTCGTCCCACTCCTGTGCGAGCACTCCGACACGCTCGCGGTAGGTGGGATCGACCGAGTACTCGGAGAGCAGCTCGTCGAGTGCCTCGATGGATTCGCGGGCATCGGCGACCACGCTGTAGCCGCTGTGCTTGACCGAATCCAGGGATGCCACATTGATGTTCACGAACCGGACGTCCTCGCCGGTGAAGGCGGTACGCGATGCGGTGGTGAAGTCGCTGTAGCGGGTACCGATGCCGATCACCACGTCCGCGTCGGCGGCCAACGCGTTGGCGGCGGTGGTGCCGGTCGAGCCGATGGCGCCGACGGACTGCGGATGATCGTAGGGCAGTGAGCCCTTACCGGCCTGACTCTGGCCGACCGGGATTCCGGTGCGTTCACAGAAGCGGGCGAGTGCGTCGGTGGCGTGGCTGTAGATCACGCCACCGCCGGCGACGATCAGCGGTCGCTTGGCCGAGGCGATGATCTCGGCGGCCTCGGCGACGACGCGGCGCTCCGGCAGCGGGCGGGCGACATGCCAGGTGCGTTCGGCGAACAACGATTCCGGGAAGTCGAAGGCCTCGGCCTGCACATCCTGGGGGATGGCGACGGTGGCGGCGCCGGTCTCGACCGGGTCGGTGAGGACGCGCATCGCGCCGAGCAGGGCGCCGGGCAACTGCTCGGGGCGCCAGACCCGATCGAAGTAGCGGGACACCGGTTTGAACGCGTCGTTCACGGTGACGTCGCCGGATGACGGGAGCTCGAGTTCCTGCAGCACCGGGGAGGTGGCGCGAGTGGCGAAGGTGTCGGCCGGCAGCAGTAGCACGGGCAACCGGTTGATCGTCGCGAGGGCGGCTCCGGTCAGCATGTTGGTCGCGCCGGGCCCGACCGAGGCGGTCACGGCCCACGCCTGCAGCCGGTCCTTCATGCGGGCGTAGCCGACGGCGGAGTGCACCATGGCCTGCTCGTTGCGGCCGAGCACGTACTTCAGTGACAGCTCGCGGCCACTGTTCACATCGTCGATCTCGTTCTGCAACAACGCCTGACCGAGGCCGGCGACATTGCCGTGTCCGAAGATGCCGAAGCAGCCGGCGAAGAACTTGGACCGTTCCCCGTCACGCTCGACATACTGGTTGGCGAGGAAACGCACGGTCGCCTGGGCGACGGTGAGACGGACGGTCGGTTCACCGTGGGGGGTGCGGACGCCGGTGACGCCGCCGGCGCGTCCGGAATTGATCGGTGCCACGATGGCTTCTTTCTGGTCGGTGGGGTGGGTGTTCGGGGTGGGTGCGGGATCTCGATACGCCCTCGGCTGGCGCCTCGGGCTACTCGATCAGCGGAGGAGCGCCTCGGGCTACTCGATCAGCGGGAGGAGAGCCTCGGGCTACTCGATCAGCGGGGGAGCGCCCTCGGCCGGCATGGGGGCTGGAGTGTGCTCCCGCTGATCGAGTAGCCGCGAGCTTGCGAGTGGCGTATCGAGATCCATCAGCGGGACTGCTTCTCGTGCAGCGGAAGTCGCGGATCGACTTCCTGGTGTTCCCAGCTGCCGCGCAGCCAGGTGTGGGCGGGGTCGTCGCAGATCTTCCAGGCGCGTTCGTCGCCGGGGCCGGCCATCACGTTCAGGTAGTACATGTGGTAACCGGGCGCGGCGATGGACGGGCCGTGGTATCCGTGCGGCACCAGGACGACGTCACCGCTGCGCACCTCCTCGAGCACCTCGATCGGACGTTCGGGGGTGCCGTAGACCCGGTGATAGCCGAATCCCGGTGAGCCATCGGCTCCCTGATCGATCTCGAAGTAGTAGACCTCCTCGAGCTGCGACTCCACCTCGGAGTTCTCGTCGTGCTTGTGTGACGGGTAGCTCGACCAGTTCCCGCCAGGGGTGATGACCTCACAGGCGATGATCGAATCGGCCTCGAACGCGTCGGCGGTGCCGAAGTTGTGTACCTGGCGGCTGCAGTTCCCGGCTCCGCGCAGTTCGACGGCGACGTCGGCCGCCGGGACATAGCGGAACGGCAACCGTTTCTTCGCGCGGGCGCCGCACAGGGCGAACCGCCCGCCGGCCTCGCTGCTGACGGTGAACTCCGAATCGCGACCGACGTAGGCGAAGTCGCTCGGCCCGTCGAAAACGCTTGCGCGACCTTCGAGGCGGAAGGACAGCCCACCGGAGAACACCGTGGCCGACCCGGACAACGGTACGACGATGATCTCGTCGTCGCCCGAGTCGCGGGTGATCGACTCACCGGCACCGAGTTCGACGACGAACAGCGACGACTCGGTCCAGCCGGCCGATTCGGGTGTGACGTCCACCGTCAGGGGCGCGGTACCCGAGCCGGCGGGTATGTAGTACTTCGAGTTCACCTCTGTCTCCTCTCAGCTCACCAGGTTCACCGCGGTGTCGACCGCGGTGGCCACATCGTCGTCGCCCGGATAGAGCAGCGTCCGTCCCACGATGAGGCCGCGCACCGACGGAATACGCAGGGCACGTTCCCAACTCGCGAAGGTCTCGTCGGGGGCGGTCTGCGGGTCACCGCCCAGCAACAGCGTCGGGAGGGTGGTGGCGTCCATGACGCGCTCCATCTCGTCGACCACCGGCAGCTTCAGCCAGGTGTAGGCCGAGGTCGAACCGAGGCCCTGGACGATGTGCATCGACTTGATGACGGCGTCGGCGCTCAGGTCGTTGCGGACCTTGCCGTCGACCCGCGAGGACAGGAACGGTTCCAGCATCGCGATCGACCGGCCGGCGGCGAGTTCGTCGACGGCCGCGGCACATGCGGTCATCATGTTCAGCGTTCCGGGATCGGCGAGATCGACACGGCACAGCATCTTGGCGCCGTTGAGGCCCGAGTCGATCGTCCACTTCGCGGTGGCGGCGGTCATCCGGTCATCGAGTTCGAACGATGCGCCGGCGAGCCCGCCGCGGTTCATCGACGAGAACACCACCTTGTCCTCGAGCGCGCCGAGCAGCAGCAGGTCGTCGAGGATGTCGGAGGTCGCGAGCACACCGTCGACGCCGGGGTTGGCCAGCGCGGTGCGCAACCGATCCAGCAGATCGGAGCGGCTGTTCATCGCGGTGGGGTTCGATCCGACCGCCAGCGCGCCACGCGCCGGATGGTCGGCGGCGACGATCATGAGCCGGTCGGTGCCGGTGACGGTCGAGCGGCGGCGGCGTCGCGCCCAGGCCTCGGCGATCGCCCCCGGGTGGGTGGCGCGCACAGCGGTGACGTCGGCGTAGGTCGTGCAGGTCGGTGCGGTGATGCCGTTGGGACCGATGGTCGTTCCCGAACGGCCCGCCTTCGTGGCGACCTCAGACATTGATCTTCTCCTGTGCGTTCGTGGCGGATTCGGCGAGTGCGGAGACCTCGTCGGCGGTGGGCATGGCGGTCGAGCATTCGAGTCGACCGGCGACGATCGAACCCGCCGCATTGGCGTGGCGGAGGATCTTCTCCAGCGGCCAGCCCTCGAGCAGTCCGTGGCACAGGCTTCCGCCGAAGCTGTCGCCGGCGCCGAGGCCGTTGACGACATCCACCGGGATCGGCGCGACCTCGACGGTCTCCGAGCGGGTCTTGCCGAGCACGCCGCGCGGGCCCTGCTTGACGATGGCCAGTTCGACGCCGAGGTCGAGCAGTGCGTCGGCCGCCGCATGCGGGTCGGTCTCACCGACCGCGATCTCGCACTCCTCCTTGTTGCCCACCGCGACGGTGACATGGGCGAGGGCGCGCCGGACCTGCTCGGTGGCGGCTTCGGGGGTGGACCAGAACATCGGGCGGTAGTCGAGGTCCAGAACCGTCAGCGACTGCCGACCGCGAGCTTCCCACGCGGCGAAGTGCGCGCTGCGCGACGGCTCCTCGGACAGTCCGGTGACAGTCGACCAATACAGCCGGGCATCGTGCACTGCCGTGACGTCGACGTCGGCGACCTCGATCTGCAGATCCGGGGCGGTCGGCTTCCGATAGAAATAGAGCGGGAAGTCGTCCGGCGGGAAGATCTCGCAGAAGGTCACCGGGGTGGCGTACACGTCGTCGATGCCCACATAACGGTTGTCGACGCCGAGACGCTCGAGCTCGCCGCGAACGTACCGGCCGAACGGGTCGTCGCCAACGCCGGAGATCAGCGCGCTGGTATGTCCCAGCCGGGCCGCCGCCACCGTCACGTTCGCCGCGCTGCCGCCGAGGAACTTGCCGAAGCTGGTGACCTCTTCGAGGCCGACACCGATCTGTTGTGGGTAGATGTCGACACCGCTGCGGCCGATGGCCAGCACATCGAATGTGGGTGTCTCGTGTTGTGCGGTCACGTACTGCTCCCTGCTGGTGGTTGGACAGGTGGGGGCCCTGCGGTCTGACGTCGGGCCTTCGTATCCACTGGCATCCACTGTGCGTCAGTTCACATCCCAAAGTCAAGACTTTGTCCTGACATTCTTACCTGGCATAGTGAGTGTCACGGATCACAGGGGTCATAGGCCCTCGTTGAAAGGACTCTCAGATGACAGCGGACACCGCTACTGCCGCCGGCTTCGACACACACGAGAAGGCCGGCGTCGTCCTGCCGGTGGGCATCATCGGTTTCGGTTGGATGGGTCGCGCGCACGCGCAGGCCTATGCGCGCCTGCGTCACCACTATCCGCACATCAGGCCGGTGCCGCGACTGATGGTCATCGCCGACGAGGTCACCGACCGCGCTGCCGAGGCCGCCGCCCAGTTCGACGTTCCGTCGACCGTCGCCGACTGGCGCGAGGTCGTCGCGGATCCGACCATCGGTGCGGTCAGCGTGACGGCGCCGAACTTCCTGCATCGCGAGATCGGGGTCGCGGTCGCCGCCGCGGGCAAGCACCTGTGGATCGAGAAGCCGGTCGGTTTGACCGCCGCTGACGCCCGTGCGGTCGCCGCGGCGGCACGTGACGCCGGGGTGGCCACCGCCGTCGGATTCAACTATCGCAACGTGCCCGCCGTCGCCGCGGCCCGCGAGCTCATCGCCGCAGGCGAGATCGGTGAGATCACCCACGCCCGGTTCCGCCTGTTCAGCGACTATGCGGCTCATCCGGACGGTGCGCTGAGCTGGCGTTTCCAGCGGGATCGCGGCGGCAACGGGGTGCTGGGCGATCTCGCCTCACACGGTGCTGATCTGGTGTGGTTCCTGCTCGGCGACATCGACTCCCTGGTCGCCGACACCGCGATCTTCGTCGCGGATCGGCCGAAACCGACCGGGGCCACCTCCGGTCATCAGCTCGCCTCCGGCGGCGAACGTGGGCCGGTCGAGAACGAGGACTACGTGTCCGCGCAGATGCGCATGGCGTCGGGGGCCCGCTGTGTGCTGGAGGCCAGCCGGGTGTCGGTCGGGGCGCAGAACTCGTACGGTTTCGAGATCCACGGCACGGCCGGTGTCGTCCGGTGGGACTATCGGCGGATGGGTGAGCTCGAGGTCGGTCGGGGTGACAACTTCCAGGACATGCCGGTCGCGACGCGATTCGTCGGCCCAGGAAGCGGTGACTATGCGGCCTTCCAGCCGGGCGCGGCGAATCCGATGAGCTACGACGATCTCAAGGTGATCGAGGCGGCACACTTCTGTGGGTCGATCGCCGGCGAGGCCGGCGGCGCCACGATCGACGACGCGGTGCGCAGCGCCGAGGTGCTGGACGCGATGACGACATCGGTGCGAGAGGCTTCCTGGATATCACCGGCGTCGATGAGGTGATCGGCGGCTTGGCGAGACGGCGACGGGGGGCGACGCCGGGCCCCGCGGACTTCCCGTACGCCCTGGCCCTGCTCGGGGCCGGCGCGATGTTCATGGAGATCCTCGACGCCACCGTCGTCGCGACCGCGTTGCCGGCCATCGCTGCCGACCTCGGCGTGCGGCCGTTGGACGCGACCGTGGTGGTGACCGCGTACCTGATCACCCTCGCAGTTCTGATCCCGTTGTCCGGGTGGGTGGCCGATCGTTTCGGTGTGCGACGGGTCTTCCTCGTTGCCGGGGCGGTGTTCACGCTGGCATCGGCCGGCTGCGCGCTGGCGCCGGACCTGACGACCCTGGTCGCGATGCGTGTGCTGCAGGCGGCTGGTGGCGCGATGATGGTGCCCGTCGGCCGGCTCGCGGTGCTGCGGACCGTGCAGCGATCGCAGTTGGTGCGCGCCATCGCGTATCTGACCTGGCCGGCGCTGATCGCGCCGGTGGTGGCGCCACTCATCGGCGGTCTGATCGTGACGCACTCCGACTGGCGGGTGATCTTCGCGATCAACATCCCGATCGGCGTCGTCGGTCTGGGTGCGGCCGCGCTGTGGTGTCGTCCGGCCGAGAGTCATGCCGGCCGCCGACGACTCGATGTCGCCGGCGTCGCACTCACCACCCTGGCGGTCGGTGCCGCGATGTTCGCCGCTCAGGAGGTGGCCGCGGATTCGCCGCGGTGGGCGGTGATCGTCGGGTGTGTCCTCGCCGCAGCTGTTCTCGGCGCCGGCGCGGTGCGCCGGATGCGGGTCTCGCCACATCCCTTGCTCAACCTGGACGTGCTGCGCATTCAGTCGTTCGCCTCGGTGGTGGGGTTCGGGACGGTGTACCGCCTGGTGATCAGCGCCGTGCCGTTCCTGCTGCCACTGATGTTCCAGCTGCAGTTCGGCTGGTCGCCGGTCGCCGCAGGCGCCATGGTGACCGCCCTGTTCGTCGGCAACGTCGGCATCAAGCCACTCACCACACCGATGATGCGGCGGTGGGGTATCCGCCGTGTGCTGGTGGTGGATCTGGTGGTGTCCGTGGTCGCGTTCGTCGCGCTGGCGGTCCTGGGGCCCGGTACCGCGACGGCGGTGATCGTGGTGGTGCTCGTGGTGTCCGGCGCGCTGCGGTCGATCGGCTTCTCCGCCTACAACACCCTGGCGTTCGCCGACGTCGACGCGGCCGAACTCAGCGACGCGAATGCGGTGCACGCCGCGGTCCAGGAGCTGGGGTCGGCCTTCGGTGTCGCGCTCGGCGCGGTCGCGGTGTCGGCGTTCGCCGCCGTCACCGTTTTACCGGCCGGCGCTTACTCGGCGACGTTCCTCGTCCTTGCCACGCTCATGGTGCTGTGTGTGTACGGGGCGGCCCGTCTGCCCGCCGGAGCCGGTGAACGCGCCGTGCGACCAACCTGAAATAGGTATTTAGGACCGAATGTCCTTACAAAGTCTTGACAGGGCGGGTGTGACGGGTATTACATCTACGACAGGAGGGTGTTCCCTCGAACACTCTGCATACCGAGAGGAAGAGTCAACGATGCATTCCACGCAACGTCGCCGGTCGCGTCGGCTGATCGGAATCGCCGCGGCCCTGTCGTCCGCCGCACTGATCATCGCCGGATGTTCCAGCACCGGCGGCGCCCCCGACGACAACGGCGACGGCGGGGGCGGCGCAGGCAACGCGGGTACCCCCACCAAGACCATCGCGATGATCACCCACGAGGTGCCGGGTGACTCGTTCTGGGACCTGATCCGCAAGGGCGCCGAGATGGCCGCCAAGAAGGACAACATCAAGCTCCAGTACTCCTCCGATCCCGAGGCACCGAATCAGGCGAACCTCGTCCAGACGGCGATCGACAGCAAGGTCGACGGCATCGCGCTGACACTGGCCAAGCCCGATGCCATGGCCCCGGCGGTCAAGCGGGCGATCGACGCGGGTATCCCGGTGGTGGCGTTCAACTCCGGATTCGATGACTGGAAGGCGATGGGCGTCCAGCAGTATTTCGGGCAGGACGAGACCCTGGCCGGCAAGACCGCGGGCGAGCGGCTGACCCAGGAGGGCCGCAAGAAGGTTCTCTGCGTCATCCAGGAGCAGGGCCAGGTCGCCCTGGAGTCGCGGTGTGCCGGTGTGAAGCAGGGATTCACCGGTGGCGGCTTCGAGATCCTCAACGTCAACAGCAAGGACATGCCCTCGGTCGAGGCGACCATGACGGCCAAGCTGCAGCAGGACCCGTCGATCGACACGGTCGTCACCCTCGGCGCGCCGATCGCGCAGACCGCGGTGAAGTCCAAGGGCAACGCCGGTTCGCAGGCCGAGGTCGTCACCTTCGACACCAACGCGGCGTTGGTCGACCTGATCCAGAAGGGCGACGTCAAGTGGGCGATCGACCAGCAGCCGTACGTCCAGGGCTATGAAGCGATCGACTCGCTGTGGCTCAACCTCACCAACGCCAACACCATCGGCGGTGGCCAGGCCGTGTTGACCGGACCGGCGTTCATCGACCAGTCCAACATCGACGCCGTCGCCGAGTACGCCAAGGGCGGAACCCGCTGACCGCGGGCTCACGAAGGGAACCCCGATGAGTACACAGCAAGATCTCGACCTGTCCACGCACAAGGTCGTCACCGATGAACGAGTGAGACGTCAGAAGCCGTTCCAACGGCTGCTGTTGCGCCCGGAGATCGGCGCCCTGTTCGGCGCGATCGCGATCTTCATTTTCTTCTGCATCGTCGCCGCGCCCTTCCGGACACCGGAGGCATTGGCCACGATTCTGTATGCGAGCTCGACCATCGGCATCATGGCTTGCGGCGTCGCCGTGCTGATGATCGGCGGCGAGTTCGACCTCTCCACCGGTGTCGCAGTGACGTTCTCGTCGCTGGCGGCGTCGATGCTGGCCTACAATCTGCACCTCAACGTCTGGGTCGGAGCGTTCCTCGCGCTGATCCTCGCTCTGTGCGTCGGATTCTTCAACGGCTTCCTGGTGATGAAGACCAGGATCCCGTCGTTCTTGATCACCCTGTCGACGTTCCTGATGATCACCGGTATCAACCTCGCGGTCACCAAGCTCGTCACCGGTCAGGTTGCGACGCCGTCGATCTCGGACATGCAGGGCTTCGACTCGGCCCAGAAGGTCTTCGCCTCGTCCTTCGACGTGTTCGGGGTGTCGGTGCGGATCACCGTGGTCTGGTGGATTCTGTTCACCCTCGCCGCCACCTGGGTGTTGATGCGCACCCGGATCGGCAACTGGATCTTTGCCGTCGGCGGTAACCAGGACTCGGCGCGCGCGGTCGGTGTGCCGGTCACCGCGGTCAAGATCGGCATGTTCATGTTCGTCGGCTTCTGCGCCTGGTTCGTCGGCATGCACCTGTTGTTCGCCTTCGACACCGTGCAGTCCGGCCAGGGTGTGGGCAACGAGTTCTTCTACATCATCGCCGCCGTCGTCGGTGGGTGTCTGCTCACCGGCGGTTACGGCACGGCGATCGGTGCGGCCATCGGCGCGTTCATCTTCGGCATGGTCAACCAGGGCATCGTCTACGCCGGCTGGAATCCCGACTGGTTCAAGTTCTTCATGGGCGTGATGCTGCTGTTCGCAGTCGTGGCCAACAACGCATTCCGCAACTACGCGGCGAAGAGGTGAGAGCAGAGATGAGTTCAGCAATCGAGACCAAACCCGAATCCGAGTCCAGCGGTGGCAAGGTGCCACTGATCGAACTGCGCAACGTCGGCAAGTCCTACGGCGCCATCATCGCCCTCAAAGACATCAGTCTGCGGGTGAAGGCGGGCGAGGTGACCTGTGTGCTCGGCGACAACGGTGCCGGCAAGTCCACCCTGATCAAGATCATGGCCGGTTTGCATCAGCAGACCGACGGCGAGTTGCTGGTCGACGGCGAGGAGACGAAGTTCGAGTCGCCCAAGCACGCGCTCGAGGCCGGGATCGCAACGGTCTACCAGGATCTCGCCGTGGTCGGCCTGATGCCGGTGTGGCGCAACTTCTTCCTCGGCCAGGAACTCCGCAAGGGGCCGTTCCGGACCCTGGACATCCAGGCGATGCGGGCCACCACGAAGGAAGAGCTGTTCAAGATGGGCATCGACCTGCCCGATGTGGACGCGCCGATCGGTTCCCTCTCGGGAGGTCAGCGCCAGTGTGTGGCGATCTCGCGCGCCATCTACTTCGGTGCGCGGGTGCTGATCCTCGACGAGCCCACCGCGGCGCTCGGCGTGAAACAGTCCGGCACCGTCCTGCGCTACATCTCGGCTGCCCGGGATCAGGGATTCGGCGTCGTGTTCATCACGCACAACCCCCACCACGCGCACATGGTGGGTGATCACTTCGTGCTCCTCAACCGTGGACGCCAGAAGCTGGACTGCACCTACGACGAGATCACCCTCGACGAACTCACCCAGCAGATGGCCGGCGGCGACGAGCTCGACACACTGTCGCACGAGCTGCGGCGCTGACAGCCGGGCAAGGCCGGTGACAGACGACCCGCTCGGCTCCGCACGGAGCCGAGCGGGTTTTCCATTTCCCGGCGTGACGATGACCGCGCGGGATACGTTTTCTTAGCTGAGGAAAGGGCGGGGGAATGGCAGACCAAGGACGCCTGGTGGGCGTGGTTTTCGGGGCGTCGAGCGCCTTCGAGGCCACTCTGGTCGATGAGTTGTACGGGGCGGCCGAGCGTGCCGGGTACCGCTTGGCGCTGGGACTGCACACCGCCAACCGGACGCGGGAGCGTGCGGTCACCGATCTCGCCGGGCAGGGATGCGCGGTCGTCATCGTGGTCGGGGCTGAACACGGCGACCGCATCGGAGTCGACGTCCCGATCGTGGTGATCGGTGAGCGCATCCCAGACCTCACCGCGGTCACCATCGGGACCGACGAATGGCGTGGTGCCCACCTGGCGGTGCAGTACCTGATCGACCTCGGCCACAGCTCTATCGTTCACGTCGAGGGTGGTGACCACCCGTGTGCCGCCGAACGCCTGCGCGGATATCTGGGTGCGATGACCGCGGCCGGCCACCGCGACGAATGCCGGACCTTCGTGGGCGACTACACCGAGGAGGCCGGTGCGCTGGCCGCCGAGCGACTCCTCGCCGAGGGAAACCTGCCGACCGCGACGTTCCTGGCCAACGACCGGATGGCCGTCGGATTCATCGATGTCATGCGGCACAACGGGATACGAGTTCCCGAGGACATGTCGGTCGTCGGCTACGACGACGGGCCCCACGCAGTGCTCGGGCATGTGAACCTCACGACCATCCGGCAGGACGTCGTCGGACTCGCCCGCGCCGCCGTCGACGCGGTGGCATCGCTGACGGGCGATTCCGGCCGGGTCGCCAACACCGGTGGCGTCGGTTTCTACGGCGCCGTTGCTCTGGAACCCGAACTGATGGTGCGCGGGACCTCGGCCCCGCCCGCGGGCGGCGATCCGGCAACCGCCGGCGCGCCGGTTCGGTGGGGCCTGCTCGCCGACACCTGTGATGACGCGTTGGTCCGTGAACTGGGCACGCCCGGAACCGTTTCCGGTGCCATCGAAGTCGTCGCGAGCGCATCCACCGCGGTCGCCTGGGAGATCGCCGACCGGCTCGGCATCATGGTCAGCTACGGGATCTACGAGGACCTCATCGACGACCCCGACATCGACGCCATCTTCATCGCCCTGCCCGCCGATGCTCGCGAGGTGTGGGCCACCAAGGCCCGCGAGGCGGGCAAGACCGTGCGGTGCGCCTCGGTGGTCGCCTGAAAGTTCTTCCCCCGGCTATCGTTTCGTCCTGCGGCGGCAGTTGGGGGGGCGAAACAACACCCGGGGGAAGAACCACCCGGAAGCCTGGTCAGACAGTCTGGTCAGGCGGCCTCGTCGAGTCGGTTGCGCTCCTCGAGTGCCTCGATGGCGTTGCGCGCGAAGACCTGCTGCTCGGTGATCGCGAGCTGAGTGCGGCTGCGGCTGGTGAACGCGAACAGCCAGTCGACGAGGGTGGTGAAGCGGTTGCGGAAGCCGACGAGGTAGACCAGATGCAGGACGAGCCACCCGATCCAGGCGACGAACCCGGCCAGTTCGATGCTGCGTGAGGTGCCCGGGATCGGGATCTTGGCCACCGCGCTGAAGCGGGCGATGGTCGCCATCGAACCCTTGTCCCAGTAGGAGAACGGCTTGCGCGCGTCCGGCACCCGGCCTTTCAGGCCGTCCTTGATGGCCGCTGCCGCGTACTTGGCCCCCTGGATCGCGCCCTGCGCCATGCCGGGCACACCATTGACCGCCGCCATGTCGCCCACGACGAAGACCTCCGGGTGATCGGGCAACGTCAGGTCGTCGCGCACCTTCACGCGGCCGGCGCGGTCGAGTTCCACGCCTGTCTGCTCGGCCAGCTGGCGTCCCAGTGGGCTGGCCGCGACACCGGCCGACCACACCTTGCACTGGCTCTCGATACGACGTTGGGTGCCGTCGGGATCCTTGACCACCAGGCCGTGGAAGTCCATGTCGACGACCATCGCACCCATCTGGATGTCGACACCGCTGCGCGCCAGCCGTGCGGTTGCACGGTCGCTGAGTTTGCCGCCGTAGGGCGGGAGGACCACCGGTGCCGCGTCCAGCAGGATGACCTTGGCATCGGTCGGATCGATGTTGCGGAAGGCGCCTTTGAGGGTCTTGGTGGCCATCTCTGCGATCTGCCCGGCCATCTCGACGCCGGTCGCGCCGGCACCGATCACCACGAAGGTGAGGAGCCGTTCGCGCTCGGTCGGATCGATCGACAACTCGGCCTGTTCGAAGGCGCCGAGGATGCGGCCGCGCAGTTCCAGCGCGTCGTCGATCGTCTTGAGACCGGGCGCGAACTCGGCGAACCGGTTGTTGCCGAAGTACGACTGGTCGGCACCGGCCGCGACGATGATGCTGTCGTAGCCGGTCAGCGTGGTCCGTTGCAGCAGACGAGAAGTGACGGTGCGGCTGCGCACGTCTATGTGCTCGACATCGCCCAGGACCACCCGCACGTTGTCCTGTTTACGCAAGATGACGCGCAGGGGAGGCGCGATCTGACCTTCCGAGATCACCCCGGTCGCCACCTGGTAGAGCAGGGGCTGGAACAGGTGGTGGGTGGTGCGGGCGATCACCGTCACGTCGACGTCGGCCTTGGCCAGTTGCCGGGCTGCGGTGAGGCCACCGAAGCCCGAACCGATGATGACCACGCGATGACGCGGGTCGGTGGTGGTGATGGTCGAATCGGAATTCATCTGCGACTGCCTCCAGCGTTCACCGTCGCAGACACCCAGGCGGTCGATGTCTGACTCAATTCGCTCCATGCCGGTCGATCCCGGCTACGCCAGTCGCGTTGATCATGCTACCCAAGCCCCCGGCATGGGCGCGACTCGGCTGCCTGCCAGGGATCAAGGTCTCAGCTCAGAGATCGGCGGGCGACCAATCCGGTGCCGCGCGCAGCACGACCTTGGCCAGCAGGTCCGCCGCGCGGCGGACCCCCTCCAGCGAATTGACGAGCGCGTCTTCGTGCTCGATGTTGAGCGTGCCGTCGTAGCCGACGGAGCGAAGGTGGTAGACGAAGTCTGCCCAGAATGCCTCACCGTCGGGATGTCCGAGTCCCAACGTGACGTAGTTCCAGGCACGCTCATGTGGCTTGGTGATCGGGACGGTGTCGAGCAGTCCATCGGGACCGGCAGCCCATCGGTTGACGCGGATGTCCTTTGCATGAACGTGGAAGATCGAACTGCCCAAAGCCTGTATGACAGTCGGGATGTCGGCGCCCATCCACATCAGGTGCGACGGATCAAGGTTGGCTCCGACAACATCCGGGCCAGCAGCGTCGATGAGGCGCCGGAGGCCGGACACGTTGTGTACCAGTTGGCTTCCGCAGGCCTCGATCGCGAGTCGGACTCCGTGCGTGCGGGCGAACTCGGCGAGTTCACGCCAGTAAGGAATGGCCACCTGCTCCCACTGGTAGGTCAGGATGTCCAGGTTTTCGGGCGGCCACGCCGTGGTCACCCAGTTGGCCGTGCTGTCGCCGGGCGCGCCGCCGGGGAGTCCGGACATCAGGACGACCGTCGGTACGCCGAGTTCGCCGGCGAGCACGATCGTGTCGTGAACCACCTGGTCGTGCTGTTTGCCGGTGGTCGGATGGAGCTGATTGCCGTTGGCGGTCAGTGCACTCAACTCCAGCCCTCGCGAGGTGATCGCGTCGGAGAACACGCGCCTTGCCTGCGCGGATGACGCGAGCGAGTCGAGGTCGGCGTGCGGTGCCTCCGACCAATTCCCGGTCGCGATTTCGACCGAGGACAGGTTGTGTTCAACCGCGACGTCGAGGGCGTCCTCGAAGGGCAGGTGATTGACCGAGTCAGTGATCAGTCCGATGCGCATGATGGGTTCCGTTCCGAAGGGCGTGAGGTGGGGCCTCAGCGCGGCTCGAGGCCGATGGCGCGATAGGCGTTGTCGAGGTACCGCATGTTCTCGACCGCGTCATCAAGGCCGATGGGCAGTGAGCCCCCGTTCTGCACCGCCGCGGCGAACGCCTCGAGCTGATAGGTGTATGTCGACCGGGTGCCGAGTCGCTCGACGGCGACCGTGCCCTGTTTCGCTGACACGACGGTGAGCCGGTCGTCTCGGTTGGGTCCGAGATAGTCGTGCAGATACAGACTCCCGTCCTCGCCGACGATCCGCAGACTGAACACATACTCACCGGCGACCATCGACACGGCCTGGGTTCCGTTGGCGCCATTGGGATACCGAACGTCGAGGACGGCGGATTCATCGATCTGTGGGCCGCGTAACATCGCACGCCCACCCGAGATCTCCGGTGCGCCACCGCACCACCGGCCGAGCAGGCGCGAGACGTGCAGGGAGTAACAGCCGAGATCCATCAGCGCGCCGCCCGCGAGCTCGTAGGACCACCGCGGGTCGTCGTCACCGGGTGAGGGCATCGCCATCACCACCTCGACATTGCGCACCGCACCGATCGTGCCGGCGTCGAGCAGTTCGATGGTGCGGGCCATCAGGGGGTGGAACAGATAGTGGAAGCCCTCGAGGATCGGCACCCCGGCCGTGCGAGCCGCGTCGGCCACTTCGCGCGCCTCGACCTCGTTGCGTGCGAACGGTTTCTCGGACAGCACGGGTTTGCGGGCGCGGACCGCGGCGAGGTTCCACGGACCGTGCAACGCGTTCGCCAGCGGGTTGTAGACGATGTCGACCTCGGGATCGGCGATCACGTCGTCGTAGGAGTCGAGGACCCGTTCGACGCCGTATTTGTCGGCGAACGCCGCGGCTCGGCCGCGGTCGCGCGCCGCGACCGCCACAAGACGGTGGCCGAGTGCCTGTGCGGGACCGACGATCGCCGACTCGGCGATGCGTGACGCACCCAGGATGCCGATCCGCAACGGCTGCGCTTCGGCGCTCATACTCGAACCGGTCGCTCGGCGGCCTTGCGCAGGAACGACATCGAGACGGCGACATTGCCCGCGGCCGCATCACCGTCCGCCTCGTCAGCCAGGATCGTGTCCTGCTCGAGCACATACCAGCCGTCGAAGCCGGCGTCGACCAGAGTCGCCACGACGCGCCGGATCCGGGCCTCACCCGCACCGAGCGGAACGTACATGCCCTGGGCCACGGCCTCGGTGTAGGTGATCTCACCACGCTGGACCTGCTGGGCGAGTTCCAGTTTCACGTCCTTGAGGTGTGCGTGGGTGATCCGGTCGGTGAACGCCTCGGTGACCTCGAGGGGGTCGGTGCCACCGATCAGCAGGTGTCCGGTGTCGAGACACAGACCGATCGTCGAGTTCTCCAACACGCGGTAGACCTCGTCGCGCTTTTCGATCATGGTGCCGACATGCGGATGCAGCGCCGCGACGACCCCGCGCCGCTCGGCCAGCGCACCCAGTCGGTCGAGGTTGGCCAGCAGCGTCGACCACTGGTCCTCGGACAGATCGGGCCGGTCGTCGTAGCCGTCGACACCCGTCGCGGCTGCGAGCACGAGTACATCGCCGCCCGATGTCTCGAGCCGGTCGAGGACCTCGGTGACGGCGGGGGCCGGGTCATGATCGGCCTCGTGCAGCACAACCGGGACGAACGAGCCGACGCAGCGCAGATCGTAGGAGTCCAGGGTGTCGCGGAGTTCGGCCGGCGAGGTGGGCAGAAACCCCTCGGGTCCGGTTTCGGCGGCGGTGATGCCGAGTTCGCGCATCTCGCTCAGCACGCGCTCGGGGCTGAGCTGATATCCCCATCCCGGGACTTCGCACACGCCCCAGGAGATCGGGGCCGCGGCGATACGCAGGTCACTGGTGGTCATGGTGGTGGTCCTCACTGTCGATGTGGGGGTCGTCGCGGACGACCGGGGTGGACGTCGCTGGTGGAGAAATCACTGTGTGTGAACGAGTTCGGCACGGATGGCTTCGATGCGCACGGGCTGGTGGGTGGCGACCGACCGGGTGGCCGCCTCGGCGATCAGCGCGACCTCCAGTGCATCGTGCACTGTGCAGGGAGTCGAGATCGACTCCGTCTCCTCGGTTCCGCCGGCCACCGCTGTACAGAAGGCGGAGAGCTCGGCTCGATAGGCATCGGCGAACCGGTCCATGAAGAAGCTGTGCCGATTGCCGTCCGGAAAGTCGCAGTCGGGCGCGAGATTTCGGACCGGGGTGCCGTCGTCCCAGCCGGCGACGACTGAGTCGGCGCTGCCGTGCACTTCCAGCCGACAATCGTATCCACGGCCGTTGTAGCGTGTCACCGACACCACACCGATGGTGCCCGACGCGAAGGTCAGCAGGATCGATGCGGTGTCGACGTCACCGACGTCGGCGAAGATCGGATCACCCTGAGTGCCGCCGGTCGCGTATACCTCGACCACGTCGTCACCGAGAAGCCAACGGACCGTGTCGAAGTCGTGTACGGCACAATCCCGGAAGATCCCGCCTGACGCGGCGATGTAGCTCGATGGCGGGGGCGCCGGGTCGAGTGTCGTGGACCGGACCGTGGTGATGAAGCCGAGGTCACCGGAGGCGACGGCGGCGCGCGCCGCGGCCATCGCCGGATCGAAGCGCCGGTTGTAGCCGATCTGAACCGGCACGCCGGAGTCGCCGACGCGCCGGACGACCTCGGCGGAGTCGGCCACCGACAATGCGATCGGCTTTTCGCACAATGTGGGAATCCCTGCGGCGACGGCCTTCTCGATGAGCTCGGCGTGCGTGGGTGTGGCACTGGCGATGACCACGCCGTCGACCCCGGCGCCGAGCAACGCGTCGGCATCGGTCACCGCGCGGGCCGACGTCAGCCGTGCGGTGGTCGCATCGACCGCTGCGGCGACGGCGTCGGTGACCACGAGCTCGTCGACCATCGGCAGGGCGGCGAGCGTGTCGGCGTGGAATGCGCCGATCCGTCCGAGTCCGATGACCCCGATCGTCAGTCCCATCAGTCGAATCCTCCCATCACGATCTGATCCCAGTCGATCACCGATCCGGTGACCACCCCGCTGCGATCCGACAGCAGGAACACGACGAGATCGGCGATCTCGTCGGGCTGACCGAGTTTGCCCATCGGCAGCGAGGCATTGGCCTGCTCGACCCAGGTGTCATCGGCGCCGTGGAAGCGCTTCTGCACATCGGCCTCACCGTCGGTCTCGCTCCAGCCGATGTTGAGTCCGTTGATCCGGACTCGATCCCACCGGTGGGCGTGCGCCGCGTTCTTCGTCAGACCGACAAGGCCGGCCTTCGTCGCCGAGTAGGGCGCGAGATAGGGCTGTCCACCGTACGACGACATCGTGATGATGTTGACGATGCTGCCCGATGCCTTGCGCCCGATCATGTCTTTCACCGCGGCCTGCATGGTGAAGAACGGGGCCCGTAGGTTGATCGCGACATGGCTGTCGAACAGGTCCGGTGTGGTGTCGAGAAGTGAACCGCGAGAGGTGGTCCCGGCCGAGTTGACGAGGCAGTCGATCCGGCCGAACTCGGTCACGGTCGTGGCCACCGTGTTGGCCGCGGCTGTCGGGTCGGACAGGTCGGCCTCGATGAACACGACCGGTTGACGAACGTCGAACTCCGCGGCCAGGCGTTTGCCCTTCTCGGTGTTGCGTCCGCTGAACGCGACCCGGGCGCCGGCGTCGGCCGCGGCGCGCACGATCGCCGCACCCAGGCCCTGGGTCCCACCGCTGACCAGTACGACCTTGTCGGCCAATGCCTGCCCGAACATCTCGTGTCGGTTGTCGGTCACGGGATGTGCCGTGCGTCGAGTGCGGACAGTTCGGCGTCCAAGCGGGCCGTGTCGAAGTCGTCGGTGATCGCGCGGGCCAGCAACTCGGCCTGCGATTCCCCGGTCAGGCCGCTGATCGGCTGGTCGAGGTCCAGGTTGCTCGGGAAGGCATAGCCTTCGGCGGCGGCCGCGATGACGTTGGCGACGCCGCGCGCGTCGCCGTCGGCGGCGAGTCGACGCAGCGCCGGATAGATCTTGCGCGTGATGGCCGACCGGTCGACCGCATCCATTGCGCGGCCGAATGCCGAGGAGACCTGCAGCAGGTTGGCCATGCGCTTGATGCCGGCCGAGGTGTTGTGGCCCGCGGCGTGGAACAGCGCAGGATTGAAGAACACCGCGTCGCCGGCCGACAGTGGCAACTGCACGTAGTTGTTCGCGAAGTACTCCCGGAACTCGGGCAGGTTGAACGCCAGGTAGCCCGGCTCGTAGGTCTGCGAGAAGGGCAGATACATCGTGGGGCCGGATTCGATCGGCATGTCCACATGCGCGACGGCACCCTGCAGGGTGAGCATCGGCGACAGGCGATGGATGTGCGCCCGGAACCGCGCTGCGGTGTCGGTGGTCATGAACCCGAGGTGGTAGTCACGGTGTGGGTTCTGTGCCTCGCCGCCGGGATTGACGACGTTGATGGCCGAGGTCACCTGATACCAGGGGCCGAGCCAGGCCTGGCTGATCAGGGCGAGCACGTCGTTGGAGTAGTAGCGGGTGAACAGATCCGGATCGGCCTCGGCGAACTTCTGCAGGGCGTTCCAGATGCGATCGTTGGCGCCGGGCTTGGCGAAATGATCCCCGTTGGCGGTACCGGCGGCACGCTGATCCTCGATGATCCGACTGAACAACCTGGTGGACTCGCTGAGTCCGTGGCGGTCGTCGAAGGCTCCCGCGAAGACGACGATGCCGGGCCCGTTGAGCAGCGCGTCGGCCAGTTCGTCGGCGAGGGTCTCACGGGCGTCGCCGGTCAGCGACGTCACGGCCGCCGCGTCGTAGAAGAGGACGCCGCGTTCGGTGCTCTGGGCGTGCGGATAGTCGGCGAGGTCGGTGCTGCGTCGGGTCGCAGCGACGAAATCGTCGAGGTTGCATTCGCTCTCGGTGATCCGATCGGCGCGAGAAATCGCGCTCCGGGAGGGAATCGCGGCGGTCGGGACGGCGCTGCGCAGGGTCATGTGCGTGCGCTCCTCTCGGGATCAATGTCGTTTCGTGGGTCGAGATCGGGCCCTCGGCGATTCCGCCGTGATCACGTCCACCAGAATGACAAGATCTTATTGTCCGAACAAGAGCAGATTTCCATCAAGAATCCATCAGGGGTGGTCTGTGCCACATCGATATCCTGTTCGCGAGATCGCACGGCAGGCCGGCGTCAGTGAGGCCACGGTGGACCGAGTGCTGCACGGCCGGCCCGGCGTCCGTGAGGGCACGGTTCGGCAGGTCGAGCAGGCCATCGCCGACCTCGACCGCCAGCGGACGCAGTTGCGGCTGTCCGGGCGACGTTTCCTCATCGACCTGGTCATGGAGACCCCGCGACGGTTCTCGGATCTGGTGCGTGATGCGTTGGAGCAGGAGATGCCGGGTCTGCGTCCCGCGGTGATGCGGGCCCGCTACCACCTGCGCGAGACGTGGGACGTCGACGAACTGGTGGCCGAACTCGATACGATCTGCCGTCACGGCAGTCACGCCGTGGTGCTCAAGGCCCCCGACAGCCCCGAGATCGCGGCCGCGATCGGGCGGCTCACGGCGGCGCGCATCCCGGTGATAACGCTGGTCACCGATGTGCCGATGAGTACCCGCATCGCCTATGTGGGCATGGACAACCGCGCCGCCGGCGCCACCGCCGCCTACCTCATGTGCCAGTGGTTGAGACACGTGTCCGCCGATGTGCTGGTGATGACGAGCAGCGAGATGTTCCGCGGCGAAGAGGAACGCGAGATGGGTTTCCGTGCGGTGATGCGCAGCGCGGACCCGCGACGTCGGATCATCGAGGTGTCGGGATCCGACGGTCTCGACGCGACCAGCCGAACCCTCGCCGGCCGCGCACTGGCGGATCACCCCGGCATCGCGGCGGTCTATTCGATCGGTGGGGGGAACACCGGAATCGTCGCGGCGTTCGCCGCGGCCGACCGCACGTGTGAGGTGTTCGTCGGCCACGATCTCGGTGATGCCAACCGCGACCTGCTGCGCAGCGGACATCTGACCGCGGTGCTGCACCACGACATCCGAGCCGACATGCGGCAGGTCGCACAGACAGTGATGGGCTTCCACGGGGCGCTGCCGGGAGATCAACGTCCGCGGGTGTCCGGGATTCACATCATCACGCCGTACAACCTGCCGGACGTGTGAACCGCTCCGAGGTGTGGGGTTCGCGATCGGCCGCGGTGTCGCGGCGCCGCTTGTGACACACCACTAGAGTGAGGCGGCCAAGATCGCTCCGGGGAGAAGAGGTCGTTGAGATGAGTGCGGCGCACGATGACCGGGACTCGCCCGAGGACGCGAACGTCCCCGATGCGACGGCGGGACTGAGGCCGAGCACCACGGCAGAACTGCACCCGGACCGTGCCGAGGGGTTGCAGTACCTGAAGCTGATCGGACTCGGTGCCGCCATCGGCATCCCGGCGGCTCTTCTCGCCTGGGGTTTTCTCGGCCTGGTCCATTGGTTGGAGGATCTGCTGTGGACCGATCTGCCCGAGGCGCTGGGCGCCAGCGCCCCACCGTGGTATCTGGTGATCGGGTTGCCGGTGGTCGGTGCGGTGATCGTGGCGCTGGCGACCGCGTTGTTGCCCGGCGGGGGTGGGCATTCGCCGCTGGACGGGGTCAGTGTGTCGCCCACGCCCTGGCAGTACGCCCCGGGGATCGCACTGGCGGCCATCGGCACGTTGGCGTTCGGCGCGATTCTCGGCCCGGAGGGGCCGTTGATCGCGCTCGGCTCGGCCGTCGGAGTCGCGGTCGTGCCGTTCGCGCGGGTCTCGGAACAAGGCAAACGGGTGCTCGCCACGGCCGGATCGTTCTCTGCGGTGTCGGCACTGTTCGGTGGGCCCCTGGTCGCCGGTCTGTTGCTCCTCGAGGCCGGACTGGCGACCGGGGCGGCGTTGCTCCCGGCCCTGCTGCCGGGCCTGATGGCGGCCGCCATCGGATATGTGGTGTTCATCGGCCTCGGTGACTGGGGCGGTCTCGGCACGATGTCGATGGCGGTGCCCGAGATGCCCGACTATCAGGGCACGCGCATCCTGGATCTGCTGCTGGCCGTGGTCGTCGGCGTGGTGGCGAGCCTGATCATGTTTCAGGTCAAGAAGGCGGGCACGATGATCGATCGGGCGGCGTCGATCGACCGGCGCCGTCGCTACGGCTTGCTGGTCGTCGGCGGTCTCGCGGTCGGGGTACTGGCGATGATCGCGCGATGGCTCGGTGCCGACTCCGATGACATCCTGTTCTCCGGCCAGAACGCTGTGCCCGCCGTGCTCGCCGAGACCGGCGTCGGCGTGGTGCTGGTGATCATCGTCGCGAAAGCGATCGGGTACGCCATCTGCCTGGGCTGCGGTTTCCGCGGTGGACCGGTGTTTCCGGCGATCTTCATCGGAGTGGGGGTCGCATCCATCGGGTGTCTGCTGTTCGGCTGTTCGATCACCTGGGCGCTTGCGGTCGGTGCCGCGGCCGGGATGACGGCGGGCACCGGGTTCGTGTTCAGTGCGCTGCTGTTCAGCATGCTGCTGACCGGCTCGGTCGGCGTCGACGCGGTGCCGGCCGCGGTGCTGGGCGTGATCGCCGCCTGGCTGACGACCGCGGCGCTCTCTCGCCGACGAGACACCGCCGGATCTGCCGCCGAGACCGTGACCTGACCTGACCTGACGGCTGGCTCGGTGGCCGACGACGCGGTCACAGACGACACAGTGGCAGTCGACTCGGTGGCAGTCGACTGCATCACGTAATGCTGGCAGATGTGATCTTTGTTATGACATAATGACAGGATGTCGGCACAGGCCTTACAGATTCCGGTCGAGCTCGATCGGTCCACGCCGGTCCCGCTCTATCATCAGCTCGCTCAGGCCATCGAGGCCGCGATCGTACGGGGCGACCTCACGCCCGGTGACCGTCTCGAGAACGAACTCGACATGGCGGGCCGTTTGAAGTTGTCGCGGCCGACCATTCGCCAGGCCATCCAGGAACTCGTCGACAAGGGTGTCGTCGTCCGCAAGCGCGGGGTCGGGACGCAGGTGGTGCAGAGTCCCGTGCATCGCTCGGTGGAGTTGACCAGCTTGTACGACGACCTGTCGACTGCCGGCATGCATCCCAGCACTCAGCTGCTCGAGTATCGGATCGGCGTGCCCGACGAGGAGCTGCGCACCGAACTCGCACTGCCGGTCGGGGCCGAGGCCGTCACCGTCAAGCGCCTTCGCTCCGCCGGCGGAGAACCGTTGGCGTTGATGATCAATCATCTCCCCGCCGAGATCTGCCCGCCCGCCGGCGAACTGGAGAACGGCGGTCTTTACAAGGGACTGCGCGGTCGGGGGGTGCACATCCGCCTCGCGCGACAGCGGATCGGCGCGAAGTCGGCGGATGAGGAGGAGGCCGCGTTGCTCGGGGACTCCGTCGGTGCGCCGCTACTCACGATGCAGCGCACCGCATTCGACGACGCGGGCCGCGTCGTCGAGGTGGGTCAGCACGCTTACCGCGCGGACCGGTACTTCTTCGAGACCACCGTCGTCGACCGTTGAGGTAGCGGAACGGCGCGACAAAGCGTCAGACCTCGCCGACAGAACCCCGATTGCCGCCGAGAGAACCCGAAATTCCGCCGACAGAACCCGGATGGTCGGCGACAGAACCCGGATGGTCGCCGAAAGAACCCGAAATTCCGCCGACAGAACCCGGATGGTCGGCGAGAGAACCCGAACCGCCCGCGGGTGAGCCCTGCGGCGCGAGAAGAGCGCTGTGTACTTCGTAGATCGGCAGGTTCTGCCTGCCAGATTTTCGGTTCTGTCGACAAGAA
This sequence comes from Gordonia sp. LMA167, assembly GCF_058130025.1. Classification (NCBI taxonomy): domain Bacteria; kingdom Bacillati; phylum Actinomycetota; class Actinomycetes; order Mycobacteriales; family Gordoniaceae; genus Gordonia; species Gordonia sp. LMA167. The sequence goes on along the minus strand of NZ_CM176708.1, from coordinate 5,391,855 downwards.
AAAGGGTTCTGTCGGTGAGACTTTGGGTTCTGTCGGCAAGGAGTAGGGTTCTGTCGGCGAAATCTCGGGTTCTGTCGGCAAGAAGTGGGGTTCTGTCGGCGGATTATCGGGTTCTGTCGGGCTGAGGGTCGTTGTCGTCGCGAGGGGAGTCGGCGGGCTCCGGTCCGCTCGACGTGACGGCGACCAGCAGGGCGCGCACCGCCATCGCGCGACGATACGAGTTTCCGTCCAGCTGATCGAGTGCGCACTCCGGATCGGCCGGCGGGCCGAGGTGGGTACAACCGCGGGGACAGTCCTCGATGGCGTCGCGCAGGTCGTCGAAGGCGTCGACGATGTCGTCGGGTCCCACGTGTGCCAGACCGAACGAACGGATTCCCGGTGTGTCGATCACCCACCCCAGCCGATCTCCGGCACCGGGCAACGGCAGCGCCACCGACTGCGTGGATGTGTGGCGGCCCTTGCCGACGCCGGAGACCACGCCGGTCGCCCGATCGGCATCGGGCACAAGGCGATTCACCAGTGTGGACTTACCGACCCCGGAGTGGCCGATGAAGGCGGTGATGTGCCCCGCGAGCATCGAGGACACCGCGTCGATCGGATCGGCCCGGCCCGCGAGCACGATGGGGAGTTCGAGGTCGGCGAACGCCCGGGTGAACTCCTCGGGATCGGCGAGATCGGACTTGGTGAGGCACAGGATCGGGGTCAGCCCGCCCACATATGCGGCGGCCAGGGTTCGCTCGACGAACCCGGTCCGTGGCGGGGGATCGGCCAGCGCGGTCACGATCAGCAACTGGTCGGCGTTGGCCACGACGATCCGCTCGTACGGGTCGGTGTCATCGGCGGTGCGGCGCAGGACCGTCGTCCGCTCGGCCACCTTCACGATGCGCGCCAGGGTGTCCGGGCGGCCGGACAGGTCGCCGACGACGGCCACCTCATCGCCGACGACGACCGGTGTGCGCCCGAGTTCGCGGGCACGCATCGCCACCACGTGCCGTTCCGGGTCGCCACCCAGGACACAGCCCCACCGCCCGCGGTCGACGGAGACGACCATGGCATCGACGGCGTCGTCATGGCTGGGCCGCTGTTTGGTGCGTGGCCGGCTGCCCTTGCCAGGACGTATCCGGACGTCGGACTCGTCATAGCTCGAGGCGCGGCGGCTCACGTCAGAGGTGACCGATCATCTTCTGCCACATGCCCGGGAAGTCCGGCAGCGTCTTGGCCGTGGTCTCCACATCGTCGACGGTGACCCCCTGGACGACCAGACCGATGATGGCACCGGCCGTGGCCATCCGATGATCGGCGTAGGACTCCCACACCGCACCGTGGAGCGGGGCGGGATTGATGCGCAGCCCGTCCTCGGTCTCGGTGCACTCGCCGCCGAGTCGGTTGATCTCGGTCGAGAGCGCGGCCAGCCGATCGGTCTCGTGACCACGGAGATGGGCGATGCCGGACAGGACCGACTCACCGTCGGCGAGCGCACACAGCGCCGCGACGGTCGGCGTCAGCTCCCCGACGTCACGCAGGTCGATGCTCACCCCACGCAGCCGCGCCGGTCCACGGACCGTCAACGCCGAGTCGGCGCGCTCGATGTCACACCCCATCTCGGACAGGATCTCGACGATCTGGGCACCAGGCTGGGTGGTGGTCGCCGGCCAGCGGGGCACGGTGACCGCCCCACCCGTGACCGCGGCGGCAGCGAGGAACGCCGAGGCGTTGGACAGGTCGGGTTCGATCTCCCAGTCGATGGCACCGATCGGTCCCGGCGCCACCCGCCACGTGTCGGCATCGGGACGTTCGACGACCACGCCGGCGGTGGCCAGCATCTCGACCGTCATGTCGATGTGCGGCATCGACGGCACCGGGGCGCCGACGTGCCGCACGGTGACCCCGGTGTCGAACCGGGCGGCCGACAGGAGCAGACCGGAGACGAACTGGGATGACGCGGACGCGTCGATGGTGACCTCCCCGCCGCGGGCCGATCCGGTGCCGTCGACGGTGAAGGGCAGGCGGTCCCCGCTGACCTTGACCCCGAGCCCGCGCAGGGCGTCGAGGATCGTGGCCAGCGGGCGGGTGCGGGCCTGGTCATCGCCGTCGAACGCCACGGATCCGGTGGCGAAGGCCCCGACCGGAGGCAGGAACCGCATGACCGTCCCGGCAAGGCCGCAGTAGACGTCGGCCTCGTGCATGGGTCGCGGGACGACATCAATGGTCGTCGCGTCGTCCGGGTCGACATGCACGCCGACACCGAGACCGCTGAGTCCACTCAACATCAGGTTCGTATCGCGGCTGCGCAGCGCGCCGCGGACGGTGGACGGGCCGTCGGCGAGGGCGGCGAGAATGAAGGCGCGATTCGTGATCGACTTGGAGCCGGGCAACTCGACGGTCGCCTCCACCGGCGACGTCACGGTGGGCGCGCTCCAGATACTCATGCGATCCAGTTTGGCATGCCGCCGGCGCTGGTCATCTTCTCGAGGGGGTCAGCGGGTGTCCCGCCGAAGCGGGTGATCGGCCGGGATCTCGACGACGATGACGGTGCGGTCGTCGGGATCGGCGACGTGCATCTCGATCAGTCCCCACGATTCGGTGCGTGCCTCGCGAACGATGGGGACGTCGGCGGCACGCAGCTCACGCTCGGTGTCGGCCATGTCGCGGACCTGCAGCCACAGGGCGGCGTCGGCGCCACCGCCTGCCGTCACGTCGCCGCTCATGTGCGCCGGGATCTCGATCAGTCCGTTGCCCGCGTGGAACACCACGCCGCCCGGATATTCACGCGCGACGGCCAGTCGCAGGCGGTGACGGTAGAAATGTTGCAGCCGCTCGGGATCTGCGGAACGCAACAGGACCCTGCTACCGAGAACCTCCACGTCTATTGGCCCTCGGTCGACCCATCGGTGCCGCCGAGCGCGTGCCCCCGGTTCAGGTCGTTGCCGTGGCGGGCGGCCTCATAGATGGCCCGCTCGCGGGCGATCCGATCGGTCTCACCGATCGGCTTCGCGTCGCCGAAAGCGAACGCGGAGTCGTGTTCGTACTCGTGCGGCTTGTCGGGGTCGTCGTCGGAGAGGGCGTCGGCCGGGTGGTGATCGTGGTGAGGGCGCTCGGACATGCACCAACGATAAACCGCCGTCGCCGACTTCACGGCGTGCTGCGCGACACAGATGACCGATCCGGGCGCAGCACCGCCAGCACGGCCAGGGCCCCTGAGCGGGTGGCGGCCGCTTCGAGTTCGGTGGCGCGGCGCTCGGCATCGTCGTCGCGGCGGGCCTCGGCCAGCAGATATCGGGCGAGACGTGCCTCGTGCTGACCGAGCCCGGGACCTGTGGTGAGCGCCTCGGCGACGCATTCCTCGGCGCGGTCGAGTTCCCCGTTGGCGATGTCGATCATGGCCAGACGCGACAGCGCCCACGACCGGAAGAGGTCGAGGTGTGCACTGGCCTGCAGCGATGCGGTGAAGGCGGCGTGGGCCGCGGCCAGATCGCCGCGGGTCTGGTGGGCGATGCCGAGAGCACGGTTGGCCGTCGCGGTCCATCCCCGGTGACCGATCTGCCGGGCGATGCGCAGGGCCTCGCGGGCATCGGCCAGTGCGTCGTCGACGTGTCCGAGAGCCGCCGACGCCTCGCTGCGGTGCCAGAGCGCGTAGGTGATGCCTTCCTGGTGGCCCAGGGTGCGCGCAAGGTCGACGGCGATGTCGGTCTCGGCATGACCTTCGCCGGGTCGGGCGGCGAAGACGAGGGCGTGCCCATGCGTGGATCGAGGGGTGATCACGCGCAGGAGGTCCCCCGAATCGGTGAACAGGTCGGCGGCCCGGGCGAGGAGTTCGCCGCCCCGCTCGATCTCGCCATCGAGGAAGGTGGCCATGGCACGTGCGTCGAGTACCCGTGCGACTCCCGCCGCATCACCGAGTTCGGTGTAGTTCCGGATCGCCTCCTCGGCGCGCTCGGCAGCACGATCCGCGCGATCGAGGTTCATGTCGAGCACCGAACCCACCTCGAGTGCGCGGGCTCGCGCCCCGGGGTCCGCGCCGGCACGCACGATGGCCATCTCGCACAGGTCGGCGGCTCGCACCATGTCGTCGGAGCCGGACGCGACCATCGCGAGCTCGGCCAGCACGACGGCTTGGCGTGGCCCGGGCAACGCGGAGTTCAGTGCGGCACCGAAGTCGGCCCGCGCGCCGGTGAGGTCTCCCACCCGGGCTCGGGCCAGCGCCCGCACCTCGTGGAGGGCGGCGACGGTGACCGCGGGACCCGATCCGCCGATCGCGAGTCCCGAGCCGGCCAGGGAGATCGCCTCGTCGTGGGCGAACGCGTCCAGCGCGGAGCGGGAGGCGATGACATAGGCCTGCGCAGCCCGTCGGCCTTCCCCGGCGAGGTGCCAGTGACGGGCTGCGCTCGCGGCGTCTGCCGACTCGTCGGTCGCCGCAGCGGCCAGCGCGTGCAGACGGGCGCGGCGGGCCGGGTCGAGCCGCTGCTCGCCGACATCGCTGATCATGTCGTGCGCGGTGGCCCACCCCTGCTCGCCGAGGCGGACCAGGTCGGCGTGCGCGAGGCGGGTCAGTGCATCGAGGACCTCCGCCGGCTCTGCGTCGAGCACGCGGGCCAACTCACGTGCCGGCGTCTCGTGACGCAGGATCGCCAGCAGGTCGATCACATCGGCGGCCGGTCCGGTGATCGCGTCGAGACGGCGGCCGAGGTTGTCCTGCTGGGAGGACCGCGCGACCTCGCGTAGCGCGGCATGGTCGGCAACCGTGGCGTGCCACCTGCCCTGGCGGTCGAAGTCGACCATTCCGGCGCCGACGAGCCTGCGCAACGCCTCCGCGATGGCGATCGGGGAGTGGTCCGTGTGTTCGAGCAGCGTCTCGCTCACCGCAGGGTCGGCGATGAGGTCCCGCACGGCGGGGCCGTCGAGCCCGCCCAACGTGATTCGCACATCGGGATCGAGAGCCGTGAGTCCGGCATGACGACTCGTCTCGGGATAGACCTCGTCGGTCCGGTAGGCCAGCACCCACGAAGGTCGCGGTGATCGGCGGATCGCCGCGGCCACCGCCGACAGGCTGCTCTCGTCTGACCATTGCAGATCGTCGATCACGACGACCGTCATGTGGCTTTCGGCGATGAGTCGGGCCAGAACCTCGATCACCAACGCCCGCATGGACTCAGCGTCGGCATGAACGTCGACGGCGGGTACCAGATCGGGAACCAGCGCCGTCAGTGCACCGCGGAGCGGGCCCGTCACCTCGTCGACGAGGCCGGGGTCGCCCGACAGGATCTCCCGGATGAGGGCCGCGGCCATACTCCAGATGTCATCGCGCTGGGCGGCGAAGCACCGGACGATGGCGGCGTCGTCGTGTGCGCGCAGCTCGGCGAGGAGACGGGACTTGCCGGTGCCGGATCGACCGGCGACGGTGATCACCGATCCGGGTGATGCTGTCGCCGAACGTAACCGGTCGAGCTCGGCTCCGCGGCCGACGAACCGCAGCGGGGGCATCGTCGGCGTGCGGGTCGTCGGCGTGCGGGTCATCGGCGACGGACTCGCTTGTGTCCGCGGTGCGCCGCTGTGCAGAAGGCCCTCGAATTCCGTCACGGTGGCAGGTGACGGGTCGACGCCGAGTTCCTCGGCGAGATCCCGGCGGAAGCGGTCGTAGAGTGTGAGCGCACGGCGGGGGTCGCCATGTGCTGCGAACGATCGCATCGCCAGCACCACCGAGTTCTCCCTCAGCGGCGCGGCGGCCAGTGCGGTCGTCGCCCACTCGACGGCCTGTCCGGTGTCGCGTTCGGCGAGGGCTGCGTCGATTCCGCGTTCGAGTGCCTCGATCCGATACTGCGTCAACATGTCTCGGTATCCGGTCGCCCAGTCGTCGTACCGATCCTCGCTCAGCGGCTCGCCCGACCAGAGTTCCAACGCAGCGTCGCAGGTGGTCAGGGCGTCATGGCCGTCGACGGTGCGCGAGGCGGTCACCAGCGTGACGAACTCGTCGGTGTCGAGGCGATACCGGTTCTCCGCCAATCCGATCCGATACCCCGAATCGTGGGACACGATCAGGTCGCGCAGCCCCACCGCATGACGGGCCCGGGTGACCAGCACGGCCAGATTCGCCGCGGGATCCCGCGGCGTCCGCGCCGGCCACAGCATGCCGGTGAGCGTGTCGATGCTGACGTGCTCGTGCTTGCGGGTCAGCATGATTCGCAGCAATTGGCGGACCTTGCGGCCGCCGAAGGCGGGGGCGGGGACCTCGAGGCCGTCCACGAGTACCACGAAGCGACCGAAGAGGCGGAACTCGACAGCCACCGCGGCAGGTCGGACGCCGGTCATCGCTCGATGATCCGCTCGCCGCAAGGAAACCGCAAGGTCGGACTCCTAGCGTCGAATCGACCCCATCACGGGGCGAGAACCACTCGGTGCCGAGCCGGAACCGAGGCCACCCGATCCGGAGGAATCATGACCGCCACACAACAGCACACCGAACACCGGGACTTCGCCGAGCCCGACGAGGTCCGCACCTTCGAGCACGGGATGATGGAACTGCTCAATGTCGGCGGTTCCGACATCGGCCGACTCGTCCTGCAACCGGGATGGCGCTGGTCGAACGACGTGAAGCCGCTCGCCGGGACCGACCTCTGCGAGGCGCCGCATTTCCAGTATCACGTGTCCGGCACGTTGCACGTCCAGATGGCCGACGGCACCGAGTTCGACGCGACGCCGGGGCAGTTCACGTCGCTGCCGTCCGGACACGACGCCTGGGTCGTCGGTGACGAAGCGGTCGTCGTGGTCGACTTCTATGGCGCCAGCAACTACGCGAAAGAGGCAGGCGCATGATGACTTCGAGCACCGTTCACACCGACGCCCTCGCTGTGGTGGACGCGTTCAACGCCGCCTTCGGGCGCGGCGACATCGACGCGGTGATGGCGGCGATGACCGAGGACTGTGTCTTCGAGTCCACCGCGCCGCCAGCGGGCAGACGGTACGAAGGTCAAGTCGAGGTGCGTCAGGCGTGGATCGACTTCTTCGCCACGACAACCGATCCGGTCTTCGAGGTGGAGGAGAGTCTGGTCGCCGGTGACCGGGTGGTGGTCCGCTGGCGATTCACCTGGGGAGGTGATCACCCCGGCGCCGTGCGCGGCGTCGACCTGTTCACCATCGTCGACAGCAAGGTCGCGGAGAAGCTCGCCTACGTCAAAGGGTGAGGTCAAAGGGTGAGGTCAAAGGGTGAGGTGGCGCTCGCACTCGGAAGGCGCCGGTGAGGATCGCGCGGTCGTGTCAGGAGCCTCGCCGCGAGAACCCGCCGCCGGTGTGCTGGTCCCAGTCGTCGAACAAGCGTGTCACCTTGGGGTCGCCGAGGCTCTTGATCCAGTCGCACAGATCCTTGGGCGCCGCCGGATTGGTGACGATGAACGGGTGCAGGCCCTCATCGTGCTCGGCGAGGTAGCGCAGGGTCTCCGGTGGAGTGTCCGGATCGGCGGCCGCCAGTGCGTCACGCGGATCGAACGCGGCGGCCCGCATGGCGTCGGCGCTGGACAGGCCGAGTCCGTTCTTGGTGACCACCTCGATCTCGCCGGTGTTGTGGTAGTCGACCGGATCCGGTGAGGTGCTCTTGGTGTTCAACAGCAGGTTGAGCACGATGGCGGTCAGTGCGCCGGCGCTGATGCCGGAGTGGAAGATCGTCTGGAACCAGTCGGGGAACTGGTGGTACATGTCCAGCGAGACGTTGACGGGGCTGTCGCCCAGCGAGCGGTCGGTGTAGTAGATCTTCGCTTCGGTCAGCATCGCGACGCCGACCGAGATGGCCACCACGAGCACATTGGTGTTGCTGAACTTGACCTTGGTCAGCGTGCGGACGCCGCTGGCGGCGACCATGCCGAACAGGGCCACACCCGCGCCGCCGAGCACCGGCTGCGGGATGCCCTCGACGATTGCGCCCATCTTGGGTAGCAATCCGAGGACGACGAGGATGATGCCGGCACACGTCGCGACGTGCCGGGTACGGACACCGGTGATCGCGACCAGCCCGACGTTCTGCGCGAACGCGGTGTAGGGGAACGTGTTGAACACGCCACCGAGGACCGTGCCCAGACCGTCGGCGCGCATGCCGTCTGCGAGTTTCTGCGGGGTGATCTTCTTGTCGACGATCTCCCCGACGGCGACGATGTCACCGGTGGTCTCGGTCATGATCACGAGACCGACGATCACCATCGAGATGATCGAGCTGACCTCGAAGGTCGGAAATCCGAACTGGAAGGGCTGCGGGATCGCGACCCAGGGGTTCTCGCCGACGGCGTCCCAGTTGGTCATGCCGAATGGGATGGATACGAGCGTGCCGATGACGAGGCCGATCAGCACGGAGACACGTTTGATGGAGTCCGGGGCGAAACGCTCGAGTGCGATGATCACCGCGAGTGTGAAGAACCCGAAGGCGATCGCCTTCGGCTCGCCGAAGTCCTCGCCCGTCGCGGTGCCGCCGCCGAACCAGCCTGCGGCCACCCGCATCAACGAGACGCCGATGATGAGGATGATGGTGCCGGTGACCAGGGGCGGGAAGAATCTGATGAGCTTGCCGACGATGGGCGCGGCCGCGATCATGAACACACCGCAGGCGATCACCGACCCGTAGATCGAGGTGATGCCGTGTGACGTGCCGATGGTGATCATCGGTCCGACCGCCGCGAAGGTGACGCCCTGCATGAGCGGGAGCCGTACCCCGAACCGCCAGAACCCGACGGCCTGCGTGATCGTCGCGATACCGGCGACGAACAGGTCGGCCATGATCAGGTGGACGATGTCGCCCTGCTCGAGCTGTCCGGCGCTGACCATCGCACCGCCGACGATGAGCGGCACCGCGACCGCACCGGCGTACATCGCGAGGACATGTTGGATGCCCAGGGGTAACAGCTTGGCCAGTGGCGGTATCTCGTCCACCAGGTGAGGTGTGGTCTTGCCATGTCTGATCGTGTCGAGAACCGCCATATGCAGTGTCTACGAGTCGGACGTTTCGGACACGACGCAGCCGTGTCACGGCCGTGTTTCCACCTTGAAAATGTCCGCGGGCGAGCGGCGAAGGGGCGCGGGGCAGAATGGTCCGATGGCCACCCGCAAACGCAGTGCCGGGCTCCTGCTGTTCCGTCGTCGCGCCGACGTCGTCGAGGTTCTCATCGCCCATCCCGGCGGTCCGCTGTGGGCCCGCAAGGACGACGGCGCCTGGTCGATCCCGAAGGGTCTTCTCGAACCCGACGAACAGCCGGAGGCGACGGCCCGACGTGAATTCGCCGAAGAGATCGGCAGTCCGGCACCCGACGGTCCGGTGCTCGATCTCGGCGACGTCACCCAGGCGAGTGGGAAGACGGTGACCGGATTTGGGATCGAGGGTGACCTGGACACCTCGACTGTCGTCAGCAACACCTTCGAGATGGTGTGGCCGCCTCGATCCGGAAAAATGCAGAGCTTCCCCGAGATCGACCGCGCCGCGTGGGTCGACCCCGAGACCGCGCGCGTGAAACTCAATCCGGCGCAGGCCGAGTTCGTCGATCGTCTGCTGTCCGAACTCGACGGTCAGGACTGAGCGCGACAACTTTCCCTGCCGTCACCTGCTTCGGCGACGTAGGGGAACCGGCTGAGCAGGCCTAGAGTTGGGGGAGTGGGTGAGCCCGGTGGAGACCCTCTCGCGGCGGCCGCTCTGGCGGCGGCGGCGGGTGACTGGGCCACGGCCCGGACCGGTTTCGCGGCCGTGGTCGAACGCGATCCGATCGGGGAGGCGCTCGCCGGCCTGGGCGACGCACAATGGTGGCTGGGGGAGACCGAGGCCGCGGTGCGACATCAGGAGCAGGCCTATGCCGCCTTCCGCCACCGGGGCGACGACGTGCAGAGCGTCGTGGTGGCGGTGGCTCTCTACCTCGTCCAACGAGTGAGTCTGGGCAACGTTGCCGCCGCACGAGGATGGCTCGCCCGGGCGAAACGGCTGGTCGAGGAGTGCGATCTCGCTCCGCTGAGGGGCTGGGTGAGCCTGATTCGTGCGCATGACAGCGCCGATCCGGCAGCCGCCGAGGCGCTGGCCATCGATGCGCGCAAGTGTGCCACGAGATTGGGCGACAGCGATCTCGAGCTCTGTGCGATCAGCCAACTCGGCGCGGTTCTCGTCCGAACCGGCCGGCAGTCCGAGGGGACGGCGCTCCTCGATGAAGCGATGGCGGCCGGGCTGGCGGGGGAGGCGAAACGTCCACACACCGTTGTCTACGTCGGCTGTAATCTGGTCAGCGCGTGTGCCGAGACCGCACAGGTCGAACACCTCGTCGAGTGGGTGCATGCCGCGGACACCTTCAGCCGGCGATTCGGCGGATTCCACCTGCACACCACGTGCCGGACATCCTTGGGGATCGCGCTGTTCGCGGCGGGCGACTTCGCCGGTGCCGAGCACGAATTACGCGAGGCGTTGCGTGTCGGGGCGGCGGCAGAGCCTGCGGTCTACGCCGAGGCGGCGGCCCGGCTGGCGGAGCTTCGGCTGGTGCAGGGCAGACCCGATGAGGCCGCCGGTTTGCTCGACGGGTTGGAGGCGTACGTCACCAGCAGCTACCCGCTGGCGATGCTCGCCATCACGCGTGGAGACCCGGCCTCGGCCCGGCGCCTGGCATTTCGGCGCGCCCGGGAATTGCAGGGTGCTCTCGATGACGGGGCCGAGGACCGGCGTGATTCGTATCGCCCAGGTCTCGGGCCCTGCGTGGAAGCGGCACTGGTCTGGGAGCTGCTCGCGACGGTGGGCTGTGACGACGAGACCGTGGTGGAACACCTGTGCGGCCTCGCCGATGAGACCGATTGCGAGCAACTGCGTGCGAGGGCGTTGCGAGCGGCAGGAAGGATGCATGGCGACATCCGCGAACTCGAACAGGCTCTCAGGATGTTCGGTCGCCTGCGACTCCCGCTCGAGGCCGCCCGGACCCGACTCCGACTTTCCTGGGTACTCGACGGAGACGACGCCGTCGACGAGGCCCGTGCCGCTCTCGCTGCCTTCGAAGGGCTCGGTGCCGGACATGATGCCGACGAAGCGGCCGCCCGCCTACGCCAGCTGGGCGTCCGGGCCGCGCGCGGTGGACCGGCACATCTCGGCGAGCTGACCCAGCGTGAGCGCGAGGTGTTGACCCTACTGGGCCAGGGGCTGTCCAACCGGGAGCTCGCCGACCGACTCTTCCTCTCGCGCAAGACGGTCGAACGGCACGTACGCAATGTCCTGTTCAAGCTGGGGCTGCGCAATCGTGCCGAAGCCGCGGCCTACGTCGTCCGACACGAGGACGCGATCCGCTCCGGGAATTGAGGGTTTTCACCGATGCTGGATCGCTCGGCTGGTCGGACGCTGGACACCAGCACCAGGTTCCCGACCAAGGAGGGCGTCATGGCCACCACCGCCGACAGGCTCATCCACGCGCTCGCACACAGGCTGCACGGCGACATCGTCGAACCCGGGGATCCGGTCTATGACGCGGTCAGAGAGATCGACAACCACGTGCAGGACCGACACCCGGCCGCGGTGGTCCGCTGTGCCGACGCGGCTGATGTCGCCACCACGGTTCGATGCGCCGTCGCCGACGGTATCCCGTTGGCCGTCCGCGCGGGCGGACACAGCGCACCCGAACACAGCTCCGTCGACGGCGGGCTGGTGGTGGACCTGCGTGCCATCGATCACGTACGGGTGGATCCGGAACGCGGCATCGTCGCGATCGGCGGCGGGGCCCGTGCGGGTCAGGTGGACACGGCCACCCATCGACACGGGTTGGCGACGACCACCGCCACGGTGTCCACCGTGGGACTCGCAGGCTTCACGCTGAGCGGAGGCATCAGCCACCTCACCCGCAAATACGGTCTGGCCGTGGACAACCTGGTCGGCGCGGACGTGGTGCTCGCCGACGGTTCGATGGTCACGGCGGGGCCCGGCGGCGACGACGACCTGCTGTGGGCGTTGCGTGGCGGAGGCGGAAACGTCGGGGTGGTCACCGAACTGCGGATGCGCGCGCACCCGGTGTCGATGGTGACCGGGGGACCCATGATGTTCCCGCTGGAGCACACCGAACGCCTCGTGCGGCTGTTCCGTGACTGGATCGCACAACAGCCTGACGACATCTACGCCTATCTTGCGCTCCTCACCCTGCCGCCGGACGAGACCATGCCCGAGGAGTTGCGCCTGCGGCCGGTGTGCGCGCTGATGTGGTGCAACACCGCTGAGGCGGATCGTTCTGATGCCGCACTGGCGCCATTTCGTGCCGAGAGCCCGCTGCTCGACGGTGTCGGGAGAATGCCCTATCCGGTCCTGCAGTCCATGTTCGACGGTGGTGCGGCCGCAGGCCGGTACGGCCACCTGACCGGACTGTTGTTCGAGGATCTCCCGGACGCGGCGGCAGCCAGGTTCGCCGAGTTCGGCGGCGCGACACCCACACCTTTGTGCATGACACATCTCTATCCGCTCGACGGTGCGGCTGCCCGCGCGGACCGGACCGACACCGCATGGCCATGGCGCGAGGCGGCGTTCGCGCAGATGTTCGCCGGACTCGCTCCCGTCGACGGCCTTCAGAATGCGATCGCGGGGTGGGCGAACGACTTCCGCGATGCCCTGCGTCCTTACTCGCTACCCGGCTGCTACGCGAACTTCGTGATGGACGAGGGTCCGGACGTCGCTCGCGCCTGTTACGGGACCAACGCGCAGCGCCTTGCCGAACTCAAGGCCCGCTATGACCCGGACAACGTCTTCCGGCGCAACCAGAACATCCTGCCTGCGGTGCTCCCGCCGGGACGCTCGACGAGACACTAGCTTCGTGCGATCCAGGTGGTCTTGAGCCCGGTGAACTTGTCGATCGCGTGCACCGAGAGATCCGATCCGAACCCCGATGCGCCGAATCCGCCGAAGGGGGTACCCGGCGACAACGCGTCGACGGTGTTGATCGACACCGTGCCCGCGTGTAATGCATCCGACATCCGCAGCGCCCTGTCGAGATCCGCGGTCCACGTCGATGCCGCCAGGCCGTACGGGGTGTCGTTGGCCAACCGGACGGCCTCCTCTTCGGTATCGAAGGGAATCACGACGAGAACGGGTCCGAAGATCTCCTCGGTCACCGCGGGGGAGTCGAGGGGCAGGTCGACGATGACGGTCGGCTCCATGAAGCAGCCGAAGTCTCCGATCGAGTTGCCGCCGAGCACGATTCGCCCGCTTTCGCGTGCACGGTCGACGGCGCTCAGCACCTGGTCGAGTTGCTTGCGCGACACCATGGCGCCGGCGACCGAGGCGTGGTCGAGCGGGTCGCCCGGACGATAGGCGGCGGCGTGGTCGATCACCTTCGCCACGAAGTCGTCGAGGATCTCGCGCTGCACCAGGAGCCTGCTGTTGGCCGAGCAGACCTCACCCTGGTTGCCGAAGATGCCGAAGCAGGCCATCTCGGCGGCACGGTCGAGGTCGGCGCAGTCGGCGAACACGATATTCGGGCTCTTGCCGCCGCATTCGAGCCACACCTGCTTCATGTTCGACTCGGCGCTGTAGGCCAGGAACTTCTTGCCGACCTCGGTGGAACCGGTGAAGGTCAGGCAATTCACGTCGGGGTGCAGGCCGAGGGCACGTCCCGCGGTGGCGCCGAGGCCGGTGACGACGTTCAACACGCCCGGCGGGATCCCGGCGTCGATCGCGATCTGTGCCATCCGTAGCGCGGACAGGGGTGATTCCTCTGCCGGCTTGAGCACTACCGTGTTACCTGCTGCCAAGGCGGGGGCCAGCTTCCAGGCGGCGATGTCGAGCGGGAAGTTCCAGGGAACCACGGCGCCGACGACGCCCAGCGGAACCCGCCGCACCAGCGCGACACTGCCGTCCGCGGTGGGCGGGAGCTCGCCGGGCAGCTTGTCGATGACCTCGCCGTAATATCGGAAAACTGCTGCGGCACCGGGGACTTCGACCGCAATCGAATCCCGGATGGGCTTGCCCATCTCGAGGGTCACGAGCAACGCCAGTTCCTCGGCGTGCTCCATCAACAGATCCGCGAACCGGTTGAGGATCGCGCCGCGTTCGCTTGCCGACAGTCTCGACCATCGGCCGTCGTCGAATGCCTTGCGTGCGGCCGAAACCGCCGCGTCGACGTCGGCGACGTCGCCGGCCGCCACCGCGGCGAGAACCTCGCCGGTGGCCGGATTGACGACGTCGAAGGTGTCGCCCGACTCCGCGGGTACCTGTCGGCCGTCGATGAAGGCGGCCGTGGGGAACTTGATCGCGGCGGTGCGTGCATGCCAGTCGATCGAGGTGAGGTCAGACATGGTGATGGCGACTTTCTCTGATCAGGCCAGGTAGAGAGCGAACTGCTTGAGCAGCGGCTCGGTCACGCGGTACTCACCGCGCCACCCGCGACGCAGCGTGAACGCCTCGCCCGCCGAAAACGTGTGTGCGATGCCGTCGTCGCCGGTCAGCGTGAGCGAACCTTCGAGCACGCGGGCGTATTCGTCGCCAGGGTAGGACTCGATGTACTCGGTGTAGGGCTGTGCCTCCCACGAGCCGACGATGAACTTCTCGTCGTCGCTGGTCAGGTGGATCGCTTCGCGCTCGCGCGGTTCGCCCTCACGGAGAGTCTCGGCGGTCACGTATTCGCTCGGCGTCATCGCGGCGCGTGCGTCCTCATCGGCTCGCACGAGTTCGGGAGTGGTCAGTTCGGTGGTCGTCATGTCGTCGTCCTTCGTTGTCGGTGTGGTTGTCGGTTGTCGCTGTGGTCAGCTGACGGGTTCGGTGAGGTTCTCGCATCGGACGTCGGCCGAATCGGGCTTGATCACAGCGACACTGCGGGCACGCAGGTAGCCGGCGACGGCGATGACGGTGAGTACGGCCAGGGTGCCCAGTGTGAACACCTCGAACCGCATGCGGGAGACGCCCCAGGTGTCGAGGAAGGCGTAGTCGACGCCGAAGAGGTGCTCCAGTGTGCCCGGGAACACGGCGACCCACACGCCGAGCGCCGCCCAGAAGGTGGTCAGTCCGACGGCGATGGTCATCCCGATCGTTCCACCCGGAACGGCGTACGGACGCGGCGTGGTCGGCCGGGTGAACCGCAGGCGCAGCGCTGCGGGGAATACCAGCACGTAGGCGACCAGCGACGTGGAGATGGTGATGGTGAGCACCACACCGAAGGTGGCGGCGCTGTCGCCGCCGGAGAAGATGACCCCGGCGACCATGAAGACGAGGGCGATGAGACCGGTGAAGATCCCGACCCGCAGCGGGTTGTCCGTACGTTCGTCGAACTTGGCGAAGTAGGGGAAGAACCCGCCGTCGCCCGCGGCAACGGCCAACGCTCGGTTGGCGGCCATCGCCCAGGTGGCGCCGGTGATACCGAGGGCGAGGATGAAGGCGATCACGGCGATCTTCACCATCACCGACGCGGCCGGACCGAAGACACCGAACACGGTGTTGACGGCCGCCATGAATCCGGCGATGCCGGTGATCTCGTCGGCTGGCAGGACGAGCAGCAGCGCCAGGACGGGCAGGGCGTACACCAGGATGCCGACGAGTCCGCCGAACGCGATACCGCGCGGGACGTCACGCTGGGGGTTCTGCATCTCACCGCCGGCCTGGCTGGGCACCTCGAAGCCGACGAGTGAGAAGAGCAGCAGTGGGACCAGCCCCAGGAATCCGGTCATCGTCGGTGACCAGGACACCGCGCCGATGCCGTGGAAGCCGTGCTGGATGCCGTAGACAAGGGTGGTCACCAGGAACACTGCCGCCAGGATCAGCTTGATGTAGGTGCCGGCTCGGAAGATGAGCCGGGCGCGCCGCATCGCCAGCAGGGTGATACCGACGGAACCGAGAACGAATGCGATCTTGAACGCGAGGTCGCCGAGCGTGCCGGTGCCGACCGGGTGGATGAACGAACTCCACGCCTCGGTGCTGATGAAGGCGAGCGAGCCGCCGATCCACAGCGGATTGATCGACCAGTACATGATCGTCGCGAGCGAACCGGCCAATTTTCCGAAGGCTCGCTTCACCCACTCGTAGAGACCACCCTCGTCGGGGAACGCGCTGCCGAGCTCCGCGGTGACCAGGCCATAGGGAATCATCCACAGCAGCCCGAGAACCAGGAGCCAGGTGAAGGTCTCACCGCCGAACGACGAGATCTCGCCGACCATGTCGAGGCTGATCAGCGCCGACAGGATCATGATCGGAACGTCGAGGCGCTTCAGCGAGTGCCGGAGATGGACTGAGTCGTGCGATCCGGAGTCGGACAGCTCGGGTTGTGCTCCCATGGGAAACTCCTGCTCAGAGTGGGGTGCTGTAATGCGTTCTACCAGCTTGCGGGCTTGCACATCATCTGTACAGTCGGTGTTTTCTTGGTTTAGGATCGGCTGCATCGAACCAAATCCGGGTCGGTGCGAAGCGAGGTGGGCGGATGGCCGATTACACGCTGCGGCAGCTCGAATATTTCGTCGCAGTGGCCGAGGCCGGCAGCATCACCGGTGCTGCGTCGGCGGTGCATCTGTCGCAGTCGGCGATGTCGACCGCGCTGACAGATCTGGAGGGTGCGCTAGGCGTTCAACTGCTGGTCCGCCATCACGCCAAGGGGATCACGCTGTCGCCGGCGGGCCGGGAGATGCTGGTCGCCAGCCGCCGGTTGCTCGCGTCGGCCGCTGATCTCCGGTCCGCGGCCCAGGGTCTCGGCGGTTCTCTCACCGGCACGCTCTCGATCGGATGCTTCGAGGTGACGGCCCCCTATCTGCTGCCCGAGTTGCTCTCCACCGCGGCCGACAAGCTGCCGAAGCTACGATTGCAGACCTCCGAGGTCGATCTCGCCGACCTGGCCGAGGGCGTCGCCGACGGCACGTTCGAACTGGGTATCGGTTACGACCTCGTCGACGATCCACGCCTGAAGCGGTGGCCGCTGCGCACCCTGCCGCCGTATGTGTTGGTGGCCGGCGATCATCGGCTGGCGGGGCGCCGCGAGATCCACCTGGCCGAGCTCGCCGACGAGCCGATGGCGCTCCTCGATCTGCCGCACAGCCGCGACTATTTCCGGCGGGTCTTCGCCGAGGCGGAAGTGACCCCGAACGTGCGGTACCGGTCGACGACGGTGGAGACCTGCCGGGCACTGGTCGGACGGGGGCTCGCCTACACCGTGCTGAACCTGAAGTCGGCGGTGCCGATGGCGCTCGACGGTCACCAGGTTGCCGCAGTGCCGATCGCCGACGACGTGCCGGCGCTGACCATGGTTCTGCTCAACGCCGTCGCCGCCAAACCGACACGTCGTGCGAGCGTGGTGGCTGATCTGTGCCGGAACCTTTTCGGGAGTGACGCCGAGGAGTGAGCGCGGACTTCCGTGTGTCACCAACTGGTAGCTGTGGAGCCCGTGAGCGAAAGTGCTTGGGCGTGACCATCCGGTTGCTGTGGAACCCGTGAGCGAGAGGGTGCGCGTGACCATGCGGTCCCTGTGGAGGCCGTGAGCAAAGAGGGTGTGCGTGACCATCCGGTCCCTGTGGAGGCCGTGAGCAAAGAGGGTGTGCGTGACCATCCGGTCCCTGTGGAGGCCGTGAGCAAAGAGGGTGTGCGTGACCATCCGGTCCCTGAGGAGCCCGCGAGCGGAGCGAGCGCGCGTCACCATCCGGTCCCTGAGGAGCCCGCGAGCGGAGCGAGCGCGCGTCACGAAGGGCAACCCGCGGCCGAGAAAACTTGTCGGTGCCCGGTTGTAAGTTTGTTGTCAGCAGGAATTACAGAGCAATGAGGGACCGCGTCACCCGCTCTCGGGTGTCGCAGATCAGAGACGAACGTGGGTGTCCTGCAGCCGTGTCCGCATCTCTGGAAGGTCGCGCGTGTCCTCGTCTGCCGCCCCGTCAGCCGAAACGCCGCTGTGGCGCGGCCTGTCGCGCGAGTACGTGGGCGGCATCGAACTCGATCGGGCCGATGATGCGGACATCAACGATCTGCTGCTGGGGATGAAGGACATCGACCGCGGGCACTCGTACCTCGCGTATGCCGACTACCGGTTCGCCGGCGTACTGTTCGATCGTCTCGTCGCCACCCGTGAGGACACCGACGGCTATGTCGTCGACGGGTTCGCCGACGCCGCCACTCGAATTGCGCAGCTGCGCAACATGACCCGCCATCAGGCGGAAGTCTTGCTCGATGAGGCCATCACCCTGCGCGACCGGCTCCCCAAGGTGTTGGAATGCCTGGGCGACGGGGTCGTCGCCCAGTGGCAAGCCCGCAAGATCATCACCGGCACCGCGCTGATCGACGGTCAGGACTATGCGTCCCTGGTCGACGCGCAGATCGCCGAGCGGCTGCGGGCCGGATCGTACTCGGCGCAACGGTTGCGGGACATGGTTGATCGCATCGTCTTCCGCCAGGATCCCGATGCGGTGCGTGAGCGTCGCAAAGACGCTGTGGACAAACGTGGTGTGTGGCTGGAGAACCGCGGCGACGGGACCGCCGAACTGACCGGGGTGATGTCGGCGGAGAACGCGCGCATCGCCTACGCGCGGATCGAGGCCGTGGCCGCCAGGGTGTGCGAGCACGACGGTCGCACGAAGAATCAGCGTCTCTCGGATGCCGAGTTCGCGCTGCTCAGCGGTAGCGACTACACCTGTGAATGTGGCCGCGATGACTGCTCGGTCACCGCCGCGACCCTCGAACTCGACACCGACTCCGACGGCAACCCGGCAGGCCCGTCGGGCACGGCGGGTACGGCGGGTACGGCCGGGTCGACCGCAGTGATGCCGGTGACGCCGAAGGTGGTCGTCCACGTGGTGACCGACGAGGCCACCTTGGCGGGCCGGGCCGACAATCCCGGCTTCATGGAGGGCCACGGCGTCATCGACGGCGCGCATGTTCGTGAACTGGCCGCCCGTCCCGATGCGCGGATATCCCATCTGATCCCGCCGAACACCCCCATGAACCCGGACGGCACCTTCACGCTGCCCGGGTCGATCGCGTCAGACCCGTACCGGCCGACCACCGCGCTCGACGAGTTCATTCGTATCCGTCACGGCTACTGCAGCGAACCCGGGTGCGGCAAGAGTGCGTGGGAGTGCGATGGCGAGCATGTGCGCGAGTTCGACCACGGCAACCCGGCCGGCGGTGGCCAGACCACCTCGGAGAACATGAATCCGAAATGCCGTCCCTGGCATCTGCTCAAGACCTTCGGCGAGTGGCTCGACGACATGTGGCGCGACGTCAACGGCCGATTGTGCACCGAGACGGTCACTCCCGAGGGTCTGGTGATTCCTGGAGAGGCCGAGACGCTGGAGGATCTCTTCCCGGGCCTACGACGTGCCCGTTTCACCGCCGTACCCCAGGCCCCGCCCGCCGGCACTGGCACCGGCACCGGCACCGGTGACGACGCCGAACGCCCGACCCGCAGGCGCAGTCGGACGGCGAACAAACACGCCCGCCGTCGGGCCGAGAGGAATCGAAACCGCAAGCGCAACAACGAGGGTCCACCGCCGCCCTTCTGAGGTATCGGTCGCCTGCGGGAAAGGCACGCCACCGGCCGAGTGCGACGAAGCCTCACGTGACACTCGGCCGACGGCGATGGGATGCGTGATCGTGTTGCCGGCGGCGGACTACACCCTCGCGACGGGCGCGTGGAACACCGGCTCGATGGACAGCTGGGTGACCTCACGACGGAACGGAACCGGATCGTCGTTGTGCGGCACGTCGAGTTCCTCGGCGAACCGGTGACCCGACCAGACCGCGGCGGCGATCGTCGACGGCGCCCAGGCGTCGCCGATGCCCTTGACCGTGCTGATCCCCGCTGCGCTCCAATCGTCTTGGCGTGCGTGCAGGGCGGTGTAGAGCTCGTCGTGGGGGAGTCGTGCGGTCACTAAGACCACGGAGTCGGCCTCGAGCGCACCGGCCCGACCGGTGAACCGGCAGGCGGTGTCCACGCGGTCGGAACCGATCGCGGTCACGGTGGTGTCGGTGCGCACCTCGACGCCGGCCTCGATGATCCGGGCCCGGATGCGGTGGGCCTCCATGGTGTTCGTCGTCCATTGCGACACCTGCGGAACGGGGGTCACCAGGGTGACCGCATAGCCCTCGTTGGCCAGCAGTTCGGCGATCACGGCGCCGAGGTAGTAGTGGTCGTCGTCGAACAGGACGACCCGATTTCCTGTGGGGCGCATGCCCGTCATGATGTCGTCGGGGGTCAGTACGTCGGCGGCGGAGTCGACGGCAATCGGGTGGGTGTGCCAGCGGCCCACGCCATCCCGCCGCCACGACGATCCGGTGGCCACGACCACATGGTCGAAGCCGTACTCGAGGATGTCCTGCTCGGTCATCGGCGACTCGCGGTAGACCTCGACGTTGTCGAGCCGGTCGAGCTGCTGCAGTCGGTAGTCGATGACCCGGATCCACGCGGACAGCCCGGGCAGCTTCGACTCTCGGGCGACGCGGCCACCCAGGGTGCGTGACGCCTCGGTCAGTGTCACCGGGTAGCCGCGATTGCCCAGGGCGCGAGCGGCTTCCAGTCCCGCGGGGCCGGCCCCGACGACGAGGACCGAGGAGTCCGACGCCTTGGGGGCGATGCGTTCGGGGTGCCAGCCGCGCCGGAACTCCTCGCCCATGGTCGGGTTCTGGGTGCAACGGATGGGGGACATGGTGAAGTCGCCCGACACGCACATGTTGCAGCCGATGCACTCGCGGATGTCCTCGAGGTCGCCGCGTTCGATCTTGTTGGGCAGGAACGGGTCCGCGATCGACGGCCGGGCGGCGCCGATCAGGTCGAGAATGCCGCTCTTGACGTGCCGCACCATGGTGTCGGGAGAGGTGAACCGCCCGACGCCCACGACGGGCTTGGTGGTCAGCTGCTTGAGTCCGGTGACGAAGGGTTCCTGCTCTGCCTCGGGGCCGAAGCGGGAGGTCACCGAGTCGTCCTCCCAGCTGCCCAACACCAGATCCCACAGATCGGGGTGTTCACCGATGAGCCCGAAGACGTCCTGCATCTCGGCGCGTGTGATGCCGTCGTCGCCGAGGAGTTCGTCGACCGAGATCCGGCAGGCCACCGCGGCCTTGCCGTCGGCGATCTCGCGGGTGTCCTCGAGGATCTCCCGGATCAGCCGGACGCGGTTTTCCAGGCTGCCGCCGTACTCGTCGGTGCGGTTGTTGTAACGCGGCGAGAGGAAATGGTGCAGACCACCGATCGCGTGGCCGGCGTAGACGTAGACGATGTCGTAGCCGGCCTTCAGCGAACGGTGGACCGAGTCGGCATGCCATTTGCGGAGGTCGACGATGTCGGCCTTCGTCATCGCGCGGGCCTGGACGGGGTCGAGATTCCACGACACGACGGGCAGATGCTGCGGCCCCAGCGGGGTCTCACGGCTGATCAGGTTCGGGCTGTTGAGGCCGTTGTGTGCCAGTTCGATGCCGGCGAGTGCGCCGCCCTCGTGGATCTGCTCGGCGATGCGGGCGATGGCCGGCATGTCCTGGTCGTCCCAGAGTCGCAGTTCGATGAACGGCCCGATGTCAGAGGTCGGATGGATCTCGACCTGTTCGGTGCAGACCACGGCCCATCCGCCCTCGGCCTTGACCCGACGCATGGCGGCTTCACCCGACGGGTCGCGGTAGCCCATTCCGTTGCAGTGGGGCACCTGGAAGAAGCGGTTCCGGGCCGTGACCGGTCCGATCTTGACCGGTTCGAACAGGATGTCGTAGCGAGGGTCACGCATGGGATGTCTCCATCAGTGGGGCTGTGGGGGTCGTGGCTTGGGGGTCGAGGCTGGTGGTCAGGGGCTGCGGGTCAAACCGTGGGGTCCCTGGCCGTCGATCGGTGGTGATCGCTGGGGATCCAGGATTCTTTGAGTTCAATCGCAAAGAATGATTCGACGGTAACCTGCGGCGATGCCGGGGCGCTACTCTGTTGCCTACATCTCGTCTTGCGAATATTCGAAGCTGTTCATCGGCGCGGCCGAAGCAATGCCCCCATTTGCATCCGTGACGCCGTAGCAGGCAGGATTGGCGAACCATGGCCCGCCCCCGCCGACAGGACGCCCGTCGCGCCGAGATCATCACTGCCGCAGCCCTCGCCATTGCCGAGCGCGGGCTCGTCGGGCTGCGCATCAAGGACATCGCCGCCGCCGCGGGACTGTCGCCGGGGTCGGTCGCCTACTACTACCCGGAGCTCGACGACTTGCTGCTCGCCGTCCACGAGGCGGCCGTGACCCGCTTCTATCGTGCGCGCCAGGAAGCCATCGCCGACATCTCGGACCCGGTGCAGCGACTGCGCACTCTGGTCGAACTGGGCATCTGCGATCCCGACGATCCGATGAGTCCGGCGCTCTACGAATTGCACCTGCACGGCGCGCGTGCGGCTCGGCACGCCGAGTTGATGACACAACTCTTCGACCTGGAGGTGTCGCTCTACCGGGAGGTGATCGACCGCGGCGTCGCCGACGGTGTGTTCGCGGTCGACGGTGACGTCGGCGACATCGCCGCGGCGGCGGTCGCTCTCGAAGACGGATTCGGGCTGCACCTGGTGGGCCGGACCCGGCACGTCCACCCGGCAACGGTGCGCGTCACGCTGCGCCGATTCCTCGCCGCCGCACTGAGATGCGCTGCGCTGACGTAACAGTCGGCTGTTGCAACAGTCGGCAGTTGCCAACAGCCCGCCGCTGCCAACAGCCGGCCGCTGCCCGTCGGGGCTTCTGTCAGTGTGGCGCGGGAGTTCTCGGCCCGCAGAGGTGGTCCGGGCTCAGGACACGTTCGAGCACCTCGTCGTCGACCAGCGCCGAGCGACGGACCAGCTCCGGGATCGACAAGCCTGTGGCGACCGACTCCGCGACGAGTGCGGTGGCCGCCTGATAGCCCAACACCGGGTTGAGTGCGGTGGCCAGCCCGGCCGAACCGAGCACGGCATCACGCATGCGGTCCGGGTTGGCCGTGATCCCGCGGATGCACCGGTCGCCCAGCACATCGACGGCAGCCCTCAAGTGGCTCAGCGAGGAAAGCAGTGCCCGGGCGATGATCGGCTCGAAGGCGTTGAGCTGCAACTGGCCTGCCTCCGCGGCCATCGTCACGGTGAGGTCGTTGCCGATCACCTCGAAGGCGACCTGGTTGACGACCTCCGGAATCACCGGGTTGACCTTGCCGGGCATGATGCTCGAGCCCGCCTGCACCGGAGGCAGATTGATCTCCGCGAGACCTGCGCGTGGACCGGAGGACAGCAGGCGTAGATCGTTGCAGATCTTGGACAACTTGACCGCGGCCCGCTTCGTCACCCCGGACAGCTGCACGAACGCGCCGACGTCGGAGGTGGCCTCCACGAGGTTGCCCGCGGTGGACAACGGCAGCCCGGTGATCTCGGCGAGGCGAGCGCACACGAGTGCGCCGTAGCGGGGGTGCGCGTTGAGCCCGGTTCCGATCGCCGTGCCGCCCAAGTTGATCTCGGCGATGAGCACCGACGCCTCGTCGATCCGGTCCGCGTCCTCGCCGATGGTGACCGCGAAGGCCCCGAACTCCTGACCGAGCGTCATGGGAACCGCATCCTGCAGCTGTGTGCGGCCGATCTTGAGCATGTCGGCGAACTCGACAGACTTCGTGCTCAACTGTTCGACAAGCCCGCGCAGGGCGCTCGCGAGTGACCGGGAAGCGGTGCCCAGGGCGATCTTCACCGCGGTCGGGTACACGTCGTTGGTGCTCTGGCCGAGATTGACGTGTTCGAGCGGGTGGATGATGCGGTAGTCGCCACGGGCGTGGCCTCTGATCTCCAGCGCGCGGTTGGCGATCACCTCGTTCGCGTTCATGTTGGTCGACGTGCCGGCGCCGCCCTGGATCTGGTCGACGACGAACTGGTCGTGCAGCCGGCCGTCACGGATCTCGATACAGGCCCCAATGATCGCGTCGGCGATCTCGGTGTCGAGGAGCTCGAGTTCGCGGTTCGCCTCGGCCGCTGCTTGTTTCACCGCAGCGAGTGCACAGACGAGGTCGGCGTTCCGGGAGATGGGTACTCCGCTGATCGGGAAGTTGTCCAGGGCGCGTGCGGTGTGCACGCCGTAGTATGCGTCGGCGGGTACCTCGCGGTCGCCGAGCAGATCGTGTTCGGTGCGGGTGGTGTTCGTCATCGGCGTTGTCCCGTCTGCGGATCGTGGGCGTGGTCTCGATACGCTCGCTCGCCTGGCGGCTCGCGGGCTACTCGACCAGCGGGGACTCGGGTGGTGGTGGCGGTTACTCGGCTAGCGGGGGATCGCCTGGTGGCTCGCGGGTTACTCGGCCAGCGGGGGCTCGGGTGGTGGCCGCGGCTACCCGGAGGCCGGGTTGGCGGACAGCAGATGGCCGCGGACGGCGGACTCGGTGGCCGCGTCGACGATGGTGCCGGCGAGCGCGAGTGCGCCCTGCGCGATGGCGGTCTCGGCCGCGGGAGTGATGGTCGCGGCGGCGAATTCGGGCTGATGATTGACCGCCGGCAGTGAGTCGATGCCTATGTAGGGATGGATCGCCGGCAACACCTGGGACACGTTGCCCATGTCGGTGGATGCCCGCGACATCGTCGTGTCGGGTCCGGTGCCGAACCGTCGGCCGGCCGCGAGCGCTCGCCTCTCGTAGCAGGCGAGCAGGAGTTCGTCGGTGCGAAACTCGGCGTACGGCTTGGATTCCGGCGTCACGGTCAGTGTTGCGCCGGACGCGAGCGCCCCGGCCTCGAAGCAGCGCATGACCCGGGGTTCCACCTCGGCGAGCTCGGCGAGCGTCTCGGCGCGCACGTACCAGCGTCCCTCGGTGTGTTCGGGGATGGCATTGGGTGCCTCGCCGCCGCGGGTCATCATGCCGTGTACCCGCACCGATGAGGGGAGCTGCTGCCGGAGAAGGCCGATCGCGATCTGCGCGATGGTGAATGCGTCGGCGGCGTTGGTGCCACGCTCCGGGTAGGCGGCCGCATGCGCGGATTTCCCGTGGTATTCGATGTGGCTGTGCGACACCGCGAACGGATGTGCGCGGGCAACATCGGCGGGCCCGGGGTGGACCATCGCGGCCGCATGCTGGCCGGCGAATCCGTCGCGTTCGAGCAGTTCGATCTTTCCGCCGCCGCCCTCCTCGGCAGGGGTGCCGACAACGGAGAGGGTCACACCGAGATCGTCGACCAGGGGTGCGAGCGCCGCCGCTGCTCCCACCGTGATGGCCGAGATCAGGTTGTGCCCGCAGGCGTGCCCGAGGCCGGGGAGGGCATCGTATTCGGCGCACAACGCGATGTGCAGGTTCCCGGTGCCGATCCGTGCGGCGAACGCGGTGTCGAGGCCGCAATACCGCTCGGTGATGTCGAACCCGGCATCCGTCAACGACGAGGCCACCCGACGTGCGGAACGCTCCTCTTCCCAGGCGACCTCGGGATGATCGAAGAGATCGCGGGACAGTGCGACCAGACCCGGGTGTGCGGACGCCACGCGCGACGTCAGAACCTCATCGAGGGCTGTCACAGGTCCCCCGGTACGCCGTAGGAGGGTGCCCGGGTGGGGTCGACGCCACGCACGCGATAGTCGTTCTTCTGTGGCTGCCAGATCTGCCACAGGTTGGTCAGGTCGGTGAGCGGGTCCTCGGCGAAGTCGACGCGCAGGTCGGTGACCGGCCAGGGGACATCGTCGACGACCAGCAGGCCCGCGGAATGCACCGGACCCGCCTCACCCCCGGCGCGCAGAGCCGCGCGGAGACCGTCGAGGAGACGCTCTTCGAGGGTGTCCGAACCGCTTTCGACGTAACCGGACAGCATCGCGGCGATCACGTCCCGGTCGGCGAGCAGGTTTCCGGCGGCGACGGCACCGTCACCCTGTGCGTCGGCGTGGACACCGAGGCTGTGCGCACCGGAGTGCGCCGCGGTGTCGCCGTGGGTGTCGACGACGGTCAGTTGGCGGTGTTCCGGGAATTGCTCTTGTGCCAGTGCAGATTTCAGTCCAGCTTCGGCGGTCGCTCCGTCGGCGAGCTGGTCGAGGACGGCCGGACCGAGAGCGGGGTTGGTGATGTTCTGGGAGGCGACCACACCGACGCCGGCTCGCGCATGGGCGCAGCGGGCGGCCACAGCGGGACTCGACGAGCAGATCACGATGCCGAAGGCGCCCGTCTCGCGGTCGCGTGCCACCAGTGAGAGGGTCATCGGCCGGTCTCCTTCGGCTCGCTGAGCACGGCCGTGGCGTCGATCTCCACCAGCCACTCCGGGCGGGCCAATGCCTCGACCACGAGCCCCGTCGACACCGGGTAGACACCCTTGAGCCAGCGACCCATCACGCGGTAGACGGTCTCGCGGTAGCGGATGTCGGTGAGGTACACGGTGACCTTGACGATGTCGCGCACCGAGCTGCCGGCCTCGTCGAGCAGCAGGGCGATGTTGCTCATCGCCTTCTCCGTCTGGGCCTCGACGTCGCCGATGCCCACCGATTCGCGGGTGTCGAGATCTTGACCGATCTGTCCGCGCAGATAGACCACTCCGCCGGCCACCACGGCCTGGCACAGATCGTTGTCGAGGTTCTGTTCGGGGTAGGTGTCGCGGGTGTTGAACGGCCGGATGCGGGTGTGGGTCACCTCGGGCGTGTGCGTGCTGGTCATCGGCGATGATCCTCTCGGCAGTGGTGATCGGGGCTGGATGTCAGGAAACCGGTTGCGGCTCCGGGATATCGGCGTACGGCGTGTTCTCGCCGGCCGGGTACGCGGCCAGATAGCCCCGCTGGATCGCGATCTGATCGGCGAGGTACTTCGCGTCGTGCCACACACCCCAGATGAAGCTCGATCCGCGCCGCGAGAGCCACGGCAGGCCGAGGAAGTAGACACCCGGCTCCGACGAGACGCCGCGCTGGTGGCGCGGCCGTCCGTCCTCATCGAAGGCGTCCACCTGCAGCCAGTCGTAGTCGTGCGCGAAGCCGGTTGCCCACACGATCGAGGTGATCCCCGCGGCGGTGAGTTCGAGATGCCGGATCGGGTCGGTGACGCAGGCGGGGTCGGGCCCGAGAGTGCGCGCAGCGGGCTCCGCGGGTAGATCGAGTCCGGTGCGGGCGACGAAGTCGTCCGCCTCGTCGAGCATCGACAGGTAGTTCGCGTCGCCGGCGTCGATGTTGGCGCGCAAGTCGTCATCGAACTCCAGGGTGCCGTCGGCGTAGGTGCCGGCTCGGCCCAGCAGGGTGATGCCGCTCGCGGCCAGCGAACGGAAGTCGACGGTGTGGCCGCCGTGTGCGCCACTGACGGCGATGGTCACGTGCTCGGCTCCCTGCGGTGGGGACGACATGTCCCACTTGCCGAGAACGCCCAGCCACCAGCAGAAGTCGCGTCCGCGATAGCTGCGCGGCGGACGGTCGTGGGGCCCGACCGCGAGGTAGACCTGACGCCCGGATCTGCGCAGCTCGTCGGCGATCTGGACGCCGGACGAGCCGGCGCCGACGATCAGCACGGCGCCCTCGGGCAGTTCTTCGGGATTGTGGTACGAGCTGGAGTGGATCTGGTGGATGCGGGTGTCCGGTGGCACGACCGGGGGAATGACCGGCTTCTGGAACGCGCCGGTCGCGGCGACGACGTAGCGCGCATCGATCGTGCCCTCCGATGTCTCGACGGTGAATCCCGGGCGTCCGTCGTTGCGACGGACCGCTCGCACCTCCACGCCGGTGCGGATGGGGGCGTCGATCTTCTCGGCATAGGTGCACAGGTAGTCGGCGACCTGTTCCTTCGTCGCGAAGCCATCGGGGTCGATGTCGAATTCGAGGCCGGGAAAGCGGTCATGCCAGGCCGGTCCGTTGGCGACGAGGGAATCCCATCGCCACGAGCGCCAACGTTCGGCGACCCGGTCACGCTCCACCACGAGATGTGGCACGCCCTGCGCGCCGAGGTGCTCGCTCATCGCGATGCCGGCCTGACCCGCACCGACGACGAGGACCTCGATCTGCTGGTCGATCATCTCAACCTCCGCTGTTCATGGAATCGGTTCGTTGGAAACCATGATTCAGCGCGGTGTTGCATCTGTACAGCGGAGATAATCGTGCTTCTACATCGGTTCAGCCGAATCCATCGGTTCAGCCGAAGACATCGGTTCAGCCCAAGTCACGGAGCGTTGGGAGTCCGACCCAGCGGAATGGAGCTCAGGAGGCCGCGGGTCCGCTCTCCGGCGACTTACGTGGAAACACTTTGCGGATGGTGGCCAGCGCGACGATGGCGAGCACGATGTCGGCGAGTATGAACAGGAACGCGCCGAGACTGATCGAGTCACCGATGGTGCACGTGAACAACCCGAAGTCCCAGAACCCGTGCATCACCATGGCGGCGATCAGTGACCCGGACACCCGGCGGGTCAGGTAGAAGAAATAGCCTGCGACCGCGGTGGTGAGCACCTGCGGGATCGCGCCGAGCCCCTCGGAGAAGATGTTGGTGGCGTGCGCCAGACCGAAGATCACCGACGTCCACAGCGCGACCATCCCTTCGCTGTAGCCCGCCTCCCGGAAGGTCACCACACCCACGCCGCGGAAGATGCCTTCCTCGCTGAATCCGACGGCCATCGTGCCGATCAAGAGCAGGATGGTGTACGTCAGGCCCTTGTCGGCCAGCCGCGAATAGGCGGTCCCGGCGGCCACCGCGATCAGCAGCACGATGGGGAACACCCACACCCAGCGGGGCAGCCGATGCTCTTCGACGAACACCGGACGCCACCACCGGAGGACCCCGACCACGATCACCACGATCAGGCAGCCGAGGCCGGTGGTCACCCACAGGCCTCGCGTGATCTCGGCGATGCTCTCGAAATTCCCGTACTCGGTGCCGCTCGGCTTGGTCAGCTCGGGCACCGTCTGGATCACCAGGAGGTAGCCGATGACCAGGAGCACAAAGCCCCAGATCGGCAGCCGACGTCGTGTCTCCGATGGTTCTGGGGCCATGGATGCTTCTCCGTTCGTCGTCCTGAAGGCGATCAGGGCGCTTGCGTGCGTCGTGGCGTCATCACTATTTCACAGGGGGCCCCGCACGACGTGCCGACGAACCGGGGTGGGGATACGTTTCCCGGAGAGGAAGGGCGCCCTAACCTCAGTGAACACTGAGGTGTGGGTTGACGCTGCGCCGAATCGGCGCAGACTGGACAGCGTCACGCTGTGACGCGGGACACAATGGTGTGTCCGCTCGAGTCGAGGATGTGTAGATGCGAGAGATCCTGCCCACGCTCGTGGAGCATTGGCGCAACGGTGAGACCGTCGGGTTGACGACCGTGGTGACGACGTCCGGCTCGGCGCCACGCCAACCGGGTGCAGCAGCGATCCGGCTGGCCGACGGCAACGTACTCGGGTCGGTGTCCGGAGGGTGCGTCGAGGGCGCGGTGTACGAACTCGCCGGCGACGTCATGCAGTCCGGTGTGCCGCAGGCCGATCGATACGGCATCGCCGACGACGACGCATTCGCCGTCGGTCTCACCTGTGGCGGCATCCTCGACGTCTTCTGCGAGGCGGTGTCGCAGCAGAGTTGGCCCGATCTCGGCGAGCTCGCCGACGCCGTCGAAGCGCGTCGCCCGATCGCCGTGGCCACCGTGACCTCGAGTTCGGACGCTGCTGTGCTCGTCGGCAGCCATCTCACCGTCACGCCGGACAGCGCTAGCGGCACGCTCGGCGAGGAGAACCTCGACCGGGTGGTGGCCCAGGACGCCCGTGGTCTGTTGGACCTCGGGGAGACATCGATTCTCCGATACGGTTCCGAGGGCCTTCGCACCGGCGACGGCATCACCGTGTTCGTCAACAGCTTCGCGCCGTCACCCCGCATGATCGTCTTCGGAGCCATCGATTACGCGTCCGCGGTCGCACAGGCGGGTGCATCCCTCGGCTACCACGTGACGGTCTGCGATGCCCGCGGCGTGTTCGCCACGAGGCATCGGTTCCCCGCCGCACACGAGGTCGTCGTCGATTGGCCGCACCGCTACCTGCGCGCCGAGATGGCCGCCGGGCGAGTCGATTCGCGCACCGCGATCTGTGTGCTCACCCACGACCCCAAGTTCGACGTGCCGGCCCTGCTGGCCGCTTTCGAGACACCGGAGGGCGCCTACATCGGCGCGATGGGGTCGCGGCGAACCCACGAGGACCGGCTGCGCCGACTACGCGAGGAGGGGGCCTCCGACGCGGATCTCGCCCGTCTGCATTCGCCCATCGGGCTCGACCTGGGGGCACGCACGCCTGCCGAGACCGCGGTGTCCATCGTCGCCGAGATCATCGCCAGGCGACGAGGCGGCAGCGGGCTCAATCTGGCCCGGCTGACCGATGACATCCACCCCGGAGAGGCCCACCGCGCCGGCAGTGGGACCCGACGTCCGCTCGGGTCCAGACATTCGGTCGAGACTCACCACTCCGTCGAGTCCCAGTAGATCTGTCGAGTCCCACCAGAGGAGACACCATGCAGGTACCGGCTCCCTTCGAATACGAACGTGCGACGAGCGTCGACGACGCCATCGGTCTCCTCGGGCGGCTGGGTGACGAGGCCCGGTTGATCGCGGGCGGGCACAGTCTGCTCCCGATGATGAAACTCCGGCTCGCGACGCCCGAATACCTCATCGACATCAACGATCTCCACGACGAGCTCGGCTACATCCGGTTCACCGACGACGACGTGCGGATCGGCGCGATGACCCGCCACTGCGAACTGCTGGCCAACGACCCGCTGTTCGCGGCCTTCCCCATCTTTCGCGACGCCGAGAAGGTGATCGCGGACCCCGTGGTCCGCAACCGGGGAACCCTGGGCGGGTCCCTCTGCCAGGCCGACCCATCCGAGGACCTGTCGAGTGTCTGCACCACGCTCAACGCGAGCTGCGTGATCCGCGGTGCCGATGGCGAGCGGGTGGTCACCATGACCGAGTTCCATCGCGGACCCTACGAGACGGCGGTCGAGCAGAACGAGATGCTCATCGAGGTCCGGATTCCCATCCGCTCCGGTGGCGCCAGCGCGTACGAGAAGGTGGAGCGTCGCGCGGGCGACTGGGCCGTGGTGGCCGCCGGCGCGGCGTTGTGGCTGACCGACGGGGCGATCGCCGACGCGCGGGTCGGCCTGGCTGCGGTCGGTGCGAACACCACCGGGATCCCGGCGATCTCGGAGGCGTTGCGGGGTCAGGCGCCGACCGAGGCCGCTTGGGCACGGGCCGGGGAGATCGCCGCAGAGGTGTGTGATCCGGTGACCGACGGCCGCGGAACCGTCGAATACAAACGGCATCTCGCCGACGAGCTGACCAAACGTGCCCTTCGCCGCAGCGCCGAGCGGCTGGGTGTCGGCGCGGTGACGTCGGCCTGAGTTCGTGACAGCCCTGACCGCGACAGCCTTGATACAGAGGAGATTTCGATGCAAGTGACGATGACCGTCAACGGTGAGTCGGTGACCCGCGACATCGAGCCGCGCCTGTTGCTCGTGCACTTCCTCCGCGACCATCTCGGGTTGACGGGGACCCACTGGGGCTGCGACACGAGCAACTGCGGCACCTGTGTGGTGCAGCTGGACGGCCGGCCGGTGAAGTCGTGCACGGTGCTCGCCGCCATGGCCGGTGGCCATGAGGTGCGGACCGTCGAGGGCCTGGAGCAGGGCACCACCCTGGATCCGCTGCAGCAAGGGTTCATGGAATGCCATGGGCTGCAATGCGGATTCTGCACCCCGGGCATGCTGATGACCGCTCGTGCGCTGCTGGACGAGAACCCGGACCCCACCGAGGACGAGATCCGCGAAGCGATCAGCGGGCAGATCTGTCGCTGCACCGGGTACACCACGATCGTGCGTTCGGTGCAGTGGGCCGCGCGACATCCCGACGGTGCCGCGCAGGAACAGAACACCACCGCCGACGCGGCGACCGAGGACACCACGGCAGGAGCGGTCCGATGACCATCACCACACCTCCGGAGCCTGCGGCGGCGGATCTGGTCGACAACAACCAGAAGCCGGTCGGGTACGGCCGGATGCTCCGCAAGGAAGATCCACGTTTCATCCGCGGTCTCGGTCGATACGTCGACGACGTGCAACTGCCCGGCATGCTGCACATGGCGATCCTGCGTTCCCCGGTCGCCCACGCGAGGATCGTCTCGATCGACACCTCGGCGGCCGAGGCGTTACCCAAGGTGAAGGCCGTCATCACCGGCGAGACGCTCAAAGGTCTGGGACTGGACTGGATGCCGACGCTGTCCAACGACGTGCAGGCGGTCCTGGCCACCGACAAGGTGCGGTTCCAGGGTCAGGAGGTCGCGGCCGTGGTGGCCGAGGACCGTTATGCGGCACGGGATGCGCTCGAGCTCATCGACGTCGACTACGACATCCTCGAACCCGTCTGGAACGTGCGCCAGGCCCTCGACGAGTCGGCGCCGGTCATCCGCGACGATCTCGAGGGCAAGACCGACAACCACGTCTTCGACTGGGAGACCGGGGACAAGGCCGCCACCGACGCGGTGTTCGCATCCGCAGACGTGGTGGTCAGCCAGGACATCGTGTACCCGCGGGTGCATCCGGCCCCGATGGAGACCTGCGGCGCGGTGGCCGATTTCGACCGGGTCGACGGGAAACTCACGCTGTGGTCGACGAGTCAGGCGCCGCATGCCCACCGCACCCTGTATGCGATCGTCGCCGGGATTCCCGAGCACAAGATCCGGGTCATCTCACCCGATATCGGCGGCGGATTCGGCAACAAGGTGCCCATCTATCCCGGCTACGTGTGCGCCGTCGTCGGATCGATCGTCACCGGCAAGCCGGTCAAGTGGATGGAGGACCGCACCGAGAACCTGACCAGTACCGGTTTCGCCCGCGACTATGTGATGCGGGGTGAGATCGCCGCCACGAAGGACGGCCGGATGCTGGCCATCCGCACCAACGTGCTCGCCGACCACGGCGCGTTCAACGGCGTTGCCGCACCCGTGAAGTACCCGGCGGGATTCTTCGGTGTCTTCACCGGCAGCTATCAACTCGAGGCCGCGTACTGTTCGATGACCGCGGTCTACACCAACAAGGCGCCCGGCGGTGTCGCGTATGCGTGTTCGTTCCGGATCACCGAGGCGGTCTACCTCGTCGAACGGTTGGTGAACTGTCTTGCCTACGAACTGAAGATGGATCAGATCGCGTTGCGGCGCAAGAACTTCATCCGTCCCGACCAGTTCCCGTACACCACCAAGACCGGGTGGGTGTACGACTCCGGCGACTACGACGCGGCGATGGTCGAGTCGATGCGGATCGCCGACTACGACGCGCTGCTCGCCGAACAGGCAGAGAAGCGCGAGCGCGGCGAGCTGATGGGGATCGGTGTCGCATTCTTCACCGAGGCCGTCGGCGCCGGGCCACGCAAGGATATGGACATCCTGGGTCTCGGTATGGCCGACGGATGTGATGTGCGCGTGCATCCCACCGGCAAGGCCGTCGTGCGGCTGTCCGTGCAGTCGCAGGGCCAGGGACACGAGACGACCTATGCGCAGATCGTGGCCGAGGAGCTCGGCATCCCGCCGGACGACATCGACGTCGTCCACGGCGACACCGACAACACGCCGTTCGGTCTCGGCACCTACGGCAGCCGATCGACACCGGTGTCGGGGGCGGCGGCCGCGGTCGCGGCGCGCCGGATTCGCGACAAGGCGAAGCTCATCGCATCGGGCATGCTCGAGGTGTCGGTCGCGGATCTGGAGTGGGAGAAGGGGTCGTTTCACGTCAAGGGTGATCCCGGTCAGTCGGTGACCATCGCCGACATCGCCATGAAGGCACATGGTGCCGGTGACCTCCCGCCCGGCGTGGAGGGAGGATTGGACGCATCGGTGGTCTACAACCCCGCCAACCTCACCTATCCGTTCGGCGCATACATCTGTGTGGTCGACATCGATCCCGACACCGCGGTGGTCAAGGTGCGGCGATTCGTGGCGGTCGACGATTGTGGCACCCGGATCAACCCGATGATCATCGAGGGACAGGTGCACGGTGGTCTCACCGACGGCGTCGGCATGGCGCTGATGGAGGTCATCGAGTTCGATGAATCGGGCAACTGCCTCAACGGATCTCTGATGGACTACCTGATCCCGACCGCGCTCGAGGTACCCCACTGGGAGACCGGGCACACCGTGACTCCGTCGCCGCACCACCCGATCGGCGCCAAGGGCGTCGGCGAGTCGGCGACGGTGGGCTCGCCGCCCGCGGTGGTCAACGCGGTGGTGAACGCACTGGAGCCGTTCGGGATTCGCCACGCAGACATGCCGTTAACCCCGTCGCGGGTCTGGGAGGCGATGCGGGGTCGGGCACGACCGCCGATCTGAGCAGCAAGAACCGGCAGCGACAACCAGGAGCGGCGACGAGCAGCGACGACCAGCAGCAGAAGACCAGCAGCAGAAGACCAGCAGCAGAAGACCGGCAACGAGAGGAGCCCGCATGACATCCGATGATCGGAGGTCGCTCGCCGAGTTCGCCGCCGAACTCACCGGTCGGCGTATCCCGTTCGCGCGGGCGACGGTGGTGCGCGCCCAGTCGCCGACCTCCGCGCATGCGGGTGATCAGGCGTTGGTGACCGCGGACGGGCAGATGCACGGATTCGCGGGCGGTCAGTGTACGGCCGAATCGGTCCGTCTGGCGGCCGTCGACTCGATCGCCGACGGTGAGGGTCTGCTGCTGCGTATCGTCCCGGACGGCGCCGAGGACTATCCGGAGACGCCGGGGGCGAGGGTGGCGGTCAACCCGTGTCTGTCCGGTGGGACCCTGGAGATCTTCATCGAGCCGGTGTTGCCCGCCCGGATCGTCCACGTCGTCGGTGATACTCCCATCGCACTGGCGGTCGTCGAGCAGGCACGGTTGCTGGGATTCGATGTTGCTCATGACGACTCCGCCGAACCAGGTGAGCCGCCGATGGCGACGTCCGACGGCGCGGTGGCGTCGATCGTGTGTACCCATGGGGGTGATGAGGCCGGACTGATCCGGTCCGCACTGGATCACGACGTGCCGTTCGTCGGCCTGGTGGCGAGCCGGACGCGGGGAGCCGCGTTGCTGGATGCGATGGAACTGACGGCGGGCCAACGAGACCGGGTGCACACGCCCGTGGGGCTCGACATCGGCGCGGTGACGCCGCCGGAGATCGCGCTGTCGGTACTCGCCGAGGTGGTCGCGGCCATCCGGCGTGGGGGAATCGCCGCACGAACGGAGCCGGCCGCGATCGACACCGGCGGAGGTCCCGGCGAGGATGCCGTCACGCGGCCCGGAATCCGTCGGGAGGTGGACCCGATCTGCGGGATGACGGTATTGGTGACCGAGGACACCCCGGAATACGTCGACGATTCCGGCCGACACTGGTTCTGCTGCCCCGGATGTCGCAACACCTTCATCGCCCGCGCGACCGGCGGCCTGCAGGCGGCCCGATGACGGCACCGGTGTGCGCGGTGGTGCTCGCGGCCGGCGGCTCCCGCAGACTCGGCCGACCAAAACAGTTGTTGCCGTACGCGGGGAGCACCCTGCTCGGCGCGACGCTCGACAGCGTTCGAGGCCAGGGATTCGACCAGATCCTCGTCACCCTCGGCGCGGGCGCCGACGACGTGGCGGCCGGTGTCGATCTGCACGGTGTCACCGTGGTGCGCAACGACGACTTCGGTACCGGTTGCTCGTCATCGATCCGGAAGGCGATCATGCACATCGATGCCGCCGCAGACGGAGCGGTACTGCTGTTGGGCGATCAGCCCGGCGTGCAGGGTGCGGCGGTGCACGCGCTGGTGGCCGCGGCGTGCCGGTCATCGATCGGCGCCGTCCGGTACCGAGACGGCCTCGGTCACCCGTTCTGGCTGGGACGCTCGATCTTTCCCGCCGTGGCCGAGTTGCACGGCGACAAGGGTGTATGGCGATTGATCGATGCGGCGGGCGCCGATCTGATCACCGTCGATGTCGACACCGACACTCCGATCGATGTCGACACCGAAGACGATTACCGCAGACTGCTGGCGAACGCGCCGGACGTCGGTTCGGTGAGGCCCGCCTGATGGATTCCGGCGAGCCACTGTTCTCCTCACCCCAGGACGTTGCGCAGCTTCTCGACTCCGTCGACTACCTCGCCGACGAGGGGCTGGCCACCGCGTTGTTCCTGGCCACCTCGCTGCAGATGCCGATCCTGCTCGAAGGTGAACCGGGAGTGGGCAAGACATCTGCGGCGACCGCCCTGGCCGCGGCGCTGCACACCGAGTTGATCAGACTCCAGTGCTACGAGGGTCTGGCCGCACACGATGCACTCTACGAGTGGAACTATCAGCGACAGCTGTTGGCCATCAAGATGTCCGAGACCCGCGGCCAACCACTCGCCGATGCCGATCTGTATGCGCCGGAGTTCCTTTCCGAGCGACCCCTGCTCGCCGCGATCCGGTATGAGGGTGAGAAGCCGCCGGTCCTGCTCATCGACGAGATCGACCGTGCCGACGACGAATTCGAGGCGCTGCTGTTCGAGTTCCTCGGCGAGGGGGCGGTCACCATCCCCGAGCTCGGCACCATCCGCGCCCGGCGTCGGCCACTGGTCGTGCTCACCTCCAACCGAAGTCGAGAGCTGCATGAGGCGCTACGGCGCCGATGCCTGTATCACTGGATCCCATACCCCGGGGCGGCGCAGGTCGCCGCCGTTCTGCGTCGTACCGTCCATGGCGCGTCCGACAGCCTCATCGCCGACGCCTCCGTGTTCGTCGGCCGTGTCCGCGAACTCGACCTCGACAAGCCGCCGGGCATGGCGGAGGCGATCGACTGGGTGTCGGCGCTCATCACGCTCGGAGTCTCCGAACTGATGCCGACGACGGTGCAGCCCACCCTCGGAACGCTGGTGAAGACGCCCGACGACCAGGAGACCCTGGTCGAGGCGCTCGACCGCGGGGCCTTCCTGTGATGGCTGCGGTTCGACGATTCGGGGCCGCGGGTCGATGACCGGCGGGCCGGTCCTCGCGCGCATCGATCGCGCCGCGTTCGCCGCCGGATTCACCGAGCGGCTCCGCACCGCGGGCGTACCGGTCGGGCAAACCGACGCGTCGGCGTTCTGTCGCGCGTTGGAGGCGATGCCGCGTGGATCCGTGTCCGTTCGTCGCGAGCTCTACTGGTTCGCGCGGATCACTCTGGTGCGCAGGCACTCTGACCTAGGCAGGTTCGACGCGGTGTTTGCCGCGGTCTTCGACGACGCGGTGTTCTCCCTGGACCCGGTGGCACTGCGGGGCTCGGTGTCGGCGCCGCGAGGCGATCAGTCGATGGCGGTGCCCGGCCCGCATGCCGGTGCGGATGACACCTCCGACGGGTTGCCATGGGCGACGTTGCCGCGGATGGCGGTGACCGACGACACCGTCGACGACGACGGGGAGGGCGCACCGGTCTGGATTCCGCGGCCGAGCGCGATCGAGGCGATCGCGCGGGTCCCGTTCGATCGGTTGGATCCCGGCCAACTCCGGTTGATCGAGGCCTGGCTGGACGGGGCCGCGGAGAGGTGGCCGAAACGCCGCGGGCGCAGGGAGCGCACTCTGGTCGCAGGGCGTCGGATCGATCTGCGCCGCACGCTGGCGAACTCACGGCACACCGGGTGGGAGGTGGCCGATGTGGTCTATCGCGGGCCGATGTGGCGGGCCCGACCTATCGTGATGGTCTGCGATGTCTCCCAGTCCATGCAGGGCTATGCGAGAGCGTATCTGCACATCATGCGTGCGTTGTCACGGCGCGGCCGCAGTGAGACGTTCGCATTCAGTACAGGACTGACCCGGATGACGCCGATCCTGGCATCCTCGTCCATCGACGATGCCGTCGAGTTGGCGGGTGCGAAGGTGGTGGATCGCTTCGGCGGTACCCGTATCGCGGCGAGTCTGGACGCGCTGCTGGCGTCGCGTCATGCGCAGAGCCTGCGCGGTTCGATCTGTGTGATCGCCTCAGATGGATGGGATTCCGATGATCCGGCCCGTCTGGAGCGGGCGATGGCCCGGATCGCGCGCCGGACGTTCACGGTGATCTGGCTCAATCCGCGTGCCGGAGCTCCCGGCTACGAACCACTGGTGGGTGGAATGGCCGCAGCTCTACCGTACTGTGATCGGTTTCTTCCGGCAGCGACCGTTGACGACCTCTCCGGGATGATCACCGCGATCACCGAGGCCCGCCGTCGATAATCGCAGGTTCCGTGGAGTCTCGCTCAATTCCACAGGGTGACATAGACGGCCGGACGAAAATGTTTCACCGGGACACCGGATCCGCGCAGCATCGCCTGCATGGCCTTCGGGGTCGCGACGAAGCGCATGAGCTCGCCGGCAGTGCGGGTGGCGTCGTGGGAGAGTGCCATCGCGCTCCACGTCTCGCGGCGGTGCGCTTTTGCGCCGTCCACCCGGACAAGTCGCCCGGTCTGCAGGTCCGAGTGCACGGCGAATGTCAGCGCCAGCGTCAACCCGGTGCCGCGCTGTGTCTCCTCCCAGGCCGCGGCATCGCTCTGGAAGATCCGCTGGCAATCCTCGGCAACACCGAGGCGTGCCAGCATCTCGGGGATCGCACCGCGTCTGCCGGCCGCCGACGGGCCGAGATTCCACGGGGTGCCGGCGAGTTCCTCGGGACTCACGCGCCGCCGCGCGAGCGGATGTGAGGGCGCCGCCATCACCTCGACGTCGTAGGTGAGGAACTCCTTGACGCTCAGGGCGGGACCGTCGTGGCCGGCCTCGGTTTCCAGAGGTGCCGGTCCGATCGCGACGTCGACGGCACGCGAGGCGAGCAGAGAGGAGAACTGATCCGGCGGTTGGACACTCAGTTCCACCTCGAGATCCTTCGCCCGTTTGGTGAACAGGTCGATCAGACCTCCGGCGGCATGTTCGGCGAACAAGCTGGACGCGGCCACCCTGATCGTGCGCCGGCCGCCGGCGGCCGCCTCGACCTCGCTCACGGTCTGATCCTGCAATCCGAGGATCTCCACGGCACGGGCGGCCAGCCGCAGCCCGCCCGGCGTGAACGCGAGGCCGGAATGTGTCCGCCGGAAGAGCTGATCGCCCAGGCTCTTGCGGAGCTGCGCGACATGCATCGACACCGCCTGCTCGGTGAGGCCGAGCTCGGCGGCCGCCTGCTTGACCGACCCGGTCCGCACGATCGCGACGAACGCGCGCAGCTGGGTCGAGGTCATGATGCCCATGGTAGTGACCGGCCGCGCGCGCCCGGTCGCGATCAGAGCAGGTAGGTTCGCGTCATCGCCTTCCACAGATCCAGATGCGGATCCGTTCGCGGGTCCCGGCGATCGATCAGGTAGGTCGTGGCCACGCCGCGCATGCTGGACAACAAGAGTGGATACAGCTCGGGATACCTTGGGTGAGCGGTCAACTCGTCGCCGAGGAACCCGGCGACGGCCTGTCGTACGGTCGGTCCGAGTCGTCGTTCGGTCGGCAGCAGCGCGCTACGCAGTTGTTCGTTGGTCCGTGCCGCGATCCACAACTCCATGGACGCGACAAAGTAGGGCTGATGAAAGGTACTCCAGCCGAGTTCGATCGCCGGGCCGATCCGTGCTGCAGGATTGTCCGGCCAGTCGACCTGGGATGGCATCTCCTCGATTCGCGTGCGAGCAAGGTGGTCGACGGCGGCCATGAAAAGTCGGTCGCGCGAGGGGTAGTGGTGGAGCAGGCGGCCGCGGCTGACACCCGCCTCGGCTTGGATCGCGAGGGTGCTGGCCCGCGCGTAACCGCGCTCGACGAGCACACGGATCGCTGCATCCATGATCTGATGACGGGTGCGGTCACCGCGTTGCTGCGTGACGGCACCCTCGCCGCGCGGGAGGTTGTGCGCCGTTGCGTTCACCCACCGATCCTATCCGCCGACGCCACCCCGCTCAGGCATCGAGGAAGTGGGGTAACCCTGCGCGATAGCGCGCGCGGTCCTCGGCCTTGATCGGATCGAGCATGGGTAGCTCTGCCAATGGGAACACCGATGCCGGTCGTGCGGGACTGTCCGCCGCGGCGAGAATCGCGTTGGCCGCTCGACGCCCGGACTCGTTGGCTCCTTCCATCGTCGCCAGATCGATGTTCGTGCGGACGTGATCGCCGCCGATGAAGAGGTTCCGAATTGCAGTGTGGGCGGTGGGCCGGTGGTGATAGGAACCGGCCGTGTTCACCATCAGCGGGGTTGCGTTGGCGATCTGTGGCGACCATGTGATCCCGGGGTCGAGTGACCACGTGACGATCTCCTCGCTGCGCAGCAACCTGTTGCCTGCGGAGTTCATGGCGCGACTCATCTGCGCCCACACCTCGCGGGCGATCTCCCGCTTGGTGCAACGTCTGGCGGGCTTGCCGTAGAGGATGCCGGGCTTGTCCCAGTCGGAGATGTCGATGGACAGGCAATCACGGGTTCGGCCGTCGCCGTAGGTCTTGGCGAAGTCGACATTCCATGGTCGTGCCTGGAAGAGGCCGGTCAGGGCCCACGGTGTGCCCAAGGCGGCGATGTGGCCGGGTGGCAGTTCCGTCTGGCGGGAGAGGAAGTACTGGATCCCCACCATCCAGTCGTCCTGGAGGCGCCGGATGCCCGCCAACGATGGATCGGCGCGCAGCACGCTTCCGGTGAGCAACGGTTTGAGTCGATCGATCGGGATGGCCGCCACATACCAGTCGGCAGTCACGGTTCCGCCGGACGTCAGGCGCGCACCCGTCACCCGCCGATCCGAGACCTGGAAGTCTGCGACCCCGTCGCCCATCACGAATTCGACTCCGCGACCACGCAGGTAGGCCACCCACGGACCGATCCACGCGTGACTGGTGGGGGCGTTGAGGATTCGGTCGACACCACCCTGCACGAGGCCGGCGTCGTATTGGCCGAGCAACCCGGTCGCCGATGTCGCCAGGGCCAATCCGATCTGCCCGATGGTGCGTGCCGACGCGGTCTGCGACTTCGCCGCCACCAGGGCTCGGGTGAGGGCACCGGCCAGATACCGTTGATATGCCGACGATTTGCCCTTCGCCTTGACGAACTGTACCCAGGACTGCTGTTCCCACTGGCCGAGTCGTCGTTCCTCGCAGCTCGTCGCGATGATCAGCTCGCGGGTCACGAAATAGGCGAGCTCGTCGGGCGGGACGTCGGCGACGAATTTGAGTCCCGTTGTCAGGGCGTTGCGGAGGTTGTCCAGTTCGAGGACCGCGGGACCGTGTTGGACGGCTCCCACGAGGGATGTCGGGGCCGTCGTGGGAGCGTAGCCGGAGTCGTCGAAGGCGATGACCGCCGTCTCGACACTGATGAGATGACGGTCCCTGACGGTGCCGCCGGCCACCGGGATTCGTTCCATCGTTTCCGGGACATGCTGGTAGCAGCCGGGGAAGAAGCGGAAACCGTGCTCACCGGGCAGGGCGAGACGACCGCCACGGGCGGTGCCGGGAACGTCGTGGCTGCGTGCCTTCCCGCCGAGATACGCCGGTTCGTACACGGTGACGCGGAACCCGCGTTCGACGAGTTCGTGTGCCGCGGCGAGTCCGGACATACCACCGCCGAAGATGGCGACCTCACGTCCTCGACCCCGGCCGGTCCGTGGAACTGCCTGTGCCGATGGCACTGTGACGTTCGGCATGGCGACCGCGGTGCCCGCCAGCACGGCGGCCGCCGCCGCCCCCGTCAACGCCGACCGGCGAGAGAACCGGCCCTTGTCCTCGTTGGTGTCCTCGTCGTTCATGTCCCCGTCCCTTCCAATCAGTCAGCACTGACTGATTGTGGGTTTACCACTGTCCGACGGACCGTTGGGACTGATTCGGGAAAAAGTCTCAAATAACCTGGTCAATCGTCTCACTAGGCATGTCTGGGCGCCTTCTCCCGGGGTGGGCGCTAGCGGAGGGCCGCACGCGTTGGGCCCTTCGTGACGCATCGCTCGTTCCTCGCGAGGCTCCTCAGGGACCGGGTTGGTGACGATCGCTCGTTCCTCGCGAGGCTCCTCAGGGACCGGGTTGGTGACGCATCGCTCGTTCCTCGCGACCGGGGTGGCGGCGCTTCGCTTGTTCATCGGGGCCGGAGTGGTGGCGCTTCGCTCATTCCTGGTGACCGGGGTGGTGGCGCTTCGCTTGTTCCTCGTGACCGGGGTGGTGACGCTTCGCTTGTTCCTCCGGTCCGGGACGCTCGCTCGTTCGTCAGCGTGTCAGGAACGGCGCGAGCAGATCCGGCGACACGGTCGCCATCAGTTCGGCGGCGGCGGATTCGTCGAGGTCGACGGCGGTGTACGCCTCCGATCCCGCGGCGGTGGCGAGGATGACGGTCTCCACGCCCTGGCGACGTTGGAACATCGACGCCCGCGACGCCCAGCCGACGGTGCCCGTACGGTCCAGGACGTACCGGTGACGCGCGATCCGCGGCGGCGCGATGACCACCGACCGGTCGGTGATGTCGTGACCGAGATGGTGATAGCGAACCATGCCGAGGAGGCATGAAATCAGGACCACGAGAACTGCGAGGATCAGCCACGGCCAGGTCAGAGGGCCGGCGACCAGGGCTGCCAGGATCGCGGCCACCACCAGGCCGGACCAGAATCCGCGGGTGACACGGCGTACCAGTGCCACGTGGCCGTGCCGCCGCAACCGTCCGGTGAGTTCGCCGTCGCCGTGCGTCACCAGCCGACCGACCCGGATGGCCTCGGCGGCCGGTGCCGGTGGCAACAGCAGTGGATGTTTGGACGAACCCGTGGCGATGGCATGGAGGCGGGCCCCGTCCAGCGGCTGCATCAACACCGGTTGATGGA
Organism: Gordonia sp. LMA167; assembly: GCF_058130025.1. Taxonomy (NCBI): domain Bacteria; kingdom Bacillati; phylum Actinomycetota; class Actinomycetes; order Mycobacteriales; family Gordoniaceae; genus Gordonia; species Gordonia sp. LMA167. The sequence continues at coordinate 5,349,292 of NZ_CM176708.1, read as the reverse complement.
GGTGCACGCCGCGGATGCGGTTCTCGTCGAGGCTGGAGGCATTCGTGGTCAGCAGACCGCGACGGATGCGTAGGGTGCCGTCGTCCGGGTTGCGAGCCAGCGAGAAGTTCCAGTACCCCAGCACGTATCCGCCGACCGACAACAGGGCGCCGACGGCGAGCACCGCGAGCACGACGACGGTGATCACCACCGGCACCGGGACGTCGCGGACGCGGTCGACGGCCTGTTCGGCGGCGGTCGCCCCCTGCTCGAACAAGCCCGCGTCATTGGCGAACTGTGCTGCCAGCCCACCCGCGGCGGCGGCTGCGGCGAACCCGGTCATCTGGAACGGTGCGAACCGCAACCAGGACAGTCGAAGCTGCGAGAGCAGCTGTGGGGGAGTCGAGGGTGGGTGCGCGCCGGCAGCGTTGACATCCGATCGCCGGACGCGTGCGGCCGTCGCCATCAGGTGGTCGTGCAGGGCGTCGGCATCAGTTGCGGTGATGGCGTTGAGCTCCACCACCGACGAGTCCTTGTCGCCGCCGGTGCCGATACGGATCTTCTTCAGACCCAGCACCCGATGGGGCAGGGATGCGGTCAGGTCAACACTTCGGATCCGATCGCGCCGTGCTGTCGCGACCTTGCGGGTGAGCAGTCCGCTCCGCACGCGGACGTGTTCCTCGGTCACCTGATAGCGGGTGACCAGCCACGGCACGATGGTGACCAGCGGGACCGCGACGACCGTGAGGATGATACTGAGGCTCGGGGCGCCGCGTCCGGCGAAGAGTATGGCGATGACCAGCGGGATGAGCTGGGGCAACTGTTCTATCGGCTTGACCGCGATCATCCAGGGCGACAGCCGATGCCATTCGTCGGGGTTGTCGTCGAGTGCATCGGCGACCGGTGGGCGGCCGCCGGGCGGGAGGGGCTGCTCAGGTCGCGTCATCGGAGTGTGCCTGGGTGCGTGCGGTGAGATCTGCCGCGGCTCGACGGGCGCTCGCGGCGTCGAGCCCGACGACCCGGATGGTCCCTGCCGACGATGCGGTGGTGACGGTCAGTGTCGCGAGGTTCAACAGCTGTTCGATCGGTCCCGCCGCGGTGTCGACGACCTGGATGCGGGCGATGGGGATGATCACCCGGCTCCGCACGAACCATCCGGACTGGGTGTAGACAGCGTCCTCGGTGACCTCCCACCGATGAAATCGATACCTCCACACCGGCACGACGGTGACGAAGAAGGCGGCGATCAGCACGGTCAGCACCGCGACCACCAGCGCAGGCCAACGGATTGTGTCGACCATCCAGGCGAGGACGACGGCGACCGCCAGCAGCGGGATGGCCGGCAGGAGCGGTGTCATCCGCCACATGGTCAGGGCGCGAGGATCGACCTGGTGGAGGGGTTCACGGAGTATCGGCGGCGAGGCATCCATTGCCGACCAGTTTAGGGTGCGGGCCGGCCGGCGCCCGCCGACTTCGCGCAGGCGCGGGTGTCGCCGTGATCGACGGCGGCGGTGAAGACCAGTGGCAGAGGCTACGGCGCCTCCGGCGACGCCTGGCTCATCGTGGCGGGAACCGGGACCCACGCGGGGTGCTTCGCGGCGCGGTCGTCACCCGACGACCGGCCGCGTAGACGGCGGATCACCCACGGTGCCAGGTGGGCACGGGCGAACCGTAGGTCGCCCGCCCACCGTCGTCCGCCGACCGGGTCCTCGGGTCGCTGCGGCATCGTGGCCGTCTCGACTCCCAGCGCCCGGAGGATGTGGGCCGCGACCCGCCGATGGCCGGTCGGGTTGAGATGCAGACGATCATCGGACCAGTAGACCGGCTGACGGATCTCACTGTCGCCGAACACATTGACGAACCGCACGGACTCCTCGACGGCCAGGGCGCTCACCTGCGTGGTGAGGAATTCGCCGCGACCCCGGATGGCGTCGCTGAACGGCAGACCTGCCGAGGGGTCCGCGCCGGCCAGCAGCACGACCTCGATCCCCGCGTCCCGGCAGCGTCGTACCGCGCTGCGGGTGAGTTCGATCAGTTGTGTGAGATCGCTTCCGGGGCGAAGCATGTCGTTGCCTCCGCCGTTGAAGGTCAGCAGTGTCGGCAGGGGATCGAGAGACAATGCGGCGTCGATCTGCTCGGTGGCGATCGACGCGAGCAACCGGCCGCGGATGGCGAGGTTGGCATACTCGATGCCCCCGTGGTGGGCGGCCAGTCCTTCGGCGACCAGATCGGCCCATCCGCGCGGAGTGACACCGTCCGGTTCATCTCCGACGCCTTCGGTGAAACTGTCGCCGACAGCAACGTATCGCACAGTGCTCCTGCTGGATTCGAGATCTGACGTCTGTCGTTTGACGGATACTTAAGTGACCGTCACACCACCGTCGACCGCGACGGTCTGACCGGTCACGTAGCCAGATGCCGGCGATGCCAGCCAGATCGCGGTGGCGGCCAGTTCCTCGCCCTTGCCCATTCGCCCGAGTACGACCCGCGGCAGCTGGGATTCGAGGTAGCCGTCGTGGTAGGTGTCGGTCATCTCGCTCTCGAAGAACCCCGGCGCGATGGCGTTGACGCGGATTCCCTTGCGTGTGCCCCACTGCTGGGCGAGATCCCGGGTGAGACCGATGACGCCGGCCTTGCTCGACGCGTACGCGGCCTGCGGCAGTCCGGCGGTGGTGATGCCGAGGACGCTGGAGATGTTGATGACCGCGCTGCCCGGCTGCATCACGCGTCCACACGCCTGGGCCATCCAATACGACCCGTTGAGGTTGATGTCGATCACCGAGCGGAACTGATCGGGTGTCTCGCGGGTCGCGGGGACGGCTGTGCCGACGCCGGCATTGTTGATCAGCACGTCGACGCGACCGAACGTCTCCATGGCCGCGTCGATGACCGCCTGGCACTGGTCGGGGTCGGCGACATCGGCCGGAACCGACAGGGCCTTGCGGCCCAGCGCCTCCACCATCGCCGCGGTTTCGGCGAGGCGATCGGCGCGACGTGCGGCGAGCACGATGTCGGCGCCGGCCTCGGCGAAGCCCTTGGCGAAGGCGACCCCGAGTCCGGAGGACGCGCCGGTGACGACGACGACTTTGTCGGATAGGTCGAACAGGTCCATCACGGGCATGTGTGTCTCCTTGTGTCGGAACCGGATTGATCACACCGGCGGGTAGGGATCAGGGTGCGTCAGAACCAGGCGGGATCGGCATCCACGGTGGTCCGGTCGAGGGCGGCGACCAGGTTCAGCGCAGCGGCTGTCTTCGGCAACTCGTAGCGGAAGAAGTATTGTGCCGCAGCACGCTTGCCGTCATAGAAGTCACCGGTCTTCTCATCTGCCGCGAGCACTTGCTCGAGCCAGAGCCACGCCATGACGATGTGTCCGGCGGCCTCGAGGTAGGCGGTGGCGTTGGCCAGCGCCACCGCCGGATCGCCGGTGGACCATGCGGCGGCGGTTGTTGCGACCAGCTGCTCGAGCGCGGCGCGGAGTTCGGCGGCGTAACCTGCGACGGCTTCCACGCTGCCGGCCCGCTCGATCGTCGCCCCGATGGTCTCGGCCAGCAGAGCGAGTCCGGCACCGCCCTGCATCACGACCTTGCGGCCCAACAGATCCAGACCATGAATCCCGTGGGTACCTTCGTGGATCGGGTTCAGCCGGTTGTCGCGGTAGTACTGCTCGACATCGAACTCCTTGGTGTAGCCGTAACCGCCGTGGACCTGGATGGCGAGACTGTTGGCCTCCAGGCACCACTGCGACGGCCAACTCTTGGCGATCGGGGTCAGGACGTCGAGCAGCAGGGTCGCGCGATCGCGGTCGTCACCGGTGCTCGTCGACTCGATGTCGACGAGCTTGCTGCAGTACAGGCCGAGCGCCAGTGCGCCTTCCACATAGGACTTCTGCGCCAACAGCATTCGCTTGACGTCGGCGTGTTCGATGATCGGGATCGGCTTGGCGGCCGGATCCTTCTGGTCGACAGGTCGGCCCTGCGTGCGGACCTTGGCGTACTCGAGAGAGGCCAGGTAACCCGCATAGCCCAGCGAGGTGGCGAGGAATCCGACGCCGATACGCGCCTCGTTCATCATGTGGAACATGTAACTCAGGCCGCGATGCTCTTCGCCGACGAGATAGCCGACGGCGCCGCCGTCCAGGTGTGTTCCGTCGCCGAAGTTGAGCAATGTATTGGTGGTCGCCCGGTTGCCCATCTTGTGGTTGAGGCCGACGAGCGCGACGTCGTTGCGGGTGCCGTCGGCGAGATACTTGGGCACGATGAACAACGAGATGCCCTTGACGCCGGGCCCTCCGCCTGGTGCCTTCGCAAGCACCAGGTGAACGATGTTCTCTGACAGCTCGTGCTCGCCCGCCGAGATCCACATCTTGGTGCCCGTGATCCGGTAGGTGCCGTCGGACTGCGGTTCTGCCTTGGTCGTGATGTCGGCCAGTGACGAACCGGCCTGGGGTTCGGACAGGCACATCGTCCCGAAGTAGCGTCCCTCGACCATCGGGCGTACCCACGTGTCGATCTGCTCTGGGGTGCCGTACTCGGTGAGCAGATTCGCGTTGCCGACGGTGAGGAAGGTGTAGGACGACATCGCGGCGTTCGCCGCCTGGAACCACGCACTCGACGCCCGGCTGATCACGGTCGGCAGCTGCATCCCGCCGACCGATTCGTCGAACGAGCCGGCCATCAATCCGGCCTTGACGAACTCGGAGATGCCGGCCTCGATCTCCGCCGGCAAGACGACCTTCCCGTCCTCGCCCACGAACGGTTCGTTCTGGTCGCCGAGCTTGTTGAACGGCGCGAACCGTTTGGTGGCGAGATCCTCGCTCAGCTCGAGGACCGCGTCGAACGTCTCGCGGGAATGCTCACCGAAACGTTCGCGCTTGGTCAGCTCTTCGACGTCGAGCCACTCGTACAGGAGGAACTCGAGATCGCGTCGGGAGAGTGGGGTGGCCATCGGACTCCTTCGTCACCTAAGCATTCGCTCATAATCTAAGCGCTCGCTTATGATGCATCGTACAGTGCGATCAGGTCAAGATGTCGAGATCAGGAAGGCGGGGTGAGCGTCGGTGGCTGGGCCGAAGAACGGCGACTCGGTGGCGGCGGAGCGAATCCGCAGGGCGGCGATCGCCTCGTTCGCCGAGGTCGGTTACGGCGGCACCTCCACACGGCAGATCGCCAAGCGGCTCAACATGAGTGCGGCCGCCATGTATCCGCACTATCGCTCGAAAGAGGAACTGCTCTACGCGATCGCCCTCGAAGGGCACCGTGGTGTGCTCGCCGCGTTACGGGAGGTCGACGATGAATCGCTGTCCGCGAGTGACCGACTGCGGGTTGTCATCGGCGAATTCACCCGCTGGCAGGCCGAACAGCATGAGCTCGCGAAGGTGGTTCAGTACGAACTGCACGGCCTGACCCGCGAGCATTATCGGACGATCACCGCAATCCGTCGTGAGACCTCCGACGTGCTCGCGGTGATCGTGCGTCAAGGTGTGGCGTCCGGGGAATTCACGGTGACGGCCGCCGACGACGCCGTCCTGGCGCTCTCGTCGTTGTGCGTCGACGTGTGCCGTTGGTTCCCGTCACGGACCCACCGCGACCCCGTTGCGCTCGCGCGTGCTTACGGAGAGTTGGCCGTGCGGATGGTGCGGTAGGCGCCGATCGCCTGCTCAGGACTCCGTGGTGACGTATGCCCCCGACGGCAAGAGCTGATCGTTCATCCGCGGCGCGTACTGATCGAAGTACACCCGGGCGATCAGCTCGCGTCGGCTGCGTACACCGGCCTTGTCGAAGATCGACTTGAGGTGGTCCTGAACCGTGTAGGCGGAGACGTGCAGCGTCGACGCGATGTCCTTGGTCGCGACCCCCTGCAACACCATCTGGGTGACGTCGCGTTCGCGGGCGGTGAGGCCGAAGGCGGCCACCACCAGGGGAACGATCTCCGGCGGCCGTGCCTCCTCGATGGTCACCACCACCTCGCCGACCCGGCCATCGGCATTCGACAGCGGGGAGGCGTGCACCACGAGCCACATTCCCGATGCCCCCCGGACGCGCAGTCGCGGCGGAACGTCGGTTTCCCCACGACCGTACCGTCGGGCCGCCCCGACCAGCGCGGTGATCACCGATGACGCTGCCCCGCTGTTGGCGCCGGAGAGAAGGTCGTCGACCCGCTCCTCGGCGCCGGCACTCATCTGGACCATGTGATTCTGGCTGTCGACGATCAGCACACATGGACCCGAGGGCGCTGACTGCGGTTCGGCGACGATGCTGGCGAGCAGACCGGTGCGGACACCGAGGGCAAGCGGTTGGGACAGAGTTCGAAGGAATTCCACCTCGTCCGGGGTGAAGGGTCGCTCGCCGACCTCGCGGAAGAAGGCGATGCCGCCCCAGACCTGCGCGCCGTCGCGCATGAGTAGCCGTGCCTCATCGGTGAAGTCGTAGTGCGGCCGCATGAACTCATGCATTCGCGGCGACTCCTGAGTCCGACCAGCCGTCAACTCGTGCATGCCGACCGCATCGACGCCGGCCATCGCGAGTTGCCGGAACGACGAGGACTCGACGGTTCCGTACTCGCGCAGTCCCCACTCGTCGTCGTGCTGGTTGCGGCCGAGGAGATTTCCGTATTTTCGGGTGCTGGTGATGAGCAGGGTGTTGGGGTCGACGGTGGCCATACAGGCGGCGGCGTGGGGTACCGCCCGGATGAGTGATCCGATGGCCTCGCCGAGGAAGTCGCCGACGCCGAGCCCGGCGTGGGCGAGCACATCGACGTCACTGCGCACCCGATCCGCGGTCAGACTCGTCGTCATGAGAAGATTCTCCGTTTTCGCAGGTCATCTGTCTATCCCAGAAATGTGGGGACGCTGATCGAACGACCGGCCGGACGCGGGTGCGTCCGGCCGGTCGCCGTGATCGGTATCTGTCAGGCCTGTCGCGCGAACATCCCGGTCGGGTCGTGGCGGCCGCGGATCGCGGCCAGCTGTGCCGCGTCGGCCGCAGACCACAGGCCCGCCAGTTCGTCCGCGGGCATGTGGCCGGCGAAGTTCAGCAGGCCGCCATGCGCCCATGGTGTGACCGCACGGTGCACGGCTGCGACATCGGAAGCCGCCTGATCGGCGAGCGGTCCTGCGGGGACGGCGATCGCGAGAACCCCGAAGGCTGCGTGGCGACCGGCCACGGAGTTGGGGACCCCTTGCGGCGCAGCGATCCTGCCGCCCAACAGTCGGATCTCGACGATGGCCAGCGGACTCGGCACCTGCGGCCCGGCCACGGTGAGCAGCGCGTCGATGGCCTCGGCCGGCAGCTCCCGCAAGGCGCAGCCCCGCTCGATGCTCGGCATCGGCCCGGGCGGGTCCATGTGGACGGCGTCAAGCGCCGCGACCGGCAGCACGTCGACGTTCTGCAACAGGATCGGGCCGGCGGACATCATCGGTGCCAGCAGCTGCGCGCCGACGGCGGGATCGCCGGTATAGGTGAACCGGACGTGCACCGCGATCTGGCCCTGCAGCGGCGGCGGGAGTTGCGGGTCGGGCGGGAGACGCAGCACCGCCGCCGAGGTCCCCGCCGACTCGGGGAGCGTCGGGGCCCACCGCCGCCAGGCGTGCAACACCTGCTCGGCCGCCGAGCCGGCGAAGAATATCCCGCCCCCGTAGAGGGTGACGAGCGGGATCAGCTCGAACTCGATCGCCGTGACGATGCCGCAGCCGTCACGGCCCCCGAGCAGGGCCCAGAACAGATCAGAGCCCGCACCGGCGTCGACCGTTCGAATCGTGCCGTCGGCGGTCACCACCTCGATGCGACGCACGCGGTCGGCGGCAAAACCGAACTCGCGGGCCAGCGGACTGAGTCCACCGCCCAGCGTGTAGCCGACGACACCGACCGACGACGAGGAGCCGACCAGCCCGGTCAATCCGTGCGGTGCGGTTGCGGCGATGACGTCACGCCAGCGCACACCGGCCCCGATCCGTGCGGTCCGGGCGACCGGGTCCACCTGGATATCGGTCATCCGGGAGGTGGTGACGGTGAGGTAGCCCGCACCCTCGATGACCGGTCCGTGACCGGTGGCCCGCACACCGATGCGCAGCCCGTGTGCCCGGGCGTGACGGACGGCGGCGGCGACGTCGTCGGCCGATGTGGCTCCGACGACGATCGCCGGATTCGGCGCGCTCGCAGCATTGAAGCCCGCCAGTTCGTCGGCATAGGCGGCGTCGCCGGGGGTCAGGACGGGACCGTCGACGATGGCGGCGAGGGTGTCGGTGGCAGCGATGGTCGGGGGGATGTGTTCTTCGGGGGTGGTGATGGACATGGTTTCTCCTTGGGTTTATGAGATGTGTTGGTGATCAGTGAGTTCGGGCTTCGGTGATCTCGATACGGCTCCTCGCGAGCTCGGTGCCTACTCGATCAGCGGTTGGGTGAGGCTGCGGCCCCCCGTGGGTCGAGTAGCCACGAGCCGCCAGGCGAGGGGCGTATCGAGACCGCTCACGGCGACGTGCACCGTGCAGATCAGCGACCGGCCTGCGCGGTGATCTCGACGGCGAGGCCGGGTAAGGCCAGCGCGGCGACGCCGATGACCGCCGCAGGCGGCGTGGCGCCCTGCGCATCGAGGCGTTCGGTCAGGGCTTCGTAGGCGGCGAGCGTGGCCGGTACCTCGGTGGCGTAGACGGTGAGCATGTGTACGTCGGCGAGGGTCATCGACGCGGCCGACAAGATCTCCTCGACGTGGTGCATCGCGAGCGAGAGTTGGGCTGCGACATCACCTTCGTGCAGGACGGTGCCGTCGTCGCCGACGGATGCCTGACCGGCGATGGTGAGGATCTCGCGCGGTGCCGGCCGCAGTTGGGCGTGGTCGAACCGGAACTGCGCGTTCCAGGAGGATGGGTTGATCCGGGTGATCGTGTGCGTTGGTGAGTTCATGCATCAGAGATTCGTCTGGACGCAGAACATTTCCCATCCCGATGACCCGGGGAATTCTCCATCCAGAAATCTGGGGGGCCGATCGGCCGATCGTCGTGGGATGCCCCGGGGGCGTCAGTTCGCGACCGACGACCAGGTGAAGTCGCCGTGATCGCTGCCGAGTCCGGTCGCGACGATTCCGGCGACCGCGCAGCCGATCTCGGCGGACTCGAGCAGGTCGAGGTCGTGTCCGCGAGCCGCGAGGAACCCGGCCGAGAACGAGTCGCCGCAACCACTCGTGTCGACGACGGTGACAGCTTGTGCCGCAGCATGTTCGGCGTTCTCGGACGTCACGACGTGGGCGCCGTCCGCGCCGGCGGTGACCGCGACGCAGACCGCACCGAGGTCGATCAGGCGCCGGCATGCGGCGACGAGGTCGCGCTCGCCGGTGAACCCCCGCACCTGATCATCGTTGGGCAGCAGGTAATCCAGATGCGGCAGAACGGGTTCGATCCAGGTGAGCAGACCGGGGTCGCCGTCGGCGAGGATGTCCGCCGATACGGTGGTTCCGGCGGCCCTGATGTCGGCGAGCAGCGGTGCGAGTTCCGGTGGATTGAGGAGCTCGGGAGCGCCGACGTGGACATGATCGACGCCGGTCAGCAGTTCCAGCGGAGCGTGCCCGAGCGGATACGCGAGGTTTGCGCCGGGTAGGTGCAGAGCCGGGCGGTCGCCGTTGCTGCGGATCGGCAGCATGCTCATCGAGGTCGGTTGATCGACGGTCACGAGGTGGTCGGTGTTGACGCCGTGGCGGTTCAACATGGTGGTCAGCACATCGCCCGGATCGTCGGCCCCGATGGCACCGACGGTGTAGACCTCGACGCCGAGTTTGGCCAGGGCGATCGCGGTTCCACCGGCCGGTCCGGCTGCCGACATCCGGATGTTCTGCACGAGCGCGGCGCCCTGTCCGTCGGGGATCTCGTCGACGGGTTGGGCGAGCACATCGAGTACGTGCGCGCCGAAGGTGGCGACCCTCATGCTTTCCTCCCGGGGAACGGTGTGTAGTGACGTCGGAGTGCGGTGGCGACGACCTCGGTGACGTCGTCGGAACTCAGGGTCGCGGGCGGCGCAACGGCGGCCGAACGCAGATAGACCTCGGCCAGCCAGTCGACGAGTTCGATACGGTCGCAGGCCATGTCGAGGTTGTCGCCGTAGGCAACGGAACCGTGGTTGCGCATCAGTGCCGCGGTGCGCTCGGTGAGGGCCGCCGCCACGCCGTCACCGAGGTCATTGCTGCCGAAGACCGCGTACGGTGCCACCCGGATCGAACCCCCGATCAATGCGGCGGTGTAGTGCACGACCGGGAGTTCGTCGACGATGTTGGCCACCGCGATCGATGCGATCGGGTGGGCGTGAGCCACCGCACCGGCCGGGGTGTGGCGGTAGACGTCGAGATGGATGCGTAGTTCCGAGGTCGGTCGGTGCTCGGTGTCCTCGATGACCACTCCGTCGAGATCGACGACGACCATCTGGTCGGGTGTGACATCGCCGAGCTGACAGCCCGACGGTGTGAGGACGACCGATTCGCCGACCCGGATGGAGAGGTTGCCGCCCGTGCCGTGGGTCATCCCGGCGTGCGCCAGTCGATGCGCCGCGGCCGCCAGCGATGTTCGTTCCTCGGTGAATCGCACGTTCGAGAGACTACGCGAAGCCCCGTGCGGCAGCTGTGTCATCCGAACGGACGAACTGCCGTCATCGTGGAACCGATTCGACCGCGCCGACGTCCAATGACCATGTCCGATATTCGATCAGACGCGATGAGTGAAGGGCGGAGAAGTGGGGGCATCCATGCGTGACGAGCATCTGGTGGACCTGCGGGGCCTGGTCGCGGCGCGGCTGATCCCGGGTTTCACCGAACTCGCCGACATCGAGTCGGATGCACGCGACTGGGCCGAGGATGCCGGGGAACCGGCCGTGGAGGCCGTCGCCGAGGTCCGGCGGATGTGGTGGGCGCGCCGCGAGTCCGAACGCACATGGAGCGACGGCGGCGACTACGGCAGGCTCCGGGCGGCGTTCGACGAACTCGTCACCGACGGCGTGCTCGCATTGATGAACTACTCGTGTTGCACCCGTTGCGCGACAAGGGACATCGATCGCGAACGCACACCTGAACCGGACCAGGATGACTGGTATGGGTTCCGGGAGTGGGCGTATGTGTTCTTTCACGAGCAGGACGCCGAACGGCTCGCCGACGACGATCCTGTTCTCTATCTCGGGTACAGCGCATTCCGGCCGCATCCAACGGTGCCGGAGGCCTTGCTCGACGCGATGTCGGCGGGCGACACGGACGCCGAGCACGCCGTCTACGAGAGCACAGAGACGTTGTTGGGGGAGCAGATCGTCGCAACCCTACGGCGGTCCGGGCTCGACGTCAGGTGGTCGGGGTCGCGCCATGACCGCATCGGTGTCCGCATCAGCGAATGGAGAAAACCCCTACCGCAGAGCGTGACCGGGTGACGGGAGAAGGTCAGACGTCGATGCCGAATTCCTTGATCTTGCGGTAGATGGTGGCACGCGAGATGCCGAGCGCGGCTGCTGCCGTGGCCTTGTTGTTGCCGTTCTCCTCGAGGCTGCGGATGATGGCGTCACGTTCGAGCGCCTCGATACGGGTCAGCTTGTGCCGACTCAGCGACCGGACCGACGGCGGCAGCTGATGGACGTCGATGACACCCGACCGCTGATGGGTGACGACCTCCCGCAGGACCTGGCGGAGTTGGGCGACGTTACCGGGCCAGCTGTACTTGCTGAGCTGCCGCAGCGCCTCGGCGGACACAGTCAGTTCGCGACCCCGCGTCAACTGTCGCAGGAGCATCGGGATCAGATCCTGCAGATCCTCGATGCGGTGCCGCAGCGGCGGGATCGACACGGTGTGGGTGAAGAACGGCAGCACGGTCGCTGCGGCGTCGGTGTCCTGCGACGCGGCGGCGGTGTCGCCGACGGTGATGCCCACCCAACCGGCGCTTTCGCGCCCCTGGAACATGCTCGCGATGTGCGCGAGGGACGGTCCTTCGAGTGCGTCGACATCGCTGAGGATGACGCTGAAGTCGTCACGTTCGAGTTCGCCGGCCAGTGCGTCGAGCGAGGCGGGGAGGAGGAGGTCCTTCGCGGAGAACACCCGGGGATTGCCGTGCGCGAGTGCAGCGCTGGCGCGGAGCACGGTGAGGCGCCCGGACCCGGACTCGCCGGACACCGCGATCCACTCGCCGGCACCGACGTACCGGACGACGTGGTCGCAGCATTGTTGCCACGACGAACTCCGGCCGACCAGGCCCGTAAGGGTGGCTCCGGGGCGGCGTGTCGACGATCGCGGCACCGGTCGCTCACCGGTCTCGACGAGGTGGACATGGAACACCGCCATCCCGGCACGCTCGTCCCAGTACTCGGGCACCGGGGACAGCCGGGCGACCCGCCCGCTCGCCATCGTCGTCACCCCGCGCGATGACGTCGTGTCGAGCGTCTGGTCGACCGCATGCTCGAGCAGCGAGATCTGGTCCTGCGGGTCAACTGCGAGTCGTAGGCGTTGATTCATCAACACGACGTCACCGGCGATGGCGAGCACCATCATCTGAGGTGCGCGTCGGCAGGTGGCGAGGTAGGCGTTGAGGAGTCGCGATTCGCGTTCGCTGGCCTGTGACAGCATGCGTTGCTCGATCTGAGCGGTCGCCGACTTCGCGAGGGTCAGCAGCAACGGACCGCCGTCGTCGGCCAGTCCGGTGAGGTCGAGGGCGCCGACCACGGCGCCGGACACGGGATGCACGATCGGCACACCGGCACACGACAACTGCGCAAGGCACCCGGCGTAGTGCTCGGAACCCCGCACGAGGGTGGCCTGCCGGTTCTCCAGGGCCGTACCGATGCCGTTGGTCCCCGCGTGCTCCTCGCTGTAGCTGTAGCCGGGCGCCAGGCTCACCTGGTCGAGCATCTGGTTGAGCGGGCGGTGCGCGGTCGCACGCGACAGGACCACGCCGTCCGCGGAGGTGAGGATGATGCTCACCGGTTCCGCGGACAGGTCGTCGGCCAATTGCCGGATGATGGGTCGCGCGGCCGAGACGAGTGGACTCTCCAGATTGGGTTCTCGGACGAACGGCAGCTCCAGGCGGTCGGCGTGCACATTGAACGCGCGGGACCGACGCCACGAGGTGGAGATGCTGTCACGTACTCCGCCGGAGATGTTGTCGTCGGTCAGGAAGCGTTCACGCGCGGCGGCGACCTCGATGGGCGTTTCGGTCTGGGAGGCGGGCTGCGATCTCACAGAAAACGAACTCCTCTGTGATGTGGATCTCACATCGGTCCGAGTCTAGCCGACTCGGTGGGCCCCGGAATGGGGTGGCTGGACGGTGATGGTGGGGAGGGCCGGCCGCGATCAACGCCGCGAACATGTCGTTCGGATCGCGGCCGGCCCAGCTCGGGGCGCGTCAGTAGATGTTCGAGGGGCGCACCATGCCCTCGGCCAGGTCGCCGAAGCCCGGGGCCTCGATGGCGCCGGGGTGGGTGAGCACCTCTTCGACGACGGCGGTCTCGGTGGTGATCAACAATGCGGCGATCGACGCCGCACTCTCCAGGGCGGCCCGGGTGACCTTGCACGGATCGATGACGCCCTCGTCGAACATATCCCCGTATCCGCCGGTCAAGGCATTGAAGCCGTGGCCGATCGGGAGGCCGGTCACCACCTTCACCACCTCCTCGCCGTCGAAGCCGGCGTTGGTTGCGATCCAGAACAGCGGTTCGGCCAGCGAGCGTCGCACGACATCGATGCCGACCGACTCGTCGCCGGTGGCCTCGAGAGAGTCGAGGGCGCGATGGGCCTGCGCCAACGCCGTCCCGCCGCCCGAGACGATGCCTGCCTCCACCGCCGCCCGTGTGGCGGCCAGCGCGTCCTCGACCCGGAGCATGCGCTCCTTCAGCTCGACGCTGGTGAAGCCGCCGACCCGGATGACCGCCACCCGCCCGGTCAACCGGGCGATCCGCAGCTCCAGGCTGTCGCGATCGGCATCGATGCGTGCGCGACCCAGTTGCGCCTCGAGATGGGTCACGCGGGCGTCGACGAGTTCCTGGCTGCCGTGCGCTCCGACGATGGTGGTCTCGTCCTCGGTGATGGTGACCCGGTCACAGGTGCCGAGGTGTTCGAGCGACACCTCGGACAGCTCGATACCGGTGTCCTTGGCGATCACGTGTCCACCGAGGGCGACCGCGAGATCTTCGAGTTCGGCGATCCGGCGGTGACCGAATCCGGGGGCACGGACCACGACCGACTGCATCGTCTTGTGCATGTTGCCGCCCACCAACAGCTGGAGCGCGGGGCCGTCGACGTCCTCGGCGAGAACGAGCAGCGGCCGGTCGGCACGCTTGGCCGTCTCGACGGCCGGCATGATCTCCTGCACCGCGGTGATCTTCTTGTTGGTCAGCAGGATGACGGGGGACTCCAGAACCGCTTCCATCCGTTCCGGGTTGGTGACCATGTACCCGGAGATGTAGCCGTGGTCGAACTCGATCCCGTCGACGACCTCGACCCCGAGTCCGAGCGTGTCGCTCTCCTCGGTGGTGATCACTCCGTTCTTGCCCACATACTCGACAGCGCCCGCGATCACCGATCCGATGGCGTCGTCGTCGCTGGCGGCCAGGCTCGCGATCCGTTCCAGGTCGGCCCTGCCGCCGATCTGGACGGCCTGACCCTCGAGCGCTTCGATGACGGTCGCGACGGCGCGCTCGATGCCGCGACGCACCCGCATCGGGTTGGCGCCTTGTTCGACTGCGCGTAGGCCTTCACGAACCATCGCCTGCGCGAGCACGGTCGCGGTGGTGGTGCCGTCGCCGACCACGCCGTTGGTCTTCATGGCGACCTCTTTGACCAGCTGTGCACCCATGTTGGCGAACGGATCCCGCAACTGGATCTCGCGGGCGATGGTGACACCGTCGTTGGTGATCGTGGGGGGACCGGTCAGCTTCTCCAGGACGGCGTTTCGGCCTTTCGGGCCGAGGGTCACCTTGACTGCGTCTGCCAGGGCGTTGACGCCCCGTTCCAGCCGTAGCCGCGCTTCGGCGTTGTAGCGCAACTCTTTGGCCATTGTCATCTACCTTTCGTGGGTGTCTGCTGCTGTGGTGTCTATTGCTGTGGTGTCTATTGCTCTGGACGTCGGGGCAGGTATCAGGGAACGAGGATGGCCCGCCCGCGCACGCGGCCGGCGTCGAGGTCGTCGATGGCCTGCTGGTAGTCGTCGAGGGCGTACTTGGTCGTGTGTAGCGCGACCTTGCCCTGGGCGGCCAGGGTCATCAGCTCAGTGAGGTCGTTGTAGGACCCGACCAGATTGCCGATGAAATTGATCTCGGTGGAGATGATGTCGATGGTGGGGACGTCGATGTTCTCGCCGTAGCCGACGACGAAGTAGTTGCCCGCCCGGCGCAGCATCGCGACGCCTTCGGCCGTGGCCCCGCCCTCGCCGACGAAGTCCAGCACCGCCTCCGCGCCCTTGCCCTCGGTGAGCTCGAGGACCTTGTCCACGTGGTAGCCGTCGGCGACGATGCCGTGCTGCGCCCCCACCTCGATGGCGAGCTCGACGGCCGCGGGGTTGCGGTCGACGACCACGATGGTGACCCCGGAGATGGCGTTGAGGACCTGAATGCCGATGTGGCCCAACCCTCCTGCACCGATGACGACACAGGTGTCCCCGGGCCTGGTCATCCGCGCCACCTTCGCGGCGGCATGATAGGCGGTCAGACCGGCATCGGCGAGTGCCGCGACGTCTGATGGCTGCAGCGACTCGTCGATCCGCACGACGCTGCGAGCCGTCGTCTTGAGATACTCGGCGTAGCCGCCGTCGGTGTCGATGCCGGGGAAATCACTGTTCTCGCAATGCACGTCGTCGCCGTCGCGGCATGCGTGGCAGAGTCCGCAGGTGATGAGCGGATGCAGGATCACGGTGTCGCCGACCGCGACATTGGTGACCGCGTCACCGATGGCGTGTACCCAGCCGGCATTCTCGTGGCCGATCGTGTATGGCAGTGCCACGCCGCTCTTCTCCGCCCACTGGCCTTCGAGGATGTGCAGATCGGTCCGGCACACACCGGCGCCGCCGATCTTCACGATGACGTCGAGGGGACCGGTGATCTGCGGGTCGGGAATGTCGTTGAGCTGCAGCTTGTCGTGGTAGCCGATGACCTGGACGGCCTTCATGATGGGTTCTCCTCGGATCGGAGGTTGGTGATGACGGGCCCGCTGCGGCCGTCGCAGTCGGCGTCGTCGGCGTAGCGGGTGGCGAGCAATCCGCGGCAGAAATGCCCGTTGCCCTCGATCGAGATCCGCACCGACCGCGCGAATCGGAATGCCAGCGCGACGTCGTCGGCCGGTACGGGCTGCCCGTCCTCGTCGACCAGGACGAGGCTGTTGGGGCACAGACTCAGACCCGCGTTGGCCCGGCGGCGCAGCAGCGCCCCCTTTTTCGCCCCGGGGGGCAGATCGCGCAGCGTCAGATGCCCGATCGACTCCATCGTGATCTCACCGCGCGCGAGCAGATCGGAGATGCAGCGCTCCATCGCCGCGGTATGCGCCTTGCGGACGAAGATCGTGCGCAGTTCGTCGAGACTGTCGTCGGCCTCGACACCGAACGTTCCGACATACCCGGACTCCGCGGCCAGACCGGTGTTGATCTTGTCGCTGTCGTGATGATCGTCGAGAAGCACCCGCACGAAACCGATGTCGTCGACATGGTGCAGCGCGTCCTGGGCATCCGATGCCATCAGGTAGGCGAAGTTGGGCGAGCAGAACGAGGTCGGCAACCGCAGGTGCACCGTGACGCCCTCATCGTCGATCACGACCGATCGCACGAAGTTCAGATCGGTGATCGGCTCGTCGAGTTCGGGATCGAGGACGGTGCCGAGTGCCGCGAGGATCGCGTCGACGACCGGTGCCGTCGACGTCGGGCTGCCGGTGGCCAGGGCGGTCATGCCGTCACCGCATCCTTGGCGCCGGCCGCCACCTCCACGCCGGGATCGGCCGCATCCGTGGGGATCTGGAGCTCGCTGGGCACCTTGATGTTGGGATACAGCGCGGCCGCGTTGAGGCCCAGGATCTTCTTCTTCTGCTCGACGGTGATCGGGGCGTACTCGGTCATGTCCTCGGGGATCTGGAAGTCGACGAACCGTTCGACGAGCCACTGTGGCGTCCAGAGTGCGTAGTCGGATGCGAAGAGGATCTTGTCCTCGCCGATCCAGTACAGCAGCTCCCCGATGATCTGGGCGAAGTACCGGGGGCGGGTGTGGATGAACGGGATCGCCACGGCGAGACCGCCGTACACGTTGGACTCCTGCGTGGCGATCCAGCAGAAATCCTCCAGGCGAGGCAGGCCGACGTGCTCGATGATGAAGTTCAGGTCGAGATAGTCGGTGGCCACCTTGTCGACGTCGGCGACGTCGAAGGCGTCGCGATCCAAAGGCCGGATGGTCGGTCCCTTGTGTACGTGAATGTTCTTGATATCCAGGTCGATGCACTCCTCGAGGTAGCGCCTCGACCACGGGTCGTCCAGTTTGTAACCCCGCGAATCGCCGTGCCATTCGGCGGTGTAGAGCTTGACGCCCTGCAACTGCATGGCGTCGGCGTCCCGGCGCAGCTGCTTGAGGCCCTCTTCGCCGTCACGCGGATCGTAGGCGTGGTTGTAGGTCAATCTGTCCGGGTTGTCCTGGGCCAGCTTGAGCGAATCGTCGACCTGGGCGAATCCGTTGACGTAGAACTCGCGCAGGATGGTGGCCTGGAAGATCGCGTGATCGACCGGGCCGTCCACGAACAGGTCGTTCATCAACCGGTCCGCGCCGTAATAGCAGTAGGTGTCGTAGTCCCACACCTGCTCCTCGGGGCTCAGGTTCTTGTGGTAGTCGTAGAAGCAGTCGATGAACTGCTTGCCGTGTATGTTGCGCTGGTTGGATTCCCGGCCGTCCCACAGGTGGACATGGCCATCGACGATGAAGTACTTCTCGCCGTTCTTCTCGTACATCGGTTCGCTCGCTATCTCTCGGTGGGCTGGGGCTGGGGCTGAAGCTGTGGGCGGGGGTGGCCGGTCGGGTCCACCGCCCGAGGGTGTGGGGAGTCAACCCTCGGGCGGCGAAGCTGTTACGACGAAGCGGTGAGATCGAAACCGATGAACTCGGCCGCGTCCTCGGGGCTGGCGAACAGGATCGTGCGGTCATCGAGGTGCACCATGCGCCCGTAGTGGGTCGAGCTGATCTCCTCGAAGATCGAGCCGTCGAAGTCCTGACCGAGGGCGTCGGTCAGTTCGTCGTAGTCGAAGTCGAGCCTGTTGACCCCGTCCACGCGGATCATCGACGGGTACTCGGTGAGGCTGATCCCTTCCTTGGCGCCCATCACATTCGCCACGACGCGACCGATCGGCGTGTTCATGAGCGTGACACCGCACATGTTGGAGAACTCCGTGTCGGCTCCGAATTGCATTGTGCTCACTGGTCCAACTCCTTGGGGGTTTCGACTTCGATGGAGGCGAGCACGTCGCGGAACTTCGTCGTGGCGTGCTCGAGGCTGGCGGCGAAGGTGACGCTCTTGTCGGCCGGCTGCGACCAGATGGGCTGCAGTGACCGGGCGGCATCCAGGCAACGGGGCACCCACTCCGACATCCACTCCGCGAACAAAGCCTTGTTCTGCTCGCCGAACGTCTCGTCGCGCGCGAGCATCTGGAACAGAGCGCGCGAGTAGTTGAGGTCACGGGAATAGTCGTATTCACCGGTACCGACGATCGTCGGGGTGATGTAGTCGCCGTTGCGGGCGGCCACCTGCATCACCAGTTCCGACCGGAACAATGATCCGACGAGCTGTTCGAACACGATGTTGGTGGCGAACAGCAGCTGGCACCAGTCGCCGATCGCGGTGAGCCTCTCGACGGCCTCCCGAGTGGCCTGCCACTCCGGGGCCGACTGCCAGACCTCCTTGTGTGCAGAGCCGTCGAATCCGTCCTCGGCCTCGGACAGGTCGAGGTTGAACAGCGCCAGGTCCTGTGCGAACCGCAGTTTGTGCGCCGCACTGACCGCCACCGCATTGTTGATCATGTTGGTGGGCGCAGAGCGTTGGATCGAGGTGAACACGTGCAGGCCCATCCCGCTCTCGGCGTGCATCCAGGCGCCCAGGTTGCGTTCGATGAATTTGAGCCAGGAGGAGTTCCAGTTATCGTATGCCCGTGCGCGTTTGGCGTTCTGGAGACACAGGTCCACCTGATGCACCACCGCGGAGTTGTTGCGGTAGATGGTCTGTTCCCATTCCTCGTTCGGATCGAGGAAGGCATGCCAGTTGCTGGACTGGGCGGCAGTCCACTCCTGCGGATAGCCACCGGGGCCGTCACCGAATCCGTAGATCCATCCCTGGGTGAGGTGCCGCTCGGGATCCGGCTGCACGTCGACCGTGACGTCCTCGTACATCGTCGCGCGCTTCTTCGCAGGCGTGTAGTAGCTGTACTTGCGGCTCTTGGAACTCGGGAATTCCTTGGCGCCGGCCTCGGCGTCGGTGAATTCGATGGAGGGGAAGCTACGCTCCCGCGGCTCTGCTGGTGCGGACATACCTTTCGTTCCTGTCGTCTTGCGTTCGCCGGTCAGACGGCCGGTTGTTCGAACGCGGGGCTGGAGAACTTGTCGAAGAAGATCTGGTCTTTGGGTACCCCGGCCTGATCGGCAAGGGCGAGGGCGGCGTCCACCATCGGTGGCGGCCCGCAGAAGTACACCTCCGTTCTGGCCAGGTCGGGTTCGCATCGAGAAACGATGTCGGTGACGTTGCCCGTCTCGACCGTCACGCCGTCCGGGGCGTCGTCGGCGGATTCCGACAGGCATGCGGTGAAGCGGAAGTCGTCGAGTGTGGCTCCGAGGGAGATGATCTCGTCGAGATAGAAGAGATCGGCGGGTGTGCGGGCGCCGTAGTAGAAGTGCACCGGTCGACGCAGTCCGGTCTCACTCGCATGCCGGAGCAGGGAGAGGACCGGCGCCATGCCTGCACCGCCACCGATGGCCACGATCGGCAGCACATGACCGTCCTTGATGGTGAACGAGCCGAATGGCCCGGTGAGACAGATCTCGTCGCCGGCCGCCAACCCCCCGTCGAGCAGGCCGGCGAACAGCCCGCCGGGATACTGCTTGATCAGGAACTCCAGTTTGTCCGGATGTGCCTGCGTGGTGGCCAGCGAGAACGAACGCGTGTGGTCGGTGCCGGGCACCTGCAGGTCGACATACTGACCGGCCTTGAACTCGAATACCTCCGGTTCCACGACATCGAGTCGTAGGGACACGATGTCGCGGGTCACGTGTTCGATGGCGCTGATCCGGGTCGTGACGTCCTGGATCGGAGCGCCGCCGAGCAACTCGTCCTCGTCGAAGTTGAGCAGCTCGATCTCGCAGTCGCTGTAGGCATACGAGCGGCACAGCAGGACATAGCCTTCCTCGGTCTCCGCGTCGTTGCAGGCGAAGGTCGAGTAGTCGTCCATCTGGATGTCGCCGTCGAGGACGAACGACTTGCAGGCCGAGCATTGGCCCTCGCGGCAACCGTGCATCAGGTGGATGCCCTGACGGAAGGCGGCGTCGAGGATGGTCTCGTTCTCGCCGACCTCCATCTCGATGTCGACGGGCTCGAAGTTGATGCGGTGGTTGTCTGCCACGGGAACTCCTGTCTGTGCATGAACCGCCGGCTTTCCGCTGGCGAGTGGCGTAGCGAGACAGCGGGTGTGGCGGGGTGGTCTCGATACGGCCGGCGGTTGGGTGGTGGTCGACCCTTTTCCGCTGGTCGAGTAGCCGCGAACGGAGTGAGTGGCGTATCGAGACCCCTGGGGTGGTGGTCTCGATACGGTCCTCGCCTGGCGGTTCGGTCCTACTCGACCGGCGGTTGGGTATCCGACCCTTCTCCGCTGGTCGAGTAGCCGCGAACGGAGTGAGTGGCTTTTCGAGACCCCTGGGGTGGTGGTCTCGATGCGGTCCTCGCCTGGCGGTTCGGTCCTACTCGACCAGCGGTTGGCCTACCCGGCCCTTTTCCGCTGGTCGAGTAGCCGCGAACGGAGTGAGTGGCGTATCGAGACCACCCGACCGGATCTCCCTCAGGCGGGGACGGCCCCGTTGGGATTGGCGCGATAGGCCGCGACATGGGCTTCGCGGTCAACATCCGACATCTCGTTCAGCAGCACGTTCGGACTCTGGAAGACATTGCCGCGCACATCGTCGAGCGTCCACATCTTCTTCGGATCGAGATCCAGGTGTGGCTGCGGGATCAGCGTCTTGCCGTCGTCGCGGACATAGCCGAGATCGGTGATGATGTCAGCGAGATCCTTGCCGTGATGCAGCGTCTCCCATTCACGGAAACCGGTGAGCCGACCCATGTTCGGGGTCTCGCGGCCTTCGTACTCGGCCCGGAACGCGACCGCGTCGGTCCAATAGCAGGTCTCCGAGCAGTAGGTGCGCCACTGTCCGTCGACCTTCTCGACCACCATGTCCTCGCGGATGAGGGCCGGGACCATGCACGTCCAGCACCGGTGCGGGTACTCATAACCCACGTCCTCGAAGGCGATCGGCTTGTTGCGGCCGGGGTAGGCGAGACGGTTGTAGTTCTCCCACCACTTGCCGAACTTGTTGTACCAGCCGGGGTACTTCTCCTCGAACCACTCGAAGTCCTTGTCGGTCATGGCGTCGATGCGCCAGTAGTTGACCGGCCAACCGGTGGCGAAGAACCGTGCCACCTCGTGCACGTAATGCTTGTTGACGATCCGGTTCCAGGCTTCCTCGACGAGATCGTGCGGGATGGTCAGACCGTACTTTTCCAGCGGCAGAAGGTAACTGCGGTAGTAGTCGTCATAGATCCACCGCCGCCACATCTCCGCGTAGCTCTCCCGGTCCTTACGACGGTCCTTGGTGCCGTACTCGATGAAGGTGCCGATCGCCGCGTCGACGACGCAGTGGTTGTTCCACCACGCGTACCGCAGATCACGTTCCAGCAGTGGACGATTGCGCTCGTCAGCCAACGCCATCAGCAGGATGGAGTAGCCGTTGGAGATGTGCCGCGACTCGTCGGACTGTACCGAGTGGAACACCGTGGGCAGCAGATAATCACCGTTCGCCGCGGCCTCGTCGGGCATCGCGACGAACAGGGTGTTGGTGAACGCGGTCTCGGCGACGACGGTGAGATAGATGTTCGCCGCGGTGATCGCGTCGCCGGTGATGAATCCTTCACCGAACTGTCGGCCGATGGTGCCCGCGTAGTTGTTGGCGAATGCCTTCTCGGTGATGTCGAAGCCTGCCGGGTCGATGTAGTTGTTCATGTACAGCTTCTTGAGGTTCATCTGGATCGTCGAATGACGAACCTCGTCGATCATCTGTACGGCGAGCCCGTTGTGGATCTCCGGGTTGGGCACCGCATCGATGGCCATGGGCATCGCGCGAGCGGCCGAGATCTCCGGGAACGGGATGATCGACAGGAACAACTTCTGCCATTCCAGCCACCGCTCCTGGACCTGGCGGAACATGTTGCCGCGGATGGCGCCGTCCATCGCGCCGTAGACGCGGTTGTCCTTCTCCTCCTCCATCGGGAAGTAGGACCGCATGATCTGTTTGAGCGGATCCTTCTTCGGGGCCTTCTCAAACGTGTAGTCGGTCCCGAATCGTGTGGCCGGTGTGGCAAAGGTGGGTTCCCACGACAATTCGGTGATCTTTGCATGTGCTTTGGTCAAGCTCTGCCTGCTCAATGTGGCCTCCTCGTGAGAAGGCCGGCGCGGTGCCGGCCTGCTTGGCTGGAGCGCCTTTGATACAACAGTGTGAGTCAGGTCATATCCGTCTCACTGTGAGACGCGAAGCACATTTGATGAGATGAATCCGGAATTGCCGGACGTGCGGATGGCGATCTCAGGTTCCGTGTGTCTTCAGGTCGTCACCGCCCGATATACGGCCGTCTCGAAGTCCAGGTACCCACCCACCGAGGTCGGGTCGGCGAAAGGGAAGATCTGAGTGGCCCAGAATCCGCCGATCTTGGTCCTGCGATCGATCCAGTAGTAGAGATTTGCCAGACCCGCCCAGGCGAGTGAACCAGCTGGTCGGCCGGTCGGGGCGTCGTCGTCGTTGATCATGAAACTCAACGCCCAGGACTTGGGCATGCCGGGGAAGAATTCGGCATCGTTAGACAGTGCCGGAATCACCCCGGGCAGCATCGTCACCCGCAGGTCACCGATGTGATTCTGCTCGGCGTCGGCGATCGTGTCGGGCCGCAGGATCTGGTCGCCGCCATCGGACAGGCCGTCGTTGAGCCACATCCGCATGAAGGTCAGGTAGTCGCGCACCGTCGAGTAGAGGCCGTGGCCGCCCATGTGCACCTCGGGATCCTCCGGCAGCGCCCACTTGTGATTGGCGGACAGTGAACCGTCCTCGCGCCGATGGTGCATGACGGCGCGGCGACCGGTCATCTCGCCGGTGAGGGTGAACGACGTGTCGGACATCCCGAGCGGCGAGAACACCCGTTCGGACATCACCTCGCCGAGGCGCTTGCCGGTGATGCCTTCGACGACCAGCCCGGCCCAGTCGATGTTGCTGCCGTAGCACCACTCGGTGCCCGGATCGAAGAGCAGCGGTGTTGCCAGCGACTCCCGGGTGGCGGTGATGATCCCGGGCACGCCGTGGTCACGGGTGAGGCGAAGGTAGGTCTCGTTGAAGAAGTCGTACCCGAAACCGGCTGTGTGGGTGAGGAGGTGACGGGTCGTGACCGGAGTCTTCGGCGCCCGCAGGCGTGGGTTGCCGGCACCATCGAAACCGTCGATCACTGCCACGTTGCCCAGGCGCGGCGCGTACTCCGCGGCCGGCGCATCGAGGTCGAGCCGCCCGTCCTCGACGAGCTGGAGTGCCACGGTCGCGGTGATGGCCTTGGTGGTGGAGAAGATGGCGAAGATGCTGTCGGTGGTCATG
The DNA here is from genome assembly GCF_058130025.1 of Gordonia sp. LMA167. Lineage (NCBI taxonomy): Bacteria > Bacillati > Actinomycetota > Actinomycetes > Mycobacteriales > Gordoniaceae > Gordonia > Gordonia sp. LMA167. The sequence goes on along the minus strand of NZ_CM176708.1, from coordinate 5,325,464 downwards.
GCGTCGTCGCCGTCGATGGCGCGAACACCGCCCGCACGCAGCGACAGCATTTCCTTGTCGGTGGTGACTCCGGCGACGACTCCGGGAACCCTCGGCGTACCCGACACTGCGGCCGCGATCACCTCGTCGACCGCATCGCCGATCCTGTGGGGGTCGATGGTCGGTGTGCTCATGTGCTGCCATCCTCTCTGATGTGCTGCGTCACCTGTCGACACTAGGGCCAGCGGCGGCGTTCGGGAACTGCCGAACCGGACAGGTCGCATCGGCCCGAGTGGCGGCGTTTCGTGGGTCCACGGGGGGTTCTGTCCACCGATCAGTGCCGCAGCGATGCCACGAATTCGCCGAGCCTGTGGAGGCCTTCGGTCAACTCGTCGGTCGAGGCCGCGTATGACAACCGGATGTGATCGTCGGCCGTATGATGCCCGAAATCCTTTCCCGGCGTGAGGGAGACATGTGCCTCGCGCAGCGCGCGATCGCAGAATTCCGCTGAGGTGAGCCCGGTGCCGCCGACGTCGATGTAGACGTAGAAGGCGCCGTCGGGCACCACGGGCACGTCGAGTCCGATCCGGGCCAAGCCGTCGACGACGAGGTCACGGCGAATCCGGAACTCCTCGCGGCGTGCCTCGGTCAGGGCGAGGGACTCGTCGGTGAAGCAGGTCAGGGCAGCATGTTGGGCCGGCGTGGGCGGGCAGATGTAGAAGTTCTGCGCGAGGCGTTCCATGACCCCGACGAGCTCGTCGGGCACGATGCACCAGCCGAGGCGCCAGCCCGTCATGCCGAAGTATTTGGAGAAACTGTTGATCACGACCGCGCCGGGATCAGCGGCCAGGATGCTGCTCGGCGGGCGGCCGGCCGTATCGTCCGCGAGGCCGAGGTAGATCTCATCGACGATGCGCCATCCGCCACGACCGGCCACGTCGGCGCACAGCCGGCTCAGTTCGTCGTAGGGCACCGACGTCCCGGTCGGATTCGACGGCGACGCGACCATCACACCGCGGGTGTGCTCACCCCACGCGTCGGCGACGAGGTCGGTGGTCAACTGGAAGCGCGTCGCCGGTGTGGTGGGTATCAGGCGCACGCGAGCGCCATAGCTCTCGGCGAACTGGCGGTTACACGGATAGGAGGGATCGGCGAGCAGAACCTCGTCGCCGGGGTCGATCAATGCCGCACAGCTCAGCAGAAGGGCAGCGGACGCGCCTGACGTCACCACCACGCGGTGGGAATCGACGTCGCAACCGAACCGGCGGGAGTAGAACTCGGCGATCGCCGCCCGCAGTTCCGGTAACCCCAGCGCTGCGGTGTAGCTGAGTGGGCGGCCGTCGGTGAGATCGCGGACCGCAGCGAGAAACGCTGGTGGGGCACCGAAGTCGGGCTCACCGATACTCAGCTTCACCACGTGGTGGCCGTCTGCCTCGATTGCCGCGGCGCGCTTGGCGAACTCCATCGCATAGAACGGCGCGACCGCCTCGGCGCGCTGGGAGATCCTCATGGCGTCATTGTGCTCTTCGGAGGATTCCCGGCCTGCCGAGGGGCCGCGTGTGTCGTTCGTGCCGGTGAGCGCTACGGAATGTAGTTGAACTCGTCCGGGTTCGGCCCGCGCCGACGATCCTTGTTCAGTCCGTCGATGGCGGCCATGTCCTCACTGGACAGCTCGAAGTCGAAGAGGGCGAAGTTCTCCTCGACCCGCGAACGGGTCACCGACTTGGGGAACACGATGTCGCCGCGCTGGATGTGCCAGCGCAGGGTGATCTGGGCGGTGGTACGGCCCTTCTCACCGGCGATCTTGGTGAGCACGGGGTCGTCGAGGACGTCGCCCTGCGCGATGGGCGACCATGCCTCGGTCGCGATTCCGTGCTCAGAGTTGAATGCGCGCAACGCATTCTGGGTCAGATACGGGTGAACCTCGATCTGGTTGGCGGCCGGCACCACATCGGTCTCGGCAAACAAGCGCTCGAGGTGGGCCTGCTGGAAGTTGGAGACGCCGATCGCGCGGGCCTTGCCTTCGGCATGGATCTTCTCCAGTGCACGCCAGGTCTCGACGTAGTCGGTGTCGATGCCGGGGAGCGGCCAGTGGATCAGGAACAGGTCCACGGCGTCCACGCCGAGATCGGTCAGGGTCTGATCGGTGGCGCGCACGGCGTCGTCGTGGGCGTGGAAACCGTTGTTCAGCTTGCTCGTGATGAAGATATCCTCGCGCGGGATGCCGGACTCCGCGACCGCCTGACCGACCTCCTTTTCATTGCCGTACATCTCGGCGGTGTCGATGTGGCGGTAGCCGATCTCCAGCGCCGTCAGGGTTGCCGCCTTGGTCTCCTCCGGCGGGATCTGAAAGACACCGAAGCCCAGTTGTGGGATCTCGACACCATTGTTGAGAGTGATTGTGGGAACAGACATTCTGTTTCATTCACCTTTCGTCGATCATCGGTTTCACAGGACGGTTCGTCGGTGGGCCGGATCTGCGAGTCAGGGTACGAGGATGAACTTGCCCCGCGGATGGCTGGTCGCCAGTTCGTCGAGGGCGCGCGCCGCCTCGGTGAGTGGGAAGGTCTTGGCGACCTCGGTGATGAGCGCACCCGAGGCTGCGTCGGCGATGAGACCGTCGATGGCCTCGGCGCGGTGGCGGCGGCTGTGCGGGGTGCTGCCATTCACCAGCACGATACCGTCGGCGGCACGCCCGAAGGCGGCGACGCTGATGATCGTTCCCGGGTTGTCGACCAGCTCCAGGGACGCGTCGATCGCCTCGGGGGTGCCCGCGGCGTCGACGACGACCGTCACCGGACCCGGAGCCGTCGCGCGTACCCGATCGACCAGTCCGTCGCCGTACGCCACCGCAATGGCGCCCAACGACCGCAGATGATCGTGGTTTCTCGTGCCCGCGGTGGCGATCACCGTTGCCCCGCGTGCGACGGCCAGCTGGATCGCGATCGAACCCACGGCGCCGGATCCACCGTGGATGAGCACGATGTCCGATGAGCCGACGCCGGCGGTGCCGATGGCATCCGCGGCGGTCGTTCCGACCAGCAACAGTCCTGCAGCATGCTCGAAGTCGAGTGCGGCCGGTTTGGGATGGATCGCGGTGGCCTTGGCCACCAGCGTGTCGGCAACGGCGCCCACAGCGCGGTAGACGATGACCTCATCGCCGACCTCGATCGGGCCCTTGTCTGTTTCCGCGCCTTCGCCTACCTCGACGACGACACCCGCAGCCTCATACCCGATGGGTAGCGGCAGCTTCGACTCATCGGCGCCCAGTGCGCCCAGCACGGTCTTGACATCGATCGGGTTCAGCCCGATGGCGCGCGTCTCGACCACGACCTGACCCGGTTGAGGCGACGGAATCGACACATCGACGAACGCGAGGACGTCGGACGGGTCCCCGTATGCGGTCGCAACGAGCTTCTTGGCCATGCCCGGTACAAGGACAGGGCCCCCGTCGAGTATTCCGAGCCGGCTCATGGGGCCCGATCGCCGGCGGCGGGAGCTATCTCATACCCCGATCCCTGAGGAGGTCCGGAGCGCCAGGGGCGGGGATTGTTTCTCCCGATCCCTGAGGAGGTCCGGAGCGCCGGGGCGGGGGATTGTTTCTCCCGATCCCTGAGGAGGTCCGGAGCGCCAGGGCGGGGGATTGTTCTCCCGATCCCTGAGGAGGTCCGGAGCGCCAGCGGAGGACCGTCACGAAGGGTCGGCCCTTCGTGACGCTCGCGGGCTTGCTCCTCAGGGACCGGGTGGTCGCGGGCTCGCTCCTCAGGACCGGGTGGTTACATCAGGGACCGGTGGGGGGGTTACGTCGGCGGGACGCTCCCCAGGCGCCCGGAGCGCCAGCGCTGCGCGACACTCAGCGACGAAACCAGGCGGACGGATCGTTCCGCAGTGCCTTGTCGATGCGGAGTCGCGACGTCTCGGCGAGATCGTCGGGTAAATCGTCGATGGCGAACCAGTCGACTGCGGTGTTCTCGTCATCGGCCGGGTGCGGCTCGCCGTCGATGTGACGCGCCAGGAAGCAGACATCGAGGTACTGGGTCTGATCGCCGTTGGGATATGTGATCGTCGGCGTCACGTCGACACTCGTCAATCGCAGCACCTCGGCGCGAACGCCGGTCTCCTCGGCGATCTCCCGAAGAATCGCCCGGGCCGGCTCCTCCCCGGGTTCGAGCACTCCCGACACCACGGCCCACTGGCCGGTGTCCGCACGATGGGTGAGGAGGATGCGGTCGTCATGATCGACGATGACCGCGCTGACGCCGGACAGCCACAACGGCGCATGTCCGACGTGGCGGCGCAGGTCACGGATGAATTCTGGGATGGGCACACCGCCATCCTGCCCGAGCTTGTCGGTGGTCGGTGATTCACTTGCGCCGTCCCGATACAGGAGGTGTCGCCCATGACCCAGTACCAGCCCGACCGCCACCCCGAGGCGGGCCGTTCTCGCCGGTCGGTCGACTGGGCAGCCATGGACCGATGGCTGGTCGAATCCATGGGCCGGATGCCACGCGCCGCCATCCTCGATGTCGGTCCGGCCGGAATCCGGGTCGACGACGATTCGCGTGACGCCGACTGCGCCCAGATCCTGGCGCTGAGCTCGGAGACGTTTCTCTTGCGCCTCTCGACCGTGATCATGTCGGCTCCGGTGCTCTCGTCCTACAGCGTGTCCCGAAGTGCGTTGGACACCTGGTTCTACGACGACACGTTCGACGACTGCACGCATGGTTACCTGATGAGCCGTTCGCGTCGGCGCATCGCAGAGATCACGGTCGCCTGGTTTCGCGATCGGTGCAACTACACCACCCCCGACCAACTCGGGTGCTCGTACACCGCTCCGGCGCAACTGCCGAGGTCGGCGCCGTCGGGCGGAGCTGTCGAGCGTCAGGGATACCCCTGATCTTTCCCCGATTTAGACCGCCGGCTGATGATTTTCCGGCCCGCAACGATCACAGTGGAGTCATGACAACATCAACAAATCCCAACGGGACAACAAGCAACGGAATCGGTTTCTGGAAGGTGCTCGGCATCATCGCCGTGGTGCTGCTGGCGCTCGCCATGGTGGGACCGCTCCTCAAGGGTCTGTTCTGGATCGCACTGCTCGGCCTTGCCGTCTACGGCGGGTACGCGCTGTACAAGTCGAGGTCCGGCAAGAACGTGAACGGGCCGACGTCGTACTGACCGCCTGATGGTCTCGGCCGGCATGGGCAGCATCGACATCGTCATCGGCGACATCACCACGATGCGCGTCGACGTGATCGTCAATGCCGCGAACTCGTCTCTCCTCGGTGGTGGGGGCGTGGACGGCGCGATTCATCGCGCGGGTGGCTCGGTGATCCTGAACGAATGTCGGTTACTGAGAGAGACGACACTGCCCTCGGGCCTGGAGCCCGGAGCCGCGGTTGCCACCACCGCAGGAGATCTTCCGGCTCGATGGGTGATCCACACAGTCGGGCCGGTCTATTCGCCCGGCGAGGATCGCTCGTCGGTTCTACGGGCCTGCTACACCCGCAGCCTGCGGTTGGCCAATGCGATGGGCGCCTCGTCCATCGCATTTCCGCTGATCTCGGGGGGTGCCTACGGATGGCCGCTCGATGATGCCGTCGGGCAGCAGGTTCGTGCTGTCAAAGGCGCAGATTCAACTGTCGAATCGATTACGCTCGTTGCCTTTTCGGACGAGATCGCGGATCTCACACGCCGCGCACTGAGCTAGCACTCATTCTCGGGCCGTGGTGACTATCCTCTGCTGGTGGCCGAAAACCGGGGGTACATGACCCACGCCTGCGGGCATCGCGATGCGAGCCGTGACCTGGCGCGTGGCCGACGATGACCGCCGACGCCGATCACGCGGAATCGACGACCACGCGGCCTGAACCAACACTGCGGGAACCGACGGTCCTGCGACCCCACACCTTCGCGTATGCGGCGGCCGAACGCACCCGGACCGACCGCGAATCGTCTCGTGCGGCCGACGTTCCGATCCTGGATCGTCTTGCCCGTATGGCGGTGTCGGCCAGCCGGGTGACCGATCACGGGTCGATCCCCGGGGAAGTCCTCATCGACGTCGATGCAGAGATCTGGCGCAGTGCCGTCGCGCCCGGCTATCTGCGACTTTTCGTCGCCGGTCATGGTCATGACGGCACGATCGCGATCGTGTTGACCCGTTTCGTCGTCGATTCCGGGATCGCGATCTCCGAACTGATCGATCATGCCTTCGTGGAGGCGCGAGCGCTTCCGGAGTGGAACGAACACGAGGCCACTCGCACCCAACCGGGCTTTCGGACCGCAGGTTCATCCATGCAGACCGGCACCTACGTCGGCGACGACCAGACCTGGTACTGCGCGATCCGGTACGCGGCGTACCGCCGCGGGAACGTCGCATATCTCCTGCACGCCACCGGAACCGCCCCGGCGAGGGAGGGCGCGTCGTTCCGCCGATCTATCGGCGCCGCGGTGAGCTCGGTCCGATTCGACGACTGACGGGAGACGGGAAATGGTCAGACGTTGCGATCGGGTCGACGATCTGGAGGCCGTGCTGGCCGCAGAGGCCGACTTCGTGGACGATCCCGACGATCAGGGTTGGATGACCGCAGCGATCGGCGAGCAACAGCTCTACGTCCGGATGGGTGATTTTCCGGACGAGGACCTCTGGTCGCTGTGGCTCGGTGACGGGCGGTGGATGGATTTCACCGTCCCGCCCGCGGGCTGGACCTTGCGGGTACCCGGCAGGCGCTGGCCCGCCGGAGCCCGCCCGCGATTGCCGAAGAACGAATTCCACGGTTGACGGCGCACCCGGACCGCTCGCTGCCATTAGGCTGACCAGGGAGTCCGTGCCAGTGTGCGGCCCTTGCGGGCCACGACATCGGGGTGTGCCATGCCGACCGCGATCGCGACCATCAGCCTCAAAGGCGGTGTCGGCAAAACGACGCTGACCGCAGGTGTCGCCGAATTCCTGGCGGGCGAATTCGGGAAACGGGTGCTGCTGATCGACCTGGACGCCCAGACCAACCTCACCACGATGATGATCGGTCCGGACCGCTGGCAACAGTGCAATGCACGCGGCCATACGCTCGCGACGCTCTTCGGTGATGTCCTCGACGGCACCGAGCAATTCGATCTGGCCAAGACCCTCCAGCATGATGTGTCGCCGGTGCGCACAGTTGCCGGCATCGACCTGCTGCCATCGTCCCTGGACCTGATCGAGCTCTCCGAAGAACTGAGCGCACATCGCGTGGCCGCCGACGATCACGCCGCGGCCGTCGGCATCCTGCGCACGGCCGTGGCGTCGATCGCCGCCGACTACGACTTCATCTTGATCGACTGCCCTCCCAACGTCGGGCCGTTCAGTCTCAACGGTTTGGCGCTCGCCGATGCCTACGTGATCCCGACCATCCCGGATGTGTTGTCCACCTATGCGATTCCACACATCCAACGGCAGGTCGCCGACTTCGCCGCCGAGATCGGCCGCCACATCATCGAACTCGGTGTGGTCGTGACCAAGTTCCGGAGCGGATCGGTCCTGCACCAGGACACGATCCGCCGGCTCCGTCGTGATCCCACCATCCAGAACGTCTTGCCCGCCTACCTGCACGAGGCCAACGTCATCGGCGCCGCCGCGGAGTTCACGCCCTATCCGACCCTGCATGCGAAGTACGGACACCACGGTCATTTCGACCAGTTCCGCAGGCTGGCGCAGGCACTGATGATCGAGGTCGGCGTGAAGCTCGATCGGGGTCGACCTGGCTAGTGCTGCACTAGGACCGTGCAGGGCATTGGGCCGCCATGATGGCGGGTGACATCACCGCCGACAGGTCAACGGCCACGTCACTGATCATCGTCAGGGGCCATGACCATGTGGCCAAGCCCGATCCGTGCGATCGCGTGCGATCCGTCGCGGATCGTTGCGGCGGCAATCAGCGAACCCCAGGCGGTCCGGATACCTCGCTGATCAGCTCAGAAGGCGACTCCGACGATGCAGAGGCGGCGACTGCGGCCAGGTCTTCGCCGATCGAGTCCCGGTGGACCGCGGTCGGCTCGTCGGGTGAGCTCGCATCGGACTTGCGCCCGCCGGTGAACAGCGAGGCGATCGCGCCGATCACGCAGCACACGATCGCGAAGCTGAACGCGGCCGACAGTCCGTCCGCGAACGGATTGGTGATCAGATGCGGGAAGAAGTCCAGCCCGGTCAGCGTGTCCTGGTTGGCCTGCGGCAGGCTCGACAGCTGGCCGCCGAGGAGCTGCTCCACGGGGTTGTAGCCGAGGAATGCGGCGAAGAGTACGGCGACAGCGGGAAGCTGGGCGATCTGACCCGCCTGGGCCGCGGAGACCCCGTTGTCGATCAGGCCGGCGCTCATGGTCGCGGGCAGATGGGCCGAGAGACCGGTGATCATCAGACTGAAGAACAGGCCGATCGACAACACCATGGCGGTGTTCTGGAAAGTGGTCATCATGCCCGATCCGGACCCGCGGGCGTCGGCCGGCAGGCTGTTCATCACCTCCGCGCGGTTGGGCGAGGAGAACAGTCCCATGCCGATGCCGTTGAGCAGCAGCACGACCGCGAACGCGGTGTACGAGAAGTTGACCGGCATCGCGATCAGTGCGGCGAAGGACGCGGCGGTGAGCAGCATGCCGGTGGTGGTGAACCACTTGGTGCCCAACCGATCCGACAGTGCGCCGGACAGAGGCGCGGTCACCAGGAATCCGATGGTCAGGGGGATCATGTAGATCGCCGACCACAGTGGCGTCTGCTCGAAGTTGTAGCCGTGTTGGGGGAGCCAGATGCCCTGCAGCCAGATGATCAGGATGAACTGGAGGCCGCCGCGGCCGATCGAGGCCATCAGGTTCGCGATGTTGCCGAACGTGAACGACCGGTTGGTGAACAGGTGCAGGTTGAACAGTGGGCTGGGCGCCCGGGTCTCGATCAGGACGAAGGCGGCGAGGACGAGGCCACCGCCGATGAGGCAGGACAGCACCATCGGACTCGTCCATCCCATGCTGTGTCCGCCGTAGGGCTGGATGCCGTAGGTGATCCCGACCAGCACGGCGATGAGGCCGACCGCGAAGGTCAGGTTGCCCCACCAGTCCATCTTGGCCTTGCGCCGAACGCCGGTGTCGCGGAGCTTGAGGTAGGCCCAGATGGTGCCGATCACGCCGAACGGCACCGACACGAGAAAGATGAGGTGCCAGTGGATCGGTGCCAGCACACCGCCGACCAGCAGGCCGAGAAACGAACCGGCGATGGCCGCGACTCCGTTGATACCCAATGCGAGTCCGCGTTGGTTGGCGGGGAATGCGTCGGTGAGGATCGCCGACGAGTTGGCCATCAGGAATGCCCCGCCGACGCCTTGGATGACGCGCCAGAAGATGAGCCAGATCGCTGCTTCGGAGCCGTCGAACCAGGTGATGGCCAGGAAGATCGACGAGATGGTGAAGATGGCGAAGCCCATGTTGTACATGCGGGCTCGGCCGAACATGTCGCCGAGGCGTCCGAAGCTGACCACGAGTACTGCGGTGACGACGAGGAAGCCCATCATCATCCACAGCAGGTAGCTGGTGTTCTCGGGCAACAGCGGGTTGAGGTGGATGCCCCGGAAGATGTCCGGGAGCGCGATCAGCACGATCGAGCTGTTGATCGTGGCGATCAGCATGCCCAACGTGGTGTTGGACAGGGCGATCCACTTGTAGTGCGGATCGTGGTCCGCGCTGGAGGTGTCTGCGGGCGAGGTGGATGTCATGGGAGTCCTAGCCGGCGGAGGCGTGTCGGTGGTCGATGTGTGTGGCGGCATCAGATCGCACCGAGGGCATCGGCCAGGATCGCGAGTCCTCGGTTCACCGTCACGCGGTCGTCCTCGTCCAGGCCGTCGATCGCTTCGGCGAGCACGCGGGCCCGCATGGTCCTGGCGTTGGTGATGAGTTCCACGCCGGCCGGTGTGGCGCTGAGGAGTTTGGCTCGCCCATCGTCGGGATCGGTGGTGCGTTCGAGGTAGCCCTGCTCCTCCAGCGCGGCGACGATGCGTGACATGGTCGGGGCCGAGACCGATTCCCGCTCGGCGAGTGCGGACAGTCGGATCGGGCCGTGGTTGATGACGGTCCACAGCGCGGCGGCGACGCCGGCGGTGAGGTTTCCGCTCCCGCCGCGGGTGCGCAGGATTCTGGTGATGCGCGTGAGCAGGTGATAGAGCGTCGCGATGTCCGTCGCGTCGTCGACCTCGGCGGTCGGGTTGACCAGCGCCATGCGCGCCACCTTTCGCGGGGGGATGGGGCCCGTTCGGGGTTTTCGTCCAGATGGTTAGTTGTAGGTAGCTAACTATATTAGTTGCGTAGTGCTAAGTAATCGAATCGTAAAGAGATTTCCCCCGATCTCTTGCCGGTGCGCGGGTACCGTTTTCGGGTACGACACGTCATCGCGGATGAGTGGGCTCGCCGCAGATCTGGAGGACCTTCAATGCTCGGACTGGGAATCATCGGTTGGATCATCATCGGCGGACTCGCGGGGTGGGTCGCCAGCATGATCATGAAGACCAACGCGCAGATGGGGCTTCTGCTCAACATCGTGGTCGGCATCGTGGGTGGTTTGATCGGCGGGTTCATCCTCAAACTGTTCGGCGTCGACGTCGAGGGCGGCGGACTGATCTTCAGCTTCGTCACCTGTCTGGCCGGCGCCTGCCTGCTGATCTGGGTCGTCGGCCTCGTCCGCGGGCGGGGTTCGCGGGTGTGACCGGAAAGCCCTGACCCGCCAAGCACAGCAGCGCCCCGCCACTTCCGAGTGGCGGGGCGCTGCTGTGGTCGGTGAAAAGCGTGTCCGGTGTGGGTCAGACCCCGGCCTGCGCCATCCGGGTGCTCGGGCGGATGTAGAAGGCCCACGTGACCCCGAGCAGTGCGATGAAGAAGAACACGTAGAACCACAGGGCCGGCTCGATGTTGCCGAAGTGGCTCTTCGACCAGGCGTAGGCCAGCGGCACGATGAATCCGCCGAATGCGCCGACGGAGGAGATGATCCCGAGTGCGCCCGCGGCCTGACGGCGCATGTTGGTCATGATCTCCGGGGTTCCGCCCGCGTCCTCACCCTTCACCCGGAAGATCTTGGAGATCATCCGGTACGTCGAGCCGTTGCCGATGCCGGTGGCGATGAACAGGAACATGAAGGCGGTGAAGAACAAGGGCAGGTTCTCGATCTTCACCGACCACAGTGCGCCGGCCGCGCCGACGGCCAGCATGACGAAGCTGACCGCGGTGATCCGCGCGCCCCCGATGACGTCGGAGAGCTTACCGCCCAGCGGGCGCGCGATCGAACCGATGCCGGCGCCGAGGAAGGCCCAGGTCAGTGCGATGTCGCCGCGATCGAAGACGGCCTTCAACAAGCTCGGGAAGGCGGCCGAATAGCCGATGAACGAGCCGAAGGTGCCGATGTAGAGCAGAGACATGATCCAGGTGTCCTTGTGTCGCAACGATTCCCAGACCGGCTTCACGTCGGCCTTGGCCTCGGCGAGGTTGTTCATGAACAGGAACGCCAACACGGCGGCAGCAACCGCGAGCGGCGCATAGAACAGGCCGGCGTAGGACAGGGTCACGCCCGCACCGATCACGACGATGTACGGAATGATCTTCTGCGCCACCGCGACACCGATGTTTCCGCCGGCGGCGTTGAGGCCCAGCGCCCAGCCCTTCTCCTTCTCCGGGTAGAAGAACGAGATGTTGGCCATCGAGGAGGCGAAGTTGCCACCGCCGAATCCCGCCGTCGCGGCGACGAGCAGCAGTAGGCCGAAGGGGATGTCGGGGTTGGACACAGCCCATGCCAATCCGAGGCACGGGATGAGGAGCAGCAGTGCCGAGATCACCGTCCAGTTCCGCCCGCCGAACACCGGGACCGCGAAAGTGTAAGGGAGACGCAGGAATGCGCCGACGCCGCTGGGGACCGCGACCAACCACAGCGCCTGGGTGGTGGTCAGGGCGAATCCGGATGCGGCGGGCGTACCGTCGGCGCCGGCGGTCATCTGGACGACGACGATGCTCCACAACAGCCACACCGAGAATCCGATGTGCTCGGCGAAGATGGAGAAGCAGAGGTTCTTGAGGGCGACCTTCTTGCCGATCGAGCTCCAGAACGTCTCGTCGTCAGGCTGCCAGTTGTGGATCCAGTGGCCCCGTTGGTCGAGTGCGACCTCGTCCGGGGTGCGGGTGGTCTCAAGAGTTGATGTCATCAGGGAACTTCCTGGGATGTGAGCGGCTGCTGAAGAAAGGCGGGCGACGCTGCCCAGATGTACTGCGATGAACCTATGGACGCCCCGTTACGTGCCGTGCGCGCTCCCGTTACGCGACAGTCAAGCGCTTCGCACATTCGCCGACGGTGGCTGTGAGGGAATCGGGAGGCCCGGCGGGCAGTGAAAGCCGCAGGTCAAGACCTCACAGCCAGTGTAGCGCGCTGTGCGGAGTAGCAATCGGGGATGAATCGGGGAACGGGGTGTCGCGACTCACGCCATGGTCGCGGCGATCTCGCCTAGCCTGGCGTAGAGGCCAGAAACCCGACAAGAGAAGGAGAAACGCATGAGCCAGATTGCCATCATCGGTGGTCACGGCAAGATCGCGTTGCGACTCGCGAAGATCCTGTCCGATCGCGGTGACAAGGTGAGCTCGATCATCCGGAATCCGTCGCATTCCGACGATGTCATCGCCGCGGGTGCCGATCCGGTGGTCGCCGACGTCGAGCAACTCGACGCCTCGGGACTGGCTTCGGTGCTCTCCGGGGTCGATGCGGTGGTGTGGTCCGCCGGGGCCGGCGGAGGAGACCCGAGTCGGACCTACGCCGTGGACCGCGACGCCGCCATCCGCTCGATGGATGCCGCACAGAAGGCGGGGGTGCGCCGCTACATCATGGTCTCCTACTTCGGTGCCGGCCTCGACCACGGTGTGCCCGAGGACAATTCGTTTTACGCTTACGCCCAGGCGAAGGCCGAGGCCGACGTTCACCTGAAACAGACGCCGTTGGAGTGGACGATCCTCGGACCCAGTCGACTCACCGACGAACCGGGAACCGGCAGCATCGACGTGGGTGGCACGCGGGCATCGGGCGATGAGGTCAGCCGCGACAACGTGGCCGCTGTCGTGGCCGCCGTGATCGCCGATCCGACGACGGTGCATCGGACCATCGAGTTCAACGACGGCAGCACACCGATCGCCGAGGCCCTCCGCGCGCCGTGAGCACGATCGAGGCGTTCCTCGGTCGTGCTCGCGCGATCGTCGGTGACACACAGGTGCTGACCGATCCGCAGGCGATGTCCGGCCACCTCACGGACTGGACCGGCCGATGGACGGGGTCGGCGGCCGCGGTTGTCCGTCCGCGTACCACCGACGAGGTCGCGGCGATCGTGTCGGCCTGTGCCGACGACGGGATCGCGATCTGCGTGCAGGGCGGGAACACCGGATTGGTCGGCGGATCCGTCCCGCCCGCCGACCGCGACGACGACCGGTCGCCGCTGATCGTGCTGAGCACCGCACGGATGGACGATGTCGACGAGGTCGATACCGTCGGTCACTGTGTGGGCGCTCAGGCCGGGGCGACGATCGACGCGATCGACCGGTCTGCGCAGGTGTGCGGCCTGGCCTTTCCGGTCGATCTGGCCTCGCGTGAATCCGCCACCGCGGGAGGGGTCGTCGCGACCAATGCGGGTGGGGTCCGGATGATCCGGCATGGCAACACACGCGCCCAGGTGCTGGGCATCGAGGCGGTGCTCGCCGACGGACGCATCCTGCGTCGGTGGACGTCGCTGGTGAAAGACAATGTCGGTTATGACCTTCCGGGTCTGCTGGCGGGTAGCGAGGGGACACTCGCGATCATCACGAGGGTGCTGTTCCGGTTGATCGCACCGCCCACCGAGACGATCGTCCTGGTCGCGGCCGTCGACCATGTGGAGGACACGTTCGCGCTGCTGGACCAGTTGACCGCTCGCGGCCTGACCATCGAGGCCGCGGAGATCATGACCGAGGACGGCCTCCGGCTGGTGCATGAGCGCGGGGTCCGCCGCCCGGTCGCGGTGCAGGCGCAGTTCTACACGCTGGTGGAGGTCTCCGGTACCGGCGGGATCGAGGCGGTGGTTCTCGATGCGCTGGAGAACGCCGCGGTCGCCGACGCCGTTCTCGAACCGGGCCCGGGTCGCGCCCTGTGGGCGGCGCGCGAACTCCACACCGAATCCATCTCCCGGTCCTCCACCACCCCGGTGGTCAAACTCGATGTGTCCGTGCCGATTCGGGCGTTGCCGGAGGCGCTGGCCGAGCTGTCGACGGTCGCCGACGTCGTCGACCACGCATGTCGTCCCATCTTGTTCGGCCACATCGGCGACGGGAACATCCACGTCAACCTGCTCGACGTCCCGGAGGATCGGGCCGATGAGGTCACGTCACACGTGTTCGGGATCGTCGCTGCCAACGGCGGCAGCATCAGCGCGGAGCACGGCATCGGGCGGGCCAAGGTCGCCTGGACACACCTCGGACGCAGTGACGTCGACCTCGCGACGATGCACGCCGTGAAAACCGCGCTCGACCCCGCGGGTTTGCTGAATCCCGGCGTCCTGTTCGGCCGATAGCGCCGGTTGGCTGGTGTCAGCCGCCCACGGCCGCTTTCACCGCCGCGGAGTCGACCGGTTCGGAGAACATCGGGTAGTCGAACTCGATCGCGTTGTCATGTTCGGCCACCGAGGTCGCCGCGGTGCAGTCGGTCAGGGTGATCACCCGATAACCGTTCTCGTACCCGGTGCGCATGGTGGACTCGACACAACAGTTGGTGAGGAACCCGGCGAGGATGATCGTGGTGATCCCCTTGCTACGCAGGATGAAGTCGATGTTCGTGCTCGCGAACGTGTCCAGCCCGCGTTTGCCCTCGATGAGGATGTCGCCGTCGGCGGGAGCGAGGTCGTCGACGATCGCCGCACCCCAGGAGCCCTTGACGAAGGCGTTGCCGTCGACGACGCCTTTGAGGATCCCGTAGGGGTGGCGGGTCAGTTCGCCATAACCGGGCGCGAAGGTGATGGGTGCATGCATGATCGTCACCCCCGCTGCTCGCGCCTTGTCGACGAGGTCGATCGTGTTGGCGAGCATGCCGGTTTTGTCCATGACCTCGGCGACAGCGTCGTGCAGGACACCGCCGTCACTGGTGAACTCGTTCTGGAACTCGATGAGCACCAGAGCGGTGGTCGTGGGATCGAGGGTCAGCGTGTCGGCCATGTGTATGCCTTTCGACGATGAGCGGCGCCCGCCTGATTCAACGAGCCCGATTCAACCACCTTTCGAGTGTGGCCCCACCGAATTCGCGTGGTATTCATCGGGCGCACCGCGCCGAATCCTGAGACCATGCTCGGGTGACGACGGTGCATGTGCCACGCGAGCAACTGGCCGGGCTGGCCCGACGATGTGGCGTGGCCACGAGCTACGTCGGCTGGGATGAGCTCGAGCACGAGGTGAGTTCGGAGACGATCGTCGCGGTCCTCGACTCTCTCGGTGTGACGGCGGGATCGGCAGCCGAGATCGACGCCGCGCATGCCGCGCTCGATGACGAGGCCTGGTGCGCGATGGTGCCCGCCGTGACGGTGGCCACCCAGGGGTCGGGTGCCACGTTCGTGGTCCATGTGCCGCACTGGGATCCCGTACACGTGTGGATCACCACCGAGAGCGGTGCGACCGCGGATCCCCAACAGGCCGACGTGTGGGTGGAACCACGCGAGGTCGACGGGGTTCTCATCGGGCGCGCGACATTTGTGGTCCCCGCCGACCTCGAACCGGGCTATCACACCGTGCACGCCGTCGACCCGGTCACCGGCAGTTCCGACGAGCGCCCGTTGATCGTGACACCGCGCCGACTGTCCACCGCGGACAAGCTCTTGGGCCACCAGCAGTGGGGCCTGGCCGTCCAGCTGTATTCGGTGCGGTCGGCGCGGTCATGGGGCGTGGGCGACTTCGCCGACCTCGGCGAGATCTGCGCGATCGCCGCGAGCAACTACGGGGCGGACTTCGTCCAGATCAACCCCGTGCACGCGGCCCAGCCCCGCGCGCCCATCGAGGCCTCTCCCTATCTGCCCGTGACCCGACGCTTCATCAACCCGCTCTACATCCGCATCGGCGACATCCCGGAGTCCGCGACCCTCGACAAACGTGATCGCAAACGGATCCGGGTGCTCGAACGAGCACTCTTCGACGAGAATCTCTCGGTAGCGAAGATCAAACGCAACAAATCCTTTCGCGCAAAGATGGCCGTTCTCGAACGGATACACGAGCAGCCGCGGTCCGAGGCCAGGGACTTCGACTACCGCTCCTTCTGTCGACGTGAGGGCAAGGGGCTGAAGCGGTTCGCCACCTGGTGCGCCCTGGCCGAGCAGTACGGGGACGACAGTCCGAAATGGTCGACGAAGCTGCAGGACAAGGACTTCGTCAAGAACAAGCGTAAGGAGCTCGCGGGCCGCGTCGACTTCTTCATGTGGCTGCAGTGGGTGTGCGACGAGCAACTGGCGGCGGCCCAGCACTCCGCGATCTCGGCCGGCATGGGAATCGGGATCATCGCCGATCTCGCCGTCGGGGTCGCGCGGCACAGTGCCGACGTCTGGATGCTCGGCGAGGTGCTGGCAAGCGGCGCCACCGTCGGGGCGCCGCCGGACGGTTTCAATCAACAGGGGCAGGGCTGGGATCAGCCACCCTGGCATCCGCGCCGCCTCGCCGAGGCCGGGTACGTCCCGTACCGCGACATGCTGCGGACCGTTCTGCGACATGTCGGCGGAGTGCGGGTCGACCACATCCTCGGGCTCTTCCGGTTGTGGTGGATTCCGGATGGCAAGGGGCCCGCCGACGGTACCTACGTCCACTACGACCACGACGCACTGATCGGCATCCTCGCCCTGGAGGCGGAAAGGGCCGGCGCGGTGGTGATCGGTGAGGATCTCGGCGTCTTCGAGCGGCATGTGCAGGAGGCGTTGACGCAGCGGGGAATCCTGGGGACGTCCATCCTCTGGTTCGAGCACGGCCAGTACACGCCGATACCGCCCGAGGACTACCGCGAGTTGTGTCTGACCTCGGTCACCACCCACGACCTGCCACCGACGGTGGGCTATCTCGCGGGTGATCACATCGAATTGCGTTCTCGCCTCGGACTGTTGGAGACCGGCGAAGAGGCCGAGCGGGCCCGCGACGAACGTGACCGGGACGCGGTGCTGGCGATGGCCCGGGCGCGTGGACTGATCTCGGAGGACACGCCGCTCACCGACCCGCGGACCGTGGACGCGCTCTATCGCCTGATCGCGGCGAGCCCGTCGGTGCTGCTCGGGGTGGCGCTCGTCGACGCGGTCGGGGAGCGGCGCATCCAGAATCAGCCGGGAACGGGAGCGGCGCAGTATCCGAATTGGTGCATCCCGTTGGCCGGCGACGACGGCGAGGTGGTCCTGGTCGAGGATCTCGCCAGCAACGCGCGGTTCGCGGAGCTGGTCGAGGCGCTCAACGATGCGGGTGTCGGTCGCGGCTGATCAGTGCGTCGGCTCGATACGGTCGAGGGCGTCACTTCAGGCTGCGACCGTGAGCCCCGGTGTTGCTCCGACGAGCGCTGTCAGCCGCGGTTCGATCTGGCCGAGACGCTCGGGGCAACCGGGTTGTCGGCGCGGACCCGTCGGTCGGCGCGAACCGCCATCACGGTGAGCGTCAACGCGATGAGCGCCATCAGCCCGACCACGATGTTGAACACCACGCCCGAGGTCCGCAGCCCCCAGTGCGATGCCGCAATTCCCTCACCGACGATGGGAATCGAGATCGCGACGTAGGCGACCACGAAGTAGGTCGAGGTGACCTCGGCGCGTCGGTCGGCGGGACTGGCGGCGACCACCGCGGCCAGCCCCTTGGAGAAGGAAAGACCTTGTCCGACCCCGCTGATCACCGCACCCACGATCAGAACGGTCAGCGACGCGGCGAGAAGTCCCCAGATCAACACCGCCACACCGACCACGAGGACCGCGCATCCGACGACCAGGGCACGCTCGGTCGGCTGTGATCGACCGACGATCTGCGTGAGCGCCGAGGTCAGGAACAACACCGCGACGAGGATTCCGGATACCGCGTGGGAACCGATGCCGAGGATGTGCGACACGAACGACGGTGCGACGCCGCTGAATGTCCCCATCACCGCGAATCCGGCGAACGCCGCGATCGCCGCCCGCAGGAACACGCCGCGCACCTCGGCCGGGACGGAGAGTCGCTGTACGGAAAACCGCGCGTCGGGTTTCACGTCGACCGGTTCGGCGATGAACCAGATACCGACCAGCACGGGTACGAGCAGGACCAGGTCCACCGCGAACGGGAGATGCAACGGCGCAGGTGCGAACTCCGCGAGCAGTCCGGCGACGAGTGGCCCGAGGCCGAGTCCGCCGATGTTCGCGGCGGTCGCGATGGACGGAGCGCGGCTGCGCCACCCGGCGGGCGCCAGTTCGATCACCGCAGCGGTGGCGGCGCCCGCATAGATGCCGGCGGACAACCCGGACAGCACGCGGCCGATCATCAGCTGCCAGACCGGACCGGCGGTGATGAAGACGACCGCGCTGATCAGGGACAGCACCGCTCCGGCGATCAGCAGTGGTCGTCGGCCCACCACGTCGGACAACCGTCCGAAGACGACCAGTGCCGTGATGACACCGGCCGCGTAGATCGCGAAGATCACGGTCGTGGTGGTGACACCGAACCCGAGTTCGTCGGAATAGATGGCGTACAGCGGCGTCGGCAGAGTCGTGCCCATCATGACGACCGTGAACGCGAGAGCTGCGGAGACGAAGGCCCAGCCACCTGACGTACGCCGGCGCGAGTCCGTGGCCCGGGTCGGCTGAGCGGCCGACGGCATATGGTGCGGACGGCTGTTTCCGGTCGATGGCATACCACTGCCAGCGCCGGGCGAGGCAAGGGTATTCCGACCGACGCACGGGCGCCGGCGGCACGGCCACGGCCAGCAACAGATCTCCGGGATTGTCAGGCGGCCCCGGAGGCGTCCTCCTCGGCCGGATACGCCGCGACCATCAACGAGGCGACCGCCGTGAGTGCGTCGGTCCACGCCTGTGTCATCTCGGGCGTCCAGCTCTCGCCCCCGATCTCCGACATCGCGGCGATCATGCAGTCGGCGACCGCCGCATACATGGGTTCGGTGACCCCGAGTTCGGCGTGGCGTCGGCCGAGCGAACCGAGGGTCGTCGACAACCACTCGGGCTCGTCGAGATGATCGACGACCGCGATGACCGCGGTTCGCAGCATGGCGGCCTGCTGACGCTGATCGCGGCTGAACATCGGTCTGACCTCTGGGTAGCGCTCGAAGAGGATCTCGTAGAACCGGACGGTCAGTCCGGCGTCCGGCAGATCGACGAGCGAGAGGCTGTGCTCGAGAAGGTTCTTGTCCATGTGGTGATGGTCCGGCGCAGCTGTTACCTGACAATTACCGGCGCGGCAATTGGTCTTGGCCGCGGGTAACCGGGATCTCACACCGTGTCGGCAACGGTGTGAGATCGCCGAGGAATCGACTCTGGTCCCGCGCGCGCCGCTGGGTTAGTGTGTCTTGCGTAACATCAAAATGGCATGACGGGCGGGGTGATGACGGTGCGGCCAGATCACGAGGTGGTGATCGTCGGCGCGGGCTTCGGCGGCATGGGCGCCGCGATCGAGTTCAAACGACACGGGATCGAGTCGATCGCGATTCTCGAACGGGAGCGCGATCTCGGTGGTACCTGGCATGTCAATCACTATCCCGGCCTCGCGGTCGACATCGCCTCGGTGACGTACTCGTACTCGTTCGAACCCAATCCGCGCTGGTCGCGGCTCTTCGCCCCCGGTGCCGAACTCGAACGGTATGCGCAACACGTGGCCGACAAGTACGACCTGAAGCGGCACATGGAGTTCGGTACATCCGTCGAGCGTGCGCAGTGGGACGATGACCGGCAGATCTGGCAGGTCACCACCGCCGACGGCGCGACGCGTACCTGCCGCTACCTGGTCACCGCCACCGGATTCCTGTCGCAGCCGCACGCTCCCGACTTTCCCGGGATGGACTCGTTTGCCGGAACGATCATCCACACGACAGCGTGGCAGGACGGTCACGACTTCACCGCCGAGCGGGTGGCGATCGTCGGGACCGGTGCCACCGCGGTCCAGTTGATTCCGGAGATCGCCGCGCAGGCCGAGCAATTGACGGTATTTCAGCGCACACCGATCTGGGTGGTGCCGAAGATCGACTTCCCGATACCCGCGGCGGTACAGAATCTGTTCGCGCGGGTGCCTCTCACGCAGCGCCTCGCCCGGCTGGTCAACACCGCGGGCCTCGAGGCGCTGATGGTGTTCGGTGTGCTCCATTTCAAACAGGCGAAGCCCGGCAACCGCGCGGCCGAGCTGCTTGCGCGGGCGCATCTGCGGTTACAGGTCAGAGATCGGGGAACCCGCCGTGCGCTCACGCCGACCTATGATTTCGGATGCAAGCGACCGACCTTCTCCAACAGTTACTTCCGCACCTTCAATCAGCCTCACGTTGCGCTGCAGACGGGTTCGATCGCCCGCATCGAACCCGATGCGATCGTCACCGAGGCCGGTGACCGGATCGGCGTCGACGTCCTGGTCCTGGCCACCGGCTTCAACCTGTGGGATGTCAACTTCCCGGCGTTCGAGATCGTCGGTCGAGACGGACGAAATCTGGGGAAATGGTGGCGGGAGAATCGTTTTCAGGCTTATGAAGGCATCACGATACCGGGTTTCCCGAACCTGCTGTCGCTGAACAGTCCGTACTCCTACAGCGGCCTCTCGTACTTCACGACGATCGAGGGCCAGATGAAACACATCCGAAGGATCTTCGCCGAACTCGAGCGCAGTGGCCGGTCGACCTTCGAGGTCACCGAGCAGGCCAACGCGGAATTCCTGGCAACGGTCACCGAACGTCTCGGATCGTCGGTCTTCTACAACGGGAACTGTGCATCATCGCGCAGCTACTACTTCAATCAGCACGGCGAGGCGGCGTTGCTCCGGCCGAGTTCGACCCTGTCGACACTGCGCGAGATGGACCGGTTCCCCTTGGACGCCTACACCTACCGCTGATGGCGGTTCGGGGCGACCCGATCGGACCTATCCTTGGCCTATGCACGCCTGGGTGGTCCAGAATCCGGGGCCGATCACGGACCGGCCGTTGTCCTTCGTGGAGAGGCCCGTCCCGGAACCGGCCGCCGACGAACTACTCGTCCGGGTGATCGCCTGCGGTGTCTGTCGGACGGACCTCCATGTGGCCGAAGGGGACCTCGAGGTCCGGCGTGACCAGGTGACGCCGGGGCACGAGGTCGTCGGCGAGATCGCCGGGATGGGTGCGGAGGCGGACGGATTCGCGCTCGGTGACCGGGTCGGTGTGGCCTGGCTGCACCGGACCGACGGCACATGTGCTTACTGCCGTCGCGGCGATGAGAACCTGTGTCCGGCATCGTCGTACACCGGTTGGGACCACGACGGCGGGTACGCAGAGTACACGACGGTGCCGGCCGCGTTCGCCTACTCGCTACCGGAGGATCTCGACAGCGTGGCCGCCGCGCCGCTGCTGTGTGCCGGGATCATCGGGTATCGCGCCCTGAAACGGGCGAGCCGAACCGATCCCGGGGCCGAGTTCGGCTTCCGGGTGCCCGACCGGCTGGGGTTGTACGGCTTCGGTGGCAGCGCCCACCTGTGCGCGCAGGTCGCGATCGCGATGGGCGCGAGGGTGCATGTGATGACGCGCGGTGCGGCGTCCCGCGAGCTGGCGTTGACGCTGGGCGCGGACTCGGCCGGCGACGCGTATGACGCCCCGCCCGAGCCGCTGGACGCCGCGATCACCTTCGCACCGGTCGGGGATCTGGTCCCGGTGGCGATGCGAGCACTCGACCGCGGTGGGATCCTGTCGGTCGCCGGCATCCATCTCACCGACATCCCGACGCTGAACTACGAACGAGAATTGTTCTACGAGAAGGAGATACGCTCGGTCACCGCCAACACGCGCGCGGACGGCCGGGAGTTTCTCGCGGTGGCGGCACGCCATGGGGTTCGCGCGAGGACCCACACCTATCCACTGGCCGAGGCCGACGAGGCACTCATCGATCTGAAGGCCGGGCGCTTCGATGGTGCGGCCGTCCTGGTCACCGACTGAGCACTCACACCGGTTCGAGCAGCTCCGGACCGTTGTTGGCGACCCGATTGACCAGCGGTGCCACCTCACGGATGTCGATCGCCTCGGCGACCGCTTCGCTCGGGGGCGCGAAGAGATCGTTCGGCGCGGTGTGGTCCGGATCGAGCCATGCGTCCCAGTTGTCGAAGGGCATGATCAGCGGCATCCGGTCATGGACGTCGCGGAGGTGGCCGACCGCGTCGGTGGTGAGGATGGTGCAGCTCAACAGCGGCGCCGCATCCTTGGGTGCGTCCTTCGGACGCCAGACCGACCACAATCCCGCCATGAACAGCCGGGTGCCGTCCACCGGTGACATGAAGTACGGCACCTTGGTCGGTTTGCCCTTGTCGTCGACGGGTCCCTTGCGCCACTCGTACCAGCCGTCCATGGGCACCAGACAGCGTTTGGACTTCACCGAGGTCCGAAACGAACTCTTCTCCGCGGCGCTCTCCGCGCGCGCGTTGAACAGCAGGGGACCCTTGTTCACGTCCTTGGCCCACACCGGTACCAGCCCCCACCGCATCGCCCGGACCCGCAGTGCCGGATCGTCGTCGGGATCGTCGGGGGAGTGTCGCTTGACGACGGTCATCACCGTCGTCGTCGGCGCGACGTTGTAGTTCGGTCCCGGTTGGCGGGGTCCGTTCTCCGACTTCTCCGTACTCTCCGACTTCTCCGTACCCTCCGTCTCGCTCGAACTCGCCGTCGTCGGGTCGAGCGGCACCGGTACCTCATTGATGGCGTCGATCTCGGCGGCGAGTTTCGCCGGGTCGGTGGTCACCGCATAGCGTCCGCACATGTGTCCATGCTGTCACGCCGGACCGACGGTGGTCTCGGTCGGCGCGGTGATCGGAGACCGTCCGTCCGGCCCGTCAGACCGCGATGTCGGCGACCACGGCATCGGTGACGGCGACCAGGTCACCCGGGGCGAGGGCGACCTCGAGGCCGCGTCGACCGGCGCTGCAGAACACGGTCGGCCAGTCGAGCGCAGAACGATCCACCACCGTGGGCAAAGCGGTTCGTTGGCCGATCGGCGAGACCCCGCCGAACACATAACCCGTCGATCGGGTCACCGACTTCTCATCGGCCATCCGGGCCTTCGACACACCGGGCACCACGTGAGCCAGCGCCGCCGCGGCTGCTTTGAGCGACAGGCGACGTGGAACCGGCACCACGGCCACGGCGAGTGTCCCGGCGAGATCGATCACCAGCGTCTTGAAGACCTGCTCGGCGCTGGCCCCGACGGCGTCGGTGAGTGCGCTGACCGCCTCGGCTCCGTAGGCGTCGGTGTTCTTGTCGTGCGGGTATCGATGCACGGTGTGCGTAATGCGCGCACGCTCGAGTGCGGCCACCGCGGGAGTCGCGGCCATTGTTGTCTCCCTTCTCCTCGATCGATGCCGATCGTCGCGTGGAACATTTGTCGCACCACGGCTGTTGTTGAGTGTGGTGACGAGCTGGACACTTCGTCTTCTTGTTGCCGCAACCTGCACGTTCTCGACTCCGAAGGAAGGTCGATCAGCCACATGAGTAGCGTCGGCTTGCTCGTACCCGCCTCACCGGTACACGAGCCCTCAGACGAGCCGGGCATGGCGCCCGGATCGTCATCGGTAAGCTTGACCGACAGCGGAACGTCGGCGCCCGAGCCCCGTTGGGTGTTCCCGGCGCCGGACGACGTCTCCGCGAAGGCCGTCACCGAAGGGATCGTAGTGGTCGAACCCGAGTCAACCGATCAGGCGCCCGCCGACGAGGCGGACGAGTCCGGGGCGCGCGCGTCCGGGGCCGGATCGCAGGCACCGAGCCGCACCGATCCGACCGAGACACCCGAGGCGCTCACCGAGCGTTTCGAGCGTGATGCGCTGCCGTTGCTCGACCAGATGTACGGCGCCGCTCTGCGGATGACCCGCAATCCGGCCGACGCCGAGGACCTGGTGCAGGAGACCTATGTGAAGGCCTTCTCGGCCTTCAAGTCGTTCCGTGAGGGCACGAACCTCAAGGCGTGGCTCTATCGCATCCTGACCAACACCTATATCAACGGCTATCGCAAGAAGCAGCGGCAGCCGGCGCAGTATCCGACCGACGAGATCACCGACTGGCAGTTGGCAGCGACCGCCGAACACTCGTCGACCGGGTTGCGATCGGCTGAGATCGAAGCTCTCGAAGCCCTACCCGACGACGACATCAAGGCAGCCCTGCAGGAGTTGCCCGAGGACTTCCGTATGGCGGTCTACTACGCCGACGTCGAAGGGCTGCCGTACAAGGAGATCGCCGAGATCATGGATACCCCCATCGGCACCGTCATGTCCCGTCTGCACCGCGGTCGTCGTCAACTGCGTGAACTGCTCGCCGACGTCGCCCGTGAGCGCGGTTTCAACCGGGCCGCCCTCCCCTCGGAGAGCGAGGTGGCACGATGAGCAGCACACATGGTTCCGAGGAGCCCCGAATGGACGCCGACGCCGATCCCGAGTTCCTGCAGCTGGACTGTTCAGCGGTTCTCGCCGACGTCTGGCTGCTCCTCGACAACGAGTGCGACTCGGGTGCGCGGTCGCGACTGCAGTCGCACCTCGACAGTTGCCCGTCGTGCTTCGCCCACTACGGCATCGAACGGCAGCTCAAGACCCTGATCAATCGCAAATGCGGCAACGATCACGCCCCCGAGGGCCTCCGTGAGCGGCTGCGGGTGGAGATTCGCAAAACCGTCATCGTCCGCGAGACCGGCCAAGCGTAGCCAACACGGTCACCACCGCACCAACCTCACCATCGTGCCCAGCACGGAGGTCGAGAGAACCCCGGAATTCACCGACAGCACCCACCCCGGCTCGGACCGATGAGGTCCGCGACCAACGGTGGGTGCTGTCGGTGAATTCTGGGGTTCTCTCGACGCGAAAGGCGCCGAGCCTCCGACGCGACAAGCGCCGAGCCTCCGACGCGAAAGGCGCCGAGTCCAAACCCCGCAGTAGTGCTCGCGACCCCTGAGATCAGGAGTTGGGACGCTTGCCGTGGTTGGCAGCGTTCTTCTTACGAGCGCGCTTCTTGCGACCGCGCTTACCCATGACGGATCTCCTTCGTGCTGATTGCGTCCTCGATTGTCCCATGCTGGTGGCTTCGGTTCCCAATCGCCCATCGACCTCGTCGTGACCAGGCGGGAAGTGAGCTAGTTTATGTCCATGGCTGAAGACGTCGTGGCGGAGATCGTGGCTAGTGTTCTCGAGGTGCGGGCGAGCGCCGGGCAGCAGGTCGACGTCGGTGACACCCTGTTCCTGCTCGAGTCGATGAAGATGGAGATCCCGGTCCTGGCGGAGGAGCCCGGCACGCTTGCCGACGTCAAGGTCAAGGTGGGCGATGTCATCCAGGCCGGCGACGTCATCGCCGTGTACCAGTAGTCGGGCGTCGGTGGACACACTGCCGCCCTCCCGGCTCGCTGGCTGAGCGCGTTCGCACATGTCGACGCTGGCCGACCTCCTCGCCGAACACACTCAGCTCTCCGATGCGGCCGCCGCGCATCTGCAGCGGCTCGTCGCCGAGTGGCAGTTGCTGGCGGATCTGTCGTTCGCCGACTTCCTGATGTCGGTGCAGACCGAGAACGGCGACATGGTCACGGTGGCGCAATGCCGACCGAACACTGCATCGACGGTGTTCCCGCGTGACGAGGTCGGGTCGGTCGCCGACGGGACCGTCAACCCTCAGCTCGAGCGCGCGTTCGTCGCTGATCGGGTCCTGCGTGATGAGGACCCGGAGTGGCTCGGCGCGGTGGCGATCCGGCGGGAGGCGGTGCCGGTCGGGTTCACCGGCACGGACCGCGCGATCGCGGTCCTCACCCGGGCCGTCGATCTGACCCATCCGCGTCTACCGTCGCCGCTGGAGTTGGCCTACCAGGACTCGGCGAACGACCTGTGTCAGATGGTCGCCGACGGTACGTTCCCGCATCAGGAGGGCAATCCGCGGGGGCTGTCGACGCCACGCGCCGGTGACGGTTTCGTTCGGGTCGACGAGCACGGCATGGTGGTCTATGCCAGCCCGAATGCGTTGTCCGCGTTCCATCGGATGGGTTGGGCGACCGAACTGACGCATACTCGGCTGTCCGATGTGACCTCGTCGCTGCTGACCGATCCGTTCGAGTCCGAGGATGTCGCGACGATGATCGACGCGGCCGCAGGCGCCACCCCGCCGCCGGCCGGGCCGTACCGGGATGTGGGGATGCGGATGGAAGCCGATGCGCGGCGCGCAACGGTGCTGATCCGCGCGGTGCCGCTGCGTCCACGCGGCCGGACGACGGGTGCCGTTGTCCTGATTCGTGACGTCACCGAGGTGAAGCGGCGGGACCTCGCACTGATCAGCAAGGACGCCACGATCCGGGAGATCCATCATCGCGTCAAGAACAACCTGCAGTCGGTGTCGGCGCTGCTGCGCTTGCAGGCCAGGCGTACCACCAATCCCGAGGCGCGGGGCGCGCTGACCGAGGCCGTGAGCCGCGTCGCATCCATCGCCCTGGTACACGAGTTGCTCTCCGGCAGCGTCGACGAGGAGGTGGACCTTGACGAGGTCGTCGACCGGCTCGTGCCGATCCTGGTCGACGTCGCTTCCGGCGACACCCGGGTGCGGGTCACCCATACCGATCGGCTGGGCGTCCTCTCCGCGGAGATGGCGATGCCTCTCGTGATGGTGCTCACCGAGTTGATCCAGAACGCCATCGAGCATGGGTTCGGTGCGCCGAGCGCCGACAGCGAGATCGAGATCCTCGCTGATCGAGATGTCCGTGAGCTCCGGATAGCCGTGCGTGACAACGGTTCTGGTTTACCGGAGGGATTCGACGTCGCCTCGTCTGATCGACTCGGTCTACAGATTGTGCAGACGATGGTGTCGATCGAACTCGGTGGGACGCTCACGATGGGTCCGAGTCCGTCCGGGCGTGGCACCGAAGTCGGTGTCGTCATCGGACTCCGGTGATCCAGGACACCGACGAGATGTTCGAATCCGTTCGGTCGCTGGCCGTTTGGGTATGTGCGGGATCGCCCGGCACATGAACTCCGTACAGACGAAGAGACCCGGCCGGGGCCGGGTCTCTTCGTGACCGCTGTTGCGGTTTCGGCTCTGTGGCCCCCCTAGACGCTGCTCCGCGTCCGTGTACGTGCGGTGCGACGCTTGAGCGCGCGCCGTTCGTCTTCGCTCATCCCGCCCCATACGCCCGCGTCCTGTCCGGACTCCAGGGCCCACGAAAGGCATTCGGCCGTGACGGGGCACCGTGCGCAGACGAGCTTCGCATCAGCGATCTGCGCGATGGCCGGCCCACTGGTCCCTACCGGGAAGAACAGTTCCGGGTCTTCGTCGCGACAGATTGCATTGTGACGCCAGTCCATTCCTTCTCCTTCAGGTGCTTTCAAGCACCACTCGACAACTCCCAATGTCTGGTTTGTTGTGGCTGTAACCGCTAGTTCACGCGGACACACCGAATGTTTCCGCACTGTTGCTTGTGAATACTTTCACGAATCCAGGCGAAGTCAATGGTGTTCCGTTAACACGTGTGCAATATCACTGTTCCGTGACCATCCTTGGGAGGGGGTGGCTGCACACCGTTACGCACCGATGTACTACTCTACTCGTTCTTGTTACGAGTTTGCAGAGATTTCCGCAGGTCGTCGAAGAAAAACCCTGGTGGTATTCGCTTCACCGTCGGTACTCTGTGAGGCATGCCACGACGACGATGTTGATCCTCATCACATTCGCGGGCGCCGAGGGCGTCCCGGCTGACGACGCCGGCGTCGATCGCGGCCCTGGCCGAGGACGCCATCCCGCTCTATCCGCTCTACGCGGTGATGTTCGCCGACCCCGACGTCACCGGGGCCGGACTCTCTGCAGCTTCCATCTCGTCACTGTTCATCATCTGGTCGATCTGCTCATTTCTGTTCGAGATCCCCACGGGGATCGTGGCCGACCGGGTGCCGCGTCGTCGGTTGCTGGTGATCGGCCCGCTGTTGACGGCCGCCGGATTCGCCCTGTGGACATGGTGGCCGTCGTACGCGGCGTTCGCCGCCGGGTTCGTGCTCTGGTCGGCAGGGTCGGCGTTGCGTTCGGGCACACTGCAGGCGCTCCTCTATGACACCCTCGCCGCCCGCGGACAGGCGCAGCGGTATGCGGCGCTCGCCGGTCGGGTCCGGGCCATGGGCGCGTGCGGAGTCCTTGTCGGCACCGTGGCAGCGGTGCCGCTGACCGCCTGGGGCGGATACCAGGCGGCGGGCGCGGCGAGCATCGGATCGTGCGTGGTGTGTGCGGCGGCATCGGCGATGCTGGCGGAGGAGCACGCTCCGCAGCGTGTCCGCGCGCCACGACACAACGGCGCCGATGTCGTACGCCCGGATGGGACCGAACACCCCGTTGACACCGAGCAGCGGCGGTCGGACGGGCCTGTGTTGACCGACCCCACCTCCGGTCGCGGGGTGATCGCGGCGGTGTTCGGCCGGTTTCGTGCCGACCGCATCCTCCGCCGCGTCCTCCTGCTCGTGATCGCCCTGACCTGGGTCGGCGCCCTCGACGAGTACCTGCCACTGCTCGCCGACGAGATGTGGAGCGGTCCGACCTCGGGTGTCGCCGTCCTGATGGTCGTGGTGGCCTGCGGTGACATCGCCGGTGGCTACGCCGCCGAACGCACCGATGTCGGAGATTTCCGCCCGCGTCGGCTGGCGCCGTGGCTGGTTCTCGGCGCCGTCGCGCTGGGGATCGGTGCGGCGTCAGGTCATCCGGCCGGAATCATCCTGGTGGCCTTCGCCTTCGGAGTCTTCGGGTGGTCTCTGGTGATGGCCGATGCGATGCTGCAGGACCGCGTGCCGTCGGGCGTGCGGGCGACGATCACGTCGGTGGTCGGGGTGGGCGAGGAGGTTGTCGCCGTGGCTGCGTTCGGCGCCTGGGCCGTCGGGTCTGCGTGGCTGCCACCGACCGCGCTGTTCGCCGTTGCCGCGCTGCCTTACGCAGTTCTGGGCGTGATGTTGTGGCGCGTGCTGCCGGGTGCGACCACCGCGAGGGCGTCCGCGCGATAGCCGAACTCGATCAGCTGATGGGCGCCGATGTAGTCGCCGTCCATCTGCACGTCGATCGGCTCGTCGGTGCGGAACCGCACCCATTCGACGTCGTCGTCGCGGTAGACGTGGCGTCCCTTGGGGTCGCGATGAGTGAGCAGGCGTGCAGCCAGCGGAATGTTGCGGGACACAGCGGTCGACGTCGCGGCGAACAGGCCGAGGCGGGTGTCGAACCCGGTGGTCGGGTTCGTGCGGATCTCGTAATCGCCGAAGTAGGTCCACGGGCTGGTGTTGCTGACGAAGCCGAACTTCACGCCCTCGATGGGTTCGCGATCGGGGACCTCGACGGTGAAGGACGCACCGCTCGTCGCATTCCGGAGGAACGAGGCGACGGTGGTCCGGAAGTACCGCGCGGGTGTGGCCGGTTTGCCGGCGTGCCGCTTGTCTTCCATCGCGTGCACCACGACGGCGTCCATCCCCATCCCGGTGTTGAAGAGGAACCATCGGTCCTGGGTGTGGCCGAGGCCGATGCGGCGGCAATGCCCGGTCTCGAGGAGTTCGATGATCTGACCCGTCGCGGCGAGTGGGTCGGCCAGGATCCCGAGTGTGCGGGCGAAGACGTTGGCGCTGCCGCCCGGGATCACGCCCAGGCCCGGCAGTCGGCGCCCGGGCTCGACCGGCGCCGCCGGTGCGCCCAGGAGTCCGTTCACCGCCTCGTTGACCGACCCGTCGCCGCCATGTACCAGAACCACGTCGACACCTTCGGCGACGGCGCGTTGCGCTAGTTCGCCGGCGTGTCCTCGGTGGGTGGTGTGTTCGACATCGAGCGTGAAGCGCGAACCGAGGGTGTGCGCGAGCGCGTCGCGACCGGCCGGTGTGGTCGCGGTGGCGAACGGATTGACGATGAGCATGACGCGCACGAGACCCCACGATATGGGGTCGCGCGGTGTGACGTGCATCCGCCTGCCCGCGGCCGGGGGTGAGCGGCGCAGACGGCTCGCCCACCCATAGGCTGGAACGCGTGAGCGAGAAGCGGGACGACGGCACCGTCGAGCGGGTACCGACGACGATTCGGCTGGCCGGAGCGGTCACCGCGCTGGAGGGCGCCATCGCGGTGACCGTCGCCGTGGTCCTGGCCATCCGGGAGGCGGCCGGTCACCGAGAGGCGTTCATCAGCGGGTACGGCACGGCGGCATGGTTCGGGATCATCGGTGCGGGAGTCCTCGTGGGTGGAACCGCGCTGCTCGTCGGACGCCGGTGGGGACGCGCGATCGCCGTGGTCGCACAGATTCTGCTGTTGCCCGTCGCCTACGCACTGCTCACCGACAGCCACCAACCGTGGTTCGGCATACCCCTGGCCATCGCGGCCATCGCGGTCCTGGTGCTGATCTTCAGTCCGGCTTCGACCAGCTGGTTGGTGGGCGAGTACGCCTCTGATGACCCGCCTGCCGGAGAGCGCAGGTCACGACGGCGCTGAGGGCCGCGGATCCGATCTCGGGTCCACTTCCGTGTCGCGGCGCGGGTAAGCACGACGGCTGCGCCCATCGGCCGTACAGTTGATGCCATGACCCGGATGCTGGCCGTCGCGAATCAAAAAGGTGGCGTCGCCAAGACCACGACTGTTGCGTCGCTCGGCGCCGCCCTGGCCGATCTCGACGTCTCGGTTCTGGTCGTCGACCTCGATCCACAAGGCTGTCTTACCTTTTCGCTCGGACATGACCCCGATCAGCTCCAGGTGTCGGTGCACGACGTGCTGCTCGGCGACGAGGAGATCGCGGACGTCCTGCTGGACACCGAGGACAACATGACCCTGCTGCCCGCCACGATCGATCTGGCCGGTGCGGAGGCGTTGCTGCTGATGCGCCCGGGACGTGAGTACGCGCTCAAACGCGCACTCGCCGAGGTCGCGCAGGATTACGACGTCATCCTGATCGACTGCCCGCCGTCGCTGGGCGTGCTCACCCTCAACGGCCTGACCGCCGCCGACGAGGTGATCGTGCCGCTGCAATGCGAAACCCTGGCCCATCGGGGTGTGGGCCAACTGCTGCGGACCGTCAAAGAGATCCAGCAGATCACCAACCCCGGCCTGAAGACTCTCGGTGCGGTGGCAACCCTGTACGACGCCAGAACCACCCACAGCCGTGACGTGCTGGCCGATGTGTCGGATCGATACGAGCTTCCGGTCCTCGATCCGCCCATTCCGCGCACGGTCCGGTTCGCGGAGGCGTCGGCGTCGGGTACGTCGGTGATGCGCGGCCGAAAGAACAAGGGCGCGAACGCTTACCGAGGACTCGCCGAGAACATGTGGAAGCACTGGGAGGCGGGCAAACCGGTGCAGACGTTCGAAACGGCCTGAACATCGCCGGATGTGCCGACGTCAGCGGTCACGCCTGCCCGTAGGCCTGCACGGTCGCACCCCACTGTTCCAGAACGGTGGAGCCGAGCACCCGCAGGCTGACCGGTTCGTCGTGTCGGCCGTCTCGGAGGACTGGGATCGTGCGGAACTCCCGCCCGGTGGCAGCATCTCGCACGCTGATCCCGGTCGGCGTCGGCAGTAGCAACTGGCCTGCCATGACGTCGCCCGTTCCGATCGCCCCGGGCACCTGATACATCGGCCGCAGGTCGGCGGAGTCGAGCACGACGGTCGCGTTGCCAGTGTAGAAGCTGGTCAGTCCGCCGCCGGTGACCGCGACGACCTCTGCGGGCGGGGCCTCGGGGCCGTTGACGGTGTTGGTGGCCATGGCCACGCCGTCCGTGTTGAACTGCCGGATCGTGGCCGTATCCGTCCCGCGCGGAGTGGGGCTGTTCTGGGCCGGAATGGGGGGATCGCCGCCGCCGTCGTAGACAGCGATCGCCGAACTGGTGATCCCGATGACCACCGGCGGCGGTCCGGACGTGCCGTCGGTGATGATCGACGACCCGTACTGCTGGACCTCCTCGTCCTTGTCGAGCACGGCCCCGAGGACGGTCAGACGGTAGCCCGGTTCGCTGCCGCAGTGTTCGATGACTGCGACCCTACTTCCGCCGGTGGCCGACGAGAAGAGGTGGCAATCCTTCCGTCCCGGCTGCACGCCGGGTTTGACCGGCGCGTCGACCCGGCCGTATTCGATGCCGCGGACGAGATTGGATCCCCAGGTCTCCAGGCGGGTAGGTCCTTGGGAGACAACGTAACCCGAATCCGACGTCAGGCGGACGTGATCGTCGGCGTCGCTGCTGCGCGCGCCGGCGCGACGTCCCGACGATCCGTCGAGAGCGGTCACTTCGCCACACCCGCGCGAGTTGCGGTAGGCAGCGAGGACCTCGTTGCTGCTCGACGGCCATGCGGCGAGCACCGCGCAGAGATCCAGATCGCGCCGATAGTGCCAGCGTTCCTCGCCGGTCGCCGGGTCGCGGCCGACCACCTCGCCGCCGTCGGCTGTCACCACCAACGAGCGGGTGACCGCCGGGCTGTGGGTGCGGGCAGACGACGCGCGCCAGATGGGCGTGAGTCGGTCAGGCACGGCCGACGACGGCTGCACCTCGGCAACCGGCGCGGCCGCCTGGGTGCTGTCGGTGTGCCGAACCGGGCTGTACAGCCAGACCACCACCCCCGCGACGAGCAGGATCACCACGATCGCGGCGGATACCGCGAGATCGACGGGTGTCCGCCGCTCAGGTCGGATACGGGCCACGAGCTCTCCGGTCGCGGATCACCGCCGATGCCGACTGGGGTCCGATCGTGCAGCGGAATCTGATCACGCTACTGAGTATCACTCGGCGGACGCGGCGGACGTGGCCTTCTCGGTCTGTGTCTCGGTGGACGACGGGCTGCGCTTGGCCCCTCCGCGGCGACGGCGCCGACGGCGGGGCTTGTCGCTGTCCGACTGGTCTGTCGACGGGCCGTTGCCGGACCCGGGGTTCTCGGACTGTGCTGCCGCGGGTGCTGCGGCCTCGCCGCTCGTCTCGGACTTGCCGCCGCGGGTGCGTCGACGCGTCCGGTTGGACTTCGGGCGGTCCGAGCGCGGAGAACGCTCGGCTCTCTTGCCGTCGTCGTCGGAGGTGCGCTTCGGGGCGACGATCCGGCCCGTGGCCGACTCGGGGATGCCGAGTTCTTCGCGCAGGTGCTCCGACGTCGAGTAGGTCTCGACCGGCGCGGCCTTGTCGAGACCGAGGGCGTTGTTGATCAGTTCCCAGCGATGCATCTCATCCCAGTCGACGAGGGTGATCGCGATGCCGGTGCGGCCGGCGCGGCCGGTGCGACCGATGCGGTGCACGTAGGTCTTGTCGTCCTCGGGGCACTGGTAGTTGACGACGTGGGTGACATCGTCGATGTCGATGCCACGGGCGGCGACATCGGTGGCGACGAGGACGTCGATGTCGCCCGTCCGGAAACGTTTGAGGGCCTTCTCCCGGGCCACCTGACCGAGGTCGCCGTGGACGGCGCCCACCGAGAAGCCGCGCTCTGCGAGGTCGTCGGCGACCTTCTGGGCAGTTCGCTTGGTTCTGGTGAAAATCATTGTGGCACCGCGGCCTTCAGCCTGCAGAACCCGAGCCACCAGCTCGGCCTTGTCCAGCGCATGGGCGCGATAGATGTACTGGGTGGTGCGCTCGTGGATCGCCGAATCGTTGGCATGCTCGGCGCGGATGTGCGTCGGGCGGTGCAGGAACGTCCGGGCCAGGGTCACGATCGGGCCGGGCATCGTCGCCGAGAAGAGCATCGTCTGCCGGGGTGTCGGGAGCGCGGACATGATCCGCTCGATGTCGGGCAGGAACCCGAGGTCGAGCATCTCGTCGGCCTCGTCGAGCACGAGGATCGAGACCTTGCCGAGGATCAGGTGACCCTGCTGGGCCAGGTCGAGGAGGCGGCCGGGGGTTCCGACGACGACGTCGACACCCGACTTCAGGTCGGCGATCTGCGATTCGTAGGGACGCCCACCGTAGATCGAGGTGATCTTGAGGGGGCGGGTGGTGCCGTTGGCCAGGGTGACCTCGAGCTTGGGTGCGGCGACCTCCAGGTCACCGGTGACCTGCAGGCACAGCTCGCGGGTCGGCACGATCACCAGGGCACGTGGGGTGTTGTCCAGTGCCCGCAGCCCGGAGGACTCGGCGTGTGCGAGTCGATGGAGCAGGGGAACACCGAAACCGAAGGTCTTGCCCATGCCGGTGCGGGCCTGACCGATGAGATCGTCGCCGCTCAGCGCGAGTGGCAGGGTCAGTTCCTGGATCGCGAAGGTGTGGGTCTTGCCGTCCTCTGCCAGGGCCGCGACGATCCGGTCGTCGACGCCGAGCTCGGCGAACGTGGGGGAGGAGTGTGTCTCGTCGACGACGGTGGTCTTCACCTCGTCGTTCCCGCTGTCGGTCGGCGCGGCGGGACTGGTTGTCTGTGTCGCGATGGAATCGCTCATGTGAGGTTGTATGCCTTTCTGCATTTCCCGCACGCACGAAAGGCACCACAGTTGATTCGACGGTCTGCGGCTGAGAAAGGTCCGCTTCGGACCGGGCAAACCGTGGTCGGTGACTGTGTGGTGGCCGGCCGGGCTGCGTCGCCCGGCGCTCAAAGTGCGCGCACATTGTCCGGTGCCCGCGCGTGATCCGGGTCGGTCGGCGGGCCGTTCGGCCGGTCGCCTCGCCACCTGATCGTCATGATCGCGTCAGTGCACCGTTGTCAAGTGTACTTGGTGAACGCTTCGGCCCCGCCTACCATCTCCACCATGTCGACTGCGCCGCCCCCGTCCGGAGTAACTCCCGATCCCGCAGCAGCCCCCGGCTCGGGCGCTGGGGACAGTGCGATCGCCAAGCTGTTCGCCGTCTTGCTGGCCGGTGAATACGCCGCGTTCTACCGGCTGATCGACGAGTCGCGCATGGCGCCGGACGTGCAGAGCAGGATCGCGATCGCGCGCATGGCGGCGTCGGAGATCCACCATTTCGATGCTCTCGCCGCCCAGGTGTCCGCACGCGGGATCGACCCGACCGAGGCGGTCGAGCGGTACCGGAAGGTGTTCGACCAGTACCACCAGGTCACGACGCCCAAGACCTGGTACGAGGTGCTGGTGAAGGCTTATCTGGCCGATGGCCTCGCCGCGGACTTCTACAGCGAGGTCGCCGGCGGCCTGCCCGCCGATGCGCAGTCGGTGGTCCGCGAGGTGATGGCCGAGACGTCGAACTCGCGATTCGCTCGTGATCAGGTCGCGGCGGCGGTCGCGGCGGACCCGGCTCTGGCCTCACCGCTCAAGCTGTGGGGTCGCCGTCTCCTGGGCGAGGCGGTCACCCACGCGCAGTGGGTGTTGGCGGCCGAGGAAGAGGTCACCGACCTGTTGTTCGCCGGCTCGGCGGCACTGCAGGGGATCGCCACCTTCTTCGACGCGATCACCGAGGAACACGGCAAACGGATGCGTGATCTCGGCCTGGACTAGCGGTCGTTGCGCTGTGAGCGGAGCCGGTGTCATCGGGCTCGCGGCCTGAACTAGCCTGGGTCGGCACACCAATTGTGTCGTGTCGACGCCTTCGGGGTCGGTCCTCGGCGGCACCGTCAGATTGAGAGAAGGGTGGCCATGGCCGTTGAAGTGAAGATCGGTATCACCGACAGCCCTCGTGAGCTGTCCATCCACACCGCACTCACCGGTGACAAGGCGTATTCGGAGGTCGAGGCGGCGCTGTCCGGCAAGGAGCAGCTGCTGTCGCTGGTCGACGACAAGGGCGCGCGTTTCCTGGTGCCGGTCTCGAAGATCGCTTACGTAGAGGTCGGGAGTACGGAGAACCGCCGGGTCGGCTTCGGCCCCTCCTGAGGCGGCTCCGCTGGGAGTGAGCTTGGGGGCGTGACCACCTCTGTCGCCGAGGAGCCTCGCGACGGACGAGTGATGCGTGACCATCCGGTCCCTGAGGAGCCTCGCGAGGTACGAGCGATGCGTGACCATCCGGTCCCTGAGGAGCCTCGCGAGGGATGAGTGATGGTGACCATTCGGTCCCTGAGGAGCCTCGCGAGGTACGAGCGATGCGTCACGAAGGGCGCCCCTTCGTGACGGCCCTTCGCTAGCGCTCCGGGCCTCCTCAGGGATCGGGTAAATCATTCTCGGGAGCGGGCGCGATGCGTGACCATTCGGTCCCTGAGGAGCCTCGCGAGGGACGAGCGATGCGTGACCACCCGGTCCCTGAGGAGCCTCGCGAGGGATGAGTGATGCGTCACGAAGGGCCCCCTTCGTGACGGCCCTTCGCTAGCGCTCCGGGCCTCCTCAGGGATCGGGTGAATCAGCCTCGCGAGCGACGCGCGATGCGTGACCATTCGGCCCCTGAGGAGCCTCGCGAGGGACGAGCGATGCGTCACCAACCCGGTCCCTGAGGAGCCTCGCGAGGGACGCGCGATGCGTGACCACCCGGTCCCTGAGGAGCCTCGCGAGGGACGAGCGATGCGTCACGAAGGGCGCCCCTTCGTGACAGCCCTTCGCTAGCGCTCGGGGCCTCCTCAGGGATCGGGTGAATCACCGCAGAGCTCGGGTGCTCATCCCGCGGGACGGTGGTCCGCTGAGCGGATGTCTCAGCTGTCTGTGGAAGCGGCGTCGGTGTCGGCGTAGTGCTCGCCCGACGAGCCCTGTAGGGGCACATGCGACAGGCCGCCCCAGAGCAGTGCGACGGTCGTGTCCACCGCGGCGCGCTTGTCGACCGGGCGCTTGGCCTCGAGCCAGTAGCGGGCGTTGACCTGACTCGCGCCGACGAGTCCCGCGGCCAGCATGCGTGAGCGGTAGGGGTCCAGGCCCGAGTCGTGCATCACCAGGCCGTAGACGGCGTCGACGCAGGCCTCGGTCGCGCCCTCCACGCGGCGGATGACTGCCGGATCCTTGGCATCCGAGGAGAAGATCAGGCGATACCCGGAGTTGTCCTGATCGATGAAGTCGAAGAACGCCTCCACGGCGGCACGCACACGTTGCTTGTTGTCCGTGGTCGTCAGCAGTGCCCGGTTCACGTCGCTGACCAGCTTCTCCGCATGCGAGTCGACGACGGCGATGTAGAGGTCGAGCTTGGACGGGAAGTGCTGATAGAGCACCGGTTTGCTGACCCCGGCATGCACGGCGATCTCGTCCATGCCCGCCGAATGGTAGCCACGCTCCACAAAGATCTCGCTGGCAGCATCCAGGAGCTGCATGCGACGAGCACTGCGCGGAAGGCGCGTGCTACGCCCTGCGCCGTGCGATGAATTTGTGGCGGTCGACATGGGTTGAGCGTACTCGCCGGTGTCCGGCGTGATCTCAGCCGCACAGCACGCGTTGTGACTTGGTCCCGCTGATCATCGCTGACCTGTGAGAAGGTTGAGCCTGTGAGTCACCCAGGAGGCGGGCCGAACTCCGGCGATCCCGGCGCCGGTTCGATGGGCCCAGGGGCGGCGGGGGTCGCAGGCGGTGAGCAGGTCCGCGCACGTGATGTGGGGCCCCGGCGGACCCGCATGGACACCGGACCGTCGGCGGACACGACCGTGCCCCCGCCGGGTGCCAGAACGCGTCCCCGGCCAGATCAGCCGCTACGTGCGCGGTGGGATCCGACCGACGACAGCGGCCGCATCCGCGTCGATCGGGAGGCGCAGCCGGAACGCAAGAAGCAGAGCGCGCTCGGTCGGTTCGTGGCCACCTATGGCTGGCGGGCCTACGCGATCCCCGTGCTGATCGTGTTGACCGTCGTGCTGATCGTGGTGACCGTCCGCAGCGGAAACGACGCCGCGTTCGTCCCGGCTGCCGATGTGAATCCCGACTCGGCGTCACGCAACACCGATGTCAGCAAGGAGACCAAGCCGATCGGCGCGCCCACCGGCTCGATCCAGGCCGCTTCGTTGCCCGCGGGCACGCTGCCCGACGGCGGTCCCTACACGCAGAAGGGCAAGGAGACCTACCACGTCGTCCGCGGGGGTGGGAAGCAGGTGGGGACCGGCCCTCAGGTCTACACCTACGCCGTCGAGGTCGAGAACGGCTTGAACGGACAGGACTTCGGGGGCGACACGTCGTTCGCCAAGATGGTGGATTCCACCCTGGCCAATCCGCGGAGCTGGATCGGCGACGGGAAGGTCGCGTTCCGGCGGGTGTCGTCGGGCGATCCCGATCTGCGGATCACGCTGACGTCGCCGGGCACGACCCGCGAACTCTGCGGCTACCAGATCCAACTCGAGACGTCGTGTTTCTATCCCCCGGAGAAGCGGGTGACGCTCAACGAAGCCCGCTGGGTGCGTGGCGCGCTGTCGTATCAGGGTGACGACCTGGCGTACCGCCAATACCTGGTCAACCACGAGACCGGCCATGGGATCGGCTACGAGGCCCACGAACCCTGCAAGGAGAACGGTGCGCTGGCCCCGGTCATGATGCAGCAGTCGTTCGGTGTGGCCAACGCCGAGATCATGGCGCTCGACCCCGACATGCGCGCCAATCGCAGCTACGTCTGCACGCCGAACCCCTGGCCGTTCCCCAAGAATTGACGCGCTCGGACCGCGTCCGGAATGACAGCGCGGTCGTGACCGTTGACGAATAGAGATCACAGATAGAGATCGCACATCGAGTCACGTACTGGAGGCGCCCGTGTCGTCCTTGCCACCGCTGGTGGAACCCGCAGCGGAACTGTCCAACGAAGAGGTGGCCCGTTACAGCCGCCACCTGATCATCCCTGACGTGGGGATGGACGGTCAGAGGAGGCTGAAGAACGCCAAGGTGCTGGTGATCGGGGCCGGCGGCCTTGGCTCGCCGACACTGCTGTACCTGGCCGCGGCCGGAGTCGGCACCATCGGCATCGTGGAGTTCGACGTCGTCGACGAGTCGAATCTGCAGCGTCAGGTCATCCACGGCCAGTCCGACGTGGGCCGTCCGAAAGCCGAGAGCGCCCGCGACTCGATCAGCGAGATCAACCCGTATGTCACCGTCAACATCCACGACGGACGGCTGGAGCCCGAGGGGGCGGTCGAGCTGTTCTCGCAGTACGACCTGATCCTCGACGGCACGGACAACTTTGCGACGCGTTACCTGGTTAACGACGCCGCCGTCCTCGCTCACAAGCCCTACGTCTGGGGTTCGATCTACCGGTTCGAGGGCCAGACGTCGGTCTTCTGGGAGGACGCGCCGGACGGTCGCGGCATCAACTACCGCGACCTCTATCCCCAGGCGCCGCCACCCGGAATGGTGCCGTCCTGCGCTGAGGGCGGGGTGCTGGGCATCCTGTGCGCATCGATCGGATCGATCATGGGTACCGAGGCGATCAAACTGATCTGCGGAATCGGCGAGCCCCTGCTCGGCCGTCTGATGGTTTACGACGCCCTGGACATGACCTATCGCACCATCAAGATCCGCAAGGACCCGGCCGGCGAGAAGATCACCGAACTGATCGACTACGACGATTTCTGTGGCGTGGTGTCGACCGAGGCGGCCGATGCCGCAGCGGATTCGACCCTGACCGCCGCCGAGCTGAAGGAGAAGATCGACGCCGGCGACAACCTGGCCCTCATCGATGTGCGTGAACCGGTCGAATGGGAGATCGTGCACATCGACGGTGCGACCCTGATCCCCAAGGACGAGATCCTGTCCGGGGCCGGGTTGGCCAAGGTTCCCCAGGACCGGCCGACAGTCCTCTACTGCAAGACCGGCATCCGCTCCGCCGAGGTGTTGGCGGCCCTCAAACGTGCCGGATTCGCCGATGCGACCCACCTACAGGGTGGTGTCACCGCGTGGGCCAACCAGGTGGACAAGACGCTCCCGGTCTACTGATCGCTGTTCGATTGGTTGCTGTTTGAGTCGGAAACCGACGCAAACAGCAACCAATCGTGTCTCTGCCCTGCTCAGAGTCGCGTCGTTGCGGAGTTCTGCCCGGTTCGCTCGGTAATCTCTGCAGATGTGAAGACCGTCGAGCCGCCCGAACATGTGTTGAACACGTTCGGGTTGACCGCACACCCGCCGATTCCCATGGGTGAGTCCTGGATCGGTGGCTGGCGGGTCGGTGAGGTCGTGTTGTCGCTGGTGCCCGATCACGCACGGGCCGCGTGGTCGGCGAGTGTGCGCGAATCGCTCTATGTGGAGGGCTTGCGGATCGCACGTCCATTCCGTGCCACGGATGGTCGCTACGTGGTGTCGGGGTGGCGGGCCGACACCTATATCGCGGGTGCGCCCGAACCTCGGCACGACGAGGTCGTACTCGTCGCGGATCGCTTGCACGCGGCCACCTCGGGGCTGGACCGTCCGAGATTTCTGCTGCAGTCCCCGGCGCCACCGCATACCGACGTCGACGTGTTCACCGCCGCGGACCGTGCGGCGTGGGAGGATGTCCCGCTGCGGACCGCGCGTGCAGCCGGCATGGGCGAACCGACCTCGCCGGACGGTCAAGACAGCGTGCAGATGTTGAGAACCCTTGCCACACTTCGGAAGACGGTGTCCCTGGATTCTCAGGTGGTGCACGGTGACCTGTTCGGCACGGTGCTCTTCGCGGGTGCCGCCGCGCCCGGGATCACCGACATCGTGCCGTACTGGAGGCCCGCGTCCTGGGCGGCCGCGGTCGTGGTGGTCGATTCGCTGGCGTGGGGTGGCGCCGACGACGACCTCGTGCGACGCTGGGCAGATCAGCCGGAGTGGCCGCAGATGATGC
The DNA here is from genome assembly GCF_058130025.1 of Gordonia sp. LMA167. NCBI lineage: Bacteria > Bacillati > Actinomycetota > Actinomycetes > Mycobacteriales > Gordoniaceae > Gordonia > Gordonia sp. LMA167. The sequence continues at coordinate 5,284,739 of NZ_CM176708.1, read as the reverse complement.
TGCGTGCCGTCATGTTTCGGCTGGCGGTGCACGCGTTACATCCGAGGGCCACCGCGGGCGCCCTACCCGGCCTGCAGCGGGTCGTCGATCTTGTCCGTTTGATGCTGTAATCGCAGGTCAGTATCCGCTGACTCCTTCTCACAGTCTCTGCCGCGCAATGTGAGCACATCGTGACCGATCGGTCACGCCAGGGAAAATCCCGGCAACACGGGCTCCCTAACTTTGTTCCCATCACCGACAGCGTCGTCGGTAATTCATCACGACGACTCGATGGGACTGCTCATGCCTGTACTGCCCGCCTTTGTGCGGCAAGCGATGACGCGCGATCACACGATCACCGAATGGGATCCCGAGGACCAGAAGGCCTGGGACGCAGGGAACGCCGAGATCGCCAAGCGCAATCTGGTCTGGTCGGTGATCTGCGAGCACGTCGGCTTCTCCGTCTGGTCCCTGTTCTCCGTGATGGCACTGTTCATGGGCCCCGAGTACGGGATCAGTCTCGATCAGAAGTTCATCATCGCCGCGACCGCGACGTTCGTCGGCTCGTGTCTACGTATTCCTTACACCCAGGCCACCGCACGATTCGGTGGGCGCAACTGGGCCATCTTCAGTGCGATCGTCCTGCTCGTCCCGACCGCACTGACCATGATGTTGATGATGAATCCGGGCGAGTTCGGCTTCGGCTGGTTCCTCGGCGTCGCCGCCCTCACCGGCTTCGGCGGCGGCAACTTCGCGTCGTCGATGACCAACATCAACGCGTTCTATCCTCAGCGCCTCAAGGGGTGGGCACTGGGGCTCAACGCCGGCGGCGGCAACATCGGCGTGCCGGTGATCCAGCTGATCGGCCTCGCCGTCATCTGGCTCGCCTCGGATCAGCCCGAGATCGTCTGCGCGATCTACCTCGTGGCCCTGGCCGTCGCAGGCGTCGGCGCCATGCTCTACATGGACAACCTGGATCACCAGACCTCGAGCGGTCGCGCCATGATCGACTGCCTCAAGTACCGCGACACCTGGCTGATCTGCATCCTCTACATCGGCACCTTCGGTTCCTTCATCGGTTTCGGCTTCGCCTTCAGTCAGGTGCTCAACATCAGTTTCACCTCTGCCGGAGCGGCCAAACCGGCGCTGGCGGCAGCGCAGATCGCCTGGATCGGACCGCTGCTCGGCTCGTTGTCCCGGCCTTACGGCGGCAAGCTCGCCGACCGGGTCGGTGGCGGCAAGGTCACGTTCTACAGCTTCATCGCGATGGCCGCCTCCGCATCGATCCTGGTGGTCGCCGGCACGATCGCGGACTCCAACGGCAAGGTGATCACCGGCGGAGTGCTGACCGCGTTCGTCATCGCGTTCATCCTGCTGTTCCTCATCTCGGGCATCGCCAACGGCTCGGTCTACAAGATCATCCCGACGATCTGGGAGGACAAGTCCAAGGGCTTGTCCGGGCTCAACGCGCTCGGCAAGACCAAGTGGTCGCGCAGCATGTCCGGCGCGCTGATCGGGATCGCAGGCGCGGCAGGTGGTCTCGGCGGTGTGGGGATCAACCTCGTCCTGCGCCAGAGCTACAAGTCGAATCAGTCGGCCACCGTGGCGTTCTGGATCTTCCTGGCCTTCTACGTCGTCGCCGGGGCGATCACCTGGTGGTTCTATGCGCGCCGTCCCGCCGTGGTCAGCGAGACCACCGACCTGCAGGTCGCCGAGGGCTCCGGAGCAGAAGCAACCCCGGTCGACCCGAGCACCGACAACAGTGAGGTCGCCGCCGGTACCGATTCCGGCGCGACCGACAAAACCCTGGCCTGACCGGTCCCACCGACCGGTCCTACGCCGAAACATCAAGGAGTTACCAGTGACCAGCGAATCCAAGACAGTTGTCGTGGTCGGCCACGGCATGGTGGGTCACCGCTTCGTCCAGACGCTACGCAACCGTGACACCGACGGCACCTGGCGGATCGAGGTGGTCTCCGAAGAGGCCGACCCCGCATACGACCGTGTCGGCTTGTCATCCTATGTCGGCGCCTGGCAACGGGATTCGCTGGCGCTGGACGGCAACACCTACGCCGGCGACGAGCACGTGGTGACCCATCTCGGGGAGACGGTCACCGACATCGACCGCGCAGGGCATCGGGTGGTCACCACGTCCGGTCGCGAGATCGCCTACGACGCGCTCGTGCTGGCCACCGGCTCCTACGCGTTCGTTCCGCCGGTACCCGGCCACGACAACGAGAAGTGCTTCGTCTACCGCACGCTGGACGATCTGGACGCAATCCGGGCGACGGCCGATGCCGCCGGTCCGGGGGCCCCCGGAATCGTCGTCGGCGGCGGTCTGCTCGGACTGGAGGCCGCCAACGCGCTCAAGCTGATGGGTATGACGCCGCACGTGGTGGAGTTCGCGCCGCGACTCATGCCGATGCAGGTCGACGAGGGCGGTGGGGCGGTCTTGAAGTCCCTGGTCACCGACCTCGGGCTGACGGTGCACACCGGTGTCGGCACCGCCGACATCGCCGACGGTGAATCCGGTGGGCTGCGCGTGACACTCAGCGACGACACCGAGTTGGATGCGGCGCTGGTGGTGTTCTCGGCGGGTGTCCGGCCCCGCGATCAGGTGGCTCGCGAGGCCGGGCTGGCAGTCGCCGAACGTGGCGGCGTGCTGGTGGACACCGCGTGCCGCACCGACGACCCGGACATCTATGCGATCGGTGAGGTCGCGGCGGTCGAGGGGCGTTGCTACGGGCTCGTCGCCCCCGGCTACAGCACTGCCGAGGTGGTGGCCGACCAGCTCCTCGGCGAGCAGTCCACATTCCCGGGCGCCGACATGTCGACCAAGCTCAAACTCCTCGGCGTCGACGTCGCCAGCTTCGGTGACGCGATGGCGACCACCGAGAACGCGCTGGAGATCGTCTACCACGACGCGGTGGCCGGACGCTACGCGAAGGTGGTGGTCTCCGACGACGCCACGACGCTGCTCGGCGGCATCCTGGTGGGTGATGCGTCCGCGTACGCGATGCTCAAGCCGATGGTGGGCCGGGAGATCCCCGGTGACCCGGCGGCGCTGATCGCTCCGGCGGCCGGACCCGGTGTGGGCATCGACGCCCTGCCCGACGACGCCGAGATCTGTTCGTGCAACGGGGTGTCGAAGGGCGCCATCTGCTCGGCGATCGCCGACGGTGCCTGCGAGATCGCCGACATCAAGAAGACGACCTGTGCCGGCACCACCTGCGGTGGCTGTCTGCCGAGCATCAAGTCGCTGCTCGCGGCGTCCGGCGTCGAGCTGTCGAAGGCCCTGTGTGAGCACTTCGAGCACTCGCGTCGTGAACTGTTCGAGATCGTCTCGGTGACCGGTATCCGGACCTTCTCCGAACTCATCGAGCGGCACGGGACCGGACAGGGCTGCGACATCTGCAAGCCCACCGTGGCATCCATTCTGGCCTCGACCTCGAGCGATCACATCCTCGACGGTGAGCAGGCGGCACTGCAGGACACCAACGACCACTTCCTGGCGAACATGCAGAAGAACGGTTCGTACTCCGTCGTCCCGCGGATGCCGGGCGGCGAGGTGACCCCCGAACAGCTCATCGTGATCGGTGAGATCGCCCGCGACTTCGGGCTCTACACCAAGATCACCGGCGGGCAGCGTATCGATCTGTTCGGTGCGCGTGTGGATCAGCTACCCGAGATCTGGCGCCGGCTCGTCGACGCCGGAATGGAGTCGGGCCACGCCTACGGCAAGAGTCTGCGCACGGTGAAGAGCTGTGTCGGCTCCACCTGGTGTCGCTACGGCGTGCAGGACTCGGTGGGGATGGCGGTGCTGCTCGAGAAGCGATACCGGGGCCTTCGGTCGCCGCACAAGCTCAAGTTCGGTGTCTCGGGATGCGCACGGGAATGCGCCGAGGCGCGCGGAAAGGACGTCGGGGTGATCGCCACCGAGAACGGATGGAACCTCTACGTCGCCGGCAACGGTGGACAGAGTCCCAAGCACGCGCAACTGATCGCCAGCGGAGTGGATGACCGGACGCTGGTCGCCTACATTGATCGGTACCTGATGTTCTATATCCGCACCGCCGACCGTCTGCAGCGCACAGCGCCGTGGCTGGAATCCTTGGAGGGTGGACTCGATCATCTGCGTGCGGTGGTCTGTGACGACAGCCTCGGACTCGCGGCGGAACTCGAGGCGGACATGGAGCGCCACGTCGCGGGCTACCGCGACGAATGGGCCGCAGTTCTCGAGGACGAGGAAAAACTCAAGCGGTTCGTCTCGTTCGTCAATGCACCGGAGGTGGTCGACCCGACGATCCGTTTCAGCGAGGAAGACCGCAAGGTGCCGGTGCTGCTCGACATGCCGTCGATGCCCGTAGCCGGGGCAGACGATTCCGCAAACCACGATGCGATCGAACGTGAAGGAGTGCCGACATGACAGTCGCCCAGGAGTCCACGGCGAACGAACCCGGTGGGGTGACCCATCCCGATGTGATCCCGGGTCAGTGGGTCCGCGCATGTGTGCTGGCCGACCTTGCGGTCGGCCGTGGGGTCGGAGTCCTCGGGCCCGAGTTCGAACAGGCTGCGTTGTTCCGGATCCCGGCACTGGAGACCGACCGCGAGGCGGTCCTCGGCCGCACCCGCCTGTATGCGATCGGCAACATCGATCCGTTTGCCCGTGCGGCGGTGCTCTCCCGCGGTGTCACCGGTGACCGTGCCGGTGAGCCGACCGTGGCGAGCCCGCTCGGCAAGCAGGTGTTCTCGTTGCGCACCGGCGTCTGCCTCGATGACGAGTCGATGTCGGTGCCCAGCTACGCCGTACATGTCATCGACGACATGGTCGAGGTGTATTTCCCTCACTCATGAGCAACAACAAACAGACGTCCGCCGACGACGCCGAGACGTTGCCCCTGGCGGGATTCACCATCGGGATAACCGCCGCCCGCCGGGCCGAGGAGTTCGCGGCCCTGTTGACCCGACGCGGTGCCGAGGTGATGGCCGCGCCGACGATACGAATCCTGCCGCTGGTCGACGACACGGAACTCGAGCACGTCACCGAGGAGATCATCGCCGACCCGCCCGAGCTGATGGTCGCGACCACGGGCATCGGATTCCGTGGTTGGGTGGAGGCCGCCGACGGGTGGGGCAGCGCCGAGCCGCTGATCCGCGCGTTGGACAAGAGTCGACTGATCGCCCGCGGACCGAAGGCCAAGGGGGCAATCCGCGCCGCGGGGCTCCGCGAGGAGTGGTCGCCGGAGAGCGAGTCCTCCTCGGAGGTGCTCGACCGGCTGCTCGACGAGGGCGTGGAGGGTGTCCGGATCGCGGTGCAGCTGCACGGGGCGACCACCGAGTGGGAGCCGCTGCCGGACTTCTGTGCGGTGCTGCGCGCCGCCGGGGCGAAGGTGATGCCGGTGCCGGTTTACCGCTGGAACATGCACCCCGACATCGACCGGATCGATCGGATGATCGGCGCGGTGATCCGCGGTGATCTCGACGCCATCACCTTCACCAGCGCGCCGGCCGCGGCATCGATCCTGACCCGGGCCAAGGAGCTCGGCAAACTCGCCCAGTTCGTGCACTCGATGCGCACTGCGGTGCCGGTGATGTGTGTCGGCTCGGTGACCGCGGGGCCGCTCGAGGCCCTGCAGATCCCGACCACCTACCCGAAACGGTATCGCCTCGGCGCACTGGCCCGGCTTATCACCGACGAACTACCACGGAGAAGTCACAACTTGCGAGTCCACGGACACGACACAGCAATTCGGGGGCAGGCCGTGGTGGTGGACGGTGTGGTCCGGGAGCTGTCGGCGACGAGCCTGATCCTGCTCAAATCGCTCGCCTCGGCGCCCGGTCGTGTGGTCTCCCGCCAGGACCTGCTCGCCGGACTGCCGGGCGACAGTTCTGACACGCACGCCGTGGAGGTGGCCGTGGCCCGTCTGCGGAATGCCCTGGGTGACCCGAAGATGATCCAGACGGTGGTGAAGCGCGGATATCGCCTCGCCGTCGACCTGGAGTACGAGGGAGAGGACGTCGAATGAGGCATCGTGGCGAACGACCGGCACTGCCCGTCGGCGACCGCCTGCGCGAGATCAGCCCGGTGCTGGTTGCGCACGGAACGCGAAACCCGCACGGCATCACTGTGATCGCTCAGATCGCGGAAGCCGTCAGTGAGCGGATCGGAACCACCCGCACGGCGTTCGTCGACGTCCTCGGGCCGACTCCTACCGAGGTGATCGCCGACGTCGACCGACCGGCGGTGCTGGTCCCGGCTTTCCTCGCCTCGGGCTATCACGTTCGCAAGGACATCCCTGAACATGTGGCCGCCGCGGGACGCGAGGACACGGTGGTGACCCGTGCGCTCGGTCCCGACCCCGCCATCGCCGATGTGGCGCGCCTCCGGCTGGTGGAGGCGGGCTGGGAGCCGGGAGATGCCGTGGTGTTGGCCGCCGCCGGCTCGTCAGACGAAAGTGCTTGCTATCAAGTTCATCTCGCTGCTCGGCAGCTCGAGTCGATCATCGGCGGGCGGGTCGAGGTCGGTTTCATCACCACGGCGTCACCGTCGGTACCCGAAGCCGTGGAGCGTGCCTCGCGACGCGGGCGGCGGGTGGTGATCGCCAGCTATCTGTTGGCGCCCGGCCTCTTTCACAACAGACTGCACACCTACGGCGCGGACGCGGTCGCTGCTCCGCTCGGCGCGGACCGCCGCATCGTCGACCTCATCGAGACGCGGATGCGGGCCGCCGTGAGCCCCTACCGGCGGCGGGCAGTTCGGCGCTGAGCGATTCCGCTGTCCGGCCAGCGGTCTCGATACGGTGCTCGCCTGGCGGCTCGCGCCTACTCGGCCAGCGGGCGGCGTGACGTGTGTCGGTGGAGTGTCTGTCTTTCGCTGGTCGAGTAGTCGCGAACGGAGTGAGTGGTGTATCGAGACCATCGAGCCCGATTCGATCAGGCGTCCGGCGTCCAACGGCAGCGCCGCAGCGCGATCCGGCCGTTCTCGATCGGAACGCCCTCGGCTCCAAGGCGTTCCAACTGTCTGGTGGCCAGGTGCGGGGCAGGCCTCCCGGATGCGGGGACAACGCGATGCCAGGGCAGGTCACCGGAGTCGGTGCGCATGATCCACCCCACGATGCGTGGGCTGGACAGGCCGACCGCATGGGCCAGGTCGCCGTAGGTGGTCACCTGCCCTGGCGGGATCGCGGCGACGAGCGCTCGCACCTGCTCGACGTCGGCATCGCTGACCGCTGCCACGGTCAGCGAGTCCCGACCATTGCCCGGACACTGCGGGCGGTGAGTTGTGGCTCCAGAAACGGGACCATGTGTCCGCAATCGGCGTGCACGATCTCCACGCTGTCGCCGCGTTCGGCGGCGCATGCCTCCAGGAAGGCCGGACCGACGAACGGCGGGTCGACCTGATCGGCGACCACGATCGTCGTAGGCAGACCCGGAGGCGGCAGGGCGAATTCCCGGGCCATCTCACCCCACGCGGCCGCCGCGCCGGCGGCGCTGACCCGCCAACCCACCCGGCCCTGGTCGAGGCCGATGAGATGATTCTCGATCTCCTTGTCCAGCAATATCTCCGGGACCTCGGCCCAGCCCTCGCCACGCTTCGCCGCGCGGGCGGCATCGGCGTCGGGATAGTCCCAGTGCGCGAGACTGTCGGTGGCCACCTCCAGTGCCCAGCTCGGATCGAGACCCTGTGCCGGGTCCAACAACACCAGCGCGCGAACAGCCGATACACCCAGCCGCCGCGCGAGACGGATCGCGATCGCGCCACCGAAGGAGTGGCCGACGATGACGAACGGACGAGCCGATGCCGGTATGTACTCGTCGACCACCTCCGTCAGCGCATCCACATGCTCGGTGAACGACCACGGGGGCTCCCACGGCGAGTGGCCGTGCCCGAGTAGGTCGGGCGCGATCACACGCAGATCCGGCAGGTGGTCGGTGGCCAACGATTCCCATCGTCGACCGTGGCCGGTCAGGCCATGGACGGCCAGGACGTGCGGCACATCTGTGGAGTCCGGACCGAACGCATACGTCGTCAGCGTCATGCCGCCATCCTGCCGCACCCGCGCCGAACGCCGCGGTCCCGGGCCGTGTCGCCGGGTTCAGCGTGCGCCCTTCACCCGGTGGATGGCGATGGCGCCCAGCAGTGCGAAGATCGCCGACGCCAGGTACAGCGTGACGAAGTTCCCGTCCGGTCCCGCGGTGTAGACGCCGAACGCGGGTATCGCGAGAAAGGCCGGCGCGATCGCCGGGGACAGCGCCGGCGGCACGGTGTTGGCGACGTTGAACAGACCCATCGCGCGGGCGGAGTCGTCGGTGTCCGGGATGACCTCGGTGACGAGGGCGAGATCGACTGCGAGATAGATTCCTTCACCGATCCCGGTGACCGCCATGCCGATCAGGAACAGCGGCAGCGAATGCGCGAGCGCGATCGCCACCATACCGAGTGCGTAGATCGATGCGCCGGCGGCCACGAAGATCTTCCGTCGTCCGATTCGGTCCGAGAGCGATCCGGCGATCGGGCTGAACACGAAGGTGAACGCGTAATGGACGAGCGTGGAGACCGCGACGATGCCGGCGACCGACGCCATGGTGTAGTGCAGTTGGTTCACCAGGTAGAGCACCTGATAGCCGACCAGAATCGCGGTCCCCATGAAGAGCAGGAACCGACTCAACCACGTCCACCCGAAGTCGGGGTGTCTGCGCGGACTGATCCAGTAGCTGCGCACCATCGCGGACATCGTCAATCGCGGAAGTGCCTCGGCGGCTTCGGGACTCAGACGCCGATCGTCGAGTACCCGAAGCAGGAATCCCGCACCGACGACCATGAACACGCACGGTCCGACGAACATCGCCAGTGGTCCGTACCGCGACAGGATCGGCATGAGCGCTGCGCCCGCGACCGCGCCGACAGGGACACACATGCCTGCGAGGCCGGCCACTCGGCCACGCTGGTCCGCCGGCACCTGGTCGGGCAGGATCGCCATCAACGCGGCGAGCACCGCGAACGCGCCGGCGATGCCGATCAGGTAGCCGATGAGGATTCCGGGTATCGAGTTCGACAGCGCGAGCAGTCCGAACCCGGCGACGGAGACGGTGGTGCCGCCGACGATCCAGGGGGTGCGCATGCCGAATCGTGAACGGGTGCGGTCACTCAGCGCGCCCACGATCGGGTTGGTCAGCAGTGCGACCACACCGCCGGCGCCCAGCACGAGCGAGAGCGCCCGGGCCCGTTCGCCCTCGGGCAGCACATCACTGATACGCAGGGACATGGAGACGATCGGCGGGGTCAGGTAGGCGAGCCAGAAGCCCACGTACGTCAGCAGGAACGCGATCAACAGCTTGGTGCTGATCGGCGCCGCGGTCGCGGCCGGCGGTGTGGCGACCGGGTCGGATGGGCGGCTTGTCATCGGCTCCACGAATTCTGGCATCGTGCGTGTGACCTCCGGGATATCTCGCTACGAATGTGATGCGAGCCATTGTCGGCAGGGTGGGAGGTGTCGAGGAAGACGAATCTCTCGATGGTGGATATAGACGGCATCTATGCCAGAGAGGCTGCCCGTCTGGTCCGACGGCGCCTCGCCGGATGGTGTCAGCGGCGCGTGATTCCATGGTCACATGGCCAGACGCAGCGACGACCACCGCGGAGTGGACGCACATCGCCGCGCCACCGGTGGCACCGCACTGCGTACCCGGTTGATCGCGACGCGAGCCGCCGACGACGGTGAACGAACCTGGCCCGCCGAGGTCGCCGCCGTCATCGAAGGATCGGCATCGGCGGATCCGGGGAAGCCGTGGTCGCCGGTGCGGGTGCACGGTGGACCCGGGACCGGGAAGTCCTCGCTGATCGTCGATGCCGCCGTCGCGCGGTTGCTGCGAGCGGACGTCGACCCCGAGTCGGTGCTGGTGCTGGCCGCATCACGGCGTGCGGCGGCATCACTGCGGGAGCAGATCACCCGCCGGGTGCTGTCCGCCACGGCGGGAACCGGATCGAGCGGCGATGCGGATGCGCTCGCCGACGACAGCCGCGCGTTGCGGGAACCCCTGGTACGGACAGTTCACTCCTACGCCTTCGCGATCCTGCGGCTGCAGGCGAGCGCGCATGGCAACCCGCCGCCCAGGTTGATCACCGGTTCCGAGCAGGACATGGTGTTGCGCGAGTTGCTCGCCGGTGATGTCGAGGACGGTGCCGGCCACTGGCCCGAACGCCTGCGTCCCGCGCTCGGTACCGCAGGCTTCGCGCAGGCACTGCGTGACCTGATGATGCGGGCGGCCGAGCGTGGCGTGGGACCCGAGGAGTTGACGGCGCTCGGGCGTGAACATCGGCGACCGGAATGGGTGGCGGCGGGCCGTGCCTACGCACAGTACGAGCAGAACATGTTGCTCCGCGGCTCGGTGGGTGCCGACGCGCCCGGCGCATCCGCTCCGGCGGTGGACGCCGCCGAGCTCATCGGATCGGCGTTGTCGGCGTTCGCGACCGACCCCGAACTGCTGGCCGGCCAGCGCCGTCGGATTCGCCATCTCCTGGTCGACGACGCGCAGCACCTCGACCCGCAGGCGGCCGCGCTCGTGACCCTGGTCGGTACCGGTACCGACTCGACGGTCATCGCCGCGGACACCGATCAATCCGTGTATGGGTTCCGGGGTGCGAGCCGCCGATTCGCCGACGGACTCGCCGAACCCACATCGGAGCGGGACATTCTGCTGGACACGACGTTTCGCAGTCATCCCGAGATCGCGGCAGTCGGGGCAGCGCTGGTGTCCCGGCTCCCCGGAGCTCGTCCGCATCCGTATCCCGCACCCGCCGACGACGCTACCTCCCGGGCGCCGGATGGCACGTCCGGCGGAGCCGAGGTCAAGGTGTTCAGCTCGGCCGCCAAGGAGGCCACCGCCGTCGCCGACCTGCTCCGCCGGGCTCATCTGTTCGAGAAGACACCGTGGTCGCGGATGGCGGTTGTCGTGCGGTCGGTGCCACTGGCGCTGCCTGCGTTGCGCCGCGCCTTCCGGTCCGCAGGCGTCCCGGTGACCACACCGACGAGTGATCTGCCGCTGCATCGGCAGCGGGCGGTGGCCGCACTGATGCAGGTGTTGCGGGCCGTCGCGGCACGGGAGCTGCCCGATGCCGCCGCGGCCGACGAGTTCACCATCGACGACGCCGTCGCACTGCTGTCCGGCCCGATCGGCGGCGCCGACCCGGGCGCCATGCGGCGACTGCGACGAGGCGTGCGGCGGCTCGACGAACGCGGAGGTGGCGGCGCGGCCACGGATTCTCTGGTCGCGTTGCGTCGAGCGCTCCTCGACCGTGAGGCCGCAGCGCATTATGTCGCCGAGCTCACCGAAGCCGAGGCGAAACCTCTCGTGCGGGCCCTCGAGGTCGTCGACGCCGCCGATCGCGTGCACCGTGAGCGCCGTGGTGTGGAGGACACCCTCTGGGCCGCATGGCAGTCGACCGGCCTGGAACGACGATGGGCGGCCAGTGCGATACGTGGTGGACCGGCCGGTGAACAGGCCGATCGTGACCTCGACGCCGTGATGGCGATGTTCGAGGCGGCGGCCAACTTCGTCGACACCCTGCCCGCCGCCGGGCCCGCGGGTTTCGTGCGCTACCTCGCCGCGCTCCAGATCCCCCGGGACAGTCGTCTCGCGGGCGCCGCGGGCGACGCGGTCACCGTCCTGTCGGCGCATGCCGCGGCGGGCCGCGAGTGGGATGTCGTCGCGGTGGCCGGCGTGCTCGACGGATTGTGGCCGTCGCTGCGCAGTCGTGGCAGCGTGCTCGCGACCGGCCAACTCGTCGACCTCCTCGACGGGGTCGACCCCGAGGCGCTCGACACGGTGGCGCGTTCGACGTCGGCGCTCGCCGACGAGCGTCGGCTGCTGCTGGTGGCGTGCACGCGCGCGCGACGTCGGCTGCTGGTGACCGCGGTGGAGGACGGTAGCGGTGACGCATCGCCCTCGCGGTTCGTCGCGGAGATCGCGGATGCGATCGCGGCGCGGCACGGACTGTCGTCAGGAGATCCGGTCGAGGCCGCGGAGTCCGGGTTACCCGAACTACCTCTCGATCCCGGTGTCGGTCGGGTGTTGTCGTTGCCGTCGTTGATCGCGACCTTGCGCTCGGTTGTGGTCAGCGGGTCGGACGGGCTCGAACAGGGCGCGCCGGCCGATCGACGCACGCGTGCGGCCGCCGAGCTGCTCGCGCAACTCGCCGACTCCGACATTCCCGGTGCGGCACCGAAGGATTGGTTCGGCATGGCGGGCCCGAGCACCCAGGCCGCGCTGTGGACCCCCGACCGCGGGCCGGTGACGCTGTCCCCGTCCAATGTCGAGTCGCTGACGCGGTGTTCGCTGCGGTGGGTGCTCGAACGGCACGGCGGGCGCGACGGGGACGGGACGCCGGCGTTGACCGGCAACCTCGTGCACACGTTGGTCCAGGCGGTTGCCGGCCAGATCGAGCCCGCCGAGGTGACCGCCGCCCTGCGTGGCATCTGGGATCGTGTCGACACCGGAGCTGCGTGGTATTCGGTGCGGGAACTCGAGCGTGCCGAGGCGATGCTGACGAATTTCCGTGACTGGCTGCGGATCTCGCGTGACGAGCTCTCCGAGGCCGGGGTGGAGGCGGAGATCGACGCGACCATCCCCGCCGACCGCGTGCCCGGCACCGACGCCGATCTGAAGCCCGGCGAGGTGCCGGTGCGGCTCCGGGGCCGGATCGACCGGCTGGAACGCGACCGGCAGGGCAGACCGGTGGTGGTGGACGTCAAGACCGCCAAGACCGCGATCTCGAAGGCCGATGCGGCCGACCACGCACAGTTGGCGACCTATCAGCTCGCGCTGGCGCTCGGCGGCACGGAGGGTGCCGGGTCGACCGAGCCCGGTGGGGGACGATTGGTGTACGTCTCGGCGGCCAACAAGAACACCGGCGCCACCGAGCGGGTACAGGGTCCGTTGTCTCCGGATCAGGTCGACGAGTGGATCGCGACGGTGCGTACCGCCGCGCGTGCCAGTGTGGGGCCGATGTTCGCCGCCACCCGTAACCCCGGCTGCGTCCACTGCACGCTGTCGACGAGTTGCCCTGCCCAACTGCGTGGGAAGACGGTGATCGATGACTGACGCGTCGCAGCGTCCGCAGATCTCCGCGGTGGCGATCGCCGCTGCGCTGGGGCTGCCGACACCGACTCCTGAGCAGGTGGCGGTGATCGAGGCACCGATGGAACCGTTGCTCGTCGTGGCCGGTGCCGGAGCCGGAAAGACCGAGACCATGGCGGCACGGGTCGTCTGGCTGGTCGCGAACGGCATGGTGGCTCCCGACGAGGTGCTCGGCCTCACGTTCACCCGCAAGGCCGCGAGCGAACTCGGTGCGCGCATCCGACGGCGACTGTCGATGCTGTCGGGCTCGCCGGCGTTGCGGCGGTGGGACCCCGATGGCGCCATCGCGGCATCCCTGAGTGGGGGCGACCCCGAGGTCAGCACCTACCACGCCTACGCGGGTCGGCTCATCGCCGACTACGGGCTGCTGTTGCCGGTGGAACCCAACTCGACGCTGCTGTCGGAGACCGAGTTATGGCAGATGGCGTTCTCGGTGGTGTCCAACTGGACCGGAGAGCTGCAGACCACAAAGGTGCCGTCGAGTGTCACCGAAGCGGTGCTGAAGCTCTACGGGGAGATGGCCGAACATCTCGTCGACGTCGACGATCTGCGTCGGGCCGGCGATGACCTGTACGGCCTGATCGAGACCCTGCCGAAGGGGCCCCGTCAGCGGGACACACCGACACAGGCGTTGCTCAAGATCCGCGACGTCATCGACGAGCGCCGCGAGCTCATCCCGATGGTCATCGCGCTGGCCGAGACGATGCGTGCGGCGACCGCCCTGGACTTCGGCAGTCAGATGTCACTCGCGGCACAGCTCGTCATGCGCAATCCGGAAGTGGTTGCTGCTGAGCGCGATTCATTCCGTGCGGTGCTGCTCGACGAATATCAGGACACCGGACATTCGCAGCGTGTCCTGCTGGCCACCCTGTTCGGGGTCGCGCCGGCCGCCGTGCGCGGCAGCGGACACCGCCCGCAGCAGGGCTCGGTCGCGGTGACGGCGGTCGGCGATCCGATCCAGTCGATCTACGGCTGGCGAGGCGCATCGGCGGCCAACCTGCCGCGGTTCACCGACGACTTCCGTCAGGCGGACTCCTCGCCGGCCGTCCGGCTGGAATTGCTGACGAGCTGGCGCAATTCGGTTCATGCGCTGCGGCTGGCCAACGAGACGTCGGAGGAACTCCGGCGCCGCGGCATCCCGGTGAGTGTGCTGCGGCCGCGCCCGGATGCCCCGCTCGGCACCGTCGATCTTGCACTGACCGAGACCGTCGTCGACGAACGACGTTGGATCGCCGACCATGTCGAGCAGCTCTATCGGGCCGCCGAGGACGCCGGCGAGAACCCGCCGACCACGGCGATCCTGGTGCGGCGCAACGACGACTCCGCACCGCTGGCGGCCGAACTCGAGAGCCGCGGCATACCCGCCGAGGTGGTCGGCATCGGTGGGCTGCTGCACGTTCCGGAGATCGAGGACATCGTCGCGATGCTGCGGGTCATCGCCGACCCGATGGCCGGTACCGCGGCGATGCGGCTGCTGACCGGCGCGCGATGGCAGCTCGGTGCCGCTGACCTGGCCGCCCTGTGGCGGCGCGCCACCGAACTCGCGGCCGTCGAGTTCACCGCGTCGAACGGGGTGGTGGCATCGCGGGAGGAACTCGACGATGCCCTCGATGCGGTGCTGCCGACCGAGATCGTCGACCGGGCGGGGATCGCCGATGCCATCGTCGACCCCGGCGAGCCGCATCGCTACAGCCCGGAGGGATTCGCCCGGATCCGGGCGTTCGGGGCCCAACTCGAGTCGCTCCGTCGGCGAATCGGCCAGCCGCTGCCCGAACTCGTCGCCGACGTGGAACACACGATCGGTGTCGCCGTGGAGGCCCAGATCCGGGCCCATCGGATGCGCGGCGCGATCACCGGTCGCGAACATCTCGACGCCTTCGCCGACTACGTCACCTCCTACGCGGACCGCCAGGGTGCGAATCTCCCTGGCCTGCTGGCCTTCCTGGACACGGCGGAGACCATCGAGAAGGGCCTGGAACCCGGCCGGATCGAGGTTGCCGAGCAGCGCGTGCAGATCCTGACGGTGCATGCGGCCAAGGGGCTCGAATGGGAGGTCGTCGTGCTGCCGCACCTGTGCGAGAACATCTTCCCGGGCGGCCGCGCCGACTCGACATGGCTGGGTAGCGCCAAGGAGTTGCCGGCGGAGTTGCGCGGCGATCTCGCCGACGGGATCAACAGTGAGGGCTTCCCGGCGCTGGACCTCCGGTCGGTCGCGGACCGCAAGGAACTCGAGGTGGCACTGACCGAGCACAAGGAGGCGATCGGGCAACGTCGGCTCGAGGAGGACCGCCGGCTGCTCTACGTCGCGCTCACCCGCGCGAAGCGATCGCTGCTGATCTCGGCGCACCACTGGTCGGAGACCGGGGACAAGCCGCGCGGCGGTTCGCCGTTCTTCGAGGAGATCCGGACGATCGTCACCGCGGCGATCGCCGATCCGGGGACCGATTCGACGGGTCTGGCCATCGACGTCGACACCCCCGATCCGCCCGCGGACGCGACGAACCCGTTGGCCGACGAGATCATCTCCGCCGCATGGCCCGCCGACCCGCTGGGAGAGCGTCGCGACGCGCTGGATACGGCGGCACGCATGGTCACCGAGGCGATCGCCGAACGTGATGCCCCGGCGCTGTTCGAAGTCCCCTCCGACACCGGGAGGGGGAGCGAACCTGCTCTGTTCGACGCAGCGCACCAGGAGTCCGACGATGATGAGGAGATCGCCGCGTGGCGGTCGGAGGTCGTCGCGTTGCTCGCCGAGCATCACCGGACCAACCAGGCCGAGGTCGACGTGGAATTGCCCACGCACCTGTCGGTCAGCCAGCTCGTCGAACTCGATGCCGACGAAGGGGCTTTTGCGCGGCGACTGCGCCGTCCCACACCGTTCGCACCGAACCCGACGGCTCGTCGCGGCACCGCCTTCCACGCCTGGGTGGAGCGCTGGTTCGGCGCCACCCGGCTGCTCGACATCGACGAGCTCCCCGGCGCCGCCGACGCGACAGCCGTCCCGGACGCCGACCTCGACGCCCTGCGCGACGCGTTCCTCTCCTCGCGGTGGG
The DNA here is from genome assembly GCF_058130025.1 of Gordonia sp. LMA167. Classification (NCBI taxonomy): domain Bacteria; kingdom Bacillati; phylum Actinomycetota; class Actinomycetes; order Mycobacteriales; family Gordoniaceae; genus Gordonia; species Gordonia sp. LMA167. Next base: position 5,268,570 of record NZ_CM176708.1, on the reverse strand, counting down.
CGCAGCGCAGCCCCACGGAGGTGGAGGTGCCGTTCGAGACCGTGATCGGGCCGACCGTGATCCGAGGCCGGATCGATGCCGTGTTCGCCGAACCCGACGGCGGCTGGCTGGTGGTGGACTGGAAGACCGGTTCGGTACCCGAACCGGCGCGACGCGAATCCCTGTTCGTCCAGCTCGCCGCCTACCGGATCGCGTGGGCGCAGCTGGCCGGTGTACCGGTGGGGAAGGTGCGTGCGGCCTTCCACTACGTACGGTCGGGATTCACGCTGGAACCCGACGATCTGCCGGACCGTGCGGCACTCGGCGCACTGCTCGCGAAATAGGCTACATTCGGCTCTTGTGAAGCAACGTCGGGCGCGATATTGATGGCCAAGCGTGGTTTCCGCAGTCGCCTGCGGGGTGAGCAACTCAATGACCGGCCCGACTACGCACTCGTCGGCGTCGTCAGAATCCCTGAACTGCAGCAGAGTCCGGGGCGCGCCATCGGCAAGCGGGTCGTCTTCGCGGTGTTCGCGCTGTTCGCAACCGCGATCATCGTCTACCTCGACCGTGACGGCTATCGCGATGTGCAGGACGATCCGCTGTCGTTTCTCGACGCGATGTACTACTCGGCGGTCACCTTGTCGACGACCGGCTACGGTGACATCACACCCCTCAGCGAGTCTGCGCGGTTGATCAACCTGCTCATCATCACGCCGTTGAGGGTGTTGTTCCTGATCGTCTTGATCGGAACGACCCTCGAGGTGCTCACCGAGCGGTCCCGTCAGGCACTCAAGATCCAGCGGTGGAGGAACAGCGTGCGTAATCACACGGTCGTCATCGGTTTCGGCACCAAGGGGCGGACCGCCGTCGACGCGATGGTCGGCGACGGCACCAAGCCCTCCGAGATCGTCGTCGTCGACTCGAATCCGGACGTCCTGGAGGCCGCCGCGGCCGAAGGACTCGTCACGGTCCGCGGCGACGCCACCAAGTCGGACGTACTCCGGTTGGCCGGCGTCGGGCACGCGGCCAGCATCGTGGTCGCGGCCAATCGCGATGACACCGCGGTGCTCGCCACGTTGACCGCCCGCGAACTGAACCCGCGCGCGAAGATCGTGGCGTCGATCCGTGAGTCGGAGAACACGCACCTGATGCGGCAGTCCGGCGCCAATTCGGTGGTGGTGTCGTCGGAGACCGCCGGACGCCTGCTCGGCATCGCGACCATGACACCGTCGGTGGTCGAGGTCATCGAAGACCTGCTGACACCGGACGCCGGCTACGCGATCGCCGAGCGAGAGGTCGACCCGACCGAGACCGGCGGCTCGCCGGCACACACCCGGGACATCGTGCTCGGCGTGGTACGCAACGGCGTGCTACATCGCGTCGACGACAGCGTGGTCGAACAGATCGAAGTCGGCGATCGCCTGCTCTACGTGCGAAAGGGGCCTTCGGACTGATGGCGGACTTCGTATTCGATCAACCGCCGCTGCTGTCGCGGGCGACCTTCGATCGAGCCGACGAGATCCGCGACGACCCCGCTCGGATGCACTCCGGATGGGCCGGGGCCCGTGTGCTCCAGATCGACGCACAGGGTCGATATCCGGTGGCCGACGGCGGTGGGCTGCGGTGGATCGAGGCGCCATCGTTCGGCGCCGAACCGCTGCCGGATGCGGTGTTCCTCGGCGTCTCGGGAACCGACCTGTGGGCACTGCGGGTCGACGAATTCGACGGCCCCGGCGACGACCCGCGGCGCGGCGCGCACGGGCTCTCCGCCGACGAGGCCGGACTCCTCGCCACCGCCCTGGGCATCCTGAACTGGCATGCGACGGCACGGTTCTCGCCGATCGACGGCTCGCCGACCGAACCTGCGAGAGGGGGCTGGGTCCGGCGTCACGCCGCGACGGGCAGGGATGAGTTCCCGCGGACCGATCCGGCCATCATCACGGTCGTGCACGACGGCGGCGACCGCGTGCTGCTCGGGCGGCAGGCCATCTGGCCGGAAGGGTGGTTCTCGACCCTGGCGGGTTTTGTGGAACCCGGCGAATCGTTGGAACAATGCGTCCGGCGCGAGGTGCACGAGGAGGTCGGCATCACCGTGACCGACGCCCGCTACCTGGGCAGTCAGCCGTGGCCGTTCCCGCGGTCGTTGATGCTGGGCTTCGCGGCGGTCGGTGATCCGTCCGAGCCGCTGGCATTCCTCGACGGAGAGATCGGGGATGCGGCATGGTTCGATCGCGCCGAGGTCATCGAGGCACTCGAAGAAGGTGGCGAGTGGGTGCGCGGCGACGGCTCGGTCGGCACGGGAACCGATGACCGTCGACTCCGCCTGCCCGGATCGATCTCCATCGCGCGTGCGCTGATCTCCGCCTGGGCATACGCCGAGCGTTGACACCCGAACCTGGCCGCTCGGGTTTTCAGGCTCAGAGCGGTTCGACTGGGAACAGTCGCAGGATCCGTGCTGTTATTGGTGGCATGAGCAATGTGATCGATGATGATGCCTCTGCCCGGGTCTCCGAAACAGGTGAGCTGACGATGTACACCACCAGCTGGTGTGGCTACTGTTCGAGGCTCAAGGTGGGTCTCAAGAGCCTCGGCCTGTCCTGGCAGGAGGTCGACATCGAGCTCAACCCGGACGCCGCCGATTTCGTCGGCAGCGTCAACGACGGGAACCACGTGGTGCCGACCGTGCTGTACGCCGACGGCACGACCGCCACCAACCCCTCGATCGCGGAGGTCAAGGCCAAGCTGGGCGTCTGACCCCCCGAAGTCGGCTTCTGCGCTCCGCGAGCTCACCTGCCCGCTGAGCGAGCCCGCGTCTGTCGACAGGCCGCCGCGGCGCTGTGGATGGGGAACGAGCGCTGTCGGCGGGCGGTGGCATAGTGAACCGGTGCCCGATCCACACCGCATCCTCGACGGTCTCGACCCCGAGCAGCAGCGGGCGGTGTTGGCGCCCCGGGGACCGGTCTGTGTACTCGCAGGTGCGGGAACCGGCAAGACGCGGACCATCACCCGCCGCATCGCGCATCTGATCGACAGTGGGCAGGTCAGCCCCGGGCAGGTGCTCGCGGTCACGTTCACGACCCGGGCGGCGGGGGAGATGCGTGCCCGGCTGCGCTCGCTGGACATCGCCGGTCCCGGCAATGCCGTTCAGGCGCAGACATTTCACGCCGCGGCGATGCGTCAACTCCGGTACTTCTGGCCGCGTGGACTGACCTGGGAGCTCCTCGATCACAAACTCCCCGTGGTGGCCCGCGCCGCCGGCCACGTGGGTATCACGACGTCGAGCGAGACGTTGCGCGACCTGGCATCGGAGATCGAATGGGCCAAGGGATCGCTGATCGGGCCGGCGGACTACGCGACAGCCGCCAGCGAGGCGGACCGCGACGTCCCGTTCCCGCACGACGTCGTCGCATCCGTGTTCGAGACGTACGAGAGCGCCAAGCGCGACGGTTCGCATCTGCTGCTCGACTTCGACGACCTGATCATCTACGCCGGTGAACTGCTGCGCGAGCCGGAGGCGGCAACCGATTTCCGTTCGCGCTACCGGTGTTTCGTCGTCGACGAGTACCAGGACATCACGCCCGTCCAGCAACAACTGCTCGATGCCTGGCTGGGGGAGCGCGACAACCTCACCGTCGTCGGGGACGCGAACCAGACCATCTACTCGTTTGCCGGGGCGACCGCGAAGTACCTGCTGGATTTCACCCGACGCCATCCGGATGCCACGCTCGTGCGTCTCGAGCGGGACTACCGCTCGACTCCCGAGGTGGTGGGGTTGGCGAATCAGGTCATCGGCGCCGCCACCGAGCGTTCTCCGGGAACCCGGCTGGAACTCATCGGCCAGCGTGCCCGGGGTCCGGTGCCCCGGCCTGCCGAGTTCGCCGACGACCTGCGCGAGGCGCACGGGGTGGCCGCGCAGATCAAGCACCTGATCAACGCGGGGACGGCACCGTCGGAGATCGCGGTGCTCTATCGCGTCAACGCGCAATCGGAGCGTTTCGAGGAGGCGCTCACCGAGGCCGGCATCCCGTATCAGGTTCGGGGGTCCGAGGCGTTCTTCACGCGAACCGAGATCGTGCAGGCCATGCGCAAACTCGCGGCGACCGCCGAGCGCGACGATCTCCCGGACGGGATAGAAACCGCGCGAGTGGTTCGCGCGGTCCTGGCGCCGCTCGGGCTGACGGAGGAGGAACCGGCGGGTCAACACGCCAAACTCCGCTGGTCCTCGCTGCACATGCTGATGTCGGTCGTCGACGAACTGCTCGTCGACGATCCGGGGATGACGCTGCAGCGGCTGGTGACCGAGCTGACCATGCGCGCCGAGGAACGGCACACGCCCGAGCATGCCGGCGTGACCCTCGCCTCACTGCACGCGGCGAAGGGTCTGGAGTGGGATGCGGTCTTCCTGGTCGGTCTGACCGAGGGGTCGGTTCCGATCACGCAGGCCATCGAGCGGGGCCGCGATGCCATCGAGGAGGAACGCCGCCTCTTCTATGTGGGCATCACCCGTGCACGGGAGCACCTGTATCTGTCGTGGAGTCTGTCCCGGTCCGGGGCCGCACGCGCCACCCGGCGTCGTACCCGTTTCCTCGACGGGATCGATCTCGATCCCCGTCGCAGTGGCCGCTGCACCGTGTGCGGCGCCGAGCTCGTCAACCCGGAATCCCGCGTGCGCGGACGGTGTGCGAGCTGCCGGATCGAGGACCGTGACGAGGGCCTGGTGTCGGCATTGCGCACGTGGCGCAGTGACCATGCCCGAGTCCGTGGAGTCCGCGACATCGCGGTCCTCACCGACGCGATGCTCGAGGCGATCGCGGAACAGCGCCCGACCGATGTGCGGTCTCTCGGTGCCATCCCGGGCATCGGCCCGGTGAAACTCGAACAGTTCGGCGGCGAGCTCCTCGAACTCGTCAACAGCCGCCGGGATTGAGTCGCTGCATGAGCAGGCCAGGCATACGTCGAAAACCGCAGGTCAAAAATAGGTTGTGCGATTGTCGGGACGGCACATATTCTTGATCCGTCAGCACGGGGTGCCATTCGTTTGTCCGTAACGGGTCGCCTCACCAGGTGGAAGCCAGCGAGCACAGAAGGGAGCGGATCAGTGAACGGAATCAACAACACGGCCGGCATCAGCCTGCCTGTGGCCGAGCCGAGCATGGTCGACCTCATCGATGCATGTTCCCGACGCAACCGCTTCTGGGTCGACGAGACCCGCGTGGCTCCGATGGCCGGCCATCCGGCCGCCGAGCGCGTAGCACGCGTCGGTGCCGCAACCGCCGCAGCGCGAGCCTCGCAGCGGTTCCCCGTGCAGATACGAAAACTGCGGAAGAGATAACTCCGCACCATTTCGGGCCACGGGCGAATCGCAGAGGCGAAACCCGTGGCCCTTGTTGTGAGACAGTCCCTCCCGCTTCTCATCGGAGACGATGAGTATCCGGGATCGACACCTCCACACAGGACTCGGGTGCAACACCCAACACGAGCAGATGTGGAGAGCAGAATGACTGTCGATTGCGTTCTCGAATCCTGTCTTTCGGCGGACCGCATGTCGGTCGGTCTTGACCTGCCCTGCCAGGTGGCTGACGCCGATCTGTGGTTCGCCGAGGACCCCCGAGATCTCGAACGGGCGAAGGCCATGTGCGCCGACTGCCCCTTGCGCGAGGCCTGCCTGCAGGCCGCGCTCGATCGTGCCGAGCCCTGGGGGGTCTGGGGCGGCGAGATCTTCGAGCGCGGCACGGTGATCGCGCGGAAACGTCCGCGCGGTCGCCCGCGTAGGAATGCCGCCTGAATGGCGGAGTCGCCAAGGTCGCGACCGCGGGATGAGCATTCCCTCTGGTCTCTGAGGAGCCTTCGAGCTTGCGAGGATGCGTCTGCGGGATGAGCATTCCTCCGGTCTCCGAGGAGCCTTCGAGCTAGTCCGAAAATAGAGGTGACGGGGCATGCTGGGGTGCCCCGCTCACGTTCGGGTGGTGAGTGGTTGGGTTCGTTGCGCTGTTGTTGTGTGGTGAGGTTCGGGCTACGCGGCCGGTTCGAGCGAGACCTGCCAGCCCAGTGACTGCAGGGCTTGGATGTGGTGGCGCGTGGCGCGGGTGGTGTTGCGGTGCTTGTCGTAGTGGTCGGGGCCGAGGTCCTCGAAGTGGGCGTCGGGATCGGACAGCAGCTGCCAAATGATGACGAGGATGGATCTGCCGACGGCGACGTTGGCCTTGTTCGTACCTCGGCGTCGCGCGATACGTCTGTAGCGGGCGCCGAGGAAGCTCCGCGACTTGGTGATCGAGGCGACGACCTCGCTCAGGGTGCGGGCCAGGTACTTGTTGCCCTTGCCGGTGGCACCGTTACCGGTGTTCTTGCCGGCACTGGATTTCACCCCGGGGGCGAATCGGGCCCACGACGTCAGGTGAGCGGGTGTGGGGAAGCGGGACATGTCCACACCGATCTCGGCGATCAACGCCGCGGCCGAAACATCAGAGATTCCGGGAATCTCACACAGGCGCTCGGCCTCGCGGACAAAAGGGGCCATGTGCTCAGTGATCTGATCATCGAGCATCGCGATCTCCTCGTCGGTGGAATCGATCCGTGCAAGCATGCGGGTGAGCAGGAAGCGGTGATCGTCGGTGAAACTGCCCAACGTGACACCCGCGAAGGCTTCGGTCAACTGCGGGATCTTGCGCCGCATCCGGGTGCGGGCCAGATCGGCCAATCGTTCGGGATCGGCCTGACCAGCGATCAATGCGTCCATCATCTCGCGCCCGGATACCCCGAAGATGTCCGAGGCCACCACCGACAGTTTGATACACGCATCCTCGAGGAGCTTTTCCACGCGACTCTTCTCCGCGGTGCGTTCGGAGACCAAGCTGATGCGGTAGCGAGTCAGTCGCCGCAACTGCCGGAGCTCTAGTGGCGGAACAAAACTTGGACGCAACATCTGACGTTCGGCAAGTTTGCACAGCCACACCGCATCCAGAGTGTCGGTCTTGGGCCGTCCCGGGACGTGCTTGACGTCATGAGCATTGACCAACCACGGATCAAGCTCATAGGCCTCGAACAGGTAGAACGGCGCTCGCCAATAATCGCTGGTCGCTTCCATCACCACCCGCGTCACGCCCAACTCACGCAAGTGATGGCCCAACGCCATCAACGACGGCACCATCGCTTTATGTTTGGTGACCTGTTGGTCGCGGCGTTTACGGCCAGTACCCGGCAGACGCACACAGCACACCACCTCGGCCTTGCCCACATCGAGCGCGGCGACCCGCTCGATGATCTGTTCCTCATCAACTACTTGCATCACCCCATCACCACCTTCGGTCGACTCGCACCCACTTCAGGGCGGCTGACCGGGGTCTGTTAGGGCACGAACTAATCTAGTCCTCGTACTCTCTGCCACCCGACTCGCGCCGAACAGCGTCGTTACAGTGAAGAGCCCACGACACAGACCCGCACCCGGCTTGCGAACGGCCTCAACAGTGCCAAAGATCGACGGCGTTGCCAGCCAGCCGCCCACTAATTTTCACGCCGGAACGAGCGTCCTGCCAAGGGCACATTGGCTTGCGAGGATGCGTCTGCGGGATGAGCATTCCTCCGGTCTCCGAGGAGCCTTCGAGCTTGCGAGGATGCGTCACGAAGGGCCCTTCGTGACGCTCGCAGGCTCGCTCCTCAGGGACCGGAGTGGTGACGCTCGCAGGCTCGCTCCTCAGGGACCGGAGTGGTGACGCTCGCAGGCTCGCTCCTCAGGGACCGGAGTGGTGACGCTCGCGGGCTCGCTCCCTTCGTGACGCTCGCAGGCTCGCTCCTCAGGGCGGCGCCTCGGGGCGGCGCCTCAAGGACCGGGGTGGTGACGCTCGCAGGCTCGCTCCCTGCGGCCTGGGGGTCTCAATCGGCGAGGCCGGGGACCCACTTCTCCATGATCGCTCGGTAGGGGGCGTTGGCCTCGAGCTGCGACGCGATGCCCACGCAGCCTGCGAGGACCCGGAACACCATCACATAGTTCTTGGGCACGTTGAGGTTTCGTGACGTCTTGTAGACGTCGCCGCGTACGTCGGTGGCCTTGCCGGCGGCGCGCTGCATCCACTTGCGGGTGAAATGGAAGGACTCGCTGTACAACGGGTCCACGTACGGCTTCAGGTACGCCTCGATGTCCGAGGCGGTCACCCGATCCGCCCGCGACGGACGGATGAAGTCGGTCCGCACCATGAGCTCTTTGAGCTCTGCGTACTCTTTGTCGCGCGCGAGCCGCAGGATCGGCCCGGTCTCGGGTGGCAGACCGTTGGGGTAATGGCCCACCGCCCCGAAGTCCAGGACACCGAACCGGCCGTCGTCGGTGAGGAAGAAGTTGCCGGGGTGTGGATCACCGTGCAGCAGTCCCACCCGGAACGGCGAACTCACCTCGAAGGTGGCCATCTTGGCGGCCGCATCATCACGGGTGGCCTGGTCGCCGGTGGTGATGATCTTCGCCAGCGGAGTCCCGTCGAGCCACTCCGACACGACCACCTTGGGGGCGCTCGCGACGACCTTCGGGATGACGAAATCAGGGTCGCCGTCGAAGGCCTTGGCGAATGCACGCTGGTTGTCGGCCTCACCGAGATAGTCGAGTTCGGCCTCGGTGCGGTCGATGAGTTCGTCCATCATCGCTTTGACATCGGTGCCCGGTGACATCCGCTGGATGACTCCCGACATCCGGGACAGCGTCTTCAGATCGGCTTTGAGCGCGTGATCGGCGCCCGGATACTGCACCTTGACCGCGACCGTGCGGCCGTCGGACCACACCGCCTTGTGAACCTGTCCGATGCTCGCCGACGCGGCCGGCTCATCGGAGAACTCCCGGAACCGGTCCCGCCACTTCGTTCCCAGCTGTTGGTCGAGGACCTTGTGCACCTTCGGCGCCGGCATCGGCGGTGCCTCGGCCTGCAACTTGGTCAGCGCCTCACGGAACGGTTCGCCGAACTCGTCCGGGATGGCGGCCTCCATGATCGACATGGCCTGACCGACCTTCATGGCGCCGCCCTTGAGTTCGCCGAGGACGGCGAAGAGCTGATCGGCCGCCTTCTCCAGCATCTCCTGCTGGACTTCGTCCTTGTCCCGGCCGACCATCCGTTTACCGAGACCGGCGGCGGCGCGTCCGGCCATACCGATGGGCAGCGACGCCAACTTGGCGTTGCGTCGTCCCTGCCCCCGAGTGATGTCGCTCATAGCGTCCTTTCCCCACCTCAGGATAGAGGACCGGGTTGTGTCGATGATTCCCAGCACGCCTGCACCACATCGGTCACAGAGCCGGTGGGTGTGGTGTGCGCCGGGGCGCCGCGCGTGTATCTCATCCCGCCGCCGCGAGCGGCCTGCAGTCGCACAGCGGGTGTGGTGGCCACTCGGTGACCGTGAGTCGGGCCGGGTTGGTGTGCAGTTCCAGCGCACGGTTGAACAACTGCGGGGTCGGACTCCCGGTGGCGCCGGACCACAGTGCGGCCGCCAACTCCTCGATCTGCACGTGAGCCAACGCCGCCGTGCTCCGGATGGTTCCGGCGCTGGCATAGCCGGGTTGGTGCACCATCTGCGCGGCCAGCAGCGGCCAGTCCGGCTCCATCGCAACGCGGTGGTGGTCGGCACAGCGAAGACAGCTCGACAGGCCGGGCAGCACGAGTGGACCGATCACCCCGACGCCGTCGCGAACCCGTACCTGCACATGGGCGATACGAGCTGCGTTGAGCGCGTTCACGATTGCCGGGTCGTGCACCAGAAAGTCGGTGAGCACCACCAGGTTGGCGTCCCACCCGTCGGGCGCGGCGGACATGGCCGACCGACGAACCGATCGTCGCGGCACCATCCCCACCTCGGTGAGCGATGTGGTCAGCAGATCCGACAACGGGCCCCGACCGTGTAACCGGATTCGCAGCGCCGACGACGATCTTCCGTTGTCGGTGGGTATCGCCTGTCCCGCCACGGTGAGTTGTCCGATGATCCGGGCCAGGTCGGTCGGTGTGAGCCCGATCGCCCTTGCGCGCCGCAACATCTCGGCTCGGCTGCGCGGCCGGGTCAGCTCGCGCAGCAGACCGGCGACGTCGGCCGCCCGCACGGGCGGCGTCAGCTCGATGACGAGGCTGCGGTGGGGGTCGCTTCCGATGTGGACACGATTGCCGGGCCGCACCATCACCGGAGTGTTCGGCCGCACGAGCGGCAGACTGATCGGTAGCGCAGCCACCTCCGTGACCTCCATGTCCGAGGCGCGGTGCCCGCTCGTGGCGGCGCTGCGGGCGATGCGATCGGACATGGGAGTCACTGTGCCATCTCCCGCGGCCGGTGCCGGGTGGTTGTCCACAGCCCGCTGCTCGGCCTGTGGGCGAACACGAACTCAGTTGTCGGTGTCCTTCTCGCCGCCGTCATCGTCTGCCGCGGAGTCGTCCGTCTTCTTCGACTCCTCGGCCGCGCGCTCCTGCGCGAGAGTGGCCTCGAGTTGGGCGATCGGATCATCGAAAGACCCTGTCCCGCCACCGATGACGCCGTCGATGAAGGCTGCCGGATTGTCCAGGTCGGCGGTGTCGGGCATGAGGTCGGGATGAGCCCACACGCCGTCGCGGGTCGCCACGTCGGACGCTTCGAGCAGCTGCCGCCACAACGCCGACGCCTCGCGGACCTTACGCGGTCGGAGTTCGAGGCCGACGAGGGTGGCGAACGTCTGTTCGGCCGGGCCGCCGGATGCACGGCGGCGGCGCATCGTCTCGGTCAGCGCGCCTGCGCTCGGGATCCGGTCGTCGAGTGCGCGCGAGACCGCTTGCTCGACCCAGCCCTCGACGAGCGCGAGCAGTGTCTCCAGGCGTGCCAGCGCCGCTTCCTGCTCGGGTGTGGTGGTCGGTTCGAACGAGGCCGACGACCCGATCAGCTCCTCGAGTTTGGCGGGATTGGAGAGCAGTTCCTGAGGATCCACACCGGTGGCGAGGTCGTTGATCCCGCTGAAGTCGATGCTGATGCCGCGGGCGTACTCCTCGACGGTGGCCAGCAACCGCTGCCGCAGCCACGGCACGTGGGTGAACAGCCGAACGTGCGCAGCCTCACGGGCGGCGAGGAAGACGATGATCTCCTGGGCGGGTTGCTCGAGCCCTTCGGCGAAGCCGGCGATCGCCTCGGGAAGCAGGACCGCGACGCCCTCCGGGGCCAACGGAAGTCCGATGTCGGTGGAGGTGAGCACCTCCTTGGCCAGCTGGCCGAGTCCCTGGCCGAGCTGCGTGCCGAACGCCATCCCACTCATCTGGGTCAGCATGCCCATCATCGGCCCGGCGAACTGCGCCGCTTCCGCGGGCAGGTTCTGCTCCCAGGTGCGTGAGAGTTGCTCGGCGACCGGATCGCAGAGTCGCTTCCAGGTGGGCATCGACTCCTCGAGCCACTGCACCGGAGTCCACGCGACCGATGTGCGAACGCCTGCGGGCAGCGTGGTCACGTCGTCGAGCCAGACCTCGGCGAGTCGGACGGCATCGGTGACCGCCTGGGTCTCCTTGTCGAGCACCGGCGTGAAGTTGCCGATCTGCTGCCGAGCGAGATTGGCGGCGACCTGGTAGTTCACCGGTCCGCCACCCGACCCCGATGTCATGCCGCTGCCCATCCCGCTGAACATGCTGCCCAGTTGCGAGAACATCTGGCCGAGCTGTGACGGGTCGAACGAGGAGGGGTCGAAGCCCTCGCCACCCATACCGAAGCCGAAGGGATTCTGTGCGCCACCCTGCGCGCCACCCGAGGCATCGCCGGTGCCGCCCTGATTCTCGCCGTGCTTGTCCTTGCGCCGGTCGTCGTCGCCGTCGCCGGATGGGGAGAACCCGAAGGGCAGATCAGTCATGAGTCCACGGTACCGCCCGGGTATCGACCATTCAGCGTCCCGGCGTTCGCCTTGAGCGTAGGCAGCTCAATGTCGGCGGTCGCGGGCCGGACGTCTGCGCCACGTCCGTACTGCGTGTGGCCGTGCGGTGCCCTCGGGCGTTCCGGCGGTCCACTACTGTGAGCGGAATGAGATTGCAGCCCGGGCATCGTCGGATTGCGACAGTCGCGGTGACGGTTCTGGTCTTCGTGGCACTGTTGTTCGTCGGGACGACGGTGCAGGTCCCGTTCGTCGCGCTCGGACCCGGGCCCACGGTCAACACCCTCGGACAGTTGGACGACAAGCCGGTCGTCGACATCACCGGCGTCCCCACCGATCCGACCACAGGCAACCTCAACCTCACCACGGTGTCGGTGACCGACGGGATGTCGCTGTTCCAGGCGCTCGGCATGTGGATGTCGGGGACGTACACCCTCGAGCCGCGTGACCGGCTGTTCCCGCCGGATCAGACGCCCGACGACGTCCGACAGCAGAATCAGCAGGAGATGTCCGGTTCTGAGGACAGCGCCACGGCGGCGGCCCTGCGATATCTCGACCGGCCGACGAAACTCGTCATCGAATCCGTCGCGAGCGACGGTCCGGCCGCCGACGTGCTCAAGCCGGGCGACCAGGTACTCACGGTGGGCGGCACACCGGTGTCGACCACCGCCGAGATGCAGGCTGCGGTGAAGAGCGATCCGCCCGGGACGCGACTGCCCATCGAGATCGATCGGGGTGGCCGACGCCAGGAGGTCACCGTCACGCTCGCCGCCCGCCCGGACGACCCGAAGGTGGGTTACCTGGGGGTGACGCCCGAGGTGGTCAACGCCGACCCGGCCCTCAAGATCTCCTACAACGTCGGCGACATCGGCGGACCGTCGGCGGGAATGATGTTGACGCTCGCGGTGATCGACCGGCTCAGCCCGGGGGAGCTGACCCACGGAAAGTTCATCGCGGGGACCGGAACCATCGACGAGAACGGTACGGTCGGTCCGATCGGCGGGATCACCCACAAGACGCGCGCCGCACGGGATGCGGGCGCCACCGTCTTCCTCGTGCCGGAGCGCAACTGCGCCGAGGCCAGCTCGGATGCCCCCGACGGGCTGACCCTGGTCAAGATCGACGACCTGCAGGGCGCCGTCGACGCACTCGGCGACATCGGCGCGGGCCGCCCGGCGCCGCACTGCTGAACCGCCCTACGCCGTTCGGCAAACCGCGCCCGTCACGCAACCGCGCACCCGTCATGCAGACCCACACCAGGCGGTGCGCGCGAGCGTGACGGCTGCGCGTCAGGACCGATCGTGTGGCCGGGTGGTCAGTCCTCCGGCTCGGCGAAGGTGTGGGCGAGGGCGGTGCGCAGATCGGTGGCCAGATCCCGGTGCGTGAGCAGTTCGACGCCACTCGACGTCTCCGTGTCCGCGGTCGCGGGCTCGGGACGCAGGTGCAGCAGGCTCAGAGAGGGACCGTCGCGCAGGGCCCCCACCACGAGGCGGGCCGTGCGGCGGTCCGGGTGCGTCGACGACGGCTGGGTGTCCAGGTCGCCGTCGGTGCCCGGCGGGAGCACGACGATCTCCCGGATCAGGGCGGCTCCGACGACCATCGGCGGCCACGCCGTGGTCGCGAGAACACGTTCGAGCTCGGCGTCGACCTCCGGGCCGGCGCTCACGCTTGTCAGCGGGTCCTGGGCGATCGGGCTCAGCACCGAATCGTCATCGGGGTCGACGAGATCGGGTTGGGTCGCGGCCAGCGTCGATGTGCGAACGAGCGCGAACAACATCGGCGGTTGACCCCAGCCGCCCGGGTCGAGGAACTCGACGATCGCCCGCAGGGCGCTGCCGAGGTCGTCGACCGACAGGGACACGGGCTCGCACGGTGTTTCATCGGTCACCGCTCCCATCTTGCCGCCCCGGCCGGTGTGACGCGGAACTCATCGGACAGATCGGTCGTTGGCCCTTCGACGCGGACGCCATCGCTCTGACCACGGGCGGTGTTCCCGACCGGGTGCCTGCGGCACCGGCGTCGGGACCGTGTGGCACCGGACCAGTACAGTTGGGTGCACATATTTCCGGAGGGCCGCGATCAGGGTCGGGCCGATGTCCGGAATGAGAACTTTGGAGAGTGGGATTAGGTGGGCGTACGCGGGCCGGCGGGCATGCCGACACTGTCGCGCAGAAGCAAGATCGCCATCGGGGTCGGTGTGGCCATCCTGGTGTTGCTGCTCGTCGGCCCACGGCTGGTAGGTCTGGCGACCGACTGGCTGTGGTTCTCCGACGTCGGCTACACGCGGGTGTTCTCGACGATCATGTGGACACGCATAGTCCTGTTCGTGGCGACCGCACTCGTCGTCGGGTTGCTGGTGTTCGGATCCATCGCGATGGCCTACCGATCGCGCCCCGTCTTCGTGCCGGCGTCGGGGCCCAACGATCCGCTGGCGCGATATCGGGCGACGGTGATGGGCCGGACGAAGTGGTTCGCCGTGATCCCCGCCATCGTGATCGGGCTGCTGGCCGGTCTCGTCACGCAGGGATCGTGGGCGACCGTGCAGACCTTCCTGCACGCGGTGAACTTCGGGGTGACCGACCCGCAGTTCGGGCTCGACGTCAGCTTCTACGCCTTCGATCTACCGTTTTACCGCCTCGTCCTGAATCTGCTGTTCGTGGTCGTGGTGATCGGCTTCCTGGCCAACCTGCTGACCCATTACCTTTTCGGGGGAATCCGCCTCGGTGGTGGTGGCTCCAACGGCAACGGGCCGACGATCACGACCGCGGCGCGTATCCAGCTCGCCGCACTCGCCGGAACCTTCCTGTTGCTCAAGGCGGTGGCCTACTGGTTCGACCGGTACTCGCTGCTGTCCAGCCAGCGCAAGGAGGAGATCTTCACCGGCGCGAGCTACACCGACATCAACGCGGTGCTGCCGTCGAAACTGATCCTGATGTCGATCGCGATCATCTGCGCGCTCGCCTTCTTCGCCGGGGTCGTGCTGCGCGATCTGCGCGTGCCTGCTCTCGCGACCGCGCTCATGCTGCTGTCCGCGTTGGTCATCGGCGTCGGCTGGCCGCTCGCGATGGAGCAGTTCTCGGTGAAACCGAACGCCGCGCAGAAGGAATCGGAGTACATCGCCAGGAACCTGACGGCGACCAAACAGGCGTACAAGATACGCGAGAAGGATGACGTCACCTACGATCCGAACTGGACGGCCACCCCCGCCGATCCCGTCGCGGTCAACAGTGATGCGGCGACGTTGTCCAACATCCGCATCCTGGACCCGAACGTCATCGCGCCGACGTTCAACCAGCGCCAGTTCCTCAAGAACTTCTATGGGTTCCCGGCACAATTGGCGGTGGATCGCTACACCGTCGACGGCCAGGAACGTGACTTCGTGGTCGCGGCTCGTGAGCTGGATCCGTCGAAGTACCAGGAGAACCAGCAGAGCTGGATCAACAAGCACACCGTGTTCACCCACGGCAACGGCTTCGTCGCGGCCCAGGCCAACACGGTCGACGAGGCGTCGTCCGACAGCGACAGCGACCGCGGCGGTCTGCCGGTGTTCCAGGTCAGCGACCTCGAGACCATCCGGGCACCCGGGTACCAGGAGAATGCGCCGATCAAGGTGAAGCAGCCGCGCATCTACTTCGGCGAGCTGATCGCCAAGGTGAACCCGGACTACGCCATCGTCGGTTCGACCGGCGGGGACCGCGAGTACGACGAGGACGGCAAGAACTACACCTACACTGCCGATTCCGGTGTCTCCCTGGGGAACTGGTTCAACCGGCTGCTGTACTCGGTCAAGTACACCGAGCGCAACATCCTGCTGTCCGATGCGATCAACTCGAACTCGAAGATCATCTACGACCGCGACCCGCGGGACCGTGTGAAGAAGGTCGCGCCGTGGCTCACCGTCGATTCCAAGACCTATCCGGCAGTGATGGCCGACGGGTCGATCAAGTGGATCGTCGACGGTTACACCACGCTCGACACCTATCCGTACGCCCAGCGGATGTCGTTGCAGGGTGCGACTTCCGACGCGCAGGAGCTCAATCAGGGGCAGACGGGCCGCACGCAGATCAACAAGCAGATCTCGTATGCGCGCAACTCGGTGAAGGCCACCGTCGACGCCTACACCGGCAAGGTGACGCTCTACCAGGTCGACACCGACGACCCGGTGCTGAAGACCTGGATGAAGGTGTTCCCGGGCACGGTCAAGTCGAATGCCGAGCTCGAGCAGCAGAAGGACCTCATCTCGCACTTCCGGTATCCGGAGGATCTGTTCAAGATCCAGCGTGCATTGCTGGCGAAGTACCATGTCGATGACCCGGAGACGTTCTACCGCAGCAACAACTTCTGGTCGATTCCGGCCGACCCGAGTAAGGATCAGGCGGTCCAGCAGGGACTCAACCAGCCGCCGTACTATTTCACCGCGGCGGCGCCGGACGGCACGGACGCCCAGTTCCAGCTGACGACAGTGATGACGGGTCTCAACACCCGAAACCTGGCCGCCTACATGACCGCGTCGTCGGAGCCGGGATCGTACGGTCGCATCACCGTCAAGATGTTGCCGACGGCCAAGCAGACGGTCGGTCCGCAGCAGGCGCAGGAGAACATGAAGAGTGCCGGCCCGGTGGCGTCCGACCGTAAGCAGGTCGAGGACACCACCCGGGTGACCTACGGCAACCTTCTGACCCTGCCGGTGGGTGGCAACGGCATTCTGTACGTCGAGCCGATGTACACACAGTCGAAGACCGACGACTCGGCGATCCCGAAGCTGTATCGCGTGCTGGTCTATTACAACGCGGCCAGCGACGGTGCCCGAGTGGGTTATGCGGCCACGGTCGCAGAGGCGCTCCGGCAGGTCGGCATCAACCCGGCCGCGGTGACCTCGCCCGAAGGCGGCCCGGTCGTGGAAGGTGGCACGCCACCCGCCGACAACGGCAATTCGCAGCCCAACCAGTCGACCGACGGGTCGGCCTCGACACCGTCGGGCAACCAGGGCAGCTCATCGGAGCGCGACGCCGCGGTGCAGGCGATCGGAGAGGCGCTGACCGCGTTGCGGGATGCCCAGACGAAGGGTGACTTCACCGCATACGGGGCGGCGCTGGATCAGCTGAACAAGGCAGTGGCGCAATACGAGGCGCTGCCCGGCGGCAGCTGACGGGCGGTACGACCCGCGAGACGACGAGCCGTGGTGCACCGGGTGTCCGGTGCCCCACGGCTCGTCTGTGTGTGGCCGGCGATCAGCCGCGGTAGCGGCGCATGTATCGGCCGAGCTCGGCGTCGGTGTTGTCGGGCAGGACAGGACTGTGGTGGTGGCGGTGCACGAGGGACAAGAAGATCGACGTCGCTCCTGCAAACGCTCCCACCATCAGCAGGCCGAACAGGATGGCCGCGGGGACGTGGCCACCCGCCATCGACACCAGCCACAAGGCGGCGCATGCGAATCCGCCGAGTATCAGTAGATATCCGATGACGCTCATCGGATGATTTCCATGGCTCTCGTGATGGGGCAGATGATGAGATGCCATCGTTCCTCCTCGATCTGAGCGGCTTGGGCAACCACCAGACTACATCGGACTGTGATGGAACTCACACGCGTTTCGTTGTAAACGTTGTCCAGTAAGGCGTCATGTCCGCAGCCTCCCCAGAACTGACTCGCGGGTAAACCGAGCAGGGGGGTCGGCCCGCGATTCCGTCGCAAACGGGGAGCGCGACCCAGGCACCCCTGCCGTGAGTCCGCTCCTGGGGCATGCGGCCCCTCCGGCAGGGGTCCGGCGAACGTGATTCCCGCCACATCAAGTGGCTCGGAAATACTGTCGTTTGCGCAGGTGAGGGCGGTTGCAGCAGGCGATTTGCCTCGCTGTCGAGCGTGTGTGTAACGTGGTGTTCACCAACGCGGGGTGGAGCAGCTCGGTAGCTCGCTGGGCTCATAACCCAGAGGTCGCAGGTTCAAATCCTGTCCCCGCTACCAAAGAAATAATGTTAGAACCACGGTCCTCAGGGGCCGTGGTTCTTTCCTTCTCCCACGGCATCGCACCCCTGGGGCGTTCGATGATCAGGAATCCAGGGATTCGGGCGTCTGGGGCGATCCTGCGGGCGCGTGCCGGTAGGTCCCGTGGGATTGATTCGCCGCCTCTGTCGCCATCGTCGGCGATCTCCGTCGCGTCGATGAGGCCATTAGTTCTAATGACGTTGTTTTGCCCCCGCTTCCGTTCGGCTGCCAGTGTCGCGGCCAGATCGTCGTTCATGAGCAGCTGGTAGGCCGGGGTCAGGTCACTGGCGACGATGTCGTCGTCGTGGACATAGAGGTGTGTGAAGATGCTCTGGTTGAGGTCACGGCGGGACTTCGCATCCGCTTCGAGGTAGTAGTGATGGGCGTTGCCGAGGATTTCCAGGCAGCCTTCGAGCTTCGTGGTGAGGTGTGATTCCTGGAGCTCGAACTCACTGAGCTTCGCTTCTTCCTTCGCGCGCTCGGTTGCGATGCGTGCTTGCTCAGCACGGAGTTCTGGCGTGCCGATCGCATCGGCATAGAACGCTTCGAGCAGCTTGCGGCTGTCCTGTTCGAGCTGCTGGAGTCGTTGGGAGGCTGTCTGTCGCGACTGAGCGGCATCGGGCAGCAGGACGCGCATGTGATCGAGGACGAGCGCACGGATTGCGCTGGTCTGCTGCTCGCTGAGCGTGACGGTTTGCCAATGCGCGGTCACCAGGTCTTCAAGGTGCGGCGCTTGGATAGCGCGGAAGGTGCAGCCGTTCTTGAGTCGCTGGCGGCCGAGGCAGTAGAAGTAGTCGTAGGTGGTGCCCACGCGATTGCGGGTCTTTTCGAACGTGAGCGGTTCGCCGCATTGCCCGCAGTAGACCGAGCCCTTCAGATAGTGATTGTGTACCCGTGGCTTCTCGCGGCTCTGGTGGCGGGCTTCGCGGACACGCTGCACTTCGGCGAACAGCGCTTCGCTGACGAGTCCAGGGTGACTGCCGGGGTACTCGACGCCCTCGAATCTGACTGTGCCTGTGTAGTAGCGGTTCTGGAGCATCGAGGTGATGTGCGAGTGGGCGATTGGCCGGCTGGGGCGATTCGGTCGGGTCACAGTGGTCACACCGCGCTTGTCGAACTCGTCTTTGATCATTCCGGCTGTCCACTCGCCGGTGGCGTAGCGCTCGAACATCCAGGCGACCCAATGGCCGCGCTCAGGGTCGATGACGACGGTCTTCACTTCTCTGCCGTCGTCGGTGCGGATGCGGCTGTTGAGGTAGCCGAAGGGCGCCATGCCCGGAGTACCGCCGCCCTTCGCCTTCTGAAGCATGCCTTTGCGGGACTCAGTTGCCAGGTTGCGGCTGTAGAACTCGGCGATCGAACTCATGATGCCGTGGAGCAGCATCCCGCTCGGTGTCTCGTCAATGTTCTCCGAGCAGGAGACCAGTTGTGCGCCGACGGACGTGAGATGGAGGTTGATCTCGACGTCGTCGACTCGGTTACGGGCAAGGCGGTCGACTTTGTGCACGATGACGTACTGGATCTTGTGTGCCTTGACGTAGTCGAGCATCTTCTTCAGTTCCGGACGATTGGCTGAGCGGGCGCTTTCGCCTGCATCGACGAACTCGGCAACAGTGACCGCGTCAAGGCTCTGTGCCTTGCGAAGGCAGGCCTCGCGCTGGGCGGGGATCGAGAAGCCCTCTGCTTCGCCACCGCGTTCGGCTTGGTCCTTGGTGCTGACGCGGAGATACTGAACCGCCAGCGGCTTGATCCCGGGTGATGGTGCGGCGGTCACGCGTAGCTCCTTTGTTGGGTTGATCGTGGTGCGCGGATGAACTTCTGGCGTTCAGAGCGGCTGGTGTGGACAGGCCGGGCGCAGCGGGTCGCGAGGGGTGCATCGTCGGTCTTGTCGAGTCCAGTTTGTGCAAGACGGACGCGGATGGCAGGTTCGCTGACACCGAAGTGAGACGCCAGATCGGCGACGCGCTGAATGCCGTTGCCCCAAGCGGCTTTGAGTGATCGTTTGGAGACGAGGGCGCAGCCTGCGAAGTAGTCGGCAGCGGCTTCGGCTTGCTCGGCCGCAGTCATCTTGTGGGTAGTGCGGTAGAGCTGATCGGTGTGGCCGTGATCGACGATGTGCTTGAACTCGTGCAGCAGTGTGAAGCGCTGACGAACGGCGGGTTCTTTGGCCGAGAGCACGATCACCCACTGCTGGCCGTTCCAGTAGCTCATGCCTGAGACGGGGATGTTCTCGCGAATGACGACCATGCGTGGCAGTCCGGTGATGTGATGCTCGAGGATGCCGCGTTCGTCTCCGATCAGATCGGCGAGCTTGGCAGCCTGGGTCTCAGCGGTACGCAATGTTTCCAGGAAGCTCGCGTCGCGCTGTGGGATGACGGCCCGGAGGCTCGTCAGTACTGATGGTTTGTGAGTATGTGTCATGGTGAGCCTCCTTTCATAGTGGGCTGTTAGTTATTCTCCTTCGTCTTCTCCGTCGCGAGGTCCATTCGGGTCATATCCGTGCTTTGCTGCAATTCTTGCGAAACTGGCTTCCATTTCTTTCGCTGCCGACTCCGGGAGATCTGAGTATTTGCTGCGAAGGTAGGGGGAGAAGCTCGGCAGTGTTTTCGGTTGAACGTAGCCTGCGAGGTTGAACAAGTCGGAGAGTTCGAGTCCCAGCACATCAGCCAAGGACTTCAGCGTTTCCGGTCTCGGCTGCGGGATGTCACCACGCTCGATACGAAGCACGTTGGAGTCGGTCATATCAGAGCGACGAGCCACCTCCTTGATAGTCAACTCGAGTTCGTTCCTGCGCTCTTTGAGCGCCATTCCGAGTTTGACTGCATTAGTAGTGTTCGTCATGGTGATGTATCTCCGATTCATTTGTTTCTATATTTCTATTTTATTCCCAAAATTGCATAAATGCAGTACCAAAATCGTTGTAGAATTCGGCGAGGTTGTCCTTACCTCTTTGAATATTTTGTCGGGATATGTGGGGAGTCAGGGAGCTGCTGGCTGCAGCTCGACCTGACTCCCCGGTTGTGGATGGGTGACTCACTCCTTGGTCTGGCGACCACGCGGTGTTGCTCGCTTGCTGGTGCCGAACAGGGTGGCGATGGCGTCGCGCTGCTCGGCGGCTTCGCGGTCGATCTCGGCGGTCAGTGCTTCAGCTTTGGCCGCGATCTCTGGGTCGGCTGCCAGCGTCTCGATACGGCTCTCGATCGCGTCACGGATGGTGTCCGTGAGCGACACGCCACTGAGCTTGGCCAGGATCGACAGGCGCGCGTGCTGCTCGTCTTCGAGACGAATTGCCAGTGTTTTCATGAGTCTCCTACTCCTTCCTGAAGCTTTTTCCCGGAGGTGTTCCGGTCACCGTCTTCGAGGTGGTGCGGCCGGTGAGCGGAATGCTCACTGGGACGGCCGCAGTCTCTCGACGACGGATGACCGGCTGCACTAGATCACTCGGAAGAGCCAGACTTTGCCATCAGGTGCGTTCTCGATATGGACGTCACCGCTGAGCTGGAGGTCACGAGCGAATCCGTCGTAGTCGAACTGGATGTAGGCGCGGGATCGGCAGGTACCTCACGGTCGAGCGTCTCCTCTATGCCGCTGCCTTCGAGCACCTCGCGGCCCCAGTCGGACGGTGAGTCGTAGGTGCCGATGAAGCAATCATCGAACTGGGCGAGCATGTCGGGATTGCCGTCGTGGATCTCGGCCCAAGTGGCGAAGGCCGGGCCATGCTCTGCGATGCCGCGAGCGACGTCGGCAACCTGGTCGAGCGCGTCGTACTCGCCGACTTGATAGCCACCGAAGTCGTCGTAGTCGAAGATGCCCCACTCCTCGGCGCCTGGTTCGTGCGAGCTAACCAAGATCCGGAAGACGGCTGCCCGAAGGTCGCTGGCATCGACGGCGGCATCGAGCCAGTCACCGTGGAGTCGCCCGGCGTTGTAATCGGCCAGGCTGCCGACCCAGATGCGGGGCTGGAGTTTTCGGGTTGCTTCGTCCTCGTGACGTGGTTCGTGGTTGTGTTCTTTGTTCATAGCACCTCCTTTCGTTTCGTGGCCTTGGTTGTGTTGTGCTGCAAGGCGGTTTGGATGCGCTGCTCGGCTAGCTCGACGTAGCCAGGGTTGATCTCGATCCCGAGCCAGTCGCGCCCAGTACGAGCGGCGACGACGGCCGTGGTGCCGGAGCCGATGAACGGATCGAGAACCAGGCCGGGTTCGGCGGGTGCATCGCAGGTGCAGCTTGGTCGCGGTGGTTTGCGGCGAGCGTGGCCGCCGCGTCGGACAAGTTCCCGAGTCCACGGTGCGCGGCAGTGCGAACAGCGCAGACGTGGGCAGCCGGCCAGGATCATGCGACGGACGAGCGACTCCGGGTAGGTCGCGATGTGACTGCTACGGAAGCTACTGACGCTCATGGCCCAGACGTCACCAGGGTTCTTGCCGAGGGGATGACCAACCCGTCCGCTGGCTCGGAGGTCGAGCAGGCCGCGGTCGCTGTGGGTGTTGGGCCCTCGGCCTGCCTTCTCCGCGCGGTTCGCTGGTCGAGGTGATCGACGTGGTGATCGTGAGACGTGGGGGATACGGATCTCGTCGAGGTCGAAGTAGTAGCGCGGTGACCGTGTCAGCAGGTAGATGACCTCGTGCGAGGCGGTCAGTCGATCCCGCACACTCGATGGCACCGTGTTGGTCTTGGCCCAGACGATCTTGTTTCGAATTGTCCAGCCATCCGTGATCAATTGGAGCGCCAGACGTTCCGGGCCGAGCAGCAGACTCTTGCGCTCAGCGCCTTCTCTGGCGTGGGTGCTGTAGGTGTCACCGAGGTTGAGCCATAGAGTGCCGGTCGGCACGAGGACACGGGCGCATTCGGTGAGCACGGCACGCAGCTGGGCAACCCAGGAGTCGACGTGCGTTTCGAGGCCGAGCTGGTCGTCGTGGCCGTAGTCGCGCAGCCGGAAGTACGGCGGGCTGGTGATGACACAGTCGATACTGGCGTCAGGCAGCGTCTTCAACTGTGCGAGTGCATCGCCAGTCAGGACCCGGTTTCGTGGTGGCCCGCTCATTGCAGCCACTCCTGTGCGCTGGCGGCAAAGCCGGCAATCGTCGTTACGCGGTACAAGTCAGGAGTCAGCCGGGGGGAGCGCAGGATGGAGGACTTCACCTTCTCGGCACGCGTCTGGCCCATAAAGATCCAGATCACCATCGGGAAGGCGTGATGCGCGTCCTGCTCGATGCCGCTGGCTCGGTAGGTCTCGTACTGGCCGCATTTCTTGAGCACGGTTGGGAGTGATTCGGTGCCGAGGTCGACTTCGATGAACCAGCGATCGACGTAGTCACTCGTCCGAACGACACTGGCAAGATCCGGCTGCAACCAGCGCTGTTCGCCGCCGGGACCGATGTAGCGCCGCCAGGACGCGGGCTCTGTCGCCACGTCGATCGCTTCGACGGCTTCAAGCACGGTCAGGTTACGCAGGCCGAGGTGAACGTCGGCGACCGCCAAGCAGTGCCGGAGGAAACGCAGCGACGGTTCATGGCTGCGGTACGTCTGACCCTCGTCGCGGAGCAGTCGAGCACCAGCCGGAGCCAGTTGCCAGATGCGGGCAGCACTACCGGCTCGGACCCCACCCACCCGGCGCGGCAGCGACCGGATCAAGGCGAGACGTTCAAGCCGAGCCAAGACGTAGCGGGTGGTGCGGGCGGCCGAGTCGGCACTGCCGTGATCGGTGAAGACGAAGGACTGGACTTGGTGCGTGGTCAGGTAGCGGTGCTCGTCGATGCGGCGCAGGACCTCGCGGTCACGCTCCGGCATCGCCTCACTGATACGTCGAAGCTCGTCGCGGTCGATTCGTCGCCGTCGCATGTCGGGCTGCAGTACTCGGGCGCTCTCC
The DNA here is from genome assembly GCF_058130025.1 of Gordonia sp. LMA167. NCBI lineage: Bacteria > Bacillati > Actinomycetota > Actinomycetes > Mycobacteriales > Gordoniaceae > Gordonia > Gordonia sp. LMA167. The sequence continues at coordinate 5,244,906 of NZ_CM176708.1, read as the reverse complement.
GTCGACATCGTCGGCGGAGTATTCGTCCCCCGACCGCGCACGGATTCGCGACTGACCTGCGACGACGAGGATGTGGCGGATGAGCCGGCCGGAATAGCGGGCGGAATGCCCTGTCCTGGGATGTAGCTGGTCATGACGCACCCCCTTCCGTGTCGGATCGCTTGGTGCGGCCGAAGGATTCGCGGGAGGATCGGCGTTCGGTGAGCGACAGCAGATCGGCTTCGACGTCACTGAGCGGCTGACCGTAGCGCTCGCGGGAGCGGCGTCGGATTGACTCGGCGGACCGCACGGGGTCGGGCATCTTCGTGGTGGTGACACTGACCCATGGGCCGGGCGTGTTCTGGTGCAGGATCTGGGCGTACGCGTGGTAGGCAGGCAGTGCTTCGAAGTCGGCGGGTTCGAGCTGGCCGCTGGTGAGGCTGGCGAACTCGCGGGCGTCAGGGTGACTCAGTTGGAAGGCGATGCGCGTCCTGGCGTTCGCAGTGACCGCTTCGCGGATCGACTTGGGGAGCTGGCCGAGGTGCTGGTGCGCGAGCGTGTAGCCGACGCCAAGGCCACGGGCTTGAGCGAGCGCATCGCCGATATCACCGGGGAGCCGGAGGTAGTCTTGGACCTCGTCGATCAGGATCGTGACCGGGTGCCGAGACGGAGGCGGCTGCGAGGCCCGGGCGAGGGTCGCGGTCCACAGTTGCGAGACGATCAGGGAACCGAGCAGCGCGGCAGCTTCGGGGCCGATCTTGCCCTTCTCCAGACTCACAAGCAGGATGCGGCGCTTGGTGAATACGTCGGACAGATCGAACTTGGGGCGGCGTTGGCCGAGGATGCCCCGCAGGCCGGGACGCAGCAGGATCGGGCGAACTCGGCGCAGCAGTGGCGCGGTGGCCTGTGCCTGCTCGTTTTCGCTGAGACCCTCCCACCACGCCCAGAAACCACCCAGACCCATCGGGTCTTCGCGGGCCACTCGGCCGACGATCGAGCGCCGAAAGCCGGGATTGGTGAGCAGCAGCGGCAACATCGCGATCGATGCGTCACCGCGCCGGGCGAGCGTCAGGAGGCTGGCGTGCAGGACATCTTGCGTGCGTGGGCCCCACGCGTCGGCCCACAGCGAGTGGAAGACGCCGAGAGTGGTGTCGGCCGCGAGGTCTGGATCGACGGCACCGACCAGTCCGTTGATGCCGATGGGCGCAGGGTCGGTGGCGTCGACGACTGCGATGTCATCGAGTCGTGATTCGTCGCCGCGCTGCAGGATGTCGTCGATCAGATCACCCTTGGGATCGATCACCACGACCCCGCGTCCCGCAGTGATATCTGCCAGGGCGAACTGACCCAGCAGGTTTGACTTGCCCACTCCGGTCGGGCCCGTGATGGCGATACCGGACAGCGAGTCGCGTACCGAGATCCCAACGCAGCGATCTGGCTGTGCGGTCGATACGCCGAATACCCGACCTTCCTTTGGGGTGCTGGCCAGAGTCGGGAGCAGCTTCGGATGTCGCGACGGCACACCGGGAAGTGGCGCGGCGTCACGATGAGCGATTGGCCAGGCCGTCAGTGCGACCACCTCACTGACGCTCAGCGTCGTCGTCCAGAACCAAGGCGCACGAGCGCGGTCGAACGATGCAGTGGCTATGCGGGTGGCGGTGAGCTGTGCGTTCGGCGCATTCAATCCGCGAACCGCGGCGATGACACGATCTGCCAGCCGACGAGCCCTGTCGTCATCGCCAGCCGTTGCGGCCACGCGGATGGCGCAGGCGAACCGAAACTCGCGGAGCTTGGCCGCGGCGTGTGTGCGGTTGTCGCCACGCACCTGTTCAGGGGGTACCCGGGGCGCCTTGCGTGGTCCGAGCACTACCTGGAGGTAGACGCGCTCATCACTGCCGGCGACCGCCAGGGCTCCGAGGACCCCTCGTGTCACCGACTCGGTGGATTCGTGTGCCAGCGGACCATCAACGCCGGACCGTGATCGAACGCGCACCTTCGCCGCGATATCCGCTCGCGGACCGGCCGCGAGGAACTGCGGTTCGTCGACCACGAGGCCAGGAAGATGGGTCATCAGTACCTCGATCACCTGGTGGCGGTAGCGCACCGGCATTCCGACGCGCCACCGCACCTGGCGATTGCTGCCCAGCGCCTCGATGACGACCTGAGGTTGTCCGCTGAGTCCAGCCAGCGCGACCACGGCGGCATGCGCAGCCTCGATCGATAGTGGAGCGGGGATCGACAAGGTGACGAAAGCCAATCGGTTGGCCTCATTCATCGCCGGTCTCCTGGCGCTCCGCGCGGCGTTCGACCTCTTCCTGTGCTTCTTTCTCGGCCTGTGCGACCGCGATGGCAACCACCGTGCGGGCAATCCGTCCCAGATCTGGGTCGGAGCGGAGCTGGCTGCGAATCCGCATCTGCCGATTCCTGCCGCGCTTCTGCGGTTGCGATTTGCGTGAATGCTTTTTGGACATAGTTAATACACCCTCCTTTCGGTGGTTACCTGATAATCTGAATGGCGATTGGTGTGCTGCATTTATGCAGCGGCCATGCCCTTACTATGAGCTGCACGAATGCAGCGGTCAATATGTCCTGCGCATTCCACAACACCGGCTGGAACTCGGGCTGATCTGAACTACCAGCGTCGAAAATGTCGATAAATGACTGCGGAAGATCCGCCGACAATTGCGACGGTCGCGATGGTGATGCAGAGCGGAACCCAGATCGCTTGCAGGATGTAGATGGCACCGTAAAGCGCCATGGCGCTGACGAATATTGCGATGCAGGCGTTGAGCAGCCGGCCCCCGAGCCCGCCGGGGTCGCCACTCACGACGACTCCCGGCGGATCTCGCGAAGGATGCCCTGCTCGAACCCGTACAGCTGACATTCGAGGTCGAACAGCTCCTGATCGGCCGGGAACCGACGGACTACCGCGTTGATGATCACCTGGCCGAGCGTGTCGGCCCTCAGGAACGCGTACTCCAAACTGTCCGTGCTAAACCCATCTCGCTCCAGCTCGGACAGGTGCCACAACGCCAGCTCGTATTCGTCGGGCAGCGAGAAGCTGAGGCCACGTTCGACGTGTGCCACGTCGTGCACGAATCGCCAGGCGAAGTTGGCAGCGGGTGAAGTCAGGATGACCGAGGCTGAGTTCTCCGACGACACCGGCAACGACCCGCCCGACTCCGCCGAGCGGGAGTATGCGGCGCACAGTTCCGGATAGGTCGACGGCGCGTCCAGCCGTGGCATCCAGGCAAAGCCACACTCTCGCGCCTTCGTCGTCGCAGCGGAGAATACCCACCGCGTCAGCGTCCGTCTGGCCCGATCGATTTGCTCGGTCGAGATGTAGTCGGACTGAACGCCGAGCATCATGTCGAGGTTCGGTGTCGTGTCGGTCATCTCTGACCTCCGCGCCCCACACAGCGCGCGCACTGGCAGAACACGCCGTGCGGAGCAGCCGTATTGCTCATCTGCTGCACTGCTGAATAGGTCAGACGGTTGATACGAGCCTCAGCCAACCTGCGTTCCCGATTGACGCGGGCGATCTCTATTTGACGGTCGGACTCGTCGCACACGTTGATGAGGAACCTCGCAATGAACAGCATCGCCAAGATCGCGGCGGCGACCACGAGGATGATAACGAGTGCGGTCATCACCGGTTCACCGCCCGGCCCGTATCCGCGACGATCTGGCCGATGCCTATGACGGTCATGGTCTTAATGAAGTCAAGATCGCCGGACGCTGCCGGGGCCGCCAACGCAAGTTGCTGCTGCATCTGTGACACCAGGGCGACCTGCTGCAGGGCATACGCGCCGGTTCGGGCGACGGCGTCGATTCTGGCCTGCTGCAGTTCGCCAGCTGCCGCCACACGAGCGGTGCTGACCTCTGTCGAGTAGTTGATGGTCGCGAGGTCGCGGGCGGTTTGACGGGACAGCCGGCCTCCGACGGTTGCCTTGGTCGGAGGCATGGACTGCACGTAGGGATCGATTGATGACATTGCGGGTTTCTCCTGTGTTACTTGATGGGGTGGGATCAATCGGCCCAGTCGTGCTCGAGATTGAGCGCGTCGCCGAGACCGAAGCGGCGGCAGTTGTTGCGGAACTCTTCGGAGTCGTGAACCTGACGTCCGAGCGTCGCCTGAGCTATCGTCTCGAGCTCGGCAAGCACTTCTGCGGAGGCATCAGCCAGCACATCGTGCACCAGCCGATGGTCCCGGTTAGCGATGTCCATGGATCGCCCTCCTCGCGTGTTCGCACGGCAACTGTCAGTGATGGTTGATACCCTCTGTTGACCTATCGCAAGGAGTAGGGTCGAGGATCAACATATCGCTGGCAGTATCAACATATGTTGATACTGCCAGCATAAGGCCGGGAGTTGGCCAACGGCAAGCAGGAGGGATCAATGTGTGACTAGTGGTACTGGTGAGGCGGAAGGTCGCGTCGTGGCCGAGTTGCTGAGCTCGCCTGCGTACCGACAGAGTGCCTCTGACAGGCAAGCGGAGCTGCTCGACGCGATTCGACAATTGCACGTCGAGATCGAGACCTTGCAGCGTGATCTATCGCGCCTGATCGAGGAGGCCCAAAGGCAGGGGACAAGCTGGAGTCGCATCGGCGAAGCCCAGGGGGTGACCGCACAGGCAGCCCAGCAGAGGTTTAAGCGCTGGAAACGAGCTCAAACGGAAGACAGCGATCGGCCGAGACAAAGGAGAACGAAATGACATCGTCGGAGAAACCCGTCTACGAGCGTGAGCGCAAGTTCATCGTTTCCGAGAAGTCAATCCTCAGTGGGCTGACCTGGGAATACATCGTGCAGGGATATATTTGGAAAGCAGGAGGTTTCGCGATCCGCGCACGCGTCATCCAAGACCCCGTACGTGAATCAGGTGAGCTCAAATATGAGGACCGAGGCGGAAAAATTACGGCGAAAGGACCAAAGTATGGCGATGAGCGTGAGGAGTACGAGATCGATGTCCCTGTGTCGTTCGCTCAAGGGATCATCGATCTATCCGAACTGGTCATTCGTAAGCGCCGCTACCACCTCGTCGATCCCGAGTCAGCGCAGGTATGGGACATAGACGAGTTCGAGGGTGACAATGAGGGTCTAGTCGTGGCGGAGCTGGAGGCGTTGAGAGGCGCAGACCACGACGCCGAAGACGACGATGTTCGCGCGGCGAAGATGCCGAAGTGGGCCTATCGCGAGGTCACTTCGGACAAGAGGTTCAACAACGAGAACCTAGCGTCGTATCCAGTGTCTAAGTGGGACACGGAAAGCGACTGGAAGCCGGAGTCTCCCTGGGATTGGGACTGACCCCACTACGGGCCGTTCGAGAGCCTCGACGCGTGCCGCAGGCTATCGAACGGCCCATGCATTATAGCGGGGGTGTTTACAGGTATTAAGAGACATCCGCTGCACAGCAGAATGAAGCACGAAACTAGACTGACAGCCAATACGGCGCAAGGGCCGACGTAGAGTCTCCTGTGATCCGCTGGTGTAGTAAACTAGTTTGGCGATCAGTTAAGCTACAAATGAAGTCCACAACTCCTCGCGCTGCTATTTGCTCTCCTGCGAGACTAGGTCCCAGTTCATCCGCGATCTCAAGATGGCTGCCAATGTACTCGCGTAGTCTTGATGGAAGCTTACGTTGCGCCAGCCAGGAGTCATTGTCGCTGAATGATTTCAGCGACATCTCAAGCAGATATTCGAAAACCTGTCTAATAGCGGTGGATTGTCCCCTTTGCATGGTTTCGACAACCGGATCGTGAATCACAAACATCCAGGTCGTTGCCTTCAGTAGTTCTGCTACGATCCGCGCCTCGCGATCGATAACGAGGCGCTCAAATGCGGGATCTCCGCTGTTAGAGAGGGTGCACCAGGACTGCAGCAAGGTGGTGATCTCGCTGCCGAATGCGTGAAGCTGCGCGTGGGAGCGGCGAGATCCGTTAAAGGCCGTATCTGGCAGCTTTGGGACGACGTGATCGGAAGCCAGATTGATAATCTCGTCTTTGGTAGGTTTGCCCACAGATTCTTTATATGCTTCGAGCCTTTTCTGGGTAAGCGATACTAGCTGGTTCCAGGTGCTATCGGCAGATTCTTCCCTACTTGACCACTCTTTCGCTAGCGAATCGAGAGGGATACGCCCCGCCCGGAAAAAGTCTTCGACATCGTGAACGGCGTAGGCGATATCGTCCGCCCAATCCATTACTGCGGCTTCGAGGCTCTTATCGTAGTGACGATCGGAGATCTTCAGAAAGTAGCCGTTCGATGACAGATGGTCGTAGTACGAGCGCTCTGTTTGATAAAACCCCCACTTGCGGGCAAGGTCGGGTTTCGCTTCGGGATGTTCACCACGCTCCCAGGGATACTTCGCCGAAGCGGCCAGCGACCGCCAAGTCAAATTCAACCCTGTCTGTCCCGAATCCTCCGGTTTGCGCATACTGAGACGAGCAACAGCCCGAAAGCTTTGGGCGTTTCCCTCAAAAGAGTCCGAAAGAAGTGGGCGGGGCGGTGCACTGGAGAGTCTCATGCCTACTGCCAACACTTCTTGTAGTACAGACTCTGCTGCATGCCCAAATGGTGGGTGGCCGAGGTCGTGTATGAGGCCTGCCGAGGCGCATACGGTCGGACTCAAACGGAGTTGACGCGACGCGCCAACTCCGTTTGAGTCTGCGTATGAATGGAGCAAATACTTCGCAATCCGAGCGGCCATCTGCGAAACCTTCAGGCTATGGGTCAGCCTGTCGTGAAACACATAATCGGATTGAGGCGAGATTACCTGAGTAACACCTGCGAGTCGCCTGAACTCTGGTGAATACAGCACCCGGTCGAAGTCAATCTCAAAATCGCTTCGATAGCTCGTATCCGCCGGTGCGTCAGAACTCGGGTCGAATGGCCGGACAATGCCGAACGAGTTATCGGTCAACGAAACAGAATTCGACTGTTTGGCCTATCGAAGTGCCCGCCAAGTTCGGAGTATACGAGCTTGGCAGTCGACATGCTGACCTTTGCAGAATCACTCAATCGTTCAAGGAATTCGATGGGTGATTGAAACGTCTCTTGATCGGCTAACGAGAGGGCTTCAGACTTAGTCGTCTCCCAGTTCCTACGGCGCCTATCGGCGCGGCCAACCTCTCGTTCGATAGCTCGCGCTGATATGCGTGATTCTGAAACCAAGCTGCCCATGATTGCCTCCCTACCGATTGCCGCCGGCGGAGGTAAGTTCAGGTCGTGGCCACATGCGGGGCAATTGGCCGTCTCGTGCAGTGAGGGTGTAGGACGTCGTTCCATATACACTTCCCATTATCACGATATGTCTCCTTTTGTCAATCTTTGGGATGGTCACGGTCTCGCAGCATGGCCCGATGCGTCGATGCGTCGATGCTGCGGGTCATCGTACTGACGCCGTGTGACAATGCACGGTAAGTGGGGTCATTCCGCGTGGCCTCTAGGGTGTAGGGGTCGGTTCGGCCGGGTCCGTATATGCGGTTGACCTGAGGCGATTCGCCCGAGGCGGCTTCTGCGTCCCAGGGCTCAGACAAGGTTCTCGCGCGACGGATCATGCGAAAGGCTCCAGTGCGACTTGAACGCTCCGTGCGGTACCGTCACGGGCTGAGTCTGCGACATGGCGCAAATCGAAGCTAGGTGTTCGCCCGGCGTGGGCGAGCAGCCACTGGCCGGTGAGAGTGCGATGCCAGTTGGTGCTTCTAGACACGATGACGAGCCGCTTAGCCATGTCGGTGCGAGCCCACTGCACCAGGAGGCCGTTCACGTGCTCATCGGCGAATGAGTACCCGATGATCACGAGCTTGCTCTTGGTGGCGAGTTCTGAGCGCCATCGCCACAATAAATCGAGATATGGGCCGCGTGTGGTTAGCTTATTCTTTCCACCAAATATAATTCCAGGTTCTGCTGGGTCGACGGTCACAATTCTTCGACGGTAGTTATCGTTAGCGTCGCGTTGCCATGAAAGCGATCCATGCAACTTAAAGAGGGCGATCCGTGAATCATCGAATTGCTCTGGGCTACCTTTTATCCATTCATCAAGTCCGTCATCGTACAGAATTCCTCGTTTATCGCATAGTGATTCAATTGCTAGATCATAGTTCAAGGTTGCAAGAGCGAGTTGATCTGTGTGGTTTGGGGCTAGTTTGAAGAGGTGTGCAAGATACTCAAGGTCGCCGCCTGGTGGAATTGCGAGAAGCTCGGCGACAACGTGTGGTAGTTGTCCGCGTAGTTTGCGTAGCAGCGCGTCGGTTGACGATTGTGGCCTAATCGCCTCAACTAACTGCGCCGACCACTGTGACCAGTTCTCGTTGATCGTGTCGGTGGCCCCCCGCGATGCGTCAGAGAACTTCTCTTGCAGAAGACGTGCAACGCGCTGGCTTGTCGCCCGTGATACATCTTCAGCGTCGTCCAAGTACTTCAGCATTGGACTCCAAGATGCAACGAATGGCGCTATGTCTGACATACTCCGATCGATGAGTGCATCAATTGTGTTCGCGATATCCTCAATTGTCGGCCATGCGGGCGATCCGCCGGCGATCCGGGTCGATGCCGATTGCATGAGGCAGCCAGCATGGACTGCGTCGAATATCGCATGGAGGCGCGGGTCTGTTAGCTTATCGCCGACTCTCTCAACGAGTTGGCCAGAGGTGGGAATGCCGCCATCCATTGAAGCGCCAGCACCCAGGAGGACGCTGACGTCTACCATTTTTGTATCCAGGCGGGGTCGTCGTAGGCTAGGTTCTCGTTGTTGTACGTTGCATCAGATGTCACCTCGTATGGGGCCCACTTAGGTACCGCGATGGAATTGATGAAGGCTTCATCATGGGCGTGAACCTCAGCGATGATTAGCCCCGCGTGCCTCCCGTGGAACTCGTCGACCTCCCAGAGGACCTCACCAACCTTACAGTGGTGACGGGTCTTGTCGATAGCGTGTTGCTGGGCTGATCCGAGGAACTCGTTCAGCGTCGATAGGCTGTCTGCGCGGTCATCGCTCGGGATTCCATCGAAGATGGCCGTCCGGATTTCAGGCCGTCCGGACCCGCTTCGAGGTCCTTTGATCGTGATGGTGTGCTTGTAGTCATGTGGATCGTCCTCTTGCCGGATTCGGACCGACCACTCAGACCCAAGACGCCAATACACTTGATGGATCTTGACCGATCGTGAAAATGGCAAGCTTGGCAGGGCGTCGGCGCGAAATCTGCGCTCGTAGGTGCTCATCAGTCTCCTGGTATGTCCGGTGCCGAGATCTTATAGCGCATCCCGTTTGTCGGACCTGGTTCGAGCGGATCAGCAATGGGCTCTCTTCCGGGTGTGCACCGCAGCCGGAACTGCGACTGTAGCTGCTCTTGTGTCTCAATCGATGAGTGCGTACCAACCTGTGGAATCAGTCGGCTGATAGGCACGGCAGGGTGTGTCAGGCAGCAATCTTGATCTCGCAGCCGCTGTCTTGGGTGATGTCGCCGTGTCCGGCATCCAATGTCCGACAGGTTTGACATGCTGTTCACGCGTCGATGCAGCACGAGTGTGATTCTTCGCACATTTGTTCGAACTAATGGTAAAATGGCATCAGAGTATGCCTGGAGAAAACAAAGGTAGACCAGCTGTGGCACTCAAGAAGTCGGACCTCTACTCATCCCTGTGGGCAAGTTGCGACCAGCTTCGAGGCGGCATGGATGCCTCGCAGTACAAGGACTACATCCTCACGTTGCTGTTCGTGAAGTACGTCTCCGACAAGGCGAAGGCCGACTCGGCCAGCCTGATCGACGTTCCCGACGGTGGTTCGTTCGACGACATGCTGGCTGTGAAGGGTAAGCCCGACATCGGCGACAGATTCGACAAGATCATCGGTGCGCTGGCGCAGGCCAACGGTCTCGTCAACGTGATCGACATCGCGAGCTTCAACGACGAGGAGAAGCTCGGCAAGGGCAAGGAGATGGTCGATCGCCTTTCTAAGCTGGTAACGATCTTCAACGATCTCGACTTCCGAGGTTCCCGCGCCGAGGGCGATGACCTGCTTGGTGACGCCTACGAGTACCTCATGCGTCACTTCGCCACGGAGTCCGGCAAGAGCAAGGGTCAGTTCTACACCCCGGCCGAAGTATCGCGAATCCTCGCGAAGGTCGTCGGCATAGGTCCGAGCACGCGCCAGGATCAGACCGTCTACGACCCGGCCTGCGGTTCCGGCTCGCTGCTACTCAAAGCGGCAGCGGAGGCGCCGCGCGGTATGTCGGTATACGGCCAGGAGAAAGACAACGCCACCTGGGCGCTTTCCAAGATGAACATGATCCTGCACGGCAACGAGATCGCGGAGATCTATAAGGGCGACACCATCACGAGTCCGCACACCGCAACGGGAAACCACCTCAAGACATTCGACTTTGTGGTCATGAACCCGCCGTTCTCCGTGAAGTCATGGAACAACGGCCTCCAGAACGACTACAACCGCTTCGAGTACGGTCGTCCGCCTGAGAAGAACGGCGACTACGCGTTCCTGCTCCATGCGCTGACATCTCTCAAGAGCACGGGCAAGGGCGCGATCATCCTGCCGCACGGCGTGCTGTTTCGCGGCCACGCTGAAGCCGGCATCCGCAAGCGACTCCTGCAACACGGCTTCGTAAAGGGCATCATCGGCCTGCCCGCCAACTTGTTCTACGGCACCGGCATCCCCGCCTGCATCGTCATCCTCGACAAGGAGAACGCGGTCGGACGCGCTGGCGTGTTCATGATCGACGCGTCCAAAGGCTTCATGAAGGACGGCAACAAGAATCGCCTCCGTAGCCAGGACATCCACAAGATCGTCGACACGTTCAACAACCAGCGTGAGATCGACCGCTACTCGCGCATGGTGCCGATGAGCGAGATCGCCGACCCGAAGAATGACTACAACCTCAACATCCCGCGCTACATCGACTCCTCTGAGCCCGAGGATCTACAGGACTTGCACGCACACCTGCACGGCGGCATCCCTGATCGTGACCTCGACCTACTCGACGAGTACTGGCAGGCCTTTCCGCAGCTGCGCAAGCAGCTCTTCACTGCGAACCGCCCGGGATACAGCGATCTGGCACTTGACGTCAGCGAGGTGCAAAAGGCAATCCTCGACTCACCCGAGTTTCAAAAGCTCGCAGGCGAAGCGCGGTCTATTACTGCTGATTGGTTTGACGATCATAGAGACACACTCGCGGCGATCGACGCCAACACGAAGCCAACCGACCTGATCGTCACGATCGGCGACGATCTACTGGATCGCTTCAAGCCGATGCCGCTGCTCGACGAGTACGACGTCTACGAGCAGCTCATGGCCTACTGGCACGACACGATGCACGACGACGTCTACCTGATCATGGCCGACGGCTGGCCAGGCGCTGCCAAGCCGCGACTGACGATCAACGACAAAGAACGCAAACTCACCGAGGAACCTGACCTCACGATCGGCAGCGGCAAGAACGCGCAGAAGTACAAAATGGATCTCATCCCATCAGCCCTGGTTGTGGCCCGCTTCTTCGCTGATGAACAGGCCAAGATCGACGAGCTGACCGCTGCTGCTGAAGAAACCACCCGCGCGGTCGAGGAATACATCGAAGAACATGCGGTCGAGGACGGAATACTCGCCGATGCTATGGACGACGACAAGATTTCCAAGGCACTCGTGGCCGCACGTCTCAAGGCGATCAAGAGTGGCGGAGATCCCGACGAAATCAAAGCATTGCATCACGCCATCAAGCTGTACAGTGCAGAAGCCGCCGCCAAGAAAGCCGTCAAAGACGCCCAGGCGGAACTCAACTTCGCCGCGCTCAAGAAGTATGGCGACCTGACCGAGAACGACATCAGGACGCTGGTGGTCGACGACAAGTGGCAGGCCACCGTTGTGCGCCGTGTTGCTGGCGAAGTCGAAGCACTCACTCTTGACCTTGTCGCGCGCATTCAGCAGCTCGGCGAGCGGTACGCGGCGACTGTCGGTGACCTCGACGCCGAGCTGACAGGTCTTGAGGCGCAGGTCTCGGCCCACCTTGCCGCAATGGGGGTTGAACTGTGACCGAAACCTGGGCTACTTCAACCGTAGGCGAACAATTCGACATGCAGCTCGGGAAGATGCTCGACGCAGCCAAGAATGTTGGTGTTCCAAAGCCATACCTGGGGAACCGGGCAGTTCAGTGGGGACGAATTGACGTTTCGGCTGGAGGCGTTGTGCCTATGACGCGTTCAGATCTAACGCGTTACCGTTTGAGGGAGAATGACCTTCTGGTATGTGAAGGTGGCGAAGTCGGGCGAGCTGCAATCTGGCGAAACCAGTTGCCCGAGTGCTACTTCCAGAAGGCGCTTCATCGACTGCGCCCGAAGAGGGGCTACGACGCACGAGTGATGCAGGCTTTGCTGCAATATTGGTCCTCTACTGGCGCGTTCTCTGATTATGTAACTCAAACAAGCATCGCTCACTTGCCGCGTGAGAAGTTCGTTCTGATGCCGCTGCCACTACCTTCCGTAGCCGAGCAGCGTCGGATTGGCGATGCACTCCAGCATGCCGACGATCTGATCGCGACTCTCGAACGCCTCATCGCCAAGAAGCAGGCGATCAAGCAGGGCATGATGCAGCAACTCCTGACCGGCCGCACTCGCCTACCATACTTCACCGCTTCGTGGGCTGAGCGGTCTCTTGGTGAAGTGGCTCGTATCAAAACCGGCTCCAGAAACAACCAAGACAAGAAGGCTGGCGGGCAGTATCCCTTTTTCGTCAGATCTGCGACGGTCGAGCGTATTGACTCCTACTCGTACGACTGCGAAGCCATACTCGTGCCAGGCGAGGGCGGCATCGGATCGATCTTTCATTACCTGAACGGGAAGTTCGAAGTGCACCAACGTGTGTACAAAATTAGTGATTTCGCGGTGGATGTGAACGGAAGATTTGTCTATTACTTCATGCGTCAGTACTTCGGCGATCACGCGATGGAGAACAGCGTCAAAGCCACGGTCGACTCGCTCCGTCTTCCGACCTTCAAGAACTTCGGTTTACGACTGCCTTCCCGTGACGAACAAAATGCCCTCGTTCGGGTGCTAGATGATGCGGAGTCAGAGGTGGCGGTACTCGAAAATCGACTCACAAAGGCCCACGCGATCAAGACTGGCATGATGCAGCAACTCCTGACTGGCCGCACCCGTCTGCCTGTGGAGGTGACGTCGTGAATGTCGAGTGGGTTGTTGCTGAGCTGGACAAGTTTATACAGCAGACTGTGATGCGTAACGCCAGCAGCTCAGGCAACGGTTGGGTGTCGATCTCGAGTGCGGACGTTACGGCGGCGCCAGATGTTGAAGTCACGAAGCAAGCAGCGGTCATCGAGCAGATTCTTGATCGAGTACTTCCGCATTGGCGCACCGACGTTCCGGAAGATTCTGCTAATAACCGATGGGCGCAGCATCGCGAGGCGGCCATTCGTGCGCGAGAGGAGCTCGTTCGCAAGCAGGAGATTGAGGAGAACCTTGGCGAGAACGCGCCAGAACTCTCTGCCGCCGAACTTCATCCGTGGATATGGGAGGGTGCCAAGTCGCTCTGGCAGTCGGGCCACTATCGTGAGGCTGTCGGTGGAGCGATTCGAAAGCTAAACGCTGAAACGCAGAACAAAATCGCTCGTCGCGATGTGAGTGAGACCGACCTGTTCAAGCAGGGGTTCTCGCTTGATGAACCGAAGCCTGGAAAGGTACGCCTGCGCCGGATGAAGGACGATGGTAGCGATACGTACAAGTCGGTGCAGCGTGGTGCAATGAGCCTGGCTGAAGGTGTCTTCGCTGGTATCCGCAACCCGCTGAGCCACGAAGCCGATCAAGAACTCCCGGAACAGGGAGCACTGGAGTACCTGGCCGCATTGAGCGTGCTTGCACGCTGGGTTGACGCGTCTGAGGTGGAGGTTGCCTCGTGAGTGATGTGGGCCAGATCGAACGCAAGGCACAGGATCGCGTTGTTCGACTGTTTCGCGAGCAGCTTGGCTACGAATACCTCGGCAATTGGGAGTACCGCGACGGAAACTCGAACATTGAGCGGCAGCTTCTGATTCAAAATCTTAAGGCGCGCGGTTACGACGACAACCTCATCAATCGTGCCCTCGACAAGCTCGCCAAGGCTGCAGCGGTGGGTGCTGGGCATGACTTGTACGAGGCCAACAAGGATGTCTACAGCCTGCTCCGCTACGGCGTGAAGGTACAGCCGGGCGCCGGTGAGAAGTCCGAGACTGTCTGGCTGGTCGACTGGGCAACGCCTGAGGCGAATCACTTCGCGTTAGCCGAAGAGGTTACGATCGCTGGGGAACACACCAAGCGCCCCGACATCGTGTTCTACGTGAACGGTCTCGCACTGGGAACGCTTGAGCTCAAGCGATCGAAAGTCGCAGTCTCTGAAGGTATCCGGCAGACGATCGGCAACCAAGACAAGCAGTTCATCCGCTCGTTCTTCTCGACCGTTCAGTTCGTCTTCGCCGGCAACGATGTCGAAGGGCTGCGCTACGGCGTGATCGACACACCTGAGAAGTACTGGCTGGAGTGGAAACAGCCGTCGGACGTCGAAGACCCACTCGACCGGGCCCTGCTGCAACTGTGCAATAAGGATCGATTCCTGGAACTCATTCACGACTTCATCGTGTTCGACGCTGGCGTGAAGAAAGGTCCGCGTCACAACCAGTATTTCGGTGTGAAGGCTGCGCAGGAGCGCATCGCCAAGCGTGAAGGCGGGATTATTTGGCACACCCAGGGCTCGGGTAAGAGCTTGACGATGGTGTGGCTGGCCAAGTGGATTCGGGAACATCAGGACGATGCGAGGGTTCTACTGATCACCGACCGCACCGAGTTGGACGACCAGATCGAGGGCGTGTTCAACGGCGTCAACGAGCAGATCTACCGCACCAAGAGCGGCTCAGACCTTATCGGCACCCTCAACACGTCCGAAGAGTGGCTGATCTGCTCGCTGGTGCACAAGTTCCGCGGAGCCGACACCGACGCCGAGGATGACGACGCGACAGCTGACTTCATCAAAGAACTTAACGCTAAGATTCCGAAGGACTTCAAGGCCAAAGGCAACATCTTCGTTTTCGTCGACGAGGCGCACCGCACGCAGTCGGGCAAGATGCACACCGCCATGAAGGAACTGCTGCCTGGAGCGATGTTCATCGGCTTCACCGGCACACCACTACTCAAAGCCGATAAGGCAACCAGCATCGAAACATTTGGCTCGTTCATCCACACCTACAAGTTCGACGAAGCCGTCGAGGACGGTGTGGTGCTCGACCTGCGATACGAGGCGCGAAACATCGACCAGGACCTCACCTCGCCCGACAAGGTCGACAAGTGGTTCGAAGCCAAGACCAGGGGCATGACCGACCTATCGAAGGCCGAGCTGAAGAAGCGCTGGGGCACGATGCAGAAGGTTGTGTCCAGCGAGCCGCGTGCCCGGCAGATCGTCGACGACATCCTGATGGACATGGAGACCAGGCCACGCCTGATGGAGAAGCGCGGCAACGCCATGCTGGTCGGCTCATCGATCTACCAAGCCTGCAAGTTCTATGAACTGTTCAACGCCACTGACCTCAAGGGCAAGTGCGCGATCGTCACCAGCTACACCCCGAATGCCAGCGACATCTCCAAGGAAGACTCCGGCGAAGGTAAGACCGAGAAGCTGCGCCAATATGACATCTACCGACGCATGCTGGCCGACTACTTCGGCGAGTCCGAAGACGCCGCGATGGGCAAGGTCGAGCAGTTCGAGAAAGAAGTCAAGGAGCAGTTCGTCAAAAGCCCCGGGCAGATGCGACTGCTGATCGTGGTCGACAAGCTCCTGACGGGGTTTGACGCACCCAGCGCCACGTACCTCTACATCGACAAGAAGATGCGCGATCATGGCCTGTTCCAGGCGATCTGCCGTGTCAACCGACTTGATGGCGAAGACAAGGACTACGGCTATATCGTCGACTACCAGGACCTCTTCAACTCACTCGAAGACGCCATCACCGATTACACGTCCGGTGCCCTCGACGGGTACGAGAAGAAAGACATCGACGGCCTGCTGAGTGACCGCATCGAGAAGTCACGCGAAGACCTCGATGACGCACTCGAACGTATCCGCGCGCTCGTCGAGCCTGTCGCACCGCCCAAGGGCACGCTGCAGTACCAGCAGTACTTCTGCGCCAAAGACCAGGGCAACGCCGAGCAGCTCAAAGCCAACGAACCGAAGCGTGTCGAACTGTATAAAGCAGTGTCGGCGGTATCCCGCGCGTACAGCAATCTTGCCAACGAGATGACCGACGCCGGCTACAGCGAGGCCGAGGCTGCCGCGATCAAGACGGAGATCGCGCACTACATCGATGTGCGTGCCGAGGTGAAGCTTGGCGCTGGCGAGGATATCGACTTCAAACAGTACGAAGCCGGGATGCGCTACCTACTCGATACCTACATCCGGGCAGACGCCAGCGAAGTCGTGTCAGATTTCGAAGACACTGGCCTGGTCGACTTGATCGTCAAGCTCGGGGCGGGCGCGATCGACAAGCTGCCACCCGGGATCAAGAAGGACCCCGAAGCGGTCGCCGAGACGATCACCAACAACATGCGCAAGGTGATCATCGACGAGCACGCCATGAACCCGAAGTACTACGACAAGATGAGCGAACTGCTCGACGCCATCATCGAGGAACGCCGCCAACAGGCCATCGACTACCAGGCATATCTGGCCAAGCTGCTGGAAGCCGCCAAGAAGCTCGGCACTGGCGTAGGAACCGGTCACGACTACCCGGACTGGGTAAACGACGGTGCTCGCAAAGCACTTGTCGATTTCGCCTGGCCTGACGTTGCGATTGCACGCAGCCTCGACGAAGCAGTGCGGACGACGAAGCCCGACGCGTGGGTCGGCAACCCGCTCAAGGAAAAGGTCGTCAAGAGGGCGCTGCGCCGGACCCTGCCCGACGACTACGGCGACGACAAGCTCGATGAGGTATTCAATCTGGTGAAGACTCGCGATGAGTACCGCTAGCGCCTATCTCAGCATTCGAGGCATCGATGTCGATGTGATCTACAAAGACATCAAGAACCTCCACATCGGCGTCTACCCGCCACTCGGTCGCGTCCGCGTCGCAGCGCCGAATCGGCTCGACGATGAGCAGGTGCGTCTCGCGGTCATCCAGCGACTTCCGTGGATCAAGCGCCAGCGTGAGCAGCTCACAGCCGCTCCGCGCCAGAGTGAGCGTGAGATGACAACGGGGGAGAGCCACTACGTATGGGGCGTTCGTAAGCGTCTCAAGGTCGTTGAGCGTCCCGGCCGGGCGCACCTCGAGCCGGAAGGTGATCGACTCGTCCTCTATGTGCCGCCCGGGACCGATTCCGAGAAGCGCCGCAGCTACCTCGACCAGTGGTACCGCGAACAGCTTCGACATGCCCTACCCGATTTGATCACCACCTGGGAGGACAAGCTCGGCGTGACCGTCCCCAAGTGGTCGATTCGACGCATGAAGACCAAGTGGGGGTCATGCAACCGCGAAACCAGGCACATCTGGTTCAACGTCGAACTCGCCAAGAAACACCCCGACTGCCTCGAATACATCGTCGTCCACGAGATGACGCACTACTTCGAACGCAACCACGGGGAGCGGTTTACGACGTTGATGGACCAGCACCTGCCGGATTGGCGGAGTCGTCGAGACCAATTGAATGCTGCACCGCTTGGTGCAGAGGAGTGGGAATAGGTGCCAGTGACTGATCCATTGCCGGGTGCTCGTTGGGTGCGGGCGGCACTTCAGGTAAATCCTTACGAGTACAAAGGCAAGAATCAACCATCGACGTCTTTTAGTTCGGAGGCTGATTACAACAACGCGCTGCTCGACGAATGTGAAACGCTCGGAATCGGATTGATCGCAGTCACTGATCACTGGTGCGCTGAGAGCGCAGCGGGACTAATTGGGGCTGCGGCCGAGCGTGGAATTATTGCTCTCCCTGGATTCGAAGCGAACTCGTCAGAGGGAATTCACATTCTTGTCATATTCGATGCCGGGACAAGTTGGGCAGAGATCAATGCAGCCATCGGAATCTGCGGATCGAAGCCCGGAACCGGGTCGGGCCCTGGATCGTGCGGTTACAAACATATCGTGGAGAAGATGTCGGAGCTGGGAGCGCTGGTTGTGCCCGCACATGCCAACGCAGACCCGAGTGGACTCTTGTGCAGGATGAGTGGTCAATCTTTAGAGCAGATGATTCTGCACCCGGACCTGAATGCTATCGGAATAAGTCCTGACCTTACTGACGCGGTAAATCAAAACAAGATCGCTTCAAACCAAAAGCCTTTCGAGCGCAAACATCGATTGGCAATTCTTCATGCTGACGATGTAATGGGTCCTTCTGATCTCAAGAAGCTCGGCTCGACGAGCTGGTACAAGATGAGCACGGATTCGCTTGAGAGCTTGAAGCACGCAATCCGGACACCCGAGACTCGAGTGAAACTCAACGACCCCACGGCAGTTCCTCGCACCCTACTGCGCGAGATCTCGTGGACGGGCGGATTTCTCGACGGGGTTACACTTCCGCTTTCGGAGGACTTGACTACGTTCATTGGTGGACGTGGTACGGGCAAGTCGACGGCGATCGAGAGTCTTCGATTTGCGCTCGGAATCGATCCGATTGGAAAGCAGGTTTCTGACGACTTCAGACTCATCGTACGAGAAGTTTTGAAATCGGGCACCATTGTACGGGTTGTTGTCGAAACATCGGTGCCGACACCGCAGAGGTACACTATCGAGCGAGTCGTGAACGAGCCGTCTGTTGTCAAGGATGCGAGTGGAACCGCCACTAATCAGAGGCCCGAGGACATACTTCCAAAAGTCGAAATCTATGGCCAACATGAGCTTGCGGAACTTGCGACAGATTCTGAACGTGTCGCCACAATGCTGCAGCGCTTTACGGGATCAGATGGGCCTGACGAAGCGCATCAGAAGACACTGGCCGATCTTACGGAAAATCGCGAGAAGCTGAACAAAGCCGAGAATTCGAAGATGCTGCTTGAGGAGGAGTTGTCAGCGATGACGCGCCTCGAGGAACAAGTTCGCCAGTACGACTCGACTGATGTGCCTACTAAGCTTGCTGATCAACAGAGGCTTGCCCATGACGAGGCGGTATTCACGGAGGCGTCATCGCGGTTTGACGATGTCCGAGCTGTCGTGGATGCCATTGCTGACCCGCAGCTGGAAAACGGTCTAAATGCTCCGTATGAGGGAATTGACGACTCATCCCAGAAGGCGATTTTGGATCGCGCAACGGCGGCAACATCGGAGCTGGCGTCGAAACTTGCCGCACTCGCGGCGCAGGCTCAAATTGCGCTAAATGACGCTGAAGCAGCTGTATCCAAGGCGAAGGAAGACTGGATCAAGGCAACTGCCGGGAAGCGCGAGGAGTACCAGGAGGTGCTTCGAGTCCTTCATGAGCAAGGTCTGAAACCAGACAAGTTCGTCACGACAAAGCAGAACCTTCAGGCACTTAAGGCAAAAGTTCCACGACGGGAACAGATCGATGCGACTATCCATGATCTGAAGGCCGAGCGAGTCGTATTGCTGGGTGAGCTTCACGATCATGAGCATCGACAGAGGGAGCGACTCCGTGAGGCCGTTCGCTCCGCGAACAAAGCCACCGCAGGAGTCGTAATTGTGCAGCCGGTCCCGACGCAACACCGGGATCACATCAAAGCTGTTGTGAACAAATCCGTCACTGGTCAGCGCAACAACATCATGGCGGCCATCGATTCCGAAGATTTCTCGCCCAGGTCGTTCGTTGCAGCAGCACGCAAGGGTGCCGACGATCTGGCCGGCTTTGGAGTCAAAGGGGCCCAGGCGCACAGCGTAATCGATGGAGGAGAAGCACTATTCCGGGCGCTGGAGGAGCTGAACGTTGGCCTCGCTGTTGACGTGAAGCTGGACGTAGGCTTCGGCAGCGGGACGCGTGATTACAAGAGCATGAGTCGACTCTCGAAAGGTCAGAAGGCGACAGCTCTGCTACTTCTGTTGCTCACGGGCTCAGATGCGCCGCTCATTATCGACCAACCAGAGGACGACCTAGACAATCGGTTCGTGTACGACGGGATCGTCACGAATCTTCGTAGTCTAAAGGGCAAACGCCAGATCATCGCGAGTACGCACAATGCGAACGTTCCGGTTCTCGGTGACGCTGAATTGATTGTGACCCTGGAAGGTGACGGCCATCACGGTTGGCCAGCCGAAGGCGGGATCGGATCCCTTGACGACAAGAAGATTCGGTCCTATGCGGAAAACCTACTGGAGGGCGGCCCGGACGCATTCAACGCACGACAGCACCTCTACGGGTTCTAGGGACTTAGTACCGTGCCCCGTGAGGCCGTACCTTGGCACCGGAGTGCCTGAGGATGTTCAGGACAGTCGTCCGTCCGATTCCGATCTCCTCAGCGACGCCTCGGCTCGTCATGCCTTCTTCGTAGAGCCGGACTACGTCGCGCCGAGTCTGCTCAGTGATCCGCGATCGGGGATGCCGATGTTCCGGCTGTACCTGGTCAGGGCGATGATCGGCGATCCTTGGGGTGTTGGCCTTGGCGCCAGCTAGGACTACCACGACGAGAACCCCCGCCCGGGATGCCCGGGCGGGGGTTCTCGCTTTTCGTCTGGGTGTTCGCGAGCCCGACCGTGCCTGTCCTTCTGGGCTCTGCCGGCGGTGGCCAGAGACTCGATATCGCCGATCCGTTCGCCGCGTCGGGGGGTGTGCTCGCGGCGCTGGCGGAGGTGTGTATTGTTGGTTTCTGCAACGCGGGGTGGAGCAGCTCGGTAGCTCGCTGGGCTCATAACCCAGAGGTCGCAGGTTCAAATCCTGTCCCCGCTACCACGACGAGAACCCCGTCCGGGATGCCCGGGCGGGGGTTCTCGCTATCAGCGTCAGCGACGGGTGGTCGCGACCGAAGAGACGCCGTCCTCGATGACTGACAAAACCTCGTCCTCAGCTCTGGCCGACGGGATGCTCGGCGAGCCAGGCGAGGACCACATCGGCCACTTCCGGCCAACCGTGGTCGATGGTCAGCGAATGCCCGCGGCCCTCGAATCGATGGAAATCGGTGACTGCCGCCGACTTCGCATACCGCTTGTACGCGGCATGCGCACTGACATCCGGAACGGTGTGATCCTCGGTGCCCGATGTGATCAGCAACGGCCCGCGCGAGGCGTTCTTCGTGTCGACGGCGGCGGGTGAATGAGGGGCGAAGTTCGCGACGGCGGCTTCGAAGAGCGGCTTGCCCGGCGACGGGATCGCCCACTTCTCCCACAGCGCGTCGGACTCCTCGGCGCTCAACGTGTTGCCGAACGCGTAGCGGAACTGGCTGACCGACAGGGCTTTTGCGCGTCCCCTGTTCAACGGGTTCCCCAGCACCGGCGACGCGGAGCGAAGCTGTGACAACGGTAGGGGTTTGACGCCCTTGATCGGGGCCGGATCGATGGCCACGGCGGCGGCGGCCTTGTTCTGGCTCAGGAGCTTCTGTGCGATCAACCCACCGAACGAGTGGCCGATCACGATGGGTGGACTCGAGAACTGTCCCGCTGCGTCGGCGAAATGCGCGGTGATGTCGTCGATGCCGACACCCGCTTGCGCCCCCGGATCCTTGCGGGTGGCCTCGACCGTGTCCGCCTCGCCGGGCCACGCGGGCGCGACGCCACGGTGTCCGTGCTCGGCGAAACGGTCGATCCACGGCTGCCAGGCCGTCTGGGAGACCCAGAGGCCATGGATGAAGACGACGTCGGACATGGTGCTCCTTGCGTTGGGGGTGAACGTGTTCGGGACCTTGCTAACTGCGGATCGTGCGGTCGACCTCGATCGGGTCGACATGCCGCGGCGTCATTGCCACGAACCAGGCCTCCTGTACTCCCAGGACGACGATGAGGCTGACGATCAGGCCCTCGAGCTCGATCGAGGTGAGGGCGAGTCCCACCGCGGCGGCGACTCCGGGCCACAGGGCCACCAGAACGACGGCCAGGTACAGCGGTACGCCGATCACGCCGAAGACCCACGGCAGCACCGTGGTGTCGGTGCGCCGAGCGAACTGATACGCCAGCAGGGCGATCCCGATCGCGCCGAGGATTCCGGACAGCGCGAACGAGATGCGCCAGACCGCGGGGATCTCGGGTGCGACTTGAGCGAGCAACGACATGGCGGCCGGGATGGCGAATTGCAGCGACACCAGATAAGCCATGCGCGCTCCGGTGCCGGTGGGACCGCCGAGGTCGTCACGGTCCTTGATGGCCACCCACCACAGACCCAGGAGGGTGAAATTGGTCGCGGCGACGACCCCGTAGAACGCCGACTGGTCCATGTGTCGACGATAGTCCCGTGCGACCGGCCGTGTTCGAAGGTTCACGCAGCTCACGGCGGTTTCTGACCGCGATCGCGTCATCGCTGTCGTTCGAGCAGCTGCTTGATCCGGCGCAGGTCGTTTCGGTTCGCCCGACGCATCGCGATGGACATGAACGGTGCGATGATCGCCGAGAATCCGCTGGGGTCGCCGCGGTTACGCAGCGTCATCCGGGTCGTACCCTCGGTGACCGGTTCCCATTCGTAGATCGTTTCCATCGCGAACGGACCGTCGCTCGTGCGCATGACGAACCGTCGGTCGTCGGCAACCTCGGCCACTTCGTAGGTGTATTCGAGTCGTCGCCCGAGAAAGTGCGCCACGAACGCGATCTCGCTGCCCACCCGAAGCGGGGGTGGCGTGACCAAGGTGGAGGAGACGATGTTCTGGTACCAGTGCGTTGCGTTCGCCGGGTCGCGGGCGTACTCGGCCACCTGTGCGGTCGGGCGATCGATCACGATTCGGGTGACGACATCGACCATCGTGGTTCCCATGTTCGGTGCGATTGTGCTGTGACATGGGTATTGTCGCCCGTCGCGAGTCGCGATCGCGTTCATTCGGTGAATCGTCGGCCGGAAATCGACTGGTGCGGTGACGATGGTCGATGCGACGATGGCGGGGTGGAGATCACCAGCGCCGAGCAACTGCGCGCGATCGTCGGCCACCCGAACGAGATGGTCGCCAAGAAGGTCCGGCCATCGTTGCGACAGGTGCACGTCGACTGGCTCGCCGCGACACCGATGATCTTTCTCGCGACCACGGACCGGAGCGGGCGACTCGACGTGTCGCCGAAGGGAGACCCGCCCGGCAAGGTGGTTCATGTCATCGACGAGTCGCATATCGCGATCCCTGAGCGTCCCGGGAACCGACGCGTCGACGGGTATCTGAACATCGTGGAGAACAGGCGCGTCGGCACGCTGTCGGTGATTCCCGGGCGCGGCGACACCCTGCGTATCAACGGGTCGGCGCGGATCGTCGACGACGGTCCGTATTTCGACGACCTGGCCATCCGGGCCAAGCGGCCGATCCTCGCCGTCGAGATCGCCGTCGAGGAGGTGTTCTTCCACTGTGCCAAGGCATTCCTGCGATCGGAACTGTGGAAGCCGGAGACCTGGAACCCCGACGCACTGCCGAGTGCGGCCGCGATCTACAAGGCACTGATGCCGGAGCTCGATGAAACCGAGCTCGACAGGGCATACGCGGAGTCAGCGGTCCGTCGGCGCTTGTACTGAGTCGCTCGCCCGCCGGCCTCGCGCCGTCTACTGTCGGAATCATGGCCACGGACAAGTCGATCCACGAGCACATCACCGACCTCATCGCCGAAGAACACGACCTCCGCGCGAAACTCGGGCGTGGCGAGATCTCCCGTGACGAGGAGAACAAGCGGTTACGTGAGCTCGAGGTGTCGTTGGACCAGTGCTGGGACCTGCTCCGGCAGCGCCAGGGCATGCGGGATGCGGGGGAGAACCCGGACGATGCCGCGGTTCGGCCGGCGGACGTCGTCGAGAAGTATCTGGAGTGATGGAGCGAACCGTGCCGCTCGACGCCCGCTGGTGACCGGTCGGCGCACAGTCGTCCAAGCAACTCCGTGGCAACCATCACATCGCTAACCTCGAACCGGGACACCGCACAGTCGTGGGACAGAGGGTCGAGCGAGAGGGATGGCGATGGGTCGATACGACGAGGCATTCGCACAGGCGTGGGATGACCGGGAGGCCTTCTGGCTCGGCGCCGCCGAGGCGGTCGACTGGGTGTCGCCCCCGACCCGGGCGCTCGACGACACGACGGCCCCGATGTACCGGTGGTTTCCCGACGCCACGCTCAACACGTCGTACAACGCCCTCGACCGGCACGTCGAGGGGGGCAACGGCGACCGCGCCGCCCTGATCTGGGACTCGGCGATGGTCGGGCAGAAACGGACCTACACCTACGCAGATCTGCTCGACGAGGTCTCCCGTTTCGCGGGCGTGTTGGCCGGGACCGGCGTGGCGGCCGGCGACCGGGTGATCATCTACATGCCGATGATCCCCGAGGCGGCCATCGCGATGCTCGCCTGCGCCCGCATCGGCGCGGTGCACTCGGTGGTGTTCGGCGGATTCGCGGCCCCGGAGCTGGCGACCCGTATCGACGACGCCGAGCCGGTGGCCATCGTGACCGCGTCGGGTGGTCTGGAGCCCGGCCGGACGGTGGAGTACCTCCCGATGGTCGCGAAGGCCGTCGAGCTGGCGGCGTCGCCGCCGGCCACCGTCATCGTGAAGAACCGGCCGCAGGTCGCGGGGGCGGCGGCCGACCACGACGGTTGGTTGGACTGGGACGAGCAGATGGCCGATGCCGCGCCGGTCGCGCCGACGCCCGTCGCAGCCACCGACCCGCTGTACATCCTCTACACCTCGGGTACCACCGGCAAGCCCAAGGGCGTCGTCCGCGACAACGGTGGGCACGCCGTGGCGCTCACCTGGTCGATGGGCAACATCTATGGCATCGAACCCGGCGATGTGTGGTGGACGGCCTCCGACGTCGGGTGGGTCGTCGGACATTCCTACATCGTCTACGGCCCCTTGCTGATCGGGGCGACCACGGTGATGTACGAGGGAAAGCCGGTGGGCACACCGGATGCGGGCGCGTTCTGGCGGGTGATCGCCGACCACAAGGCCAACGCCCTGTTCACCGCTCCCACCGCGATTCGGGCGATCCGCAAGACCGACCCCGAGGCCGCCGAACTGGCGAAGTACGACATCTCGTCCCTACGAACCCTTTTCGCGGCGGGCGAGCGATTGGACCCCGACACCTTCGAGTGGGCGAGCGCGACCCTGGACGTGCCGGTCGTCGATCATTGGTGGCAGACCGAGACCGGGTGGGCGATCGCGGCGAATCTGCGTGGACTCGAACCGATGCCGATCAAGGCCGGGTCGCCGACGGTACCTGTCCCGGGCTACCACGTCGGCGTCCTCGACGCCGAGGGACACGAACTCGGGGCGGGGGAGGAGGGCAACATCGTCATCGCGCTGCCGCTGCCGCCGGGAACACTCGCCGGGTTGTGGCGTGACGAGGACCGCTACCGCAAGTCCTACCTGTCGGCCTTCGACGGCTACTACCTCACCGGCGATTCCGGCTACGTGGATGCCGACGGCTACGTCTTCGTGCTCGGGCGCTCCGACGACGTCATCAACGTTGCCGGGCACCGCCTTTCGACGGGAAGTATCGAAGCGGTCGTCGCATCGCACCCGGCCGTGGCGGAATGTGCTGTCATCGGTATCCACGATGATCTCAAGGGACAGCGGCCGAGCGGCTACGTGGTCCTCAAAGCGGGCGTCGAGATCGAGGCGGACACGCTGCGTGACGAGTTGGTGGCGATGGTGCGCAACGAGATCGGGGCCGTCGCCACCTTCCGCGACGTCACCGTGGTCCCCGCACTACCGAAGACGCGGTCCGGCAAGATCCTGCGCAAGACGATGCGGCAGATCGCCGACCACGAGGAGTACACGGTGCCGTCGACGATCGAGGACGTCGACGTGTTGACGGATCTGGCCAAGCAGCTCGGCGGCTGATCGACCATGGCGATATCGGGCGTCGATCATGTGCTGCGGTTCTCGATCCGGCTGGTGCCGTTCGTCGGCCTGGTGGGAACGGTCATCGCGACCATCGTCGACGTGGTGACACCGGGCGGAGACCTCGGCCGAGACCTGCTGTTGAACTCGATCGTATGGATGATCGGAGTCCAGGGCTGGATGACCGGTTGCGGACACATGTTCTTCGGTGAGCCGATCGCGGAGTCGATCGGGTGGCCCGCGAAGACCCCGTGGCAGTGGGAGGTCGGGCTGGCCAGCCTCGCCACCGGCGTCCTCGGCGTCATCGCACCGGGCTTCGGCAAGGAGTTCTGGCTCGCCACGATCATCGCGTTCGCGGTGTTCTATCTCGGTGCGGCCGTCGGTCATATCCGAGAGATGGTGGTGCGTCGCAACTTCGCGCCCGGGAATGCCGGTCCCATCTTCTTCTTCGATGTGATCGTGCCGGTGTACCTGCTGGTGCTGTACGCGGTGGTGACGTAGGCGCAACCGCTTGACCGTAAGGGCCACGCCTATGGAAGCGCTCTCAAACAGCTGAGCTGTGATTTGCGCTGGGCTTGACATGTGAATGTGATCTGGACCATAGTGACTTTGTCACGAGAGTGGAAGCGCTCTCACACCCTGGCGGAAGAAGCGGCGCCGTGGGGGTCGTCATAAGTCCGCCGGGCGAGAGGCACACAGGTGACCAGGAAGACGAATTCGTGGCGCGGGGCGATGGCGGTGGGAGTCACCGTCGGCGTCGTCGGCGCATTGTTGGCCGGCTGCGGTGGAGCCGGCGACGGTGCCCAGACATCGCTCGGAAAAGATGACACGCTCACGATCACCACCTTCGGCGACTTCGGGTACGGCGACCTGATCGACCAGTGGAACAGCGACCCGGCAAGTCCGTTCAAGGTGAAGGAAACCAAGATCGCGCAGTGGGATACCTGGAAACAGACCCTGACCTCGAACCTGCAGGCCGGAACCGGTCTGACCGACGTGGTCGCGATCGAAGGCGACGCAATGCCGCAATTCCTCACCGACGGTGCATCGGACCAGTTCGCGGACCTGACCGACCCTGCGCTGGACAATCGATGGGTCTCCTACAAGTACAAGGACGGCCAGACCGCCGACGGCACACAGATCGGTTATCCGACCGATGCCGGGCCCGAGGCGATCTGCTACCGGGCCGATCTCTTCCGTCAGGCGGGATTGCCCGCTAACCGGGAATCGGTGGCGAAGATGTTCCGAACATGGGACAGCTACTTCGATCTCGGTCAGGAGTTCGTGAAGAAGGTACCCGCGACCAAGTGGTATGACTCCAGCGGATCCATCGCCCAGGCCATGCTCAATCAGGTCGAGTATCCGTTCCAGACGAGCGACAACACCGTCGACGTCGACAATGCGGGACTCAAGAAGGTGTATTCCACGGTGGCCGAGTTCGCCCCGACACTGTCCACCCGGGCGGTGCAATGGAGTGACGACTGGACTGCCAACTTCACCAACAACGGATTTGCGACCATGCCGTGCCCTGGTTGGATGTTCGCCAACATCAAGGAATCCGCGCCGTCGGTGACCGGTTGGGACATCGCCGATGCGTTCCCCGGTGGCGGTGGCAACTGGGGCGGGTCGTTCTTGGCCGTTCCCGCGCAGTCTGCCCATCAAGAGCAGGCCAAGCAATTCGCCAACTGGCTCACCGACACCAAGCAGGAGGTGGGTGCGTTCGACGCCGCCGGCGCGTATCCGGCGAATCTGGCCGCCGAACAGGAGCTGAGTTCGGCCAACAAGCCGGACCCCTACTTCGCCGACGCGCCGACCGCGCAGATCCTGGCCGATCGGGCGAAAGCGGTGCCGGTGGGAGTGCCGTACAAGGGCGACAAGTACTCCGACATTCTCGGGCTGTTCCAGACCGCGATCCAGCGCGTCGACGAAGGCCAGTCGCCGGAGGCCTCCTGGGCCACCTTCACCCAGGCCGTGGGCAACCTGGATTGATGACATGACCTTGGTCCCCAACGAGACCCGGAGATCGGCCGGAGATGCCCAGCGGCCGGAGCCGTCGGCTCCGGCCGACTCCGACCCGTCCGGAACTTCCTCGAAACCGACTCGGCGGCAGCGTATTTCCCGTCTCGATCGCTCGGCTTCGCCCTACCTGTACATCGTACCGTTCTTCCTCGTCTTCGCCGTCATCGGGCTGTACCCCATGCTGTACACGGGGTATCTCTCCTTCTTCTCGTGGCCGCGATTCGCGGCGCAGCACGGCGGCGCGGTGGGGTTGGACAACTACCGGCATGTGTTGACCGATCCGGTCTTTCACAAAGCGCTCGTGAACACGATCGGGATCTTCCTGTTGTCGTCGATCCCGCAGATCATCATCGCGACGATCGTCGCGGCACTGCTCGACACCGGTCTGCGGGGTCGCTCGTGGTGGCGGATGAGTGTGCTGATCCCGTTCGTGGTCGCACCGGCGGCCGCGGCGTTGATCTTCGGTTCGTTGTTCGCGGACAAATCCGGCCTCGTCAACGATGTGCTCAGCGGCGTCGGGCTTCCGCAGGTCGCCTGGCACGGGGATCGACTGGCAAGCTGGACTGCGATCGCCACCATGATCAACTGGCGCTGGACCGGATACAACACGCTGATCCTGCTCGCCGCGATGCAGGCCATCCCGCGCGATCTGTACGAGGCGGCGGCGATCGACGGAGCCGGGAGCATCCGGAAGTTCCTGCACATCACCCTGCCGTCGATCCGCGCGACGATGATCTTCGTCATCGTCACCTCGACCATCGGCGGACTCCAGATCTTCACCGAGCCGCGGCTTTTCGACACGAATCTGCAGCACCAGGGGGGCGCGAACCACGAGTACCTGACGCTCACGATGTACGTGTTCAACACCGCCAACAGCGCCACGGACCCATATCCCCGCGCGGCGTCGGCGGCCTGGCTGCTGTTCTTGCTCATCGTCGTGTTCGCGCTGGTGAACTTCTTCGTCACCCGTGCCGTACAGAGGAGGTCGTCACGATGACCCGCCGTCCCGGATTCATCGTCTATGGCCTGCTGGCCGCCTTCGTGCTCGGATCTGTCTTTCCGCTGTACTGGTCGTTCGTCATCGGCTCGGTCACGTCGCAGCGTGCGAATCAGACACCGCCACCACTGCTTCCCGGTGGCCACTTCCTCGAGAACGCGCAGCGCGTCTTCGACCGGATCGACTTCTGGGCTGCGCTGGGCAACTCGATCATCGTGTCCAGCGTGGCGGCGATCTCGGTGGTGCTGTTCTCCACCCTGGCGGGTTATTCGTTCGCCAAGTTGAGCTTTCGTGGGAGCAACGCGCTGATGGTCTTCGTGGTGCTCACGATGGCGATCCCACCACAGCTAGCGCTCATCCCCCTGTTGAAGGAGTTCAGCAATCTCGGGCTGACCGGTACCCGATTCGCGGTCGCACTTCCATGGCTGGTCACCGCTTTCGGAGTCTTCTTCATGCGCCAGTACCTGAGCACGGCGATTCCCGACGAGCTGATCGACGCAGCACGCGTCGACGGGTGTTCCATGCTCCGGACCTTCTGGACCGTGGCCGTTCCGGCCGCTCGGCCCGCGATGGCGATCCTGGGTCTGTTCACGTTCATGCAGGCGTGGACCGACTTCATGTGGCCACTGCTGATCCTCCAGGGATCTGACGTGCAGACCCTGCAGACCGCGCTCGATCAGCTCAAGATCGCACCCGGTCATGGGCTGAGCGACATGGCGCTCCTGCAGGCCGGCACCATCCTCGCGACCGTGCCACTGCTTCTCCTGTTCGTCGCGACCGGTCGCCACCTGGTGACCGGCATCATGCAAGGAGCCGTAAAAGGATGAACTCCGCACTGCACTTCCCCGATGGATTTCTCTGGGGCGCGGCGACCGCGTCGTATCAGATCGAAGGCGCACACGACCTCGACGGTCGAACACCGTCGATCTGGGATACCTTCGCACGCGTTCCGGGCGCAATCCTCAACGGCGACAACGGCGATGTCGCGTGCGATCACTACCACCGGATGGCGGCCGACGTGGCGCTGATGCAGCGCCTCGAGCTGAATGCGTACCGATTCTCGGTGGCGTGGCCGCGGGTCCGTCCCGACGCGGGCAGCGCGAACCAGAAGGGCATCGACTTCTACGCCCGACTCGCCGACGAGTTGCTCGACGCGGGGATCACGCCCTGGCTGACCCTCTATCACTGGGATCTTCCCCAGACACTGGAAGACGCCGGCGGGTGGACCAACCGCGACACCGCGTACCGCTTCGTCGACTACGCGTTGAGCGTGTATGACTCGCTGGCCGACCGGGTGGATCACTGGACCACGCTCAACGAGCCCTGGTGTTCGGCCTTCCTGGGCTACACCAGTGGTCAGCACGCGCCCGGTAGGCAGGAGGGAGTGGCCGGCCTGGTCGCCGCCCATCACTTGCTGCTCGGTCACGGTCTCGTCGTCGACGAACTGCGGCGACGAGGCGCGACTCCGGATCGTGGTAAACAGGTGGGGATCACGCTGAACCTCACCGTCGCAACGCCGTTCGATCCCGGCAGTGCCGATGACGTCGACGCAGCCCGGCGCCTCGACGTCTTCAGCAACCGGGTCTTTCTCGACCCGCTGTTCCGCGGCCGCTACCCCGACGACATCGCGGACGACGTGGCAGGTCTGACTTTTGAGGGCAGAGCGTGGCACGACTGGGTCCTCGATGGAGATCTGGACCTCATCGCGCAGCCGATCGATGCGCTGGGCGTGAATTTCTACCATGGCGATGGTGCCAGCAGCAGCGTGCGCACCGACCTCCTCGGCGACGGTGTGGTGGCACCCGCACGCGTGGCCGCCCCGGCACAACCGGATGGGCGACGGATCACCTTCCCGCGACGGGGATATCCGGTCACCGACATGGGCTGGGAGGTTCAGCCGGCGGCATTGACCGAACTGCTCGTGCGGCTACGCGACGACTACGGGGTGCCGCCGGTCTACATCACCGAGAACGGTGCGGCCTACACCGACATCGTCACCCCCGAGGGGGCCGTCCACGACGAGAAGCGCAGGCAATTCATCGATCTCCATGTCCGCGCGGTCCACGACGCCATCGCGCAGGGTGTCGATGTTCGCGGTTACTTCGTCTGGACCCTGCTGGACAACTTCGAGTGGGCGTGGGGCTATACGCAGAGATTCGGCATCGTGCACGTTGACTACGCCACCCAGGTCAGGACGCCCAAGGACAGCGCGCTGTGGTTCGCCCGGGTGGCAGCATCCAACGCCGTGCCCGACCGCTGGGGGGACGACTCGTGACCGGCTCGGAACCGCGCAACGCATCACCCACGCTCGACGAGGTCGCGCGACTGGCGGGAGTCAGCCGAGCGACGGCCTCGCGCGCGGTCAACGGGGGCAGCCGCGTCAGCCCACGTGCCCAGAAAGCGGTCGACGAGGCTGTCCATCGTCTCGGCTACACACCGAATCAGGCGGCCCGGTCGCTGGTGACCCGTCGAACACAGTCGGTCGCGCTGGTGGTCCCCGAGCCCGACGAGCGTGTGTTCTCCGACCCGTTCTTCGCCCGTACGGTCCACATCGTCACCAGAGAACTTTCGAAGCATGACTTCCAGGTCGTGCTCCTCCTTGCCGGTGGCGACGACCAGGAAGCCCGGATGCTGCGTTTCCTGGGCAACCGGCAGGTCGACGGCGCCATCGTCGTCTCACACCATCGCGGCGACAGCCTGCCCGATCACCTTGCCGAACTCGGTCTGCCCAGCGCGTTCATCGGCCGCCCGTGGAGCAACAGCGATCGCTTGTCGTGGGTCGACACCGACAATGTCGCCGGTGGTCTCGAAGCCACCCGGCGCCTCCTGGACCGTGGCTGTCGCCGCATAGCCACCATCGCCGGGCCGACCGACATGACCGCCGGCGTCGACCGTCTGGAAGGGTGGAAGCAGGCCATGACCTCGGCGGGTCGACGGGCCGACGCCATCGGCTACGGGGATTTCACCCCGGATGGCGGTGCGTATGCCTGCCGCCAGTTGCTCGATTCCTATCCCGACATCGACGGCATCGTCATCGCCTCGGACCTGATGGCGGTCGGGGCGTTGGACGTGCTTGGCGCGGAAGGTCGCCGCGTGCCCGACGATGTCGCCATCACCGGCGCCGACGACCTCGGGGTCGCCGAGCGTACCGACCCGCCACTGACCACACTGCGAAACCCCCTGGCGGAGATGGCCGCCGAGGCAGTCGCGCTGTTACTCGGGCAGCTCGACGGTGGATCGGTCGCACCACGTCGAGTCGTCTTCGCCCCCACCCTCGTCCGCCGTGAATCGGCCTGAAAGTCCATTGGAGCAATCACGATGACCACCGTCACCTTCGACAATGTCCGACGCAGCTACCCGGGCACCGATCGACCTGCGGTTGCCGGTCTGAACCTGCACATCGCCGACGGCGAACTCCTCGTCCTCGTCGGGCCGTCCGGCTGCGGGAAGTCGACCACTCTGCGGATGCTCGCGGGCCTGGACCGCAATGACGACGGCCGAATCCTCATCGGCGACCGTGATGTGACCGAGGTGCCGCCCAAAGATCGTGACATCGCAATGGTTTTCCAGAACTATGCGCTCTACCCGCACATGAACGTCGCCGACAACATGGCCTTCGCGCTCCGCCTGGCGAAGGTGAGCAAGGCAGAACGAGATGCCCGGGTCGCGCAAGCGGCCGAGATGCTCGACCTCACCGCTTACCTCGATCGGAAGCCGAAGGCGCTGTCGGGTGGACAACGGCAGCGGGTCGCGATGGGCCGGGCCATCGTGCGCTCACCCCAGGTGTTCTGCATGGACGAACCCTTGTCCAACCTCGATGCGAAGATGCGCGTACGCACCCGCACCGACATCGCAGCACTACAGGCAGAACTGGGTGTCACCACTGTCTACGTCACACATGACCAGGTCGAGGCCATGACGCTGGGATCGCGTGTGGCAGTGATGCGCGACGGCGTCATCCAGCAGGTCGACACACCGCTGGCCCTGTACGACCGCCCGGCGAACGAGTTCGTCGCGAGCTTCATCGGCTCGCCGCAGATGAGTTTGCTGCCCGGAGTCGCGACCGAGAGCGGGGTTCGCATCGCGGGCGAACTGCTCCCGATCCAGACCATTGCGCGCGGCCCGGTCACCGTCGGTGTCCGTCCCGAGGACTGGCAGGTGGTCGCCGACGTGTCACGGGGTATCGGCGCGCAGGCGACCCTCGTCGAGAAGCTCGGCTCCGACAGCTACGTCTACGCCGCCACCGAGGTCGACGGTCAGCGCCGAACGGTGGTGGTGCGGACCCCTGCGCGCGGCAGCACGGCGAAAGGCGATCTCCTTCGACTGATCCCGGACCCGGAGCGCCTGCACCTCTTCGACCCCGCGACCGGACGCCGAATCAACTGAGCGGTTTGTCGGCGCGCAACGTCGAAGCGACCGAGATGTCGGTCAGACGTGTGGCGGGGCGAGCGCTGTAAGGTGTCGATGGGTGATGGATCTCGCCCGGATACGCGACCGGTGTCGCTGTCCGAACCGCCGCCACCGGCTGATAGTTCCTGGTCCGATTGACGGATGGGGCTGACGCATGGGTTCTGATCACATTCCGCGCGACACCGCGCCTGCGGACTCGCACGCCGAGTTGCCCACCGACCCCGACGCCGTTCGGCCCCTGCATCTGCGGCCGACGGCGATCCTGTGGGTCCTGCTCGGCGGTGCATGTGGCACCGGTCTGCGCTATTGGGTGGAGGAGCTGCTCCCCGCCCATGGCACCGACTGGCCGTGGGGCACGTTTCTGGTCAACCTCGTCGGGGCCTTCGCACTCGGGGCGCTCCTGGAAGGTCTTGCGCTGTCAGGGGAGGACGACGGGTGGCGACGTCGGGGACGTCTGCTCCTGGGCACCGGCCTGTGCGGGTCGTTCACCACCTACAGCAGTTTCGCGCTCGAGATGTCGCTGCTGACGCATCGGGACGCCCTGCCGGTGGCGGTCGGCTATGGGCTGGCCGCCGTCGTCGCCGGCGTGGTCTGCGCGTGGCTCGGGATCGCCGCTGCGGGTGCGGCGTTGCGTCATCGAGCGGGGGAGGTGTCGTGATCGTCCTCGCGGTGATGGCCGCCGGGGCCCTCGGCGCGGCCGCCCGGTTCGTGCTCGACGGGGCCATCAAACAGTGGCGGTCCACGACCTTCCCCTGGGCGACGCTGGCGATCAACCTGAGCGGTTCGCTTCTGCTGGGTGTGCTCGCCGGCGCGGTCATGTTCCACACCCTCCAACCCGACGTCCAGACCATCGTCGGAACCGGGTTCTGCGGCGGTTACACCACTTTCAGTACGGCGAGCTTCGAGACCGTCCGATTGGCCGAGAAGCGGCGCTCGGTGCTCGCGCTCGGCAATGCGGTCGCCTCCCTGGTCGGGAGCGCGGCGATGTGCGGCCTCGGTCTGGTGCTGGCGTGGTCGCTGTGAGGCGGGGGATGATGGGACGAGAGGGATCGCGATGACGAAGGACACCGATTACGGCCACCTCGACGGCGACGCGCCGTTGCGTCGGCGGGTCCGTGGGCCGGAGCCGAGTCGTCGTGCCGAGGCGAGCCTCGTCGTCGGATGGGACGGCAAACAGGCAAGTAGTGCGGCCGTGCGGTACTCGGTGGATCTGGCTCATCGCCTGACCGCGCACGTACATGTGGTGCACGTCGTCGACATCGATGACATGCCCGTCGATCCCGACGCCCCGGACTGGGGGGAGCAGATTCGCGCCGCCGTCGTCGGCGAGGCGGCCCAGGCGAAGGAACTGCTCGACGCACTGGCCGCTTCGTGGACCTACCACAGCGGCCACGGAGACCCGGCGCAGTTGTTGTCCACGGTCGCCGACCGCTACTCGGCACTCATGGTGGTGATCGGCAGTCCGCGCGGAGGGCTCCTGTCGTATCTGGACTCCATGCTCCGACAGTCCGTCGCCCAGCAGATGATCGGTCACCGCAAGACGCCGCTGCTACTGGTGCCGGCGGACTTCGAGGGCCGCACTCCGGCGGTCGAGTAGACCCTCGCCGGTAGGCGAGGGCCGTATCGAGACCTCGTGACATGCGGGTGGTCTCGATACGCTGTCTCGCCTGGCGGCTCGACGGCTACTCGACCAGCGGTCGGGTCGGCTTGACGGCTACTCGGCCAGCGGTCGGGTCGGCTTGACGGCTACTCGGCCAGCGGTCGGGTCGGCTTGACGGCTACTCGGCCAGCGGTCGGGTCGGCTTGACGGCTACTCGGCCAGCGGTCGGGTCGGCTTGACGGCTACTCGGCCAGCGGTCGGGTCGGCTTGACGCTACTCGACAGCCACTGCTACTTCAGCTCGGCGCTGCTCTTGTTGAGGACACGACGGGCGATGATGAGCTGCTGGATCTGCTGGGTGCCTTCGAAGATGTCGAGGATCTTCGAATCCCGGGCCCACTTCTCCACCAGGAGTCGTTCCGAATAGCCCAGCGTGCCGGTCAGTTCCACCACCTTGTTGGTGATGTCGGTGCCCGTGCGGCCCGCCTTGGCCTTCGACATCGACGCCTCGAGTGAGTTCGGCTCCTTGTTGTCGGCCATCCACGCCGCACGCATCGTGTGCAGATACGCGGCCTCGAAATCGGCTTCCATCCGGATGAACTCGGCGGCGGCGGCGTGCTGGTCGGCGGCCGGGCGATCGTAGTCGATCTCGATGCCGGCCTCTTCGAGAATTCGTCGCATCTCCTCGAGCGCCGCGCGGGCGACGCCGACCGCCATGCCCGCAACCATCGGCCGCGTGTTGTCGAAGGTCTGCATGACACCGCCGAACCCCTTCTTGGTGTCGACCTCAGGCGAACCGAGCAGATTGTCCTTGGGAATGCGGCAGTTCTCGAAGCGGATCACCGCGGTGTCCGACACCCGGATCCCGAGCTTGTGCTCAAGACGCGCGACCTCTACGCCCGGGTGCTCACGTGGCACCACGAAGCTCTTGATCGCCGCACGGCCGAGGCTCTTGTCGACCGACGCCCACACCACGATGTGGGTCGCCCGCGAACCGGCGGTGACGAAGATCTTCTCACCGTTGAGGATGTACTCGTCGCCGTCGAGAGTCGCGGTGGTCGAGACCGCTGCGGAGTCCGAGCCGAAGCTGGGCTCGGTGATGGCCATCGCAGCCCACACCTTGCCGAACCGTTTGAGCTGGTCGTCGGTGGCGACCGCGGCGATCGCCGCATTGCCCAGACCCTGGTACGGGATGGTCAGCATGAGGCCGACATCGCCCCAGCTGGTCTCCATCGTGTTGATCACCGACTGCATGTTGCCGCCGTTGATCACCGCGCCCTCGGCCCTGGGCTTGTCCGACTTCTGCTGGCTGCGTCCGCCGTCGGCGCCGGCGCCGGCCTGGCCGGCCTCGGCGAGACCGTCGTACAGGCTTGCGAGAGTGTCGAGCTCGACGGGATAGTCGTGCTCGCGCAGATCGTACTTGCGCGAGATCGGTCGGAAGATCTCCGCGGCGGCCTGATGCGCCTGATCGATCGTGACGTTCAGTTTCTTGGGCAGTTCGAGATTGATGCTCATGTCAGTTGTTCCTCACCAGATCCGGCCGTCTACAGGACGACGACGCCCTCGCCGATACCGGCACCGCGCAGATCGCGATACCACCGCTCCACCGGGTGTTCCTTGGTGAAGCCGTGGCCGCCGAGCAGTTGGATACCGTCGAGCCCGATCTGCAGGCCCTTGTCGATGGTCAGCTTGCGTGCCAGTGCTGCCTCGCGCGCGAACGACAGGCCTTGTTCGGCACGTGCTGCACCGCGCAGCGTCACCAGGCGGATCGAATCAACCTCGGTCGCGATGGTGGCGACCATGAAGGCGACCGCCTGGCGGTTGGAGATGGGCTCGCCGAACGCCTCACGCTCGTTCACGTAGGGGATCACGTAGTCGAGGACCGCCCGCGCAGTTCCGGCGGCCAGCGCCGACCAGCCGAGGCGCGACAGGCGCACCACGTCACGGTAGGCGGATGCGGCCGCGTCACCGTCGGCCCCGCCGACCAGCGCCGACGACGGCACGGCCACATCCTGCAGCAGCAGGCGTCCCATGCCGGCCGCACGGACACCCATCCCCGGATCCGCCTCGACGATCAGTCCCTTGGTGTCGGACTCGACGATGAACAGCGCCGGGCGGCCGTCGAGCTGAGCGCCGACGATGAAGAGCTCGGAGGAGCCCGCTGCGGGCACAAACGATTTCACGCCGTTGAGGCGGTAGCCGCTGGGTACGCGGGTGGCCTTGGTGGACAGGTCGAAGGCGTCGAACAGCGGCTTCGGCTCGGCGATCACCACGGCCGACTGCGGCACGTTCTCGCCGGCGAAGTCGGGGAGGTAGGTGCGTTGCTGCTCGTCGGTGCCGAAGTTGGTAAGCGTGGTCGCGACACCGCTCGGCGCCAGCAGCGGCAACGCCAGACCCATGTCGCCATAGGCCATCGCCTCGGCGACGAGGGCGTTGGTCACCACACCGCGTTCGGATGCGGCACCCTCGAACTCCTCGGGGACGTTGATCATGGTGATGCCGAGCTCGGCGGAACGCTTGAGGATCTCCTCGGGCGCCGCGGCGGCGTTGTCGGCGTCGTAGGCCGCCGGACGCAGGATCTCGACCGCGAAATCCTTCACCGTCTCGGCGATCATCTGCTGCTCGTCGTCGGGGTTCAGGTCGAAGTAACCCTTGGGCGACGTGGTGAGCCGCTTGGCCTGGCCCGAGCCGCCCTGGGCGGCCTTGAAGGCGCGATTCGCCGCACCGAGGGTCTGGAAGCCGGTCTTGGTGCCCTGATAGGCGATCCGATTGATGGGTTCGCGGATCTTGTACTTCTCGGCGAACTCGGACCCGGTGACGGTGGTCAGTACGCGCATCGCGGTACCGATGAAGTTGCGGGGGTGTGGGTTCTTGCCGACAGCGGAGGTGTCGCGCGGTTCGGTGTGCCGCGCTTCGGTTTGTGAGGTCATGTTCACCAGCCTGTTCTCGGGCGGTAGGGCAGGGCCATCGCTGGCTCGACCCATATCTTACTCGGTAGTAAGTAGAGACCTTACTATCCGGTAAGGAAGATGTCACGCATTCGGTTGTGCTTGCCGATCCGTAGGTCCGTTCCTCCGCCCGTTCCCCGTTCGTCCGCCCCGTGCACGGGGCGGACGAACGGAATTGAGGGGGAGGAACCGGCGGCGGAGGATCGACGTGGCCAGGTGAGTGTGGACGTGGCCGGGGCCCTGTGGATGGATTTCTGGCGGTTGAGCGCATCGGCGGCATGATCGTCACCATGGACGACCGGCCGGGGTTTGGTGCAGAGCACCTCCTGTTTCGATCCGCCGCGATCGAGCAGGGCATCACCGACGAGATGTTGAGTGCCGATGTGCGAGGACGACGCAAGACCCGCGTCTGGCGTGGCGCCTATCTGCCGACCGACACTGCCACATCCGACACCGGCAACTCCGACGCGACATCGTCGCGATACCGTCGCCAGCTCGATCACTACCGCGCCATGATCGTCGCGGCCGCCCGCAACGGTGGACCCGGACGAGTCGTCAGCCACACGTCGGCCGCTGTGCTGCACGGCATTCCGATGTTGCGACCCGACCTGACCGTCGTTCATTTCACTGCCGCCACAACAGGCAAACGCACAGCTCACGGGATCACCCACCAGGCGACACTCCAGCACTCCGAAGTTGTGCTCCTCGACGGCATACCGACGACCTCGCCGGCGCGTACCGTGTGCGACGTGGCCAGGCTCGCGACCCTGGAACAGGCGGTGTGCGTCGTCGACTCAGGCCTGCACCTGGGTGTGCCACGGCAAGAGATCGACGACCAGGCACGACGACTCCGCCGCTACCACGGCGCACCGACCCTGCGTGCGGCCCTCACCCTCGCCGACGGTCGCGCCGAGAGCATCGGCGAAACAGTGAGCAGACTCGTGCTTGCCGACCATCCGCTCATCCCTGTGCCCGAACTTCAGGTCCCGATCCGGATCGACCTCGACGGCGGCAAACACGTGTACGGGGACTTCGGGTGGCGCGACACGTCGGGCACACTCCGACTCGTCGGGGAATTCGATGGGCGGGTGAAGTATCACCGATCCAACCCGTTCAGCGACGAATTACCCGAGGAGGTCATCTTTGCCGAGAAGCTCCGGGAGGATGCGATCCGCGCGACAGGCCCGCATGTCGTCCGCTGGGTCTGGGCGGACTCGATGCGGCCCAGGATCCTCCACGCCAAGGTGGAGTCCGCACTGCGGCTGGTCGGCCTGGTTCAGTGATAGTTCCTCCGCCCGTTCCCGGTTCGTCCGCCCCGTGCAAGGGGCGGACGAACCGGGAACGGGCGGAAGAACCGCCTCAGAGGCTCAGCCGAGCGGCTGCGAGGGTCACACGGACTCCTTGGTGAGGGACGCGGCGTTGTGGGGGAGGAGGTTCTGCGCGAAGAAGGCGGTGAGCTCATCGGTCGCTGCCAGCGGAAGAACCTGCGCGACGTACTGATCCGGTCGGACGACGACCACGGCGCCGCGCCGGTCGATGCCGCGTTCGGCGAAGATGTCGACGCCGGGGTCGGTGGCGTACACCTTCTCGTAGTCGATTACCTCGAACGGCCCGACCCTGGGCAGGAAGATCGACGGCACGGTACCGAGATCGACTCCGGTGTGATCCTGCCGATAGATCACCTTGACGTCGAAGATCGCGTCGACGTCGACGCCCTCGGGGGTGTAGCGGACGATCGGCGACTCGCGATCGTGTGCCAGCCAGTCGGCCCAGTCGTCGAGCGATGAGTCGCCCGGCGCCCCAGCGTTGTGAGGCGCGGCCGGATCCGCGGCGAATGCGTAGATGCGCCAACGCCCGTCGGCTCGGTGGTGGTGGCCGAGTTGCACCGGATTGGCGTCGCAGACCCGGACCACCGGCGCCGACTTGAACCGCTTGCCGATGGGGTAGCCGGATGCCAGGTCCTGGTGAATGCCCGCACCGACGATCATCGACGGCTGGTACTCGGTCATGAAACCGGCCGGGAATTCGGCGGTCTTGACGTAGAAGTCCTCGAGCTCCGACGGTGAATCGAACTCCTCGGGGCGTTTGGCCATCATCGATGACCACTCGCGGTCGAAGTCGATCAGGTTCTGTGCGATCACCTGCCGTTCGGCCGAGTAGGTCGCCAGCAGGCTCTCGGGGCTACGGCCGTCGAGCACATGGCCGAGTTTCCAGCCGATGTTGAAGCCGTCCTGCATCGAGACGTTCATGCCCTGGCCGGCCTTCGCACTGTGGGTGTGGCAGGCGTCGCCGGTGATGAACACCCGCGGCGTGCGGGTCCCGGCCTGCTCGATGGGGACGTCGTCGAACCGGTCGGTCACCCGGTGGCCGACCTCGTACACGCTGTGCCAGGCGACGTTCTTCACGTCAAGGGTGTACGGGTGCAAGATCTCGTTGGCCTGCTTGACGATCTCGTCGATGCTGGTCTTGCGGATGCTGCCGCGGTCGTTCTCGGGCACCACCCCGAGATCGACGTACATGCGGAACAGGTAGCCGCCCTCGCGCGGGATGAGCAGGATGCTGCCGCCGGAGCCGGACTGGATCGCGCACTTGGTGCGGATGTCCGGGAAATCGGTCACGGCGAGGACGTCCATGACACCCCACGCGTGATTGGCCTTGTCCCCGTGTGGGGTACACCCGATGGCGTCGCGGACTCCACTGTGCGCGCCGTCGGCGCCGACGACGTACTTCGCGCGCACGGTCCGGGTGGCGCCCTCGTGTTTGCCGACGGTGTGTTTGAGCGTCACGGTGACGGGATACTCGCTGCCCCGGCCGATCTCGAGCCCGACGAACTCGTAACCGTAGTCCGGGGTCATCCGGGTGGGCGAGTTCGCCATGAACTCGGCGAAGTAGTCGAGC
Source organism: Gordonia sp. LMA167 (assembly GCF_058130025.1). Lineage (NCBI taxonomy): Bacteria > Bacillati > Actinomycetota > Actinomycetes > Mycobacteriales > Gordoniaceae > Gordonia > Gordonia sp. LMA167. The sequence goes on along the minus strand of NZ_CM176708.1, from coordinate 5,204,139 downwards.
ACGCGCGCCTGGTTGACGATCAGGTGGGGGAACTCGCTTATGCCCGCCGGATCGTCCTCGGCCCGCGCGGCACGGACGATCCGTGTCGGATCGTCGGGATCCGGCTTCCAGAAAGCCATCTCGGTGATCCGGTAGGCCTCGGCGATGATGTGCTCGGCGAACCCGAAGGCCTGGAACGTCTCGACGCTGCGTGCCTGGATGCCGTCCGCCTGACCGATCGCCAGGCGGCCGGGGCGCCGTTCGACGATGCGGGTGGTGACGGTCGGGAACTGGGACAGTTGGGCCGCGGTGATCATGCCGGCGGGCCCGGTGCCGACGATGAGGACGTCGACCTCGTCGGGGAGTTCGTCCGAGCGGTCGAGACCCACACCCGCGGCAGGCTGCACCCGCGGGTCACCGGAAACGTAGCCGTGGTGATGGAACTGCATTGTTCAGGCCCTCGTCATTCCTCTGATCGGACTGGTTGATTGTTCTGCCTCGTGGTCGGGACCCAGCGGGATACCGCTGCGGTCGCGCAACGTGAGGGTGGCGATCAGGCTGATCAGCACCACGCCGCCCAGATAGAGCACCACCGATGTGGTAGTGCCGGTCGCGCGGACCAGCGCTGCGGCGATCATCGGAGCGAACGCGCCGCCGAGGATGGCGCCGAGCGCGTAGGAGATGGAGACGCCGGAGAATCGGATCGACGCCGGGAAGAGTTCGGAGTAGAGCGCGGCCTGCGGGCCGTAGGTGAAGCCGAGGCCGACAGTCAGCAGGGCGAGTCCGACGAACAACAGCCACACGTTGCCGGCCCGCACCAGCGGGAAGAGCGGGATCAGGGCGGCCAGCAACAGGACCCAGCCGATGATGTAGGTGGTGCGACGGCCGATCCGGTCGCTGATCGCCGCCCCGACGGCGGTGAAGATCAGCCAGGTCACCGCGGATGCGGCGACGGCCCACAGCACCGGGCCGCGCGCGAGGCCGACGGGACCGTCGGGGTTGGTTGCATAGCTCTGGATGTAGCCGCCCGTGGTCATGTAGCCGACGGCGCTGTTACCGGCGAACATCAGCGCGGCGACCAGTACCAGCAGCCAGTGCTTGCGGAACAATTCGGCGATCGGGGTCCTGGTCTCTTCCTTGCGTTCGGCGATCTCCAGGAAGACCGGGCTCTCCTCGACGCGACGTCGGATGAAGTGGCCGATGAGGATCAGCACGATCGACAGCAGGAACGGGACGCGCCACCCCCACGCCATGAAGGCGTCGCCCGGGGCGATCACGGTCATCAGCGCCATCACGCCGGAGGCGAGCAGGAGTCCGAGAGGAACACCGATCTGCGGGGAGGCACCGAACACACCGCGTCTGCGGTCGGGTGCGTGCTCGACGGCCATCAGCACCGCACCGCCCCATTCGCCGCCGGCCGAGATGCCCTGCAATATCCGCAGCGCGATCAACAGGATCGGGGCGGCGATGCCGATCGCCTCGTACGTCGGCAGGAGTCCGACGAGCGTCGTGGCCACACCCATCGTCACGAGGGTCACCATCAGGACGATGCGGCGACCGTACTTGTCGCCGAAATGTCCCGCGAGAAAGGCGCCGAGCGGACGGAACAGGAAACTGATGCCGACGGTGAGGAACGACAGGATCGTCGCGATCGAATCGCCGGCCGGGTGGAAGAACAGGTTGCCGAAGACCAGTCCGGCCGCGGCCGCATAGACGAAGAAGTCGTACCACTCGACGGTCGTGCCGACGATGGTGGCGAAAACGACTCGACGGCGATCGGTCTCGGTGACTATCGGGGAATTTGCCGCGAGGGCTCGGGGAGGTGCATTCATCGAAGCTCCTTTGTGGTGCAGGCGATGCCTGTCGGTGCAAGGGACTGCGGTGGTGGTGGGGCTCACCGACCCGGGATCATGCGATCTAGGTCACTTGCAATCTCTGTGAGAGAACATATACGATCTCGTATACCCGATGCAAGATATGTTTTCATATACGACTTTGAGAAGGAGGGCTGCATGACGACCGAGTACGAGCCGGCAGTCGAGGCGAAGCCCGTGGCCAGGATCGGCCGGCCGGGCAAGATCGTCGCGGTTCATCTGAGCTACGCCTCGCGTGCCGACCAACGTGGACGTCGCCCGGCGCATCCGTCGTACTTCTTCAAGCCGTCGAGTTCGGTCGCCGAGAGCGGTGGTGCGATCGAACGCCCCGCAGGTACCGAATTGCTCGCCTTCGAGGGGGAGGTCGCACTGGTCATCGGTGATCGCGCCCGCCGCGTGTCGATTGAGACCGCCTGGGACCATGTCGCGGCCGTGACCGCGGCCAACGATTTCGGGCTCTATGACCTGCGAGCCAACGACAAGGGCTCCAACGTGCGTTCCAAGGGCGGTGACGGATTCACACCGCTGGGCCCCGGCCTGATCGACGCCCGCTCAGTCGATCCGAACGCACTCCGGCTGCGCACCTGGGTGAACGGCGTTCTGGCGCAGGAAGACACGACAGCCGGGATGATCTTCCCGCTGACCCAACTGGTGGCCGATCTGTCGCAACACTTCACCCTGGAAACAGGCGACGTGATCCTCACCGGCACCCCGGCCGGGTCGTCGGTCGTAGTGCCCGGCGATGTCGTCGAGGTCGAGGTCGACGCACCGACGTCGTCCGACGCGCCGACGTCGGGACGACTGGTCACGACGGTGGTCGCCGGCACCAGTGGATTCGACTCCGACCTGGGGTCCCTTCCCGCGGTGGACGACACCCAGCGCGCCGAGGCGTGGGGATCGCGCGAGGCGGCGGGCTTGCCGAAAGCCGCCGCATCCACCCTCACCGACGTCCTGCGTGACAAGCTGACGCGCGTCCCCGTCGCCGGGCTCTCCGCGCAGCTCCGCAAGCGTGGACTCAACAATGTCTCGATCGACGGTGTGCACGCGCAGACGCGTGGCACGAAGATCGTCGGCACCGCCAAGACACTCCGCTTCGTGCCCAACCGTGAGGACCTGTTCACCTCCCACGGCGGCGGCTACAACGCACAGAAACGGACCTTCGACGCCGTCGGCCCCGGTGAGGTCATCGTCATCGAGGCCCGCGGTGAGACTGGCTCTGGCACGCTCGGGGACATCCTGGCCATCCGTGCGAAAACCCTTGGTGCGGAGGGAATCGTGACCGACGGCGGTGTCCGCGACTACGATGCGGTCGCCGAGATCGGCCTCCCGGTGTTCACCGCCGGGTCGCATCCCGCCGTGCTCGGCCGCAAGCATGTGCCGTGGGACTTCGACCTCACCATCGCGTGTGGCGGCGCCACCGTGCAGCCCGGCGACATCATCGTCGGTGACGACGACGGCGTGATCGTCATACCGCCGGGCCTCGCCGACGAGGTTGCCGACGCTGCTCTCGAACAAGAAGAACAGGACGCCTGGGTGGCGGATCAGGTGGCCGCAGGTCACCCGGTCGACGGTTTGTTCCCACCGAATGCCGAGTGGAAGGCGAAGTATCTCGAATGGCGCAACAACCGATGAGCGACATCGTGGCGAACCAGCAACCGACACAGAGTAAGTCGCAGATCGCCTACCACTGGATCAAGGACCGGATCGCGCGGCAGGAGTACACACCGGGCTACCGCCTGGTGTTGAGCACCATCGCGAAGAGTCTCGACATGAGCGTGGTGCCCGTCCGTGAGGCGATCCGGCAGCTCGAGGCGGAAGGCCTCGTGACCTTCGAGCGCAACGTCGGTGCGCAGGTGTCGATGGTCGACGACTCGCAGTACCGGCACAGTATGCAGGCCCTCTCGATCCTCGAGGGTGCGGCCACCGCACTGGCCGCGCGCCGTCTGACGGAGGAGGACCTGCGCAAGGCCCGTGACATCAACGAACGCATGATCGCCTCGCTCGACCATTTCGATCCGAGCCTGTTCACCGCCCTGAACCAGGAGTTCCACGCGACCCTGTTCACCCGGTGCACCAATCCACGGATGATCACCCTCGTCGAGGCCGAATGGGCGCGCCTCGGTCACCTGCGCGCGTCGACGTTCTCCTTCGTTCCCGGACGTGCCCAGGAGTCGGTGCGCGAACACGAGAACATCGTGCGGCTCATCGAGATCGGTGCGCCGCTCGGCGAGATCGAGAAGGTCGCGCGGCGCCACCGCGCCGCGACGCTGGACGCATACGTGGTCCACGAACACCCCGACGAAACGCTGGGCCTCCCGACCTACTGACCCTCGGAACCTCCTGACCCCTCCAGACCCTCAAGAAACGGAGTAACCATGACGAATACGGTGAGTGCAACCGCCGCCCGACACGTCCCCGCGGATCTGCCCACGCGCATCCAGCACTACATCGGCGGCAAATTCGTCGACTCGATCGACGGCGACACCTTCGGCGTCCTGGATCCGGTGTCCAACGAGACCTATGTGCAGGCGGCGGCCGGTAAGAAGGCCGACATCGACCTCGCCGTCGCGGCCGCCACCAAGGCCTTCACCGAGGGGCCGTGGCCGAAGACGCTGCCCCGTGAGCGTTCTCGCATCCTGCACCGCATCGCCGACATCGTCGAGTCCCGTGACGCGCGACTGGCCGAGCTCGAGTCGTTCGACTCGGGCCTGCCGATCACCCAGGCGCTCGGGCAGGCACGCCGGGCCGCGGAGAACTTCCGCTTCTTCGCCGACCTGATCGTCGCGCAGGCCGACGACACCTACAAGGTGCCCGGCCGTCAGATCAACTACGTCAACCGCAAACCGATCGGTGTGGCGGGCCTGATCACGCCGTGGAACACACCGTTCATGCTCGAATCCTGGAAGCTGGGTCCCGCGCTCGCCACCGGCAACACCGTCGTACTCAAGCCGGCCGAATTCACCCCTCTGTCGGCGTCCCTGTGGGCCGGCATCTTCGAGGAGGCCGGCCTGCCCGATGGTGTGTTCAACCTCGTCAACGGCCTTGGTGAAGATGCCGGCGACGCACTGGTGAAACACCCTGATGTACCGCTGATCTCGTTCACCGGGGAGAGCCGCACCGGCCAGATCATCTTCGGCAACGCCGCACCGTTCCTCAAGGGTCTTTCGATGGAACTCGGTGGCAAGAGCCCGGCGGTCGTGTTCGCCGATGCCGACCTCGATGCAGCCATCGACGCCACGATCTTCGGCGTGTTCTCCCTCAACGGCGAGCGCTGTACCGCCGGGAGTCGCATCCTCGTCGAACGTCCGGTCTACGACGAGTTCGTCGAACGCTATGCGGCGCAGGCCAAGCGCGTGGTGGTGGGGTACCCGCACGAGAAGAACACCGAGGTCGGGGCGCTCGTGCACCCCGAGCACTATGAGAAGGTGATGAGCTACGTCGAGATCGGCAAGACCGAAGGCCGGCTCGTCGCCGGCGGTGGCCGTCCCGACGGTTTCGAGACCGGCAACTTCGTCGCCCCGACGGTGTTCGCCGACGTCAAGCCGGACGCCCGGATCTTCCAGGAGGAGATCTTCGGACCCGTCGTCGCCATCACCCCCTTCGACACCGACGAAGAGGCCCTCGAGCTGGCCAACGGCGTGAAATACGGTCTGGCCGCCTACATCTGGACGAATGATCTCAAGCGCGCGCACAACTTCTCGCAGTCCGTCGAGGCCGGCATGGTGTGGCTGAACTCCAACAATGTCCGCGACCTGCGGACCCCGTTCGGCGGTGTGAAGGCGTCGGGTCTCGGGCACGAGGGCGGCTACCGGTCCATCGACTTCTACACCGACCAGCAGGCTGTGCACATCACCCTCGGCAAGGTGCACAACCCCACCTTCGGCAAGCAGTGATCACCTTCAGTTCCCATCCAGTCCCTTTATTCCACAATCATTTTCATCACCAAGGACGCTGATATGACCAACCGCGAAGAGATGACCCTGACCTCGTCGGGCTACTACGTCTCGCAGGAAGCACCGATCCATTCCGACAACCCCGTCGCGACGCCGCAGGCATCGCCCCCCGACATCCTGCGGTGCGCCTACATGGAGATCGTCGTCACCGATCTGGCGGCATCGCGCGAGTTCTACGTCGACGTCCTGGGCCTCTACGTCACCGAAGAGGACGACGAGGCGATCTACCTGCGCTCGACCGAGGAGTTCATCCACCACAACCTCGTGCTGCGCAAGGGTCCGGTCGCCGCCGTCGCTGCGTTCTCCTACCGGGTCCGCACCCCTGAAGACCTGGACAAAGCCGTCGCCTTCTACACCGAGATCGGCTGCCGCGTGGAACGTCGGGAGGAGGGCTTCGTGAAGGGCATCGGCGACTCGGTACGCGTGGAGGACCCACTCGGGTTCCCGTACGAGTTCTTCTACCAGACCGACCACGTCGAGCGGTTGTCGTGGCGCTACGACCTGCACACGCCGGGCGAGTTGGTGCGCCTGGATCACTTCAATCAGGTCACCCCGGATGTGCCCCGCGCCGTTCGGCATTACCAAGACCTCGGCTTCCGGGTCACGGAGGACATCCAGGACGAGCACGGCACCGTCTACGCCGCGTGGATGCGTCGAAAGCCCACCGTGCACGACACCGCGACAACCGGCGGCGACGGACCGCGCATGCACCATGTGGCGTTCGCGACTCACGAGAAGCACAACATCCTCGCGATCTGCGACAAGCTCGGTGCGCTGCGCCGTTCGGATGCCATCGAGCGCGGTCCCGGCCGGCACGGTGTGTCCAATGCGTTCTACCTCTATCTTCGCGACCCCGACGGGCACCGCGTCGAGATCTATACGCAGGACTACTACACCGGCGACCCGGACAATCCGGTCGTCACCTGGGACGTACACGACAATCAGCGCCGTGACTGGTGGGGCAATCCGGTGGTCCCCAGTTGGTACACCGATGCGTCGCTCGTGCTCGACCTCGACGGCAACCCGCAGCCAGTGGTGACCCGTACCGACGACTCGGAGATGGCGGTGACCATCGGGGCCGACGGATTCTCCTACACCCGCAAGGCTGACGACGAACAGATGCCCGACTGGAAGAAGGGCGAGTACAAACTCGGCGCCCAGCTGTAGGAACCGTTTGCACCCCCGGCTGGTCGAGAGCCGCCGCCGCCCCGCTGGTCGAGTAAGCCCGGCGACGAAGGAGCCGAGCGCATCGAGACCCGCCGCCACCCGATCTCGATGCGCCTCGTCGCCAGCGCTCCTCGGCTTACTCGATCAGCGGTGGAGGCGTCCGTTCGCCGCGTTTCGCTTCGAGGGCGAGCGGAGCGAGCCCGACGCGTATCCGCCGGATCGAGCTTGTCGAGATCGAAACCACTCAGAAGGAGGACACAATGCTTCCCGCCCAGACGATCACTGACATCGCCGACGAGCTGGCGGCGGCCGAACGTGACCGCACCATGGTGCCGTTGTTGACCGCGCGGTATCCGGATATGACCGTCGAGGACTCCTACGCGGTCCAGAACGAATGGCGTCGTCGCGGAGTCGAATCCGGCCGCCGTCCGGTCGGCCGCAAGATCGGGCTCACCAGCAAGGTGATGCAGGCCGCGACCGGCATCACCGAACCCGATTACGGGGCGATCTTCGACGACATGGTGTTCGAGAACGGATCGGTCATCGAGCACGGCCGGTTCTCGAACGTGCGTATCGAGGTGGAGCTGGCGTTCGTCCTCGCCGAGCCGCTCAAAGGTCCGAATGTGACCGTGTTCGATGTGCTGCGGGCCACCGACTATGTGGTGCCGGCGCTCGAGATCCTCAGCTCGCGGATCGAGATGGCCGGCCGCACCATCGTCGACACGATCAGCGACAACGCCGCCATGGGCGGGATCGTCTATGGCGGAAACCCGAAGAATATCAACGAGATCGACCTGCGCTGGGTGGCTGCGCTGCTCTACCGCAACGAGACGATCGAGGAATCCGGGGTCGCCGCAGCGGTACTCAACCATCCGGCGACCGGTGTTGCCTGGCTGGCGAACAAGCTCGCACAACATGGTGATCGACTCGAGGCGGGAGAGATCGTGCTCGCCGGTTCGTTCACCCGCCCGATGTGGGTGGAGAAGGGCGACACCGTGCTCGCCGACTACGGGCCGATGGGTACGGTGTCATGTCGATTCGTCTGAAACCCACCCTGCGCGAGGCCTTGTCGAACACCGACCGGCCGCTGTTCGGCGGCTGGATCTGTCTCGGCTCGCCGGTGTCGGCGGAGATCATGGCGGGCTCCGGGCTCGACTGGGTGCTCATCGACATGGAACATGCCCCGAACGGGTTGGAATCGGTTCTCGCGCAACTCTATGCGATGTCGGGCTACGACGCCGTGCCGGTCGTGCGGGTGCCGGCGGCCGACCCGGTCATCGTCAAACAGGTGCTCGACCTCGGGGCGCAGACCATCCTGGTCCCGATGGTCTCGACCGCCGGCGAGGCCCGCGAGGTTGCGGCTGCGGCTCAGTATCCGCCGATCGGTCGTCGGGGAGTGGGCAGTGCGCTGGCCCGCTCGGCGCGCTGGAATCGTGTCGACGGCTACCTGGAGGGTGCGGCCGATCATGTGTCGGTATTCGTCCAGATCGAGACGGCTGAGGGGGTCGAGAACGCCCGTGCCATCGCCGAGACCCCGGGCATCGATGGAGTGTTCGTCGGGCCCAGCGACCTCGCGGCGTCGATGGGACTGCTCGGGCAGCAGACCCACCCGGACGTCGTCGCGCAGGTTGAGAAGGCGTTCGCCGGGGTCCGGTCGGCTGGAAAGCCGGTGGGAGTCAATGCGTTTGTCCCCGAACAGGCCGACAGCTACGCCGCAGCCGGGGCCACTTTCCTACTCGTCGGCGCCGACGTCGCGCTACTGGCGCGTGGCTCGGAGGCACTCGCCGCACGATTTGTCACCGACCGGCCTGAGGCCGGTCGTAGCAGCTACTGACACCCAAACATCCGGCAATGAGGCCGGACCGATATCGAAGGAATCCCGTCATGAGTGTCACCTACGACTCCCTCCTGGCCGAGATCACCGATCCCGACGGTCGGGAGATCACCGATCCGGCGACCGATGAGGTCGTCGGCAAGGTCCGCTTCCAGTCCGTCGACGAGCTCGACGAGGCCATCGCCCGTGCGCGGGCGGCCCAGCCGGCATGGGCAGCGCGGACCGATTCCGAACGGGTCGACCTGCTGATGACGGTCGCCGATGCGATCGACGCCGCCGCCGAACCGCTGGCCGAGCTGCTGTCACGGGAACAGGGCAAACCGCTCAACGGCCCCAACGCTCGCTTCGAACTGGGTGGCTGCTCGGCCTGGCTTCGCGCCACCGCCGCCACTCAGCTGCCCGGACAGACCGTTGTCGACGACGACGAGACCCATGCCGAGCTGCACTACCGCCCCGTCGGCGTCGTCGGTGCGATCGGACCATGGAACTGGCCGATGATGATCACCATCTGGCAGGTCGCCCCGGCGCTCCGCATGGGCAACACCGCCGTGGTGAAGCCGTCGGAGTTCACCCCGCTCAGCGTCCTCGCGCTCATCACCGTGATGAACAGCGTGCTGCCCGCCGACCTGCTGATCCCCGTCGTCGGCGACCGTGAAGTCGGTGCCCGGATCTCCAGCCACCCCGACATCGACAAGGTGATGTTCACCGGCTCCACCACGACCGGCCAGTCCATCATCAAGAGCTCCGCCGACACGGTCAAGCGGCTCACCCTCGAGCTCGGCGGCAACGACGCCGGTATCGTGCTGTCCGACGTCGACGCGAAAGCCATTGCGCAGGATCTGTTCTGGGGTGCCTTCATCAACACCGGGCAGACCTGTGCGGCGATGAAGCGACTCTACGTTCACACCGATGTCTACGACCAGGTGTGCGACGCACTTCTCGAGGTCGCCGGCACCATGCCGATGGGTCGCGGGCTCGACGAACGAAACGTCCTCGGACCGCTGCAGAACCGCAGGCAGTTCGACATCGTTACTCGGTTGGTGGACGCGGCCAAGGAGTCGGGTGCCAAGATCCTCACCGGCGGTGACCCCGACACCGGTGCGGCCGGCAACTTCTACCCGACCACCCTGGTTGCCGACATCGACAACGACAATCCGCTCGTCGCCGAAGAGCAGTTCGGCCCCGCACTGCCGATCATCCGATACACCGAGCTCGACGACGTCGTGACGTGGGCGAATGGTCTCGATGTGGGCCTGGGTGCATCGGTGTGGAGCAGTGACCGCGACAAGGCTCGCGAGGTCGCCGCGCGGCTGGAGGCCGGTACCGTGTGGATCAACTCGCACGGTGGCGTGCACCCGATGATCCCGTTCGGCGGTGTGAAGAAGTCGGGTTACGGACTCGAGTTCGGTGTCGAAGGCCTCAAGGGAGTCTCCGTGCCTCAGGTTATCAACGGCTGATCGTCTGCGAGGCAATCGCGTTCGTGATGCCTGTCGCGGGCTCGCCCATGTACTAACGCCGCAGGCCAGCGCGCCCTGGATACGCCGCGCCGAGGGTCTCGTACCGGGCGCGTGTCAACGGCGGCCTTCTGTACCTAAGCTGGTCGGGTGACCGCGGGTGATCAGATCTCGTCCCGGGCGACATCGTCGTCGAGGACTCCGCATGCATCCGGCGGCGGCGCGCGTGTCACGGCGGCAGCCGTCACCATGGTCGGTCTGACCGCGACGACGGTTGCGGTGAGCTTGTCGCCGGCCACCGTGGCCCGTGGCCCGGGGCTGTGCCCGTTCGCGCGGATGACCGGCCTGCCGTGCCCGGCCTGCGGACTCACCCGCAGCTGGGTTGCCCTCGGCCACGGTGACCTGGTCGGTTCGGTGAACTTCAACTGGTTCGGACCACTGTTCATGGTGGTGACTGTGGTGGTCACCGGTGTCGCGATGTGGACGGCGATCACCGGCGGGTCATCGGTGGAGCGGGTCCGTCGCGTCCTCACGAGCCGGGCTGCGTTGGCGCTGGTGGCCGTCTGGTTTGGCTATGGCCTCGTGCGGATGCTCGACGCCGGGTTCGGCTGGGGCATCTTCCAACTCGTCGTGTGATACGTCGGTCCGATCGTCCTCGACCCGCCGCGGCGACGTGACGTCGGCGGTCGATCGGAGCAGAGTGGTACTCATGCAGATCACACACTTCGGTCACTCGTGCGTCCTGGTGGAGATCGACGGAACCAGGGTCCTGTTCGATCCGGGGAACTTCTCCCATGGCTTCGAGGGCGTCACCGATCTCGACGCCATCCTCATCACCCACCAGCATCCAGACCATTGCGACCCCGCGCGGCTGCCCGACCTCGTCGCGGCAAACCCGCAGGCCGTGCGCTACGCGGACCCGCAGACCGCCGCCCAGCTCAACGACGACGACGTCGCAGGACCCTGGCAGACCGCGAACGCCGGCTCGCACGTACAGATCGGTGCGGTCACGGCGCGCTTCACCGGCGGCCGTCATGCGGTGATCCATCCCGAGATCCCGGTGATTGACAATGTCGCCTACGTGCTGGACACGAAGTCGATGACGGGCCGGTTCATGCATCCCGGGGACTCGTTCTACATCCCGTTCGAGAAGATCGACGTGCTGGCGCTGCCGTCCGCTGCGCCGTGGATGAAGCTGAGCGAGTCGGTCGATTACCTTCGGGCGATGGCCCCGCGGATCGCGGTACCGATCCACCAGGCGATCCTGTCCGACGCGGGGTCGGGCATCCACTACGGACGGTTGTCCGAGATGAAGGCCGCCGCAACCGAGTTCGTGGTGCTGGACAAGGAATCGGCCACCCAGCTCTGATCGGACGGCCGGGCAGCGCCCGTGCCGATTACGCGCCCATGCCGGTGGTCGAGTAGGGGCGAGGCGCCGTATCGAGACCCGGTTCTCTTGCACTGGAAGGGATCTCGATACGGCGCCTCGCCTAGCGGCTCGGCGCCTACTCGATCCGCGGGAGGTGCGGGTCGGTCGTCTGGCGGTCTGGGGGAGGTGCGGGTCGGTCGCTTGGCGGTCTGGGGGGAGGTGCGGGTCGGTCGCTTGGCGGTCTGGGGGGAGGTGCGGGTCGGTCGCTTGGCGGACTTGGGGGGAGGTGCGGGTCACGCGGGGCCTCCGATCTGTTGCGTCGAACGTATGTTCGATAATGGTAGAGCGGAGGTCGCGCCGGCAAGGGGCGATCACGCAGGCGGAGCGAAGAACTCGAGAGCGATGTTGTCGGGATCGCGGAACGAGATGCCTGAGCCGTAGTGGGCATGCTTGATCCCGCTGTGGCCTATCCCGAGGCTGTCGAGCTTCTTGGTCCAGGTCTCCAGTTCGTCCTGGGTGGTCCCGAAGGCTATGTGATCGAGACCTGTGCGGCGCTCGTCGAAGGAGTCGTCGGGTCCGGGGCTCGTGTGGGTGTGCAGGCCGAAAAGCGTTCCGCCGTCGAGTGCGAAGACGGTGTGGTGAAAAGTGCCCGACTCCTCGTCTTCGTCGAGGACTGGTTCAGCGTCGAACAATGCGGAGTACCACCGTGTACTGGCCGCGAGATCCGTCACCGTGATCGCCACGTGGGTGAGGGCGGGGAACGACATGATGCAACTCCTTTGGTGCCGAGCCCCCTTTCGTACGGTACGCCCCGGACTGCTGCGCCCGACGCGATACGAATGCGGCGCTTCAGCCGGTCGGCATGCCACCCGAAAGTGCCCCGAGTGTCGCAGCGTGCAGCAGTCCGTTGGTCGCCACTGCGCTGCCGCCGGCGGGTCCCTCGGTACCGTCGAGTGCGGTGAACTGTCCGCCGGCCTCACGGACGAGGATGTCAAGCGGTGCGAGGTCCCAGAGCGAGACCTCGGGCTCTGCGGCGATGTCGACCGCCCCTTCGGCCACGAGGCAGTAGTTGTAGAAGTCGCCGTAGCCCCGCACGCGCCAGACCTCGTCGGTCAGCGCGATGAACTCGTCGCGGATCCCACGGTCGGCCCAGCCGGAGAGGCTCGAGAACGCAAGGCTCGCCGACGGCAGCGTCGACACCCCGGACACCGCGAGCCGTCTCGGCATCTCCTGGCCGTCGAAGACGGTGAACGCGCCGTGTCCCTCGGCGGCCCACCAGCGCCGGCGTAGCGCCGGCGCCGACACCACTCCGACGCGCGGCACGCCGTCGACCAGCAATGCGATCAGGGTCGCCCATACCGGCACACCTCGAACGAAATTCTTCGTACCGTCGATCGGGTCGACCACCCATTGGCGGCCACTGAGCACGGCATCGCCGCCGAACTCCTCGCCGAGAACCGCGTCGTCGGCGCGGCGGGCCGAAAGTCGCCTGCGAACCATCGTTTCGCAGGCGATGTCGGCGTCGGACACCGGAGTCAGGTCCGGTTTGTCATCGACTTTCAGGTCGACGGCCCCGAAGCGCTCCATGGTGAGCGCGTCGGCCGAATCCGCGAGGGACAACGCGAGTTCGAGGTCATCGTTGAGCGCGGTGGGCCCACGGTCGTTTGGCATGCCGGTAGGTTAGCGCCACGCGGGCCTGCGAATGACCCGGACGCGGCGAAGCGGTGAACGTCCGGATTGTCCGGCCCCGGCCGGTAGGCTGGCGCCATGTCCTTGCTGGCTGTGGGTTTCGTCGTGATCTTGGCCGCGGTTCTGGTGGCCTTCGTCGTCCAATGGCAGCGAGGCCGCAACCCGCGACCGCTCGGCGCGTCCCGGGCGACCCAGTTCGTGCAGGGCACCCTGACGGTCACCGGCGTGAGTGACAGACCAGATCAGGGCGACGCCAAGGGGGAGCGGTTCTGCACCGTGTCCGGCACGATCGTCGGACCCGGCACCGATCCGGCCGAGGTGTACGGGACCCTTGTGCTGGGTGACCACGATCCCTGGCCGCAGGTCGGTGCGGATCTCCCGGTCGTCTACAAGCCCGGCAAGGCCACCTCCACGTGGCGATTCGGCGAGCTGCCGCCGATGGACACCGCCTTTCCTCCTGGCGCTCCACCGCCGGCCTGAGTCATTTCGTGCTGGTAGTGGGCGCGGACGTACCGTGACCGATTCGCGGCGGTAGGCTTGATGACCGTGCATCCCGACGTAATCGCAGACCTCGAATCCATCGGCACCACCTTGACCACGGTCGAGAAGGTGCTCGACCTCGACGAGCTGCGTCGTCGGATCGACGAGCTGGAGATGCAGGCGTCCGATCCGGACCTCTGGAACGACCAGGAGCACGCGCAGAAGGTGACCAGTGAGCTGTCCCACGCGCAGACCGAGTTCCGCAGGGTGTCCGAGCTGCGCCAGCGTCTCGACGATCTGCCGGTCCACTATGAGCTCGCCGAGGCCGAGGAGGGCGACGACCGCGCGTCGGCTCTGGCCGACGCGGACGCCGAGCGTGCCTCGCTGAGGACCGACGTCGAGGCGATGGAGGTCAAGACCATGCTCGCCGGCGAGTACGACTCGCGTGACGCACTGGTCAACATCCGATCCGGTGCCGGTGGTGTCGACGCCGCGGACTGGGCCCAGATGTTGATGCGGATGTACATCCGGTGGGCCGAGAAGCACAACTACGGCGTCGAGGTGTACGACACGTCCTACGCCGAGGAGGCGGGGATCAAGAGCGCGACGTTCGCCGTCAAGGCGCCGTACATGTACGGCACACTGTCGGTCGAACAGGGCACTCACCGATTGGTGCGGATCAGCCCGTTCGACAATCAGGGTCGACGCCAGACCTCGTTCGCCGAGGTCGAGGTGCTGCCGGTGGTCGAGACGACCGACCACATCGACGTCGACGAGAACGACGTGAAGGTCGACGTCTACCGCTCGTCGGGTCCCGGCGGGCAGTCGGTCAACACGACCGACTCCGCGGTTCGCCTGACCCACATCCCGACCGGGATCGTCGTAACCTGTCAGAACGAGAAGAGCCAACTCCAGAACAAGGCGTCGGCTATGCGTGTTCTCCAGGCGAAGCTGCTCGAGCGCAAGCGTCAGGAGGAGCGGGCCGAGCTCGACGCGCTCAAGGGGGATGGCGGTTCGAGCTGGGGGAATCAGATGCGTTCTTATGTGCTGCACCCGTACCAGATGGTGAAGGATCTGCGCACCAACGTCGAGGACAACAACCCGTCGGCGATCCTCGACGGTGACATCGACAAATTCATCGAGGCCGGGATTCGGTGGCGTATGGCCGCCGCAGACGCCTGACATGCCGTTGCCCCAGGTGACACCGCTCGCATTCGCGCCCGGTGCGACCGAGTCGGTGATCGGCCGGTTCTATGTGTGGGCCGCCACGGACGGCCTGGAGATCCTGATCTGGATCCTGGGCGGACTGTTGCTCATCCGATGCATCCGATGGTCGGCGGACAAGTACGCCGCGCGCGTCAAGGCCCAGTTCGACAACAGCGACCTCATCGTGCAGACCGAGGACGCCAAACATCGGCGCGCGCTCGTCGATGTCGTCGCGTGGACCATGATCGTCCTGGTGGGCATCGTCGTGACGATCACCATCCTGGTGATTCTCGGCGTGCCGATAAGTGGTCTGGCAGGTCCGGGTGCGGTGCTCGGTGCCGCACTCGGCTTCGGCGCACAGCGGGTGGTGCAGGACATTCTGGCGGGCTTCTTCGTAGTGGCCGAGAAGCAGTACGGCTACGGCGACGTGGTCAACCTGACCACGACCGGCAACGGCGTCGCCGAGGGCACGGTCGAGGACGTCACCCTGCGGGTGACCAAGCTGCGCACGGGCGACGGTGAGGTCGTCACCGTGCCCAACGGGCAGATCATCAAGGCGACCAACCTCTCCAAGGACTGGGCGCGGGCCGTGGTGGACGTCCCGGTTCCCGCCGACTCGGACATCGCGCTCGTCAACGAGACCCTCGACCGGGTGGGCGACGACTTCTACAACCGCAAGCGGTGGCATGACCTGTTGCTGGACTCGCCGTCGCCACTCGGGGTGATCGACCTCGAACTCGACTCGATCACGGTGCGCATGGTCGCACGAACCCTGCCCGGCAAACAGTTCGACGTCAGCCGGGCGCTGCGCATCGAGATCGTGCGCGCCCTGGCCCGCGAGGGCATCACCGTTGCCCCGGGCCGGGACGTCCAGGCCGCGAGCGGGCCACCGGCCACGCTGGCCGACGAGGTCGGGAAGGAGCGCAATCCATGACCCGCGACGGGAAGCATCGCACATCTCCCGACACCGATCAGAGCTCGGAGTCGAGCGGAGGGGTCATTCCGCCCCGCCTCCGGGACTGGGGTCACGTCTACAAGACGCGGATGCGGACCAGCACTGCTGTGCTGCTGATCGCCTTTTTCGGTTCGGTCGTGCTCTACGGCTACACGTCCCAGCGGTACGGCGTGGTCGCACCGCCGCCTGCTCGGGTGACGACATCACACACGACCACGACGGAGCCGACCTGGACCTCGACCCCGTCGTCGAGTATCGCGCCGAGTTCCACCACGACGACGACGGAAACGACGGACAGCGGCACCGAGGGCGGCTTCGGCACCGGCGAGGAGCAGTCGACAACCACGACGACCGAGCAGACGATTCCGGGGCTGCCCGGTATCCGCATCCCGGGTTTCGATCAGCAGACTCCGCAGACCACGTCCGTGCCGACGCGGTGACCAGGCACGTCTGTGACGCGACAAACCTGAGCGGCCGTCTCAGAGGCCGTGGCTACACTGGCTTCTCGTGATCAAGCTGGAGAACGTCACGATGAAGTACAAGGCTGCGACGAGGCCGGCGCTGTCCGACCTGAGCCTCGAGGTCGACAAGGGCGAGTTCGCGTTTCTCATCGGCCCATCCGGCTCGGGCAAGTCCACCTTCTTCCGCCTGCTGCTGAAGGAGGACAAGCCGACGTCGGGCGACGTGTATGTGGGTGAGTTCCACGTCAACACCCTCAAGGGGCGCACGGTGCCGAAACTGCGCCAATCGATCGGCTGCGTGTTCCAGGACTTCCGGTTGCTGCAACAGAAGTCCGTGTCCGACAACGTGGCGTTCGCGCTGGAGGTCATCGGCAAGTCGCCGTCGACGATCGGGCGGATCGTGCCGGAGGTTCTCGACTATGTCGGGCTGTCGGGCAAGGCCGACCGGATGCCGTACGAGCTGTCCGGCGGCGAGATGCAGCGCGTGGCGATCGCGCGCGCGATCGTGAACCGGCCGCTGCTGCTGCTCGCCGACGAGCCCACCGGAAACCTGGACCCGGAGACCAGCGAGGAGATCGTCGACGTGCTCGACCGCGTCAACCGGCGCGGCACCACGGTGGTCATGGCCACCCACGATCGCCACATCGTCGACGCCATGCGGCGTCGCGTCCTCGAGTTCGACAACGGCCGGCTGGTCCGTAACGATCCGCAAGGGGTCTACGGCATCGGCTGAGCCGATTCCGCGACCGTGACACGACCGCGTGAGGCCGACCGCCTCCGCCCTCGACTTCTGTTAGGACTGCGCACAGACCCATGCGAGCCAACTTCATCATCAGCGAGGTCCTCAACGGTCTTCGTCGCAACGTGACCATGACCATCGCCATGATCCTGACCACGGCGATCACCCTGGGCATGTTCGGCGGCGGACTGTTGGTGATCCAGATGGCCGACAAGAGTCAGAAGATCTTCCTCGACCGGGTCGAGATGCAGTTCTTCATCAACGACGCCGTCTCCGATGCGGACCCCAACTGCCAGCAGGCGCCGTGTTCGGTGCTGCGGACACAGATCGAGAACGAGCCCGGCGTCGGCTCGGTGACGTTCATCGACCGCAAGGAGGCCTACGAGCAGGCCAAGCAGACCTTCAAGGACAACCCGGACATCGCCGACAACATCCGCGAGGGAACCATCCCGGCGTCGCTCAAGGTCCGCATGTCCGACCCGTCGCAGTTCGGGCCGGTCCTCGACAAGTTCAAGGATCGCAAGGACCTCGGCGTGGACGGGGCTCTCGATCAGCGTGAACTGGTCAAACGTATCTTCAGCGTGCTCGACGGGACCCGCAACGCGGCGTTCGCGGTCGCGATGGTGTTGGCGATCGCCGCGATACTCCTGATCGCGAACACCGTGCAGGTCGCTGCGTTCACGCGGCGGACGGAGGTGTCGATCATGCGGTTGGTCGGCGCGACGCGTTGGTACACGCAGTTACCGTTCCTGCTCGAGGCGGTGGTCGCCGCGCTGATCGGCGCCTTCTTGGCCATCGGGGGACTTTTCACGGCGAAGGTGCTGTTCTTCGACAAGGCACTGAGCGATCTGTACGGTGTGAACATCCTGGCGCGTATCGGGGTGTCTGACGTGCTGTTCGTATCGCCGTGGCTGATCATCGGCGGAATTCTGTTGTCGGGGGTCACCGCGTATGTGACGCTGCGTGTCTATGTTCGCGAATAGTTTAGAAAAGGAGGTGTGGGCATGGTGAAAGAGAAGGGTCGCAATGTCATCGCGACCAATCGCAAGGCACGACACAACTACACCATCCTCGACACCTACGAGGCCGGCATCGCGCTGCTCGGCACCGAGGTCAAGAGTCTCCGCGAGGGCAAGGCCTCACTCGTCGACGCCTTCGCGACCGTCGACGACGGTGAGATCTGGCTGAGGGCCTTGCACATCGCCGAATACGGCAGCGGATCGTGGACCAATCACGCCCCGCGACGCAACCGGAAGTTATTGCTGCACCGCCGTGAGATCGACAACCTCATCGGCAAGATCCGCGATGGCAACCTGACGCTGGTTCCGCTGTCGCTGTACTTCAACGACGGCAAGGTCAAGGTGGAACTCGCACTCGCGCGCGGCAAACAGGCCCACGACAAGCGACAGGACCTCGCGCGGCGCACCGCGCAGCGTGAGGTCGAGCGTGAGATTGGTCGTCGCGTCAAGGGGATGTGACCGGTGGATGTAGCCCGTCCGCACGGACTTCCTCATCCACTCCGGATCGTCGCGGCAGTATTCTCCGTACTCCTCGCGCTGGTCGTTGTCTCCGCCTGTACGCCGGACCCCGAGGGGCGGATCGGCGGTGACGGCGTCGCCGTCGACGGCCTGCCGGCGACGCCGCCGATGGGTTGGAACAGCTGGAACACCTTCGGCTGCAACATCACCGAGCAGATCGTGCGGGAACAGGCGGACGCGCTGGTCGATACCGGTTTGCGGGACGCGGGTTATCGGTACGTGGTCGTCGACGACTGCTGGGCGGCCGATCAGCGTGCCGCGGACGGCTCGTTGCAGGCCGACCCGAAGCGCTTTCCCTCCGGAATGGCCGCCCTCGGGGAGTATCTGCACGAGCGGGGTCTGAAGTTCGGCCTCTACTCCGGGGCGAGCAAGCAGACCTGCACCCAGTTCCTCGGTTCCGCACCGGGGTCCACCGGCAGTCGCGGCCACGAGTCCCAGGATGCCGCGACATTCGCGGACTGGCAGGTCGACTATCTGAAATACGACTGGTGCTCAAGCGATTCCGATCACGACGATCAGGTCGAGGCGTTCACCGCGATGCGGGACGCGATCCGGGACACCGGCCGGCCCATCGTCTACAGCATCAACCCCAACAGCGGCGTCGCCGGCTCGGTACCGGGCAGCGAGTACGACTGGGGTGGTGTGGCGACGATGACTCGGATCACCAATGACATCACGCCCGTGTGGTCGACCAACGCCGATGCCTCGGGTTCTCAGGGCATCGTCGACATCACCGACGCCGTCGCGCCGCTGGCGGCCCGTGTCCGGGCCGGCTCGTTCAACGACCCGGACATGCTCGTCGTGGGCGTCGACGGGAAGCCCGGCCTCACGGTGGCGCAGCAGCGGACCCAGATGTCGATGTGGGCGATGATGGCTGCGCCGCTGATCGCCGGCAACGATCTGACGCGGATGTCGCCGGAGACGCGCGCGATGTTGCGCAACCGGGCGATCATCCAGGTCGACCAGGATGACCGGGTCAGCGCGGGGGCGCCGGTGGACGACGATCCGGAGATCTGGGCCCGGGCGATCGGGGAGAAGGGACTCGTGGTGTCCCTGACCAACCGCGGCGACCATTCGCGGACGATGACGGTGTCGTTGGCCAGCCTCGGGCTGGTCGGTGATCACACGGTCAGCGCCATCGACGCCTGGACCGGTCGGCGGTATCAGGCGTCGGGAGGCGAGTTGTCGGTGGACGTCGGCGTCAACGACACGGCGTTGCTGCAGATCGTGTGAGCGGTTGTCTCATGCCGCGTCCGAGAGTGTGACGTCGCGGTAGCTGTCCTCGTACCGATCGATCCGGTCACGCTCGACCGCGGGCATGAGCGGGTCGCCGTGCAGGATGAGGGCGTCGTTGCTGGTCGTCTCGGCGCTTTCGCGCATCTGAAAGCGGAATGCCGCGACCGAGAGCGCGTAGGCGGCAGCCGCCCCCACGCCGCATCCCCACGCGCCGGCGGTGGCACCGAGGGCGAGCGCCGCCACGAACAGACCGAGCAGGGTGAAGCCGATCAGAAGCAGCAGGTAGCCGATGTAGGAGAACGATATCGACCTGACGAGGTCGCGCATCGTGAGAGTCCTTTCTCGCGAGTTCGTGCTCGTGGACCCGAGCCACAGCGATACACACACTGTATCGATACGTTCACTGTAGCGATACGCCATGTGTATCGCAACATGCTGTGTATCGAAACGGTCCGTGTATCGACAGGCCGGCCGTGGTATTCCTGATCGGTGGCGCCGACGACCGACAGTGGGATGAAGATCGTGGGGTCGACGCTCGAGCTTCTCCGATCGCGTGGGCCCGCCGCGGTCACGATCGAGGCGGTGGCGGCCCATTCGGGCGTGGCCCGGACCACGATCTACCGCCGCTACCGCAATCGTGAGGAGATGCTGACCGATGCGCTCGTCGCGGTCGGCGTCCCGGAGTCCCCCTCCGGGGATCTGACCGCCGAGCAGCGAATGCGGTGGGTCATCCGGCAGTCGGCGGCGATGGTGTTCGACGGCATCGGATTCGGGGGCATGGCGGCTTTGCTGACCGACAGTGACCCGTCGTTCAGCGAATTGTTCCGGCGGGTGCTCACGATGCATCGCGAGATTCTCGAGGCGGCCCTGCGGGACGGGATATCCGCCGGTGTGATGCGCGCGGACCTCGAGCCCGACGGCCTCGTCGACGGTGTGGTCGGGATGCTCGTGGCAGAGCAGGCGCGCACCGGGACGATCGCGCCCGATTGGGAGGACCGGGCCTACGCACTGTTCGGTTCCGTGGTTCTCGTGTGAATCGTCGCCGAACGGATACCCGGATGATTTCGACTGCAGACGTTGTTAGACTGAAGTGCTCATCGAATTCTGGTGAGTACCTGTCTCGGGGCTGATCGGTTTCGACTGCGTGCGTCGAGGTAGGGGAAGCGTGTCGGTGCAGGCTAGAGACCACCGTAAGCGTCGTAGCAACCAATTAAGCGCCGATAAGAATCAGCGCGACTACGCCCTCGCTGCCTGAGCAGCACGGCTAGTCTGTCGGCCCGGGTCTGCTCCCAGCCCGGGTCCCGGCATCATCTTCGGGAGCTCACCGTCCTCGCCGGTCGCGGGTGGGGGCGGGACAACCAACAGCGACTGGGATCGTCATCTCGGCTTGTTCGCGTGACCGGGAGATCCGAGTAGAGGCATAGCGGACTGCACACGGAGAAGCCCTACTGACACGACGGAGGACCCGGGTTCAATTCCCGGCAGCTCCACGGCAGACGGCCCCTGAACCGCAATGGTTCGGGGGCCGTTTTGTTGACGGTGGACGAGCGCGGCGCTCGGATCAGCGCACGCCCTCCCAGGTCTCGCGTTCGTCTTTGGCGGGATCGGAGACGTCGGCCACGATGTCGGCGATCAGTCCCACGTGCCGGGCACTGAGGTCATACGACGTCCAGCCCGGCGAGCCGCTGGTGACGAAGTCGACCCAGACGCGATGGGCGGTGTCGGCGACCGCCTGCGACGGGTGGTCGCCGAGGCGTGGCGCCACCGTCTTCTCCCGGAGGTTGTCGAAGACGAACGGGATCTCGGCGGCGTGTGCGGCACCGAACCCGCGGCTCTCCGAGGGATCCGGATAGTCGAATCGGTACAGCCAGGTCGGCGCGCCACCGGCCTTCACCCGTGTCTCCGCGACACGCAATGCCGGAATCCCGAAGAACCAGTCGGTGACGACCGCCGCCACGAGATCGCCCGGGCTCGCGTCCGGCCGATTCTGCCGGTACGTCTCGATCGCACGCTCGTCCAGTCCGTATGCCTGTGCGGTCGCGGTGAAGGTGGGTTCGTCGATGAGGCCGATGGTCTGCGGCGCCACCAGGAACAGTCTGGCTTCGTCCCGCGTCGAGCCGGTCAGCATCGTCACCTCGGCGCCGACGCCGTCGGCCATTGCCTCGAGAGGGTGGCGGGGTAGTACATCTCCGTCGACGACGGGCGCAAACGGCAGCAGGCTCATCGCCAGGGGTCCCCACTTCTCCGGGTCCGGACTGGTCTGGACCTCGGTCACCAAATCTGCGGCGGCCGTGACCAATGTGTCCAGGTCGACACCGGCAATGGCCGCCCGGGTCGGCTCCACACCGAGCGATTCGGCGAGGAATCGGCTCACCATCAGCCCCTGTTCTGGGCTGATCGTGTGCGCGGTGGCGCCGGACTGCGTGATCGCGCGGGAGAACAACCCCTGTGCGGATGGCATCGTCAGCAGCGTCGACACGCTCATCGCCCCGGCGGACTCGCCTGCGACCGTCACCTGATCCGGATCGCCACCGAAAGCCGCGATGTTCTCCCGGACCCAGCGCAACGCGGCGATCTGGTCCAGTAGTCCTAGGTTGGCGACACCGTCGTCGAGATAGAGGAATCCTTCCGCGGCCAGTCGGTAGTTGATCGACACCACCACCACGCCGTCCCGCGCGAAGGCGGCGCCGTCGTACTCGGCCACCGAGTTCGACCCGTTCATGAACGAACCGCCGTGTATCCACACCAGCACCGGACGTGCGCCCTCGAGTCCCGGCGACCAGACGTTGACGTTGAGGCATTCGTCTCCGTCGATGGTCACCTCCGCGAAGAGGGGCGCGAAGTGCGGTGGGTAGTTCCCCTTGGGCACTGTCGGGCCGAACTCGCCGCAGTCGCGCGGCTCACCCCATTTCTCCGCCGGCGCAGGCGGGCGCATCCGGTTGGGGCCGAAGGGTGCTGCCGCATAAGGGATTCCGAGGAAGCGAAGGACGCCGTCGGCGAGTTCGCGGCCGCGGACCGGGCCGGAAGCGGTGGTGACGACGGGACGGCCGGGTTCAGCGGACATGGCACTCCTCGATGCTTGTGTGAGCTTCGTCACAGTAGCATCGAGGAGGCCTGGCCTACGGCGGCGGCGCCGATGAGTCCTACCGGCCGGGACGCCTCGCGACGATGGCCGTCTCGGCGGTACCGCGCGCATCAACGCGAGTAGGTGCGCTGACGCCTTCTGGAGGACGGGCGAGGGCAGCACCCACGAAATCGAGTGCGGCGCGCTGCCAGAGCCCGATGTGGTCGAGCATCGCGTGGTCTCCGCCGGGGACCGCGACGAAGGTGGCGTCCACGCCGCGGGCCACGAGTTCACGAACGCCCTTCTCGGTCCGCCGCGGGTAGGTCCGCTCGTCGGCGGTGCCGTGGATGGCGACCACGCGAACATCGTCGTTGATAAATCGCCAATCGGCGTGCTGCCACCACGGTGCGAGCGCGAGCAGGCCCACCACGCGCGGATCGGCGGCCAGTCGGGCCCCGACCCGGCCGCCCATCGAATGGCCGACGACCACGATCGGGACACCGGGGTGTTTGTGGGCGAGATCGTCGAGGGCCTTCTGGGCGTACGGCATCGGGCTGTTCTGCTCGCCGTTCCAGCCGTACACGCGATAGCGGACCTGGTGCACTCGCACCGTGCGCGGAAAACGAGCGCGGATCGACCAGGTGAAGGGGTACATCCGCAGCGCCGAGGCCTGGCGCGGGCTGAACGGTCGGTAGCTGTGATCCGTGCCGCCGGGGAGCACCAGCACCAGCAGTTCGCACGGGTCGGGTGCGCGTTTCAGCACGGCGGTCCGATCGGGACGGATGGGTTCATGACAGGGTCCTCTGTGACAACGGTCCGGTGGGGCGACAGCTGATTTTGGCTCACAGTAGCTGTTCGTCCGTTGTCGACGTCCGGATCGGTTCCAGTGGCAGAATTGCGCCATGGCACATCCGAGAGCAGGTACACCAGCGCTCCCCGAGGATCTGATCGACGTGGCCGCGGTGGAACGCGCCTACTACGACAAGTCGCCTGACCCCGACGATCCGATGCAGCAGGTCCTGTTCGGGACGTCCGGGCATCGCGGATCGAGTCTCGATGCCGCCTTCAACGAGGCGCACATCCTCGCAACCACTCAGGCGATCGTCGAATACCGGAAGTCGGCCGGCATCACCGGCCCGTTGTTCATCGGTTTCGACACCCATGCGCTATCGATCCCGGCGTGGCGCAGCGCGCTCGAGGTGCTGACCGCCAACGAGGTGGACGTCTACATCGCCGAGAACGAGAAGTTCACCCCGACCCCTGCGGTCAGCTTCGCGATTCTGCGGTTCAACCAGGCGAATCCCGGCGTGCAGGCCGACGGGATCGTCGTGACGCCGTCGCACAACCCGCCGCGCGACGGTGGATTCAAATACAACCCGCCCAGTGGTGGTCCGGCCGACACGTCGATCACCTCGGTCGTGGCACGCCGCGCCAACGAACTGCTCGCGAACAAGCTCGATGGCGTCAAGCGGATCCCGTTCGAGCGGGCACGTCGCAGCGAGTTCATCCACGACTTCCCCTACACGGCCACCTATGTCGATCACCTGCACGAGGTCATCGACATGGCCGCCATTCGCGATGCGGGAGTCCGGATCGGGGCGGATCCCCTCGGCGGTGCATCGGTGGGGTACTGGGCGGAGATCGGTTTCCGTTACAGCTTGGAGAACCTCACCGTCGTGAATCCGACCGTCGATCCGACGTTCCGGTTCATGACCCTGGACACCGACGGCAAGATCCGGATGGACTGCTCCTCGCCGAACGCGATGGCCTCGCTCATCTCCGCCCGCGACAGCTACGACATAGCGACAGGCAACGACGCCGATTCCGACCGCCACGGGATCGTCACGCCCGATGCCGGTCTGATGAACCCCAACCACTATCTGGCCGTGGCGATCGACTACCTGTTCACGCACCGTCCGGGATGGAAAGAGGGCGCGGCGGTGGGCAAGACGCTGGTGAGCTCGTCCCTGATCGATCGGGTGGTCGCCGGCATCGGTCGTCGCCTCCTCGAGGTCCCGGTGGGGTTCAAGTGGTTCGTCGACGGATTGCTCGACGGCAGCATCGCATTCGGTGGGGAGGAGAGCGCCGGGGCGTCGTTCCTCACCTTCGACGGCAAGCCGTGGTCGACCGACAAGGACGGCATCATCATGGCGCTGCTCGCCTCGGAGATGCTCGCGAAGACGGGCCAGACACCGTCGGAGCGTTATCGCGAACTCGCCGGGCGTTACGGCGAGACCGCGTACGCGCGCATCGACGCACCGGCGACGCGCGCGCAGAAGGCGCTGCTGGCAAAGCTGTCCGCGGATCAGGTGAAGGCCGAGGAACTGGCCGGTGAACAAATCACCGCCATCCTCACCGAGGCACCGGGCAACGGCGCGCCGATCGGCGGCCTCAAGGTGACGACCGAGAACGCGTGGTTCGCGGCGCGGCCGTCGGGAACCGAGGACGTCTACAAGATCTACGCCGAGTCGTTCAAGGGAGCCGATCACCTCGCCATCGTGCAGGCGCAGGCCCAGGAGCTGGTCGACTCCGTGCTCGTCTGACCTGTCGTCTCAGGTTGCTCCTATTCGGTGCCGGTTAGAGTCGTCTGCGTGTGCCGAGGACAGACCCGTGGCCGCGTGATCACCGCTGCCGGCGTGACTCGCGCATCGGCGAATCGTGGCTACACGATCGACTGCGGGTGTTCCGGCACGGACGATCGGGACGCGACGGTGACCCGGCGGCACGACGCGATCGAGGTCACTCGTGACACCGGCTTCCTGGCGCATGCCGCGCGGCTCGTCGTTTATCCGCGCACGCCCGCGTCACTCGGGCACCGTTCGCGCCGCTTCGTCGGGTCCGGCGCATGCGCCGAGGTCGATGGCGTGGAGGTCGCCGACATCGAGGCGAGACCGAACGGGCACCTCACACGTACGGAATCGAATGATCAGAAGGAAAAGGTGTGAGCGACAAGCGCAAGCCGGCCGGATCCGCGGCGACGTCGAAGTATCAGCCGCGAGCCAACTCGAGCCGCACGACCTACATCTTGGCAGGAGTCGCGATCGCGATCATCGCGGCTCTCATCGTCGGCGGCGTGGTGTGGAACAGCAAGCGCGACAGGGGCGGCGTCGACGAGGCAGTCCTCAGTGACAACGCCGCCCTGATCATCGGCGCGCCGTCCGCGCCGCAGACCATCGACGTCTTCGAGGACTTCATGTGTCCGGTCTGCCACGAGTTCGAGCAGCAGTCGGGTGCGGCCATCACCAAGGCCGTCCAGGACGGCTCGCTGCGGGTGCGCTATCACATGCTGACGTTCCTCAACGACGAGTCGTCATCCGGCGACTATTCGTCCCGAGCGGCCGGCGCAGCGCAGTGTGTGGGTTCGAATGAGGACAAGGAGGTGTTCCTCAAGTTCCACACCGCGCTGTTCGCCGACCAGCCGAAGGAAGGGGGGAGCACCGACCTGAGCAATGCCGACATCGCGCGAATAGCCGGCGAACAGGGGGCCTCGGCCGCAACGCAGAAATGCATCTCAGATGGCGCCAAGGTGGACGAGGCGAACACCGCGGCCGAGCAGTCGCAGACCCAGCTCGCCAAGGCCAACGGCGGTCAGGTCGCCACCCCGACGGTCCTCTCGGGCGGCGAACCTGTCGACGGCATCATGAACGGCTCCGGGTGGCTCGATCAGCTGCTGGCCGACAACGGCTGAGGTGTCCCGGCCCGCGTCCAGCGGATTTGGCCGCAGTGACGACGATGGTGTAGTTTCGCCTTTGCCCTTGAAACGGGTGAACAACAGAATACGGGGCTATGGCGCAGCTGGTAGCGCACCACACTGGCAGTGTGGGGGTCAGGGGTTCGAGTCCCCTTAGCTCCACCGCGAGAAGTCCGTTCCGACCGAGTCGGGACGGACTTCTCTGGTTTGTGGGCGGGCGGACCCGTGCTCAGTTGAGCGCAACGAAGGCGTCATAGACCATGAACGCGGGCCAGAACAAGCCTTCGATGATGGCCCACACGTAGTGCCAGAAGCCACCGTCGACCTGCTGCCAGAAATAGACCCAGGCGCCGAGGATGCCGAGCCCGTAGATGGCGCCACCGCCGGCCGCACCGGCATTGGAATTGTTGCTCATGATTCGAAGCAGTCCTTCAGCCACGCGCGCGATTTGTCCGGGATGTTCTTCAGACCCTG
This sequence comes from Gordonia sp. LMA167, assembly GCF_058130025.1. Lineage (NCBI taxonomy): Bacteria > Bacillati > Actinomycetota > Actinomycetes > Mycobacteriales > Gordoniaceae > Gordonia > Gordonia sp. LMA167. Next base: position 5,176,976 of record NZ_CM176708.1, on the reverse strand, counting down.
TTCGGCATCGTAGATCGCTCGCATCGCCTCCCAGGCGCGTTCGGTGGTGTCGACCCCGGCGGCCGTGTTGCCGAGCAGCCGGATGATCAGGTCGGCGCCGTCGAGGCGACCGAAGAGATAGTCGTTCTCCCGGTACCCCGGTTTCAGAAAGGCACTGAAATGGGCGAGCCCGTTGCCACACAGCTCAGGGCGTTCAGATTCTTTCTGGGACAGGGTGGTGGCCTCCCGCGGGCTGAACTGGCTGACGGGGATCGGCGAGAACTGCGGGATCTTGGACAGCGCCATGATCGGGAAGAGGATGGCGTCCCACTTCGGGAACCCGAGGTAACGCGACGCCAGCAGACGGAAGTCGCCGTCGCCCCAACCGCCGGGACGTGATTCGGAATCGGCGACGCTGCCACTGTCCTGCGCGGCGTCGACGGTCTCGGTGAAGATCTTCCAGATGGCTTCGTTGTCGTTGTGCAGTTCGGACTCGAGGAATGCGGCGTACTCGGTGAAAAGTGCCTTGATCCGCCTGACGAGGTCGGCGGAGAGCCCTTCGCCAGGTGTCGATTGCTCGGCGGCGGCGATCAGGAATTCGACGTCGATCCGCTTGTCCGTGAACGCCGCCTCGGGCGCGGCCTGTGTAGCGCTCAGCTCGGCCCATACCTTCGCCTTGAGCGCGTCGACCTGTGCCCGGGGTGGACCTCCGCTCCGGTACAGGCTGTTGATGCCGTCGATGATGAACAGGAATCGTCGCTCGCTGTATGGCGTGTCGTGGGGTTTCAAGAACGTCTTCGCGAGGGCGGAGCCTTCATTGTCGGTGTCGGGGTCACCCGACCGCTCGTCGTCCCACTCCGGCAGCCCACGGACGTACTGCGAGAGCGCTGACCTGATGTAGGCGGCCGTCGAGGACTCGTTGGGGAGCCGGTGACAGGTGAGGATCGCGGTCGCGACCCGGTCCGCGATCGCCAGCGCCTTCATCCGTTCGTAGGTGCTCCAGGTCGCCCTCAGTGTTGTCTTGGCCTGCGCGTAGAAGGTGTCGGAGATCTTCTGCGCCGACTCGAGTGCCCTGAGTTGGCCGAGGAAGGTCTCCGGCATCGTGCCGCCGTCCGACTGCCGTTTCATCTGCGCTGCGACGGTCTCTTCGACCCGCTCCCGCAGATTGTGCTCGATCTCTGTGTTCTGCTGTTCGGCCACGGCACCGATCTCATCGATTCGCGCATTCATGTCCCGCAGCCGGAGTAGGTCTTTCAGGATCGAATGACTGGTCAGCGGAGCCTTGATCCCGAGGAGGTCGGCGGCGAACGATTGTGAGCCGCCGCCGCGACGCTTGACCGGATCGGTGAGTGCGGCTCCCGGATCCGGCTCGATATAGACCAGACGGCGGATGACCCGGCTCTGCGCGGACTCCCGTGCGATGGCGTCGATGACGAGGTCGAACGGCGCGTTGTCGATGAGGCCGCCGTCGACGAAGGCCTGCTCGGGAGCCTTCTTGTCTCGAACCCCGGGCGTGTTGGGATAGCGGAACCGGAACACCTCCTCGAGCGCCGTCGCGTCGAGGGTGATGGCCTTCTTGACCTCGGACAGGAACCCGCTTCGGGAGACCGGCAAGAAGGCCGCCGGAAATGCCGACGTCGCGCGCGCGGCAAAGGTCAGTGCCGGAGTGCTTTCCGGTCCGAGACCAACCGGGGTGCTCCCCGGGTCCGCGTTCTTGCTGCGGAACTCCATCACCTGTGCGTACGCTCTGTCGCGCTGGCCGACGCCGCCGGCACCGGACGGGACGACGACGTCGAAGCCGTTCTGATCCGTCGTCGTGACGAACAGTTGCACGCGCCGACCGTCGGGTATCAGCGAGTTGAGTTCGCCGGAATGGTCGGCCGATGTTCGCCGCTCGACCTCGGTGTCCATCGTCGTGAGCGCGTTCAGCAGATTGCGCGACATCACGTCCGAGCGCAACAGGGATGTCGAGCGCCAGGCGGTGGCGGCCGCCCAGATCGCAGCCATCCCGGCCTGAACGGCGAGGCCGGCGAATGTCGGGCCGCGCAACAGCTTCCGGAGGTCCCCGTCCTTGATCCACAGGTCACGCAACGCGTCCTGGCCGGCATTGACGGCCAATGCCTTGGCCAGCACCACACCGTTGATCCCGCCCGCCGACGTTCCGCCGATGATGTCGATGACCACCGACAACGGATGCCCGGCCGCGGCGAGATCCTTCAGTGTCTCGAAGTAGACCGCCTCGGTGTCGCGATGGACGTCCGTGGCCGAACTGCTCGGGTGGGTGAACGGGTTGTCGGCATCAGGTCGATTGCCGGCGCGGTCGAAGGCGCGGGCGGCGACGACGAGTTTGTGTAGTTCCTTGGTCACGCCGTGCATGTATACGGCGAGTGACACCCCGCCATAACAAACCAGCGCCAGCCGAAGTTCGGTGACGGTCTCGTGTTTGTCGTCAGGGGAGTGGTCGGACGAATCGTCAGGCGGCATGTGAGTGCGCTCCGGTCACCGATGGAAAGGCCGACTGGAATTATCCACCAACAATTGTTTCGTGTGACCGGAAAGGGACGAGCGTAATCGATTGTTCAGGTCAGGGCATCGGCCAATGCAGTCGGCTGACTCAAAGCAACCAGATGGCCGCCCGGGATGACAGTGACGTCGACGCCCAATCGCTCGCGCGCGATACGTCGCTGGAAATCGGCGGGAAAGAACCGATCATCGCGGCCCGTGATGACCCTGACATCCGTCGGCCACTCATCGAACGGGCTCTCGCAGGACATGATGCCGTCCGACTGTTCGGGCTCACCCGGACGCATCGCCTCGGCGACGACGGCCTCGGGGACATCGTGGAAGAAATCCTGCATCGGGTCGATGCCCTCGGCCGGGGGCCGGCCGTCCGCGGCGGCGGCCGCGGCGCGCGCCGTGCCCGCTCCGCTGGTCGTAAACCAGTGGCCCGGTGTCTCGTGTGGCAGTGGGATCATCGCGTTGACCAGCACCACGCGCCGGGGATCGAGACGGCCGGCGACGACAGGGGCGGTGAATCCCCCGAGAGATTGGGCGACCACCACGACCTCATCACCGGTGAGTGATGACGGCGTGTGGCCCGAGGCCACGAGTTGTCCGACGCACGCGTCGGCGTAGGCGACGAAGTCGGCATCCGGGTCGCCTGCGGGCAATGCCACCGCAACCGCATCGTGTCCCCGGGCGGCCAACTCAGCGACCACGCGATGCCAGTACCAGGCGCTACCGCCCGCCCCGGGAATGAGAACGAACGTCGCCATCTACTCGGGCAGAATGTCGAGTCAGTGCGCGGCTTCGAATGCCTCGATGACGGTCAACGGAATGCGGCCGCGATCGCTGACCTCATACCCGTTCTTGTTCGCCCACTCGCGGATGGCTTTCGTCTGTTCCTTGCTGCGACTCGATGACATCGGCGTCGAGCGCTTGATGCCACGCGAGGACGAAGTCACCCGCGAAACGGAAATGTACTTCGCGACGGAATCGCGGAACTGGGCGGCATGCTTCGACGACGTGTCGAATTCATAAGTCTTTCCATCCAGGGCCCAGCGGACGGTCTCGTAGTCCTCGAGAACCTTGCCATCGATGTCATCAATTACTTGAACAATTTCCTTCTTCGCCATAGTGAACTCCCTGTGCCTTCGTTGTGCCGAACTGTTCCCGAGTTGAACTAACGACCAATGGATCGTGCGCAAAGGCAACTACCCCATTGTTTCCGTCAGGTTGTGCTGGTCATCGTATACGGAAAAATCTAAAGAGTTCCTGAGAAATCGACCATTCGACGGGGTATGCGTTAAATGACGTAGGAAGTGAATGAAGATTAGGCTGTCGGCGACGCGGTGGCGGTGGTTTCCGGGGCGATGTCGGACTCCGTGGATGCGGTGTCGGCGGCTCCCGATTCAGGTATTCCGATGAGCGCCGAAGGGGCGCGCTCGGATGCCGTGATCGATCGGTAACCCGTTGGGGTGACGGCGAATCCGGACTCAGAGCTTGATTCGATGCAGAACAGTCCGGCAGTTTCGACCAGGCAGGAAAACCGTGAAATCGAAATCGTGTACCCGTAATCGACGATTGTGCTGCGGTATAGCACGGGATACCGATTGGCACATGCTCCCGCTTCTGTACCTTCCGTGCTCAAGGTCACAAGATTCTTGGTCCAATCGCATGTCGCGCTCGGAGCTGATCGCGAGATGCCTTTCGGCTGTCCGTTGAGCCGGCAGGCCAACGTCGCCGAGCCATTCGTCCCCGTAGAACAGTTCACTGCTCTGTCCGGAGTCGAGAAGTGAAAACCCGAGGTGTCCTCGAGCGGGGATTCGGGTGTTACCGAGCCTTGGTGATAGCGGGCATTGTCGACTCGCGGCGCCAGCGCGACAACTCGACCGAACGTCCAATCGGGTAACGAGGCCGCGGTGTCGTCGACGGACACGCGGGTGGTCGTGGTCGAGGAGTCGACGACGGACTCCGTGGAGAGTGCGTCGGTCGGGGGCAGGACGATGCCCGACGGTGCGGTATCGGGTGATATCGAGCATGCGACGAACGTCGCGCCGACGAGTGTGACCAGCACCGCGGCCAGCGATACGCGTACCGAACCACGGCGCAGGTGTCCGTACCCTTGCACTGTGTCGACCCCCAAGATCGTGTTGTTCTACGTGTTCACGCCGCTGGCCGACCCCGAGGCCATTCGCCTGTGGCAGCAGGCCGTCTGCGAACAGAATGGACTGCGCGGCAGGATCATCGTGTCACCCCATGGCATCAACAGCACCGTCGGCGGTGACATACGTCAGGTGAAACGGTACGTCAGGGCCACCCGGTCGTATCCGGCGTTCAAGGATGCCGACATCAAATGGTCCGACGGCCTCGGTGACGACTTCCCGCGACTCACCGTGCGGGTGCGCCCGGAGATCGTCACATTCGGTGTACCCGACGAGGTCCGGGTGGATGCCGACGGCGTCGTCGGCGGAGGAACCCACCTGACGCCGCAGCAGATTCACGAGTTGGTCGCCGACCGCGGCGACGAGGTCGTCTTCTTCGACGGACGCAACCGCGTCGAGGCCGAGGTCGGCCGATTCACCGGCGCGGTGGTGCCTCAGGCGGAGACCACCCGCGACTTCGTGCCTCTTCTCGACAGTGGGGCGTTCGATCACCTCAAGGAGCGGCCGGTCGTCACCTATTGCACCGGAGGCGTGCGATGCGAGGTCCTCTCGTCGTTGATGCGCGCACGAGGGTTCCGGGAGGTCTACCAGCTCGACGGCGGGATCGTCCGCTACGGCGAGGAATTCGGCGACGACGGCCTCTGGCAGGGGTCTCTCTATGTCTTCGACAACCGCATGACCGTCGATTTCTCCGACCACGCCGCCGTCATCGGTGCCTGCTCACGGTGCGGGGCCCCCACCAGCGCCCTGGCCAACTACCCGGACGCACTCGGACGCGAACTCGCGGTGCTCTGTGACGCGTGTCAGCAGGCGGTCGGTGCCGACGACGCCGACCGGTCATCGGTGTCGTGACGCGCGGAACCGTCCCGGTGATCGTGGTCGCCGGATTTCTCGGCTCCGGCAAGACCACCTTGCTCAACCATCTCCTGCGCACTGCGTCCGGCGCACGGATCGGCGTCCTGGTCAACGACTTCGGCGCGATCAACATCGACGCCCTGCTCATCGCCGGGCAGGCCGACGGTTCGGTCAGCCTGTCGAACGGCTGCATGTGCTGCAGCGTGGACGCCGACGGTGTGGAAGCCGCGCTGTCCCGACTGCTGCGGCCGTCGGCGCGCATCGACGCGATCGTCGTCGAGGCGAGCGGTATCGCGGAGCCGAGGTCGTTGGTCCGGATGATCACCGGGTTCACCGACCCTCGGATGCGCTACGGCGGACTCGTCTACGTGGTCGATGCGGCAGCGTTTCCGGATCTGCGGGAGCGGCATCCCGAGATCGATCGGCATGTCGAGATCGCGGACCTGGTCATCATCAACAAAGCCGACCTGGCCACCGAGGCCGAACTGTCGGCGGTGCGTGCATCCACATCCCGCGTCAACGACACCGCACCCACGGTGACGACTGCCGACGGCGTCGTCGACGTCACGCTGTTGTTCGACGCCCCGCAGCGCCCGCACCGGGCCGAGGCCCGTGGCGGCCAGTTGGCCCTCGACGAACTGTTCGCCGACTGTGACGGTCACGAGCACGGTGCGCATGATCACCGGCATCTGCACGACGCCTATCAGTCGGTCGACTTCGTCACGGACAGGCCCATGAGCCCCCGTCGGCTCGCGGGATTTCTGGAGCGCCCGCCGGCCGGCTGCTATCGGATCAAGGGTGTGGTGGCCTTCGATGTGCCGGGGCACCGACAGCGCTACGTCGTCCATGCGGTGGGTGGGTTCGTGCGGGTCGAGCGGCACGCGTGGTCGGGTATGCCACGAACGACCAGCATCGTCGTGATCGGTTCCGGTATCGATCCGAACGCGGTCGAGAAGGCGCTGGAGGCCGCCGTCGACGACGGACAGCCGGACGAGCACGGCATCCTGAGCATCACGCGGTACGTGGTCACAGCTCCCTAACGTTTTCGTCGGCCCAGGTCGCGAATTTTCCAAATGATCGGCGGCCTGTTTCACTTGTTACGAATGTGACTAATGTGGCCAGTGTTGCATCTTGGAAGGGAGTGTGGCGCCAGAGCCGGCCTGCGGTCGGCGGCGCCCGATGTGTGATGACCCAACGACGCATGATGACCGGTCGGCGACGGATGGTGGTCGCGGCGATCGCCGCTGCTGCTCTGACCCTCGGCTCGGTGACGATGACCACGATCTCGGCGCCCGGCGCCTTCGCGGCGCCGGCCCCGGCCGGCAACACTCTCGCCGGAAAGACGGTGTTCCTGGACCCGGGCCACCAGGGCAGTTCCGCAGGCCATGACCTGAACGCCCAGGTACCGGACGGGCGCGGGGGAAAGAAGCCGTGCCAGACCAGCGGCGCCACCGCAGTGAACGGTGCCAAGGAACACACGGTCAACTGGCAGATCACCCAACTCGTCAAGGCCGGACTGGAGAGTCAGGGCGCGCGGGTGGTGCTCAGCAGGCCCGACGACACCGGCTGGGGCGGCTGTATCGACCAGCGTGCCGCGGCGGCGAGCCGTTCGGGTGCCGCGGTCGCGGTGAGCGTCCACGCCGATTCGACGGCCGCCGGTGCCGACGCGTCGAAGAAGGGCTTCCACATGATCGTGCCGGCGCTGCCGGTGCCCGACGCGACGGTCAATCAGGTCCAGGGTGGTGAGGGGCGCAAGGCATCGACGACGATGCGGGACTCCTTCGTCAAGGCCGGATTCCCCGAGGCCAACTACGCCGGTGTGAGGGACGGGCTGCAGACCCGCTCGGACATCGCGGCGGTGAACCTCACCAAGGTGCCCGCGGTCTTCATCGAGATGGGCAACCTGTCCAACCCGGCCGAGGCCGCCGCGCTGTCCGGCAAGGACGGCCAGTTGAAGTACGCGATGACGATCACGGACGGGATCATGAACTACGTCCGTGGTCCGGCGCCCGCCCCCAACGCCGTCACGCCCAACAGCAACACCCCCAACAGCAACACCCCCAACAGCAACACCCCCAACAGCAACACCGGAGCCCCGCCCACCACCACGACTCCGGCCCCCGACGGTGACGGCGACCAGGGGTTGTCGATCGTGATCCCGTTCGTCCAGCAGTTGCTGGCCACCGAGGACCCCGCGGCGATCGTGCAATTGCTGCTCGGTCAGGGACAGGATGTGTCGGCCCAGGTGTTGAAGGCGATGTTGACGGTGGTCTACGGGCTGTTCGGCGGCAAGTTGCCGATCGGCTGATCGCGTCTTCGGTCGGCTGGGGCCGCAGGCAACTAGGGTGGGGCCATGGGCCTCAAGGATCTGATCCTGATGAAGACGCCGGTACCCACCCTCCGCGGCCGCACGGTTCTGATCACCGGTGCGGCGAGCGGGATCGGTCGGGCCACCGCGGTCGCCGCGGCGCGCGACGGTGCTCAACTGGTGCTGACCGACGTCCGTGGCGACGCCCTCGACGCGGTGGTGGCCGACATCAACGGATCGGGCGGCGAGGTGGTCTATCACCAGGCCGGTGACATCTCCGACTACGAGTGGGTTCGCTCTTTCTCGAATCAGGTCGATGCCGAGGTCGGTGTGATGGATGTGGTGATGAACATCGCCGGCATCTCGGCGTGGGGGACCGTCGAGAACCTCGAGCACCGACATTGGCGGTCCATGGTCGAGGTGAATCTGATGGGCCCGATCCATGTGATCGAATGCTTCGTGCCGCAGATGATCCGTCGGGGTCAGGGCGGTCAGTTGGTGAACGTGTCGTCGGCGGCGGGCCTGCTGGCCTTCCCCTGGCATGCGGCGTACAGCGCCAGCAAGTTCGGTGTCCGCGGCGTGTCGGAGGTGTTGCGGTTCGATCTTCGCCGCCACGGCATCGGCGTCACGCTGGTCTGCCCCGGAGGTGTGGACACCCCGCTGGTCGACACCGTGGACATCGTCGGCGTGAACCGCGACGACCCGCGCGTCAAAGCGCAGATCGCGCAGTTCCACAAGGTGGCGGTGACCCCGGAGAAAGCCGCGGCCGCGATCCTCACCGGCGTCCGCAAGAACCACTTTCTCGTCTACACCTCCTTCGATGTCCGCTTCGGATACTGGTGGGCGCGCAAGTTCGCGCTGCCGTACGAGATCGCGATGCGGGTCGCCAACGACCAGTTCGACCGCCTGGCGCGCGCCACCACACGGTCGTCTCCCCACACCAGCGACACACCAGACGGTCACGACGTCACGCACGGATGACCCCGACCTTCCGTAAGCAGCGGCGCGACGTCGATCCGGACTTCTTCCGTGCCGAGGCGGCAGGTCTGCGCTGGCTGCGCGACGGAGGTGGCCCGGTCGTCGAGGTGATCGACGTCGGCGACGACTTCATCGAACTGGAGAGACTTTCGTCGGCACGGCCGTCGGCCGAGGCCGCACACGACTTCGGTGTGGCGCTGGCCCGGATGCATGATTCCGGTGCCGCCGGCTTCGGGAGTCGGCCCGATGGCCACGCGGGCAAGCAGTACATCGGTGAACGCGGCCTGAGTTCGACCGTCCATGAGAGCTGGGGAGAGTTCTACGCGGCCGAACGCGTGCTGCCGTACCTCGGACCGGCCATCGATGCGGGAAATCTGGGCACCGCCGACGCTGCGGCGACGCGCCAAGCATGTGCGCTCATCGCGGACGGGGTCTTCGACGACGGGGCGGCCCCGGCGCGCATCCACGGCGACCTCTGGAGCGGCAACGTCCTGTGGACGCCGGGCGGGGTCGTTCTCATCGACCCGGCGGCCCACGGCGGTCATCGGGAGACCGACCTGGCCATGCTCGAGCTGTTCGGCTGCCCGCTGCTGGCCGAGATCGTCGTCGCCTACGAATCCGAGCACCCGCTGCCGCCAGGCCGGGACGAGCGCATCCCGGTCCATCAGCTACATCCCCTGGCCGTGCATGCCGCCGGGCACGGACCGTCCTATGGTGCGGCGCTGGGTCGCGCAGCGAGGGCCTGTCTCGCGCTGGCCGAGCGTGGGCGCTAACTTCTGTGGCGTGAGAATCGATCGATCGGCCCTGATCGTGGCCGCGACTCGTGCCGAGGCCCGCTACCTACCGGCCGATGCCCGCGTGCTGATCACCGGCATCGGCAAGGTTCGTGCCGCGACGGCCCTGACACAAGCGCTCTGCGACGCCCGGCACGGGGTGACCGAACCGATCAGTTGTGTGGTGAATGTGGGCACGGCAGGCGCACTCCATGATCATCACTCCGGCATCTTTCTGCCGTCGGCGGTCATCGAACACGACATCAGCAGTTCCGCGCTGCGGTCCATGGGATATCCGGTCGTCGACCGTTGGGAGCTGCCCGACGGCGACGGCACCGTATTGGCCTCCGGCGACACCTTCGTCGCAGATCCGGCCCGGCGCGCCACGCTCGGGGGGTACGCCGACCTCGTCGACATGGAGGGATGTGCGATCGCTCATGTCAGCGCCGAATTCGGTATCGCCTGTCGCATGGTGAAGATCGTCAGCGACTCGGCGGACGAGCGTGCGATGGATTGGCCATCGCTGGTGGATACCTGTGCGCGGCAGCTGGGAGAGTGGTTCGACGGAGTTCCGGTCGGCTGATCCCGCTTCGCCGTCGGTCCGAACCCGGTCGGCTTGACCACCCGATCACGCCCGGTTGCGTGACCTGATCGACTGGTAGCTGGGCGTTGCCACCTTGCGTGCGACCGATTCGTAACGGTCATGGTCGACGGCCGACGAGGGTGTGGCCCGTCGTGCCCCGCCGGCCGGTGCACCGGCGTCGGCGGAGGGTGTGGGGGCCGTGACCGGGCGAGACGGCTGATCGATCGCGTCGATCTGCTCGCCCGCACCGGCGCGGTAGACAGCGCCGGCGGTGGAGCGGCGACGTGTCGGCGGCGCAGCGGTCGCGGTGCCGCTGTCTTCTTTCGGCCGTTTCGTCGGCGTTCGGCGCGGCGGCGATCCATCGGCGGAGGTCGGCGTGTCCGGTCGTTCGGCGGCCGACGTCGGCCGAGGGCCCGGCTTTGCTCGACGTGCTGTTTTCTTGGCCGTCGTGGGCGCGGCGGCGCTCTCGGAATCGCCGGCCTTGGCCTTCACCCCGGTGGCGGACGGTCCCGGTTTGGCCATGCCCGGCTTGGATGTGCCCGGTTTGGAGCCGTTCTTCATCGCGGCCTTCTTGGCCGGGGCCGCAGCTCGCCTCGACCCGCCACCGGACGGCGTGCGGGTCAGGTACCAGCGTGCGAGCACCAGGCCCAGCGTCACGACGAAGGTCAACGCCATCCACGGGAAGTCGTTGGCGATCGGCAGCAGGACCTTGAAGATCAGGCTCTTGAGGCCGGACGATGCCTGATCCGCGTTGAGTCCGTAGAGCGCGATGACGCCGACGAGGAACGCGATCAAAGGGGGCTGAGCTGCGGCGGTGAAGAGAGCGCGACGGCGGACGGCCAATGCAGCCGCCACACATCCGACCAGGTAGCAGAACTTGAACACGGCACCGAGTGAGTCGGAGTTGCTCGCGTCGATCGCCGCACCTATCCCGGTGATCACCGTGGCCACCAGCACCGCGCCCCACCAGGGAACACCGCGGACCGTCGGCAGCACGGACTGCTGATCCAGCGGCACCGCTGAACGCTGTTGGGCAGAAGACACATCTAGACGGTACCGGGTGATCCGTCGATTTCCGTTAACCGCCGGGTGATGTTGCCCATTGTCCGTCGTCGACGACATCGTCACTGGTCCGAATGCCTCCGGCCGTACGGACCGTGATGTCGATCGGCGTGGCCGTCGTGTGTTCTGGCTCACCCTGCAGCGCATCCAGTTCGGCCAGCTTGCGTGCGGTGACCCCCACCCGTGCATCGACTGCGCCGACAGTCGAGTTGAACGACTCGACCGCACGTCGCAAAGACCCACCCAGCCGGTCGAGATGTCCGAGGACGCCGCCGAGGCGATGGTGGAGTTCGGTCCCGAGCTGATGAATGACCGCCGCGTCGCGCGCCATGGCGTCATGGCGCCAGCCCAGCGCGACGGTGCGCAGCAGGGCGACGAGGGTTGCCGGTGTGGTCAGCACGATGTTCTTGGTGAACCCGAACTCGATCAGGTCCGAGTCGGCCCGCACCGCCCCTTCGAGGACCGGGTCGCTGGGGAGAAAGAGCACCACCATCTCCGGGGTGTTGTCGAAGGCCGACCAATACGCCTTCGACGACAGGTGAGTGATGTGCGCCCGAACCGCACGTGCATGGTCGGCCATCAGCCGCGCCGACGCCTCCGGGTCGTCGGATTCGATCGCGCCCAGGTAGGCGTGCAGCGGAACCTTTGCATCCACGATGATGTCTCGGCCGCCGGCAAGGTGCACCACCATGTCCGGACGGACCGTCCCGGACGCGCCCTCCGCGGTGACCTGCGTCGAGAAGTCGCAGTGGCGCGACATCCCGGCGAGCTCGACGACCCGTTCGAGCTGCAGTTCGCCCCACCGGCCCCGCACCTGCGGGGTGTGCAGCGCATTGGTCAGCTGCCGCGTCTGGTCGTTGAGTTGCGCCGACATCTGATGCATTCCGCGCACCTGTTCGCTCAGCCCGGCGTAGGCGCTGACCCGGTGATGCTCGGTGCGGCGCAACTCTTCGGACAGCTGGGTCAGTACCCCACGCAGCGGGTCGACGATGTGGGCGACCTGCGAGCCGATGGCCGTCGACTGCCGGCGGGCCGCGTCCTCGGTGGCCGAGGACAACGACCGCGCGGCCATCTCATGGGCGGCACGCATGGCGTCCCGTTCGGCGCGGGCGGCCGCGACCGTCGCGGCGACCCGCGACGCATGCGCGAGCCAGCCGATGACGAGTCCTACCGCCAGGCCGGCGATCACGGCGATGAGCACTGAGATGTTCATGGGCGTCATCGTGCTCGACGGGTACGACAACAGATCGTCACCCGACCGCCGGGCGGTCGATGCCGGTCAGTCGGGCCGATGGCCTTCCCGGTCGAGCAGCGACTGCTTGATCGGCAGACCGTAACGGAACCCGCCGAGCGACCCGTCGCTGCGCAGCACACGGTGGCACGGCACGAACAGAGCTGCTGCGTTACGTGAACACGCTGACGCCGCCCCGCGCACGGCCGCCGGGTTGCCCGACAGGGCGGCGAACTCGGTGTAGGTGACCGGGTCACCCGGCGTCACCGTCCGCAGAGTCGACCACGCGCGTTCGAGGAACGGGCCCGAGCGCTGGCGGACGGCGACCGAGTCGACGGCCGAGAACATGCCTTCGTAGTAGGACTCGACCGCTGCCCGGATCGACTCGAGCCCGGAGGTCTGCGCGACGCTGTCGGGCCGGAGGGACGGGTGGACGAGGGCGGTCAGGTAGTTCGGATCATCGGTCCAGCCGGATGCGAGGACCTGCTCAGTGCTGTCCGCGATGACGGTGAAGGTCCCGTCGGGTGTGTGCACCGACGTCCACTGGGCCGCAGCACCCGCGGTCGGTGAGGTGGACGCGGAGGTTGTGCTCGCCGGGGTCGCGATGGTGGCGGCGGAGGTTGCCGGGGTGGAGATGGTGGATGTCATCGTGCTCCTTCTGCAGGCTCGCCGCTGTGTTCGCGACGAGATGAGGTCGATCGCGTGATGGGCGATCGTGGTGATGGGGCCCGCGTGGAATGCTTCGTCGACATCGGCTCGATCGGAATCTCGTCGACCAGTATGGCCTCGGTCTCCGACAACCGATGACGCCACAGATGCATGGACGCGTACGAGCGCCACGGCGACCACGCAACCGATGCCGAAGCGAGGTCGATGCCCAGGTCGGCGGCGGCCCGGGCCACCACCAGATCCCGGTCGAGCATGATGTCCGGGTCACCGGTGACCCTCATCGCCACGTAGTCGGCGGTCCACTGGCCGACACCCGCCAGGGAGCGCAGATCGGCGCGCAAGGCCGACGCATCACAACCCGCGTGCATCTCCACGCTGCCGTCGGCGAGCGCACCTGCGGCGGAGATGATCGCGTCGATCCGCCGCTGCGGCCCGGTGAGGACCCGGTGACCGTGTTCGGCGATGGTTGCCGGGTCGGGGAACAGCTTCCATCCCCTCGCCGTGGCGCCGGGACCCGCATCCTCGGTGCCGATGTGGCCGGGGTCCGGGATGGGATGCCACGGCGCCGGACGACCGAGTTCGGCCACGAGTCGGCTGACGTGATGGCGGGCGGCCTTCACGCTGATCTGCTGGCCGATCATGGTCCGGATGAGCGTCTCGGAGGGGTCCATCGTCCCGGGGACGCGCAGGCCCGGGGCGCGCGCGACGAGCGGTGCCAGAGCCGGGTCGGCGGCGAGTGCGGCGTCGGTGCTCACCGGGTCGGCGTCGAGGTCGAGCAGTCGGCGCACCCGGTTGACCGCGACCCCCAGGTCACGCATGTCGAGGTGCGCGATACGGGCGGTGACATGTCCCCGTGTCGGTTCGACGGTCACCAGGGCCGGTCCGTGTGGAAGGGCGACGGTGCGTCGATAACGCCAGCCGCCCGGGGTGTCCGTGTCGTCCACGCGCTCGGTGCCCTCGACCGCGTGTGCGGCGAGGAACCAGTGCAGCCAGCGGTGGTCGAGTGGGTGCCGGTGCGCGAGGCGGAGCGTGACCTCGCCGAGCGCGCCGCCGGACTCGGATGGCGCAGCGCGAGCAGGTTTTGATCTCGAGGGTGACGGAAGGGTGCGCAGCCGGGTCGGCGTCGTGCCGAAGATCTCCCTGATCGTGTCGTTGAATTGGCGAATACTTCGGAACCCGGCGGCGAAGGCGATCTCGGCCATCGGCATCGACGTGCACTGGATCAGCACGCGCGCGGTGCCCGCGCGGTGGGCCCGCGCCAACGCCAGAGGGCCGGCGCCGAGGTGGTCGGTCAGTACCCGGTTGAGATGTCGCGGGGTGTAGCCGAGTTGCCCGGCCAGTCCTTCGACACCATCACGCTGCACCACACCGTCGGCGATCAACCGCATGGCCCGCGACGAGAGGTCGGCGCCGGTGTTCCAGAGCGGAGAACCCGGAACGGCGTCCGGTGAGCACCGTCGGCAGGCCCGGAAGCCTTGTTGCTGGGCGGCGGCCGCGGTGAGCACGAAGTGCAGGTTCTGCGGACGGGGAGTCTGGGCGGGACACGATGGCCGGCAGTAGATCCCGGTGGTGTGCACGGCGACGAAGAACTGGCCGTCGAATCGGGTGTCGCGGGACGACACGGCGCGATAGCAGCGGTCGAAGTCGAGCGAGTCGGTGGTGTCGCGAACGATGGTCACCCCTCCACTGTGGCATCAGGACCGAGGGATTCCTGGCGGAAATCGGACATCTCCGGGAAGGTGGTTCACGCGAATCGCCGAACGGAGTGACGCAGATTACATTTCCTGGCAACATGTTCGTCATGAACACACCGTTCGGTGGCCGTCAACGAGGACGGAACCACGAACTGCCCCTGTCGGAGTACCCCGCCTGGGCGCTCGAGATCATGATGGGTCTGTACGGACCCGAGACGATCGAGGGTGCCTGTATCCACGATCGGGCCGTCACCTCGCTCACATCCCCGTCGGTCGGCGAAGGTCGGAAAGTTGTCGCGCCCGTGCCCGCGGCGGAGACTCCGCCGGCGGCCCCGACGGGCGAACCACTGTCGCCCATCGTCGTGGAACTCGAGGCCATCAACGAACTCGTCAAGTACGTGGAACGCAAGCTGAAGCGTCATTAGCCGCTCCATCAGCGCAGCCGAGGCGTCATCGACGCTCGCGGCACGGATACGCGATGCGTCAGTTCCCGCGACACATGCGGTGAATGTGTGACGATCTGAGCGTGACTGATCAATCGGGCGTGCCCGGCATCCCGGACGTGTCGGACTCCTCCGGGTCCGCGAATGAGACGACCGGATTTCCGACTCGCATGCAGGTGGTGCTCGCGGGCTTGCGATCCTCCTCGATCGTCAGCCTTCAGCTCGTGTTGGTCGTCGCGGCCGTCTGGGTCGTGCTGTGGGTACTCGGCAAATTCTGGGTCGTCCTGCTGCCCGCGGTTGTCGCGATCATCGCGTGCACGGTGTTGTGGCCACCGGTGCGGTGGATGCGCAATCGAGGCGTCCCGGCGGCGGCGGCGTCGCTGGTGATGATGTTGATCGGGATCGGCGCGGTGGCGGGAGTGATCAGTCTGATCGTGCCGTCGATCGTGCGGCAGGCGCCGGAACTGGCATCGCGCGCGACCGATGGCGTGCACACTTTGCAGGACTGGATTCAGGGCCCACCGCTCAATGTTCGGGATGAGCAACTCGACAACATCGTCGACACGGTCACCCAGAAGATGCAGTCGAGCGCATCCACGATCGCCGCAGGTGTGTTCAGTGGCGTCGGGACCGCGACGTCGATCGTGATCACGCTGTTCACCGCGCTGATCCTGGTGTTCTTCTTCCTCAAGGACGGGCCCAAGTTCGTTCCGTGGCTCGACCGCACCGTTGGTCGGCCGTCGGGAACCCACATCGGCGAGGTGCTGCTCCGGATGTGGAGCAGTCTCGGCGGCTTCATCCGGACGCAGGCGATCGTCAGCTTCGTCGATGCCAGCCTCATCGGCGCCGGGCTGTTCATCCTGAAAGTCCCGCTCGCCGGGGTCCTCGTGGTGATCACGTTTCTCGGCGGCTTCATCCCGATCGTCGGTGCGTTCGTCGCCGGTGCGCTCGCTGTCCTGATCGCGCTGGTGTCAAACGGACTGACCACCGCGCTCATCGTGCTCGGGATCATCATCGGCGTGCAGCAACTCGAGGGCAACGTATTGCAGCCGTGGCTGCAATCGAAGTCGATGGATCTGCACGCGGTCATCGTGTTGCTCTCGGTGACGCTCGGGGGCACGTTGTTCGGCATCACCGGCGCGTTCCTCGCGGTGCCCACCGCGGCCGCCATCGCCGTCGTGCTCCGCTACCTGAACGAACAGATCGCCGAGCGCGCCGGTGAGACACTGCCCGATCAGGGCACACCGGTGAGCGCGCATGCCGGCGGGGTCACCGACGACGAGCCGCCCGAGGGCGCCGATCCCTCGGCGGATCCGGGTACGTCGTCCGCCTGACCCGCCGAGAGAACCCGCGATCGCGCCGAGACAACCCGCGATCGCGCCGAGAGAACCCGCGATGACGCCGACAGAACCCGCGATCCCGCCGACAGAACCCAGGATCACGCCGACAGAACCCAGGATCACGCCGACAGAACCCAGGATCACGCCGACAGAACCCGCGATCACGCCGACAGAACCCAGGATCACGCCGAGAGAACCCGCGATCACGCCGACAGAACCCAGGATCACGCCGAGAGAACCCTCCGTTTCGGCGTCAGGGCCGTGCGGCCGCCGCTCGGAACGCACCTGCCGATACACTGGACGCCCGTGAGTCTCACCCTCGGAATCGTCGGCCTTCCCAACGTCGGGAAGTCCACCCTCTTCAACGCGCTGACCCGCAACGACGTGCTGGCGGCCAACTACCCGTTCGCCACGATCGAGCCGAACATCGGCGTCGTCGAGCTGCCGGACACCCGCCTGAACCGCCTCGCCGAGATCTTCTCCAGCGAGCGAATCCTGCCGGCCACCGTGTCCTTCGTCGACATCGCCGGAATCGTCAAAGGTGCGTCCGAGGGGGAGGGGATGGGCAACCAGTTCCTCGCCAACATCCGCGAGGCCGACGCGATCTGCCAAGTGGTCCGCGTGTTCGCCGACGACGACGTGGTGCATGTCGACGGTCGCGTCGACCCGCTCTCCGACATCGGCGTGATCGAGACCGAGCTGATCCTCGCCGATCTGCAGACGATCGAGAAGGCCCTGCCGCGCCTGGAGAAGGACGCGCGCAAGAACAAGGATCTCGCCGAGACCGTCGCTGCGACGCACAAGGCGCAAGAGATCCTCAACTCCGGCAAAACCCTTTTCTCGCAAAAGGATTCGTTCGACCTCTCGGCGGTACGGGACTTGCACCTGATGACGGCGAAGCCGTTCCTCTACGTGTTCAACGCCGACGAATCGGTGCTCACCGACGAAGCCCGTAAGCAGGAGTTGCGTGACGCCATCGCGCCGGCCGACGCGGTGTTCCTCGACGCCAAGGTGGAGAGCGAGCTCCTCGAGCTCGACGAGGAGGATGCGCAGGAACTCCTCGACTCGATCGGGCAGACCGAGCCCGGGTTGCGGTCTCTCGCGCGCGCCGGTTTCCACACCCTGGGCCTGCAGACCTATCTGACCGCAGGTCCCAAGGAGTCGCGGGCGTGGACGATCCACCGCGGCGACACCGCCCCCAAGGCGGCCGGGGTGATCCACACCGACTTCGAGAAGGGCTTCATCAAGGCCGAGATCGTCTCGTTCGACGACCTCGACGCCAACGGTTCGATGGCCGCGGCAAAGGCGGCGGGCAAGGTCCGGATGGAGGGCAAGGACTACGTCATGGCCGACGGCGACGTGGTCGAGTTCCGGTTTAACGTATAGCGCTGTTAGCGCACCGCGTTAGGCTGGTTCGGTGATCAGTTACGTTCGGCGACAAGATCACCGGACGTATGTCTGATGCCACTGAAGGCGACGTGATCGAGCCGATCCACCCGGATGAAGTACTCATGGAGGACTTCATCGAGGGCTTCGGGATCACGGAGAACAAGCTCGCCGTTGCGATTGGTGTGCCGCCACGACGCATCAACGAGATCGTGCACGGCAATCGGGGGATCACGGCTGACACAGCCGTGCGGCTGGGCAAGTACGTCGGCACGTCCGCCGAGTGCTGGATGAATCCGCAGTCGCAGTACGAATTGCGGATCGCACGCCGTGCGTTGCGTGAGCAGCTTGATGCGATCTCGCCACCGGAGCCCGCATGACGGTCGAGGTCGTCGTTGGGGGACACCTGGTCTGCGCGAACGCCGACGAGGCCGACATTGTCGAACGGCTCCTGACGCGCCACGTCGACCTGACACGCGCCGAGCCGGGCTGCTTGTCCTTCGACGTCGACCGGACCGACGATCCGTTGGTGTGGCGGGTCGACGAGAAATTTGCCGACGAGGCTGCGTTCGCCTTCCACCAGCGGCGAGTCCTGGACAGTGAGTGGGGCCGCGCCACCGCCGGCATACAACGCCGGTACGCGATCACGATCGGCGAAGGCTGACGGCATCCGTGTCCCGCTCGCGCAATCCTGCGGAGTTGCGGACCCGCGAGGGTGCCGGCGGGCCATCGTCAGTTGTGGTCGACTCGCCGGTGGTGCGTCCCGGAATCAGGCAACTCGTTTCGGCGTCCGCTCCACCGGATACGGGCCACCTATCTGCGTGACACACCACTAGCGTCTACCGTATGGCCATCAAACTCGAGAACGTCGGCATCGCTGTAGAGGACCTCGAAGCGACAATCGCCTTTTTCACCGACTTGGGTCTCACAGTCGTCGGACGTGACACGGTCAGCGGCGAATGGACCGACACCGCCGTGGGACTCGACGGCAACCACGCCAAGATCGCGATGCTGCAGACCCCCGACGGCATTGGTCGTCTCGAGCTCTTCGAGTACATCCATCCTGACGCGATCGAGACGACCCCGACGCTTCCGAACGAGATCGGCATGCACCGCGTCGCCTTCTCCGTCGACGACATCGACCAGGCTCTGGACGTCGCCGCGAAACATGGCTGCCATCCGCTCCGCGGCGTGGCCAACTACCAGGACATCTACAAACTCACCTATGTGCGTGGTCCCAGCGGGATCATCGTGATGCTCGCAGAAGAGCTGACGAAGGACTGACGTCTGATCCGTGCCATCGTCCGGTCGGGTTCGGAGACGATCGCCACCGAGCGTCAGTTCGGTGCGGCGGGCCGATCACGTATCGCGGCGGCGGCCGCCGCCCGAGACCGGACGCCCAGCTTGGATCGAGCGTTGGCCACATGCCGGTGCACGGTGTGTGGACTCAACGTGAGTCGTCGCGCGATCTCCACATCGGTCAACCCCTGTGCGACCAGCTCGAGGACCTCGCGTTCGCGGTCGGTGACCTCCCCGCGGCCGATGTCGCCGGGCCGGCGTGGCACCGGATGGCCGAGCCCGGACACAGTCGCATCGGCGACGGCCTCGGCATCGCCACGCCACGGGAAATGGTCGTCGCCGGGTAGTTCGACCAGGACCGCTCGGCGCACCCGTCGCGCGACGTCGACACCGAGCGCCAACGGGACCGCGCGGTCGCTGCGGCGGTGGATCACCACTGTCGGAACCGTCACAGCGGCCAGGTGTTCCGTCGCATCGAGGGCATAGCTGGCCGCGAGCGACGCTGCCGCCTGATCGGCGGTGGCGGACTGACGCTGAAATCGTGCGAACCGTTCCCGTTCGGTGCTGCTCGCCCCCGGGAGGAAGACGTCGGCCAACAGTCGCGACCCGAGGCCCCAGTGTGCTGCGACGGCCTCCACCATTGCGCGGCGGGCACTCTCGGGGGCGATGTCGGCGCCTCGGGCATACGCCCCGTACAGGACGAGATGGTGCACACGTCGGGGCATGCGGGCCGCGAGGCCGGCAGCGGCCGCGCCGCCCGACGAGCCGCCGAGGAGGCCGAAGCGGTCGAACTGCAGTGCGTCGACGAGTTCGGTCATCACCTCGACCTCGCCGTCGAGGTCGAGTGGCTGTCCGTCCCCGGGACCCGACGCGCCGCGACCGGGCTGGTCGTATCGGATCACGGTGAAATGCTCGGCCAGGCGACTCATGTACCCGCGGAACAGCGGGTCCGCCCAATTGAGAGCGAGGTGGCTGCACCACCATCCGCCGACGAGCAGCGGCGGTCCGTTCCCGATCTCGGAGTACGCGATGTCGCCGGCCGTGGTCGTGAGGCGGCGGATGAGTTGATCCTCGGCTCGGAGCATCGGCGTTCTCCCGTCACATGGCCGATTCGGGCCATTCACGGATGGCACTGACCGGCCATGTTCACGCGCTGTGATGAGGCGATGCTGACGGACATGACAACAAACAGTCTCGATCAACGCTTCTTCGCCAAATGGTATCCCCTGTTCATGAGTCGTGTGGAGAGGTCGGGTCAGGCCGCCATCCGGGCGGACAACCTCTCCCGTGCACACGGCAGGACGCTCGAGATCGGCGTCGGGAACGGGTTCTCCGTCTCGCACTATCCCGAGGCCGAGCTCGAGGAACTCGTGCTCATCGAACCGAATCCGGCGATGCGGGCACGGTTGGCAGAGCGCGACCTGCCCGCAGTGCCGGTGACCATCCGTGACGGCGACGCGCACTCGCTGGACTATCCCGACGCCTCGTTCGACACCGTGACCGCATCGCTGCTGTTCTGCTCGGTGGCCGATCCGGCGCGCGTGCTCGCCGAGGTGCATCGCGTGCTGCGGGTGGGCGGCGTGTTCCTCTTTCACGAGCACGTCCGCGGCACCGGTGTGCGCGCAGTGGTGCAGGACATCCTGACCCCTGTGCAGCGGCGGCTCGCGGATGGCTGCCACGCAAACCGGGACTTCGAGGGCGAACTGCGGGCGAGTGCACTCCATGTCGATGAGATCCGCCACCTCCGTATGCCGACCCTCATGCCCACGATCGTCCCGCTCGTCGTGGGTAGTGCCCGAAGGACCTGATCGATGTGAACGCGCGGTCCATCCGGGCTCGCTCGGAATCGCCGACACGAACTGTGGCCAAAGTTGCGCGTGATGACCGGCTGTCAGTGATACTGCACCGGTGATGCGTATCAAGCGGACCACCGTCTCCGTCGTATCAGTAGTGGTGGCCGTCGCGGGTCTGATGGTCTCGGTACCAGGCAGCAGTGGTGCGGCGCCGTCGTCCGGCTGGCGGTACACGATGGTGGCGTTCAGCAGCGCCAGCGACCGCGACATGGACGTCTACCAGTCGCCGGACGGCACCACGTTCCAGCTCGTCCGAAAGTCGGCCTATCGGCCGCCATCGGGGCGCGTGCGCGACGCCAGCATCTTCCGGAACACGGACGGCTGGTACTACCTCACCTATACGACGGTCGACGGCGCGAACATCGGCTTCGCACGCAGCCGTGACCGCGTCACCTGGACGTTCATCGAGAACTGGCCGGTCCCGTTCTGCTGCGCCTTTCTGCCGGGCACCGGGGACGGTAAGGGCCTCGGCTCGTCGAGCGGGCCGGGCTCCTCCGGCTCGGCTGGATCCAGCGACGGCCCGTCGCTCTCACCGTTCACCACCAAAGCCTGGGCACCCGAATGGTTTGTGGACGGCGGACGGGTCAACGTCATCTTGTCGATGTCGACCGGCGGTGGCTTTGTGCCGTATCTGATGACGGCACTCACGCCCGATCTCCGGCTCTGGAGCCCGCCCGTTCCGCTCGCGGGCATCGGTGCGGACCACATCGACACGACGGTGGTCAAGGTCGGCGCGACCTATCACGCGTTCACCAAGAACGAGACGAAGAAGGTCATCGAGCACGCTGTCGCACTGTCGCCGGCCGGACCATATCGATTTGTCCCGCCGGGAAATTGGGGCTCCCACGTGGAGGGCCCGGCGGTGATCCAGTTGCCGAACGGAACGTGGCGGATGTACCTCGACGCCTACACCAGAGGAAAGTATGTGTACTCCGACAGCCGGGACGGGTTGCGCACCTGGTCATCGGTGAAAGAGCTTCCCGGCCTGTCCGGAAAGGTGCGACACGTCGGCGTGATGCGTGAGCCGGCGTGACCTCAGCTCACGATCCCTGAGGAGGTCCGGAGCCTGGCGGAGGGCCGTCACGACGGGCCCTTCGTGACGCATCCTCGCAAGCTCGGAGGCTCCTCAGGGGGCGGGGATGATGGTGAGCTCGCGTCACCTCACCTCAGGGGGCGGGGATGATGGTGAGCTCGCGTCACCTCGCCTCACCTCAGGGGGTGTTGGCGCGGCTCGGGTCACCTCACCTCACCCAGGGGATCTTGGCGGGCCCGCCATCTCGCCTAACCCAGGGGGATGTTGGCGGGCTCGTGGCTCAAAAACCGGCGCTGTCCAGCGCACCGCCCGGTCAGCCGAGGTAGGTCGACTCGAAGACGAGGTCCTTGATGAGTTTCTGATACTCGGCGTGCGTCTCGTGTTCCCGGGTGTGCCAGTTCACGCCTTCCTGCCGGCGCATGAAGTCCCGATACTCCGGGGCGCCAGGATATTTCACGTTGTCGGCGACGACGACCGAGCCGGGGTGCAGCCAACTCTGTGCCAGGATTCGGTGCAGGTCGGGCAGATACTCGCTCTTCTCGTGGTCGATGAACACGAAATCGAGTGTTCCGGGCGTGAATCCGTGGTCGTCGCATAGCGCGGTGATGGTCTTTCCGTCGTCGCTCAGCGTTCCGACGACGACGACGATGCGCTCGCCGATACCCGCGTGATCCCAGATTCGTCGCGCGACCTCTGCATTCGCCGCATTGAACTCGATCGAGTACAGAACGGCATCGGCGGGCATCGCCCGTGCGATGCGCAGCGCGCTGTATCCGCAGTAGGTGCCGAGTTCCAGCAGTCGATGCGGATGTGCAACGGACACCGCGTCGTCGAGCAGCTTCCCCTTCTCGTCGCCGACATTGATCAGATACTGCTTGCTGTAGCAATATTCGTCGATCGCCCGGATGGCGTCGTCGATGTCACCCTGGCGTGCGTGCTCGCAGACATAGTCGGCCAGCGCGGCTTCGCGACCGTCGCCGACCTGCCAGAAGGCGCCCATGTGGCGTAGCGAGAAGATGAACCGCACAAACGACCACCGCAGGAACAGGACCGGTTTGCCCATCGATTCGTTGGCGGCGACCGCCAGGCCCAACGCGGTGATGCCGGCCAGCGCCAACCGAGCCAGTCGCCGCCTGAACAGGCTGGGCCGACGGACGGTCAACAGGATCGACGAGGCGAGCGACACCATGATCGCGACGATCGTCGCGGAGTACCTGGTCATGAATCCTTCTGTGTTCGAGCCGGCGGCCGAATCCTCACCGTGGGCCATCATCGGCGCCGGTTCAGTTCGGCGTCGAGGAGCGGTCCGATGACGGCGAGCGCCTCGGGATTGGTCATCTGGGCGTGTGTCACGTCGACCGTGTGCTCGATGATCTGTCCGGTGACATACGGCCGCCACATCTCGCTGGTGAGGGCGCCGGTGACGCCCCTGGTTGCCGAGAAGTACATCAGGTCCCCGTCATGTCGGGCCGGCCGATAGGTTGCGGACATCCCGACGCAGTCGACGTATCCCTGGTGCAGGCCTTCGAGCTGCGCGCGGGTCAGTCCTCGACCCGGTCCGGTGGTGTGGGCGAGGAGGTCTACCGCTCCGTCGAGTGACAGTGGCCGCGTATCGGGAGTCTCCGACTCGTTGCCCTCCAGGTGGGTGATCAGATCGCGCACGGTCGGCGGTTGCGGCGGCGGTGTCCCGTCTCCGAATGCCACGGTGTCGAGCATGATCACCAGATCGACGTCGAGCCCGTCGGCGCGCAGCGCGATGGCCAGCGCGTGGGCGAGTTGCCCGCCCAGAGACCAGCCCAGCAGGTGATATGGCCCGTGCGGTTGCACCCGCGTCAGTTCACGCCGGTAGATGTCGGCCAGCTCCTCGACGGTGCGGCATCGATGCGCCCCCGGTCCGATCGTCGGCGACTGCAGGCCGTAGATCGGCCGGTCGCCGACAAAGGACACCAACCCCGTATAACACCAGGACAACGGCACGGCCGAGGGCAGACAGATCAGCGGTGTGCCAGAACCGTTGGCGCGTAACGGAAGAATCGTATCCAGGGCCGAATTGCCCACGACAACATCGTGGTCTGCGCCGATCGCCGCCGCCTCGATGGCGGAGGACAGGGTTTCCACGGTCGGGGTGAACAGCAATGACATCGCGACGGTCGTGCCGGTCTGCTCCGACAGCCGCTGACACAACTCGACGCCAAGCAGGGAGTTGCCGCCGAGTTCGAAGAAGTTGTCGTCCAAACCGATCTGCGACTGCCCGGTGACCTCGGCGATCGCATTCGCCACCGTGTGTTCGACGGCGGAGGTCGGAGCCCGGAAAACAGGGCGCGCCAGTGTCTGCGGGTCCGGCAACGCGGACCGGTCGGCCTTGCCGCTGCTCGGGTTGATGGGTATCTCGGGCAACACCACCACCATCGCCGGAATCATGGCGGGCGGCAGGACCTTCCGTAGCCGTGTCAGCACCGCTGTGCGGTCGATGGTCTCCTCGTCCACCGCGACGATGTAGCCGATCAATCGATCACCGAGCTTTTCCGACGTCCACATCCGCACCACGGCCTGATCGACCGCTTCGTCGGCAGCGAGCGCCCGCTCGACCTCGGATGGTTCGATGCGCTGGCCCCGCAACGAGATCTGGACATCGCTGCGTCCGAGGTACTCCAGGGTGCCGTCCGGCCGCTCGCGCACGACGTCGCCGGTGCGGTACATCCTGCTGCCCTCGGGCCCGTACGGATTCGCCACAAAACATTGCGCGGTCATGGCGGGTCGGCCCAGATATCCTCGCGCCAGGGCATCGCCGGCGAGATAGAGTTCACCGCGCGCACCACGCGGCGCCGGCCGTAGCCGGGCATCGAGTACGCACAACTGCACACCCGGCAGCGCTCCGCCGATCGTGACGATCTCCGAATCCGGATCGAGCGCATCGGTCTGGGTGACCACGACGGTCGCCTCGGTCGGCCCGTACGAATTGAACATGTCGGCCTTGCGAGCCCAGTGCGCGGCCACTGCGGGTGGGCACTTGTCACCGCCGACGGCCACGACCTGCAGCGACGGCAGGCGATCCGATTCCAGGGTGGTGAGAATGGTTGGTGTCACCAGCAGGTGCGTGACCGCATGGTCTTCGAGGACCCGCGAGAGGCGTTCCCCGGCAACGATGTCCGGTGCCGGGACCACCAGTTCCGCCCCTGCCGCGAAGGCGGAGAAGTACTCGAGCATCGACGCGTCGCAAAAGGGAGAATGTGATTGGGCCACAACTGATTCCGTGCTGATCCGGTAACGGGCCACCAGATCGTCGCTCAGCGTCGCCAGGCCTTCGTGAGTGCTCAGCACACCCTTGGGCTCTCCGGTGGACCCGGAGGTGTAGATCAGGTAGGCCGGGTGGGCGGCACGCAGTGGTCGTGTCCGGTCCGCGTCGGTCACCGCGGTGACCGGGCGTGACGCGGCGGCAGAGGTGAACTCGTCACCATCCACGACAAGCCAATCCAGACCGGGCGTGCCCAGCGATGCGCGCCGGCTGCTGGTGGTGAGTCCCAGAGTCGCCCGCGAATCGGCGAGCAGCTTCGACACCCGCTCCGGTGGTCCACTCGGGTCCACCGGGAAGAACACCGCACCGGCCCGGGCAACCGCCCACAACGCCGTGATCGCCTGCAATGACCTCGGCAACGCCACCGCGACCACGACTTCCGGGCCCGCTCCGTGTGCGATCAGCTCGCGCGCCCACTGGGCGCTGCGCTCATCGAGTTCGCGATAGGTCACCGGCCCCTCTCGCCCGCGCATCGCTATCCCGTCACCGGTGCCGACACCGGCCGCCAGCAACTCGGGGAGCAGCCGCTGTCGGCGCTCGTGGCGGTGTGTCGCGATGGTTCGTGTGCCCGCGATGACATCGAACAGCCTCTGTTCGCCGGACGCCGGCAGGATGCGGGACAGGCAGGTCATGAACTGCGCCAGATATCGTTCGAGTTCGTCCGCGCTGTACAGAGCCGGGTTGGCGAAGAAGTCGATGTTGAGGGGCCCGGAGCCGAATCGATAGCAGTTGATCGTCACATCATCGACGGGCCCGGCCGAGATCAGGTGCGCCCGACCGTGCGCCGCGCCGAACTCGATGTGGTCGGGAAACGTCAGGACGTTGATCAGCGGGCCGTAGCCGTTGCGCCCCGCCAGACCCACACCGAGGTCGCGGAGCAGGTCCTCGTGTCGGTACAGCTGATGGCGCAAGGCGCCGATCACATTCAGGCGGATCTGCCGCACCAGCTGGTCGAGGGTGCTCCCGGCGACGTCGCGCACCCGCAACGGCACCACGTTGGAGACCATACCGGCAGATCGCCGCAGCTCGGATGTGGTGCGAGCGGCAACCGGCAGCGACACCGTGATGTCGGTGTCCCCGGTCATCTGCGCGAGGAAAGCGGTCACGGTGGCGACCAGGACCTCGGCGATGCCGGTGCCCGCCCGGGCGGCTGTGGCATCGACCTGCGCCATCGCGCCCGCATCGATGGTCGTATGGGCGACATGCGGGTACGCCGACGGCGCAGCGTACCGATCGCTCAGTCGAGTCACGTGATTCAGGCCGGCGAGATTCTTTCCCCAATACTCGCGGTCCTTCGCGAATCGCGGCGAGGACCGGTATCGGCGATCGGCCTCCACGATGTCGGTCAATGCCATCGCCCGGCACGGTGGTGTGGGCATGTTGTTGTTTGCGGCCGAATACAATTCGGCGGTCCGCGCCAGCAACTGACCCGCCCCGTAGCCGTCGACCGCGATGTGATGGCTGCGTCCGTAGCACAGGTATCGATCGGGCCCGAGGGTGAACATCACGGCCTTGTTGACGTCGTCACCCAGTAGGTCGGTGCCGCGCTGCTGGTCGTGGTTCATCCACGCGCGCGCGGCGTGCTCGGGATCGGGGTGATCGCGCAGGTCGATGCGGTCGTATCCGGTGTCCACGTCCTGGTCCAGGTACTGGCGCGGTTGGCCCCCGGACGTCGCGAATCGCACGTGGGGCGACTGCAGTTCGCGACCGGCCTGGCGGGTGCAATGCTCGAGTAATCCGGAGTCGATGGGTCCCCGGAGTTCGATGTATTGAGAGATCGAGAACGGCACCGTCGGGTGAAGTTGTTGGGCCAGCCACAAATCCGACTGTGCTGCCGACAAATCGAACATGTCCGTGGTCGGTGCCACGGCGTGGTGTCGACGCATGGTGCTCGAGAGATCTACCAACACAATTCCTTACGGTTCTGGACAGCGACGGTGTCGCGAATGCCGACCAGGCCGGCCACGACCGTTCGCGATGTCACAGGCGGACGTTGGTCGTGAGAAAACGCCTTACCTCGTCCATCATGTACTCGGCCGAGTCGGCGACGTAGAGGATGGGCTGGCAGATGCCGTCATCGATGTCGCTGGACAGGACATCCTCGACCCGGAAATCCCGCAGCTCTGCATGAGCGAAAGACTCCATCTCGGCGACCGACGACAGGATCGCGGCACCGTACGCTCGCGGGTGACCATTCTCGACGACCAGGCCGACCTCCATGGTGAACCAGAACATCCGTGCGATCGCCGTGCGCAACTCCGCGGAGTCGGCCTCGTTGGTTGCTCGTCCGAACCAGCGATACAGCTCTGCGAACTCCGGATCGCCCAGCATCACAGCGTGTCCGACCAGTTCGTGGATGACGTCTGGTTCGGGCGAAAACGCTTGTTCGGCAACGGGGCGCATATCCGGGGTCGCGTGGAGGATGCCCTGTGCCAGGGGTCCGTAAAAAAGCCGACCCGGAAGGCTTCCGATGGCCGGCGCGAGTTCGAAGCCGGTCAACGACCGCAGCGTGCGTGAGACCTCGCCGAGTTGCGGTACGCGGCTCGCGGGCAGCCGCACCCGGCCCGCGGCGGCCCGATAATGCGCGCAGCCGAACTGCTCATGCATATCGCGCAGCGTCGAGAAGACACGCGCCCACATCGCATCCTCATCGCTGCTGTAGACGAATTCGGGCAAGGGCCGCCCCGGGCGATACGCGACGGAAACGCGCTCACGCTGGGTGCGGACATCGGGATCAACCGTCATCGCAATGTGTCCTTCCTCGCGCTGCGTGTGCGGCGCAGGTCATCACCGCTCGAATCGATACGTCTGACTCTGAGTAATCCTCTGATTGCCGTGGTCCTGCCGATCTCGTGCATCATCAGCGTAGGTCGTACACGGGCCGGCGCGCTCAGATCGAGACCGGTCCGAAGACGCGTCCGGATCTGTCGGCCCGATGGTCTCGGGTGGAGCATTGTCGCCGGATCGCTCGTCCGCGCACCATCGCGGTCGGACGCCCTCGTGCGAGGCGGGCCCGGTGCGCGAACGGCGGGAGGGGCAACGGTCTGGGTCCTCATGAATGGTCCAACAGCCCCATCACATCCACTTGTGCAAGGTTTCGCATCGATCGCCAACGGCAGCTCCCTGGTCAGAAACGTCGCCCACCGGTTCGACCCTGCGCTGGATCGTCGTGCTCCCAGTCGGTGGAGTAGCTGGCCCGACCCGCCAACACCAACACATATTCGCGTTCTTGTCAGCAACTGCTGATGCCGTGTCCGTGCGACGGACAGCACCGACCTTGATCCTACGCGTTGCAGGGTCGGTGTCCGCTAACCTACTACAAGAACGGTAGCAGTTCCGGAATCCCGGTAGAGTGCTGGACACGCCGCCGGTCGTTTCGCCAGGTGGCTCCACGGCACAATCGGGGGATCGACGAATGAAGCGACGGCGATCCGGTGAACTCGAGAACGAGGTGATCCGCGTCCTCGGTGGCAGCGACTGGATGTCGGTTGCGCAAGTGTCTGCAGGGCTGTCGAAACCGTTGGCCCACACCACCGTTATGACCGCATTGGTGCGATTGACCGAAAAGGGATTGGTGAGCCGGGAACGTCGAGGTCGTGCCTTCAACTACCGGCTCAATGCACCGGTGGAGTCGTTGCCGGCATTGCGTGCTGCCCTCCGGATGCGCAGCGCACTGGACGAGCGGGCCAACCGCGCCGATGTGCTGGCCAACTTCGTTGCGACACTCGATTCTGACGACGAGGCGATCTTGGCACGTCTGCTCACCGCCGACACGGACCAGAGTGAGGACCGCGGATGAGTTTTGCCCTCACGGTGGCCGCGCCCTGGGTGCTGTTGGTCATCTGTGTCGCGCTGGCGCCGTGGCTCGAGCGTGCGCTGACGCCCCACGCTTTCACCGTCGCCGTTCCCGGGACGATCGCCGCGCTGGCAATCGCCACTGCCACATCGGTGACCGCACTGGCCGCTGTCGCGCTCGCATCGAACTCGGTGCCGGCTCGGATCCTGGGTGCCACCCTGGTGGGTGTCGTCGCCTGGCGCCTCGCGGTGTTGGCCCGACACGCGCAACGTGTCCGGGCCGGCCGTCGCGCCAATGCGTTGTTCGAACATGCTGTGCCGCATGGCAGCGACCTGCTCGTCATCGACGATCCGGAACCGGACGCCTTCGCTGCCCCTACCCGTAACGGCGTCGTCGTGATCACGGCCGGGATGTGCCGGGCATTGCACGCGGACGAGCTGTCGGCGCTGATCCGCCACGAACGCGCACATCTGCGTCACCGGCATTACGCATGGATTCAGTTGTGCGAGTGCGCAGCACGGATCAACCCGATCGCCATACCGATCACACGCACGGTCCGTCACGCGGCCGAGCGCCACGCCGACGAGGTCGCGGCGATGGCCGGCCCCGGTCCGCTTGTCCGTGCGTTGGCCCGTGCCTCGCTCGCACAGTCGGCACACCGTCGATCATCGAACGCAGGCGCGCTGCACAGCAGCGGCGGAAGCGTCGTACAGCGGGTTCGGGCACTCACCGAGCCATCGCCCTCACCGACACCCAAGCGTGCGTTGGCCGCTCTCGCGATGGTCGCACTTGTCACCGTCGCCCTGACCGTGGCCCTCGGTGACGTGGTCGAGGACTGTGTGACACCCGAGCCCGGAGAGCCCGCGACTGCGGTCTTCCGTTGATTCGCCTGCGAGCGTGTCGCATCGGAACTCGAATCCGCGACACATGACGCTGGATCAGACCAGATCATGGCCTCTTCAAGCGAATTGAGTGTTCGGCAGGGGCCGCCCTTCGTGACACTCGGCTGGCGCCTCGTTCCTCAGAGCGTGTTTGAAAACTCAGGCAAGTTTGGCCAGTCGTCGTGACATGGTAGCGATGAGGGCGATGTACACCATGTTTTCGTGGTGGTCGGGTCGGGTTTCGTAGTCGCGGACGCAGCGGCGGTGTTTGACGATCCAACCGAAGGTGCGTTCGACGACCCACCTGCGCGGTAGGACGTGGAATCCAGTCATGTCGTCGGTGCGTTTGACGATCGTAACGGTTAGTGCCAGAACGTTTTTCGCCCAGATAAGCAGTCTGCCGCGGTAGCCGCCGTCAGCCCAGACCATAGTGATGGTGGAGAACTGGGCGCGCAGCGCGGCCAACACTCGGGCACCACCGTCGGCGTCCTGGATGTTGGCGACGTGGACCACGATCGCCAGCAGCAGACCGGTGGTGTCGACGGCGATGTGGCGTTTGCGTCCGTTGACCTTCTTGCCGGCGTCGTAGCTGCGACTGGCACCGGGCACGGTATCGGCGCCGGGGATCGATTGAGCGTCGATGATCGCCGCGGTCGGCAGCGGGTTGCGGCCGTCGGCCACGCGCAGCATGTCGCGGAGGCAGTTGTGGATGCGGCGCCACGCTCCACTGGTGACCCAGCGGTGGAAGATCGCGTAGACGGTCATCGCGGGTGGGAACTCCGAGGGGAGTTGTCGCCAGGCGATACCGCCGCGGACAACATAGAAAACGGCGTCGAGAACGGTTCGGCGACACCATTTCTCGGGTCGGCCACCGCGTCCTGCGGTGTTCCCGGCCGGTGGCAGGAGCGGTTCGAGGACCGCCCACTGGGCATCGGTGACACTGGAGGACGGATATACCTCGCACCGATGACCAGACCCGTGGGTGGGGGTCGGGCAGGACGGGCACGCACCGATGGGTGATGATGGCATGGTGAACTCCTGGTGAGTACGTGTTGTTAGCACTCACTGACCTACCAGGAGTTCACTCAAATCCCATCCGTCACACGCCGCACATCCGAGTTTTCAAACACGCTCTCAGGGACCGGTGTGATGCTCGGCGGGCGCCTCGTTCCTCAGGGACCGGTGTGATGCTCGGCGGGCGCCTCGTTCCTCAGGGACCGGTGTGATGCTCGGCTGGCGCCGTTTCTCAGGACGCCAATTTTTCTGCAGCCTGGAGTTCCGAGGCGGGCCGCGACGTAGAATGGCGGCGTGAGCTTTGCCGTCCCGGCCAGGGACTACGCACGTTTCATGGGGCGGTACGCAGAGCCGCTCGCGGAGGTCTTCGCGGAATTCGCCGGGGTGGCCGGCGCCGACAAGGTGCTCGACGTCGGTTGCGGAACGGGCGCACTGACCGGTCATCTGCGGGCGACGGGTCTCGAGGTGGCGGCGATCGACCCCTCGCCACCGTTCGTGGAGGCGGCCCGCGCGAGCTTCCCGGACGTCGAGGTACGTCTCGGAACGGCGGAGCAATTGCCCTACACCACCGACACTTTCGACGCAGCCCTGGCTCAACTCGTGGTCCACTTCATGACCGATCCCGTCGCCGGAATCACCCAGATGGCGCGGGTGACGCGTCGCGGGGGGATCGTCGCGGCATGCGTATGGGACGGACCGACCGGTGCGTTGGCGCCGTTCTGGGACGCGGTGCATGCCATCGACCCCGACGCTGAAGATGAGGCGCTGCTCTCCGGTGCGCAGAAGGGGCACCTGACCGAGATATTCGATGCCGCCGGCCTGCATGATGTGACAGAGACTTCGATCTCGGTCACGGTCGCCCACCCGACTTTCGGGCAGTGGTGGCAGCCGTACACGTTCGGTGTCGGCCCGGCCGGCGAATACGTGCGACAACTCGACGAAGAGGGACGTGACCGGCTCGAATCGGTGGCTCGCGAACGTCTGGGGGACGGACCGTTCGCGGTGACCGCATGTGCCTGGGCCGCCCGCGGGACGGTGTGACCACGACGTGGACGACTGGCGGGTAGATCGGGTCGGTTCGGCTGTGCAGGGCCGCAATCCGACGGTTCTCGCCGAACTCGACGCCACCTTCGCGGTGATCGGGGATACGCAGTTGTTGCCCGGGTATTCGCTCGCACTCAGCAAGGTGATCGGGGCCGACCGCCTGACGGATCTCGGACGCGCCGACCGGCTGCGATTCCTGGCCGACGTCGATCTGCTCGCCGCTTCCGTAGAGGCCGTGTGCGCATCGAGGGACCACGGTTATCGACGGGTCAATGTGGAGATACTCGGCAACACTCATGCGTTCCTGCACGCCCATGTCTGGCCTCGCTATGACTGGGAGCCCGCCGATCGGGTCGGGATGCCGGTCTGGCTCTACCCGTCGGAGCAGCGGCAGAGCCCGGATGTCGCACTCGGGCCGCAGCACGATGATCTGCGTGCTGCGTTGGCTGCAGAGGTCGACCGGTTGCGGCGATCACCCGATTTCCGCTTCGACGTGTAGACCACGCACGGCGACGGCGTCGGAGATGATCGGCATGGCGCCGATCATCCTCGTGTCAGCTTGCTACCGTTTCAGCGATGCGTGTGGTGGCAGAGCGGCTGAGGTCCCGCCTGCCTCGACGTCTCCGGGTGGCGATCGACCTCGCGGTCGCAACGGTCAAGGATTCCGGCGACGACCGCATCACCGGCCTCGCCAGCGAGATCGCGTTCTGGGTGCTGCTGAGCCTGCCTGCAGTGATGCTCACCGTCGTCTCACTCGCGGGTCTGTTGGACCCGGTGCTGGGATCAGACGCCCGCGTGCAGTTGGTCGAACGGATCGAAGAGATTGCCGCCCAGGTATTTCGGCAACAGACCGTCGACGACGTGATTGCCGCGATGCTGGATCGTCTGCTCATCGAGGGTTCACCGTCGCTGTTCTCGATCTCCTTCGTCGTCGCGGTCTTCTCGGCCAGCCGTATCCTGCGCGTCGTGGTCCTGGCCATCACCATCGCCTATGACCTGGAGGAAGACCGCCCCACGTGGACGGCTCGGGTTCTCGGTCTGTTGTTCTCGCTGGTCGGGCTCGTCATCGGTGTGCTGCTGGTGCCGCTGGTCGTCGCTGGTCCGCAGCTCGGGTACATCGTCGAGCGCCGTTGGGGTCTCGAGGCGTTGCCGCTGGGGGAGGTCTGGAGGCTTGCCTATTGGCCGGTGGCCGTTGTGGGGCTCACCCTGACCGTGGCGGCGCTGTTCCATTGGGCGACGCCGCGCCGGACACCTTTCCACCGCGACCTTCCCGGTGCGCTGTTGGCCACCGCGGGCGGCCTGGGGTTCAGTGCGGTCCTGCGCCACTACACCGACACCGCCTTCGGTGGGGACGCCGTGTATGCCCCCGTCGCGGCGCCGCTCGCGATCCTGGTCTGGGTGTGGCTTGTCGCGATCGCCCTGCTGTTCGGGGCCGAGGTGAATGCCGAGATCGAAAAGGCCCATCCCGCCAATGGCTGGCCACCGCCACGCCGTCGTACCGCAGTCGAGATCGGGCGGTCATCATTTCGGCGCGTGCGCCGGGCAGCCGGACGTGGTGCGGATGACGAGACGCCCGACGAGCTTCGCTAGAAGTGTTCTGCTCGGCTACGGCATCCCTTGCGTCACAAGGGCGTCCAGCGCGGCTCGGGCCGCCGGATCACCACTCACCGCGACCGATCCGCCCCGGGTCCATGACCACAGGGCCAGGTCCTCGACCGGTGCGCCTGCAGTCGCGGTCGGGTTGCCTCCGGTCGCACGGACGGCTCGGCGGCCCTCGAGTAGTTCGCCCGAGTCGTGCGCCGGAGCGGACCACGAACCGACCTCGACCAACCAGGTCTGTTCGGTGTCGGTGGCGACGAACTCCACCACGCTGTCGGGCTGGTAGCGCGCGCCGGCGGGCATCCAGCCCCACATGACGTCGACGGCATGATCCACGGCGCCGGCCGCCACATCCGTGCCGATCGCGCCCGGCCGCGCGGCGGCGGCCAGCTCTGCATCGACACGGTGCATCGTGGCCTCGTAGGTCTGCATGCGGCGCGTGAACCCCACGGTCCGGTCGGGCGGAAACCACGACCAGCACGGCTCGGAGTCGGCTCGATTCGCCAATTGGTCGATGAGCGCCGACGTCGCCTGCTCACGCAGCGCCAGCATGTCCTCCATCGTGTCCGGGCGCCGGGGTTTGGCCTGCTCGACGGCGCCGAGCTCGGCCGCGTCGAGAATGCCG
Source organism: Gordonia sp. LMA167 (assembly GCF_058130025.1). NCBI lineage: Bacteria > Bacillati > Actinomycetota > Actinomycetes > Mycobacteriales > Gordoniaceae > Gordonia > Gordonia sp. LMA167. The sequence continues at coordinate 5,142,572 of NZ_CM176708.1, read as the reverse complement.
CGCTCGAGAATGCCGGCCCAGAAGAAGTGGACATTGGTCAGATGCCACAGGAGAGCCGAGGCATTCCAGTCCGGGCAGGTCGGGCAACGAGTCTGCGGATCGATCGCGGACAACACATCGGCCAATCGCTGCGATTCGCGCGCGATGACGGCGAGCCGGTCCATGCGACCATCGTGCCAGAACTGTCAGTCGGAGACGACCGCCAGGCCGTTCGCACCGGCCTTGTCCTCATCGACGCTGTGTACATCGAGTTCCGTGGTGCCTTCGGGAACCTTTCGCGACGCACCGGTGCGCCCGTGGGTGATGTAGAGGGTCAACCCGACGAAGGTGATACCGCCGACCAGATTGCCCACAACCGTGGGGATCTCGTTCCACATGAGGTAGTCGCCGATGGAGAACTCGCCTCCCAGCATCAACCCGGAAGGGAAGAGGAACATGTTGACGATCGAATGTTCGAATCCCATGTAGAAGAACAACATGATCGGCATCCACATCGCGATCACCTTGCCCGGCACCGACGTCGACATCATCGCGGCGACGACTCCGGTGGAGACCATCCAGTTGCAGAGCACACCGCGCACGAAGAGCGTGAGCATTCCCGCGGCGCCGTGCTCGGCATAACCGAGGGTTCGGGCTTCGCCGATCTGGCCCAGCTGTTGTCCCACGGCGTCGGGATCCACGCTGAAGCCGTAGGTGACGATGATCGCCATCATCACCGCAACGGTGAACGCACCCAAGAAGTTGCCGACGAACACCAGGCCGAAGTTGCGCAACATGCTCTTGACCGTCACGCCTCGTCGTCGGTCGATGAGCGCGAGGGGAACCAGGGTGAAGACACCGGTCAACAGGTCGAAGCCCATCAGGTACAACAGGCAGAAACCTACCGGGAACAACACCGCGCCCAGTAAGGGCTCGCCGGTCCGAACGGTGATGGTCACCGCGAACGCTGCGGCCAGAGCGAGTATGGCGCCCGCCATGTAGGCGCGGATCAGGGTGTCGCGCGTGGACATGAACGCCTTGGCCTCGCCCGCATCGACCATTGCGGTCACGAACTCGGCCGGCTTCACATACGACATGAGAGCTCCTCAGGTAGACAGTGAACGCGCGCCAGTCAACCGAGACGACATGTCGTATTTGTGTCATTTGCGGAACCCGCTGTTACGACCTTCTCTCATGCGTGAACGAGCGTGTGAGGCGCAGGCGCCCTACGCGCTCGGACCCAGGGCATCGTCGGAGACGTCCCGCGCCCCGTGTGGATCTTTCAGTTCCACGAAGATCGCATGACTCGGCGTCGAGCCCACATTCTCACCTCGATGGCTCTGTGCATCGAGCCATCGAGCGGTGAACGGCTGGAGTTCTACGTGTGCCTCCCGTCCGTCTGTGGTGAGGCGACGACGAAAGTTCGCCAACGGGATCATCACGCTGTCGGGATGGGTGTGCATGTGGGTTGCATCGCCCGGTTGGTCTCGGTATTCCAGCACCCGGACACGGTCGTTCTCGAAGACGAGGTGATACAGGTCCGGGTCGGTCGCGAGAGGGTCGGTGAGACGACGTGTGGTCATCCCATCCGCGCTGCGCGTGTCGGTCATGGCGGGCTCCTTATATGGGACTGAAGTACCACGATGGGATCAGTGTACCGTGAAGGCATGACTTCGGCCAGACCCGAACAGCCCTCGGGCCACTACGAAACGCGGGGTCGTGTACGTCAGAAGCAGCGGACGCGTGACGCGCTCGTGGCGGCGCTGCATGAGCTCATGGCGCAGGACGGATCACCGTCGATCGAGGAGGTCGCCGAGTCGGCCGGAGTGTCCCGGACCACGGCGTACCGGTACTTTCCCGATCGTGCGGCGTTGATCCGAGCCGCGTATCCACAGATCGACGAGCCGCAGCTGTTCACCGACGACGTACCCGACCGGGTTGAGGACAGGGTGGCGAGGGTTGTGGAGTTCCAGATCGAACTCATCGAGAGGTGGTCGGCGCAGTTGCGCTCCGCCCTCTGGTCGTCACTGCTGCCGGACGCCGCGGGGGCCCCGTTGCGCGCGGGACGGGCGATCGGTTGGTTCGAAGAAGCCCTCCGACCGCAGGTGGGCGAGTGGACCGAGGACCGGATCCGCCGAGTGGCCGTCCGCCTGCGCGCGACTGTCGGGATCGAACCGTGGGTGTGGCTGGTCGATGTCGCCGGGCTCGAGCCGGCCGAAGCGAAGGATGTACTGAGGGCCAACGCGACCGCCGTGCTGCGAGCGGCACTCGATGGACGCTGATCCACAGCGGAGCGATGTGGCGGCCGATCCGGGTGGGCCTACCAGATCACCGCCACCCCCGCCGCGGACAGCGACAACACACCGGCGGCGACGAACATCGGACGAGGGACGGCCTCGCCGGTGCGACGTTGTCGCGCGCTGCCCATCCCCAGCACTCCTCCGAGGACCACCAGGATCGCCAGCTTCACGCCGATCTTGACGTAGTCGAGTTCGATGCCGGCCGGCCACGGTGCGGCCAGCACGGCGCCGGTGATCAGCGACAGCAGCAGACCGTAGTCCATCAGACGGGTGAATCGATACTGGCGGGCCGCGGCTTGGGCAGCCCACGCGCCGAACGTCACAGCGAATGCCGCGATGTGCACGAGAACTATGACGTTGCGTAGTACATCCACGCCGCCGAGGATATCCCCGAGAGTCGCACCGCCCCATCCGGGCGTGCCGATGTCGACTACGAACGCAGGGCCACGAGACTAGACTCTCGGTGTCCGGCGCACGCAGGCAGTGCCGAGGGCACCGGAGGTGGGGAACACATGCCCGACATTCCGCGGGACGGCGGCTCAGGCCCGATGACGCGGCGAATCTTCCTGCGGGCGGCCGGAATCGCCGGAGCGTTGGCAGTCACCCCGGGTGCTGCCGCGGCGGCGCCGAGACCGTACGCACCGCCGCGCGACCACGAGCAACCGACTGTTCCCGGCGTCCCTTTCCTGACCTACCGCTCGCCGGCTCTCGCGCCCTTCGTCGACGATCTGCCGCGGCTCCCGGTGATCGCGGCGCCGGAACGGATCGTGGTCGCCACCGCGATGCACCAGTTTCACCGTGACCTGAATCCATCGCCAAGCCTCGGCTTCGGCGGACTGAATCACCACGGCCCGACGATCGAGACGCAGGCCGGCGAGCAACCGCGGATCACGTTCGTCAACGAGATGGCGTATCACCCGCTGGCCGCCGACGTGGACCCGACGCTGCACGGGGCCTCCGAGCTCGACAGGCGCCGGCCGCCGCTGGTCATCCATCTGCACGGAGCGCCCAATCGGCCTGCCGACGACGGTTATCCGACATCGCCGTTCCGGCCCGGACGGTCGGTGGCCTACCGGTTCGGGAATCCCGACGAGGCCGCACCGCTGTGGTACCACGATCATTCGATGGGCACGACACGGCTCAGTATCTATGCCGGGCTGTCGGCGCACTATCATGTCCGCGACCCCTGGGACACCGGTGCGCGCGACAACCCGCTCGGATTGCCCGCCGAGGAGTACGAGGTTGCACTGACCCTGTGCGACAAGCTTTTCCATCCCGACGGGCACCTCCGCTACGGCAACACCCCGATGGTGGCAGCAGGGCATGCAACGGGCGGTATGGCCGGCGACACGATGGTGGTCAACGGCACGGTCTGGCCGCGTATGTCGGTCGACCGTGGCATCTATCGATTCCGGGTCCTGAGCGCGAGTCAACTCAGCGACTACCGGCTGGCACTGTCCGACGGCGCACCGTTCTGGGTGATCGGGAGTGACGGCGGGCTTCTGGATGCGCCGGTACCGGTTCGCGCGCTGGACATCTCACCCGCCGAGCGCTACGACATCCTGATCGATTTCAGCGACCGGCGTCCCGGCGAGCAGATTCAGATGATCAACACGATGCAGATCTCGTGGGTGGGCCAAGCGATCGGCGCTGCGGTGGTGCGGCCGGTGATGCGGTTCGACGTCGGGCCGCGTCGCGGTGCCCACCGGAGGCTGCCGACTCGTCTCCGTGGGCAACTCGGGTGCCCGCCCGCGCTGCCACGTGTCCGAGGCGATGCGACCCCGAAGATCAGAGTGGCCACGCTCAACGTGACCGTCAATTCGGACAATCCGACGTGGCTGGGTGTTCTCGCGATGAACATCGACAATCTGCCGTTTCACACCACCGAGTTCGCACACCCCGAACAGGGTGCCGTCGAGTACTGGGATCTGGTGAATGCCGATGTGACGATGCAGACCCACGCGATGCATCTGCACCTCGTTCAATTCCGCGTCGTGGGTCGTTGGGACTTCGACAGAGTGCGCTACCTGGCCGACAATCCGCCGCCGGCCTTCGGAACGCGCTGGACTCCCACACCGACGCCGTACGTGACGAGTCGACTGTTCGCCCCGGCACCCTACGAGGTGGGCTGGAAGGACACGGTGCGGTGCCCGCCCGATCAGGTCACTCGGATTCTGGTGCGATGGCCCACGGAGGGTGAACTGGGCTTCGACCCCGACGCGGAGTTCGATGGCCTCGATGGTGAACGCCTGCAAGGCTATGTGTGGCACTGTCATCTGACCGATCATGAGGACAACGAGATGATGCAGCGGATGCGGGTGGTCGCGGCTGGACGGCCCCGGTCACCTCGAGGTGCAGACCCGGGGCGCCGGCCGGACATGAGGCCGCCGGAGCGGGGCCGATCGCATCACTGACATTTTGGGCCCGATCAGTCACAGTCTCGGTGTCCGGCCGGCCGCCACGTCGACGAGTGCGCGCAGATGTACGCCCCGCGCGCGGCGTGCTGCGTTGACCGCGTCGTTGTCGGCCGGAACGAGCACGCGCAGCCCGCTCGGATGGCAGCGAAACCGCAGGGGTGTGATCAGATCGACGGCCTCGCCGTCGATCCCGGCGAACGCGCGGCCGCCGCGGGATCGAACCTCGAAGGAGTCCGTGGTGAACTCGTGCCAGGACGGACTCGAACGGCGGAGTCCGACCGCGGAGAGTGTCATCAGGCGGGCGGCGTCCGCGGCGGTCGTCGCCGACACGGCGACGACGCCGAGGAGGCCGGAATCGAGTTCGGGCCGACTCACCGCCTCCAACGATGCGCTCGTCGCATACGGATTGTTCGAGACCAGGATCAGGAATGCCCCGTCGAGTTCCTCCCCGGTCGGCGTAGTGAACTGGAGGTCGAAGGGCTTCGACGTCCGGCCGATGAGATCGGGGAGCATGCCGACGGCAGTTTGTGCCTTGCCGGCCCGGTAGGACTCCTGCTGCACCATGGTCGCGTACACACCGAGAGAGACATTGTTGACGAACAGTCGGCCGTTGACCGTCGCGTAGTCGAGCCGCCGCTCGGCGGCATCACGAAACGCGCGCAGGTTGTCACGTGGATCGGCGCGGTCGAGTCCGAGGTCGAGTGCGAAGTGGTTGCGGGTACCGGCGCTCACGCAGACGAAGGGCAGGTCGTGTTCGACGGCGACCGACGCGACGAGAGCCTGCGATCCGTCGCCACCGGCCATGCCCAGACAGTCGGCGCCGCGGGCGACGGCGTCGCGTGCGAGTTGTTCGAGATCATCGTCGGGTCCGAGAACGATGACCTCGACACCCATGTCACGGGCTGCGGCGACCAGGCCGAACCGCTCGACCTTGCCGTCGCCCGACTTCGGATTGCAGATCAGCACGGGTGAGGATGGTGGCCGCGGCGCCCGCTCGCGCTCCAGTGCATGCAGATCGGGGACCAGCGCGTACCGGGTGCAAGCCGTCGCGAGTGCGATCAGCGCGATCGTGGTCACGAGCCGGGGGAGCAGCGTCGATGGCTCGGCAAACGAGTTCGCGAAAGACAACGCGACGACGACGAGGCCGACCAGAACGGCAACTGCACCCCCGAGTCGGCGAAGCGCGCGTTCGGTCACCATCCACCACGCGCCCGCGGCCGCGATGCCCAGGCCGGCCAGGCCGAGGAGAATGTGAAAGCCGCTGTGGATCAGGAACATCAAGATGATGACAGCGGATACGGCGACTGCACCGAGCGCCATGATCGCGCTGATCCGACGTGCGGGTGCCGGTGTCGCGGTGGGACGGTCAGACGCCGGATAGGTCTGCGTCACTGTGATTCCAGCGGCTCAGCGTGGTTCGAGCAGAAATGAACGCGCACCCGCCTGCCAGGTCGCACGGAGATCCTCGGCATTCGGCTCCCCGTCGGCATCGATCCCGATCGTGTTGAACTTCGCGAACTGTTCGTTGCCACGACAGATGACGGTGTAGTGCTCGACGACGCTCGCCTCGTCGGTGAACACCTCGACGTCCGCGGTGCGGCGATCTCCCCGGAACCTGATCTCCACAGGTGTGCCGGTCTGGAGGTTCTTGCCCCAGGCGAACGGGGTGCCGAGCAGGAGTTTCCCCCTGTATTCGGTGTACGCCACAGGTACCGAGAAATGGCGACCGGACTTCCGGCCGACGACATACAGCGTGATCAGACGGGAACCGACTGCGCGGTTGAGCAACGGAGTGGCCAGCATGACGCGAACGACATGGTTGGCCACGTTCTGCAGTTTCATCGTCTGCGCCCGTTGGGATGTGGAGCCGCTCACGCTGTCAGGCTACCCGAGGTCAGACGGCGGTACGGCTGATCTCTCGCGTGGCGCGAGCGGAACTGTGGGCGCAAGGTGGAGATGTCCGTCCGCTGTCCAGATATCCAGGAGATTGTGATGACCGCACCGATCATGCCCAAGTCCGACGCCGCCGAGTTGATCATCGCCGCTCGCACACGACAGGGGCTCTCGTGGGCTGCGATCGCCGAACGGATCGACGCCCCGGTGGTCTGGACGGTGGCGGCACTACTCGGTCAGCATCCGGTCCCGATCGACAAGGCCATGATCGTATGCGAACTGCTCGGACTGGGGGAGGGTGTCGCCGAGAGCCTGGCGCGACAGCCCATGCGGATCGCCGACGACTCGGTGTCGTCGGACCCGACGATCTACCGGTTCCATGAGGCCCTCGCCGTCTACGGTCCGGCCCTCAAGGAACTCATCCACGAGGAGTTCGGCGACGGGATCATGAGCGCGATCAATTTCAAGGTCGACTTCTCCCGCCGCGCCGATCCCGACGGCGACCGGGTCGTGGTCACCTTCGACGGGAAATTCCTCGACTATCGGTGGTAGATCCGAGAGGTCGAGGCGCGTCGTTATGTCGTGTCGAACGGGCAGCGCGCCTGACATTTCGTCAGTTGCCTCCGCGAGGCGCCGCGCAGCAGAGTTGGCGTCATGACCATCGGCACACCCACCGACAACTCCGACGCGGCCCCGACCGCTCCGCAGGCCGGCTACGGCGACAAGGTCCTGGCTGTCGAGCCGGGTGGAAACGAGCCGATCTCGCTCGACGCGCGCCATGGCAAACCGCGCGGTCTGTTCTGGACCTGGACCGCGCCGAACCTCGAGTTCGCGACGATCTTCGTCGGTGTGATCTCGGTGCTCTACTTCGGGTTGTCGTTCTGGCAGGCCGTCGCCGCGATGGCGCTCGGCAATCTGTTGGGCGCCATCGCGCACTTCCTGCTCTCCGCCGAGGGGCCGCTGCACGGAGTCCCGCAGATGGTCCTCGGCCGGCTCGCCTTCGGCTACCGGGGCAACGTGCTGCCGGCGACCTTCATGGCGATCATGTGCGGCGTCGGCTGGTTCGCGACCAACAGTGTGAGCGGCGCATTCGCCCTGTCGACTCTCTTCGGCATGACCCCACTGGTCGGACTGATCGTGATCGTCATCGCCCAGACGGCGTTCGCGTTCTTCGGGCACAACCTCGTGCAGCGGTTCGAGCGTCTGGCCGCGCCGGTTCTGGCGGTGGTCTTCGTCATCGGTGCGGTGATCATCTTCAGCAAGTCACACGTCTCCGCACCGTCGGCCGACGGCGGGTTCTCGCTCGCCGGGTTCCTGCTGACCATGGGCGCCGCCTTCGGCTACACGGCCGGCTGGACGCCGTACGCGGCCGACTACACCCGTTACCTGCCGCCGACCGTGTCGAAGCGCGCGACCGGGCTCTTCGCGTCGGCCGGCCTGTTCGTCTCGTGCACCTTCCTGATGATCGTCGGCGCCGCGTCGGTCACCATCGGCGATCCCACGTCGGACAATCCGACCGAGGCCTTCACCGCGAACTTCCCGTCCGCCGTCGCCGACCTGACCCTGTTGGCGATCGCCGTCGGCGCGGTCGCCGCCAATGCGATCAACGTCTATTCCGGCGCGATGGCGTTCGTGACCATGGGCTTCAAGCTGCACGTCGGACTCCAGCGCGCGCTGGTCTCCGTCTTCTTCGGCGTGGTCGGGTTCCTCGTCGCCTGGTGGGCCCTCGCCGACGCCGCCGCCTCGTATGAGGCGTTCCTGCTGCTGGTCGCCTATTGGATCGGCCCCTGGCTCGGCGTGGTGTTCGCCGACCGGCTGCTTCGCAAGGAACCGCCCTCGCTGGCGATGCTCTACGATCCGCGCTACCGCAACTGGGGTGGGGTCGCCGCCTTCGTCATCGCGCTGGTCGTGTCGGTCCTGCTGTTCTGCAACCAGGAGAAGTTCGTCGGGTACGTGGTACGCGCGGTGCCCGAGCTCGGTGACATCGGAGCGTTCGTCGGATTCGTCATCGCGTTCGTCGGCTATCTGATCCTGGCCCGCCGACGCGTCGAGGAGTCACAGCGCGAGTACCGCTGAGCGCTAGCAGTCGGTCGAGCTCGCCGACTGCGCGCGCAGCGCGCTGATCGCGAGCAGCACCGACGGGTAGGTGCCCGGGTCGGTTGGATCGAAGCCCAGCAGGCCGCGGATCCGCTCGAGTCGCTGATACAGGCTCTGCCTGCCGATGTGCAGCATCCCGGCGGACCGCGTGGCGCTGCAACCGTGACGGAGATGGGTTTCCAGCGTGGTCAGCAGGTGGGCCGACTGGCTGTGGTCATGCGCGGCCAGGGGAGCGATCAGATCCACGAGCTCATCGCGCATCTGCCGATCGAGGGTTCGGGCGGCGGCCTCGGCGACGAGCTCACGGCCGGTGAACACGCGCTGCGAGGTGACCCCATCGCGGATGAGCGTGGTGGCGATCTCGAGACGTTCACCGCTACGGCGAAGTGATCGGGCGATCGCGGCCGACAGTTCGCTGCCGGCCGGCATCGTGTCCAACCGATGTCCGTCGCCGACCACGACGGTCAGCCGTCCGGGTGGTAGGCCGACCCGGAGGATCGACGAGGCCACATCGGCCACCGGATCGTCGGCCGACGTCGACAGCACCAGGGCGTACACGGTGGCGTCGACGGTTGCCTGGACCAGACCGGACAACGACGAACCGGCCCGGGCGAGTGCCGCCTCGGCCATCCTCGGGTCGGGGGCCTCGGCGGCGACCGTGACGAGGCGGGTCGACTGCCCCACGGGGATCCCGGAGCTGACCAGTCGGGCGAACAGATCCGATCGTCGGATCGCCCGGCCTCCGACGATCTCTTCCACGAGCCGGGTGCCGACCGCGGAACCTCGTGTGCCGGAACGGGTGAGTGTCGCCGCGACCGGTCCGGACGCCACCTCGAGCAGGGCGGTGAGGACGCGCGTCGGCAGTGCCGGAGCGGGTGAACCGACGGGGGCCGGGTCTCCGGTGACGGGGGCTTTCGGCATGACCAGGCCGCCGGCGACGAGCCGGGCGATCTCGCGGTCGCGCACCACGATCGGGACCGATGTCGCGGCGGTGTCGACGATGCGCCACGCCGACCGATCGTCGTCCACGCCGTGCGCGGCGAGCAACGCCCCGCCGGAGCCGATCAGCACGATCGGCCGACCGGTCGCCTCGGCGACATGTTCGAGCATGCGGGCGACGCCGCCGGACGCGACGAGGTCGCCGTGCAGCGCCTCGTCGAGCCGTGCGCGCAGTCGCAGCTCGCCCAGTTCACCGGAGACGATGGCGGTGTTGGCGTTGCGGCAGACCTCGATGAACGGCAGGACGCGCCGCAGCTCGATGATCGGCAGCCGGGCGGCGGACCCTTCCCGGACCATCTCCTCCGGGATCGCGTCGAAGGTCCGGCCGACCTCGAACGCGAGGCCGGCGACGCCGCGTTCGGCCAGGTCCCGGACATAGTGCCGCCGGGTGCCCGCGTCCAGCCCGCTGAGCCCGAGGCCGGTGGTGAGCAGCAGCTCACCGCCGGACAGGAGCGGTCCGATCTCGAAGATCTCACTGGAGTGCACCCATCCGACCGGTTCGTCGAGGCGATCGTGCGCGGTCAGCACATGCGGGTCGGCTTCGCGAAGATGGCTTTCGATGACATCACGCAACCGGAGCGAGGTCGCAAAAACAGCAGACATGCCATGACGATATGCACGCCAGAGTCTGCGTGCAGCGCGACGAACTGTCAGTTGTCCGGGCGGTGATGGCGCGGCAGGCTCGTCTCATGACGATCCGTACCGGCGCCGCCTCCGACATCGATCCGGCCGTTCTGCTCGAGACCGCCTACCGTCAGGCCCGTATCGGACTCGACGAAGGCGGCATCCCCATCGGTGCGGCGCTCTTCGCTGCCGACGGCACCCTGCTCGGCGAAGGTCGCAATCGCCGGGTCCAGCACGACGATCCGTCGGTGCACGGGGAAACCGACGCATTCCGGGCTGCCGGACGCCAGCGCGACTACTCCTCGACGATCATGGTGACCACTCTGGCGCCGTGCTGGTACTGCAGCGGGCTGATCCGGCAGTTCGGGATCGGAGCCGTGGTGATCGGGGAGAACCGGACCTTCAGCGGCGGTGAGGAGTGGCTGGCGGAACTCGGTGTCGCCGTGACCCTGGTCGACGACGACCGGTGCGTTGCGATGATGTCTGATTTCATCTCCACCCACCCGACCCTGTGGAATGAGGACATCGGCGTCGCGGACGCCGGCAGCACCCCCGATCACACCGGGAACGCGATTCAGGAGACAGCATGACCGACAGCCCGATCCTCACCGTCGACCTGGAGCAGTGGCGGGCCGGCGGCGCGGCGGCCGATCAGGTCTGCGCCGCGGTTGACGACTCGTTGCAGAAGGCAGGTTTCCTACTGGTGACCGGCCACGGGATCGAGCCCGCGCTGCCTGCGCAGCTGCGGGCGGCGGCACGCGAGTTCTTCGCGATGCCCGCCGAGGTCAAGCAGCAGTACTCCGTCGGCGTGGGTGGGCGCGGATGGATCGGTCCGGGCATGGAGGCCAACGGCTACGCCGAGGGCACCGACACACCGCCCGACCTCAAGGAGACCTACAACTCGGGCGCGCAGACCCCGGTGGGCGTTCCGGAGATCGACGACTACTGGTTCGCGCCCGACGTCTGGCCGGCCGAGACGCCCGGCCTGGCCTCGCTGTTCACCGCCTGGACTGCTCAGGTGAAGGCGCTCTCCGACGATCTGTTGGCGCTGATGTCGGCGTCGCTGGGATTTGCCGGTGACACCAACCCGTTCCGGGGGCTGGCCGGCAACGCGACCTGGACGTCGAACATCAATCACTATCCGCCGATGGCGGTGGTGGGCGAGCCCGAGCCCGGGCAGTTCCGGATCGGGCCGCACACCGACTTCGGGACCGTGACCGTCCTCGACCGTGAACCGGGCGCCGGCGGGTTGCAGGTGTATAGCGCCGAGGGCGGATGGGCCGATGCGCCATACGATCCGGACGCCCTGACCATCAACATCGGTGACCTGCTGGAGTACTGGTCCGGAGGTCGATGGCCGGCCGGGCGACACCGCGTCCTGCCGCCGCAACCGGATGCACCCGAGGAGGATCTGGTGTCACTGATCTTCTTCTACGAGTTGAATCATGATGCCGTGGTGACACCCGTCGGCCCGCCGATCGGCCGTCGCGAGGAACTGCCGCCGGTCACCGCCGGGGACTTCATCAAGGAGCGACTCGACGCCATCACCGTCGGGTGATGTCGGGGGGCGATCGAGCGGCGCAACGGCCCCGTTGATCAAAACCGCGCCGTTCATCAAAACGGCCCGTTGATCACAATGCGCCGTTGATCAAAACGGCTCCGTCGATCAAGTGATCGACGGAGCCGTCCCGTTCCCCGGGGGGTTTGAGGGGTTTCAGGGGACCAGGCCGAAGGGGCTGCCGCCACCGAAGGGCAGTCGAGGCCCGTCGGACTGGCCGCCCGACTCGGGAATCGTCGTCTGTTCCTTGTCGACGGTGCTTCCCAGCTTCACCTGGACCGTCCGCGCGTCATTGCCCGAGCCCACGGTGACCGGCACGGTCTCGCCGGGAGCGTGCGTCAGCACCTGGGCCATCAGATCGGCGTAGTCGCTGATGGGCGTGTCGCCGATCTTGGTGATGACATCGCCCGCTTTGATCCCGGCGTCGGCTGCGGGGCCGCCCTGCTGGACCGACGAGATCTTCGCCCCGGTCACCGCATCGCTGGAGGATGCCAGCGAACCGGACACGCCCAGAACAGGTTTGGTCGCCTGGCCGTCCTGGAGCAGCTCGTTGGCGATGCGCTTGGCCGCATTGATCGGGATGGCGAATCCGAGGCCATAGGCCTGCACGCCGCCGTTTGCGCTCTGCCCGGTGTCGACCGCCGAGTTGACGCCGACGACCTGGCCCTTGAGATTCACCAGCGGGCCGCCGGAGTTGCCCGGGTTGATGGGGGTGTCGGTCTGCAGCCCGTTGTATACGGTGACCCCGGATCCGCTTTCGTCGCCTGCGGTGACGGTGCGCGACAATGCGCTGACGATTCCCGAAGTAACTGTGTTGGAGAGGTTCTCGGGGCTCCCCACGGCGACCACCTGCTCGCCCACCTGCAGTCCGCTCGAGTCGCCGAGTGTCGCGGGGGTGAGCCCGGACGCGCCGTCGAGCTTGATGACGGCGAGATCGTATGACGGCGAGGTACCGGTGACCTTCGCGTCGTAGGTCTTGCCGTCGCTGGTGGTGACCTGCATGGTGCTGCCGTTGCCGGCCGCGGCCACCACGTGGTTGTTCGTCAACACGTAGCCGTCCGGCGACAACACGATCCCACTGCCGACTGCCGTGCCCTGGCTGCTGGCGACCTTGATGTCAGCGGTCGACTTGGACGCGACCTGGGCGGCATAGGTGACCGACCCGGGCTTCACGTCGGCAGCGTTCGCCGTTGCCGCGGGAGCCGAGTTCAGCACGGGCGCAGCGGAGTTCGAGTCGTTGCGTAGCAGGGCGCTGCCGCCGACGCCTACCGCGCCGCCGAGTAGCCCGGCGAGCAGTGCGGTCGCGATGATCGGCTTGGTGACCCCACCGCGCGATCGGGTGGGGGTGGGTGGCGGGTAGGTGCCGACAGGCTGCGCTGCCCACGGCTGATGCGGTGGCATCTGCCCATACTGCGGGTTGAAGGGTTCGGTGACCGGGCCGGTTTCACCGTCGGTCGGCTGAGAATCGTTCACGTCACCACGATGCCGGGCGAGGATGTGAGGAATGCAAGAAACGGGCTACGGGTTTCCTGGCAAGTTCCTGCCGGAAATCTCAGGAAACTCCGATGATCAGCGCAGTAACCGAGGATCAGCGCAGTAACCGAGGATCAGCGCAGTAACAGGGCGACGGCACGATCGACGACGGCGTCGAGATCGTCACCGAGATGGCCGGCCAGCCACTGTTGGGCGAGCTCGGCCATCGCACCGGTGAACATCGTCGCGCCGACATGACCGGCGAGCGGGTCCGGGCTTCGCCGGGCCGCGCTGGTCTCGGCGAGGACGAGATCCATCAGCAGATCCTGGGTGAGTGCCCGGCGGGCGGCGAGCACCGGGTGGGCGCGGCCTTCGGTGAAGAGCAGCCGTCCTCGTCGTGAGTCCTCGGAACCGAAGCCGAGGACCGCTCGAATCCCCGAGGTGGTGCGGGAGCGGATGGTCGAATCCGCCTCCGCCATCGAGTTCTCGACGACGGTGCCCAGTTCTCGCGCCACGTCGTCGTACAGGGCGCCGAGCACATCGTCGGTGTCGGTGAAACTCTCGTAGAAGTAGCGCGTGTTCAGTCCGCTTTCGCGGCACACCGAGCGGACCGAGAGTGCCGCTGCGCCGCCGACACCGAACAGGGTGAAAGCGGCCTCGAGGAGCAGGCCGCGTCGTTCCGCACGGCGATCGGTCAGCGATACGCCGGCCCATCGGGTGGTGCTGGACATCGGACCAGCGTACGACGGCGAGGGCGATCGTCCAACAAGTCTGGTAACGACTGTGACCAGACTGTAGTCTGGTCACAACCGTGACCACACTGACCGCGAGGACGATTGCGATGTCACTCTCACTGGGTGCCCTGCCAGGCCTGGATGCCGTGCGCCGCCTGGATGTCATGCCATTTCCGTTCCCGTTGCCGCATCAACTCGCCGGGATGTGGCTCAACGACCGCTTCGACGAGAACATCCGGGCAAAGTACTTCCGCGGCATGGAATTCGCCGAACCCGTGGGTGATCCCGGATGGTTCGGTCCCGACAGCGCCACCTGGCATGTGCATTCGCACCTACCCGCCCTGATCTTCGGCCTACAGTGCGCGTCGTACCTGGAACGTCTCGACCCGAGCATCTTCTGGATGGGCGTCGACCACTCGCGCCTGGTCGAGAAGGCCGAGAACGGTGAGCCGACCGGCCGGATCGACCCGGCGGGAGCCGCGGTGCGTCTGGGGCACTCGGTCGCCTTCTTCATCGGCACGGCATACGGCTCGACCGAGACCGCCGAGCGACTGGCGCGGACGGTGCGGGCGATGCACCACACGATCAAGGGCACCCGCCCCGACGGTCTTGCCTACGATGCCGACGATCCGTCGTGGCTGCGCTGGAACTACGCGACCGTGGTGTGGGGGATCGCCACCGCTCACGAGATCTATCACCCGAAGCCGTTGCGGGGTGCCGAACTCGACCGGTACTACGGGGAATTCGTACGCGTCGGCCATGCACTCGGTGGCACCGACCTACCGGCCACGAAGGCCGACACGCTCACGTGCCTGGCCGAGTACCTCCCGAAACTGGCCCTGACACATGGCAATGCGGTCGCGACGGGACCGAATCTGACCAACGCCGCACAGGCGGCCGTCGACTGGGCGATCCGCGACACGATGCCGGAATGGGCCTGTCAGCTCGTGATGCATCGGCATCCGAACCCGATCGAGCGCCGGGCACGCCGCAGTGTCGTCTGGACGGCGTTGAACGGTCTGCGCACCACGATGGGCGAGCCGGCCGAGTTCGCCGCCGCGCGATCGCGCGTCGCCCAGGGAACGACCGTCGCGCACACGGAGCCACGCTATGTGCTCGGCACCGATCCGCAGCTCGATCGCGCGGAGGTGGAGGCGGCGCTCTGAGGGCACCGCCGTCGACGTCGAGAAGCTCAACCGCGCACAGCGACCTCGTCGCCGAGGCGGTAACCGGGAGCCAGCGGTAGAACGTCGCCGCTCCAGAACCGGCCCGGATCAAACCAGTTGGAGTCCTTGTCCGCCGAGAGCAGACCCATGTCGCGATAGGTGACGGCCACGACCTCTGCGCAGTACGCGGCCTGCAGCCCGGCATCATGTTGCCGGCGTTTCGCGCGTCGATCGCGGACGACCCGGTCGAGGTAGGGGATGCCGCGGACGATGTCGACGCTGTTGGGCATCCGACCGCGGAACCACCGGCCGGCCAGCCGTGCGGTGGCGGGGAACGGGGTGCCGTCGAGCCGCGCGATCACCTGGAGCAGTCGGTCTTCCTGCGCGGTGGTGACGTCCGGACCGAGTTGCCGCAGCCAGCAGTCCTGACCGTATCGGTTCATCCACTGTTCCACCGCCGCGCGGGCATCGTGGAGCTGCACGCCCCGATGATTGCCGCCGGTCCATACGTCGGGCAGTTTGTCCCCGAGTTCCGCATGCCACAGCAGAGGAGGGAGGTCGTCGACGGCGACGGTCATCGCGACATGGTTGACCGGCGAGTTGGTCAGGGTCTGGATCGCGCGGTCCGGTCCGGACCTGCCGCGGAACAGCCAGATGTCCCCGGTACGGGTCTCCTCGAGTGCCTCGTCGAGGCGGACGCCACCCGGGCGACCACCGAGCTCGGTTCTGTTGCGCACGTGAGCAGCATAGAGGCGACAGCAACTATCCTCGGGCTCATGCACAGCGCATGGAAATGGGTGGGGTTGGCCGGTGCCGTCGGTGTGGCCGCGAGTGGCGTGCTGATCGCAAGGGATCAGCGTCAGCGCAACTCCTACACCGCCGACGACGTGCGCGAACGCTTGCACAAACGTCATGCCGAAGCGTTGGAGAGGGCCGACGAGGGCGTCGGCGATCATCCGTGAATCCGCTCCGTCCGCTCGACGCGCCGGTGGACGCGGTCGTCGCGTTGCAACGCATCTCCTGGCTGCTGGAGCGAGATCGGCAGAGCACCTATCGGGTCGAGGCATTCCGTCGGGCCGCCCGAGCGGCCGCCGACGCCGGTGCAGAGGAACTCCGGCGACGCGCCGGCGCTCACACCCTCACCGACCTCGACGGCGTCGGCAAGACCACGGCAGCGGTGATCGCGGAGGCGGTTGCGGGTGATCTGCCCGGTTACCTTGCCGACCTGCAGGACGCCGCAATCAACTCGCCGGAGCACGGACTGGGCCTCTATACCGCCATCGTCGGCGATCTACACGCGCATACCGACTGGAGTGACGGCGGAGCGCCGCTGGACGAGATGGCCTCCGCGGCGAACGCTCTCGGACACGAATGGCTGGCGATCACCGATCATTCACCCCGACTGACCGTGGCCAACGGGTTGAGTGCCGAGCGGCTCGCACGACAGATCACCGAGATCGAGACGCTCGACCAGACCCCCGGCCTCGGGTGCCGAATCCTCACGGGGATCGAGGTGGACATCCTCGACGACGGCTCGCTCGACCAGACCGAGGCGATGCTCGACCGCCTCGACGTCGTGACGGCGTCCGTGCATTCCAAGCTGCGGATGGATTCCGGCCCGATGACACGGCGGATGGTCGCAGCGGTCTCCGATCCACGGGTGAACGTTCTCGGGCACTGCACCGGTCGGCGCGTGGTCACCGGCCGCGGCGCACGTCCCCCGTCGAGTTTCGATGCCCGCTCGGTGTTCGAGGCCTGTGCCGAACACGGCACCGCGGTCGAGATCAACTCTCGTCCGGAACGAGTCGACCCGCCGGACGACCTGATCGAGTTGGCCCGCGACATCGGGTGTCTGTTCACCATCGACTCCGACGCGCACGCGCCGGGCCAACTGGACTTCAAAGTGCTCGGCGCGCAACGAGCGGCCGCTCTCGGTATCGAGGCGGACCGGATCGTCACGACCTGGCCGCTGGATCGGGTGCTGGAGTGGACCGGCTCATCGATTCGGTGACGGCTCTGGCAGGTTGACGACCGACGGCGTTCACGACGACGGTTTCGACACCGTCAGGGGCCGGCTCCCGTGGCGTGGTGGCACAGACGTCGGATTCTGTGGACACTGGAAGCCACACGGCATACGACGCCGTCCCGCTTTCTCAGGAGGACCCCATGGCGGACTACAACGGACCATTCGGGATCAATCCGGAGGATTTCGACCGATTCGCCCGCGAGGCAACCGAGGGTGTCCGGGACATGGTCGACAAGTTCATGTCCAGCCCGGGCGGCCAGGGTGCGTGGTCGGCGATCTTCTCCGACGCCGGGCGACGGACCCGACACGAACCGGAGACCACCGGTGAGACCGGAACCGGGGTGTGGGCGGTCTTCGTCGTGAGCGACGACGGCGGCGCTCGCGTGGAGCAGGTGTATGCCACCGAACTCGATGCGTTGCGGGCAAACAAGCACAACACCGACCCGCGCCGGAAGGTGCGGTTCCTGCCCTACGGGATCACCGTCAGTGCACTCGACGAGGACGATTCCCCAGACGTGGACGAGTGATTCCGCGGGTTCTTCCCCCGGGTATTGCTTTGTCCCCCAACGGCAGTCGGGGGACAAAGCGGGATGCGGGGGAAGAACTGCGACAGCGTCCCTCTACTGCGCGGAACGCAGCGCGGCGCGTCGGTCCTGGGCCTCCCGGAAGCGACGCTTCTGCACCTCGGTCTTCGGCTCGAGCGGCGGCACCGGGTGCGGCCGCCCGTCGTCGTCGGTGGCGACCATCGTGAAATAGCAGCTGTTCGTGTGCCGACGTTCCCCGGTGCGGACATTTTCGGTCTCCACCCGGATCCCGACCTCCATCGACGTCCGGCCGGTGTGGTTCACCGATGCGGAGAGCGTGAGGACCTCGCCCACGCGGATGGGTTCGCGGAAGATGACCCGGTCGACCGACAACGTGACGGCATAGCGCCGCGAGTATCGGCTGGCGCAGGCGTACGCGACCTGATCGAGCAGTTTCAGCAGCGTTCCGCCGTGCACGTTGCCGGTGAAGTTCGCCATGTCCGGTGTCATCAGCAACGACATCGACAGACTGATCCGATCGTCGTCGGTGTCGTCGGCCGGTGAGACCGCGCCCGTGTCGTCGAGGGTCTCCATCCGCAACTCCCATCCGCCTGGCCTGTGCTATCACCCTTTCATCTACCCGCCGGTCATGTCGGATATGTACCGAGATCGGTCACGCGTGCGGCGGTGCCGCCAACCCCTGGGCAAGTCCGACACCGGCACCGACCCCGGCGCCGAGGGCCGTGAACGGTGCGGCGGTCGTCGCCGCCCCGATCGCCGCGCCCACGACGGGGCCGACGACCAGGCCCGCCGGCAGGAAGGGGACGCCGGCCACCAGGCCGGCGACGGCGCCCACCGTGCCGCCGGCGACGGCAAGCGGTGCGCCCACGGTGGCGGTGGCGATGGCAGCACCCGCGGTCGCGCCGCCGACGGTGGCCGCGGCGACGCGGTCAGAACGCGCGGGGTCCAGACCGACCGAATCGCCCGCGGTCGCGATCTGCGCCTCGGCGCCCGCGGCCGCGGTGTTGACCTGCCCGCTCTGCTGTGGTGAGAGCCATTGCGGCGCCGGAGCTTCGACGTCGCCGAAGCGTACGGTGCCGGTGGGCGCGGTGATCGGTCGGACCGGCGCGGTCGGCGCCGGCGCATGAAGCGCACCGACGTCGAGCGGCGGGAGTGGGCGGTGGCGGGGCAGCTCGCGGACACCCGGTCCGACACGGTGATCGCCCTGCCCGGCAGCCGGATGCACGAGACCACCCGGCGCAGGGGGCGTCGGGCTGCTTGCCGCCGACGCCACTCCTGCGCCGGCGAACGCGAGTATCGCGGGCACCGATCCCGCAGCGACCCACGTCGCGATGCGCGTTCGGTTGTGCGTGACGTGGCGGTGTCGTCCCTGTGCGCGCGTACCCATCTTCTACCTCCGGATCGTTGGAGAACAGTTCACTGGCACTGGGGGTTCGGGTGGGAGGTGACCATGGATGGGTCCGATGAACACGGGTATGCCACGATGACCGCATGATGGTGATCGCCGAGGCTTCCTCGGCCACGGATACCGACGCGATCGTCTCGTTGTTCTGGATCGCCGCTGCCGCCGCGGTGGCGCCGATCGTGTCACGCATCTTCCGCGGTTACGTGCCGGACGTCGTCGTGTTGCTCGTCTTCGGTCTGGCGATCGGTCCCAATGTGCTCGGCTGGGCCACCCAGGACAGTGTGGCGATCCTCAGTGAACTCGGGCTCGGGATGTTGTTCCTGCTCGCCGGTTATGAGCTGGACCCGAAACTGTTGGGCGGCAGGTCCGGGCGGGTGGCCCGACTGACCTGGATAACCGGTTTGGGCATCGCGCTGATCGCGGCGACGTTCGCCATCCCGGACGAGGACTTCGCGGCGCACATCGCGGTCGCGATCGCGTTGACGTCGACGGCCCTCGGCACCTTGCTGCCGATCATCAAACAGGACGGGCTGCTCGACTCACCTCTCGGCAAGTCGGTGATGGCTCACGGCGCGGTGGGGGAGTTGGGTCCGATCCTGGCGATGTCGCTGCTGCTCACCAGCCGCAGCATCGGCGGCGCCGTCGTGGTGCTCGTACTGTTCGGGATCGCGGCCCTGCTGATCGGCGCGGTGCCGCAGCGGCTTCTCGAGCGCATCCCCGGACTGCGCTATGCCGTCTACGACATGAGCGGAGGGACGCTCCAGCTGCCGATCCGTGTGGTCTTCCTGTTGCTGGTGGCGTTGATGACGGTCGCCGCCGTCTTCGATCTCGACGTCGTGCTGGGTGCGTTCGCTGCCGGGCTCATCCTGCAGCGATTGATCGGGCCGGCGAATCACGAGGTCGGCAAGTCACTGGAGGTGATCGGTTTCGGTGTGATGATCCCGATCTTCTTCATCAGCTCCGGCATGGGAATCGACATCTCGGCCGTGCTCAGCACACCGTGGTTGTGGCTGGGCCTCGTCGCGGCGATCGCTGTCGCGCGTGGATTGCCGGTGTGGCTGAGTGAACGGTACATACCGCACGGGACGAATCTGGTGGAGCGGCGGGAGCGGGCTCAACTCGCGCTCTATGCCGCGACAGGCCTGCCGATCATCGTCGCGGTGACCGAGGTGGCCACGTCATCGGATCTGATGTCGGTCGGCCTCGCTTCCACGCTCGTGGCGGCCGGGGCGACGACGGTGCTGGTCTTCCCGCTCGTGGCCCGTCTCATCACGCCCCGAGAACGCGTGCAGCCGTTGCCCCCGACGAGCGGGGGCAACGGCCACAGTTGATCGCGTGTTCGGTGCCAAGCCTACGAGGTCTGTGCCTCAGAGGTAGGCGCCACAGGTCGGCCACGCGCCGGGGCCCTGGCTGGCCAGAACGTTCTCGGCGACGCGGATCTGCTCGGCACGCGAGGCGTTGGCCGGGTTGCCGTAGCCGCCGTTGGCCTCCCAGGTGCTCTGCGAGAACTGCAGGCCGCCGTAGTAGCCGTTGCCGGTGTTGGTGGCCCAGTTGCCGCCGCTCTCGCACTGGGCGACTGCGTCCCAGTTGCCTGCAGCGGAAGCGGTGCCGGCGACGGCAGCGAGGGGGGCCAGGGTCAGGGCGCCGACGATGCCGGCACGCACTGCGAGTTTCTTCATGCTCATGGTCTTCGTTCCTCCATTCGCCGCCCCGTATCGGGCTGGGCGGCTGATCTGTGGATCGGTGGCGACCGTACAAGCTGATAACGGAAAGGTCACGCCAGGTCGATGACCTGCGGGATTTTTGTCACGGGTGGATAACAGGCATGAGATTCCTGTGAATTCCCTGCGCATGGCGCTATGTCGGCGGCAAACCGTCACATGCTGAAAGTGAATTCATGGTGACGAAGAACACACCCAAAGAGTGCGGTCCGTCACAGCATTTCGGGCCGCAGGTGATCCGTTCAGTCCAGATCCGCGCGCAGGCTCTCGTCGCGCGACGCGCGCACCAGCGCGGCGGCCAGCAGGACAGGTCGGCCGTGGGCCAGGCGGGCCAGTTCGGCCGGGTCGTCGGGCAGTCCGACATCGGTCGCGGCGGACCGCGCGCGGCTGTCGAAGTAGGGCGGCACCCACTCCCACACGTCCTGTACCTCGCGGAGGAACACGTCCGCGCCGACCGGGCCGATGCCGGTGAATTCCTGCAGCAAGTCAGCGGCTGTGCTCACGTCCCGGTCCGCCTTCCGTGCCAATCGGCGAAGGTCGCCTCGATAGTCGTCGAGGACCTTCTGACTGGCCTCACCCAGGCGGGTCGCCGTGCTCTCGTCGTAGCGGACGTAGTGACCGCGTCCGAGGGCGTCGACGAGGTCCTGCCAGGGCGCCGCGGCCATCTTCTCCGGCGTGCGGTAGCCGGCCGCGAAGAGTTCTCTGGCGGCGGCGACGGCAATGTCGGCGGATATGCGCGCACTCAGCAGCAGTGACAGCACGAGGAGCTGGAACAGGGGCGCGGGGGTGTCCTTGAGCGTGATACCCGCTTCATCGGCATAGGTCTGCCCGGCGCGTTCGACGAGTGTCGACGCGATCCGTTGCTGCTTCGTCGTCATCGCCTGTCCATTGTCCTGAACAGTGCCGTTCGTCGTGACTGTTTCCCGCCTGCGTGCCGAACCGCCTGGCGATCAGCAGCAGCGCGCCCCGGGGTTGCGATCCTGCTCGGCGTAGCGCCGGCGCCAGTACTCGCGTTCGGACACTATCGGCCGGTCCGGGTGCGTCCTGGCCATGTGATCGACATAGTCCCGATAGGCACGGTCACCCATCACGCTGCCGACGTACCAGGAGAGTGCGGCGGCGCCGCGACGCAGTCGGCGGATCACGGCGATCCGCTCTCCCCACTCGCCCCCGCGGGTTCGCGACGGTGCGGCCCGTGCTGCTCGGCGAGGTAGGCGTCCCACTCCTTCTGTAGTTCGCGCTCCGCCGGTGTCGTGAGCAATCCCTTGGGTGCGAAGATTCGCGACGCGACGACCTCGTCCTCGGTGGTCGGCAGGCCGCCCTTGCGGACCGCCTGTACACAGATATCCGCGCCGACGACGGCGACGATCAGCACCAGCACGGCGAAGACGATCGACAGGGTGCCCTGGATGAAGGTGTTGCGGATCACCGCGTCTATCTCATCGGTCGACGTCGCCGTCTTGAAGGTCGTCAGGCCCTGATCCTTGGCGTTGACGAAGGCATTGTGTTGCGCCCAGTATCCGATCGACTCGTTGTCGGAGAAGATCTTCTGCCACGACGCCGACATCGTGACGATGAGATCCCAGATCAACGGGAGCCCCGGCACCCAGGCCCACTTGACCTGCCCCCGCTTGAAGAGGACCACCGTGACCACGGTCAGTGCGACCGCGGCGAGGAGCTGATTGGCGATGCCGAACAACGGGAACAAGGTGTTGATGCCGCCGAGCGGGTCGGTGACTCCCATCAACAGGATCGATCCCCACAGCCCGCACACGATCACGGTGCACAGCCAGGCGCCCGGACGCCACGACGGATCCTTGAACCGCTTGGCGCCGGGCAGATTGCCGAGTCCGTCGGAGAGCATGAAGCGTGCGACCCGCGTGCCGGCGTCGACGGTCGTCAGGATGAACAACGCCTCGAACATGATCGCGAAGTGGTACCAGAACGAGCGCAGTGATTCGCCACCGATCGCATCCTGCAGCGTGTCGGCCATCCCCATCGCGAGTGTCGGTGCGCCACCGGTCTTGGACACGATGGTGGGCTCACCGACCGCGTCGGCGGCCTGTTGGAAGTACTCGCCGGATACCGGTGTTCCGCCCAGGCCCAGGCCGTTGACGTATTCCGCTGCGCCGTCGGGGGTTCCGCCGGTGACCGATTTCGGTGCGTTCATCCCGAAGTAGAGGTGCTGGTCGATGATGCAGGCGGTGATCAGCGCCATGATCGCGACGAACGACTCGGTGAGCATGCCGCCGTAGCCGATGATGCGCGCCTGGCCCTCCTTCGCGAGCATCTTGGGTGTGGTGCCCGAGGCGATCAGCGAGTGGAAACCCGACAGCGCCCCACAGGCGATGGTGATGAACAGGAACGGGAACAGCGCTCCGGCGAACGCGGGACCCCGGCCATTCCACGCGAAGTCGCTGACGGCCGGCGCTTGCATCACCGGCCGGACCAGCAGGATGCCCAACGCCAACAGTGCGATCGTGCCGACCTTCATGAATGTCGACAGGTAGTCGCGGGGGGCCAACAGCAGCCAGACGGGCAGAATCGCGGCCGCCATGCCGTAGATGATGATGGCCCAGCTCAGGACCACCGGCGATAGGCTGAACCAGTCCTGGCCCCAGCCGGATTCGCCGACATAGCGTCCGGCGACGATGGCCGCGAGCAGCAGCACCACGCCGATGGCCGACACCTCGCTGACCCGGCCGGGCCGGAGGAAGCGAAGGTAGACGCCCATGAACAGCGCGATGGGAATGGTCATCGCGATCGAGAAGACACCCCACGGGCTGTCGGCCAAGGCGTTGACGACCACCAGCGCCAGGACCGCGATCAGGATGATCATGATCACGAACACCGCGACGATCGCGGCGATTCCACCGAACGCACCCAACTCGTCACGCGCCATCTGCCCGAGGCTTCGACCGCGTCGCCGGGTGGAGATCGACAGCACCAGGTAGTCCTGCACGCAGCCCGCGAGTACGGCGCCGATGATGATCCAGATCGTGCCCGGCAGATAGCCCATCTGGGCGGCCAGTACCGGACCCACGAGCGGGCCGGCGCCGGCGATCGCCGCGAAATGATGACCGAAGAGGACTCGCCGATCGGTGGGCATGTAGTCCTGCGCATTGTCGAGGACCTCGGCCGGGGTGGCGTGGTCGTCGCGGGGTTTGACGACCTTCATCTCGATGAGCCGCGCATAGAAGCGGTAGGCGATCACGTAGGTGCAGACCGCGGCCAGGACGAACCAGACGGCGTTCACGTTCTCGCCGCGTACGAACGCGACGATCGCCCACGAGATCGCGCCGATGACACCGATGACGGCGAACAGGATCTTCTTCGGCGTCGTCATCGGCGAGCGATCGATGATCGCGACGGGCGGCAGATCTGGGTCGGTCTTCACGTACTCGATGTTCGGATCGTCGGCGCGATCGTCGGTCATCGTCATCAGCGCTACCTCCCTCGATTCGAGTGTGGCCCGGGTCACTATACGCGTGGTTCGAGGTGGCCTTGCGCGATACATTGAATCGAGATGTCGACTGCGGCAATCTGACGTGATGCCGAATACATCGCCGCCACCGTCACGTCCCGAGGACCGTCGGCGGGAGGCCGCCGACATCGTCGCCGGCCTGTCGGCCGCCGACAAATCATCGCTGACCACGGGTGCTTCCTTCTGGTACACCGCCGAACTCGCCGACGCCGGGGTTGCCTCGCTCATGCTGACCGACGGCCCGCACGGAATCCGCAAACAGGGCGGCGATCCCGACGCGCTGGGGCTCAACGATTCGATTCCGGCGGTGTGCTTCCCGCCCGCGGTGGCGATGGCATCGACCTTCGACGAGGGCCTGGTGGAGCGTGTGGGAGACGCGATCGGATCTGAATGCCTCGCCGAGCAGGTCGCGGTGATCCTCGGTCCCGGCCTGAACATCAAGCGATCGATTCTGGGCGGACGCAACTTCGAGTACTACTCGGAGGATCCGTATGTCACCGGCCGTCTGGGCGCCGCATTGGTCCGCGGTGTACAGCGTCACGGCGTGGGGACCTCGATCAAACACTTCGCGGTCAACAACCAGGAACACGAGCGGATGCGGGTCAGTGCGGACATCGACCCACGGCCGTTGCACGAGATCTATCTGCGGGCGTTCGAACACATCGTCGCGACCGAGCAGCCCTGGACCGTGATGGCCTCCTACAACAGGATCAACGGGGTGTACGCCACCGAGAACTCGTGGCTGCTCACCGAAACATTGCGTCACCGGTGGGGTTTCGAAGGTCTGGTGGTGTCGGACTGGATGGCCGTCGACGACCGGGTCGCGGCGCTGGCCGCCGGGCTCGATCTGGAGATGCCGTCGAGCGGTGACACCGGCCCGGGTGCGCTGCGCGACGCCGTGACCGACGGGGTGCTGTCACAGGCCGCGCTGGACGAATCGGCTCGACGAATCGTCGCGATGGCCCTCGCCGCCTCCGACAACCGATCCGCGGATGCGACCTACGATCGGGATGCCCACCACCAGCTGGCCCGCGAGGTGGCGCGGCGTTGCCCGGTGCTGCTGAAGAACGACGCGGTCGGCGCCGGCGGCCCGGTCCTGCCTCTGGCGGGTGCGGCCCGGGTCGCAGTCATCGGCGAATTCGCTCGCACTCCCCGATACCAGGGCGGCGGGAGTTCCAAGATCAACGCGTACCGCGTGGACAACGCCCTCGACGAGATGCGCGCTCTCGCCGCTCCCGACACCGTCACCTTTGCTCCTGGATTCGCCGTCGACGCAACCGAATCCGACCCGCAGCTCGTCGACGAAGCGACGCGGACGGCACGCGCCGCCGATGTCGCCGTGGTCTTCCTCGGACTCGGTGATCACGACGAGTCGGAGGGCTTCGATCGCGCCGACTGGCGACTGCCGGCACCGCAGCGCGAGCTCATCGCGCGAATCCTGGAGGTCAATCCGCGCACCGTGGTGGTCCTCTCGAACGGCGGAGTCGTGGACCTCGCGGCGGTCGACGAGGCGCCCGCCGTGCTCGAAGCGTGGTTGCTGGGGCAGGCCGGCGGTGGCGCCGTCGCGGACATCCTGTACGGCCGTACCGATCCCAGCGGACGTCTGGCCGAGACGATTCCGCTGCGTATCGAGGACAGCCCCGCATTTCTGGACTTTCCCGGCGAGCAGTTGCACGTCCGGTACGGCGAGGGCGTGTTCGTCGGGTATCGCTGGTATGACGCACGGTCACTACCGGTGCGCTATCCCTTCGGCCACGGGTTGTCCTACACCACGATCGACTACCGCGACATCGACGTCGAGGTCACCGAGCGCGGGCTGAGGGTTCGGGTGACGGTGTGCAACACCGGTGAGCGGGCCGGACGGGCGCTGGCCCAGGTCTACCTGGGTCTCGACGAGTCCGCGGTGGCGCGGCCGCACCGGGAACTGAAGGCGATCGGGATCGCCGACCTCGAACCCGGGACCGACCGACGCCTCGAACTCGAGATTCCGAGATCAGAACTCGGCTACTGGGATCGGGTCGCGGACGACTGGGTGGTCGAGGGCGGTGTGTATCGCGTCGAGGTCGGCGCATCCAGCCGTGACCTGTGCCTGAGGTCCACGATCGAGGTGGTCGGCGATGACCGCATTGTCGCGGTGGGTCCGTCATCGACACTCGGTGAGATCCTCGAGCATCCGACGGCGGGACCCGAATTGCGGTCCCGCCTGGCGGCGACGATGGGCGTCGACGACCTCGACCCGACGTTGCTGATGCTCGTGTCGTCGTTCCCCATCGGTCGGATCGCACCGATGCTGGGTCTCGACGAGGCCACCCTTGCCGGTCTGCAGGAGTAGTCCGGCGACTGTCAGGGTGCGTGCCGCCGTTGCAGCGTGACCATCCCGCCACGTCGTGGGGAGTAGGCGACCCCGCGCGAGTGCCAGGCCTCGCCCTTGGCCCTGGTTGGCTCGATGGTGAAGTCGCGCAACATTTCCCGCAGGACGACGTCCATCTCCATGTGGGCGAATGCCGCGCCGATACAGCGCCGGGTGCCCCCGCCGAACGGCAACCACGCGGGGGACGGGGTGGTTCCGACGAACCGGGACGGATCGAATCGCTCGGGATCGGCGAACTCGCGGCTGTCATCGTGGAGCAGCGAGATCGCGACCAGAATGTTGTACCCCTTGGGGATTCGATAGGGTCCCAGCTCCACCTCCGCGGCGACGACGTGGCGGGCCGCGAAGTCGATGACCGGGCGGCTGCGCTGGGTCTCCATGATGGTGGCCAGCCGGAAATCGTGTCCACCGGCATCGAGCTCGGCGACGAGTTCGTGGAGCACCGCGGGATTCCGTTGCAGGCGTTCGATCGCCCACGCGAGTGTGGTGGCCGTGGTCTCGTGTCCGGCGGCGAGCAGCGTCAGCAGTTCGTCGGCGATCTCATCGTCGGTCATCACCGAGTCGTCGTCGTAGCGACTCTGCAGCATCAGCGCGAGGATGTCGTCGCGTTCCGCGAGGCGGGGATCGTTGCGGGCCTTCGTGATCAGCGCGTCGATCGCCGCGGCGTAGGTGTCGCGCTGCGCACCGAACCGCCGGCGAGGATCGAATCGGCCGAAGGACACCCGCGTGTCGGGCAACGTTGCCAGGCGTGAGCCGACCGTCACCATCGGCGGGATGATCTCGCGCAAGGTCGCCAGTTCCTGGCCCTGCGCACCGAAGACCGTGCGCAGGATGACATTGAGCGTCACCCGCATCATCGGCTCGAGGGTGCGAAACGGTGTGCCGATCGGCCACGTCCGTGACTCCGCCGCGAACTCCTCGGCGACGACGGTTTCGTATTGTTTGATCCGTCGCCCGTGCAGTGGCGGGGTGAGCAGCCGTCGGCGTCGGCGGTGATCGGTGCCTTCCAGCGAGAACATCGAACCGGGCCCGAGGATACGACCGAGGTTCGGTTGGATGTTGATGACCTGATCGGTCGGGGTGGTGAAGAGTTGCTTGGTCAATCCCGGGTCGGAGACGACGACCACGTCCCCGAACACCGGGACACGGATCGTGAACGCAGATCCGTACCTGCGGCCCAGGGCGGCGACCATCTGCCGGCGGCGGGTCATGAAGCCGGCGCCCAGCAGCATCCTCGGCAGGTGCGGGCCAGGTGGTACGACCGGGTTGTGGCCGCCACGGGCCGTGGTGCCGGCGGAATCCTCGACTGGTCGTGTGGTGTGCATCTCCTGCGTCCTCCCCGGTGGAAGCTCGTGGTACAAGCCCGTACCAATCTGACGGTACGCGTGCGTACCGCGGTCGGGCAAGGGGGACCACGTCGTATCTTTGACTTGTGTCCCACAGTGCTTCCACCGACGTTGCTTCCACCGACGTTGCTTCGTCCGACGTTGCGACAGACCAGTCCGACGCCGGTGTGTCGGAGCCGGACGTTCGCCAACGCCTGCTCGACGCGATGGCCACGTGCCTGATGCAGCGCGGCTACCGAGAGACGACCGTCGCGGACGTGGTGCGGGTGGCGCGGACATCGCGGCGTTCCTTCTATCGCGAGTTCAGTGACAAGCAGTCGTGTTTCATCGCGTTGCTCACCACCACCAACGACGCGATGATCGCGGCGATCGCGGCCGAGGTGAATCCCGACGAGGAGTGGCGGGTGCAGATCCGTCAGGCCGTGCAGGCCTATGTGGCGGTCAGTGAGGAGCATCCTGAGGTCACCTGGAGCTGGATTCGCGAGTTGCCGGCGTTGGGGGAGTCGGCTCGGCAGGTTCAGATCGAGGCGATGGAGTCACTGATCGCGGTGTTGGTCCCGCTGACGGACACGCCCCGGATGCGCGCCGCGGGAATCTCGCCGATGACCTATGAGACGGGCGTGATGATCTGGGGCGGGATTCGCGAGCTGGCCGCCTCGGCCGTCGAGCAGAAGCGCTCGCTCTACACCATCGTCGAGCCGGCGGTCGCCGCGTGCATTGCCCTGATCGGTGCCAACATCACCGGATGATCCGACGATCTCTGGATCTCGACCGAGCGGCCAACTATATTGGCGCCGATGGGTATCGGATTGCACCTGGGTGGGCGGCGTGTCCTGATCACCGGAAGTGGCCAGGGGGTGGGCAGAGGGCTGGCACTGGCCTTCGCCGAAGCCGGCGCCGAGGTCGTGGTCAACGATCTGCGTGCCGAACGGGCGCGCGAGGTGGTCGAGGAGATCACGGCGAATGGCGGTGCCGCGCAGAGCGTTCCCTTCGATGTCACGGCGCACGATGAGGTCGTCGATGCCGTGACGGCGGCAGGCCGGGTGGACATCCTGGTCAACAACGCCGGCAATGCGGGCGCGTCGGACTTCACGGTTCCGCGCGGCTTCCATGAGACGGCGCCGATCGATTGGGCGCCGTTCCTGCAGGTCAATCTCTACGGGGTGCTGCACTGCACGCACGCCGTCCTGCCCCGCATGATCGAGCAGAACTGGGGCCGCATCATCACCATCGTGTCCGATGCGGCGCGGACCGGCGATCGCAACGGCGCCGTCTATGCGACCGCAAAGGCCGGGGCCGCCGGGTTCATGCGCTCGATCGCGATGGAAGGAGGCCGACACGGTGTCACGGCCAACAGTCTCGCGCTGGGGACCATGCGGACACCGCTCACCGAGTCCCTCTGGGCGGAACCGGACTCGCCGCGAGCGAAGGCCGTCTTGCAGAACTACGTGATCCGCCGTCCGGGGACCCCGGATGACGTCGCCCATCTCGCTGTCCTGCTCGCCGGCGACCAGGGCTCGTGGATCACCGGCCAGACCATCCCCGTGAACGGTGGCTACTCCTTCGCCCTCTGACCCGCCTTTCTAATCATTACAGTTGCCGCAACAGTAATTGTTCTGATAATTCCCTCCATATCGATGACAAGTCCTCTGCGGGTGCTCTAGGGTGTGGCGCATCACCCCCTGAAAGGCACTGCCGTGACCCTCAGTCCTGCCGCCGGTACATTCGCCGCGACCTACCTCGATGACCCGCTGCTGGAACCGTTCATGGGCCCCGGTGGTCCGTTCGAGATCGCCGAGATCGTGGTTGACGGCACGCCGGTCCGGACCTATCCGAACGTTCCGGCAACTCTTCCCGACATCTTCGATGCCATGGCGGCACACGGTGACCGAGAGCACCTGGTCCATCGGGACTACCGACTGACATTCGATGACGTCCGCGCACAGGCCCGCTCGCTGGCCGCGCATCTGGCCGCCGACTTCGGCGTGCGCCCGGGTGATCGGGTGGCCCTGGCGATGCGCAACGTCCCGGAGTTCGTCACGGGCTGGTGGGCCGCGATGGTGCTCGGCGCGATCTGTGTGCCGATGAACGCGTGGTGGAAGGGCACCGAGCTGCGAGCGGCGATAGCGGAGGCCGACGCGGCAGTCGTGATCGCCGACGCCGAGCGGATCGCCCGCCTCGACGCAGCCGGTCCACGGATGGTCCCGATCATCGGTGTGCGCACCGCGAGCACGGCGGTTGCCGGGGACGCGCCCTATCCGGCCTTGGCCTATGACGCGCCCACCGGGTGCCCGGCGGCCACCCGGGTCGATCCCGACGACGTCGCCGCGATCCTCTACACGTCGGGGACGACCGGACGACCCAAAGGGGTGATGATCACCCACCGCGGCATCATCACGAATGTCATGAACATGGGCTTCATGGCGCTGCGCGAGCAGATGATCTCCGCGCGGCAGACCCCACCGCTGTCCGGACAGATGTCGGGGATCATGGTGGCCCCGCTGTTCCACATCGGCGGCATCGCCGCGGTGGTCGGCAGCGGAATGGGCGGCACGAAGACCGTGCTCTTGCCCAGATGGGATGTCGAGGACTTCATCCGGTGCGCCCATGCCGAGCACGTCACCGGCCTGGGTGGCGTACCGACACAGGCGCGAGAGTTCCTCGAACATCCGCGATCTCGCGAGTTCGCCGGCCGGGTCGCATCATTCACCTGCGGCGCCTCGAATGTGCCGCCCGAATTGCCGCGCATGGCCCGGACGGTCCTCGGTGAGTCGGTCCAGATCGTCAACGGCTACGGGCTCACCGAGACGACCTCGGCCGTGGTGAGCAACGTCGGCGACGAATATGCGGCCCACCCCGACAGCGTCGGCCGCCTCAACCCGACCGCCGAGCTCCGGATCGAGGGACTGGCCGGCGAACCGTGCGGAGTCGGCGAACTGGGCCAACTGTGTTTCCGGTCGCCACAGGTGGCGAAGGGCTACTGGCGCAACCCCGAGGCCACGTCGGAGTCGTTCGTGGACGGCTGGTTTCGGACAGGCGACCTCGGCTACATCGACAACGAGGGCTTCATCTACGTCGTCGACCGGGTCAAGGACGTCATCATCCGTGGTGGCGAGAACGTCTACTGCGCCGAGGTCGAGGCGGTGCTGTACGAGCACCCCGACGTGCTGGATGTCGCCGCCGTGGGACTCCCCGACGCGATGATGGGCGAGCGGGTGTGCGCGGTGGTGGTGCCTCGTCCCGGTGCGACGCCGGACCTCGCCGAGCTCCGTGCGTTCGCCGATGTTCGTCTGGCGACCTTCAAATGCCCGGAGGCGCTGTATATCACGGTGGACGTGCCACGAACGGCGACCGGAAAGGTCGCGAAGAAGGTGTTGAAGAAGCTGGTGCTCGACGACCCGGGGGCGATTGTTCGGCTCAGCTGACGGCCGGTCGGTGTGCGAGGCGCGCGAGACGCTGCTGCGCCCGCGCCAGGTACGGTCGGGCCCCGACGTCGCGCGCAATGCGCACCGCCTCCCGCAGATCGTCTGATCCGTCCTGACCCAGGATCGTGCGGACGGTGCCGCGATACAGGCTCGCCGGCCCGACACACACCAGCCCGGGCCACTGAACGATCAGGCCGCTGGACCAGCTGTCGGCGAACCGTTCGAGTCGCCGGCAGATGTCGCGTGCCGCGGATGCGTGGTCCGGGTCGAGCGAGATCGCGTACAGCGCTTCGATGAGCAGTGGAGCGCGTACCTGGACGCGTGGTCCGGTCCATTGGTCGGCGTCGTAGGTGAGTTCGGTGGCCATCTGCAGCGCCCGGTCGAGGTCTCCCGCCTCTGCCGCTCCCAGGGCGATCACGAGGGCGAAGTCGTCGTCGACCTTGTCGACCAGCGTGTCGAACTCCGACGAGGACGACGGGAGCTGTCCGCGGTGCCACGCCTCGATCGATCGGCTCGTGAGGACTGACGCCTCGGTGAGCAGCCGGGCGCGTTCGGAGAGTGTGCCCAGCGTTGCGACGAATTGCTCCACCAGTGTGTGGCTCGCGTCGTAGTCGCCGCGCAGCAGCGCGAGCATCACCTGCCACCACACCTGCATGGTGTGCAGATCGTTTCCGTCGCGACGGTCGACCAGACGTGCGTACTCGGTCGAGATGCGCCGTGCCAACCGGAGATCGCCCGCCTCGAGGGCGCAGACACGCTGGAGATGCAGTGCTGTCGCCCGGCGATGGACGTCCCCCGCGGACATCTCGTACAGGGCCCGGGCGATCTTGCGACGATCCTCGACGGTGTCGGCGCCCCAGCGGATGAGGAAGTCGGCGAGCGCTATCTCGTAGGCGACCGCGCCGCCGGCAGCTGCGGCGGTCAGTTGGGCTGCTGCCAGATGGTCTTCGGCGCCGGGTACGCCCACGATGCTGAGCCTGGCTGCTTCGGTCGCGTGCAGGCGCGCGGCCTCCTCGGCGTCGATCTGATCGCTGTGCGCCAACGCCTCCCGGATCAGCGAGAGGTCGGCGGATTGGACAACTCCGTAGCCCGACCAGTAGCCGCCGACACCGTGCGGCGCGGACAACAGCGCCGTCGCCGCGAGTCCCGCCCAGTCGCCCCGGGACCTGCTCAGTTGGGCGGCCGCCTGGAAAGATGCTTCGGCCGAGGCGAACTCGCCGACGCGCGTCGCGGCCGAACCCGCGATGCGATGGAGCTCCAGGGTGACCGATTCGTCGACGTCGGGTAGGCGCAGGCCGCGTCGGGCCAGGTCGAGGGCGAGATGATCAGCGTCCGCATCGAGTGCCGAGGCTGCTGACGTGAGGCAGGCGAGTGCCGCGCGTGCGGTGGAGTCTGCATCCACTGCCGATTCACAGAGGTGCAGGGCGACAGCCGCCGGCTCGTCCGGACGAGTTGTCGCGAGTGCGGCGGCCAGCTGTGCGTGGGCGTCGATCCGTTGCGTCCGCGAGGTTGTCGCGACGAGGGCTTCGCGGACGGAGTCGTGGGCGACCCGGAGTGTGCCGTCGGGGTCGAGCCGGGCCAATCCGCTCCGTGCGCCATCGGCGCCCGCGGTCACCCCGCCGCCGTCGGACACCGCGTCGAGGACATCGGACGGAAGTGACCCGCCGGCGACGGCCAGCAGGGTCAACAATCGACGGTTCGGGGCGGAGAGCTCGTCGAGGCGCCGTCCGACCACGGTCACCGCCGGGTGTCGCAGATCGCGGCCGGCGTCGAGCGCGACCGCATCGCACAACTGTTCTGCGATGACGGGATGGCCGAGGCTCTGTCGCGCGAGCTCGCCGCGGTCGACCGGCGGTGCGATGCCGAGATCACGGAACCGCAGTTCGATCAGGGTCTCGGTGTCCTCCGAGGAGAGTTCCGGGACCTGCAACTCACTGAAATGACCATGTCGACGCAGCGCGGATCCCACGATCTGGGCGCCGGCATCATCGGCACTCCTGCAGGCGGCGATCACAGTCACGGGCGCCCCGGGGAGCGCGGACAGGACACGGGCCAGCACGCCCGCGGAGTCGCGGTCGATCCACTGCAGGTCATCGAGCAGCAGTACTGCCCTTCCGCTCCCGGTGATGTCCGAGAAGATCGTCGACGTGAGTTCGTCGGCCAGCAGGTTCGCGGTCGCCCCCTCGGTGCGAGCTGGACCGCCGATCAATTCCTCGATCGCGCCGAATGCGGTCGCACCGGCGTCTGGGCGTCCGACGAAACGGCGGGGTGCGGCGCCGTGGCGCGCGATCAGGTCCTCGGCCAGCGCGGTCTTCCCGATGCCGGACGGGCCGATCAGGACGACACCGGTCGGCCGGGTCGCGCCGCTGCGCCAGATGCGGTCGAGCATCTCGGTCTCGGTCGACCTGCCGACGAGGCGCGGGGCGTCATTGGAGTCGGGAACCGGCGGTGGGGCGGTGAGGGGGGTTGTCGGGGAGAGCAGTTCGGCCTCGAGTGCAGCGGTTTCCGCGCTCGGGTCAAGACCCAGATCGTCGCCGAGCGCCGCGCGCAGGCGTCGGAGCTCGGCGAGCGCGTCCGCCGTTCGTCCGTCGTCGTGCAGTGCCCGGGCCAGCGAACGCGACGCGACCTCCCGATAGGGATGTCGATGACACAACGGCGTCAGCAGCGACACCGCGCGGCGATGTTCCCCGAGCGTCCGGTGCGCATCGGCGACGGTTTCGGTCAGCTCGGACCGCATGTCGTCGAGACGGACGAGTTCGGGCGCATAGTCGGCGATGTCGGAGATCTCGATCAACGGATCACCACGCCACAGTGCCAGCGCGCGGGTGAGCCTTTCGATGCCTGCGGCCGGATCGCTGCGGATCAGCTGCAGTCCGTCTTGACTGAGCCGATCCAGGAGGTCGAGGTCGGTTCCCGCGCCATCGCATCGCAGGACGTAGCCGGCCGGGACGGTGTCGATGCGGACCGATCCGGTGAGCTCGAGAAGCTTCCGGAGCCGCGAGACGTAGCCCTGCAAGGTGTTCGGCGCGGAGCGGGGCGGGTTCTGACGCCACAGCAGATCGGCGATACGCGCGGGCGAACATGCGCTGCGCTCGACGGTGAGGATGGTGAGCAGTTCCGCGTGCTTGCGCGCCGACATCTCGATGGTCGATCCGTCGGCAGCCGTCACCGACAGGGGGCCGAGAACCCTGATGGGGATGTGTCGATCGGGATCTCCCACGTACGCCGTCCGGTAGGTCAGCGGTCGGCACGGTCATCGATGAACCGGGCTGACCTGGTCCGAATGTGGTGTCGACGACGGCACCAGTCGCGCACAAGGTTAACACCAGCAGCCCAGGCAAACCTTGACGACATGACACACACCACCCCCTCTGCCATAACCCCCTCTGCCACAACCCCCTCTGCGAAGATCACGAACACCACCACGACCGTTGGCCACTCGCCGGACCCGAACGACCTGCCCGGCCCGTTCCGGTCTCCGTCCTGGCCGACCCTTCGTCGCCTCAGCGGCGGATCACTCGCTGCGGGCGGCGCGGCCTGCATCGCCGGCGGCACACTGCACCCGATCGTCGCCGGGAAGGCCCATTCGGTGGATGCGCTGCTCGGTGCCGGCGCGCCCTGGGCACAGATCCTGCTCGCGGTCGGCACCACACTCCTCCTGCTGGGCCTCCCGGGCATGTACGCCTGGCTCGCTCCGCGTACCGGCGTCGCCGGGTTCATCGGGGTCGTCGCCCACTTCGTCGGCAACCTGGTCACCGCGACCGGCCATCTGACCGTCGAACTGTTCGTGGCGTACCCGTTCGCCCACGATCCCGCCAAGGCCTGGATCATCGCCGGCGACGACACGATGGTCGGCACCAGCGCGTTCGAGATGCTCAACACCGTAGGCGGTCTCGTGATGCTCGCGGGTCTGGGTGTGCTGGGCATCAGTCTGATCCGCAACCGGGCGGTTCCGGTGTGGATCGGTGCGCTGACACTCGTCGGGATGGTCGGGTTCATGCTCCCGCTGCCTGCGGTCGCGGGGTTCTCCGGCTTCATCTACGAAGCGCCGCGGGGAATCGCGGTCATCGCCATCGGTGTGCTGATGATCCGCGATCGGCGGAGCGCAGGACTGCCGCGTCTTGAACACCCCTGACCGCCACGACATCAGGGCCGCTGCGCACCCCCCGGCTGCGCAGCGGCCCTGATGTCTGCCCGCTCAGCTGCGGGACAGCCGGGCGAAACGAGCGAGATGAGCGTCGGCCGTACCGAACTCGTACTCCACGGCCGTGAGGCGGCGGAAGTAGTGGCCGATCGCCAGTTCCTCGGTCATGCCCATTCCGCCGTGCAGCTGCACGGCGTTCTGGCCGATGAATCTCGCCGCCCTGCTGATGGTGGCCTTTGCCGCGGACACCGCCGCGGCACGCTCGGCCGCCGGCGCACCGAGCGTGAGGATCGCGTAGTACTGCGCGGCGACGGCCTGTTCCAGTTCGATGTACATGTCGACCATGCGGTGCTGTAGCGCCTGGAAACTGCCGATCGCTTGTCCGAACTGCTGACGCTGCTTGGTGTATTCGACGGTGTCGTCGAACACCTTTCGCATCGCGCCGACAGCTTCGGACACCACGGCCGCAGTCGCCTCGTCCCACGCCTGCTCGAGCAACGGAAGGGCATCACCTTCGGAGATCATGGAATCGGCGTCCACGACCAGGTCGGTGAAGGTGAGGTCCGCCGCACGCCGGTCGTCGATGGTTCGAACCGCGTGCATGGTCAATCCGTCGACCGTGTCTGAGGAGACGTCGACCAAGAACAATGACACGCCATCGCGGTCCCGCGTGTCACCGGCGGTCCGGGCGCTGACGATCAGGTGATCTGCCAGCGGCGCAGTGGTGACGACGGCCTTGCTGCCGTTGAGAATCCAGGTGTCGCCGGAGCGCTCCGCCCGGGTGGTGACGTGGTTGAGCATGCCGCCCGAACCGTCCTCCACCGCAGCCAGCGCGGTGATCGCGTTGCCTTCGGCGATCTGCTTGGCCACCGCGAGTGCTCGCTGATGCCCGGTCCGCTCGAGAAGTCGCGCGCCGAGCACGACCGCGTCCACGAAGGGCTCGACCACGAGACCGTGACCGAGCGCTTCGGTCACGACCATCAGCTCTTCCGGTCCGCCGTCGTCGCCACCGACCGATTCCGGTAGGCACGCGCCGATCACGCCGAGTTCGTCAGCGAAGGCACGCCAGATCTCGGGTTGCCAGCCCGCACCGACCTTGGCGGCCTCGCGGCTTTCCTCGAGGTCATAGCGAGCGCCGAGAAATTTGGTCAGTCCGTCACGCAGGAGTTGCTGTTCGGGGGTGAGGGTGAAGTCCATGGTTGTCTGTGCTCCGTCGTCTCTCTAGCCCAGTCCCAGGGTGGCCTTGGCCAGGATGTTGCGCTGGATCTCGTTGCTGCCCGCGTAGATCGAACCCGCGCGGTCGTTCATGTAGAGCAGCGGTGCGACAGCCTGCCACGCCTCACCACTCACATAGCCATCACTGGGTGGCTCATAGCGGTTGATCGGTCCGCCCGGCGCCGCCGCATGCGGCTGGTAGACCCGGCCGTGTGGTCCGGCGGCCTCGAGGTCGAGTTCGGTGATCGCTTGGCTCAGCTCGGTTCCGATGATCTTCAGCATCGAGGCGAGCGATCCGGCGTCGCCGCCCGAACTCATCGCGGCGAGGGTGCGGTACTCGAGGACCTCGAGGATCTTTGCCCGCACGCGGGCGTCGGCCAGTTTCGCTGCGAACGCCGGCTCGTCGATGAGCGGTACACCCGAGGGTCCGGTGACCGATGCGGCGCGTTCCGCGATGTTCTCGCACGTCACCTGCAGTGCCGGCGCGACGGCGCCGCCACCTCGTTCGAAGATGAGCAGATACTTTGCGACGGTCCAGCCCTCGTCGACCTTGCCGAGCACGTTGCGCTTCGGGACACGGACGCCGTCGAAGAACACCTGCGCCTGGATCTGCTCACCCGACGCCATGACCAGGGGCTGGACCTCGATTCCGGGATCGGTCATGTCGATGAGCAGGAAGGTGATGCCCTGCTGCTTACGTTCCTGACGTGAGGTCCGGACCAGGCAGAAGATCCAATTGGCCTCGGCGGCATGGGTCGTCCAGATCTTGCTGCCGGTGACCACGAAGTCGTCGCCGTCACTGACGGACGCCATCGAGAGCGACGCGAGATCGGAGCCGGCTTCGGGTTCGGAGTAGCCCTGGCAGAAGAAGACGCTGCCGTCGAGGATGCCAGGGAGGAAGAAGTCCTTCTGTTCCTGTGTGCCGAAGGCCATGATCGCGTGCGACACCATCCGAATACCCATGGGCGAGAGTGCGGGCGCACCCGCCAGCACGGATTCGCGGCTGAACAGGTAGTGCTGCCCGAGCGACCAGTCGCAGCCGCCGTATTCGACCGGCCAGGCCGGTGCGGCCCAGCCGCGCTCGTGCAGGATGGCCTGCCATTTCATGGATGCTTCGTGATCGGTGTAGACGCTGGTGCGCAGTCGCCCGACGGCACGTAGTTCATCGGTGAGATTGGCCTCGAGGAACTCGCGAACCTCGTCGCGAAACGCGATGTCGGCGTCCGACCATGTCATATCCATCTCGAGCTGTCACCCCTGTCGTCACTGACCCCACGCGGGCGCCACGTATCAAATATATCTGATCTGACGAATGTACTTCACCGACGCCCGTCGTAGGAAGGCCGGCCCGGGTCTGCGGGGATGCTCGTTCTGTGGGGGCGCGGGCCCGGGCGGCTGCTCAGCCCTTCTGGGTGGGACCGTCCGACTCCGTGTCGGGGCCCTCGGACTCCGTGCCGCGGCTCTCCGGGTTCTGTGCCGCGTCCAGGTTCTGCGTCGCGTCGCGGTTCTGCGTCGCGGATGTCGATCCGGCATCGGACTCGGCCGGCTCATCTGTCGCGGGTCCTGTCGATCCTGCAGATCCTGCCGTCGATCCCACGGATGCCGCCTGGGCGGCGAGTTCCTTGGGTGCCGACGACGCGAGCAGGACGTCCACCCACCGCGTGGACGGGTCGATGTCGATGAGCAACGCCTTCGACATGAGCGTCAGCGGCACGGCGAGGATCGCACCGAGCGGCCCGATGACCCACGCCCAGAACACAAGCGACAGGAAGGTGAGGGTGGTGGACAGTCCCACCGCGTCGCCCACGAACTTGGGTTGGATCACCGACTGGATGACCACGTTGATCACGCTGTAGACCGCGATGACCAGGAGCATCTGCTGCCATCCGCCATCGAGCAGAGCGAGAAGTGCGGGCGGGATGACCCCGATGACGAACCCGATGTTCGGGATGTAGTTGGTGATGAACGACAACAGGCCCCAGAGGATCGGGAGGGGAATCCCGATGGCCCACAGCGCGACCGAGTCGAAGACCGCGACGATCAGGCCGAAGACGGTCGAGACGAGAAGGTAGCTGCGAGTTCCGCGGGCGAATGAGCTGAACGCGGCGGCGATCTCGGGACGCTGGCCGCGGAGCACATTGATTCTCTTGTCGAACGAGATGGCGTCGGCGGACATGAACAGCAGCAGCGTGATCACGAGTATCAGGGCCGACGTCACCGACAACGTGCTCTCCAGTAGGGCGGTCACATAGCCGAGCGCCTTGCCCGGGTCCATGTGGGAGATCATGTCGTGCACCTTCTCCGGGCTGACCCCGTGATCGGTCAAGGTCTTCTGGAAGTTGTCGATCAGCTGCTGGAACTTGTCGGAGTACTCCGGCAGGATCGTCGCCAGCCGGGCGATGGAGAAGACCAGAGACCCGAACAGTCCCAACAGGATTCCGTAGACGGCGAGCAGCGTTGCGACGAACGCCAGCCACGTCGGCAATCCCTTTCGCCGGAGCCAGGCCGGGATCGGCTGAACCGCCACCGTCAGCATCAGCGCGAGGAAGATCGGGCCGACCAGGCCGGATACCGCCTTCATCCCGCCGACCGTCACGATCAGTCCGGTGATCGTCAGCAAGACGATCGTGCCGCGAGGGATCGACCAGCCGCTCGCCTCATCCGCGGTCGACCGCTTCGCCGACTGGTCAAGTGTCATACCCGGGCCTCTCGTTGCTTCTCGGTACGACCGTGGGTCTGGTGCGATCGGCCCATGGTCGGGCTGATCGTACCCCCGGGTGTGGCCGATGGCCTGGAAGGTGGACGGGTCAGCGGCCGGTCCAGCGTGGCGCACGCTTGGACACGAAAGCGGTGATGCCCTCGACGGTGTCCTGACTCACGAGCAGGCTGTCGAGCGCGGTCGACGTGGCCTCGATGGCATCGATCTCGTCGGCGATGCTCGCCGCCACGCTCATCGCCCGCAACGACTCTCGTGCGGATGTCGGTGACCCCTCGAGTATCTCCTGGGCCACTTCGCGTGCGAGGGTCATGACCTGGCCGGCGGGGGCGACTCGGCTCACCAGGCCGGCAGTCAGTGCCTCGGATGAATCCAGGCGCCGACCGGTGAGGATCATGTCGCGGGCGAGTGCCCCGCCCACCGCCGCGGGCAGGCGGACGAGACCGCCGGCGACCGCGGCCAGTCCGACTCTGACCTCGGGCAGACCAAAGGTGGCGCGTTCGTCGGCGACGACGATGTGACACGCCAGTGCGATCTCACAACCGCCGCCGAGGGCAAACCCGTTGACGGCGGCGATGATCGGTTTCGGTAGGTCTCGTCGGGAGGTCAGACCCGCGAACCCGTTCTTCGGGATCTCGAGCCCGGCGCCGGTGGTCTGGGCCAGGTCGTTTCCGGCAGAGAACGACTGGTCTCCCGCCCCGGTGAGGATGGCCACCCAGAGGTCCGGGTCGGCGAAATAGGCGTCGAAGATCTCGTCCAATTCGGCGTTGGCGGCTGCATGCAACGCGTTGCGGGCCTCGGGTCGGTTGATGGTGACCTCGAGTAGACGACCGTCGCGGCGCACCTCGACGTGGGAGTACTGATCGCGGAACGACGGAGTGCTCGGTGGGTGTCGATGCAGCATCGCCGCCCGATTCGTGAACACCCGATTGCCCTGTGACGATGATCGGGCGTAGACCCGGGCACCGATGGGATCGTCGCAAGCGAGCAGTTCGAACATCGAGTCGTCGTCGGTGTTCACCGTGCCGACGAAGCGTGTGTCGTCGTCCAGCCGTCCGATGACGATGCCCTTGCGCCCGCCGTCCCTGCCGGGCACGACGGTGAACGATTCGACGACGGCGGGTCCGTCGGCGTGATCGCGTGCTCGCACGACCGGGGCCGCGTCCAGACGCTCCTGCACCCCGGCCGAGTCGCCGGGCCGCCAGTTCGCGGGCGACGCGCTGTAGACGCCGACCGAGGTCTTGCTGAGGATGCCGCCGTTGGCCACCACGAGTGCATGGTCGCCGCGCGACGTCCGGACCCGATCGACGGCCTCGGCGATGGCGTGCATCGAGTAGTTGTTGCCCGGACCGCCGAAGAACGGCAGCCCGCCCGTCAGGGTCAGTCCGCGGGGGTCGTCGTCGGCGAGCCCCAGGGGGTCGATGATGTTGGAGACCGCAATGGGAAAGCAGCTGTAGATGTCGAGGAACCTGACGCCGTCGAGGTCGACCTCTGCGACGTCGAGGGCGTGGCGGACGGCCGCCGATCCGGACGGGCCGGTGCTGAGGTCGGGACGCTGCATCAGTGTCCGCTCGCGGGTGTCGGCGTGTCCGTGCAGGAACACCCAGCGCGACGGATCGATCCCGAGGTCGCGCGCGAGGCCGACCGACACGATGACGGCGGCGGCCGCCTGGTTGACCTGATCTCGCGCAACGATCAGCCGGGTGAACGGATCGGCCACCATCCGATTGCCCTCACTCGGTGTGATCAGTTCGTCGGGTGTCCGCGACGTCGGCGCCGC
Source organism: Gordonia sp. LMA167 (assembly GCF_058130025.1). Lineage (NCBI taxonomy): Bacteria > Bacillati > Actinomycetota > Actinomycetes > Mycobacteriales > Gordoniaceae > Gordonia > Gordonia sp. LMA167. Next base: position 5,101,154 of record NZ_CM176708.1, on the reverse strand, counting down.
CGCATGCCGATTGCCGGCGGCCACGCGTGACATGGGAGCGAACAGCTCTCCCATGGCCGCGGCGTAGTCGCTTCGCCCCAGGCCGATCCGGTGTCGCCGTGCATTCTCGAGCACCGCGTACTGCGTGACCGGTGCGATGAGTCCGTGACGGGCTTCCTGGTGGGAGGTGAGCCCGGCGATTGCGAAGCCGCGGTCCTCGAGTTGACCACCGACCTGTTCGGCGTAGCTGGGCCGGCGCTCGTCAGCGACGGTTGCCGTCAGATGGCGAACCGTCGACATGATCTCGGCGCCGAAGAGTACTGCGGCCGACGATCGTTGCGCGTGGATCTCGCCGGCGAACTCGGTGAGCAGGCTCTGCGGACTCTGACCTCCGGTGACCCCGAGTACCGCTCGCCGCGGGTCCATCCCGATGCGCTTGGCCACCGCACGTGGCATGTTGTCGGGTCGCCCCAACGGGCTCGATGACAACGGGCTGGACTCCTCGAACGTCCGCACACCCACGACGGTGTCGACCTCGGCCGCGATGGTCGGCGCCGCGACACCGGAATCGGCGAGAGCTTGCTCGACGGCCTTCGCAGCGAGATCGGCCTCGCAGAGCGCCTGGTAGGCGGGATCACTGAGACGCTCGGACGCCTGCCCGACTCCGATGATGACCGGCGTGTTCGGGTCGAGGGCGCTGATTGGAACAGATCTCGGCATGTGTCCATTTAATCCGCCATCGGTCGCCGGTGGCGATACCGGCCCTGGGTTGCGGCCGAGGACAGGCGACAGCAGCGGGTTTGCGTGGTAAGAATAATTACAAGTAATCAAATGGTGAGGAGTTGCCATGACCGAGACCGAGACTTCTGTGAGCGGTTGGCTGACGGGACGCCTGCCCGACGATCTGTTCAGCGGTCCGCCCGAGGTGCGAGTGGATCGTGAGGAGATCACCATCATCGGGACCATCGCGGCCACCGATGTGGACGAGGGCGCCGATGAGGCGTCGAAACGTCAGGCCGAGGCGGGGCGGATCTCACGGTTCCGCGAGTCCACCCGCGACGCACGGATCGAGGTTGCCCGCGAGGCCGAGCATCGGTTCGATCGCAAGGTTGCCTGGGGGGTGCGCTGCGGTGAGTCCTCGCAGTTGTTCACCCACCTCGCGGTGCCGGTCATGACCCGACTGCGCCAGCCGCAACGTCAGGTCCTCGACACGCTCGTCGCGGCGGGTGTCGCGCGAAGCCGCGCCGACGCCTTGTCGTGGTGCGTCAAACTTGTTGGACAACATACTGATTCGTGGTTGTCCGATCTCCGAGAGGCGATGGGCCGGGTCGACGAGGTCCGCGAGGCCGGTCCCACTCTCGACTGACGCTTGCCGTGCGGACCTCGGGGCCGATCGGCGGGTGCAATGGTTGCGAGTTATCGCTCCCTCGTTCGGGATTCGCTCCCTCGATCGAGGGAGCGAACGCGTAATGAGGGAGCGACGTCGGTCAGCTTCGCGACGGTCCTTCGCCGGCGCTCCGGACCTCCTCGGCCCCTGCGTCGTCACTACAGTGCGTCCATGTGCGCTACCGTGCAGCGATGACGCGGATGGCGCCCGTGGACGCGCGAACCCACTGGTTGTCGCGGGTGATCCCGAACGACCAGTTCTTGGTGTATTGCTTTGCGGATCAGGGTGATCCGCTGGGCTCGCTGGCTCAACACCTGCTCAGGCGCGCCGAGGACATCCCCGATCTGGGGCTGTCGGTGCTGGACGTGCCGGGGGTGCTCGACTACCCGCTGTGGGTGGGCTGCCCGATCACTGACGATCAGTTCGTGATCCATGGTGCGGTCGGTACCTGGGACGGATGTCTCGAGCGCATCGCCGCACTGACCGGCGACCAACTCGACCCGACCCGCCATGCCTGGCGTCTCCACTTGCTCGGTCCGGTGTCCGATGGCCCTTGTGGTGCCGGCGTTGTGGTGGTCCTCCAGATCAGCCACGCGCTCGGCGATGGTCGACGGGTGTCGAGGATCGCGCGGGAGCTGTTCGGCGGCGTACCGATCGGGGGCCCGCATCCTCGGTCGGCCGCCCGGTTCGCGCCGCCGCGACAGGCCATGGGTGCGGCGACGGCCGCCTGGGGGCTGGTGTCGATGCCGATGCACGTCGGCCAGATGCTCTGGCATGGCGCGACCGCATTCCGGGCGGTTCGTGACCGGCCGAGGGCACCCGGCGCAGGGTATGCGCCGACGGTTCTGAATCGGCAACCCGGACCCGACCGCGTTCTTCGGGTCGTGGTCGTCGATCGCGCAAGGTTTCCGTCGGGCCACACCGTCACCGTCGGTGCGTTGACCGTGATCTCGTTTGCGCTCGCCGCATACCTCGGCGGCGGTCCGGCCGATCCGATCGGTGCCGAACTGACCGTGGGCGGAAATCGACCATCCCGGTCACGCAACAACTTTCGCAATGTCGGAATCGACCTGCACTGCGACATCGCGGATCCGGGAACTCGTGCGCGGGCCATCGCCGACGAGGTGGCGCGGGTCCGCGCTGCCGACGACGACCCGGTGCGACGTGCCGAGCGCGCCGCCGACGACGCTACGCCGGCCGTCCTGGCGTACTGGGGAACAAGGCAATTCGATCCCACCAGACGACCTGATCGGGTGACCGGAGTGACCGTCGTGTCCTCGGTGTACCGCGGACCGGCAGATCTGGAACTGGCCGGTGCGCCGATCCTGTTCAGCACCGGATTCCCCGCTCTGTCGCCCATGCAGGGACTCACCCACGGCGTGCACGGGACCGGTGAGACGATCGCATTGTCGATCACCACGAGCCCCGAGATCATGCCGGATGTGGACCGCTATGTCCGTCTGCTCGATGATGCGTTCGATCGCCTCAAGGCAATCGGGGCGGCTCAGCGTTCGTCGGATTCCCCGCGCGAGTAGCCGTTGCGTTCGGAACCGTCGGTGATCGACGGCGTTCCCGACGAGGAACCCGAGCCGCCCTTCGGACCCCGTGTCAGACGTTTCGGCAGACGCTCCGCGAGGCCTCCGAGTGGCGCGACCGTCTGGTTGAGCAATTCGACCGTCTCGGCGAGTTCGTGCACGGTGTCCTGCATGGCGAGCAGGTTCGGGGCGAGCTGCCCGATCACCTCGGTCAGTTCGGTGATCCGGTCGAGCGGACCGCCGGGTGCGATCGCGCGCTCCACGGCACCGTTCTCACCGACCAACTGGTCGAGGAGGCCGCCGTCGTCGGCCATGCGGTCGAGCACGCCGCCGGGGGCGGTCACCTTCTCCAGCACGCCGTCAGGAGAGGTCAGTTTGTCGACGATCCCGCCCTGCGAGGTCAGGCGCTCGAGGATGCCCTCGTTCTCCGTGAACTGGTCGACGACCCCACCCGGGCGGGTGAGCCGATCGAGAGGCCCGTCCTTGGCGCTCAGGCGAACGAGGATTCCACCTTCTTCGGTCATCTGGTCCAGGAGGCCGCCATGCGCGGTGAGCTTCTCGAGGAGGCCGTCCGGAGCGGTGAGGCGATCGATGACACCGTCGGGATTCAGCAGGCGCTCCAACGGGCCACCGGCCGCGAGAATACGGCCGAACGGCCGATCCGGGCTGAGCAACTCGGCCAGCTGATTGAGAAGCGCCAGGGGAGTACGCGCACCGCCGAGCTCCTCGGCGGAGAGCCCGAGAGCGTTGCCGACCTCGTGCTGGACGCTGGTCGCGGTCAGTCGGGTGATGGTGACCGCCGACTCCGCGGCGGTGAGCACCACACCGGTCACGGCGAAGCCGAGTCGAAAGGGCCACTCGACGACGCTGCGCGCGCCGTCGTTCTTCGAGTTCATGAATCTGACACTAGGTGATGTCAGGGTCGGGCGGGAGTGGCAACCGGATGATCGGGTCGAGCCGGCGACGACTCAGGCCTTCTTGGCGGCTTTCGCGGCCTTCTTGAAGTCGCGCACCTTTTGCAGTGATTCCGGGTCGGTCACATCAGCCACCGAACGGAAGCCGACCTTGCCGTAGTCACCCACCACCTTGGTCCATCCGGCGGGCTTCACCCCGAGCTGCTTGGCGAGCAGGGCGGTGAAGATCTTGGCCTTCTGGTCGCCGAATCCGGGCAGTGCGCGGAGTCGGCGGAACAGTTCGTCGCCGGTTTTCGCCTCGGTCCAGATGCGCTCCGTGTCGCCGTCGTACTCGTCGACGACCACTTGCGCAAGGGCCTGTACCCGTCCGGCCATCGAGCGGCCGTATCGATGAATCGCGGGCGGCGTGGCACACAGGTCCGCGAACGCATCGGGTTCGGCCGTCGCGATCGCGGCGGGGTCCATGCTTCCGAACCGGTCACGGATCTTCGCCGGTCCGGCAAAGGCACGCTCCATCGGGAACTGTTGATCGAGCAACATGCCGGTCAGCAATGCGAACGCATCGGCGGAGAGCAGCGCATCGGCCGCCGGGTCCTGCGCAATCTGGAGATTCGCCATGGGCTCATCTTAGAGACCCCTACACTCGGCCCATGGGGATCAGATGGAGGGGACTCGGTGTGGGCGTGCATCGGAGGCGGATCGGCGGTGTCATGCTCGCCGCTGTGGCAGCCGCTGTCGGTGGCCTCACGGTCGGTGCGAACACGGCTCAGGCGATCCCGGAGTACACCGAGCCGAACCTCGTCACCACCCTGCGCTGCGACAGCATCAATCCCTTGCCCGGGCCGCCTATCCCGGTTCATGTCGACGTGTTCAACCAGATTCCGCGCGCCGCCGACGGCCTCCCCGGACCGGCGATCTCGTTGATCGCCTCGAACCGCGCGCAGCCGGCGATCCTGGACTACACCATCGAAACCCGCGTCACCTGGCGCAATCTGGCCACTGGCCGGACAGGTTCGGTGACGGTGCCGAGCCGGGCGCGGACCGTCACCTGGCAGGTCGACCTGCATCCGGGACGTGGGCAGGTGGCGTTCACCATTCGCCAGAAGATCGGGCTGATGGTCGTGGTACCGATGGTCAACGCCCAATACTCGACCTGCAGCGGGCGGGCGTCGGCCTGATCTGACCCGGCGCGCCGGAATTCGATACCAAAAAGTGCGCAGAATTGCCACGGAACACCGCGATTCGGCTAGTAGCCTGACTAACGAACTCCGCCAACCACTGGCGGCACTCGATGGTGAGGACGTGGCTGATGTCGCAGGCGCACAATCCCGAAACCGCTGAGCAGCACACAGCGAAGGTCATCGGCGTGACGGTGGCCGCAGCGGTCGGTGGCTTCCTGTTCGGTTTCGACAGCTCGGTCGTCAACGGAGCGGTGAACTCGATCCAGGACACCTTCGGGCTGGCCGAACTCTTCACGGGCTTCGCGGTCGCCATCGCACTGCTCGGATGCGCGTTGGGGGCCTGGTTCGCCGGTCGCCTCGCCGATGTCTGGGGCCGAAAGCGGGTGATGCTGCTCGGTTCCGCGCTCTTCATCATCTCCGCGGTCGGAACCGCATACACCCAGACCGTCGGGGATCTGCTGCTGTGGCGCGTGCTCGGCGGCATCGGGATCGGTATCGCATCGGTGATCGCGCCCGCCTACATCTCGGAGATCTCGCCGGCGCGGTACCGGGGCGCGTTGGCGTCGATGCAGCAACTCGCGATCACCCTGGGCATTTTCGCCGCCCTGTTGTCCGACACGCTGTTGCAGAACGCCGCCGACGGTCCGGAAAACGATCTCTGGTGGGGCCTGGAGGCCTGGCGGTGGATGTTCCTCGTGGGCGTTGTCCCGGCCGTCGTCTACGGCGTGCTGGCACTGCTGATCCCGGAATCACCCCGCTACCTGGTCGGCAAGCACCGGGATGAAGAAGCAGCTCGCATCCTGCAGGACGTCACCGGCGAGGCCAACCCGCTCGAACGTGTCAAGGAAATCCGGATCACGGTGAAGCGTGAGGCGCGTACGTCGTTGAAGGACATCCGAGGACCGTCCTTCGGCTTGCATCCGCTGGTGTGGGTGGGCATCTGGTTGGCGATCTTCCAGCAGTTCGTCGGTATCAACGCGATCTTCTACTACTCGACGACCCTGTGGCAATCGGTCGGCTTCAGCACCGATCAGGCGTTCGTCACGTCGGTCATCACGTCGGCGATCAACGTCGGGATGACCTTCGTCGCAATCCTGTTCGTCGATCGGGTCGGCCGTCGTTTCCTGCTGCTCGCCGGTTCGGTCGGCATGTTCGTCGGTCTGCTCATGGCGTGTATCGCGTTCACCCAGGCCTCGTACAAACAGTCGGGAACGGTCGGTGACACCGTGTGTAACGCGGGCAACACGAATGCGGATTGTCTGACGCTGCCGGGCAACTGGGGTGTGGTTGCGCTCATCGGCGCCAACCTCTTCGTCGTGTTCTTCGCGGCCACCTGGGGTCCCGTCATGTGGGTCATGCTGGGCGAGATGTTCCCCAACCGGATTCGCGGCGTCGCGCTCGGGGTCTGCACCGCGGCGAACTGGGTTGCCAACTTCACCATTTCGATGTTGTTCCCCGAGATGAGCAAGGTTCTCGGACTCGGCTGGATCTACGGTTTCTTCGCGTTCTGTGCCGCGGCGTCGTTCTTCTTCGTCAGATCCAAGGTCGAGGAGACCAAGGGGATGGAGCTCGAGGACATGGACGCGGCCGCCGCCACCCGCCTGTCGAATTTCGAGGCCGTCCGCGCGGCCAAGGGCAGCCACGGCTGACCGGGCGGTCGTTTCAGCTGCTCCCGGGGTCGGTTTCGGCCGGCTCGCACAAGCCGGTCACCAGCAACCACTGTGCAGCGAAATAGCTTGCCAGGACCCATACCTCACTCAGCGCGGCGAGGCGGCGGTCCCGGATCAGGTGCCGTCGATTGATGATCGTCAGATCCGACAGCAGAAAGAGCCAACCGCCGGCCCGCATCGTCGGCTGTGGACGCGTGATCGCGGCGGCCGTCGCCGACATCAATGCCAGGGTGTTGCCGTAGGCGCCCAGCACCGGTAACAGCCGGGGGCGATGGACCGCGAGCACGCTCGCCGACTCGGCCAGGATCGCCGTACGCGTGAGCATTCCGGTTGGCGTCGGACGTGCACCGCGACGGATCATGGCGCCGGCCGAGCAGAGTTGTGCCCCCGCGAAGAGGGTGGCGCCGACCTGTAGATGTCGGTCCTTCTCGGCGGTGTCGTCGGCGAACTCCTCACCGAGCATGGCGCGATCACCGGCCACCGAGAATGCGATCGCACCGGCGATCAGCGCGTTGTCGATCGCTCTGCGACGTCGGAAGCCCTGTGCGGCATGGATGCCCAACAGGAGAAGTGGAACCGGTTTGGTGAACTCGGCCGGCCGACGCTGATGGAGGGCGCCGGCCGCCGTCGCCGCCGCCGCGGCCGCCACGTAGGCGAACGCTGTGGTGCGTCGCGTCAGTGCTCGGCGGCGGGGATCGGCGACCCTCACCTCGCCAGCCGCGAGACGAACCAACGGATGTCGGTGTCGGACAACGCTTCGGACTGCTGCTGGTTGATCGCCAGGTATGTGCGGGCGGTGACGCGGCGGTCGGCGGCCTGCGCGTCGTTGAGATAGCGCAGGGAGAGCGGCACGATGACGGTCTGGTCGAACAGGCTCTGAGTCATCATGACCGGTCGGGTGAACCCCTTGATCGGAATCATATGGGTACGGGAGACCGCGTCGAGGAGTGCCGTGTTGCCCGCCAGCGGTTGGCTGAACAGCGAGCCCAGCGATGTGCCCGCGATCTCGTCGGTCAGGTCGTCCGCACAGACCCCGGCAGCACGGTTGAGCCAGTCGATCCCACCCCGGGTGAGGTACGGATCCAGCTTGACACTCGGGTGGGCATTGCGAATCGCACTGAGCGTGAAAAGGATCTCCGCGGACACGCCGGCGGGCATCGTCCCGGTCGTCGGACCGAGGTTGCCGATCAGCGTGTCGAACTCTACGGGCACCGACGACGCCGCGGACCCACGATAGTCCAGGGTGGGCCCCTGATACCGGGTCGCCTGTCGGGCCAGTTCGATGGCCGCGGCCGCGCCCTGCCCTTCGCCGACGACCACCCATCGGCGGGCGAGGCCGCCGGCGACGTCACGGCCCGCGCGGACCGCGTCGACGATGTTGTGAGCCGTCGTATCGGTGTCGAAATACTCCGGCGTGCCCTGCGTTCCCAGTCCGGCGTAGTCGGGGATCACCACTGCGTACCCGCGATCGACCCATCGCCCGATCTCGGCGCTGTCGTCCTGGGTCGGGCGTGCGGACGGCGCGCACTGGTCGGCGATGCCGCGACTGCCGTGCGCCCACACCACGATCGGCCAGCCGCCCTTCGGTGCGCGCCCGCCCGGGACCTGGACAGCGCCGGTCGACAGCCGTGGGCGACCGTCGGTGCCGGTGCTCCAGTAGGTGAAGGCATCACCGGAACCGGCCCGCGGTACGAGGCGGTTCCTCGGCAGGTCGCGGTTGGCGAACACCGTCCCGGGTTGTGCGCCGGCGGGTGCCGCGACACCGGCGGCATCAGTGGCGGCCACGGGTGTCGGTGCCGCGGTCGCGACACCGACGCTTCCGCAGATCAGGGTGAGGGCCACCGGTAGGGCGGCGGCCGCGGATCGCGCCACCCGTCCGTGGCGAGCGAGGCGTCGGCGGGACGGAAAGGTCTGCATGGGGTCAGGTCCGGTTCGAGTGAAGGGAGAGGTCAGGCCTCGACGATGCCGACTGCGGGCAGGAAGTAACAGGTCCGGCCGCCGTTGGTCGCCGTCCCGTAGACCGCGGACAGCACGGTTCCGTTTCCGGTCTTGACCGGTGTGAGCCGGACTCCGGACAGCAACGGGATGAGCTTGAGAACGGGCGCGTTAGTCACGGGTTCGAGATCGGCGAATCCACCCTGCATCGTGCTGACATTGAACCAGGCCACCTGCATCTTGCCGTCCGAGGCGGTGCCGGCCTCGGCGGGCACGAACGCGTAGGCGGTCTGCCCGTCGTCGACCAGGTTGAGCTTCGGCATCGTGATGCCGAACAGCGCCTGAAGGGGCGCGAGGGGTTCGGTGGCCATCGGCCAGGGGCCCGGAACCGCGCCCGCACCGGCGGTGACGAGGCCGAGCGGGTTGTCGGCGGTCGGTGCGGCGCAGAAGGGTGCCACGGACGGGCTGAGTGGCTGTACGCCCAATGTGCGAAGAATCGCCATCGGGTCGGTCCCGGCGGCCGGGGCGGCGGCGCCGCGTGCGGCGACCTGATCGGCCGACAGTTGTCCGACGCTGGTGATGATCGCCTGCGCGGCGTCGAGCGCCATCCGGTCGACTCCGGCGTCCTTGAGCATCCGCACCGCGGCGGCCAGCTCACTGTCATAGGGGATGGCCGGGATGGTCAGCGTGTCCGGCGCGACCAGCGGTTCCGCGGCAGACATGGCCGGAGCGGACACCAACGGCCCACACAGTGCCACGGCGGCCGCCGCGGCGATGCCGGCGGCACCGGCCCGCAGTCGGTGCGGGCGACGGTTCGTGTGTGGCGCAGGGGTGCCGGACATGGCGTTCTCCTTCATTGACCGGGACCCGCCGGGGTGGGACCCCGCCGGTGTTACTTGTGTGGCAGATGTTGTTCAAGTTACAAGAGAGCACGATGTGGTGCCAATCGGCAAGTCGTGAGTCCTACCTGTGACGTCGCCGCGACCAGGAGGCGACCGGACGGCCGTTCTCTGGTCTTTGCGCAGGTCAAAGTGTGTTCTGGATCACGTTCCGATCAGGTTGCATCCGGGGAGCGCTGGGACGACAACACCCCCGGCCCGTGGCGGGCCGGGGGTGTCGTGCGGGCGATCGCGGAGCGCGATCAGACGATGGTGAAAGGCGATTGCGATCAGACGATGGCGATCAGACGATGGCGAGACCGATGGTCGGCACGATCGTGCAGGAGTTGATGCGCTTGTCGTTCTTCGTGGTGACGTCGCCGTAGATGGTCGAGATCACGCGTCCCTTGCCGGTTTTGGCGATGGCGGTGAAGGTTCCCGGGCCGTCCTTGACGTTGATCTTCGGATTGCGCTTCAGCTGGGTCTGGCCCGAACGACCGTTGTCGATGTTCAGCCAGGTCACCCACAGCTTGCGGTTCGGGTTGTTGATCGCGGGGCCGGTGCCCAGGCTGGTGTAGACGTAGCCTGCCTCTCCGCGCTTGGGGCCGGGCGCCGGAGCGTCCTGCGGGCCCGCGGTGAGCAGGGCCCGTCCCAGCGAGTTGCCTCCGGTTGGACTCCCGTTGCCGGGCATGCAGCCGAAACCGAGCGTCGGGTAGAGGAATTCCTGGATCTTCGGGGCGCCGGGCCCCTGTGGGATCTCCGGTTCACCCGGCTTGCGTTCGGCGGCCTTCTGGCGAACCAGTGCCACGCGTCCTGGCTCGCCGAGGAAGTCGATGACCTCCTGCCAGATCTCCTTGACCTGCGGCGGCAGGCCGGGCGTGGCTGCGAAGGACTTGGCCTGTTCGATGAGTTTCGGGCTGATCTTGCCGTCCGGGCCCTTGGTGGCGACCGCGCCGATGATCGCCGGTGCGAAGGCGCCCATCGAGTCGAGAACGTTCCGGTCGACCTTGAGGTTGCCGGGTGTGAACTGCTCGGCGGCGGGTGCGGGGGCGCCGTGGGCGACGGCGGGCAATCCCAGCGAGGTTGCGGCCGCGATGCTGATCGCCACCACCGCGGCGCGCCGTACTGGGCTGGCCGGGCGGTGAATTCGGCGGGAGCGCAGGCTCTGGAGTACAGGCAGACGCACTGTTTCCGGTCCAATCGGTCGTCGGTGTGGGCCGGTCGTGGCCACACACTCCGCGGTCAGTGACTCCGACGCCGGATCGGCGTCGCGCGTCATTCTATGCATGCCTCGATCGTGGGCACTGTCCAGGGAGCCTAACGCCCCAGGGTGTGACTCCTGAGGTTATTGATGCAATTGTTACTCATGGGATCGGCGCTGGCCCGGTCGTGCAGTGGCCGAGGAACTGGTTAGATCAACCCGTGGTGAGACGACGTGCGAGGGGAGCCCGGCGGATCGGGCACAGTGTCGGTATGCGTACGTACGTGACCCGAAGCGCCGTGGTGGTGGCCACCCTGGCGGCCCTCGCCACCTCTCTCGTCGGCTGCGGTGATGATTCGGAACCCGGGGCCGAGGTCACCTTGCTGACCCACGACTCCTTCACACTCCCGGACTCGGTCTTCGACACGTTCCGTCAGGAGACGGGTATGACGCTGAAGGTGGTCAAGTCCGGCGACGCGGGACAACTCGCGTCGACGGTGTCGCTCACACCCGGATCGCCGAAGGCGGACGCGGTCTACGGCATCGACAACACCTTCGCGTCGCGCCCGATCGACGCCGGTGCGCTGGAGCCGTATGCGTCGCCGCTCGCAGCGAACGGCGCTGCCGACTACGCGATCCCGGGATCGAACAACGAGTTGACGGCAGTCGATCGCGGCGACGTGTGCCTCAATGTCGACGACAACTGGTACGCCACCCACGACGAGCAACCACCGAAGAGCTTGCGGGATCTGCGTGACCCCAAGTATGCGGCGCAGACCGTGCTCCTCGATCCCGGTACGTCATCGCCCGGCCTGGCGTTCCTGCTCACCACCATAGGTGTCTTTCCCCAGGGGTGGCAGCAGTACTGGAAGACGGTGACCGACAACGGTGCCACCGTCGTGTCCGGATGGGAGATCGCATACAACCAGTTGTTCTCGGCCGGCGAGGGCAAGGGCGACAAACCGATTGTGCTCTCGTATGCGTCGTCGCCGGCGGCCACCCCGGGCACCTCAGCGCTGCTCGACAGTTGCTGGCGGCAGGTCGAGTACGTCGGCGTTCTCAAGGGCACCGACAACGCCGCGGGTGCGCGCAAGCTCGTCGACTTCATGCTCAGCCCCACCGTGCAGGCGGCGCTGCCCTCGTCGATGTATGTGTACCCGGTGCAGAAGGGAACCCCGTTGCCCGACGGCTGGGCGCAACGCGCGCCGGTGCCCTCGTGGACGGTCAGCCTGCCACCCGCGTACGTCGCGCAGAATCGGGAGATGTGGCTGCAGCAGTGGCGCGAGGCCGTCGGACGGTGACCGCCGGACGGCTGGGCGCACTCGCGCTGCGGGTCGTGCCGGCCGCGTTCATCCTGGTCTTCTTCATGTGGCCGCTCGGGGCGCTGGTGAAGCGGGCTGTCGACGTGCGCGCAGGCGTCGGGGTGGGCGAGTTGCTGCGACGAACCCATGCGCTGGATCTGTTGGGGTTCACCCTGTATCAGGCGGCGCTGTCGACCCTGCTCGCCGTGGTGGTCGCCGTGCCCATGGTCTGGTTGATCGCGCGGGTGAACGTGCCGGGCTCGATGCTGATCACGGTCATCGTGACGGTGCCGTTCGTCCTGCCCACCGTGGTGGTCGGTGTCGCGTTCCGGGCGTTGCTCGACGGCCCGCTGGCCTTCGCGGACATCAGTACCGGTCTGTGGCCGATCCTGCTGGCGCATGCCTTTCTCAACGTGGCGGTGATCGCCCGTGTCGTCGGCGCCGCGTGGCGGTCGCTGGATCCACGGCTCAGTGAGGCCGCCCAGACGCTCGGCGCGAGTCGGGCGCGGGCCTTCGTCGACGTGGTCGCACCCCGGCTCGTCCCGGCCGTCGGCGCGGCTGCTGCTCTCGTGTTCCTGTTCTGCTCCACGAGTTTCGGCGTGATCATCATTCTGGGCAACGGCGAGATCCGCACTCTGGAGACCGAAATCTACACGCAGGCGATCGGCTACTTCCGTATTCCTGAGGCCGTGGCGCTCTCCATGGTGCAGGTCGTCGTGGTCGTCGTGGCACTACTGCTCACCCGGGTGTTCTCCGAACCCGGCGGCGCCTCCGGTGCCCGACCGGCCGAGACCAGGTTCCGGCCGCATGGCCGTCAGTGGATTGCCGTGGGCGCCGCGCTGATCTGGACCGTCGTCGTGCTGGTGGGACCCATCGCGGTGCTGGCCGTCCGATCGGTGCGACCCGGTGCCGACGGCGCGTGGACTCTTGACGGCTATCGCGCCCTGTCGGAATCGGTGAACGGGGTGACGCCGCTGGCCACCTTGCGCTACTCACTCGGCACGGCGGCGTTGGCGATGGCCATCGCACTCGTGGTCGGCCTGCTCGCGGCCGTCGCGATGCACCGCTCCCGTGGAGTCTGGGCGGCCGCCGGAACCGTCGTCACGACCATTCCGCTCGGCGTCAGCGCGGTGACCCTGGGCTTCGGCTACCTCATCGTCCTGGCCGCCCTACCGTCCCGGATCGCGAGTTCGCCACTGGTCATCCCGTGCGTCCAGGCGTTGATCGCGATTCCGGTCGTCGTACGTATCGCAGTGCCCGCGCTGATGTCGGTGCCGGGGCGGCTGCGTCAGGCCGCGGCCACCCTCGGTGCGGGTCCGATGCGGGTCTTTCTCACCGTCGACCTGCCGTTGATCGGCCGATCGCTTTGTGCTGCAGGCGGTTTCGCTTTTGTCATGGCGCTCGGCGAGTTCGGTGCGACGAGCTTTCTGGCCCGCGCGGACACCACCACGCTGCCGGTGCTGATCGGTTCGGCGCTCAACCGGCCGGGCGCGGAGAACCTGGCCACCGCGATGGCCGCGTCGATGTTGCTGGTCGGGGTGACCATCCTCGCGGTCGTGGCCGTGGAACTGTTGCGACCACGGAGCGGAGCGGTGCTCTGACATGCTCGAGATCGATGGCGTGTCGGTCCGTTACGGGTCGACGGTGGTCCTCGAGGACCTGAGCTGGACGGTGGGTACATCCGGGTCGGTGGTGACCGCGCTCCTCGGGCCGTCGGGATGCGGCAAGTCGACCCTGATCCGGGCGGTGGCCGGGTTGGAACCGTTGAGCGGCGGAGCGATTCGGTTCGATGACGGCGATCTCGCCGAAGTTGCGGCACATCGTCGCGACTTCGGCGTCGTGTTCCAGGACGGTCAGCTGTTCCCCGGCCGGACCGTCGCATCGAACATCGCGTACGGACTGCGGATGCGACGATGGCCGCGATCCGAGATCCGTACGCGCGTAACGGAGATGCTCGACCTCGTCCGCCTGCCCGACTTCGGTACCCGGCGGGTGGACGAGCTGTCGGGAGGGCAGGCGCAGCGGGTCGCACTGGCCCGTGCGCTGGCCCCGCGGCCACGGTTGCTGCTGCTCGACGAACCGCTCGCGGCTCTGGATCGGCTGCTCCGTGACCAGCTGGCGACCGAGATCGGCGAGATCGTGCGGGCCGCGGACACCCCGACCGTGGTGGTGACCCACGATCACACCGAGGCCGCGCTGATGGCCGACACCATTTCCGTCATGCGGGGCGGGGAACTCGTGCAAACCGCTGTGCCGGAACGACTCTGGTCGCGTCCCGTCGACGAGTGGACCGCCCGGTTCCTCGGTGTGACGACGGTGATCGACGCCGAGATCGTCGGAGGTTCCGCCTCGACCGCCCTCGGCCACGTGTCCGTCGACCTGCCCGACGGGCGAATTCTGCTGGGACTGCGACCCGAGTCGGTGCGCGCAGAGGGCGGCGCTGCTCCGGTCCCGGCGGCTCCGGAACCGGCGGCTCTGAACCCCACGGCTCCGAACCCGACTGCACCGAACCCGACTGCTCCGGATCCGACTGCGGCCGGGATCGTCGCGATGGTCGCCGACCTGCCCAGTGGTCGGCGACTGCGGGTTCGGTCGGATGCCGGTGACGTGGACGCGGTCACCTCCGAGCCGGTCGCGATCGGTGACCGGGTGCACCTGAGGGTGGTGCCCGAGCGTGTGGCGGTGATCGGCCCATGAACGAGATCCGCTGCGAGCACGACCCGGTGCGGGATCCGCGCGTGGTCGTCGCGGGCGCCATCATCGACGGCGGTCGTCTGCTGTTGGCGCAGCGTCGCTACCCGGCCGAGGTCGCAGGTCTGTGGGAGTTGCCCGGCGGCAAGGTGGAACCGGGGGAGACCTGGGAGGCCGCGCTCACGCGGGAACTGACCGAGGAGATCGGTGTGACGGTGCGCGTCGGCGCCGCGCTGCGCGCGACGGTCCCGTTGCGGGCCGACCTCAGGCTGATCGCACTGCGTGCCCAGATCGTCGACGGCAGTCCACACCCGTCCGAGCACGAGGCGCTGCGCTGGGTCGATGCCGATGCACTGCGGGCACTCGCGGACGGCGGGCACCTGGTGCCTGCCGACACGGCGTGGGTCGCCGAACTCCTCGAGGACCTCGGGGGCTGACAGCGCGACCGGCGGGCCGGGTGGGCTACTGCTCGGGCGTCGACGGGGGCCGCAGTGCGGCCCGCTGAGCGGGTCACCCGACCGAGTGTGAAAGTATTGCCTCTGTACCCGGGCTGCCCTTTGGTCGCTGTGACGGCGATCTCACGAAGGATTCCGTTACGCTTGACCGGGCCGATCTCGGTCTGAGAATCCGATCCGAAAGACGAGTCAGTGAGCGCTGTCCACAATTTCCGCAACGTCGCGATCGTCGCGCACGTCGACCACGGCAAGACCACGCTGGTCGATGCGATGCTGCGCCAGTCCGGCGTCTTCGGCGAACGCGCCGAGCTCGTCGACCGCGTGATGGATTCCGGTGACCTCGAACGCGAGAAGGGCATCACCATCCTCGCGAAGAACACCGCCGTACACCGTCGTCAGCCCGACGGCACCGAGGTCGTCATCAACGTGATCGACACCCCCGGCCACGCCGACTTCGGCGGCGAGGTCGAGCGCGGCCTGTCGATGGTCGACGGCGTGGTCCTGCTGGTGGACGCATCAGAGGGCCCGCTGCCGCAGACGCGCTTCGTCATGCGCAAGGCGCTGGCGGCGTCCCTGCCGGTCATCCTCGTGGTGAACAAGACCGACCGCCCGGATGCTCGAATCCAAGAGGTCGTCGACGAGAGCCAGGATCTGCTCCTCGACCTGGCCTCCGATCTCGACGACGAAGCGGCCGCCGCGGCCGAGCTCGCGCTGGAACTGCCCGTGCTCTACGCCTCCGGCCGGGCCGGAATCGCCAGCCAGGAGCAGCCCGCCAACGGCGAGGTCCCGGCCGGCGAGAACCTCGACCCGTTCTTCGACGTCCTGCTCGAGCACGTGCCCGCCCCGAAGGGGGATCCCGAGGCTCCGCTGCAGGCGCATGTCACCAACCTCGACGCCTCGGCCTTCCTCGGTCGCCTCGCGCTGGTCCGCATCCACAACGGAACCATGCGCAAGGGTCAGCAGATCTCGTGGTGTCGTGAGGTCGACGGCGAGCCCGTGGTCGAGAAGGCCAAGATCACCGAACTCCTCGCCACCGTCGGCGTCGAGCGCGCACCGGCGGAGTCGGCCGCGGCCGGCGACATCGTGGCAGTCGCGGGCATGCCCGAGATCATGATCGGTGACACCCTCGCCGACCTCGACGACCCCAAGCCGCTCCCGCGGATCACCGTCGACGAGCCGGCGATCTCGGTGACCATCGGCACCAACTCGTCGCCGCTGGCCGGCAAGGTCTCCGGTCACAAGCTCACCGCGCGCATGGTCAAGTCGCGCCTGGATTCCGAACTGGTCGGCAACGTCTCGCTGCGGGTCCTCGACATCGGCCGTCCCGATGCCTGGGAGGTCCAGGGTCGTGGCGAGCTCGCGCTGGCCATCCTGGTCGAGCAGATGCGCCGCGAGGGCTTCGAGCTCACCGTCGGCAAACCCCAGGTGGTCACCCGCAAGGTCGACGGCAAGGTGCAGGAGCCGTTCGAGCACCTCACCGTCGACGTGCCCGAGGAGTATCTCGGCGCGGTCACCCAGTTACTCGCAGCCCGCAAGGGGCGCATGGAGCAGATGAACAATCACGGCACCGGCTGGGTCCGGATGGAGTTCATCGTGCCCTCGCGCGGTCTGATCGGGTTCCGCACCGACTTCCTCACCGAGACCCGTGGCACCGGCATCGCGAACGCCGTGTTCGACGGCTACGACTCGTGGGCCGGGGAGATCCGGGCGCGTCACACCGGTTCGCTGGTCAGCGACCGCACCGGTTCGGTGACACCCTTCGCGATGATCCAGCTCGCCGACCGTGGCACGTTCTTCGTCGAGCCCGGTGCCGACACCTACGAGGGCATGGTCGTGGGCATCAACCCGCGCGCCGAGGACCTCGACATCAACGTCACCCGTGAGAAGAAGCTCACCAACATGCGGCAGTCGTCCGCCGACGTGATGGAGACACTTGCCAAGCCCATGCAGCTCGAACTCGAGGGCGCGATGGAGTTCTGCGCTGCCGACGAGTGTGTCGAGGTGACTCCGGAGGTCGTGCGGGTGCGTAAGGTTCATCTCGACGCGTCGACCCGCGCCCGGGAACGGTCGCGGGCGAAAACGCGCGATCAGGCGGTCGGATAGGGCAGGGGAATGGCCGTGCCCGGGGTGGCTACGGGCGCATCGTGACCTTGGGGGTACATCTGGTGAGTCGTTGGCATGCGAGATCGATGTCGGCTCGGTTCACAGGGCTGCCGACGATCCGCCGTCACGGCCGGTTGGTCGCGCTCGTCGGAGCGCTCCTGCTGCTGGTCTCGGCATGCATGTCGAACCCGCCACCACCCGTGCGCGAGACGGCTCCACCACCGACACCCACCGAGTACCCGACGGAGAAGACGGTCTACGTCGCCACCGACTCGGTGGGCGGCGGATTCAACCCGCACATCGGAGCCGATCAGGGAATCGTCACCACCGCGGTGGCCGCCATGACACTGCCCAGTGCGTTCCGCCCGGTCGACACACCCGCAGGGGTCGTCTGGCAGCGTCAGGATGCGTTGATCACGTCGGCGTCGGTCACCTCGACGGATCCGTTCACCGTCACCTATCACATCCAGACCAACGCCCAGTGGTCCGACGGTCTGCCGGTCACCGGAGACGATTTCTCCTATCTGTGGCAGCAGATGTCACGCCAACCCAACGTGGTCGCCCCCGCCGGCTACCGCCTGATCGACTCGGTGCAATCCCGGTCCGGCGGCAAAGAGGTCCAGGTGACGTTCGCGCGCCCCTACCCGGCGTGGCGTGAGCTGTTCACCGACCTGCTGCCCAGCCACATCCTGCGCGGGGCGCCTGCGGGTTTCCAGACCGGCATGGACAGCGGAAAACCGTTGTCGGCCGGGCCGTTCGCGATCGTTTCCATCGACCAGACGCGTGACGAGGTGCGCCTGGTGCGCAACGACCGTTTCTGGATGAAGACGCCGACCCTCGATCAGGTGGTGCTGCGGCGGGCCGGGACGGCCTCACAGATGGTCGACTCCGTTCGTTCCGGTGATTCGGCGGTCACCGCCGTCCGGACCGGTCCTGCGACCACCGCCGAGCTCAGCGCGGTGCCCGGCCTGGCGACCCGACGCAACCCGACGTCGCGGGCACTGTCGATCAGCGTCAACGCGCGAACGTCGACGATGCGTTCGTTGCCGACGCGGCGTGCGATCCTGGGGATGATCGACCCGCAACTGGTGACCCTTGCCGGGGCCGGCGACGACAACGTCACCCCGTTCGCGAACACCGTCTTCGCGCCTACCGATCGTGGCTACTTCCCGGTGACCCGGACGCGACCATCGGCGGACACGATCGCCGCCCTGCTGGCCGACGAGGGCTACCAACGCGCCGCGCCGGAATCGGAGCCCCGCGCGTCCACCGCCGCGGGCGCATCGAGCAGTCCGACCGCATCGAGCAGTCCGACCGCATCGAGCCCGTCGACGACCGAATCGTCCTCGAGCGATCCCGGATCGGGAGCCGCCGACGGCGACGTCGCCGTCGAACCGCTGCCCACCGGGATCGCCCCATACCAGAAGGACGGCGAGGACCTCACCGTCCGCGTCGGGGCCATCAGCGGTGACCCGCGGTCGACGTCGGCCGCGGCGAACATCGTCGACCAGTTGCGCGGGCAGGGAGTCCGGGCTGCGGTGGTGGCGCTGCCCAACAGTGAGCTCTACGGCGTCGCGCTGACGAACGCGCGGGTCGACCTCGTCATCGGATGGCAGGGCCTCGGGGTACCGCCGGCCGCCGCGCTGGCCAGCCAGGTCGACTGCGACCAGCCCAAGCCGGGGACGGCCCCCTCGCTGTCCACTCCGCCCACGCCGGCCAGCGTCGCGCCCGGACAGGTCGGAGCCAACGACGACAGCTATGCCAGCAACGTGTCCGGTATCTGCGATCCCGAGCTGATCGGACTGGCGCGCGACGCGCTGTCGGCGGCCGATCCCATCCCGCAGCTGACCGCCGCCGAACCGTTGCTGGCGGCACAGTTCGTCTATCTGCCCGTCTACCAGGACAGCATGTTCGTCGGCGTGACCGACAAGGTGGCGAACGTCCCGCTGTCCGGGCCGATCCAGGTCGCGATCTTCGGCGACACCGTGGCGTGGGAGCAGCGATGACCAACACCGATCGACGCCTGCTCCTGCTGCACGCGCACCCCGACGACGAGACGATCATGACCGGCGGCACGATCGCCCGGTACCTCGCCGAAGGGGTCGATGTCCGGGTCCTGACCTTCACGCTCGGTGAAGAAGGTGAGGTCATCGGTGACGAATGGGCGCAACTGGCCGCGGACGGCGGCGCCGACCAGCTGGGCGGGTACCGAATTCTGGAACTGAGTCGGGCGCTGGCCGCACTGACACCGTCGGGCCGCGAGGCGCTGCGCCCGCGCTTTCTCGGAGGAGCGGGTCACTGGCGTGATTCGGGGATGGCAGGTGCGCCGTCGGCCGAGCACCCGCGCGCGCTCGTACAAGCGGCTTTCGCCGACCTGGTCGCCACGCTCGTCGACGAGATCGTGGATTTCGCGCCGCAGGTCATCGTCACCTACGACAACGCGGGCACCTACGGTCATCCCGACCACAAGCTCGTCCACGAGTCGACGGTGGCTGCGGTGCCGCTCGTGCGTGACCGCCTCGGCGGTGGGGAAGTTCCCGGTCCGAAGGTCTACGAGTCGGTCACCGAACGGTCCGCACTCGAGGCCGGGCTGGTGGCTGCGCGCCCGCGGGTGCCCAGCGGCTGGCGACTGCCCGACGTGGCCGAACTGCCCAGCCATCCCGACACCGCGGTGACCACCGAGATCGACATCGCGCCGTACCTCGGTCGGAAGGCGGCCGCGCTCGCTGCGCACGCCACCCAGGTGACGGTCTCCGGCTCCCGAACCGAGTACGCGTTGTCGAACAACATCCTGCAGCCGATCTTCGACCGGGAACACTTCATCCTCACCTCCGAGCCGGCCCATCCTGCGGTTCCGGGCCGCCGGGAGACCGACTTGTTCGCCGGAGTGTCGTGATGCGAGTCATCGACCGAGCCCTGCTGGTGTTCCTGATCATCGACGGCTTCGTGATCGGCGTGATGTCCGTCGCCTTCGCCTACCTGCGTTTCGGCGGGATCGCGATACCGCTGGCCGCGCTGATCGCAGGTGTCGTCAACTGCGTCCTGCTCTGGCTGGCCGCCTGCATCACCGACGGGCCGGTGCGATACCTGCCGCTGCTGGCCTGGCTGCTCGCCCTCGTCGTCGGGGCCCTGCCCGGTCCCGGCGGTGATGTGGTGCTGGTACCCGATGGGGTGTTGATGCTCCCGACCTTGGCGTTGCTGGCGATCGGCGCAGGTCTCCCGGCCGCGCTGGTGTGGTCGGGCCGGTTGCCGATGCCCGACGATGCCTGACCCCGTGACGACGCCGACATCGGGGGCCCGTCGGTCCGGCCGCGCGTGCGGTTAGAGTGAGGGAATGGTCCTGCGGGAGTGGGCTCAGGACGCGCACGCCGCGGTGGAGGAAGCCCGGGAAGCACTGCGTCATGTCTCCGACGACCCGTCCTCGCTCGGCGACGACGAGTGGGTGGCGCTGTTGGGCTCGTCCGGCGCCGAACTCGACGAACTCTGCGCGCTGGCCGACGGAGCCCGGCGACGGGTCATCGGCGGCGACACCCTGACGTTCGTCGTCAATCGTAATCTCGACACCGCGGTGGTCGGTGGCGGCGACGCGGTGCCCTCGCCGGCGGACCTCGTCGCCGAGGCGTGGCGGCTCGGGGCGACCGAGATCTGTCTGCAGGGGCCGCTGCCCGCCGACGCGCCGAGCGATGGATATCTGCGCCTCGTCCGGACCATCCACGATGCGGCGCCGGGCATGCACCTGCACGCCTTCCGACCCCCCGAGGTGCGTGATGCGGCGGCGCGGATGGGTATCCCGATCGCCGACTTCCTGAGTCGTGCCCACGATGCCGGCCTCGGATCGGTGCCGGGCACGGCCGCGCAGGTTCTCGACGACGAGGTCCGGTCCCGCCTCACCGAGGGTGGCGCACCCCCGATCGAGGACTGGATCGACTCGATCGAGACCGCCCACCGGGTGGGACTGTTCTCCACCGCGACACTTCTGTACGGTCACGTCGAGACTCCCCGGCACCAGGTCGCCCATCTGCGGCTGCTCAACGAGATCCAGAGCCGTACCGGTGGTTTCAGTGAGCTGATCCTGATGCCGCTGCTGCCGGCCAATGCGGCGCCGCACCTCGCCGACGTCGCCACCGCGACCGTGTCGCGACGGGAAACGCGTGCGCTGCACGCCGTGGCCCGACTCCTCACGCTGGGGCGGTTCGATCACCTGCAGGTGGCGTGGACCAAACACGACCGGGACACCACCGAGCAACTGCTGGGCGGGGGAGTCGACGACATCGGAGGCCTGCTCATCGACGGCGAACTGATGCCAACCGCGGGCCAGGAGGCCGGCCACGTCCTCGAGATCGACGAACTCGTCGACCTTGCGGCGCGCGCGGGACGTACACTGCGCCAACGCAACACCGATTATTCCGATCCCTCGCCCGACCGCCTGCTCCAGATCCCACAGGTGCGTCCATGATCGCCCGCCCGTCAGCGGCTGCACTCGAGGTGGACGTCGCGATCGTGGGCGCCGGATTTGCCGGGATCGGCATGGCCACCCGGCTGGCCCGGCGTGATCGCGAGTCCTTCGTCGTCCTCGAGCGTGCGGATGCCGTCGGGGGCACCTGGCGGGACAACACGTATCCCGGGATCGCCTGCGACATCCCGGCCCATCTCTATTCGTTCTCCTTTCGGCCACCATGGGATTGGGAGACCCTCTACCCGCGCGGCGCCGACATCCAGCGCTATCTTCAGCAGACCGTGCAGGACGAGGGGCTCACGCCACACATCCGGCTCGGCTGTGAACTCGAGCAGGCTCGATGGGACGAGTCCGTGTCCCGGTGGCATCTGGCCACCGGATCGGGGCCCGTGTCCGCCCGGGTTCTGGTGATGGCGGTCGGTCGACTGTCCGAGCCGCACTTCCCCGAGGTCGATGGGATCGAATCCTTCACCGGCACAGTCGTTCACACCGCGCAATGGCGTGACGACCTGCTCTCCGGCGGCGAGCGGATCGGCGTCGTCGGTACCGGTGCGTCCGCGGTCCAGGTCATCCCGCACCTCGCCGAGGGTGCCGAGGAGCTCGTCGTGTTCTCGCGCACACCGCCCTACGTCGTTCCCCGCGACGATCGGGTGATCTCCGAAGAGGAGCGCGCCGAGTTGCGCATCCCGGAGAACGCGGACTCGCTGCGCGACCGGATGCTGGTCGACGCCGACAAGGCGTTCCGGCAACGACTCGGCCTGCATCCCGACATCGACGTGATCCGTGACCGCGCCCTGGGTCATCTCCGCGACCAGATCAGCAGCCCGGCATTGCGCACCGCGCTGACCCCCGACTACGAGATCGGCTGCAAGCGAATCCTGCTCAGCGACGACTTCTACCCGGCGCTGCAACGTCCCAACGTGGTCTTCGAGGCGAGCGCCCTGGAATCGGTGGTCGAGTGCAAGGCGCGGGCGATGAGCGGCCAGACCTACGACCTGGACGTGTTGGTGATGGCGACCGGGTTCCAGGCCGGCCGACCGCCGGCGGCGGTGCGGATACGGGGTCGTGGTGACCGCGTACTGGCCGAGCACTGGTCCGACGGCATGGTGTCGTACGCCTCCACGGCCGTGAGCGGGTTCCCGAACATGTTCGTGCTCGACGGTCCCAATGCCGCGCTCGGCCACAACTCCGCGATCTACATGATCGAGACACAGCTCGACTACGTTCTCGGTGCACTGGACTACCTGGGCGACAGCGGAAGTCGGTCTCTCGAGGTGTCGGCTGCGGCAGAGGCGGCCTACACCAGGGAGATCGACGAACGCAGCGCCTCGACGGTGTGGCTGACCGGATGTGACAGTTGGTATGTGGACCCCGGCAGCGGACGGCTCACCCTGCTGTGGCCGGGCACCGCGGCGTCGTTCCGAGAACGCAATGGTGCCTTCGACCCACAGCCGTACCTGGTCGTACCGCGACGCCCCGACCCGAAGGATCAGCACGGATGACCGATGCCGTATCGACCGCGTCCGCACTGGCGGCGGCGCGATCCGGAGAACAACTCGACACCGCGCAGGCGACCGCCCTGCTCGCCGCTTCCGGCGACGATCTGCTCGAGCTGCAGGCGATTGCCGGCCCGGTCCGCGACGCCGGTCTGGCCGAGGTGGGCCGGGCGCGGCAGATCACCTACTCCCGCAAGGTGTTCATCCCGTTGACCCGACTGTGCCGTGACCGCTGCCACTACTGCACCTTCGTCACCGTGCCGGGCAAACTCGCCCGCGACGGGCACGGGATGTACCTGGAGATCGACGAGGTGCTCGAGATCGCCCGCGAGGGCGCACTTCTCGGTTGCAAAGAGGCGCTGTTCACCCTCGGCGACCGACCCGAGGCGCGGTGGGCGCAGGCGGGTGACTGGCTCGCGGCGCGCGGCTACGCCTCCACATTGGAGTACGTTCGCGCGGCGGCGGTGGCGGTACTCGAGGAGACCGGCCTGCTCCCGCATCTCAACCCGGGAGTCATGAGCGCCGAGGAGATGCGGCGCCTCCGTCCGGTCGCGCCGTCGATGGGGATGATGCTGGAGACCACCTCGCGGCGGCTGTTCACCGAGAAGGGCCAACCTCACTACGGTAGCCCCGACAAAGATCCGACGGTTCGGCTGCAGGTACTGGAAGATGCCGGTGCCGAACGGATTCCGTTCACCACCGGAATCCTGGTTGGTATCGGCGAGTCGCTGGTCGAACGCGCCGAGTCCCTCCTGTCGATCGCGGACGTGCACCGCAGGCACGGCCACATCCAGGAGGTCATCGTGCAGAACTTCCGCGCCAAGCCGGACACGGCGATGCGCGGGAACCCGGACGCCGAGATGACCGAGTTCCTCGCGGCCGTCGCGGTGGCGCGCGTCGTGCTGGGACCGCACATGCGGGTGCAGGCGCCACCGAACCTGGTGTCCGCCGAGGAATGCGCGGCGCTCATCGCGTCGGGTATCGACGACTGGGGTGGGGTCTCGCCGTTGACGCCCGATCACGTCAATCCCGAGCGCCCCTGGCCCAACCTCGACGCGCTCGCCGAGATCACCGCGGCGACCGGCCACACGCTGACCGAGCGCATCACGGCGCAGCCCCCGTACGTTCTCGGCCGGACAGAATGGATCGATCCGTCACTGGCCGATCACGTCGGCGCCGTCGCCGACCCGGCGACCGGCCTGGCCGCAGCAGTGATCCCGCAGGGACGTCCCTGGCCCGCGGTCGCCTGACCCGCCGACACAACCCCAGATTCCACCCACAGAACCCGACCTCGCGCCGACAGAACCCCAGATCCCGCCGACAGAACCCCAGATCCCGCCGACAGAACCCGACCTCGCGCCGACAGAACCCCAGATTCCACCGACAGAACCCGACCTCGCGCCGACAGAACCCCAGATCCCGCCGACAGAACCCGACCTCGCGCCGACAGAACCCGAGTTCGCGCCGACAGAACCCGACCTCGCGCCGACAGAACCCGAGTACGCGCCGAGAGAACCCGGCGCGGGTCAGGAAATAGCGGTGGGCAACGCCCGGAGCGCTTCGTAGCCGCCCACCACATCGGTGGCGCGGTGCAGACCGAGTTGCTGCAGCGAGGCCGCGGCCAGGCTCGAGGTGTACCCCTGTGAGCACAGGATGATCCACCGCACGTCATGATCGACGGCCTCCGGTACCCGGGCATCGCTCGCCGGGTCACACCGCCATTCGAGGACATTGCGTTCGATGACCAGTGCTCCGTCAGCCTCACCCTCGGCGGCGCGCTGGGCGGCCGGTCGGATGTCGACGAGGACGCCACCCGCGGCCACCTCTGCCGCGACCGCGGCAGCGTCGAGACGTACCAGTCGGTCACGCGCTTCGAGAAGCAGATCGTCGATGGTCGGCATCAGGGTCACTCCGGTTCGTCGGTCAGTTCGGTGCGGGTGCGTCGCAGCGTGTGATGGTCGGTCACCGCGTAATAGGACATCGCCGTCAGCGGCGGGGAGTACGCGTGCACACTCAACGTCGGCGTCACGGGTTCGGCCAGGGTATCGGTCGATGCCGAGGGCGTGACGGTCAGCGAATCATGTCGTTGCACATCATGTACCCAGCCCAGCGGAAACGAGGCCTGATCACCCGCGGTCAGGATACGCAGTGTCAGGTCGTGGCCGGTCCACCGATACTCGCGTAGCGCGCCGCTCAGAACAGTCAGGGCGCCCAGTGACCCGGCGTGATCGTGCAGTTCGGTCGACCGGTCCGGCGTCCAGCTGATGAGCCACAGATCGAGATCGTCGTCCGACTCCAGTCGGGTCGCCCAACGTTCGACCGGATCCCATCGGTGTGGGAGCAGATCGTCATAGGCACCGTCGATGACGTCGGCGACGCCCTGGTCGGTGATACGGAGCAGATCGGCCGGGCGCAGCCGCGTCGGCAGGTTCGCGGTACGGGCCTGGGTCGGATCGAACCGGGGGTGGTGAGAATCCGGACGTCGCAACGTGGTGGTCATGGGGTCCTTCGAGTGGGGTCAACGGGGACGGTGTCAGGTCGGACGGCCCGGACACATCGCGCTGCGGACCCCACCGATGGGTGCGTGTTCTCTCACGTGTCCCAGGTTCGCTGCACGATCCCGCGACGTCGAGAGTTCGACGCCGGCTGATCACAACCTCGGTCCGGCAGTGTGATCCCCGTTACGCCCTGCCGGGCGAATGGGGGCGGGGGTCGGTGACCTCTTCGGGCGCCCGATACTCTTGGGGGCGGACTGCTGTGCAACCGACCCGATGATCGGGGGTCGCCGCGTGGTTCGAGACGAGGCGCGACCAGCCCACGCGCCGTGCCGACAGCGACGCCGCGGCAGCGATCGCGGGAGGCCAGCGAGTTTGCAGCGAAGGAGAGTGTGGTGACGTACATCATCGCGGAGCCCTGTGTGGATGTTCTGGACAGGGCCTGCGTCGAGGAATGCCCGGTGGATTGCATCTACGAGGGTGGCCGGATGCTCTACATCCAGCCCGACGAGTGCGTCGACTGCGGAGCCTGCGAGCCCGTGTGCCCGGTGGAGGCGATCTTCTACGAGGATGATGTGCCCGACGAGTGGGAACCGTACGTCAGCGCCAACGCCGACTTCTTCGACGATCTGGGGTCGCCGGGCGGCGCCAGCAAGGTCGGAAAGACCGAACACGATCCTGCGTTCATCAAGGGCCTGCCCCCGATGAACGAAGAGGAATGATCTCCGGCCAGTGAACACGCCTGGGTTTGCGACACGTCGCCGGGTCAGCGCCATCCTCCCCGATTTCCCTTGGGACACCATCGGAGCGGCCCGGACACGTGCGACCGCACATCGCGGCGGCATCGTCGACCTGTCGGTCGGGACTCCGGTCGACCCGGTCGATCCGATTATCCGTGACGCTCTGGCCGCATCATCGGAGTTCCCCGGCTACCCGACGACGATCGGTACCACCGAACTGCGGGAATCCGTGGTTGCCGCCATGGAACGACGCTACGGTGCGTCAGGTCTCGACGAATCGGGAGTGCTGCCGGTCATCGGGACCAAGGAGGCGATCGCCGGGATCGTGTCGACGCTCGGCATCGGTGCCGGCGACGTCGTGGTGATTCCCGAGATCGCCTATCCCACATACGAGGTCGGCGCACTCCTGGCGGGCGCGACGCCGGTCCGGGCCGACTCGACCGTGCAGTTGGGCCCGACGTCTCCGGCGCTCGTCTTCCTCAACTCGCCGTCGAACCCCACCGGCAAGGTGCTCGGCGCCGACCACCTGCGCAAGGTGATCGCGTGGGCCCGCGAGCGCGGCGCGATCGTGGTGTCCGACGAGTGCTATCTGGGTCTCACCTGGGAGGGCGAAGCATATTCGATCCTCGATCCGCGTGTGAGCGACGGTGACCACACGGGCCTGATAGCGGTGCATTCGCTGTCCAAGGTGTCGAACCTGGCGTCCTACCGCGCGGGATTCCTCGCCGGCGACCGGGAACTGATCGCCGAACTGCTCGCGGTCCGCAAGCACGCCGGGATGATCGTCCCATTCCCCATCCAGGGTGCGATGGTGGCCGCGCTCGACGACGATGTCCACGCGGACGCTCAGCGCGAGCGCTACCGGGCCCGGCGTGCGCTGTTGCTCGACGCGGTCGGCGACGCCGGGTTCCGTGTCGATCATTCCGAGGCCGGCCTGTACCTGTGGGCCACCCGCGACGAGGACAGCCGGACCACTCTCGACTGGCTTGCCGAACGCGGCATCCTGGTGGCCCCGGGCGACTTCTACGGTCCAGCCGGATCACGCCACGTCCGTATGGCGCTCACCGCGACCGACGAGCGAATCGCCGCCGCCGCCGAGCGGTTGCGCGGCTAGCGACTCGCCGGCGGCGACTCAGTTCTTGTGCAGTGCCTCGTTCAGAGCGATGCCGTCACCCTTCCATCCGACGACCTCGACGGCCCCGGTGAGGCTGTTGCGGCGGAACAGCAGGTTCGACTGCCCGGCCAGCTCGCGGGCCTTGACCGACGAGCCATCCGGTCCGGTGACCTTGGTACCGGCGGTCACGTACAGGCCCGCCTCGATCACGCAGTCGTCGCCGAGGGGGATGCCGCAGCCCGAATTCGCGCCCAGCAGACAGCGCTTGCCGAGGGAGATGATCTCCTTGCCGCCGCCGGACAGCGTGCCCATGGTGGAGGCGCCACCGCCGATGTCCGAACCGTCGCCGACGACGACGCCCGCGGAGATCCGCCCCTCGACCATCGAGGATCCGAGAGTGCCCGCGTTGTAGTTGACGAATCCCTCGTGCATGACGGTGGTACCCGGCGCGAGGTGTGCGCCGAGGCGCACCCGATCCGCGTCGCCGATGCGTACGCCGCCGGGCAGGACGTAGTCGACCATGCGCGGGAACTTGTCCACGCTGTAGACGGTGACGGGGCCGCGGGCGCGCAGTCGCGCGCGGGTGGACTCGAAACCGTCGATGGGGCAGGGGCCGTGATTGGTCCAGACGACGTTGGTCAGCAGACCGAAGATGCCTTCGAGGTTCGTCGAATGCGGGGTCACGAGTCGGTGCGAGAGCAGGTGTAGACGTAGGTACACGTCGTAGGCATCGGTCGGCGCGGCCGACAGGTCGGAGATCGAGGTGCGCACGGCGACGGTTTTGACGCCGCGTGCGGCGTCGGTACCGACGAGGTCGCGCAGCTCACTCGGGACGCCGTCATCGTCGAGCGTGACGGTCTCCGACATGGTGGGACTGTTCAGCTCGGGCTCGGGAAACCACACGTCGAGGACCACGCCCGGGTCGGCGGACCCCCCGTTGGTCACCGTGGCAATACCGGTTGCGAAAGCGCCATTAGTCGTCACGGGAGGACAGCCTACCGGGATGGTGGATACTCGATGCCATGACCGTCTCGCCCGGTTCCGAGACGATGGGACGGGTGGCCGACGGTGCACCCGTCTATCGGGAACGTCGGCTCGCCGACGTGGCAGGCACTCTGTGGGCCACCCGGCACGATGCCGGTTGCGTGCTGGTCCTGCCCGATGGCTGTATGGACCTCATCTGGACCGGCAGTCGGCTCCTGGTCGCCGGGCCCGACACACGGCCGCACCCTTATCGGTCGGAGGTGGCCGAGCAGATGGTCGGTCTCCGGCTCGATCCCGGCGTCGCGCCCGGTGTGCTCGGTGTGCCCGCCGAGGAACTCCGCGATCGGCGCGTGGAGCTGGCCGACCTGTGGCCGCACGGGCAGGCTCGGCGCTGGGCGGAGATGATGGCCGACGCCGACGATCCATCCGTCGTCCTCCACCGGTTGGCGGGGCTACGCCGATGGGAGCGTCCGGCGTGGCTCGCGCCGGTGGCCTCGGCGTTGACCGACGGCATCAGTGTGGACGACTGTGCCGACCGGGTCGGGGTGTCGCCTCGCACACTCCACCGCCACTCGGTCCGCTACTTCGGGTATGGGCCCAAGACGTTGCAGAGGATTCTGCGGCTGCGGGCCGCGATGGCGGATCTGGCAGCCGGACAGGACATCTCAGCGGTCGCGTACCGCCGCAACTTTGCCGATCACCCGCACATGCATCGGGAGTTCCTCGAGCTCGCCGGCCGCGGACCGGCGACCTTCGTGCTCTGATCGACCGGTGCCTCAGCCGAGCGCGCAGTAGAGGTCGACGGGATTGCCGTCCGGATCGAGGACGACGGCGTAACGCTGGCCCCAGACGGCGTCGAAGGGGTCGAGCTGGGACCGGTGGCCCGCCGCGACGAGTCGTCGGTGCTGTGCGTCGACGTCGGCGGGTGTCGCGCATTCGAACGCCAGCGCCATGCGATGCCCGCCGGTCGGCTCGGACCAATCCGGGGTGAACGATGACACCACGTCGCGGGTGTCGAACATGATGCGCATCGCGCCGACAGATGTTTCGGCGTGCGGGGCCTCCTCGGCTCCGTCGGGAAACGTCAGGCCGCAGAGCCGGTAGAACGCGACGGCGCCGGCCATGTCGGCCGTGACGATGGACAGGGCGTTGAGAGTGGGTCGTGGACCGTTGTCGGAACTCATGGCGCCGACGCTAGTAGGCGATCATCGTGTCGTCTTGAATGTTTCGGACAACCTGTCAATGGAGCGCTCGCGGGCCCGGCAGCCCTGCGGCCATCTGGGCTGCGGCATGGGCGTCGGCGAGGAAGCGGTCGGCGTTGTCGCGGGTGATCGCGGATCCCGCACCGCAGTACGAGCAGTGGACCGTGTAGGTTCCGTGCCCCATCGGGACGATGGGCAGGAAGAACAGGGTGAACCATGTCCTGGTCCGAAACAGGCGTTCGGCTACGGGCGCGCGACAGAATGCGCACGGGAAGAACAGTGCGGCCAGTAATGCCGAGGTTCGACGTGAACCGAAGATGATCATGGGTTTCCTTCCCCGAGGCCTGTTGATCCTAAGGCGGGGCTTGCGGGTCGACCCCGCCTTGTCATCCGCGTGATCGACGTGCGTGTGTCCGAGCCGGGCAGATCACCCGCGTTCCCCCGGATAGGTGTGCGAGACCGTGGTATCTCGTCCAACGTGGGGTCAGTTGGCGAACACGCAGTCGACCGCGGCCTCGAGGACGGTAGATTGGGCGATGCTTCTGTCGGCGATGGTCAGGAGGCCACATGATCCGCGGCATGCACGGCATGTTCTATTCGTCCGAGGCGGCGGCGCTTCGTGACTTCATCAAGGACAAACTCGCTCTGCCCGCGAACGACACCGGGGGCGGTTGGCTCATCTTCGACGCGCCCGAGGCCGATCTCGGTGTCCATCCGACCGACGAGAACGGCCCGCCGTCGGGGACCGCGGACATCTCGTTCTACTGCGACCAGATCGAACAGACCGTCGCGGACCTGAAGGGCCGTGGCGTCGAGTTCATCGATGAGATCGCCGACCACGGATACGGTCTCGTCACCCATTTCACGGTGCCGGGTGATTTCACCGTCCAGCTGTACGAACCCAGATACGAGAAGTGATCGGCGCGCATCGGGCGCTACGGTGAACAGATGACCGCCACCGACCTCGACCTGCACGGCGACCCCGTCGAACTGACCGCGGCGCTCGTCGACATCGAGAGCGAGTCGCGCAACGAGACCGCCATCGCCGACGCTGTCGAAGCCGCCCTGCGTTCCCAGACAACCGGTTTCGAGATCATCAGGCACGGCAACCGCGTCCTCGCCCGTACCGATCGCGGGTGTGCCAGCCGCGTGGTCCTCGCCGGACACCTCGACACGGTGCCGGTGGCGGGCAACCTCCCGCATCGCCGCACCACCGAGCCCGACGACGGCGAGGTGCTGCACGGGTGCGGCACGGTCGACATGAAGTCCGGGGATGCTGTGTTCCTCCATCTCGCCGCGACGATGGCCGAACCGGCGCACGACCTGACCCTGATCTTCTACGACTGCGAGGAGATCGCGGCGAAATACAACGGTCTCGGTGTGATCGAGCGCGAGTTGCCGCAGTGGCTGACCGGCGACGTCGCGATCCTCGGGGAACCGACCTCGGGCCTGATCGAGGCCGGGTGCCAGGGCACTCTGCGGGTCCGGATCTCGGCGAGCGGCGTGCGGGCACATTCGGCCCGATCCTGGATGGGCGACAACGCGATCCACAAACTGGGCGGGGTGCTGACCACATTGTCGGCCTATGATCCGCGCACCGTCGACATCGACGGCTGCGAGTATCGGGAAGGGCTGTCGGCGGTGGCCGTCGCCGGGGGCGTCGCCGGCAACGTCGTACCCGACGAAGCCTACGTCGACGTCAACTTCCGGTTCGCGCCGGATCGTGACGTCGAGCAGGCGACCGATCATGTTCGCGAGGTGTTCGCCGCTCATCTCGACGGTGGCGAACTGGGGTTCGACGTCACCGACGCCGCGGCCGGAGCGCTTCCGGGACTGGCGAATCCGGCGGCAGCAGCA
The DNA here is from genome assembly GCF_058130025.1 of Gordonia sp. LMA167. Taxonomy (NCBI): domain Bacteria; kingdom Bacillati; phylum Actinomycetota; class Actinomycetes; order Mycobacteriales; family Gordoniaceae; genus Gordonia; species Gordonia sp. LMA167. The sequence goes on along the minus strand of NZ_CM176708.1, from coordinate 5,069,580 downwards.
CTGGTCGAGGCGGCCGCCGGCAGGTTTCGCGCCAAGTTCGGGTGGACCGACGTCTCGCGGTTCTCGGCACTAGGCATTCCGGCGGTGAATCTCGGTCCCGGGAATCCGAGTCTGGCCCATCGCGTCGACGAGCGCGTCCCGGTCGAACAGATCGGTCAGGTCGCCGACCTGCTCCGGTCGTTTCTCTCGGGGTAGTGGACTCGGCGTCGTGCACTAGCGTGAAGGCATGTCCGACACGCATTCCGATCCCGCCGCCGAGCCGGGTCGACATCGCGCCGATGTTCCGGCCACATCCGATCTGGAGACCTGTTACGTCGGTCCCGTCCGAGTCATTCGTGAGCCCGGTGATGCGGGTCCGACCACCGATCGCAGACTCCTGGAGTGGGTCGACCCACGGGACAAGGATCTGCGGGCCGAACGGACCACGCGGGATGCGTGGCGCGTACTGCGGATCCAGTCCGAATTCGTCGCCGGTTTCGACGCGATGAGCGAGGTGGCCGAGGCGGTCACGGTCTTCGGCTCGGCGCGACTCGTCCCCGGCAGCGACGACTACGACCTCGCCGTCCGGCTCGGCCGGGCACTCGGTGAGGCCGGCTACGCGGTGATCACCGGGGGAGGACCGGGCGCGATGGAGGCCGCCAACCGAGGAGCCTGGGACACCGATGCACAGTCCATCGGCCTCAACATCGAGTTGCCGTTCGAGCAGCACCTCAACGAGTGGGTGGATGTCGGCATGCATTTCCGCTACTTCTTCGTTCGTAAGACCATGTTCGTCAAATACGCACAAGCGTTCGTCTGCCTCCCGGGCGGCTTCGGCACGCTGGATGAGATGTTCGAGGCGTTGACGCTGGTACAGACGAAGAAGGTGGTCAGGTTCCCGATCGTGCTCATCGGACGCGACCACTGGGCCGGTCTGGTCGGCTGGATGCGTGATGTGCTCCTGGCCAAGAAGATGATCTCCACCGACGACCTCGACCTGCTGTACGTCGTGGACGAGCCGTCGGAGGCGGTCGACATCATCGCCGCCGCCGCGTCGGGACGGGCCGGTCGATGAGCGCGATCTGTGTCTACTGCGCGTCGGGACCGGTCGCCGGCGAGTACCTCGATCTCGCAGCCGAGCTGGGTGCCGCACTGGCGGCCGAGGGACACACCGTGGTCTCCGGTGGCGGCAACATCTCGATGATGGGTGCGCTGGCCGAGGCCGCGCGGGCGGCCGGGGGCTCGACGGTGGGCATCATCCCGCGAGCGCTGATGGAACGCGAGGTCGCCGATCTGGGAGCCGACGAGCTGGTGGTCACCGAGACCATGCGCGAACGCAAGCGACTGATGGACGAACGGGCAGACGGTTTCATCACGCTCCCTGGCGGCATCGGGACGCTCGAGGAACTCTTCGAGACCTGGACCGGCGGAGTCCTGGGCATGCACGCGAAGCCGGTCGTGCTCCTCGACCCGTTCGAGTTCTACGAGCCGCTGCTGTCCTGGCTGGACGATCTGCGTGGACGGGGCTTCGTCGCCCAGCGCGCGCTGGACCGGCTCCTCGTCACCGATTCCATACCAAAGGCCATCGAGTTTGCTACTGCTCGGTAAGGTGGGGCGAGCAGTCCGTCAACGCGCGTTGTCAGAATGCTCTCGACCAGTGCGAACACGAGGATGTGGGGTTTGATGCCGAGCAACGACACTCAGGAGGCCGTGGGTCTGACCGATCTGATCCGAGGCGTGATCAAGATGGCGCCTGATGCGCCGAACATGATCAAGCACGCATCGGGCCTCGTCCACCGACCGCCGGAGGCCAAGCGGACGATCGGATCGGTCTTCCAGAAGCTTGCCGCGGCCCATCCCGATCGTCCGTTCATCCGCTTCGAGGGACGTTCGGTGACCTACGGCGAGGTCAATCGTCGGGTCAACCGGTACGCCGCACTGCTCACCGACAACGGCGTCGGATCCGGCGATGTGGTCGCCATCCTGTCCAAGAACAATCCGACGGACCTGATGCTGATGCTGGCCACGGTCAAACTGGGCGCCGTCGCCGGCATGCTGAACTACAATCAGCGCGGAAAAGTTCTGTCGCACAGCGTATCTCTGCTCGATGCCAAAGTGCTCGTGCACGACCCGGACTGCGCCGAGGCGTTCGAGTCGATCCCTGCCGACGTACTTCCCCGGCACGTCTTCGACTTCGCGGAGTTCGACGGCGCGGCCGAGGGGCGATCGGAGGAGAACCCGGCCGTCACCGCGAGCCTGCCGGCGTCGACGAAGGCGTTCTACATCTTCACGTCGGGCACCACCGGCATGCCCAAGGCCAGCGTGATGAGCCACAACAGATGGCTGGCCAATCTCTCCGGCATCGGCGGCCTCGCGGTCCGACTGCGCCACAGCGACACCATGTACGTCCCGCTGCCGCTGTACCACAACAACGCGTTGTCGGTGTCGCTCGGCTCGGTGCTGGCCTCGGGTGCCTGTATCGCGATCGGCCGATCGTTCTCGGCATCCAAGTTCTGGGATGACGTCATCCTCAACCGGGCGACGGCGTTCTGCTACATCGGCGAGCTGTGTCGCTATCTGCTGGCGCAGCCGGAGAAACCCACCGACCGGCAGCATGCCGTCAGGGTGATCATCGGCAACGGGATGCGGGCCGAGATCTGGGACGAGTTCGCCGAGCGATTCGGCATCGAGCGCATCGTCGAGTTCTACGGCGCCAGCGAACTGAATCTCGCATTCGTCAACGCCTTCAGTGTCAAACGCACCGCAGGCTTCTGCCCGCTCCCGCACAAGATCGTCGAGTACGACGACGACGGTGAACCCCGGCGCGACGAAACCGGGCGCCTGACCGAAGTGGGCAGGGGCGGTACCGGATTGTTGATCGCGGAGATCAGTGAACGGGTGCCGCTCGACGGCTACACCGACGCCGAGGCCACCGAGAAGAAAGTGATCCGAGACGCCTTCAAGGACGGCGACGCCTATTTCAACTCCGGTGACCTGGTGCGCGACCAGGGATTCGCGCACATCGCATTCGTCGACCGCCTGGGCGACACCTTCCGCTGGAAGGGTGAGAACGTCGCCACCACCGAGGTCGAGGGGGCGCTGGACTCGTTCGGTCAGATCGCCCAGTCCGTCGTCTACGGCGTCGAGGTCGAGGGAGCGGACGGCAAGGCGGGGATGGCGGCGGTCAAGGTGCGCGACGGCGCCGAACTCGATCCCGCGAAGCTCGCCGACCATCTCCACGACCATCTGCCGTCCTACGCGGTGCCGTTGTTCATCCGGGTCGTCGACGACTTCGAACAGACCTCCACCTTCAAGAGCCGCAAGGTCGAGCTCCGCGACCAGGGATTCGATAAGACCGATGGCGACCCGGTGTACGTGTTGGCAGGTCGCGAGAAGGGATACGTCGACTTCTACGACGACTATCCGGCCGACGTGGCGAACGCGAAGGCACCGAAAGGCTGAGCCTTCCGGTTCTCGGCGGATGCCGAGCGCGCGGAGGTGTCCGGGTTGCCGGTCGTCGAGTGGGTGACGAGCGCAGCGGAGGGCCGGGTGCAGGCCCCTCGTTACCCTGGGAGCCATGCTCTCGACGTTGTGCGGCAAACCCGTCGCCACCGACCGCGCTCTGGTCATGGCCATCGTCAATCGGACACCTGACTCCTTCTACGACAAAGGCGCGAGCTTCACCGACACCGCCGCACAGGCGCGGATCGAACAGGTTGTCGCAGAGGGTGCCGACATCATCGACGTCGGCGGCGTGAAGGCCGGGCCGGGCGACGAGGTGGACGCCTCCACCGAGACCGAACGGGTGGTCCCGATGATCGGGTGGATCCGTGACCGGTTTCCCGGCGTCCTCATCAGCGTGGACACGTGGCGCAGCGAGGTGGCCGAGCGGGCCTGCGACGCGGGTGCCGATCTGATCAACGACACCTGGGCCGGCTTCGACGCGGATCTGGTGAAGGTGGCGGCGGCGCGCGGCGCCGGGATCGTGTGCTCGCACACCGGTGGGGCCACCGTGCGCACCCGCCCGCACCGTGTCGCCTACCGCGATGTCGTCGCCGATGTTGTGGCCGATGTCACCGCAGCGGCCGATCGGGCCGTCGAGGCGGGGGTCGCGCGTGATTCGATCGTGATCGATCCGACACATGATTTTGGCAAGAACACCCATCACGGGCTCGCCTTGTTACGTCAGGTGAACGTTCTTGTTAATACCGGCTGGCCAGTGCTTATGGCGCTGAGCAACAAGGACTTTGTAGGGGAGACTCTGGGTGTGGACCTCGACGACCGGCTGGAGGGAACCTTGGCCGCGACCGCTCTGAGCGCCGCCGCAGGCGCACGGATCTTTCGCGTCCACGAAGTTGCCGCCACCCGCCGCGTGGTCGACATGGTCGCTGCCATCGCGGGGACACGACCGCCCGCCCGAACAGTCAGGGGACTCGCATGACCGAACAGGTACGTCGAACCCAGGCGCGTCGCAAGGCGACCGTCACCAACAATCGCGACAAGACGACCATCTGGCCGACACCCGCCGACACGTTGGGGGCCAAACAGCAGTGGGCGGCCACGAACACCTGGGAGCAGCCCGACTGGACGATCGACGAACTCGTCGCCGCCAAGAACGGCCGGACCGTGTCGGTCGTCCTGCCCGCGCTCAACGAGGAGGAGACGGTGGCCGATGTCATCGCCTCGATCCGGCCGCTGTACGGGACCCTCGTGGACGAACTGATCGTCGTGGACTCCGGGTCCACCGACGCCACCGCGGAGCGCGCGGAGGCCGCCGGAGCGATGGTCGTCAGCCGAGAGGACGCGGTGCCCGAACTCGAGCCCGTGAAGGGCAAGGGTGAGGTGCTGTGGCGGTCGATCGCCGTGGCGACCGGCGACATCATCGCGTTCGTCGACTCCGACCTGATCGACCCGGACCCCATGTTCGTGCCCAAGATGCTCGGACCGCTGTTGATCGATCCGAGGATCCAGCTCGTGAAGGGCTACTACCGACGCCCGCTGCGCACCGGCGGTCAACACGACGCCAACGGCGGCGGCCGGGTCACCGAGCTCGTCGCGCGTCCGCTGTTGGCCTCCCAGCGGCCGGATCTGACCGGCGTGCTGCAACCGCTCGGCGGCGAGTACGCCGGTACCCGTGAGCTGCTCTCGTCGGTGCCCTTCGCACCCGGTTACGGCGTCGAGATCGGACTGCTGATCGACACCTTCGACCGCTACGGACTCCAGGGCATCGGTCAGGTGAACCTCGGGGTGCGGACCCATCGGAATCGTCCGCTGATCGAATTGGGTGTGATGAGCCGACAGATCGTCGGGACCTTGATGCGCCGCTGCGGGATCGAGGACTCGGGTGTGGGTCTGACCCAGTTCACGGCGGAGCCGGACGGATCGTTCACACCGCACACCACCGAGGTCTACCTCGAAGACCGTCCGCCGATGGACAGCATCCTCACCGCTGAGTCCGGTGACGCGGAGATGGCATCCTGACGCTGCCGCGCTGACGTGGTTGTGGCGTCCGTCTGCCACTATGGGTGCCATGCAGACGATGCTGCTGTATCTGCTGATCATGGCCGTGGTGGTGGTCGCAGTCTTCGCCCTGGTGTGGTTCGTCTTCGGCCGTGGCGAGGATCTTCCGCCGCTGGAGCGTGGGACCACCCTGACGCGTCTGCCGCGCGCCGGTATCACCGGTGCCCACGTCCGCGCGCTGGTCTTCCGGCAGACAGTGCGCGGCTATTCACCCGCCGAGGTCGACTGGGCCATGGAGAAACTCGCCCGCGAGCTCGACGAACTCCGTGCCGTCGTGCTCGACCTGCAGGCACGCGAGGACGCCGATTCCCCGGCCACCGGAGGCGAACCCGGCCGACGGTGACCGGGCGGGACACGACACGTTCGCGCACGTGTGCGCAGGGGCGGACCCGGCCACCACGTATCATTGTCCTGGCGCTTGCAGCATTTTCGACCGATGCTCCAGGTGTCGTTCCACATCGTGTGGCGGATGCTCTGAAGGGAGTTCGAGAATGGCGGCAATGAAGCCACGTACTGGGGACGGCCCCCTCGAAGCGGCCAAGGAAGGACGTGGAATCGTTGTCCGGATTCCGATCGAGGGCGGGGGACGCCTGGTCGTCGAGCTGACCGCCGACGAGGCCGCGGCATTGGGTGAGGAACTGCGCGGGGTCACCGGCTGAGCACAGAGGGGAATTCGGGCCGAGGCCTGCGTGACGTCGAATCCGCGCTGTGGTGTCCGGTCTGCTCCGCCGGCCTTTCGGTCACCGCCGACGATCGGTCGCTGAGCTGCGCGGCGTCTCATCGATTCGACATCGCCCGGCAGGGATATGTCTCACTCCTCGACGGTCGGTCGACGGCCCACCTCTCCGACACCGGGCCGATGGTCGCGGCCCGGCGTCGGGTCCATGAGGTCGGCCTGTTCGATCCGGTGGCCGAGGCCGTCGCCGACACGGTGGAGGCCACCATCGCCACCGGGGGGCCGGACATGGTCCTCGATGCGGGGGCCGGAACCGGCCACTATCTCCGCGCCACCCTCGATCGACGTGACGAGATGCGTGGCATCGGGCTCGATCTGTCGAAGTACTGCGCCCGCACGATCGCGCGGTCCCATCCCCGTGCCGCCGCCGTGGTCGCCGATGTCTGGCGCCCGCTACCGGTCCGCTCGGGAGCCATCGGTGTTGTGCTGTCGGTGTTCTCACCACGCAACCTGAGCGAGTTCGCGCGGATCCTGGCCCCCGCCGGGGTGATGGTGGTGGTGACGCCCAACCCCGATCACCTGGCCGAGATCATCGGCCCGATGGGCATGCTCACCGTCGGCGAGAACAAAGACCAGCGTCTGCACACCGCCCTCGCCGAGGACTTCACCGTCGTCGAGGAGAGCGTCGTACGGCGGTCCCACGCGGTGGACGCCGCGGTGATCGCGGACGTCGTCGCCATGGGGCCGTCCGCGTTTCACCGCTCAGAGGCGCAGATCCGGTCTGCGGCCCAGTCGCTCGCCGCGGGCAGCACAATCGATCTGACCGTGTCGGTCACGGTCACGACCTGCCGGCCACAGGACGGACGCGAGGTCAGCGCAGGGTGATCCGGTAGACCTCGAGCGTCTGCTCGGCGATCGACGCCCACGAGAACTCCGACTCGGCGCGTTCTCTGCCCGCGCTGCCCATGGCCTGCGCGGCCGCCGGATCGCCGACCACCGCATTGACTGCCTCGGCGAGTCCCATCTCGAACCCTCGGGGATCGACCGGGTCATAGGCCACCAGCCGTCCACTGACCTCGTCGCGGACGACCTCGGGAATTCCGCCGACCGCCGACGCGACCACCGCGGTGCCGCACGCCATCGCCTCGAGATTGACGATCCCGAGTGGCTCGTAGATCGACGGGCACAGGAAAACTGTTGCTGCGGTGAGAATTTCGCGAATTCGCGGTTGGCTGAGCATGTCTCGGACCCAGTACACGCCATCGCGTGACGCGGCGAGTTCGGTGACGGCGCCCTCGATCTCGGCGCCGATCTCCGGGGTGTCCGGCGCTCCGGCGCAGAGCACCAACTGGATCTCGGGGTCGAAATGATGCGCCGCGGCGACCAGATGTGCGACGCCCTTCTGGCGGGTGATGCGCCCGACGAACGCGACGATCGGCCGCCCCGGATCCACCCCCAGCCGTGTCAGCGCCGATTCCGGGCCGAACGGGTCCTCCACGGGATACCAGGACGAGGTGTCGATACCGTTGCGCACCACATGAACCCGCTCGGGGTCGACACGTGGATAGGTGTTGCACACATCGGTACGCATCCCGGAACTGACGGCGATCACCGCGTCGGCGTATTCGATCGAGTTCTTCTCGACCCAGCTCGACACCCGATAGCCGCCGCCGAGTTGCTCGGCCTTCCACGGGCGCATCGGCTCCAGGGAATGAGCGGTCAGGACATGGGGCACGCCGAACAGTTGGCCGGCGAGGTGGCCGGCCAGGCCCGCGTACCAGGTGTGCGAGTGCACGAGGTCGGCGCCCTCCGAACCCATCGCCATCCGAAGATCGGTCGACAGGGTCGTGATCGCCGGATTGGCGCCGGCCAGGCCCGGGTCGGGCTGATAGACCTGGGCGGTCTCACGCTCGCGGCCCATGCAGTGCACGTCGACGGTGGCCAAGGCGCGTAGGTGCCGAACGAGTTCGGTGACGTGTACGCCGGCACCGCCGTACACCTCGGGCGGATATTCCCGGGTCATCATCGCCACCCTCATGGCCTCGACGCTAACCTCATCGCCCCGACTTCGCCATCGGTGCCGCAAACTCGGTGGCGGGAGGGTGCGATTCACCTAGCCCCGACGATCGATGACCGTTAAGTTGGAGATTGTGAGATCACAGGCGCACGTGCTCGGAATTGTTCTCGCAGGCGGCGAGGGGAAGCGCCTGTACCCCCTGACGATGGATCGTGCGAAACCGGCGGTGCCGTTCGGCGGCTCCTATCGCCTCATCGACTTTGTCCTGTCCAACCTCGTGAACGCCGGGTACGAACGCATCTGCGTTCTCACGCAATACAAGTCCCATTCGCTCGACCGGCACATCTCGCAGACCTGGTTCTCCTCCGGGTTCCACGGCGAGTACATCACGCCCGTGCCGGCGCAGCAGAGACTCGGTCCGCGGTGGTACACGGGCAGTGCCGACGCCATCTTCCAGTCGATGAATCTGATCACCGACGAGCAGCCCGACTACATCGTCGTGTTCGGCGCCGACCACGTGTACCGGATGGACCCGTCACAGATGGTCGAGGCGCACATCGCGTCCGGCGCCGACGTCACCGTCGCCGGGATCCGCGTGCCGCGTGCCGAGGCAACGGCGTTCGGGTGCATCGATTCCGACGAGGCCGGCCGCATCACGCGATTCCTGGAGAAGCCGAGCGACCCGCCCGGGACACCCGATGATCCCGACGTGACCTTCGCGTCCATGGGAAACTATGTGTTCACGACGGAAGCGCTCGTCGATGCCATCCGGGCCGACGCGGCCGACTCGGACTCCGACCACGACATGGGCGGCGACATCATTCCCGCTTTCGTCCGACGTGACCGGGCCTACGTCTACGACTTCAAGGACAACGAGGTGCCCGGGGAGACCGAGCGCGACAAGGGGTACTGGCGCGACGTCGGGACACTGGATGCGTTCTATGACGCCCACATGGATCTCGTCTCGGTCCATCCCGTCTTCAATCTCTACAACCGCCGCTGGCCGATCCGGGGCGAGACCGTGAACCTGCCCCCGGCGAAGTTCGTGCAGGGCGGGACCGCGCAGGACTCGGTGGTGGGCGCGGGCTGCATCGTCTCGGCCGGGACGGTGAGCGACTCGGTGTTGTCGGCGAACGTGGTGATCGAGGACGGCGCGATCGTCGAGGGCAGCGTCCTGATGCCGGGCGTGCGGGTCGGCAAGGGAGCCGTGGTCCGGCACGCGATCCTGGACAAGAACGTGGTGGTCGGCGAAGGCGTGCAACTCGGCGTCGACGCCGAGGCCGACCGCGAACGATTCTCGGTCAGCGGCGGGGGTGTCGTCACCGTCGGGAAGGGCATCCGGGTCTGAGCGGACCTCGGCTACCGGGCGTTACCGGCCCGGCAGGCCTCGAGCCCGCGCTCGATCAGCACGGGCACATCGATCGTGTCGGTGTTCTCCGGCAGGTCGTCCACCGGCCACCAGGCGAGATCGACGGACTCGTCACTACGCACGATCCGTGGCGGGTCCCCGTTCGGTGTCGGGGCGGCCATCGCCGCGAACCGGACATCGAGGTGACGAGTGGGAACCCCCAGCGAACAGGTGATCGGATGGGTGTGCAGATGCACCGGCCCGGTCGCGAGTTGCAGGGCCGCGATCCCGGACTCCTCCCGGGCCTCGCGGGTGGCGGCGTCGCGCAGGGACTCGTCGGACTCCTCGCAATGACCGCCGAGCTGAATCCATCTGCCCACCCGGGGATGCAGCGTCAGCAGGACATGCGTCAGCGTGGCGTCGAACACGATCGCGGACGCCGTGATGTGTCCGGGTTCGCTCGCCCGCAGACACCCGTCGCGTGCCGCATCGAGGAACGCCAGATAGGTGTGCCGTAGCGAATCCTGTTCGGCATCGGGTGCCGTCCATGACCGCAGCGTCGCGATCGTCGACGAGTGCAGTGATTCGGCGCTCATCGCTCGATCACCAGGCCGTCGGTGTTCGCCGGCGGCCGCGTCCCCGCGGCGTCGAGTGGGTGACCGATCGCGACGGCGCCCAACGGTTCCCACCTGGCGTCGAGATCCAGTACATCTCGGACGACCTCGGGGGCGAAGATCGTCGAACCGACCCAGCAACTCCCGACTCCCCGGACCGACAGAGCGACCAGCAGCGCCGACACGGCGCCGCCGGCGGCCACCGTGAACATCGTGTGCTCCGCGGCTCTGCGCCGCTCGTCGGGGTAGTCATGCGCCCCGTCGGGCACCAGGAACGGTATGACCAACTCGGGTGCGTCGTAGAGGATCTGACCGCGCCGAAGGCGCTTGACGATCGATTCGGGCGACTTGGCGTCGTTCTCGAGATCGGTGCGCCACGAGCGTGCCATCTCGTCCAGCAGACGAACGCGACGATCCGACGAGCGGACCCACACGAACCGGACCGGATGGGTGTGATGTGGTGCCGGCGCCGTGAGCGCCTCCGCGAATGCCGCGTGCATGACCTCGGGTTCGACCGGACCGGGGGCGAACGCGCGGACCGACCGGCGCGTCAGCAGTGCCTCCCGCCGACCCAGGTCGATCGCCTCGGCGGTGCCGAGGCGGAACAGGTCCTCGGCCGCGGGGCGGACGAGGTCGGCGGCACGGGAGCCGTCGTCGATCGGTGACAGACCACGCACCACGGCGACGGGGACACCGCCGAGCTTGCCCTTGACGAGATCCCCGGCGGCGGCGATCTCGTCGGCAACGGCGATGTCGGTCACGATGAGCGGATTGCCATACGCGTCGACCGAACCGTCGTAGGGATGCGACACGGCGATGCCCGCCGAGCCGATGGCGACGTCGGTCTGCCCGTTGCGCCACGCCCGTCCCATGGTGTCGGTGACGACCACCGCCACCTCGAGACCACCGATCTCGGCGATCCGCTGCCGCAGTGCGGCCGCACTGGCGTCGGGATCGAGCGGCAGCAGGGCAAGCTGGTCGGTGGCCACGTTCGACCCGTCCACACCGGCCGCGGCCTGCACCAGGCCGTTGCGATTCTCGGTGATCAACGTGCGGTTCTTGCGGGCGAGGACCCGGACCGACTCGTCGGCGATCAGCTTACGGCGCAGCGCATCCCGCTCATCGGGATCGGTCGGGGCGCTGACCATGCGGCCCTCGACCTTGGAAAAGATCTTGCTGGTCACCACCACGACGTCACCGTCGGCGAGCCATGGCGCGGCCGCGAGCAGTTCGGTTGCCACGTCGACACCGGGGCCGAACTCGCCGAGCCCGGTCACCGGGCGGATCTCCAGGGCGGCGCGTGTTCCGTGGTCGGGGTGTGGGTCGGTCGTCACCGCGCGGTCCCCGTCGAGGCGGCGCCGATGTTGTGATCCGGCATCGGCACACCCACCAGGGCGCAGGCGTCGCGAACCATCTGTGCGGTCGTCGCCGGGTCGGTCATCAGAAGTGGTGCGGTGCCCACCGTGATGCCCTCGACGGCCCCGTGGTCGCCGTCGGCGATCAGCCAGGCATCCAGGACCCCGTTGCCGCTACGGGCGCCGTAGTGCGCCGCGATGGCCTCGGCCGTGGTCTCGACGCCGATCACCGACAGACATTCGTCGGCCATTCCCCGCAGCGGTCGGTTGTCGATGACCGGGGAGATGCCCACCACGGGCGCCGACGTGGTCCTCAGCGCGCTGCGGATTCCGGGCACGCTGACGATCGCGCCGATGCTGACCACGGGATTGCTCGGCGCGAACAGGACGACGTCGGCCTCGGTGATCGCCTCCACCACGCCGGGGGCCGCCGTTGTGTCGTCGGAGCCGACCTGAGCGAAGCCGAATGTGGGTATCTGTGCGCGATGTCGGACCCACCACTCCTGGAAGTGGATTGCGACGCGCTCACCTTCGTCGCCGTCGGGTTTGGCCACCACCACATGGGTCTCGTGCCGATCGTCGGTTGCCGGGAGCAGGCGGACGCCGGGTTGCCAGCGCCGGCACAGGGCAGCGGTCACGTCGGACAATCGGTAGCCCGCGTCGAGCATCTGCGTGCGGATGAGGTGGGTCGCCAGATCACGGTCGCCGAGGCCGAACCAGTCCGGGTCGGCTCCGTAGGCGGCCAGTTCCTCCTTGGCGTGCCAGGTCTCGCCGACACGACCCCAACCGCGATCGCGATCGATACCGCCACCGAGGGTGTACATGCAGGTGTCGAGGTCGGGGCAGATCCGTACCCCGTGCATCCAGGCGTCGTCTCCGACGTTGACGATCGCGGTGATCGAATGCTCTCGGTCGTCCGGTTGATCGGGCCCGGAGTCGCCGTCGGTGGCAGGTTCGACGGGGTCGGGAAATGGCGTGGCCCCGAGCAATTCCCGGACACCGGACAAAAAGCGGGCGCCACCGACGCCGCCGACGAGGACCGTCACCTTCATCCCGTTCACTCTAGGGCATGTCCCCGGTGCCTCTTTGCCGGCCTTGGGGCTCGCCGGCGGCCCCTCGGCGGCGTTGTGCTCGGTCACGACGGCTCATGCCATCGGCGAGTCGGCTGCCCCCCGGACGACCGACTCCGCCGAACCTCGCAAGGGGGCTGGACACACCACGGCGGCCACCGATCGGGCGGTGTCGATCGCGGGGCCGAAATGCATCGGCGGTGGTCAGCGCGGCCGACGGCGGGAGAAAGTTGGAGTCGACGGCCGATTCGCTACCATGGGAGGCGATTTCGGGGGAGGAGATCGCAGATCTGTGACATTGCTGATGTCCTCGATCCGTGTCCGTGTCGAACCGAGGGACTTCTTGAGACTGATGGTATTAAGGAATCTTTCGGTTTAACTTGACCGCAGTGGCCCATCACGTGTGTAATCACATCAGTGTCATTCTGGGTTTGAGATCGAGAATCGATGGAGCACAACGCTTTCGATCATACGTTCGAATGACCCGGCGGGTTGGAGTACCCCAGGCACTACGGTGAAGATCGATGGTGTGGGCAGATGTGGTGGAGCGGCGAGGTGGCCGCGCTGCCGTTTGACTGAAACTGACAGACTCTCGAGCTAGGAGGCGCCGACGATGGCTTTTGAGAACCCGATCGGCAATCCCCTTGAACCACGCAATGTTTCCGATCCTTTCGGCGTCGCACTGCCGATCAGTCGGGCAGATGAACTGGCCGGCGTCGAAGCGGGAGTCAATCCGCTTGCGCCGTCGGGTGATTCACTGATGTCGTCGGCTGTGGGCGGTGACACTGCCGACCAGTCCGACAATTCACCGTGGCCGCAGAGGCGCCATCTTTCCTTGGTGCCCAACGACTTCGATGATCTCTTCGAGTCGATTGAAGAGCAGTGGCAAGACCGGGCGCTGTGTGCCCAGACCGACCCCGAGGCGTTCTTCCCGGAGAAGGGTGGGTCGACCCGCGAGGCCAAGCGCATCTGTCAGGGATGCGAGGTCAAGTCGGAGTGCCTGGAGTACGCCTTGCACAACGACGAGCGATTCGGCATCTGGGGCGGTCTCTCCGAGAGGGAACGCCGCCGCCTGAAGCGCGGCATCATCTGACTCGAGCGCGTCATCACCTGACTGGCGCGACGGCGGACGCTCCATCGCCGGGGTGCGGTGTCCGCGAGCTCTGAGTCCGCGGTGGGCCGCCAGTCCTCGACAGCGCGGGTGCCGCGACTCTCACTCGGAGTCGTCGGGCCCGTTGTCGATGGTGTCCTCGTCGACGCCCAGGTGCGTGGCCACCTGCTGGACAAGCACCTCGTGAACCAGCTCCAGGAGATCGGCGCCCCGTTTGGCGCGGATCTCGAGGGGGCGCCGGAACAGGATGATCTGGGCCCGTGTCGGGTGTCCGTGGACATCGATGCCCGCCGGGATGAGCCGGGCGAGGGGGATCGCGCCGTCGGCGGTGACCTCGTCGGGCCACTGGATGGAATCCGGGTCCCGCGGCAACATTCGTGGGATGTCGTCGACCGCGATGTCGAGACCCGCCAGCTGATCGTGCCACCGGGCATCGATTTCCGCGAATGCCTCGAGTGCGATCACATCGAACGAATCGGCCCTGCTCGTGAACGCCGGCACCGATTGCGGCAGCAGTGGAGACCTCAGTCCGCGTCCGCGCCGATCACGAATCCGGACCAGTCGCGTCGGCCGCCGGGTCGTCGCCGGCCGCGGATCGCCCCCACGCCCGCGCGCGTCGGTGGCCCGACCTCTCGGATCCTGCGCACGAGGTCGAGGTTCGTCGGCGCGACCACGGGAGGGTCGTGGCGGATCGAAGCGCATGACGCGAGTCTAGGGCATGTCTGCCCTGGGGATTCGCCACGCCGCGGTCGTGCGTGGGGCTCCGGTTTCGCGACGGATGCGTGTCGCCACCGGCGTGAACCGGCCGCCGGGGATAACCTCGACTGCGTGAAGCTTCCCCGACAGTGCTGCAGGCCCGGCTGCGCTCGTTCCGCGGTGGCTACCCTGACCTTCGTCTACGCGGAGTCGACGGCGGTGATAGGTCCACTGGCCAGTAGTGCAGAGCCGCACTCGTGGGATCTCTGTGACGATCATGCGCGGCGGATCACGGTTCCCCGTGGCTGGGAGATGTTGCGCAGCGAGCGCGGCTTCTCCGCCCCGATCGCCGAGGATTACGAGTTGACCGCGCTCGCCGAGGCGGTGCGCGAGGTCGGCGGTGCCGATCGGGTCGACGTCTCGCCGGGATTCCCCGATTTGTTCGACGGGCTCGACGAGGCACCGGCCGGTCGCCATCGCTCGAACCGTCCCGCCGCGTCGGGGACGGAGACACCGTCATCCGGTGACAGCGGCGTGCGGCGGGCACCGCATTCGGCACGTCCGCGACCGGGCCGCCGCGGTCACCTGCGCGTGCTGCCCGACCCCATTGACTGAGACCGGGGCATCCCCATCGGCGCGGTGCCGGGTGTACGGGGCCTTCGGTGGTGACAGGCGTGCGCGCGGTCGGCCGATCGCGTGGCTAGGGTAGGTGTCATGCGTACCGGTGCCCCCGATCTCGATGATGTCGAGGAACTGATCGCGGCGGACGTGGATGGTCTCCTCCCTTCGGTGGCCCTGGCCGGCGCGCAGGTCCGATCGGTGGCCGAGGCGCAACGCGAAGGAGTGCTCGAGCCGCTGACCCAACTCCGCCCCCGCAGTGTGGTCATCGTGTACGGGACGACCGGGGCGGCGTCGCCCGCCGCGCAGTTCGTGACGGCCGTCGTCGGCGCGCGCGTCGACGTCCCCATCGTCTGTGCGCCGGCGCTGCCCGGCTGGATCGGGCCGCTCGACGTGGTCGTGCTTGCGGGTGACGACGCCGGCGATCGGGTGCTCGCCGACGCCGCTGCACGCTCATTGCGACGCCGCGCCGAGGTGGTGGTCGCCGCGCCGATCGAAGGTCCTCTTCGAGATGCCCTGGGCGGCAGTGGGATCGACCTCTCGCCCCGGATTCCGG
Organism: Gordonia sp. LMA167; assembly: GCF_058130025.1. NCBI lineage: Bacteria > Bacillati > Actinomycetota > Actinomycetes > Mycobacteriales > Gordoniaceae > Gordonia > Gordonia sp. LMA167. The sequence goes on along the minus strand of NZ_CM176708.1, from coordinate 5,054,020 downwards.
TGGACCCGCGGTTTCGGTTTCCGGGCTTCGTCGCCGCGCTGTTCGCGGTATTCGTGTCGCTGACGCAGGTCCGCTTCACCGGCAACGTGCCCGAGGTGGCCGACCTCGCCGATGCCCTCGACGGCGAGGCCGGGGCGAACCATCCACGCAACGAGAGCTTCCACAACCGCGCCAAGATGCTCGCGACCCGGCTCGACGGCCGCCCGGTCCTGTGGGTCGGGGACACGGCGGGCGCCGCGGTGGTGGCTGCGCAGGCGGCCCGGGCGCTGATCGCGCTGGCGGGGGTCATCAGTGCGGTCGCCGAGATCGGAGACGCCATCCGGACGGTCCGGGAATGGTCCGAGCGCACGGGTTCGGCGGCCACGGACTCGATCTTCTACGACCCGGAGATCGACGGCCCAGCACCGGAGGGGCCACCCCGGGTGTTCGCGACCACCACGGCCTCGCGCGAGTGGTACGTCCGGCGGCGCATGGCGGCGATCGGCGATCTCGACGTGTTGACCGGCGATGGGGTCGAGCCGACGGGTGAGGGTGCACCGACTCCGCAAAACCATGCGCCCGACGAGGTGACCGGTGACTCGCCGACTGATCTGCTGCCCGTGTTGTTGTTGATGTTGCGAATCGAGATGGCTGCCGTGTATCTCCGGCTGATCAGGACCTGAGGTGATGAGAACTCTTGAGGGGGTCGTGCGCCCCTACGCGTGGGGATCGCGCACCGCGATCGCGTCGTTGCGAGGGTTGCCGGTGCCGTCGCCGCACCCGGAGGCCGAACTCTGGTTCGGCGCCCATCCGGCCGGTGCGGCGGCATGTCTGGACACCGACGGATCGGTGGACACCGACCTGCTCAGTGCGATCGACGCCGATCGGAGCGCGATGCTCGGCGATCGGATCGTCGACACGTTCGACGGTCGGCTGCCGTTCCTGATCAAGATCCTCGCCGCGGAAGAACCGCTGTCGCTGCAGGCGCATCCGAGTGCGGCGCAGGCACGCGAGGGGTTCGATCGGGAGAATGCGCAGGGTCTGCGGATCGACGCACCCGACCGCAACTATCGCGATCCATGGCACAAACCCGAATTGATTGTCGCGATCACCGAATTCGAGGCACTCGCCGGTTTCCGTGATCCGCACGCGACGGTCGAACTGCTCCGCGAACTCCAGGTCTCCGAACTCGATCCCTTCCTGGGGATGCTGGCCGGCCAGCCCGACTCGGAGGGTCTGCGGGCGCTGTTCACCACGTGGCTGACCTTGCCCGACGCATCCATCGCCACGCTCGTGCCCGCGGTGCTCGGCGGCGCGGTGAACCTGCTGAGCGCGGGCGCGGCGCCCCACTTCGCCGCGGAACTCCGGACCGTCCTCGAGCTGGGCGAGGATTACCCACGCGACCCCGGCGTACTCGCGTCCTTGTTGCTCAACCGGATTCACCTCGAGCCCGGCGAAGCGCTCTATCTGCCCGCGGGCAACCTGCACGCCTACCTTCGCGGGACGGGCGTCGAGATCATGGCCAACTCGGACAACGTGCTGCGCGGGGGACTGACGCCGAAACACATCGACGTCCCGGAGCTGCTCCGGGTGCTCGACTTCACCCCGGTCGGGGTCGGTGAGCTCACCCCGCCGGTGCGCACCGTCGGTGCCGAACGGATCTACCTCAGTGCCGCACCGGAGTTCCGGCTCTCCCGCGTGGAACTCGACGGGACCGGGTTGCTGTACGCGTCGTCGATCTGCTTCGACATGCCGGGCCCGCAGATCCTGGCCGTGCTGTCGGGCACCATCGACGTTCGCCCGATGGGCGGCACGGCGATCACCGTGCGTGCCGGACAGGCGGTCTGGGTCGGCGATGCCGAACCCGACGTCGTGGTCCACGCCGCGTCGTCGCGAGCGGTGTTCTTCCGCGCGTTGGTACCCCTCGGCGTGCCTGGCTGACGACGGCCGTCAGCGGCCGAGGAATGTCCATTCCTCCGGCGTGGCGACCATGGTGACCGCCACCCGCTCGTTCGGCGTCGTCACCGAGATGTCCTGAGGTGCGCGCGGATCCTGCCGGACGATCACCGCCGCGTCGGGGACGAGTTCGTGCACCCGGGGGTCTCCGGGGGCCAGCACGCTGAGATGGGTGGTGTGGGGTTCGGCGGGTGGCGCGGTCACGCCGTCGAAGATGACGACACGATGGCCGACCGGGGCGTGCACCCGGTCCGAACCGAGCGCGAGTCGCCGGAGGTCGCCGACCTTGCCGATCAGGTCCTGCCACAGATCGGGGCGGATCGTGTGAACGGTCACCGTCGCCCCGATGGCGACCGCACGCAACGTGACCTGGGCCACCACCTGCGGGCCCGCGGCGATGGCGACCGATCCGACGTCCGGACCGAGCAGTGGGACCGCGACGGCGCGTCCGCTGTGATCGGCGCCCACCAGCTGACCACAACCGCCGGCGGGCAGTGCGAGCAGCCGGACGAGCTGGTCGGCCTCCTCGCCGCGCAGCGCGCGGACGTGCTTGTCGAGGCGTGCCGGGATCGCGATCGGCAAGCCGGCGGTCAGTGCGTCGAAGTGGTGGCCGTCGAGCGCGGTGAGGCCGGGCGGGAGGGGATCGGCCGTACGCCCCGCGGCGGGAAGTTCGGCGTATCGGACGATGCCGCGGACCTCCAGGACGCCGTCCGCGTCGTGGCGTAGCCGCAGAGTGGCGGTGGTCGACAGTGCCGTGTTGACCCAGACCGTCGAGAGCACCGACGCGATCGCATCGGGTTCGATGGCCGCGCTGCGGAATCGGAGCTCGCCCGCGCGGATCGAGTCCCAGTCCTCGTCCATGTCTTCGAGGGATGCGCCCTCGGACAGCTCCGTGGTCAGCGTGGTGATCTCCGCGCCACCGAGAACCGACACCCGAAGACCGCTCTCGGACAGGCGGTTGGCGACCCGGCGCGTGGTGATCGTCGCCGTCCGCAGGGCGCCGACGGCTCCGCCTCCGCGGCGGGCGACCGCATCGGCGCAGTCGAGGGGATTCAGCCTGAGCACCACCAGGACCGATCGGTGCGCGGTGGCCGCCAACGGCCCGAGGGTGCGGTGATAGGTCTCTGCGACGGGACCCCCGCCCCAGCTGCGGATGCCATGGCTGATCACCTCGATCGAATCGAGGCGGATGTCGAACGGGTTGATGCATTCCGCGAGCGCGGACAGCGGCACCAGCTGACCGGTCGGGTCGGCGACGCCCGCATGACCCGGCGTCAGATAGGTTGCAGCCGGTGACCCCGGGGACACCCGGAGCACCGTGATCAGCGTGTCACCGACCCAACGCGCCCCGATGGTGTCGCCGCCGGGCGACGGTGTGCGTAGCGTGGTCGTCTGTGGCCCCGCCGGGATGTCGAACGATGCGGGGGCCAGATCCGTGGACCGTCGGCGCGCCCTGGCCCAACCGAACCCGAGCCGCTGTGAGAACCGATCAACCGCCGATCCCCGGCCCCGGAACGGGAGCAGGGCGATCGCTGCCACGCCCGCGACAACCAGTGCGATCCAGCCTGTTTCGGCGCCGCTGACCGCCCAGGCGATCACACCGACGGCGAGGATTACCTCGATCACGACCAGCGTCTGCAACGGTAGACGTCGCCGCGGGTGGCGGTCGCGGGCCGACTGGTGCTCGCCCGCCGCGCCCGTGTGTGCGCCACGGTCCGTCGGTGTGGCCGGTGCACGCACGGCCGTGGGCGCGCCTCGCATCGCCAATGGAACCCCCCTCAGTTCTCACGGGTGACAGGCGCGACACCCGTGGAAATGTATCGGCTACGCTACTACGCGGCGAAACGTCGGTGGCCACGCGATACTCGGGCACCGACGGCGCGCCCTGTCTGCCATGCAGTCGAAGGGGGGACGATGGCTCGGCAGCTCACCACCAAGGCCCAGGTGAACGGGTACCGCTTTCTGCTGCGCCGGCTCGAACACGCGCTGGTACGGCGAGACGTGCGCATGCTGCACGATCCGATGCGCTCGCAGGTGCAGGCGCTACTGGTCGGCACGGTCCTGGCTCTGCTCGTGCTCGGCGGATGCGGTGTATGGGGCCTGGTCAGGCCGCAGGGGTCGGTCGGTGACGCGAAGATCGTGGTCAGCAAGGACTCCGGCGGCAACTATGTTCTCGTCGACGGGACCCTGCACCCAGTACTCAACCTCGCCTCGGCCCGCCTGATCACCGGCAGCAGTGAGTCACCGAAATCCGTCGGTGACGGCAAATTGGCCGGCTATCCGCGCGGGCCCCTGCTCGGCATACCCGGTGCTCCCGCGGCGTTGCAGTCCTCTGCCCACGGTGGTCGGTCCTACTGGACGGTCTGCGACACGTCCACGATCTCCCCGGAGATGTCCGGCGAGTCCATCGCCCTGACCGTCATCGGTGACCGACCCGCGCTGGGTGATGCGATCCGCACCGCGGGGGCAGCCGATGCGGTGTACGCCACCAGCGCAGGGCAGACCTTCCTCATCTACACCGTGCAGCGTGACGGCAGGCCCGTAGCGGTTCGTGCCGCGGTGGACACCGACAGCGTGCCGGTGATGCGCGCCCTGGGTCTGGAGGGTGCCACCCCCCGCGAGGTGAGTGCCGGCCTGCTGAACACCTTTCCCGAGGTCGACCCCATCGCCGTGCCAGAGATCGACGGCGTGGGTCGGCGTGGTGCGCTGGACGTCGACGACGTACGGGTCGGATCGGTGGTCAAGGCCGTCGGCATCGACGATCAGACGACCTATTACGTGGTGCTGCGCGACGGGGTCCAACAGATCGGCGAGACCACGGCCGAGATCCTCCGGCTCGCCGACCGCGACGGCAGCGCTCCGGTGCCCACCGTCGCACCGGGAGAGGTCGCGGCCAGCCGTACCTCATCCAGGCTTCCGGTCGACGACTTCCCGCGACGCACACCTAATCTGGTGGATGTGGGGTCGGCGAACACCCTGTGCCAGGCATGGTCCAGAGGCACCGACGATGCCGGCGCGACCACCCGATTCCTGATCGGGCGGGCCCTGCCTCTACCCGATGACGCGCACCCGGTCACCGTGACCACCTCGGATGGTCCCGGCCCGGGGGTCGATCAGGTTTATCTGCGCCCCGGGTCAGGTGAGTACATCCAGGTGACCGGCTCGGAGCCGGACAGTGACCGGGCCGAATCCCGCTATTACATCAGTGATTTCGGCATCCGGTTCGGCGTCGCCGACGCCGGGACCGGGCAGGTCCTGGGCTTGGGGGACAGCCCGACGAGGGCGCCGTGGTCGGTGATCTCCCTGCTCGCCCCCGGGCCCGCACTCTCGCGGACAGCCGCACTGGTGTCGCACGACGGTATGGCACCCGACGACGGCGGCCGAGCCATCTCGCAACCGGAGAACTGAGTAGCCTCGCGGGGAACGAGCGGTGCGTCATCCCTGCGGTCCCTGAGGAGCCTTGCGGGGAACGAGCGGTGCGTCATCCCTGCGGTCGAGCGGTGCGTCATCCCTGCGGTCCCTGAGGAGCCTTGCGGGGAACGAGCGGTGCGTCATCCCTGCGGTCGAGCGGTGCGTCATCCCTACGGTCCCTGAGGAGCCTCGCGAGGAACGAGCGGTGCGTCATCCCTGCGGTCCCTGAGGAGCCTCGCGAGGAACGAGCGATGCGTCACGAAGGGCCCTTCGTGACGCATCCTCGCAGGCTCGGAGGCTCCTCAGGGAGCGGGTGTGTCGCTGGTGAGTTGGGGTTTTCGGGGCCCTTCGTGACGCTTCCTCGCAGGCTCGGAGGCTCCTCAGGGACCGGGGCCGGCCTCGCAGGCTCGGAAGCTCCTCAGGGACCGGGGCCGGCCTCGCAGGCTCGGAGGCTCCTCAGGACCGGGGTGTATCGCTGGCGGGCGTTCGCGCGAGGAAGCCGGGAGTCTTCTCGCCGTGCCGCCGAATGGTCAGGACGTCAGCGGCCCGCCGACGATGTTGGACACGATGCCTCGGATGACCCGGGTGCCGTCCTCGGACCGCAGTTCGTCATACCAGGCGGCGGTGGCGTCGGGATCCTTGGCGTGCGTCACGTCGCAGCGCTTGCGGGCCCGTAGGACGAGCTCGCCGGCGCGTTCGGTGCGGGCCTGCTCGTAGGCCGCGAGTGCGGCGTGGACGTCGTCGGGGTTGTCCTTGACGGCGAACTGCAGAGCGACGGCATCCTCCATGGCCGAGCAACCGCCCTGACCGATGTCGGGGGTGGTGTTGTGGGCGGCGTCCCCGAGGACCGCGACCCGGCCCTTCACCCAGGTGTGGAACGGATCCAGGTCGAGGATCTCCACCCGGTTGGTCGTGGCGGGGTCGAGCTTCTCGATAAGCCGTTGCACGCCGGGCGCCCAGTCGGCAAAGGTCTCTCCGAGAACCTCACGGGCCGAACCACGTTCGTAGGGCACGCCCTCGGGCATGGTCACGTCGAAGAAGAAGTAGAAACGGTTGCCGGCGATCGGCATCACCGACACACGTTTGCCGTCACCGACATAGGTGGTCCACTCGGTGGCCGGGCCGATGGCCTCGTCGACGTCGACGAGGCCGTTGAAGTTGACGTAGCCGGCATAGCGGCGTTCGACGGGATGTCCGAGGACGTACTCGCGGGTCAGCGACTTCGCGCCGTCCGCCCCGATCACCAGGTCGCCGGAAGCCGTGGTCCCGTCGGCGAATTCGACGGTTGCTGCGTCGGGACCGTCGGTGACCGAGACCATCTTCTTGCCGAAGTTGATGTCGTCGATGCCGTAGGCGCGCATCAACATCAACTGCAGTTCTGCGCGTGCGACCGGATACGGCCGCTGGCCGACCTCGTCGATCAGCGGCTGCATGCTGAAGCGGCACATCGTGTCGCCGGTGAACGCGTCGATGTAGGACATCGTGTCGACGATGCCGCCGAGTTCGGCCGTCTCACGCTCGAGGCCGAGATGGTTGAGACATTTGACTCCGTTGGACCACACCGAGATCGCGGCACCCACGGGTTTGTTCTCGGTGACCTGCTCGTAGACCTCGACATCGAGTCCGATGTGCTTGAGCGCGATCGCAGCGCTGAGTCCGCCCATTCCGGCACCGATGATGACAGCCTTCACCTCGTGATGTCCCTTCTCTCCCGCGTCGTCGTCCCCGACGGGTGAGTCAAGGCTAAGACCGACCGGGCGAGACCGCAGTGTGGCGTACGCGCCGACGTCCCGTGCCGTACGTGCTAAGACCCCTCGGTCACACGGTCATGCGGTGGCGACGCCTGCGGTGAGGCGGCGGACCGTCTGTTCCCACTGCGCGATGATTGTCTCGAGGTCGAGCCCGACGATGTCGCGCAGGTGTCGCACCGAGGATGCGTTGAGCGGGGCTTGCACGGCGATCGCGACGACATCGAGATGGTCGCCGAACCCCAGCTCGCGCAACAGAATCTGTACATGTCGATTGGAGGCCGCCCACACCGGGTGGGTCATCAGGTCACCGCCCGCGCCCGCGGCCTCGATCAGGATGTCCAGATGATCCGAGGTGAGCTTGAGGCGGGCCCGGCCGTAGGCGAGCAGTCGATCCAGCGGCGGTGCGCCGGGACCGAGGGGCTGGGGCCCGAACAGGAAACCACGCTGGATCTCGGATTCAGAATGGTCGAGCAGCGCCAGCATCAATCCGGTCCGACTGCCGAACCGGCGAAAGACAGTGCCCTTGCCGACGCCGGCCTCGCGAGCGACGGCATCCATGGTGACGCCGGCCGCGCCGTGGTTGTCGATGAGGTTCTTGGCGGCAGCGAGCAGGAGCCGCCGGTTGCGCGCGGCGTCGGCCCGCTCGGAATCCGCCCGCTCGGAGAGGTCGCCGGAGGCGCGTAGGGGTATGAGACCACCGTCGGGACCGAGGGACACGTGACGAGCGTAACGCTTGGTCGGAACCGGAATTAATCGGACTGAAGTCCGGTTGATTTGTTTCGATCAGCTAAACATCGAGAGGGAGCATTGTGACCGTACGAAACGTGAAGATCGTCGCGCTCGTGGGAAGTCTCCGCAAGGAGTCGATCAATCGTCAGTTGGCGCAGGTGGCGGCCGAGAATGCGCCCGCGGGCGCCACGGTGACCATCGTGGAGGGCCTGGGGGAGTTGGCGTTCTACAGCGAGGATCACGACCCGTCCATCACAGGCGATGCCGTCCTCCCGGCCGGCGTGGCCGCTCTCCGTGAGACCGTCGGTGCCGCCGATGCCGTGCTCGTGGTCACACCGGAATACAACGGCACCATCCCTGCCGTGCTCAAGAACGCCATCGACTGGCTCTCGCGGCCGTACGGCGCCGGGGCACTCTCCGCCAAGCCGGTCGGCGTCATCGGCGCGGCACTGGGACGGTATGCGGGCACCTGGTCGCGTGAGGACACCCGCAAGTCCGTCGGTATCGCCGGCGGCCGGGTGATCGAAGATGTCGAGGTCGGTGTCCAGACCTCCACGCTCGGCGATCAGGGCCTCGCCGATCCCGAGCTCGTCGCACAGGTCGTCGCTGCGGTCAATCGTCTCGTCGACGAGGTGGCCGTCGCCGCCTGATCCGGTCCGCACAGTACTGTCGACGCACCGCCGCGAGCCCCCCGGGGCCGCGGCGGTGCGTCTTTTCTCCGGTGCCTGTGGAGCATTCTGCGGACACCTTGTGGACAGTCGGGGGACAACGTGTGGACGACACGCCGGACACGCCCGGCTTCACGATCGTGCATGCCCGCGACCTGCGACTTTCACGAATGTTATTCACAAGTTGTTGTGGTGGGTCGAAATGTCAGCCACAAGGTGTAGTGTTTTGGACACCAACATGGCCGACAACGTACATCGATGTGATTATGCGGAGAACGCCAGCAAGACGGTGATCTGGATCACTTTCTTCACGTTGGGAAAGTGTCCGTCGCCACGGATCGTTGAACGTCGTATGCGGTGAACGTGCGACGCCCGGCGAGGTCGGGGAGACGCGGGTTCGCTCCCGTGCGGAGCGAACGGTGAAGGCCCGTCCGGGGCCGGAGCCGGCCAGAGTGAGAAGACAGTAGAACGCGACACGACGACCCGAGACAGACGACTCCGACGCGGACCATCGGCCACGACGATGCGGCGGCCCGCGCAGAACGATCCAGCACACAGCCTGATCCAGCAAGGAGAACTTTGATGGCCATCACCGTCTACACCAAGCCCGCCTGCGTCCAGTGCAATGCGACCTACAAGGCCCTCGACAAGCAGGGCCTGGACTACGAGGTCGTCGACATCAGCACCGATGACGAGGCCCGCGACTACGTGATGGCACTCGGTTACCTGCAGGCTCCCGTGGTGGTCGTCGGCGACGAGCACTGGTCGGGTTTCCGCCCGGATCGTATCAAGGCGTTGGCGACCGCTGCCGCCTGATCGGCCCCACCGGGCGGTGACGATCCGACGGGGAAGCCGGATCATCGCACCGCGACATCCAGACGCATCGGAAACGAACTGACGGGGAGGTGGACGACATGGCAGACGAATCGCCGTTGCTCGTGTACTTCTCCTCGGTCTCGGAGAACACCCACCGGTTTGTCGAGAAGCTCGGGATGCGCGCCGTGCGCATCCCGGTGATCGACCGCACCGGTGGGTTCACCGTCGGTGAGCCCTACGTTCTGGTCTGCCCGACCTATGGAGGCGGCAAGGCGTCGGGCGCATCCGGTGGGTTCGTCCCGAAGCAGGTCATCAAGTTCTTGAACAACGAGCACAACCGCGCGCTGATCCGCGGCGTGATCGCGGCCGGCAACACGAACTTCGGTGAGGAGTTCTGCCACGCCGGTGACATCATCTCGCGCAAATGCGCGGTGCCCTATCTCTATCGATTCGAGCTGATGGGCACCACGGACGACGTCGATCGGGTACAGGCCGGCCTCGCGGACTTCGCACACAGCCCGGCGTTCCTCGATCCGCGGGCCGAACTCAGCGCCGCACACGCCTGAACTGTCGGACCCGCCGAGTAGCGTTTTTCACATACAAATCCTCAATCTGCCAGGAGTCTTTCGTGTCGCCAACCGCCGCACCCGTCTCGGACACCGCCTCGGCCAGCCGGTCCGGTCTGCACGCCGGCCCGTCGGGGCATGAGCCCGGCGAGCTCGACTACCACGCGCTCAACGCGATGCTGAACCTGTACGACGCGGACGGCAACATCCAGTTCGACAAGGACCGCGAGGCGGCCCATCAGTACTTCCTGCAGCACGTCAACCAGAACACGGTGTTCTTCCACGACCTCGACGAGAAGCTCGACTACCTCGTCGAGGAGAACTACTACGAGCCCGAGGTGCTCGCGAAGTACGACCGTGAATTCGTGAAACTCCTTGTGGGCCATGCCTATTCGAAGAAGTTCCGGTTCCCGACGTTCCTGGGTGCGTTCAAGTACTACACCAGCTACACGCTCAAGACCTTCGACGGGAAGCGCTACCTCGAACGGTTCGAGGACCGGGTCTGCATGGTGGCGCTCACCCTCGCCGACGGCGACACCGCGCTCGCGCGCAACCTCGTCGACGAGATCATCGAGGGCCGGTTCCAGCCGGCCACCCCGACGTTCCTCAACTCGGGTAAGAAGCAGCGCGGTGAGCCGGTCAGCTGTTTCCTACTTCGCATCGAAGACAACATGGAATCCATTGGGCGATCGATCAATTCGGCTCTCCAGCTGTCCAAGCGGGGCGGCGGTGTGGCTCTTCTGCTGAGCAACATCCGCGAGCATGGCGCGCCGATCAAGAAGATCGAGAACCAGAGCTCGGGTGTCATCCCGATCATGAAGCTGCTGGAGGACTCGTTCTCCTACGCCAACCAGCTCGGTGCCCGCCAGGGAGCCGGTGCGGTGTACCTGCACGCCCATCACCCGGACATCTACCGCTTCCTGGACACCAAGCGGGAGAACGCCGACGAGAAGATCCGCATCAAGACGCTGTCACTGGGTGTGGTGATTCCCGACATCACCTTCGAGCTGGCCAAGGCCAACGACGACATGTACCTGTTCAGCCCGTATGACGTCGAGCGTGTCTACGGGGTCCCGTTCGCCGACGTCAACGTGACCGACAAGTATCACGAGATGGTCGAGGACAAGCGGATTCGCAAGACCAAGATCAAGGCTCGCGAGTTCTTCCAGACCCTCGCCGAGCTGCAGTTCGAATCGGGTTACCCGTACATCATGTTCGAGGACACGGTGAACCGGGCCAACCCGATCGACGGCAAGATCACCCACTCCAACCTGTGCTCGGAGATTCTGCAGGTCTCCACCGCGTCCGAATTCAACGACGACCTGTCCTACTCGCACATCGGCAAGGACATCTCCTGCAACCTGGGGTCGTTGAACATCGCGAAGACGATGGATTCGCCGGACATCGGTCAGACGATCGACACCGCGATCCGTGGCCTGACCGCGGTCAGTGATCAGACGGCGATCACCTCGGTGCCGTCGATCGAGAAGGGCAACAACGACTCCCACGCCATCGGTCTCGGCCAGATGAACCTGCACGGCTATCTCGCCCGTGAGCGGATCTTCTACGGCAGTGAAGAGGGTGTCGACTTCACGAACATCTACTTCTACACCGTGCTGTTCCATGCGTTGCGGGCGTCGAACAAGATCGCCCGTGAGCGCGGTCGCGCGTTCGCCGGATTCGAGCGCTCGAAGTACGCCAGCGGCGAGTTCTTCGACAAGTACACCGAGAAGGTGTGGGAGCCGCAGACCCAGAAGGTGCGGGATCTGTTCGGCGGGGCCGGTATTCACATTCCCACCCAGGACGACTGGCGTGCCCTGAAGGCCGATGTCGCACGCGACGGCATCTACAACCAGAACCTGCAGGCCGTCCCGCCGACCGGGTCGATCTCCTACATCAATCACTCGACGAGTTCGATCCACCCGGTGGCGGCCAAGGTCGAGATCCGCAAGGAAGGCAAGATCGGTCGCGTCTACTATCCGGCGCCGTACATGACCAACGACAACCTGGAGTACTACCAGGATGCGTATGAGATCGGGTACGAGAGGATCATCGACACCTACGCGGCGGCCACCCAGCACGTCGACCAGGGGCTCAGTCTCACGCTGTTCTTCAAGGACACCGCCACGACCCGCGAGGTCAACAAGGCGCAGATCTACGCGTGGCGCAAGGGAATCAAGACGCTCTACTACATCCGACTGCGCCAGATGGCGTTGGAGGGGACCGAAGTGGAGAACTGCGTCTCGTGCATGTTGTGACGAGAGTCGATGATGGGTGCTGACGAGTGGCTGCAGGTGATCCGTGACGAAGGCGCACGGATCACCGCCACCGATGTCGCCGACCTCACCAATCCCGTGGCGTCGTGCCCGGGGTGGACCGCGGCCGACCTGATCGTCCATGTCGGCGCCGTGCACCGGTGGGCGACCGCGCACCTGTCCGGGGACACGGACGGCGCGCGGGCCGGCTATGCGAACGCGAAGCGGCCCACGTCGGGGCCGGAGCTGCTCGATTGGTATCGCGAGTCCCTGGACGCGCTGATCGATGCACTCGACGTCAGCGATCCCGCGGCGCCGACGACGAGCTTCGTCGGTGACGTGACCGTGGCCTTCTGGTATCGGCGACAGGCGCACGAGCTGTCGGTGCACCGCTGGGATCTCGACACCGCCGTCCGGCCGGGCCGTGAACGACCCATACCCGGTGAGGTGGCGATCGACGGTATCGCCGAATGGCTCGAGGTCTTCGTCCCCCGGTTTCTGAAACGGCGTGGCGTGCCGCCCGAATTGGTCGGCCGCACCGTCCATCTGCACGCGGGCGACGTCGAGGGCGGCGAGTGGTTGCTGACGCTGACGCCCGAGGGCCTCGACCACGTTCGGGTGCACGCCAAGGCCGAGGCCGCAGTGCGAGGGTCGGCGTCGGACCTGCTCCTGGCGGTCTGGCATCGGCGGCGCCTCGCCGACATGGACGTGGTGGGCGACCGTGCGGTCGCCGACGACGTTCTCGACCTCGTCCACGTCACCTGAGTCCCACGTCATCCGAACCGGCCCGACCACCGAGACAATCGCACCGCGACCAGACCGATCAGTACTCTGACCACCGACAGAACTTTGGCAAGGGAGACATCATGACCAGCGTGTCCGGCACCCACAGCCCCGCCGACGGCGCACCCATCAAGCTGGTGAGCAGGGTTTCGGCGATCAACTGGAACCGCGTCCCCGACGAGAAGGACGCCGAGGTCTGGGACCGGCTCACCGGCAACTTCTGGCTGCCGGAGAAGGTTCCGGTGTCCAACGACATCCCATCGTGGAACACGCTCACCGAGTACGAGAAGCAGCTGACCATGCGGGTGTTCACCGGCCTGACGCTGCTCGACACCATCCAGGGCACGGTCGGTGCGGTGTCGCTGATCCCGGACGCGACCACCCCGCACGAGGAGGCGGTGCTCACCAACATCGCCTTCATGGAGTCGGTGCACGCCAAGAGCTACAGCTCGATCTTCTCCACGCTGTGCTCCACCAAGGAGATCGACGAGGCGTTCCGCTGGTCGGAGGAGAACGAACAGCTGCAGCGTAAGGCGCAGATCGTCATGGACTACTACCGTGGCGAGGACCCGCTCAAGCGCAAGGTCGCGTCCACGCTGCTCGAGTCGTTCCTCTTCTACTCCGGCTTCTACCTGCCGATGTACTGGTCGAGTCGCGCGAAGCTCACCAACACCGCCGACCTGATCCGCCTGATCATCCGCGATGAGGCGGTACACGGCTACTACATCGGGTACAAGTATCAGCGTGGGCTCGAGGTGCAGTCACCCGAGCGCCGTCAAGAGCTCAAGGACTACACCTTCGAATTGCTGTTCGAGCTCTACGACAACGAGTCCGACTACACCGAAGCGCTCTACGACGAGGTCGGCCTCACCGAGGACGTCAAGAAGTTCCTGCGGTACAACGCCAACAAGGCGCTGATGAACCTCGGCTATGAGGCGATGTTCCCGAAGGACGAGACCGACGTGAACCCCGCGATCCTGTCCGCGTTGTCGCCGAACGCCGACGAGAACCACGACTTCTTCTCCGGGTCGGGTAGCAGCTACGTCATCGGCAAGGCCGTCAACACCGAGGACGAGGACTGGGACTTCTAGGCCCGCGTCTCGCGTCCGGGCGTGAGTGCCGTAGATCGGTGTCGCTGGATGACACTGATCTACGGCACAGTCGCCGCCAACACTCACATGGGATCGCGGAGGCGGTCGTAGAGGTCGTCGAGGAGGTCGAGCGTCTCGCCGATGTCGGCGGGCGCCACTCCGGACGCACGCAGTGCCTTCCGTAGCGCATCCGCGTCGAGTTCCATGATCGCGTTCAGACGCGGGGGGTTCGGCAATGCCGGCAGCGCTGCGTTGGTGCCGTAGAAGTCGACGACCGGTGCGGCCCGGCCCGTGTCGGGCTGCGCATCGGCACCTGCATCGGCATCGGTACCGGCGCGGGCGTCGGTGTGCGACGACGTCACCTGTGTCGCGGCGGCCAACAGCGATGGCGTGTCGGTGCCCATCACCGTGAGCAGTGTGGCTGCGCTGCGGTCGATCTCGGCGGCCACCTCGTAGGCGACGCACAGGGCGTGGATGCAGCGAGGCGACTCGTCCGGGCACGTGCAGTCCGACGCGACATCGGCCGACTCCGACGGCAGGATCAGCTCGCCCAACAGTCGGGGCTGCTCGCCACGGGTCAGCGCCATCAGGTCGCCGGTGGCGTCACGCCCGCGCAGCAGGGAGACGACGGTCGGCGCGTCGACCGGACGCATCGTCAGCGTCACCTCGAACGGGTCGAGCTGGCTGCCCCGCACCGAGGCGGTGACCTCGGCGTCGGCGATCGTGATCCGCTCGACATGATGGTCACGGAAATAGCGGCGCGCCTGGGTGATCCGTCGCCGGTCGAGGTCCCCGGTATGCGCACCCTCGACGAGGTCGACGAAGGCCCGACCCCATCGGGTCGTCCCGTAACCGCGGGTCGCCGAGCTCCGCGGAACCCGTCGCTGACTTCCTCGGGGACTCACTCGCTCACCGCCTCGTCCCGCAGACGGAACAGGTCGAACAGTTCGTCGTCCCCGAGATCGGACAGCCAGTTCTCACCGGAGTTGACGGTGAGCCTGGACAATTCACGCTTCGCGGTGATCATCTCGTCGATCCGCTCCTCGAGGGTGCCGACGCAGAGGAACCGGTGCACCTGTACACGTTGGTGCTGACCGATCCGGTAGGCGCGATCGGTTGCCTGATCCTCCACCGCGGGGTTCCACCACCGGTCGACGTGCACCACATGGCTTGCGGCCGTCAGGTTCAGGCCGGTGCCGCCGGCCTTGAGGGTCGCGATCATCGCGGGAGGTCCGTCACCGGACTGGAATCGGGCCACCATGTCGTCGCGATCACCGCGGCTGACGCCGCCGTGCAGCACCGGCACCGGTTCGCCCAACGACTGCGCCAGCCACTGCGACAACATCTCCCCGAAGGCGGCGAACTGGGTGAACACCAACGCCCGGTCGCCCTCGGCGGCCGCGGTGGTCAGGATGTCGATGAGGAGTTCGACCTTGCCCGATCGATGTCGGTTGCGCCGCATCATGTCCGAGTCGTCGGCCAGGTAGTGGGCCGGATGGTTGCAGACCTGCTTGAGGCGCGTGAGGGCGGCCAGGATGTTGCGGCGCCGGATCGTGCGTTGCTGTTTGTTGCGCAACGCCTCCATCAGTTCGTCGATGACCGCGCGGTAGAGCGCCGCCTGCTCCAGGGTGAGGTTGGCCCGCACCGTGATGTCGGCCTTCTCCGGGAGATCGGTGATGATCGACGGGTCCGTCTTCTCCCGGCGCAGCACGAACGGCCGCGTCAGGGCGTTGAGACGGCGAAGGGCGCCGGGGTCGCGGTCACGTTCGATCGGTTCGGCGAATCGCGCCCGAAACCTAGACGCCGATCCCAGCAGACCCGGATTGACGAGGTCGATCACCGCGCGCAGATCCTCGAGGCGGTTCTCGACCGGGGTGCCGGTGAGCGCGATCCGATGATCGGCGGGCAGGGCCCGAACCGCCTTGGCCGCCTTGGTCGAGACATTCTTGAGGTGTTGTGCCTCGTCGACGACGATGCGTCGCCACCGCCGGGCGGTGAGGATCTCCCGGTCACGCGTGGCGATGGCGAACGTCGTGAGCACCACATCGGCCAACGCCACCTGCTGCGCGATGGTGCTCCGCCCGGCACGAGCGGTGCCGTGGTGCACGACTACGCGCAGATGCGGCGCGAACCTGTCGATCTCGCGCTCCCAGTTACCCACCACCGACATCGGGCACACGATCAGTGTGGGTGGGTGCGTAGACGATCCCAGGGTGGCCTTCTCGTGGCACAGCAAAGCGATGATCTGGACCGTCTTCCCCAACCCCATGTCGTCGGCGAGGACGCCGCCGATCCGGTGCGAGGACAGATACGCCAGCCAGTCGAGACCGCGTTGCTGATAGGGCCGTAACTCCGCACGTAGCGACGGTGGCGGAGTGATCGGGGACGGGCGAAGTGCGCCACCCGCGGCGATGTCGTCGAGCCACGACAATCCCTCGATCGAGGTGACCGGCACCGGGACGGTGTCGACGACCAGATTGAACAGTTCGCCCATGTCGGCCGGATGGTCCGACGTCGCCTGCGCTCGCTGGGCCAGGATGAATGCCGCTGCGCGGCTGAGCGCACCACCTTCGGCCCGGACCCAGATGCCGCGAACCCGGACCAGATCACCCTGGCGCCGGGCCAGGTCGGCCAGATCGGCGTCGGACAGGGTGGCCGCCGCCGGATCGTCGCCGAGGGCCAGGCGCCATTCGAACTCGTCGATCTGGGCGACACCGATCTGAGCGGCTCGCCCGGAGTCGCCGACCACCGGGCGGGCGCGCAGCCCGAGTGTCGGACGGACCTCGGCGATCGTGCGGGGGAGCAGCACCGGGCAGCCGGCCTCGGTGAGCGCGGAGGCCCCGTCGGCGAAGAGGCGCTCGACGGTCGGTGTGGTGAGCAGGAAGTCCAGGGAGTGGCGGTCTGGTTCGGCGTGTGAGAGCTCCGGGAATACCCGTACCGCGGTCGCCAGGGCACTCGTCACCCGATCGAGTTCATACTGATCGAGCCGGTGGGGCTGCACAGCGATGATGCGGCCTTCGGAGCTGCGTCGGCACACCTCGAGCCGCCACAGTGTGTGCTCGGGCTGCGGGGCCGGGCGCCACGACTGCTCGGGCTCGTCCTCGGGTTCGTGTAGTCGCAGGACCACCATCGAATCGTCGTGCGGGGCGGCGGAGTTCCATTGCATCCACGCCCCCGACGCGGATCTCAACCGCGCCTGTACGTCGGGTGTGAAGGCCGGCGGGTCGGTCCCGAGCCCGCGGATGAGCCAGTCGGCGGGCAGTCCGTCGGAATTGATCGGCCCGGCGGCGGCGATGCGACCGCGGCATTCGTGATCGACGAGCTCGGCGACGAGGTCGGTGATCGCCGCCTGCCCACCGTTGTCCAGCACCACCTGCGGTGCGGTCGACGAGGCGACCGCAGTCCAGCTACGCCAGGACGGTGTCGGAATCGGTTGCCAGCGCAGCATCGGTTCGCCGTCGATCTCGGCGACACCGGGCGCGACGGCGCCGGCGGACACGTGGCGCCGGACGCCGTCGAGGAGGTGGCGATACCACGAGATCTCTCCGCTGACGGGATGCGAGCGGGTCAGATCGAGCAGGGCGACCGCCGATGCGGTGCCCAGCGTGATCGTCGAGAGGAACTCGCGACGACCCGACTCGCCGATGACGGCGACCTCGCGTCGTGATCGACGTCGCGACAGCTGATCGGCGAGCTCCTCGGGCAGGTCGGCCGGGCCGGCGTCGGGTCGGGCCCACCACACCGCCAGACCAACGCCCGGCCGCCAGAGTGTGTGCAGCGGCAGGGTGGAAGGGGTCGGCGCGGTCGAGGTGAGTGCTGTCGACCTATTTGGCGGTGAATCGGGTGGCATCGAGGATCATGACCACCCTATCGTCGACGTCGGACGGAGGCTGCGCGGACGTTTCTCCATACCGTTTGCCGAGGTCCAGATAGAACCGGGCGTTCGTGTCCTCTTCGACCGTGACCAGCCAACCGCGCACCTCGAGACAGCGCGACGGCGCGTCGGGATCGGTGATCATGAACGCATAGTTCGGATTGGCCTGCAGGCTGACGAACTTCTTACGGGGGATCGTCTGACTCATCCGCAGGTGCGCGCCGTCCCAGGTGAACTGCTTGGGCGTCAGGCTGGGTGAGCCGTCCGGACTGACGGTGGCGAGAACACCGACGATGGGTCGTTCGAGCAGATCCGCATAGTCTGGGGGAACCTTGGAGATCATGGCCCCGATCCTATCAACAATGTGTATTACAGAGTGCCTTTCGGTAAGCACTACTGGTGGTGTGCTCCGACGGGCTCGGCAGACACCCGCCGGCGAGCGATCGACCGGACGATCTCCCCGGTCCGGGTGGCGACATTGGAGAGCAACGACGACGAGATGCCATGCGTGTGTTCGGTACCGCCCTGCAGGTAGATGGCACCACCCGGGGTCGGGCGGTGGGTGAGGAGACGATAGTCGCGGGTGACGGAAGGCCCCGCGTCATCGGCGACGACATCGCCGGCGAGGTCACCGAGAACCGCGCGAAGGTCCATCTGGTGAAAGCCGGTCGCGCAGACCACGGCGTCACACACCAGGTCCTCGGTGAGGCCGGTGGGCTCATGCGACACGGTCACCACGACCCCATCGGTGTGCTCGTCCACCCGAAGTGCCCTTGACGCCCCGTGCATGAACAGCCGTCGATCCCCGGAGACCCGTTCGGCGTATTCGCGGGCGTAGAGCTCTTCGATCAACGGCAGGTCGACGGCGGAATAGTTCGTCGCCCGGTGGTAGGCCATCAGGCGCCGCCGGAACTCCGGGGTGGATGCGTGGAAGTCGTCGACGGCGCTGGGGTCGAAGATGCGGTTCGCGTACGGGCTGTCGTCGGCGGGGCTGTAGCCGTACTTGGAGAACACCGAGTGCACCTGGGCGGCAGGGTAGGTCGAATGCAGGTACTCGACCGTCTCGGCGGCACTCTGACCGGCGCCGAGGACCACGAACCGGTGGTGGTGTGGTCGTGGCATGTCGGCGAGGTTGCCGAGTAGATCGTGATTGTGGAACACACGCCGCGACGCCGTGACGCCCTGGGGTAGGCGGGCCGACAAACCGGTGGAGACCACGATGTTCCGCGCTCGCACGGTGCCGCTCGTCCGGCCCGCGAAGTCCACCTCGAAGTGATCGTCGACATGCCGGACCTGCCGCGCGGTGGTCCCGTAGGTGACGTCGGCGTCCACCCTCCGCGCCGCCCACTCCAGATAGTCGTGGAATTCGTGGCGGGTGGGGAAGAACGTCTGATGATTGACGAAGTCGATCAGTCGGCCACGGTCGGCCAGATAGCTCAGGAACGAGTACCGGCTGTGCACGTTGCGCTGGGTCACCAGATCCTTGAGGAACGAGATCTGCATCGTGGTGCGCGGCAACAGCATCCCGGTGTGCCATCCGAATTTCTGCTGCCGCTCGACGAAGCGTGCCGACAGCCCGGGTCCGGTGGTCTCGGCGTTGAACTCGGCCGCGGCGATCGCCAACCCGAGATTCGACGGCCCGAAACCTATCCCGACGATGTCGAGGACTCCGGAGGCGTCGGTGGGTTCGGCCATCAGGGTGGGTGCGAGACGGTTGTCGGCGTGCGCGTTGTCGTTCATCGGGCATCCTCGGGTCGGTTGTGCGGGCAATCTGCTGGGATCTGCGATGCGGGTTGTGATGTCGGCGCCCCGGCGATGGTCGGTGACCATCCCCTCCACATCCGGGCGAGGTCGCCGCCGGCGTCGATGAGGTCGTCGGGTGGCCCGTTCTCGGTGATGACTCCGTTGTCGATGACGGCGACCTCGTCGACGGCCCGGATCTGAGAGAGTCGATGGGCGATGACCAAGACGGTGCGGCCACGGGTCGCCGCCTCGGCGGCGGCATCGAGTTCGGTTGCGTGGTGGCTGCCCGCCTCGGCGGTGGCCTCGTCGAGCACCACGATCCGGGGGTCGGCGAGGATCAGGCGTGCCAGCGCGAGCTGCTGGGCCCGGGCGCCGCCGATGCGATGGCCGCCGTCCCCGACGATCGTGTCGACGCCGTCGGGCAGCGTCCGAACCCAGTCGAGGGCACCGACCGTCGCCAGCGCGGCATCGACCTCGGGGCGGGTCGCCCGCGGGGCCGGTAGGCGAAGGTCGTCGATCAGCGGTCCGGCGAAGATGTGGACCTCTTGGCTGATCATGTAGACCCCCTCCCCGGCGGGGACGCCGACGACACCGTGATCGGGTACCAGCGTTGCGCCGAGGAGACCGGCGACCGTGGATTTCCCGGCCCCGCTGCTGCCGACGAGCGCCACCCGGGTGCCCGGCGGGATGCGCAGGTCGACCCCGCGCAGCACGGGGCGGCCGGTGCGGTAGGAGAAGTGCACGTCCTGCAGCACCACATCGTCGTCGCCACGCCGCTGGCTCGGCTCCGGCGGCGACGAGGCCGTCTGTGCGTGGGTCACGCCGATGAGCCGAGCGACGCCGGTCGCGGCGAGCTGCAGGTCCGCCGCGCTGTAGAGGATCATGCCGATCGGGTTGAACAATCGGTGGAACATCAGGGCCGCCGCGGTGGTGGCGCCCACGGTCACCGCGCCGGCCGACGTGAGGCAGAACCCGATGACGAGAATGGCTGCGAGTCCGACGAACTCGGCGCGATTGGCTCGTCCCACCAAGCGGGTGAACAGGGTGAACGCGGTCATCGACAGATCGCGGGTGCGCCCGGAGGCCCGGGCGATGGCCGTGATCTCGTGGTCGGCGATGCGGTAGGCCCGGACGGTGTCACGGCCGTCGATCGCTTCGATGAGAGCGTGCGAGCGGTGTGCCGCGGCCTGACGTTCGTCGGCGAACACCGGTGCCGAACGCGGCAGGTACCAGCGCAACGCGATCACATACAGCGGGATCGCGAGCGCCCCGCCGATCGCGAGGCGCCAGTCCAGGCCGACCATCGCGGCGAGCGTGACCACACCGAGCGCGGCCGCCGTGACCACGGTGGGCAGCACGGTGGTGACGGCACGGTTGATCGCGGTGACGTCATTGTTCACCCGCGACAGCAGATCGCCACGCCCGGCCGTTTCGATCACGTCGGCACGCATCTGCAACGCCGACACCACGGCGTCCTCACGCAGATCGGCCAGCAGATCGGCGCCGAGCCAGGCGATCGAGTGCACGGTGGCGCCGGCGGCGATGCCGCCGATCATCGCGGCGATGGCCGCGGTCGTCGCGATCGGGACGAGCGTCGAGACGTCGGCGTGCGCGGTGACCCGGTCGACGAGTACGCCGAGTGCGAGCAGCGGGATCACCGCCGATGCCGCGGTGATCAGACACAGCCCCGCCACGGCGAAGGCGCGCCCTTTTCTGCGGCGTAGGCCGGACCCGAGATGACGAAATGTCTGGGCGGGTGTGGCGATCGGCAGCACCGTGGTGCCGGCCGCCGGGGTGGTGTCCGATGCGTGGTTCATCGGGCCATCACCGCCGCATCCGCCCGAGGCGATGTGGCCGCGCCGGCCGGCGCCTCGTCGGGGGCGTGCTGGTCCACGAGCTCGATGACCTGGTCGGCGACCGACCGCCACGCTCGACCGGCCGTGACCACGACGGTGACGCGGTCGGATCCGTCGTGATGACGCAGGTCGCGTACGGCACGCACGATGCGATGCTCGGTGACCGAGTCGACGGCGGTCGTCGGTTCGTGCAGGACGAGCACCGACGGATCGGTCAGGATCGCTCGGGCCAGTGCCAGTCGCTGTCGCTGACCACCCGACAGTGACTGCCCACGATCGCTGACCGGACGTCGCAGCGCGGACGCGGCGTCGGTCGGCGAGTCGGCTGGTCCCTCGTCGACGAGGTCCCGGCTACCCATCGCGGTGAGCACGGCCAGCACGGATTCGGCACCGGTGGTTTGAGCGCCGGCGGCTCCGCCGATGGCGAGGTTGCTGCCGACCGTTCCGGTGAAGAGGTCGACGCCGTGCGGTTCGACCAGGAGACCGCGCGGCCGCAGCGAGGCAGGCAGGGTGGCTGAATCGTGTCCGAGCACGCGGACCTCAGCGTCCGGTGACCCGTCCTGTCCGTCCAGGAGATCCACGAGGCGCTGCGCGAGGACGGGGGATGGCGCGACGAACACGGCGAGTTCGCCGGGCCGGACCCCACATCGCAGCGCGCCGACCGGGCTTGCCGCAGTGGTGCAGAGTGCGACGACGGCCTCGGGTTCCGTTGTGTTCGCGACGATGTCGACGGTCGCGTCGACCGATGCCCCGGGTGCGTCGACGCCGGTCACCGTCGATGCGCGTCGGACCCGGTCACGGCCGGCGGGTGCCACCGTGGCGATCCGGTCGGCGGATGCTCGGGCGGTGGCGACGCGACCGGGCATCATGGCGAGGACGGCCAGTGGTTCGGTCAGGAACTGGGCCACGCCGAGCACCGCGATGAGCGCACCGACGGTGATGCGGTCGGTCAGCGCGAACCAGCCGGTCAGCGTCGCCACCCCGACGGCGAGTACGCCGGTGACACCGGTGGCGGTGCCGAAGAACATGCCGTGGCCCACCGCTGCCCTCCGCCCCGCGGCACGAGCCTGCTCGTTGACTGTCCGATAGCGTTGCGCGGCAACGGTTTGCGCTCCCATCCCACGCAGTGCCCGCAGTCCGGTGAGCAGATCGGTGGCGACGGCGGTCGCGCGACCGATGTGGTGTTGCTGCGCACCGACACGTCGGGTCACCAGCGGGGCCACCACCTGCACGAGCGACAGGATCACCGGTACGCCGATCAACACGATGACCCCGAGCGTGACGTCCACCGACAGCAGGGCCACCGCGCACGCGGTCAGGGCGGTCACCGCGGCGACGGTCTGCGGGACGAAACGGAGCAGACCGCCCGTCTCGTCGGCGTCGGAGTTCGCGATCGACAGGAGGTCGCCGGTCCGCTGCGGTTCCCCGGCCTCAGCCGGGTCGAGAGACTGGGTGGCGCAGCGCAATCGCAGTCGGTGGGATTCGTCCTGGGCCGCACGCATCGCGGCGCGGGCGCCGTATCGGTAGCTCACCGTCAGTGCGACGAACACGGCGGCCAGGACAGCGATCCCGCGGATGAGCGCGGTGACGTCGGCGTCGGCGAGCGCACGGTCGACGATGACGCCGACGAGGATCGGCACCGCGACCTCGCATACCTGGTGCACCGACAGCAACGCTGCTGCCCGGATGAGGGTGGATCGATGGACGCGGAGGCCCTCGGTGAGGATGTGGCGTCCGTGTCCTGCGGGCCCGCCGAGGTGGGCGGGTGCCCGGGTGGTCGCGATCATCGACGCCCGTGCCGATCCGCGGCTGACACCGACGCGCCGTGCGGGTCGGACCGTCGTAGATGCGCGTCGATGGCCGGACCGATCTCGGCTAGCGTTCCGAACGAGCACATCTGCCAATGCGTCGTCCGGACGCCCCCGCGGTCGATCGCGTCCACGTAGGGTTCCCAGCCGAGGACAGTCGACGACGATGTGAGTGGGTCGTCGTCGGCCGCAAAGTACAGCAGCTCGGCCGACACGTGGACCGGATGGTGCACGCGCACCAGTTGATCCGTGTGGGCGGCCCCCGCGACGAGTTGCTCGACGACCGCGGATCCCAGCCCCGGCGGAGCGTCCTCGATGAGTGCGAGGAGTTCGGACACCGACGTCTCGGACACCTGGGAATGCGGATCGGCGACACCGGCGACCGGATGGTCGGACAGTCCGAGCGCGCTCAGCAGGTCGTGCATCCGCAGATCCCGCGACTCTCCGGCCACCGCGCCCAGATCCGCGACGCTGTCCAGCATCGTGAGCGAGGCCACCGGTTCACCGGCCGCCTGCAGGCGCGCGGCCATCGCGTGGGCGATCACCCCGCCGATCGACCAGCCCAGCAGGTGAACGGGGCCCTGGGGTGCGACCCGTCTGATGTCGGCGACATAGCGCGCGGCGAGCGCGTCGATCGAACCGATCGAGGTCACCGGATCATCACCAGCGAGTCCGGGCAGCTGTATCCCGTAGATGGGGCGGTCATGGATGTGCCGGCCCAGACCTCCGTACCCCCAGGACAATCCGATGGCGGGGTGGACGCAGAACAGCGGGGTCGCGTCACCGGACGCACGGATCGGCACGATCGTGGCGAGTGCGTCGTCGTCGGCGAGGGGCACTGGCTCGTCCAGCAGACGTGCCAGGCTTCTCGGCGTCGCATCCTCGAGGACGGCGGAGACCGGCAACGTCGTGCCGGTCGCATCGCGCAGTCGGGAGACCACGGCGAACGCCGACAGCGAGGTACCGCCGAGCAGAAAGAAGTCGTCATGCACGCCGACCTGCTCGAGCCCGAGCTCGCGGGCGAACTCGTCGACCACGAGCCGCTCGGTCGGTGACGCCGGCGCCTCGTAGGTCGTGGTGGGCCCGAACATCGGCTCCGGCAGCGCGTGCTCGTCGATCTTGCCGGACGGAGTGGTCGGGATCTGGTCGACCACGACCACCGCCGACGGGACCATGTGGCGCGGAAGAGTTCTCGCCAACCTGTCGATCACCGCCCGTGGTTGCGGGGCGTCAGCCCCGACCGCGGGCACGACGTAGCCCACCAGGAGGCGTTCGCCGCGGGGACCGGTCCTGCCGACGGCGGCCGCCTGACGTACATCCGGACGCCGCAGCAGCGCCGCCTCGATCTCACCGAGTTCGATTCGATGGCCGCGGATCTTGACCTGGCGGTCGGCCCGGCCGAGGTAACTCAGCGCGCCGTCCGTGCCGATCGTGACGAGGTCGCCGGTGCGGTACATCCGGTCACCCGGTCGGCCGTGCGCGGCGGCGACGAATCGCTCGGCGGTGAGCGCGGCGCGCCGATGATATCCGCGGGCCAGGCCCGGCCCCGCGAGGTACAGCTCGCCGACGACGCCGCGCGGCACCGGCCGTAGGGCCGAGTCCAGCACCAGCGCCTCGAAGCCGTGCACCGGATGCCCGATCGTCACCGGTGCCCCCGCCCGCATGCTCGACGGCTGGAGGTCGGCGACCGTGGCGATGTCGGTGGCCTCGGTCGGGCCGTACCCGTTGCGCATGATCCGCCCCGGCGCCCAGCGGGCGACGGTCTCGCGGCTGACCGCCTCGCCGCCGACGCCGAGTACCCGAACCCCGGCCAGCGCCGCGGGGTCGGTCATCGCCAGCAGGGTCGGCGTCATCAGAGCGTGTGTCACACCCTCGGACCGGATGAGATTCCCGAGCTCCGACGGGCCGGCGTCGGGATCGCTGATGACCAGGGTCGCCGAGGCCGACAGAGCCGCGATCTGCTCGCCGATCGACATGTCGAAACTGGGTGAACTGTTGTGCAGGAAGCGCGAATCGGGGTCGACGAGATAGGTGTGGAGTCGTTCGGCCGCCAGGTTGGCGAGGCCGCTGTGCGTCACGATCACGCCCTTGGGCAGACCGGTCGACCCGGATGTGTAGATCAGGTACGCGGGGTGGCCGGTCTGCTTACGACGCGGTCGCCCGCAGCCTCGGTCGCGCTCCGTTGATCCGCCCCCGACGGCGTCGTCGTCGATCACGATCCAGCTGACCGTGTCGGGCAGTCCCGGCCGCGACCGACGGTCGGTGATACCCAGGCGGGCGCCGGAATCCGAGAGCAGGTGGGTGATGCGCGCGGGCGGGAGCGTCGGGTCGACGGGCACGAACGCCGCCCCGGTCTTGGCCACCGCCCAGATCGCACGCACCGAGTTCGCCGAGCGGGTCAGTGCCACCGCGACATAGGTTTCGGGTGCTGCCCCGGCGTCGACGAGGATCTCGGCGAGTCGGTCCGACCATGCGTCGGCCTCACGATAGGTGATCGACCGGCCGGCCCAGCGGATCGCCACGCCGTCCGGCCTGCGGTCGACGGCACGTCGGATGATCTGTCGCAGAGTGAGTTCCGGTTCGGCCGGAGCTCCGCGCATCGGGACCAGGGCACGCCGTTCGGTGGGAGTCGGGCCGCAGAGCTGCGCGAGGGTCGTCGCCGGGTCCGCGACGACAGCACGGAGTGCCTTGTCGAAGCGCTCGACGATCGACGCCACGGTGGAGGTGGCGATGGCCACCGGGTCGTGGGTGAAGCGCAGCGCCGGTTGCGGTCGCAGGTCGACGGTCAGCGTCAGGGGGTAGTGGGTTGCCTCGGCCATGTCGATGTCGGCCACCCGGATGCCGCCCATCGCATCCGCGCCGCGCAGAGCGTCCATGTCGACCGGGTAGGACTCGAAGGCGACCAGCGTGTCGAACCCGGCGCCGGGACCGGCTGTCCGCACGATGTCGGTGAGTCCGAGATGGTGATGGTCGATCAGGGCGCCCTGTTCGCCGTGCAGCCGTCGCCACACGTCGTCGATCCGTTCGTCGGCGTCGGCGCGTACCCGGACCGGGATCGTGTTGATGAACAGTCCGACCGTCTCCGCGACCCGGTCGACGTCCGCCGGTCGTCCGGAGACGGTCGCGCCGAAGGTGGCGTCGACGCCGCGACCGGTCGAATCACGGTCGGCGACGATGCGGTCGAGCAGGATGCCCCACAACGACTGGATGAGGATGTTGGTGGTCACGCCGGATTCGGTGGCGCGGCGGGCGATCTGCGCCCAGCGTTCGGGGCCGAGGATGACGATCTGACGGTCGAGACGCCCGGACGGCGCGGACGCGGACGGCGCCACCAGGGTGGCGTGTGAGCGTCCGGCCAGCGCTTGGGAGAACGCGTCGAGGCCTGCGGCGCGGTCACGTCCGGCCGCCCACACCAGGAACTCTCGGAAGCTCGGGGCGGGCCGGAGCGCGTCCGGGGCGCCGTGGGTGTGGTAGAGCGTCAACAGATCCCGCAGCAACAGAGGCATCGACCAGCCGTCGGCGACGATGTGATGCAACGTGACCACGAGTTCGGTGACATCGGTGGCGACCCGCACGAGCGCGAAGCGGACCAGGGGCGGGCGGTCGAGGGCGAAGCGTGTGCTGCGCTGGACGTCGCGGATCATCGTCACGTGCGCGGCGATGTCGGAGGGGTCGAGATCCTCGCCGGTGAGATCGGTGACCTGCCAGGACGGATCGTCGGCGGCGGTGACGACGGTGACCAGGTCGCCGTCGCCCGTTGTCACGAACGCACTGCGCAGGGCGTCGTGCCGGTGCAGCAGCGCCCGCGTGGCGCGGTGCAGTCGGTCTGCGTCCACCGGGCCGGTCAGGGTGATACATGCCTGCGTCACGTAGCTGTCGGCGGTCAGAGTGGACGGATCGTCGGCGGCCAGTGCCGCGTGGAACGCGAGTCCCTGCTGCAGAGGGGCGGTGGGCCACACATCGGCCATCCCGGGAAAGGCCAGGGCCAGGCGGTCGAGATCGGACTGTTCGACCCGGGCAGGTCGGACATCGGACGGAGTCCATCCGTGCTCTCCCCGGGTGAGGCCCTCGAGAAGGTCGACCAGCGCCGCCCGCCATCGCTCGGCGACGGCTGACGCCGTGCTCGGATCGATCAGGCGTACAACGTGATCCAGCGTCACCCGGAGAATGGGCCCGTCGCCGGAGGAGTCGATGACGATCGCGTTGACATCGAGCGGCGCGGCCGCCGGCATGTCGGCGTCGGGATCGGCGGCCGGTGACCCGATCGCATCGGAGGGCGTCCAGCCGATCCCGGTCAGGCCGGACGGCAGCATCCCGGTGGACACCCGACCGAGGTAGTTGAACGCGATGGTCGCGGACACCTCCGGCAGCGTCGGCGTGCGGGACAGATGTCGGGCGATGCCGTATCCGGCGCCACGCGAGGGCACTGTGCGTATCGCCTCCTTGACTGCCTTGACCGCCTGAACCGTGGCCGCCACGCGGTCGGCCGCCGGGTCCGCGGGCAGGTCGATGCGCACCGGGAAGGCGGTGGTGAACCAGCCGACCGTGCGGGACAGGTCGACGTCCCCGACCAGATCTTCTTCGCGGCCATGCCCTTCGATCTGGACGACCGGCGCGGGCACCCCGCAGTCGGCGAGAGCGACCAGCAAGGTCGCGAGGAGTATGTCGTCGACCCCGGCGCGCAGTGCGGTGGGGATCTGGTCGATCACGGTCTGCGTGGTCTCCGGGTCGAGGTCCACGATGACCCGCCGGGTGCGCACCGCGAGATCCTGCAGGGGATCGACACGAATGCTCGGCGTCGACGCCGCGGACGCAAACTGGCGCGACCAGTGGTCGGCCTCACGCTCGGCGATCGTGTCGGCCTGTTCGGTGAGCGCGTGTGACCAGCGGCGCATCGACGTCCCGTTCGCGGGCAGCATCGGCGGGCGACCGGCGTCGATCGCCGCCCAGGCGGTGATGAGATCACCGACGAGGATCCGCCAGGAGACACCGTCGACGACGAGGTGATGGATGACGACGATCAGCAGGTCGTGCTCGGACCCGTCGCGCACCAGCCACACGAACTGCGTCATCGTGCCGGAGCGTGGGTCGAGACGCGACAGTGCGCCGTCGGTGGCCGTTGCCGCCACCGATGCCGCATCGGCGTCGCCGACCTCGACGCGGGTGAGGCGTTCGCCGGTCGAACCGGCACCCGCGGGCGGCACCTGCAGCCCGAGTGACCGGGTTCCCGGTTCCCCGACCAGTTGCGCGCGCAGGATGTCATGGTGTCCCACAACGGCATCGAGGGTCGCCACGATCCCGGCGCGGTCGATGTGGGCCGGCAGTTCGAGAGTCAGATGCTGCGCGTACCGCCGATGACCGCCGCCACGCTCGACGAGCCACCGCATGATCGGCGTGGCCGGCAGGAATCCCACCGGGCCGCCGGGCAGTTCGGCGAGAAGGTGCCGCTCCTCGGTGGTGGCCACGGCTGCGACGCCACCGACCGTCTTGCGTTCGAAGACGTCGCGCGGGGAGAAGTGCAGGCCTTCGCCGCGTGCTCGGGACACCAGGGTGAGAGCGCCGATGCTGTCACCGCCGAGGGCGAAGAACGAGTCGTCCGCGCCGACGGCGTCGACCCCGAGAACCTCGGCGAACAGGACGGCGAGCCGTTCTTCGACGGGTCCGGTGGGGGCGCGGAACGGTGCCTCGGCGATGAACGTCGGAGCGGGGAGCCGGGCCTGATCGAGCTTGCCGTTGGCGGTCCGGGGCAGGTCGGCGAGCGGCATGAACGAATCCGGGATCAGACCTGCCGGGAGCCGGGACTCGCAGTGACGTCGGATCGCGGCCACATCGACTGTGCCGGCGACACCCACGACGTAGGCGATCAGCCGTTTGCCCATCGGGGTGTCGCAGACGAGCACCGCGTTGCGGGCGACGGACGGTGCGTCGCCGACCACGGCCTCGATCTCCCCGAGCTCGATGCGTCGGCCGCGGATCTTCACCTGGTCGTCGGAGCGACCGTGGTAGCGCAGGCACGGTGCATCGTCGTCAACGGTCCAGCTGACGACGTCGCCCGTGCGGTACATGCGGGCACCACGACGATGCGGGTGCGCCACGAAACGTGCAGCGGTCAGCGCGGATCGACCGTGATAGCCGCGGGCGAGCCCCGGTCCGGCGAGGTAGAGCTCGCCGCGCGCGCCCGGCGGGACCGGTCGCATCCGGGAGTCGAGGACGAGCAGCTCGAAACCGTGGACGGGTCGTCCGATGGTGATCGGCTGATCGGCGCGCAGCTCGGCGACGGTGGCGATGTCGGTCGCCTCGGTGGGCCCATAGCCGTTGCGCATCAGGCGTTCCGGTGCCCATCGCCGGACGACGTCGGCGGTGACCGCCTCGCCGCCGACCCCGAGGACGCGCAGTCCGTCGAGATCGGCCGGGTCGACGGTGGCCAGCATCGTCGGGGTGAGCAGGGCGTGGGTCACACCGGCGTCGCGGATCAGTTCCGCGAGCTCGGTCGGCGGTAGCCCCGGGGAAGCGATGACGAGTCGGGCGGCCGCCGAGAGCGCCGAGATCTGTTCCCCGATGGCCATGTCGAAACTCGGCGACGTGTTGTGCAAGAAGCGCGCCGAGGGCTCGACCCGATAGGTGCGACGCCGTTCCGCGGCCAGATTGGCCAGGCCCCGGTGGGTGATCGCAACCCCTTTGGGTTGACCGGTCGATCCCGATGTGTAGATCAGGTAGGCGATGTGGTCGAGCCGGATCGGACTCGGCGGAGTCGGCAGTGCGTGTGGGCCGTGTGGATTCCGGGGGCTCCCGTCGAGCCGGGGGAGATCGTCGAGGACGATCCAGTCGACATGGTCGGGCAGCCGGGACCGTAGCGCCGCGGTGGTGATGCCGATGCGGGCGCCGCAGTCCTCGAGCATGTAGGCGATGCGCTCGGCCGGATAGTCGGGATCGATGGGGACGAAGGCCGCTCCGGTGGCGGCCACCGCCCACATCGACCGGACCGAATCGGCCGACCTGTGCATGGCGACGGCGACGAACTCCTCGGGCCGGGCACCCGCATCGATCAGGCGTCCGGCCAGTGCCGTCGCCCGATACGCGGCGTCGCGGTAGGTGAGATGCGTGGCCCCGTCGACGATGGCGATGCCGTCGGGATTGGCGTCGGCCGCGGCGGCGATCAGGCCGGGGAGGGTCTGCGGCGCCACCGACGGGCGACCGGCCGCCGGCACGAGTGTCCTGCGCTCGGCATCGGAGAGGATGCCGATGTCGACGATCTTCTCCTCCGTCGTGGCATCGACGATCGCCTCGAGTACCCGAAGGAGGCGGTCGTGGTGGCGCTGCAGCGTGTTCGCCTCGTACAGAAGATGATTCGCGTGCAGATCGACCTGCATCGCACCGCCGGCACCCGGATAGACATTGATGGTCAGGTCGGCGACAGGGCCCGTCGACAGGACCGAGAAATGCCCGATGACCTCACCGAGGGAGATGTCGGTGGGGAAGTTCATCACGTTGACCGTGGGGCCGTACAGTCCGCCGAGAGCAGGCCCGTCGGCGCCACTCCCGAGATCACGCAACAGATCCTCGCTGCGGTAGCGCTGATGACGCAGTGCGCCGGTCAATTCGAGTTGCACGGCGCGCACGAGGTCACCGGTGGTGGTGTCGTGGCTGATCCGCAACCGGATGGGGACGACGTTGGAGACCATCCCCGCGGACCGGCGCAGCACGGCGTTGGTGCGCGCGGTGACCGGCAGGCTGAGCACCACGTCATCGGTGTCGGTGGCGATGGAGAGGTAGGCGGCGACGGCGGCCACCAACACCGCCGCGTCGATGCTGCCGTGACGCCGTGCGGCGGCGGCCAGGCGTTCGGTGAGGTCGGCGCCGAACGGCCCACCGGTGCGCAGGGGCACGATGTCGGGTGTGGCGGTGCCGTCGGCGAGCGAGATGGGTTCGGGCAGCTCGGCCGCCTTGGCGATCCAGTGATCGCGGTCGATCTGGTATCGGCGTGACCTGCGGTACTCGTCCTCCGCGGCGAGCAACGCGGACAGGTCGGGTGCCACGTAGCCGGCGTCGTCGCGTCCGGCCCGTATCGCCGAGTAGAGCTCGGCGGCCCGATTGATGAAGCGGATCGCGCCGTACCCGTCGACGACGATGTGGTGGATGCAGGAATACCACAGGTAGTGGTCGTCTCCGAGGCGCAGGACCGCGCCACGGATCAGCCGATCCCGCACCAGATCGAACGGCGCGGTGTAGTCGGCCACCATCCAGGCGTGCGCTGCGGCGCCCGGATCGGGTTCGTCGCGCAGATCGACCCGGGTGAACGTGTCGTTCTGCTCGTGGTCGATCATCTGGCGCGGCTCGCCGTCGACCTCGGCGATCCGCAACATGCCGCTGTCCACCTCGTGCAGCCCGCGCCGACAGACCTCGTCGAGCAGATCCACATCCAGCCCGCCGGTGAACTCGATGACATTCGCGATGACGATCGGGGTGTCCGGCAACATCTGCTGGGCGAACCAGATCCCGCGCTGGGCGGCGGTGAGGGGAAGCGTGAGGGCTCCTTCCGCCGTGCCGGCTTGCGCCCTCGCGTCGTCGAGCATCACGCGGTCGTGCGAGTCAGAGTTCATGGACATCCTCGCGATCACGGGCGGACCGATCAGCCCGCCATGTTAGGTAACCATTACCTACAAGAGATTAGGGTTGCATATCCTCACCACATCGGCAAAGGTGGGGCGGAAACAACGCAGTCCCAAACGCAGTCACACCATCGAACGCAAGGAAACATGCATGCGGGTCGTCACTTTCGGCTATCAGACCTGGGGTCACAAGACTCTCGAGGCGCTCATCGGATCCCGCCACGAGGTCGTGTTGGCGGTGACGCACCCGCCGAGCGAGCACTCCTACGAGACGATCTGGTCGGACTCGGTCGAGGATCTGGCCCGCGCCCACGACATCCCGGTCCACCTGGCGCAGCGACCCGATGCGGAGCTGATCGAGCGGGTGAGGGCTGCCGAGCCCGACATCATCGTCGCCAACAACTGGCGTACCTGGCTGCCCGGTGAGCTCTTCGACCTGCCCCCACACGGCACGCTCAACCTGCACGACTCGCTGCTCCCGAAATTCACCGGGTTCTCGCCGGTGATCTGGGCGCTGATCAGCGGTGAGTCGGAGGTCGGCCTGACCGCGCACCGCATGGACGACGGGCTCGACACCGGCGACATCGTGCTGCAGAAGGCGGTGCCGATCACCGCCACCTCGACGGCGACCGAGTTGGTGCGCGCGACCATCGACATCATCCCGGAAGTGCTGACCGAGGCCCTCGACCTCATCGAGTCGGGCACGGCCGTGTGGACGCCGCAGAATCTGGCCGATCGCACGTTCTTCCACAAGCGCGCCGACATCGACTCGCGCATCGACTGGTCGTGGCCCGCCGATCAGATCGATCGGCTCGTGCGGGCGCAGTCCGATCCATATCCCAACGCCTACACCCACTTCCGTGGCGAGCGGCTACGCATCACCAAGGCGTCGGTCTCACGGTGCATCTATGGCGGCACGCCGGGCCGGGTGTTCATCCACGAGGGCGACGGCATGGTGATCGTCGCCGGTGCCGACGCCCATCTGGGCCGCAACCGCGGACTCGTCATCGAGCGACTGCGGACCGACGACGGTGTGGAGCACGACGGGAAGGTGTTCTTTCCCCACGGCGGCGGCTACCTCGGCTGAGGCCGATCGGACCTCGATCAGGCGGTGACCTCGATCAGGCGGTGACCTCGATCAGTCTGCCCGTCGCGACATCGAACACGAAGCCGCGCAATGAACTGGTCTTGCTGACGAATGGACTCGTGCGAATCCTCTGCAGTGACTGGCGGACATCCTCGTCGAGATCGGTGAAGGACTCCGCCGACCATGCCGGTTTCTGGCCGATCTCGTTCTGGATGTCGCGTTTGAAGTCGTCGTCGGTGAACGTGAGCATCCCGCAGTCGGTGTGGTGGATCAGGATGATCTCGGTGGTGCCCAGGAGCCGTTGGCTGATGGCCAGCGAACGGATCTCGTCGTCGGTGACCACCCCGCCGGCGTTGCGGATCACATGTGCCTCACCGTCTTTGAGTCCCAGGATGCGGTACACGTCGAGCCGTGCGTCCATGCACGCGATCACGGCGACGTGCCGGCTCGGCGGGAGCGGGAGCGGCCCGTCGAAGGTCTTCGCGTACTCGGCGTTGTTGGCCAGGTATTCGTCGGTGACACTCATGTGTCGATCTTCGTCCCGACGGGCACCCGAGCGTGAGGGTTTGGCCCAGGGTGAGGAATAGTCGGGGCGTCGCCCGGGATCAGCGCCAGTCGGCGAGCAGCTCGGTGGCGCGCTCGGCGAGGTTCATCTGCCACAGCGGACCGAAGCTGACCCGACCCACGCCGAGCTCGGCGAAGTGGGCTCGGGACCCCTGCGCCGGATTGCCGATGGCATTCACCGGCAGCGGCAACTCGGCACACAGCCTGCGCTGGACATCGTCGTCGTGGAACCCGACCGGGTAGAGCGAACTCGCGCCGGCCTCGGCGCACAACGTCAGTCGCGCGACCGCGCGTTCGACCCGATCGGACTCGTCGCCGACCTGCTTGAGGAACAGATCGGTGCGCGCATTGATGACCACCGGAACCCCCGCGGCCGTGGCCGCCGACCGCAGCGCACCGACCAGGTCGGCATGTTCGGCCGCGTCGCGGAGACGGCCGCCCTCGGAGTGCACGGTGTCCTCGATGTTGAGGCCGACCGCGCCGGCGTCGAGCAGACCGTCGATGAGCCGTTCGGGCGATTCGCCGTACCCGGATTCGATGTCGATCGACAAGGGGACGTCGACGGCACCGCTGATCTGGCGGACCCGGGTGAGCAGTTCGTCGAACGTCATGCCCTCGTTGTCGGCGCGGCCGATGGAGTCGGCGACCGGGTGACTGCCGACGGTCAGCGCGGCGAAGCCGCCGGCGACCGCGAGGTTCGCCGACCACGCATCCCACACGGTCGGGAACACGCCCGGATCCCCCGGCCGGTGAAGGTCGAGCAGGGTCTGGGCCTTGGCGGCGAGATCATGAGTTGCCATCGAGGGACTCCTTGAGGTCATTGAGTACCAACCATGCGGCCGCAAGGCCGGATGAGCGGTACCAGACGTCGTCGTCGACGGCGAGGACCCGCTTCCAGGTCGGTGCCCCCATGTCGAGCCACCGATCGCTGAGCAGGACCTCTTTGCCGTGTGCCAGGCCGGCATCGCCCTGAAAACCAACGTAGATCAGATCCGCGTCGGCGTCGGTGAAATTCTCGTCGGTCAGGGTGAACGATCGGGGGGACCGCTGCGGTTCGGGCCGTTGCACGCCGACCGCGGACAAGATCTGACCGGCGAAGGAGTCGGTGCCGGCGACGATCTCCGAATTCCCGGTGAATCTGATCAGCGAGATCTGGTTGTGTTCGGCATCCATCCGGCGGCCGGTCTTGCGGGTCTCGGTGTCGAACTCGTCGAGGAGCCGGGTTCCGCTCGACGATCTGCCGAGGGCATCGGCCACCGCCTGGAACTGCGCGCGCCAATCCGTCCCCGGTTCGATCGTCACGACACGGGTGTCGCCGAACGCCGTCGACGATGCCGCCGTGCGCGGGGTGGTGAGCACGATGTCGGGCTCGGCCTGGGCGGCCGCTGCCGCGTCCGGTGTGGAACCGATCGTCGGCACGGAGGTGAGCTGCGGCCCCAGATAGGCGGGGATCGACCCGTCGGCGGCGACGGCGACGACCTTGGGGCCGATGCCGAGCGCGCAGACGGCGTCGAGCAGCGACGGGTCGGTGACGACGATGCGGGTGATGTCGGTGGCACCGGGGTCGGGGGCTGTGGGGGCCAGGCAGGTGCGCGTCAGGTCGCGGTCGGCGTTGACGATGTTCACCTCGGCGACGCGGGTGGTGACGGTGGAGATGGGCGACCCGTCCGGGTCGGTCAGCGGTTGATCCTGCCCGCAGGCGGCGAGGATGCCGACGGCGCACACGGACATGATGACGCCGACCATCCGCGCCGGACCGCGGGTCATCCGGGGCCGGGATCGGGCAGTCGGAATCCGGGTCTCGCCGCTGCGATGCACGCGATCACGCTAGCACCGGGGCGGACGCCGTCCGATCGCGGTCGCGGCGCGGCGCGCGACACGCTCCCCGGCGGCCGTCGGCGGCACCGCGCGTCGTCTGCGGCGCGCCTGCTGATCTGCGGCGATGGGCTCGTTCGCAGATCGAATACGACAGATCGTAGGACCCACTCGGCTACCGTCGGTATGAGGGTTTAGGATCAGTTACCAGCGCTCGTTTTGTTCATGTGGCGACCGCGGGGAATCGGCAGGTTGACCGACCCCGACGGCTGCGCAACGAGGAGGATCTGTGACCGCGGTTGACCAGCCCACCACGCAAGTGGCTCCAGTGCGTCCCTTTCCGGAGCGCTATCAGCCCAAGGGTTCGTTCATCTACAAGCTGATCACCACGACCGATCACAAGCTGATCGGCATGATGTACATCACCGCCTGCTTCGCCTTCTTCCTCATCGGCGGACTGATGGCGCTGTTGATGCGTGGTGAGCTCGCCCATCCGGGCATGCAGTTCCTGTCGACGGAACAGTTCAACCAGCTGTTCACCATGCACGGCACCGTGATGCTGCTGCTCTACGCGACGCCGATCGTCATCGGCTTCGCCAACTTCGTCCTGCCGCTGCAGATCGGCTCGCCCGACGTCGCGTTCCCACGTCTGAACGCGTTCGGCTTCTGGCTGTTCGTCTTCGGTGCATGCATCGCGCTGGCCGGCTTCATCACCCCCGGTGGTGCGGCCGACTTCGGCTGGACCGCCTACACCCCGCTGACCGACGCCATCCACTCGCCGGGCGTCGGCGCCGACCTCTGGATCATGGGTCTGGCCGTCGGTGGTCTGGGCACCATCCTGGGTGCGGTCAACATGGTGACCACGGTCGTCTGTCTGCGTGCACCCGGCATGACCATGTTCCGCATGCCGATCTTCACCTGGAACATCCTCGTCACCAGCGTGCTGATCCTGCTCGTCTTCCCCCTGCTGACCGCGGCTCTGATGGGACTCGAGGTCGACCGCCAGTTCGGTGCCCACCTTTACGACCCCGCCAACGGCGGCGTGATCCTCTGGCAGCACCTGTTCTGGTTCTTCGGGCACCCCGAGGTGTACATCATCGCCCTGCCGTTCTTCGGCATCGTCTCCGAGGTGTTCCCGGTGTTCGCGCGCAAGCCGATCTTCGGCTACTCGGGCCTGATCTATGCGACCTTGTCGATCGCGGCGCTGTCGGTGGCCGTGTGGGCGCACCACATGTACGTGACCGGTGCGGTGCTGCTGCCGTTCTTCTCCTTCATGACCTTCCTGATCGCGGTCCCGACCGGTGTGAAATTCTTCAACTGGGTCGGCACGATGTGGCGAGGGAACATGACGTTCGAATCGCCGATGTTGTTCTCGGTCGGCTTCATCGTCACCTTCCTCTTCGGTGGCCTGACCGGTGTGCTGCTCGCCAGCCCGCCGCTGGACTTCCACCTCTCCGACAGCTACTTCGTGGTCGCGCACTTCCACTACGTGCTCTTCGGAACGATCGTGTTCGCCACCTACGCCGGCATCTACTTCTGGTTCCCCAAGATGACCGGACGCATGCTCGACGAGCGTCTCGGCAAGTGGCACTTCTGGCTGACGTTCATCGGTTTCCACACCACGTTCCTGGTGCAGCACTGGCTGGGTAACGAGGGCATGCCGCGTCGCTACGCCGACTACCTGCCGTCGGACGGTTTCACCACGCTGAACATGATCTCGACCGCAGGTGCCTTCATCCTCGGCCTGTCGACGCTGCCGTTCCTGTGGAACGTCTTCCGCAGCTACCGTTACGGCGAGGTCGTCACGGTCGACGACCCGTGGGGCTTCGGGAACTCGCTCGAGTGGGCCACCAGCTGCCCGCCCCCGCGGCACAACTTCACCGAGCTGCCCCGTATTCGCTCGGAACGCCCTGCCTTCGAACTGCACTATCCGCACATGATCGACCGGATGCGGGCCGAGGCCCACGTCGGCCCGGGTCACGGGGACAGCAGCAAGTCGGTCGAGGACTCCCGTCGGGAGCCGTTGACGACGGGCAGTCACGAGGGTTCCGGGGATTCGGATCCCCGCTGACGTCGCCGGCGAACGCGAACACGTGGCGAACACTCCGGGTGACACGACAGTTCTGATCACCGTCACCGGGCCGGACAAGCCTGGCGTCACCTCAGTACTGATGGGGGCTTTGGCAGGCCAGCAGGTCAGTCTGCTCGATGTGGAGCAGGTGGTGATCCGCGGCCGGCTCACCCTCGGCGTGCTGGTGTCGGCGTCCGGTGACGCCGAAGAGCTCCAAGACGTGGTCGAGCAGGCCATGGCATCCATCGGTATCGACGTCATCGTCGAGGTGGGCGCGGCGAGCACCGGTCGGCGTCCGTCGAGTCATGCGGTGGTGGTACTCGGCAGCCCAGTCACCGCACGCGCATTCCGTGCGCTCGCGGCGGAGCTGGCCAGTCAGGGCGCCAACATCGATCTGATCCGCGGGGTCGCCGACTATCCGCTGACCGGACTGGAACTCATGGTCAGCACCGGGCGTGACAGCATCGCTGCCGACTCGGCACTGCGCAAGGGCATGGCGGCCGTGGCGGCGCGTCACGGCGTCGACATCGCCGTCGAGCGCGGCGGTCTCGCCCGGCGGGCCAAGCGGGTCATCGTCTTCGACGTCGACTCCACCCTCATCCAGGGTGAGGTCATCGAGATGCTCGCCGCGAAGGCCGGCCGGGAGGCCGAGGTGGCGGCGGTGACCGAGGCGGCAATGCGTGGCGAACTCGACTTCTCCGAATCGTTGCACCAGCGTGTGGCGGTCCTGGCCGGGCTGGACGCGAGTGTGATCGACGACGTCGCGAGTTCGTTGCAGCTGACCCCGGGCGCCCGGACCACGATCCGCACCCTGCATCGACTCGGCTACCACTGTGGTGTCGTGTCCGGCGGATTCCGCCAGGTCATCGACGGACTCGCGCATGAGCTCGAGCTCGACTTCGTCCGGGCCAACACCCTCGAGATCGTCAGCGGCAAGCTGACCGGCCGCGTGATCGGAGAGGTCGTGGACCGGGCCGGAAAGGCCAAGGCGCTACGGGCGTTCGCCGATCAGGTCGGCGTACCGATGGAGCAGACGATCGCCGTCGGTGATGGCGCCAACGACATCGACATGCTCTCTGTGGCCGGGCTGGGGATCGCGTTCAACGCCAAGCCGGCCCTGCGTGAGGTCGCCGACGCGGCGTTGAGCCACCCGTTCCTCGACGCGGTCCTGTTCATCCTCGGGGTGACCCGTGACGAGATCGAGGCCGCGGACGCTGCCGACGGGGTGTATCGGCGGGTCCCGCTCAGCTGAGCTTCTCCCGGATGCTGCGCACGGCGATGTGACCGGCCATGTCGCATTCCTTCAAGGAAGTTCGCCGCGATGGGCGCATCATCGAAGGTGACACACCACAGAGGAGAGGACCTGCAGATGACCGCCACCGGAAACATCGCCGACTTCGCGATGCTGACCCTCGACTGCCCGGATGCGAAGGAATCGGCCGAGTTCTGGTCGGCGGTCCTGGGCTGGGAGATCACCGCATCGGGTGACGGCTACGCAATGCTCAAGGGGTCGGGTCCTGCCCTCGGCTTCGGTTCGGTACCCGACTACGAGCCGCCGGCGTGGCCGAACGAGCACGGCTCCAAGCAGTTCCATTTCGATCTGGCGGTTGCCGATCTCGACGCCGCCGTCGATCGGTGCGTGGCGCTGGGCGCGAGGCTGCCGGCCGAACAGCCGGGGGAGACCTGGCGGGTCCTGCTCGATCCGGCAGGACATCCGTTCTGCCTGACCAAGGCCGAGAACTGGGGGTGAGCAGGCTTGGCGGACACCGCGGCCGAGTTCGACGAGATCGGCGAGTCATCGGACGATGCGTATCGCAGGCTGGTGGGTTATGTCGGGGGCGGCGAGGACCCGGCCGATCCCGCCGATGTACTCGCCATGCAGATGGTCGTGCGTATCGAGAAGGTGAACCCACCCGACCGTGCCGATCTCCTGACCGCCGCGGCACGCGCCGTCGCGATGCTGTGCCTCGATGACCGCGCAGGCGGCGCCGGTCCGTGGGTGGAACCCATGGACGCGTGGTGTCAGGCGCGCATCCGGAAGATCGCCCGACGTGCCCGAGGCGCACAGTGGACTGCCGCGCAGGAGGTGTGGGGGCTCACCGTGTCCGAGGGGGACGCGCAGGCCCGCGCCATCGTGCCCGGCCGGGTCGGCGATGTGGATCGTCGGATCTCGCGACTGCAGATCGGTGGCACCGAACTCGGTGGTGAACTCGCGACGTCGCCGCCGGACGGGGGCGTGGTGCTCTGGATCAACCCCGATCTGGACATGACCGTCGGCAAGTCTGCCGCACAGGTCGGTCACGGCGCGATGCTCGTGGTGACGCTGATGACTGCGGCGCGGGCACGTGCATGGCATGCCGACGGGTGTCCGCTGGTGGTCCGACAGGCGTGCGCGGATCGGTGGGCCGACCTCCTCGTCGCCGAGTCGCACGGCCGGGCGGTTGCGATCCGCGACGCCGGCTTCACCGAGATCGCGCCCGGGTCGGTGACGGTGATCGCGGAGGTGATCGACGGGTGAGTGACGAGCAGCGACTGCCGGAGTGGGCGGGTGACCTGGGCCTCGTGGCACATCCGGAGGGCGGTTGGTACCGCGAGACCTGGCGCAGCACCATGACACTGCCCGGTGCCGTTCTGCCGCAAGGGTATTCGGGCGATCGAGCGGCGGGAACCGCGATCCTTTTCCTGCTGTTGCCCGGTGAGCAGTCGGCCTGGCACACCGTCCGTGGAGCCGAGTTGTGGCTGCATCATCGAGGCTCGCCCGTGGTGCTCGAGCTCGGCGGTGACGCAGGTGTACCCGGTGAGCCGGTCGGGATCGTCGTGGGTTCTGATGTGGGTGCCGGCGAGCAGCCTCAGGCCGTGGTGCCGCCCGGTACGTGGCAGCGAGCGCGCCCGCGCGGTGACGAGCCTGCGCTGGTGAGTTGCATCGTGGTTCCCGGTTTCGACTTCGCCGACTTCCGGCTGGCCGACGACACCTGATCCTCGCCGCCCACCCGCCTGCCCAGCCACTGTTCGTTGATCGAGTAGGCGGCGAGCGGCGGCGAGTCGGCGTATCGAGATCAGGTGCGGCTCGCGGCCTGATCCATCAGTGGCCTGAACGGTTGGGGTGAGCGCTCACGTGGTCAGCGCGACGACGTCTCGCTCGCCGGCGACAGGGCCCGTGCGGGGGCGATGTGTCCCAACGTGTTCCGCCAGATCTCTCGATCCGGTGCGATCGAGGCGACGATGAGTTCGTCGGCATCGGCGTGTCCGGCGAACCAGTCCAGGTAGTCGATGACCTGGGCCGGGGTCCCGACTCCCGCGTAGGTCATCATCGAATCGATCTGGCGTCCCTGCGGCATGTCGAGAATCATGTCCGCTTCGTCATCGGTGAAGCGACGCCCACGCCCGAACAGCGCATTGACGCGATGACGCTTCGCCTTTCGGAGCTGTTCCTGCGCAACGCTTTCCGCGTCGTCGGCGATGACGCACACCCCGGCGATGACATAGGGCGCATCGAGTTGCTCGGAGGGCTGGAACTCGCGGCGATAGAGAGCGACGGCCTCCTCCAACGCCTGCGGAGCGAAATGTGAGGCGAATGCGTAGGGCAGGCCGAGTGCCGCGGCGAGCTGGGCACCGAAGAGCGAGGAGCCCAGGATGTAGAGCGGAAGGTCGGTGCCGGCGCCGGGAGTCGCGCTGACCCCCTCCACACGGGAGTGGCCGCGGAGATATCCCTGCAGCTCGAGGACGTCGGACGGAAAGCGGTCGGCCGACGCCATGGTGCGCCGCAGCGCGGCAAAGGTCTGTTGGTCGCCGCCGGGGGCGCGACCGAGTCCCAGGTCGATACGGCCGGGATGCAGTTCGCCGAGGGTGCCGAACTGCTCGGCGATGGCGAGCGGCGAATGGTTCGGCAGCATGACGCCGCCGGCACCGAGGCGGATGGAGTTCGTGTGCGCCGCCACATGCGCGATCAGCACGGCGGGTGCGGCCGAGGCGATGGTGGACATGTTGTGGTGCTCGGCGTACCAGATGCGCCGGTAGCCCCACTGTTCGGCGCGCTGCGCCATGTCCACGCTGGCGGCGAAACTGTCACGGACACTTTCGCCGGGGCCGACCTGGGCCAGGTCGAGG
Organism: Gordonia sp. LMA167; assembly: GCF_058130025.1. Lineage (NCBI taxonomy): Bacteria > Bacillati > Actinomycetota > Actinomycetes > Mycobacteriales > Gordoniaceae > Gordonia > Gordonia sp. LMA167. The sequence goes on along the minus strand of NZ_CM176708.1, from coordinate 5,012,481 downwards.
ATCGACAGATCAACACTCATGCCATGGTCAAGGCATCGGGGGTCGTTCGTATTCCATTGTCGGCGAGGATGTGTCGTGTGGGTTCACGCGACGGCTCTGTTCGTGGTGCACGATAGGGGAGTGACCAACGCGAGTGACCCGACCTCCGACGACGTGTACGACACCGACCCCGACCTGTTGGTCGACTTTCGCGATGTGACCCTGGTTCGGGGCGGGAACACCCTGGTCGGGCCCGTGAACTGGCAAGTCGAGCTCGACGAGCGGTGGGTGGTGATCGGGCCCAACGGTGCCGGGAAGACATCGCTGATGCGGCTGGCCTCGGCTCAGGAGCATCCGACGACGGGGACCGCGTTCGTGCTCACCGAGCAACTGGGCAAGGTGGAGGTCCGCGAGCTCTCCACCCGGATCGGCATATCGAGCGCGGCGCTCGCCGAACGTGTACCGCCCGGCGAGATCGTCACCGACCTGGTGATCTCGGCGGGCTATTCGGTGCTCGGCAGGTGGCGTGAAGAGTACGACGACATGGACCGCGAACAGGCGGTGGAATCGCTGGAGTCGATGGGTGCCGAACATCTGGCGGATCGAACCTTCGGCACGTTGTCGGAGGGGGAACGCAAGCGCGTCCTCATCGCCCGCGCCCTCATGACGGATCCCGAACTGCTGCTGCTCGACGAGCCCGCGGCCGGCCTCGACCTCGGCGGACGCGAGGAACTCGTCGATCGGCTCGGCCGGCTCGCGTCCGATCCCGAGGCGCCGGCCATGGTGCTGATCACGCACCATGTCGAGGAGATCCCCGACGGATTCACGCACGCGATGCTGTTGTCGGAGGGTGAGATCGTCGCGCAGGGATTACTCGACGACGTATTGACCAGCGCGAACCTGTCGACGGCGTTCCGGCAGAAGATCACCCTCAGCAAGGTGGACGGCCGGTACTTCGCTCGCCGTTCGCGGCGCGTCGGCGGGCATCGGCGCGCGGCCGGCTGACCGTCGCGCAGCGGGCCTCCCCGGCCGCGCTACTGTCGTCAGAGCGTCCGACGACTGGAGGTTGGTCATGGTCCCATCGGAGTCCCCCGAGCCCGCCCCGCTGCGTGATGCGGCGACCGTGGTTCTGGTGCGCGACACCACTGACGGCATCGAGGTCTTCCTGCAACGACGCGTCCAGCAGATGGCCTTCGCCGGTGGCGTGACGGTGTTCCCGGGTGGCGGCGTCGACCCCCGGGACGCCGATGCCGACATCGGATGGACGGGACCAGACGCGCAGTGGTGGGCAGAGGCGTTCCATACGGAGACGTCCACCGCGCAGGCGTTGGTGTGCGCCGCGGTCCGCGAGACCTTCGAGGAGTGCGGTGTGTTGCTTGCCACGCGCGCCGACGGCACGGTCTCCGACCCGGCGTCCTTCGCGCCGCAGCGTGCCCAGCTCATCGACAAATCGCTGTCCTTCGGCGAGTTCCTGCGCACCGAAGATCTCCGACTGCGGGCAGATCTGCTGCGGCCGCTGGCACACTGGATCACCCCGATCATCGAGAAGCGTCGCTACGACACCCGGTTCTTCCTCGCTGCCATGCCCGCGGGCCAGGTCGCCGATGACCAGACGACCGAGGCCGAAGTGGCGCGATGGGTCCGGCCGCAGGTCGCGCTCGAAGCGTGGATCGCCGGCGAGCACACACTGCTCCCGCCCACGTGGGCGCAGTTGAACCACCTGGCCGAGTACTCGACCGTCGACGAGCTGCTCGCCGCAGAACGGGTCGTCGAGCCGATCGAACCCTCCGTGACACCGGGTGCGGGGATCGCGGGTCTGAAGTTCGACGGCTCGGAGCGCTACTTCGCCGTCGCGGCCGACCGTGAGGTCCCGGGCCTCAGTCGCTGATCGTTCCGGGCCCCTTGCGGCACAGCCCGGTCAGCGCACCCGCCGCGGCGCCACGTCCGGCGAACAGCATGACGATGTCGCGTATGGGCGCCTCGACGGCGCGCCCGGAGCCGAACTCGACGTCGGCGTCGGTGGCCACGAAACGGACGTCCGGATGATCGCGCCGCGGATGGAACGGAAAACGCATCGGCCACAGTCGTCGTGCCACGGCGGTGGCCGCGTCGACGGGCATCGGACGTTCGATTCCCAACGGTACGGCGATGTCCTGCCCGTGGATCAGCACATCGAGGAGGGGTTCCATCTCGGTCGTCCCAAGCGCGTGACGTCGCGATCCGGCCATCGCCCTCAGCTTGTCGGCGGCCTCCCCGGCGGAGGTCGGGTCGTCGATCGCGTACCGATGGACCATGACGTTGAACCGGAAGCCCGAGCGCAGCATCGCGCCGACGACACGCACGGGCTCAGTGGTGGCCTGTGACAGATGCACGGCGACGTCACGCACGGACCACCCATCGCACAGCGACGGGGTCGCGAGCTGTTCGTCGGTCAGGGCATCGATGAGGTCGGCCACCTCCAGCCGCTGTGCGTCGATGTGGCGCCAGATGACATCGGATTCCATGATCAGCCTCCGTCCGAACCGATTGGTCAGGATAGCTGACTATATTAGTCAGGAAGACGTACTAAAGTCAATGGCATGTCCGACGACCAGCCCTCGACCGCGGTCCTGATGTTCATCGCACACCGCGCGACCGAACAGCGCGTCATGTCGCGGATCGCCGACGCGGGTGCCGGCGACATCACGCTCGCCCAGGCGCGCCTGCTCCAGCGACTTGCGCCGGAGCCGATGCGGCTCACCGACCTGGCCGAGCAGGCGGGGGTGACCAAACAGACCGCGGGCGGGCTCGTCGATCAACTCGAGTCGGTGGGGTATCTGATGCGGGTGCCCGACCCATCCGATGGTCGCGCGCGCCTGGTGACCTTGAGCGAGCGTGGTGTCGAACTGTGCGCGATGGCGGCCCGCGAGGTGGAGATCGTCGAGTCGGAATGGCGGGAATATCTGGGGCACAAGCAGTTCGACGATATGCGCGCAAGTCTGATCGCGCTGCGTGCGATCACTGATCCATATCGATGACGTCGGGGTCGGTGCTCGTGGAGTCGCTGTCGATGTCGTCGGCCTCGGCCCAGTCCAGCAGTGTGTCCAAGCGGTAGGCCACGTCGTCGATCTCGGCGTGTAGGTCACCGATCTCGGCGAACCGCGCAGGCATGGTCGCGATGGTGAAGTCGTCCGGCGACACGTCGTCGATCTCCGACCACCGGATCGGAGCCGACACCGTGGCCCGGGGATTGCCGCGCACCGAGTAGGCCGACGCCATGGTGTGGTCACGGGTGTTCTGGTTGTAGTCGACAAACACCGCCGCCGGGTCCCGGTCCTTGCGCCACCAGGTCGTCGTCACGTCGTCGGGGGCGCGGCGCTCGATCTCGCGCGCGAAGGCGTGCGCGGCGCGGCGGACCTGAGGAAATCCCCACTCCGGTGTGATCCGCACATAGATGTGGAGACCGCGGCCGCCGGAGGTCTTCGGAAACCCGCGGATACCGAGTTCGTCGAGTACCTCCTCGACGACGTGGGCCACCCGCTGGATTCGGGAGAACGGGCAGTCGGGCATCGGGTCCAGATCGATCCGCCATTCGTCCGGGGACTCGGGGTCATCGCGACGCGAGTTCCAGGGATGGAACTCCACGGTCGACATCTGCACCGCCCAGATCACGCTGCCCAACTCCGTGACGCACAATTCGTCGGCGGTCCGTCCGAAGCGGGGGAACCAGAGTTCCACGGTCTCCAGCCAGTCGGGGGCACCGGCCGGAATCCGCTTCTGATGGACTTTCTTGCCGCTGACGCCCTTCGGGAAGCGGTGCAGCATGCACGGACGGTCGCGCAGGGCGCGGACGATGCCGTCGCCCACCGCCAGGTAGTACTCGGCGAGATCGCGCTTGGTCTCGCCGCGCTCGGCGAAATACACCCGGTCGGGACTGGACAGCCGGATCACCCGCTCGCCGACCTGCAACTCGATCGGTTCGCCGGCATCGCTCGAGGCCTTCGCCATGACACCACTGTATGGCCTGGAGAACCACCCGATGCGGCCAAACGGTAGCCTTCGACCATGCCTGAGTTCGTCACTCTCGAGACATCCGATGATCACCCAGGGGTCGGCACGATCCTGCTCAACCGACCGCCGATGAATGCGCTCAATCGGCAGGTGCAGACGGAACTGTCCGCTGCGGCCGACGAGGCGACGGTGCGCGACGACATCAAGGCGGTCGTGATCTACGGCGGTCCCAAGGTGCTGGCCGCCGGCGCCGACATCAAAGAGATGAACGACATGACCTACGCCGAGATGAGCAAGGTCGCCGGTCGTCTGCAGTCGGCACTGGGCTCGATTTCGGAGATCCCGAAGCCGACGGTGGCGGCCATCACCGGTTACGCGCTCGGTGGCGGGCTCGAGGTGGCCCTCGGTGCCGACCGGCGGATCGCCGGCGACAACGCCAAACTGGGTGTACCGGAGATCCTGCTCGGCGTGATCCCCGGTGGCGGCGGAACTCAGCGCCTCGCACGCCTGGTCGGTCCGGCGAAGGCCAAGGACATGATGTTCACCGGTCGTTTCGTCGGGGCGGAGGAGGCCCTCGCCATGGGTCTGGTGGACGAGGTGGTCGCACCCGACGAGGTCTACAACACGGCGTTGGCGTGGGCGGGACAGTTCGCGGGCGCTGCCTCCATCGCGCTTGCCGCCGCGAAGAAGTCGGTGGACCAGGGCCTCGGCGTGGACCTCACGACCGGGCTCAAGATCGAGGAGCAGCTCTTCGCCGCGTTGTTCGCCACCGAGGATCGCTCGATCGGGATGAAGTCGTTCGTCGAGAACGGCCCCGGCAAGGCGCAGTTCACCGGTAAGTGATCAACCCGACCGACTCTCGACGAGGAAGCAGCGCAACGATGACCACGAACGTGACGCCGGGAACCGATCCGGAACCCAATCCGCATGCGACCGAGGAGCAGGTCAAGGCCGCGCTCGAGGACACCAAACTGGCGCAGGTGCTCTACCACGACTGGGAGGCGGAGACCTACGACGACAAGTGGTCGATCTCCTATGACGAGCGCTGCATCGACTATGCGCGCGGACGGTTCGATGCGGTCGCGGCCGACCAGCCGCTGCCCTATGAGCGCGCGATGGAGTTGGGTTGCGGGACAGGGTTCTTCCTTCTGAATCTGATGCAGTCGGGCGTGGCGAAGAAGGGTTCGGTCACCGACCTGTCACCCGGCATGGTGAAAGTCGCACTGCGCAATGCGGAGAATCTCGGTCTCGACGTCGATGGTCGGGTTGCCGATGCCGAGAAGATCCCGTACGACGATGACACCTTCGACCTCGTGGTCGGGCACGCTGTGCTGCACCACATCCCGGACGTCGAGCAGGCACTGCGGGAGGTGCTGCGCGTCCTGCGGCCCGGCGGCCGATTCGTCTTCGCCGGTGAACCGACGACCATCGGAGACTTCTACGCGCGGTGGATGAGTCGTGCCACCTGGGCCGCGACCACCAATGTCACCAAGTTCGGCCCGCTGCAGTCCTGGCGGCGTCCGCAGGCCGAACTCGACGAGTCGTCACGGGCCGCGGCCCTCGAGGCTGTCGTCGACATCCACACCTTCGATCCGGCCGATCTCGCGACTATGGCCCGCGCTGCCGGTGCCGACGAGGTGCAGACGGCGACCGAGGAACTCGCCGCGGCGATGTTGGGGTGGCCCGTGCGCACCTTCGAGGCCGCCGTGCCGCCCGGGAAGCTCGGCTGGGGGTGGGCGATGTTCGCCTTCAACGGCTGGAAGCGGCTGTCCTGGCTCGACGAGAACGTGCTGCGGAAAGTGGTGCCGCAGAAGTTCTTCTACAACGCGATCGTGACCGGTATCAAGCCGGGCGTGTGAGTTCCGGAGGCGTCGGCGACTGACTCATGGCGTACACGTTCACGACCGACGACGTCGCGTTTCTACGGTCCGGGCACGGCCTCACGGCCCTCGAGAACACGGCGGCGCTGGACCTTTCGGCGTCGTCGATGATCTCCGATCTCGGTGAACTGCGTGGCCGTTACGGGCCGCACGGGCCGGCGCTGATCGAGACCACCCTCTGCCGTCGCCGCGCGCGCGGCAGGTTGCGGGTGGCCGGGGCGATGCTGTTCACCGATGAGGCGCAGCAGCAGTCCACGGCGACGCCCGTGGCGGCCCACCGTGCCGCCGAGATCGCGACCCGTCACCCGGGTGCCGTGGTGCACGACATCACCTGCTCGATCGGCGCGGAGCTGATGGAACTCGCCGCGCGCGACGATCTCGCGGGAGTGATCGGCAGCGACATCGACGCGGTCCGGCTGTCGATGGCGCGGCACAACGCCGATCTGGTCGACCGGAAGACGACCCTGTTGCGGGCCGACGCGCTGACTCCCACGTCGACGGCCGATGTGATCCTCGCCGATCCCGCCCGCCGTTCGGGATCGGGCCGGGTGTTCCGGCTCGACCAGCTCACGCCGCCGCTGCTGGACGTGCTGACCACCTACGCCGGCCGGCCACTCGGTGTGAAATGCGCTCCGGGGCTTGACTATCGAATGCTCCGTGATCGATTTGGTTTCGCCGGGCAGGTGCAGATCACCTCACTGGACGGTTCGGTCCGCGAAGCGTGCCTGTGGACCGAACGCGACTCGGAGGCTGCGCGTCGCGCCACCGTGCTCCGTTCGGCATCGGACGGCTCGGTGCATGTCGACGAGATCACCGACGGCGAGTCCGACGACGTGCCGGTCGCTGAGGCGGGAGAGTGGATCGTCGACCCCGACGGGGCGATCGTCCGGGCCGGCCTGGTGCGCAACTACGCTCGACGGCACGGACTCTGGCAGCTGGACCCGCAGATCGCCTATCTCACCGGCAACGCGGTCCCCAACGGCGAGCGAGGGTTTCGGCTCATCGAGGCGTCGGGTGTCGCCGACAAGGAATTGCGCAAGCGACTGGCCGTCTTGGATTGCGGCACCCTCGAGATTCTGGTGCGCGGTCTCGACGTGGACCCTGATCGGCTCCGGAAACGGCTGAAACAGAAGGGCTCCCGGTCGCTGGCGCTGATCCTCACCCGGGTCGGTCGCAAGGGTGTCGCCTACATCTGTGAGCCCGGGGTGCGGATGCCGCGAGCGTGATGTCCGCCGGGAGAGTTTCCCGCGACTGATCTTTGCCCTCCGCGGCCGGGTGGATCAGTCACGTGCCATGCTGGGTTGGCTCTCGACGGCGGAGGGTGTGTGGTTCTCGTCGGTTTCGGAGGACCGTTTCGGGATGAGCCAGCACATCAGCGCCGCCAGCACGCACAACCCGGCGGCGATGTGGAAAGCGTTGTCGTAACTGCCCTGGGCATCCCGGATGTAGCCTGCGCCGAAGGCCGCGACCGCCGCTCCGAGTTGATGGGATGCGAAGACCCAGCCGAAGACCACCGGAGTGGACGCGCCGAAGTACTCACGACAGATCGCGATGGTCGGCGGCACGGTCGCGACCCAGTCGAGCCCGTAGAAGATGATGAAGACCCAGGTGCTCGGTTCGGCGTGCGCGGACAGCAGTAGCGGGAGCAGGACGAGTGATGCCCCGCGTCCGAGGTAGTAGACGACGAGCAGGATCCGCGCGTCGACACGATCGGTGAGCCATCCGGAGAAGATCGTTCCCGCGACGTCGAAGATCCCGATCGTCGCGAGCAGCGATGCGGCCATCGTGGTCGGCATGCCGTGATCGTGCGCGGCCGGGATGAAATGCGTGCCGATCAACCCGTTCGTGGTCATCCCGCAGATCGCGAAACTGCCGGCGAGCAACCAGAATGCCGGGACGCGGGCGCCGCGGACCAGTCCTTGGGCGGCGGCACCGAAGGACCCGTTCGGCACCTGCTCCTCGACGTGGCCGGGTTCGGCGCCATAGGCGGTGGTGCCGACGTCTCGCGGGTGGTCGCGAATCAGCAGCAGCACCAACGGGATCACCGCCAGCGCAGCCACCGTGACGAGGATCGAGGCCCACCGCCATCCGTAGCGGTCGGTGACGTGCGCGACCACGGGCAGGAAGATCAGCTGTCCGGTGGCGCTGGCGGCGGTCAGCATTCCGGTGACCAGCCCGCGCCGTGCGACGAACCAGCGTGTCGACACGGTGGCCACGAACCCCATGGAGATGGAACCCGTGCCGAGGCCGACGAGCACACCCCACAGCAGCAACAGTTGCCAACTCGCGTTCATGAAGACACCCAGGCCGGTGCCGGCGGCGATCAGCAACAAGGCGCCGGTGAGCACCGGGCGGATGCCGAAGCGGTCCATCAGCGCCGCCGCGAACGGTGCGGTGACGCCGAACAGGACCATGTTGATCGACATCGCCGCCCCGATCGTCGCGTGCGACCAGCCGAACTCCATGTGCAACGGGTCCATCATCACGCTGGGCACGGCACGGAATCCGGCCGCGCCGATGATGGCGATGAAGCTCGCGGCGGCAACCAACCAGGCCCAGGGCAGATCTCTGCGCGACAAGAGGCGACTCGACATACAGACCAGCATGGGTCTCGTCACGCGGCCGGACCAGTGGCATGATCGACAATATGCATGAAGATCGTGCCAAAAGACGACATCGCGTGGCGGTCCTGCTGCTGCCCCCGATCGTGGGGTTCGACGCGACCATCCCGTCGTTGCTGTTCGGGCAGGCGGTCGACGACGGCGGGGAGCCCCTCTATGAGGTGATCACGTGCAGTCTGGCCTCCGGCCCGACGGATTCGACGACGGACTACCAACTCGTGGCCGCTGCAGGCCCGGAAGTCCTGTCCACCGCCGACACCGTCGTCGTGCCCGGTACACGTGTGGAGCCCGTGCGCACCCACGGAGTGCTGCCCGACGACCTGGCGGCCGCCCTGGCGACGGTGCGACCCGACGCCCGACTGGTCTCGATCTGCACGGGCGCCTTCGTACTCGCCGCCGCCGGTGTGTTCGACGGCCGCCGGGCGACGACCCACTGGCGCTACGCCGACGACTTCCGCCGACTCTTCCCGCGGGTCGACCTCAACGAGCGGGTGCTGTTCACCGACGACGGTGCGGTGTTGAGCTCGGCGGGGCTCGCCGCGGGGATCGACTTGTGCCTGCACATCATCCGGCGAGATCACGGCGCTTCGGTCGCCAACCGGGTGGCGCGGCACTGTGTCGTTCCGCCGTGGCGGGAGGGAGGCCAGGCGCAGTTCATCGAGCGACCGGTGGCCGAGGTCGGGGACAACAGCACCGCGACGACGCGGGACTGGGCCCTGCAGAATCTGGCCGAGCCGCTCACCGTCGCGCAACTGGCAGCGCGGGCACGGATGAGCCCCCGGACCTTCAGTCGGCGCTTCCGGGCGGAGACCGGGCTCTCCCCGGGGACATGGGTGCGTGATCGTCGAATCGACCGTGCCCGTGAGCTTCTGGAGGCCGGTGACATCTCGGTGGACACGGTGGCGGCGCTGTCCGGCCTCGGGTCGGCCGACAACCTCCGGCATCACCTGCGCCGCGGGCTCGGCATGTCGCCGTCGTCGTATCGCAAGACGTTCGCCGGCTCGGGCGGCGGACTGTAAACCGAACCTTGACAGATCCGCACATGTAAACGTAACGTTTACACGTGAGTGATGTCGTGAACCTCGCCGGAGAGGTCGAACAGTACGCGCGGAGTATCTCCACGGGCGGCGAGGTCCGGACCCGGCAAGACGCTCTGGCGCAGGTGTATGACGCGCTGCAGCTGTGTCGCCGCGCCGAGGATCTGCTGAGCGCGACCGCCCGGCAGGCACGGGACGCCGGCTGCACCTGGCAGGAGATCGGTGACGTCGTGGGGGTCACCCGTCAGGCCGCCTTCCAGAGGTTCGGCAAGCCGATCGATCCGCGAACGGGAGAACCGATGAACAGAGCGCCGATAGCCCAGGCGGACGTGATGGCCGCCGATCTGATCGATCGCCTGCGCACGGCGCAATGGGCAATCGTCGCATCGAGATTCAACCCGACGATGTCCGATGCGCTCGACGAATCGGGGCTGGCCGACGCCTGGGCGTCTATGATCGCCATCGGGGGTGAGGTCGAGTCGACCGGTGTCCCCTTCGTCCGGTTGCACGGACTGCACACCGTGGTGGATGTGCCGGTCGAGCAGGAGGCGGGGGCGATGACGGTGCGGGTGGCCTACGACGCCGACGGCTTGATCGCCGGCCTGTTCTTCCTCAATCCGGACGCGGCGCACCGCTCCCTGTGACGGCCCGCCCGTCCGGTCACCTGCTGTCGACGTCGGCCTTGCTGTCGAAGAAATAGACCTTGCCGATGTTGGTCGCGGTGGCGATCTGGCCGCGCGGTGACACGGACACCCCGGTTGCGAACCCGACCGATTCAGGAAGGGGCAGCGAGCGTTTGGTCGTTCCGTCGTCGGTGGACACCTCGGTCAGCGAGAGCGAGTCCTTCCCTTTGTCCCGCACGACGGTCCAGGCGGTGCCCTGATCGGTCAGGGTGGACAGGCTCACCACCGCGAGATCCTTGCGCTGCCAGACCTGTTCGGCGTGGTCGCCCGCATCGCGAAGCAGCGTAAGGGGAGCGCCGAGAACGCCCGTCGGGATGATCAGGCCATCCGGTGACACGCTCATCGTCGCAAATCCGTAGCCGCCGTTGGCATAGGTCCAGCGGGTCTTGCCGGTCGCCGCATCCAGGGCGACGATCTGCCCGAGCCGGGAGAACGCGTAGACGGTGTCTCCGTCGGCGGAGAGTGTGGGTGGTCCGATGACGCCGCCGGGGACGTCGGCGTGCCAGATCTCCCGCATGGTGCGCGCGCCGTTCTGCTCGGCGAAGCTCATGCCGCGGATCTGTGAGGCGATCGCGCCCTGCGGCCAGAAGTTCAGGAAGAACCGTTCGTGATCGGGGTCGACGGCTGCCGGCGCGGGGATCGCACAGCGGGGTCCGTTGGTCACACAGTCGCCGAAGCCGAAGGTCGGATCGTCGGGATCGGCGTCGGCGCGCAGTCGCACCTCGGGGGCGGTGAACTCGCTGTTCTGTGTGTTGATCAGCAGCAGTTGACCCTGGGTCGTGGCGACCAGCACCTCGCCTGGCGCAGCGAACTTGGCCGACAGCGGCACGCCCAGAACGGGCATCCGCCACCGGATCGCACCGCCGGCATTCCAGGCGAGGAACATCGACTCCTCACCGACATAGGGCTGGTCGAACTGATCGACCAGGGACGCGTTGACCGCGATGCCGGTGCGCATCCGCTTGCAGAAGTTCTTGCGACCGTCCCGGGGATCGAGAACCATCCAGTTGCACCCGCTCGCGGCGCTCGACGTCACACCCACGTTGGACTGGTTGGAGATGGTCAGCGGCGCGGTCACCTGCCCGCCGGTCGGACGCGTCCAGCTCAGTTCCAGGTCGTCCGGCACAGCGGGATAGGCGAAGTTCGAATTGGCGGCGTTGCCGCCGTAACTCGACCATCCGGGGCTCGCGACCGAGTGGATGTCGATGTGTCCGTCGGAACATGCCGAGGCCAGGACGGCCACGACGGTCACCAGGATGGCGGCCAGCGTCGTCGGCAGACGTCGTGCAACCTCACGTCTGCGGGCTGTTGCAGCCAATTCAGCTCCTGTTCTGGTCGCGATCTGCCCCGTCGGACGACGTGCCGGGTTCAGAGCCTATCGTGCCCGGAATTCCGGTCGATTAGGGTTTGTCGTCATGACCACGATGTGGAATGCCTCGTACCGGTCGCGATGGCGGGCGGGTCGTCGTCGCGATCCTGCTCAGGCGCGTTTCCTGACCCGTGATTCGTTGCGGTGGGTGGTGCGCAACCGCGCGTACACGCCGTGGTACCTGGTGCGCTACTACCGATTGGCCCGATTCCGTCTCGCCAACCCCCATGTGGTCCTGCGGGGGATGGTCTTCCTCGGCCGCAATGTCGAGATCCATGCGACGCCGCAGATGGCACGCATGGAGATCGGGCGGTGGGTACACATCGGCGACGGCAACTCGATCAGGTGCCACGAGGGGAGCCTGAAGATCGGTGACAAGACGGTCTTCGGCTGCAACAACGTCGTCAACTCCTACCTCGACATCGAGATCGGTGGTTCGACGCTGATCGCCGACTGGTGTTACATCTGCGACTTCGACCACAAGATGGACGACATCACCCTTCCGATCAAGGATCAGGGCATCGTCAAGGGGCCGGTGCGTATCGGGCCCGACACCTGGGTCGCGGCGAAGGTCTCGGTCCTGCGGAACACCATCGTCGGCCAGGGCTGCGTCCTCGGTTCGCACGCCGTGGTCAAGGGTGTGGTCCCGGATTTCTCGATCGCGGTCGGCGCACCCGCACGAGTCGTCAAGAACCGCAAGGACGACTGGGCGAGCACCGCCGAGGAGCGTGCCGAACTCGAACGGGCCCTCGCCGACATCGAGCGCAAGAAAGCGGCTGCCGCGGCGCGCAAGTCCTGATTCGAGCGTTGCCACTCGGTCCGTGGGGCCGCCCTTCGTGACGGCCCTCCGCTGGCGCTCCGGGCCTCCTCAGGGATCGGGTGGTGACGGCCCTCCGCTGGCGCTCCGGGCCTCCTCAGGGATCGGGTGGTGACGTCCGATCGCCGGCGCTATCACCCCGCTCCCTGAGGAGCCTCCGAGCTTGCGAGGATGCGTCACGAAGGGCCGCGCTACTCGGGCTTGCCCGGATCACGTTCCGGCAGTGGACGTTCCGGGATGTGCGGGCGGCCGACGGGGTGGCGGACCCGGCGTTTCGCGGCGTTGTAGACCCCGGCGGTACGTTCGGCGACCTCGGCCCACGAGAATTCCGCGGTGAGCCGATCACGCGCACGTAGTGCTCGGGCGGCCGCCGCCGACGGGTCACCGAGACTCGCCCGCACCGAGGCCGCGATCCCGGCCACGTCGCCCGGTTCGAAGGTGAGGCCGGTGGTCGGATCATCCACCGCCTCACCCAGACCGCCCGCGGTTGACACCACCAGCGGCACCCCGGTGGCGGCGGCTTCCAGGGCCACGATGCCGAACGGCTCGTACCGGCTCGGGAGCACGATGGCCGCGCAGCGGTGCATCAGCCCGATCAGACCCTCGTGGTCGACTGCTCCCAGGAATCGGACCGATCGGGTCACGCGATGTCGGCGCGCCTCGTCGATCAGCCAACCCTGCTGGGTTCCGGTGCCAGCGATGGTCAGCGTCGTGCCCGGGTGGGTTCGGCGGATCCGGGGGAGCGCGGCGAGGAGATCCTGGACGCCCTTCTCGTATTCGAGGCGGCCGGCGAACAACAGCTCCGCGGGACCCGAAGGAGTGGGCCGCGGCGCGAACGGCCAGGACCGGATGTCGATGCCGTTGTGGATCACCGACACGTCGGGGATCTCGGGTCCGAACAGTCGGGTGACCTCGTCGCGCATCGACGTCGAGCACGTGATCAGCGAATCGGATTCGCGGCACATCCACCACTCGACCGAGTGCACCTGTCGGTTGGTGGGGCCGCTGACCCAGCCGCTGTGCCGGCCGGCCTCGGTGGCATGGACGGTGGACACCAACGGGACGTCGAAGAACTCGGCGAGGCCGATCGCAGCGTGTGCGACGAGCCAGTCGTGCGCGTGCACCACGTCGGGTTCCCACGCGCACAACCCCGGCGAATCACGCTCTGAGGCAAAGGCCTTCAAACCCGCGCGGATCAGCGAATGACCCATGGCGAGCGTCCACGCCATCATGTCGCGGCCGAAGTCGAACTCGGGAGGGTCCTCCGCGGCGGCGATGATCCGCACACCGTCGACCAGGGTGTCGGTGGTCGGATGGCTGATGGCGTCCGTGCCGGTCGGGCGGCGGGTGAGGACGACGATCTCGTGGCCCTGCGCGGCGAGTTCGGTGGCGAGGTGGTGCACATGCCGACCGAGTCCCCCCACCACGACCGGCGGATACTCCCACGAGACGATCAACACCCTCATCAGCCATCCCCCATCACGCTCGATGTCCCCGCTTGCCCGGCGCGGCGGGCAAGTGCAGTCGCCGGGCGTCGAGACCGGCGAACAGATTGTCGGCCCGCGACCAGTTCTGTGCGAGCGCCTCGGCCCGCTGCGTACGGCCACGCAACGCTGCGTCGCAGATCTCCCGGGTCGCGTGCGCGTGTTTGTGCGCCCGATCGACAGCGTAGTCGGCGGCGGTGTCCTTGGAGACCATGAACGGCCAGTCGGAGGCCACGGTCAGCAGGGTTTCACGCACGATCTGGTCGGCGACGCGACTCCGTCCACTGCCGAACCCGGATGATCCGTGGCCGCCGGTCGGCTCGATGAGCTTGTCGACGGCATCGAGGGCGGTTTCGGTGACCTCGGCGTTGAGTCGGACGAGATGGCTGACCTGCGGTCCGTTCCAGACCCGCCAGTCCTTGCCCGACCCCCATGACGACGCGGGTAGGTCGACCGGCGCGCCGACGAATCCGTCGCGGCGCGCCGAGGCGAGCGTGCCGACGCGTACGCCGGCCTCGGGGAGCCGGCGCAGTACCCGTTCGAGCCAGACCGGCCCCTCGTGCCACCAGTGACCGAACAACTCGGTGTCGAAGGCCGCGACCACGAGAGCGGGTCGACCCTGACGTTCGGATTCGTCGATGAGGCGTCTGCGGACCTGATCCACGAAGTCGTCGACGTGTCGGTCGATGACCCGGTCCGCCCGGGCCGGGTCGTAGGGCTTCTTGTTCGCCGAGGCGACGCCGCGACCGGTCACCCGGGCAGGTTTCAATCCGCTCGCATGGTCGTAGGTGTGGAAGTCCCGATAGGAGCCATGGCCGGGATACCCCGATTTCGGCGACCACACCCGATAGCTGATCGTCAGGTCCCGGGCGAAGGCGACCACGTCCGTCCCGCCGACGGGACGGCCGAGCGCGGTGTCACCCTTGAACGTCGGTCCGTCGACCATGAAATGTCCGACACCCGCTGCCGCATACTCGATCTCCATCCCGGGGTCGAACGCACACTCCGGCGCCCAGATGCCGGTGGGGTCGAAGGACCATCGGGCGCGGGCATCGGCCAATCCCTCCCGGAGCGAGAACTGCCGTAAGCGGGGATCGAGGAGTGGCGCGAACGGATGAGCCAAGGGACCCCCCAGAACCTCCACGACGCCGGACGTCGACAGCGTCCGGACCTGGTCGGAGCCACCGTGGCGCCAGTTCGCCTCGAAATCTGTCATCGCCGCGGCGGCCGACCGGTACTCGCGTGCGCCGAGTTCGCGACGCGACGCCTCCGGCGCGGTCGCGGCCTCGAGCGCGCGTAGCTGCCAGTCGGCCAACCACTCGTGCATGGAGGCGGCGCAGTGCGGGTCGTCGAGCTGGGCGGCGAGCACCGGTGTGATGCCCAGCGAGAGTTGATCGCGCGCGCCCTCGGCCGCCAGCCGACGCAGCATCGCGAACACCGGCAGGTAGGAGCCGGCCCACGATTGATAGAGCCACTCCTCGCCGACCGGCCATCGTCCGTGGTTGGCAAGCCAGGGGAGATGGGAATGCAGGACGAGGGTGAACTGGCCCGGGACGCGCTCTGCCTCGCTGCGAGATCGACGGTCGCGAGACCCCGCCGACGCCACGTCCCTCGCAGAGCGGGAAGAGGTCGATGCCGACGTCACGAACGCCGGACCGCGACGGCGAGGAGGTCCAGACTGGCGTCCACGTCGCCCGACACCGCGGTGTCACGGATCACGAAGTCGTCGGTGACGATCGCCGCGACGTCGGCGGCGAGCTCGTCGGGCCACGGCTCGCCGGCGAGGGCGCGCTCGATCTGGGCGTCGATCAGCGATCCACCCCACTTGCGGTCCAGTGTCTGCAGCCTCTCGCCGTGGTGAACCCCGAGCATCGCCGACAGGGCGAACCCGCCGTCGACCACGAGTTCGGTGAGTTCGGCGGCGTTGAGTTCGCGGGTGTGGAACGGATTGAGCGGGGTGTCGCGGCCCGGTGAGAACGTGATGCGGTTCGGTGTCGAGATGAACAGCACCCCACCGGGCCGCAGGACCCGGAGGCATTCGGCGATGAACGCGGACTGATCCCACAGGTGCTCGATGACCTGGAAGTTGACGACCACGTCGACGCATTCGTCGTCGAGTGGGAGGTCGACGAGATTGCCGCGGTGGACGATCAGCCCGGGATAGCGCCTGCGCGTATGCTCGACAGCGAGCTCGTCGTAGTCGACGCAGGTCACCGAGCGTGCGACCGATGCCAGCATCGCCGCACCGTACCCCTCGCCGGAGCCGGCCTCGAGGACGTCGAGGCCACCACACCGGTCGAGGATGTGCGTGTAGGCGATCTCGTGCCGCCGGAACCAGTAGTTTTCCTCGGGAATCCCGGGGACGGTTCGCTCGCCGGTCAGCGCGAGGGTCTCGAATGACTCGCTCATCCCCACGACACTAGTGCCTGGGGGTCCGGCCCTTTCCGGCCCTCACACGTCGCGGCGGTGGTCCCCGGTGATCGGCGCAGGCGTGTTGTGTGAGGTAGTCGATGTTTTGCGCCGACCGAGCTAACGCTAAAGTAGGAGAGACCGAACCCAACTTACTCGGCAGTAAGATGGGAGAAACCGAGCAGGAGGTCGACGTAGACCCATGACAAACATTGTCGTTCTGATCAAGCAGGTTCCCGATACGTGGTCCGAGCGCAAGCTGACCGAGGGCGATTACACCCTGGACCGCGAAGCCGCTGACGCCGTTCTCGACGAGATCAACGAGCGCGCGGTCGAGGAGGCCCTGAAGATCAAAGAGGCCGACGGTGGTGAGGTCACCGTGATGACCGCCGGTCCCGAGCGGGCCACCGAGGCCATCCGCAAGGCGCTGTCGATGGGGGCCGACAAGGCCATCCACATCAAGGACGACCAGATGCACGGCTCGGACGCGGTGCAGACGGCCTACGTCCTCGCCCGCGCGCTCGGCACTGTCGAAGGTGTCGAACTCGTCATCGCCGGCAACGAGGCCACCGATGGCCGCGTCGGTGCGATCCCCGCGATGATCGCCGAATACCTGGAGCTGCCGCACCTCACGCATCTGCGCAAGCTGACGCTGGAGGGCGAGACCCTCAAGGGCGAGCGTGAGACCGACGACGGCATCTTCCACATCGAGGCGCAGCTGCCGGCGATCGTGAGTGTCAACGAGAAGATCAACGAGCCGCGGTTCCCGTCCTTCAAGGGCATCATGGCCGCCAAGAAGAAGGAAGTTCAGGTTCTCACCCTGGCCGAGATCGACGTCGAGGCCGGCGATGTGGGCCTGGAGAATGCGGGCAGCCAGGTGACCGCCTCGGCTCCGAAGCCGCCGAAGACCGCGGGCGAGCGCGTTGCCGACGAAGGCGACGGTGGCACCAAGGTCGCCGAGTACCTGGTGTCGCAGAAGATCATCTAGTCCGTACGGGCACAGACATCACTGGCGAAGAAGAGACATTCAGGAGATAGAAGAAACATGGCTGAAGTACTTGTGCTCGTGGAGCAGGACGCCGAAGGCGCCCTGAAGAAGGTCACCAGCGAGCTGATCACCGCTGCCCGTTCGCTCGGCAGCCCGTCCGCGGTCGTCGTGGGCGCGCCCGGCTCGGCGGACGGCATCATCGACGGTCTCAAGGAGGCCGGCGCCGAGAAGATCTACGTCGCCGAATCCGACGATGCGGCGTCCTACCTGATCACCCCGCAGGTCGACGTGTTGTCGTCGGTCGCCGAGCAGGCATCGCCCGCCGGCATCGTCGTCGCGGCGACCGCCGACGGCAAGGAGATCGCCGGCCGGTTGGCCGTGCGCCTCGGTTCGGGTGTGCTCGCCGACGTCGTCGACGTCAAAGAGGGTGGCGTGGGCATCCACTCCATCTTCGGTGGTGCCTTCACCGTCGATGCCCAGGCCAAGGGCGACGTCCCGGTGTTCTCGGTGCGCCCGGGTGGCGTCGAGGCGGCTCCGCAGGCCGGTGCCGGCGAGCGCGTCGACGTGGAGGTCCCGGCGCAGGAAGAGGGCGTCGTGAAGATCACCAAGGTCGAGCCGAATGTCGGCGGCGATCGTCCGGAACTCACCGAGGCCTCGATCGTGGTCTCCGGTGGTCGCGGTGTGGGCAGTGCCGACAAGTTCTCGGTGGTCGAGGAACTCGCCGACTCGCTCGGCGCGGCTGTCGGTGCCTCGCGTGCCGCGGTCGACTCCGGCTACTACCCGGGTCAGTTCCAGGTCGGTCAGACCGGCAAGACCGTGTCGCCGCAGCTGTACGTGGCACTCGGCATCTCGGGCGCGATCCAGCACCGTGCCGGTATGCAGACCTCGAAGACCATCGTCGCGGTCAACAAGGACGAAGAGGCCCCGATCTTCGAGATCGCGGACTTCGGCATCGTCGGCGACCTGTTCAACGTCGCCCCGCAGTTGACCGAAGAGGTCAAGAAGCGCAAGTGATCGCCCAGCGCATCTAGCGCTGACGATTCTCGGTGGCCCCCTGGCCGTGCCTCGCGGCACGGTCAAGGGGGCCATTCGCGTGACACGGGCCCGACGCTCCGCCCGTGGCACCGCGTCCGGGCGTCCTGCTGGTCGAGTGGCCCGGTTCCGTGAGTTCACCGCAGCAGTACCGACACGACATGTCGGCGTGACGGTCGCGTCGTATGGCCCGGTTGTCATCAGGGCATGACGACCATCGCGCCCCTCTTGGCCTCGGATGCGCTCATGCCGCCACCGGATCCCGTGCCGCAGATCGAGGTGGGGCCGGTTCGGCACTCGTGGTACCCGTCGAGCGTGTGCGGCACCCGGTGTCGACAATTCGATCCGGTGGCCGCTGCCGGTACGGTCCTGGTCGCGCTCCGGATCGTCAGCCTGGCGCTGACCGCGGCGATCCTGGCGCTGACGGGACCCGTCGTCGCGCTGGCGCCACGCCTGGTCCGGAGGCGCTACCTGGCACGGGCCGCCCGCAGCCTTTTGTGGGCGATCGGGGTCACCATCCACCTCGACGATCGTCGGCCGTTCGTCGGCAAGACGCGTGGACTGATGGTGGCCAACCACACATCGTTCCTCGACATCTTCGCGCTCGCCGCGATCAGCCCGGCGCACTTCGTGGCGAAATCCGATGTGGCCGCGATGCCGCTGGTCGCCGGCCTGGCGCGCAGGCTCGGCGTGATCACCATCGACCGGTCGGCACTGCGGCGTCTACCGTCCACCGTCGAAGCCGCGGTCGAACAGCTGCACCGCGACAACACGGTCGCGGTCTTCCCCGAGGGCACCACGTGGTGCGGTCGCGAGGCCGGACGGTTCCGGCCGGCCTTCTTCCAGGCCGCGATCGATGCCGGCGTACCGATCATCCCGGTTCGTCTCGGGTTCACTGCAGTCGACGGATCGGCCACGGCCGCAGCCAGTCTCATCGGCGACGACTCGCCGATCGACACGTTGCGCCGGGTCATCTCCGGGCGCGGCCTGACACTGCACGCCACGGTTTACGAGGCCCAACTCCCCGATGCCGACCGGCGAGCACTGGCGATCCGCTGCGAGGAGATGGTCCTGGGCGCAGGCGCCGACGTCGCCCACCTCAGAGGGAGCCGCCCGGACATATCTCATATATGTTGTATCGAGCGCCGGTCCTGCGGCCGGCATGCCGATCCGACACAGAGGAGCTCGATTCATGACGTCCGCACCGTCACTGTCCCGTACCGAGGCACAGGCGCGATTCATCGAGATGACGGCCGCCACGGGCCTCGTCGATGATGCCGAACTGGACGCCGTCTGGGCGGCGCTGCCGACCATGCGGCCAGAAGAGATGTTCGGCGCGTGGAAGGGTGGTGAGTTCACCACCGGACATCCGATCAACGGGAGCCTGGACAAGGCAGGCTGGTACGGCAAGACCTTCACCTCGCGTAACGATGTGCAGCCGCTCATGTGTCGTGACGCCGACGGCACCTTGTACTCGAACACGAAGCTCGGCAAGGGTGAGGCCAGCCTGTGGGCCATCGAGTTCCGGGGCGAGGTGACCGCCTCCATGGTCTACGACGGGCAGGCGGTGATCGATCACTTCAAGCGGGTCGACGACTCCACGGTCATGGGCATCATGAACGGCAAGGGTGGGGTCGTCGACGGCCGCCATTTCTACTTCTATCTCGAGCGGGTCTGAGGCGGGTGCGTATCGACGCCGCCGTCGTCACCGAGCGGGGCGGTCCCTTCGAGGTCGTGCCGGCCGAGATCGACCGGCCGCGCGACGGCGAGGTTCTGGTCCGCATGCGTGCGGTGGGGATCTGTCACACCGATCTCGGGATGAAGGCGACCTGGTCACCGCGGCGTCTGCCGCAGGTGTTCGGGCATGAGGGTGCGGGTGTCATCGAGGCGGTCGGTCCGGGCGTGACACGCCTGCGGCAGGGGCAGACGGTGTGTCTGACCTTCCGCAGCTGTGGCGCCTGCCGGCAGTGCGGCGACGGGCATCCCGCGTACTGCACCTCCGGTCTCAACACGGCAGGCCGGGCCGACGGGACACCGACCATCACCCGGGACGGCCGGCAGGTCTTCGGCGGATTCTTCGGCCAATCCAGTTTCGCGTCGTACGCGATCGCGCACGAGGACAATGCGATCGCGATCCCGGCCGAACTACCGCCCACCGTCGCGGCGCCGCTGGGCTGCGGGGTGCAGACCGGCTACGGCACGGTCACCAAGGTCGTTCGTCCGAGACGTGGATCGGCCGTCACGGTCTTCGGCGCCGGGAGCGTGGGGCTGTCCGCGGTCATCGCCGCCGTGCGCGCGGGTGCCGACGTGGTGGCCGTCGATCCGATCGCGAGCCGACGGGCCCTCGCCGAGAAGTTCGGAGCGATCGCAACCGTCGATCCGGTCACGGTCGACGACCCGGCGGCCGCGGTCCGCGACGCGCACGGACGCGGCACCGACCACGGTATCGACACGACGGCACGCCAGGACGTCTTCGCGGCGGCCGTCGATGCCGCCGAGCCGCGCGGTGACATCGCGCTCGTCGGGATCGGTCGGCGGCTCGAGTTCGACGTGATGACGGTGCTCTACAAGGGACTCTCGATCCGCGGCGTGATCGAGGGTGATGTCATCCCGGCCGAGGTCATCGCCGAACTCGCCGGGCTCTACCTCGCGGGCGAGTTGCCGCTCGACGACATGATCGAGGTCTATCCGTTCGCCGAGATCGAACGCGCGGCCGCCGAGTCCCTCGCGGGGACCACGATCAAGCCGGTCCTGGTGTTCGACAGCTGAGAGTTCGCATGGGATGCAGGTCACCATTCCCGACCGACGGGAATTGGTCCGCAGTGCCGACGCGTTTATCCTTGCAAAGACATGTCCACGCCCTCCCGAGCCCCCGTGTACCTCGACCATGCCGCTTCGACGGTCATGATGCCCGAAGCCGTCGAGGCGATGACTGCTGTGTTCGCACAGCCGGGGAACGCCTCGTCGCTGCACGGTTCCGGACGCTGGGCCCGTCGTCGGCTGGAGGAGGCCCGCGAATCGGTGGCGGCCTCGGTGGGTGCGCGCCCGTCCGAGGTCATCTTCACCGGCGGAGGCACCGAGGCCGACAACCTCGCGCTCAAGGGGATCTACTGGGCGCGCCGACGTCAGCAGCCGGAACGTCGGCGCCTGATCGTGTCCGCCGTCGAGCACCACGCCATCCTGGACCCGGCGATGTGGCTGGCCGACGTGGCCGATGCGGAACTGGTGATCGCCCCGGTCGATGAAGAAGGGTTCGTCTCACCGGCGTGGCTGCGAGCCGAGCTCGAGTCGCACGCGGAACAGACCGCGGTCATCTCCGTGATGTGGGCCAACAACGAGGTCGGGACCATCGAGCCGGTCGCGGAAATCGCCGCGTTGGGGGCCGAGTTCGGTGTGCCGGTGCATTCCGACGCCATCCAGGCGGTGGGTCACATCCCGGTCGATTTCGGCGCCAGCGGTCTGTCCGCGCTCAGTCTGGCCGCCCACAAGTTCGGCGGACCGCAGGGCGTCGGGGCGCTGCTGCTACGGCGCGACGTCGAGTGCGTGCCGCTCCTGCACGGAGGCGGCCATGAGCGCGATGTGCGTTCCGGCACACAGGATGTCGCCGGCGCGGTCGGGATGGCCACGGCGCTGCGGGTGGCGGTCGATCGCATGTCCGAGAACACGCGAGCGGTCACCGTGCTGCGTGACCGGCTGTTCGAGACCCTGCTCGACCTGCCGGGGACCGTCGCCAACGGTCCGCGTGATGATCGCCGACTCCCCGGCAACGTCCATGTGTCCTTCGACGGCTGCGAAGGCGACTCGCTGCTGATGTTGCTCGACGCCAACGGCGTCGAGTGCTCGACCGGGTCCGCCTGCACGGCCGGCGTCGCCCAGGCGAGCCATGTGCTGCTGGCGATGGGACTCGACGTCCCCACCGCGCGCGGATCGCTGCGGTTCTCGTTGGCGCCGACGACGACAGCGGCCGACGTCGAGGCTGTGGCGGAGGTGATCGGCCAGGTCGTCGATCGGGCCCGTGCCGCAGGCCTCGTGTCATCGCCGATCGGGAAGGGACGCTGATGCGGGTACTCGCAGCCATGAGCGGAGGTGTGGACTCCTCGGTCGCCGCGGCCCGCGCGGTCGACGCGGGCCACGAGGTCGTCGGGGTCCACCTGGCACTGTCGACCGCTCCCGGCGCGCTGAGGACCGGATCGCGGGGATGTTGCTCCCGGGAGGATGCCTCCGATGCCCGCCGGGTGGCCGATGTTCTCGGTATCCCGTTCTACATCTGGGATTTCGCCGATCGCTTCAAGGACGACGTCATCGACGAGTTCGTCGACGCCTACGCCGCGGGCCAGACCCCGAACCCGTGTCTGACGTGCAATGAGAAGATCAAGTTCGCCGCGCTCGCACAGAAGGCGGTGGCGCTGGGTTTCGACGCCCTCGCGACGGGCCACTATGCGCAGCTGGCCGACGGGCAGCTGCGTCGCGCGGTCGACGAGGACAAGGACCAGTCGTACGTGTTGGCGGTTCTGACCGCCGAGCAGCTCGACCGGGCGATGTTCCCGATCGGCGACACCCCGAAGAGCGAGATCCGTGCGGAGGCGGCACGACGCGGGCTGGCCGTGGCCGAGAAGCCCGACTCACATGACATCTGCTTCATCCCCACCGGCGACACCCGCGCCTTTCTCGGCGCGCGTATCGGCATCCGGCCCGGCGCGGTCGTCGACGCCGACACCGGTGACCGCCTGGCCGAGCACGACGGCGTCCACGGATTCACCATCGGTCAGCGCAAGGGATTGGGCATCGAGGCGCCCGCCGCCGATGGTCAGCCGCGCTACGTCACCGAGATCGACCCCGAATCAGGAACCGTCACAGTCGGTTCCGCGTCCCACCTGGATGTCTGGTCGATCACCGCGCACCGCGCGGTGTGGACCTCGGGCGAGACACCCGATGGGCCCGTCGACGCGATGGTCCAGGTGCGGGCGCACGGAGGTCTGGCGCCGGTTCGGGCCACACCGGTGGTGCGCGACGGACAGCCGATGATCGATCTCGCGCTCGCGGAACCGCTCACCGGGGTGGCCAGAGGCCAGGCCGCGGTGCTGTACCTGCCCGATCCGGAGCGTGGTGACCTGGTCCTCGGGTCGGGGCGGATCCTGGCGACCTCCTCCGATCCCGCCACCGGTGCGCGGTCGAGTCGGGTCGCGGCCGGCGTCGACCGGTGAACTCGACGGACAAGGCATTCACCGGCGGTACCGGCACCGGTATCGGATCGATGCCCGGCACGGATGCCCGTGAGGCCGCCGCGGTGATCAACGGGCAACTCGACTTCGCCCACCTCGCCGAACTTCCCGCCCGCGGCCTCGGAGCCGATATGGTCGGCCGGATGGCGGCGGTTCTCGTCGACCTGCCCATGGATGCCGGTACCTGGGGCTATCGGCTGGCAGCGCGTGGTTCGGCGGTCTCACGACGCGCCCGAGATCATCTCCAGGCCGACCTCGACGCCGTCGAAGAGATCTGGGACACCGCAGGGTTCATCGGGACCGGGCGGCGGTTCAAGGTCCAGGTGTGCGGTCCGTTCACCCTGTCGGCTTCGGTGGAACTTCCCGCGGGTCACAAGGTCCTGCGTGATCGTGGCGCCTGGCGGGATGTGGTCGACTCGACGGCCGAAGGCGTGCGTGAACTGGTCGGCGATGTCACGCGGCGCCTGGGTGCCGAGATCGTGGTCCAGTACGACGAACCCTTGATCGGGCAGGTCCTCGACGGCACGGTGACGCCGCTCACCCGTTTCGACACCATCCCCGCGGTCCCGGTCGCCGACGTCGTCGAGTCGCTCACCGAGATGATCGACCACGTCGGTCGGCCGGCGATCGTGCACAACTGTGCCGCGCCGCGCTGGGACCTCATCGAACGTCTGCGCGCGGTCGCCTGGTCCTTGGACGTGACCAACCCGACGGCGTCCGACCTCGACGGAATCGGGGCGCTGATCGACCGGGGCGACATCCTCGTCGCCGGGATCGTGCCCAGCGTCGGTGGCGATGGACGACTACGTGCGGAGACGGTCGCCGAGCGCCTCGCCGGCCTCGTCGATCGGATCGGTCTCGAGCGAAAAGTGCTGTCGGAGAACGTCGTCGTCAGTCCCACGTGTGGGCTCGCGGGTGCGACACCCGAGTGGGCCACCACCGCGCTGGGCATCTGCGCAGAGGCCGGTGAACTGCTGGCCACCGACCCGGCCGCCATCTGAGATCGCAGGCAACCCGCAACCTCGCCGACAGAACCCGGGATCGCGCCGACAGAACCCCCAATCGTGCCGACAGAACCCGGAATCACGTCGACAGAACCCGGAATCACGTCGACAGAACCCCCAATCGCGCCGACAGAACCCGGGATCCCGCCGAGAGAACCCGGGATCGCGCCGACAGAACCCGCGACGGTCGATCAGCCCGGGGCCGAATCCAGTTTCGCGATCGAGCTCTTGGGTGCGATCTGGCGATAACTGGCGTCGAGCAGTTCGCCCACCTCGGTCCAGTCGGTGTCGGCGTCGAGCTTGATCCCCAACCAGCCGTACGCACCCACGTACGCGGGAAAGTAGAAGCGGTCGTCTGCCAGCAGCGCCTCACGCTCGGCCGGGTCGGGGATGAACAGCAGTGACTGATCGTGGCGCGCGCCGCCTTTGACGCTGCCGCCATAGTTGCCGAACAGCTTCCCGCACCGGAACGTCGGTCGTCCGTGCGACACCGCCTCGGTCGCATCGGGAAATGCCAGTGCCAGTTCGCGTACGCGGATCAGGAACGGATCGTCGTCGTCGAACATGATCGGGTGTGGCATGCGTTTCAGACTAGGACGACGGGCCGATCCTGTCAGCGGGCCCGGATAGTCTCTTTGACGTGACAGATAGGCTTTTGACGTGGCAGAAGAAGGCGGCACGACGGACGTGAGCAGCGACCTGCGAGAGAAGTGGACCGCGCTGGCGGACGAGATCCGCGATCACCAGTTCCGCTACTACGTCAAGGATGCGCCGATCATCACCGACGGCGAATTCGATCGGCTCCTGCGCACATTGCAGGAACTCGAGGACGACCATCCGGAGCTCGCCACGCCCGATTCGCCGACGAAACTCGTCGGCGGTGGATTCTCGACGGCGTTCACACCCGTCGATCACCTCGAGCGGATGATGTCGCTCGACAACGTCTTCGACTCCGACGAGATGCGGACCTGGGTGGATCGCGTCGAGGCGGAGACCGGCGCGGGCGTCGATTTCCTCTGTGAACTCAAGATCGACGGCGTCGCACTCTCGCTGGTCTACACCGACGGCAGGTTCACGCGGGCCGTCACCCGCGGCGACGGTCGCACCGGTGAGGACGTGACCCTCAACGCCCGCACCATCGACGACATCCCGCAGCGGCTGAGTGTCTCCGACGACTTCCCGATTCCACACGTGTTGGAGGTCCGGGGCGAGGTCTTCTTCCGCGGGGAGGACTTCGAGGTGCTCAACGCGTCGCTGGTCGCCGACGGCAAGGCCCCGTTCGCCAATCCCCGTAACTCCGCCGCCGGCTCGCTGCGCCAGAAGAACCCGCAGGTGACCGCCCGCCGCAAGCTGCGGATGATCTGTCACGGGATCGGTCACACCGAGGGCTGGCGGCCACAGTCCCTGCACGACGCCTACCTCGCGCTCGGTGCCTGGGGGCTGCCGGTGTCCGATCACACCACCAAGGTCGACGGCATCGGCCAGATCCTGGACAAGATCGCCTATTGGGGTGAGCACCGTCACGACGTGGAACACGAGATCGACGGGATCGTCGTCAAGGTCGACGACGTCACCTTCCAGCGGCGTCTCGGGTCCACCTCACGTGCGCCGCGCTGGGCGATCGCCTACAAGTACCCGCCGGAGGAGGCCACCACCAAGCTCCTCGACATCAAGGTCGGTGTCGGCCGGACGGGTCGGGTCACCCCCTTCGCGTTCATGGAACCGGTGCTGGTGGCGGGATCGACCGTCTCCCGCGCCACCCTGCACAACGAATCGGAGGTCCGGCGCAAGGGCGTCCTGATCGGCGACACGGTCACGATCCGTAAGGCCGGCGACGTGATCCCCGAGGTTCTCGGCCCCGTCGTCGACGTCCGCGACGGCAGCGAACGCGAGTTCGTGATGCCCACGCACTGCCCCGAATGTGGGACGCCTCTGCGCCCCGAGAAGGAGAGCGACGCCGACATCCGGTGTCCCAACTCCGAATCCTGTCCGGCACAGCTGCGGGAGCGGTTGTTCCACATCGCCGGCCGCGGATCGTTCGACATCGAGGCGCTCGGCTACGAGGCCGCGACCGCGTTGCTCACCTCGGGCGTGATCGGCAACGAGGGCGACCTCTTCTCCCTGACCGCCGACGACCTCGCGAAGACCGATCTCTTCACCACCAAGTCCGGTGCACTGTCCGCCAACGGGAAGCGCCTGCTGGCGAACCTCGACGGCGCCAAGCAGGTTCCGCTGTGGCGTGTATTGGTCGGCCTGTCCATCCGGCATGTCGGCCCCACCGCCGCGCGCGCACTGGCCACCGAATTCGGATCGCTCGCTGCGATCGAGGCCGCGACCGTCGAGGAACTGGCCGACGTCGAGGGCCTGGGAATGACTCTGGCACAGTCCATCCGCGACTGGTTCGAGGTGGACTGGCATCGCGACGTCATCGAGAAGTGGCGTGCCGCAGGTGTTTCCATGGAAGACGAACGCGACGAGTCCATGCCGCGGACCCTGGAGGGCAAGACGG
This sequence comes from Gordonia sp. LMA167, assembly GCF_058130025.1. Taxonomy (NCBI): domain Bacteria; kingdom Bacillati; phylum Actinomycetota; class Actinomycetes; order Mycobacteriales; family Gordoniaceae; genus Gordonia; species Gordonia sp. LMA167. Next base: position 4,985,457 of record NZ_CM176708.1, on the reverse strand, counting down.
TCGTGGTGACGGGCTCGCTGGAGGACTTCTCGCGCGACGGTGCCAAGGAGGCGATCCTGGTACGCGGCGGAAAGGCGTCGGGTTCGGTGTCGAAGAAGACCGACTATGTCGTGGTCGGCGATTCTCCCGGCACCAAGGCGGCCAAGGCCGAGCAACTGGGTGTACCGATCCTCGACGAAGACGGTTTCAAACGGTTGCTGGAGACCGGCGAGGCGCCGGAGCCTGGGTAGCGCTCAGCTGTCCGCGCGCAACACCGTGCCGACGATGCCGGCCAGATAGCCGAGCCGGGCGATCTCCGACGGTCGGAAGTCCGGACCGCCGATCCGGCCGAGCAGGATGGCCTTCTGGCTGTCGCCGAGCGGTGCCGCCGCGAGGCGGGTGTCCATGTCCTGCCACGGCTCGGGCACCCAGTCGGCGGTGGCGTCGAGTTGCGCCGCACGTTCGATCGGCAGCCAGTCCGCTCGGGTGAGTGGCGTCTCCGGGGCGCCGGAGCTGCCGAAGAGCTGCAGTACGCCGCCGCTCGCGCTGGTGATGACCATCGCCCACGAGACGCGCAGGACGCGCGGCGTGTTGTCGACGAGAACCTGCAGTCGATCGTCGTCGGAGGTGGCCACCTGGTCGACGAGTTCGAGCTCTCTGTGCGTATCGAGGACGCCGGCGTACGGACGGATCGAGTCCACCCGCACGCCCTTGAGCTTCTCGGCGGCGGTGATCAACCCATCGGGCAGGGAACCGGGCGCGATGTCGACGACCAGGTCGTCGACGGCGTAGCCCTCGCCACGCTCGACGACCTCCAGGGACAGGATGTCGGCTCCGACCGAGCCGAGCTGGACGGCGAGCAGTCCCAGGCTGCCCGGTCGATCCTCGAGGTAGACGCGCAGCAGGTACGACACGCGGCTCATTGTCGCACTGAGGTGTGTCCGCCGTGTGACGAGACGGTGCCTGTCGCACTATGTCCCTGCTCACCGCGGGTGGGCGTGGTGGCGGGGGACTCACACCACTAACGTGATCAGGGTGACCGGAACACCGCCGTTGCACGGCCTACACCACGTCACCCTGTCGGTTGCCGACCTGGACGTCTCCGTCGATTGGTACGTTCGGGTGCTCGGATTCACCGAGGTGGCGCGCGCCACAGTCGACGGCAAGGACAAGGCCCGGATCGAACGTCCCGACACCGCGCCGATCAGCTTTGTCGCCCACAATGATTCGACCGTGGATGGTGAGTTCGACGAACGGCGGGCCGGTCTCGACCACCTCTCGTTCGCGCTCGCTGACCGCGCCGAACTGGAGTTGTGGCTCGGTGTCCTCGACGCACACGGGGTGCCGCACGGTGAGATCGTGCAGGGCACCATGGGTTTCGTGGTCTCGTTCCGGGACCCGGACAACATCGCCTTGGAGTTCTACACCCTGGTGTGACGCCCGACTCGCGGGCGTGCGCGTGGGCCGCAGGGACGTCACCATGGGGCCATGCCCGACAACGACGCCTCCGTACCCGCCGAACCCGGGGACTCGACCCAGGTCACCGCATCGGTCGCCCGTCGTATCGAACCCGGCCGCGAACACGATTTCATCAGTTGGACCGACGCGGGGATCGCTTTGGCCCGGACGTTTCCGGGCTTTCTCGGCGGCGGCTGGCTGCGGAACTCACGGATCGACGACGAGTACTACGTGGTGTATCGATTCGCCGACGAACAGTGCATGGACGATTGGGTGACGTCTCCGGTGCGCCGGGCGTGGCTGTCGCGCGGCGAGGGGGTCGCGGTCGAGTACGCCACGCATCGTCTGTCCGGGATCGAGGGGTGGTTCGAGCCGCAACAGCACCTGACGAATGCGGTGCGAGTGCAGGGCGCGCCGCCGGCGCGGTGGAAGCAGGCGATCACCATCTGGCTCGGATTCTTCCCGATGTCGCTGCTGATCAATCTGCTGGTGATCAATCATCTCGATGGCCTACCGGTGGTGCTCAAGACGCTGATCGCGACCGTGATCAACACCCCGCTGATGGTCTACCTGATCCTGCCCTGGCTGACCGCGCGGCTGAAACGCTGGCTGGACTGACGACCGCGTGGCCGGTGGCGGGACACCCTCCCATAGGCTGGTGGGGAACACGCATGACACGGCGAGAAAGGACCTGGCATGTCCAGCGGATCAGAGTCGGCGATCTCGCGCGAAGAGGTCGCACACCTGGCTCGGTTGTCGCGGCTCGCGCTGACCGACGACGAACTCGATCAATACGCGCAGCAACTCGACTCGATCCTGGCGCACGTCGCGCAGGTGTCGGAGGTTGCCGCCGATGACGTGCCGGGCACGGCGCATCCCGCCGAGCTCGCCAATGTGCTGCGCCCGGATGTGGTGGTTCCCGGCCTGACCAATGCGGAAGCGCTCTCGGGTGCTCCGGCCGTGGAGCAGGAACGATTCGCCGTACCGCAGATCCTGGGGGAGGAACAGTGACGTCCGAGGACAGGTCCGTGACCCGGGCGGCCGGTGAGATCACCGGTCTGTCCGCTGCCGAGCTCGCCGAGAAGATCGGCGCCCGCGAGTTGTCGTCGGTCGAGGTCACCCAGGCCCACCTGGATCGCATCGCCGAGGTCGACGATCAGCTCGGCGCCTTCCTGCACGTCAGCGGGGCCGAGGCGCTCGTCGCCGCCAAGGCCGCCGACGACGCGATCGCGGCCGGCGAGGCGCCGTCGCCGCTCGCCGGGGTGCCGATCGCTCTCAAGGACGTCTTCACCACCGTCGACGCGCCCACCACCTGCGGATCGAGGATCCTCGAAGGCTGGGTTCCGCCCTATGACGCGGCGGTCACCGAACGGTTGCGGGCGGCCGGCATGCCGATCCTCGGCAAGACCAACATGGACGAGTTCGCGATGGGCAGCTCCACCGAGAACTCGGCCTATCAGGTGACCCGGAACCCATGGGACACCACCAAGATCCCGGGTGGCTCCGGCGGCGGCAGCGCAGCGGCGCTCGCGTCGTATGAGGCGCCGCTGGCCATCGGCACCGACACCGGTGGCTCGATCCGTCAGCCGGCAGCGGTGACGGCCACCGTCGGGGTGAAACCGACCTACGGCACCGTCTCCCGCTATGGCCTGGTGGCCTGCGCATCCTCCCTCGACCAGGGCGGCCCGTGCGGCCGCACCGTCCTCGACACCGCATTGCTGCACGCTGTGATCGCCGGGCACGACCACCGTGACTCCACCTCGATCGACGCACCTGTTCCCGACGTCGTCGCGGCCGCGAAATTCGGTGCACAGCAGGATCTCTCGGGTGTGCGAATCGGTGTGGTCACCGAGTTGCAGGGCGAGGGATATCAGACCGGCGTCCTCGATTCGTTCCGCGCGGCGCTGAAGGTGCTGACCGATCGCGGTGCGGAGGTCGTCGAGGTGTCGTGCCCGCACTTCACCTATGCATTGGGCGCCTACTACCTGATCCTGCCGTCGGAGGTGTCGTCGAACCTCGCTCGTTTCGACGCGATGCGATACGGCCTGCGGGTCGGCGACGACGGAACGCGCAGCGCCGAAGAAGTGATGGCGCTGACGCGAGACGCCGGCTTCGGTCCAGAGGTGAAGCGACGCATCATGATCGGCACGTATGCGTTGTCGTCGGGTTACTACGACGCCTACTACGGGCAGGCGCAGAAGGTGCGTACTCTCATCGCCCGCGACTTCGCCGCGGCGTTCGAGAAGGTCGACGTGCTCGTGTCGCCGACCACGCCGACGACCGCGTTCGCGCTCGGCGAGAAGGTCGATGATCCGCTCGCGATGTACCTGTTCGACCTGTGCACCCTGCCGGTGAACCTTGCCGGTGTCGGCGCGATGTCGGTGCCATCGGGTCTGTCCGGCGACGACGGGATGCCGGTCGGACTGCAGATCATGGCACCCGCACTCGCCGATGACCGGCTCTACCGGGTCGGCGCGGCCTACGAGGCGGCTCGCGGCCCGATCGAATAGGCGCTGACACTCATCGGTGCGGGTCCCACGTGCCTGCTTGTTCGGTGCCATATCGGTGGCCCACTCCGATCGGTCCGTCGAGTGACGTCAGCAGATCGGCGCTGGTCTGGACGAAGCTCGCCACCGGGAACCAGGGCGGTTGCCGGACGGCGCGGCCGGTGACGACCGTTCCGGCCGGCATGCGTGCCGGTCGCCAGAGCAGTGAGAGTGACCAGCGCGGAACGGGATCCGACGGGTTGGCGACGATGGACCGGGGCGGCCCGGCGGAATCGCCACGGCCGATGGTGCCGTCGGGCACGCCCGCCAGCACGGTACCGTCGACGGCCCCGGGATGGTGACGCTTCGCCCACGCGCGGGCGTCTTCGGCGCCGACCGCGCCCAGGCTCTGACCGTAGAGATAGATCCGGGGACGTCGCCCGACGGGCCGACCGTCCACGAGGTCGACGACGTGGTCGAGGAGCGCGATCGCGCTGCGCCCCGCGGCGGAGCGATCACCGACGAACGCCTGCCACGACGGACTGTTCGCGTATTGCACTGCGAGGACCGTGACATCGCCGGCGAAGCGGCCGACGAAACCGGTCACCGCGGCATCGTCCACCCACCCGGATCCGGTCGGCACCGCGATCACCACCGCGGAACGGTCCAGGCCGCCGTCGCTGGCCCACCGGCGCGCCAACTCACCGCTCCGACGCTCGATGGTCGAGCTATCCGCGGGTGCATACAGCACTCCCGCGGGAGCCTCCCGTGGCGCCGACGGCGAGTCATCGGCGTGTGCGGCCGGAAGCAGACCGGCCAGCAGCGCGATGGCGGTGGCGCCGATCAGGGCCGTGGCCCGAGGAGTGAAGACGATCGCGCCGAACACGACCATCGCGGGCACGACGGTTGCGACCGGCCATACGATGCCGACGTGTGGCAGCGCCAGATCGGTTCGCACGCCGTTCTGCCACGCCATGCTCAGCAATCCCAAGCACAACAGTGTGCCCGCCGCGGCGGCGAGGGCCGCGACGTCGGCCGGCGGCCGGCTCGAGCGGCGGCGTGCGGCGACAGACCCGACGATCGTCATGATTCCGACGCACGCGGCGGTGAGAGGTCCCGAGATGGCCACGGGGCGGGGCAGTCCGGCCGGCCACAACGCCACCAGCGCCCCGATCACGGCACACAGCGAGACAAGCGGATGCGGCAACGACACGGCGAGCCGCCGCGGATACCGGAGCTGATCGGTGGTCGATGTCGGCGGGGTGAGGGTGGCCGAGGTGCTCATCGGGTCCCCGAGCGCCGATCGACGAGCTCCGCCCACCCGCGCCCGATTCCGGAGGACACGATCTGCCCGGCGGACTCGACGGCGGTGGGTGGCCCGTCGTACTGACGCCACGTGTTGAGACCGAGACCGGTTCGCACGAGGCCCACCGCGACGAGACACATCGGCGAACTGCAGGATTCGCGCATCCGATCGACCAGCATGCGGTCGAGATCGAGCCGGGCCCAGCGACCGAGCGGGTGCCCGGTGTGGGCGGCGAATCGCAAGACGTCATAGCCGAAGTCGTGCGTGCGGCAGGCGTTGTCGAAGCGTCGGGGCAACGGGATGGGCGACGAGCAGCTGCCGTCGGGGTCGACCGGATGGCCGTCGACGACTGTCGGTCGATACCCGAAGTCCGCGACGAAGCCGGTGGGCAGTTCATCGAGTGCCTGCGCGGTACGCCCGGCAGTGAGATCGCGGATGACCCGCCCGGAGGGCGTCACGAGATCTGCACCTGCGGCAACGGGATTCGGACGCGTCTGATTGACCCGGGGTCCGGTCTCTGCTGCCGCGGCCGGCCACACCGGGGCGAGTGTTGTTGTCGCCGAGGCGATGAGCAGAAGAATCGCCGTGGTCACCCGGGGTCGGTGCCGGCGTGTGTTCCGGTGCGCAGATGTCATGGCACCGACGCTAGGAATCGCCGGCACCGGGTCACATCGCACGCGATGGTGATTGGCGGGGCGCCATCGCGTGGGATCGGGCTGCCCGATATGCCCCTGGCGGGGGATGGCCTTCTCCCTCGAAAGTATGAGGACGCGGGGTGGTGCGCCGCCTACCGTGGGTGAACGAGGTGATGGTGATGTTCCGGAGAACCAGAGGGATGATCGGGTCGGCAGGCGCGGCCGCGGTCCGTGAGGTGCGTGCGCTGCCCGCCGTGCAGGACCCGGCCGTACGGCACTATTTCGGGTCGAGGGCCAACTGGTTCTTCCTGGTGGTCGCCGCGATCATGTATGCGGTCTCCTGGCCGACGTTGACCCTCACCCATTCGATGCCGGCGTATGCGTTGCCGGTGGTGGCCGCTTTCGCGGCGTGGCCGATCGCGCTGGCCTGGTCCGCCCCGTTGGTGGCGTGGGCCATCTCGGTCGTCTCCGCTCAGATGATCGGACTGGTGGTGCCGACGGTCAACGGATGGCCCTGGTCGATCCAGGTGACCCATCTGATCGTGCTGCTCGTCCTCACCGTCTGCGCCTATCTCCGCTGCGCCCTGCAGTGGATTCCGGTTGTGTGGATCAGCACGGCGATCGTGATGTGGCTGGCCGCACCTGCCGACGCCCGTGGCGGATGGGTGTTCGGACTGACGTTCGTCGCGGTGGTGGTGGCGTTGGTGCGCTTCCTGGTCCGATCACGCCGCCAGTTGGCGCAGAGCGCGGAGCAGACGCAGCTCGCGCAGTCGCAGAAGACGATCCTGCAGGAGCGTGCGCGCATCGCCCGCGATCTGCACGACGTTGTGGCACATCGGATGTCCGTGGTGGTGGTGATGGCCCAGACCGCTCGTTACCGAGTCGACGACGTGAGCGAGCACGCGGCGGCGGAGTTCGAGGCCATCGCGGTCGCCGCGCGGGCATCGCTGGACGAGGTGCGCCAACTTCTCGGCGTGCTGCGGACCGATGGCGAGCCGACCGCATCACCGAATCCCGGTGTCGGTGACGTGGAGACGTTGGTCAGGCAGACCCGGATGACCGGCGCCGTGGTGGACCTGGCGGACTCCGTGCCTCATGACATGGTCGGCGAGGCTTGCGGATTGGTCATCTACCGCATCGTGCAGGAAAGCCTCGCGAACGCCACCCGGCATGCTCCGGGGTCACGCATCGAGATCCAGATCGCACCCCGCGTCGCCGGCGTCGTCGAGCTCGAGATCAGGAATTCGGCGGCCACCGCCGAGCCGGTGCGGATCGCCGGACCTGGCAGCGGCATCCCGGGCATGCGCGAGCGGGCCGCAGCGGTCGGCGGTGTGTTGACGACCGAACCGACCGGCGACGGCGGATTCGTGGTCCGTGCGACCATCCCGGGACAGGGCGCGCACGCGGTCGGATCGGCCGCCGAATCGGCGTCGCGGCCGGGCGAATAGGGTATGCCGGTGGCCGTTACCGTGGTTGTCGTCGACGATCAGGCAATGGTGCGTCAGGGCTTCTCGGCCCTGCTCGGCGCCCAGCCCGACATCTCGGTCCTCGGCGATGCCGCTGACGGCGTCGCCGCGATCGAGCTCTGTGCGCGCGTACGGCCGGATGTCGTCCTGATGGATGTGCGGATGCCCCGCAAGGACGGTCTGCGCGCCGCCGAGGAGATCCTGCGCTCGGCTTCCGGTCGCGACGGATCGCCGACCGGGGCCCCAACCCGGATCCTCATGCTGACCACCTTCGACATCGACGACTACGTGTACGAGGCGTTGCGGATCGGTGCCTCGGGATTCCTGCTCAAGGACGCCCCGGCGGACGAACTGGTCCGAGCCGTACGGGTGGTCGCGGCGGGGGAGGCGCTGCTGGCGCCGTCGATCACACGTCGCCTGATCGCGGAGGTGACGGCGCGGCGATCGCGGTCACCTCGCAGCCGCGCGGCCGATGTGCTCACTCCGCGTGAACGCGAAGTGCTCGACCACGTCGCGGACGGCAAGTCCAACGGCGAGATCGCAACCGAACTGTTCGTGTCCGAGCAGACGGTGAAGACGCATGTCAGCAGTGTGTTGTCCAAACTCGGACTCCGTGACCGCGCGCAGGCTGTCGTCTTCGCCTACGAGAACGGACTCAAGTGACCGGAGACGGCGTCCTCACCACCGGATGATTCTCTCTGGGTGACATCCGGCGGCGGAGGCCGTCGCCCACTAGATTGTGTGGGGAACGTGTCAGCGGTGGTCGGCAGAGAGGTCTCACGGTAATGGCCAAGAGGTTCGGCATTCTCACCAGCGGCGGTGACTGCCCTGGACTGAACGCGGTGATCCGTGGCGCGGTGCTCAAGGGTGAAACCGTCTACGGACACGAGTTCGTCGGCTTCAAGGACGGTTGGTACGGCCTTGTCTACGGAGACATCATCGAACTCGACCGCACCCGGGTTCGTGGTCTGTCCCACGAGGGTGGAACCATTCTCGGGACCAGCCGATTCGGGCCCTATCACGAACCGGACGGCGGCGCCGAGAACATCAAGAAGGTGCTCAAGAACCTCGGCATCGACGGTGTCATCGCGATCGGCGGCGAGGGCACGGCGTCGGCATCCAAGCGCCTCTACGAGGACGGCATCAACATCGTCGGGGTGCCGAAGACGATCGACAACGACCTGGACGCCACCGACTACACCTTCGGTTTCAACACCGCGGTGGAGATCGCCACCGAGGCCATCGACCGACTCCGCACGACCGGCAACTCGCACAAGCGCTGCATGGTCCTGGAGGTCATGGGCCGACACGCGGGCTGGATCGCGCTGTATTCGGGCATCGCCGGGGGTGCGCACGCGATCCTCATCCCGGAGCAGCCGGAGAGCCTCAACCAGATCTGTGCCTGGGCGACCAGCGTCAAGAACCGCGGCCGTGCGCCGATGGTGGTCGTGGCCGAGGGCTTCAAGCTTCCCGAGATGGAGGAGGCCTACTCGGACAAGGGTCTCGACGGCTTCAATCGGCCGCGTCTGGGCGGGATCGCCGAGGTGCTCGCCCCGCTGATCGAGGAACGGACCGGTATCGAGACCCGCGCCACTGTGCTCGGGCACATCCAGCGCGGCGGCGTACCCACCGCCTTCGACCGCGTTCTCGCCACCCGACTCGGCATGGCGGTCACCGACCTCTGCGCGGACAAGGGCTGGGGCAAGATGGTCGCGCTGAGCGGCACGGACATCGTGCGCGTCGACTTCGCCGACGCCCTCGCGAACCAGAAGTCGGTGCCGGCGGACCAGTATCAGGAGGTCCGCGTCATCTTCGGGTGAGTCAACTCGCGTACGGCGGATAGGGCGGTGCGGCCACGATCGGCGGCGCGGCAACCGGTTCCCGTGGGATGACGATCCACAGCACCAGGTACAGCAGCACCTGAGGTCCCGGCAGCAGCACGGACGCGACGAACAGCACCCGTATGAGCGTCGGGTCCCAGCCGAAGCGCTTGGCGATGCCGCCGCAGACGCCGCCGAGCCAGGCATCGTCGCGCGAGCGCATCAATCGGGGAGTGGTCGGAACTGGTGTGGTCATCATGTTTCCTTTCTGATGTCTTCGACGCTACGCACGACGAACCGCGTCGGCATCGGGGATGACCCTGACCCCGACCCGGGTTTCGATGTCCGGGTGACCGGGCCACGCGCCCCGATGATCCGGCGAGCAATAAGATGTCACCCATGACTGCCGCCACCACGGAACTGCTCGACTACGACCAGGTCATCGCGAACTTCGATCCGGTGCTCGGGCTCGAGGTCCACGTCGAACTCGGCACCGAGACGAAGATGTTCTGCGGCTGCCCGACCGCATTCGGGGCCGAGCCCAACACCCAGGTGTGTCCGGTGTGCATCGGCCTGCCGGGATCGCTGCCGGTGGCCAACGTGAAGGCGATCGAGTCCGCGATCCGGATCGGACTGGCGCTGAACTGCTCGATCCGTCCGTCGAGCGTGTTCGCACGCAAGAACTATTTCTATCCCGATCAGCCGAAGAACTATCAGATCTCGCAGTACGACGAGCCGATCGCCTACGACGGCTACCTCGAGGTGCTCCTGCCCGACGGCACCCCCTGGCGGGTCGAGATCGAACGTGCCCACATGGAGGAGGACACCGGCAAGTCGCTGCACATCGGCGGTTCGGGTCGCATCCACGGTGCGAGTCACTCGTTGCTGGACTACAACCGGGCCGGGGTTCCGTTGGTGGAGATCGTGACCAAGCCGATCGAAGGGGCGGGCGAGCGTGCCCCCGAGGTGGCCCGCGCCTACGTCACCGCACTGCGAGACCTACTCAAGGCCCTTGACGTGTCGGACGTGCGGATGGACCAGGGTTCGTTGCGGTGCGATGCCAACGTGTCGTTGATGCGTAAGGGCGCAACGGAATTCGGCACGCGGACCGAGACCAAGAACGTCAACTCGCTGAAGAGCGTCGAGATCGCCGTGCGTTACGAGATGCGCCGGCAGGCCGCCATCCTGGAGGCCGGTGGCGAGATCGTGCAGGAGACCCGTCACTTCCACGAGAGCGACGGCACCACCTCGCCGGGACGCCGCAAGGAGACGGCGGAGGACTACCGGTACTTCCCGGAACCCGACCTGCCGCCCGTGCAACCCGATCCGTCGTGGATCGACGAGCTGTCCACGACCCTGCCGGAGATGCCGTGGGTGCGTCGCGCGCGTATCCAGGACGAGTGGGGCGTCTCCGACGAGGTGATGCGTGACCTGGTCAACGTGGGTGCCGTGGACCTCGTGATCGCCACGGTGGATGCCGGCGCCGGGGTGGAGGCCGCCCGCGGGTGGTGGGTGTCGTTCCTGGCCCAACAGGCGAACAGTCGGGGCACCGACCTGGCCGACCTGCCGATCACTCCCACCCAGGTGGCGACCATCATCGGTCTCGTCGACGAGGGCAAACTCACCACCAAGCTCGCGCAGCAGGTGGCTGTGGCGGTTCTCGACGGCGAGGGCGAGCCGGAGCAGGTCGTCGCCGACCGTGGCCTCGAGGTCGTCCGTGACGACTCCGCGCTGCAGAAGGCGGTCGACGACGCCCTCGCCAACAACCCCGACATCGCCGACAAGATTCGCGGCGGCAAGGTCGCGGCCGCAGGCAAGATCGTCGGTGACGTCATGAAGGCCACGCGTGGCCAGGCAGATCCGGCACGAGTCAAGGAATTGGTGCTCGCAGCCTGTCAGTGAGTTGTCACATCGGGCGCCCTCGCCCCGCCACCGGGAGCGCGGGCCGCCGAGGTCACGGCGACGGCAGTGAGTCGATGATGCCCTCGTCCGCACCGGCATCGATCATCCGTGCCCGCAGCGTCGCGAGCCAGGTCTCGGCCCACGACTGATCGGCGCAGGCCAGCGCGTCGTACTGTGCCTGCCACGCGGCCCGGGGGAAGTCGCCGGATTCGGGTGGATGCAGGCGCCACGCGATGCGTTCGGCAATCACTTCGGCGACGAGCGACAGGTATTTGTCCGGGTCCGTGGAACTCCGGTCCGACAGGATGCGGTCGCGTTCGCGACTGGTGATATGCCAGCCGTCCGAATCGTTCACGCAGAACGGTGTCGCGTCTCCGCGGATCTCGCCGAGCACCGGCAGATCTTCCGGATTCGCCCGCATCCGCGTACCCAGATCCATGATCCGGGTACGCATCTCGTCATCGAGCTGGTCTCCCGGCATCAGTGCACGGCGGGGAAGACCTGTTGCACATACCCTGCACACCGCAGCCAGGCGACGCCGAGCGTGTCGTCGTCGTTGATGAAGCTGTCGCACTGCGGGTTCTTGGTGACCTCCGTCGTCAGATAGCTGCGCACCACCTCGTATTGGATTCCGCCGCCACGCTGTTCGAACCAGGGCGCGATACGACCGGTGTCGACGGGGAGATCCTTGATCACCTCGTACACGTGATAGTTGCAGTATTCTTCCTGGCCCTGCGGGCCACTGAGATTCGACGGGGGCAGTGAACGCGCGGCGTATTTCGTTCCCGCGGGCGCGAGGAAGTTGCCGCGCTCGCCGCCGTAGCGATCCAACCGGCGCCCGACCTTCATCGTCGCCTTGTGCTTGATCGGTTGGTGGTTGCGATCGAGGACGTAGCCCTGCCCATCGGGGTACTTCCACCACTTCTTCTCGGTGTCCCAGTACTTTGCAAGGAATTCGGTACTACCCGGCAGAGAGCCGAACCGTTGGTAGCCGGCCAACTGTGGCCCCGTCGGGGGCTCGTTCGACAGGGTCTGCGGCCCGAGCTCGCTCTTCTGCTCGTAGGACGCCACCGAGCAACCGTGCGTGGCGGGGCCGCCGAGGGAGCCGAGATCGAGGGACCCGAGCGGATTCGGCGCGGCCGTCGCGACGGCGCCGGACGACAGGCAGAGGAAGAAGACGGAGGCAAGGACGACGAGGAGACTGCGACGGTTCATGTGCCGCGCCTTTCGCGTTCGGTGATCGCGGGATGAGTTTGACCGAACTGTAATGGACGACGCCGATCGTCGGCTGCGAGTTCGACAAACCCGGAAAGGGCGGTGAACAGGTGCGGATCACCGCAGGTCAGGTGCGGTCCTCCGTCGACGACGGTGGCAACCACCGGATCACCCGGTCGTCGGTGCTGACCGGTTTGCCCGAAGTGCGGTTGACGGTGGCGAACTGCAGTATTCCGTTCTGCAGGGCCACCATTCGCCCGAGGGCGCCGTATCGCTTGTCCAGCACCACCACCGGAGGGGTGATCGCGGGCTTCTCCCGAGTCGGTTCGTTGAGTGCCTCGATGTGCTGGGTTCGGGTGGTGGAGACGAAGATTGCGCCTGAGGCGACGGCGCATCCGGCGATCTGCGGCCGGTCCGGCCATGTCCACAACACCTTCGGACCCGAGGCCTCGAGCACCTGCAGCCGGTCCTCGCTCGCCGTCTGATCGGCGAGGTACAGAGTGCCGGAGGCGACGCTGGGACACAGTGAGACATTGGAACCGAGACCTGACGCCAGGATGCGTGGCGGTGGGTTTGTTCCCGACCGGAACGAGGTCACCAGCAGGATCTTTCCGGCCAGCGACGACGGATTCGCGGCAGCGGAGGGGTCGCCGGCGTTGCCGGTCGCCACCACCAGTTCCGTCGGCGAGCGGAAGTACATCGCACCCATGTTCCCGGTGGCACCCTTGGGGATACCGACCAGGATGGGTTTGGGCACGTCTCCCGGCGCGAGGCGCACGATCCGATTGTCGGACGCGGTGGTGACCAGCGCGTAGATCAGACGATCCTGTGCATAGGTTGGCGAGAAGGCGAAGTCGATCAGACCGCCGTCGCCGGACGCGTCCACGGGAGTCTCGGCCAGAATTCGTTGTGGCCCATAGCGTTTGGTTGTGATGATCTTGCCGGTGGTGCGTTCGGCCACCACGGTGACATCACCCTTGTCATCACCGGGCATCACCGCGGCAGTCGACTGTAGGCACGTCGCGATGACCGCGGGATCAGGGTCGACGCAGGGTCCGGGCGGCGGGGGTATCGGCGGTTCGGTGGGGGAGGGGCGCGGCGGTGGCTTCTGCGCCGCGGACTGGTTGTTGGCGCTGAACGCCCCGGCGTCCTTGGCCCGATCCTGGTCGGTGAAGTCGGCGCAGCCGCTCAGCACCAGGAGAAGCGCGCCGAGGACGGTCACGGCGACGAATCGGACCGAGTGTGACCGATGACTCCCCGATGCCAACCGCTCACGGTTGCGCGTTGCCGACGGCCACCCCTTGCGCATGCCACCCAGAGTAGGCGATCGATTCCGACTCACCGCGTGCTGCTGGGCGCACACATCGGCAACTGCGCTTACAGTCGGACGTGTGAGCGAACGTGACATGCCCGCTGGAGGCGGGTCCAGTCCGTACGACGAGCCGACCGGTGAGATCGATCTCGGGCAGGGTGCGCCGATGCGTCGGCGTCGGGTTCCGAGCGAGGAGCGGGATTCGTTCTACGCGAAGCACGCGATGCCGCCCCGGCCGCCGATGTCGCGGGTCGACGACCTCGACGACATCGAGCCGGACGAGTTGGAGACGACGTCGATGCGTGCGCCTGATCGGACGCCGGCGACGCAGGCGATCCCACCGCAGGAGAAGGTGTCCCATACTGGTGAAAAACCCGACACCCGTGAGGGGGCTTCCGACACCGGTGAGGCGGCGACCGAACCGTTCACCGCGTCGAGTGCATCCGCTCGGTCGGCGCCGACCACGGCATTCGACGCCGCCGACCCGTCCGACGTCCCCTCGACCCGGGCTGCCTACACCGAGGTGCACACGCCGGCGGTCCCGGCCCCCGCGATCGACCCGGACATGGCCGATGATCACGACGTATCGCCGACCGCCGACGACCGACTTCGTGCCACCGAGGCGGACCTCGCGGACATGGAACGTCACGCGCGTCGGGGCACCCTTGATCTGGGGCTGTTGTTACTCCGATGTGCGGTGGGCGTCATCGCCATGGCGCACGGCGCGCAGAAGCTCTTCGGGTGGTGGAACGGTCCGCGACTGTCGGGGTTCGAGGACATGCTCATCAACGCGCCGAACACGGCGATCGGTTTCCAGCCCGACGCCGCCCGGCCACTCGCGATCGTCGGCGCGCTCTCCGAGACGCTCGGCGGACTGATGTTGGTCGTCGGTCTGTTCACGCCCCTGGCTGCGTCCGCAGTACTCGGCGTGATGTTGATCGCCGCAGCCTACAAGGCCACCCTGGCCGGGGGCGTCTGGTTCTTCGTGAGCGGGGGCGGCGGAGCGGGCATCGAATACGAGTTGCTGCTGGTGGTATGCGCAGCGGTGATCATTCTCACCGGACCCGGCCGCCTCTCGATCGATGCGCCCCGGGGCTGGGCACGGCGCCCCGCGTGGGGTTCGCTGGCACTACTCGTCGTGGGGATCGGTGCTGCGGTCGCCATCTGGCTGTTGTTCAACGGGACCAACCCGTTCCACTCTCCGGGTAACCCCACCTGAGGGGAGCGTCGCCTGACGGGAGGGTCGCTCGCAGGAGGGTCGTTTGCAGCGGCCACCTCCACGAAGAGCGCCCCACACAAGCACCCGGTCGAGAGCGCTCATCGACATGATGTCGATGGCGCCGCTCTGCCGGGCGCTTCTCTGGGGCGCTTTTCGCGGCCGACGGATGCTGCCGACCTCAGTCGACCTGGCGCACTGCTCCGCGGTCAGCCGATGTCGCCAGTTTCGCGTAGGCCCGCAGCGCCGTGGTGACCGTGCGCTGACGATCCTTCGGTTGCCAGGGGCGTTCGGATGCCTCCATCTTCGCGCGGCGCTCGGCCAGGACATCGTCGTCGACCAGCACCTCGAGGCGCCGGGTCGCGACGTCGATGAGGATCGGGTCGCCGTTCTCGACCAGGCCGATCGCGCCGCCGGATGCGGCCTCGGGGGACATGTGACCGACCGACAGCCCCGACGATCCGCCGGAGAACCGTCCGTCGGTGATCAACGCGCATTTCTTGCCCATGCCGGTGCCCTTCATGAAGGCGGTCGGGTGCAGCATCTCCTGCATGCCGGGCCCCCCGGCGGGTCCTTCATATCGGACGACGAGGACCTCGCCGGCCTGGATCGTCTTGGACAGGATGACCTGGACGGCTTCCTCCTGGCTCTCGACGACGCGGGCCGGGCCCTCGAAGTGCCAGAGGTCTTCGTCGATACCGGCGGTCTTGAGGACCGCGCCGTCGGGGGCGAGGTTGCCGCGCAGCACGCATAGTCCGCCCTCGACGGTGTAGGCGTGGGCGAGGTCGCGAATACATCCGCCGGCGGCATCGGTGTCCAGCGAACTCCACCGGTTGGCGGTCGAGAACGGGGTGGTGGTGCGGACCCCGCCCGGCGCGGCATGGAACAGCTCGAGTGCCTCGTCGATTGCGGAGCCGCCACGGATGTCCCAGTCGTCGAGGAAGCTCGCGATGGTCGGGCTGTGCACGGTCGAAGCGGTGTCGTCGATGAGCCCGGCACGACGCAGCTCGCCGAGGATGGCGGGGATGCCGCCGGCCCGATGGACGTCTTCCATGTGGTAGTCGGAGTTGGGTGACACCTTCGACAGGCAGGGCACATTGCGGCTGATCTGGTCGATCACCGACAGGTCGAAGTCGGCGACCTCACCTTCCTGAGCGGCGGCGAGGATGTGCAGGACGGTGTTGGTGGACCCGCCCATCGCGACGTCGAGCGCCATCGCGTTGCGGAACGCCGTGGGCGTGGCGACGTTACGAGGCAGCACCGAATCGTCGTCATCGCGGTACCAGCGGGTCGCCGCGTCGACGACGACGCGTCCGGCACGCTCGAACAGAGCGCGGCGGGCCTCGTGCGTGGCGAGGGTGGAACCGTTGCCGGGCAGGGCCAGACCGAGCGCCTCGGTGAGACAGTTCATCGAGTTGGCGGTGAACATGCCCGAGCACGAACCACAGGTCGGGCACGCCGAACGCTCGACCGCCGACAGGCCCTCGTCGTCGACGTCGCTGTTCGCCGACGCCGAGATCGTGGTGATGAGGTCCGACGACGGGTGGGCGACATCGCCGACGACGACTGCCTTACCGGCCTCCATCGGGCCGCCCGACACGAACACCGTCGGGATGTTCAGGCGCATCGCGGCATTGAGCATGCCCGGAGTGATCTTGTCGCAGTTGGAGATACAGACCAAGGCGTCGGCGGTGTGGGCGTTGACCATGTACTCGACCGAATCGGCGATGATCTCCCGGCTCGGGAGCGAATAGAGCATGCCGCCGTGGCCCATCGCGATGCCGTCGTCGACGGCGATCGTGTGGAACTCGCGCGGCACGCCGCCGGCGGCCCGAACCGCGTCGGCGACGATCTCGCCGACATCCTTGAGGTGTACATGCCCGGGAACGAACTGGGTGTACGAATTGGCGATTGCCACAATCGGTTTGCCGAAGTCGTCGTCGGTCATGCCGGTGGCGCGCCACAGCGAGCGGGCGCCCGCGGCTTCGCGTCCGACGGTGGTGGTGCGGGACCTCAGAGCTGGCATCGAATCAATCCTCGGTGGTCGTTGCGCCTGAAGAGGCGGATCAGGGTGTGGCAGGCGACCGCGACACCTCATGCGCGTCACCGCCTGCCGAGGTTACTCCGCTGTGATCTGGCACAACAAAGCGGTTTGGATGGTCGGTGTGGACGGTCGGTGCGTAGACCAGGGACCGGGAGTGGTCAGCTCTCGTCTTGCGCGGCAGCGGCGTACGGATCGGGGATGCGTCCGCGGCTCGCGGCCGACAATCGTGGCAGATCGGCAAAGGTGATCGCGGGCAGCCTCACGCGCGCACCGTTGACGAGGACTGCGCGCACCGAACCCCAGCGGGGGAACTGCAACCCGTCGATCTCGTTCCAGGCGATCTCCCGGGAGGAGAAGGTGTGTACCGCACACAGTCCTTCATCGGTGACCACCGTGCGAATCCGGACGATCCACCAGCCGAGCAGCACCGGGACGATCAGGGTCCATCCCAACCACACCAGCGAGGCGCCCGCGAGGATCACCGCGACCACGAACATCATCGGGATCGCGAAGTATGCGATCTTCGCGATCCGGAACGTCTGCGGCAGTTCGACGGCGGGTGCATCAGAGGAGGCGGGTGTTGACGTTGACACCACTCCATTGTCTCACCTCCGTCATCCCGCTGGTCCACCAGTGTTTTCCCACGATGTGAGACGGGGTCGGATGTGGTTTGACTCTTGACACGCGCCGGTCCTACCGTGAAGGCGTGAAGCAGCACGAGAATCTCGTAGTAATCGGCCGGCGCGTCGTCGCCTGACCGGTCACATCGTAGACCCTCGGCATCGACGCGCCACCCTCGCACAGCTCAGCTGTCGGGGGTTTTTTCTTGTCAACTAAACGAACACCAGAGCATGAAGGACCGTGCAGTGAGCGCACCAACAGCACGTACCGGCGCCGGCAGCGGAGCGAGTGGGCCGAGTTTGACGGCCACCTCGCATGAATCGGCGCCGCGCCAAGAGTCACCGGCCGGCGGGAACCTGCGGGCGGTAGGACAACACACTGTTGCACCGGAGCGGGTCAGCGGAGCGAAGTCCGTCGTCCGGTCGCTCGAAGAACTCGGCGTCGAGGTGGTATTCGGCATTCCCGGTGGTGCAGTGCTGCCTGTTTACGATCCGCTGCTGGACTCGGAGAAGGTCCGTCACGTCCTGGTCCGACACGAGCAGGGTGCAGGGCACGCGGCCACCGGCTACGCGCAGGTGACCGGCCGCGCCGGGGTCTGCATGGCGACGTCGGGTCCGGGTGCGACCAACCTGGTCACCCCGTTGGCCGACGCTCAGATGGACTCCGTGCCGGTCGTCGCGATCACCGGCCAGGTCGGTCGCGCGCTCATCGGTACCGACGGGTTCCAGGAGGCCGACATCTCGGGCATCACGATGCCCGTCACCAAGCACAACTTCCTGGTGAGCAACGCCGCCGACATCCCGCGCGTCATCGCCGAGGCCTTCCACATCGCCGAGAGCGGACGGCCGGGTGCTGTCCTCGTCGACATCCCGAAGGACATCCTCCAGTCGCAGACCACGTTCAGCTGGCCACCGCAGTTCGATCTGCCCGGCTACCGCCCGGTGACCAAACCGCACGGCAAGCAGGTCCGCGAGGCCGCGCGGCTCATCCAGGCCGCGAAGGCACCTGTCCTCTATGTCGGCGGTGGCGTGATCAAGGCGAACGCGTCCGCAGAACTGAGGGAACTCGCCGAGCTGACCGGCATCCCCGTGGTCACCACCCTGATGGCGCGCGGCGCATTCCCGGACAGCCACCAGCAGCACCTCGGCATGCCCGGGATGCACGGCACCGTCGCCGCCGTCGCGGCCCTGCAGCGCAGCGACCTGCTGATCACCCTCGGCGCACGGTTCGACGACCGCGTCACGGGTCAGCTGTCGTCGTTCGCCACCAACGCGAAGGTCATCCACGCGGACATCGATCCGGCCGAGATCGGCAAGAATCGTCATGCCGACGTGCCGATCGTCGGAGACTGCAAGGCGGTCATCGCCGACCTCATCGAGACCATCCGCAACGAGCGTGCGACCACCACGGCGGCGCCGGATCTGTCGGAATGGTGGAGCTACCTCGACGGTGTGCGCCGGACCTACCCCCTGAGCTACGACCGCCAGGCCGACGGCTCGATGTCGCCGGAGTTCGTCATCTCGTCCATCGGCAAGGCTGCCGGTCCGGATGCGGTGTACTGCGCCGGTGTCGGTCAGCACCAGATGTGGGCCGCTCAGTTCATCTCCTATGAGAAGCCGCGAACCTGGCTCAACTCAGGCGGACTCGGCACGATGGGTTATGCGGTGCCGGCCGCGATGGGCGCCAAGATGGCGGCCCCGGACACCGAGGTCTGGGCCATCGACGGTGACGGCTGTTTCCAGATGACCAATCAGGAACTGGCGACGTGTGCCATCGAAGGGATCCCGATCAAGGTCGCGCTGATCAACAACGGCAACCTCGGCATGGTGCGTCAGTGGCAGACCCTCTTCTATGAGGAGCGCTACTCCAACACCGACCTCGCCACCCATTCGCGACGCATCCCGGACTTCGTGAAGCTCGCAGAAGCGCTGGGCTGCGCGGCGTTCCGCGTCGAGAACGAGGCCGACGTCGATGACGTCATCGCGCAGGCCCGTGCGATCAACGACCGTCCGGTGGTGATCGACTTCATCGTCGGCGCGGACGCACAGGTGTGGCCGATGGTCGCTGCCGGAACCGGCAACGACGAGATCATGGCCGCACGGGACATCCGGCCGCTGTTCGACGAAGACGAGTCGGCGTCGGACACACCGGAGATCCACGAGACGATGAATCGGACGGACGCGGCCGTGTTGGCCGCCACATCTGCACAGAAGGACCAGAAGTGAGCACCACCCACACCCTCAGCGTCCTCGTCGAAGACCGGCCAGGTGTTCTCGCGCGCGTCTCGGGACTGTTCTCGCGTCGCGGCTTCAACATCGAGTCCCTTGCGGTGGGACCCACCGAGCTCAAGGGGATCTCGCGGATGACGATCATGGTCACCGTCGACGACTTCCCGCTTGAGCAGGTCACCAAGCAGCTCAACAAGCTGATCAACGTGATCAAGATCGTCGAGCAGGACCCGGCGAGCTCGGTGTCGCGCGAGTTGATGATGATCAAGGTCCGTTCGGACTCCGCAGTGCGCAGTGAGGTCATCGAGGTCGTGAACCTGTTCCGCGCGAAGGTCATCGACGTCTCACCCGAGTCGCTGACGGTCGAGGCGACCGGAACCTCGGAGAAACTCGAGGCGCTGCTGCGGATGCTCGACCCATACGGCATCCGCGAGATCGCACAGTCCGGCGCGGTCACACTCGGACGGGGGCCAAAGAGCATGTCGGCCAACCGCTGACACCTCGGCGCACAGCCGACACACGAAGTACCAGAGCCCTTTCGGATAACCGAACATCCAGAGGGACAACAGAAATCGAAGGGAATCCAACTGTGGCGATCGAACTGTTCTACGACGACGACGCCGATCTGTCGATCATCCAGGGTCGTAAGGTCGCGGTCATCGGCTATGGCAGCCAGGGACATGCGCATTCGCTGTCGCTGCGTGACTCCGGGGTCGACGTCGCGGTCGGTCTGCGCGAGGGCAGCAAGTCGCGCGAGAAAGCCGCCGAGCAGGGTCTGAAGGTGATGACCGCCGCCGAGGCGGCAGCGTGGGCCGACGTCATCATGATCCTGGCGCCGGACACCAGCCAGGCCAAGATCTTCAGCGAGGAGATCGAGCCGAACCTCAAGGATGGCGACGCGATCTTCTTCGGTCACGGCCTCAACATCCACTTCGACCTGATCAAGCCCTCCGCCGACATCACCGTCGGCATGGTCGCGCCGAAGGGACCGGGTCACCTGGTGCGTCGTCAGTTCGTCGACGGCAAGGGCGTGCCCTGCCTGATCGCGATCGACCAGGACCCCAAGGGCGAGGGTCAGGCTCTCGCGCTGTCGTACGCCAGCGCGATCGGTGGTGGCCGCGCCGGCATCATCAAGACCACCTTCAAGGAAGAGACCGAGACCGACCTCTTCGGTGAGCAGGCCGTGCTCTGCGGTGGCACCGAGGAACTGGTCAAGACCGGTTTCGAGGTCATGGTCGAGGCCGGTTACGCACCGGAGATGGCCTACTTCGAGGTGCTGCACGAGCTCAAGCTGATCGTCGACCTCATGTACGAGGGCGGCATCGCCCGCATGAACTACTCGGTCAGTGACACCGCGGAGTTCGGCGGCTACCTTTCCGGCCCGCGGGTCATCGACTCCGACACCAAGGAGCGTATGCGCGGCATCCTGCGCGACATCCAGGACGGCACCTTCGTCAAGCGCCTGGTCGCCAACGTCGAGGGCGGCAACAAGGAACTCGAGGATCTCCGTAAGAAGAATGCCGAGCACCCGATCGAGGTCACCGGTAAGAAGCTGCGCGATCTGATGAGCTGGGTGGATCGACCGATCACCGAGACCGCCTGATTCCGTTCGTCCCGGCGGAAGAACCGCAAGGTCCCCCGAGCGCTCGCTGCGCGCGGGGGACCTTGTCGTTCGGGTGGCGTACTTTACTGGCTGCCGCCAGTTGGGAAGACGAGGAGGGCGCGCTCGTCCGCTAGTATCTCGCAAACTGGGCACCGAAGACACGGGGGGGATTTCGATGACCGGTGTTTGCGTAGATCCGTGCGCGCTGCGCGACTATTCGGCGGCCGTGGAGGACGTATCTGGTGAGGTGTCCGGCTGCCGCTTGCCTGATCGCTTCCACGATCTTGCTGCGTGCATGCCGGGCTCCTCGACGGCGTACTCCTCGAATACTGCGTCGCCCGCGATCCGCAGTGCACTGGATGAACTTGCCAATTTCTACTCCGGGCTGTCGTCCGCGGTCAGAAACGCGGCCGGTGAGTTCGAAGGCACCGACGTTGAATCCTCGTCTCATGGATCTGGGACATGCCGACTACGATCTCGGCAATTACATTCGTCGGCAGATTCAGCTAGCGAAACCCGAATTGCCCGAGCTGCCGAGCGACGTACACGCACCCAAGGACTTCACGACCGATCCGTATTCCGACGAGAGTCGAGCCGAGGACCCGACCATCGGTCGCGAGAATCAGCGGAAGAAGCTCGCAGAGCACATGTTGGGCACCGTTGTCGACAAGGAAACAGTTGCCGTGAACGGTACGACGGTGACGACGCTGAGAATGCTCGATGGTGGTCGACAGGTTTATACCGACGCCCATCACGGAGGTATCGGCGATACGTTCGACCTGTATAACGAGAAAGGGCCGCTCATTTCGTCGAGAGTGAAGAATCCCGACGGATCGATGACGACAACGTTGATGCGAGGGGGCAAAAGCCCTGTCGTCGTAACCGAGAGTCGTGACGGGAAAGCCTCTGCGGAGGTGGATGGCGTTCAGGTGCAGGTCCCGAATTCGGACCACGTTGCTCAAGCGCTGGCCGGCGGCGGAATGGCAGCCCTCGAACCTCATGTCACCGATGGCCTCCCTTTTATCTCAGCAGCCCAGGCTGAGAAACTGCAGGTCGGCGCGAAGGCGGCCGGTCCGGCGTTGAATGTCCTTGGTACCGCGGTTGCCGTTGTGGAGGCGAAATCAGGATACGACCGATGTGTCGCGGGAACGACGGGGGCGGTGACTCTGATGGGGGACCTTGCTGTCAGCGCGATGGTGTCCGAAACCGCAGGTGCGGCAAGACTGTTTGGCGCGGGCGCAGTGAGCGGTTTGGCTTTCGGGATGATCGGGAACCTGGCCGGGCAGGCGGTGTGCAAGTGAGTGCCCAAGCATCGCTCCCGGTCCCGAGCCTCTGGGCCAAGGGCTTTTCCAGGGGCGACAAGGGCACTCTCTGCGTATTCATTGTGTTGTCAGCCGTGATCGGAGGGCTTGGCATCGCCGTGGTCGTCTCCAGCCAACTATTCGGGTTTGCTTGTGCTGCGTTGGTATGTGTTGGTTATGCCTGCGAATCGCCATCATTCGATCGGTACGGCGTCGGTGTCACAACGACCATCTCGACTTCGAGTTCGGTGTGCACGTACGGAACGGCGCCCTAGTCCTACATCGCGATACGAGGATCCGCGGCTATGAGATCGTGGCAGCCGGTTCGACCGGGCTGGGATTCCTGATGTTCGCTTACAGTGTCTCGAACGAGAATTGGTCACTACCGGCGGCCGGTATGGGCCAGTTGGGCCTCTACCCACCTGTCGCACTTGTTCTCGGGGGCTTGTACGTCGTTCGTGCAGTTCGGGTTTCGCGCTCCCGGGCGGGAGAGTACGACCTGACTTGGCTCATTTTCCCAGATTTTCAGACTCGGATGGGGTCTGATCTGGGGTGATGGGTCGCGGGGTGGACACTAACCGGTGCCTCGTAGGCTGGCGGGCGTGGCATTTGTGCGCACGGTGAAGACCAAGTCGGGGGCGACGGCGGTCCAGATCGTGCACTCCAATCGCCGCGGATCGCGCACGATCGAGCACATCGGTTCGGCACACAGCGACCAGGAACTGGCGGCATTGAAGGCGGCGGCGACCGAGCGGCTGCAAGCCGGTCAGCAGCAGCTGGATCTCGGGCTGATGGCGGGGCCAGGAGCCTTGCCGATCACGTCCTCGCGCATGGCGGTGCTGTGGGACACCCTCACCGAGGTCTACGACACTCTCGGTTTCTCTGAGAAGGTCAATGGGGACACTGTGTTTCGTGATCTCGTGTTCGCCAGGATCATCGAACCCACCAGCAAACTCGACTCCCTGCGAGTGTTGAGCGAGGTCGGTGTCGAGCCGATGTCGTACGCGACGATCAAACGTCTGTCAAGGGACAGCGGGAAGTGCCCATAGGTGGACATGGAAACTGCCCGTAGACGGTCATGAAGGGGTGCCCGGTGGCGGACACGAATCTGCCCACAGGTCGGCCACCGGGGATGGTCAGTTCAGGGCGGTGACCCCCTGCCCGGCGAGTGCTTGGGCCAGGCGCACGGAGTCACCACTGGTCTGGCACAGGTGGGCATGGTGCAGCAGCCGATCCACTGTGGCGGTGGCCAGGGTTTTGGGCATCAGCTCGTCAAAACCCGACGGGTGCAGGTTGGAGGACACCGCGACGGATTTACGTTCGTAGGCGGCTTCTACGACCCGATACAGGCCCTCGGCAGCATCGCTACCCACGGGGAGCAGGCCAACGTCATCAATTACGACGAGCTCGGCACGCACGATCTTGGCGATGGCCTTGCCCAGGGTGTCGTCGGCGCGGTGCGCGCGCACCAGGGTGCCGAGTTGCTCGAGGCTGAACCACGCCACGGGCATGCCGGCTTCGATCACTTTCTGCCCGAGCGCTTCGAGGAAGAATGTTTTGCCGGTGCCGGCGGGCCCGCAGACGACGAGGTTCTCCCGTCGCTGGACCCATTCGAGGGTTTGCAGGGCGTGCTGGGTGGGTACCGGGATCGATGAGGCGGTCTCGTCCCACACGTCGAAGGTCTTGCCGGTGGGGAAGTTCGCCGATTTGCGCCGTGAGGCGAGCATGGAGCGGGCCCGGCCGGCCGATTCCTCGGCGAGCAATGCTTTGACGACTTCGGCGGGGTCCCAGCGCTGAGAGCGGGCGGTGGCGAGCACATCGCCGGCGATGGCGCGGGCGTGCGGGAGCCGCAGTTGCCGCATCAATGCCTCGACCTCTGGGGGCAGCACGGTGTGGGGTGCGGTTGTGGCGGCGGTCATCGTGTTTCCTCCTCGGTGGCCTCATTCTCATCGATAGTGTTGGTGCCCAACATGTTCCATCCCTTCGTTCCCTGGGCCAGGGACGTGGTTTCTGAGGCGTGATGCCGCGTCTGGTCGAGCCCTTTGGCGGCGAGGACCGAGTCGAGGTCACCGGTGGCGAAGCGGCCATGCACCGCGGCATTGCCCAGTGCCCAGTCCACATCTGCCGCCCCGTGCAGCGCGGCCAGGGAGACGGCGTGGCGCATCTTCTCCCGCATCCGTTCGGTACCGACGGAGGCGGCTTCTTTCAGCCACAACCCGGCGCCCTCGCCGATCGCCAGGAATGCCTGTTCTTCGGCGGTGCGGGCCCGAATCCGATAGTCGCCTGGTGTTTTCGGCTGATGTCCGGGGAAATGTGCGTCGTCGATCGCGGGGGTCCCGCGAGTGGCGCGGGCATGCCGGGCGACCTCGACCGGGCCGCCGGCATCGAGAGCACACACGATCACCTCGTCGGTGGTCGGATGATGACGCACCCACACCG
Organism: Gordonia sp. LMA167; assembly: GCF_058130025.1. Taxonomy (NCBI): domain Bacteria; kingdom Bacillati; phylum Actinomycetota; class Actinomycetes; order Mycobacteriales; family Gordoniaceae; genus Gordonia; species Gordonia sp. LMA167. The sequence continues at coordinate 4,960,426 of NZ_CM176708.1, read as the reverse complement.
ATTGACCCAACAGTGTTGCCGGAACAGAGTATTGGCAATGTTCGAAGGCGATTATCGGCGTGTTCTTGGGAACCTGACGGGTCACCCCCAACCCGGCGGTATGCGGCAGCTGCGGAATCGGATGCAACCGCATCCGTTCGGCGGCGAGCATCTCCACCGGCCGCCGACCGGTGGTGCGGTGCTCGCGGTCGTTGACCTCGACCATGAACTGCTCACACGCCGCCACGACCTGCGCGAACGAGTCGTAGGCCTCGAGCAGATTGGTGTCGGTCGGCACGATATCGGCCTTGGCCAGCTTGACCGCGTTTTCCACCCCGCCCTTGGTCGCCGGGTCCGCCGGCTCGCAGGTGAGCACGGTGGTGCCGTAGTAGCGGCTGAACGACACCGCGTCGCGGTTGCGGACCGGGACCCCGGCGATATGGCCGGTGGTGACGGTCTTCTCGTTGTCGGTCAACACATAGGTCGGTGCGCCACCGATGATGCGGAACGCCCGGTCCAGGCCGGCGAACACACTCGGCGCGGTGCGGTCTCGCAGCGCGATGACCACCCGGTAGCGGCACCACGCCAGCCACGCCACCAACAACACGACCTTGCGGCCATCAACAACCGGCCCGTCACCGAAGTCGTACTGCAGCCACAACCCGGGTTCGGTGATCCACGGACGGTGTACCCGCGTATTACCCAGTCGCCATGAAGCTTTCACTTCTGCCACCGCACGACGTGTGGTACGTTCAGTGCCGCTATAGCCCAGAGTGACAAGCTTTTCGTGCGCCTTGTCGGCGCGGATCTTTCCGTTCGTGTCCTGCACCCACCCCTCGATATGCGGCAGGAAATCGTCGATCAACCGGGCGCGACGCACCGCCGGCGCCAGCCCAGCAGCACGATCGTCCACCGCCCGCTTGACCGTGTGATGGCTGCACCCGCACAACTGCGCAGCAGCCCGATACGACCCCGTCAGGTCGTAGGCATTGAGTATGTCCATGAGTTCTCCGTCAGACTTCAAGAAGGGTCTCTCCCGTGCGTGAGTTCGATACGACTAGGCATCGCCATCGAAACCACGGGAGAGGCCCGCACAGCGCAGACGCGCCGTCGGATGAGACAGGTGCAGGCAAAATCGTGTCCGCCAACGGGCAATTTCGTGACCGCCAGTGGGCAGTCCTTATTGGCCGTCAGCGGGCACTTTCGTGACCGCCCATGGGCAGTTTTTCATGTCCGCTGACAAACGTCGTCTGCCGATGTACGCGGCCGCGCAGTTTCGCCGTGATCTGGCCGCGGCGTGCGCCGATCACGCGCGGGTGGGACCGGCAACCTTCTGCCTCTACGACGTCACGACCTTGTACTTCGAGACCGACAAGGCCGACGGATTTCGCGAGCCCGGCTTCTCGAAAGAACGCCGGCTCGAGCCGCAGATCACCGTGGGGTTGTTGACCGACGCGTCGGGGTTCCCGCTGATGATCCAGGCGTTCGAGGGCAATAGAGCCGAGACAGCCACGATGATGCCCACCCTGCGGGCGTTCATGGCCGCCTACAGCCTTGAGGACGTCACCGTGGTCGCCGATGCCGGGATGATCTCGGCAGCCAACAAGGAGGCCATCGAGGTGGCCGGGTTGTCGTTCATCCTGGGCGAGAAGATCCCCACGATCCCGTACGTCATCAGTAAGTGGCACAACGATAATCCCGATCAGGCGCCACCGGATGGGTTGGTGCTGACCCAGCCGTGGCCGGCGACCTCCAAAACAAGGTATCGCCGTAACCAGGTGGTCTACTACCAGTACAAAGCCGATCGGGCGCGCCGGTCGATCCGCGGTATCGACGAACAGATCGCCAAAGCGGAAAAGGCTGTGGCCGGCAAGATTCCGGTCAAACGCAACCGGTTCGTCACCCTCAAGGGCGCCGATAAGACGGTCAACCGAGATTTGGAGACCCGCGCCCGCACGTTGGCCGGGTGGAAGGCGTATGCCACCAATATCAGTTCTCCGACAGCGGATTTCGTGATCGGCACCTACCACAACCTGTGGAAGATCGAGAAGAGCTTCCGGATGTCCAAACATGATCTGGCCGCGCGTCCTATCTACCACCGCCTGCGCGATTCGATCGATGCGCACCTGTCGATCGTGTTCGCCACCCTGGCGATCACCCGGGTCATCGAGGCCCGCTCAGGCTGGTCGATCAAGAAGTTCGTTACCACCGCCCGCCGTTACCGCGCGATCACCATTCAGGCCGGCGAACACACCATCAACGCCGCCGACCCGATCCCCGACGACCTGCAAAAAGCGATCATCGACATTCGCGGTGGACACTAACTTGAGCCAAGTCAGGTTACAGTGTCTCGAACGAGAATTGGTCACTACCGGCGGCCGGTATGGGCCAGTTGGGCCTCTACCCACCTGTCGCACTTGTTCTCGGGGGCTTGTACGTCGTTCGTGCAGTTCGGGTTTCGCGCTCCCGGGCGGGAGAGTACGAGATCTCGCCAAGCGGGATCCGCCACGGTCATAGAGGGGTCACGCGCCTATGGGAGACGATCCAGCGCGCCGCCCCGGCGGCGATCGCAGGGGACAAGAGGTTAGGTGCTTGGGTGGCGCTCGAACCCGTTGATCGACGTGATGAATTGCGGGTCGACGAAACTGCAATCGGCCCGACCGCAACATTGTGGCTGTTTGACTTCTACCTCCGCCACCCGGAACTCCGAGGGGAACTGTCGTCCACAACACCGGTCAAACGGCTGCGAAATGCCTCAATCGTCGAGGATGAATCGCGATATGTCTGAATTGAGCGGTATACCCGGTGAGTACATCGATGTGCTCCGCGATATGGCCCTCGACCCCGCAACCAGGGCCGCCGTTCGCGAAACCGTCCTCGAGTTGGACCTCGCGCCACTCACCGACCTGGTGATGCCGATGCCGAGTTCCTGGCGTTCGGATGACTACAGGCTGTTCTGTGAGGATCGTCGGGTTCGCGCGGCGGAATTGGCACGACAAATCCATCATGCGGTTGACGAATTGATGGACCACAGCTTGCGAACTGGTCTGTCTGGAGTCAGCGACACTGATCGCGACGCCGTCGAAGAGTGGACGCGCGACCAATTCGAGCGAGAGCTGGGTGCCTGGCTGCGCGTCAATCCGACTGTCACCTACGAGCGCTGATCCCGGTCACTCCGGCGGACGAACGACAAGGTCCCCCGCGCGCCACGAGCGCTCGGGGGACCTTGTCGTTCGCGCAGGTCGATCAGATCGGGCGGAAGCCGCCGTATTGTGGCAGCGAACTGACCCGCTTGAGGACCGGTCCGATGTTGGTGCCGGTCTCGGGGCCGAGGCAGGCCAGGAAGTAGTAGGCGTTCACCATGCCGACGAGGCGGTCGCCGACGACCACGGGGCTGCCGGAATCGCCTTCGATGACGCACATCTGGCTGAAGTGCACGTCGCCGTCGGAGAACCAGCTCATGCCGCACGTACTGCCGGTCGTGCGGCCCTCCTTACACGCGACGGTGGGGAAGGAGAGTGGCCTGGTGTCGACGGACCGGATGGTCAGGCCGCGAACAGTTCGCAGCGGAACGACCTTCGCCGCGTTGAACTCGATGATCGCGATGTCGAGGTCACTGGCCGAATACTTGATCGTGCCGGCCTGACCGCGATCCTGGAAGGTCTCGGAATACACCTTCTGGCCGGGATCGCCGCAGTGGCCGGCGGTGATGCCGATCAGCTTGCCGGTCTTCGATTTTCCGATCGTCGTCAGCGTGCACGCGGCCGCAGAGTTCCCGCCCTTGAGGACCAGGATTCCCGAGCCGCCGCCGAGATAGATCTTTGCCGGTGCGGCCACAGCAGAGCCAGCCCCCCAGCCGGCCAGCACCGTTGCCGCCAAAACAGCCAACAGTGCTGTCAGCTTCCTCATCATCCAAACTCCGCTCATTCGACGCGCACAAGAAACCCCTGTGGACCCGAGGCGTGCTCGGGGCCAAGCACACGGTACCGGGCTGCGCCCGCATACGGCGCGGCGCGGAATCGTCCCGGGGTCGGTTTGCAACCTATCCGTAATGCCGATCACAATCTACCCGCATTTCGGAGTATGCCGAGCTGACTGGCATACACCGCCTGCGAATCGGACAAATGCCGACGACTAAGCTGTGCGCGGAAGTCCTCGCGGTCGATTGCGACCGGCCGCGACGATCTCCACCACACCTACGCAGGCCCCCGACCATGGAGATTATCGTGACCTCAGCTGGCCGTCCGGTCGTTCTGATCGCCGACAAACTGGCACCCTCGACCGTCGAAGCGCTGGGCGACGACGTCGAGGTGCGCTGGGTGGACGGGCCCGATCGGCCCAAGCTGCTCGAGGCCGTCGCCGACGCGGATGCACTCCTCGTGCGGTCCGCGACGACGGTGGACGGCGACGTGCTCGATGCAGGCCCCAAGCTGAAGATCATCGCCCGCGCCGGCGTCGGTCTCGACAACGTCGACGTCCCCGCCGCCACGGCGCGCGGTGTGATGGTCGTGAACGCGCCGACGTCCAACATCCACACCGCCGCCGAACACGCCGTCGCGCTGTTGATGTCCGCCGCACGCCAGATCCCCGCCGCCGACGCGACGCTGCGGGAGCACACCTGGAAGCGCTCGGCGTTCAACGGTGTCGAGATCTTCGACAAGACCGTCGGCGTCGTCGGGCTCGGCCGGATCGGTCAGCTGGTCGCTGCCCGGATGGCCGCGTTCGAGACGTCGATCATCGCCTACGACCCGTACGTCTCCGCGGCGCGCGCCGCTCAGCTCGGCATCGAACTCGTGACCCTCGATGAACTGCTGGAGCGCGCCGACTTCATCACGGTGCACCTGCCCAAGACACCTGAGACGCTCGGCCTGATCGGCAAGGATCAGCTGGCCCGTACCAAGAAGGGTGTCGTCATCGTCAACGCGGCCCGCGGCGGTCTGGTCGACGAACAAGCACTCGCCGATGCGATCACCTCCGGCCACGTCCGCGGAGCCGGGCTGGACGTCTACGCCACCGAGCCGTGCACCGATTCACCACTTTTCGATCTGCCGCAGGTGGTCGTCACCCCGCACCTCGGTGCGTCGACCGGCGAGGCACAGGATCGTGCCGGTACCGACGTCGCCAAGAGCGTGCGGTTGGCGCTGGCGGGGCATTTCGTTCCCGACGCGGTCAACATCACCGGCGGTGCCGTCGACGAAGAGGTCGCGCCCTGGCTCGAGGTCGCCCGCAAGCTCGGTGTCCTGGTGGGCGCCATCAGCAATGAGCCGCCCACCTCGCTGGTCGTCGATGTGCGCGGTGAGATCGCGTCCAACAACGTCGAGGTGCTCGGGCTCTCGGCACTGCGCGGGCTGTTCTCCGCAGTGCTCGACGAACCGATCACCTTCGTCAACGCCCCGGCAGCGGCCGCCGAGCGCGGCGTCACCAGCGAGGTCACCACGGCGCCGGACAGCCCGAATCATCGAAGCGTCGTCGACGTGAAGGCGGTCTTCCCCGACGGCACGGTGCACAACGTCTCGGGCACGCTGACCGAGCCCCGGCTGGTCGAGAAGATCGTGAACATCAACGGCCGCAACTTCGATCTCCGTGCCGAGGGGCACAACCTGATCGTCAGCTATGCCGACCAGCCCGGCTCGCTCGGCAAGATCGGCACCCTGCTCGGCAACGCAGGGGTCGACATCCGCGCGGCAGGCCTGTCCCAGGATGCCGAAGGGCCCGGTGCGACGGTCGTGTTGCGGGTGAGTGAGCCGCTCGGTGACGACCTCGTCGCCTCGGTCGGCGAAGCGGTCGGTGCGACCCTGATCGAACAGGTGGATCTGACATGAAACTCGCTGTCATCGCCGGCGACGGCATCGGTCCCGAGGTCATCGGTGAGGCCATCGGCGTTCTCGAATCCGTCGTTCCCGATGTCTCGACCACCGAGTTCGATCTCGGTGCACGTCGTTACCACCGCAACGGTGAACTTCTGACCGAGGACGACCTGGACTCGTTGCGTCGTCACGACGCGATCCTGTTGGGCGCGATCGGTGACCCGTCGGTCCCGTCCGGTGTGCTCGAGCGTGGACTTCTGCTGAACATGCGGTTCGCGCTGGACCACCACGTGAATCTCCGGCCCTCCCGCAAGCTCCCCGGCGTCACGTCGCCGCTGGCCGGTGACCCGGACATCGATTTCGTGGTCGTCCGGGAGGGGACCGAGGGTCCCTACACCGGCAACGGCGGCGCGATCCGCACCGGCACTCCGCACGAGGTCGCGACCGAGGTCAGCGTCAACACCCGCTTCGGTGTGGAGCGTGTGGTGCGCAACGCGTTCGAGCGTGCGCAGGCGCGTCGCAAGAAGCTCACCCTGGTGCACAAGACGAATGTGCTCACCTTCGCCGGTTCGATGTGGAGCCGAACCGTCGCCGAGGTCGGGGCGGAGTACCCGGATGTCACCACCGACTACTGCCACGTGGACGCGGCGACGATCTACCTCGTCACCGACCCCGGCCGGTTCGACGTGATCGTCACCGACAATCTGTTCGGCGACATCATCACCGACATCGCGGCCGCGGTTACCGGCGGCATCGGGCTTGCGGCGTCCGGCAATATCGATGCCACCCGTACGAATCCGTCGATGTTCGAACCGGTACACGGCAGTGCCCCCGACATCGCCGGACAGGGCAAGGCAGACCCGACCGCAGCCATCCTGTCGGTGGCACTGCTGCTCGATCACCTCGGCGAGACCGACGCCGCCCAGCGAGTCGAGAAGGCCGTCGCCGACGACCTCGCCGAGCGCGGCTCGGAGGAACTCAGCACGTCCGAGATCGGAAAGCGAATTCGCGAACGCGTCTGATCCGCGAAGCGACGAGATGACCCCGCCCGGCGCATACCGGGCGGGGTCATCTGCATCTCGGATCTGAGCCCCCATTGTTCTATTTGAAATAGAACTATATGGTGTTTGTGTGTTGATCCGGATCGATCCGACCTCGCGGACACCGCTGTTCGAGCAGGTGGCCTCCTCGATCCGTGGCGAGATCATGCGTGGCGACCTCGTCCGCGGTGATCGGCTCCCGCCCGCGCGTGAATTGTCACACTCCCTCGACATCAACATTCACACCGTGCTGCGTGCCTATCAGATGCTGCGGGACGAAGGGCTTGTGGAACTGCGTCGTGGGCGCGGGGCCCTGATCACCGATGCCGCTCGCGATCGTGCCGATCTCGTGGGCGCGATCGACGAACTGATACAGGTTGCCCGGCGACTCGGGGTGACGCGCGAGGATACGACGACCCAGATGCTGGAGAGGTGGGCCCGATGACGGAGCGGTCTCGAGGGAATGGCCCTGGAAGCAATGTCCCTGGAAGCATTGGCACGGAACAGGGGATGACGGTAGGCGCACGTCGACTGGTCCTGGTGCTGGCCATCGCGCCGTCACTGGTCGCCGGTATCGTCGGCACTCTCCTGATCGCCTCGTGGCGTGGCGAGTTACCCGATCCCGTTGCGACACACTGGTCGTCGCACGGGGCCGACGGGTTCTCGAGTCAGACCTTCATCGTCGCCGTGCCGCTCGTCGTGGGCGTCGGTTGTGCCGTCATCGGCGCGCTGTGCATCCTCCTGCATGATCGCACGCTGGTCAGAACCGCCGTCGGACTCGTTGCGGGCGTGGCGGTATCGACCATCAGCCTGATCGTGTGGACGGCCGCGATGCAACGCGGCGCCGACGATGCGCGGGCAGTGGGCACCCCCGGGTGGCAGATTCTCGGCTCGTGGTTCGTCGGAGTGCTGGTGGGCTGCGCCACCGCTGCGGTCATGCCGAAGTGGCGAACCCACCAGCCGGGCGACGACGCGGGGGAGCGTCCCCGGCTCAGCGTCGGGGACAACGAACGGATTGTCTGGACCCGCGTGGTGTCGATGTCGGCTCCCGCGGCTGCCGTCCTGGCCGTGTCACTCCTGACGGTGGCGATGGTCGCCATCGTCACCCGGTCTTGGCCTGCCGTCGTGGTCGTGGTCGTCCTCGTCGTCGTGATCGCGGCGATGTGGAGTGTTCGGATCACCGTCGATCGCTCGGGCATCGCTGTGCGCGGATTCCTCGGGTGGCCGCGCACCGTCATCACGGTGGCGGAGATCGACCATGCCGAACTCGTCAGGGTCCGCGCGCTTCGTGACTTCGGGGGCTACGGCTACCGCATCGCGATGCGAGGTGATCTCAAGGGCGCCAAAGGATTCGTGTTTCGATCCGGCGAGGCGATCAGCGTGACCCGGCGCGACGGCAGGCGTGAGGTCGTGGTCGTCGACGACGCACGGACCGCAGCCGGGCTGATCAACAGCTTCGCGAACCCCGGCGGTCCGCACCGCACTCGCCTCGACGCGTAGGCGTCAGCCGCCCGGTCGTGCTTCCAACCCGACCGGGACCAGCCCGATCGCGATCAGCGGTGCCACGGCGACGATTCCGAATGCAGCGGGGTATCCCGTGGAGGCGATGACGGCCCCGATCAGGGGCACTGCGGCCGAGGCGGCCAGATATTGTCCGGTGTTCTGGATCGCGAGACCGCGGCCGCTCCATCTCGGTCCGGCGTACTCGGCGATGGACGTGAACGCGAGTCCGTTGTCGGCCACGGCGACAATCGATGCGGCGACCATGAAGACCACCGCCACCGGGCTGTCGATCCAGTCCAGGAGCGCCAGCCCGCCGGTGAATGCCGCGGCCGCGACGGCGATCAGCCGCACCGGACGCATCCGCGAACCCCAGACATCAGACCAGCGGCCGGCCGCGATACGCCCTAGGGCGCCGATGATCTGGGTGACGGTAACCAGAACGCCGGCGGTCGCCGCGGCCCAGTTGTGGTCGCTGATCAGCCATACCGGCACGAAGGTCCACAGTGCCATTTGGGGGATCACCAGTAGCACACTCACCAGGTGGACTCGGGTCAGGAACGAGCTGCGGCGGTACGGATTCTCCACGAGGACCGACGACGGGGCATCGCCGTCGTCGGTGGCCGGGATGGCTTGTGGCGCGGGCGGCGGGTCGATGATGCCGACCGCGGTACCGACCAGCGCAATGACGGTCACCACGAAGAACACCGCGAGTCCACCGGCCACACCGAATCGCTCGGCGAGCAACGGCACGGTGAGTGCGCAGACCCCGATGCCCAACGGCTGTGCCATCTGGCGGATACCCATGGCGGTACCGCGCTGATCCGGAGGGAACCACCCCACCACGATTCGTCCGCTCGCTCCGTTTGTGGACGCCGACGCCGCACCCGCGAGGACCAGCAACAAGCCGATGACCCGGAAGCCCTGATGTGTTGCCGCGGCGAGGACCGCCGTCGCGGTGACGACGGCCGTGGCGCTCAACGAGATCAGCAGGATCTCCCGTTCACCGCGTCGGTCCAGAGCCCACCCCCACGGCACGGTGGTGAGCATCAATCCGACGCCTGCGGCGACAGCAAGAAGCGACGCCTGCGGCAACGTCATCCCGCCCGCGGTGTGCAATTGCGGGATGAGGAAGGCGACGCCGCCGGCGATGCATGCGGTCGCGAGCGCGGCGGTGAGTGAGCAGCCGAGGATGCTCCAGCGCCGCGCCGTGGTGATCGTGGCCATGGACCTCGCACCTCCGTCCAGCCCGTCCGTGGGTCGGCGACACGCGTTGCCGGTCCGATCGAGAGATCGGTTCAGAGGTAGGTGAGCAGTTCAAGCGGGATGCCGTCCGGGTCGCGGAACACCAGGGCGCGCATCCCGAAGTCGGGGAGATCCCGGACGGGGTCGTGCTCGACGTCGTTGACGTCCAACCACGTCACCCATTCGTCCAGTGTGTCGGTCGAATCCACGAGAAGTCCGACGTGGTCGAGGCCGGTCCGCTTCTCGGAGAAGGTCGCGCCGTCCTGTCCGTCGTGGCGGTGCACAGCCCACCAGACCCGACGATCCGGGTCCGCGAGAACTGCGCCCTCGCCCCCCTCGTGGTCCACGGTGATGACGTGCTCGAAACCCAGCACCCGCTGGTACCAGGCGCGTGAACGGTCGATGTCGACGACCGTGAGTGCGACATGGGCGATGCTGTGCAGCGGTGGTGGTGACGACGGTGAGGTCATGCTCATCCCTCTTCTCGGGTTCTCGTCGTTTCGGTGTGTCGGCGCCGCGGTGGGCCGCGGTGTTCACCGCGGCCCACTGTGGCGCTGGTCATCTGACTCAGCCGATCCTTCGTGCTTCCACGGACAGTGTCCCATTCGCGAAGTTCACGGTTCCCGTATGCGCGACGATCGTCCGGTTGAGCTCGGTGTGCTCGGGAGCGGCCGTCTCGAACGTCGCGGCGACATGGATCGTGTAGGGCTGTGTCGGCCAGGTGAATCCGGGCGCGACGATGTCCGACGGCACCGGGGCGTCGATGCCGGTCGGTGGGAGCAGGTATCCGTGGAGTTCTGCCGTGATCACCGTGTCGCCGAGCCGGATCACCTCGTTGGCCGTCACGATGCCGACGCCGTCGCCGCGGATGCGGAAATAGTCGACGCCGACGAGTTCCGCTCCGGTCAGGTCGCCGTACGTGAGGCTGCCACCGAAGTGGCCGTCGAGGCGGAACCCGTCGGCGACGGGGCCGACCGGGATGATCTGATTGAAGTTGCCCTCGAACCGGTAGAGGACCTCGTAGCCCTGCTTCGGTCCGCGGTCGATGGTTGTGGTCATGATGGTTCTCCGTGATGTCGTGTCGATCGGATGGGTCGGGGTCATGCGGCCCCGGCGGGTGCGAATCCCGCCAGAAGCGATTCCAGTTGGGATTGCGTCATCGCCGGGGCGGGCTGCGTTGCCTGCGCCGCGACAACGGAATCGAGGCTGTCCTGCACGCGGCGTACCGGCGGTAGATGTGAGGACAGGAGAGAACTCGGGGCGAGTCGCCCTACGGCCTCGACCTGGTCGACGAGCCGTCCGCGATCCATGTCGAGGACCCAGGGGCTGTCCACTGTCGACCATGTCACCTGGGCCTCCCGGAGAACATCGGATGCCACGTCGTCGGCGGATTCGACGGTCACCAGGTCGTCGGGCAGCGGTGCGCCGAAACAGTCGGAACTCACGTAGGCCCCGGTCTTTCCGTCGAGGAAGCCCAGCGTGCCCGGGCTGTCGAACAACGGCGGGCGTACGGCACGGAGCACTCGGTCGCCCACGTCGACGACGTCGCCCGCGTTGACGATGCGCGTGCGCTCTGGTGGGATCAGACCGTCCGGCGCCGCACGACCGAACGCCATGAACGTACCGAGAACTGTTGCCCGCGGTGCCATTTCGAGTAGCCGCGGAAGTGCTCCGGTGTGGTCGCGATCCTCGTGGGTGAGCCAGATCCAGCGCAGGTCGGCCGGATCCACGAGATCTCCGAGTGCGTCGAGGAAGTCGTGGTCGAGGATCTCGACGCCGGCGTCGACGAGGACGGGTTCGTCGGCGGTGATCACGAAGGCGTTCATCGGGATGGTGCCCAGTCCGGGTACCGGCCAGTAGGTCGGGATGACGTGAGTGTCGGCGGACACCGAGAAGGTGTCGCCCACCCATGGAGTCTGCATGATTGTCTGCTTTCGTCGTCTGCCCGGAGGATTTCCCCGGTGCGACATCGAGACTTCCGCAGTGCGAGCACGTCGTTAGTGATCGTGGGTACCCATTTAAGGCGCGATGGCGATCGACCACCTCAGACCAGGCGAAGTTCCTCGGCGAGCTCGGCGAGTTCCCCGCGGTCGCGCGCCGAGAGCTTGGCGAGCAGGCTACCCACATGCCGTTCCACCGTGCGGGGCGAGAGAACGAGCCTCGATGCGATCTCGGCATTGGGAATCCGGAGCGCGATCAGGGACAGCACGTCGACCTCGCGGCTGCTCACGCCGCGTTCGAGGAGTGCCGGGGGCACCTGGCTGTGCCCACGGCCCCGGCGCGGGATACTCACGCCCATCTCGCGCAGGATCTGCCGGCTGTCCGCGGCGAGGGGTTCATGATGATGGGAGGAGAACCAGCGGACCCCTTCGGTTGCCCACGTCGCCGGCTCGCCCCATCCGGACTGCCGCGCAGCACGAACAGAGATCCACCGGGTGACGTGGACAACCCATTCGACACCCTGGTATCCGCGCAAAGCGTCCTCGGCTGCGCCGAAGAGCCGCGTAGCCGACTCTCGGTCGCCGTCCGTGCCGGCGCGGACGGCGAGGGCGGCATCGAGCAGGGCCCGGTTGAATCGCGTGTCCGCGCCGGACGCCCTGCGGACCCGCTCGACATCCCCGGACCGCAGCACACCCTGCGCCGCGCGCACGAGCGCCCAGAGTCCCCAGTGTGGGAAATGGTGCCCGGGAAGTGACTCGAGCCGATCGGCCGCATCGTCGAGATGCTCTGCGGTGGTTGCCATATCGGCGCCGAAGAGTGCGCGTAGAGCACGCACGCGACCACTGACCCCGGCCTCGATAGCGTCGAGTTCGCCCCCCGCGCCGGTGCGGGCGCGGGCGATGGCCGTCTCCATCGCCGGGTCGTCGCGGTCGTACGCGTAGGACCGGGCCGTGGTGAGCCAGGCCCAGTTCTGGACCGGCGAACCGATCCGGCCCGCCACGTCGGCGGCACGTTCGGCGGCGATCCGTCCGGACAGCGTCTCGCCGCGAGCGACACGCGCTTCGGCGAGGTGGAAGTCGGCGTGGGCGATGATGTGCGGGTCGCCGATCTCGATGGAGAGTCGGCGCGCGTGATCCAGCCGGTCGGTCCGCAGGTTGTCGAACAGGTCGATGGTGCCCAGCTCATGAAACGCACGAGCCTGCCAATGGAGGTCGCCGGCCGCCTGCGCCTCGGCCAGTTCCCGTTCGAACCACGCGGTGCCCGCGGCCACGTCGGCGACACGCTCTGCGCGGCCGGCCGTCTCCATCGCCTCGCATCGGAGACGGTGGTCGATGCCGTGTTCGTCGGCGAGTTCGGTCGCGAGAGCAGACGCCGCGTCGAGCCTTCCCTGCTCGAGAAGAACTTGCGCCTGGAGCCCACGCAGACCGGGGCCGGGGTCGTTGGCGGCCAGCAGCGTGGCGATCTGGTCAGCGGCGGCCTCGTGGTCCCCCGCGACCAGCGCCGCGCGGGTGAGCGCCTCGCCGACACGCCTCGTCTCGGCACGGTGTGCGGGCAGCGTCGTGAGGACCAGTTCGCCCAGATCCCGCGCCGCGACGTGATCACCCATGGCGCCCAGGATTTCGGTGAGCTCCACGGCTGCCGCGGTCCAGACGTCGTCGTGTACCGAATCGGGTTCGGAAACCAGCGGGCGTAGTCGGTTCATCGCCTGTGCCAGAGCGCCGCGCGCGGCCGCGTCGAGACCAGTGCGCAACATGATGTTTCGCCACAACATTTGGTCACCGGCGTCCTCGGCGAGTTCGAGTGCGAGGTCGGCCCGTCCGTCACGCGGTTCACCGTCGGTGCCGACGATGGATTCAAGTGCCTTGCGCGCCAGTTGATGCCGTTCGGGTGGCAGGATGTTGCGCCGCACCTCATCGCGCGTGAGCGCGTGCCGGAACGACACCCCCGACGGGGACACGGACAGCAGACCGGCATCCTGCGCGGTCCGGAACGCCTCGGCGACGGCAGTGTCGGTGAGCCCGGTCATGGCCGGGATCATCGTCCAGTCCACGTCGTGACCGATCACTGCGGCGGCATGCAGAGCACTGCGGGTGGTGGACGGCAGGTCGGAGATGCGCCTGGCCACCGACGACGCGACGGTGGGTGGCGCGACGGTGTGCAGCAACGGGGCGTCGACCCGCCAGACAGTGCCCTCCCGGGTGAGGGTCGCCGATCGGACGAGTCCGGCGATCAGTTCCTCGACCGCGAAGGGGTTGCCGCCGGCACGGGTCACGATGAAGTCCGTCAGCGCCGGATCGACGGCATCCACCTGCAGGCACTCCAGCACCAGTTCCTCGACCGCACCGGGTGAGAGGGGGCCGACCTCCAGCAGGTCGATCACCCGCCGTTGCATCAGCCGGGTCAATTCCGCAGGCAGGTCCGCCGGCCGCGCGGCCATCACGACGAACGCACCGTGCGCCTCGAGGTTGTCGCACAGGTACGTCAGCGCGGTCAACGTTTGCGGATCCGCCCAGTGCACGTCGTCGAGGATGACCACGAGCGGTGTGCGGCGACCGGCGACACGGAAGAACCTGACCAGTTCCTCGGCCTGCACGATGGGGCGGGCGCCGGCGTTGGCGAGGGCGCGGACCATCGTCTGCCACGCGACCCAGAGGTGGTCGCCGGGCCGGCAGCCGGAGGCGAGGTCGAAGCGCGAGAGTGCCTCGACCAGACATCGAAACGCATCGCCGTCACCGTCGATCGCGCGACCCTGCAGCACCCACTCCTGGCGCGCCCGGGCTTCCTCGGCCAGATCACGGAGCAGACGCGACTTGCCGATGCCCGCGACCCCGGTCACGAGGACCGGACGTCGCGCCGAGCCCGTGGCCGGCGGATCGACCCGCAATGCCGCACGAAGGTCGTCACGTCCGATCAGGCGTTCGGCGAGGAGCTCAGTGCCCGTCGGCATGTGATCACTGTCTCGCATACCCGAGCGCCTCACAAGACGACGCGGGCGGCTCCGCGTGGGTGCGATAGTGTCGGGACCATGCGTTTAGGACGGGTCGCCAGCCCCGACGGGGTAGCTTTTGTCGCAATCGAGGAGGCCGAGGACGGTCCGCGGGCACGGGAGATCGCCGAACATCCTTTCGGTACCCCCACATTCACGGGCCGATCGTGGGCACTGCCGGATGTGCGGTTGCTGGCCCCGATTCTCGCGTCGAAGGTCATCTGCATCGGCAAGAACTACGCCGCCCACGTGGCCGAGATGGGTGGGGAAGCGCCGCCGGCGCCGGGAGCGGAGCGAGCGGGCCACGTCCCGGCCGATCCGGTGATCTTCTTGAAGCCCAACACCTCGATCATCGGACCCGAGGTGCCGATCGTGCGGCCACCGTCCTCCGATCGGGTCGACTTCGAGGGCGAGCTCGCCGTCGTGATCGGGCAACCGTGCAAGGACGTACCTGCCGCGAAGGCCAACGATGTGATCCTCGGGTACACGGTGGCCAACGATGTGACCGCCCGTGATCAGCAGCAGGCAGACGGACAGTGGACCCGCGGCAAGGGCTATGACAGTTTCTGCCCGCTCGGCCCGTGGATCGAGACGGAATTCGATCCGGCCGACGTCGAGGTCGTCACCGAACTCGACGGAGAGGTCAAGCAGCGGTCCCGGACGTCGCTGATGCTCCATGACGTCGGTGCGATCGTGGAATGGATCTCGCGGGTCATGACACTTCTGCCGGGTGACGTCATCCTCACCGGTACGCCGGAAGGTGTCGGCCCGATGGTCGCCGGGCAACGGGTCGAGGTGACCGTGGAAGGCATCGGAACCCTCGGCAATCCCGTGGTGGACAAATCGTGAAGGCACCCACCATCGCACGGGTCAACGGGATCGATCTCGCCTATGAGGAGTTCGGCGACGGCCCCCTGGTCGTGATGGTGATGGGCACGGGTAGCCCGGGCCGGGTGTGGCAGGCCCATCAGCAACCCGCGTTGACCAAGGCCGGCTACCGAGTCGTGACGTTCGACAATCGCGGTATCTCACCGTCGTCCGAATGTGTCGACGGCTTCACCCACGATGACATGGTCGCCGACACCGCGGCGCTCATCGAACATCTCGGTGGGGGACCGGCGTTCGTCGTCGGGACCTCCCTGGGAGCGCGGATCACCCAGGAGTTGGCGCTGTCGCGGCCGGATGTGGTGAAGGCAGCGGTGATGATCGCCACCTACGGGCGCAACACCCCACTGCAGCAGGCGATCTCGGCCGGCGAACGTGCGTTGTACGACAACAAGATCACCTTGCCCGCGGACTATGCGGCGGCGATCACCGCGCATCTCAATCTCTCGCCGCACACCCTGGACGACGATCGCTCCGCGAAGGACTGGCTCGACGTCATCGGGTTCTCGCCGCAGACGGTCACGGCGGGGGTGCGGGCCCAACTCGGACTGCATGATCGCGAGGCGGACCGTCTCGCCGCCTACCGGGCCATCGGCCGGCCGGCGATGGTCATCGGGTTCGCCGACGATCGCACGCTGCCCCCCAAACTCGCACGCGAGGTCGCCGAGGCGATCCCCGGAGCGCGGTACGAGGAGATCGCGAAGGCAGGCCACTTCGGGTACCTCGAACAGCCGGCCGAGGTCAATCGGCTCCTGGTCGAGTTCCTCGCCGCGCATCGCTGAGTCATGATGTCGGAGCCGGACGGCAGGCAGGCCGCGACCGGTGATTCGATACGCTGACCTCTATGAGTGGCTCCGATGTGCGCGTCCGATTCTGTCCGTCCCCGACCGGTACCCCGCATGTCGGCCTGGCCCGGACCGCGTTGTTCAACTTCGTCCAGGCACGCCACGACAAGGGCACCTTCGTCTTCCGGATCGAGGACACCGACGCCGCACGTGACAGTGAGGAGTCCTACGCGGCGATTCTCGATGCCCTGCGGTGGCTCGGGCTCGACTGGGACGAGGGGCCCGAGGTCGGCGGACCCTACGGTCCCTACCGGCAGTCGCAGCGGCGTGAGATCCATCTCGACGTCGTCGACAAGCTCCTCGCCGCGGGCGAGGCCTACGAGGCGTACTCCACACCCGAGGAGGTCGAGACCCGTCATCGGGCCGCGGGCCGTGACCCCAAGCTCGGCTACGACAACTTCGATCGTGGCCTGACCGACCCCCAGCGGGCGGAGTATGCCGCGCAAGGGCGTAAACCCGTTGTGCGCCTACGGATGCCGGACCACGACATCACCTGGGATGACCTGGTTCGCGGTACGACGACGATCAAGGCGGGCACCGTTCCGGACTTCGCGCTCACCCGCGCCAACGGTGAGCCGCTCTACACCCTGGTCAACCCGGTCGACGACGCGATGATGAAGATCACCCATGTGCTGCGCGGTGAGGACCTGTTCTCATCGACACCGCGCCAGATTGCGTTGTACGACGCCCTGATCCGCCTCGGGATCGCCGAGCGGGTGCCGGAGTTCGGGCATCTCCCGTTCGTGATGGGGGAGGGCAACAAGAAGCTCTCCAAGCGTGATCCGCAGTCGAATCTGTTCCACCATCGTGACCGTGGGTTCATCCCCGAAGGCCTGCTGAACTATCTGGCGCTGCTCGGGTGGGGCTATTCCGGGGAGTCCGACGTGTTCACGCTCGACGAGATGATCGGTGCGTTCGATGTCCGCCAGGTCAACTCCAATCCTGCGCGCTTCGATCAGAAGAAGGCCGACGCGATCAATGCCGAGCACATCCGTCGACTCGATGCCGGGGATTTCGCCGCTCGGCTCAAGGGCTACCTGGTGTCCGCCGGTCATCTGACCGAGCCCGTGGCCGAGCCCGCATTCAGCGCGTTGGCCGAACTGGTGCAGACGCGCATTCAGGTGCTCGCCGACGCGTGGCCGCTCATGTCGTTCCTCTATGTGTCCGACGAGGAGTTCGTCATCGACGAGAAGTCGGCGGCCAAGAATCTCGGTGCCGACGCCGGGCCGGTACTCGATGCCGCGATCAGTGCGGTGTCCGCCCTGGACACGTGGACGGGTCCCGCGATCGAGGAGGCTCTCAAGTCCGCTCTGGTGGACAACCTCGGCCTCAAACCGCGCAAGGCGTTCGGTCCGGTACGGGTTGCGGTCACCGGCTCACAGGTGAGCCCTCCGCTGTATGAGTCGATGGAACTGCTCGGGCGTGAAAAGAGCCTCGCGCGCCTGGCGTCAGCACGTGAAATCGTCCCGATTTAGGGCTTTGACCTGCTGATTTGTGGTCACCGGGTATCCCTTTGGTAGTCTTCTTCTCGGTTCAATTCCGACCGGATGCCGGGAGCGAAGCGAACGGGCCCGATTGTTCGGGCGCGGGAGCCGAGCAAACGGGTTCACCAGGTCGGCGAGGGAATCCCTTGGGGTATGGTGTAATTGGCAACACAGCGGTTTCTGGTACCGCCATTCTAGGTTCGAGTCCTGGTACCCCAGCGAACTGCCGGTTACCCACTCCGGGAGTTTCAACTGAATAGCGTGTCCATGGCCCCGTCGTCTAGCGGCCTAGGACGCCGCCCTCTCAAGGCGGTAGCGCGGGTTCGAATCCCGTCGGGGCTACAAAGCGAACGCCTCCTCCGGTCTCCGGGGGAGGCGTTCGTCGTCGGTGGCGAGCGCGGTCAGCGGAGCCCGCGTCAGTCGCCGACGCCGGGCGCGGTGCTCCCGCCGACGGGCATCGGGTCGAGGCCGAGCTTGCGGTGATCCCACGAACGCACCCGATCCGGTACCAGACGGACCGCGACCCGCTTGTGCATCATCTGGTCCACGAACGGCCGCATCTCATCGGTGTAGGGGCCGGTGTACCGCTCCCAGACGCTGATGCCGACCATCAGGCAGGAGTCGGGGTCCTCGAGGATCTCCGCGGTGCCCTCGAACGCCACGCCGCGGAGCGTGTCGTAGGTGTCGCCGTCCTCGATCATCACCGAGCATCGGCTGTTGCGCCGGAGGTTGACCGCCTTCTGTGACTTGGCCTTGGTCTCGAACCAGATCTCGCCGTTGACGACCCCGTACCACATCGCGACGAGGTGAATCCCGCCGTCGGGACCGGTCGTCGCCAGCGTCGCGGTTCGACTGTTCGCGACGAAGTCGCCGATCTCGGTCTCGGACATGACGATCTGGCTGCGTTGATTGACTCCCATTCTCCGAAGCTAGCCGACCGGTGCGTTCGGGTCTTGGAAAGGTGTGAAGATCTGAACTCGTGGGTGTCTCAGCTGCGCGGCGGTTGCAGCCGTTTGTGGATGGCGTCGGCCGCGGCAAGGAGATCGGCCGCCCACCGTGCGCCCGGACGACGACCCATGCGGTCGATCGGACCGGACACCGAGATCGCGGCCACCACCTCGCCGGTTCCGTCGCGGACCGGGGCCGACACACTGGCGACTCCGGCGGCGCGCTCGCCGGCGCTCTGGGCCCAACCGCGCCGACGGATCTCGTGCAGTGCGCGTTCACTGAAGACGCTGTCGTGCAACAGCGCGCGCTGGGTGCTCGGTTCAGCCCATGCGAGCAGGACCTTGGCGGCCGAGCCGGCGCTCATGGGAAAGCGTGTGCCCACGGGCACGGTGTCGCGCAGCCCGGTCGGGGGCTCCATCGCGGCGATACAGACGCGTTCGGCGCCCTCGCGGCGATAGACCTGGACAGATTCGCCGGTGATCTCGCGCAGCCGTGGGAGCACCATCAGCGCGGCCTCCCGGACCGGATCGTGTGCCGAGGCGGCGAGTTCGCTCAAGGCCGGGCCGGGATACCAACGCCCGGAGGCGTTGCGGGCCAGGAGTCGATGGGTCTGGAGGCCGACGGCGAGGCGGTGTGCCGTCGCCCGGGGCAGTCCCGTCCGCTCACAGAGTTCGGTGAGATTGCAGGGGGCGTCGGCGATCGCCCGCAGAACCACCACCGTTTTGTCGAGAACACCGATTCCGCTGGTGGCAGTCGATGCGCTATCCTGTCCCATAGGACGATACTAGCGTCCCAGATAATGAGATGCACCCCCGTTGCGGAAGATGCGGGAGTGCTGCGACACGACCAACAGATGCGAGTACTGCCATGAGTTCCAGCCCAAACGCACCGCGTACTCTCGCCGAAAAGGTGTGGGACGACCACGTCGTCGCGCGCGGCGAAGAGGATGCCGCCGGGAATCGTAATCCCGATCTGATCTACATCGATCTCCATCTCGTTCACGAGGTGACGAGTCCGCAGGCATTCGATGGTCTCCGGCTGGCCGGCCGTCCGGTGCGTCGGCCGGACCTGACCATCGCGACCGAGGACCACAACGTGCCGACGGTCGACATCTTCAAGCCCATCGCGGACGAGGTCTCGCGCACGCAGGTGGAGACGTTGCGCCGCAACTGCGAAGAGTTCGGGATCCGTCTGCATCCGATGGGCGACCTCGAGCAGGGCATCGTGCACATCATCGGTCCGCAACTGGGGCTGACCCAGCCGGGTATGACCGTGGTGTGTGGGGACAGCCACACCTCCACGCACGGCGCCTTCGGGTCGATCGCGATGGGAATCGGCACCTCGGAGGTCGAGCATGTCCTGGCCACCCAGACGCTTTCCCTGCGTCCCTTCAAGACGATGGCGATCACCGTGGACGGCGAATTGCCGCCGGGGGTCACGAGCAAGGACCTGATCCTGGCCGTGATCGCGAAGATCGGCACGGGTGGCGGGCAGGGTTACATCCTCGAGTATCGGGGATCGGCCATCGAGAAACTCTCGATGGAGGGCCGGATGACGATCTGCAACATGTCGATCGAGGCGGGCGCCCGGGCCGGGATGATCGCTCCGGATCAGGTGACCTACGACTTCCTGAAGGGTCGTCCGCACGCCCCCACGGGTGCCGATTGGGATGCCGCAGTCGAGTACTGGGACAGTCTGCGAACCGATCCCGGCGCCGAGTTCGATGCCGAGGTCCACATCGATGCCACCGAGCTGACCCCGTTCGTCACGTGGGGCACCAATCCGGGGCAGGGGGCGCCGTTGGGCGCCAGCGTCCCGGACCCCGCGGAGATCGGCGACGAGAACGCGGCGAGTTCCGCGCGTCGTGCGCTCGAGTACATGGACCTCGTGCCCGGCACACCGCTGCGGGATGTGAAGGTCGACACCGTTTTCGTCGGCTCGTGCACCAACGGGCGGATCGAGGATCTCCGGGCTGTCGCGGACGTTCTCAAGGACCGCAAGATCGCCGACGGCATGCGCATGCTCATCGTGCCGGGGTCGATGCGGGTGCGAGCCCAGGCCGAAGAGGAGGGGCTCGGCGAGATCTTCGTGGCCGCCGGCGCCGAATGGCGGCAGGCGGGATGTTCGATGTGCCTGGGAATGAATCCCGATCAACTCGCGCCCGGCGAGCGCTGTGCCTCGACCTCCAACCGAAACTTCGAAGGGCGGCAGGGCAAAGGCGGCCGGACCCACCTGGTGTCGCCGGCGGTCGCGGCGGCCACTGCGATCCGCGGCACGCTGTCCGCACCTACGGATCTCGCCTGACTTCAGAGCACAACACCCCCATCAGACGATCGGACACATCATGGAACCTTTCATCACCCACACCGGCATCGGTGTGCCGTTGCGGCGCGGCAATGTCGACACCGACCAGATCATCCCCGCGGTCTACCTGAAGCGGGTGACCCGCACGGGCTTTGAGGACGGATTGTTCGCCGCGTGGCGCAACGATCCCGACTTCATCCTCAACAACGAGCCCTGGAACCGCGGGTCGGTTCTCGTCGCCGGGCCCGACTTCGGCACCGGGTCGTCTCGCGAGCACGCGGTCTGGGCTCTGTCGGACTTCGGCTTTCGGGTGGTCATCTCGTCGCGCTTCGCAGACATCTTCCGCGGCAACGCCGGCAAAGCCGGGTTGGTGGCCGCTCAGGTGGAGCAATCCGACGTCGAATTGCTCTGGAAGCGCCTCGAAGAGCAGCCCGGGCTGGAACTGACGGTCAGTCTTGCCGATCGGACGGTCACCGCCGGAGACCTTGTGGTGCCGTTGGCAATTGATGACTACACGCGGTGGCGTCTGATGGAGGGTCTCGACGACATCGGACTGACATTACGGCAGGTAGAGGCGATTTCTGAGTTCGAGGGAGCGCGTCCCGGCTTCAAGCCGGTGACCCTGAATCGATGATCTGAAGCCCCCTTCGCGGGCTGTTCGGGCCCATCGCCGGAAGGCGATTCCTGCTTTCGATTTCGCAACATGCCTGGTTAATTGGCGTGGAAGATGGACGTTTTCGAATTGGACGTTTACCGTGTGGAGTTAGCTGGCCTACAGATGGGTCAGAACAGCTTGCGGAGGTTTCAATGAACAAAGCAGAGCTCATTGATGAGCTGACCAAGAAGCTCGATGCGGATCGCAAGACTGCGACAGCCGCTGTCGAGCTCGTCGTCGACACGATTGTGCGTGCCGTCAACAAGGGTGAGAGCGTCACCATCACCGGCTTCGGTGTGTTCGAGAAGCGCAAGCGCGCTCCTCGAGTCGCTCGCAACCCGCGGACCGGCGAGACCGTGAAGGTGCGCGCCACTTCGGTTCCCGCCTTCCGTCCCGGCGCCCAGTTCAAGGCCGTGGTGGCGGGCAAGCAGAAGTTGTCCGCCAGCGGTCCGGCGGTGAAGCGGGGAAGCGGTACCGCCGCGGCTCCGGCCAAGAAGACCGCAGCGAAGAAGGCTCCGGCCAAGAAGGCGGCTCCCGCCAAGAAGACCGCGGCCAAGAAGGCTCCGGCCAAGAAGGCGGCACCGGCCAAGAAGACCGCGGCCAAGAAGGCTCCGGCCAAGAAGGCGGCACCGGCCAAGAAGACCGCGGCCAAGAAGGCTCCGGCCAAGAAGGCGGCACCGGCCAAGAAGACCGCGGCCAAGAAGGCTCCGGCCAAGAAGACCGCGGCCAAGAAGGCGACCACCCGGCGCTGAGTGCCCGCGGTTCCAGCCGACTCGACCCCCGACGTACTTCCCCCGTCGGGGGTCGACGTGTATCCGGGGGTGGTCTCTCAGACGTCCTCGTAGTCGGTGTGCGGCAACGGGCTGTCGATGTGGTCGGCGGCGACCAGGCGGCCCTGCACGGTCGAGAGCACCCAGACACTGCCCTTCCGATTGCGTTTGGCGGGCAGCGCGATCCCGTCGAGATCGGCCCACCACCGCATCAACGGCGGGATGACCTTGCCCTGGCTGCACACGGCATGGATCGCCGAGGTGTCGGCCGCGATGTCGCGGACGCGCTGGTGGGCGGCGTCGGGGTCCTTCCGGTACGCCTCCTCCGACAAGTCAGGTTCGGGCACGATACCCACCCCCAGGCTGTCGGCCGCCGGTGCGAGGGTCTGCTCGCACCGCACGCGATCGGCGCTGTGCAAGCGTTCGGCTCCGAAACTCGAGAGGAGCTTGGCGAGTTCTCGAGCCTGCTGACGGCCCAATCGGTCCAAGGGGCGCAATCTGTCGTCGCCCTTGTATCGGGACCGTTGTCCGGCGCGAGCGTGACGCACCAGCAGCATCGTGTGTGCGTCGGCCGGTAGCCGCTGGAATTCCTTCAGTATCCTGCGGTCGAGGCGATAGCTCAGTTTCGTGGCAGCCGAAGGGATGTCGAGCCACCGGAGTTCGTCCACCTCGTGATTCGGGGTGAAGTCGCCTCCCAGAGATCGCGCCGACCAATAACGCACACGCTTGCGATGACCGCTGGGAAGGTCATAGCCGACGTCGAGCAGGTGTCGGCCGAGGCGTGTTCGGTGGCCGGTCTCCTCGTGGATCTCCCGAACGGCCGTGGAGACCAGCGTCTCCCCGTTGTCGATCTTGCCCTTGGGCAGCGTCCAGTCGTCGTACCCGGGCCGGTGGACGACGCCGACCTCGACATCGCCGTCGAGGGTCGGGCGCCAGAGGACGCCACCGGCGGCCCATACCGTCTTCGTTGTCTTCGACATCGAAGCGAATCCTAAGGGTCGGAGGTTGCCAGAAGGTTTACGAGCTCGGGTCCGGTCGCCGGCGATTGCGTCGGATCATCTGCCGCTGATGATCGCGGACCTCTTCTCCCTCGGCCGGCGACGCCGACCAGCTGCCGTCGGATTGCAGGATCCAGCAGCGGGTCCGCGGATCGAGTGCCGAGGCGAACACGTCCTCGAGCTCCTTGGTGAGGCGCGCGTCGCGCACCTGGACCATCACCTCGACCCGGCGATCGAGGTTGCGGTGCATCATGTCGGCGCTGCCGATCCAATACTCGTCCTGGGCGCCGAAATAGAGGACTCGCGAATGTTCGAGGAACTGACCCAGGATCGATCGGACGACGATGTTGTCGCTGACCCCGTCCATTCCCGGTCGGAGTGCGCAGATTCCACGCACGACGATCTCGACCGGAACACCGCTCTGCGACGCCCGATACAGCGCATCGATCACCTGCTCATCCACGAGCGCGTTGGCCTTGAGCTGGATGCGTGCCCGGGTGTCGCCGTGGAGGAAGCGGTCGATCTCGATGTTGACGCGGTCGATGATCCCGGACCGGATTCCGTGTGGCGCCACCAGGATGTTGCGGTATTCCTGTTTGCGTGAATACCCGGTGAGCGTGTTGAACAGGTCCGTCAGGTCCGCGCCGATGTCGGGGGCCGCGGTGAACAGGCCCACGTCCTCGTAGAGCCGTGCGGTCTTGGGGTTGTAGTTGCCGGTGCCGATGTGGCAGTAGCGCCGGATCGCGGATCCCTCCCGACGCACCACCAGACATGTCTTGCAGTGGGTCTTCAGTCCGACGAGGCCGTAGACGACGTGTACGCCCGCCTGCTCGAGCTGCCTGGCCCACTTGATGTTCGCCTGCTCGTCGAAGCGGGCCTTGATCTCCACGAGCGCGACGACCTGCTTGCCGGCCTCGGCAGCGTCGATGAGGGCGTTGACGATCGGTGAATCGCCGGAGGTGCGATACAGCGTCTGCTTGATCGCCAGTACCTGCGGGTCCGCCGCCGCCTGTTCGATGAACCGCTGCACGCTGGTGGAGAACGAGTCATAGGGATGGTGGACGAGCACGTCACCCTCCCGCAGCGTGGAGAACACGCTCTTGGGTGTCTCGCGCTCGCCGAAGGCCGGGTGGGTGGCCGGGACGAACGGGCGGTCCTTGAGCTGTGGCCGATCGAGTCCGTTCACCTCGAAAAGGCATGACAGATCGAGTAGTCCGGGTACCTGGATGACGTCGTGGGGGTTCACGTCGAGCTCCCGCAGGAGGAGTTCGAGCATGTGTTCGGTCATGTCGTCGGCGACCTCGAGGCGCACCGGCGAGCCGAAGCGGCGGCGGGCGAGTTCGCGTTCGAGCGCCTGCAGCAGGTCCTCGTCGCGATCCTCCTCGACCTCGAAGTCCGCGTTACGGGTGATCCGGAAGGCGTGATGCTCAACGATTTCCATGCCCGGGAAGAGATGCTCGAGGTTCGCTGCGATCAACGTCTCGAGCGGGAGGAGTGTCGTCCGACGTTCGTCTTTCTTGGACGCATCCGACCGACGCATCAGATCGTCGACCGGTACGAACCGATTCACGTTGTCGGGCACCTTGACCCGGGCGAAGTGCTCGCCGCCTTCGGCTGCGTCCTTGACGGTCACCGCCAGATTCAGCGACAGACCGCTGATGTACGGGAACGGGTGCGCAGGATCGACGGCCAGTGGCGTCAGCACCGGGAACACGTCCTCGTGGAAATAGTCGACGAGACGTGCCTTCTGTTCTTCCGACAGTTCGGCCCAGGTGACGATGTGGATGTCGTTCTCGGCCAGAGCAGGGTTGACCGAATCGAGGAACACACGGGCGTGCCGGTCGGCGATGGTCTGGGTTCGTGCGGCGATCCGCCGCAACTGTTCGCGCGGGGACAGGCCGTCGGCCGATCGCACCGAGAGTCCGGTCTCGTCGCGACGTTTCAGGCCGGCGACGCGCACCATGAAGAACTCGTCCAGGTTGGAGGCGAAGATTGCCAGGAACTTCGCGCGCTCGAGTAGGGGCATCGACGTGTCCTCTGCGAGCGCGAGGACACGGGAATTGAAGTCCAGCCAGCTCAGTTCACGATTGAGATAGCGGTCGTCGGGCAGGTCGGCTGACTCGTCGGGCAGCAGCGTCGCCGCCGGCGGTGCGCCGGGGATGGCTGTGACCGGCTGGGTTGCGATGTCGTCGGCAGGGCTCACCCTTCAATCATGACGCATCGGGGGTGACCCGGAGGTGTTCGGTCTGCGGCGACAGGCCGGATGCCGATGGATGTCCGCGCAGCGCGGCATCCGTGTGATGGCCGAGACCCAGTGAGCGCGCCGCGTCCAGGTCGGCAGCGGTGTCGACGTCGGTCCGCAGGTCGGGCCAGCGTTCGTGGGACGGATCGAGTTCGACGGCCCCGGCCAATCGGTGGGCCGCAGCCGAATCCGGGCCGAACCGCGGCGGCTCGGTGATGTCGACGTCACGTACCAGCATGGTGGTCCCGGTGCCGTCGCGGTCGGCGAGCAATGCCTGCCGAAGTCCGACAGAGGTGTTGAGCACAGCACGCAGGCTCCGGGCGGTCGCGGCGGGCAGGTCGGCCTGTACGAGCAGTACGGTTCGCGCGTGCGGCCATCGGTTGCGCACGATCCCGGTGGCGTGCGTGAAGGCCAGATTCAGCCGGTCCGCGCCGGTCGAGAACTGATCGATCGCCTCCCGGACGCCGACCGTCCCGGCCGCACGGGCGGTCCGCAGGACGTCGTCGTCGGGGCTGATCACCATGACATCGTCGACGCCCGCGCCGCGAACGGCCTCGATCGTGTCCAACATCATGCCGAGGACGAGTGCGCGGTGCAGGACGTCGCGCCCGGGCCCACGGGTTGCCGCGAGTCGCGACTTCGCCTCGTCGAGGCGTTTCACCGCGAGGACCGCAGCGACATCACCGGGGCGGGTGCCGCCCGGGCCGGTGAACGATGTCGACTCCATACCGACCATGATGCCGACCCGCCGGGCGGCGCCGCGACGCACCCTGCGATCCGCCGGGGGAGATCCGTCACCTCGGTGTGGTGGCACCCGCCGAGGCACTAGGGTGAAGGGGCTAGGAGCGGTTGGCGAAGGAGTTGACGTGCGTGCGGTGGTGATGGGTGCGGGCTCCTGGGGGACCGCGATCGGGAAGGTACTGGTCGACGCGGGTACCGACACGACGATCTGGGCCCGTCGGCCGGATCTGGCCGAACGGATCAACACCGATCACACCAATGCCGACTACCTGCCGGGCATCACCCTGCCCACAGAGCTCGCCGCGACGAGCTCAGTTTCAGAGGCGATCTCGGGAGCCGACGTCGTGGTGTGCGCGGTCCCGTCCCAGTCGTTGCGGGCCAATCTCACCGACTGGACGCCACACGTGGCCGCCGATGCGACGTTCGTGTCGCTGGCGAAGGGGGTGGAGACCAGCACCCTGCTCCGGATGAGTGAGGTCATCGCGGAGGTGTCGGGTGCGTCTCCCGATCGGGTGGCCGTGCTGACGGGGCCCAACCTCGCGCGTGAGATCGCCGAGGGGCAGCCCGCGGCCACGGTGATCGCCTGCCCCGACGAGCAGCGGGCGGTCGAATTGCAGCACGCGTTCGCCACCGGATACTTCCGGCCCTACACCAACACCGACGTGATCGGGTGCGAGATCGGTGGAGCGGTGAAGAACGTCATCGCCCTCGCGTGCGGGATGGCGAGCGGTGTGGGATTCGGCCAGAACACCTTGGCGACGATCATCACTCGCGGTCTCGCCGAGACGATCCGACTCGGTGTGGCGGTGGGAGCACAGATCGAGACGATGGCGGGCCTGGCCGGGGTGGGTGATCTGGTGGCGACCTGTTCGTCGCCGCTGTCGCGCAACCGGACGTTCGGCGCCCGTCTCGGTGAGGGTGCCACGATGGCGCAGGCGCAGGAGGCCACCCACGGCCAGGTGGCCGAGGGCGTCAAATCCTGTACGTCCGTCCGGGCATTGGCCGACAAGTTCGACGTCGAGATGCCACTCACCGAAGCGGTGCACGGAGTGTGTCATTCCGGTATGTCGGTGAGCGATGCCGTCAGCTCTCTGCTCGGCCGCCGGCCCAAGCCGGAGATCTACGACTGACAGCTCGTGGTCAACCGAAGTCGAGCGGACCGCGCGGCAGCGTCTTCTCGATCACGGCCGAGACGTCGGTGATGGGACCGTTGCCGGCGTTGGCCGGGACCCAGATCGCCACATACGGTCGGTGATCGACGCACACGTACGCCTGTCCGGAGCCCTCGACCGTGTCGGTGATGAACCACTGCACCGGGTTGATCACCTGGAGATTGCTCGTCGGGGAGAGTTCACTCGGCCGGGAGATGCCGCACCGCAGGGTGACCGCATCGCCATCGCCGTCCGCCGGCCATCTCACGGTGCTGCCGTCCACCTGCTTGTCGCCGAAACCCTCGAACGACTGCGGCAGCGCGGCGATGAGCTTCGCACAGTCCGGTGACGCGGATTCACCTGCCGCATATGACTCGATCGGCGTCGTCTCCTCCGGGCGAAGGGCCGCGAAGACGATGAAGCCGACGATCACCATGGCCGGGATGGCAACCAGTGTCGCGATCAGAGCCGGGCTCAGACGGGGGCCGGTGCCATACCGCGAGTCCACGTCCGCAGGTGAACCATCGTGGTGTTCGTCGTCGCTCACGACAAACACCCTAGTGGTCCGTTTTCGGGCTGATCGGACCCCGCTCGGTGCGGAGTCTCTCAGTGCGGGGTCTGCACCACCGGGCAGGTGAGTGTCCGGGTGATCCCGTCCACCTTCTGGATCTGGGGGACGACGTTCTCGTTGAGATGCGACGCATCGGCGGCGTCGACACGGACGATGACGTCGTAGGGTCCACTGACCTCTTCGGACGTGGCGACACCGGAGATCTCCGCGATCGTCGCCGCTGCCAACGCGGCCCGTCCGACCTCGGTCTGGATCAGTATGTATGCCTGAACCACGCCCATCCTCTCGTCAGCGCCCGGAGTCCGGCTGTAGACCCGGTGACAGTATTGTCGCTGACAACCCCATCCAAGCGCGACTCAGGGAAATCGAGGAGATGTCGTGACCGTCGGAAATGCCGGGGAACCGGTCGATCGGGCACGCACGGTGAGCGAGGTCGGGGAGCGCCGTCTCATCGCCGAACTGACGCGCGCTGCGGCGACGATCGATCCCCTCGACGGGCCGGTAGAGCACATGCACGACATCGTGATCGGCTCGGGCGACGATGCCGCGGTGATCGACACGGCCGGGCCGACGGTCGTCAGCACGGACACCGCCGTGCAGGGACGGCATTTCCGCTTCGACTGGTCGGATGCGCACACCATCGGCGCACGAGCGGTGGTGCAGAGCGCGGCCGACATCGCCGCGATGGGCGGCCGGATCACCGGTGTGGTGGTGTCGCTCGCGTGTCCGACGGATACCACGGTCGCCACCGTCCTCGATCTCAACGCGGGGATCGTGGAGGCGACACACCGCCTCGGTGGACGTGTACTGGGCGGTGACCTGGTGGCCGCCGAACAGGTGGTGCTGACGGTCACCACGATGGGCGCACTCGATGGCGCTACCCCGATCGTCGTCAGCGGAGCGCGGCCCGGCGATGTCCTGGCGGTGACCGGACACACACTGGGGGCCAGTGCCGCCGGGTTCGCACTGCTACTCGACGCCGAACGGCGGGGCACGGCCGAATTGGTCGAACGGTACCCGAGGCTCGTCGACGCGCATCGGCTGCCGCAACCCGACCTCGGGCAGGGCCCGGCCGCGGCACGTGCCGGTGCGCACGCCATGACCGACATCTCCGACGGTCTCGTCGAGGAGTTGATCACGATGGCGGCGGCGTCGCGGGTTCGGGTCGAGGTGGCGAGCCATCTCATCCCGGTCGAGCCGGACATGCGTTCTGCGGCATCGCAGCTCGGGGTGGATCTGGACGAGTGGACCGTCGCCGGTGGGGAGGATCACGAGCTGCTGGCGGCATTCCCGCCCGCGGCGATACCGCCCGGCTGGACACGCATCGGGGACGTCCACGACGGGACCGGGGTGCTCGTGGACGGTCGGCCGATCGGGAGTCGACGAGGCTGGCAGTCGTTCGGCTCCTGAACGACATGCCCTAGATTCGGTGCATGGCTATCTATGCGCTCGGCGACCGCGAACCCAAGATCGGTGACGACGTCTACATTCACCCGGATGCCACGGTTATCGGCGATGTGACACTCGCCGACGGGGTCTCGGTGTGGCCGGGTGCAGTCCTGCGTGGGGACTCCGGCACGATCTCCATCGGTCGTCGGACCAACATCCAGGACGGGACGATCATCCATTGCACCCCGATCGATGCCACGGTGATCGGGGAGGAATGCGTCGTCGGTCACAACGCGCACATCGAAGGCGCGACGATCGGGGATCACTGTCTGATCGCATCCGGGTCGGTGGTGCTCAACGGGTCGACGATCGGCACCGGCGCGATCGTCGGCGCGGGCGCGGTTGTGCCGTTCAAGTTCACCGTGCCGGAACGTCGGATGGCGCTCGGGGTGCCGGCCAAGGTCCGCGAAGGCTACGAGGTCCCGGAAGGACATGTGGACCTCAACGTCGAGATGTACTTCCAGAACGGAAAGTACTTCCGAGAAGCGCTGCGGAGGATCGGGTGAGCACACCGGACGCCGGCGCGGCGCCGTCACCGAAACCGGTGGCGGACCTGATCGATCCGGGTTGGGCGCAGGCGCTGGCGCCGGTCGAGCCGGTCATCGCCTCGATGGGGCAGTTCCTGCGCGAGGAGAACGCCGCCGGCCGCGGTTACCTCCCGGCCGGCAAGAATGTCCTGCGCGCGTTCACCCACCCGTTCGACGACGTCCGCGTGCTGATTGTCGGCCAGGACCCGTACCCCACCCCCGGGCACGCGGTGGGTCTGAGTTTCTCGGTGGCTCCGGAGGTCTCACCGATCCCTCGATCGCTGGCGAACATCTACCGCGAGTACTGCGACGACCTGGGTTTCCCGATGCCCGCCAACGGCGACCTCACCCCATGGGCCAACTCCGGTGTCCTGCTGCTCAACAGGGTTCTCACCGTGTCGCCCGGTGAACCGGCGTCGCATCGAGGAAAGGGCTGGGAGCAGGTCACCGAATGCGCGATCAAGGCTCTCGTCGCCCGCGATTCGGAGCCCCTCGTCGCCATCCTGTGGGGTCGCGACGCCGGTGGACTCAAGCAGTGGTTGCCGGAGGTCCCGGTGATCGAGTCCGCCCATCCGTCCCCGCTGTCGGCCAGTCGCGGATTCTTCGGCTCGCGACCGTTCAGCCGGGCCAACGAGGCCCTCGAGGAACTCGGCGGCGACCCGGTCGACTGGCGTCTGCCCGGCTAGCCAGGGCGGACCTGGGCCCTTCGTGACGCTCGCAAGCTCTCTCCTCAGGGGCCGTGGGGGTGTTCGCGTGTGTGGAGGGTTTGGTCGGCGGAGTCATCTTCCGGTCCCTGAGGAGGCCCGGAGCTTGCGGAGGGCCGTCACGAAGGGTGGCGCCGGCTATCGGCGAACAGACCCGAAGTCCGGCTTGCGCTTGCCGACGAACGCGTCGACACCCTCGATGCCCTCAGGTGACGCGGAGAGTACGGAGATCGATTGGGCCTCCGCACGGAGTTGCTCGCTCAGTGAGACGGTCGCCGACTGCGACAGCAACGAGCGTGTCGCCGCGTCGGACTGCCACGGGCCCGAGGCGATCTTCTCGGCGGCCGACCGAGCCGCGGACTCGACCTCACCGTCGTCGACGACATCGGCCAGAATGCCCAAGGCGAGGGCCTGCTCGGCGCCGATGACCTGGTCGGTGAGGATGATGTGCCGTGCGCGTGCGGCACCGACGACGCGAGGAAGCGTCCAGGTCATCCCGCCGTCCGGCGAGAGACCGATGCCCCGGTACGCCGGACGCATCTTGGTCGACGTGCCGCCGATCGCGACGTCGGCGTGCAGGACGATGCTCATTCCGGCGCCGGCGGCCCAGCCCTTCACCGCAGCGACGACCGGCCGATCGGCTTCGTGGAGGGCCGTGACGAACGCGTGGAAGTTGTCGGCGAGACCGCGCAGATAGGTCGGGCGATGGTCGGCCGAGGCGAAGGCCCGGACGTTTCCGCCGGCGCAGAAGTTGGCGCCGTGGCCCACGAGAAGGATCGCTCCCACCTGGCGCTCGCCACGCGCGACCTCGCGCAGCGCGGCCGCGCCCTCGGTCAGTGCGTCATCCGCGAGCGAGGTGCCCGCGGCGGCGGTGGAGACGGCGATCGTCAGGACGCCGCCGTCCTCGGTGACGAGGGCTGTGGTCGGCTCGGTGTCAGGCTGTGCGGTCATGGTCTGCAGACTCTAGCCGGAACGCACAAAGACCCGATCTCCCGGGGCGAGCGATTGCTCGGTCCGGGAGATCGGGCTCCGTGTGAGGATCGGTCGATCAGTGAGCGGCAACTGCCGCGTCGACGATCAGACGCGCGCGGTCTTACCGGCCTTCAGGCAGGAGGTGCACACGTTCTTGCGCTTGCGGTTCCCCGGCGCGACCTCGACGCGCACCGACTGAATGTTCGGGTTCCACCGGCGGTTCGTGCGCCGGTGCGAGTGCGAAACCGACTTGCCGAAGCCCGGTCCCTTGCCGCAGATATCGCAAACGGCAGCCATCGTCGAACTCCCTTGTGTTGATGAAAGTGGTCGTGTTCTGCCCGCAGTTCCGCGATCGGTGACGATGCACCGACGGGCACAGCTGCAAGGCAACCCTGCAAGAATAGCCGGACCGGTCCTGACCGACCAAATCGGTCCACAGAGCATGGCGTTCTCGTGGGCGTGCGGCGGTCGGCTCGGTGCCGTCCGATGGCCCGGGTAACCTCGAACGCAACTGGCGATCAGCCTGCGCCGGCCTGCTCAGGGTTTCGCCGGCCTGCGCCATTGTCCACGGTAGAGGGGTTTCATGGAGTCGGCGTTCGACGGCGGTCTCATCAAGATGATGAACCCGCAGCTCCTGCGGGACTGGGCGCATGCCGCCGTCGACGGGCTCGAGAGTCTGCGCGGCGAGATCAACGACCTGAACGTCTTCCCGATCCCCGACTCCGACACGGGCAGCAACATGTTGTTCACCATGCAGGCCGCGATGGATGCGATCGACACCCTTCCGGACGACGCGGGCGTCGGGACGGTCGCGCGGACGATGGCCGATGGCGCGGTGGCCCAGGCGCGTGGCAACTCCGGCATCATCCTGTCGCAACTGTTGGTCGGTATATCGGACGCGGCGGAGCTGATGTCCGACGAATCGCACATGACGTTCAATCAGCTGTGGGCGGCGGGCCTGCGGCTGGGGTCGCTGGCCGCGGTCCGCGCGGTGAGTGAGCCACGTGAGGGCACCGTGCTCACCGTCATCCGAATTGCCGCGGAGACGGCTGCCGCCCACGTCACCGAGTCCGCCGGGGACCTGGCCAGGGCGGTCGCCGACGACTGTGCGGAGGCGCTCGAACGAACTCCGGAACAGCTGCCGGAACTCGCCGACGCCGGCGTGGTCGACGCGGGTGGTCGGGGGTTCCTCGCCCTCGCCGATGCGATGGTGGCGGTGCTGACCGGGGTCGCCCAACGACGTCGCCGCTACCGGGGCATTCTCATCGGCGGCGGGCGGCCGGGGCACCAGGAGAACGACACCTGCTCGGGTGGCAGCGACATGGACTTCGAGGTCATGTATCTGCTGGACGGTGCGGCGGGGGAGCAGATCGGATCGCTGCGCGAGACGTTGAACGAGATCGGGGACTCGGTGGTGATCGTCGGTGACAGCTCCGCCGGCGGCGAACGGTTCTCGGTTCACGTCCACACCAGCGATCCGGGCAAGGCGGTCGAGGCAGGCGTGGTGCGCGGACCGCTCTCCGACATCCGGATCAGTTGTTTCGCGCTCGACGCGATCCGCGCCCAGGTCGACACCACCGAACCGCCACCCCGGAACAAACGTGCCGTGGTCGCCGTGGTGACCGGTGCCGGTGCGGCAGAGTTGTTCGCCGAGGCCGGCGCCGCGGTCCTGTCCGCCGACGACGGGCTGACGCCGGAGGCGTTGACCGAGGCGATCCGTGCCACCGACAGCGCCCATGTCGTCGTGATGGCGAACGGCAAACTGTCCGCGCAGGACCTCGTCTCGGTCACCGCCGCCACGCGTTCGACCCAGCGGTCGGTGGTGTTTCTGCCGACATCGTCGATGGTGCAATGTCTTTCGGCGCTGGCCGTCCATGATCCGGGCGAGGCGCCGGACCCGGACACCTATGCGATGGCCGAAGCCGCGGCCGGCACCAGGTGGGGATCGCTGGTGCGTGCCCCGAGTCGGATCATGACGCTGGCCGGTACCTGCGAGGTCGGCGACGTACTGGGGCTGATCGGTTCCGACGTCCTGGTCATCGCGCCGGACCAGACCGGCGCGGCCACCGCACTGGTCGACCTGATGCTGGCCACCGGTGGCGAACTGGTGACCGTGATGGCCGGGGCCGGCGTCGACGACGCCGCGCTCGAGGCCCTGAGTCAGCAGATGCGTCGCAGTTATGCCGGCGTCGAGCTCGCGATGTATCGGACCGGCCAATCCGATCAGCTGCTGCAGGTGGGAGTCGAGTAGTGCTCCGGATGGCGGACGGCCTCGACGTGGTCCTCGACCCGAAACTCGTCGCACGGCTGGAATCCATCGGAGTCGCGACGGTGGGCGAACTGCTGCGCTATGCGCCGCGGCGCTATGTCCGGCAAGGTCAGCTGTCCAACGACGAGCTACCTGTCGATGACGAGTGGGCGACGATCGTCGGCCGGATCACCGCGGCACGGATGATCCAGATGCGCAAGCGCCACGGTCAGTTCCTCAAGGTGACCGTGACCGACGGCAACCACTCCTACGAGGCCAACTTCTTCAACGCCAGGTTCATCCAGCAACGCCTCAAGCCGGGCGCGCGCGTCATGATGGCCGGGAAGGTCAAGACCTTTCAGGGCAAGGTGCAGCTGTCGCATCCGGAATGGGCGGTGCTCCCCGACGGCGACCCCGAGGTCGACCGCGTCGTCGGATCGGCGATGCTGACGGAGATGTACTCGGTGGAGGCGGAGATCACCGGCGGGGTCGACGAGGCGGGGCTGGACCGCCCGATCGTTCCGATCTACCCGTCCACCAAGGAGATCCAGACCTGGAACATCTGGGGTGCCGTACGCCGGGTACTGGCTGCCCTCGACGCCGCCGACGAGGTGATCCCGGACGCACTGACGCCCGAGCAACGCTCCGCTCGCGAGCTGATCTCCACCGACGACGCATTGCACCGCATCCACCTGCCGGACACCGAAGACGACATCGACACGGCGCGAGCCCGGCTGAAGTTCGACGAGGCGCTGGCCATCCAGACCGTCCTCGCCCAGCGGCGGGTGGCGGGCCGAACCGAGCACGCGCCGATCTGCCCGCATGTCGACGGTGGGCTGGAGGACCGGCTGATGGCGCGTCTGCCGTTCACCCTGACCGACGGACAGCAGGCGGTGGTCGCCGAGATCGCGGACGAACTCGGCCGCGACGTGCCGATGAGCCGACTTCTCCAGGGTGAGGTGGGGTCCGGTAAGACCCTGGTCAGCCTTCTGGCCATGTTGCGCGTGGTCGACAACGGGCATCAGTGCGCGATCCTCGCGCCTACTGAAGTGCTTGCCGCGCAGCACTATCGGACGATGCGGACGATGCTGGGAGATCTGTCCGAGGCGGGTGAACTGTCCGCGGCCGAGGGCGCCACGAAGGTGGTGCTGCTGACGGGGTCGATGAAGACCGCCGGAAAGCGGCAGACCCTTCTCGATGTCGTCACCGGTACCGCGGGCATCGTGATCGGCACCCACGCGCTCCTCGAGGAGAACGTGACCTTCTTCGACCTCGGCATGGTCGTCGTCGACGAACAGCACCGATTCGGTGTCGAGCAACGAGATGTACTGCGGGCCCGAGGAAAAGACGGCCTCATGCCGCACTTCCTGGTCATGACGGCGACACCGATTCCACGGACCGTCGCGATGACCGTGTTCGGTGACCTGGAGACGTCGGTCCTCACCGAGCTGCCCCGCGGCCGACAGCCGATCAGCACCTCGGTGGTGCCGATGGGCAACGCAGCCTGGGTCGATCGTGTGTGGGCGCGTGCTGCGGAGGAGATCGGCGCCGGTCGACAGGTCTACGTGGTCTGCTCCCGGATCGGCGATGACCCCGACGACAAGAAGTCGAAACGTGCGAGTGCGAACGAGGGGCCGGCGCAGAAGAGCACATCGGTGCTCGATCAGTACGCAGAGCTGCTTGCGGGACCCCTCGGTGGATTCCGGATCGAGATGCTGCACGGGCGGCTCCCCGCCGACGACAAGAACGCCGTGATGGACGCGTTCGGTCGCGGCGAGATCGACCTGGTGGTGTCGACGACGGTGATCGAGGTCGGTGTCGACGTCCCGAACGCCACGATGATGGTGATCGTCGACGCCGAACGATTCGGGGTGAGCCAGCTACACCAGCTGCGTGGTCGCGTAGGCCGTGGTCAACATCCCGGATTGTGCCTGCTGATGAGTTCGGCGCCGCCGATTTCGCAGGCGATGGAACGGTTGCGGGCGGTCGAAGCGTCCAATGATGGATTCGAACTCGCTCGGGTCGATCTGGAGCAGCGGAGGGAGGGTGATGTCCTCGGATCGCTGCAGTCCGGCGGCACCTCATCGCTGCGGTTCCTGTCCCTGCTGGACGATGCCGACGTCATCGCGGACGCACGCGAGTTCGCCGAGGAGATCGTGGTCGCGGATCTGCCGCTGGCCGAGCATCGTCCCCTCGCCGACCTCGTCGACGCGATCCTGGTACCCAACAAGGTCAAATACCTGGACAAGTCGTGACCTCTGCGGCGGGTCAGATCGTCTGTCGATCCAGGGCATCCGCGGTGACCGGGGTGAACAGATTGATCAGATTGCCGTCGGGATCGCGGAAAAGCAGCGAGCGGTTACCCCACGGCATCGTCGTCGGTTCCTGGACGACCTCGTCGAGTCTCCCCGCCAACCGCTGATACTCGGCATCGACATCGCCGACCCGGAACTCGATGATCACCGACCGATTGGCCCTCGGGACGGCACAGCCGTCGGCGAACATCGCCACCGTCCGTTCGCTTGCCAGCGCGAGGGTTCCGGAAGGGGTGAGGATCTCGGCGAATTCGGTGGTCGCCCACCGCGCCGAGGAAGCGGTGACGTGCTCGTAGAACTCCACGAGACGCGGCAGTGAGTCGGTGATGATGCGGATCGAGACGAGGTTCACGGGTCTTCCTTCGGTTGAGGCGGTGCGGCCAGATCGACGGTCACCGACGACGCTATGGCCGATCCCGGACAACGAGTGTCCGCAATGAATCGAGCTGCACCGCAGTGGCCGTGGCGGTGGTGGCTGATCCTGATGGGGTGCGTGGGCACCGCGGTCGTCGTGGCGGTCGGCACGGTGTCGTCGGGCCCTGAGCCGTCGAACCCGGCGCTGACCGCCCAGGCTCACCGCGCCACTGCACTCCTCTCGCGTATCTCCGTTGTCGCACAACGACCATCGAGATCGGACTATCGGCGCGAGGCGTTCGGTTCCCCGTGGACCGACGCCGTCGCGGTGGCGGGCGGTGGCAACGGGTGTGACACGAGAAACGATGTGCTCGGCCGTGACCTCACTGACACGCGCCGGGCGGCGATCGCGTCGTGCCCCCGGGCGGTGATCTCCGGCGAGTTCCGTAGTCCGTACACCGGCGACTTCCTCGTCTTCCGCAGGGATCGTCGCGCAGGCGCAGTCCAGATCGATCACATCGTTCCACTCTCGTACGCGTGGGACATGGGTGCATGGTCGTGGCCACCGACGACCCGCATGAACCTCGCCAATGATCCCGCGAATCTCGTGGCCGTCGATGCGGCATCGAACCTGACGAAGTCCGATCAGGGCCCGGCACAATGGATGCCGCCCAACCGGGCGTTCCACTGCCAGTACGCGATCCAATTCGTGGCGGTGACGGCCGCCTATAATCTCGACCTCGACGCCGCGTCGCGCGACGTTCTGTCGCGAGTGTTGGGCCGGTGTTGAACGGCGGAACTACGCGGCGTTCACCAGCGCATGCAATCGGGTCTCGACAATGCTGACCGTCGGTGCTCGAAATCCGACGGCCGGGGGAGCGGCGGAGATGAGGACACCGCCGGTGGGCGTACTGATCTCGACGGTGTGGCCTCCAGCCGCCTTGATCACGGTGAAGCGCCAGCCGCCGGCCTCCTTCGCCAGATTGTGTGCACGGCACAAACCGTCCCCGTTGGAGGCGGATGTCGGTCCACCGTGTCGATGTGGCCGTGCATGATCGATCTCGGCGACCGTTCCGCCACAGTACGGCGTCCGACATCGCCGATCGCGTCTCGCGACGAAATGTGCCAGTG
This sequence comes from Gordonia sp. LMA167, assembly GCF_058130025.1. NCBI lineage: Bacteria > Bacillati > Actinomycetota > Actinomycetes > Mycobacteriales > Gordoniaceae > Gordonia > Gordonia sp. LMA167. The sequence continues at coordinate 4,922,634 of NZ_CM176708.1, read as the reverse complement.
CCTTGGGAAAGCCGCGCGATCGGGCGTCCATCGACACGAGGGTCCCATCGCGCGGCCGCGCATACAGACGTCGGATGGTCGAGACGGTCTCCGCGTCGTCTGCGGTTCCGTCCGCGATCATCCGCCGGGCCAGGTGACCGGGAATCGGCCCGAATCCGGGTATCTCGGCCGCCTCGTCACTGTCGGTGAGCAGAGTGCGCTCCGGGATCACGACATCGACAGCGACCGGAACCGCCGCGGCGTTCGCCTGACCGGTCACCCGTTCGACCAGTGTGTCGGCCATGATCTGTGCATGCGTCCGGTCGTCGGCGCCGAGAATCGAGTCGGCGTGCGCCTTGAGAGAGGCATAGACCGCGACACCTTGGGTCAGGGGCAGCAGCGCCGACAGTTTCGTCATCAGATCCGGTGCCGGCCGCACGCCGACCCGGCGATCTTTCGTCGCCGCGGACGAGCGGGCCACCACGGCGTGCGGATCGAGCTCGTAGGCGAGCTTCTTGACGGATGCGTCGAGTTCCTTGTCGCTCACACCCTCGAGCGTCGACGGGCTCGCGCACATCCGGCGGTCGATCTCGGTCCGGGTCTCGCGTGTGAGGTAGGCGGTCTCGCGGACCAGGATCGTCGCGCGCCATTCGGTGAGCCGTCCGGAGGTGAGGGCCGCATGAGTGTGGGGCATCTCGTGGGCGAGCGCCCGCGCGAAGCCACGGAACTGGCCGCCGCGACGGGGCGACACCTTGCGCGCGATGCCGATCTCGGCGGACAGCCCGCGACCGCGCCGTCGGAGGGGCACGTTGCGCATCTCTTCATCGGTGGCCCGCAGTTCCTCGACACGGGCGGTCTCGCGGACCTGTGCTGCCGCGCACGCGGATTTGACCTCTTCGAGGATCGTCAAGCGCTGCATCGAATCGGATTCCGACGTGCCGCAGGGCAGGTCGGCAAGCTTCACGACGAGTGATCGCAGATCGTCGGTCGAGTCCATGGTTCCCCCCGGTGAGCTCATCAGATCGGTTATCGAACTCATGTTCGAGTGTATCAGGCCGTGGTGACCCGGGCAACAGGCGGCGTTGGGGTGGTGCCTGCCGCCCCGCTACTCTGGTGGACGACATAATTTCGCAGGCGAAGTCGAGGATTTCATGAGTGCACCCACCGCCGAACCGGCCGTGGTGGCGACCGACGTCGAACAGGTCGTCACGGGTCTGGCCAAGGCTGCCAAGGTCGCGTCTCGCGCGCTCGGCGGTCTGACGACCGCCGCGAAGAACGAGCTGCTGCTCGCGGCCGCGGAGGCCATCGAGGCGAACAGCGAGTCCGTGCTCGCGGCCAATGCCACCGACATCGCGCGGGCCGAGGCAGACGGCACGGAGGCCAACCTGATCGACCGGCTGCGCCTCACCCCCGATCGGGTGACCGGTATCGCCGACGGGCTGCGTCAGGTGGCCGTCCTGCCGGATCCGATCGGTGTCGTCGTGGCAGGCAAGACGCTGCCGAACGGACTCGAGCTGCGGCAGGTGCGTGTTCCGCTCGGCGTTGTCGGCATGGTGTACGAAGCCCGGCCGAATGTGACCGTCGACGCTTTCGGCATCGCGTTCAAGTCGGGCAATGCCGTCCTGCTCCGCGGATCGTCGTCGGCCGCCGACTCCAACGCCGAGCTGGTCCGCATCCTGCGTGACGTGCTGCGCGAGAAGAACATCAACGCCGACGCGGTGGCCCTGCTGCCCAGCGAGGACCGTTCCAGTGTCACGGCCCTGATCCGGGCTCGTGGCCTCGTGGACGTGGTGATCCCGCGCGGTGGTGCCGGCCTGATCAATGCCGTGGTGGCCAATGCGACGGTGCCGACCATCGAGACCGGCACCGGCAACTGCCACGTCTACGTGCATGCGCTCGCCGACATCGACGTCGCGACCCGCATCATCCTCAACTCCAAGACCCGTCGTCCCAGCGTGTGCAACACCGCCGAGACCGTGCTCATCGACAAGGCGGTCGCCGCCGATGCGATGGGGAAGATCAGCCAGGCGCTGCGATCGCAGGGCGTCGTCATCCACGGCGACGAACCCGACATGGAGCCGGCCACCGAACAGGATTGGGCCGAGGAGTATCTGTCGATGGACATCGCGATGAAGGTCGTCGACGACCTCGACGCCGCCGTCGCTCACATCGACATGTACGGAACCGGCCACACCGAGGCGATCGTCACGACCGATCTCGCCGCAGCGCGGGAGTTCACGTCCCGGGTCGACGCGGCCGCCGTGATGGTCAATGCGTCGACTGCCTTCACCGACGGCGAGCAGTTCGGCTTCGGTGCCGAGATCGGCATCTCCACGCAGAAGCTGCACGCCCGTGGACCGATGGGGCTTCCCGAACTCACCTCGACCAAGTGGATCGTCTGGGGCGACGGCCACATCCGGCCGGCGTGATGGCTGACGCGACGACCGCCGCGGGCGGCGGGCCGACGACCGTTCCGTCCTTTTCCGATGTCGCCGATGTGGTCTCGCGCCTGCGAGCCACCGGCTATCTCGCCGACGACGCCACGGCCACGTCGACCTACCTCGCCGATCGGCTGGGCAAGCCGTTGCTCGTCGAAGGCCCCGCAGGTGTGGGCAAAACCGAACTGGCACGTGCGATCTCGCAGGCGACCGATGCCGAGCTGATCCGGTTGCAGTGCTACGAGGGGATCGACGAGGCGCGCGCACTCTACGAGTGGAACCACGCCAAGCAGATCCTGCACATCCAGGCCACCGGAAACCGCGACTGGGACGAGGCGAAGACCGACATCTTCTCCGACGAGTTCCTGTTGCCGCGACCATTGCTCAAGGCGATCTCCCGATCCGAGCCGACGGTCTTGCTCATCGACGAGGTGGACAAGGCCGACGTCGACATGGAGGGGTTGCTGCTCGAGGTACTCAGCGACTTCGCCGTCACCATCCCGGAGATGGGGACGGTCGCCGCCGCCCGACGACCGGTGGTGCTGCTGACGTCGAACGCGACTCGCGACCTGTCCGAGGCGCTGAAGCGTCGCTGTCTGTACCTCTACATCGACTTCCCCGACGCCGCGCGCGAACGCGAGATCCTCGCGTCGCGGGTGCCGGGACTGTCCGATGCCCTCGCCGCCGAACTGGTCCGGGTGATCGGGGTGCTGCGAACGCTCGACATCCGTAAGAAGCCGTCGGTCGCCGAGACCATCGACTGGGCAAACACGTTGCTCGCGTTGGGCGCCGGAGAATCGGGCGGCGACACATCCGGCAAGCTCGACGACGGGCTCATCGCCCGCACGCTCGGTGTGGTCCTCAAGCATCGCCCAGACCTGAAGACGGCGCTCAAAGAACTCAAGTTGGGCTGATGTCCACCGCGCCCGATGCCGACGAGGTGCCGCTGATCGCGCATCTGACCGGGTTCGTCGACGAATTGCGTGCCCGCGGAATCGTCGTCGGACCGTCGTCGCTCATCGATGCCGCTCAGGCCGTGGAGGTGCTCGACCTCATCGATCGGCGCAGTCTGCGGGAAGGTCTGGCCACCACCCTGATCAGCGATCACATGCATCGCAAGGTCTTCGACACCGTCTTCGACCTGTGGTTCCCACTGGGGACCGGGGCGCGGACCACCGCGACCGAGTTGCCGCGCACACCCGACGGGGAGATCGACGTCGACGCCGTGCGGGACATGATCGCCGACCTGCTGGCCGACGAAACCGCCGACGCCGACGGCCGACTCGCACAGATGGTCTCCCTCATCGTCGATCAGCTCGGGCGCTACGAATCCACTCGCGGTGAGGCGTTCTCGGCGTATCAGGCTCTGTCCCAAGTGAACCCGCAGACGTTGATCGCCAAGATCGCCGCAGCCATGGCCGGGGGTGGCGACGATGAGGGCGGGCTCGGCGACCGGCCGGGAACCGAGCCGATGTACCGCCGCGCCGCCCGGGCGCGCTCGGCCGATCTCCGGGCCGCGATCGAGGCGGAGACCCAACGTCGTATGGCCGGCGCGAAGGGCCGGGACCGTGTCGCCGACTACGCGATCCCGCAGCTGCCGGAGAACATCAACTTCCTGTCCGCCGGCGCGAAAGACCTCGCCGAGATCCGACGTACCATCCAGCCCTTGGCCCGGTTGCTGGCCTCGAAGCTCGAGATCCGGCGCCGCCGTGCGCATCGCGGGGCCGTGGATGTGCGAAAGACCCTGCGGGCGTCCATGTCGACCGGCGGGGTGCCCATCGAACTCAGCCACCGCAGACCGAGGCCCGGCCGTCCGGAACTGACCATCATCTGCGACGTGTCCGGCTCGGTCGCCGGCTTCTCGCAATTCACGTTGCGGCTCGTATACGCTCTGCGGCAACAGTTCTCGAAGGTTCGCGCGTTCGCTTTCGTGGACACCGTGGACGAGGTGACCGACTTCTTCGACACCGGCGCCGACGACGAGGACTTCGGGACGAACATGCACCGGATGATCACCACGGCACGGATCAGCACCCGCGACGGACATTCCGACTACGGCAACATGCTCAAAGGATTCGTCGACGAGTACGGCGAATCATTGACCCACCGCGGGGCGTTGCTGATCCTCGGCGACGCCCGCAACAACTATCACGACCCGCGCCTGCGCGCGCTGGCCGAGCTCACCGAGCGTGCCCGCCATGCGTACTGGCTCAACCCGGAGGCCAGGGCGAACTGGGGGACCGGCGACTCCGCGGCCGTCGAGTACGCGGAGATCATCGAGATGTTCGAGTGCCGGAACGCCACTCAACTCGGCCGCGCCATCGCGGACCTGCTCCCCGTGTGACCGACTCCTCGCGCGGACAACTGCGGCCGACCGCGTAAACTCACACGTCATGGCCACCGACCGCCCGCCGACTTCGCAGCCGCGCGCACGTCGCATCGGCATCATGGGCGGTACGTTCGACCCGATCCACAACGGGCATCTGGTGGCGGCCAGCGAGGTGGGGCACCGCTTCTCTCTCGACGAGGTCATCTTCGTCCCGACGGGTCGCCCCTGGCAGAAACTCGCCGATCCGGCGGCCGAGAGCGAGGTGGATGCGAACCGGCCGGTGAGTCCGGCGGAGGACCGCTATCTCATGACGGTCATCGCCACCGCGTCCAACCCTCGGTTCACGGTGAGCCGGGTGGACATCGAGCGCGAGGGTGACACCTACACGGTGGACACGCTGCGCGACCTGCGCGCCATGCACCCGGAGGCCGAGCTCTACTTCATCACCGGCGCCGACGCACTCGAGTCCATCCTGTCGTGGCAGGACTGGGAGGAGCTGTTCGAACTGGCGCATTTCATCGGTGTCAGCCGGCCCGGCTACGAATTGCACGCCAAGCACCTGGCCCACCACCTCGAGGCATTGCCCGACGACACACTGCAGATGCTCGAGATCCCGGCCCTGGCCATCTCGTCGACCGAGTGTCGCGCCCGCGCGGCACGAGGCCGCCCGGTCTGGTACCTGGTACCCGACGGCGTCGTCCAATACATCGCCAAACGCAAGCTGTACCGTGCACCGAAGGCATCCTCGCCGGGGGTCTCCGCACCGTGAGCACCCCGCGCGGCGACAGCCGCGACCCCACTATGGAAGGACACCTGTGACTGCCTCAGCCGAAGCGCTGGAGATGGCCACGGTCGCGGCGCACGCCGCCGCCGACAAACTCGCGCACGACGTCACGGTCATCGACGTCTCCGAACAGCTCGTCATCACCGACATCTTCGTGATCGCGTCGGCGGACAACGAGCGGCAGGTGACCGCGATCGTCGACGAGGTGGAGGACAAGCTGCGGGAAGCCGGGCGCAAGCCGGTCCGCCGTGAGGGCACCCGGGAGGGGCGCTGGGCGCTGATCGACTACGCCGACATCGTGGTGCACATCCAGCACACCGATGAGCGGCACTTCTATGCTTTGGAGAGTCTCTGGAAGGACTGTCCGGTCATCGACGTGGACGGCCTTTCGTGAGCGGCGGTCCCGACGATCACGACACCTCGGTCGAGCGCCTCACGCCGGTTGTCCGGCGGCTGATCTTGTTGCGCCACGGTCAAACCGAGTACAACGCCGCCAGCCGGATGCAAGGGCAGCTCGACACCGAGCTGTCTGCGTTGGGGGTGCGGCAGGCCGAGGCCGCCGCGGTGGCACTCGCAGATCGTGCGCCGATGCGGATCGTCGCGTCGGACCTCACCCGAGCGCGCGACACCGCGGACGCTTTGGCGCGGCGCGCCGGGCTCCCCATCACCACCGACGTACGGCTGCGCGAGACCCATCTCGGCGACTGGCAGGGCATGACTCACATCGAGGTCGATGAGGCCATGCCGGGCGCACGTCGGATCTGGCGCGACGACGCCTCATGGTCGCCGCCGAACGGAGAGAGCCGCATCGACGTCGCCCGCCGTGCCGTGCCGCTCGTCGACGAACTCGTGGCCGATCTCGATGACTGGGGCAGCGGTGACCTGCCCGAGGCGCCCGTGGTTCTCGTCGCCCACGGCGGTGTCATCGCGGCCATGACCGCAGCGTTGCTCGGCCTTCCGGAGACGTCCTGGCCGGTGTTCGGCGGACTCGCGAACACGAGCTGGGTGCAGTTGTCGGGACACGGTGTGCCCGGCAGCCCGCCCCGGTGGCGGCTGGATGTCTGGAACGCGTCGGCCGAGAGCGCGGACGCGGGCGTGCAGTGAGTCTGCTCGTCCTGTCGGATTCGCTGGCCTACTACGGTCCGACCGGCGGGTTGCCCGCCGACGACGCGCGCATCTGGCCGAATCTCGTGGGTGAGGACTGCGAGCGCGAGGTCGCACTGTTCGGGCGGATCGGGTGGACGAGCCGAGATGTCTGGTGGGCGTTGACGCAGGACCCCAACATCTGGGCCGCGGTACCGTCTGCGGAGGTCGTGATACTGGCGTTCGGCGGGATGGACAGCCTCCCGTCACCGCTGCCGACGGCCGTGCGCGAGCAGATCCGCTATGTGCGACCCAATCGGGTCCGGCAGGTCGTCCGAGACGGCTATCAATGGCTGCAGCCCCGGCTGTCCAAAGTCGGATGGCCCGTCGCACTGCCACCGCACATCACCGTCGAGTACCTCGACAAGATCCACGACGCGCTGACCCAGCTGCGGCCCGACCTGCCCGTCCTACTGTGCCTCCCGCCCACGCACCGCAGCCCCTACTACGGTCACGTGCACAGCGGGCGGATCCCGACCACCGCGGCGATGCTGCGGTGGGCACATGTCCACGGCGTGCCCACCGTCGACTTCTATCCGGCGACTCGGGACGCCTTCGGCGCGGCGGAGTACGAGATGAACCCGGACGGTATCCACTGGGGATTCGACTGCCACCGGCGCATCGCCGACGAGGTCGTGCCCGCGGTCCGACGAGTGCTCGATCGGCGTCCGCGCGCAGCGGGTGATGGGCGTCCCGCCGACGTCGAGCCGACCCGCTAACGTAGACGCGTGCCAGTCGTCGTCGTCACCGACTCATCGTCGCGGCTGCCGGCCGCAGTCGCCGATCACTACGGCATCCGGCAGGTTCCGTTGCATCTCGCCCTGGACGGCAAGGACTACCTCGAGGGCGTCGACGACATCCCGGCCGATATCGTCTCGACCCCGGGTGTGACCACCTCCGGGGCCAATCCGCACGAGTTGAGAACCGCGTATGCCGAGGCGCTGGAGGCCAGCGACGGAGATGGCGTGGTGGCGGTCCACATGTCGCGGCGGCTGTCGGGCACGTGGGGAGCGGGTCGTCTGGCCGCCGAGGAATTCTCCGGGCAGGTACGCATCGTGGATTCGCGTTCGGTCGGGCTCGCCGTCGGTTTCACCGCGATCGGTGCGGCGCAGGCGGCGACCGCGGGCGCCGACCGGGATCGTGTCTACGAATCGGCCATTCGCCAGGCGTCGACGATCGAGTCCATGGTGTGTGTCCACGACCTCGAGAACCTGCGGCAGAGCGGCCGGATCAGCGCGGCGAGCAAGATGCTCGGCTCGGCGTTGTCGATCAAACCGATCCTGCACATGGTCGACGGCATGCTGACACTCAAGGAACGGCATCGCACCTTCTCCAAAGCGCTCACCAAGATGGTCGACGCGGCGGTCGAATCCGCCGACGGGCGACCGGTCACCCTCGGGGTACAGCACAGTGGGTCGCCCGAGCTGGCTCGCGAGCTCGCCGGGCAGTTGACGGATCGGCTCCGCGTGGTGACGTCGGAGATGATCGTGGATCTGGGTCCGGTCCTCGGCTGCCATGTCGGTTCGGGCGCCATCGGGATCACGCTCGCGACCCATCTCGATCCGATCGAGGTCTGACCGACGCGGCACCGGCGTCCACAACCGCGAATCGATCCACAGAAGTCGGCGGGATCTCGGGCGACGGCCGAATCGGGCCCCGCGGTCCATACGCTCGACGGGCATGAGCACCTCAGCGCCTCGTCGTGACGGAGCCGGCGTCGACCTCGGTCGCAGGCGGACCGCGCTGGACCGGTTGGCCACCCCGACAGCCCATCCCGAACCACTCGAGGGGCGGCCGGACTCCGAACGAGACGGGCAACCGGCCTCCGCCGCCACGAGTCCGTGGGGTGTGACGGCCGTTCCCACCTGGCTGAACCCATCGGTGCACGATGAGCACCAGGCGGACGATCAGATCACCGACCGGGCGCGGATGAGCGTGGGGGACAGGTTCGGCGAACACGACCCCGACGAGGACGAGGACGATCAACCGCGGCGACGATTCCTGGTCGCACCGCCCGCGGCGATCGCGCTCATCCTGGTCGGCGTCATCGCCTGCGTGGTGGCCGGCATCTCGTTGCTGCGACAGGACTCCCAGACCGCGACGCCGGTCGCATTCGGGGCCCAGGCCGGCCCTACCGCCACGGCCGAATCCGGCATCAGCACGGCCGCGCCCCCGTCCGAGTCCGCCGAACTCGTCGTCAGCGTCGTCGGTCTGGTGCATCGTCCCGGTCTCGTACGACTCGCCGGTTCGGCGCGCGTCGCCGATGCACTGGCCCGGGCCGGCGGGGCCCGGAAGGGTGCTGACCTGCTCTCGCTCAACCTCGCCCAACGTCTGCACGACGGTGATCAGATCTTGGTGGGTTACGTCGGTGACGGTGGACGGATGGCGCTGCGCAGCGCCGTGGTGGGCGCATCCGGCAGTTCCGGGTCGCCGACGTCAGGAGGAATCGGGACCGATCCGACATCGGCCGCCCCCGGCGGTGGCACGGCGGGCAAGGTCGATCTGAACACCGCTACCGAGGAGCAGCTCGATGCTCTACCCGGGGTCGGTCCGGTGACGGCGAAGGCGATCCTCGCGTGGCGTGACGCGCACGGGCGATTCACCTCGGTCGAACAACTCGGTGAGGTCGACGGGATCGGTCCGGCCCGCCTGGCCCGGCTGCGCGATCAGGTCACGGTGTGAGTCGCGGGACGTTGTTGGATGGGATGTTCCCCACCGGCGATTACCGGCTGGTGGGACCGGCTGTGACCACGTGGGCTGTCAGCCTCGTCGTCCTCCTCGGCCCGTCCTGGATCGGCTGGCCGCTGGCTGTCACCGGCGTGGGCGGATGCCTCGCCTGCACAACCGCGGTGCGGTCGGGTCGGGTGTCCTGGTCGGCGGTGTCCGTCGTCGTGGTGGCAAGCGGAATGGCCGCGATGACCGCCGGCGGAATCGCCCTGCGAGTGGAGGCCAGGGCCGAACACCCGCTGTCGCAGGTGGACGGCAAGGTCCGAGTGGCCGGGGTCATCCGGGACGATCCGGTCTCGGTGGGCCCGGCCAGGACCGGGCGAGTCCGTATGGCCGCCGACATCGACGTCGTGGACGGGCGCCGTGCGATCGCGATGCGGGCCGAGCTGACCGCCGCGGCCGACACGTGGTCCGAACTCGTTCCCGGGCAGCGATTCTCGGCGACCGTGCGGGTCGGCCCGCCCCGCCGTGGAGAACTGATCGTCGGTCGGCTGGCCGCGGTGTCGGCTCCACGCCTGACCGGTCGTCCGCCTCCGCATCAGCGACTGGCAGTGGCGATACGGCAACGGCTGCAGGAGGTCTCGGCGCGGGCACTCGGCCCGGAGGCCGCCGGGTTGCTACCCGGCCTGGTTCTCGGCGATACCAGCGCGCTCGATGCGGAAGTACGCAACGACTTCCGGGCCGCAGGTTTGTCGCATCTCGTCGCCGTGTCGGGAAGCAATTTCTCGATCGTCTGTGGCGCCGCGGTCATGGCGGTACGCATGCTCGGGGCATCGCCGCGGGTCACCGCGCTCGCGGGGGCATTGATCGTGGTCGCATTCGTCATCCTGGTGCGGCCGTCACCGAGTGTGCTGCGTGCGGCGATGATGGGGATGGTCGGTCTGCTCGCGTTGGTCAGATCGAGGCGAGCACAGGCGCTGCCGGCGTTGGGTGCCGCGACGATCATCGGTCTGCTGTGCTGGCCCGACATGGCCCTCGCGCCCGGCTTCGCGCTCTCCGTGCTGGCCACCGTCGGTCTGGTGCTGTGGTCGTCGACCCTACGAGACTGGTTGCGCGGTAGACGGATTCCGTCCGGTCTCGCCGAACTCGTCGCGATGGCGCTGGCGGCGCAGTTGGTCACTGCGCCGATCATCGCGTTGATGAGTGGTCGGTTCAGTGTCGCCGGCATCGTGGCCAATGTCCTGGTGGTGCCGGTGGTGGCACTGATCGGCATCGTCGGAACCACTGCAGCGGTCGTCGGGGCGATCGGAGCCCGGCAGGGGATCGGGTCGAGTTGTGCCGAACTCATGATCCGGGCGCTCGGACCCGAACTGTGGTGGATGTTGACCTGCGCCCGGATGCTCGGCGGGCAGTCGTGGGCGACGGTGCCGGTGCCCTCGGGCGTCACGGGCGCGGCCGTGGTCGCCGCGGTGACCATGCTGAGCGTCGTGACAGTCGTGCATGCTCCGCGGCTGTGGCGGGCCGCCCGTCGTGGCGGCCGGATGTCTGTCGGTTCCATCTGGCACGATGGTCGCCGTGACTGAACGCCTGCACCTGCTGCTCGGGGACGACGACTTCCTGACGGGGCGGGTGATCACGGCCGTGGTCGCCGAACAGTCGGCCGCCACGAACAGCGACGTCCCGGTCACCCGGGTTCGCGCCGGCGACGTCACCGAACACGAGTTGGCCGAACTGCTCAGTCCGTCGCTGTTCGCCGAGGACCGCGTCGTCGTGGTCGAGTCGGCCGCGGATGCGGGCAAAGAGCCGGCCGCGCTGATCGCGTCGGCGGCGGGAGCGCTGCCGGACGGGATCACCCTGATGGTCGTGCACACCGGCGGAGGCCGTGCGAAGTCGTTGGTACCCGCGCTCAAGAAGTCCGGCGCCGTCGAACACGACTGCGCCGCTCCCAAATGGCCGTCAGAACGTATGGACTTCGTGCGCAAGGAGTTCCGTCTGCTCGGCGCCCGGGTCAGCAACGATGTGGTCGAGCACGTGGTCGAGGGCGTGGGATCAGAGCTACGCGAGTTGGCCGCCGCCTGCAGCCAACTCGTCGCCGACACCGGCGGCAAGGTGACCGTCGATGCCGTCCGCCTCTACTACCAGGGTCGCCCGGAAGTGACCGGGTTCGAGGTCGCGGACAAGGCGGTGACCGGTGACCGGTCCGGCGCTCTGGAATCGTTGGCCTGGGCCGAGCACCACGGCGTGCCTCGGGTGCTGCTCGCCGATGCGCTGGCAGAGGCGGTGCACGGGATCGCGCGAGTGCGCGCGATGGGATCGATGGATCAATACGCGGCGGCCTCCGAACTCGGCATGCCACCGCGGCGGGTGAAGAAGCTGCAGGCGCAGGCCCGTGCGTGGGATTCGGCGTCCATCGCGTCCGCGGTCATCGTGGTGGCGAAACTCAACGGTGACGTGAAAGGGCAGGCCGCCGACGCCGACTTCAGCCTGGAGAACGCGGTGGCGACAGTGGCCGATCTACGTCCGACACGCGATCGACGCGGCTGAGAACTTCCGTCGCCGTCCGGCTGGGCGGTCACGGCGGCCCGGTCGGTCACGGGGAGTCCCGCACGCTCAGACCGGCAGGAGCCGCGTCGACACAGCGCAGCTCACCCCGGTGACAGCGTGGATGTCACCGGGGTGAGTCGAGAAGGATCTGTGCTTCGACCGACGAAGGGTCAGAGCTTGTTGACGGCCAACGCCATGGCCGACTTCTTGTTGGCGGCCTGGTTGGCGTGGATAACGCCCTTGGAGGCGGCCTTGTCGAGCTGCTGCCCGGCGGAACGAGCCAGTTCGGTGGCCTTGTCCTTGTCGCCGGCCTCAGCGGCTTCGCGGAAGCTCCGGATGGCGGTCCGCAGCGACGACTTCACCGACTGGTTGCGCTGACGACGTGCTTCGTTGGTACCGATGCGCTTGATCTGCGACTTGATGTTGGCCACGCGTGTATTCCTCTTGATCTGTAGGTTCTTGCTCGTTCTGGACAGGTCGCGAGCGGCTCGCGCCTGAGCAGGTCGGACGGTCGTTTCGCACGTGTTCACGTCGACGCTGCAACAGCGAACGACTTTACCAGCAGCTGACGATGCGACCCAAATCGCTGCGCCACCTCACACTAGGCTGTCGAACATCATGTCAGTCGTCTTCATACACATCGGCCTACCCAAAACCGGAACGACACACCTCCAGGACCGCCTCTGGCGTAACCGTGACCTGGCATTACAGTCGTCCGGCCTGCTCTATCCGGGCAACCGGATGACCGACCACTTCCATGCCGCGGCGCACCTGCAGCCGGAACGCTACCTGGACTGGGTGAACCCGGATTTCGCCGACGTCTGGCCCAAGCTGGTCGCGCAGATGAAGGCGTGGCCCGGCACGTCGTTGCTGTCGCACGAGCTGTACGCGACGGCCACACCCCGGCACATCGACACGCTGATCAAGGATCTGGCGTTCGCCGACGAGGTTCACGTCATCGCCACCGTCCGCGATCTGGCCCGGCAGTTGCCGTCGGTGTGGCAGGAGAACATCAAGAACCAACGTCGCGCCGACTTCGGCGAGTTCCTCGCCTCGGTCCGCGCCCACGGGCCCGCCGTCGCCGGGTTCGTCGCGCCGACCGACGGCATCGAGGAGCCGTTCTGGGAGTTCCAGGACTATGTCCGCATCCTCGGCGACTGGGCTGCGGCGGTGGGGCCGGAGCGGGTGCATGTGGTGACGGTGCCCAAACAGCGCGACGTGCCGGGCGACTCGATCTGGGACAGATTCCTCCGGGTGCTCGACGTCGACCCCGCCCCGCTCACCCTGGATGTACCCACGCTGAACTCCTCACTGCCGGCGGCCCAGGCGGAGTACCTGCGATTGCTCAACCATCACCTGCAACCATCCGACATCGAATGGCGCAGGTATGACGGAGTCGTCAAGGGACAGGTGATTCAGATCCTGAAAGAGGCCCGGGGCGTGCCGCTGGGGCTGAGCTCGGATCAGCGCGTCTGGGTGGCACAAACGGCCCAGGACATGGTCGCGGCGGTTCGATCGCAGGGATACCCGGTGACCGGCGACCTCGAGGATCTCGCGGTCAGTACCTCCGCGGGGGCCGACGCCGAGCCGCCGACCATGCAGCATGTGCTCGATGTCGCGGTCGAGACGATGGCGGAGATGGTGAAGGTCGCGCCCATCAACAGCGCATCGCCGCGCTGGCGGACCCGTGGGATGAATGTCGTCCGGCGCGCCCGGCGACGAGTGCTGGGATTGCGCCGGTCGATCTGAGGCCGATGACAGGGCGCATACCCAACCGTCATGCCGAATCCAGCTTTTTGTAGCACCATGTCAGGTTATGAGTCCCGCGTCGACGACCTCAGCGTCCAACAAGCGAACAGCAACAAAGGCCGCGACCGCCAAGTCGAACGCGACCGGAACGGCGAAGAGCGGTAAGGCGGCCGGGGGCCGCGGCGACGGCACACGATCCCAATCGGGTAGCAGATCGCGATCGAGGGACACCGCCGCTCCGGCGAAACGTGCCAAGACCGTTGTCCGGGAACCGAAAGCGATCGACAACACCATCTTCGCCGGGTATGGCCAAGGTCCGTATGGCCAGGCTTTCGACGAGATGTTCGACGCCGACGGCGATGTCCGGACCCCGTACCGCGGAATCTACAAGGCGATGTCGGAGTACGACCGTGCCGATCTGGATGTGCGGGTGGACGCGCTCGGTCGCGCCTTCATCGACCAGGGCGTGACGTTCTCGCTGTCGGGCAAGGAGCGTCCGTTCCCCCTCGACGTTGTGCCGCGGGTGATTTCGGCCGGTGAATGGAGCAAGCTCGAGGCCGGCATCACCCAGCGCGTGCAGGCTCTCGAACTCTTTCTGGACGACATCTACGGTGAGCAGGAGATCCTGCGCGACGGCGTGCTGCCCAAGCGGCTGGTCCATTCGTGTGAGCATTTTCACCGGCAGGCGGCAAACATCCGGCCGCCCAACGGAGTCCGTATCCATGTCGCCGGGATCGACCTCATCCGGGACGAGAACGGCGACTTCCGGGTGCTCGAGGACAATCTGAGGTCTCCGTCGGGTGTCTCCTACGTGATGGAGAACCGCCGCACGATGGCACGTGTCTTCCCCGACCTGTTCTCGTCACACCGGGTCCGGGCGGTGGGCGACTACCCGAGTCACTTGCTTCGGGCCCTGCGTGCGTCGGCTGCGTTCAACGAGGCGGACCCGAACATCGTCGTGCTCACACCGGGTGTGGCGAACTCGGCGTACTTCGAGCACTCGCTGCTCGCCCGGCTGATGGGCGTCGAGCTCGTCGAGGGGCGCGACCTGTTCTGCCGAGACAACATCGTCTACATGCGCACCACCGAAGGGGAGCAACGCGTCGACGTCATCTATCGCCGCATCGACGACGACTTCCTCGATCCGATGCAGTTCCGGCCCGACTCGATGCTCGGCGTCGCCGGTCTGCTGAATGCCGCGCGGGCCGGCAACGTGGTCATCTCGAGCGCGGTCGGCAACGGGGTCGGTGACGACAAACTGATCTACACCTACGTGCCGGAGATCATCGAGTACTACCTCGGGGAGAAGCCGTCGCTGATGAACGTCGACACGCTGCGGTGTTGGCTGGACGACGAGTGCGAAGAGGTGCTCGACCGCATCGACGAACTCGTCGTCAAACCCGTCGAGGGTTCCGGCGGATACGGCATCGTGTTCGGCCCGGACGCCACCAAGGCGGAGCTCGACACACTCGCGCGCAAGGTGCGCAACGATCCTCGCGGTTGGATCGCCCAGCCCGTGGTGCAACTGTCCACGGTGCCCACGAAGATCGACGGCGAGGTGCGGCCGCGGCACGTCGACCTCCGACCGTTCGCCGTCAACGACGGCGAGTCGGTCTGGGTGTTGCCCGGCGGCCTCACCCGCGTCGCGCTACCCGAGGGTTCGCTGGTGGTGAACTCGAGTCAGGGCGGCGGCTCCAAGGACACCTGGGTGCTCGCATCTTCCCGGTCGTCGGAGGAACGGGAACTCTCGGGTGCGAAGGTGGTCAACGCGAGCGGCGTGGCCGCGGCCCGGCCGGCGGAGAGCGCCCCGGACCCGTTGCACACGCAGTCCCAGCAACAGCAGCAGGGCCAACAGCAACAGGGACATGGCCCAGACATGCGAGGTGAGCAGCAATGACGCTGGCGCGCAACGCCGAATCGCTCTATTGGATCGGCCGCTACGTCGAGCGGGCCGACGACATGGCACGCATTCTCGACGTGGCGATCCATCAGCTGCTCGAGGACGCGACCGTCGACGTCGATCGACAGGCGCGGCTGGTGATCCAGGTGCTGGGCCTCGAAGCACCCGACGATGACCTCGAACTCGACGTGTGGTCGCTGACCGAACGCGTCGCCTACGACAAGAATTCTGTCGGTTCCATCGTCGACCTCATCCATGCGGCACGCGAGAACGCCCGCGGCGCACGCGAGGTCACCTCGAGCGAGATGTGGGAGTGCCTCAACACCACCTACAACGGTTTGAGCGATGCCGAGCGGCGGGCACGCCGACTCGGACCGCACGAGTTCCTCTCGTATGTGAAGAACCGTGCGGCGATGTTCGCCGGGCTCGCCGATGCAACCCTCAGTCACGACGACGGGTATCGCTACCTGCTGCTCGGGCGATCGGTGGAGCGTGTCGACATGACCATCCGGATGTTGCTGTCCCGTGCGGGCGACCGGGTGACGTCGCCGGCCTGGGTCAGCGTTCTGGTGTCCGCCGGTGCGCAGGACACCTTCCTGCGTACCTACCGCGGCGTCCTCAACGCGGAGAACATCGTCGAGTTCATGCTGCTCGACCGGTTGTTCCCGAGGTCGGTCTTCCACGCGCTGAGCGTGGCGGAGAACAATCTGATCGAGCTCGAGAAAAGGCCGAGTCGCGTCGGTGCCCAGGCTGAGCCGCTGCTGCTCCTCGGTCGGGCCCGGAGCTCGTTGGAGTTCCTCGAGCCGGGCAAACTGCTCGATGACCTGCAGGATCGGCTGATCGACCTCCAGGACACCTGTCGAGAGGTCAACGAGGCCGTCACCGGCCAGTACTTCCACGTGGCGCCCTATGTGTCATGGGCGGATGCCCGGGTCAGTGAGGACCATGTGATCGAGGAGAGTGAGCTGTGAGCTGGCGTCTACGCGTCGTCCATTCCACCGGATTCGCCTACAAGAGTGCGGTGACGTCGTCGTACAACGAGGCCCGGCTCACTCCGCGCAGTGACACTCGGCAGAACGTCATCGTCAACCGGGTGGAGACCGTCCCGGCGACGAGGTCCTACCGATACACCGACTACTGGGGAACCGCGGTCACCGCGTTCGACCTTCATGCGCCGCATGAAGAACTCGAGGTGTCGGGAATGTCGGTCGTCGAGACCGAGGCCGGCGGACGGCCCGATGAGCAGCGCACATGGGACGAGATGCGCAGTGACTATGTGCACGACCGCTACGACGAGATGCTCTCCTACACCACCTATGTGTGCAAGAACCGCCAACTCGCCTCGGCGGCAAACCGGTTGGCGAAGGGACTCGAACCCGAGGCGGCCGTCGAGGCGGTGTGCCGATACGTACACGAGGAGATGGAGTACGTGCCGGGGACGACAGGCGTGCACACCACCGCCGTCGACGCCTGGAACGAGCGCAAGGGTGTGTGCCAGGACTACGCGCACCTGACTCTGCTGATGTTGCGCAGTCTGGGGATCCCGGCACGGTATGTCTCCGGCTATCTGCATCCGAAACCGAATGCTGCGATCGACAAGACCGTCGAGGGCCAGAGCCACGCCTGGATCGAGGCCTGGACCGGCGGTTGGTGGGGGTACGACCCCACCAACGACACCCCGATCACCGAGCAACACGTCTCGGTCGGCGTCGGACGTGACTACGCGGATGTGTCACCGCTCAAGGGCATCTACACAGGTGGTGGCGCAACAGATCTCGATGTGGTGGTGGAGATCACGCGGCTGGCGTGACGACGCGGTCGGCGCCGTGGCGGCCGCTCGGGTGAGCAGCTCTCTGGTCGATCGCGGCGCCGACGGCACCCCACCCCTCGCTGACCGAGTAGGTGATGCCACCCGGCCTGGCCAGGGGATGCCGCCTTGCCTCGCTGATCGAGTAGCTCCCTGGTCGATCGCGGCGCCGACGGCACCCCACCCCTCGCTGATCGAGTAGGGGACGAGCGGCAGCGAGGAGCCGTATCGAGATCACCGCCACCCGAAGTCGGTCCGTAACCGCGTCGCCACGATCTCGAACCGGTCGACGTCGAGGATCGCGCCCTCGCGCCGGATACCGTGCTCGGCCACCATCAGGACGCGGTCGAGCCGGACGAAGCTCTCGCGGCGCCATGCGTCCCAGACACCGGTGCCCAGCGAGATCCAATCCGGGTCGTCGCGGTGCCAGTCCTTGCTGGAGAGCATGAGCCCCAACAGGTGGGACCTGTCGGTGTCGTCCACATCGCGGCCGACCACCAGAACTGGCCGGTCCTTGCCCCTGGCCGCATCATCCTCGAACACGACCCAGGTCCAGACGATCTCACCGGGATCGGCGGCGCCGTCGAGGTCGGGGGCGTAGACGATCTGTCGGGCATACCGGTGGGTCGGGTGTCCCGGGCCGATGGTGGTCACGACGCGGCCGGCCCGAAGAACAGCTCCATGACCGCGTCCGCGGTCAGTGCCGCGGTCGGCTTGCGGTCCGGGTTCAGGTTGTGGCCGACCTTCTCCATCTCGACGACCCGGGTGGGTGCCGGGATCAGCGCGACCGCCGCCGTGAGTTCGTCGGTGGTCGCGAACGGGTCGGTGCTGCCGTGCACGATCACCGTCGGCACACCGATCGCCGGGAGATGCTCGGTCCGCAACCGGTCGGGCTTGCCCGGCGGGTGCAACGGATACGACGTCAGCAGCAGGCCGTCGGCCAGTTCGGGCTTCTCGGCTACCGTCATCGACGCCTGCCGACCACCGTAGGAGTGTCCACCGACGATGAGAGGTCCGCCGGACTCGTTCCGGAAGAGAGCACAGGCGGCTTCGATGCCGGCCCGGTCGGCCGCGGCGGTGGACGGGCTCGGCGGGCCCTTCGGGCGTCGCTGGCGGTAGGGCAGGTCGATGCGGGCCACCACCAGCCCGCGCGAGCAGAGTTCGTCGGCGACGGCACGCAGGATCACCGCGTGCCGATTGCCGCCCGCGCCGTGGGCGAGGACCGCCACACCGATGCTTGCGCCCGATGGCCGGGACACCTCGGCGATCACGCCGTCGGAGTCGTATGACGTCGTTTCCGGGGTCGTCGAGGTCATGCCACACACGGTAGCGGCGAGCGTGGGCGACGACACCACGGTCAGACATGAGAAACTGGTGGGGAGTTGCGGTCGAACGGCCGTACGACATCGCCATGCACGTTTGCAAGGAGCAGTTCGATTTCGACCTTCGCCGACACCACCTTCACCGACCCCGCGCGGATCCGGAACTTCTGCATCATCGCCCACATCGACCACGGAAAGTCCACCCTGGCCGATCGGATGTTGCAGCTCACGGGCGTGGTCGAGGAACGACAGATGCGTGCGCAGTACCTCGACCGGATGGACATCGAGCGCGAACGTGGCATCACCATCAAGGCACAGAACGTGCGGTTGCCGTGGCATGTCACCGACGCCGACGGCGTCACCACCGACTACGTGATGCATCTCATCGACACCCCCGGCCACGTCGACTTCACCTATGAGGTGTCCCGCGCGCTCGAGGCCTGCGAGGGCGCGGTTCTGCTGGTCGACGCCGCGCAGGGAATCGAGGCGCAGACCCTCGCCAATCTCTACCTGGCGATGGAGAACGACCTCACGATCATCCCGGTCCTGAACAAGATCGACCTCCCGGCGGCCGACCCCGACCGCTACGCGGCGGAGATCGCCCACATCATCGGATGCGAACCCGACGACGTTCTGCGGGTCTCCGGCAAGACCGGCGAGGGGGTCGGGGCGCTGCTCGATCAGGTGGTCCGACAGATACCCGCACCCGAGGGTGATGCCGACGCGCCCGCCCGCGCCATGATCTTCGACTCGGTGTACGACACCTACCGCGGTGTCGTCACCTATGTGCGTGTCGTCGACGGCCGTGTCGTGCCGCGCGAGAAGGTCCTGATGATGTCCACCGGCGCCACCCACGAGTTGCTCGAGGTGGGCATCGTGTCGCCGGAGCCCAAGGCGACGAAAGGCCTCGGGGTGGGTGAGGTGGGCTACCTCATCACCGGTGTCAAGGATGTCCGGCAATCGAAGGTCGGTGACACCGTCACCACCGCCCGCAACGGCGCCGAGCAGGCGCTCACCGGGTACCGCGAACCCCGGCCGATGGTCTACTCGGGTCTGTACCCGGTGGACGGATCGGACTATCCGGTGCTGCGCGAGGCCCTCGACAAGCTCCAGCTCAACGACGCCGCGCTCACCTATGAGCCCGAGACGTCGGTGGCCCTGGGCTTCGGCTTCCGCTGTGGCTTCCTCGGGCTGCTGCACATGGAGATCACCCGCGAGCGGCTAGAACGCGAGTTCAACCTGGATCTGATCTCCACGGCGCCCAACGTCGTCTACCGGGTGGTGATGGAGGACGGCGCCGAACACACCGTGACGAATCCGTCGGACTGGCCCGACGGCAAGGCCCGCCACATCTACGAGCCGGTGGTGAAGACCACGGTCATCGCCCCGAGCGAGTTCATCGGCGCGATCATGGAGCTGTGTCAGTCGCGCCGCGGTGAACTCGGCGGCATGGACTACCTGTCCGAGACACGCGTCGAGCTGCGCTACACCCTTCCGATGGCCGAGATCATCTTCGACTTCTTCGACGCCCTCAAGTCCCGAACCCGCGGGTATGCCAGCCTCGACTACGAGGAGGCCGGCGAGCAGGAGGCCGATCTGGTCAAGGTGGACATCCTGCTGCAGGGCGAGGCGGTCGACGCGTTCAGCGCCATCGTCCACCGCGAGGCGGCATACGCCTACGGCAACAAGATGGCCACCAAGCTCAAGGAATTGATTCCCCGCCAACAGTTCGAGGTGCCCGTGCAGGCGGCGATCGGGTCGAAGATCATTGCGCGCGAAAACATCCGGGCGATCCGCAAGGACGTGCTCGCCAAATGCTATGGCGGCGACATCAGCCGTAAGCGCAAACTGCTGGAGAAGCAGAAAGAGGGCAAGAAGCGGATGAAGACGATCGGCCGGGTCGAGGTCCCGCAGGAGGCGTTCGTCGCCGCTCTGTCCACCGACGCCGCGGGAGACAAACCGAAGGGGAAATAGACCGTTGGACAACAGCCGCACCGCCAATCCGGTTCTGGTCCAGAGCACGCTGCCACACGGCCTGCCCGATTTCGCCTCGATCAGCGACGACGACTTCCTGCCGGCGTTCGCCGACGCGATGGCCGCGCAGCTGGCAGAGGTCGAGGTGATCGCCACCGATCCGCGTGCGGCGACGTTCGCCAACACGATCGAGGCGCTCGAACTCTCGGGCCGGGACCTCGCGCGCGCGAGCGGCGT
This sequence comes from Gordonia sp. LMA167, assembly GCF_058130025.1. Lineage (NCBI taxonomy): Bacteria > Bacillati > Actinomycetota > Actinomycetes > Mycobacteriales > Gordoniaceae > Gordonia > Gordonia sp. LMA167. The sequence goes on along the minus strand of NZ_CM176708.1, from coordinate 4,901,761 downwards.
CTTCTTCAATCTCGTCGGGCCGGACACCAATCCGCAGCGCAACGACATCTCCCAGAAGTTGTCCACCCTGCTCACCGAGCACGCCAACACCATTGCCATGGACGAGCGGCTCTACGCCCGCATCGTGGATCTGTACGACCGTACGGACGAACTCGACCTCACCGAGGCGCAGCAGCGGCTCCTGGCCAAGCGATACCGCGAATCGATCCGCGCCGGGGCCGGCCTCGGTCCGGACGACCAGGCGCAGATGCGTCAGATCTCCTCGCGGCTGGCCTATCTCACGACCACGTTCTCGCAGAAGATCCTCGACGACACCAACGCCTCGGCGGTTCTCGTCGACGACGCGGCCGACCTCGACGGGTTGTCGCCGGGCGAGATCGCGGCCGCCCGTCGTGCCGCGGCCGACGCCGGTCACGACACCGGGTATCTGATCACCCTGGAACTGCCGACGAGCCAGTCCGTGCTGAGGTCACTGACGAATCGCGATGTGCGACAGAAGGTGTTCGAGGCCTCGGTCAACCGATGTGCCCGGGGCAACGAGCACGACACACGCGAGTTGGTCCTCGAGATCGTCGCGCTACGGGCGAAACGCGCGCGGATGCTCGGCTACACCGACCACGCCGAATACGTCATCGCCGAGGAGACGGCGCCAGATCCCGCGGCCGTCCTCGAATTGCTCGGCGAGCTGACCGAATCCGCGCTTCGCGCCGGTGGGCGGGAACTCACCCGGCTGTCCGCGCTGGCCGACGAGGAGATCGGTCCCGCCGACCTCACCTATTGGCTGGAGCGCGAGAAGCGGGCGACATCGGCTGTGCCGCTTGATGATTTCGCGAACTACTGCGAGCTCGACAACGTCCTGGAGCACGGCGTGTTCCATGCCGCCGAGAAGTTGTACGGCCTGCGGTTCACCCGCCGGCACGACCTGGCCGGCTACCACCCCGACGTCCGGGTGTGGGAGGTGAGAAACGACAGCGGGCGCAGCATCGGATTGTTCCTCGGTGACTACTACGCGCGGCCGTCGAAACGCGGTGGGGCCTGGATGAACAACATCGTCGATCAGTCGAATGTGCTGGCCACGACGCCCATCGTGGTGAACGTCCTCAACCTCACCAAGCCCGAGGACGGCAAGCCGTGTCTGCTCACGATGGACCAGCTGACCACGCTGTTCCACGAGTTCGGCCATGCGCTGCACGGTTTGCTCTCGGCGGTGGACTATCCCTCCCAATCGGGCACCTCGGTGCCGCGCGACTTCGTCGAGTTCCCCTCACAGGTCAACGAGATGTGGGCGTTGCACCCGTCGGTGTTGTCGAACTATGCGCGCCACCACGAGACGGGCGAGATGATCCCCGCCGAACTGGCCGATGCCGCTCGCGCCTCGGCGAACACCGAGACCGCCCACGCCACCATCGAATACCTCGCCGCGGCCGTGCTCGATCTCGCCTGGCATCGCATCACGGCCGACGACACCGTGGGTGACGTCGAGGCATTCGAGGCCGACGCGTTGCGATCGGCCGGATTCGTCGGCGACCTCATCCCGCCGCGCTACCGGAGTGCGTACTTCAACCACATCTTCGGCGGCGGATACTCAGCCGGCTACTACTCCTACATCTGGTCGGAGGTCCTCGACGCCGAGACCGAGCAGTGGTTCATCGCCGAGGGCGGGTTGCGTCGACGCAACGGGCAGCGGTTCGCCGACGCCACCCTGTCACGGGGTGACAGCGCGGATCCGCTCGTGGCCCACCGGGAACTGATCGGTCGGGACCCGGAGATCGGGCCGTTGCTGGTGCGACGCGGGTTGGGGTGAGCTGATGACCGCCGCTGAAATCCGCCCTCGAGCGGGCCGACGTCGGCGATGCGCCGACAGCACCCCGCTGACGGGTGGTTTTCCGTTGGAGGCGTTCGGCTCTGCGGTCGGTGCGGGACCGATGATCGATCGATGACCGCCCGCGACACGCGCGGTGACCTGTCGCGCTTCGCGCTCCTGAGTATCGGGGCGGCGATCCTCACGATCGCTCTGAAGACCTTCGCCTGGTTGCTCACCGGTTCGGTGGGACTGTTGTCCGATGCCGCCGAGTCCCTGGTGAATCTCGTCGCCGCGATCGGTGCCTTCGTCGCCTTGCGGGTCGCCGCGCGGCCCGCCGATGCCGGACACAATTTCGGTCATACGAAGGCCGAGTACTTCTCGGCGGTGGCCGAGGGCGCGATGATCATCGTCGCCGCGGGGGCCATTCTTCTCGCTGCGATCGACCGGCTGCTGCACCCGTCCGAATTGCAGTCCGTGGGAGTGGGACTCGCCATCTCGGTCGTCGCGACGGCGATCAACGGAGCGGTGGCGGTGATCCTGCTCCGAGCCGGACGACGACACCGGTCGCTCACACTGGAGGCCGATGGGAAGCACCTGATGACCGATGTGTGGACCACCGCCGGCGTCGTGGTCGGCGTGCTGCTGGTCGCGGTCACGGGCTGGTTGCCGCTCGACCCGCTCATCGCCATCGCAGTGGCGATCAACATCCTGGTGGTCGGTGGCCGGCTGATCTGGCGTTCGGCCGCCGGCATGATGGATGCGGCGCTCCCGGCCGACGACAGGGCCCGGATCGATGCGGCGCTGGCCGAGTATCGCGACCGCGGGGCCGACTTCCACGACATCCGGACCCGCGAGGCCGGCCATCGACGATTCGTCCAGATGCACATGCTGGTTCCCGGCGATTGGACGGTGCAGCGCGCCCACGATGTCGTGGAGGAGGTCGAGACCGACCTGCGCGCGGCACTCACCCACCTCGATGTCACGATCCACGTCGAACCGATCGACGATCCGCGGGCGTATGAACCGTGGCGGCTCGACTAGCGGTCGAGATACGCCACCCGATCTCGGGTTGTGCGAGTCCGATCGGTTCTGTCGACGCGATCTCGGGTTCTCTCGGCGCGATTGCGGGTTCTGTCGGCGGATTTCGGGGTTCTGTCGCGGGTCAGTGGTGTGCGGGCTGGAACGTCCCGTGGCTGGCGGCCTCCTCGGCCCGGATCACGTGCATGACGGCGTTGATGAGCGCGAGATGGGTGAACGCCTGCGGGAAGTTCCCCAGGTGTTGCCCGGTGTTCGCGTCGATCTCCTCGGCGTACAGCTTGAGCGGACTCGAATACGACAACAGCCTCTCGCACAGGGCCTTTGCGCGCGGCAGCTCGCCGATCTCCACCAGCGCCGACACCAGCCAGAACGAGCAGATGGTGAAGGTGCCCTCCTCGCCGGTGAGTCCGTCGTCGGTCTCCTCGACGCGGTACCGCAGGACCAACCCGTTCTCGGTCAGTTCGTCGGCGATCGCGAGCACGGTGTTGCGGACCCGATAGTCGTCCGACGGCAGGAATCGCAGCAGCGGGACCAGGAGAAGCGAGGCGTCGAGGGCGTCGTCGCCGTAGCGCTGGGTGAACACACCCTTCACGTTGACGCCGTGTTCGAGGATGTCCTCCCGGATCTCGTCGGCGATCCCCGCCCAGGTCTTCGCATACGACTTCTCGCCGTGCAGCGCCGCCAGACGCGAGCCGCGATCGAGTGCGACCCAGCACATGACCTTCGACGACGTGAAGTGCTGCGGCTCGCCGCGAACCTCCCAGATGCCGCGATCGGGCTTGCGCCAGTTCTTCACCGCCTCCTCGACCTGCGCCTTGAGTACGGGCCAGAGCGTTTCGGGTACTGCCTCGGTCGACTTGGTGTTGAGGTAGACCGAGTCGAGCATGGTGCCCCAGATGTCGTGCTGGGCCTGGTTGTAGGCCCCGTTGCCGATACGAACGGGACGGGCACCGTCGTAACCGGACAGATGGTGGAGTTCTTCCTCCTCGAGGGTGCGTTCGCCGCCGACGCCGTACATCACCTGCAGCGGGTGGTGCTCGGAGTTCGTGATACCCGACACGTCGGCGATGAAGGAGAAGAAGTCGTCGGCCTCGCGGTCGAGACCCAGCGTGTACAGACCCCAGAGAGCGAACGTCGAGTCGCGCACCCACGCATACCGGTAGTCCCAGTTGCGTTCGCCGCCGGGGGTTTCCGGTAGGGACGTGGTCGCCGCGGCGAGCAGCGCGCCGGTGGGGGAGTAGGTCAGGCCCTTCAGGGTGAGTGCCGAGCGCTGCAGATGTGTGCGCCACGGGTGATCGGGGAACGTGCCCGCGTTGATCCACTGTCGCCAGCATTCCGAGGTCGACCACATCTTCTGCGCGGCCTCCTCGAAATTCTGCGGAGCAGGCTGCCGCGACCAGGACAGGGCCACGAAGCGATTGTCACCCTCGACGAGTCGTGTCCGGGCCCGGGCCTCACGGCCCTCGAGGCCGAGCCGCAGATCCGTCGTCAGTTTCAGGGTGGGGCCCGGTGTGGTGGTCCCGGTCGCCGTGGCGATCGCCTCACCGTACGCGGGGCCCGAATACTCCCAGGCGGTGTTCGCACGGTGATAGTCGAAAGCAGGTTCACAACTCACCGAGAGTTCCACGGTGCCGGAGACACACCGCACCGTCCGCAAAAGTATGTGCTCGGCATCCCAGTCGGTGGGGGTCCGGCGGTGCGTGGTGGACCGTCGCTCGTTGTCGTGCCACGGACCCATCACCAGCGCATCACGGACCACGATCCATCCGGTGTCGGTCTGCCAGGTGGTCTCCACCATCAGGCTGCCGGGCAGATACCGACGGTCGACCGGCACGTTCACCCCATAGGGAGCCAGTCGGAAGTGTCCGGCGGTGCGGTCGAGGATGGCTCCGAACACACTCGGGGAATCGGGCCGCGGCACACACATCCATTCCACCGACCCGTTGCGGGCGATCAGACAGTTGGTCTCGGTGTCGGACAGGAACGCGTAGTCACCGATCGGCGGGAAGGCATTGTGGCTCGGCGTCGCGGGCGAGAACGCCTTGGCCTCGGGGTCGACGTCGGTGGCGTCCTGCGGCCCGTCGGACATGTCGGGTTCGTCGACGGTGCCGACGGGTAGCGCAGTGACGGCAGCGTCTTCCGGAGGAGTCATGGCTATATCATTGCGAGCGGCCCCGGTTGCCGCCACTCGGCCGTGAGCGGGCCGGCCGACATTAAATTCATCCTGAGTCAAACCCGAGACGATGTCCGATTCGGGTGAAGGGTGGGAATGAGGTGAACATGACATCGCTGGCCAACTGGTGGGATGGCGTCGAGGAATGGTTGACGGGTCTGTCATTCGTCCCGCAGCTGCTCGTGACACTCGTCGTGGTCATCCCGTTCGCTGTTCTCGTGGCCATGCTCCTCAATGTGCTGGTGGATACGGTGTCGGCCCTCGTCGACCGCCGCCGCTTCGCCGACGACGACGGCACGGGGTTGTAGCCGATGATCCGATCCAGAGTGACCCTCGCTCTCATCGCACTGATCCTGCTCGTCCTGCTCGCCTGGGTGCTCACGCGCTAGCACGGCGGACGGCCCGGGCCCAAATCAGTGCTCTGACGTGCGCATGCACCCCCTGAGCACGTTGCTAGCGTTTATGCGTCCAGGTGAATACGGAGTGAAGATCGGCAACGACTCCACTGCGCGGCCCGGGCGGAATGGGTGCGAAGCCGGGAGGATGCGTGACGAGATTCGTGATGGGGTGCAGGTGGCGGGCCGCGGCTGGTGCGGCGATCGCCATGATGATGGTCACGTGTGTGACGGCGTGCGGTGCCGGCTCGACCGATGAGCCCGGCGGCGCCGACATCTCCAGCGGCAGCCGGCACCTGAATCTGGTCGCCTACGCGGTTCCCAAGCCGGGGTACGACGTCGTCATCCCTGCGTTCCGCGACACCGAGGCAGGCCATGACATCGGCTTCTCACAGTCCTACGGCGCGTCCGGCGACCAATCGCGCAAGGTGGCCCGCCGGGTTCCCGCCGACGTCGTCAACTTCTCGGTGGAACCCGACATCACCCGTCTGGTGAAAGAGGGCGTGGTCGACGAGGACTGGAAGAAGCAGGCACCCGACAACAGCACCCCGTTCGGTTCTGTGGTGGCGCTGGTGGTGCGCAAGGGCAACCCGAAGCACATCCATGACTGGGATGACCTGCTCAAGCCGGGCGTCCAGGTGGTCACCCCCAACCCCGGTAGTTCCGGCTCCGCGAAATGGAACCTTCTCGCGCCCTACGCCGCCAAGAGCAATGGTGGCCGCGACTCGCAGGCGGGATTGGACTACGTCAGCGAACTGGTGCGCGACCACGTCACGGTGGTGCCAAAATCCGGCCGCGAGGCCACCACGGCCTTCGAACAGGGCCAGGGCGACGTGCTGATCAGCTACGAGAACGAGGCGATCATGCTGGATCGGGCCAACGCGAGTTCGCCCGCCGACCAGCAGGTCGAGTATCTGATCCCGCCGCAGACGTTCAAGATCGAGAACCCGGTCGCGGTGGTCAACACCTCCACGGACAAGGCGGCGGCGCGATCCTTCGTCGAGTACCTCTTCACACCCGAAGCGCAGAAGCTATGGGCCGAGCAGGGTTTTCGGCCGGTCGTGCCGGAGGTGATCGCCGAGACATCGAATCTCTTCCCGGGCCACATCGCGAAGCTCTGGACCATCAAGGAATTGGGCGCGGTGCTCGGTGAGGGCACCGCGGCCGACAACGACGGCAAGGATCTGACGGGCTGGAAGGCGGTCGACAGCGCGCTCTTCGGTTCGAAGGGCGCGATCACCGAGATCTACAACGCAGGAGGGCGGCAATGAGTACCCAGGTGGCCGACACGGCCCCACCGGGCGGATTCCTCGGCCGGTCACGGACGTTCACCGGTGTGTCCCCGCTCGGCGTCGGTGTCGCGTGGCTGTGGCTCAGCGTGATCGTGCTGCTGCCCCTGGCCGCGATCACGGTGCAGTCGTTCACGGACGGCTGGAGCGGATTCTGGGCCGCGATCACCGACCCGAATGCACTGGACGCGCTGTGGATCACAGTTCTCGTGTCGGTGGTCGCCGCACTCATCAACGTCGTGTTCGGAACGCTGATCGCCTGGGTACTGGTGCGCGATGATTTCCGCGGCAAGGGTTTTGTGAACGCGATCATCGACCTGCCGTTCGCGTTGCCGACGATCGTCGCCAGCCTCGTGCTGCTCTCGCTGTACGGGCCGAACAGCCCGATCGACATTCAGCTCAACGCGACCAAGCCGGCCCTGGTGATCGCGTTGACGTTCGTGACCCTGCCGTTCGTCGTCCGGCAGGTGCAGCCGGTGCTGATCGAACTCGACACCGACGTCGAGGAGGCCGCCGCCGTGCTCGGTGCCGGGAACTGGCTGATCTGGACGAAGATCGTGCTGCCCGCGCTGCTCCCGGCAATCCTCACCGGCGCCGGACTGGCCTTCACGCGTGCCATCGGGGAGTTCGGTTCGGTCGTGCTGATCGGCGGAAACATACCCGGCGACACCCAGGTGGCGTCGCAGTACATCCAACAGCAGATCGAGGTCGACGAACCGGTCAACGCGGCGGCCATCTCGGTGATGTTGTTGCTCATCGCCTTCGTCGCCCTGTTCATCCTGCGGTTCGTCGGCAGACGGCAATCGGTGCGAGAGGAGCGCGACCAGTGAAACTCTCACCGATCACCCGCTACGGGCTGCGGACCGTTGCGCTCGTCTACCTCTTCATCCTGCTGGTGGTGCCGGTGGGCCTGATCTTCTGGCGTTCGTTCGAGCACGGCATCGGACAGTTCTGGGAATGGATCACCACCCCGGCCGCGATCGCCGCCCTGCAGCTCAGCCTGCTGATCGTGGTGATCGTGGTGCCGCTCAACGTCATCTTCGGCGTGGCAACCGCCCTCGCCCTGGTCCGGGGACGCTTCCCCGGCAAGGGTTTCCTGCAGGCCGTCGTCGACCTACCCTTTGCCGTGTCGCCGGTGGTGGCGGGTGTCGCGCTCATCCTGCTCTGGGGGCACGGCGGCTGGTTCGGCGGTGTGGAGAGTCTGGGATTCCGTGTCATCTTCGGTTTCCCGGGCCTGGTGCTGGCCACCCTGTTCGTCACCTTGCCGTTCGTCGTGCGCGAGGTGGAACCGGTGCTCCGCGAGATCGGGACGGAACAGGAACAGGCTGCGGCGACCCTCGGAGCCAGTGGCTGGCAGACGTTCTCACGGATCACACTGCCGGCGATCCAATGGGGTCTGACCTACGGAATCGTCCTGACGGTCGCCCGCGCGCTCGGTGAGTACGGCGCCGTGACGATGGTCTCGTCGAACTTCCCGGGCATCTCCCAGACCCTCACACTGTTGGTCAACTCGCGCTACACCGACGACTACAACGAGTTCGGAGCCTACGCCGCGGCGACGTTGCTGATGATGGTGGCGATCGGTGTCCTGGTGGCGATGACACTGATCGAGCGTCGGGCGAAGGGGCGGTATGCGGCGGCGAGCGAGACGCTCGCCGTGAGTACCGAATCGCAGGACACCGAATCGGATCTGACCCCACCCCACGGGCCCGAATCCATCGATGCCCGGCAGATCGTGCACCACAAGGAAGGCGTGTGACATGTCCATCTCGGTAATCGGCGCGAACAAGCGATACGGCGACTTCGCGGCCCTCGACGACGTGTCGATCGACATCCCCGCGGGATCTCTGACCTCGCTGTTGGGTCCGTCGGGGTCGGGCAAGTCGACGCTGCTCCGGGCGATCGCGGGTCTGGACAGTCTCGACTCGGGCACCGTCATCATCAGCGGCAACGACGTGTCGGCCGCCTCGCCACAGAAACGTGACATCGGCTTCGTCTTCCAGCATTACGCGGCGTTCAAACATCTCAACGTGCGCGACAACATCGCCTTCGGTCTCAAGATCCGCAAGCGGTCGAAGGCCGACATCGATGCCAAGGTCGACGAGTTGCTCGAGATCGTCGGACTCACGGTGTTCCAGAAGCGATTTCCGGCGCAGCTGTCGGGCGGCCAGCGGCAGCGGATGGCGCTGGCCCGCGCGCTCGCCGTGGATCCCCAGGTGCTGCTGCTCGACGAGCCGTTCGGCGCACTCGACGCCAAGGTCCGGGAGGATCTGCGCAAGTGGCTGCGCCGCCTGCACGAGGACGTCAACGTCACGACCGTCCTGGTGACGCATGACCAGCAGGAGGCGCTCGACGTCAGCGACCGCATCGCGGTGCTGAACAAGGGACGCATCGAACAGGTCGGCACACCGGATGACCTCTACGACCGGCCTGCCAACGAGTTCGTCGCGTCATTCCTCGGATCCACGGTGCGCCTGAACGGGGAATTGGTGCGGCCGCACGACATCCGCATCGGACGCAACCCCGAGCTCGCACTTCCGGCCGCCGACGCGGCGCTCGACACCGGCGTCATCAAGGCCACGGTCCAGCGGGTGGTCCACCTCGGATTCGAGACGCGGGTGGAACTGGTCGCCGTCGCGACCGGCAGCGAGTTCCAGGCGCAGATCACGCGCGGTGACGCGAACGCGCTGAATCTGCAGGCGGGCGAATCGATCTTCGCCCGCGCGACGAAGGTGGCCGCGCTCAGCGACTCCTGAGCAGGCCCGGACGGGCCGCGCGCTCGGCATCGGTCGCCGTGAGCCGGTAGTGATGGCAGACGGCGTCGACGATGTCGCGGTGCGCGCCCAGCGGCCCCGCGACCAGTGATCCGGGCGCGTGCTCGTCGAGGGCCGCTTCGAACCGATCGGTGAGTCGGCCCGCCGACAGGAAGTAGGGGCTCACCGCGATCCGGTCCGCGCCGGCCGCGCGCAACCGGCGCACCGCGGCACGTAGCCGATGCGATCGGCTGCCGAGTTTGGTCGCGAACACCACCTCGACCGGACGATGGACCAGCGTGGACAACTCGATCGCACGTCGCCGTACATGCCGATCGGCAGCGGGGTCGGAGGAGCCGACCGCGCTCAGGATGATGCCGACGCGATCGTCGGACCGGTCGTCGGCACCCGCCTCGGAGAGGCGCTCCGCCAGCGCGGAGGCCAACGGGAACGTCCCGACGACATCGGTCTGCAGCACCGTCCTGCCGGGCCGCGCATGCTCGGCGATGATCGCCGGCAGATCGACGTTGCTGTGATAGCCGGCGGCGAACAGCAGTGGCACAACGATGCAGTCGCCGGTGATCTCGTCGAGCGCCTCACCCACGAGTGGTTCGTTGAGATCGAGATAGGCAAGCCGCACATCGACACCGCCCAGCGCGTCCGCGACGGCGTCGCGGACGCGCCCGGCGGTCGCCGGGAAACGCGCGTCGCGACTGCCGTGCGCGACCAGCAGCAGGGTCGGGGTCACCTCGAACGAATCCTGAATCGCGTCAGACGAGTTCGGGCGTCGACGAGAGGTGCAGGTGCTCCAGTGCGTCGCCCACGAGTCCTGCGCCGAGCGTGTTGCCGCCCTGCGGATCGATCAGCAGGAAGCTGCCCGATTCGCGGTTGACCTGGTAGTCGTCGGCTGCGATGGGCTCGGCCGTCTGGATGGCGATCCGCCCGATCTGGTTGAGCTCCACGGTGTCCGGTGCGTCGAGGAGCGCGAGGTTCTGCTCGTCGAACAGCACCTCGAGGCCGCCGACGATCGCCGGCGTGGTCCGGGTGCCGTGCTTGAGGAGCAGCCGGGCCCCGGGACGCAGCGGCTTCTCGGCGAGCCAGCAGACCGTGGCGCTGAACTGCTGCACCGGTTCCGGCGCGTCGCCCGCGCTCGCGATGAGATCACCACGCGACACGTCGACGTCGTCGGCGAGCAGGATGGTGACGCTGCGGCCGGTGTGCGCGGTGGCGAGTTGTCCGTCGGCGGTGTCGATCTGACTGACGGTGGTGCGCGTGCCGGACGGCAGGATCACCACCTCGTCGCCGACCGAGACACGGCCGGCCGCGATCTGCCCGGCGTATCCGCGATAGTCGGGGAACTCCGGGGTGCGGGGGCGGATCACGTACTGCACCGGGAAACGCAGTCCGACGGGGCGGGGGTCGGTCACGTTCGGCACGGTTTCGAGGTGCTCGATGAGTGCGGGACCGTCGTAGTACGGAGTGTTCTCTGATCGGCTGGCGATGTTGTCGCCGTGCAGTGCCGACACCGGGATCGAGATCACCTGCTCGGCCGACCACCCCAGTGACCGGGTCAGCTCGGCGAATTCCGCCGAGATGGACGAGAACGCGGTGGCCGGGTCGTCGACGAGGTCGATCTTGTTGACCGCGAGCACGAGTTGCGGCACACCGAGCAGCGCCATCACGGCTGCGTGGCGGCGCGTCTGTGCGACGACCCCGTTGCGTGCGTCCACCAGCAGGATCACCAGCTGCGCCGTCGATGCACCGGACACGGTGTTGCGGGTGTACTGGACGTGTCCTGGTGTGTCGGCGAGCACGAACGACCGTGCGGGCGTGGCGAAGTAGCGGTAGGCCACATCGATGGTGATGCCCTGCTCCCGCTCGGCGCGCAGGCCGTCGACGAGCAGCGACAGATCCGGTCCCTCGAGGCCGCGGTCGACCGATGCCTTGGTGACGGCGTCGATCTGGTCGGCGAGGACGGACTTGGTGTCGTAGAGAAGACGGCCCACGAGCGTGGACTTGCCGTCGTCGACGCTTCCGGCCGTGGCGATGCGCAGGAGGTCGGGGGAGTGCCCGATCGAAGCGTCAGTCATCAGAAATATCCTTCGCGTTTACGGTCTTCCATGGCGGCCTCGGAGACGCGGTCGTCGCCGCGGGTCGCGCCACGTTCGGTCAGCCGAGAGGCGGCGACCTCGGCCAGGACGGCTTCGTTGTCGGCGGCATCGGACAGCACGGCGCCGGTGGAGGAACCGTCGCCGACGGTGCGGTAGCGGACCGAGAGGTTTTGCAGCTCTTCGCCGTCGCGCGGGCCGCCCCAGGGGCCGGGGGTCATCCACATGCCGTCGCGCAGGAACACGTCACGCTGGTGCGCGTAGTAGATCTGCGGGAGCATCACCTGCTCACGGGCGATGTAGCGCCACACGTCGAGCTCGGTCCAGTTCGACAACGGGAAGACCCGGACGTGCTCGCCCGGAGCATGCTTGCCGTTGTACAGGTTCCACAACTCCGGACGCTGGCGCTTCGGATCCCACTGGCCGAAGGCGTTGCGCAGGGAGAAGATCCGCTCCTTCGCGCGGGAACGCTCCTCGTCGCGGCGCCCACCGCCGAAGACGGCGTCGAAGCGGTTCTCGGTGATCGCGTCGAGCAGCGGGATGGTCTGCAGCGGATTACGCACACCGTCGGGACGCTCGGTCAGTCGCCCGTCGTCCAGATAGTCCTCGACCTTGGCGACGTGCAGCCGCAGGTTGTACCGGTCGACCACCTGGTCGCGGAACTCGAGGACCTCGGGCAGGTTGTGCCCGGTGTCGACGTGCAACAGCGAGAAGGGCAGCGGGGCCGGCCAGAACGCCTTGAGCGCCACATGGAGCAGCAGCGTGGAGTCCTTGCCGCCGGAGAACAGGATCACCGGACGTTCGAACTCGCCTGCGACCTCACGGAAGATGTGGATCGCCTCGGACTCGAGGGCGTCGAGAGTGGTGAAATCGTCGGCTGTCTCGACGAACGGGGTGGTGGAGGTGTCGGCGATGGTCATGCGTGGAGCCCACATTCTGTCTTGGCGCGGCCGGCCCAGCGGCCGCTGCGCGGATCGGATCCGGGTTCGGGTTTGGCAGTGCACGGCGCGCAGCCGATCGACGGATAGCCGTCGTCGACGAGTGGGTTGACCAGCACACCGTTGGAATCGATGTAGTCCTGCATGGTCTCGTCCGACCATGCTGCGATCGGGTTGATCTTCACCAGCCCGAAGCCCTCGTCGAAGGAGATGAGGGGAGCATTCGCGCGAGTCGGCGCCTCGACGCGGCGGATACCGGTGACCCAGGCGTCGTAGTGCGACAAGCCGCTCTTGAGCGGAACCACCTTGCGCAGTCGGCAGCACTCGCCCGGATCGCTGGCGAACAGGTTGCGCCCCAACAGTGCATCCTGCTCGGCGACGCTGTGCTCCGGGGTGAGGTTGACCATGTCCACGCCGTACACCTGCTCGACCGCGTCGCGGGTACCGATCGTCTCGGCGAAGTGGTAGCCGGTGTCGAGGAAGAGCACCTTGAGCTTTTCGCCGTTCAGCAACTCGGTTTCGACGTTCTTGCTGGCCAGGTCGACGAGCGCGGCGTCCTGCATGTTGGAGGCGACGACGAAGTTGTCGCCGAAGGTCTCCGCGGTCCAGCGCAGCAACTCCGCCGGGCTCGCGTCGTCGCCGAGATCGCGTGCGCCCTTCTCGGCGATCGCGCGGAGCTCGGCTTCGCTGAAGCGGCGACCGGTGGTGGTCTCTGTCGGCGTACTCATCGCAGTGCCTCCTCATCCGCGCGAACGGCCCACTGTGCGAACCGCTCTCCGTCTTCCTTCTGCTCCACGAAGTTGCGCACCACACGGTCGATGTAATCGCCGAGCTCGGTGGAGAGAACCTTGTGCTGGCGCAGCTTGCGGCCGAATCCGGCGTCCTGGCCCAGGCTTCCACCGAGGTGCACCTGGAAGCCCTCGGTCTGGTTGCCGTTCTCGTCCTCGACGAGTTGACCCTTGAAGCCGATGTCGGCGACCTGCGACCGGGCGCAGGAGTTGGGGCAACCGTTGATGTTGACGGTGATCGGTAGGTCGAGGGCGGAATTGATGTCGGCCAGGCGCTCCTCGAGCTCGGGCACGAGCCGCTGTGAACGCTTGCGCGTCTCGGTGAACGACAGCTTGCAGAACTCGATGCCGCTGCAGGCCATCAGGTTCTGACGCCAGTTCGACGGCCGGGCGGACAGGCCGAGCGCACCGACCTCGGAGATGATCTGCTCCACCTTGTCGTCCGGCACGTCGAGGACGACCAGCTTCTGGTACGGCGTGAAGCGGATGCGGTCGGAGCCGGCACGCTCGGCGGCGTCGGCGACCGCGGTGAGGATCGTCCCGGAGACGCGACCGGCGACGGCTGCGAAGCCGACCGAGTTCAGCCCGTTCTTCAGTCGCTGCACGCCGACGTGATCGCGGGGACGGGTGAGTGGTTCGGGGGCCGGGCCGTCGATCAGCTTGCGGCCCAGGTACTCGTCTTCGAGGACCTGTCGGAACTTCTCGATGCCCCAGTCCTTGATGAGGAACTTCAGGCGTGCCTTGGCCCGCAGCCGGCGGTATCCGTAGTCGCGGAAGATGGCGACGACGCCCTCCCACACATCGGGCACCTCGTCGAGCGGAATCCATGCGCCGACCCGCTGCGCGAGCATCGGGTTGGTGGACAGGCCGCCGCCGACCCAGAGGTCCAGACCCGGTCCGTGCTCGGGATGATTCACCCCGATGAACGCGACGTCGTTGGTCTCGTGGGAGACGTCCTGAAGTCCGGAGATGGCTGTCTTGAACTTGCGCGGCAGGTTCGAGTACTGCGGGTCACCGATGTAGCGGCGCACGATCTCGTCGATCGCCGAGGTCGGGTCGAGCACCTCGTCCACGGCATCTCCGGCGAGCGGAGAGCCGAGCACCACGCGAGGGCAGTCGCCGCAGGCCTCGGTGGTCTTCAGGCCGACGGCTTCGATCCGCTCCCAGATCGTCGGGACGTCCTCGATGCGGATCCAGTGGTACTGGACGTTCTCGCGGTCGGAGAGGTCGGCGGTGTCCCGGGCGAATTCGGTCGAGATCTGGCCGAGGGTGCGGAGCTGCTCCACGTTCAGTGCGCCCGCATCGCAGCGGATGCGCATCATGAAGTGGTCGTCCTCGAGGATGTCGATGTTCTCGTCGCCGGTCCAGGTGCCGTCGTAGCCCTCGGCGCGCTGGGTGTAGAGCCCCCACCAGCGCATACGGCCACGCAGGTCCTGCTTGTCGATCGAATCGAAACCCTGCTTGGAGTAGATGTTCTCGATCCGGGCCCGCACGTTGAGCGGGTTGTCGTCCTTCTTGACCTGCTCGTTGGGGTTCAGTGGCTCTCGATAGCCGAGCTTCCACTGGCCTTCGGCGCGACGCTTGGTCGGACGCGCCTTGCGGGCCGGGCGTTCGCCGCGCGGAGTGGCGGGCGTCGCTCGGGCGGCGTGACCGTCGGACCCAGCGGGCGCGTTCTCCGCCGCGTCGGAAGTGGTCGCGTCGGAAGTGGTCACGTCGGAAGTGGTCACGGAAAGATCGTCGGTGGTGGACGTCATGAAGTCTCCTGAGCCGACGCGCGCACACGTCAGCAGTCACGAAAAGGTGGGCTGGAAACGTGCGGCATACCCGCGGAAAGAGCGGGAACTTCTCAGGGCCTGACCGTCGTCCGGGGACGACAGGGGAGCACGTCGTCTAAGGACGACAGAATGCGCTGCAGACGCGCTTGAAATCAATGTGGCGTCGAGCTGCGAGCCACACCCCTGGGGAAGTCACGCCGTTCATAGTGCCACGATCACCCTTGCCGCGTCTACTTGGGTTTATTTTCCCTCACGGTGAGGCAAAGGCCCATTGTGAGGTCTGCTTGTCTGTCTCAAGGCGCCGGGGCGGACGTCTATTCCGGATGCGGCCATCGAGAAGTTGCCCCGTGGTCTGGTGGCGGGGGTGCGATGGCCGAGTGATGCGGTGGTGGACCGACGAGCAACCTGTCGTGTGGCGACGCCCGTGCTGTGCGCGTCGACGAGACGCGCATGATGGAGATATGAAGGTCGAGAGCGAGCCGGCAGTCGACGACGCCGTCGAAGTCGCATGTGGCGCCGTCGACCCCGCGACCCCGCTCGGCATGTACCTGCATGTGCCTTTCTGCGCAACGCGGTGTGGATATTGCGACTTCAACACCTACACGGCGGGGGAGTTGGGGAGTTCCTCGTCGCCGGAATCGTGGCAGGCGGCGGTCGAGCGCGAGCTGGAAGCGGCCGCGCGTCTGCTCGATCCCGTGCGACCGGTGTCGACGATCTTCGTCGGCGGTGGGACGCCGTCGCTGCTCGGCACCGACGGACTGGCCAGGCTGCTCGATGCGGTGCGGTCGCGGTTCGAGCTCACCGCCGACGCCGAGGTGACCACCGAATCGAACCCGGAGTCCACGTCCGCCGGGTTCTTCGACGGTCTGCGGCGCTCCGGCTTCACGCGGATCTCGCTGGGAATGCAGTCCGCGTCTGCTCACGTCCTCGCCACCCTCGACCGAACACACACCCCCGGGCGCGCGCTGGCGGCCGCGCGGGAGGCCGCCGCGGCCGGCTTCGACCACATCAACCTCGACCTGATCTATGGAACCCCGGGGGAAACCGACGACGACCTGCACACCAGCGTCGATGCGGTCCTCTCGACCCCGGTCGATCACGTCTCCGCCTATGCCCTCATCGTCGAGGACGGCACGGCACTGGCCCGCCGCATCCGGCGGGGTGAGCTACCCGCGCCCGACGACGATGTACTCGCCGACCGCTACCAGATCCTCGACGACCGGCTGCGGGCCGACGGATTCGACTGGTATGAGGTGTCGAACTGGGCGCGAACCGATGCCGGACGGTGCCGGCACAACGTCGCCTACTGGCACAGCCACGACTGGTGGGGCATCGGTCCCGGCGCCCACTCCCACGTCAACGGAGTGCGGTGGTGGAATCACAAGCATCCGGCCCGTTACGCGGATGCACTTGCCGCCGAACAGCTTCCGATCGGTGGCCACGAGGTGCTCACGGCCGAGGACCGACATGTCGAGTCGGTGATGCTGACCGCGCGCTGCCGCGGGGGGCTCGCCGTCGAGGAACTCACGCCGGATGAATATCAGCGGGCCGCGCAATTCGTCGACGACGGGCTGCTCGAGCACATCGGTTCGGTGGGTGCCCGACTGGTGCTGACCGACGCGGGTCGGCTGTTGGCCGATCGGGTGGTGCGGGAGATCCTGTTCGCGGGGTGAGCTGGGACGAGGACCCCGTCGGTCTCACCAGCTCGGTGGCGCGGGGTTCGGTGGCGTGGGGTTCGGTGGTGTGGGGTTCTGTGGTGTGGGATTCGACGGCGGCAGGGTCCAACCGGTGCTCCTGCCGACCCGGTGTGCGCCCGGTGTCGGGGCGCGACCCGGCGACGGCAGGCGACCGCTGTCGAGTTGTTCCTCCAACGAGGCCGCCGATGATGCGAGATCCATGGCGTCGAGGTCGAGCATCCGCGCGTGGATGATGTGCCGATTGCGAAACGCGGAGCGCACCGCACGGTGCAGACCGTCCTCCAGATACAGGTCGCCGCGCCAACGGACCACGTGCGAGAACAGGTCGCCGTAGAACGTGGAGTCCTCGCTCAGCAGCTTGTCGAGCGCCAGGACGGTGGTCACCGTGATCAGTTCGTCGAGACGGAACTGGCGCGGGGGGATCTTCGCCCACCCCTTCGTGGACAAGCCATGGTCGGGATAGGGCCTGCCCTCCCGTACCCCCTTGAAGATCATCGAGCACTTTCCTGAGATTCCGACGCGCCCGGATTCGGCGTGAATCGTCGTGCGGTTCGTAAGATGGATGTCACCTACTGTATGGCAGAGTGCACGTTCGGGAGGTGGGTCGCATGTCGAGCACGGACGATCGACGATTCGAGATCTTGCGTGCCATCGTCACGGATTTCGTTGCCACCCAGGAGCCCATCGGTTCCAAGGCCATAGTGGACCGTCATCAGCTCGGCGTCTCCAGCGCCACCGTGCGCAATGACATGGCGGTGTTGGAGGCCGAGGGCTACATCGCGCAACCACACACCAGTTCCGGGCGCGTCCCCACCGACAAGGGCTACCGGATGTTCGTCGACCGGATCAGCGAGGTCAAACCGCTGTCGGCGGCCGAACGTCGTGCCATCCTGTCCGTCCTGGACTCCGGCGTCGACCTCGACGACGTGCTGCGGCGGTCGGTCAAACTGCTCGCCCAGCTCACCCGGCAGGTCGCGGTGATCCAGTACCCGGTGCTGTCGACGGCCACGGTCCGCCATCTCGAGGTGGTCTCCCTCTCGCCCTCGCGCCTGCTGCTCGTGGTGATCACCGACACCGGTCGCGTGGAACAGCGCATGGTGGCGTTGGCCGACGATCTGGCCGAGGCCGACTATGTGCGGCTCCGCGACATGTTCTCGGCGGCGCTGCACGGCAAGCGGCTCGAGGAGGCGTCGGCCGCCGTGGCCGAATTGGCCAACGACGCCCCGCACGACATCCGCGACGCGGCGATAAACGTGGCGACCGTCCTGGTCGAGACACTCGTGCAACGGGGCGACGACCGTCTGGTCCTGGGCGGCACGTCGAATCTGGCCCGGTCGGCTGCCGACTTCACGCCGGTGGGCGGCGGCATGGACTCCGTGCTGGACGCACTCGAAGAACAGGTGGTGGTCCTCAAGCTGCTCGCCACGAGTCAACGGATGGGCGGGGTCACAGTCCAGATCGGAGAAGAGACGCAGACCGAGAACCTGCGTGGCACCGCCGTGGTCTCGACAGGGTACGGTGCATCGGGCACGGTGTTCGGCGGCGTCGGCGTGGTGGGCCCCACACGCATGGACTACCCGGGAACAATTGCGTCTGTCGCAGCCGTTGCCAAGTATGTCGGCGAGGTGTTGGCCGACCGATGACCCGTGCGGCCGCCACGTGCGGCCCGGGCCGGATGAAGCGCCGACACCCCGCGCCAGTGTGACCAAGTGTGAGACGACAGGACCGAGACGACCGTGGCACGTGATTACTACGGAATCCTGGGAGTGGCGAAAGGTGCCACCGACCAGGAGATCAAACGCGCATATCGCAAGAAGGCGCGCGAGCTTCACCCCGACGTCAACCCCGGCGAAGAGGAGCGCTTCAAGGAGGTCAGCACCGCATACGAGGTGCTGACCGATCCCGAGAAGCGCCGCATCGTCGATGCCGGCGGCGACCCGCTCGCGGGCCCCGGTGCAGGTGGTTTCGGTGGCGGGGGCTTCGCCGGCGGGGGTCTCGGCGACGTGTTCGAGGCGTTCTTCGGTTCCGGGGGCGGCGGCTTCGGTGGAGGATTCGGTTCCGGCCGTGGCCCGCGGAGCCGGGTGCAACCCGGTGAGCCGGCTCTCGTCGCCGTCGAACTCGATCTCGAGGAATGCGCCGCCGGGGTCAACAAGGAGATCACCGTCGACACCGCGATCCTCTGCGATCTGTGCAAGGGATCGGGCGCGCACGGCGATTCCAAGGCGGTCAGCTGCGACACCTGTAAGGGTGCGGGCGAGATCCAGGCGGTGCAGCGCTCGTTCCTCGGTCAGGTCATGACCGTCCGCGAGTGCCCGACCTGTCACGGTGTCGGCGAGATCATCCCCGATCCGTGCCGCAAGTGTGGCGGCGACGGCCGGGTACGGTCCCGTCGCACGATGACCGTGAAGATCCCGGCCGGGATCGAGAGCGGCATGCGCGTACGACTCTCCGGCCAGGGTGAGGTCGGCCCGGGTGGCGGACCGGCCGGTGACCTGTACGTGGAGGTCACCGAGCGCCCCCACGATGTCTTCGTCCGCGACAAGGACGACCTGCACTGCACCATCCGGGTCCCGATCGCGGATGCCGCCCTGGGCAGCGAGATCGACGTCGACACGATCCTCGACGGCACGGCTCGGGTGACCATCGCGCCGGGCACACAGCCCGGCCAGGTGGTCCGGGTGAGGGGGCAGGGGATGCCCCACCTGAACACCGGGGTGCGCGGAAACCTGCATGCCCATCTCGATGTGGTCGTGCCGACCAAACTCGATTCGGCGCAGGCCGAGGCCATGCGTGCCTTCCGGCAGACCTCCGACGATCAGCCGGAGGTCGTGACGTCGGCGGCAGGTGCGGCGACGGGCGGACTGTTCTCGAGACTGCGCAACGCCTTCGCCGGACGCTGACACCGGGCGCCCGCGTGAGTCCACCGCTGTTCTGGATCGACGAGGTGCCGCGCGCCGGTTCCGACGTGACGCTGTCGGGTCCCGAGGGACGACATGCCGTGACCGTCACCCGACTCGCCGTCGGTGAGGAACTGATCGTCGGTGACGGGCGCGGTTGCACCGCACTGTGCGAGGTGAGTGAGATCACCGCGAAGGACACCCTGATCGCCCGGGCGCACACCTGCGCCCAGGCACAACCGCCGCGCCCCCGGGTCACGGTGGTGCAGGCGCTGCCGAAATCGGAGCGCTCCGAGTTGGCCGTCGACCTCGCGACCGAGGCGGGTGCCGACGAGATCGTGCCCTGGCAGGCCGCCCGATGCGTCGCCCGGTGGACCGGTAAGGCAGACAAGGGCCGAGTGAAGTGGGCCGCCGCCGCGTCGGCCGCGGCCAAGCAGAGTCGGCGATCCTGGATTCCGGAGATCGCGCCGCTGTCCTCGACGACCGATGTGCGCGCCCGCTGTGCCGACGTCATCGCGGCCGGAGGCGTGGTCGCCGTCCTGCATGAACACGGCGCGATCCCGCTTCGGGAGCTCGCCCTCTCCGAAGCGCCCGAGGTGATTCTCGTCGTCGGTCCGGAGGGCGGCCTCGACGATGCCGAGATCGCCGACTTCACGGCGCTCGGTGCGACGTCGGTGATCCTCGGCCCCGAGGTGCTGCGCACATCGACCGCGGCGGCGGTCGCGCTCGGCGCGATCGGTGTGCTGACCGACCGGTGGGCGATCCGATGAGCGTGCGCAAGCGGTGTGCGGTGCACCGGACGAAGGTCGAATACGGCAGTGCGCGATCACAATTCGGGCATGTGTATCAGCCGGTCGACGGAGTCGAACCGACCGCGACCGTACGCCCGGTCGTGCTGATCCACGGCGGTTACTGGACCACGGAGTTCGGTCTCACGATCGAGACCGCGATCGCACGTCAGTTCGCCGAACGAGGAGCCGTCGTCTGGAACATCGAATACCGCCGGGTGGGCGAGGACGGTGGCGGTTGGCCGTCGACCGGACGGGATGTGGTGGCCGCTCTGCGTGCGCTCGACGACCCGGTCCGGACCGCCCTGCCCGCCGACCTCGAGAAGCAGGTCGATTGGGGTGCGGTGGCCGTCGTGGGACATTCGGCCGGCGGTCAGCTGGCCGTGTGGTCGGTCGCGCAGCTCGGGGCCAGGACCGAACGCTGCGCCATCACGACGGTGATCGCGCAATCGGCGGCGCTCGATCTGGAGGCCGGGGCGGACCGGCCGTCGATCCGAGGGTTGATGGGCAGGCCCATCGATGAGATCCCACACCGATACCGGGACGCGTCGCCGACTCGACAGGCACCGTTCGACGCTCACGTGGTCGCGGTGCATGCCGCCGACGACACCGCCATCCCACTCGAGGCCAGCCGACGCTACGTCGAGACGGTGACGGCGGCGGGTCAGTCGGCCGAACTCGTGGTGGTCCCCGGTGAAGGCCACGATGCATTCGTCGATCCGCGCAGCGCGTCGACCCGCCAGACGATCCGTCTACTCGGGATCTGACCATCGAGGGTCCCGAGCATCGACACCCCGAGCCGCGCGGCGGAATATTGCCTGCTGGTGCGCGGTTCAATCGCGTTAGACTGACAACATCCCGGCGAAACAGACGCGCCGACGTTGACCCCCTGAGGAGTGATTTCATACGTGAGTGACGACAACCCCGACGTGAGCACGCCGACGAGCAGGACTCTTGCGGGCCGATCAGTCACCTCAAACGTGGAAATCTCTCCCGAGGTGGTGTTCGGGCTGCTCGGGACCAGCGACGTCAACCTGCGGACCCTCGAACAACTGCTTCCGGCGGACATTCACGTGCGCGGCAACCAGGTCACGCTGACAGGGACGCCCGCCGACGTCGCGGCCTCGGAGCGCGTCATCGCCGAACTCGTCGATCTGGTCGGCCGGGGCACCCCGCTGACCCCCGACCTGGTCCGACACAGTGTGTCGATGCTCTCCGAAGGAGCCGGTGAATCGCCCGCCGACGTGCTGTCGCTGGACATCCTCTCGCGACGCGGCAAGACGATCCGCCCGAAGACCCTGAACCAGAAGAAATACGTCGACGCGATCGACAATCACACCATCGTGTTCGGGCTCGGTCCCGCCGGAACCGGCAAGACCTACCTGGCCATGGCCAAGGCCGTCCAGGCACTGCAGTCCAAGTCGGTCAACCGCATCATCCTGACCCGACCCGCTGTGGAGGCGGGTGAGCGGCTAGGCTTCCTGCCCGGGACGCTCAGCGAGAAGATCGACCCCTATCTGCGGCCGTTGTACGACGCGCTGCACGACATGATGGACCCCGAATCGATCCCGAAGCTGATGGCCGCCGGCGTCATCGAGGTGGCACCGCTCGCATATATGCGCGGAAGGACGTTGAATGACGCCTTCATCATCCTCGACGAGGCCCAGAACACCACCGGCGAGCAGATGAAGATGTTCCTCACCCGTCTCGGCTTCGGATCGAAGGTCGTGGTCACCGGCGACACCACGCAGGTCGACCTACCGGGCGGCGCGCAGAGTGGTCTGACCGCGGCGACACGGATTCTCGAGGGCATCGACGACATCCACTTCTCTCGTCTCACCAGTGCCGACGTGGTTCGGCACCGGCTGGTCGCCGACATCGTCGACGCCTACGGTCGCGCCGAGGAGAGCGCACGCGGCAGCGCGCAACTCCGTGATGCCGATCGGCTGCCCGGCAATCGGGCGGCGCGTCGGGCCTCGACGCACGGGCGGCGCTCATGAGCATCGAGCTGGCCAACGAGTCGGGCGTCGAGGCGCCGGCGGACCTGATCATCTCCGCGGCGCGATTCGCCATCGCGGAGATGGACGTGCACCCGGCCGCGGAGCTGTCGATCCTGCTGATCGACGAGGACGCCATGGCCGACATGCACATGCAGTGGATGGACCTGCCCGGCCCCACCGACGTGATGAGTTTTCCGATGGACGAACTCGCTCCGGGTGGGCGGCCCGATGCCGCCGAGCCCGGCCCGGCGATCCTCGGGGACATCGTCCTGTGCCCACAGTTCGCCGCCCAGCAGGCGAAAACCGCCCGCCGGTCCTTCGAACACGAACTGTCGATGCTGACCATCCACGGTGTCCTGCACCTGCTCGGCTACGATCACGCCGAACCCGACGAGGAAAAAGAGATGTTCGGGCTGCAGAACCGAATCCTCGAGGACTTCTATGCCGAACGTCATCGGCTCGCGCAACTACAGCGCCAGTCCGACCGTGACACGCGGCTGCTGACAAACATCGGGTTCACCGAGACCACAGTGCGCGAGAACACCGCGACCGAGGACGAGTGACGGTGCCCGACGACGCCCTTTTCGTCGTGGCCGCGCTCGTCCTGATCTTGCTCGCGGGCATCTTCGCGGCCATGGATGCCGCGCTGTCGACCGTCTCGATCGCCCGCGTAGAGGACATGGTCAAAGAACAGCGCCCAGGCGCGGGCCGGCTCGCGACGGTCCTCGAAGGCCGCGGGACCTACGTCGGACTCGCGGTGCTGTTGCGGGTGGTCTGCGAAACCGCTTCGGTCGCGCTGATCGCCCTCGTCCTCACCGACTGGATCGGCGTCGGCTGGGGGCTGTTCGCGGCGATCGTCGGAATGGCCGTGGTCTCCTACGTGGCGGTGGGGGTGGGTCCACGGACCCTCGGACGTCAGCACGCCTACTCGATCTCCCTGTCGTCGGCGATTGTGCTGCAGGCGATCGGCCTGTTGCTCAAGCCGCTGACGCGCCTGCTCATCCTGATCGGTAACGCCGTGACACCCGGCAAGGGATTCCGCAACGGCCCGTTCGCCACCGAGGTCGAGCTGCGCGAGGTGGTGGACCTGGCCGAGGCCAGCGGAGTCGTGGCAGCCGACGAGCGCCGGATGATCCAATCGGTCTTCGATCTCGGCGACACCAATGCCCGCGAGGTCATGGTGCCACGGCCCGAGATGATCTGGATCGAGCAGGACAAGACCGCCGCGCAGGCGATGAACCTCGCCGTGCGATCAGGGCATTCCCGCATCCCGGTGATCGGCGAGAACCCCGACGACATCGTCGGGGTCGTCTACCTGAAGGACCTCGTCGCGGGTGGTGGTCCGTCGATGTCGTCACAGGTGAGCGCGTCCATGCGCGAGGCCGAGTTCATCCCGGACTCCAAACCGCTGGACAAGGTGCTCGCGGACATGCAGCGCACCCGCAATCACATGGCGCTGCTGGTCGACGAGTACGGCGGCATCGCCGGGCTGGTCACCATCGAGGACGTCCTGGAAGAGATCGTCGGCGAGATCACCGACGAGTACGACACCGACGAGGTCGCACCGGTCGAGGATCTCGGCGACGGAACCTACCGGGTGTCGGCCAGGCTTCCGGTGGAGGATCTCGGCGAGTTGTTCGACGTCGACATCGACGACGACGAGGTCGAGACGGTCGGTGGGTTGATCGGCCTCGAGCTCGGGCGCGTCCCGCTGCCGGGCGCGCATGTGGAGTCGAACGGTTTGCTGCTCACCGCCGAAGGTGGGCCGAATCGTCGTGGACGCCAGCGCATCATCACGGTCCTGGCCCGGCGGGTGAGCGAGCCGGACAACGGTGAGGCCGACGAGGGTGACTCGCGCGACGTCGAGGGTGCCGACGACGCCGATGGCACAGCCGACACCGCCGGTGAGCACACCGACACCGACATGCCCGACCGCGAAGTGGCCGAATCCGACGGACGTGCGGAATACTCCATGTCCAGCCGTGAACGAACGCATCGTCGAGGACACGGCCACCGATCGAGCCAGACCACCGGGAGCAAGGACCGACAGTGACCACACCCGCCAGCGGGCAGCCCGAACTATCCGACGAGGACCGGAAGCTGGTCGTGCTGGCCAGGGGCGCCCTCGCCCGAGCGGAGGCGACGTCGGCGGCCGCGGTGCGCGACGGCGACGGACGTACCTATGCGGGTGCTCCGGTCACCACCAGGACTCTGACACTGTCCGGTCTGCAGGTGGCCCTTGCGACGGCGCTGTCCTCCGGGGCCTCCGTGTTCGAGGCGGCCGCACTGGTCAACGGGTCGTCGACCGATCCCGGCATGGCGACGCTCGCCGAGATCAGCCCGGATGCCTACGCCGTCCTGACCGATCTGTCGGGCGCCCCCACCGACCGGGTCGGAGCGGTCTGATGGCCGAGTTCCGGTCCGGATTCGTCTGTTTCGTGGGCCGGCCGAACACCGGGAAGTCAACGCTGACCAACGCGCTGGTCGGGGAGAAGATCGCAATCACCTCGAACCGGCCGCAGACCACCCGCCACACCATCCGGGGGATCGTCAATCGTGACGACGCCCAGCTGATCCTCGTGGACACCCCCGGGTTACACCGACCCCGAACACTGTTGGGCCAGCGGCTCAACGATCTTGTGCGCGACACCTACTCCGAGGTCGACGTCATCGGTGTCTGCGTGCCCGCCGACGAGGCGATCGGCCCGGGAGATCGGTGGATCGTGTCGCAGGTGCGCGAGATGGCGCCGCGCACGACGGTTCTCGGGGTCGTGACCAAGATCGACCGCGTCACCCGGGACAAGGTGGCCGAACAGCTCCTCGCTCTTTCGAAACTGCTCGGGCCGACGTCGGAAGTCGTCCCGGTGTCGGCGAAGGCGGGAAAACAGCTCGACGTCCTGACCGACGTCCTGGTGGATCTCATGGAGCCGGGGCCGGCGTTCTACCCGGACGGCGAGCTCACCGACGAGCCCGAGGAAACGCTCATGGCCGAGTTCATCCGCGAGGCCGCCCTCGAGGGCGTGCGCGATGAACTCCCTCATTCGCTGGCCGTGGTCATCGAGGAGATCATCCCGCGCGACAACGACTCCGACACCGACGAGAGCGGACCGTCGATGGTCGATGTGCACGCCATTCTCTACGTCGAGCGTGACAGTCAGAAGGGCATCATCATCGGCCATCGGGGGGCCCGGCTGAAAGAGGTCGGCACCGTTGCCCGGGCCCAGATCGAGAAACTGCTGGGCACGCGGGTCTATCTGGATCTGCACGTCAAGGTTGCCAAGGACTGGCAACGCGACCCCAAACAGCTGGGGCGCATGGGCTTCTAGCGGGGGGTCCCCGGACTGGGGGACCAGAGCCCGGGGTCGTACACGGCTCGGGTCGGTGATCGGACGACGGGAGAGTGGATGGGGCGGCACGAGAACCAGGATCTGGACGGAAACGGGCAGATCGGCGACGGCCTGCACGAGGCGCCGGTGCAGGACGCGGAGGCGGGCACCACGATCGCCGGCGTCCTGCGCTCGCCCCGCTTCTGGTTGGCGCCGCTGCTGCTCGTCGTCGTCATCATGTCGCTGATGGCTGCGCTGTACATGGGTGCCGTCGCGGATCCCGAACGCAACCTGCACGACTTCCCGATCGCACTGGTGAACGAGGACCAGGGAGGGGAGGTCGACAACCCCGACGGCGGTACCTCGACCGAGAACTTCGGCAACGAGGTCGCCGACGGCGTGATCTCCGCAGCGGCCGAGAGCGGGATCGCCGTGCACCGCACCGACAAGACCACCGCGCTCAACGAGCTGAACTCGGGCAAGAGCTACGGGGTGGTGGTGATCGGCGCGAACTTCACCAATCGTGCGGTGGCCCTCGGGCGGTCGGCGGTCCTCACGGCCAAACCCGATCCGATGTCCATCGATGTCTACATCAATCGCGGCTCGGGCACATTCGCCTCCGCGGTGACCACCACGTTCGCCGACGAGATGTCGACGCAGGTCAACGAGCAGGTCGGCGAGCGGCTGACCGCGACCGTCCGGCAGACGCTCGTCAAGGCGGACGTCCCGTTCTCCGGCGCGGCGCAGCTGGCGCTGTCGGATCCGGTCGACGTGCGGGTCGTCGAACCGACCCCGTTGCCGGACGGATCGGGCAACGGGCTGTCCGCGTTCTACTACACACTGTTGCTCATCCTCGCGGGATTCACCGGCGCGATGATGGTCAGTGTGGTGGTCGACGGCATCCTCGGCCAGACCCCGATCGAGTACGGGCCCTTCTATCAGCTCCGCCAGCGCCTGGCCATCTCCCGGTGGGGCACGCTCGCCACCAAGTGGACGATCATGGTGCTCGTCGCGGTGGTGCAGTCGGCGCTCTACATCGGGGTGTGTACCGCGGTCGGTACGTCATTGCCCAACGCTTTCGCCCTGTGGATGTTCTCGGTGCTGGTGATCGCCGCGGTCGGCATCTCGGCGAGTTCGATGATGGCCGTGTTCGGCAATCCGGGCCTGATCCTCAACCTGATCTTCTTCGTGATTCTCGGACTACCGTCGTCCGGCGGCACGGTGCCCCTGGAGGCGAGTCCACGGCTGTTCGCGTGGATCGCGGACATCGAGCCGATGCACCTGGTCTATCTGGGGGTTCGCGCGATTCTCTACTTCGATGCCGATTTCGACGCCGGGCTGGCTCGATCGGTGATCCAATGCGCGATCGGATTGATCGTCGGCGTGCTGCTCGGTCTGGGTGGGACGAAACTGTACGACCGGAAGGGCTGGCACCGCTTCCCCGGCGGTATGACGCTGCCACCTCGGCTCGCGCGATTCGTCGAGGGCGACGGTCCGGCGACGATCACGACTCCGTCGCCGGCACACGTCGCGGGCGTCGGTGGCGAGCAGGTGGCCGATCGTTCGAGCGGCGGTACCTGAGACGATGCATGTCGCATCCGATCGGTGTCGGTGGGTGATGGAAGAATGTGACGGTGAGGTTCTATCGGGATGAGGCCGTGGTGCTTCGCCAGCACAAGCTGGGCGAAGCCGATCGCATCATCACGTTGCTCACCCAGGACCATGGTCTGGTGCGTGCGGTGGCCAAAGGTGTTCGCCGCACCCGGTCGAAGTTCGGTGCCCGCCTCGAGCCCTTCGCCCATATCGACGTCCATCTCTATCCCGGCCGCAATCTCGACATCGTGACGCAAGTGCACACCCTGCATGCGTTCGCCGACGCCATCGTCGCCGACTACGGGCGCTACACCACGGCGTGCGCGGTCCTGGAGACCGCGGAGAGACTCGCCGGTGAGGAACGCGCCCCGGCCGCACAGTTGCACCGGTTGACCGTCGGCGCGCTCGACGCGCTGGCCGAACATCGCCGCCCCAATGAACTCATCCTGGATGCGTATCTGCTGCGCGCCATGCACTGCGCGGGATGGATGCCCGCCCTGGACGTCTGTGCGCGTTGTGCACAGCCCGGACCGCATCGGGCGTTCCACGTTGCGGCCGGTGGGGCCGTCTGCATCCACTGCCGTCCGCCGGGTGCGGCGACACCGTCACCTGGTGTGCTCGACCTGATGGACGCTCTGTTCCGCGGCCAATGGGAGCACACCGTGGGGATCAGCTCGTCGATGCAGCGCCAGGCCAGTGGCCTGACCGCCGCCCATCTCCAGTGGCATCTGGAACGGCAGTTGCGAACCCTGCCGCTCATCGAACGCGAAGCACCCCATAGGCTGGTGGACACCGCGTGAGAGGAGACGGGTGATGGCCTTACGACCCGGTTCGCGATCCGGGAAACGGTCGGCCCGCCCGGAAACCGCAACCGTACGTCCGCCCGACCCACACCCGAGTGGGGCTCGGCCGCCGAAACTCCAACCCGAGCTGATACCCAAGCACGTCGCCCTGGTGATGGACGGCAACGGGCGCTGGGCCACCGACCGCGGCCTGCCTCGCACCGAAGGGCACAAGCGAGGCGAAGCCGTCCTCATGGACACCGTCTGCGGCTGTATCGAAATGGGCGTCACCTGGCTGTCGGCGTACGCCTTCTCCACCGAGAACTGGTCGCGTAGTCCCGACGAGGTCCGCTTCCTGATGGGCTTCAATCGCGACGTGATCCGGCGTCGGCGGGACGAGATGAACGAGATGGGGGTTCGCGTTCGATGGGCCGGTCGTCGGCCACGCCTGTGGCGCAGTGTGATCCGGGAGCTCGAAGTTGCCGAGGAGATGACGAAGAACAACACGGTGATGACGCTGACGATGTGCGTCAACTACGGCGGTCGGGCCGAGATCGCCGACGCGGCAAGAGAGATCGCGCGACGAGCGGCAGCCGGTGAGATCGATCCCGAACGCATCACCGAGTCGTCGTTCGCCCGCTACCTCGACGAGCCGGACATGCCCGACGTCGACCTGTTCCTGCGGCCGTCGGGGGAGCAGCGTATCTCCAACTTCCTGCTGTGGCAGTCGGCGTACGCAGAGATGGTGTACCAGGAGAAGCTGTTTCCCGATTTCGACCGCCGTGACCTCTGGGCGGCGTGTGTCGAGTATGCGTCCCGCGACCGCCGGTTCGGCGGAGTGATGCCGACATGACCCACCCGACGCCGGGCTCGGCCTGGCCGACCCGGCTCGCCGGGCTGCTCGCGGAGTTCGGCGACGTCGGTGACGTCGACACCGATTCCGTCGTGGTGCAGGTCGGGCCCACCCGCGCGTCGATTCGAGTGCTGGAACTGGCGGCCGGTCTCGACGTCCTGACGGTGACCCAACTCGTGGCGGTGAATCTGCCGAACACCCCGTCCTTGCGCGACGACGTCGAATCCTGCGACGCACGACTGAGTTTCGGGGCGCTGCGGCGATCGGACCCCGAGGGCGTCACTACGGACGTGCTGCAGTACTACACATTCCCCGCCGGGTCCCTCGACGACATCCCGCTGCTGACCGTGCTGCACATGGTGCTGGCCGCCGGAGCCGATGCGGCCCAACAGCTCTCGGGGGCGTGAGAGGCTCGCCGATGCAGCCGCACTCTGAGCGCACCCGGTCCCTGAGGAGCCTCCGAGCTTGCGAGGATGCGTCCACGTAGGGCCCTTTGTGACGCTCGCACGCTCGCTCCCTTCGTGACGCTCGCACGCTCGCTCCTCAGGGCGGCGCCTCAGCTCAGGGACCGGGTGGTGACGCTCGCACGCTCGCTCCTCAGGGACCGGGTGGTGACGCTCGCACGCTCGCTCCCTTCGTGACGCTCGCACGCTCGCTCCTCAGGGCGGCGCCTCAGCTCAGGGACCGGGTGGTGACGCTCGCACGCTCGCTCCCTTCGTGACGCTCGCACGCTCGCTCCTCAGGGACCGGGTGGTGACGCTCGCACGCTCGCTCCTCAGGGACCGGGTGGTGACGCTCGCACGCTCGCTCGGGCGGCACCTCAGGGGGCTGGCGGCGGCTTACGCATATCGGTCACCGACTCGTCGAGTCGGCGATCGCCGTGCAGTCCGGGCAGCGCCCGAACACCTCCACGGTGTGGTTGATCTCGGAGAACCCGTGCTGGGCAGCGATACTCGCCGCCCACTGCTCGACGGGACCGGCCTGAACCTCGACCGTCGTGCCGCATTGCCGGCACACCAGATGGTGGTGGTGCCCCGAGGAGCAGTGCCGGTAGCGGGTCTCGCCCGACCCGTCCCACAGCATGTCGATCTGGCCTGCCTGACTCAGTGCCTGCAGGTTTCGATACACGGTGGTCAGGCCGATCGACTCGCCCCGAGCCTTCAGCTGATCGTGGAGTTCTTGTGCCGAGACGAAGTCGTCGCCGGCCGCGAGGGCATCGGCGATGGCTGCGCGCTGCCGGGTGGAACGGACGCCGGTGACCGGGCGATCGGTACTTGCGGGCATCTAGTCGACCGTGCGGGTTTCGGTGGTGGCCGGGGGCTCCATGGCATGGGTGAGCGCGTCGGTCACGATGTGGGCGAGGTGGTCGTCGACCAGTTCGTAGACGATCTCGCGGCCGTTGCGTTCACCGCGAACGACACCGGCATCCTTGAGTACCCGCATGTGCTGACTGACCAGCGGTTGACTCAACGAGAGCGCGCCGACCACCTCGTGAACGCATTGCGGGCGCTCTCTCAGCAGGAGCACGATCGCGATCCGTGTCGGTGACGCGAGAGCGCGGAGCAGGTCGCTGGCAGCCTCGCACTCCACCGTCCCGGCGACGCGGTGATCGGTGGAGGCTGCGCAATCTCGTTCCTTCGCGGACATCGCAGTCCATACTAACGGAAGTCGTTGTCAATTGAGCCGCCGAAGACACCGATCAACCGGGTCTCAGCAGATCTCCGGTCCAGGGGAGAGGGCACAGGTGGCCACCGCGTAGCCGACGGCGGGCGCACTGATCGCCAGCGCATCCTGGGCGACATTGCCGAGCGTGTCGGCGGGGGTGTGGTAATTCGGGTCGAAGGCACTATCGGCCCGTCCGCCCCACTGTTGAGCCTGCTCCCCGGATTTGTGCTGTTCGGCGCCGGTGTCGGCGCCGCCGACCGGCACTCCGATGTCGACGAACGGCTGGTAGTCCGAGCGACCCACCAACCCGGTGGGCGAGGTGGCGATGCCGCGCTCGTCGTAGTAATCGGTCAGGATCTGCTCGAGGCGGTCCGATCCGGTCGGCCCGCCTCGGCCATCGTCCGCGTCGGAGCCATCACCGTCGAGCACGAAGTAGCCGGCATTGGGCGATCCGAGCATGTCGAAATTGAGGTAGGCGGAAATCGAGCGGCGGCGGTCGCCGAGGCGCTGCACGTATCGCGACGACCCCACCAGTCCGTCCTCCTCGGCACCCCAGAAAGCAAAGCGGACGGCCCTGTTCACCGGCGGTGTCGCGCCGAGGCGCAACGCCGTCTCGAGCACGGCGGCGACGCCGGTCGCGTTGTCGTTGATCCCGGGACCTTCCGGGACGCTGTCGAGGTGCGCGCCCACCATCACCACGTCGTCCGGTGAGCCGGTGCGCGTGTCGGCGATCACGTTGCGCGACGTGATCGTCGTTGTCGTGGCGGTCGAGGTCACCGTGAGTGACCGGGCGCCGCGGACCCGGGTCGCGAGGTCGCGCGCGACGGCCACGACCGGGATCACGCGGGCGCCGTCCGGTTCGAGGGTGGCATCCCTGAGCGGGTCGTCCGAGGTGTTCGCCACGACCATCGCCACTGCGCCGGCACCTTCGGCAAGCTCCGCTTTGCGGGCGAACGTGCACTCACCCCGATCGACGACGAGGACAGCACCGCGGCTCGCGGCGGGATAGTCCGCGGCAGCGCAGCCCAGGCGGGCGGCGGAGACCGGCACACCGCTGACCGGTGATCCGTCGGTGCCGGCCGAATACTGCAACACTGCGGTGGGAACGTCCGCGCCGTCGGCGGTCAGTGTCGTCGTCCCACCGTTGAACCGGGGATAGTCGAACCTCGGCGTGGAGACGGTGAACCCGGCAAGGCGCAGCAGCCCGGCGACATGGCCCGCGGAAGCGTCGTATCCAGGGGTGCCGGCCGCCCGGTTTCCGCCGTGGTGATCGGCGATGGCCTGCAGTGCCCGCACATGGGCGAGGACGGCGCTCCCGGTCACGGCTGCCGCCAGACGATCGGGGGTGAGGCCTTCCGCGGCCCCGGAGACGGCTGGTGCAGATGAGGTCGTCGACGACACCGTCCG
Source organism: Gordonia sp. LMA167 (assembly GCF_058130025.1). Classification (NCBI taxonomy): domain Bacteria; kingdom Bacillati; phylum Actinomycetota; class Actinomycetes; order Mycobacteriales; family Gordoniaceae; genus Gordonia; species Gordonia sp. LMA167. Next base: position 4,869,692 of record NZ_CM176708.1, on the reverse strand, counting down.
GCCGTTCTCGGCGAGTTTGCAGCCCGACGCCATGACGACGGCCACCGTGACCACGAGACAGACACATGCGATTCGTCGCGGTCCGCGATCGGCACACACCCGGAACACGACACCAGCCTAGGCAGACTCCTGGCGCCGGGGTGGGGCCCGAGGGCGGCAGCGATTCCGTGACCGAGCCCTCGTGCGGCTACCCTGTAAGGGTTGCCATGTCATCAGCGATGCCGTTGCGCGCCGACGACACTGTCGATGCAGACACCAGACCCTGTACCCCTACTCGTTGGAGATCAGTTAACCGTGGCCGCCCAGTCCAACCGCGTCGAAGCCGTCGTCAACCTCGCCAAGCGTCGAGGTCTGGTGTTCCCGAGCGGTGAGATCTACGGCGGAACCCGGTCCGCGTGGGACTACGGGCCGCTGGGTGTGGAGGTGAAGGAGAACATCAAGCGCCAGTGGTGGCGCTCGATGGTGACGAGTCGCGACGACATCGTGGGCCTCGACTCCTCGGTCATCCTGCCGCGCCAGGTGTGGGAGGCCTCCGGACACGTGGAGGTGTTCACCGACCCGCTGGTCGAGTCGCTGTACACGCACAAGCGCTACCGCGCCGATCATCTGATCGAGAACTACGAACTCAAGCACGGCCACCCGCCGGCCAACGGTCTCGCCGACATCAATGACCCGGACACCGGGCAGCCCGGCAAGTGGACCGAACCCAAGGCGTTCAGTGGCCTGATGAAGACCTTCCTGGGTCCGGTCGACGACCAGGAGGGGCTGCACTACCTGCGCCCGGAGACCGCGCAGGGCATCTTCGTGAACTTCAAGAACGTGATGACCACCGCGCGCAAGAAGCCGCCGTTCGGCATCGCGCAGATCGGCAAGAGCTTCCGCAACGAGATCACGCCGGGCAACTTCATCTTCCGCACCCGTGAGTTCGAGCAGATGGAGATGGAGTACTTCGTCAAGCCGGGCGAGGACGAGGAATGCCACCAATACTGGATCGATCAGCGATTCAACTGGTACGTCGACCTCGGGATCGACCCGGAGAACCTGCGCCTGTTCGAGCATCCGAAGGACAAGCTGTCGCATTACTCGAAGCGCACCGTCGACGTCGAGTACAAGTTCGGCTTCTCCGGCAACCCGTGGGGCGAACTCGAGGGCGTCGCGAACCGCACCGACTTCGACCTGTCGACCCACAGCAAGCACTCCGGTGAGGACCTGTCGTTCTTCGACCAGGCCAGCGGCGAGCGCTACACCCCCTATGTCATCGAACCCGCGGCCGGGCTGACCCGCTCGCTGATGGCGTTCCTCTGCGATGCCTACACCGAGGAGGAGGTGCCGAACGCCAAGGGCGGCACCGACATGCGCACCGTGCTGCGGCTCGATCGCAGGCTCGCCCCGGTCAAGGTTGCCGTGCTCCCGCTCTCACGCAACGAGAAGCTCTCGCCGAAGGCCAAGGACCTCGCCGCTGAACTGCGCAAGCACTGGAACGTCGAGTTCGACGACGCGCAGGGCATCGGCAAGCGGTACCGCCGCCAGGACGAGATCGGGACGCCGTTCTGTGTGACGGTCGACTTCGACACCCTCGACGACCAGGCCGTCACCGTTCGCGAGCGCGACACCATGGGCCAGGAGCGGGTGGCGCTCGACAAGGTGGTCGAGTATCTGGGCGGCAAGCTGCTCGGGGCGTGACCCTTCGCCCGTTCGTCGCGGGCTCCTCGGGGATCGATGTGTGGACGACGTGCGACCTGCGCATATCTGTCATAGTTGAGTGTGGAGTTGTCGCAGGATCCGGACGTGGGGTCCGGGGGACCGTGCGGCGAGGAGAGCGAGTGTGAAGTGACCGTCAGTGGCAAGGTCGTGCATTACGACGCAAATCGGGGTTTCGGGTTTCTCGCGCCGGAGGCCGGCGGCGCCGACGTCTTCCTCCACATCAATGACATCGACATCGACGAGAATGCGCTGAAGCCGGGCGCCAAGGTCTCCTTCGACGTCGAGGAGACCGATCGGGGGACCAAGGCGGTCAACGTCGCGGTCACCGAAGCAGCCCCCGCGGAAGACGGTGGCACGGCTACCGCTCGGCCGCACCGGCGGGACAACCACGACCACGGTCGGTCCGACCACAGTCGGTCACACGGCGGGGAGCGGCCTCGCCGCTCGCGTTCGTCGTTGGATGCGTCATCGTTCAACGAGGAGCTCACCGAACTGTTGCTCGACTCGTCCGACGATCTGACCGCGGCGCAGATCGTCGCCATCCGTCAGCGCATCACCGACTTCGCCGTCGCTCGGGGATGGGTGCTTGACTAGCACCACCGGCGTCCCCGCCATCCCGCTGACGGCCGACTACGGCGACGAGGCCGTCGAACGGATCGTGCCCGAGGCACCGAAGGTCGCGAGTCTGCCCGGAACCCGCACCGACCACCGCAGCGACTACGCGCGCGACCGGGCCCGTGTTCTGCACTCCGCCGCGCTGCGTCGGCTGGCGGACAAGACGCAGGTCGTCGGACCGCGAGAGGGCGACACCCCACGCACCCGCCTGACCCATTCACTCGAGGTCGGGCAGATCGGTCGAGGCATCGCCATCGGCCTGGGATGCGAACCCGACCTGGTCGAACTCGCCGGTCTCGCGCACGACATCGGTCATCCGCCCTACGGGCACAACGGCGAACGGGCCCTCAACGAGGTGGCCGCCGACATCGGCGGATTCGAGGGCAACGCGCAGAACCTCCGCATCCTCACCCGGCTGGAGCCCAAGCTGCTCGATGCGCACGGGCGCAGCGCCGGGCTCAACCTGACCCGGGCCTCGCTCGACGCCACGCTCAAGTACCCCTGGACCCGGCGACCACCGGCGATCAAGTTCGGCGCCTACGAGGACGACGCCGCGGCACTCGACTGGATCCGGCGAGACGCCGAACCGGGCCGGCAGTGCATCGAGGCGCAGGTGATGGACTGGTCCGACGACGTGGCCTATTCGGTGCACGACCTCGAGGACGGCGTGATCGCCGACCGTATCGATCTGCGCACGCTCGGTGACCCCACCGATCAGCGCGCGCTCGCCGACATCGGCGTGAAGGAATTCGACGGACTCGAGGCCAATGCATTGATCGACGCCGCGCAACGCCTGTCGGCGATGGACATCGTGCGGTCGGCCGGAGGATACGACGGCAGTCTCGACAGCGCGGTGGCCCTCAAACGGTTGACCAGCGAGCTGATCGGTCGTTTCGCGTCGGCAGCGATCACCGGCACCCGCGCGGTCGTGGGCGATCGTTCGGTGGCCCGCTACGATGCCGACCTCACCGTGTCGCCGTTGGTCGCCGCGGAGGTCGCCATCCTCAAGACGCTCGCGTTGCGGTTCATCTTCTCCAACGAGCGACACAAGGCGACCCAGCAACGCCAGCGCGAACGCATCCACCGCGTCGCTGTCTGGCTGACCGCGGCCGCGCCGGGCGGGCTGGATCCGATCTTCGTGCCGCTGTGGCAGGAGGCCGCTGACGACAACGCGCGACTGCGGGTCATCGTCGACCAGATCGCGTCGATGACTGAGGGACGGCTGGAGCGATCCGACCGGCAGAACTCGGGAGCACAGGCGCATCTGGGCTGAGTGATACGTGCGGTGCGGACGTCGACCGTGCAGTCACTACACTCGTAGGCGTGCCAGGCCGAATCCCCGATCGTGACATCACGGCGATCCGTGAGCAGACGCGTATCGAGGAGATCGTCGGCGACTACGTGGCCCTGCGCCGGGCCGGCGCCGACAGCATGAAGGGGCTGTGTCCCTTTCACGACGAGAAGTCGCCGTCGTTCCATGTGCGGCCGAACCACGGACACTTCCACTGTTTCGGATGCGGCGAGGGTGGTGACGTCTACAGCTTCCTCCAGAAGCAGGAACACATCACTTTCGTCGAGGCGGTCCAGCAACTCGCCGATCGGATCGGCTACCAGATCCACTACGAGGGCGGCGGCACCGCCATCGTGCGCGATCGCGGGACCCGCGCCCGCCTGGTGGCAGCCAACGCCGCCGCGCAGAAGTACTACGCCCAGCAGCTGCAGTCACCCGAAGCCCAGATCGCGCGCGACTATCTGACCGAGCGGGACTTCGACGCCGCCACCGCGGCCACGTTCGGATGCGGTTACGCACCCGCCGGGTGGGACACGATGACGAAAAATCTTCTGTCGCAAGGCTTTGAGTTCAGCGAACTCGAGGCGGCAGGCCTGTCCAAGCAAGGACGCAAGGGTCCGATCGACCGATTCCATCGTCGGTTGCTGTGGCCGATCCGCAATCTCGGCGGCGACATCATCGGGTTCGGCGCGCGCAAGCTGTTCGACGACGACAATCTCGGCAAGTACATGAACACGCCGGAGACCATGCTGTACAAGAAGTCTCAGGTGCTGTTCGGACTCGACCACGCCAAGAAGAACATCGCCAAGGGGCACCAGGTGGTCGTCGTCGAGGGGTACACCGACGTCATGGCGATGCATCTTGCGGGCGTCACCACGGCGGTTGCCTCCTGCGGAACCGCGTTCGGCGAGGATCATCTGGCGCTGCTGCGGCGGCTGATGATGGACGACTCGTACTTCCGGGGCGAGGTGATCTACACCTTCGACGGCGACGACGCGGGAAAGGCCGCCGCCCTCAAGGCATTCGAGGGCGAACAGAGCATCGCGGGGCAGACCTTCGTCGCGGTGGCGCCCGACGGTATGGACCCGTGCGAGTTGCGTCAACGCAGTGGCGACGCGGCGGTCCGTGACCTCATCGCGAGGCGGGTGCCGATGTTCGAGTTCGCGATCAAGGCGCTGCTGGCCGGGCACGATCTCGAGACGGCGGAGGGCCGTGTGCACGCGCTTCGCGACACCGTGCCGGTGGTGGCGCGGATCAAGGACATCGCACTGCGCGACGAATACGCGCGTCAGTTGGCCGGGTGGGTCGGTTGGGAAGAGGTCGCCCAGGTGCTGGCCCGGGTGCGTGAAGAGGGTGCGCGATATGCGCGTGCGACGGGTGCGGCGTCTGCGCCGAAGAACGGTCGAGGTGTCACCGCGATCCGGCGTCAGCGACCCGAGGCGGCCTCGGCCCCGCCCACCGCACGTCCCTTGCCCACCGATCCTCGTCTGTGGCCGCAGCGCGAGGCGCTCAAGGCCGCACTCCAGTACCCGGCGATTGCCGGCACCGTGTTCGATTCGCTACCGGTGCAATGCTTCACCGAACCCGCCTACGCCGCGATCCGGACGGCGATGACCGCCGCCGGCGGCACCTCCAGTGGTATGGGGGGCGCCGAATGGGTGGACGCAATCCACAACACCGTCGACGATCCGCTGGTCGGCCCGTTGGTGACCGAGCTCGCGGTGGAGTCGATGCCCGTGAGCGAGCACAACATCGCGCGCTACATCACCAGCGTCCTGGCTCGATTGCAGGAGGTCTGGGTGGGTGCACAGATCGCCGACATCAAGTCGCGGCTGCGGCGCATGGCGCCGGGAGAGGATCCCGACGCCTACAACGCGGTGTTCGGTGATCTCGTCGCGCTCGAGGCCTATCGGCGCAGCCTGCTCGAACAGGCGGTGGATCCCGACGCGGGCGTCGGCTGAGGGCCTCTCAGGCGGCCTTGGTGGACTTGGCGCCCGGTCTCAGTTCCTCGGGAAACGCGGGCCGGTGTGGATCGTCGGAGTTGTAGATGCAACCTCCGGCGTACGTGTGCGCCCCACGGCATCGGTCCGGGACCGGTCGTGGCCGTCCCCAGATGTGGTGTCCCGTTCCACTCATATCGCGCCCCCTTGGTGCTCTGGCGATAGTGAGCAGTATGCGTCAACCTGTCCGATCGGGCAGGTCGGCGAGGGCGACGTCACACCTGCTGTCCCTGCGGACCGTGGTCACCGGGCCCGGGAGATGCTCGCCGACAGCCAGGCGCCGAGCCAGTCGACCGCGTCGTGCCCCTGCTTGTCGACGACGAGCGAGCCGTATCGGACGTGGCTCTCGGATGCGTAGAACTCTCCGGCGCTGACGGCGTCGGTGATGAGGGTCGCCGGGTTCGTGATCGCGTACTTGGCCGAGATGCGGATGACGTCCTTCGCCGCGCTCTTGAGATCGGGCGCCACCGCGTCGACGCCGGTCCCGGACTGCGGTGTGGCGGTGACGACCGAACTGGACAGGGTCGCGAGTTCTCGAGCGAGGCGCTTGAGGTCTGCCATCGACGTCACGGTTGTGGGCACGGTCTTGGCGCCGGCGTGCCGGCCCACTGCCGCGATCGCCACCCAGGAGACCTCCTGGATCTTGCCGACCAGCTCGGCGGTTCGCTCGATGTCGACGTGGGACAGAGCCGCCGCAACCAGCGACATCGCCTTGGTGAAACCGGTGTCGTCGGGAATCAGCGCCAGGGTCGCGGAGACCTCGGCGAAGTCGACCATGGCGGCGAGTCGGACCAGTGGACGCATGTCGTTGTTGAGGGTGCCGGCGAGCGAGTGTGCGGCGGCGAGGTCACCGGCGGCGACCTTCTTCGGCAGTGACTCCAGGCCGTCGACGATGCCCGGCAGGTCCAGCTCGGCCAGAATCGAGGCCGCAGTTGCCGCGCGCCGGACCGCGTGGGCGGCGTCGGCGGGTGTTTTGCCCAGCGCGCTGCCCAACTGTCCGAGGAACGGGTTCTGTCGTTTGTCGATCGAGCAGTACAGGTCGTCGGGAGCACAGATCGACGAGACGCGCCCGACCAGGCTGCCCATGCCCTGGGGCCGTGGATCGGCGATGCCGATCCCGTCGGCTCTCGGTCCGACGGCGGTCTCGCCGGACGTCCCGGCCCGCGGGTCGGCGAGCAGTGCGACGGCCAGCACCTTGTCCGGTGGGATGGGTCCGAGGTGGTTGCCGATGGCGGCTGCGAGATCGCCCGCCGCGTCCGCACCCTGGCTGTAGCCGGTGATGGTGAACTTTGCCGCGGGATGGCTTGCGGTGAAATCCCGAAGGACCCGCGCGGCATTGTCGATTGCCGTCTCCTTGCTGGACCCGTAACTCTCGCCGTTGTCGAAGGCCCGCGCCACGTAGGGCAGGAAGTAGATGACGGCCGAGGCGCCGTGGTCGTGCCGAATCCGGTCGGCGACGGGCTTCAGCGCGCCGATCGCCCGCCACGGGTCGGCCGATTCGTCGGTCTCCCAGGTGCCCGGGATGAACAGGTTGAACGATGCGGCGTCATCCGGCGTGATCGGGTCGGCGTGCGACAACGCCGGCGGAGCGGTCAGCGCACTCGCCGCCGCGCCGGCAACGATCATCGAGATCGCGGCACGGCGGAGGGCGGCCGGGCCGGCTTCGCTATCGCTTATGGGGTTGGGGCTGAACAGTTTTCGAAACACGATGGTGATACGTGTCATCGGCCTTGTCCACGGCTGGCGAGAGGGGTGGCGTGGATCGAGTCGTCGATCCGGGCTGCTGTGACGCGGTAACGATCGGATTGATGATCTCGAACACTACAGTGGGGTAGTAGGCGTCCGAGGGATATTCGGATGTTTGTACGACACTCCGGCGCGTCGCGACCGTGCGCGGCCGCCACGTCAATCCGGCTGTCGGGCACATGTATTCGTGGACACCGGTGACTTCTGTGGCACATGGTGTAGGTGTCAACCGAAGATGCACGAGGGGCAACGGGAGACGACACTTAGTTGAGCGAAGTATGTTGCGGTACTGCGTCATTGCGATACTCGTTTGGTTAGCTGAGCGAACCATGCTCTGGTGCAATCATTTCCGATGACATCCGGGGGTGCCGGCCCGGGGCCTGTCGGCGGACGGCGACGGAATGCCGGTGCGGCGCGCGGTCTGTGGTGGCGTGTGCGAGCGCTGCCTGGTGCGCACGGGTCACCGGACTTCGTCAGGGGCGAGTGGGGCGGGTGGGGCTCGAACCCACGACCAGCGGATTATGAGTCCGCGGCTCTAACCGACTGAGCTACCGCCCCCGGGCAGGGCACGAATGCCCGCCGGTGCACATTACCGCAAGCGGTCGTCACCGATTCCGCGCGATCCCCGGGGTGAGGTGCGCACGCCGCGGAGCGGTGACGCGATCGCCGCGGTCGCGATGTGGGCGTGGTGCGCGATTAGACTGCAGTGACACCGGGTAGTGGCACAGCCAGTGCAACCGCGCCGTGGAGATCCGGTGCAGACGACGAACGAGGAGCGCATGACCGGGCCGGATGAGGCGAATGTGGACAGTGACCTCCCGGAGAGCCTGGTCGATGTCGCCGGCAGGCGGATTCGGGACGCCATCCTGTCCGGGGGCCTGAAGCCCGGCCAGAAGATCGTCGAGGAGACCCTGTGTGCCGACCTCGGGATCAGCCGTGCGCCGGTCCGCGAGGCGCTTCGCCTGCTCGCCCAGCAGGGACTCGTCGAGCACCAGCCGCGGCGTGGGACGCGGGTGGCCGAATGGTCCCCCCAGGACATCGTGCAGCTCTTCGAGCTGCGGCAGGTGCTCGAACGCTTCGCGGTGGAATCGGCCTTGCCGCTCGAGGACCCGGCCACCGCGCTGGCGCCTGTACGCGCGGCGGTCGAGGAGATGAAGCATGCTTCCGATGACCTGACCAAGGACGATGCACATCGGCATTTTCACGCGGCGGTCGTGGGACTAGCCGGTAACAGGCAGCTCGACATCGCGCTGGAGCCGATCCTGCTGAAGCTCCAGCTGCCGATGGCGGTCAACCTCCGCACGGAGACCGTCGACCATCATGGCCCCGACGACGGCTTCAAACGGCATCTCGCGATACTCGAGGCGCTGGAGACGAATGACCCCGTCGCGGCGGTGGCCGCCCTCCGTGACCACAAACACCTGCAGTACCTGGATCTGGCCGCTCCACCGGGCGACGCCGCCCGAGCGCACAGCCCCAGCTAACACAACTGACACACAGCCGATCCGCAGGCGCCATAATTCTGTCGACAATCGACGGTATGGACATTGCATTCGGGCCGGATGCCGGGCCCTCGCTCGGCCCCTCGGTCGCCGAGATACTCGCCGACCACGTCAGCGGGAGCGGATCGCCCACCCGAACCGCGCGGATGGTCTCCGACGCCATCGAGGCACGCGGAGATGACGGAACCTGGCTGTCCACGGTGCCGCGGGACGAGCTGATCGGTGCCGCCGCGGAACTCGAACGGCGGCCCGGCGCCCGCGGGCTCCCGCTGTACGGGGTTCCGTTCGGCGTGAAGGACAGCATCGATGTGGCCGGCGTCCCGACGACTCTCTCGTGCCCGGATTTCGCTTACGTGGCGGAGCGGACGGCGCCGGTGGTGCGGCGTCTGCTCGATGCGGGAGCGCTCTACGTCGGGAAGACCAACCTGGATCAGTTCGCCACCGGGCTCAACGGCACCCGGACGCCGTACACGATCCCGCGGAGTGTCTACGGCGGCGAGATGATCTCGGGCGGGTCGAGTTCGGGGTCGGCGGTGGCGGTCGCTCTGGGACAGGTGCCGTTCGCGGTGGCGACCGACACCGCGGGTTCCGGGCGTGTGCCCGCGGCGCTCAACGGCGTCGTCGGATACAAGCCGTCCCGCGGCCTGATCAGCACCGTCGGTCTCGTTCCGGCATGCAAGTCCCTGGACTGCATCACCATGATGGCCGGCTGCATCGACGACGTCGACCGGGTGATGGAGGTCATGGTCGGGCGCGACGACGATGACCCGTGGTCTCGCTCGCCCGGCGCCGACTTCGGCGGCGCCGCGATCCGCGTGGGTGTGCCACCGGTGACCGAGCTGGAGTTCTTCGGCGACGACGCGATGCGGGCCGCCCACCTCGCATTCCGCAACCGGCTGGACCACCACGGATTCCCGATCGATATCGAGGTCGTGGAGGTGTCGCTGGAGCCGTTCCTGGCAGCCGGGGAATTGCTCTACGCCGGACCGTGGGTGGCCGAGCGGCTCGTCGTGTTCGGCGACTTCCTCGCCGGGCGTCCCGAATCGATTCATCCGGTGGTTCGCGACATCCTGCGCAGCGGCGAGAAGTATTCGGCGGTCGATGCCTTCGCAGCTCTGCAGGCGTTGCAGGAATTGCGCGCCGAGGTCGGTCGGCTATGGCGGGAGATGGATGTCCTCGTGGTGCCGACGATCGGCCGGACGTTCACCGTCGACGAGGTGCTCAGCCACCCCATCGAGGCCAACACCATGCTCGGGCACTACACGCATTTCGGAAATCTGCTCGACCTGCTCGGCGTCGCCGTCCCGCAAGGACACACCGCCGATGGCCGCCCGCACAGCGCCATGCTGCTGGGCAACGCACTGTCCGACGACACGGTGCTGCAACTCGCGGCGGCCCTCCTCGACGAGCCGCGCGCATCGGCGGCCGCCCAGAATCCCGACCTCACCACAGAAAGGCTCGCGACGTGGCCGACACCGTGACCATTGCTGCCCAACCCGCCCCCCTCGATCTCGATCTGGCCCACACCGCACTCGTCATCATCGACATGCAGCGGGACTTCCTGTTGCCCGGTGGTTTCGGCGAGACGCTCGGCAACGACGTCGCACAGCTCCAACGGGTCGTGGACCCGTTGGTGGGGCTGCTCGACGCCGCCCGGGCGGCCGGAATGCTGGTGATCCACACCCGCGAGGGACACCTTCCGGACCTCTCGGACTGCCCACCCGCCAAGCTCAACCGCGGCATGCCCTCCAAGCGGATCGGTGATCCCGGCGCGTTCGGCCGCATCCTCATCCGCGGCGAGTACGGGCACGACATCATCGACGAGCTGACCCCGATCGACGGGGAAGTGGTGATCGACAAACCCGGCAAGGGCGCCTTCTACGCGACCGACCTCGCCGCGGTGCTCGCCGAGCACGGCATCACCCAGCTGCTCGTCACCGGGGTGACCACCGAGGTGTGTGTGCACACGACCACTCGGGAGGCCAATGATCGCGGCTTCGAATGCGTCGTCGTCTCCGATTGTGTCGGATCGTATTTCCCGGAGTTCCAACGCGTCGGCCTCGAGATGATCGCCGCCCAGGGCGGCATCTTCGGCTGGACCGCACCCAGCGGCGAACTCGTCGCCGCCCTCACCGACCACTCGGCAACGTCGCCGACGACCGCAGTGTCCTGAAAGTCCGTCACTTCACCTGTCGCCGAGAGGAACCCGATCAGATGAGTACCACCACCGAGCCCGCGCCACCCGCCGACCCCTCGTCGTCACCACCCCCGCCCGCCGTCGCCTGGTGGACCCGAGGCGACACCAACGCCTTCTTCGGTCTCGGATTCAACATCCTCGTCAACGTCCTCACTCTGACCGGACTGATGATCGGCGTGGTGAAGGTCCCCGCCGACGACGTGCTGGGGACCGTGCTGCCCGCCCTCGGCGTCGCGCTGATCCTGGGCAACCTCTACTACACCTTCCTGGCGCGGCGACTGTCCAAACGCGAGGGGCGCGACGACGTCACCGCGCTGCCGTACGGGCCGAGCGTCCCGCACATGTTCATCGTGGTGTTCGTCGTGATGCTGCCGATCTACCTGCAGACCAATGACGCCATGGCGGCCTGGGAAGCGGGTCTCGCCTGGGCGTTCATGATCGGTGTGATCGTCATGATCGGCGCGTTCGTCGGTCCCTACGTCCGCAAACTGACCCCGCGTGCCGCGATGCTGGGCACTCTCGCAGGCATCTCGATCACCTTCATCTCCATGCGGCCGGCCGCACAGATGTGGGAGGTCGCGTGGATCGGCCTGCCGGTGCTGGCGATCATCCTGATCGGCTTCTTCACCGACGTGCGTCTGCCGGGCAACATCCCGGTCGGGCTCGCGGCACTCCTGGTCGGCACCGCGATCGGCTGGATCGGCGGGTTCATGTCCGCGCCCGACCTGAGCCAGGCAGTGTCCGATATCGCGGTCGGTATCCCGGATCAGCGTTTCGACATGCTCTTCTCCGGTCTCGGTGACCTCGCACCCCTGCTGGGAACCGCGATCCCGCTCGGCGTCTACAACTTCACCGAGGCGATGAGCAACGTGGAGAGCGCCGCCGCGGCCGGCGACAACTACAACCTGCGCAGCGTGCTGCTCGCCGACGGTGCGGGTGCCTGTATCGGTGCCGCGTTCGGTTCCCCGTTCCCGCCGGCCGTCTACATCGGTCATCCGGGCTGGAAGGACGCGGGCGGCCGATCCAGCTACTCGCTGGCCAGCGGCGTCGTCATCGGCATCCTGTGTTTCGCCGGCCTGTTCGGGGTTCTCGAGGCGCTGCTGCCGGTACCCGCGATCGTCCCGATCCTGCTGTACATCGGACTGTTGATCGGCGCCCAGGCGTTCCAGGCCGTGCCACGACTGCATGCCGTCGCGGTCGTGGCGGCGATCCTGCCCAACCTCGCGCAATGGGGGTCGGGAATGATCGACAACGCGCTCAGTGCGGCGGGCACCAGCGCGGGCGATGTGGGGAATGACGCGCTGAACAACGCCGGGGTCGTCTACGAAGGCCTGCAGACCCTGGGCGAGGGTGCGGTGCTGGTCGGTCTGGTGCTCGGCGCGATGGTGACCTTCATCCTCGACAAGAAGTTCCATTACGCGGCGATCGCGTCGGGTGTCGGAGCGGTGCTCTCGTTCATCGGCCTGATCCACGCTCCGGAGGTGAGTTGGGCGGCGAACCCGGAGGTCGCGCTCGGCTATGCGTTCTTCGGCATCGTGTGCCTGGCCTACTGGTTCCTGCCGGGTGCCCGCACACCGCGGACGGTCGACGAGGCCGAGGTGGTCGCCGGTCACTGACCTGGGGGTGTCAGCGGACGCACCGGAGAACGCGCGTACAGGCGTTTTGTTCTCCGGTGCGTCCATGCGCTAAAGTCAGCACTCGGTTCGAGAGCATTCCCCCATAGCTCAATTGGCAGAGCATTCGACTGTTAATCGAACGGTTACTGGTTCGAGTCCAGTTGGGGGAGCAAGACAATCGCCCGTCACCTCAGGTGGCGGGCGATTTTTTCTCGGTCGATCAGCGATGTGCGCGACAACCGCGCCAGGATTGCCGGCTCTACAGACGAGACCGCCGCCCAGGGCGGGGCTGGTCGTCGGGGGTGACCAGCCCCGCCCTGGGCGGCGCCTCACATACGAGCGTACCCGACGCGCGCCAGTGCCTCGAACGAGCGAGGGTGCCGGGGTGTCGGCGGTGGTTGTCAGGAGTCCTGGTCGTCCCAGATGCCGGTGGTCTCCAGGTGCCGGGTGAGTCGTGCGGCGCCGTCGGTGAACTGCCTGCGGGTCTGTTCGATCACCTGCTCGCGATCACCGGTGCGATACGCCTCGATCAGTCTTGCGTGCGAATCGACGGCCACCACACCCCATTCGGGGTCGGTGGCGTACAGCTGCGAGGGGGTGTAGCGCGTGGCGCTCAACAGGAACCAGGCGAGCTTGCCGCCCGAGGCGATCAGATTGTGCACCCGATGGAACTCGAACTCGGCGGTCGCCACCTGCTCTCCGTCGCCGGAGTCGAGCGCGCTGCTCAGCTGCTGGTTGTGCCATTCGAGGTCGGCGAGCTGCTCGGCGCTGATCGCGTCCGCGGTGCGAAGCGCCAGCTTCACCGCGATCTCGCCCTGCAGCCAGAACAGGTCCTCGACGTCGGTGCGGTTGAGTTCGGCGACGATGTAGCCCCGATGTGGCGCGAGGTTGACCATGCCCTCACCGCGCAGGGTGAGCAGCGCCTCACGCACGGGGGTCACACTCACGCCGAGACGTTCGGCGGTCTCGTCCATCCGGACGTACTCACCGGGTCGGATCGCGGCCGTCATGATCTGTTCGCGAAGATGGACGGCGACTTCTTCGGAGAGCTGGGGGCGGCGTCGCAGACGAGCGGGGCGCTCCGCACTGGTCGGCCCGCCCGAGGGTGTCGCGCTGGATCTCATCTGTGTCACCGTAGACGGTCGGGATGATCGCGCCACGGATCAGCCGACCCGCGTGGAATTCGGTTGCACAGACGTAACCCCCATCATTCGAGACAAACTATCACATCACATATATGTGATAGCCCAGCCGGGTGACGATGGCCACATGCGACGTACGGGTGGCTACATTGGTCGCATGGTGAAGTCCCAGCGGCCGACGACGGTCGACGCCAACACCTCCGAACCGATCGAGAACCCGGTGGATGTCGCGGCGCGTCCGGTCGGCGACGTCACCTCGCTCGACGGCGACGAGTTCCTGGCCGTCAACCGTTCCAACCGGGAGCGGTTGCGTGGTGAGGCGCAACTCAAGTCTCGACGACGCCCCCGGTGGCGGCGGACCGGCGAGGTTGCGTCGGCGGCCGATGCTGAACCCGATGCCGAACGCTCCGGAGATGACAGCGCCCGGGGGGCCGGACCAGGGATCGCGACCCCAGCGGATCGCATTCCGGGCAAGGTCGTCGCGCCCGTGGGCCGATCTCGGTTGCGACCGTTGCCGATCGTTCTGTCGGTGCTGGTCATCGTGCTCGCCGTCGCCACCGGCTTCTTCGCGTATCCGTGGGTGCAGGCCGAACACGGTGTCGACGCGGCCGGGCCGTCGGCGGCCACGCGGCAAGAGGCGATGGACACGGCCCGCGAGTATGCCGCGACCGTCGCCACCTACGACCCTGCGAACTACGACGATCTCGATCGTCGGATCCGGGAGATCTCCACGCCGGAGTTCGCGAAGACCTACATCACGTCGTCGCAGGACGCCCGGCGCGGCAATGCGACGGCACGCGGAACCTCGCGCGCGGAGTCGAAGGAGGCGGGGCTGCAGCCCATCGCCGACGGCAAGGCGGTCGTCTTGGTCACCCTCGACCAGACCGTCACGTCGCCGCAGGTGAGTTCTGAACTCCCTGACGGCATTCCATACCAGTCGCGGGTGAAGATCACGCTGGTGCAGCGCGATGGCCGGTGGCTACTCGACGACCTCGACACCGTCTGAGCCGTGCCCGCCCAGCAGTAGCTGCAAGCCCAGAGTCGTGATGCGCTGGGGTGACGGGAGTCGGTTCGACCGCGTCAGGTCCATCGTGACGTTGAGGGCGGCCTGCACGAGGAACCGGGCTTGTGCAGGGGTCAGTTCGGGTCTGTCCCGGCTCAGCCAGCCCGCCCACTCCTCGACGTTGATCCGTTGCTGGCGGCGGAGTTCGGTGCGTTGGCGGGGTGCCACGTTGCTGATCTCACGGGCATATACCGACAGCAGGTCGTTGTTCGTACAGCACATGTCCACATAGCGCGTGACGAGCGTGACGATGGCCTCGCGTGGCGTTCGCGACGACGACAGCGCGTCGCCGATCATCGTCGTCACCCGGTCGGAGGCACGCCAGAATGCGGCCTGCAGGATCGCGGCCTTGCTCTCGAAGTGCCGATAGACCCCGGACGACGGAAGATCGGCGGCGCGGGCGATGTCGTCGATCGTGACCTCGCGGAATCCGTGCGCGGCGAACAGTCTGATCGACTCGGCCAGCAGCACTTCGCGTTTCGATGTGGGGGAGAGGCCGCCCAGGTGTGCTTCCGTGTTCTCCGCCGCCGCGGCGGGCAGGTCGGCCCGGATCAACGACATCGCGGCGTCGGTGATCAAGGCGACTATCTGGCGCGAGGCCAGGGCGGTCCGGTGCGTGGCCGGACTCGCGACCACACTCGTCATCGCGGCGGTGATCAGGTCGGCCGACTCCGTGTCGAGACCCGGTCGACACCCGCGTAAGGCGGCGCGGAGCCGGCGGTGCTGGGCCACGAGGATCGAGCGCACAAAATGCGCGTCGTCGTCCTCGAGGTAGTCGGCCTCCCAGTGGTAGATGCCGCCGGTGCGCCGGTTCTCGACCGCGGCGGTGGTCAGCGCGGCGAGCAGACCGCGCAGTTCGTGCTCGGGGCGGGCGGGGTCGGCTGGTACCGCGGCGGTTGCGGCGGCCAGCGCGTCGGCGAGTGACCGGGCGGTCTCGGCGAACAGCGCGTACTTGTTCGGGAAGTGACGGTAGAGGGCCGGTGCCGAGATGCCCGCGGCGTCGGCGATGTCGTCGAGGCGAACCGCGTGATAGCCGTTCTCGCTGAAGGCCTTGGCCGCCGACCGCAGGATCACGTCGCGCCGGTCGACGGGACGCCGTCGCGGTGTGCGACTCTGCGGCGTGGCCGGCGAGGACGAACGGGAAGGCATGATCAGCGAGCATAGCCGGAGTCGGTCTTCCCAATGGCCGATTCGGTCAGCTACAAGAAAAGCCCAGGAAGATCGGTGTCCGGCCACAGATAAGTTAATCGGTATTCTCGTGATTCACATCGCACTGTGGTAGTAGTGTGAGCGTCAGCCGGCCCGAGTCGGGCGGCCGGCGCTACGGGCGAGGTGAGGCAGCAGTGAGTGACAACGAGACCGTCGTGGACGAAGTCCGGGTCGGTGTGGACGAACGAGGCGTGGCCCGGATCGAGATCGACCGGCCGCACCGCATGAACGCGCTCAACGGCGCGGCGAGTCGCACCATCATGGATGCGTGCGCCGAGTGGTCGCAGCGCGACGACGTCCGGGTCGTGGTGATCGACGGTGTGGGGGGAAGTTTCAGCACCGGAGCCGACGTGATCGACATCGCGAAGACCGCGGGTGAGAACGCCGGCGGTGGACTCGATCCGAGCCAGGCGCGCGGGGTGATATCCGGGGGCTCGGAACTCGCTCGTGCGGTTCGCGGCGTTCGGGTGCCCGTGATCGCCTCGGTCGACGGCCCGGCGGCCGGTATCGGTGCGTCCCTGGCTCTCGCGGCGGATCTCGTCTACGCCACTGAGCGCTCCTACTTCCTGCTGGCATTCATCAACATCGGCCTCATGCCCGACGGTGGTGCGTCGATGCTGGTCGCCGCGGCGGTCGGCCGGGCGCGGGCCAACGCGATGGCGTTGCTCGGAGAGAAGCTGCCCGCGTCCGAGGCGTTCGACGCCGGACTCATCAACGACGTGCTGGCAGATCGCGAAGCGCTCGACGCCACGGTCGACAAGGCCGTGGCCAAGCTCGTGCGATCGTCGTCGAGCGCGCTGCGGCTCACGAAAGCGGCGCTCGACGCGCACACGATGGGTGACTTCGAGGCCGCACTGGACCGCGAGCTCGACGGCCAGACCCAGTTGCTGCAGTCCGCCGAGTTCCAGGCGGCGATGAGTGCCTTCGCCGGAGGCAAGCGCTGATCCGTCGGCCCGTCCGCCCGGGGCCGGCCGACCGAAATCGATACGTACCGACCATCAGACGCGGCCAGGCCGCGTCACCTGAACGAAGGAGCACACCAATGACCGCCACCCTCGACTCGATGAGTGACCTGACCACGGAGCCCCTGCGCTCGCGTCGTAACCACTGGAACAACCAGGTTCGCCGGCACGCCTTCATGACACCGGACCGAGCCGCGCTGAAGTTCATGGGCAACGTCACCACCTGGCGTGAGCTCGACGAACGCACCCGAGCTTTTGGCGCCGCGCTGAGTCGGCGTGGGGTGAAGTTCGGCGACCGCATCCTGATCCTGATGCTGAACCGCACGGAGTACGTGGAGGCGACGCTCGGCGCCAACCTGATCGGCGCGATCCCGGTACCGGTCAACATCCGGATGTCCCCGGCCGAGGTCGCGTTCCTCGTGAGCGACAGCGGGGCGAAGGTCATCGTGACCGAATCGCTGCTCGCCCCCCTGGCCGATGCGGTCGCCGCCTCCACCGGTGCGATCGACGCCACCATCGTCGTCGGTGACACGCAGAACGACGCCCACCTCGCCTACGAGTCGCTGATGGCGGAGGACTCGTCGGATCTGCCGGAGATCGATGTTCCGGAAGAGACCGTCGCGCTCATCATGTACACGTCGGGCACCACGGGAAAACCCAAGGGCGCGATGCTGACCCACACCAACCTGCAGGCACAGGCGGTGACCTGTCTGCAGGCGTTGCAGACGAGCTCGGACGACGTCGGCGCCTGTGTGGCGCCGATGTTCCACATCGCCGGACTCGGCGCGATGACACCGCTGTTCTACATGGGCGCGCTGTCGGTGATCCACCCGCTCGGCGCGTTCGATCCCGATCAGATGCTCGACACCCTGGAACTCGAGGGCACCACCTCGATCTTCCTGGTTCCTGCCCAGTGGCAGGCGGTCTGCGCGGCTCAGCAGGCCAAGCCGCGTGATCTGAAACTCCGGGTCATCAGCTGGGGCGCCGCGCCGGCCTCGGACTCGGTGCTGCGTGCCATGAACGAGACCTTCCCGGACGCGACCAACGTCGCCGTGTTCGGCCAGACGGAGATGTCGCCGATCACCTGTGCCCTGGAGGGCAAGGACGCACTGCGCAAGCTCGGGTCGATCGGCAAGGTGGTCCCGGCCGTG
Source organism: Gordonia sp. LMA167 (assembly GCF_058130025.1). NCBI lineage: Bacteria > Bacillati > Actinomycetota > Actinomycetes > Mycobacteriales > Gordoniaceae > Gordonia > Gordonia sp. LMA167. The sequence goes on along the minus strand of NZ_CM176708.1, from coordinate 4,851,494 downwards.
ACCGCCCGCATCGTCGACCCGGAGATGAACGACGTCGCACCGGGCGAAGTGGGCGAGATCGTCTACCGCGGCCCCAACATGATGGTGGGCTACTGGCAGAACCCGCAGGGCACCGCGGACGCTTTCCACGGCGGCTGGTTCCACTCCGGCGACCTGGTCCGCCAGGACGACGAAGGGTTCATCTACGTCGTCGACCGCGCGAAGGACATGATCATCTCCGGCGGGGAGAACATCTACTGCGCCGAGGTCGAGAACGTCCTGTTCGGCCATGACAAGATCGCCGAGGCCGCGATCATCGGTCGCGCGCACGAGAAGTGGGGCGAGGTGCCGGTTGCGGTCGTCGTGCTCGCCGCCGGTGTCGACGACCTCACGCTGGCCGAACTCGAGCCGTTCCTGAACGAGAACCTGGCCCGCTTCAAGCATCCGAAGGATCTCGTCATCGTCGACGAGCTGCCGCGCAATGCCGGTGGCAAGGTCGTGAAGCCGACGCTGCGTTCGTCCTACGGCAGCAAGGATGCCGGCCTGGCCAACTGATGTGCCCGCCGGACCGTGGCGCCGGTCCGGCGAACCAACGGACCGCACGCACCCCGAACCGGGAGCATGCGGTCCGTTCGTGCGATCGGATCGCACCGGTGTCCGCACGAAGAATCGCGACTAGAACACGTTTCATTTTTCCGCCGGAGTGACTAGGGTCTCAGTAGGTCGTCGTACGTCTCACGGGGGGCGTTCTCCGGCCGGCGACGCGGTATCGAGAAGTGGAGGATTGTGAAGTGAAGACCAAGGGCGCGCTGCTGCGCGAACTCAACAAGCCGTGGGAGATCGAAGAGATCGAGATCGGCGATCCGCAGCGCAGCGAGATCAAGATCAGGATGGAAGCGGCGGGCATGTGCCACTCCGACCATCATCTGATGACCGGGGGGATCCCCATGGCCGGGTTCCCGATCCTCGGTGGCCACGAAGGAGCGGGTGTCGTCGAGCAGGTGGGGGAGGGCGTCACCGACTTCGAGGTGGGCGACCACGTCGTGCTGTCGTTCATCCCGTCATGCGGCAAGTGTCCCTCCTGCAAGGCGGGCCAGTCGAACCTGTGCGACTTCGGTGCGATGCTGCTGCAGGGTGAAGCGGTGTCGGACAACACGTTCCGTATCCACACGAGCAAGGGTGAGAATGTCTACCCGATGACATTGCTCGGCACCTTCGCGCCGTACATGGTCGTCCACGAGGCGTCCGTGGTGAAGATCGACAAGGACATCCCGTTCGAGGTTGCCGCCCTGTGCGGGTGCGGTGTTCCCACCGGATACGGGTCGTCGACCCACAGCGCAGCGGTCAAGGCCGGTGAGGATGTCGCGATCGTCGGTGTCGGCGGGGTGGGTATCGCGGCGCTCCAGGGCGCGGTCATCTCCGGCGCTCGCAACGTCTTCGCGATCGATCCGGTCGAGTGGAAGCGCGAACAGGCCATGAAGTTCGGTGCGACGCACGCTTTCGCGTCGGTCGAGGAGGCGGCGATGACGATTGCCGAGATCACCGCGGGCGGTATGTGTCAGAAGGTGATCGTCACCGTCGGCGAGGTGCACGGCAAGGACGTCGACACGTGGATGGGCATCACCGCCAAGGCCGGCACGTGCGTGCTCACCGGCATGGGCAACATGATGGAGAGTGACGTCACCCTCAACCTCGCGATGCTGACCCTGCTCCAGAAGAACCTGCAGGGCTCGCTCTTCGGCGGGGGCAACCCGAAACTCGACATCCCGCAACTGCTGTCGATGTACCGCATGGGCAAGCTCAACATCGAGGACATGATCACCCGTCAGTACCGGCTGGATCAGATCAACGAGGGCTACCGGGACATGCTCGAGGGACGCAACATCCGTGGCGTGATCCGCTACACCGACGACGATCACTGACCGAACGCCGCCGGCGCGTGTCGGTAGGGTGATCCGATGTGTCCACCCTTGATGTGCTGACCGGCTGGCCGGTCGACAACGTATCGGCCGCGATCGTCACCGACAGTGGTGTCACCGAGCAATTCGGTGACACGGGACGGGTATTCGAGTTGGCCTCGGTCACCAAGCTCCTGGTGGCCGAGGCCGTTCTCGTCGCCGTCGAGGAGGGTGCGGTCGAGTTGGACGATGCGGCCGGGCCACCCGGGTCCACCGTGGCCCACCTGCTGGCTCACGCGTCCGGACTGGCATTCGACAGCCGCGAGGTCGCCGCTCCTCCCGGTACCCAGCGGATCTATTCGAGTGCCGGCTTCGAGGTGCTCGCCGAGAGTGTCGAGTCGGCCAGCGCGATCCCGTTCGCCGAGTACCTCGAGCAGGCGGTGTGCGAACCGCTGGGCCTGTCGTCGACCACGCTCGCCGGCCCGGCCGGGCACGGTGCACGATCCTGTGTCGACGACCTGGCCGGGTTCGCGCGGGAACTGTTGACGCCACGCCTGTTGTCTGCGGAACTCGCCTCACGTGCGCACTCGGTGCACTTCCCCGGACTCGACGGCTTCGTGCCGGGATACGGCAAGCACCGACCGAACGACTGGGGACTCGGGTTCGAGATCCGCTCGCACAAGAGCCCGCACTGGACCGGTGACCACAATTCGTCGCGCACCTTCGGGCACTTCGGGCAGAGCGGGACGTTCCTGTGGGTGGACCCGGATCTGCAGGCGGCATGCGTCGTGCTCACCGATCGCCCCTTCGGCGCGTGGGCCAAGCCGCTCTGGAGCGAGTTCAACGACGCCGTCGTCGGTGATCTGACAGGCCGACGCGAATCCTGAGAAAGCACTCCAGAAACTGGCGCAACACGGGCACCATGGGGCACAATTAACCACACGAGTGTGATAACCGGTTCGCGAGGTGTGTTGGGGAAGACGTTCCTCGTCGAAACCGGAGGTGAGCAAGGTGCGCAATCTGAATCAGTTTGCGGACATGACGACAGGAGTGGTGTACATCCACTCGGCGCCGGTGGCGCTGTGCCCGCATGTCGAGTGGGCTCTGTCGTCGACCCTGAATGCGCGGGCCAACCTGAAGTGGTCGGCGCAAGAGGCCGACCCCGGGTTGCAGCGTGCCACGGTGGACTGGACGGGGCCGGTCGGCACCGCAGCACGTCTGGTGACGGCGCTGCGGGAATGGTCGGCGCTGCGTTTCGAGGTGACCGAGAACGCCAGCGACGGTGTCGACGGTGAGCGTTTCAGCTATGTGCCCGGTCTCGGGCTCTGGCGTGGCTCCACGAGCGCCAACGGCGACGTGATGATCGGGGAGATGCAACTGCGTGCCCTGATCGACCGGCAGCCCGACAGCGTCGGTCTCGCCGGTGAACTCGAGGCAGCCCTCGGCGTCGCCTGGGACGACGCGCTCGAGCCGTACCGCATGGGTGGTGCCGGTGCCGAGGTGACCTGGCTGCAGCAGCGCGTCGGATAACCGCACGGACCAGCGCGGAACAGCACCGACAGAACGTAACTCGGCCCCGGTAGTGATCTACCGGGGCCGAATTGCGCGCTGCGATCAGCTGATCACAGTGGGATGTTCTTGTGGCGACCCCGGCGGGCGGGTGCCGCGGCGAGCGCCTCGGCGATCCGGCTGCGGGTGGTGGCCGGGTCGATCACGTCGTCGACCACACCGATCGACTGGGCGCGCCCCACACCACCGGCGATGGCCTCGTGTTCGGCGGCGAGACGCTCGTGGAGTGCCTCGCGCTCGTCCTCGGGTGCGGCGGCGAGAGCCTTCTTGTGCAGGATGCCGACCGCGGCCTTGGCACCCATGACCGCGACCTCGGAGCCGGGCCACGCGAAGACCGCGGTGGCGCCGAGCGCACGAGAGTTCATCGCGATGTAGGCGCCGCCGTAGATCTTGCGGGTCACCAGCGTCACGCGCGGGACCGTGCATTCGGCGAACGCGTGCAGCAGCTTCGCGCCGCGGCGCACCACACCGTTCCACTCCTGACCGACGCCGGGCAGGTAGCCGGGCACGTCGGTGATGACGATCAGCGGCACACCGAAGGCGTCGCAGAGACGGACGAAGCGGGACGCCTTCTCCGCGCTCTCGGAGTTCAGGCAGCCGCCCATGCGCAGCGGGTTGTTGGCGATGACGCCGACGCTGCGACCGGACAGTCGCCCGAACCCGATGACGATGTTCGGGGCCCACTTTGCCTGCAGCTCTTCGAAAGTGGAGACCTCGGTCTCACCGTCGGCGGCGAGCTGAGTGTCGAGCAGGTTGGTGACGAGCGGATGCACGTCGTAGGCGCGGCGATTCGATTCGGGCAGCAACGCCTTGAGGTCGACGTCGCCGGCCTCGGCCTGCTCGCGGTTGAAGTGTCCCTGTCGGCTGAACGTCGACACGAGACGGCGCGCACGCCAGTAGGCGTCGGGCTCGGAGTCGGCGGTGATGTGACTGACGCCGGACTTCTTGCCATGGGTCAGCGGACCGCCGAGCGTCTCCATGTCGACCGACTCGCCGGTGACGCTCTTGACCACGTCGGGTCCGGTGACGAAGACACGGCCGGCCGGGGCCATGATCACCACATCGGTGAGCGCAGGCCCATAGGCCGCGCCGCCGGCGGCGAAACCGACGACCACCGAGATCTGTGGGACGTAGCCCGAAGCACGAACCATCGCCTCGAAGACGCCGCCGACGGCATGCAGGGCCTCGACGCCCTCGGCGAGTCGGGCGCCGCCCGAGTGCCAGATGCCGACGACCGGTGCCTGCTCGGTGATGGCGGTGTCGATCGCGTTCACGATGTGTGCGCAACCGACCACACCCATGGCACCGCCCATCACGGTGCCATCGGTGCAATACGAGACGGTACGAACGCCGTTGACCATGCCGATCGCCGCTTGCACACCCGACTTGTCGCGGGTGTGCAGGAGCGACATCGTGCCTTCGTCGAAGAAGTTGGTCAGCCGGAGCAGCGGATCACGCGGATCGGCTGATTCCTCATGGCCGGTGATGGGAGCCAGTGTGGTCATTCGCAGTCTCCTGAGGGTGTCGGGATGGAGTTGTCAGTAGCGACCGAAGGCGAGCGCGACGTTATGCCCACCGAATCCGAACGAGTTGTTCAACGCGTAGTCGATCTGCCCGTACCGGGCCTCGCCCGAGACGACCTCGACATCGCACTCAGGATCCTGGTTCTCCAGGTTGAGCGTCGGAGGGATGACTCCCTCTTCGACACTCTTGATGGTGAGCACGGACTCCAGCGCCCCGACTGCGCCGATGGAGTGGCCGAGGGCCGACTTGGGTGCGTAGACCGCCGCATGCTGACCGACCGCCATGTTGATGCCGACCGCCTCGGCGGTGTCACCGATCGGTGTCGCCGTGGCATGGGCGTTGATGTGGCTGATGTCGGCCTTGGTGAGGCCTGCGGTCTGGATGGCCCGGGTCATCGCCCGCGCATTGCCCTGACCACTGGGGTCCGGTGCAACGAGGTGGAAGCCATCCGAGGTGATGCCCGCACCGAGCACGCGGGCGTGGATGTGCGCACCGCGGGCCTTGGCATGCTCCTCACGCTCGAGGATCAGCATGGCCGCGGCCTCGCCGAAGACGAAGCCGTCGCGGTCCTTGTCGAACGGTCGCGAGGCGCCCTTGGGATCGTCGTTGCGCGTGCTCATCGCACGCATCATCGAGAACGCCGCGATCGGAATCGCGTCGATATGCCCTTCGACGCCACCACAGACGACCATGTCCGCATCACCCATCACGATGTGACGCCACCCGTGTGCGATGGCCTCCGCGCCCGACGAGCACGCCGAGACAGGAGTGATCACGCCGGCGCGCGCACCGATGTTGAGGCCGACGACCGCGGCCGGGCCGTTCGGCATCGCCATCGACACCGCGAGCGGTGAGACCTTGCGGTAGTTGCCTGATTCCTCGATCGCCTTGACGGCATCGACCATCGCGTCGCCGCCGCCCTGGCCGGTACCCAGCACGACCGCCAGGCGGTCGGGGTCCACCTCGGGCTCGCCGGCGTGGGCCCACAGGCGCTTGCTCATCACATGAGCGATGCGCTCGACGTAGGCCATCCGGCGTGCTTCGACGCGTGTCACCTCTTCGGCGGGATCCTTGACCAAGCGCCCACCGACACGACACGGCAGCTCGCCGTACTTCGTGACGAAGGGATCGGTCAGTTCACGGATGCCCGACTCACCCGCCAGCAGTTTCTTCCACGTGGAGTCGAGATCTTCACCGAGCGAGGTGGTGGCCACCATGGAGGTGACCACCACGTTCGGGAAGTTCCCGCCCAGCGTGGAGTATTCGCGGAGGGACGGTGAGCTCACGAGTTCTTGTCTGCCTCGACCTGGGCCTGGATCGCGGCCGCGGCCTCCGGGTTCTCGGACTCGAGCTTCTGGATGTAGGCAACCGCATCGCCCACGGTCCGCAGACCGGCGAGATCCTCATCCGGGATCTTGACGCCGTACTTGTCCTCGGTCTGGACGGCGATCTCGACCATCGACAGCGAGTCGATGTCCAGGTCGTCGACGAAGGACTTCTCCATGGTCACCTCGGACGGCTCGATGCCGGTGACTTCCTCGATGATCTCGGCGATGCCGGCAATGAGTTGTTCCTGGGTGGCAGCCACTGTGTGGTTCCCTTCTTGTTCGCTTGATATGCAACTCCGGAGCACGCACGGACACCGGAGTTCCGTGCGTGCTTGGACAAGCCGTTCTGGCGGCTCTTCCGGGGGTCACGGCCTCGCGCCGCGACCGCTATCCAAGTTCGGTGATGTTGTCGAGACCGTCGGGCTCCTTCAGTGCCAGCGTCGGCGTGCCCTTCAGTTCTCGTTTCGCAATGCCCACCAGGGTGCCTGCGGGCGGCAGTTCAACGACTGCGGTTGTGGCGTGCTCGCGCATGTATGCCGAGCAGAGGTCCCAGCGCACCGGCTTCGTCACCTGTGCCACTAGTTTTGTCAGTGCGTCGGCGCCATTCGTTACAGGCAGGCCGTCGGAGTTGGAGAGCAGCGTCCGATGGGGGTCTGCGGGCGTGATCTTCGACGCCGCAGCGGCGACCGCGTCCCGCGCCGGAGCCATGTAGCGCGTGTGGAATGCGCCCGCGACGGCGAGCTTGCGAGTCCTCGCCTTCTCCGGTGGATTGGCGACGAGTTCGTCGATCGCCTCGACCCTGCCGGCGGCCACGATCTGACCGGCGGCATTGCGGTTGGCGGGGACCAGATCGAGTTCGTCGAGGCGCGCGAGCACCTGGGCCTCGTCGCCGCCGAGGACGGCGGCCATGATCGTCGGCTCGATCGCGCACGCCTTCGCCATCTCCGCGCCGCGGATCGCGGCGAGGGACACGGCCTCGTCGGCACTGATCACACCGGTGATCGCGGCGGCCGCGAGTTCACCGACGGAGTGCCCGGCGACGATGGCGTCGGCGGGTAGTTCGGAACGTTTGCTGAACTCGTCGTAGGCGAGCAGAGCCGCCGCCACGACGAGGGGTTGGGTGACCGCGGTGTCGGTGATCTCCTCCGCGGTCGCGGTGGTGCCGAGACGTTCGAGATCGAGTCGGGTCAGCTTCGACCACGTCGCGAGCTGGTCACGGGCACCCGCGAGTTCCAACCATGCGGTCAGCATCCCTGGTGTCTGAGAGCCCTGGCCGGGCGCAAGCATCGAAAGCACGTGACCAGAGAACACCGTCCAGGGTGGTTTTGTGGGTGTTGAGGCGCATGAACCTTCTGGTGTGGATTTGTGGGGTTCCCACAAACTTGATCGAACGGTCACCTGGTTCGTCATCACTCTGAGATGCGTTATAAAACTGTGTCCTATCAACCTTGATCAGCGAAAACGCGGAAAACGACCTGTGGCTGATGTGATTCATGTGGCCTGTGATTGCGATTCGTTTTGGAAGTGTGTCAAACGACCTACTGTCGCGGCGACCCTCAAGACATACGCGTCGCGGGGGTTCATCGGATCGCGACCTGTGATTTCCGCAACTTTCTTCAGTCTGTACCGGACAGTATTTGGATGGATATACAGTACGCGCGCGCAGCTTTCGACCGAGCCTCCCGAGTCGAGATACGCCTCCAGAGTCGCGTTGAGTGTGCTGCCCCCTTTGGCCAGTGGCCGCACCAATCGCTCGTTGAGAGCACTCACCGCTGCCGGGTCGCCGTTCAGTGCGCGCTCGGGGAGGAGCTCGAGGCTGTGGACCGGGCGCGGTGCATTCGGCCAGCCGACCACGGCGGCGATGGCGGCCATCGCCTCCGACGCGCTCGTGGGTGCGCTCCCGAGGTTCGCCATCGTCGGACCGATCACCACAGGTCCGTCGGCGAAGTGTTTGAGCAGGTCGGTCACGAACCTCTCGCCCGGCCGCACGGGCCCGCTGACGATGGCGACGAGGAACGTGCCCTGGACCACCGACAGGGCCGAGCGGTCGTGCTGCTTGGCGGTGTTGTGTATCGCCAACGGCACCGAGACGTTCTGCTCCGGTGGAGGGGCGCCGACGATCACCGTGGCCGGCGCATCGGAGTCCCAGTTGAGCGCTGCTGCCCGAGAGAGCAGCTGGGGTCCGGTGTCACCGCGGACCACGGCATCGACGACGAGGGCCTCCAGACGCGAGTCCCACGCACCTCGGGATTCGGCGGCCGACGCATAGATCGATGCGGCGGCGAACCCGATCTCGCGTCCGTAGCGCAACACCGATTCGGTCAGTGCCCGCAGCTGGGCGTCGTTCCGTGCGAGCAGCGGTAGCCACTTCTCGAAGAACTCCATCGCGACGCGGACCATCTCGACGGTCTGCAGCAGCGTGATCCGGCGGGCGAGGTCCTGCGGCACGACCTGGAACGCCTGAACGGTGAACTTGACGTTGCCCTCGGGATCCTGAATCCACTCGACGAAGTTGACCACCGCGGTCTGGACGACCAACTGCACGCTTGCCCGTTGCGCGGCGTCGAGGTCGCCGAAGTAGGGCAGCTGATCCTGCATCGAGTGCACGGCCTCGGTGGCGAGTCGTCCGCTGTATTGCTTGACCCGCCGCAGCAGGGTGTCCGGCAGCGCATCGTGCACGGTCGCCGGCGCGGGTACATGCGCACCGCGTTCACCGAACACGTCGGCCTTCGGCGGCTCCTGGTTCACGCGGGCATCGGACACATTCTCAATGTAGCCCTGTCGACCATCGCCCGGTCACGACCTCGACGCGCGCCGTGACCGGGCGGTCCGAAACCGGACCGCCCGGTCACAGCGCACGAAAAGCAGAGGTCAGGCCACACCTGGGTCGCTGGTCTGCTCGGGTGCCGCCGCCACGTCGGTGATCTGGTACTTCTCGGCTGCCTCGGTCGCGGTGGTGAACGGGATGTTGCCGTCGCGGGCGAGGCCGACCAGTACGGCGACCACGATCGACTCGGCGTCGACGTTGAAGAAGCGCCGGGCCGCGGGCCGGGTGTCGGAGAATCCGAAGCCGTCGGTGCCCAGGGTGAGGTAGCTGCCCGGCACGTAGGCGCGGATCTGCTCCTGCACGCCTCGCATGTAATCGCTCACGGCGATCGTCGGTCCCATGGTGTCGGCGAGGACCTCCGTGAGGTACGGACGAGCGTGCGCCGCCGTCGGCTCCCGGACCGCGGCACGGTCGACCTCGATGCCGTCGCGGGCGAGCTCACTCCACGAGGTGACCGAGAAGACGTTGGCGCCCACATCCCATTCGTCGGCCAGGATCTCCGCAGCCCGCAGGGCATCCGGCATGGTGACGCCGGACACGAGGATGTTGGCGTACAGGTTCTTGCCCTCGGCTGCCGGCCGGAACCGGTAGATGCCCTTGAGGATGCCCGTCACATCGACGTTCTCCGGTTCGGCCGGCTGGGAGATCGGCTCGTTGTAGACCGTGAGGTAGTAGTAGATGTTCTCCGGGTCGTCGCCGTACATCCGCGCGAGTCCGTCGGCGATGATGTGGCCCAGTTCGTAGGCGAAGGCCGGGTCATAGGCAACCACCGCCGGGTTGGTCGCGGCCAGCAGCGGTGAGTGGCCGTCGGCGTGCTGCAGGCCCTCGCCGGTGAGGGTGGTGCGGCCCGCGGTCGCACCGATGACGAAGCCGCGGGTCATCTGATCGGCGGCGGCCCAGAAGCTGTCGCCGGTGCGCTGGAACCCGAACATCGAATAGAAGATGTAGAGCGGGATCATCGGTTCGTCGTGCGTCGAGTAGGACGTACCGACGGCGGTGAACGATGCTGCCGACCCGGCCTCGTTGATGCCCTCGTGCAGGATCTGACCTTCTGAGCTCTCCTTGTAGGCCAGCATCAGTTCGGCATCGACCGACGTGTACATCTGTCCGTTGCGGTTGTAGATCTTGAGCGTCGGGAACCACGAGTCCATACCGAACGTGCGGGCCTCGTCCGGGATGATCGGAACGATCCGCTTTCCGATCTCCTTGTCGCGCAACAGGTCCTTGAAGATGCGGACCAGCGCCATGGTGGTGGCGACCTGCTGCTTGCCCGACCCCTTCGCCGAGGTCTTCAGAGCCTGGCTCACATCGGGCTTGAGCGCCCTGGACCTGGTGCGCCGCGCCGGGAGGTTGCCGCCGAGGGTCTTGCGACGATCCATCATGTACTGGATGACGTCGGAATCGGCACCCGGGTGGTAGTAGGGCGGCAGGTAGGGGTTCTCGTCGAGCTGTTCGTCGGTGATCGGGATGCGGTTGTTGTCGCGAAAGGCCTTCAGATCGTCGAGTGTCAGCTTCTTCATCTGGTGCGTGGCGTTGCGACCCTCGAAGTGCGAGCCGAGCAGGTAGCCCTTGATCGTGTGGGCGAGGATCACGGTCGGCTGACCCTTGTGCGCGACGGCCGCCTGGTAGGCCGCGTACACCTTGCGGTAGTCGTGTCCGCCGCGCTTCATCTCCCAGATCTGGGCGTCGGTCATGTCCTTGACGAGTTCCTTCGTGCGCGGGTCGCGGTTGAAGAAGTGTTCGCGGATGAACGCACCGTTGTTGGCTCGGTAGGTCTGGAAGTCGCCGTCCGGGGTCACGTTCATCAGATTGACCAGGGCACCGTCGCGGTCGGCGTAGAACAGCTTGTCCCACTCGCGGCCCCAGATCACCTTGATGACGTTCCAGCCGGCGCCGCGGAAGAACGATTCGAGTTCCTGGATGATCTTGCCGTTGCCGCGCACCGGACCGTCGAGTCGCTGCAGGTTGCAGTTGATGACGAAGGTGAGGTTGTCGAGCCCTTCGGTCGCGGCGAAGCTGGCGAAACCGCGCGATTCGGTCTCGTCCATCTCGCCGTCACCCAGGAAGGCCCACACATGCTGATCCGAGGTGTCCTTGATGCCCCGGTCGTGGAGATAGTGATTGAACCGGGCCTGATAGACCGCGTTCATCGGACCCAGACCCATCGAGACGGTCGGGAACTGCCAGAAATCCGGCATCAGTCGCGGATGGGGGTACGACGGTAGGCCGCCGCCTTCGCCGGCATGGCTGTGTTCCTGGCGGAACCCGTCCATCCTCGCCTCGTCGATCCGTCCCTCGAGGAAGGCGCGGGCGTAGATGCCGGGGGAGGCGTGACCCTGGATGAAGATCTGGTCGCCGCCGCCGGGGTGATCGAGCCCGCGGAAGAAGTGATTGAACCCGACCTCGTACAGCGTCGCCGACGAAGCGTAGGTGGAGATGTGACCGCCGACCCCGGCCCCGGGACGCTGCGCACGGTGCACCATGATCGCCGCGTTCCACCGCAGGATGCGGCGGAATCGGCGCTCGACGGTCTCGTCGCCGGGGAACCACGGCTCCAGGTCTGTGGGGATCGTGTTGACGTAGTCGGTCGAGGTCAACGACGGCAGCGACACGTGTTTCTCGCTGGCGCGTTCGAGCATCCTCAGCATGAGGTAACGGGCGCGCGCCGGTCCGGCGGCGTCGATCAGCCCGTCGAATGACTCCAGCCACTCGGAGGTCTCGTCGGGGTCGATGTCGGGCAGATGAGACGCCACGCCCTCTCGGATCACCCGGACGCGGCCCGGATCCTCGTTGCGGGCGGCGGGGCCGGTACCGTTCCCCGACACCCCGGTCCTCGTGTGCTCTGCCTGTTCGGTCACTGTGATGCCTACTCCCTCGGTCGGCCGGAACACGGTGGTGTCCGGCGTGCGATGACTCGGGCCCGCTCCCTTGATGTCGGGACAGCGGTGTCCCTCCTCATCGTGCCGCATGTCACTGCAGTTGGCACCGGGTGGGCCGCGTTGCGTCCGGGTTGGTGCCACCTGCCGCGACCTGCGATAGCGTTGCGGTGTTTGTTACTCGTGGGTCAGGAGGACTATGCGGGGCGCGAGGGATGTCGGGGTCACGCGCAGGGGAGTCGGCCATCGCCGGGCGACGTCCTCGGCTGTGGTCGCGGGCGGCTTTGTGGCGCTGGCCGCGCTGTCGGGCTGCGCGTCGGTCGACGGCTCGGGCACTGCGGCGCCGGGCGAGGTTGCGGTCTACCGTTCGGAGGTGTCCGCGTCGGAGGCCTCGGTGGCACGCGAGAACGGCATCGACCTCTGCCGGGAGGCCATGTCGTCGATGGTGGTGATGGTCCGCGGGTACAACGCGTTCGTGCGTCGCTTGAGCGACGTCCACAGTTACGACGAGATCGGCGATCTGGATGACAAGGCTCGCGCGAGTCTGATCGCCGGCTCCGATCTCATCCGCCAGAAGATCACCTCGTCGACCCCGGCCGACGTGAAGGACCCGGCCGACCGGTTTCTCGACTCCACCGGCCGACTCGGTGATGCCATCGGCAAGGAGCGTTTGACCGGGCTCAATCCGATTGCTGCGCAATGGACTCGCGACAAACAGGCAGTGCTCGACAGCTGTACGGACTACTTGCCGATGCCGCCCACCGCCAACGCGTCACCGGCTCCCGCGCCGGGCGCGGGCCCATCTGAATCGGCAACCTCGACCGCGCCGACGCCGTCGGTGCCGGCCACGCCGTAGCACGGGATCCGGTTCGCCTGCCGGATGCCCGCCGTATCAATTCCGTCCTGTTCCGGTTGCCCCCTGTTCGGCTTGCACTCTGAGCATTTAGGCTGTTCCCTAAGCTGACAGTCGAATTCGCATTGGCAGGGAGGTCGCACGCGGTGGTAGCCGCCACAGAGTCCAGCAGCGCTGGGGGCAATAGCGCCCACAAGCTCGGATTCACATCCGGCATGGTGGTGCAGGAACTCGGATGGGATGAGGACACCGACGATGACCTGCGGGCCGAGATCGAAGATGTCATCGGCGAAGAGATGCTCGACGAGGACGCCGACGACGTCATCGACGTGGTCGTTCTCTGGTGGCGTGACGGCGATGGTGATCTCGTCGATGCGTTGATGGATGCGATCGCGCCGTTGGCCGACGACGGATACGTCTGGGTCTTCTCGCCGAAGACGGGCACCGACGGGCACGTCGATCCGAGCGAGATCGCCGAATCGGCGCCGACGGCCGGCCTCACGCAGACCAATGTCGTCAGTCTCGGGGGCTGGTCCGGATCTCGGCTCGTGCAGCCGAAATCCCGCAAGCGCCTATGAACGACGACGCCACCGAGCGACCGACGTCACCGTTGGCCGTGGGCGACGTGGCGCCCGACTTCGAACTGCGTGACCAGAACAACCAGCGGGTGTCGCTGACCGGGCTCACGGCCGGGGGGCAGGTCCTGCTGGTCTTCTTCCCGCTGGCCTTCACCGGGACGTGTCAGGGAGAACTCGGTTTCATCCGTGATCACGAGCCGCGGTTCGTACGCGACGGCCTGCAGACCGTCGCCCTGTCGGTGGGTCCGCCGCCGACCCACAAGGTGTGGTCGTCGGCTCAGGGGTTCCTGTTCCCGATCCTGTCCGACTTCTGGCCGCACGGCGCCGTCGCACGTTCCTATGGAGTGTTCAACGATGCCGCCGGCTACCCCAACCGGGCGACGTTCCTGGTGGGTGGCGACGGCGTCATCCGATTCGCGGACATGGTCGGGCCCGGGGAGGCCCGCGACTCGGCATTGTGGGAGAAGGCGCTGCTGGTGGCGGAGTAGTCGGTCCCGCCACCGGCGGTTTGGGCTCCGGACGGTTACCCATTAGATTCATGTGTTGGTGTTCGCCGATGTCGCCATCGGAGGCCGCCCTCGCGCGTATAGCTCAGCGGTAGAGCTCTGGTCTTACACACCAGCGGTCAGGGGTTCGAATCCCTTTGCGCGCACCATCTGGCTCGTGTCCTTCCGACTCGTGGGACTTAAAGATTCCGGCTCCCGTTGTGCGCGGCCCTTCGTGACGCATCCTCGCAGGCTCGGAGGCTCCTCAGGGACCGGGGTGGGGAGTGCGGCGGGACGCGGAGAGTGTTCCGGGTCCGTCTCCCGTCCGCGTGGTGCGTGCTTGCGATGTCTCTCGGTCCGTGCGGAGCGTGCTTGCGATGTCTCTCGGTCCGTGCGGATTGTGCTTGCGACGTCTCCCGGTCCCTGAGGAGCGAGCTTGCGACGTCTCCCGGTCCCTGAGGAGCGAGCTTGCGACGTCTCCCGGTCCCTGAGGAGCGAGCTTGCGACGTCTCCCGGTCCCTGAGGAGCGTGCTTGCGACGTCTCCCGGTCCCTGAGGAGCGAGCTTGCGAGCGTCACGAAGGGCGGCCCTTCGTGACGCATCCTCGCAGGCTCGGAGGCTCCTCAGGGACCGGGGGATGACGCTGTGTCGGATTCGGAGGCTCCTCAGGGACCGGGGGATGACGCTGTGTCGGATTCGGAGGCTCCTCAGGGAACGGGGGGCGACGCGGTGCCGGGCGGGAGAGTGCCGACGACCACGGTCGCCGCGAGTTCGTCGGAGATCTCGACGGTGGTCGCCATTCCGACCGACGACAATGCCGCGGCCGTCAGTGGCGCCTGCGCCTGGCTTGTCTCGATCAGGAGGTGACCGCCCGGACGTAGCCACGCGCCGATCGATGCGCCGACACGTCGATGGACATCCACCCCGTCCGCGCCGCCGTCGAGAGTCCGGTGCGGCTCATGATCGCGGGCCTCGGGAGGCATGAAGGCGATCTCGTCGGTGGGCACATACGGTGCGTTGACCACCACGACGTCGATGGATCCGCGTAAACGATCCGGTAGCGGGTCGAAGAGATCGCCGCAGTAGGTGTGTCCACCGACCGGCGTGAGATTGCGGGCCGCGCATCGCACGGCGACGGGATCGATGTCACACGCATACAGGTGCACCCCGGGCACCGCATCCGCGATGGCAAGTCCGATGGCACCCGTCCCACAACAGAGGTCGACGACAACGCAGCCCGGGATGGTGACGCTGAGCGCCTGTCGGACCAGGAATGTCGTCCGTTGCCGGGGGACGAACACACCGGGGTCCACCTGGACGTCGAGGCCACAGAAACGCGTGCGGCCCACGATGACTTCCAGCGGCTCACCGGCCGTGCGCCGGGCGATGAGAGCGTCGAGGTTGGCGGCGTCGGTGGCGTGGGCGACGAGTAGCCCGGCTTCCTCCTCGGCGAACACACAGCCGGCCGCGCGCAGGCGAGAGATTGTGCGCGACAGCACTTCAGGCGATTCGGGCGTCATCGTTCCGCCGGGTCGCCGACGGCGCGCCGGTACCTCGCGGCGAGATCGTCGTGATAACGCGCGACCGCGCGGCACTCGTCGGTCAGCTGCGGCGGATCGAGCACCGTGAAGTCGGCGTCGAAGGCCCGGAGCCAGCGGGCGATGCTGACCAGCGAGGTGCTGTACAGCGTGAGGTCGCACCCACTCTCGTCACCGGCCTCGATGGTGCCCCAGTCGTCGTCGACCATCGAGGCGACCTCGTCGAGCGGCGCATGGATGCGTACCCGCGCGGACGCACGCCGGTAGACGGCGCCGAGACTCCGGGCCAGGTATCCGGCGGCGCCGCCCTCGGGAAGCGGACGTGGCGTGAACCGAGGGCCGGTGGGTGTCTTGGGCTGCATCCGATCGACCCGGAACGAGCGCCAGTCCTCGCGGCCGAGGTCCCACCCCACGAGATACCAGCGCAGTCCGCTGCGCACCAGCCGATACGGCTCCACTTCGCGCCGACTCTCGGCACCGTCCCCGCGTCGGTAGTCGAAGCGCAGTCGCTCGGAGCGATGACAGGCTGTCGCGATCTCGGTGAGCACCTCGCCGGACACCGACGTCCGTGATTCGCGGGGCACGGCCTCCATGGTGAGCGCGTCGAGCCGATGCCGCAGCCGCGACGGCATCACCTGACGCAGTTTGGTCAGCGCGCCCGCCGACGCCTCCGCCATGTCGCTGACCGACCCGGTGGTGATCTCATTGAGTCCGAGCGCGACGGCGAGCACCTCGGAATCGTCGAGCAGCAACGGTGGCATCTCCGCGCCCGCGCCGAGCCGATAGCCGCCCCCGACGCCGACCGTGGCGTCGACCGGATAGCCGAGTTCGCGAAGCTTGTCGACGTCACGGCGCACGGTTCGGGTGGTGATGCTCAGGCGATCCGCGAGCTCGGCTCCCGACCACTCGCGACGCGTCTGCAGCAGGGTCAGCAGGGCGAGCAGTCGGGCTGACGTTTCCAACATGGGAGACATCCTGCCGCCTTTTGCGGACAGGTGGTGACCGCAATGGCCGTTCGCCGACGGTCAAAGCTGGTACCGACGGTGCTTTCGAAAGCCGAGAACCGGAGGTCAGTCGCGAGCGCCGAGATTCAGTTCGTCGGGATGCGCGCCCACCCGGGCGCCGACGTCGAGTGCCGCGATCGCCGCCATGTCCTCGTCGTCGAGTTCGAAGTCGAGGACGTCGATGTTCTGGGCGATCCGCTCGTCGTGCACGGACTTCGGGATCACGATCACGCCGTTCTGCAGATGCCATCGGATCATCACCTGCGCGGTCGAACGCCCGTGCTTCGCCCCGATGCCGGACAGATCCGGATCGGTCAGCAGCGTGTTGGGCGCCGAGTTCTTCCCCCACCCCGAGCCGCTGCCACCGAGCGGGCTCCACGCCTCGATGTGGATTCCCCGCTCTGCGCAGTAGTCGCGCAGTTCACGCTGTGCGAGGCGTGGATGCAGCTCGATCTGGTTGACCGCCGGGACGTGGCCGGTGGCATCGATGATGGCGGCCAGGTGGTGGGGTTCGAAGTTCGAGACACCGATCGAGGTGGCCTTGCCCGATTCCCGGATGTCGATCATCGCCTGCCAGGTCTCGATCATGCGATCGGTGTTCTGCAGCGGCCAGTGCATGAGGTAGAGGTCCACGTGGTCGAGCCCCAGGCGATCGAGGCTGGCGTCGATGGCGGCCTTCGTGTGGTCGCGTCCGTGGTCGGCGTTCCACAGCTTGGTCGTGACGAAGACGTCGTCACGGGCAACGCCTGAATCCGCGATTCCACGTCCGACGGCCGTCTCGTTGCCGTAGGCCGCCGCGGTGTCGACATGCCGATATCCGGCAGTGCCGACGGCGAAGCGAACAGCGTTCTCCGTGTCCTGGTCATCGGCTTGCCAGACCCCGAGACCCAACTGGGGGATCAGTGCGCCGGTGGAGAGCTCGATGGTGGGCAGATCAGTACTCATCCCACCAGGCTAGGACGTGTCGTCCCGGGCTCCCTGCTGCGCCGGCTCGTCGAGCTCCGCTCGATGCGCCGGCTCGAGCTCCGCTCGAGGCGAGGCCGTCGGGTCACGATGATCCGAGCCTCGGATGGGTGAGGAAGAACCGCCAGATCAGATCCGTCGCGTTCACCGTGCCACCGGTGCTGCCGGCACTACCCGCGCTGCCGAGGATCGAGGTTCCGCCCGGAGCGGGCCAGGCGTGAGTCCCGCCGCGGATGCGGTAATGGACGATGGCGGCGCCTGCCCGGGTGCACAGCCACGACATGCGGTCGACGGCCAGATTCACCGGCACGGTGATCGGCGCATCGACGCAGCCGTCGCGGGCCACCCAGCGATGCAGCCACTCCGGGGTCGACAGGTACCGCTCGCCGAATCGCCGGCCGCCCGCGTAGGAGATGGTGCGATCGGCGGTGCCGTGAAAATCGATCAGGGATATCGCGGGTCCCTGCCGAGGACAGCCCGCGACCGCTTCCAGGTAGACCGCTGCGTTCACCGTCGCGAAGCCGGCGAACCCCGACGGCATCCGGCAGGCGAGCATGGCGACGAATCCGCCGCCGTTGGATCGCCCGATGGCATAGGTCCGGGAGCGGTCGACGCACGCGCGGGCATGCAGGTCGCGGAGAAGCGCCTGCGTGAACGCGAGATCGTCGGCGCGCGGTGATGCATACGGAGCCCCCTGCCACGCGAAACGGTTGTCTGTCCCACGCAGTCCGGTGGGATACACCACGATCGCAGGCAGCGTCGACAGCCCGGTGTAGCTCTCGAACGGTGCGACGCGCTCCGCGTGACCGTGATAGGCGAGCACCAGTGGCACCGGTTGGCGCCCGCTGTAACCGAGTGGCACATGAATCCGGAACGTGCGTACCACACCACTGACCTTCACCGTTCGGATCACGGTGGCACCTGCTCGCATCGACGACCCGGCACACCCGGCGACCTGCTGCGTCAGAGGACCCCCCGGGGCCGCCGGTGATGGCGCGATGAGTCCGAACGAGGCGACCATCACGACGATGGCGCAGACGAGAGCGAGCCGTCGCCGGGCGCGAGGTCGGGTGGCGGACATCGCAACAGAATAGGTCCTGGGGCGACCGTGCGGGCCGCAGTCGCCAGGTCTGCCGATTCGACTCGGAAGCCGCGCTCATCTGACATCCTTGGCCCGTGCCTGAGCACGCGGCCGGCCACCGAGCGGCCATCGCATCGATCGTCGTGTTGTCGGCGACGCTGCTTGCATCCCTGCTGCCGGGCGCGATGGTCGCCTCGACCGGCCACGCGCAACCGATATCGCCCGTCGTCGCGGCCCCAGCACCGCTGCCGCGGGACTTCGCGTGGGGTGTCGCCTCGTCGGGATTCCAGAGTGAAGGCTCGTCACCGGACAGCAACTGGATGCGCTATGTCGCATCGGGTCGCACACACGACCGGATCGGGAACTCGGTGGATTTCCGGCACCGCTATCGTGCGGACATCGCGCTCGCCGCATCACTCGGGGTGAAGGTCTACCGCGTCGGTGTCGAGTGGGCGCGTGTCGAGCCGCGGCCGGGCGTCGTCGACCGAACCGAATTGGCCTACTACGACGCGATGATCGGCTCGATCGTCGCGGCCGGGATGCGTCCGATGATCACGCTCGACCACTGGGTCTACCCGGGATGGGTGGCCGACCGCGGGGGATGGGCGAACCCGTCCACCCCGGCGCTGTGGTTGCGCAACGCGCGTCGCGTCGTGGACCGGTACTCCCGCTATCACCCGATCTGGATCACCATCAACGAGCCGTTCGCCTACGTGACGAACGAGATCAAGATCGGAGCGCTGGCGGCGTCGGCGGCGCCGATCATGATCGACCGGCTGGTCGCGGTCCATCGCGCGATCTATCGGCACATCCACCGGCGCGACCCCGGCGCGATGGTGTCGTCGAACGTCGCCTACATCCCGACGGTCGAACCCCTTCTCGACACCGGGTTCGTCGATCGTGTGGCCGGCACCCTCGACTTCATCGGCATCGATTACTACTACTCGATCTCGCCTGCCGACACGGGTGCCTGGCATGCCGCGGTCGATGAACAGTGGCTCGCGCCGGTGTCCGCCGACGGCCTGTACTACGCCTTGCGTTCCTATGCGCGCCGCTATCCCGGTAAGCCCCTCTACGTCGTCGAGTCCGGCATGCCGACGCGCGACGGCACACCGCGGCGCGACGGCTACCGTCGCGCCGATCATCTGCGCGACCTGGTCTACTGGTTGCAGCGGGCCCGGGGCGACGGCATGAACGTGATCGGGTACAACTACTGGAGTCTCACCGACAACTTCGAGTGGGGAAGCTACACACCGCGATTCGGTCTCTACACAGTGGACGTCCGGACCGACCCCACACTGACGCGCCGCCCGACCGGCGCCGTCGCAGCCTATCGGCGGATAACCGGCGACAACGGGGTGCCGAGCACGTATCGGCCGACCCGCCCGGCCGAGTTCTGTTCGCTGGCCGCGGCGCCGTCGAGTTGCACCGAACCCGTGCGGTGAAAACCGCCGACAGAGAAGGAGGACGGCCGTGGCCAGAACCGTGCTGCCCGTGAAACCGGTGGTCGAGGCCTTGACCACCGAATGGGCGACCCTCGACGAGGTGGTGTCGGCGTTGTCCGACGAGCAGTGGGACATACCGTCGGTGCTGCCCGGCTGGACGGTGGCCGACGTCGTCGCGCATGTGATCGGCACCGAGAGTCTTCTCGCAGGCCGCGACGTCGAGTCGACGCGGGATGTGGCCGCGCTCGAGCACGTCCGCAACCCCATCGGCGAACTCAACGAGCGGTGGCTCGACCACTTCCGCGGGTCGCCGCGGTCCGAGGTGATGAGCGCCTTCCGCGAGATCATCGCGGTCCGAACGGACGCACTGACGGCGATGACACAGGAGGAGTTCGAGGCCGACGCCCTGACGCCGGCGGGTCCGGACACCTATGGCCGGTTCATGCGAATCCGGGTGTTCGACTGTTGGATGCACGAGATCGACATCCGCGACAGTACGGACGGGTCCGCGCCGTCGGACCCGGTGGCGGCCGCCATGGCCCTGACCGAGATCGCGTCGTCGATGCCGTTCGTCGTGGGAAAGCGCGCCGGTACGCCGAAAGGGTCGTCGGTGCTGATGAGGATCGGTGGCATCGCGCCGCGGGAGATCCGGATCGTCGTCGACGACCGTGCATCGGCGATCGACCAGTTCCCCGACGGCGATGAGTCGGCCGACGTGATCCTGACCCTGGACTGTGTGGACCTTGCGCGCCTGGCGGGCGGTCGAAAGAGCGCCGACCCGGGTCGTGTCGTGATCGAGGGCGAGCGGCAGATCGGCGAGGCGATCGTCGGCAACCTCGACTACGTGATCTGAGTACGTGCCGGCGACGGCTGCAATCGAACGTGTTGTCGACGGTTGCTTCGCCTTCTGGATCCGGGAATTCACACCAGGAAACCGGATGTAGCCCGATTGATCGACAGGTCGTCGATGTGGATGCCGCCGCGCCGGTCAGCGGGCCGGCCCCGCATCGGTGAGAACCGAGCCCGACCCGAAGTCCAGCGCTTTTCGCCCGGCCAGGATCTGCGCCGGTTGTGGATCGCTCAGCAGCGTGCGGACCAGCTCGGAGGTGGCCTCGACCGGGCGGTCGCCGGCCGCCAGGACGATGTTGCCGGTTCGGCGTCCCTTGAGCATCGCGGCGTCGGCAATAAGGGAGACGTGATCGAAGACGGACGCCGCCGTGGACACCTCCGCCCGCGCCAGTGTGAGGTCTCGGTTGTCACCGCAGTTCGCCAGGTAGACGCCTCCCGGCGCAAGGACCCGGCGGACCTGTTCGATGAACTCACGCGACGTCAGATGGCGTGGCGTGCGCGTCGCCACAAAGGCATCCCGGACGATCACGTCACGCGTCTGCTCGGTCAGCGAGCTGAGCACCTCCCGGGCGTCACCGACGCGGATGCGGAGTCGCGGGGCTCGCGGCAGGTCGAACCATTCGCGCGCCAGGCGTGCCAACTCGGCGTCGATCTCGACCGCGACCTGTCGCGATGCGGGATAACGATCCGCGAGGTACCGCGGCAGCGCACACGCCGCCGCGCCGAGATGCAACACCCGAAGTGGGGCGTCGGTGTCGTATCGGTCGCCGATCACCGCTGCCATCTGCCGCATGTACTCGAAGTCGAGTACG
The DNA here is from genome assembly GCF_058130025.1 of Gordonia sp. LMA167. NCBI lineage: Bacteria > Bacillati > Actinomycetota > Actinomycetes > Mycobacteriales > Gordoniaceae > Gordonia > Gordonia sp. LMA167. The sequence continues at coordinate 4,829,886 of NZ_CM176708.1, read as the reverse complement.
CCGGGGTCGGGATGGATGTGTGAACTCTGCGCGCCGTTGATGGTCAGCAGCCACCCGCCGGCAATGGTGTCGCGGGTCAGCTCGGCCACGCCGGTGTCGATCGTGTGCTTGCCGGCGACGGGTTCTGCGCGGGTTCGGGCCATCGCGATGAGTCTAGGGCGTGCAGCCGGCGCCGGACCGGCCCTCACCCGCCACTACGATCGCCGTGTGTCCGCCATTCACCGCAACGATCACCGTCGTCCGCGCCGCGGCGGGCAACGCGGGGTGGGTGTCGCGCTGGGGCTGCTCACGGGCTTCGTCGCCGACCGTGTGCTCGGTGACCCTCGGCGATACCACCCCGTGGCGGGTCTGGGGCGCGGTGCAGCCCGCGCCGAGCAGCTCCTCTACCGGGATTCGCGACTTGCCGGAACGATCTTCACGGGGATCTGCGTGGGCACCGGTTGGATGACCGGCTCCCTCGCCACGCGCGGCCGGACCACTCCCATGGTGGTCGCCGTGACCGCGGTCACCACCTGGGCCGTGCTCGGGGGTACGACCCTGGTCGGGGTGGGCGAGGCGATGGCCGATTCGCTGGACGCCGACGACCTCGAGGCGGCCCGCGATCTGGTGCCGAGTCTGTGCGGTCGTGATCCGCAGGCGCTCGACGCAGCGGGTGTCGCGCGCGCCGCGCTCGAATCGATCGCGGAGAACACCTCCGACGCGACGGTGGCGCCACTGTTCTGGGGCGCCGTCGCCGGTGCACCCGGCCTCATCGCATATCGCACCGTCAACACGCTCGACGCGATGGTGGGATATCGCAACGCCCGGTACTCGAGATTCGGATGGGCCGCCGCGCGGCTCGACGATCTGGCAAATCTGATGCCCGCACGCGTCACCGGTCTGCTCGTCGTCGTGCTCTGCGATGCGCCGCGGCGGGCCGCCGCGGCGTGGCTGCGCGATGCCCGGCATCATCCGAGCCCGAACGCCGGCGTCGTCGAATCGGCGTTCGCGGGTGCTCTCGGAGTGACGTTGGGCGGCCGCACCGTGTACCCGCACGGTGTCGAGGACCGGCCCCGGCTGGGCGGCGGGCCATCCCCGGGTACTGCGGATCTACGTGCGGCGGTTCGACTCTCACGTGCCGTGCAGGTCGGTGCCGCGGTGGGCGCGGTGGCGCTGCGGGTGGCACTCAGCCGCCGTAGCGGTCGGTGAGTTTGGCTCGTACGTCCGCCGATGCCGCATCGGCGTCGGGTCCGCTGCCGATCTGGCCGCGTTGTCGTGAGCTGGAGTCGGTGCCGGCATCGCGCAGGTCGGCGCGGATGCGCTCACGCCGTTTTCGTGCGGCCGACGTCGCGTGATCGTGTGCGTGCAGCGCGCCGCCGCCCTCGACCTCGACCCCGGAATCGGTTCCGGTGTCGGTGGCCGATTCGGTGGCGGGGCGTCGACGCTGGCGGATCTCGGAGTAGATGAAATAGCCGGCACCGAGCGGGGCCATGATGCCGAACGCCAGCCACTGCAGCCCGTAGGACAGGTAGGGGCCGGATTCCAGTTGTGGCAGCGGGATCTCGCCGAGCGAACCCGGCTGGTCGGGGGAGAGTTGGAGGTAGAACGGGTCGAGCGAGGTGTCGATGGCTCGGCCGACCTCGGCGGGGTCGATCGTGTAGACGGCCATGGCGCCGGCCTCGTCGTGTGCGCCACGCCCCGGCGAGGTGCCCTCGCTCTTGCGGATGCGGGCATCGATGGTCGTCTGGCCGGATGGGGCGGCGGGAATGGCCGGCAGCGTCCCCTGATCGGGCCGGACGTATCCGCGATCCACGAGGACCACTCGGGAGCCGTCGTCGAACGGGGTGAGGACCTCGACGGCCGGACGTTCCTCCACCGAGCGAAGGCGGACCAGGACTTGTTTGTCGGGTAGGTACCGCCCGGTCAACGACACCTCACGCCACTCCGTGGACGGCTCGAACGCCCGACCTGCGGGAGCCACATCGGCGATCGGCACCGGAGCCTGGGACACCGCCGACTTGATCAGCGCGTTGCGTTGCTCCGTCGCCGTGTTCTTCCCCAGTTGCCACGGCGCCAGCAGCATGAAACACATCGCCGCGAACGCGACGACCACCACGCCGAGGGCGAGCCACCCCGGGCGCAGGAACGTCCGCAACACATGCACACCTCAACGGTACCGAGGTGGCAAAGCCGCCCCGACCCGGCCTTCGGCTGTTGGGCGCCAGGGCAAGGTACCGTTGTCGCAATGCGAGACTTCCTGTGTCGGACGTGTGGTCAGCGTCTGTCCTTCGAGAACAGCCTGTGCCTGCACTGCAAGAGTGCGTTGGGATTCTGGCTGCCCACCCGGTCCATCCACGTCCTCGACAAGGATGGCCGGGTCAAGGTCGACGGCGAGCTGCTCGAGCGGTGCGCCAACAACAAAGTGGCGCAATGTAATTGGCTGGTCAAGTGGACCGGCCTGCCGCAGATGTGCACGTCGTGCCGCCTGACTCGGACACGTCCGGCCGACACCGACGCGGAAGCGATCGTGGAATTCGGCCGTGCCGAGACCGCGAAGCGGCGGGTGATCCTGGAACTCGACGAGCTGGGCCTGCCGATCCGCGACCGTGACGAGGATCCCGACATCGGGCTCGCTTTCGACCTCTTGTCGAGTTCGGATGAGTCGGTCGTCACCGGACACGCCAACGGTGTGATCACCTTGGATCTCGCGGAAGGCGACGACGTGCACCGCGAGCAGATGCGGGTGGAACTCGAGGAGCCGTATCGCACCGTGCTGGGACACTTTCGGCATGAGATCGGGCACTATTACCAACTCGTACTGATCGACGAGGACAAGCGTCCCGAGTTCGAGAAGCTGTTCGGCAACCCCGACGAGGACTACCAGGCGGCGTTGGACCGTCACTATTCGCAGGGGGCACCGGACGGCTGGCCGCAGACCTTCGTGTCGTCCTACGCCACCATGCATCCCGCCGAGGACTTCGCCGAGACGTTCGCGCATTACCTGCACATCCGGGACACGCTCGACACGGCGGCGGCCTTCGCGATGGCGCCGGCCGGGTCGACCATCGACAGCGCACTACCCGGCGATGTCGGATTCGAGCGTCTCATCGAGTGGTGGCTCCCGCTGACCTGGGCGCTGAACCAGATCAACCGGTCGATGGGCCATCCCGACCTGTATCCGTTCGTCCTGCCGGAGAAGGTGCTCGAGAAGATCAGGTTCGTGCACAACCTGGTGCTGCCGGCCTGACCGTCCTCAGCGGTTCTCGAGGGCCGCCTGCACCCATGCGAGCAGACCGGGGACGGCCGCCTCGATCTGCTCGCGGGTCAGCTCGAAGTCCTCACTGCCGCCGTAGTACGGGTCGTTGAGGTCGAGTTCGTCCGGGCCGGCGGCGGGGTCGAAACTACGCAGCAGGCGCACCCGGTCGCCGAGACGCTTGCGCTCGAGATCACGGACGTGCCCGGAGTCCATCGCGACCAGCAAGTCGGCGTCGAAGTGCTCTGGTGAGAGCTGGGCCGCCACATGGGCATCCGAGTATCCGTGCGCGAGCAGTTCGGTGCGCGCTCGGTTGTCTGCGGGCTCGCCGGTGTGCCAGCCGCTGGTACCGCAGCTGTTCACCAGGACACGCTCGCTCAACCCCGCGTCGTCGAGCGCCGACCGGAAGATGTTCTGTGCCATGGGCGACCGGCAGATGTTGCCGGTGCACACGAAACACACGTGCAGTTGATCAGACACCAAGTACCTCGCGCAGATGTGCAATGGACCCGACAGACCAGGTCGCCGAGCCGTCCTCCCCATCCAGAGCGTAGCCCCAACGCACCAGGACCGCTGGAATCCCGAACAGAGCTGCGCCTTCGATGTCGTGAGAACGGTCACCGATCATCACCACGGGGGCCCCGGTCACATGGGCGATGGGGTCGGCGTCGATGCCGAGTCCGTCGAGCGCATGTGCGATCACGTCCGACTTGGCGCGCCGCCGACCGTCGTCGCTCGCGCCGGCGATGACGGCAAAATGCTGCGCCAGTCCGAAGTGACTCAGGATGGCCCGGGCGGTGTTCTCGTTCTTCGACGTCGCCACCGCGAGGGTTCGTCCGGAACCGCGCAGGTCCGCGAGTACCTCGCCCATTCCGTCGAACACCGAGTTCTCCAGCCAGCCCACATCGGTATACCGCTCGCGGTATGCGCGCATCGCCGCGTCGGCCGTGGCGGCATCCATGCCGAGAGTGGTCAGCGTGTCGATCATCGGCGGGCCGGCGATCCCGGCGACGACGTCCGGTTCGGGTTCCGGGGCGCCGATCGTGGCAAGGGCGTGGCGGAAACTGTTGGCGATGCCGGCGAAGCTGTCGGTGATGGTGCCGTCGAGATCGACGAGCAGAACGGTCGACGGATCGGCAGGGTCGACGCGTGATGGTGTGAGATCGGCTGTTTCAGGCGTGTCGGTCACTGTTCCATCGTGCACGTAGGCTGGTGATTTATGACATCGGGGCTGTTCGCACGGGAGCGTCACGGCGATGCCGACGCCGAACCGGGGCTCATCGACTTCGCGGTCAACGTGCGGGGCGGTCCTCCCGACTTCCTGCGGGATGCGCTGGCCACCCGGCTTGCGGACCTGGCCCACTATCCGTCGGCCGCCGACGAGGAGCGGGCCATCTCCGCGGTGGCCGAGGCGCACGGCCGTCGTGGGAACGAGGTGCTCCTGCTGGCCGGGGCCGCCGAAGGGTTCGAGTTGCTGCCGCGGCTGCGCCCGCGGCATGCCGCGCTGATCCAGCCGTCGTTCACCGAGCCCGAGCTCGCCTTGCGCGCCGCGGGCGTGCCGATCACCGACGTGGTGCTGCCGCCGCCGTTCGAGCTCGCTTCCGCCGACGTCCCGGTCGATGCCGACCTGGTGGTCCTGGGTAATCCGACGAACCCGACGTCGGTGCTCCATCCGGTTGCCGCGATCGAGCGACTTCGCAGGCCCGGCCGCACGGTGGTGGTCGACGAGGCCTTCGCCGACATCACCCTCGATGCGGCAGATGGTCGGCACGAACCGGCGTCGATCGCCGGCGAGGCTGCCACCGATGTCATCGTCATCCGCAGTGTGACAAAGACATTCGGGCTCGCCGGGCTACGCGCCGGGTATCTCCTCGCTCATCGGGATGTCATCTCGCGGCTCACCATCGGCCGTCGTCCGTGGCCGCTGGGCACGCTCGCGTTGACCGCACTGACCGAATGCATGGGCCCGATGGGGCAGAAGTACGCACAGACGCAGGCGCGTCGTGTCGCCGAGGACCGCGCGGAGATGGTTGCGCGGCTGACCCGTGCCGGGATCGAGGTCAGTGTCACGCCGTCGGCGTCCTACGTGCTCATCACGCTGCCGAACGCGCTCGAGCTGAAACAGCGGCTGCGGGGCAGGGGTTTCGCGGTCCGCAGCGCCGCCAACTTCGTCGGCCTCGACGACTCGCATGTTCGGCTGGCGGTACGTGATCCCGCCACCACCCAGACCCTGATCGACACGATCGTGGAACTACGAGAGGAGATCCGACGATGACGGCAACCGTCGCCGAAGTGATCGGTGTACTCGACCACGCGTATCCGCCGGCGCTGGCCGAGCCCTGGGATTCGGTGGGACTGGTCTGCGGGGACCCCGGTGAACCGGTCGAGTCGGTCCTCGTCTGTGTCGACGTCACCGATGACGTCGTCAGCGCCGCCCTGGACGTCGGCGCACAGCTCATCGTCGCCCACCATCCGTTGTTGCTGCGCGGGGTCGACTCGGTGGCCGCCGACACCGCCAAGGGGCGCATCGTGCACCGTCTGATCCGTTCCGGGACAGCCCTGTTCACCGCTCACACCAACGCCGACAGCGCACGCCCGGGTGTCTCGGATGCGTTGGCCGAGGTGCTGGGGGTGCTCGACACCGTCCCCATCGAGCCGAAAACGGCGGCCCCGTTGGACAAGTGGGGAGTGATGGTGCCGGAGGGCAACGCCGAACAGGTCACCGAGGCGATGTTCGCCGCCGGGGCGGGATCGATCGGGGAGTACCGCGACTGCTCGTGGTCGGTGGTGGGCACCGGTCAGTTCGAGGCGACCGATGCCGCGAACCCCACGATCGGTGACATCGGGGAGCGCACCCGGGTCGACGAGGAACGCGTGGAGATGGTCGCCGCGAGGGGACTGCGACAACGGGTGCTGTCGGCATTGCGAGGTGCTCACCCGTATGAGGAGCCGGCCTTCGACATCCTCGAGTTGGCCGACACCGCAACCGACGTCGGACTCGGTCGGATCGGGCGCTTGGCCGAGGCGACGACGGTGGGTGTGTTCGCCGAACGGGTTGCGACCCGGCTGCACAGTCCGTCCGGTGTGCGCATCGCCGGTGACCCGGGTGCGGTGGTCGAGACGGTCGCCGTCTGCGGGGGTGCCGGGGACTCGTTACTCGACGACGTGACCGCCGCGGGCGCCGATGTCTATGTGACCGCGGATCTGCGCCATCATCCCGCCGACGAGAGTCGTCGCCGAGGAGGCCCGGCGCTCATCGACGCGGGTCACTGGGCGACCGAATTCCCGTGGTGCTCTCAGGTGTCGCGCATGCTGGCCGACCGACTCGATGTCAGCGTGACGGTGCATCGCGAACCCACCGACCCGTTCGCTGTGGTCACACGATCCTGAGCGCTTGGACCAGCGCGTCCCCGGACGCGTACCGTATGGGAGACCTGCCGTCGAGTGGGTCGCAGGCCGGGGAGGGCCCCGTGGTCGGGGTGGTTTCCGTGACAACAGCACAGAGGATGAGGCACTGGTGACGACAGCAGAGCATGTTGACGAACGATGGAGGTGGGCACGGTGAAGGTAGACGCCGGGACACAACGACAACTCCTCGATCTCGCCGATGTCGACGCCGAACTCGCCCGGATCGAGCATCGCCGGACCCACCTTCCCCAGGACGCCGAGATCGCGGAACTCGACAAGCGCCTGGACGTGGCCCGCGACGACATGGTCCGCGCCGAGATCTCCGCGGAGGACCTCACCCGCGAATACCGTCGGATGGAGGGCGAGGTCAACGGCATGTCCTCGCGCGAGGCCAAGGATTCGGCACTGTTGACGGCGGGCGGGCTGGCCCCCAAGGCGCTGTCGGAACTGCAGCACGAACTGTCGGGACTGGCTCGACGGCGGGCCTCGATCGAGGACGACATGCTCGCCGTGATGGAACAGCAGGAAGCGGTCGACACCGAGAAGCAGCGCGCGGCCGCGACCGTCGAACACCTCGACGACGAATTGGTTCGCGTACGCGAGACGCGGGCCGCGGCGATGAGCGAGGTGGAGGCCGACCAGGAGGCTGCGGCGGCGCGTCGGGCGGCGATCGTGGGCGACATCGCCCCCGAACTGCTGGCCATCTACGACAAGCAGCGTGCGTCCGGCCGCGTCGGGGCGGGGTTGCTGCGCGCCCGCCGATGTGGTGCCTGCCGAATGGAACTCGACCGCGGGACGATCGCGTCGATCGCCGCCAAGGAACCCGAGGACGTGGTGCGCTGTGAGGAGTGCGGTGCGATCCTGATCCGGACGTCGGAGTCGGGACTCTAGTGGCCACCTCCGTCGCGGCCGACGAGAAGGCTCCGAGCTGGCAGGGCCAGCGCCAACTTCCCACCCGGTTGCTGCTGCTGCGGCACGGCCAGACGGCGCTGTCGGTGCAGCGGCGGTATTCGGGTCGGGGCAATCCGGATCTGACGGACGCCGGTATGGCGCAGGCGCAGGCCGCGGCGGCGCGACTCGGCGCTGCCTCCGACATCGCGGCGGTGATCGCCTCGCCGTTGCAGCGCGCCATGACCACGGCGCATTGTGTCGCCGAACGGTTGGGGATCGAGGTCGAGGTCGATGACGGGTTCATCGAGACCGACTTCGGTGCGTGGGAGGGATTGACCTTCACCGAGGCCGCCGAACGAGACCCGGAGCTGCATGCCCGATGGCTGGCCGACACCGAGGTCCCCGCTCCGGGTGGCGAGAGTTTCGCGCAGGTGGCGCAGCGGGTGCTCGACGCGAAACAGTCGCTGCTGGACCGCTACCCGGGCCGCACGCTTCTCGTGGTCTCGCACGTCACCCCCATCAAGTTGCTGCTGCGTGATGCGCTCGCGACCGGACCCGAACTGCTGTTCCGCCTGCACCTCGATCTCGCGTCGCTGTCCATCGCGGAGTTCTATCCGGACGGCGGCTCCGTGGTGAAACTCGTCAACGACACCGGACACCTCGCCTGACGGTCGGCCACCCACCGCTATCCTGTGTGAGCGAACGAGTCGGCCGGGCGGCCGCGGCGCGCGGAACGACCCGGTTCTCCGGGTACGCCGCCGTCGAGGAAAGTCCGGACTCCACACAGCAGGGTGGTTGTTAACGGCAACCCGGGGTGACCCGCGGGACAGTGCCACAGAAAACAGACCGCCGCCGCGTACCGGTTCCTCGGGAATCGGGGGTGGCGGTAAGGGTGAAACGGTGCGGTAAGAGCGCACCAGCGACACGGGTGACCGCGTCGGCTTGGTAAACCCCACCCGGAGCAAGGCCGAAGCGCGCATCGCGGGTGACCGCGGGTGCGCGTGCGCGGGTGTTCGAGGGCTGCTTGCCCGAGCCCGCGGGTGGGCCGCTCGAGGTACCCGGCGACGGAGTACCCAGATGGATGGTCGCCGCCCGGTCTCACGACCGGGGACAGGATCCGGCTTACACGCCGGCTCGTTCGCCCTCATTTGTCCGCCTGCCGACCGGCCCTGGTCGCCTACAGTCGGTGGGGTGCAGCACGTACTGTCGGTCCCCGATCTGGACTTCGATGCGGTTCGGACCGAACTCGGAGTGAGTGAGGACTACGGTGTCGCGGCTCAGGCAGAAGCTGATCATTGCCGCGACCGATACGCGGACGTGCGCGAGGACCGCACCGGCCTGCCGTTCGTCACCATAGATCCCCCGACCTCGCTGGACCTCGACCAGGCGGTCCACATCGTGGCCGACGACGACGGCTTCGAGGTGAACTACGCGATCGCCGACGTCGCCGCGCTCATCGAGCCGGAGGGGGCACTCGATCAGGAGAGCCGCCGTCGCGGCACCACGGTCTACTTCCCCGATCGGTCCGTACCGTTGCATCCGCGCTCGCTCTCGGAGGGTGCGGGCTCGCTGCTGCCCGAGCAGGCCAGGCCCTGCGTGCTCTGGACCATCCGGGTCACTCCGGACGGGGCGGTCGGGGCGGTCACCGTGCGCCGGGCGAGGATCCGGTCGGTGGCCAAACTCGACTACGCGGGCGTCGCACGCGATGCCGTCGCCGGTCGTCTCCACCCGTCGATCGCGGCGTTACCGGCGTTCGGGGAACTCCGGCAACGGGTGGCGCTCGATCGCGGCGCGGTGGAACTCGACCTGCCCGATCAGGAGGTGGTGAGCGACGGCGAGGCGTGGACGATCCGGCTCGCCCCGCACACCGACGCCGACATGTGGAACTCGCAGCTGTCGCTGCTGACCGGGATGTGTGCGGGTCAGATCATGGCGGACGCCGGCGTGGGACTGCTGCGGACCCTGCCGCCGGCCGAGGAGCGCTCGGTGGCCGCCCTGCGGGCGGCAGCCAGATCGCTGGACATCGATTGGCCTGCCGGGCTGTCGGTGGGGCGCTTTCTGGCCGGACTGCCCAAGGACGAACCGTCGACGCTGGCCCTCATGTCGGCAGGCGCGACACTCATGCGCGGCGCCGACTATCTCGTCCTGGATCCCGCGGAGGAGTCGCCCGCCTCAGATCGGATGCGGCACGCTGCGATCGGTGGTGTCTACGCGCATGTGACGGCCCCGTTGCGCCGGCTCGGCGACCGGTTCGCGACGGAGGTCTGCCTGGCTGTGACGTCGGGCAGTCCGGTCCCCGATTGGGTCTCTCGCGCACTGCCCACGCTGCCGAAGATCTTGCGGTCGGCGGACTCGCTCGCGTCGGCGGCCGACCGTGCGAGCATCGACCTCACCGAGGCCGTGCTCCTGGCGGGGCGGGTGGGGCAGAGCTTCGACGCAGTGGTGGTGCACGCGGCGACCGAACATCGCCCGGCCCAGGTGTTCCTCACCGAGCTCGCCGTGATCGCCCCGTGTGAGGGCAACCCCGAGCAGGGGTATCGCCTGTCGGTCGTGCTGACCGAAGCCGATCCGCACGCCCGCCGGGTGCGATTCGCCCCGTCACCGTGATCACGGGCGGGTCCCCAACCGGTTCTTTCCGCCGGCTCCGCACTCGTCCGGCTGAAACTTCGCTCGGATGAATCAGTAAGCAGCGGAAGAACTTTGGGGATGGGTCACAGACCCTTGGCGGCCTTCCGGTAGGCGTCGAGTGCCCGATGTGCGTCGGTCTCCTGCCGCGCATCGATCCGGCCGAGCGCGAACATGTCCGCACCGGAAAGGTTTCCGGAGGCGGCGATCTCGCTGAGGCGGCGGCGGTTGATCTGGGTGTCGTTGAAGTCTCCGAGCGCGGACTGGATGGACTTGGCGACCTTGGCCACCTTCTTGTGACGCTTCTTCTCCAACGGGGTGGCGGCGTCGGTGCTGTACCGCAGCCGCTTTGCCCTCTTGCGGATCTTGTGCAGCTGCTCGGTCCACTCCTCGGACCCCTCGGCGAGCGTGGCCAGCTTCTCTTGTGCCTTGCGGATGTGCTTGCGGTTTCGCGCAATCGCGCGATCCACGGCGATGCTCGCGTCGAGTTCTGCGTCCGGCCCCGGCGGCGGTGAGGCGATGAGTTCATCGATGGCGTCGAGCAACCTGAAGTAGCGATCCGAGTTCATCGCGCCATGTGCCGCCTTGATCGCGTGATCATGGATGGCGGTCTCGCTGCCGGCGAGTTCGGCGATGAGCGCCGGGGAGGCGTTCTCGGCGCGGAGCACGGCGTCGTCGAGGGCCAGCTGCACTTCGGAATCGCGGGCATCACCGAGTATCCGCGCCAGCAGCTTGAGTTCGTTGCTCAGATGGTCGGTCCGATCGGCGTCGAGGACCGTCGGGAAGCCGGAGAAGACGCTGCGCAGGCGGCGGCAGGAGACCCGCATCTGGTGCACGGCATCATCGGCGTCGATTCGCACCAGCGGGTCATAGGTCAGCAACGAGTTCCGGTGGATGGCGATGTCGGTCACCACCAGCTCGATCGCGGTGGGACGCTTGCCGAGATGAGGTTCCACGACCGTCGGCGTCGCGCCGATCGCCCGGGCCAGCTTCGATGCCGACGACGGCTCCCGCCCGCCGGCGCCGCGCAGAAGTTTCTCGGCGGCTTTGAGCAGCCGGGTGTTGTCGGCATTGCCGAACAGTTCGAACTCCCATTCCGCCCACTCCTGGAAATGCCCGCCGGGTAGCAGCGACTGAGCGGTGACCAGATCTTCGGCGAACTCGGCGACCGGGCGACCGTCGGCGCCCTTGAGCCTGGTGACGGTTCGGGTGGTGGACAGTGCGGCGACCGGGATGAGCTTGCGGGTCCGGGTCAGGGCCACCACCGGCGTGATCAGTTCGGACGGCAGGTCGCCGTCGGCGGGTGCATCGTCGAAACCGACGTGCATCTCGCGCCGTGCGCCCACGGTTCCGGTCGGACGCTTGAGGTGCCATCCGGCATCGTGCCCGCCGGTGCGCCGGCGCATCGTGATCCGGTTGCCGGCCAGATCGAGGTTCTCGGTGTCGAAGTAGGTGGCGTCGAGCTGGAACGTCTCCGGCTCGTCGGCTCCGATCACTCCCGGCAGGACCCGTAGATCCGGTGCGGTGTGCCCCGCATCCACGTCGAACTTCAGCTCAACCTCGACCAGCTCGGATGCCGCCACCCATTCCTCCTGTCACGTGCCCGGGTGCGGTTGCACCGCACCCGGATCGTCCGTTCTGACGAGTCTAGAGACCGACAGGGCAACTAGAGCGGCCGGTCGGCGAACTCGTCCGTGGCGGTGATCAGGTGATGCTTGATCCCGGGTTCGAACGACGCGTGGCCGGCGTCATCGACGATGTGCAACGTCGCGCCGGGCCATGCCCGATGCAGATCCCAGGCGCTGCGGGCCGGGCAGACGACGTCGTAACGTCCTTGCACGATGACACCCGGGATGTGCGCGATCCGGTCGATGTCCCTGATCAACTGTCCGTCGTCGAGGAAGCCATGGTTGACGAAATAGTGATTCTCGATGGATGCGAACGCGAGGGCGAAACGCGGATCGCCCTCCTCCTCTGATTTCTTCGGGAGCAGATAGCTGGTCGCCTGCTCCCAGCCGGTCCAGGCGAGCGCGGCTTCTTGCGCAACGGATCGGTCGGGGGAGGTGAGCAGCCGGTGATACGCGGCGACGAGGTCCCCGTTGCGCTCCGCCTCGGGTATCGGCGCGAGGTAGGACTCCCACAGATCCGGGTAGATGTGGGCTGCACCGCCGTTGTAGTACCAGTCGATCTCACTGCGCCGCAGCAGAAAGATCCCGCGCAGCACGAGCTCGGTGACCCGGTCGGGATGAGTCTGCGCATAGGCGAGGCCGAGTGTCGAACCCCACGAGCCGCCGAACACCTGCCAGCGCCGGATGCCGAGGTGTTCCCGAAGCCGTTCCATGTCGCCGATCAGGCCGGCAGTGGTGTTGAGCGCCAGATCGGCGCCGTCGGCGATGTGTGGCCGTGACTTCCCGCAGCCGCGCTGATCGAAGAGCACGATGCGGTAGCGGTCGGGATCGAAGAATCGGCGCTGATCCGGCGACGTACCTCCACCGGGTCCCCCGTGCACGAACACCACCGGCTTGCCCTCGGGGTCGCCGGAGGTCTCCCAGTAGATCTCCTGCCCGTCCCCGACGTCGAGGTGGCCGTGCTGGTACGGGTCGATTTCGGGATAGAAGTCGCGCATGGAGCAACCCTAATGCGAACAGCGGGCCGTTCCGATCACCGCGGGTCCGTCGAGCGGCTCGCGTTCACCGGAACAACCCACGTCGTTCGTGGTCGGTGCCGTGCGTCAGTAGCTGTGTTCGGGGGCCGGGAACGTTCCGCGACGGACCTCGTCGGCGTATTGCTCGGCGGCGGACCGCAATTGCGATCCGATGTCGGCGAAACGCTTGACGAACTTGGCGGTCTTGCCGTGGGTGAGTCCGGCCATGTCCTGCCAGACGAGGACCTGTGCGTCGGTTTCGTTGCCTGCGCCGATGCCGACCGTCGGGATGGTGAGTTTGCGGGTGATCTGGCCGGCGAGATCGGCCGGGACCATCTCCATCACCACGGCGAAGGCGCCGGCCTCCTGGACGGCGATCGCGTCGGCGACCAGCTGGTCGCCGGCGTCACCACGGCCTTGGACACGGTAGCCGCCGAGGCCGTTCACACTCTGCGGGGTGAAGCCGATGTGCGCCATGACCGGGATGCCCGCAGCGGTGAGTGTCGCGATCTGGTCGGCGACGCGTTCACCACCCTCGAGCTTGATCGCATGCGCGCCGGTCTCCTTGAAGATCTTCACCGCGGACTCGAGTGCCTGCTGCGGGCCGGCCTCGTAGCTGCCGAACGGCAGGTCGGCGACGACCAGGGCGTGCGGCGCACCACGGACCACGGCGCGGATCAGAGGGATGAGTTCGTCCACGCTCACCGGGATCGTGGTGTCGTAACCGAGGACGACGTTCGCCGCGGAGTCGCCGACCAGCAACACGGGGATCTCGGCGGCGTCGAAGACGCGAGCCGTCGAGTAGTCGTAGCAGGTGAGCATCGACCACTTCTCGCCATCGGCCTTCATCTGGGCCAGATGCTGCACGCGAGTGGGGCGACGACGAGGAGAGGCGGAATCAGCCGTGACCGGGCCGGACGCGCCATACACCGAAGATTCGGACATCATTGTCTCTTTTCTGCCTCGAGTCCTGAACTGCAGGTACCCGGGTTGGGTTGGACACTGACATTGTGTCACCGGTCGGTGCGTGGATAAATGCTCGTGACCTGTGGTTTTTCTCACATATTGATCCGCTCCCGGCGTGGTTGCGACCGTAGGATCGCGCCATGGCGACCACAGCGGGCACCTGGCACGGCCGATGTGTGGTCGCCGTGATCGTCGCCGCGTCGGCGCTGGTGGGCTGCGACATTCATCCCGCGAACGGCGAGATCGGGTGGCATGCCTGCGGTCCGTCCGACGGCGTCGATCGGGCCTCGATCGGTGCGGTGCCCGCAGCGGTGAGCCGGCGGCTGACGTGCGGACGCCTCGACGTCGCGCTCGACCCGGGTGACCCGGTGGCGGGCACCGTGAGCCTGGCCGTCGCGCGCCTGCGGGCACGTGGCCCGAGTCGTGGGGTGGTGGTGACCGATCCCGGTGGTCCGGGCCGGTCCGGAGTGCAGAATCTCGTCGGCTCGGCCACCGGACTGGCGGCCGACTCCGCGGCCGACAGGCACGACATCGTCTCCCTCGATCCGCGCGGCGTCGGCGCCTCGCGCCCGACGATCAGGTGTCGGACCGATGCCGAGCGGGACTCCGAACGGGCGATGGACTTCGGCGACCGATCGCCGGCGGGAATCGCGCGCATCGAGCGATATCGGCAGGAACTCGCACAACGCTGTCGTGAGCGTGTCGGTGCGGCATTTCTCGCGCGGGTCGGCACCGACTTCGTGGTGCAGGATCTCGATCACGTGCGCGCTGCGCTCGACGTCGACCAGATCTCGTTTGTGGGCCACTCGTACGGCACCCGGATCGGGATCGAGTACGCGCGACGTTTCCCGTCCCGGATCCGGGCGCTGGTCCTCGACGGGGTCGTCGACCCGGCCGAGGATCCGATCGACGCCGCGGTCGATCAACTGGCCGGTTTCCAGCACGCGTTCGACGCCTTCGCCGCCGACTGCGTCGGTCGGCCGTCGTGTCCGCTCGGCCAACGGACACAGAATTCGGTTGCGGTGTACCGCGAACTTCTGAGGCCGCTGATCACGGCACCGGTACGGGCGGGCGACCGCACCCTGTCGGCTGCCGATGCCGAGACCGGCACCGTCGCCGCGCTGTACCGGGAGTCGACGTGGTCGGACCTGGGTGCCGCGCTCACGTCCTTGGCCGCCGGCGACGGTTCGGGTCTGCTGCGCCTGGCCGACTCCTCTGAGGGCCGCGACCCCGACGGCCACTACGACCGGATGCAGGACGCCCTCCTGGCCATCGGTTGCGCCGACGAGCCCCGGATTCCCGACCGCGCGCGCCACGACGAGTTCGACCGCCGAGCGCGGGTCGCGGCGCCGTTCCGTGACGACGCGCGCGGTACCGGGCGCGGGCCGGTGGGCGTGTGTGAGTTCTGGACACCGGCCGCGCAGTCGCCGGTGCCCGGCGGTGCGCCCGGAACCGGTCGGTTTCCGCAGGAGGTGCCACGCATACTCGTCGTCGCCGGCACCGGCGACCCGGCGACGCCATTCGCGACCGGAGCCCGATTCGCGTCGATGGTCGGAGCCGGATTCATCCGCGTGCTCGGCGATCGGCACTCCGCGGTCTTCACCGGCAATCGGTGCGTCGACACCGCCGTCGACGACTACTTGACCGATCTCACGGTGCCGCAGCTGCCTCTCACATGCTGAGATTCGATCTGCATAACCGCAGGAAGCAGAGTTCGACTTGTACATGTAACACGGATTTAACAGCGTACTTCTAATGTCCGGAGTCATGGATCGCCAAAAGGAATTCGTGCTGCGGACCCTCGAAGAGCGCGACATCCGATTCGTGAGGTTGTGGTTCACCGACGTTCTCGGCTATCTGAAGTCCGTGGCGATCGCACCGGCCGAGCTCGAGGGTGCGTTCGCCGAGGGTATCGGATTCGACGGCTCGGCCATCGAGGGGTTCTCGCGCGTCTCGGAGGCCGACACCGTCGCGAAGCCGGATCCGTCGACCTTTCAGATCCTGCCGTGGACCACATCGAGTGGACGTCATCACTCGGCGCGGATGTTCTGCGACATCGCGATGCCCGACGGCACCCCGAGCTGGGCCGACTCGCGGCATGTGCTCCGGCGCCAGCTGAACAAGGCCGCCGATCAGGGCTTCAGCTGCTACGTGCATCCCGAGATCGAGTTCTTCCTCCTCAAGGACGCGCCACTGGACGGGACCGTGCCGACTCCGGCCGACTCCGGCGGCTATTTCGACCAGGCCGTGCACGACGCCGCCCCCAACTTCCGCCGTCATGCGATCGAGGCGCTGGAGTCGATGGGCATCTCGGTCGAGTTCTCCCACCACGAGGGCGCACCGGGCCAGCAGGAGATCGACCTCCGCTATGCCGACGCACTGTCCATGGCCGACAACGTGATGACCTTCCGCTACGTGGTCAAGGAGGTCGCCATCGACGAGGGCACCTGGGCGACCTTCATGCCGAAGCCGTTCAGCGAACATCCCGGTTCGGCCATGCACACGCACATGAGCTTGTTCGAAGGCGACACCAACGCCTTCCACAACCCCGACGACCCGATGCAGCTGTCGGACACCGGCAAGAAGTTCATCGCGGGCATCCTGCACCACGCCAGCGAGATCAGTGCGGTCACCAACCAGTGGGTCAACTCGTACAAACGATTGATCCACGGCGGTGAGGCGCCCACGGCGGCCACCTGGGGTGGCGCGAACCGCTCGGCGTTGGTCCGCCTGCCGCTCTACACGCCGAACAAGGCGTCGTCGCGACGGATCGAGGTCCGCAGCCCCGACTCGGCATGCAACCCGTATCTGACGTTCGCGGTGCTGCTCGCCGCCGGCCTCAAGGGCATCTCCGAAGGGTACGAGCTGCCCGAGGAGGCCGAGGACGATGTGTGGGCGCTGACGCCCGCCGAGCGACGGGCGATGGGTTACCGCGAACTGCCGGGCAGCCTCGCCGAGGCGCTGGGAGAGATGGAGAAGTCCGAGCTCGTCGCCGAGGCCCTCGGAGAGCACGTATTCGACTACTTCCTGCGCAACAAGTGGACCGAATGGACCAACTATCGCAGCCTGGTCACGCCCTACGAGCTGAAGAGCTACCTGCCGCTGTAACGCGTCCTCACGCGGGGGTGCCCTGACGGAGAGGTTGGCGGTGGCGCCCGCTACCTTTTGGGTGTGACTTCACTTCGCGGACGCGGCCGCGTCCCCAGCGCCGGGCGGCTCGGGCTGCTCGAGAAGACAGCGCCGGGCCACCTCTCGGAGCTGGAGTGGGACAACGACGATTCGGTCGACGTCCTGTGGGCGCTGTCGCGCGCCCCGGACGCCGATCTGGCGTTGCGTGCGTTGATCCGGATCAAGGGCATGGTGGCCGACGACTGGGCCGAGATCGACCAGCTGATCCGTACGGACACGACCTTTCGTGGCCGACTGTTCGCCGTCCTCGGTGCATCGGACGCGCTCGGCGACCACCTGGTCGCCGAACCCGGGAGCTGGCGACTGCTGACGCGTCCGGACCTCCCGACGGTCGAGGAGATGAACGAGCGGATGCTCGCGTCCGTCGGCGCGACGCCCGAGCCCGGAGAACTCGACAAGGGCAACAAGGTCTACCGGGCCGTCACCACCGGCCCCAAGGCGATCGTTGCGCTTCGGATCGCGTACCGGAACCTGTTGCTGGAGTTGGCAGCTCACGACGTCGCCGCGACCGTGGAAAACGAGCCGGTGATCTACCTGCCGCAGGTCGGTGCGTTCCTGGCCGATGCCGCCGACGCGGCCCTGACCGCCGCTCTGTCCGTCGCGATCACCGAGGTCTGCGGCGACAAACCTCTTCCCGTGCGGCTGGCGGTCATCGCGATGGGCAAATGCGGTGCCCGTGAACTCAACTACGTCAGCGACGTCGACGTCGTATTCGTCAGCGAACCCGCCGACGGCGTGTCGGCACGCATTGCCGGCGAGTTGATGCGGGTCGGATCGCTGGCGTTCTTCGAGGTCGACGCCGCGCTGCGACCCGAGGGCAAGGCCGGCGCGCTGACCCGCACGCTCGACTCGCACGTCGCCTACTACCGGCGCTGGGCGAAGACGTGGGAGTTCCAGGCGCTGCTCAAGGCCCGTCCGATGACCGGCGACATGCAACTCGCCGACGACTACATCGCCGCGCTCGATCCGATGGTGTGGGCCGCCGCGGAGCGCGAGGATTTCGTGCCCGAGGTGCAGGCGATGCGTCGCCGCGTCGAATCCCTCGTCCCGGAGGAGCTGCGCGAGCGCAACCTGAAGCTCGGCAGCGGCAGTCTGCGTGATGTCGAGTTCGCCGTCCAGCTGCTCCAGATGGTGCACGGCCGCGTCGACGAGGAGATCCGCACCAAGGCCACGGTCGATGCACTCACCGCATTGACCGCCGGCGGATACGTCGGGCGCGACGACGGAGCGAATCTCAATGCGTCCTATCAGTTCCTGCGCGCACTCGAGCACCGACTGCAATTGCAGCGGCTGTCGCGCACCCACCTGCTGCCCGCATTCGACGATGTCGACAACATGCGCTGGCTCGCACGCGCGGCGCACATCCGTCAGGAGGGGGAGTTCGATCCGACGGCGGTGCTGCGTGAGGAGCTCAAGCGACAGAAGGCCCGCATCCGCCGACTGCATGAGAAGCTCTTCTATCGTCCGCTGCTCAATGCCGCGACCCGGTTCAACAGCGACGAGCTGACGCTGACCGACAAGTCGGCCGAACGCCGCCTTTCCGCTCTCGGCTACGCGAAACCCGAACGCGCGCTGAGTCATATCCGAGCATTGGCGTCGTCGCCGGGGCGGCGTGGGCAGATCCAGCTGCTGATTCTTCCGTCGCTTCTGGAGTGGATCGGCAACACCCCTGATGCCGACGCGGGGCTCCTGAACTACCGCCGCCTGTGCGACGTCATGGATGACGCGGAGTGGTTCATCCGGCTCCTGCGCGACGACGGTGTCGTCGCTGAACGGTTGATGCATGTGCTCGGTACCTCCGAGTACATCGCCAACCTGCTGATGCGTTCGCCGGAGGTGATCCATCTCTACTCGGACGGCACCAACGGCCCGAAGCTGCGTGAGGTCGATCCGCGCGACGTCGCCAAAGGGCTCATCGCGTCGACCGTTCGCCAATCAGACCTGAAACGCGCCGTGGCGGCGGCGCGTTCGCATCGGCGCTTCGAGCTCGCCCGGATCGCATCCGCCGACATCCTGGGCATGATGAACGTCCCCGAGGTGTGCGCTGCGCTGTCGAGCGTGTGGGCTGCGGTGTTGAACGCGGCCCTGACCGTCGTCATCGCGGAGTCCGAGCGCGACCGCGGCGAACCCGCCCCGGCCCGGATCGCGGTGATCGGGATGGGTCGCCTCGGCGGCGGCGAACTGGGGTATGGCTCGGACGCCGATGTGCTCTTCGTGTGTCAGCCGCAGCCGGGCGTGAACGAGGCGGCGGCGGTCCGCTGGTCCCAGACGATCGCGGAGAAGGTCCGCTCGATGCTGGGCTCCCCGAGCGAGGATCCCCCGCTCGAGGTCGACACCGGACTACGCCCCGAAGGGCGCAACGGGCCGGTCGTCCGGACGTTGGCCGCCTACGCGGCCTACTACGAGCAGTGGGCGCAGCCCTGGGAGATCCAGGCGTTGCTGCGCGCTCATCAGGTTGCGGGCGACGACGATCTCGGTGTCGAGTTCCTCCACATGGCCGACCGGATCCGCTACCCGGCAGGAGGGGTGTCGGCGGAGGCGGTGAAGGAGATCCGCCGGATCAAGGCCCGTGTCGACTCCGAGCGATTGCCGCGCGGTGCCGATCCGGCGACCCATACGAAGCTGGGTCGCGGTGGGCTCGCCGACGTCGAATGGACCGTGCAGCTCATGCAGCTGCGGTACGCGCATCGATACGAATCCCTCCACAACACATCGACGTTGCAGTCGCTCGAGGCGATCGGCGCGCTGGAACTGCTCGGCGAGAACGACGTAGCGCTCCTCAAGGAGGCGTGGCTGACGGCCACCCAAGCGCGTAACGCCCTGGTATTGGTGCGGGGCAAGCCGGTCGATCAGCTCCCGGCGCCCGGCTCGCAGCTGCGTGCAGTGGCCTATGCCGCGGGCTGGCCGGAGGACCAGGCCGCCGAATTCCTGGAGAACTACCTTCGCGTGACCCGCCGGGCGAAGACGGTCGTGCGCAAGGTCTTCGGCGCGTGATCGGCAGGGACCGTCCGGTTCGTGCTGGTGCCGCGGGTTCCGATCATCGCGGCGTGGTGGTAACACTGGTGCCATCATGACGACCACGCCAGAGAGTTCGCCACCTCCCCTCGCGGGCCACGGTGACTCCGTGTCCGACTGTCTGCGGGCCGCGACAGCGGTGGCCCATGACCGTGCCGAACGCGCCACCTTCGTCGACGACCTGATGTCTGGTCGGCTCGATGCCGCCGATTATCTCAGCATGGCCGCGCAACTCTTCTTCATTTATCGCGCGCTGGAATCCGTCGGTGATGACCTTGCCCGAGACGACATCGCGGGGCCGGTCCTCGACGAGCGGTTGCGGCGGCTCCCCAGACTGACCGCGGACCTGGCGGCGATGGGCGTCGACCCGGCGACCGTCACCCCGCTGCCCGGTGTGGCCGCATACGTCGCGGCCATCGAGGCCACCCGCGCGGACCCCGCACGGTTCGTGGCGCACCACTACACCCGGTACCTCGGGGATCTCAGTGGGGGACAGGTGATCCGGAGTCGGATGAAACTGCACTACGGCATGACCGACGAGACCCTGAGCTTCTACGTGTTCGACGAGATCGACAAACTGAAGCGCTACAAGGATGCCTACCGCGCCACCCTGGACGGGCTGCCGCTGGAAGGCGAGGACGTTCGCGCGTTGATCGACGAGGCGGTGGCCGCCTTCGGGCACAACGAGCGGATGTTCGCCGACCTCGCGGGCTGAGGGCCGAGAGGCCGGCGAACTGTCACTTGTCTGCGCCCTCGCGGTTCTCCTTGGCCTTGGTGACGCCGGCCTTGACCAGCAGCCAGGGCACGATCATCGTGGCCACGGCGGTGACGAGCCAGATGATCACCGTTGCCGCGATCCAGGTCTCGACCCCGTCGATCTCGATGCCGTCGCCGACGAGGGTCGAGATCAACAACGCCACGAACGTGGAGACCAGACCGACACCGCCGATGAATGCGTCGGCATTGCGGTTGACGAACTTGAAGATGAACGGCCCGAGGATCGTCTGGGCGATGGCGAAGATCACCAGGGCGACCAGAAAACCGCCCCAGTGCACCGTCATCTTGTCGAGAAACGCGGTCGCCACGAGGATGCCGATGGCCGCCGAGATCAGGTAGACGACCGTACGGATGAGTATGCGGATCATGAATTCATGGTAGGCCGCAGCGGCAGGAATTCGGGCATGGATCGCCGTGTCGGGCTGTGGTTCACGACGCCGCGTGGGTTCGTCACGAGTCGGGCTCGGTGGTGGCGACGAGCCTGTCGAGTCCGTCGAGGATCACTGTGAGCCCGAAGGTGAGTTCCTCGGTGAAGAAGTCGTCGGAGTCGTGCATGGCGGCATCCGAGATCGCCGCTGCCAGATGGGGAAGTCGTTCCGGCTCGGCGAACTCGGCCACCATCGCCTCGTAGGTGCCGCCGGTATCGTGGCGGCCCGCGTCGCGGTCCGGGCCGTCCAGCAGACCCATCTGGCTCGCCTGCCGGACATGGTGCCGGACAAAGCCGTCCACCAACAGCAGGGCACTCAGCTTCTGTTGTCCGGTGAGCCCGGTCTCGGCGAACGCCTGCAGTCCGGCCTCGGTCCAGGACAGCACATTCGGTCCCACGGGTGGTCGTTTCAGCGGCATCGCGGTCAGCCAGGGCCTCTTGCGGCCCACCGCCGCGGCCGCCAGGGCCCATGCGGTCAGGCGTTCCCGCCACGTCCCCTCGGCCGTGATCGCTGGGTCGGCAGGTCCGAAAGCGCTGTCGATCATCACCTCGATGACGTCGTCCTTGCTGTCGACATATCGGTACAGCGACATGGTCGTCAGCCCGAGGGCGGTCGCGATGGCCTTCATCGAGACCGCCTCGACGCCGCGCTCATCCGCGATCGACACCGCGGTTCTCCCGATGTCACGCACCGTTAGTGCCGGCCGTGGTCCGCGCCGCGGCGTCGGGTCCTCACGGCCCCACAGGAGACAGAGATAGCGCGGGACCGCTGGACGTTCGGTGTCATCCGTCGAGGTCATGCCCGCCATCGTACTAACTGCTTGCCAGATACACGGTTGGGTTCGTAGTATCTGCTTACTCAGTAAACAGTCGATGCTATAAACAGAAAGGCGGTGGCGCCATGACCAGGCGTTCCCCGTGGCTCGGGCTCCTCGTCCTGTGCCTGCCCATCCTGATCGTCTCCATGGACGTGTCGGTGCTCTTCTTCGCCGTGCCGTACATCGCGGCGGATCTGTCGCCGACCCCGGAACAGCAATTGTGGATCTTCGATGTGTACGGCTTCGTGCTGGCCGGACTGTTGCTGTCGATGGGATCACTCGCCGATCGAGTGGGTCATCGCCGGCTGCTGATGATCGGCGCGGTGGGGTTCGGCGCGGCATCTCTCGCCGCGGCTTTCGCCGTGTCGGCCGAGATGCTGATCGGTGCCCGTGCCGTGCTGGCCGTCGCGGGCGCCACGCTGATGCCGTCGACACTGGCCTTGATCCGCCACATGTTCGACGACACCGCGCAGCGGGCGAAGGCCGTGGCGATCTGGAACGCGACGTTGGCCGGCGGTGTGGCCGTCGGTCCGATCGTCAGCGGCCTGCTGCTCGAACATCTCTGGTGGGGTTCGGTGTTCCTCATCAACCTGCCGTTCATGGTGGTGCTGCTGATCGCGGCGCCGATCGTGCTGCCCGGCGACACCGCGACGCCGAACCGTCGGGTCGATGTCCTGAGCGCCGTCCTGGTCCTCGCAGCGATCCTGCCCGTCGTCGCGGCGATCAAGAACCTCGCCGCCGACGGATGGTCGGTGACCCGGGTGGCCATGCTCACGGCAGGCCTGGTCGTGGGCGTGATCTTCGTTGTCCGCCAACGGCGGATCGATGACCCGATGATCGATGTCGCGCTGCTCGGCGAGCGACGCTTCGCCACCTCCGTGTGGACCAATCTCGTCTGCATGTTTGCGCTGCTGGGCAATTCGATCCTGATGACGCAGTACCTGCAGTCGGTGCTCGGATATTCGCCACTGCGAGCGGCACTGTGGAGTCTGGCTCCCTCGGTGGTCGTCGGGGCCGTCGCACCGGCGGCCGCCGTGCTCGCGCAGCGAGTCGGCCGACCACCGGTGATCGTCGGCGGGATGCTCACGGGAGCAACCGGTTTCGCGATGCTGGGGGCGCTGACGGAGGTCGACTCGCTGCCGTCGGTGCTGATCGGTGCGGCGCTGCTCGCGGCCGGTGTCGTCGCGGCCACGTCGATGATCGCCGACTACGTCGTGGGGGTCGCGCCGGCCGACCGCGCAGGCGCGACCTCCGGTCTGCTCGAGACGTCGAGCGAACTGGGTGGGGCACTGGGCATCGCGGTATTGGGCAGTGTTGTCAACGCGGTGTACCGAATGAACTTCCCGGCCGGGTTGATCGGGGGAGAGGCGTCACGAAGCCTCGCCGGTGCGGTCGTCACCGCGCCGCATCTGGACGCCGGGCGCGGTGCGGCAGTACTCGATGCCGCACGGTCGGCATTCGTCGACGGCCTGGCGGTGGCAGCCTTCAGCGGCGCAGCCGTACTCGTCGGGTCCGCGGCTCTCGCGTTCTGGATGCTGCGCGACCGCAGTGACGCTCAGAGCGGCGTCGCGAGGCGCAGGCTCACACGCGCCGCGCAGATCCCATCCGCTTGATGATCGCCGAACCGATGGCGACGACGATGATCGATCCGATGATGGCACCGATGATGCCGCCCCAGTCGAACTTGTCCTCGTCGCCGATCCCGAGCAGGCCGGTGAAGATCCAGTACCCCAGCAGGGCGCCGAGCAGTCCCAGCACGGTGGACGCCAGCCACGACCTCCACCCGCTCAGGGCCTTGAACGCATCGTTGGGGATCAGCGCGCGAGCGATGGCCCCACACACGAATCCCAGCAACAGTGCAGCGATCAGACTTCCGATGTCCATGTGACACCTCCTCTGACCGCAGCGTAGCGGCGTCGGGTAACGCGAGTGTCCGTTTTTCGGTGTCTAGAGGATCTCGACGGTGGTGCCGCGGGCGAGTCGTAGTTCGGAGCGGTTGGCGTCGGTGCTGTTGACGAGCTGGATCACGAACTGATCGTCCGCGTCCGGCACGGCCGAACGGACAACGGCCCGCAGGCCGTCGTAGCTGATGCGGTCGCCGGGGGCGAGTTCGTCGACGTGTCGGGTGCGCACTGTGGTGGTCATTCCTCAAACCTAAGGGCAACGGGTGTGAAACGGCAGGGTACAAAGCCCTTTTCGTGATGTCAATCACGTGAACCGACGCCGAAGGGCGGTCGGGAACAATGTTCCCGACCGCCCTTCGGCGTCGATCGTGTTCGCTCAGCAGTCGTAGTAGAGCGCGAACTCGTACGGGTGCGGACGGATCTGCACCGGCTCGATCTCGTTCTCGCGCTTGAGCGCGATCCAGGTCTCGATGAGGTCCTCGGTGAACACGCCACCGGCGGTGAGGTATTCGTGGTCCTCTTCGAGCTTGTCGATGACCGCCGACAGCGAGGTCGGCGCCTGCGGGATGCCCTTGGCCTCCTCCGGCGGGAGCTCGTAGAGGTCCTTGTCGACGGGCTCGTGCGGCTCGATCTTGTTCTTGATGCCGTCGAGTCCGGCCATCATCATCGCGGCGAACGCCAGGTACGGGTTGCCCGAGCTGTCCGGGCAGCGGAACTCGAGGCGCTTGGCCTTCGGGTTGTTGCCGGTGATCGGGATACGCACGCATGCCGAACGGTTGCGCTGGCTGTAGACCAGGTTGATCGGGGCCTCATAGCCGGGCACCAGGCGCTTGTAGGAGTTCACGGTCGGGTTGGTGAACGCCAACAGCGACGGCGCGTGATGCAGGATGCCGCCGATGTAGTAGCGCGCGAGGTCCGAGAGTCCCGCATAGCCGGCCTCATCGTGGAACAGCGGCTTGCCGTCCTTCCACAGCGACTGGTGGGCGTGCATGCCCGAGCCGTTGTCACCGAAGAGCGGCTTCGGCATGAAGGTGACGGTCTTGCCGTTCGCATACGCCGTGTTCTTGATGATGTATTTGAACAGCAGCACGTCGTCGGCGGCGTGCAGCAGGGTGTTGAACTTGTAGTTGATCTCGGCCTGACCGCCGGTGCCCACCTCGTGATGGCCGCGCTCGAGCTCGAAACCGGCGTTCTGCAGGTTCGTCGACATCTCGTCGCGCAGATCCACGTAGTGGTCGTACGGCGCGACGGGGAAGTAGCCACCCTTGGGGCGGACCTTGTAGCCGAGGTTGGGGCTGCCGTCCGGGTCGGTCGGCGACGCCGTGTTCCACCAGCCGGACTCCGACTCGACCTCGTAGAAGGTGCCGTTCATCTCCGAGCCGAACGAGACACCGTCGAAGATGTAGAACTCGGCCTCGGCACCGAAGAAGCAGGTGTCGGCGATGCCGGTCGAGGCCAGGTAGTCCTCGGCCTTGCGTGCGACGTTGCGCGGGTCGCGGCTGTAGGCCTCGCGGGTGAACGGGTCGTGGACGAAGAAGCTGATGTTCATCGTCTTCGCCTTGCGGAACGGATCGATTCGGGCGGTTGCCGGGTCGGGCAGCAGCATCATGTCCGACTCGTCGATCGACTGGAAGCCGCGAACGGACGAACCGTCGAACGCCAGCCCGTCCTCGAACACGTCCTCGTTGAACGCGGAGGCCGGGATCGAGAAGTGCTGCATCACACCGGGCAGGTCGCAGAAGCGGATGTCGACGTACTCGACACCCTCTTTCTTGATGCCCTCGAGAAGTTCTTCTTTGCTGCTGTACACCGTGCGGTGACTCCTTAACTTGTTCGGGGTGGCCAGCGAACTGGCCCGCCTCATCCGCCGGCTGGTGGCAGGCGGATCTCAGCGTGAACCGTATGGACGCGACGTTGCCTAGTCGTCAAGGGCGTGTTTCTCCTGTGTTACACGGCCGTGATGCCTCGACAACATGGTTGTTCCGCTGAGCAACGATGCCATGTCGGCTATCCGCGCACCACGGAAGTCCCGGATTGGCCGCCTCGGGCGGCCGCGACCCGGGCGCGTCGGACGCCGTGCCACCGCGGATTACCATGGCGTCATGCGAGCATCCACACCGTCCGCCGTACCGCGCAGCGAGTCCCCAACGGGGGCGTGCTGATGGGCAGGGCGACCGGTTCGTGGCTGTCCGGCCCGCAGATCGGGCCGAGCGGCGGTGGGGGCGACTACCGCGGCCAGGATCTCGGACTGCCCGAGTCCGGCCCCGGGGCGTTGGCCGGTGGATGGCTGCGAACCGTCGCGCTGCTGGTGGACTGGTTGCTCGCGGGCGGTGTCTCGTTGCTGTTCGTCTCGTTCGACTCCCCGATGCTCGGCACCGCGGTCCTCGGCGTCTGGTTCGTGCTCGGCGTGGTGGCGGTGACGTTCTTCGGCTTCACCCCGGGTCAGTTCGCGGTGGGTTTGCGGGTGGCGCGGGTGGACCACGGCACCGAGCGCGCCGAGCAGGAGGCGCAGGGCACGGTGCCGCCGGCAGCGGTCGGCATCGTCCGCGCCCTCGTTCGGCAGATTCTCATCGTCTTCCTGGTGCCGGCGCTGATCAACGACTACAACGGCCGGGCCATGCACGACCGGGCGACGGGGACCGCATTGGTGCGGACCCGCTGACGCCCGGTCGCGGGTGACGCGTCAGTCGGTGTGGCCCTTGAGGATCTCGTCCTCGATCGTGCCGCCGAGCCCTTCGGCCTCCGGGTCGTAGCCGTGCAGGCCGCCGGTCACCGCGTACTCCTCCTCGGGTGACAACACCAATCGATGCCGACCGTAGAACCCGAAGATCAGCAGACCGATCACGTAGAACACGACTATCGCGATCACGGCGTCGCGGTAGTCCGGATTGATCAGCACGCCGATGAAGGTGATCGCGGCGATGACGAAGGCGACACCGGCGCCCCAGAGCCCGACCGGACTCCGATAGGGGCGGCGTGCGTTCGGGTATTTCCGGCGCAGGATGACGAACGACACCATCTGCAGCATGTAGGCCAGGACCGCGCCCCAGACCGCGATGTTCAGCACGATCGCGCCGGCACCGGAGATCCAGTACTCGATGATCAGCAGGGCGACGAACCCGATCACCGCGCCGGTGATCAGCGCGACGTACGGGGTCTGCCGGGAGCCGGTCAGCGACAGGACTTTCGGGTAGTAGCCGGCACGGCTGAGCGAATACAGGTTGCGGCCGTAGGCGTACATGATGCCCTGCAGGCTCGCGAGCAGGCCGATGAGGGCGAACGCCGACAGCACCGAGGCCCAGCCCGACGGCAGGAATGCGCGGAATCCGTCGAGTAGTGGCTCGCCGGAGTCGCCCAGCGCGGACGAACCGGTGACCGCGGGATTGAGGAAGAACACGATGGCCGCGCAGGCGACGAGGGTGATCATGCCCCAGATGCCGGCGCGCGGGATGTCCTTGGTGGGCTCATGGGCCTCCTCGGCGGCCAGCGGGAGTTCCTCGATCCCGAGGAAGAACCACATGGCGAACGGCAGCGCATAGAGGATGCCCATCACACCGAAGGGCAGGAAGTCGCTCGCGCCGGCCTTGGAGCTGTCCGGGTCGATGTCGAGGAGCTTGCCGAAGTCGACGGCCCCGTTCGCGATGGCGAGGATACCGAACAGGACCAGGATGCCGATGGAGACGAGGGCGACGATGATCGCGAACTTGAACGACGCCTCCGCGCCCCAGGAGTTGAGGCCGATGAAGATCGCGTACAGGATGATCCACCACACCCAGGCGGGCATGCTCAGGCCGAACAGGTCGTCGGTGATCGCGTCGGCGTAGGACGCCGAGAAGTAGACGACGACACCGGTGGTGAAGACGTATTCGATGGTCTCGGCGAAGCCGGTGACGAAGCCGCCCCACGGCCCCATCGCGGCCCGGGCGAACGAGTAGGCACCGCCGGTGTGCGGCATCGCCGCCGACATCTCGCCGATCGAGAACAGCATGCCGAAGTACATGATGACGATGACGACGGTGGCGATGCCGAGCCCGCCCCAGCCGGCCTGGCCGATGCCGAAGTTCCAGCCGGAGAAGTCGCCGGAGATGACCGCGGCGATCCCGATGCCCCAGATACCCCAGAAACCGGCGCTGCGTTTGAGCTGCCGTTTCTCGAAGTAGCCGTCTTCGGCGTGCGTATAGGTGGCCCCGGATGATTTCATCGCCGGTTTCATGGCATCTGCCATCGCGTTGCTCGCTCTCGAGTGGGACGGATCGGGTGGACGGATCGGGGTGGGAAAACGATCGTGGGACCGCCGGACAGCGCTCCGCTGTTAAGGCACAATAAGACGCCAATGGTTGGCTCACCCACCTTTAGACGAAAATTTCCGGTTAAATCGGACGGTGAATTCGAGTTGATCGAGTGTCCAATGGTTGACTGAGGCCGAATCAGGTGGGCCACTCGTCGGCCCGAGAGCACGAGACCGGAGCACACAGAGGAGTGTCGATGACCGACGGCATGCTGGACATGGCCGATCTGCAGGAACTCGTCACCGCCGACGAGATCGACACGGTGATCGTCGCGTTTCCCGACATGCAGGGCCGGCTCACCGGAAAACGGGTGTCGGCGCGGCTCTTCCTCGACGACGTCGCCGCGCACGGGGCGGAATGCTGCAACTATCTACTGGCCGTCGACGTGGACATGAACACCGTGGACGGTTACGCGATGTCGAGCTGGGAGACCGGGTACGGGGACATGGTGATGACCCCCGACTTCAGCACGCTCCGGCGAATCCCGTGGCTACCCGGGACCGCGCTGGTGCTCGCCGATCTCGGCACCACCGACGCCGAACCCGTGTCGCCGGCGCCGCGAAACATCCTGCGACGCCAGATCGATCGGCTCGCCGAGCGGGGACTCGTGCCCTTTGTCGGTACCGAGCTCGAGTTCATGGTGTTCGACAACACCTTTCGGGAGGCGTGGGCCAAGCGCTATCACGACCTCACGCCCGCCACCGACTACAACGTCGACTATGCGATGGTCGCCTCGACCCGGATGGAACCGCTGTTGCGCGACATCCGGCGCGGGATGGACGGCGCCGGCATGTACTGCGAAGGCGTCAAGGGCGAGTGCAATCTGGGTCAGCAGGAGATCGCCTTCCGCTACGACCAGGCACTGGTGACGTGTGACAACCACACGATCTATCGCAACGGTGCCAAGGAGATCGCCGACCAGCACGGCAAGAGCCTCACGTTCATGGCCAAGTTCGACGAGCGCGAGGGCAACAGCTGCCACATCCACATCTCGTTGCGCGCCGAGGACGGCACGGCAGTGTTCGCCGACGACGGCGATCCGGACGGGATGTCGGCGATGTTCCGGCACTTCATCGCCGGGATTCTCGCGTCGCTGCGCGAGTTGACGCTGTTCTATGCGCCGAACATCAACTCCTACAAGCGATATGTCGACGGCAGCTTCGCGCCGACCGCGATCGCATGGGGGATGGACAACCGGACGTGCGCGATGCGCGTCGTCGGACATGGCGCGGGGATGCGGGTCGAGTGCCGTGCGCCGGGCGGCGACGTCAACCAGTACCTGGCGGTGGCCGCCCTGATCGCCGCCGGACTCGACGGGATCGATCGCGCGCTGCCGCTACCCGAGATGGCCACCGGCAATGCCTATGCGGGGCAGGCGGACCGGCTCCCGACGTCGCTGGCCGAGGCCGCCGAACTGTTCGCGGGCTCGGCGTTGGCGCGCGCGGCATTCGGGACCGACGTCGTCGAGCACTACCTCAACAGTGCCCGGGTGGAGCTGGCGGCGTACGGTTCGGCCGTGACCGATTGGGAAAGGGTGCGCGGGTTTGAACGCCTCTGAACGAGCAGGGGTCAACCGGCCGATCATCGGATTGACCACCTACCTGGAACAGTCCCGCACCGGGGTGTGGGATGTGCGCGCCAGCTTTCTCCCGCACGTGTATTTCGACGGGATAAGCCGAGCGGGCGGTATCGCGGTGCTGC